>NZ_JBHSZD010000001.1:0-2349776 GCF_042662885.1 Halonotius sp. GCM10025705 | reverse complement strand
AATGCTGGTCAGACTCAAGGACGAACAGCGAGATCTCGGCGTCGTCGCGGAACCAGGTGTAACCGTAGCCACCTGAATGGCGATAGTACGGATCAAAGTCCGGACCAGCCATCCGGAGGCCGGTCGTCCCCGTCAGCAGCGAGAGCACGCGCACGTCGGCCGATATCGACTCATCCAGCGGAAGGTCGTCGGTGTCGTCGAGCGGGGCCGTCGCCGCAGCCGCCTCCTCGAAGGCTGCCCGATCGGTGTACTCGGTGCGAAACGTTTCCATCTGCGCGAGGGCGTCAGCGCGGTCGGTCTCTTCCCAGTCGGTCAACAGCGTGATGAGCGTCGTGCTGCCGTGATCCAGCGGGAGCCAACAGACCAAGTCGCCGCTGAGGCGATCCTCAGCGTAGCGGCCGTCGTGTGGGGGTCGTGGGTATTCGGTTGGCTCCTCGGAGATCAAATCGTCGAAGGAGGCGGGGATCTGGCCGCGGATGCCGGCGAAGCCCGTCGCGCTCCCGAGAAAGTCGTGTTCGGTCTCGTGGTAGACCTCGATCACGTCTTCGTGGTGAAGCTGTCCGAGGCGGCTGTGGCGGCCATCGGGAGCCAGCGAGACGTAGGCGATGATCTCGGCGTGTTCGGCGACCGTCTCGAAGTGGGTGAGGTGGGCGTTGCCGATCGTCAGATCGAGTTCGGTCACCTCGCCGATCGGCGTCTCATGAACGGTTTTGACGAGGCCGGTGTCCTCGTAGTACGTCTGTGTTGAGGTGGCATCCTCGTCGAACCAGAACTTCTCGTCGCCGAGGCTGAGGCCGAACCGGGAGCGTTCCAGCCCGGTCAGCCCTGACAGCGGGTAGCCAAAGTCACGGATCACGCCCTCGTCGATGTGTACCAGCCGGCCGTCACCGCCGGAAAACCGCCCGGAGAGCGTCCGCCGCTCGCCGGCAAAGAGCGTGCTGTCACCTGACGACCGCTTGTAGTCGTCAAGTGCGTCACGGAGTTGCATACCTACTCTCAGGCGGTCACCCGTATTAATTCTTGGTGTATTTGTTGTTCACACGTTTTTTGAAACGACAACAATCAAGACGATTCGGCCCCCTGAGCTGTCATATGGACGATATCGGGCCACCGCGATTTACCGCCGTCGGCGAGGCCGTCGAGTTGGCCCCCTGGAACCCCGACCGCACGGCTGACTACGCGTGGCAACTGATCGACGCCCCGGCTGAGAGTCGGGTGACCGTCGGCGACGAGCCGGTCGTTACTGTCACGCCAGACCAGCCTGGCACCTACCGGTTTGAACTCGCGGGCCCGAACGGGACGCACAGCCAACGCGTGCTGGCGTTTCCGCACGCCCGCAGCAAGATGGCGTTGACGCTGCCGTTTGCCGACCTGCCGGTCGAGCCGGCGACGATCGATCGCGTCTCCGTCGTCGGCCCGTTCAACGACCACCGCGTCGGTGCCAACCGACCGCGACGCGCCGACGACCGCTTTGTGCTCGAAGTCGAGTTGCCGCCCGGCACCCACCATTACGGCTTCTGTCTCGACGACGATTTCGGTCGACAAATCCACGACTCGGTGACCGTCCCCGGGCCGGGGCGACCACGCTGTGCGCTGTCGGCGAGCGTCGACGCCGAAAACGGTCAGGTCGTCGTCACCGCCGACCCAGCAGCCGCCCCCGACAGCGAAGTTAGCGACGAGGAGTTGGAAGTGCGATTCGTCGTCGACGACCGCGATTCGATCTCGGATTCGGCCGTCGAAACCGATGGGCGAACCTGTCGCGTTGCCGCCGACGCCATCGACGACCGGCTCCGGGTGCATGCGGTCGCCGTCGGCGAGCGACACTCGATCGCCGACACAGTCGACGTGCAACGCACCGCGGGCGGTGAGTTCAAGATCCGATCCCCAACCGAGCCGCCAGCGTGGGCCGAATCGCCGACCGTGTATGAGATCTTCGTACGGTCGTTTGCCGGCGAAACGCCACAGACGACGTTCGCCGAGATCGAACGCCGGATCGAGTATCTCGAATCGCTCGGCGTCGACATGCTGTGGCTGACGCCGATCCTCGCAGCCCGACCGACCACGGCTACCACATCACCGACTACTTCAGCACGGCGGCAGATCTGGGGAGCCGTGCCGACTTCGAATCACTGGTCGATCGCTGCCACGAGGCCGGGATTCGAGTCGTGTTTGATCTCGTGATCAATCACACCTCCCGCGACCATCCCGCGTTTCAACTCCACTCGGCCGGCGTCGACGGCTACGACGATCGCTACGTGCGGGTGCCCCGCGACGACGACAGCACCGACATCGCCTGGGCCGGCGACGGGAGCCCGGAGTTTTACTTCAACTGGTCGCGGATCCCCAATCTCAACTATGGCTCACTGGCGGTGCGAGAGTGGATGCTCGATGTCGTCGACGAGTGGGTCGACCTCGTCGATGGCTTTCGGTGTGATATTGCGTGGGGTGTCCCCCATGGCTTCTGGAAGGAGGTCGCCGAGCGGGTTCCCGCCGACTTCCTCATGCTCGATGAGACGATCCCCCACGATCCACAGGCCCACGAGGCCGAGTTTACGATGCATTACGACAGCACCCTCCACGAAACGCTGCGGGCGATCGGAAACGACAAGCAGCCAGCCCGAGCGATCTTTGACGCCCTTGAGACGGTACGCTGGCAGGGGTTTCCCGAGTCGTCAGTTCACCTCCGATACGTCGAAAACCACGACGAAAGCCGGTATCTCGGTGAGTGCGGCGAGCCAGCCCTACGAGCGGCAGCGGCAGCGACGTTCACTCTCCCAGGCGCGCCCCTGATCTACTACGGCCAAGAACGTGGCATGACCGCCGATCGCGGCCCGATGAAATGGCACGACGGCGACACAGAACTAACCGAGTTCCATCGATCGCTGTCGCGGCTGCGAGACGAGTATCCGGTGTTGAACGACGGGCGGATCGACCCCATCTCAGTCGGCGTCGTCACCACGACCGACCCGATGACGACGGAGCCGACCCCGGATGCAGTCGACAGCACGGGTGAAGACGGGGATGACCGTGCTGGCGATGACAGCGACACAACGAAAGCTGACAGCGATGCCGACAGCCTGCGAATCACCGACGAGCCACAGCACGTCGTCGCCTTCACCCGCGACAACGGCGACCAGCGGCTACTCGTCGTGCTCAACTTCGGTGAGATTCCGGCGACGGTCAGTCTGCCGACCGCCGTCGGCGACACTGATCTTCGAACCGGGAAGCCACTGCGGAAGCGCCATGATCCGCGTGACGATGGAAACGGCAACTACGTTGTCGTTGACGACGTGGTCGTCTGTCGGCCAACCACAGCGTGAGCGGCTGCCGGCCGGTCGCAGCGTGAACGGCTGCCGGCCGCCAGCAACGTGAACGGCTGTCGGCCGGATTCGACGACCGTACCAGCCACGGACTGTTAAGCAGGAGCCGCCGCCACTACCGGTATGGACGACGCCACCCTCCGGGCACATCTTCGGCGGTTCGGCTTCTCTGAAAAGGAGGTCGACACCTACCTCACCCTTCTGGCCCACGGCGAGGCGAAGGCGAGTACGATCGCCGATGTCGCCGGCGTCTCCAAACGCTACGTCTACAGCGTCAGCGAGGCGCTCGCGGATCGCGGCTTCGTCGAGGTCAACGATCACGTCGTCCCGACGCGCATCCGAGCGCGCCCGCCCGAGACGGTCGTCAACCAGCTGGTCACCGACGCCGAGGCGATCAAACCCGCCCTCGAAGCGCGCTATACGCGAGCCGAGCCCGCCACCGACCAGTTCGAGGTCGTCAAAAGCCGGGAAACCGTGCTCAAACGGATTCAGGGGCTCATCGCCGACAGCGAGTCGGAACTCACCCTGTCGATTCCGATCGGGCGGCTCTCGGACGTCGCCGACGAACTCAGAGCCGCCGTCGACCGCGGCGTGTTGGTGACGCTGTTGATCACCGAAACCGACGAACCACCCGAAGACTGCTGTGGGGTGGCGAGTATTACCCGAATTTGGGGGAGCCGATGCCAGCGATGGTGACCGCCGACGACCGGGTCGGGCTGGTCGCCCCCGCGGAGATGCTGACCTCGACCCACAGCGACACGCAGGCGATCGTTTTCTCCCATCCTCAACTCGGCCCGGTGATCGTCGGCTCCTTTTTCGGCAACTACTGGCCGGTCGGCACCGAGGTCGCGGTCACCGAGCCGACCAGCCTCCCACTGACGGAGACGAACTTCCGAATCGCCGTCGTCGAGGCGACACTCTGGTGTCGCACCGAAACACCGCTGGCCGCCCGGATCGAAGGCCGGTGGACGGAGACAAACGAGCCGGTTGATCTGGAGTGTCGGATCGTCGGCGTGACACAGGGGCTCATCGAGCCGGCGAACAGCCAATTCCCGATCGAAGCGAGTCTGACCATCGATGCCGACGGCGAGACCTACACGGTCGGCGGCGAGGGTGCGTTTATCGAGGATATCGAAGCCGAACAGGTGACGCTCCGCAAAGCGTGACGTACCTCTGCTACTCGGTTGTTAGCTGCGGCAACCGGACGGAAAACAGGTCGTCGAGACATGCCCACAGGAGTTTCGGCGGCGTCGTCGCCGCAAAGTCGGCTTCCTCGTAGGTCGGCTCCTCGTCTTCGGGATGTTTGTACTGAAAATGCGTCGCGCCGAGACCGGGATGGTCGTCGTCGCGGTGCCAGCCACAGTGAAACCCGGTGTTCGGGTCGGTGTAGTCGATCCGGAACTCATCTCGTGTAGACAGCCACCGCACCGCAATCTGCGGCGCGTCAGGCCCGGTCGGTGACTCGACTCGGGCGGGCGCGACCGACCCGACGAGATACCGACGCTGTACCGCGTCCGGTGCGTACCACGTCTCGGTAATCTCGGGCTGTCGGCGGAGCACATCGCGGAGCTCGCGGTAGACCGCTGGATTGGGCGATCCCGGCGGTGTCATACTGGCGCGGGCGACGCATCGTCGGCAAAGCGGTCGTAGAGTCGGAGCGTGTCTTCGACGAGCGATTGGCGGTACTGGAGCTGCTCCCACTCGGTCGCAACGCGGCGGTACTCATCGGCTGTCGCCGCATCGGTCGTCTCGCCGATCGCTGCGCGGAGTTCGTTCGGTGTCTCGATATCGTACGCATCCTGCCACCGGTGGAGTTGGTCGGTGATCTCGGTCAGGCGGTCGGCCAACTCGTCGGCGGTGTGGTCGGCATAGAGGCGGTGCATCTCGGAGAGATACTGGCCGACCGGATCGGGCCGATAGACCGTCTTGCCGCCGGCCTCGCTCGTTTCGACTTTCCCGTCGGCGACCAGTTGGTCGAGGTACTTGCGGGCCGTCTCGTGGGCGACCTCGGCTTCGCCCGCGATCCAGTTGGCGGTTCGCGGCTCGCTCAGTGTCGTCGCCACCGACCGGACACGGTCGGCGGCCGACACCGACTCCGTCCAGCCGGGTCGCTCAGCGTCGCTCATACAGGATACGTGGCCGGCAACTCAGAAATATCTTTGCCGCGCTGGGATTATTTCGACACCGCGTCGCATCCTACCGCGACAGCTCGCCGGGCACCCACTCGCCGTCGAACTCCTCGTGGGTGAACGGGCGAGGGTCGTCGCCGGCGTAGGTCGCCACGAGGTGGCCGTCGCCTTCGAGGTGGTATTTGTAGGTCGTCAAGCCTTCCAGCCCGACCGGGCCGCGGGCGTGGATCTTGCCGGTCGAGATGCCGACCTCCGCGCCGAGGCCGAACCGGTAGCCGTCGGAAAAACGGGTCGAGGCGTTGTGGAAGACGCTCGCCGAATCGAGACTTCGCATGAATCGGCCAGCGCGGTCAGCATCGGCGGTGATGATCGACTCGGTGTGTTTCGAGCCGTACTCGGTGATGTGATCGAGCGCGGCATCGAGTGAGTCAACGACCTTCACAGAGACGATCAGGTCGCCGTACTCGGTCGACCAGTCAGCCTCGCTGGCTGCGGCGACATCGACGATCTCCCGTGTGCGCTCGTCGCCGCGAACCTCAACGTCGGCTGCGGCGTAGCGTTTGACGATCTGCGGAAGGTACTCCTCGGCGACCGACTCGTGGACGAGCAGCGTTTCAACCGCGTTGCAGACTGCGGGGTACTGCACCTTGGCGTCGAAAGCGACCTCAGTGGCCATATCGAGATCGGCCTCACGGTCGACGAAGATGTGGCAGATCCCCTCAGTATGGCCGAGAACGGGGATCGAGGTGTTGTCCTGAACGTACTCGACGAATGAGGAACTCCCGCGTGGCATCAGCAGGTCGATCGACTCGTCCATCTCCAACATTGCGGTCACGTCGGCGCGGGCCTCGACGAGTTGCGCCCAGCCGTCGGGGATCGCGTCGTGGTCGGCGGTCGCCTCACGGATCAACTCGAAGAGGACGCGGTTGGATTCGCTGGCCTCGCTGCCACCTTTGAGCATCACGCTATTGCCGGATTTCAGCGCGAGGGCGGCGATCTGAACGAGGGCGTCGGGCCGGGACTCGAAAACGGTGCCGACAACGCCGATCGGGACGGCGAGCTTGTAGAGTTCGAGATCTGCGTCGAGTTCGCGGGCGACAATCGTCTCCCCGAGGGGGTCGTCCTGGCCGGCGACACTACGAACCATCTCGACGATGCTGTCGAGTTTTGCATCCGAGAGTTTGAGACGGTCGACGAGTGCCTGGGTGTACTCGCCGGCTTCGAGCAGCTCCTCGGCAGCCTCGACATCCTCGGCGTTGGCCGATTGGATGGCTTCGCGGTTGTCGTCGATAGCGTCGGCGATGGCGTGCAGTGCGGCCTGTCGGTCGGCGTCGTCGACGTTGGCGAGATCGAGCGCGGCGGACTCGGCGGCGTCAACTTTCGCGTCGATGGCTTGGTCGGTCGCTCCGGCGGCGTCGCCGGTCGCGTCGGTATCACTCATTGTCAACACCGTTGATCGGGAGAAATATCGTTCCTACGGTTTCACCATCGGCGATCTGCGCCAACACATCGGGCTCGGTCGAAGCCGCGATGACCGCCGGGGTGCCGTGTTCGCTGACGCGGCGAGCCCCTCAACTTTCGTCTGGATACCACCGAACCCGCCGGTCGAGCTCTCGTCGACGATGGTCTGTACCTGGTCGTAGTTTGCGCCGACAGCGTCGATCAGTTCGGCGTCGGCGTCGGTTTTTGGGTTGCCGGTGTAGACGCCGCCCACGTCGGTCAGCGTCACCAGCAGGTCGCCCTCGATGCCAATGGCGACTGACGACGAGAGGCGGTCGTTGTCGCCGATCCGGAGCTCCTCGGTGGCGATGGCGTCGTTTTCGTTGATGATCGGCACTACATCCCACTCCAGCAGTGTCTCGATCGTGTTGCGAATGTTGGTGAAGCGATCCGGGTTGTCGAGATCGTGTTGGGTAAGGAGGATCTGGGCGACCTTGGTGTCGTAGCGGGCGAAGCTCTCGCTGTAGGCGGTCATCAGCTGACTCTGGCCGATCGTCGAGAGCGCCTGGGATTCCTCGATGGTGTCGCTTTCATAGCCGATCCGGCCGATCCCGGCCCCGACAGCCCCCGAGGAAACGAGGACGACCTGCTTGCCGCGCTCGCGGAGATCGGTGATGTCGTCGACGAGTTTGTGGAGCTTCGACAGCGAGAGATTTGATTCGTCGTCGGTCAGGGAGTTGGTGCCGGCTTTGACGACGACGCGGTCGGCCGCGGCCGCCTGCTGGCGGGCGGCGGTCACGGCGTCAGCGTCAAGCGTGGTCGCATCGCCGTCGGCGTCGCCAGCGGCGGCGTCGGGGTCGACATCGCCAGCGTCAGGAGCGTCACTCATCGGCAAACTCGGCGGCCATCTCCCGGGAGCGATCCTCGGCGGCGTGGACGGCCGAAGCCACGTCCTCCTCAACATCGCTGTCCCACAGGAGTTCCATTCCCTCGATGGTCGTCCCGCCCTCTGAGCAGACGGCGTCGATCAGCTCGTCGATCGATTGGTCGGACTGGAGGACGGTTTCGGCCGCGCCCTTGAACGTCTGGGCGGCCAGCGTCTCGGCCTGCTCGGCCTCAAGGCCGCTGTCGACGCCGGCGTCAGCCATCGCGCCGATAAGGTAGAAGACGAAGGCGGGGCCACTGCCGTTGAGCGCGGTGGCGATATCCATTTCTGACTCCTGGATCTCGGCGTATTCGCCGACCTCCTCAAGGAGCTCGCGTACCGTATCGTCGACCGCGCCGGTGACCGCGGCGGCCATGTTCCGGGTTTCGGCGTTGAGATTCGGCATCAGCCGGACGATCTGCGCGTCGGTGAGATCGGCGAGGTAGTCGATGGAGACGCCGGCTGCAATCGAAATCAGAGTCTGCTCGGCGTCGAGATCGAGGGCCGGCAGGAGGTCGCCGACCGAGTCGGGTTTGACCGCCAACACGACGTAGTCGGCCTCGGCGGCGACCGCGAGGTCGTCGGTCGTCTCACAGTAGTCGGCGACTGACGCGCGGGCGTCGGGGTCGATATCGCAGCCGACAAGGGTGTGATCGCCGCTTTCGGCGAGGCCCTGCAGGAGGGCACCCCATGTTGCCGCAGCCAACAACGCTCAGGTGAGTCATGTCTGGGCAAGCGAGCGAGACGACCATAGGCACTTTGATTTTGCTGGCTACTCGCGTTCGAAGATCTCGGTGACGGTATCGCGGGCGATCCACCGGCTGCCGGTGTCGTCTTCGATCATCACCCAACTCGGATAGATCTCGACGGCGACATCGTGGAAATCACCCGCGGTCGTCTGTACGTCGGCGAGTTCGATCGTCGTGATCGGTTCCTGTGGCATTGACCACAACTCACCCGCCGACCTACCTGGGTGTTGCGACTCGACGAGAAGAGTGACACCCGGTTCGGACAGTAGTTTACGAAGCATCTATATACTCGCTCAAATTCGTTCTTTTGTCTAAAATCAATTTTCATGCAAACGAATGTATTGTAAAATTCAGTTGTAGACAACATTTATCAATAGAAACTATGCATAAGAGGAGTATGGAAATCGAAGCCGTTCCGGTTGAGCAACTCATGACGACCGACCTCGTAACTGTCACCCCTGACGAAGGGGTCGAAACGGCCGCCAGCACGATTCTGGAGAAGGAGGCAGGATCGTTGGTGGCCCTCGATGACAACGGGCAGCTGTCTGGGATTCTTACGTGTACCGATCTCACGGAACTCGTCTCGGACGGGGCTGTCCCCGCGGACGCCACCGTCGACGACTATATGACTGAGGACGTGACCACAACCGAGCCGGATGAGTCCATCCAGGATGCCGCGGTGAAGATGATCACCAAGCAAATCCAGCATCTGCCTGTTGTTGATGACGATGACGAGGTCGTCGGGATGCTGTCGACGACAGATCTCACCGCCCATCTCACCTACATGGACAGCAGCGGGACAGAGTAGAACTATCACCCGCGGCGAAAGATATCAACCAGTACCGCAGAGACATCTTTGTCACCGGTGGCGACAGCCGTAACCGAAGGTATGCACGGTTCGACCTCCTTCTCGCGGGAAGACCGTACACTCGATTAGAGTATTACAAAAATTAAAGTAATACTGTCGACTAGCCATTACATATGAGCGACGCCGAAGAGGAAACCACCGTCACCGTCACGAGCAAGGGCCAAGCGACGATCCCGAAAGCCTATCGCGAGAAACTCAGCATCGAAACGCCGGGGCGTGTCCGGTTCATCGAAACCGAGGCCGGCGAGATCGTCATTCGGCCGGTCAAACGGCCGTCGGAGCTCCGCGGCGCGTTGGCCGCCGAGGCCGACAACGAGACCGCGGCGACTGCTCTGCTCCGGGAAGAACGCCAGCGGGAGCGGGACGCGCTCGACGAGAAACACGGGCTGGACGAGGAATGACGGTCGTCTTCGACGCCGAGCCGCTGATCGCCTTCGCCTTCGACGAGCCCGGAGCCGAGGCGGTCGAAGAGTGGCTCGACCGCGTCTACGACGGCGACCGCGCGGGCTACGTGGCGACGATCACGCTCGCGGAGGTCCGGTATGTCGCCGCTCGAAAAGCCTCCCCGAGCAGGCCGACGCTCACATTCGTCGCCTTCGGGAGTTGGGTCTCACCGAGTACGAGATCGACGACTGCTGGCAGACGGTTGCGGAGTTGAAACGGCAACACGCGCTCGCGTTGGGCGACGCCTACGCCGTCGCTGCCGCGGCTGATCTTGCTACCGATCGTGAGGGAGTGACGCTGCTGGTCGGTGCCGATGACGATTTCGACGCCATCGAAGGTGACAACGAGTTTGAACCGGGTATCGAACGCTTTCGAACCGAAGCCGCGTGAGCACAGTCCGTCGGAAGTAGCGAAATCAGACGAATGTTTTCCTATCGTTCGCAATCAATCGATTGATTAAGCTGGTTCAGTGATCAAATTTTGCATAAACTGAATAGTCGTTACAAGTCCTGTTTGCGATTTTTCTATCGCGCTCAGTGGTTTATGACTCGATATACGCCGAAATCGAGTCAAATTCGTCGCCCACAATATCGTCGGCGAGCGCGTCCAAATCGACCGATTCCGGCGTTTCCCGGGGATATTTCCGGCGGAAGTAGCTGTAGATGTTCTCAAGGTCGCGTTCCAGCAACTCGCGGGCGTTATCGTGGTCGGTCGACACCGCCTGGGGCCAATCGAAGATCGTCACGCCGTCGGTGTCGACGAAGACGTTGTACTCGCTCATATCAGCATGGACGTAGCCCGCATCGTAGGCGGCGGCCATCTCCTCGATGATCAGCTCCAACACGCCGACGACCTGCTCGGACTCCAGTTCGGCGTGTGAGAGCTCCGCGCCGGTCAGTTTCTCCATGACGATCGCATGGCGGTTCTGGTCGACCGGCCGCGGCACCGACACGTCGGGATACAGCCCTTCGAGCGTCTCAAACTCCCGCTCGGCGGCCTGCCGGGCGGTGTACAGCCACGACACGTGGTCGCGGTCGGCGGTGTACTCGCGTTCGCGCTGGACTTCCCGGAAATTCGTATAGCCCTCACGGTGATACTTCAGCGCCATTGGCCGAAACGACTGCACCTCATAGACATCGCTTTCCTTGCCGACGCCCAGCGGCGCGCCGATGCCATCGAAGGTATCCCGTTCGGCGAAGGTGCGGAGCGCGAGGGCGTCATACCCCTCGAAGGTGAGTTGGTAGCCCTCGTATTGGATCGTCTTGCGCTCGATGAGCTCGTGGCGCATACAGCGATCAATCCGGTAGTCGACCTCCTCAGCGGTCAACTCCGCGTATTTCGGGATCTCCTCGTGTTGTACCCACTCGGAGAAGCGCATCCCCTGTTCGATCCCCGACAGCAGATAGAAATCCGCGGGCTCAAGCTCGCGGAAGAAGGGCGCGATGTTGTCGACCATAGCAAGAGGTCGCTCGCACGGCCTAAAAGCCCGACGAGTCCACTAGCGACCCGGAATAAATCATATACCGCGATATCAAATTTCGGAATCCGGGTGATTCCGAATCCAACCGAGGAGCACCGCCAAGCGACGTGGTGTGGCCACTACCACAGCGCGGATACCACACCACGCAACTGCGTCAGCCCATGACGACGAATCGCTGTCGGGAGCCGTCGCCGCGCGCCATCAAGCGCGTCTCGGAGGGCTGCTGTCGCGTTGGTAAAGACACCCGTTCCGTGGCCGACAAGGATCCGATCGGGCGCAAACGGCTCGAACAGGGCCCGTGGCGGACGAACGCGAAGCAGCCCATAACAAGCGAGCCGCTCGTCGGCGACGGTGTAGAACGGTGCCGTCCCGAGCGCATCAGGCACATAGAGCGTCTGGTCGCTGTCGCGGTAGGCGATCGCCTCCTCGTAGCCCGGAACCGGGTTGTAGCGGGTGAACTGGAACCCCGAGTCGCCGAGCGTTGTCGACCGCTCCAGCGGGGCCGTCAGGTGGTCGGCAGCCCGATCCAGCCACGGCGGAACCGCCACCGCTACATCGTGGCGGGCGGCGATCGCATCAGCATCACGGGCATGGTAGTTCGACAGCACGGCGATCCCAGCGAGCCCACCGGCGGCAGCGATGTGGTCGTCGAGGTCGGGGATATCGAGTGGGTCGAACAGCCAACAGCCGTGTGAGCCAGTGAACAAGTGACTCGCGCGGCGACCCGTCTCAGTAGGATGGGCGAACCACTCGATGCCGCCGTCGAACTCGGTGACTCGTGGTGCGTCGGGCGCGCTTCGATCGTAGACCGGCATCGCCACCGTGTTGGGCAGCCCGTCTGATAGCAGTGGTGACAGCGGCCACGCTATCGAAGTCGCTTTGAGGGGCTGGCCCAACCACGGTGCATGCACGTCGGCGCCCACGTTTCGATCTCCGGATCCCGTGTTTCCTCTGACACCGAAACCCCCGAGTACGACGATGTTCGCAACGCTGTCGACCGCCAGCGCAACTTCGGCGGCAACTGCGGACAGATCTTCACCACCTCGCCGCAGGTCTGGCAACAGCCCGAAATCAGCGACGAGGCCGCCGCAGGCTTCCGTGAACTCACCGACCAGCGACTCGACGGCCCGTGGGTGATCCACGCCGCCTACCTCGTCAACCTCTGTACGCCGAAAGACGACCTCCGACAGAAATCCCTCAACAGCATGCAGGCCGAACTCGACGCGGCCGCCAAACTGGGTATCCCCTACGTCAACGCCCACCTCGGGGCCCACACCGGCGCAGGCGTCGAGGGCGGCCTCGACAACGCCGCCAGCGTCATCGACGACCTTGAGGTGCCCGACGGCGTCCAGATCCTCATCGAGAGCGACGCCGGCAGCGGCACCAAACTCGGCGGCGAGTTCGAGCACTTGGCGGGGATTATCGAGCGAACCGACACCGACATCGGGATCTGCATCGACACCGCTCACACGCTCGTCGCCGGCAACGACCTCACGACACCGGAAGCCGTCGACGAAACCGTCCAGCGGTTCGACGATGTCGTCGGCCTCGACCACCTCGAATACATCCACCTCAACGACTCGAAACACGACGTAGGCACCCACAAAGACGAACACGCCCTGATCGGTGAGGGCTACATCGGCGAGGACGGCATTCGCGCCATCGTCAATCATCCCGACCTCCGCGAGCTGCCGTTTGCACTCGAAACACCGACCGAGGACGGCAAGGGCTTCGCGTGGAACATCGAGCGCGTCAAAGCACTCCGTAACTGAGCCGTGCGCCGGTTTTCAGCCGAGTATCTCAGCCGCACCCGCGAGGGGATGTGGGCCGACTCCCGAGACGCCCTCGCTGATCTCGATCTCTCGAACCGCGAGCGGATCATCGATGTCGGCTGCGGCACCGGCGAGTTGACGCGCGTGTTGGCAAGCGAGTCCGCCGCCGATACCGAAGTCATCGGTGTCGACGCCGACCGCCGACTACTCGACGTTGCCAGCGAGTCGGTTCCGGCGGTCGCTGGCGACGCGCTTCGCCTGCCGGTTGCCGACGACAGCGTCGATCTCGTCGTCTGTCAGGCCCTCCTGATCAATCTGCCCGAGCCCTCTGCCGCGCTCCGGGAGTTTGCACGCGTTTCTACGGATCTGGTCGCTGCTATCGAGCCGAACAACGCCGCCGTCAGCGTCGACTCGACGGTCGACAGCGAGGTCGATCTTGAGTCTCGCGTGCGCGAAGCGTACCTCCAAGGCGTCGAGACCGATGTCGCCCTCGGCGAACAGGTCGAATCGTTGTTCGACGACGTTGGGATCGAACCCATATCGACTCGGCAGTACAACCACGAGAAGCGCACCGAACCGCCCTACAGCGAGGACGCCCTGCGGAGCGCGAAACGGAAAGCCAGCGGCGAGGGACTGGCTGACCACGAAACCGAACTCCGCCGCGGGGTCGACGACGAGGCGACGTATGACACACTCCGGCGGGCGTGGCGCGAGATGGGCCGGGACGTCATCAAGCAGATGCAAGACGAGTCATACGAGCGTGTCGAGACGGTGCCGTTTACCGTGACCGTCGGACAGGTCGACAGCGACACCGCATAGCAGTCTGACAGGCGAAATCAGTCCGCTCCGTCGTGGTCGTCACTGTCGAACGCCGCCCGCGACGCAGCAAATCGCTCGGAATCGTTGCCTCGAAGCTGTCGAACTGCCGTTTTCGCCTCTTCGGCCTCGCGCTCAGTGAGCAATCCGGCGATCTCGGATGGGTGGGGTGGTCGATACATCTCAGATTACGTCGCCACGAACGCTCGCACCTGTTTGTTCGGTGCGGTAGCGACTGACAGTATCGGCGGCCTCATCTGCGGTATCGGCGTCGACACCCAGCTGTTCCAGTGCGCCCGACAGCGTCGGGAACGGGAGTTCGCCGCCGCGAAGTTTGTCGAGGAGGTCGTCGTCCCACTGGCCGTCGACCCAGAGACAGACGCCACGAGGATCGAGGATCTGCCCGTAGGACTCACGGTCGAGTGCGCCGCGCAGCCGCTGGGTGACGTTTTCGTCGAAACTCGCGTTGCAGACTTCGAGATGAATCGGCTCGTCGTCCCCCAGCAGGTGGGCGGCCAGACACTTCTCGGGGGCGGCGTGGCCGTTGTCGTTGGCGCGGATGTACTCTGGATATGTTTCGGCCCACTCGGCGTCAACGCTCTGGCCGACACCTTTCACGCCGTGTTGCTCGTAATACTGCTCAGCGGCGTCGCTGTCGCCGCGCAGGAGGATGTCCTTCGTGAGATAGATATCGAGGCGATCGATCGGATCGAGGCCAAGGGCGACATCGCCATAGACCCAAATCTCTCGGACTGGCACCGGCATCGGCTCGGAGTCGACCGTTTCGATCAGTTCGACGACGCGGTCGATGGCGGCGTCGCGGTCGAGTGTCGCCTCGTTTGTCATTGCCGACACTGGGATCGCAGGCCACAAACCGGTTTCGACGCCGTGCGGTCGGGTGTGTTGCGGAGCGATCCGGCGTGTATGACAGATCGGTCGTGGGGCGTATGACACGCCGGGTGGCCGACAGCAACGGCGGCCGCTCGCCCCGAAGAGCGAAACGGGTATCCCAGCCGGCCGGCAACGCTCCGGTAATGGAGTGCGACAAATGCGACCGTGACGCCGTCATGCAGGCGGCGTACTCCGGCGGCCATCTCTGTGAGACGCATTTCTGCCGGTCGGTCGAAAAACGCGTCCGACGCCGGATTCGGGCGGATACGCTGCTCGATCCCGAGGCGACGCCAGACAATCCGGAAACGTGGGTGATCGGCCTCTCAGGCGGCAAGGACAGCGTCGTCCTCACGCACATTTTAGACGAGACCTTTGGCGAAGACCCCCGTATCGAGATGCTGGCGTTGACGATCCACGAGGGGATTGAGGGCTACCGCGACGAAAGCGTCGATGCCTGCGTCGAACTCGCCGCCGACCTGGAGATGCGCCACGAACTCGTCAGCTACGAGGAGGAGTTCGGGATCCGCATGGACGATGTCGTTGAGGATGACCCCGAAAACATGGCTCCCTGCGCCTACTGCGGCGTGTTTCGGCGTGATTTACTGGAGGAGTACGCCGACGAGTACGGGGCCGATAAGCTGCTGACCGGTCACAACCTCGACGACGAGGCCCAGACGGCGCTGATGAACATTCTGGAGGGCGATGTCAAACAGATCGCCAAACACTTCGATGCGAGTATCGGCGACTTCGAGGAGCGCGCCGAGCAGGATGATTTCATCCCGCGCGCCAAGCCACTCAGAGATATCCCCGAAAAGGAGGTCGCTCTCTACGCTCAACTCATGGAATTGCCCGCCCACATCACCGAGTGTCCCCACGCCAGCGAGGCCTACCGCGGGGAGATCCAGGAGCTATTGTGGGAACTGGAGGAAAACCACCCCGGGACGCGGCACTCGATCATGTCTGGCTACGAGGAGCTTGCGGAGCTGGCGGCCGATCGGTATGGTGGCAACGACGAGGACAACGACGACCTCAGCGAATGCGAGCAGTGTGGCTCGATGACCGGGAGCCGGATCTGCCGGAAATGCCGGCTGTTGGAATCGATTGCGGCCGTATAAGCTATCTCGTTGCGAGAGAATTGATCGTCGCCGTCGAAAACGACCGTCGCGCTGAAAAAACGTTAGCGGATGACGTCGAGACCGTTGTTCTGGTCGACCTCTTGCTTGCCGCCGTCAGACTCCCAAGCCGCGGTGTCGGAGCCGACATTCGCGCTGGCGTCGAACTCGGCGGTCTCGCCTTCGATGCTGGCGCGTGACTGATCGGCCTGTTTCTGCGTTGTGGAGCCGAGTACCTGCGCGCTCTGGACGCCGGTCATGATCGCCATGACACGGACTTTGCCCTTGTATTCGTCCTGAATCCGGGCACCCCAGATCACGTTTGCACTCGCCTCAAGCCGTTCGGTGATGTTGTTGGCGATCCCCTCGGCCTCCTTCAGCGTGAGATCGGGGCCGCCGGTGATGTGAACGAGGCCGCCGCTCGCACCGCGGTAGTCCACATCGAGCAGTGGGTGGTTCATCGCGTCGCTGACCACCTCTTGGGTCTTGTTTTTGTCTTGGGTTTCGCCGACCAGCATGACGGCGACGCCGCCCTGATTCATGATCGTCGACATATCCGCGTAGTCGAGATTGATCAGGGATGGCTGGGTGATCGTCTCCGAGATCCCCTTGACCGTTTCGGCGATGATCTGGTCCATCACCGAGAACGCCTTGCCGATCGGGAGGTTCGGAACGTAATCGAGCAGGCGGTTGTTGTCCAGGACGATGATCGAGTCAGCCGTGTTGCGGAGGCGTTCGAGGCCTTCCTCGGCTTTGACCGTCCGGGCGCGCTCGACGTTGAACGGCGTCGAAACCATGCCGACGACGATGGCACCCTGTTCTTTGGCGATATCCGAGATCACCGGAGCCGCGCCGGTACCGGTGCCGCCACCCATGCCGGCGGTCACAAAGACCAGGTCGGCGTCGCCCAGCACTTCTTTGATCGTCCCCTGGGCCATCTCGGTGGCGCGTTCGCCCATCGAGGGGTCGCCACCCGCGCCGAGGCCCTGCGTGAGGGATTTGCCGACGAGGATCTTCGTGTCGGCTTCGATCATCTTCAGGTGCTGTTTGTCGGTGTTGACAGCGACGGTTTCCGCGCCGTCGACGCCGATGTTATACAGCCGGTTGACCGTGTTGTTGCCGGCCCCGCCCGCGCCGACGATGACGATCCGTGGATCGCCGAACTCGTCGTCGTCGTCGAAGCTGGCGTCCATGTCACGGTCTTCTGCTTCCGCGTTGTCGAGGGCGTCTTGTACGATATCCTGCATAGTTACACCTTCGCCCAGCTGCGTTCGCTTTTGTTTCGCCGCGGCTCTGTACTCTCGGTCTCGTTGAGCATCTCTCGGACGGCCGACCGGATCGCCTCACTCCGGTTTGGGAACTGGCCGGTCTCGACCATTTCCTCGACCTCGTCGATCTGCTGCTTTGGAATTCGTAGTGTCACACGCTCCATGGTTACATTCCCCGGTAAGACAGTCGGCGACGCCGACAGCCCCACAGCGTGCCACGGACGGGCACACTGTAAGACGATTGTCTTACGCAGTCGTAACACTATGCCGAGGGTATATAAAATTACTGGCGGATGTAAGACAGTCCGCTTATTCTGGCAGACACACAGCCGTACAATCGGGGTAACTGTCTGTCATTGGTTATCTAACACGTCGGCCGCGGGGGTGCGACGACCGCAGCCGGGACAGAACGCCCAGTCCGACCGAAGCTCGTCGCCACACTCACAGAACAGCCGCCGGGAGGCCTTTTCGCCGCAGTTCGGACAGTAGACGTGCTCGCTGTCGACGGCCTCGCCACACTGCCCGCAGCTGTGGGCGTCGTCCTCGCCGGCTGCCGGCTCGGGCTGTGTGTCACCCTCGGCGTCGGGCGTCTTACGCTCGACGGTTTGCTCGGTGACTGCGGCCGTCTCATCGACCCCTTCGAGGGTGATATTGACCGACACATCGGTGGCGGTGTCGGTCGGCTCGCGGCGGGCCGCAAGCGCTGAATCGACGCGTTCGTCGACAAGGCGGTCGATTCGCTCGTCGATGAGGGCGTCGATCGAGTCGGTGTCGGACGTTTGCGCGGGTGTGTCCGTCGTTTGCGCGGCTGTCTCACGTTCCGGGGTGTCGAGGTACTGGCGGAGCGCCTCCCGCATCACCTCGGATTTCGAGGCATCAAAGGCCTCTAACCGGCCAACGAGGTCATCGTCGGCACGGAACGTGATCTTACTCATGGCCGAGATGTGTGTTACACAGGGTTATCAATCTTCCCACTCTGTCAGACATCTGGCAGCCGACACCGCGGTCGGAACAGTAACCCTTAATTGTGCCACCGGGATACGATGGAGTGCCCGCCCTTAGCTCAGCCTGGTAGAGCAGTCGACTGTAGATCGACTTGTCCCCCGTTCAATTCGGGGAGGGCGGACTGAACCTCAGCACCAGTGAGCTACTGCGAACGGTGCTGAGTGTGAAGGACACCGACCCGAATTGAGCAGCGAACGACCGCAGGGAGTGAGTGAGTTCAATTCGGGGAGGGCGGATTTCCTTTCCAGTCGATGTGGTACTGGTACTGTCTGCTTCCCACAACAAAGGCAATGATAGCTGTTGCCGTCTATGCGGGGCGTCTTACGCACGTAGCTCTCCCGCAATGTGTACCGCTGTCTCACAACGCATTTAGCCGACGACGACATCAACACGCGTATGGACTACGAGGCGACGCTTGACCGGGCAATGGAGGAGTTGCCGGATTTCGAGGGCTCAGACGAACGGCTGGACGTGCCGGACGCCGAGGCCCAGAAGGACGGCGCGTTTACACGACTGACCAACCTCTCGACGATCGGCGACGCGCTCAACCGCGACCCCGAACACATTCACAGTTCGATCCAGCAGGAACTCGGTACCGCCGGCCAGTACGAGGACGGCCGCGCGCGCTACAACGGCGAGTTCTCCGGGGCGGACTTCGATGCCGCCATCGACGCCTACATCGCCGAGTACGTCACCTGCTCGGAGTGTGGCCTCCCGGATACGAAACTCGTCACCGAGAACCGCACCCAGATGCTGCGCTGTGAGGCCTGTGGGGCGTTCCGTCCGGTCGCCAAACGGCAGTCGAGTTCCCAGCGCACCGACCGCCCGGATGTCGAGGAAGGCGAGACCTACGAGGTCAAGATCACCGGCACCGGCCGCAAAGGCGACGGCGTCGCCGAGAAAGGCAAATACACCATCTTCGTCCCCGGCGCGGAGGAAGGCGACGAAGTTGAGATCTACATCAAAAACATCAGCGGCACGCTCGCCTTCGCGCGCCTCGCGTAGAACACCCACAGCCCGGCTGGCACCGATGTTTTCAAGCCGCAGGTAGCACATCCATTCATCGTGACCGCCACGGCCGCCTCCGCCTTCGATCTGTTCGGCACGCTCGTCGCCGTCGACGACACCCCGAACCAGCGGCGGCCGTCGCCGACGCACTCGCCGCCCGCGGGATCACCGTCCCCGACGACTGGGCGAGTGTCTACCGCGAACCCCATCTTGACGCCGACGAAGGAGCCGAAGTCCCACTACCGGCCCACGTCGCCGCCGCCCTCGCCAGCCGCGGGGTCGACGTGTCGGACACCACCGCCGGCCAAGCCGTCATCGACGCCTTCGATCCGGTCGTCGAGACCCGCGCGGGCGCGGTCGAGGCCGTTGCCGCCGCCAGCGAGGTCGGCCCGGTCGGCCTGCTATCGAACTGTGCGGTGCCTGAGCCAGTGGCCCGAACGCTCCGCCGATCAGCACTTGACCGCGAAGTCTTCGACGCCGTTGTTGTCAGCGTCGACTGTGGTTGGCGCAAACCCGACCCGCGGGCCTTCGAAACAGTGGCCCGCCAGCTCGATGTCGAGACCGCCGACCTCGTCGTTGTCGGCGACACGCCTGCGACCGACGGCGGGATCACCGACTGCGGCGGCGAGTTCATCGATATCGCCGAAACGTCGCTGCCCAACCTCAAAGCAAGCCTCACTGAGGGCCAGCCATGTCGCTGATGGCTGCCGGCGTCGTCCTCGCGGCTGTCGGCCTCGACCGCGTCGTCGGCGAGCCACCGGCTCGGCTGCATCCGGTCGCGTGGGTCGGTCGGCTGGTCGGCCCGCTCGACCGCTCGTGGCCCGCGCCTCGGCTTGTCGGTGCTGTTGGGGCCCTCTGTCTGCCGCTGCTTGCGGCCGCGGTCGTCGCCCTCGGCGTCGGGCTCGCTGGCGACATCGAACCGCTGGCGGGTGGCGTTGTCGCCGCCCTCGTCTTGTTTTCAGGGATAAGTCTTCGGTTGCTCTGTACGACGGCTGGCGACGTCCTTGAGCAAACGGAAACCGATATCGCGGGCGCACGCGAGGCGTTGCTCGCCTTGGCTGGTCGAGATGCCACCGACCTTTCGGCCGGTCACGTTCGGAGCGCGGCCGTCGAGAGCGCGGCCGAGAATCTCTCGGACGGCTTTGTCGCGCCGCTGGCCGGCTTCGCTGTTGGGAGCGTCGTCGCCAGCCGGTGGCTCACCCCGTCGCGACGCTGGCGGTGGCGACGGCGGCAGCGGCGTGGATCAAGGCCATCAACACGATGGATTCGATGGTCGGCTACCGCTCGAAACCGGTCGGCTGGGCGGCCGCGCGGCTCGACGACCTCGTCATGTGGCTGCCTGCGCGGCTGACGGCACTGGCCCTCTCGACGGTGGCGCTGTCACCCGACCCGCTGCTGACGGGCCGGCGGTGGGCGCAAACGCCGGCCTCGCCGAATGCCGGCTGGCCGATGGCGACGCTGGCGGCTGGCCTCGGCGTCCGCCTCGAAAAGCCCGACCATTACACACTCAATTCGGTGGCATCGTTGCCAACGACGACCGAGGGCCACCGCGGGGTCGCCCTCGTCGGCCGGGCCGGCTGGCTCGCCGCGCTCACAACGGCGGTGATCGTCGGTGTCTGACTCACGTCCCATCGTGTCCGTCGGCCGCGCGATTCGTGGCGCGGTCGGCTTTCTCACTCGGATCCCGGTCGGCGGCAGCGACGCCGACTGGGATGCCTTCCGGCGGGCAGCCTACAGTCTCCCGGTGGTCGGCTATCTCGTCGGCAGCCTTGGTGGCGGGGTGTTTTTCCCGGTGCAGCCGCCGACGGTGGTGGCGGCCTACCTCGGTGGTATCTATCTGCTGACGGGCGTCACCCACGCCGATGGGCTGGCGGATCTTGGTGATGCGTTGGCAGTTCACGGCGACGCTGATCGCACGCGAGCGGTACTGAAGGATTCGGCTACCGGTGTCGGCGGAGCCCTCCTGTTGGGCGTGACACTGCTGGTGATGACACTCGGCGTGCTGTCGTTTGCGGGCATCGGCTCGTGGCGAGCGTTCCGGTTCGTCGTCGCCGCGGAGGTCGGCGCGAAACTCGGGATGGCTCTCGTCGCGTGTTACGGCCGGCCGGCTCACGACGGTCTCGGTGCCCACCTCGTCGGCGAGCTTGATCACCGATCGTTTGCGTCGGCGCTCCTTGTCTCGCTGCCGGCGGTCGCGGCCGCCCCCGACGGGCTGGCAGTCGCGCTGGTGGCTGCGGTGGCGACCGGGCCGGCCGTCGGGCTGGCGATACTGACATGGGGGCACCGCGAACTCGGCGGCGTGAGCGGTGACCTCCTCGGGGCGACAAACGAGGTGGGTCGGGCACTCGCACTGCACGTGGGGGTGTCGGTATGGATCCTGAGCTAAATCAGGAGCAAGCGACGACCGCGGACGAGACGCGAGCGACAACCGGACTGGTCATGTGTGGCGGCGAGGGAACGCGGCTCCGGCCAGCAGTCGGCGACACCGAAAAGCCGCTTGTCAAGGTTGGCGGCGAGCCGATGATCGACCGGGTCGTGAGCGCGCTCCAGGCGAGTTCGCTCACCACGGTTGCCGCGGCGGTCTCGCCGGCGACCCCCGAGACGGCCGCCCATCTCGCCGAGGTCGACGGTGTCGAGTGTATCACCACCGCAGGCGAGGGCTACGTCGCCGACCTCGGCGAAGCAGTGGCACAACTCAAGACGCCGACAGTGACGGTCGCCGCTGACCTCCCATTGGTCACGGCCGGCCACGTCGATCGGGCAGCCGCGACCGCCGGCGGCGACTCCCTGAGCGTCTGTGTGCCGGCCGCGCTCACAGCGGCCCTCGGCGTCAGCGCGGAGACAACCACCGAAGCCGATGGGGAGCCCGTCGTGCCGACCGGGCTCAACGTCGTCGGCGACGGTGCCGGCCGAACAGTGGTGTGGGTGGATGACCGACTTGCGTTCAATATCAATCGACCGGATGATCGTCGGGCGGTCGAACGCTGGCTGGATCGCACTGACCAAACGAAACTTTGAGTGAGACAAACGAAGCCTCGTTTATCCAAGTTTTGAGTACAAGATAACAAAATAATGTTTATATCACTCACGACTAATTGTCTCCTGTGGATCCAGACGCGATCGACGCCGTGACCCGTGTCCCCCACGGTGGCGAATCCGACCCGGAACTTGTCGACTTTAGTGCCAACACGAACCCGGAGACGCCCGATGGCGTCGCCGGCGTCTATGAGGCAGCCCTCTCGGCGGCCGGCCGGTATCCGGCCGACGACTACTGTGAGTTCCGGGCGGCGGCCGCCGATTACATCGGCGTCACCGGCACCGAGATCATCCCGACAGCCGGCGGGTTAGCCGGCATGCGCCTGCTGTGTTCGGTCGTCGTCGCCAACGGCGACAGCGTCGCCATCCCCCAGCCGAGTTTCGGCGAGTACGCCCGCGAGGTTCGACTCCACGGCGGCGAGCCAACGTTTGTCCGCCACGACGAGATCACCGATATCGATCCAGCCGCCCACCGCATGGTGATCGTCTGCAACCCGAACAATCCGACCGGTGAGAGCTACGATCACGCGAGGCTGCAAGCCCTCGCCGATCGGTGTCGGTCGGCCGAGACGGTGCTGTTAGTCGATGAGGCGTTTCTTGATTTTACCAGCGAGCCCTCGCTTGCCGGCACCCCCGGTGTCGTCGTCGCTCGTTCGCTGACGAAGATCTTCGGCCTGCCGGGGCTTCGGGCCGGCTTTCTCGTTGCCACTGGCGACCTCCGAGAGCGACTCAACGTTGCGCGACCGACGTGGGCACTGAGTACGCCCGCCGCCGCCGTCGGTACCCACTGTCTCGCCGATACCGACTTTGTCGCTGAGACACGGGAACGCGTCGACGCCGAGCGCGAACGGATGCGACACCGCCTAGCCGAGCGGTTTCGGGTCTACCCCTCCGAGGCCCCGTTTCTGCTCTGTGAGACACGCGAGCCGGTCGACGAGGTGCTCACAGAAGCCCGCGAGGCAGGGCTTACCGTCCGCGATGCGACGACGTTCCGCGGACTTGACTCACATATCCGCGTCGCGGTAAAACGAGCCCACCAGAACGATCGCCTGCTTTCGGCGTTCGGTGTATAGCGGCATCCCCATCGGCTGAACACAACTGAGATACCCCTGGCGTCCAAGAAGGCTGTATGACATCCGACTCCGGAGCCGACACGCCCGGCCATCGCCAAACACCAGGTGGCGGCGTCGCCCCCGAGGCTCGACCCATCGAGCCGGCCGCACCCGATGAGTTCGGCCTCGTGCAAGCCTTCTGGGGCGACGGGAAGGGCAAGACAACTGCGGCAATGGGCATGGGGTTTCGCGCTGCCGGCCACGGCTACCGCGTCCACATGCTGCAGTTCATGAAAGGCGGTGCCGACAGCGTCGACGACGTGCGCGGGGAGTACAACGCGATCGCAGCAACGGCCGGCTTCTCGTATGAAAACACCGGCCACTACGGCTGGCACAACATGGCCGACGGGAGCCGCGAGGCCGACCACGAATCCGAGGCCGACGCCGGCTTCGAGCGCACCCAAGAACTCGTCGCCGCCGCAGCCGACGCCGATCTCACCACCCCGTTTGCACTCGATAGCGACCCTGAAGCGGGCGTTCACATGCTGATTCTCGACGAGATCCTCTATGCGGCCGACCGTGACCTCGTTGCCCCAGCGGCGGTCTGTGAGCTCATCGAGACCAAACCCGACGATCTCGAACTCGTGCTCACCGGCAGCCACGCGGAGCCGACCTATCTCACCGACCACGCCGATCTGATCTCCGAGATCAGCAAGCACAAACACCCGATCGACGCCGGTCAGCGCGCCCGCTCCGGCACCGAATACTGAGATGGCCCACACGATCCTCGTCGCCGGCACCGCCTCCCACGTCGGCAAATCGACGGTCGCGACGGGGCTCTGTCGGCTGCTGGCTGATCGCGGCATCTCGGTCGCGCCGTTCAAAGCCCAGAACATGAGCAACAACGCCCGCGCTGTTCCGCGCGCACCCGAAACGATGGTGGCCGCGCCGGCTGCCGGCGAAACTCCCGACGACACCAACGACGCCTACGGCGAGATCGGCGTCTCCCAGTACGTCCAGGCCCGCGCCGCCCGCGTCTCGCCGACAACCGACTGCAACCCCGTTCTCCTCAAACCCCGCGGCGAGGGCGAATCCCAACTCGTCGTGGACGGCGTCGGCGTCGGCCACTACGAGGCCGGCCAGTATTACGACGCCCACTGGGAAACGGCCCGCGCGGCCGCCGTCGCCGCCCACGACCGACTGGCGGCCGCCCACGACGTGATCGTCGCCGAGGGCGCGGGCTCGATCGCGGAAATCAACCTCCACGACCGCGATCTCGCCAACGTCGAAACCGCCCGCTTCGCCGACGCCGACATCGTCCTCGTCGGCGACATCGAACGCGGCGGCGTCTTCGCGTCGCTGGTCGGCACGCTGGAACTCATGCCTGACGACCTCCGCGACCAAGTCATCGGCGTCGTCATCACGAAGTTCCTCGGCGATCCTGAGCTGTTGGCTCCCGGCATCGACGCCTTCGAGGAGCGAACCGGCGTCGACGTGATCGGTGTCATCCCCTACGACGATCCAGGGCTGCCCGCTGAGGACAGCGTTGATCTGCCGGCGACCGACGAGCGCGCCGTCCGCGGCGATGCCGACGGCGTCGCTCCCGAGCAGTCGGTGACGGTCGCGGTGCCGCGGCTCCCGCGCGTCTCGAATTTCACGGATCTCGAACCGCTGGCCGCCGAGCCGGGGGTTCGGATCGCCTACGTCCCGCTGGATGCGTCGCTCGACAATGCCGACGCGGTCGTGATTCCGGGGACGAAAAACACGGTCGACGATCTGCTGGCGATCCGTGAGGCCGGTTTCGACGACGAACTCCGGGCGTTCGACGGCCCCATTGTCGGCCTCTGTGGCGGCTATCAACTCCTCGGCGAACGACTCCGCGGTGTCGACACCGAAGCCAGCAGCGCGGCGGCGACGGAGTTGGCGTCGACGAAGCTGCCAGGAATCGGCTTGCTGCCCGTCGAAACGACGTTTACGCCGGAGAAACGCGTTGTCGATACGACGCTCGACCTCGACGGGTCAGGCCCGCTTGCGGGTGCGAACGGATCGGTCGCCGGCTACGAGATCCACATGGGGAGCACCGAGGCGAGCGAGGTCATCGAAACGCCGTTCGCCCGCGACGGCGAGGCAACGGCTGCACTCGGTGCCAGCCGCGGCGACGTGCTCGGTTGTTACCTCCATGGCCTGTTCGAAAACGAGACGGTGAGAACCGTGTTCGTCGATCGGGTCTTCGACGCGGCCAGCCGCGACCGGCCCACCGAATCGACACCTGAGCCGTCACCGTACGAGCAGGCTGCCGACCTGGTGGCCGACAACTGTTCGCTTGAGGCTCTTGCCGAAGTTAGTGAAACAGATCTGTAGGGTTTCTATTAGGTGGGGTAGTGCGAGATGCACAGCGCGAGTCGGTCACGAGTGAGTCGCGACGGTCGATCGTCGAACGTTTATCAGTGAGTGACCGCAAACACTCGGCGATTGGAACATGTCCGACTATTTTGGTCTGTCCCAGCGGGATGTCGGCGCGGGCGTCGCCGCCGGCGGGTCGGCGTTGCTCGCTGCCGTTCTGTTTCTCCTCTGGAATGTCGTTCAGGGATCCAGCCCACTGAGAAGTCCGGTCCTCCTCCTCGCGATGACTATCACACCGGTGGTCGCACTGACCGTAGCGACCACCGTCTGGCGTGTGGTGATGCCGGATGAACCGAAGCCGGTCTACGGTGCCCTCGCAGGCGCCTTCGCAGCGGCTGTCTCGATATCCGTCCTCGCAGCGCTGGTAGGCCTCTTGGCCGTCATAACCGAGTCTTCCGCTGGCACACTCGGTGGGTTGGTCTCCGAGTTCCGCTCCTTCGTTGCGTTCTTCGTCGTCTACGGCGGATTCGTGACGCTTCCCGTCGTCGTTCCGATAGGGGCAGCGGTGGGATACGTATACGAACGGTACGCAGCCCGACGACTCGACTGACACGTCGTCGATTGCTGAACCCATCCTCTGTATCGGTCACTCCGCATATTCCAATATCAAACTTCAGACATTGTTTCACCAGATTAGGCAAGAGCCTCGCTTGATTTCCTCGATCTCGACTGATCCCACGCCGGCCGCGACCAACTGATTTAGTCGGCGTTGACTTCGGCCGCACACCGGTTCGGCCCGAGTTCGAGTTCGATAGCCTCTTGCTCGCTGTCGGCGGCGTCGCGACCGCTGTTGATCCCGATGATTTCCTCGTAGTTCGGCGGCTTTTCGGGCAGCGTCGCGGTGACACGCTCGACGAAGGTCTCGCGGTCGGCCTGGAGCACATCGAGCCCCGTCCGCAGCGTGCCGATCGTCGTATCCACCGGCTCGCCGTGCGTGATCGGCGTGGTTCCGTCGTTGGCGACCGAGAAGTGGCCGGGCAGGACGTTCACCGAGTCGGGTTCGGCCAACAGCGTGCGGTGCAGCGAGTCATACAGCAGCCCCGCGCCGGTCGTCGCCTCGCCGTCGCCGAACTGGAGTTCGGTTCGCCCGACGCTGTCGACGAAGATCGTATCGCCCGTGACGACCGCCTCGTTGCCCAGCAGATAGCTCACCATCTCGGAGGTGTGGCCGGGTGTTGAGAGGGCCTTGATCGGGAGATCGCCGACATGGACGACTTCGTTGGCCGAAAGCGGCTCGTAGTCGTAGGCGACGCCGCGGTCGGCGGCATCCGCGCCGAGGTAGTAGGGGACGCCACGTTCGTCGGCAAGTTGGCGGCCGCCGGAGATGTGGTCGGCGTGGACGTGGGTATCGAAGACGGCGACGATCTCGCTGCCGATGGCGTCGGCTGCGGCACGGAACTCATCGGTGTGCCGTGTCGCATCGATGACCGCAGCCTCGCCGTCGCGTTCGACGACATAGCCCAGACAACCTTTCGCGCGGCGTTGGAGTTGGACGACGGTGAAATCCTCGTAGGCGATGGTGACGTGATCGTAGACCGCACTCCACGCCTCCATTCCGCCCTCGACGACGGCGACATCCTCGTAGCCGGCCGCCGCCAGATCGTCGGCGAGCGCGTCCGAGGTTTGCCCCTTGGCACACATCGTGACGATCGTGTCCTCGGGGGTGAGACCGGTTTCGGCCTCGAACTCGGCGCGGTCGAACGCCTGAAACGGTTTGTAGCGGTACCGGATCGCGCCGGGCACCCGCCACGCCGCGAACCCCTCGTCGGATCGGGTGTCGACGACCGTCAGCGACTCGCCGGCGTCGAGGCGATCACGGAACGTCTCGGCGGAGATCGACTGTCCCATACCTGTCTCTCGGCGGGCGCGACGAAAAGTCTCCCGTCGGTTCGCCACCGCGCTCGAATCCTGTCGATGACGCTAAGGCCGCCCCGTCCGGACACCCGGTGTGAGCGTTCTCTCCTTGCTCCGGCTTCACACCGCCGCGGATTTCGCCGACTGGTACCGGATCGGCGCGGAATACGTCGACGGCGTCGCCGACGAGATGGGGTTCGACACCGCCGACTTCGTCGACTACGAGGCCGGCGTTGAGGCGATGCGGAACGGGCGGCCACCGGCGTCGGTTTCGTCCGCGGTTCGGCGATCGATTGCGGCCGATCTGCTGGCTGATGCCGTGTTTTCGGAGCCGTTCTGTGAGTGGCTGCCGCTGTGGTATGAGGTGAGTCTCCTGGGGCCGGTACGATACTGTGAGTACCGACTGCGAGAAGTCGCCGAACCGTACTGTCGTGGGCTGTCTGTCTCGGTGCCGCGATTCAGTCGGCCAGCCAACGCCCTTGTCGACGGCCGGCCGGCGCCGGCCCACCTCACAGGATTCCGCGAGCGGTTCGTGCTCGCGGATGCGATCCTCCATCTCGAATGGTTCGTCCACGTTGCCCGTGAGTCCGGGATTGTGGTGCCGCAGGGGTTGATCGACCGCACCCGCGAGGAGAGTCTCGCGTACTACACCGACTACCGCGAGTCGCTGTCGCCACGGGTACGGCGGTTTCAGGCTGCGTTGTTCGCCGACGACGTGTGGGTTCGGGAGATCGATGCGGCCTACGGGCTCGACAGCACGCTGTTTTGGCTGTGGGAACGGCTGCTGCGTGCGGAACGGGAGCGACTCGAAGCGGCGACACAGCGCCAGCGGCGGCAGGGGCCTTCGGGCCGACTCAACAGCTTTTTATCCGCGCTGGCGGTATCGTGTTGCACTATGGCTGAGGACAAAGCACGATCCACCGGCAGTGCCGGCCGATTTGGTGCCCGGTACGGGCGTGTCTCCCGCAAACGAGTCAAGGAAATCGAAGCAGGAATGCAGAACGCCGAGGTCGACGGCGACGATGTCACCCGCGTCGGCACCGGCATCTGGGTCAACGAGGAAACCGGCGAGAAGTTCACCGGCGGTGCCTACAAGCCGAAAACGCCCGGCGGCCAGCAGGCAACTCGTTCGATCCGCGCCGCCCTCGCCGAAGACGAGGAGTAAGAATGAGCTACAAGTGCTCGCGCTGTAAACGCGACGTGACGCTCGATGAGTACGGCGGCGTTCGCTGTCCGTACTGCGGGCACCGCGTCCTCCTGAAGGAACGCGGCGGCGGCATCAAGGAAGTCGACGTCCACTGACGGCGGTCGTGTCACAGCTTCATTCTACGCAGTTGCGTTTTGAGTATCCGACAGCGACAGCCGCACAGCGGGTCGAACGCAGCATCGCTGTCGAGGTCGGTGAACTCGACGAGGATCGCTCGACAGTGAGCGTCGACCGCGACGCGGCTATCCTCACTATCGAGATTACCGCGACCGACCGCGTCGCGCTTCGCGCCGGGATCAACAGTTGGTGTCGCTACGTGGCGACCGCCGAAACGGTCGCCGACGACATACTGGCCTGATCGGCACACCACAGCGGCAACAGAGAGCCAACTGCGAAGAACGCCACCGCTGTCGAGAGCCGACACCGGTTAGATTCGACACGATCCCGACGCCGTCTGTCGATCAGGCGGCCGTCGGAATTGCATGGCTTTTTCCATGTGGCGACCATCCAGTGGGGTATGCAGGGTAACCTACCGCCGGAAGCGCAGGACAAACTCGAAACGCTGCAGGATCTTCAAGAGACCGCCCAGGAGGTCTCCGAGCAGAAACAGCAGACCGAGTCCACACTGACCGAGACCAAGGCTGCACTCGACGCCCTCGACAACGTTGACGACGACGCAACGATGTACCGCGAGGTCGGCGAACTCCTCATCGAGACCGACTACGCGTCGGCATCCGACAAGCTCGAAGAGAAGGTCGAGGATCTCGAAGTTCGTGCCGAACAGCTCGACAAACAGGAGACGAAAGTCCAAGAGAAATTCGAGAGCCTGCAGGACGAGCTCCAGCAGATGCTCGGCGGCGCGGGCGGCCCGCAGGGCCCGGCCGGTCGGGCGGCGCCGGCGGCGCGTAAATGAGTACGGAACCGGACGACGAAACGGTTGTCACCACCGCTGCGGAGGCCGCTGAGGGGTTCATCCTCTCGCGGTTTGCGAACTCCGCGATCACGGATCTCGATATCACCGTCACCTTCGAGGATGGTGTGTTGGATCTCGATATCTACCTGAACACGGTCGACGATGCCGAGGCCGACCCGGAGGCCGTCGCTGACGCGGCGATCGATGCCGCCGAGGACGCCGTCGACGAGCTCTTCGAGTAAATCGACACTGCAGCCCCATTTTTGCGACCGCATCG
This sequence comes from Halonotius sp. GCM10025705, assembly GCF_042662885.1. Classification (NCBI taxonomy): domain Archaea; kingdom Methanobacteriati; phylum Methanobacteriota; class Halobacteria; order Halobacteriales; family Haloferacaceae; genus Halonotius; species Halonotius sp. GCM10025705. Next base: position 2,319,807 of record NZ_JBHSZD010000001.1, on the reverse strand, counting down.
CGGACATGAAAAGAGATTAAGCCGGCGGTTCGAAAGGGAGCCCAAATGAGTCTCCTGGAGTCCGACCGCGAGTTGATCACCGCCGAACTCGGCCGTGAGCCGACGCCCGCCGAGGCGAATCTCTTCGAAAATCTCTGGAGCGAACACTGCGCCTATCGCTCCTCGCGGCCCCTGCTTGGGGCCTTTGACAGCGCGGGCGACCAGGTTGTTATCGGCCCCGGCGACGACGCCGCCGTCATCGCCGTCCCCGAACCCGACGCCGCCGACACGCCCGCAAGCGAGCGCACACGCGAGGACTACAGCGAGACCTACATCACGCTCGGCATCGAGAGCCACAACCACCCGAGCTACGTCGATCCCTACGACGGCGCGGCCACCGGCGTCGGCGGCATCGTCCGCGATACGCTGTCGATGGGCGCGTACCCGATCGCGCTGGCCGACAGCCTCTACTTCGGCGATTTCGACCGCGAACATTCCCAATATCTGTTCGAAGGTGTCGTCGAGGGGATCAGCGACTACGGCAACTCCATCGGCGTCCCGACGGTCGCCGGCAGCGTCGATTTCCACGCCGACTACGTCGGCAACCCACTGGTCAACGTTGCTTGCGTCGGCCTGACCGACGAGGAACGCGTCGTGACCGCCGAAGCTCAGCAGGCGGGCAACAAGCTCGTTCTGTTCGGCAACGCGACCGGCCGCGACGGCCTCGGCGGCGCGTCGTTTGCCAGCGAAGACCTCGACGAGGACGCCGAAACCGAGGATCGCCCGGCGGTACAGGTCGGCGACCCTTACAGCGAAAAACTGCTCATCGAGGCCAGCGAGACGCTGATCGACGAGAACCTCGTTCAGTCGGCCCGCGATCTCGGGGCGGCCGGCCTCGGCGGTGCTTCCTCCGAACTCGTCGCTAAGGGTGGCTTCGGCGCGGACATCGCGTTGGATCGTGTCCACCAACGGGAACCCAACATGAACGCGCTGGAAATCCTGCTGGCTGAATCCCAAGAGCGAATGTGTTACGAGGTCGCGCCTGAGGATGTCGACCGCGTGGCGGCGATCGCCGAGCGATTCGACCTCGGCTGCTCGGTGATCGGCGAGGTCAGCGAGAGCAACTACACCTGCACCTTCAACGGCGAAGTCGTCGTCGACGTCGACCCCGAATTCCTCGCGGAGGGCGCGCCGATGAACGATCTTGACGCCGTCGACCCCGAACCCGCCGAGCGCGATCTGCCGGACGCCGATCTCGACGACGCGGTCGAGGCCGTCATTGCGAACCCCAACACCGCCTCCAAGCGGTGGGTGTACCGACAGTACGACCACGAGGTCGGCCTCCGAACCGCGATGAAGCCCGGCGACGACGCGGCGATCATGGCCGTCCGGGAGACGAGCGGCGACGCCGACGACACAACGGGTGCGGGAACCGGTCTCGCCATCTCGTCGGGGGCGAATCCGAACTGGACGACAGCCGACCCTTACGGTGGCGCACGAGCGGTCGCCCTCGAAAACGCGACCAACATCGCCGCCAAAGGCGCGGTGCCGCTCGCAGCGGTCGACTGTCTCAACGGCGGCAACCCCGAGAAACCCGACGTGTACGGCGGCTTCAAGGGGATCGTCGACGGCCTCGCGGAGATGTGTGCCGACCTCTCGACGCCGGTGGTCGGCGGCAATGTCTCGCTGTACAACGATTCGGAGGCCGGCCCGATCCCACCGACGCCGACGCTGGCGATGGTCGGCACGAAAGCCGGCTACGACGCCCCGCCGGCCGCGCTCAGCGGTGAGGGCGAATTGCTCGTCGTCGGCGACGCCGGCGACGCCCTCGGCGGCTCCGAATACCTCAACGCTGTGGGTGGCAGCGACGCGTTCCCCGAACTGCCCGAAAACCCTGCCGACCTCGTCGCCACGATTGCCGAGGTCGCCCGCGACGAGACGACGCTGGCGACTCACGACGTGAGTCACGGCGGGTTGGCGGTCACGCTGGCTGAGTTGCTGACGGCCGACGCCGGTGCCGACGTGGCCATCGACGATGCGGTCGCGCTGTTCGACGAAACGCCCGGCCGGGTCGTGGTTGAGACGACCGATCCCGAGAGCGTGCGAGCGGCCTTCGACGGCGTCGCGGCTGTCGAATCGCTCGGCGACGCGACTGCTGACGGCACGTTGTCGTTGACGGTCGGCGACGAAACGGTCGACCTCGAATCGGAGGCGGTCGCCGACCTGCGAGATGTGATCCCCAAGACGCTGGAGTAAATCGCTGTGGCAGTCGGCTCGACCGGCTGCTGACGGGAGAACATTCGCGGACAGAGTGCCGCAAACTGCTGTCTGTAAACGAGGCAGTGCTGTCGCTCGTGGTAGTAGGGTTGAAGCGCGAGGGTGTCGGTATCCTACGTCGACACCCCGTTGCTTCACCACAGTCGAGGCGACAGCCGGTAAAGACCCTGTTGGTGTAGCTGATGAGACGGAAGCCGACATGCTTTTAGGAGATCCTAAAGTAGTGTGACAGCAAGAACGGAGCCACCACGCCACCGACGATCGCCGTCGCTGGCTGTGAAATTGCTTCATTTCGGATCGCTATGGCAAACAACTCACTCATGCACGGCGCGGTCGCACAGGACGCCGAGCACCCGACGATGCCGGATGAGTCGGAATCGACCGTCGACGATCCGATTCTCGAACTCGACGGGGTGACCAAGGAGTTCAGCAAGGAGACAGCGGTTTCGGAGATCTCGCTGACGGTCGAACGCGGTGAACTCCTCACGCTACTCGGCCCCTCCGGCTGCGGGAAGACGACGACCCTCCGGCTGCTGGCCGGGCTTGAAACGCCGACCGCCGGCGAAATCACGCTCAACGACGAGCCGGTGGCAAGGCCAGCCGAGGCGACCGATCCCGAGGAACGGGACGTCGGGATTGTCTTTCAGGATTTCGCGCTGTTTCCGCATCTCTCGGTGCGCGAAAACATCGCCTTCGGGCTGGAAGATGTGGACGCTGTCGACACCGAGGCCCGCGTCGATGAACTTTTGCAGCTGGTCGATATGCCCGATCACGGCGAGAAATCTCCTGATCAGCTGTCTGGCGGGCAAAAACAGCGCGTCGCGCTCGCCCGATCGCTCGCGCCCGAACCCGAGGTATTGCTGCTTGATGAGCCGTTCTCGAATCTCGACGTGCGACTTCGGGTCGAGATGCGTGAGGAGGTACGATCGATCCTCAAGGAAGCCGGTGTCACCGCGATCTCCGTCACCCACGACCAGGAGGAAGCGCTCTCGATCTCCGATCGCGTCGCCGTGATGAACGACGGCGAGATCGAACAGCTTGGTCGGCCCGAACGCGTCTTCGAGCAGCCGAAATCACGGTTTGTGGCCTCTTTCCTCGGGCGGGCAAGCTTCCTGACGGCGTACGTTCACGACGACACCGTGAAAACCGGGATCGGTGCCTTCGATGCCCGAACCCTCGACGGCTACGCCGCCGAATACGAGGGGATCGCTGTCGACGTGCTTGTGCGACCTGATGACTTGCGGGCGGGCCGGGCGCATGAAGACCAGACCGACGGCGAGGTCGTCTCCCGGCAGTATGTTGGCCCGTCGTTCATCTACCGGGTCGAACTCGACAGCGGTGATACGATCCACTGTCTGCACAACCACGTCGAGGATTTCGAACTCGGCGAGCGCGTAACCGTCGACCTCGTCGCCGACCACCCGCTGGCGTGGTATCCACGCCCCGGCGTCGACAGCGAAACACGGGGTTGTTCGGTTTCAGAAAACGGCGACTTCTGTTCGTTCACCGAGAGCCTGTAGCCGGCAGCCGGCTCACAGCGCGATCAGCGGGAGGCCGAACACGACGAGCAGGCCAACAAGCAGAATGAGCCCGCCGGTCGTCGCCTGCTGGCGGGTAAACGGCTGCATCGGGGCGGTGACACGGTTGGCCGTCTCCTCCTCGTGTCGGTCGAACGGATCCTCATCGTCGTGATCGTGTGCGGTCATTAGCTGATTGTTCGCCGGTAGCATACTAAAACACACGCATCACCATAGTCGCCGGAAGCATAGGTATTAACGCAGTCGGACGAACAAGGTGAGATATGACAGCCTCGACGACAGACGAACAGCTTCTTGACCGTGCGTGGTGGAAAGAATCGGTTATTTATCAGATCTATCCTCGAAGTTTTAATGATACAAACGGCGATGGGATCGGCGATATCCCGGGGATCATCGAGAAACTCGACTATCTCGACGATCTGGGTGTCGACATCATCTGGCTCAACCCGGTGTATGAGTCACCGAACGCCGACAACGGGTACGATATCGCCGACTACCAGTCGATCATGGACGAGTTCGGCACCATGGAGGACTGGGAGGAACTCCTCGATGGGCTCCACGACCGCGACATCAAACTCATCATGGATCTCGTGGTCAACCATACCTCCGACGAACACGAGTGGTTCGTCAACGCCCGCGACCCGGACAGCGACTATCACGACTACTACATCTGGAAGCAGGGTCGCACCGACATCGACGGCTTCACCGGCCATCTCGGCCCCGAGGACGAAGCCCCACCGAACGAGTGGGAGTCCTTCTTCGGTGGCCCGGCGTGGGCCTACGACGAGGATGTTGGCAAATGGTATCTCCATCTGTTCGACGAGAAACAGCCCGATCTGAACTGGGAGAACCCAGATGTCCGCGACGAGATTTTCGAGATGATGGAGTGGTGGCTCGACAAGGGGATTGATGGCTTCCGGATGGACGTGATCAACCTTCTCTCAAAGCCGGATTCGGTGACAAAACACGATCCGCCGCAAAACGACACCGAAGTCTGGGAGACCTTCGACGGCCCGCGGATGCAGGAGTTCCTCGATACGATGCACGACCGCGTGCTCGCGGATCGGGACGTGTTCGCGCTCGGCGAGATGATGGGCCGGATGGATATGGAGACTGCCATCGATTACGTCGGCCGCGATGGGCCGCTGTCGACGCTGTTCCACTTCGATCACGTCCTCTTGGATCACGGCGGTGAGATCTGGGAGACCAACGAGTGGACGCTCAACGACCTGCGGGACTCGTTTAATCGCTGGCAGTACGGGCTGGCCGACGACGGCTGGAACAGCATCTATCTCAGCAATCACGACCAGCCGCGACTCGTCTCCCGCTTTGGCAACGACGGCGAGTACCGCGAGGAGTCAGCGAAGCTGCTGGCGACGCTGATCTTCACGCTTCGGGGGACGCCCTACATCTTCCAGGGCGCGGAAATCGGCATGACGAACTACCCCTTCGACTCGCTCGATGAGTTCCGCGACGTGGAGACGATCAACCCCGTGCGGAACGCCCTCGAAAGCGGCGAGATCGAGAGCTTCGACGATATCAAACACGGGCTGCGGCACAACAGCCGCGACAACGCCCGGACGCCGATGCAGTGGGACGACAGCGAGCACGCCGGCTTCACCGACGGCGAGCCGTGGATCGGCGTCAACCCGAACCACGACGAGATCAACGTCGAAGCCGCCCGCGACGACGAGGACTCGATCTGGCACTACTACCGCGAGTTGATGGAGCTCCGCAAGGACAGCGACGTAAGCGACGTGATGGTCTACGGCGACTATGAGGTGCTGATCAACGACCACGAGGAGGTCTGGTCGTACGTGCGCACGCTGGGCGACGAGCGACTGCTGGTCACGCTCAACTTCGCCGAGTTCGAAAGCCACACCTGGATTCCGGAGTACGAGGTCGATTTCAACCCCCACGAGATGGAGGCCGAACTCCTGCTGTGTAACTACGGGGCCGACGAGCGTGCGACCGATGTCGACGCCGAAGCGTTCGATCTGCGGCCGTGGGAAGCGCGGATCTATCGGCTGAAGTAGGAAGTCTGTCGCGGCATGAACTTTCAGTGAAATAGTGGTTAGAAGAGTTGAGGACAGTTCACATCAGCTGCTGGTATTTTCGGACTGGTTTTCCAGTTCTACGACTCGCTGACGTAGTCGAACTAGTCTAATAAAGCCAACATACGCCGTTACGAGCCAGAGAATAAACAAGATATTCACAGAAAGCCCCAGTGGAAGCGGAGTTGTAGCTGTACCTAAGTCATTACCAGCAACAACTACTCTCCCGAAGAAAAACTCATACGCTACTTTTGCGACACGTCCTAATCCAGATAAAATTACACCACCTATCACTAAATCTAATATAAATCGAATGTAGGTATGCCTAGCACGCCATTGTTTGAGAAATAATTTGATATGACGCATGCCTTCGATTATATTTGATATTCCATCGACTAAACGACCGGAACCAGTAGCAAGATGATTGGTTTCTTCTCCAGCATCTGGTTCATCATCTGTCATGTAGACGGGTATGTTGCCATTTCATTTCATTGGAGGGGTTTGTCCGCAGGACAAACTTTGTACAGACTAAACCCGATTCGTTCAAACCCCCGTAGCCCAACGCTCACCCATGAGCAACGACACGACCGAGGAAACCCACGACCACGTGGTGCCGGGCAGCGACAACGAGCCCGACACCGCCGACGTGCGTGGCTACGATTTCCGCGGCGAGTTCGATTTCGACGACCTGCTGGACAGCTACGCGACGACCGGCTTTCAGGCGACCCACCTCGCGGAGGGCATCGAGATCAGCAAAAAGATGCAGGACGACGACGCGACGATCTACCTCACCTGCACCTCCAACATCATCTCCTCGGGGCTGCGGGAGGTCGTCGCCTCGCTGATCCGCGAAGGCTACGTCGACGTGCTGATCACGACCTCCGGCTCGCTGACCGAGGACGTGATCAAGAGCGCCCGCCCGTTCAAGATGGGCGAGTGGCAGGCCGACGAGGCCGAACTCCGCGAACAGGGGATCAATCGCTTGGGCAACATCTACGTCCCCTCGGATCGCTACGTTTGGCTCGAACAGTACCTCTATGACTTCTTCGACGACTTCTTCGCCGACGAGCAGGTTCGCACGCCGACCGCGTTCGCCCGCGAGCTTGGCGAGCGACTGGACGACGAGAATTCGGTGTTGAAACAGGCCGCCGACCACGACGTCCCCGTCTACTGTCCCGCCCTGACTGACGCCGAGGTCGGCAACTTCCTCTACTACTACAAGCAGGCCAACGACGTCGACATCGGCATCGAGATCCTCGACGACTACGACAAACTCATCGAGCAAGGCCTACTGGCCGACACGACCGGCCTCATCGCCGTCGGCGACGGCGTCCCGAAACACCACGCGATCATGACGAACCTCTTCCGCGGCGGCGCGGACTATGTGGTCTACATCTCGACGGGAATGGAGGGCGACGGCTCGCTGTCGGGCGCGCCGCCGGACGAAGCCGTCTCTTGGGGGAAGATCAAAGAACAGGAGACCAACTACACCCAGATCGAAGCCGAGGCGACGCTGGTGTTCCCGCTGTTGGCGGCCGCGGCGTTCCACAACCGCGACGATTGATCTGAGCGATACTCGATGGCTGAATTTTGACGTTGATCTGCTTTTGGAGTTGCAGTAAAATATATCCAGAAAGCCCTCAGCACGCTCGACTCCCGGGACTCGCTGCGCTCCTCGTCGTTCGCATTGCTCACTCCTGCGGTGCTTACGTCGTCCAGGTTCGCCGAGCGTGCTTCGCCCTTTCAATCCGCCAGGGGTGGCGGTTGATCAATCGAGCGAAGCTACCCGGATGACTGGTGGCTGTTTGTGGAGTCTCAAACACCGGTCGAAACGGTGAAGCCTCGGAGTTGTGTACAGGCAGATATCAGATGACGCTCACAAAACGGATCATCCCCTGTATCGATGTCGACCTCGACGACGACGGCAACGCCGCCGTCTACACCGGGGTCAACTTCGAGGATCTCAAATACACCGGCGACCCCGTCGAGATGGCGAAAGCCTACAACGAATCCGGGGCCGACGAGTTCGTCTTCCTCGATATCACCGCCTCCGCCGAGGGACGCGAAACCATGCTCGAAACGGTCTCGGCGGTCGCCGACGAGTGTTTCATCCCCCTGACTGTCGGCGGCGGCATCCGAACCAAAGACGACATCAAAGAAACCCTCCGCGCTGGCGCGGATAAGGTCTCGATCAACACCGGCGCGCTGGAACGCCCGGAACTCATCACCGAAGGCGCCGAGGCCTTCGGCAGTCAGTGTATCGTCATCTCCGTCGACGCCCGCCGCCGCTCCGACGACAAGGGCGAGCATTACGTCACCGTCGACGGCGAAGAAGTCTGGTTCGAATGCACCGTCAAGGGTGGCCGCGAGGGCACCGGCCGCGACGTGATCTCGTGGGCAAAAGAGGCCGAAGACCGCGGCGCAGGCGAGTTGTTCGTCAACTCAATCGACGCCGACGGCACGAAAGACGGCTACGACATCCCGCTGACGAAGGCGGTCTGCGATAATGTTTCGACACCCGTGATCGCCTCCTCGGGCTGTGGCGGCCCGGAGGATATGGAGGAGGTCTTCGTCGAGGCTGGTGCGGATGCGGGGCTCGCAGCCTCAATCTTTCATTTTGATGAGTACAGCATCGCCGACACAAAAGCCTATCTCGCCGACAAAGGGCTCCCGATCCGGCAGTAACTACGCTGCCGCCTCGAAGGCGTCTTTGAACGCGTCGGTCGTCTCGCGAACCGCGCTCGCGCCGTCGGCCAAGGCGTCCAGCGGGTCGCGGCCGTCCTCGGTCGTAATCGACAGGACAGGTTCGGTCTGGCCGCCGGACTGCTCGGGGTTCATGTTGTAGGTCGCGGCGGAAACGCCGTCAGCCTCAAGCAGTTCCCCTTTCAGGACGTTCATGAAGGTGTGATCCTCGCCGGCGATCTCGATCCGCAGCTCCGTGTCGGTTTTCTCGATAACACGCAGTTCCATAGTCGCTGTTTGGGCGGTCGCCGTTTTACGCTTTCGTTGTCCGAGACGGGTGATCGAGAAGAAAAAGACATGCAGTCGACGACAGTCCGACGACACCGCAGGGCCGTGGCAGTTCACCCGCGGAAGGCGGCCCGCGAGGGGCCGTCTGACTGACCAAGCCACTGTGGGAGCACTAGTCCACAGCGTGTCGGCGACGCTGACGCGTCAACGCCAGTTCGCCGATGGGTGATTGCACGGATGGGCGCAAAAAGGCTTCCGACGGGCTAAATTTCGCCAGCCGACCGTGTAATTCTGGGCAAATACATATCCAATAACCAATATAGCGTGAACTGTCGGATTCAACGGCGGCTTGTCGGACGTTCGTCCGCTCGGCTATCGAACGTAGTAGGGATCACTGCCGGCGATAAACCGCCCGAGGTCGCTTTCCCGACGGAAGTCCGTCGCTTGGAGCCGATCAAGCGCGGTTTCCAACGCGTCGCCGTCGTCGGGGCCCCAGTCAGCGGGCTCGGCGATCGGCACCACGAGCCAGCCGCTGCCGCGGATCTCCGTCGCATGGAGGTCAGCCATCTTGGTTGCCGGCGTCCACGGGCGGGCGGTACAGGTTTCGAAGACGTGGCGGGTCGCCCGCTCACCGACCGGGAGCAGGACGTGGGCCGCGATCGCGCGGAGTTCGGCGTCAAAAAACGGCTCCAGCTCGGTGTACTCGCGGTCGGTTGGCTGGCCATCGGCCGGGGGAACACAGAGATGCAGATACGAGAGGTAGGTCGCGTTGACCGTCGGTCGATCACCGGTCGTTTCGAGCAGCCCGGTCGCTTGCAGGACTGATTGGAGGGCCTCCGCACCCGGCGTCTCAGTGAACGGCACGCCGGTGTCAACCCCGCCGTGGATGCCCGGATGGTCGCCGATCACGTGAAAGTCGGCGTTGGCATCGCCGTAGCCGGGGACGAACCGCTCACAGGGCGGATGAAAATCAAAGGGATTGCTCGTCCGGTCGGTGACGTTGCGCACGGGAATCGGTTAGATGGAGGACGCTAACTGTCTATTGGTTTCGGTCGCTACAGCTCAACGCCGGAGGGGATCAGACTCTGGCTGCGTAGCAGGTCACCCTCATCGTCGTAGACGAGGAAGGTGCCCTTGTCGTAGGTCATCGTCTTGCCGTCGGCCAGCGAGAGCCGGATCCGGTAGCGGGCGTCGGTCGCGTCGGTCGACTGGCCGTACTCCCGAGCCGCGTGGATGAACTGGAAGACATCCTCGGCGTCCTCGTTGGTCTCGAAGATGAACTCGCCGGTCAGTCGGTTGGTGACGGCGACAACGCCGGTGGCGTCATCGCTGTCGTCGAAGGGATCGCGGAGTCGGAAGGCGACATCGATCTCCTCGCTGTCCAGTGGCGTCCCGTCGACGCCGGTCAGGCGGTCGATCAGCTCCTCGGCCGGCCCGGAGAACTCGATCAAAGCGAGTGGCTGTTCGGGGTCGCCGTCAGCCTCCACCCACTCAAGGTTGCGCACGTCGAGGTCGAAGTGTTCACGCCGCATTCGATACCTCTGTTTCGGTTTCCGTGGGTATCAAGCTGACGCCCGGTGACCACAGCAGCACCGCTGGACGGGTGAGAAATCAGGAAAATCTGATCGCGTCGATGCCGCGACGCTCGTTGCTGCGCGATTGGAGGCTGCCTTACAGGCGCTCGAGGTTCGTCGCTCGTGGGCCCTTCGGGGACTCTTCGATGTCAAACTCGACGTCCTGGCCCTCTTCGAGATCCGGGCCGCCAACGTCTTCCATGTGGAAGAACACGTCGTCGTCAGCATCGTCAGTATCAATGAATCCGTAGCCGCCAGTGTCGTTGAAGAAGTCAACCGTACCGTTTGCCATTGCAACTTGACCGAAGAGCCGGAGGTATGTAAATCCCCCGTGAGAGTCGATAGCTCGGAACGTATGATAACGCGGGACGATGCGAGCGGAAGCGACAGCAACCAAGCCAGACCACGCGAGCCGCTTATCGATCAGCAGCGCTGTCTGTGGATGCTGAACTCCGCGGTGTATGAGTAGCCAGTCTGCGTAGTCCAGGACGAAAGCGGCGGCGGCCGAACCCTTATTCCGGATTCCGACATAGGGTGCAGTAACATGGCCAGTACTACACGCGACAACCGCGCCGATGGGGTCGAATTCATCTACGAGGACGACGGCCGGATCACCGCCCGAGACCTCGAAACCGGCGTGGCGTCCTACGGCGAAACCAAAGCCGAAGCACTCGTCATGCTCGCCGAGGCACTGTCGCTGCAGACGGGCGAGGGCGAGCCAGTGACCGACGAGACACTCCGGGAGTTCGGGCTCGATCCAGAGAACACGGGCGACGACTCGCTCCCAGAATTCATGCAGTAGATGGTGCGGACAAATTTCTCCGGGCAGGAGATCGCAAATGTACTCCGCAATCACGGATTTAGACGGGCAGGACAGCGAGGGAGCCACCTGAAACTTCGATACGAACACCCCGAAACCGACGAGGTGCGTATTGTGACCGTACCGATGAAATCAGAGGACGAAATACCGACAGGGACGCTACAGTCGATTGCCGAGCAGTGCGGGGCAGAGGATTTCCATGCGTGGTGTGCGTGGATCGACAAGAATTGCTGACTGAGAAAAACGGCGACATCGATACCCCATTGTAGCAGACAGTCAGCCGAGTCGCACTGTTTTAAATGGATACGCTAACCATACACCCGTCATGCAGCGGGACGAAATCGAGGAGTACGTCCAGCGGTGTCAACAGCTCATCGAATCGTCACCGCAGATGGACGAGGAGAACACGAAGGTCAAACTCGTCCAGCCGTTTCTCGAACTCCTCGGCTGGGATCTCTACTCGACGGAGGTCGCCCTCGAATACACGATCCCGATGGCTTCGGGCAGCACACACGTCGATTACGCCCTCCTCGTTGGTGACTCGCCGGTGGTGTTCGTCGAGGCGAAGCCAGTACGGGCAACCCTCACTGACACCGAAGTCCAGCAGTTGCGGAGCTACATGCGACAGGAACTCGATGTCGACTGGGGAATTTTGACCAACGGCCAGTCGTTCGAAGTACTCACGAAGAACCGCAACGAGAACGGCGGCGAGGAGGTGTCTGTCGTCCAGTTCGAACTTGACGATCTGACCGAAAATCCCGGCGTGCTAGAACTGCTCACGAAGGAGTCGATTCGGTCGGGCAAATCCGACGAGGTCGCCGAACAGGTCGCCCAGACGAACCGCGCAATCAACGCGCTGCAGGACAACGAGGACGGCGTCACCGACGCTGTAACCGAGGCCGTCGAACGCGAAGTTGGCGAACTGACGATTGATCTGGAGGAACAGGCCCGCGAGTTCGTCCAGGGGCTCGTCTCGGTGCTCCGTGAGCAACGACAGTTTGTGAGCGACGAACCGACAGCCAATCAGGAAGATACAACCGCAACACAGCCGACAGTAGACGAAGCAGAGGAGCCTGACGAGGGATACGTGATCAGATTTTCAGACGGGAAAATGATCCCCGAGATCGATAGCGAAATCCACACCCAACAGAAGATCAACATGGGCGAGGCAGTTGATTATCTGATCAAGCACCACGACCTGATTGACAAAATCGAACTTCCGTACTCGCCACCACGGGCACGAAAGAACTGTTCAATCAATACCGAACCAGAACACCCCAACGGTGAGGAGATGCGGATACCGTACGAACTGTCGAACGGCTGCTTTCTACACACCTCACTCAATACTCGCGGGAAGAAGACACGACTCCGTGATATCGCTGAAAACGTTGATCTCGCGGTTGAGTTTCTGGGCGAGTGGCCCGAAGAAGACGAGTGAGATAGTAATGGACAAGATGGATGGACTCGCCGGGACTCCCGCGAGCGACCGCAGGGAGCGAGTGGGAGGTCGGCGAGGCCACTGAACGAGTTTGAGCGAAGCGAAAACGAGTGAAGTGGACTCGCCGGGATTTGAACCCGGGGCCTCTTCCTTGCGAAGGAAGCGATCTACCGCTGATCTACGAGCCCGCACTCTGTTTGAGCCCTGCAGCACACTTGTAGCTTCTGTTTCGCCCGACTACGCGTCAAGGACGCCCGCCGCACCAGCCACCAACCCGACGAACAGCCCGGTGAAATGCGCGACGAGTGCGACCCCCGGTCGCCCGGTCAACACCGTCACCGCCAGCGCGGCCACCGCGTAAGGACCACCTGCACCCGCGGGGAGAGCCGCAGCCGATCCAGCAGCGTCGTCGACACCGTGTTGCCGGCCAGCAGATAGCCGACTGCCCGAAGACCGCGCCGCTGGCCCCGAGCACCGATGTCGCCGGGCCAACCAGTCCGCTGACGACGACCTGGGCGACCCCGCGAGCGCGCCGACAACGAGGAAAAACAGATGAAAGCGTAGCCACGTCGTCCGGCGCTCGACCGCGAGCCCAGCGACGACGAGGACGACGCTGTTGGCGATGAGATGCCCCAGTGAGGCGTGGGCGTAGATACTGGTAACGATCGTCACCGGATCGGCGGTGATCGGCGGTGCGAGGACGAACAGGCCGCCGAGGCCGACGAACGACAGCGGCACCTGCAGGAGGAAGACGACCAAGACGACCCCGAGTGTGTCGATCGTCGGACTCCGACTCATAGGTGGTGTTTAACGAGGGTGAATAAAAGGGGACTGTCAAGGGAGTAGTTAGCTACAGAACTGCGTGGAGAGGAGATACGTAGAAAGTCCTCGACGCGCTCGCCGTTTCAGTCTACCAGAAGCAAGCTTCTGGTCGCCCGAACGTCTTCGATTGTCGCAGGGCGCCAGGAAGTCAGTTAGTTGGTGGATCGATTCACCTGCTTGCCTGTCCGTCTCTCTGCTCCATCGCCGACACCACGCTTTTCACCGTGCCAGCTAATATCGCGTCCGTGACCGAGTCACCCGTTCAGTGCCCCATCTGCGGCTGGACAGGTACCGTATCGGATCTCGACACCACCGACACCGAGCCGGAATGCCCGGTCTGTGAGGAACCGGTATCGCCGTAGCCACCGCGGCGAGGGCGGATGCCTCACCGTGCCACTAGTGGTCGTAGCAATCGATTCGCTTCGAGTCAGTCCCACTCGACCTCGTTCACATCATCAGTGTCTCGCAGAATGAACGGGCCGATCGACAGCGTGTGTTTTGTGACGGTTGCGATCCGCATCACGTAGGCGATCAACAGCATAAACGGCAACAGGGCGAGCGTCGTCGCGGCCGCCACGGCGACGACAACGATGTCGACCCCGGCGACAGTGCCGGCGTAGTCGGCGGCATCGAAAAAGGCGATCATCACCGCCGAAACGAGCAGTGCGGGCACGGAAACCGCGAGAATTTGTCGGGAGAGGTTGATCAGATCCCACTGGAAGTACAGCGTTTTGAAGTGTTCTCGCGCCGGCCCAAAGAGCTTCAGCACCCCGATCAGTTCGTCGAGAGCGTCGCTGGCATCGGCATCAAGGCTGTCGTCGTACCGTTCGCTGATCCGGCGGGCAGCGAAGATCTTCCACGAGTAGTTGAAATTGAGTGCCGCAGACACCACATCGAAGCTGCCGAACTGCGCGCCGTCAAGGCTGACCGACACCCGGTCGGCGTTGTCGGTGAGGCTATCGGTGAGATCGGTGATCTCTGTCTGTAGCTCCGGATCAGGTGTGTCCGAGACAGCGTCGCGGAGCGCACCAGCCCGTTTGCCGGCCACATCGACGAGGGCTCGGAGGAACTGCGCGGGACGGGCGGGGCTGACCGCTGTGCCGATCTCCGTGGCAACGTCATCCCGGAACGTCATCGCGCCGTCCATGCGCTCGCGCTGATCGCCGACAGCACCGAGCTCCTGGGATAACACCAACTGGTTCAGCGTGAGCACGAGCGTGACACCCGTGATCGTCGCCGTCAACAACCCCTGAAACAGCGTTTCGACCGGATCACCCGAGCGAACCGCAGCCGCACCACCCGGCGTGAGCGTCCCGACGCCGACGAGCACACAAAAGACACCACCAAGCAACAGCCCCGTGACAAGCCAGCGGTCGGCTTCAAGCAACAACCACTGTTTCAGCCGGCTCCCTGCGACGCGGTCACTCATGCGGTCGCTCGGCGTGTCGGCGTCGGCTGACATACGTCCGCTCCCGTGGCGATGATAAAAAGTCCAGCGACCACGGCGGCAGTGTTGTGACTAGCCGATCAAAAACAAGCGAAAACGATGGGCCGCGGAGGCCTTAGCGCGGCGACCGTGGCTCAGTCTTCGAGGACGATCTCGATGCTGACTTCGTTGGGCACCTGCACACGCATGAGCTGGCGAAGCGCGCGTTCGTCGGCGTCCAGATCGATCAGCCGCTTGTGAACGCGCATCTCCCAGTGCTCCCACGTCGCAGTGCCTTCGCCGTCAGGCGACTTCCGCGAGGGGATCTCCAGCGTCTTCGTCGGCAGCGGGATCGGCCCGCTGAGCGTGACGCCGGTTTTCTCGGCGATTTCCCGCACGTCGTCGCAGATGTCGTCGAGATCCTCGGGGTGGGTGCCGGCGAGGCGGACTCGTGCTTGCTGCATTTATCGCTCGTTGACTTCGAGGACTTTGCCGGCCGCGATGGTCTGGCCCATGTCCCGAACCGCGAAGCTGCCGAGCTCCGGAATCTCACCCGAGGGCTCGATGCTGAGCGGTTTCTGCGGACGCACCGTCACGATGGCGGCGTCGCCCGACTGGATGAAGTCCGGGTTCTCCTCGGCGACTTCGCCCGTCGAGGGGTCGAGCTTCTGGTCGATGGACTCGATGGTACAGGCGACCTGCGCCGTGTGGGCGTGGAAGACCGGCGTGTACCCCGAGGTGATCACCGACGGGTGCTGCATGACGACGAGCTGGGCCTGGAACGTCTCGGCGACGCTCGGCGGGTCGTCGGCCGGGCCACAGACGTCACCGCGTCGGATGTCGTCCTTGCCGATGCCGCGGACGTTGAAGCCGACGTTGTCACCGGGGCCAGCGCTCGGCACCTCTTCGTGGTGCATCTCGACGGTCTTGACCTCGCCGCCGACATCAGAGGGCTGGAAGGAGACATTGTTGCCCGGCTCCATGGTTCCGGTTTCGATCCGTCCAACCGGGACGGTACCGATGCCGGAGATGGTGTAAACGTCCTGGATCGGGAGTCGGAGCGGCGCGTCCGTCGGCGGCTCGACTTCCGGCAGGTCGTTGAGGGCTTCCAGCAGCGTGTCGCCGCTGTACCAGCCCGTGTTGTCGGAGGCCTCGGCGATGTTGTCGCCCTCGAAGGCCGAAATCGGGATGAAGCTCGCGTTCTCGGTGTCGAAGCGAACCTGGTTGAGGAGGTCGGTGACCTCGTCTTTGACTTCCTCGTATTTGCCTTCCTCGTAGTCAACGAGATCCATCTTGTTGACGCCGATGATGAGCTCGTTGATACCGAGGGTGCGGGCGAGGAACACGTGCTCGCGGGTCTGGGGTGCGACACCGTCGTCGGCGGCAACGACGAGGACGGCGTTGTCGGCCTGACTCGCGCCCGTGATCATGTTTTTCACGAAGTCGCGGTGGCCCGGACAGTCGACGATCGTGAAGTTGTACTCGTCGGTGTCGAACTCTTGGTGGGCGATGTCGATGGTGACACCACGCTCTCGCTCCTCGGCGAGGTTGTCCATCACGTAGGCGAACTCGAAGCCGCCCTTGCCTTTCTCTTCGGCTTCTTCTTTGTGCTGTTCGATCACGTGCTCGGGGACGGAGCCTGTCTCGTACAGGAGGCGTCCCACAAGCGTGCTCTTGCCGTGGTCAACGTGGCCGATGATGGCCAAGTTCTGGTGTAGTTTGTCGCTCATGGGTAAAGTCACGCGCTAAGGCGTTCTGTGAGGGTTCTTTCGACAGTTCCCCGTAAAACCATTACGATACGTCGGCCGGGCGATACCGCTGCCTTCTTGCGGTTTGTGGGAGCACGTACCATGCCCAGTGGATCACAGCCGGCGGCCCACACCGGAGCCGGACAGCAGGGGTATTAACTCATCAGCGGCCAACGACCCCCTATGGAACCGCGAACCGGGCTGTGCGTGGTGCTGCTCGTCGCTGCCGTGGTCGGTGCAACGACCGTCGCGGCCACACCGGTCAGTGGGCAGACAGGAGTGATCGCCCAACAGAGTGCCGTCGACGCCGACGACGTTCGGATCACCGTCACCCTCGCTGAGGACGGCACCGCCGAGTGGCGCCTCGCCTTCCGAAGCGTCTTGGCGAACGACGACGAGCAGGCTGCCTTCGACTCCCTGCAAGCCGATATCGCCGATGATCCGGCGGCCTACACCGATCCCTTCGCCGAGCGCATCCGCCGGACGGTCGCCACCGCCGAAAACACGACCGACCGAGAGATGGCCGCCGACTCGTTCAGCGTCGACACCGAAACCCAATCGCTCGGCCGGGAGTACGGCATCGTCACCTACCGCTTCACGTGGGAGAACTTCGCAACCACAAGCGGCGACACACTCCGAGCCGGCGACGCCATCGACGGCTTCTTTCTCGACGACCAAACCCGGCTTCGGATGCAGTGGCCCGACGGCTACACAGTCGACACAGTGTCGCCCGCCGCCGACGAAACACCGGACAACGCCGTCGTCTGGGACGGCGAGTCAACCGATTTCGTGACAGGTGAGCCCCGGGTTGTCGTTGCCGCGAGCGGGAGTGGGCTCACCCCCGCCATGCTGATCGGGATCATCATCGTCATCCTGCTGGCCGGCGTCGGCGGTTGGTTCTACCAGCGGCGACCGAGCGACACCGACGACGACCCGCCGACAGCTGCTGTAGACACCGACGTTGGCACAGAAACCGACGCCGACATCGAGACCGATGTCGACACAGAGACCGACGCCAACATCCACACCGATGCGAGCTCCACCGAGTCGGATACTGACACAGCCGCGTCGACAGCCGCCGCAGCCGACGATGAGCCCGATCCGGAACTCCTCAGCAACGAAGAACAGGTGCTACGCCTGCTTGACGACCACGGTGGTCGCATGAAACAGAAACAGGTCGTCGAGGAACTCGACTGGACCGATGCCAAGACGAGCAAGGTCGTCAGCGGGCTGCGGGAGGACGGAACCATCGACTCCTTCCGGATCGGCCGGGAGAACGTCCTCACCTACCCTGACGAGAGCCTGACCGGCGATGACGATGACGAGGCCGATGAGTAGCCGATCAGGGCGATGACGGCAAATCACCAGCAGTCGCCGCGGCGAACCGGTCGTAACTCGGCGAAAACGGCGGTAATTCGGCGACAGCACCGGCGGTTTATAAGCAGTACAGCCCCCTATGAGCAACTGTCATGAACCGACCCACGATCCTGTTTGGTACCGCCCTCCTTGCGACCCTGGTGGTGCTGGCGACTCTCGCTGGTGGCGTGACCGCCGCAGTTGGGCCAGCAGCGACAGCCCCGCAGCTCGCCGCAAACGAGACGACAACGACGGAAAATGCGACCGCACCGGGCGCACAGCTTGCCGGCGTCGTCGGGGTGCAACAGGCCGAAGTCGATGGCAATCTCGACAACCGAACCTTCGGCCTCCGGGTTGCCAACGCCGACAGCGACGAAGAGCGCGCCGCGATCATCGCCGAGCACCAGAACAGCACGCGAGCCCAGCTAGCCAGCCAGACTGATCGGCTCGCTGAACTCCGGGAAGCGCGGGCAAACGGCACCATCTCGAACGCCGAGTACCGCGCCAGAGTCGCCACCGTCGCCGCGCAGGCTGCCGACACCGAACGCGACGCCGACCAGCTGAACCGTACCGCCCGCAAGCTTCCTGACGCGGTCAGAGAGCGCGCCAACATCAACGTCTCCGCCATCGAACAACTCAGAACCAACGCGCGTGCGCTTGGTGGCCCCGAAACCGCCGCGATCGCCCGGTCGATCGGCGGCACCACCGCCCGAAATCCGATGGCCGGCGGCACCCGCGGCCCACAGCGTGACGCCCCAGGACTGAACCGAGATCGTGGCGGACAGCAGGGTGGGCCAGCCGGCGTGCGTGGCGGCGGTGACGGCCGTGACACCGCAGGAACGGACGCTGACATGCAGCGGCCCGGTGAGCAAAATCAGACGGGAGCACCGAGTGAGCACAACACGACGCCAGCCGATCCCAGCGATCGCCGAGGTGGCGGTGCCAACGAGAACGCAGGAACCGGCGGCGACAACGCTGGCGGTGCCAACGGTGGTAACGCGGGGAGTAGGGGCGGTACCCCCAACAGGCCGTAGCGATCGCAGAAACCACACGATCGAAGCCGACGCAGCCGACTTACTCAATCAGCCGACTCACATCTGACAGCACCGCGGTCGCCGTTTCGGGGCCGCCGGCACCGCGGCCGCTGATGTTGAGTCGGCCGGCATGCGTCGTCTCCAGTTGGACGATGTTGAGCGTCCCCGTCACCGACAGCGGGCCGTCGTCGGGGACGAGTCGCGGGCCGACGCTGACGCCGTCCGGCGTCGCCTCGCCGATCAGCCGGATCGTCCGGCCGTCCTCGGCGGCGAGTTCGAGCGCGGTGCCGGGGATGTCGGTGATCCCCTCGACGGTCGCGTCGTCAAGGGTGTACTCCTCATCGCCGTCAGCAAGGACGTTCGAGAGAATGACGAACTTGAGCGCGGCGTCGATCCCTTCTACATCGAACGTTGGGTCGGCCTCGGCAACGCCGAGGTCTTGGGCCTCCGCCAGCACGTGGTCGTAGTCCAGCCCCTCGGCGGCCATCCGCGAGAGGATGAAGTTCGCCGTCCCGTTGAGCACGCCGCGAGCGGCGGTGATGTGATCGGGGCCGAAGTCGTCGATCGTCGAGCAGATCGGGATCGCACCGCCGACGGTCGCCTCGAAGCGGATCCGACCGTCGCTGTCGGCTTCCAACTCGCGGAGATCGCCGTACCGCTCGGCGACCGGCCCCTTGTTGGCCAGCACGGCGTGTTTGTCGCGGTTGAGCGCGTGGGCGACGTGGGAGAAGCCTGGTTCGGCGTCGCCGAGCGTTGTCGGCGTTGCTTCGACCAACACGTCGTAGTCGGCATCGAGGGCGGCATCGGGGTCGGTGTCACCAACGACGCCCTCGTCGGCTTTACGGTCGAGGACGGCTTCGGTGTCGATGCCGTCGGGGTCGATCACAGCCGAGGAGGAGTCGGCGACGGCGGTGACGGTGTGGCCGTACTCGTCAGCTAACTCGACGACTGAGCGACCGACCGCGCCGACACCGAGGACGGCGAGTTGCGCGCCAGTCATTGGGTGCCCTCCGTGAGTGGTTCAATAACATGGAGATCCTTGCCGTCGGCGATCTCCCGCAGCGTCGAGAGCACCTCGTCGGTGGTTCCTGATTTGGTTTTGAGGCGTACTCGCGCACTCGAACTGTCGTCGTTGCCGCGGGGCGCCGACAACGAAAGATCGGTCAGCGATGCGTTGGCGCAGGCTTCGACCTGCTGGAGGGTATCCGAGAGGTCGGTGTCGACGAGGTGGCCGACCAGCAGGACAACCAGTTCCTCATCGTAGCGCTCGGAGCCAGCCTGAATTACGTTGACGCCGCCCTCTCGCAGGGAGTCGACGATCCGATCAAAGCGATCCGGCGCACAGGAAACGTCGACCTCGACGGGGATGTGGCCCCGCGGGGTGACGTTGCCGCGCTCGTGGTAGATCGACATGAGGTTGCCGCCGGCCTCCGAGATCGGTTCGAGGGCTCGCAGCAGCTCACCCGGTTCGTCAACGAGTTCGAGCCGGATGGTGTGGGTTTGCACCTCGCTTGCGGTGTCGCTCATCGGCGATCACCTCGGTGTGTGGGTGGACACGGTGTCGGTGTCGATCCCGACAGAGAGCCGCGGCTCCGTCGTGCGATACTGATCGGTCGGGAACGTGCCGTGTCCGTCGGCATACAGATATCACGTTTTGACGGACGGTATAAGACTGCATCGAAGGCGGCTCTCTGACAGCAGATCAGCAAAAACAGCGCGTCGGCAGCGACGTTAGATGTAGTCGATACTCGGCGGGAGTTCCTGCTTCATACCCTTGCGCTCGCGGATCTCGCTGATGATCTCGGGCTGGAGGCTGTCGACCAGCACGCGGAAGCCGGCGTTTTCCGTATTCCAGGAGGCACGACCCTCGGTGGCCGAGCGGATGTCGGAGGAGAAGCCGATCATCTCTTCGACCGGTGCGATGCCCTCGATGACCATGAGGTCACCCTCCTGGTACATGTCGTCGACGCGGCCGCGGCGACCCTGAATCTCGCCGGAGGCATCGCCCATGTATTCGGAGGGCACGTCGATGCGGACATCCTGAATCGGTTCGAGCATCTTGATCTTCGCGTCGATCAGCGAGCGGTGAACCGCATCGCGGACAGCCGGGATGACCTGTGCCGGGCCACGGTGGATGGTGTCCTCGTGGAGTTTGGCGTCGTGGAGGCGCAGCAGCGCGCCCTGGACAGGTTCGGCAGCGAGTGGGCCGTCTTCAAGGGCGTCCTCAAGCCCCTCGATGACGAGCTCCATCGTCTCGTTGAGGTGCTGAATCCCTTTTGTCTCGTCGATGAGAACGTTGGTGTTGAAGATGTGTTCGACGTTCTGTGAGGTCTCTTTGTCCATACCGGCTTCCTGCAGGGCCTCACGGCGTTCGAGCTCCGGCATATCCATCGAGGCCTTCCCGAGGTGGATCGCATCAACGATGTCCTGATCCATCGGCTCGGCGGTGATGTAGAACTTGTTGTGGCGGTTCGGCGAAACACCCTCGACCTCGCGGGATTCCTCCTGTGGCTGCTCCCGGAAGACGACGATCGGTTCGCCGGTGTGGACGTCGATGCCCTGATTGTCGCGGATCCGGTGGGTGATGACTTCGAGGTGCAGCTCGCCCTGCCCGCTGATCAGGTGTTCGCCGGTATCCTCGTTGATCTCGATCTGGATCGTCGGATCCTCTTTGGCGACCTGCTGGAGCACCTCGATGAGCTTCGGCAGGTCGTCCATCGTCTTCGCCTCGACGGATTTCGTGATGACCGGCTCGGAGATGTGTTCGATCGATTCGAACGGCGTCATCTCGACGCAGAGACGGTCGAGCCGGCGATCGCATCCTTCAGGCCGGTGACGGCGGCGATGTTGCCGGCGGGGACGGAGTCGACCTCCTCGCGTTCGCCACCCATGAAGATCCCGACCGACTGGACGCGGTTGGTGCCCGCAGTCCCGGAGACATAGAGGTTCTGGCCCTTCTCGATCGTACCGGAGAACAGTCGCCCGGTGGCGATCTCGCCGGCGTGGGGATCCATCGAGATATCCGTCGACATGAAGACGACCTCGCCGTCCTCGTCGACCATCCGCATGCTTTCGGCAAGGTCGGAGTCGGCGTCGCCACGCCAGACCGTCGGGATACGACGGGGCTGGGCGTCGACAGGGTTCGGGAAGTGCTCGGCGACCATGTCGAGAACGACGTTCGACAGCGGGGTTCGCTCCTGCAGTTCCATCCGGCCTTCCTCGCCGCTGCGTTCAAGCTCCATGATGTCGCCGAAGTCGATACCGGTGCGCTCCATCGACGGCATCGAAACGCCCCACTTGTAGAGCGCCGACCCGAAGCCGACGGTGCCGTCTTCGACGGAGACCGTCCAGTCGTAGTCCTCCTCCTCGGTCATCCCGCGGATGAGCTCGTTGACATCGGAGATCACCGACAGCAGCCGCTTTTGCATCTCCTCGGGGCCTTCCTGCAGCTCGTTGATGAGCCGGTCGACCTTGTTGATGAAAAGTGCGGGTTTGACACCCTCACGGAGTGCCTGCCGGAGGACGGTCTCAGTCTGCGGCATCGCGCCCTCGACGGCGTCGACAACGACGAGCGCGCCGTCGACGGCACGCATCGCCCGTGTCACGTCGCCACCGAAGTCGACGTGGCCTGGCGTGTCGATGAGGTTGATGAGGTGGTTGGTGTCCTCGTACTCGTGAGTCATCGACACATTTGCTGCGTCGATGGTGATGCCGCGTTCCTGTTCGTCCTCCTCGGTGTCCATCGCCAGCTGCTCGCCGGCGGTTTCGTCGGAGATCATGCCCGCGCCAGCGAGCAGGTTGTCGGTCAGCGTCGTCTTCCCGTGGTCGACGTGGGCGGCGATGGCGATGTTCCGGATGTTCTCCGGCTTGTCCATCAGCCGCTCACACTCGTTGACAATCTTCTTTCGTCGGCCCATTATACAGACGGATACCGGCAGGAGGGTGAAAAGCATAGTGTTTCTCCTCGCGGTGATTCGCCCGTAAACGACGGTCAGGGGCCGAAAACCGACGCCTGCGTGTGTGGTGAGTTGTCACGGTGACGAAACAGTTCGACAGCCGTTGGCGACAAAACTGACCAAGCCACGCCCCTGGCGGACTGAAAGGGCGAGACGCTCTCAACGAACCCGGACGACGCAAGCACCGCAGGAGTGAGCACCGCGAACGACGAGGAGCGCAGCGAGTCCCGGGAGTTGAGAGCGTCGAGGGCTTTCTATACTTACGTCACTGATTCAGCTTCTCAATTGACAACCACGTATAGCCGCGAAACACCCATATAGCTCCCTCTCCTTGGTACACTCACACATGGATGTCCGAGTACAGGGCACGGTCGCCCCGGATCCGTTTTTGAGCGCGGCGACCTCCTCGAAACCGAATACAGCCTCTCACGACCGGTCGAGGTGCACATCCGCGAAAACCCCGACGAGCGCACGTGGGCAGCGCATTACGACGACCACCACGTCCTCAACATCTCCCGGCAAGCGGCCACCAGCGTCCTCGCACGCGAACTCGCCTTACACGAGTTCGCCCACATGGCCCGCTACGAGCAACGACACGCCTCCCACACCCAATCGACCGAGGAGGCCCTGTTTCTCGCCTTGGCTGGCGAGTCGGTCGAACGCCAGAAACTCGCCCACTGCTATCAGATCGCCAACCACATGAAGGACATCTACGCCGACGACATCACCCTCTCGCTTGCGCCCGCGAGCAAGCTTGTGGACTTTTTCGCCTCGAAGCTCGCAACCTCGATTTCCGACCACAACAGCGACGACAACGGATTTTCTCCAGTCGAAACAAAGGGGTCGATCCGGAGATGACCGTCGTCAACGCCGCCTTCGCCTTAGCGTTGGTTGAGCGGCACGGACTTGTTGACGCCGAGCATCGGCTCTATGAGCTGCCGACACGGCGGCTGACGCCGCGCCGGGGGTCGATCTCTCTGCCTTCAAACGGCGATTCAAATCGCTGAGCGACGATCCGACCGAAAGCGAGTACCGGAAATCGTTGGTCGAGATGACGCGGGCCTACGCGACCGCGGAATGAGTATCGCCTCCGCGAAAAGTGGGATTCAGACAGTGAACGTTGCGGTCGCCGTGGCGGTCTCGCCGTTGACGCCGACGAGTTCGATTTCGGCCTCGTAGGTTCCGCCCCCGTTCGGATCTTTCAGGCTGTCGATTTCGATCTCGACCGGGTAGTCGAGAGCCGGGTTGTTGGTAAGGTTCCACTCTGCGGCGTGGCCGTCGTTGAACGTCGTCTCGCTGTAGGAGATGTTCGACCCCGAGAACGTGATGGTGGTAGTCGGGTTCCCGCCGCGAGTGAAGCTCAGTCTCGAATTTCCAACAGTCGTCGGATATCTGACCGTGATCGTATCGACATCCTCGCTGAAGTCGAGGCCTTCGGTTGTCCACGTATGGACGCCCTGATTCGAGACGTTGAGAATCCAGCCGCCGGTAACGCTGATCGTCGGGCTCTGTGGCGGCGTGGACGTGTCGCCCTCCACCTGGGCGACAAAGTCGGGTGAATCCACCGACTGTGCCGTGTAGGTAAACGTCTGGTCGGTCTTGGTCTCGTTGGGATCAAGCGTGATCCCCTGGCTATCGACGTTCGTGAACCCGCCTCCCCGATCAGCGTTCAGATCGACGTTTCTGGTGTCGGTGCCCGCGCCGGTGTTGGTTACGTCGAAGGTGAACGTCACGGTATCGCCAACGGCCACATCCGTCGAGGAGACGGTGAGGTTCGACACCTCGAAGAAGCCGTTGCCGGTCGAGGTCGTCAGCGTCGTGGAGTACGTCAGACTGTCGCCATCGGTTTCGAACACCTCCAGCGTCGGCTCGTAGCTGCCCGAACTTGGATTGACGATCCCCGGATCGCCGGCACTCACGTCGCCGCCGATGGTGATTCGTGCGTCTTCATTGACGGTCGCTCCACCGTCGATATCGAAGGTGGCTGTCGAACCGGTGTAATTGGCAGACACAAGTGTGACTTCGTTGAATTTCGGGTTCCCGCCCGAACCGAGAAACTCGACTGTCACGTCACCGCTGCCGAGCGGGTCGAAGCTCGCGCCCTCGCTCCCGAAATCGTAGTTGGCCTCGATCCGGTCGATCTCCTCGTTGCTGGGGATATCCAGCTCCCAGACGTGCTGGGACTCCGTGTTTTCGGTATCCGGATCGATCGTGAACGAGGTGACTGCGGACGACAGCTCCGCAACGACCTGAAAGTTCGCTCCCGATGTGACTGTATCGGTAATCGAGGCGTTTGTCGCGGTCGCCCCGAGGCTCAGCGAAGCGAGGGCACCCTCCGAGGATGAGTGTGCGGCGTTTCATAGTAGATGTGGTCGGCGACGCTGCACGAACGGCGTCGTCCCTGATCGATCCTAGAGTGGGGACTGTAGCCACATAGCTGTTCGCGTTTTCCCACTGCTGTCGAGCGACGCCGCTCACTGTCACACGAGACCAGAACGGAAAACTACGGTCGGCTTACCGCGCTGCGGCGGCAACGCGTTCGCGCTCTTCTTTCTGCGTGATCGCGTAGCTTTCGACGTCGTTGTCGGCCGCGCCCATCAGTTGGTGGGCCAATGCCTCGGAGGCATCGGTTGCGGATTTGTAGCTGCCGTTGTGGGTGCCCTGGGCGATGAACTTCAGTGCCTCATCGACCCGTCGCTGCGGGGCCACGTCGACGGCTTTCGGGACGGAGATGCCACCGTATTTCAGGCGGACGGTCTCCTCTCGGGGGCGGCGTTTTCGACCGCGGTCACGAGGATCTGCACCGGATTTTCCTCGGTCTGCTCGTGAACCGTCTCGAAGGCGTCTTTGACGATGTTGGCCGCCTGCTGTTTCTTGCCCGTGTTGTCCTCGGTCTGCATCAGGCGATTGATCAGCCGCTCGGCGATCGAGATCTCGCTTTTCTCGAACTGCTTGGCGGCGTGTCGGCCCATCGTGTGGGCGATCGGCGTCACGTTGATGTACCGTTTGGTCGAAGGATCGTTGTACTCGATCTCCGCGATCGACCAGACGCCGAACAGTTTCGCGCCGTCGTCGATCTCGTCGGTCTCGTCGGCCGCCGCCTCGTCGTCAGGTGTGGCTTCGCTCTCAGACATTATCGGACAGGTTTCTCGGCGTTACCGCGAACGAGTTCGATCATCGAGACGCCGTTGACCTTCTCGACTTTGTAGTTGACACCCGAAAGGTCGCCCATTGCGCGACCCTTCGCGCCACCGATCCCCGCGATCGTGACCTCGTCGTGTTCGTCAATGAACGAGATCGCCCCGTCACCGGGACAGAACGCGGTGACCTGTTTGCCGTTTTTGATCAGCGACCCGGACGCATTTCCGGATCGCTGAGTTCGGCTGCTTTGCCT
The DNA here is from genome assembly GCF_042662885.1 of Halonotius sp. GCM10025705. NCBI lineage: Archaea > Methanobacteriati > Methanobacteriota > Halobacteria > Halobacteriales > Haloferacaceae > Halonotius > Halonotius sp. GCM10025705. Next base: position 2,293,421 of record NZ_JBHSZD010000001.1, on the reverse strand, counting down.
CGATGCCGACCTTCTCAAGGACGATGCCGCGGCCCTGCGGCGCGCCCTCAAGCGGGTCGGACTTCTTTTTGAGCCCGCGCTCGCGTCGAGCGTACTCGGAGTCAGACCAGCGTCGCTGCTGCCGGTCTTTCTTGAGCTTACGGGCGGCGTATTTGCCGTTTGCCATGTATCCGCCTTTTCAGATGCGGCTACTTAAGCATCCCTTTTTCGAGCGGCGAAACGGGCTGAGATCGCTCCGCAGGGGTCGCTAATCGGATCTGCGACCGTTTCGGAACACTGTGTTGACGACCGGAGAATGGCGCGGAGTGCGTAAGCACCGCTTACACCGAGTTATCGAGCCGCCCAGACAGCCATCAGGTCAGCTTGATATCGTCGATATCGTAGTGGCGCTGAGCCAGTTTGCGGGCGGTTTCGATCCGCCGCCCGTCGCTGCCGATGGCGATCCCACGATCAGCCTCGACGACCTCGGCGTAGGCGATGCGGTCGCCCTGCTCGGAGATCGTCACCCCGCGTACTGCGGCCGGCGCAAGCGCGCTGGCGACAAACGCCGCTGGGGTGTCGGCGTTTTCGACCAACTCGATCTCCCGGCCCAGTTTCTCCTCAACGCGGTCGACAGTGTGGCCGTCAGGGCCGATCGCATCGGCCATCTCGCCGGCCGGGATCAACAGGACAACGCGGTCGCCCTCAATGAGGCAGTCCAGTGGGTTGATGTCGGTTTCCTCGGCGAAGAGCCGAATGTACCGCTTGGCGTCTGCCGACAGGGTGACCCGCATCGTCAGTCGTCAGCCGGCGACGTCTCCATCGACCCCATCCGGAGCTGCACGTCGCCGGTCCGATCGAGACGGGTTTGCCCGCGATGACGTTCTCGATGATCCCGTTGAGATCGTCGCTTTCGCCGTGGATCGCGGCATCCAGCAGGTGGTTGACTGTCACCTCGAAGGCCGCCCGCGCGAGCACGGAGTCCTTCGAACCGGAGATGCCGTGGCGGCCGATCGACTCGATGGTGCCCTCGTTGGTCATGATGTCGGCGACCAGCATCAGGTGCCGAACGTTCACGTCGTCGAGGCCCTGCTCGCGGAGCGTGTCGATCGTCTCGTTGATGATCGCCTCGCGGGCAGCCTCGATCCCGAGTTCCTCGTGGATCTCGTGAATGTTGTTACAGGTCGAGCGACTGGCATCGACACCCTCGATCCGGAGCACATCGCCGAACGCCGAGCCCTCAGTGTAGAGGACGAACTCCTCGCCGTCGTCGAGTTCTTCCTTGCGGATGACGACGCGGCTGATCTCCTCGATCCCCTTGAAGACGATCTCCCGGAGCTCCTCGACCAACTGGAGCAGCTCCCGGTAGCTCGGCTCGCTGGGGCCGAACTCGATGGCCATCCCCTGATGACGGGTGTCGACGCCAAGAGCGTCCTCGATGGTTTCGGCGATCTCCGCGGCGACAGGTTCGGCGGCGTCAGCGGTCGGCCACCGCTCCAACAGCGTCTCCTCGTTGAGGTCGATCCGGACGACCATGTCGGCGACGTTCGTCGAGACGTCACCCAACGCGAGGATCTTCGTCGCTTCAAGCGCCCACACGACCTCGCGGGCTTTCTCTCTGTCCTCGGCGTACTCGTCTTCGAGATACACCGTCATCATCGGCGTATCCGGCTCCTTGCGGGCGTCGACGAGTTCGATCAGCCGCGGAAGGCCCTGTGTCACGTCGATCTCGGCGACACCGGCGTAGTGGAACGTGTTCATCGTCATCTGGGTGCCAGGTTCGCCGATCGACTGAGCGGAGACGGTGCCGGCAGGCTCCAGTGGCTCGATCCGGGCGTCGAGATACTCTGCCTCGGCGGCACGAGCGATCTCGTCGGCCTGCTCGGTTGTGACGCCCTCTCGCTCCTCGATGGAGTCGTAGACGCGCCGCCGCAGGCGACGCGGCAGTTCAGTGTCCTCAACGACGGCTTTGATGTCGTCGGTGACGTGGTCGTACTCAGTCATCCGACTCCACCTCCGAGGACAGCGCGGTATCAGTGTGCTCTGAGAGGTTCGTCGGCGGCTCCGACGGCGTGAGGAACGCTTCCTTCTCGCTGTCGCTGTCGAATTCGGCGTCCAACACGCGGTCGGTGATCCCCTCAACGTCGACCTCGAAGTCCTCACTGGAGGAAACCTTCACCGGCGAGGTGCCGTCCTCGCCGAACTCGAATTGGACGACGCGATCGGAGGTATCCCGAACCGTCCCGTCGTACTGCACCTCAAGCTCAGACAGTGCGTTGATCAGGCGTCGCTGGAGGTAGCCGGATTTCGAGGTACGGACGGCCGTATCGACCAGCCCTTCGCGGCCACCCATCGCGTGGAAGAAGAACTCCCGCGGGGTCAGCCCGCCGCGGTAGGAGTTTTCGACGAAGCCGTGGGCTTCGGCCGAGAGATCGTTTGGCTCGTAGTGGGCCAGCGTGCGATCCTCGTAGCCACGGTTGATCCGCTCGCCGCGAACAGCCTGTTGGCCGACACAGCCGGCCATCTGCGTGAGGTTCAGCATCGATCCACGCGCCCCGGAACGGGCCATCACGACCGCCGGGTTGTCGTCGGCGAAGTGATCCTCGGCGATCTCACCCGCCGAGTCGCGGGCCTTGCCGAGCGTCTGCATGATCTTCATTTCCAGCGTCTCATCGACCGTTCGGCCGGGCAGCGATTCAAGATCGCCGGCCCGGTAGGTCTCGATCAGCTCATCGATGCGGCCGTAGGCGTTGTCGATGGCCTCATCGACCTGCTCGTCGGCGACCGGCGGAATCGACTCGTCGTCGATCCCGATCGAGAAGCCGAAGTGCATGATCGCCCGCATGGCGAGGGCCGCGACCTCGTTGATAAAGACGCGGGCACGGGTTTCCGAATACTGTTTGACGATCGTATCGACGATCTCGCCGCCGAAGGCACCGACGGCATCCTCGTCGATCGTCCCTTGGAGGTGGTGTCCATCCTCGATGATGACCGTGTCGCCAGCCGACGAATCAAATTCGAGATCAAGCCCGTCCGGCAACAGCAGCGAGAAGACGGTGCGGCCGGTCCAGTAGGGGCCGGTCTCGTCTTCACCGTCGGGTTCCGGCAGCTCATCGACCTGCGTTGCCCGCAGCAGGTCGAGCGCCTGGGTCTCGGTGAAGTGGGGGTTGTCGTGGGTGAGCAGATACGTCCCCGAGATGTGATCCTGAATCGCGCCGATGATGTTCTCACCAAATCGCGGCGAGAGAATCTGTTCTTGGACACGCATGAGCACGCGCGCCTCAGCCCGGGATTCCTCGGTCTGGAGGGCGTGCATGTTCATTTCGTCGCCGTCGAAGTCAGCGTTGTACGGCGGACAGACCGTCGTGTTGAGCCGGAACGTCTTGTACGGCATCACGACGACCTCGTGGGCCATAATCGACATCCGGTGCAGCGACGGCTGGCGGTTGAAGATCACGATGTCGCCGTCGATCAGGTGGCGGTTGACCTCCCAGCCGGCATCGATCTTCGTTGCCAACTCTTCACAATTTTTCTCAGTTACCTTCAGCCGGCGGCCATCAGGTCGTTTGACGTAGTTCGCGCCGGGGTGGGTTTCCGGCCCGTTGGCGACGTACTGTTTGGCCTCCTCAAGGGTGCGGTCGGTGACGTTGATCGTGATCGTCATCTCGCTGGCGACGCGGTCGGGAACCCCAACCTCGTTGAGACTCAGCGTCGGATCCGGCGAGATGACTGTTCGCGCCGAGAAGTTGACGCGTTTGCCGGAGAGTGAACCGCGGAAGCGACCCTCCTTGCCCTTGAGTCGCTGGCTGAGGGTTTTGAGGGGTCGTCCCGAGCGGTGTCGGGCCGGCGGCGTGCCGGAAATCTCGTTGTCGACGAAGGTGGTGACGTGGTACTGCAGCAGTTCCCAGAGGTCTTCGATAATCAGCTGGGGCGCGCCGGCCTCACGGTTTTCCATAAACCGCTGGTTGATCCGGATGATGTCGACCAGCTTGTGGGTGAGGTCGTCCTCGGATCGCTGGCCGTTGTCCAGCGTGATCGATGGCCGAGCGGTCACCGGCGGCACCGGCAGCACGGTCATGATCATCCACTCCGGTCGGGAGCCCTCGGCGTCGATCCCGAGGACTTCGATATCCGAATCAGGGATCTGCTCGAACCAGTCCCGAATGTCGCTCGGCATCAGCTTGTTCATGTCCTCCTCGGTGAGGTCGACATCGAGCGCTTTCTCAAGGGCGCGACGGCCATCGTCCCGTGGCCGGAACTCGCCGCCGAGGATCTGGTTGATCCGGTCGAGTGGGATGCCCGTCTCATCCGAAAGGGCCTGTGGGCTCATCCCTTCGTCGTCTTCGTCGTCCTCGTCGGGCTGCATCGCCTCGGCGATGATCTCGGAGTACTCGCCCGACAGGACGTTTTGGACCTCGTAGTAGGTTGTCGGCTTCTCGTGTTTGATGTCGGCCTGGGGTTCCGCACAGTGCGGACAGCTGCCGGCCTTGCGGGCCTGTCGGACAGCCGCTTTGAGCACCGTATCGGGATCCTTGCCGAGATCCTCGGCGCGGTCGAGTTCCTCGCGGTACTCCTCCATCTCCATCTCGGTCAGCGTCAGCCGACCGCACTCCCGGCAGGTCGCCCGGAGCAGTCGCCGGATAAGCGTCGTAAAGCCGACGTGGATGACCGGCGCGGCGAGTTCGATGTGACCGAAGTGACCAGGACAGGAGCCGGAGTGTTGCCCACAGGTACGACACTCAAGACCGGGGTCGATCACGCCGAGTCGTGGATCCATCAGCCCCATGTCGATTGGGTAGCCGTCGTCGTCGTAGGTGTCGGCCGTGATCACTTTCGTCGCCGAGATGTCACGGTACGTCTCGGGATCCATCAGTCCGAAGTCGATCCCGCCGAGCTGTTTTGGTGTTTGCATTGACATTGTAGCTTAGACCGCGTCTTCGAGTTCGAGGGTTGGTCGGATGCCGAGCGCCATCATCTCATCGAGGAGGAGCTTGAACGCGTAGCTCACGTCGAGTTCGTGGATGTTGTCCTCGCTGCCGGTCGCCGGATCGTACACCCGGCGTTGCTCTCTGTCCTCGACGGCGATCATGCCGGTGTCCTCAGAGACGTAGACAGTCTCCTTGTCAGAGGACTCAAGCAGGCGTTCGTTGAGCACCATCGACGCGCCGTGGCCGATGATCGTATCGCGTTCCATCTCGCCGACACGGAGGCCACCCTCGCGGGCACGCCCCTCGGTCGGCTGCCGGGTCAACACCTGCACCGGCCCGCGGGAGCGGGCGTGCAGCTTGTTGGAGACCATGTGGTAGAGCTTGTGGTAGAAGATCGTCCCGACGAAGATCTCCGCGTCGATCTTTTCGCCGGAAACGCCGGAGTACATAACCTCTTTCCCGGAGGATTTGAAGCCGTGTTCCTCCAGTGCGCCGCGAAGCTCCTCTTCGTCTTCGCCCTGGAACGGCGTGCCGTCGACACGGCGGCCTTCCAGCGCGCCGACCTTCCCGCCAAGCATCTCCAAGACGTGGCCGACGGTCATCCGCGAGGGCAGCGCGTGGGGATTCATCACGAGGTCAGGAACAAGGCCCTCCTCGGTGAACGGCATATCTTCCTGTGGGGCGAGGTGGCCGATAACGCCCTTCTGGCCGTGCCGGGAGGCGAACTTGTCGCCGAGTTCGGGGATGCGTTCGTCACGCACCTTCACCTTCGAGAGCATCGAGCCATCCTCGTTTTCCATGACGGTGACGGTGTCGACGACGCCGTCCTCGCCGGAGCGCATCGTGACGGAGGTTTCGCGTCGCTTCTGGGGGCTGAGTCCGCCCATATCGTCTGGTTCTTCGAGGAACCGCGGCGGGCTCGTTTTGCCGAGCAGCACCGAATTTTCGTCAACAACCGTTTCGGGGTTGACGAGGCCATCCTCGTCGAGGTGGGTGTAAGCATCCTCACCGCGGGCACCGCGAACGTCCTGATCAGGGATTTCGAAGCGATCCTCTTGGCCGCCGGGGTAGCGTCGCTCCTCACCCTCGTAGGTCCGGAAGAAGTGCGACCGCATCAGCGCGCGCTCGACTGAGCCCTTGTTCATCACGAGGGCGTCCTCGATGTTGAACCCCTCGTAGCTCATGACGGCGACGACGAAGTTCTGGGCGGCGGGGCGGTCGTCGTAGCCGATCTGTTCGGTCGTCTGGGTTTTCACCATCGACAGCTGCGGGTAATGCAGGAGGTGCTGGCGGGTGTCAGGCCGGATGCGGTAGTTCGCCGACGGCAGCCCGAGTGACTGTTTCATCATCCCTGCGCCCATCGTAATCCGGGGACTGGCGTTGTGTTCGGGGTACGGGATCATCCCCGCGCCGATCCCGAAGATCAGCGAGGGGTCGATCTCAAGATGCGTGTGTCGCTCGGTGAGGTCATCCTCGTCGACGCCGACGAGGATGTCTTCTTCTTCCTCTGCATCGATAAACTCGACATAGCCGCGGTCGACGAGATCCTCGAACTCGAGGTCGTCGTTTTTCAGCGCCTCGATCTCCTCGTCGCCGAGCAGTGGTTCGCCATCCTCAACGACGATCAGCGGGCGGCGGGCCCGACCGGCGTCGGCGTTGATGATGACCTCTTGGGTGCGGCCACGTACGGAGACGTTGACCATATCGGAGACGTCGCCGCGGCGGCGGGCGTCTCGTATCTGTTCGGCAAGCTGTTCCGGATCCGGATGGGTGCCGACGAGGCTCCCGTTGACGTAGACTTTTGCTTCTCGTGATTGAGCCATTGGTTAGTCGTCCGCAGGGGTTGTTCGTTCAACGCCGTCGATACCTGGGATCCCCTCGACTCCCATCGACGATAGTTCGCGCTTCAGTCCTTGCTCGTCCTCGATGTCCTGACTCAGCTCCATCGCCTGAGCGAAGTTTTTGACCAGCCCACAGTTCGGCCCTTCCGGCGTCTCGGAGGGACAGATGCGACCCCACTGGGTCGCGTGGAGGTCACGCGCTTCGAAGTGTGGCTGCGATCGGCTGAGCGGCGAGCGAAGCCGTCGGAGGTGCGACAGCACGCCCATGTGGTCGGTGCGGTCGACCAACTGAGAGACACCGGAGCGGCCACCAACCCAGTTGCCGGTGGCGATCGGGTGTTCGAGCCGTTCGGTAAGCACGTCCGAGCGGACGACCGTGCTGACCGAGAGCTCTCGGTTCCGCATGTTGGCGCGTTCAAGCTGGTATTTCACGTCCCGTGCCAGCTTGTTCAGCGCGGTGCGGAACAGATCGGTCATCAGATCGCCGGAGACCTTGAGGCGTTTGTTGGCGTAGTGATCCTTGTCGTCGGCTTCGCGTCGGCCGAGAGCGAGTTCGAAACAGGCCTCGGCCATCCGACAGAGGTAGTAGGCCTTGTTGGTGCGAACCTCCTCCTCGTCGACGCCTTCCTCATGGAGATGCGGCAGGAGGTAGCGGTCGATGACGTAGTTGGCGCGTTTGAGCTGGTAGTTTTTGCCCTGCCCGGAGGCGACGCGCTGACCGAGGGTTTCGATGGCGGCCTCGGTGGTTTGGACGTCGGCTTCCTCCAGATTCTCCAGCATGAACTTCACGATCTCTGGGTCATCTGAGACGCGGTGGACGATTTCCTCGTCGGATTCGAGTCCGAGCGCGCGAACGAGCGTGACAAAGTTGACGCTGCCCGACACCGATGGGAAGCTCACCTCAAGCAGCCCCTCACGGTTGCGCTCACAGAGGACGAGCGCGCGGTAGCCACGACGCTGGCTGAACGTCTTGGCGACCTGGATGTCGTCGTCGTATTTGGTGTCGTGTTCGGCGAGGATCTTGTTCGGCGCGAGATCCTCGCTGGTCATCAGCACCCGCTCGGAGCCGTTGACGATGAAGTAGCCACCGGGGTCGGCGGGGTCTTCGCCGATCTCGATGAGTTCCTCATCGGAGAAGTCGGCGATGTTACATTTGTCGGAGCCGACCATGATCGGCATGCGGCCGACCTTCGTCTCCGTGGAGTCGACGACGGTTTCGGGTTCCTCGTCGCCGCCGCGGATGATCGACATCTCCATGAACACCGGCGCGGCGTAGGTGATGTTGCGGAGGCGGGCTTCCTGTGGGAACAGCAGCTCCTCACTGCCGTCGGCTTCGCGCACACGTGGTGTCAGAATGCGGATGTCGCCGAGTTCGACGTAGACGGGCTCTTGGCCCTCCTTGTCGCCGATGTCGGTCTCGATGGTTTCCTTCTCGACGGCGACCTGCTGCATGCCGCGTTCGAGAAAGGCGTTGAACGAGCGGAAGTGGTGTTCGGCAAGGCGATCCTCCGAAAAGTACTCTCTGGATACGTCGCGTCGATCTTGTCGGTTCATTCGACCACCAGCCGGTAGGAAATCGATGTTTCTGCTGTCCGGGAATCACGGACGATCTTGATGACGTCGCCCGTCTCGGCCGCCTCCGGCAGTGCCGGGTCGTCGGCCGTGATTTCCGGCAGGTCAGTGCGATCCAACCCATACTCCTCGAGAACCGAATCGAGTTCGGCTCCCTCGATGGGGATGTGCTCGGGAACGAGTTCGTGTTGGCTTACGTCTACCATGGATACGTTGGGTTTCGGGTTGAAGAAACTACTATCACGAGATACTACAGTCGGTTACAAAACGAGGCCAGTTAAGGATTGCTAACTCGGGGTGAGCCCAACGGCTCATCGACCCCGGCTGTCCTGATACCCGTGTCAACGGAGGACACCAATAAAGAGTTTGTGGCGGGTGTTCGCGACAGCCAACAGCGGGCCAAACAGATGGCGACGACCGCGGTCAGTCCGCGTCAGACGCACCCAACAGCGCGTCAAGATCGACCCGCTCGGTCAGCAGGTCGGCCATTGTGTCGACAGTCTCCGCATCGCGGGTACGACCGCTGCGAACGACCGATTCGGCGCGCTCGACGGCGGTGAGAGTGTCGGTGTTGATCTGTAGGATCGGCGTGTTGGCCTCCTCGGCCCGGCCCAACACCGCCGACGACGGCCGGTGGCCACCGGTCAAGATGAGACACTTCACGCCGGAGGCTTCCAAGGCGGCGGTGTGGATATCCGAGCGGTCGCCGCCGGTGATCGCCGCGGCGTTACGGGCCCGGCGGAAGTATCGGAGGGCCTCGTCGCCGCCCATTGCACCCACAAGGAAGCGTTCGACGTAAGCATCGGTCGGCGTGTCTGTGAGCACGTCTGCGCCGAGTTCTGCCGCGAGATCCTCGATGGTCACGCCGGCCAGCCGCTGTTCTTGCGGCACTGCACCGAAGACCTCGACGCCGCGACTCTCAAGGAACGGGATCACGTCGCTGTCGAGTTCCTCGAAGGCACTGTCGGAGATGCGGTTGAAGACGACACCCGCCAGTCGATCCCCGAGTCGGTCGATCGCGCCGAGCAACCCATCGATATCGCCGGGCTGGGTGTAGTCGGCGACCAAGATCGCCTTCGCATCCAGCAGCTCGGCGACCTCGGGATCGGTCAGCCCGACGATGCCGCCGGTCGACAGCGAGCCGCCGCCTTCGACGATCATGGTATCGCGGTCGGCCGCCAAGGCGTCAAACTGCGTTTTGACCTGTTGGCGAAGCTCGTCGGGATCCTCCTGGCCGCGGATCGCCCCATCGATGAACGTCGGCGAGTAGACGACGGGTTCGAGTTCGTGCATCTCGGCGTCGAGATCGAGCAGCTCCCGGGCCAACATGGGATCCTCGTCAAGCGTTTTGCCGACGTTGCTCTGCAGGCGGGTGCCTTTCGGCTTCATGTAGCCGACCGAGTGGCCACGGTCGCGGGCGATCGTCGCCAACGCCAGCGCGATGGCGGTCTTGCCGGTGCTTTCTTCGGTTGCGGTGATGAGTAGTGTGTTCATAGGTTCTCGGGGTCGACGGTGAGTCTGATATCGACGGCGGCGACGCCGTCGGGCGTTGCGACCAGCGGGTTGATGTCGAACTCCATGATCGCCGGGAAGTCGGCGACCAGTTGGGAGAGCCGCTGGATCGTCTCGACGATGCCATCGAGATCGGCGGGATCGCGCCCTCGTGCGCCACGTAGGAGCGGTGCCGTCTTGATTTCTTCTGTCATTTCGCGGGCTTCGGTCTCCGAAACCGGAGCGACACGGAACGTCGTATCCTCCAGTACCTCGACGAAGATGCCACCCAAGCCAAACATCATCAACGGGCCGAACTGCGGATCGCGGTTCATCCCGACGATGGTTTCGGTGCCCGAATCAAGATCAGCCATCTCTGGACCTGGACGCCAAGCAGGTTGGCGTCAGGTTGGTAGTTGCGCGCGCGTGTGATCAGCGTCTCGTAGGTGTCGGCAACCTCGTCGTCGGCGACACCGACCGCAACGCCGCCGATGTCGGATTTATGCAGGATATCGGGGCTGACGATCTTCATCACGACATCGCCGTCGATGCTCTCGGCGACCGCGCGGGCATCTTCGGGCGCATCGACGATCTCGCCGTCTGGCATCGGGATGCCGTAGGCCTCCAACAGGCCCATCGCCTCGACGCCAAGCCGGTTGTCCGACCGATCCTCAACGCGTTCAAGAATCTCTCGGGCAGCGTCTTTGTCCACGTCGAAGTCAGCGGGCTCCTCGTAGGTTCGCTGTTGGATGCCGCGGTACTCCCACAGCGAGTCGAGCGCGCCGATCGCTCGGGAGGGATCGAAGTAGTTCGGGATGCCGGCGTCGCTGAGGATCGCCGCCGAGTCGTCGACGCTCTCGCCGCCCATAAAGCAGGCCGCGACGGGTTTCCCGTGTTTTTCGCGCAACTCGACGGTTTCGGCGGCCAACTGCTCGTAGTCGAGGACGGCAGTCGGACACGACAACACCATCGCCGAGCCGACGTTTTCGTCGGCCAGTGCGATATCGAGGGCGTCGCGGAACCGCTCGACATCGGCGTCGCCGACGATGTCGACGGGGTTGTAGATGTTGCCCTCCGGCGGAAGTTGCTCGGAGAACTTATCGAGGGTTTCCTGTTCGAACGACGCCATCTCCAAGCCCGAGTCGCCGACCGCGTCGGTCGACATCACGCCGGGGCCGCCGGCGTTGGTGATGACGGCGATATCGTTGTTCTCCGGGACTGGCTGATTGGCCAACATCTGGGCGGCATCGAACAGATCCTGTACCGACTCCGCGCGGAGGACGCCGGCCTGATCGAGGCCGGCCTCGTAGGCCTGCTCGGAGCCGGCGATCGTGCCGGTGTGTGAGGAGGCCGCCTGCGCGCCGGCGTCGGTGCGGCCGGATTTTACGAGGACGATCGGGGTGTCCTGGGTCACCTCGCGAGCAGTATCAATGAACTCTCGGCCCTGGCTGATCCCCTCCAGATAGCCGATGATCACGTCGGTATCGGGATCGTCGCCCCAGTGGTCGACGAAGTCGGTCTCATCAAGGACAGCCTTGTTGCCAAGGGAGGCAACATCCTTGAAGCCGACATCCTCGTCGTTGGCCCAATCGAGGACGGCCGTAATGAACGCCCCCGACTGGCTCATAAAGGACATGTTGCCGGCTTCGGGGCTGTCGGGGCCGAAGGAGGCGTTCATGCCGTTGGCTGTCGACATGATGCCGAGGCTGTTTGGGCCGACCAGATTGAGGTCGTACTCGGCGGCGATCTCCTTCAGTTCGCGTTCTCGGCTCGCGCCGTCGCCGCCGGTCTCGCCGAAGCCGGCGGTGATGACGACGACATTTTCCACGCCGGCCTCGCCGGCCTGTTCGATCGCCGGCAGCACGATCTTCGGCGGGACAACGATCACGGCCATATCGGCCGCCGCCTCTCCGATCTCGTCGACACAGGAGAGGCCCATCACCTCCTCGTAGTTGGGGTTGACCGGGATGACCTCGCCGTCAAACGCCGACAACAGATTGTCGGTGACGGCGCGGCCGATCGACCCCTCACGTGCGGTCGCACCGACAACAGCGATGCGATCCGGCGCGAATAGTTCCGTTAGGGTGCCCATCACTCCGAACGTAGCCGCCGGATCTTCTTAAACGCCGGTGTGCCTCCCCTGACATGGCACACAGCCACACACCGCAGCGATGGCTAGCGATTCGGTGAATCACACTAGCGACGAGCCATTACGCAAAACCAAATCGAGGTGTGAGCGGTGCCGATCAGTGACTGTGGCCCATCGCGTCTTCGAGGCTCATGCCGAAGCGATCCTCGAAGAGCTCCTCGACGGCCTCGTTGAGTTCAACAAGTTCCGGCGACGGCTCACCCTCAGCGTGGTGGACAAGCGAGTGGGCGTGCTGGGCGAGGGCCTGCACGACGATATCGCTGATCACCGTCGTCGGCTCCTCGCCGGGTTCGGCGAGTGTCTCGACCAGTCCGGCCGGGACATCGAGCGTTTCACTGGAACCGTCCGGCCCTTCGATGGTGTAGGCCTCCGTATCAACCATACCGAGAGGTACAGCCGCAGCCATAAGGCCGTGTGGGTTCGACGCGGTGACTGACCTGCGGGCTTATTAGCCTCCCGGCCGAACAGAGGGGCGTGGATACGATCGTCGTTCGAACAACGGTGTACGCCGACGCCGAGGAGGTCTATGAGTTCTTGCTCGATTTTCCGGGGTATGCAAACTACTCCAAGTATCTGACCGACGTGCGGGTGCGAACCGGCAACGGCGGCGTCGGCACCCAGTATGCCCTGCGGTTTGCCTGGTGGAAGCTCAGCTACACCGCCCACTCGGAGGTTGTCGCTGTCGACCCGCCCGAAGAGATCGACTGGCGGATCACCAAGGATATCGACGCCAACGGCCAGTGGGCGATCAACCCGCTTGAGACGCTGCCCGCGGATGCCCCCGACGATGCGACGGCAGCCTGTCAGGTAACCTTCCAGGTCGCCTTCGATCCTGACTCCGCCGACGCCGGCGTGTTGAACCTGCCCGCCCTCGTCTCCTTCGGCTGGGTGCTCGAACGGGCGATCCCGTTGATCCGCGGGGAGGCCGAACGCGTCGTCCAGCGGGCGGTCGCCGACCTCGAAGCCCGCAACCGACCGGTCGACCTGACGATCGAGACTGACTCACGGTATCTCTGAGCGCTGCCCAGCCGACGAATCGACGCGGAACTCACCCAACAAGGGAATACCTAAACCGTCGCCGTCGATACCCACCCCCATGAGAGGGACAGGCCGATGAACGTCCTCATCGTTGGCGCGGGCCAGGTCGGCGAAAGCATCGCGGCTGATCTCGCCCCCAGCCATGACGTGACAGTCGTCGACCAGCGAAGCGACCGAACCGAGGAACTCACCTACGGCTACGACGTCCTGACCGTCACGGGCGACGGCACGGATATCGACGTCCTTGAGGAGGCCGGCATCGAGAGCGCCGAGATGGTGATCGCCAGCACCGACGACGACGAAACGAATATCGTCGTCTGTTCGACAGCCGCCGCGCTGTCGGAGGCGCTCACGATCGCCCGGATCAAACACACAAAGTATCTCGAGACGTGGGAGCGCGCCGACCGCGTGTTCGGCGTCGACTACATGGTCTGTACGAATCTGCTGACCGCTCGATCGATCGGCCGGGTCGTCGGCCTGCCGGCAGCGGTCGATGTCGACCCCTTTGCGGGCGGACGCGTCCAGATGGCCGAATTCGAGATCAGCGAGCAGTGCCCGATCGTCGACCAAACAGTCCAGGAAGCCGATCGGTATGACTCCCTGACGTTCGCCGCGGTCATCAGAGACGACGAGGTCATTGTCCCCGACGGGAGTACTGTCATCACCGCCGGCGATCGCGTTGTCGTCATCGGCAGCCCCGAAAGCGTCCACAACTTCGCCGACGGGCTTGATCCCGACCACGGGGCCGGTGCCGACGAGGAAGTCGCCATCTTCGGCGGCAGCGAGATCGGCTACCACGTCGCCCGGCTGCTGAGCGAGCGGGGCTTCGGCCCGCGGCTGATCGAGCAGGATCCCGATCGGGCCCGCGAACTTGCCGAGGAGTTGCCGGCGGCACAGATCATGGAGTCCGATGCCACCGACATGGAGTTTCTCGAACGCGAGCACATCGACGAGGCCGATGTCGTTGTCGCCGCCCTCGAAAGCGACGAAAAGAACCTGCTGGTGTCGCTGTTGGCCCGCCGCCTTGGGGCCGACCGAACGATCGCTGTCATCGATACGCCGGCCTACGTTGATCTCTTCGAGGCCGTCGGGGTCGATGTGGCGATCAACCCACGGGTCGTTGTCGCCGAGGAGATCACCCGCCTTACACAGTCAGATAAGACCGAAAACGTCGCGCTCATCGAAAGCGACAAAGCGGAGGTCATCGAGATCGAGGTCGACGCCGACAGCGTGCTGGCCGGCCGGCCGATCCAGGAGTCGATCGCCGATCTGCCGGCGGGCGTCGTTATCGGGGCGATCACACGCAAAACCGAGTTTGTGACACCGCGCGGTGACACCGAGATCCAGCCGGGCGATCACGTCGTGCTCTTTGTCGGCGCCGCGGCCATCGAGGAGACAACAGCCGCGCTCTAATGCACCGACTTCGCGTCAACTGGCGGGTGAGTCTTCGCTTGCTTGGTGGCGTGTTGAAATGGCTTGCTGCCCCGCTTGCGATCCCGCTTGTGGTCGCGGTCATCGATGGCGACCCGCTTGTCCCGTTTCTCGCACCGATCGCGGTGACGCTGGCGGCCGGCGTTGGCCTCGAACAGCTAGAGACCGAGAAAAACATGTACACCCGGGAGGCCTACCTGATGGTCTCGCTGTCGTGGCTCTGTGTGGGGCTGGTCGGCGCGATCCCGTTTGTGTTGGCTGGCAACGGGCTGTTGGCGGCGCCAAGCAACGCCATCTTCGAGAGCATGAGCGGGATCACGACCACCGGTGCGACGATCATCGACGATTTCGGCGCACACTCGCGGTCGATCCTGCTGTGGCGGCAGGTGATCCAATGGCTCGGTGGCCTCGGCATCTTGGTGTTGGCGATCTCAATCCTCTCACAGCTGTCTGTCGGTGGGGCCCAACTGATGGAGACCGAATCACAGACCCAGGATGTCCAGAAGCTGACGCCAAAGATCGCCGGCACCGCCCGGCTGATCTGGCGGCTGTATGCAGGGATCACGCTGCTTGCGACCGGCGGGCTGTTTGCCCTCGGGGTCGCCGGGATCGCCCCGGGGATGGATCTCTTCAATGCGGTGTCCCATGCGATGACGGCGGTGGCGACCGCAGGGTTTTCGCCACAGCCCGACAGCGTTGGCGCGTTTGCTCCCGCCGCGCAGTGGCTGCTTGTCCCGTTTATGTTCATCGGCGCGACGAACTTCATCCTCCTGTACTTCTTTGTCAACGGCGATTGGGGCCGGCCGCTCCGCAACGAGGAGTTTCGGTTTTATCTCGCCCTCGTTGTCGGCGCGTCCGTGTTGATGACGCTGCTGTTGCTCGTTGATGCCGATGTCGCAACCGGTGGCATCGAAGAGACGGTACGGCTGGCGACGTTTCAGATCATCTCGCTTTTGACGACAACCGGCTTTGCGACCGTCGACTTCAACACGTGGTCGCCGGCGGCCAAACACCTGCTGTTTGCCTGTATGTTTCTCGGCGGGATGGCCGGCAGTACGACCTGTTCGATCAAGCTGCTGCGGTGGCTGATCGTCCTCAAGGCGTTTCGCCGGGATCTGTTTACGACGATCCACCCGGAGGCGATCACGCCGGTTCGACTCAGCGGCACCGCTGTCGACGAGGCGACGATCCGTGATATCTACGCCTACACGCTGTTGAGTCTCGTCATCTTCGCGCTGGCAACGCTTGTCGTCGTCATCGACAGCGCGCGGGTCGGACTGGAACTCTCGGAGTTCGAGGCGATGAGCGCGGCGGCGGCGACGTTTTTCAACATTGGCCCAGCCTTCGGGATTGCCGGTCCGTTCAACAGTTACAGCCCGTTTTCGACCGTCACGAAGGCGGCGATGACGCTCCTGATGTACGTCGGCCGGATCGAGATCATCCCGGTGGCGGTGTTGTTCACCCGGTCGTTCTGGCAGTCCTGACCGGGCGGTCGAGCCGACCACCGCACGATCAAGAAACCGGCGACGAGGGGGCGACGGTGCAACCAACAGCCCACGATACGTCGGCCGGACTGTAACAACGTTAAATACCCCCGCCGGTGTAGGTTCAGGATAGACCATGGATATTACTGACATAGTCGCCGAGGAGTTCGTCGAGGTCGACGCCGACGAACGACTGGCGAAGGTTCGTGCGGCGTTCGATCAGGCAAACCCGAAAGGCGTTATCGTCACCGAAGACGGCGACTACGCCGGGGTGATCGGCGAATCCGAGCTGGTAAAATCCCGGATTCAAGACGACACGAAAGCCTCGGTGCTGATGACCTCCGCACCGCGCGTCGACTACCACGAGGATATCCGCGAGACCGCGCGGCTGTTGGTCGAAGGCGATGTCAACGTCGCGCCGGTGTTCCGCGGCGAGACCCTCGATGGCATCATCACGACCGACGCGATCCTTGAAGCCGTCCTCGAAAACCTCGATGCACTGACCGTCTCCCAGATCTACACCGACGAGGTGATCACGGAGACGACGGCAGCCACGGTCGGCCAGGCGATCAACCGCTTGCGGGAGCACGGCATCTCCCGGCTCCCGATCGTCGACGACGCCGACACGCTAACTGGCGTCATCACGACCCACGACATCGTCAACTTCGTCGTCCGCGACGAAAACCGCCAGGAGAAAGGCGACCGCAGCGGCGACCACGACCGCATGCTTGATCTCCCGGTTGAGAATCTGATGACCTCACCGGTGTTGACCGCCGAACTGGAGGATTCCGTCGATGGGGCCGTCGAGGTCATGTTCGACAACGACATCTCCGGGTTGGTCGTCACCGACGACGACGGCGGCGTCAGCGGCATCATCACGAAAACGGATGTGCTGCGTGCGCTGACATTCACCGAAGAGGAGTCGATGGACGTTCAGATCACGAACGTCAAACTGCTCGACAGCATCGATCGGGCGGAGATCGTCGAGTCGATCACCCAGGTCGTCGACAAATACCAGGCGATGAACGTGATCCACGCTCACGTCCGGTTCCACGAACACAAAGAAAAGCTGCGTGGGACGCCGTTGATCCAAGCACAGATCCGCCTCCGGACGAGCCACGGCCAACTCGCCGGCTCCGGGGAAGGCTACGGCGCGAACCACGCCTTCCACGTTGCGCTCGATAAGCTCGAACGCAATGTCTTAGAGCGGAAGGGTGTCAACGCCGACGCCAAACAGCGCGGGCAACTCATCCAAAATCTCGAACTGTAGGCGCGGCGGTCAAAACTCGTCGACGCCGGTAATGCCGGCGTCAGTAATCTCGAAGGTCGCCGTCTCGCCGGCGGCTTTCGCCCGGTGTTTTTCTACGGTCGCGCGGCGTTTCCCACCGCGGAACCGATCTAACCGAACAACGACGCCCGTCCAGTGTTCCAGCGTGTGGCCACCCAACGCGCGTACCCGGTCGGCGTCGGGGTCGGTGTACACCTGGTTTGTGATCACGACCGCGATATCGTGTTTGCGCGCGATCGACAGCAGCTCCGTGATCTGGCGAGCGACCGCCCGCAGGGAGTCGCCGCCCTCCGCGTCGCCGGCGCGGTTGAGCCGGTAGAAGCCGGTTGCGCTGTCGAGGACGATCAACTCGACGCGCTCAGCAAAGTCGGCGGCATCCCGAACCGCTTCCTGTTGTTCGTCGAAATCGACGGCATCGGAGATGATGAGCCGCGAGGCGACAGTGTCGAGGGCCTCGTCGGTGCTATGTTCGATCAACTGCTGGAACCGATCGACCGACAGCCCCTCGGTGTCGATATACAGCGCGCTGTCGCCGGCGACGGCAACCCCGACGGCAGCCGACAGCGCGATGTTTGTTTTGCCGGCCGCCGGCGGCCCATACAGTTGGGCGACGGTGCCGCGTTCGAACCCGCCGCCGAGCAGCGTATCAAGGGCGTCACAGCCGGTTGAGACTGGCTCCGTCACAGGCGTCGATTGGCGTGGTCGGCGCAAAAGCCCCGCGGTCTGTGGTGGTCTCTGCGAGCGGATGCTGTGCTGATCAGCCCGTCATCAGCACGCTGATAGCAGGTAAATTGATTTACCGACAGCACCCAAATGAATCGATATGAGTCGTCCTGTCGACGAGGCCGAGGGAGATATCGAGCATCTCCTAACCTCGTCAGAATCGAGTTCGCTTCGGGATCAGATGCGGAAGTTCATCGAAGCCAACGGCGGAGAGATCGATCTGAAAGCCGAACGGAAAATCGGAACTGACGATGACAGCGTATCTAGTATCGTAATCAACGACCGAGACGAACGGGTGTAACACGAGGCAGCGAGTCGAATGAATCGGCTGTTTTTTGACACCTCCGCGTTAGTGAAGCGGTATTACGAGGAGCCGGGGACAGAGACCGTCGATACACTAATCGAAGGTGAATCGACGGTTGTGATCAGTTCGCTCGCAGTCGTTGAGACCGTCTCTGCGTTTCGGCGAAAATACAACCGAGATGGGATCTCTGAACTGCAAATGAATCGGCTGCTGAGTGCGTTCTTCGAAGAGGCACTAGCCGAGTTTGTTATCCTTCCAATGGACGAATCAGCGTTCCGGTTCGTGTTTCCACTGGTATTAGAGCATGACCTCCGCACACTCGATAGCCTCCAGCTGTCGGCTGCACTCACAATTGATACCGACGATAAGCCGGTCACATTTGTCTCCGCTGACACAGAGCTGTTGCAACAGCGGAAGCTAACGGGCTTGCCACGGTTAACCCAGATGAGTGACCAAGAGCGGCCTCAGTCAAGTTGGTGGTGGGTAATCGCGTCCGTCCCCGACCCCTCGGTGTCGAGGAGGGCAACGTGGAACGCGTCGTCAGCCCCTTCGATCGGCAAGCCGCCGGGATTGACGCGAACCGTGTCGCCGTGGGATGTGATCGTTCGTTCGTGGGTGTGGCCATGGAAGACGTAGTCGTAGGTGCCCGCCTCGGCCAACGCCTCCCGAAGCACCGTGTTGGTGCCATGGTAGACCGCGATCTCAACACCGTCAAATGTGAGTTCGCCACACTGGCCGAGATACGTTCCGAACTCGTCGACAACGTTGCCCAGAGCCCACTCGCCGTCGTTGTTGCCGCGGACAGCTGAAAACTCGAAGGCGTCGGTGTCGAACGGCGTTGCCGAAAACGGCGCGATGATGTCGCCGCAGTGAATGACGTGGTCGACGCCTTCCAGTTCGAACAGCGAAACCGCTTGCTGGACGTGTGCGAGATTGTCGTGGGTGTCGGAAACAATGCCGATTTGCATGGCTGACAGATCGGGAGCGACGAGTAAGAAAGTACCGCGGAGAGGGTAGTGCGATTAGTTCGCCGCGTCGATCAGCAGTTCCACACCCGGCAGGTCGTCGCCCGTGAGCGCGCGGATGTACGCGCCGCCGGCGATCGAGACGTGGTCGAAATCGCCTTCGTCCATCCCGTACATCTCGATCGAGCGAGAGGTGTCGCCGCCGCCGACCACCGAGAAGCAGTCGGTTTCGGCGATCGCTTTCACCGCGCCGACTGTACCGGCGGAGAACTTCTCCTCCTCGAAGACACCAAGCGCGCCCTTGAGGAAGACCGCGTCGGAGTCCCGAATGATCGGGTCGTATTTGTCGACCGTTGCCTCGGAGATATCCATGTAGTCGTAGTTGGCGGCGTCGAGTTCTTCGTTTTCGTGCTCGGCTCGCTCGCCGTCGTCGTCCTCATAGGCGAGGCCTTCGGGGAGTTTGATCTGGTCGCGTCGCTCCTCGTAGAGTTCGCGGATGATTGCCTCGTTGTTCTCCCACTGAGTGTCGTAGAGGTCGAGGTCCTCGTGGCGGTCGTAACCGACATCGTAGCCCGCCGCACGGAGGAAGAGGTGGCTGGCGATGCCGCCCATACAGAACGTGTCGATCTTGTCACCGAGTGTCTCCATCACGCCGATCACGTCGGTCGCTTTCGTGCCGCCGACGACCATCGTGACCTGCCCGTCGAACTCGCGGTTGGCGATGGCGGTGTTGGCCTCATACTCGGTTTCCATCACGCGACCCGCAAAGGCCGGCAACACGAGCGGGAAGCCGACCAGCGAGGCGTGTTTCCGGTGGGCTGCCGAGTAGGCGTCGTTGATGTAGGCGTCAAAGTGCGGCGCGAGCGTCTGGACGAACTCGGTTTCGGCCTTGACCTCGGGGGCTTCCTCGGGCAGTTCGTCATCGCTCATCCGGGTGTTTTCGAGGAGGAGCACCTCGCCGGCCTCAAGGGAATCGATCGCGTCGAGGGCGTCGTCGCCGTAGATGTCGTCGACAAACTGAATATCGCGGTCGATATGCCCGCCGAGAATCTCGGCGTGCTGATCGAGGGAGACGAAGGTGTCGTTGCCGGGCCGGCCCTGATGGGCCATCAGCACGACGCGGTGGCCCGCCTCGGCAAGCTCCTTGACCGTTGTCGCGTGGCGCTGAAAGCGGCGGTTGTCCTGTACGTCGCCGTCCTCAACCGGTGAGTTCAGATCGAGGCGGACGAGGACGCGCTGTGCGTCGTCGAGATCGTCGATGGTGTTGAAGGATGCCATTGGTGTGTCGGAAATCGGGTGGGTCGGTGAAAAGATACGTGGGTCGCCAGCAGGGCTGGCGCAGCCGGCGGCTTAGGATTCGTCGACGAGGAACTCGGCCATATCGAGCATGCGGTTCGAGAAGCCGTACTCGTTGTCGTACCACGTCAGGATCTTCACGAGGCCGTTGTCGCCGATGACGTTCGTGGAGTTGAGGTCGGCGTACGAGGAGAACGGCAGGCCGACGATATCGCTGGAGACGACCTCGTCGTCGGTGTAGCCGAGGACGCCGGCGAGTGGGCCGCTGTCGGCGGCATCGCGGAAGGCGTCGTTGATCTCCTCGGCGGTCGGCTCGGCGGCGAGATCGACGACGAGTTCGGTGATCGAGCCCGTCGGGACGGGGACGCGGATCGCCATCCCGTCAAGTTTGCCCTCAAGCTGTGGGAGCACCTGGGTTGCGGCCTGGGCGGCACCCGTCGAGGTCGGGACGATGTTTTCGGCGGCAGCGCGGCCACGGCGGGTCTTGCCTTTCGGCGCGTCGATGAGCGTCTGGCTGCCGGTGTAGGCGTGGACGGTCGTCAGCGTGCCGGTCTCGATGCCGAACTCCTCGTCGAGCACCTTCGCGACCGGCGTGACAGAGTTGGTCGTACAGGAGGCGTTGGAGACGATGTCCTCGCCGTCGTAGTCGTCGGCGTGGTTGACACCGTAGACGAGCTGTGGAACCGGTTTCTCGCCTTTCGGCGGCGCGGAGATGACGACCTTGTCGGCACCGGCGTCGAGATGTTGGGCGGCGTCGTCTTTCGTTCGGAAGATGCCCGTACACTCGAAGGCAACGTCAACATCGTTTTCGCCCCACGGCAGGTCAGAGGGGCTCTGAACGTTGTGCAGCGACACCGAGGTACCACCGATGGTGAGCTCGTCGCCGTCGAGTTCGAGGCCATCGAGGGTGCCCATGATGGTGTCGTACTTGCCGAGATACCGCATCTGCTCGAAGTCCATCACGTCGTTGATGCCGACGAGTTCAACGCGTGGATTGTCGAGAATCGCACGGAACGTGTTGCGACCGATCCGACCGAAGCCGTTCAGGCCGACGCGAACAACATCCTCGTCGGCGACTTCCGCACCAGCGTCTAGATATGATTTACTCATACGCGAATAGCGATTCTACAGCTACTTAAAATAGCCCGGATCGTCGCGGCGCGTGTGAACAAATCACAATAGATGGCTCCTGAGCCAGCACTAGCCAGCCGGTGACAACGGCGCCACGCGGCGCTCGGTGGCGATCCCGAGACAACAGCTGCCTACAATATAGTGTAAAATCCACATTACTGTTCGGCAGGGACAGAACGCTTTTGTCGAGGGGGAACGATACACTGATGTATGCATAGCGACGACCGCGACGACCCGTTCGGCGATATCTTCGATGAGATCGAGCGGATGATGGGCGAAATGAACGGCCCCGACGAGGCGGGGGCCGACACGCACATCGAGGTCTATGAGACCGACGACGCCGTCCGACTCGTCGCGGATCTCCCCGGGGTCGACAAAGGCGATCTCACACTCCAGTGTGACGGCACAACACTCACGATCCAAGCGGCGACCGGCCACCGAGAGTACGACGAACGCGTCCGCCTGCCGGCGACAGTCGATGAACACTCCGCCGACGCGACGTTCAACAACGGCGTCTTGGAGGTCACGTTTGATCGAGCGGAGGCGTCGGCGGCGATCGACGTCGAGTAGTTACGAGCTGTTTTCGGCGGTATCGCGGATGATTTCGGCGAGTCGGTCATAGAATCCGCTGTCGTACTTATCTGCGGTATCGATCGTTGGGCGGGCGTTTGTTTCGTTGACGACGAGCCGCTCGTCGGTTGCCAGCAGGTCGACACCGAGATACGGGATGTCGAGTGCGGCAGCCGCTCGTTCGGCACGCTGGCGGTGAGCATCCGGGAGGTCAACACCGGTGGCCTCGGCCCCGCGGTGGACGTTGTGTTTCCATCGGCCCTCAGCGAGGTCGGCAGGCAGGCGACGCTGGACGCCGCCGACGTAGTCGCCGTCGATCACCATCGCCCGGTAATCACGGGCGTCGGGCAGATACTCCTGAATGAGATAGGACTTGTCACCGGTGGCGCGAAAATCGTGGATCAGATCGAGGTAGTCGACGACGCCGAGCAGCGAGTCAATGTCGCTGGCTTTGGCGACACCGACACCGCGGGTCGCCGAGTTTGGTTTGACGACAACCGGGAAGGAGAGCTCGGCGACAGCGTCGACAACGGCCGACTCAGCGACCGGATTCGAGAGCATTACCGAGTGGGGAACCGGGATGTCGGCCGCATCGAGGGCGGCGAGGACGCCGCTTTTGTTTCGAGAGGTGAGGACAGCCTCTCGGCCGTTAACCCACGGGATGTCGAGTCCGGCGGTGATCGCCGCCCCCTCCATCAGCCGGCCAGGATAGACAAGCCCAACGTCGAACTCGGTGACAGCGGTGTCGTCGTCAGCCGCAGGGGTGACAGCGACAGCGTCGTCGGTCAGCGGGATCGCCCGTTCTTTCGCCTGGAGATGGGCGGCGTCGATCCCGCGGTCAGCCAGCGGCTCACGCAGACGGTGAAACGTTTCAGCAGTTGTCGTGACCGCCAGCCGAAGCATACGCTGGCGTTAGTGAGAACAGCGAAAAGGGGTGTCGATCCGCTTAGGAGACGAGCAGTTCCTCGCCGCGTTCAACATTGATCCGGCACGGCGGGGAGATCTTGTTGTACGCGCGGCGGAACGCTTCCTTGACGACCGGCGCCTGCTCGGCGGTACAGTAGGCCGTGAAGATCGGCTCGTCAGCGCCGATGCGGGCGGCGGTGCCGACGATCTTGCCGAAGGACTGTCGCATCCCGTCGGAGACACGGTCGGCGCCGGCACCGGTTGCCTGTTTGTTCTCCCGGATGACCTGGTGGGGGAACTTTCGGAGCTGCATCTTGTACTCGCCCTCGCCGAGTTCCTTCAGCAGGTGGCGGTTCGCCGAGAGCCGCGAGGACTCAAGGGAGCCGTGGCGAAGCTGGACAGATTCCTCGGATTCGAGGGTGATCTTGACGGGGTAGTCGTCCGGATCAGCCTGTAGGTCACCCATATCGTGTTGGGCGATCTTCGAACCCGGAATCCCGGTGATGTACTCACGTCGTGTGTACGAGGGCTTGTCGATATCCCTGTACATCGAGGCTGGTTTCTCTCCCATGGTTACTTGTCGTGGCGAACGCCGCTGGCCCGAATAAAGCCTTCGAATACAGCCCACTGGCAACGCCTGTGAGGCGTTGACACGGCCAAATTCGTCAGTTTGACTCCTCGTCGGCGGGCACCGTTCCAGCGGGCTCGCTCTCATCGTCCCCAGTAGCGTCGCCAGCGGAGTCGTGTGCGGAATCGTCGACAGCGGTGTCGAAGGCGTTGGTTTCAGCAGGTTCGGTGTCGAGGGTGTTATTTTCACCAGCGTCGCCAGTCGACGACGGCGGTTCGACAGCAACAAACTCCAACTCGTGTTCCGCAAGCAGTCGCCGAGCCCGGTCGGTCACCGACGGCGCGACCAAGATCCCTCTCACCGCGGCGTTGTCGCCTTCTTCACGCTCAATGGCCGCGACGTATCGCTGGAGTTGACTCGCGGCGCTCGACCGACCCGGCGGCGTTTGAGTTCGACGACAACGGGCCGGCCATCGCTATCGCGCCCGAAGAGGTCGATCGGGCCGGCGTCGGTCGGCCGCTCGGTCGCCAGCGGCTCGAAGCCGGACTCAATGAGCGCGGGGCGATCGAGCAGGGCGTTTCGCAGGTCGGCCTCGCTGCCAGTGACAGAGAGGTCGCGGCGGCCGCTAACCGCCATCGCCGACAGCTGTTCGACCGTCTCGAAGCGGACAGCCAGCATTTCGTCGGGTGAAGTGCGGACGCTGCGAACCCGGAGTCGACCATCGCGGACGGCGGCGTGGTGTTCCGAGCCCGGCGGCTGCCAGTTGACCGGCTTTTGGTTCTCGTCGGTGTGCACCAGCGCCGTGCCGTCGGGTTTGAGAAGCAGCAGCCGACGACCCAAGCCGAGTGAGGAAGCTGCTCGGCCGTCATACTCGACGGTACAGCGGCCAAACACCGTGATGAGGTCGCCGCGCTCGAAGGCATCCTCAAGCGCCCAGAGGGCTTCCCGGTGGGTCGGCTGGTGGACGGTCGTCGCGGTCACCACCGACGACTACAGCCGGGAGGGACAAAAACGACCGGCCGACGGCGACAGACGCACGGAATCACTAAGGCCTGCCTCGTCGTAGGGTCGCTATGGTAGCGGTAAGCGATGGGATCGCGATCGACGCACCTCCAGAGACGGTCTTCGAGTACCTCGATGAGCCGGCCAACCACCGGACGATCACGCCGGCTATCACCGGGATCTCTGATATTGAACCGCTGGACAACGGTGGCAAAGAGCTTGATTTCACCTACCGAATGGTCGCCGTCGAGATCGAGGGCCATCTCGTCCAGACCGTCCACGAGCCGCCGACCTGCCACCGTTTTAGGATGGACGGCGGGCTCTCCGGGGAGTTGACCTTTGATATCGAGGCCACCGATGACGGTAGTTGGGTCACCTACACCGCCGAGTACACGATCCCCGGACAGGTGATCGCCAAGGTCATCGAGCCGTTCGTCCGGCGGTACAACAAAGGCGAGTTGGAGTCGACGCTGGCGAATCTCAAAGCCAAGATCGAAGCGGCGTGAGCGCCCCAACGCGGAAGCGTTATTCGCCGAGCCCGGCAGCAGCCCCACAATGAATCGACAGCCGAGGACATATCTCGGCCGCGCTGGCCGAGCGACCGACCGGCGCCGGCCGCGAGGGAGCTAAGATGCGGGTCGGCGTTGTCGGTGCCGGAATCTCCGGGCTCACCCTCGTTGACGCGCTTGTCGACCGCGGGGTCGACGTTGTCGCCGTCGAGTCACGCGCCGAGGCCGGCGGGATCGTCCGCAGTCAGCGAATGGATGGCCGGGTCGTCGAACTCGGCCCCCAGCGGCTCCGGCTCATCCCAAGTATCGAATCGCTGGTCGACGAGTTCGGCCTCCGCGAGGGGCTTCGCATCGGCGACGACGACCAGCCGCTGTACATCTACCACGACAACGCCCTCCGGGTCGCGCCGCTGTCGACCAGGGAGGCGGTGACGACGAGCCTGTTGAGCCCGCTGGGTAAGCTGCGGATTCTCGCCGAGCCGCTGACCGCTCCCGCCAAGCCGGGCGAGACGGTCGACGAGTTTCTCGTTCGCCGGTTTGGAAAGCAGGCTGCCCGGCGGTACATGGGCCCGCTGTACAGCGGCTTGTACGGCACCGATCCCCGAGAGATGCTGCACGAATACTCGCTGGGACGCGCTCTCGACAACGCAGGCGTCGGCCGCAGTCTGCTGTGGTGGGTGGCGAAACGCGTCGTCGACGGCCGAGAGGCCCCGCCGATCTGTACGTTCGACGACGGGCTGGGGACGCTGACCGACGCGCTGTACGAAGCCCACAGCGACGTGATCGATCTCGATACCGCTGCAGTCGAAATCAAGGCCCACGGCGGTGGCGTCGACAGCGACGATGACACCAACAGCGTCGACAGCGACGACGATGGTGGCTACGAGATCGTCACCGACGCCGGCAGCGAGATCGTCGACGAGGTGGTGGTGACGACACCGGCCCCGACGAGCGCGGAGTTGGTCGACCCACTCGACAGCGACCTCGCAGCAACACTGGAGGAGTTCCGGTACAACCAGATCACGATGGTGTTTCTCGATTCTGGCTTTGACCGCGAGGGGATTGGCGCGTTGGTGCCGCCGGACGGCGAGCTACCGATCAGTGGCACCACCTGGAACGCAAGCTTCCTCGATCGAGACCGGCTGTTTACCTGCTATGTCGATCCGAACAGCGATCCGGAATTGCCAACCCGAACTGACGAGGAGGTCGGCGAGTTGGCCGCCGATGCCTTCGAGGAGTTGACTGGCGCGGCGGCGACACCGATCGGCGTCCACACGTGGACACCGGGGATGCCGGCCTACGACGGCTCCTGGACAGCGATGGACGACCTTCAGCCGCCCGACGGACTGCAGTTCTGTGCGAACTTCGTCGGCCGACCCGGGATCCCCGGGCGAATCCGCAGCGCGAAGCGAATCGCCCGCGAGATCGGCGAGCGTGAGTGAGCAGTACCGGCAGTGCGGCGCCGTATTCCGCAGAGGCGGAACAGAATCGGGGGCGTATATATTCCCTATTACAATTAATATTATATTCCTTCGCGGTGTATCGCCGGTGCATGCCTCAGGGAAACGACGTTGAACATTCGAACGACCCCGAAAGCGCATCTACGTATGAATGCCTCCAGTGCGGTGCAATTGTTGAGTCAGACGCACACCCGAATACGTGTGACTGTGGTGGGCAGTTCACCAATCGCGCGAAATCACTCGAATAGCGGGCTCGGTCGGTTCCGCGAACGCATCGAGTAGATCAGCACAACACGTCCCGACCGCAACGCGACGCTGACACCCGCTTATTTTTGTGCCACAAACGCAGGGCAAACGCCGTGACAGCAGTGGTACAACTGTCACATGCGAAGTTGCTTTACCGGCGACGCCCCAACCGTTCGTATGGCAACTGCGATTGTCCTGTTGAACTTCGGTGAGCCAGCAGACCCCGACCGAGAAACCGTCCTTGAATACCTGACGCGGATCTTCTACGACAACGCCTCCTAGAGGATGCCGAATCCGAGGAAGAAGCCTGGGATCGCTCCCGTGAACTCGCTCAGCGACGACTGCCCGGGCTGATGGAGGAGTACGAGGAGATCGGTGGCTCGCCGCTGCAAGGCCAAGCAGGCGACCAGGCCGACTCACTGGAGGCGACGCTGGCCGATCGTGGTCACGACGTTGAGATCTACCACGCGATGCAGTTCATGGAGCCGCTGATCGACGACATCCCCGCAACGCTGGCCGACGACGGCATCGACGAGGTCATCGCCCTGCCGATCTACCCGCTGTGTGGCCCCTCGACAACTGTCTCGTCGATCGATTCCCTCGAAGAGGCCATCGACGACCACGCAAACTACGACCCCGCATTCAGCGCGATCACCGGCTGGCACCGCGCCCCGACCTACAACCGAATCCGTGCGGAGTCGATCGGCTCGTTCCTTGAGGAGAACGATATCGACCCGAACGACCCCGACACGGCGTTCGTCTTCTCGGCGCACGGCACGCCGATGAAATATCTCGACGAGGGGTTCAGATACGACCAGTACGTCGAGGAACACGCCGAGGCCGTCGCCGGGATCGTCGGCATCGACGACTACGAGATCGGCTACCAGAACCACGCCAACCGTGGCATCGAGTGGACGGCCCCCGAAACCGAGGAGGTCGTCGAGGGACTCGGCGAGGACTTCGAGCGCGTGGTCGTCGAACCGATGAGCTTCATGCACGAGCAATCGGAGACGCTCGTCGAACTCGATGTCGACCTCGCCGAGGACGCCGCCGAGGTTGGCCTTGACCTGTATCGAGTGCCTGTCCCCCACGACGATCCACGGTTCCCGGAGCTGCTGGCGGATATCACCGAGCCGTTCCTCTCACACTTTGCGCCGTCGTACTACCAGCTCCGGCAGTGTCAGTGCCGCGACAAGGAAGGCACCTACTGTTTCAACGCCGAGCTGCCGCCACAGGACGCCTAACGCGACTCTTTTGCGGTCTCGAAGAACGCCGCGACGTTTTCGACCGGCGTGTTGCGGTCGACGCCGTGGCCGAGGTTGAGAATGTGACCGGTGTCGCCAGCGGCGTCGATAACCTCCCGGGTTCGCTCACGGACAGTTTCGGGGTCGCCGTAGAGCAACGCCGGATCGAGATTGCCTTGGATCGCCACGTCGCCGAGTTGGTCGCGGGCAGTGTCGATGTTGACTGTCCAGTCCAGTGAGACCACGTCCGCGCCGCTGTCGGCCAGCAACTCAAGATTGCCGCTCATATTGCGGACGAAGACGATCGTCGGCACGTCGACCGCGTCAAGGATGCGCTGGTGGCGGGGGACGATGTACTCGGCGTAGTCGGTCGGCGACAGCAGGCCGGCGTAGGTATCAAACAGCTGGATCACGTCGGCACCGGCGTCCTCCTGATACTGACAGTATTCGATCAACACGTCGGTGAAGGCATCAAGCAGTCGCTCGAAGGCCGC
Source organism: Halonotius sp. GCM10025705 (assembly GCF_042662885.1). Taxonomy (NCBI): domain Archaea; kingdom Methanobacteriati; phylum Methanobacteriota; class Halobacteria; order Halobacteriales; family Haloferacaceae; genus Halonotius; species Halonotius sp. GCM10025705. Next base: position 2,264,802 of record NZ_JBHSZD010000001.1, on the reverse strand, counting down.
CGGGGCCTCCGCCCGGAGCCGCCGGACGGCCATGAACGACCGGGAGGTGCTTCCCTCACAGGCGTAGGCCGCCAGCGTAAACGGGCCGCCAGCGAAGCCCAACACAGCCGCCTCATCGCCGAGGGTGGCGGTAAGTCGCTCGATGAGTTCGCCGACATACCAGAGTTGCTCCCGAACGTCGCCGATCTCGCGGTGGGTATCTGCCGGCGACGAAACCGGATTTTCGATCACCGGGCCGACACCGGATTCGATATGGTAGCTGAACCCAAGCGGTTCGAGGACGGTGAGGATATCGGAGTACATGACGACCCCGTCGGGCTGGAACCGCTCGTAGGGCTGCAGCGAGATCTCGGTGGCGATATCGGGCGTCGAGATGGCCTCCTGAAAGGAATGCGACTCCCGGATCTCACGGTACTCCGGAAGATACCGGCCGGCTTGGCGCATCATCCAGACCGGCGGGCGGTCGACCGGCTCGCCCCGTACCGCCTTCCGGAAGAGATCGTTCATGGGTGGGTGTACGCCGAGTGGCCGCCTAATACTTGTGAAAGGGGCCGACTGAATCCGGGGGCGACACCGGGAGGCCGCGGCAGCGACACCACGGGGACGGTGGCACCAATGCTTTTGCTGGTGTCGACCGTTCGATCAGCCATGGCACAGTCAGGGTCACCGGGCGACACCTTACCTCCTGAACAGGGGACAGGCTATGGGTCGAGCCGGTGGCTCACCATCATCGGCGTCGGGCTGTGGCTCGTGGTACTCGCCGCATTTGGGCTGTTGGTGTTTACCGACATTGGCGGCAGCGAAACCGGCTCGATCGTGTTGTTGATCGGGGCCACAGTGGTCGCAGCGACGGTGGTACTCGTCGTCAGCGCCACGCTCTATATGGTTTTCGAGCGGCTGAACCTCGGCGGTGGCGCGATAACGCTGCTGGTGGCACTGATCGCTACGATCGCCGTCCCGATCGGGGTGCTGTTTCTCCTGTCGCAACTCGGCGGGAGCGGTGGCGGCTCGCTGCTCGGCGGGCTCATCGACAGCCTGCCGGTCAGCGACAACCTGCGTCGAACCGCTGGCCCGGTGCTTGAGGGGCTGCTCGGCAGCTGAAGGAAGGCGTGGGCCACACAGATCGACGGGAGTTATGAGACGTACAGAAACAGACGCATTGCTCGAAGTCGATCAAGAAGGTCGAGAAGCACCATCGAGAGCACCGCCCCCAGCCGTGGCGAGCCGTCCCAACAGCCCCACTGACCGGCGAGAACACAGTCGAGAAACGCGGCCGGCGACAGGTCATGAAGGGCGATCATCCCGACGAGCGCAACAAGCGACAGCGGGACGGTGAGTCGGTAGGTGCCAACGACGCCGGCCAGCCGGCGGAGCGCGTACAGCGGGCCGACGACGACCGCCAGCGGAAGCCGATACCACCGCGCGGTGGTGGCGGCCCACACCGTCGCGAGATCGGTCGAACTCGGGAGGCTATGGATGAGCGCGGCGACACCGATCCACCACAACAACACTCCGCCGGCGACCGCGTCGATTCCGCTCCCGGTGTAGATCGCAAGCGAGTATTCGAGCAGCACCACCGCGACGCCGACGTTGCTTGCCAGCGGTGCGAGCGCGATCAGCGCGGTCGTCGACCATCGGCTCGGCGTCGTATGCCGGACGTAGCCGGGCGGGCCGGTCAATTGAAAATACACGGCTGACTGCACCGGCACGCCCGCCAGCAGACAGGTGAGGCGATGGGCGAGTTCGTGGAGGACGATCCCCGGTGCTGTCGCCAGCCGAAACAGCAGCGAGCGTCGCCGGCGTCCCAGCACACCGACACTGCGCCCAGTCATCGACCGATGCAACCGCCTCGGGGCACATGAACGTACGGCTCCAAACGACGGAACAGCGCGGGGAGTGTCCTGTTGCTACCGCGAGTGACAGCAGATCGCTCACTGTGTGTCGAACGTGCTGCCTAAAGCTGGTATTTTAAGTTCAACACCATACCTACGCGAAGACATGACGTATGAAAACCTTGATGCGGAGTTGCTGAACGAACTCCTTGGCGATGGCCGGGCAAGTCTCCGAAGTCTTGGGGAGGAGCTCGATGTTTCGGTGACAACCGTCTCAAATCATCTTGAGGCACTCGAAGCCGAGGGGATCATCGACGGCTACACCCCGATCATCGACTACAACGAGCTTGGCTATGACGTGACCGCGATCATCCACCTGAAAGTTGAGGGGAGTGCGATGACGGCACTAACAGATCGCCTCCGAGAACAGAAACAGATGAGCAGCGTCTACGAGACGACCGGCGATTACGACATCATCGCCGTCGGCAAGTTCGAAGACACCGACGGGATGAACGAGCAGATCAAGAACCTGCTGGCCGATGTCGACATCAACGAATCGAACACGAGCGTCGTGCTCAACGCGGTGACAGAACACGAGCAGTTCGAACTCGATAGCGACGCGGCGTGATCAGCCCACCAGCACCCACCGCGAGACGGCAAGGAAGACGAGCATCCCGAAGACGTCGACGACGTTGGTGACGATCGGGATCGTGGTGTCGTCGGGATCAATCCCGAGTCGGTAGGAGCCATAGGTGGCGACGACGCTGGCGACGACGGCGATGGCGGCGACCGACAGCCCGCTGAGAAGCGAGATTACAAGCAGTTGGCCGAGCGTCAGCGAAGCTCCGACGACCATGCCAAACAGCCAGACGGTAACCGCCAGGGCGGTGAAAATCGTCGCTGCCAGCGCGAAGATCGCCGCCACATTCGCCCACAGCAGCCGGTCGGTCGGATCGAACGTCGTCGTGCCGAGATGGAGCCGCGTCGAGAGCCGCGCGCTCAAGATCGAGCCAAGGTTGCCGCCCATCCCGATCATCGCCGGCACCATCACCGCCAATAGCCCGTAGCGATCCAGCAGGTCGCCGGCATCCTCCAGGGTGATCCCGGCCCAGAGAACAATCGCACACAGCACGACCAACAGCGGAAACATCGTCCGGACGATGTGGCCGGTTCCCCAACTGCCCAGATCGGCGTCGGTCAGCAGCGCCACCGGCGATCACCTCCCTGCCGACAGATGCGGTTCACGAGACAAGCACCTCGACGATCAGCACCGCAAGAAACAGAAACGCCATCCCGAAGACATCGCCCAGCGTCGTCACAATCGGGCCGACAAGATTGTCCGGGTCGCGGCCGGCCTTGTAGCCGGCAAACAGCAGTGTGAGCAGCCCACCGATCATCACAACCGCGGTCAGCAGGCTAGCGATGAGCACGATCCCAACGAGCACGCGCAGTGGTGCCGGCTCCCGGCCAAGCAGCGTCAACACGCCCCACGAGAGCGAGCCGATGACGATCGAGATGCCGATAGCGTTGATTCCCGAGGCGATGATCGCGTTGACCAAGCGGTCGTTCCACTCGAAACGGGGCTGAATGAGACCTTGATGGAGCCCGGTGGCGATCCGACCGCCAAGCGAGCCATAGACGTTGCCCCGGGTTGCCAGAAACACCGGCACCATCACCAACAGACCAGGAAAGTCGGCGACGCTATCGAGTAGCCCCGACAGCACAAGGCCGGAACAGAGCCCACCGAGCAGCGCGATGGCCAACACCGGCAGCGCCTCCCGATAGATCGACCAGAAGACGCCGCGTGGCTGCATGGATACTCTTGGCGAAGCCACAAGTAAAACTACTGCGCCCGCCGAGTCCGTCCCTTTATTTGACTGACGATCCTTTAGAGAGGTAGTATGGCGACCGCCAGCGACGACGACACAGCAGTGACACACGGCGGCGACGAGGGCCGCTACGACGGCGAAATCCCGGTCGACGGCGACGATATTGTGATCGTCGGCAGCGGCTTTGGCGGGCTGTCGACGGCCTGCTATCTCGCCGACGCCGGCGCGAACGTGACGGTCGTCGAAAAGAACGAACAGCTTGGCGGTCGGGCTAGCCAACTCCAAGCGGAGGGCTTCACCTTCGATATGGGTCCTCGTGGTATCTCATGCCCGACGTCTTCGAGCGGTTTTTCGGCCACTTCGGCAAGGAGCCGAGTGACTACTACAAGCTCACACAGCTCGATCCCCACTATCGGATCTTCTTCAAGGACGGCGATCAGGTCGATATGGTTCCCGACCTCGAAACGAACAAGGAGGTCTTTGAGGGGTATGAACCCGGCGCAGGCGACGCCTTAGATCGGTATCTCGACAAATCTGAGTACACCTACAACGTCGGGATGGAACACTTCGTCTACGAGGATCGCCCCCGACTGCGAGATTACATCGATACCGACGTGTTCCGCTACTCGTGGGGGTTGTCGCTGCTCGGGAAGATGCAAGGCCACGTTGCAGACTACTTTGAGCACCCCAAACTGCAGCAGATCATGCAGTACACCCTGGTCTTCCTCGGTGGCTCGCCAAGCAACACACCCGCGCTCTACAACCTGATGAGCCACGTCGATTTCAACATGGGCGTCTACTACCCAGAGGGCGGGCTTCGCTCACTGGTGGACGCGATGGTCGAACTCGGCGAGGAACTCGGCGTCGAATACATCACCGACCAGCCCGTCACCGAAATCGCCGGCCGGAAAGGCGGCTTTGCGGTCAGAACCGAACACGGCGAGGAATACCTCGCCGACTACGTCGTCTCCAACGCCGACTACGCTCACACCGAACAGGAACTCTTGCCGCCGGAAAAACGGCAGTACAGCGAGGACTACTGGGAGAGTCGTACCTACGCGCCCTCCGCCTATTTGCTCTATCTCGGTGTCGAAGGTGATGTTGAGCCACTCGAACACCACACGCTCGTTCTCCCGACCGACTGGGACGATCACTTCGAAACGATCTTCGACGACCCACAGTGGCCCGACGATCCCGCCTACTACCTCTGTGTCCCCTCAAAAACTGACGACAGCGTCGCCCCCGAGGGCCACAGCAACCTCTTTGCGCTCGTCCCGATCGCCGCAAACCTCGACGATACGCCCGAACTCCGTGAGGAGTTCCGCGAACTCGTCCTCGACGATATCGCCGCCAACACCGGCGTCGAACTCCGCGACCGCATCGTCTTCGAGGAATCCTTCTGTGTCAACGACTTCAGCGACCGCTACAACTCGATGCACGGCACCGCCCTCGGGATGGCCCACACCCTCCCACAGACCGCCCTCCTGCGGCCGAACCGCAAATCGACGGAGGTCGATGGGCTGTATTTCACCGGCTCCTACACGACACCTGGCATCGGCGTCCCGATGTGTCTGATCAGCGGCCAACACACCGCCGAAGCGATCGAGGAGTGATGACCGCCGTGGGCACCGACCAGTCGACCAGCACGGCAACCGACGGCCTCCGCTACCTGCTGATCCTCTCGCGGCCACGATTCTGGTTCTACCTCGCCGGCCCCGTCGTCGTCGGCGTCGCCGCGGCCGCCGAGACCGTGCCTGACCTCTTTTTGCCGGTCGGCTTCGCCTTATTCGGCTACTTCCTGTTGCCGGCAAACGTCCTGCTGTACGGCGTCAACGACATCTTCGATGCCGACATCGACACCGAGAACCCCAAGAAAACCGAGCGCGAAGCGCGCTGGCAGGGCGGCCCCGCCGTCATCGCCAGCGTCGTCGCCAGCGGGCTGCTTGCGGTGCCGCTGTTCGCCATCGCATCCACAGCCGCGTGGCCATGGCTCGCCGGGTTCCTTCTGCTGGCTGTCGAATACAGCGCGCCACCCGCGCGGTTCAAAACGACGCCACTGCTCGACTCGCTCTCCAACGGGCTCTACATCCTCCCCGGGATCGCCGCCTACGCCGCCGTCGCCGGAACCCAACCGCCCGCGCTGGCGGTTGTCGGCGCGTGGCTCTGGACGATGGGGATGCACACATTCTCAGCGATTCCCGACATCGACCCCGATCGACGAGCCGGGATTCGGACGACAGCGACGTGCCTCGGAAAACGCCGCACCTACGGCTATGTTGCGGCCTGCTGGCTCGCCGCTGCTGGTGCCTTCGCGGTCGTTGATCCACGTCTCGGCGTCCTCATGGCTGTCTACCCGGTCTTTGTCGCGTGGGTGGCGACCAGTTCGGTCGCCGTCGACCGCGCCTACTGGTGGTTTCCCGCGCTCAACACCGCCGTCGGGACGCTGTTTACGCTCGGATTACTCTGGCGGATCGTCCCGCCAACGGAGGTGTTGACGTGAGCAACGTTGCTGAGTCGTCCGCGGTCTCGGAGTCGCCGGCAGCCGAGCGACCGCAGATCACCGAAGCAGACGGGCTTGCCGACGCGGTCGCTGGGGTGCCGAAAAATCGCCGCGAGGTCGAACCGTGGCTTGACGCCCTCGTTGACGGGAACCGGTTCACGATTGCCGTCTTCTTTCCGCTGGTCGGCGCGCTCATGCTCGTCGGCAGCGCGGAGGGGTGGGCGGTGATTCCCGACCCGCTCCGGTTTAATCCGCCGTTCCTCGTGTTCGGAACAGTCGTGATGGCCGCGCCGATGCTCGTCGGCGTCCTCCCGACGCTCGGCCGCCGGGGCGTTGCCGGACTGGGGCTGCTGACGGCCTACACCTATCTGATCGAGTACGTCGGCGTCACAACCGGCTGGCCCTACGGTGCCTTCGAATACGGGATCGAACTTGGCCCGATGGTCAGCGGGGTTCCCGCCGCGCTGCCCGTCTTCTTCATCCCGCTCGTGTTGAACGCCTATCTGCTGTGTCTGCTGTTGCTCGGCGACCGGGCGGGCTCGCGGCTCGCGCGGCTGGCAGTCGTGATCCCGGCGGTCGTGACGATGGATCTCGTGCTTGATCCGGCGGCCGTCTCACTGGGATTCTGGGCCTACGATGCGGGTGGGGCGTTCTACGGCGTGCCGCTGTCGAACTACGGTGGCTGGGTGGTGAGTGCGGTCGTCGCTGTCGGCGTTCTTGATTTTACGCTCGATCAGTCGGGACTGTTCGATCGCCTCGACGCCTGTGACTTCATGCTCGACGATATGGTCAGCTTCGTCATCCTCTGGGGGGCGATCAACGCGTGGTTCGGCAACTGGCTGCCGGTGGTCGTGGCTACCGGCTTCGGGCTCGGGATTCTCCGAGCCAAACGGTTCGATGTGGGGCTGCTCCGGCCCTCGACAGGCGTGTATCTCCCACGGGTCGTCGACCGCGAAACCTAATTGGCTGGCTCTCCGTGATCCGGTATGGCCGACAGCGAGACGCCGCCCGGCCGGCCCTGTCCGCTGTGTGGCGAGTCGATGCAACACCGCCACTGCAAGTACATCTGTCCGACCCACGGCGTCGTCTACGACTGTGCCGATACATTCTACTGAGCCGTCCTGTCGCTCAGTGCCGACACGCAGTTGAGTTGAATCCGAGTCCGCACTCGGCGTGAACGAACACCAAGGAACCCGGATTGTGTACGAACTGTTATGTCGCTTGCGGCCGTATTGTGGCTATATGCTGTGCCGCCGGAACCGGCCGACGAGACCGATGACTGGCCCCCGACTACCCCCCAATTGACATGGTAGACGACGACCAAATCGCCCGGAGTAAGACCATCCAACAGCGCACGGGCAAGACCTTCCATCTCGCCACGCGGTTGCTCCCCGAACGCGTCCGTGAGGCGACCTACGTCCTGTATGCCTTCTTCCGCGTTGCCGACGAGGTCGTCGACGACGCCGACGGGGTCGCCCCCGCCGAGCAGCGCGCCGAGCTCGAACAGATTCGCGCGGCGGCTCTCGGCGAGCGCGAGACCGACGACCCCGTCCTCGCGGCCTTCTCCGAGCTCCGCGAGGAGTACAACCTCAACGACGAGGACATCGAGGTCTTCATCGATGCGATGGTGTCGGATATCGACACCGACGAGTACGCCACCTACGATGAGTTGGAGGCTTACATGGACGGCTCAGCCTCAGCAGTCGGTCGGATGATGACCGACGTCATGAACCCCGACGATCCCGAGAAAGCCCTCCCGCATGCGACCGCACTCGGCGAAGCCTTCCAACTCACCAACTTTCTGCGGGATGTTCGAGAGGATATCGTCGAGCGCGACCGGATCTACCTGCCACAGTCGACGCTGGCCCAACACGGCGTCACCAACGACCAGATCCGGAACTTCGAGATGGATGAGAGCTTCGCGGCAGCCATGCAGACCGAACTCCAACGCGCCGAGGAGCTCTATGAGAAGGGTGTTGCGGGGATCAAATACCTCCCTGAGGACTGCCAACTGGCGGTGTTGCTCGCGGCGGTGCTGTATGCCGACCACCATCGGCTGATCCGCACACGCGACTATGACGTGTTGTCGGCGACACCACAACTGGGCACCGCTCGCAAGCTCTATCTGCTGGCCAAAACGCGGTGGCGGTGGATCTGGAACAAGGATCCCGAAGCCGTCTTCTGGGCGGTCACCGGCGACAGCGGCGGCGGGATGTTCACCCGCGGTGCGAAGCTCGTCGACCGGCTCCCGGTACGGTAAGGCGATTCTCACACGCCGGGGATCAACACGAGGTATAACCGCCTGCATGCTGAACGGCGAGCTATGACCCTACTCGTCCCATTCGATGGCTCAGATCTGGCAGTGACCGCACTCACGCGCGCCACCGAGTTCGGCGAGACCCGCGGTGAGGAAGTTGTCGTCCTGACTGTCGTCCCCGACGATAGCTCCTTTGCGGTCGAACGCGGCTGGATCAACGCCGGCGAGCCGTTCGATATCGACCAACTCTGTGAGAACTTCGAACAGCGCGTCGCCGAGATCGCCCCCGAGGCGACGTTCCGGTGTGAAACCCCAGCCGAAAACGACGCCCTGACCGCAACCGCTATCGACGATATCACCCGCACCGTTCGCCGTGTCGCCGGCGAACTGGATGTGTCGATCATCTTCATCGGCACGGAAAACGCCGGGCGCATCTCGACGCCGGTGACGAGTGTCGGCAGCCCGCTGTCGAAGGATCCCGAGTACGACGTGCATATCGTCCGACACGCGGAGTGAGTGTCCGGCCGGCTAAGACAGTAGCCGAGCCACAACCACCAAACAGGATCGGCCCGCACGACGAGCCATGAGCCGCTCCCGACTTGAACCGACACCCGAGGGGATCGAAACCGCGGCCGACTGCATTCTCGATGGCGGCGTGATCGTCGCGCCCAGCGACACCAACCTCGCGCTCACGCTCGATCCGTGGAACGAGGCGGCTATCGAGCGAGCCTTCCGGATCAAGAACCGCGAGCCGACCGATCCCCTGACGCTGTTCATCCGCGACCCCGCCGACTGGCGACAGTGGGCAACAGCCGACAACGACACCGCTATCGACGCACTCGTCGATGCCTTCTGGCCCGGGCCGCTCAACATTATCCTTGAAAAGACCGACGCCGTCCCCGACCGCGTCGTTGCCGGCGGCGAGACGGTCGCGCTGGGCTGTCTGGGGAATCCGGCGTGGCGCGATCTCTCGGCGGCAGTCGACCAGCCGCTGTGTATGACCTCGGCCAATCTCACTGGGCAGGCCGACGGCCAACTCGTTGATCTCGACCTCGCCATCGAGCAGGTCGGCGATCGGGTCGACTACATACTCGACGGCGAGGCCCAAGGAACGACCCAATCGAGTACTATCGTCGATCTCACCGGCCCGACGCCGGCGATCCTGCGACACGGCGATATTACGGCCACCGATCTCGACGCCGCTGTCGACGATCTCACGTTCGAATCGTGAGCCGCATCGGATTCGACGAGAGTGGCGTCGCTTCCGGATGAAGCCGGCAGCAAAAACAAGCGAAAACGAATTGGGTCGGTTACTTTAGCACTCCGACCAGCCGCAGGACTCGCAGGTCTTGCAGCCTTCCGAGAAGTACAGCGACATGCTGCCACACTCGGGACATTCCGGCGATTCGCCGGCTGCGAGTAGCTCCTCGGTCGCGTCGTCAGTGGCCGCCTCGTCCGCGGGCGGCTCGGTCATTGAATCCGTCGTCGCGCCGGTACTCGCCGACTCCGCTGAGACGGCCGCGCCGCCGTCGGTTTCGGGTGCGGTCGGCTGTCGCTCCGCGTCCTCGTCGGCGTCGTTCAGCTCAGAGAGGTTCTGCTGTTTCGGGTACGGCTCCTCGATGTCGCCGTCGAGGTAGCGGCGGAGCGCGGTGCCGATGGCGTCCGGGATGGAGTTGATCTGCTCGCCTTTGTCCCAAGCGACTTTCGGCGATCGAATCCCGTTCAGTTCGCCGGCGATCTCCTCGGGGTCGACACCCGAGCGCAGTGCGGTTGAGATCGTCTTGGCGAGGGCCTCGGTGAAGGAGGCCGTGAACCCACCGGAGTTGCCGATGTTGGCGAACAGCTCGAATGGTCGACCCTGATCGTCTTCGTTGATGTTGACGTAGACTTTGCCGTAGCCGGTGTCGACGCGCTGAGTGACGCCGTAGAGCACGTCCGGTCGCGGGCGTTTCTTGCCGAGGCCTTCCTCGGTTGTCTCGGGTTGGGTGAACAGCTCGTCGAGTTCGGCGCCGAGTTCGGCGCGCACCTCCTCGTTGTCGAGGAAGCCCTCGATGCCGCCGAAGACCTCCTCGATCTGGGTGGTGATCTGCTCGGCGGCCTCGCCGTCGTCGGCGAACTCGGTGTTCTTCGCGCGCGTCGTGAGCACCTGCTTCGAGCGGGTGCCGTCACGGTAGACGGTGACGCCCTTGCCGCCGTTCTCGTAGATGTAGCGGTAGACCTCGTCCATATCCTCGGCACTCGCCGAGTTCGGGAAGTTACAGGTCTTCGAGATCGCGGAGTCGACGCCGGTTTGGCAGGCACACTGAACGCCAGCATGTTCCTTCCCGGAGAGGTCGGAGGTGACGACGAACAGTTCGCCGATGGCCTGCGGCACGGTGTCGAGACCTTCGACGCCGTCGAACTCGTTGTTCGCCATCTGCTCTTGGGCTTCGGCTTTGACGGCGTCAACGTCGATGTCGTTTTCCTCCAGGACGCGGAGGAAGTAGTCATCAAACTCGACGAGCATTTCGTCACCTTGGACGTCGTCGGAGACGTTCTTGTAGTAGGCGACGTTGTATATCGGCTCACAGCCGCCGGTCGTGTTGCCGATCATCGAGGTGGTGCCGGTCGGCGCGATGGTCGTCGTGTTGTGGTTGCGGATCGGGAAGCCGTCTTCCCACTCGTCGGCGTCCTCGCCGGTGTGGTGTTCGAACCACTCGCGGTACTCGGTCGGGTCGGCGTACTTCGAATCCTCGTAGTCGGCGAAGGGGCCGCGTTCCTCGGCGAGTTCGTGGGAGGCCCACTTGGACTCGTGGTTGATGTGAGTCATCAACTGCTCGGCGATGGCGTTAGCCTCATCGGAGCCATAGCGAACGCCGATCTGGATGTAGAGTTGGGCCAGCCCCATGATGCCGAGGCCGATCTTCCGCATCTCGCGGACTTTTTCCTCGATTTCATCGACCGGGAAATCCGACATCGTGACGACGTTTTCGAGGAAGCGCGTCCCGGACTCGATCCGGCGATTGAACGCGTCCATGTCGACGGCCTCGTGCATGAACGCCTCGGCGGCGGCCTCAAGTGAGTCATACTGGTCGCCGTTGTTGTCGTACCAGACGCGCCAGTCGGGAGCGTCCTTGTCAGCGAGTGTTGAAAGGTTGATGTGGCCGAGGTTGCAGGCCTCATACTCCTCAAGCGGCTGCTCGCCGCAGGGGTTGGTGGCGAGGATCTCGTGGTCGGGGTGTTCCTTGACGTCGAAGGAGTGCTGTTTGTTGACGCGTTCGAGATAAATGACGCCCGGTTCGCCGTTCTCGTAGGCGCCGTTGACGATGTGGTCCCAGAGTTCCTCCGCGGGGACGGAGAGTTCCTCGCCGACCTCGACGTACTCACCGAGACCGTGAAGCTCGTACAGCTCCTTGGTTTCGGGCGTGGCGATGTGCGGTTCCTCGGTGCGGGGATTCGTGAACGTGAACTCCTCGCCGTTGAACAGCGCCTCCATGAAGTCGTCGGTGACGCCGACGGAGATGTTGAAATTCGAGAGATGGCCCTCGACGGCGTTGCGGAGGTGTTCGGGGACGCGACCCTCTTCGTCGATCAGCTCGCGGGCCTCTTCGAGGGCATCAGCAAAGGAGTTGTGCGTGAAGTCGTCGGGGTCGTTGAGTCGCAGTGAGTGCGCCAGCGAGACATCCTTGTTCTTGGCGTGGATGAACTGGATCACATCAGGGTGGGAAACGCGCATGACGCCCATCTGCGCGCCGCGTCGCGCGCCACCTTGGGCGATGGTCTCACACATCTGGTCGTAGGTACGCATGAACGTGATCGGCCCGGAGGCGATACCGCCGGTCGAGCCGACAGAGTCGCCGTACGGGCGGAGCTTCCAGAACGCATACCCCATGCCACCACCGGACTGGAAGACCTCAGCGGCCTCCTTGGCGGTCTGGTGAATATCCGTGATGTCGTCGCCCGGCGAGTCGACGAAACAGGCCGACAGCTGCTGGAGTTCGTCGCCGGCGTTCATCAGCGTCGGCGAGTTCGGCATGAACGACAGCTGGGTCATCAGCTCCTCGAACTCGTCGGCGACATCCTCGACGTGGCTCTGAACCTCGTCGGGGAGTTCGGGGACGATCGTTTCGTAGGAGAACTTGTTGACGTTGTACACCGACAGCGTCGCTTCGGCGTCGTCCTCGGCGGTCGTCCCTTTCCCGAAGACTTCCGCGGCGAGTTCGTCGCGCCGTGGGTGGTCGGGTTTGATCTGGTCGGGGGTGACCGTGATCTCGGTGTCCTGCTTGTCGGCCTCGAAAACAGCTTCGGCGAGGGCGACGTTTTGGGCGACGCGTTCGAACAGCTCCTCCTGGCTTTCGTCGACGTTGCCGTCGGCGTCCTTCCGGAGATACCGGGCGGGGAGGATGTTGTTGTAGGCGTTGCTCGTCAGCCGGTCTTCGAGCGTGTCGCCGGTGGTGCGTTTGATCGGCAGTTCGAGTTCGTCGGCGGAGAGCTCCGCGCGGCTCATTCGTCGGCCCCCTGCGGTGCGTCGGCGTGTCGGATGGTGGTTTTGGTCTGGTGGCGCATCTGTGTACTCCGTAGCGAAAGACGGGACTGTGATACCGATGGCACCCTCATAACAGCTACGGTTGCGGTAGCACAAGCAGAATTGCACTGTTGAGTGCTGCCGCTCGCTGTGCTGCGGTCTGGAGAGGGTCGGTTCTGTCCGCGTCCGGTAGCTATTGTGTGATGGGACTGATCTGGTATAAGCATGCCCAAACCGGACTGAAAGTGAAACGACGACCACGGCTGGCTGGGCGGCCGATACGTGGCGATTACTGCCGTACTGCCCGATATGCTGGAATCGAACGTAGTCCCCACAAGCTTATTCCGATTCGGTGTCTCGCTCAGGATATGTCACCCCTCGCGCTCATCGGCGGGCTCGCAAGCGGCGGGATCGCCGGGCTGAGCCTCCCGCAGCTGCTGATCGCCCTCGTCGGGATGCTTGTCGTGCTCATCGTGGGGCGGATCGTCCTCAAGATCGCCTGGCGGCTCGTCACCATCGGCGTCGTTGTCGTCGGCGCGCTTCTCATTCTTGTGCAGTTCGGGCTGTTGTAGCTGCCGGCAATATCACGAGGACGACTAGGCCGAATCAACAGACTCGGGAGCGACACCGCAGCCAGTTATCTCGGCTGATATTTGTGGGGCGCATTTTAAGAGGAGAGAGGGGAGTACGTTTACACACCACCTGTGGGATCGCCCGCAGGCATCCATGTTCAACACTGCGAACCGAGGTAGCCAGCGGCTATGACGAGCCGCCGTCAACTCCTTCGTGGGGTTGCCGGCACCCTTTCCGTGTTCGGAGGGCTCCGCTGGGGCGGCCTCGTTGCGCCTGCCGACGCCCAATCAAACGATGCAACGGCGTCGGATAGCGACGCGTCCGGCGACGACGGGTCGTCGAGCGCGGACAACGAGGACGACCCAAGCGGGCTCCCCGGATACACGGTCGGCCAGATATATCTCCGCTACGAGGAACACGTCGGGATTACCACGTTTGTCGAGCTTGAAAACGAATCCGAGCAGAACAACGAGCGGGTGCGACTGAAAGCAGATGCCGTCAGCGCGAATGACACCCTCGGCACCGACGACACGTGGAAAGATATCCCCGCGACATTCGAGCGAACGATCAAACTCCGTCTCGACAACGTATTTGACCTCTACAACGCGGTCGACAACATCTCTGAGTTTGTGATCCGCGGTCGAGTACCCAACGGCGAGTACACGGTGCTTGCGGCGTTTTCCGGCCGCGCATTCCGCAAGGGGATTGAGAAGGATGGCCCTGCCACACCAGATGGTGGTGCTGATGCTGCCGTCGAAGTTCAACCAGAAACGACTGACGAAGCCAACAACAGTGGCCAGTCCGGTGACGCCGAGACGGCTGGCGAAAGCGAGAGCGACGAGCCCACAGCCGACGAATCGACAGCGTCGGACGCCGGCACAGAGCCGACCGACCCAACCAATCAAACCGGCGTTGACGTCAGTAACCCCGATGATGTCGTCGATGTTGGCGGTGCCGGAGGCGATGATGGTGGAAGTAATGATGGCGGAGGCGATGATGGCGGAGACAACGAAAGCGGTGGCGGCGGCGGACTACTGAAACGCTCTCTTTTGGCGTGTTTGGCGGCTGACAAATACGATCAGAACAGCGTCGATCAGGCGTCTGAACGCGGCGGCGACGCGGCCGTCGATTCCCCCACGGTCTGTCGCAGAAAGTTATCGATCACGTCGTGGCCGACCGCGGTCAGCACACTCTCAGGGTGGAACTGCACGCACTCGATGGGGTGCTCGCGGTGGCGAATCCCCATCACCAACTCCTCGCCCTCGTGGTCGGTCGTCGCCGACACCTCGAAACAGTCCGGCACGTCGGTCGCAATCAGCGAGTGATACCGACCCGCCTGAAAGCCTTGTTCGATGTCAGCGAAAACACCCTCGCCGTCGTGATCCATCGGGTAGGCCTTGCCGTGGATCGGTGCGGGCGCGTGGCCGACGCTGCCGCCGTACTCGTAGGCCGCGGCTTCGAGGCCGAGACAGACACCCAGCGTCGGGATGTCGGGACTCAGCTCACGCAACACGTCCATCGTCACGCCCACGTCGCGGCTGTTTTTCGGGTGGCCGGGGCCGGGGCTGATGAGAATCGCATCGGGATCGACTGCCTCGATTTCGTCGAGCGAGGCTGTGTTTTTCAGCACCGTCACGTCGATCTCCTCGAACCCACCGTCGCCGTCAGGAATCCGAGTCTCGGAGACGTACTCGACGAGGTTGTAGGTGAACGAGTCATAGTTGTCGACGACGAGGACGTTCATTGCTCGCCCTCCTCGGCCGTCGATTCGAGCTGTTCGATGGCGGTCAACACGCCGTCCATCTTCTGTTCGGTCTCCTCGTACTCCGACGTGGGATCGCTGTCGGCGACGAGGCCCGCGCCGGCTTGGACGGTAATCAGGTCGTCACCCTCGCTTGTGCCGGCGAGATCGCCGCCCACACTGTCGCCGTCGGCACCCCCGTGTTCGACGGTCGCGGTGCGGATCACGATCGCGAAGTCGGCGTCGCCGCTCCACGAGAAGTAGCCGACGCCGCCGCCATAGACGCCGCGCGGGGCGGCTTCGAGGTCGTCGATGATCTCCATGGCGCGAACTTTCGGCGCACCGGTGAGCGTGCCCGCCGGGAACGTCACGCGGGCGGCGTCGAAGGCGTCGTACTCGTCGGCGACGCGAGCGGTGACGGTCGATTCGATATGCTGGACGTGGCTGTACTTCAGGACGCTCATGAACTCCTCGACTTCGACGCTGCCGGGGTCGGCGACCCGGCGCACGTCGTTGCGCGCGAGGTCGACAAGCATCGTGTGCTCGGCGCGCTCTTTCCCGTCGGCAAGCATCTCACCAGCGAGTCGGCGATCCTCGACGGGGCTGGAGCCCCGCGGGCAGGTGCCCGCAATCGGGTTCGAGACGATTCGGTCACCCTCGACGGAGACGAGGGTTTCGGGGCTCGCGCCGACAATCGAGCGGTCGCCGTGACGCATGAGATACATGTACGGCGAGGGGTTGACCGAGCGGAGGGCCTCGTAGAAGCTGATCGGGTCGATATCGCCAGCGAGTTGGCGGCGGCGTGAGATGACGCCTTGATAGATGTCGCCGTCGAGGACGTGCTGTTTGGCCGTGCGGACGGCGTCCTCGTAGTCGCTCTGCGAGCCGGCGGTTTCGTCGGTGCGGCTGAAACCGGTGGTCGGCGGCTCGTCGGCCGCGGCGAGCGTCGCGGCAACGTCGGCGGCTTCGGCGACGAGATCGTCGTAGCACTCACCGGGGTCGTCGTCGGGGCCAATGACAGGGGTAAAGACGAGTTCGACCGTGCCCTCGGCATCATCGAAGACGAGCGTCCGGGTCGTCAGCGCGAACTGGGCGTCCGGGAGGTCGGTGTCGGGTCGCTCGCGGCCGACTTCTTCGAGCACCAGATCGTAGACGGCTTCATGCGCGAGAAACCCGACGAGGCCGCCCGAGAGCGTGCGGCGGTCGACATCCGGGAAGCCGCGGCGGTCGACCGCGGGGAGGCCGCGGCGGAGGCGGTCGAGCACGTCGCCGTCAGTCGCGGCGTCGCCACGGTAGGCGTCGACAACGAGGTCGCCGGCGTCGCCGAGACGGTCGACCTCGGTGTGGTTCGGATACACCGAGATGATCGCTTCGGGGTCGTAGCCGACGAAGGAGTACCGTGCGTGGCGTTCGGCGTCGGTCGCCGCGGTGAACGCGCCGTCAGGATCGGAGGAGGCAACCTTTTCGGCACTCTCCAGCAGGAAATTGTACTCGCTGCGGTCGGCGAGGGCGGCGTAGGCGGCGAGCGGGGAGGTATCGAGTTCCAGCGTTGCGGCCGCGCGGGCGACGACCGGTCCTCGCGGTCGTCGGCAACGAGGGCGGCGTACTCGTCGCGGTCGCGGTCGAAACTGAATAGGTCGCTGTCGGCGGCGGCCGTGTCGGCCGGGTCGTCGCTCGCCGTCTCGCCGGTCGTCATGCTGGCACCTCGATTTCGCGGCCCGCGTTCCGAACAAAGGTGGCGACGGCGGTGTGATCCTTGCTGCCCTCCGAGCGTTCAACGCCGGAGGCAACATCGACGCCGAACGGCGCGGCCACCCGGATCGCCTCGGCGACGTTCTCGGGGGTGAGGCCGCCGGCGAGGATCACCGGGGTCGTCAGCGTGTCCGCGAGATCGGCGGTCGCCTCCCAGTCGTGGGGGTCGCCGGTGCCGCCCGCGCCCTCCTCGGTCGTCGAATCGATGAGCAGGGCGTCGGCGACGCCGTCGAGGGCGTTGGCTCGGTCGGTGTCCTCGTGGTCGACAGCGGCGATGACCTTGACGCCGGTTTCCGCGCGGATGTAGCCGAGGTCGTCGGCGTCGAACTCACCGTGGAGTTGGAGCGCGTCGGGCTGGATCGCCTTGACGAGTTCGACCGCGTGGTCGGCGTCCTCGGGCATCGAGACGAGCGTGGCGGTGACAAAGGGCGGCACCGCGGCGACCAACTCGGCGGCCGTGCTGCGGTCGACCTCCCGCGTCGTCGCCACATCGACCGCCGAGATGATCCCGACGGCGTCGGTGCCAGCCTCGATAGCAGCCTGGAGGTCAGCGCGATTTGTAATGCCGCAGATCTTGGTGCGTGCCATCAGGCGTCCCCGGCCTCCGGTGCAGCCGTCGACTCGCGTAAGGCGTCGAGTTTGGCTGCGGCGTCACCCGACTCGATGGCCGCGGCGGCCGCTTCGACGCCGGCTTCCAGCGACTCGGCTTCGCCAGCGACGTAGATCGCCGCGCCCGCGTTGGCGAGGATCAGATCGCGTTTCGGGCCGGTCTCCTCGCCGGTGAGAATCGCTTCGAGGTCGGCGGCGTTTGCTTCAGGGGTGCCGCCGGCGACAGCCTCGATCGGGGCCGAGTCGAGCCCGAGGTCGTCGGGCGTAAGCGTGAACTCGGTGACCTCGTCGCCATCGACCTCGGCGACGGTCGTTGCGTCGTGGAGGGCAATCTCGTCCATCCCGGAGCCGTGGACGACGAGCGCGCGGTCGACCGCCATCTCGGTGAGCGCGCGGGCGATGACGGGGACGAGGTCGGGATCGTAGACGCCGAGCAGTTGGGCGTCCGCGGCGGCGGGATTCGTCAGCGGGCCGAGGACGTTGAAGATCGTTCGCATGCCGAGTTCCTTCCGGGGGCCGATGACGGCCTTCATCGCGGGGTGGAAGACGGTCGCCAGCATGAAGCCGATGCCCTCGTCGTTGATCGCGCTTTCGACGGCGTCGGGTTCGGCATCGACGGTAACACCGGCGACTTCGAGTACATCCGCGCTGCCAGAGGAGGAGGAGACGGAGTAGTTGCCGTGTTTGGCGATGGGGACGCCCGCGCCCGCGGCGACAATCGCGGAGGTCGTCGAGACGTTGATCGTATCGTAGTCGTCGCCGCCGGTGCCGCAGGTATCGACCAGCGGCGAGCGGTCGGGTTCGATGGTTCTGGCGGCGTCGCGCATCCCCTGAGCGAAGCCGGCGATCTCGGTTTCCGTCTCGCCCTTGGCTCGCAACGCAGACAGCAGCGCGCCGATCTGCACGTCGGTTGCTTCCTCAAACACGAGACGGGCGGCGTCCCGCGCCTCATCGAGTCCCAGATCCTCACCGTCGGCCACACGTTCGATATAGTCCTGCATTGTTAGTCACCAGTGTATGAGTTCGTCTTGTAATGTACACGTCTGTACATCGCTAAAAGGCTATCGACCGACGGCGCGACCCGGATGTCGCCGACGACGGGACGAACACATGACGACCGACAGCAAGCGGGCACGTCGGGAACCGCCAGCGGGGCCGCGCTTCGAAAGCTTCAATTACGTCCCCCGGATACTGACGAGTGCGTCAGAACGCACAACCAGCACGGGTTTGTGGTCTAGTCTGGTTATGACACCTCCTTGACATGGAGGAGGCCGGCAGTTCAAATCTGCCCAAACCCACTTTTCTGATTTCTCGTACCGAAGCGCAATACCACTATGCCTGACCTCCAGCACCCCCAATCACCATCGGACTGGCAGAGTTCGATGCCGCAGCCGGGTTCTACGTTGCCGTCGCCGTCGTCACCCTGCTCATCGTGTTCGCCACGGTGTGGGTCTGGCTGAGCACGCGCCGCGGCTGATCAGTGCCGCCAGCACCGCACCGAGGCGATTCCGCCACCACCCACCCCGACGGTGGACTTTTTATCGCGGCCGGTGTGGATGGTAGCCATGGAGGCTGTGTACTGCCGGACGACCGGCAGCGAGTTTCACACGACGCTCCGAGAGTTCGACGCCGACCCTGATATCGACGGACTCCTCGTGCTTGCGACACCCGACGACGCGTTTACCCCGGCGGCTGTCGATGAGACGCTTCGAGGCCTTTCGACGCCGGTGTTCGGCGGCCTGTTCCCGAAGGTCATCTACGACGGCGCGGCCCACGCCGACGGCGCGGTCGTCGCCGGCCTGGATGTTGAGCCGACGGTCGAAACAATCACTGCCGCCGACGAGCCGCTTGAGGCCGACGCGGACGGCGACGAAACAGCGTTCGTGTTCGTCGATGCCTACGCCGACGCCGGCGACCAGTTCGTCCAACAGCTGTTCAACACCTACGGCGTCGAGTACACCTACATCGGCGGCGGCGCCGGCACGTTCGACGGCGACACACGCCACTGTCTGTTCACCCCCGAGGGACTCGTCGGCGACGCCGCTGTAGTGGCGATGGTCGCCGCCGAAAGCACCATCGGCGTCGAACACGGCTGGACGGATATCGGCGGCCCCTTCGAGATCACTGCCGCCGACGGTCGCCGACTCGAAACCCTCGACGGCCAGCCGGCCTACGACCGCTACGCCGCCATCATCGACGCCGAAACCGACCGGACGGTGACGACAGAAACCTTCGCCGAGATCGCCACCTCACATCCCTTCGGCATCAGTCGGTTGGGCGCCGAGCGGATCGTCCGCGACCCTTTCGCGGTCGACGACGACGGCTCGCTGCAATGTTTCGGCGACCTCCCCGAAGGCGAGTTCGTCCACATCCTCCAGGGCGACCCCGAAACGCTCGTCGCGGCGGCCGACCACGCCCACGCGGCCGCCAGCGAGGGAGCACACACCGACAGCGCGATGGTCACCTTCGATTGTCTCTCACGGGCGCAGTACCTCGACGCCGACTTCGACCGGGAGCTAGCAGCCCTCAGTCAGACGGCCAACACGATCGGCGCGCTCACCATCGGTGAGATCGCCAACGACGGGCGAGGCCATCTCGAATACTACAACAAAACCGCGGTCGTCGGAGCCATCGATGGCCTCTGAGCGAGCCGCGGGGAGCGAGTAAGGATGGCTGACCACCCCCACCGAACCCAAATCCTCCATGAGATCTCCCTGGCGATATCACCGGGGGAAACGCTGGAATCGACCGCTGAAACTGCCCTACAGGCGTATCTCCAAAAGTTGAACTGTACGGTCGGCGGCGTCTTTAGCCGCCACGAGGATGGCGGCTACGATCGGGTCGTCTCCCAGCCTGCGGCCGCCGTCGACGATCCGGTCTATCTCGCTGCACGCGCTCGGCTCACCGAACGGGCGGCGGGCGACACCGAGGGCGAGAACGACACTGACGGCGAGGAAAGCACCAACGCCGAGTCGTTCCCGATCGTCGGCGAGGTCGGCGAAGACGGCCACTACTACCTCTTTGAGCTCTGTGAGTTCGGCGTCTTGCTGCTCGGCACGCGCGGGTCGGGGCTTCCCACGGCGGTCATCGACGCTCTCGGGCCGCTCAACGACAAGCTCGCAACCGCGTGTACGGCCACGGCGGCCGAAGCGACCCTTCGCAACGAGCGACGGCGGTTTGAGGCCCTGTTTACGACCATCCAAGAGCCGATGGTGACCGTCTCTCTCACCGATGGGACGGCGACGATCACCCGCCGAAACGAGGCCTTCGAGACGACCTTCGGCGACGCCACCTCGACGACGGAGGGTAGTCGGCTCGAACCCACGATCCCGGCGACTGACAGCGAGGAGACGACCACAGGTGACGAGAGAGGAACAGCCGATATCGACGCCCAACTCACCGACGGCCAGCCGGTGACCGCGGAGGTCAGCCGACAGACCACAACCGGCAGCGGCGACTTCCTGCTGCGGGCTGTCCCGGTCACGACCGCAGCCGGCCGGGAGTTTTTCCTGCTCTATGTCGATATCACCGACGAGAAACGACGCCGCCGAACCCTGGCATCGCTGTATGCGGAGTCACAGGCAGTGTTGACAAGCGAGGATCGACAGACGGCCTGCGAGCGGACGATCGAAACGGCGATGGCCGTCATCGACGCGTCAGTCGCGGAGATCCACCTCTACGATCGGGCTGCCGACGCCCTCACACCGGCGGCGACGACGGCCGACGAGCCGGTGTTTGCGGCCACCAGCGGCGACGACGAAACACCGCTGTGGGCGGTCTACGGCGGGGAGACCCGGTGTATCGATCACCTGTCGACGGCCGACGACTCGATCGCCCACACAGGCCCGGAAATTGAAAGCGTCCTGCTGTGTCCGCTCAGCGACCACGGCGTACTTGTGATCGGCGACGAGCGGCCAGGGGCTTTCGATGAGACCGACATACAACTTGGCCGGCTGTTGAGCACACTCGGGAATATCGGCCTCACCCGGGCCCAGCGAACCCAGAGCCTCGAAGCCGTCCAGACGATCACCCAGGAAGCCGTGACCGCCGAAGCGAAGCCGGCGATGATCGATGCGGTGCTTGAGCAGCTTCCGACGGCACTCAACTTTCCGATCACGGGGATGTGGGAGTACGATCAGATCGACGACCGGCTCACCCCACTGGGGATGACCGATCCGGCCTTCGATCTCTTTCGATCACCGCCGGCATTCGAGCGCGGTGATGGGATCGCGTGGGACGCATTCGAGCGCGGCGAAACCGAACTCGTCGGCGATGTCGCCGCCCGGCCCGACGCCTACAACGAGGATAGCGTGGTTCGCTCGGAGGTTATCGCCCCGATCGGCGAGTTTGGCATCCTGATGGCCGGCACCGTCCGACCACAGAATCTCACCGACGCCGACCGGAGTATCGCCGAAACGCTGACCTCGAATCTTGAAACGGCGATCCAGCTGGTTGACAACCGCGAGGAACTCCAGCTGCTTGAGGCGGTGTTCGACCGGGTGCTCAGGCATAACCTCCGGAATGATCTGACGGTGATCAAAGGGTACGCCAACGCCATCGCCGAGGACTGTGAGACAGCCGCCTACGCAGCCGATATCATCGAGCACTGTGAGAATCTCGAACGTACCGCAACCAACGCGCGGACGATGCGTGAAGTCGTCCAGACACGGGAAGAGCGACACCAGGTCGCGATCGACACCGTTGTCGAGGATGCAGTCGAGATGGCGCCTGACCCACCGGCAGCTGTCGACGTCAGCGTCGACATCGAGACAGCGGCGTCAGTTCTTGCCCACCCGAAGCTCCCGGTTGCCATCACGCAACTCATCGAAAACGCGCTGGAACACGCTGTCGATGACGGCGGTGAGATCCGGGTGACGGCCACCGAAGCCGGCGACGACGTTGTCATCGAGGTCAGCGACGACGGGCCCGGTATCCCGAGTGCCGAACTTACTGTCATCGACGGCCACGACGAATCAGAGTTAGAACACGGCAGTGGGGTCGGCCTCTGGCTGATCGATCGGATCGTCGACTACTCCGATGGACAGCTTACATTCGACAACAGCGGCGGGACAACTGCTCGCATCACACTCGGGGCGGCGTAGCGGCGATGAATCGGCCGAAGGCGGCCACATCGGAATCTTTTACTTTCGGCACAGGCGAAGAGGAAGTGAGCCGAGGTAGCCTAGCCTGGCCAAGGCGGTAGATTCGAAATCTACTGTCCATTCGGACTCGGGAGTTCAAATCTCTCCCTCGGCGTTTCTGCGCGGACACAAATCACTTAGCGGCGCGTCTTGTCGCGCCGCGACCCCGTGTCCGCGCGAACGGTAGTCGGGAATTTGAACGAGGGAGCGACCACCGGGAGCGACCGTAGTTCAAATCTCTCCCTCGGCGTTTCTACCGCGAGCAACACGCCGAGAACCCTCTGTGGCTCTCGGTTACCGCGAGTGGGTGTCGGAGAGTCGAGAGATTTGAATGAGGGAACAAGCGAGCAACGCGAGCGAAGTGACCGTAGTTCAAATCGCTCCTAAAATCGCATTGCTACGTCGACAACGATAAACCAAATTACTCGGAAAACTGCTCAGCCAACCCCTGCTGTTGACTGCTGTCGCCGCCGCGAAGTCGACGCCGCCGCTTGTCGAAGGCGCGTTCCAACTCACCACGCGTATTCCGCGAGACGAGATACGCGTCGACCGCGGAGTTGTCCTGTGGGTGAGCGGACTGAATCCAGACATGATCCCGTCCCCCGCCGGTCAACTCCTCGGCCCAGCCCTCGGCGGCGTCTCGATCCGCAAAGCGGTGGGTCGATCCCTCGGTGTTGATCGTCCGGCCCACCTCGGGGTTTCGCTTGCGCGCGGAGGGTTTGATTTCGACGACGTACGCCACAGCGACGTTTCAGCGGCATCGCTCTTAGACGTACGGGTTCGATACGTAGTTGTGTGAGACGGAAACGTGTAGAAAGCCCTCGGCTCTCTCGGCTCCCGCGGCTCGCTGCGCGCTTCGTCGCTCGCTCCGCTCGCTCCTGCAGTGCTTGCGTCGCCGGGGTTCGCCGGGAGAGCCTCGCCCTTTCAGTCCGCCAGGAATAGCGGTTGGTCGGCTGGTCGACCCAGCTGTCTATCGGTCGATTCGAAAACCACAGAAACGGAGTTAGTCGTCAGCGACCGGCTGTTCCGGTGGCGACGCCGCCAGCAGGCGGTCGAGGGCATCGACCATCGCGTCGACGGAGGCCCGTGTGATGTCGGAATCCGAGGCAGCGACGGTGACGGTGTGGTCGCCGCGGGTCATCTCGACTTCGACGGTGACGACGGCGTCGGTGCCGCCGGTGATCGCGTCGACGTGGAAGGAATCGAGTTCGGCGTTCGCGGCGGGGCCGAGCGCCTGGCGGACGGCTTTGACAGCGGCGTCGACCGGACCGGAGCCGGTGTTGGCAGCGGTGCGTTCCTCGTCGCCAACGCGGAGTTTGACGCTGGCGGTCGGCACCTCGCCACCGCTGGCGGTCGTCAGCGTCAAGAGTTCGACGTAGCGCTCGCGGTCACGACCTTGGACATCCTCGGCGATTGCCAGCAAGTCGGCGTCAGTGACGCGTTTGTCGCGCTCGCCGAGGGTTTTGACGCGCTCGACGATGGCAGCGAGTTCGTCGTCGCTCACGTCGATGTTGTGTTCGTTCAGCGCGGCTTCGACGCCGGCGCGACCGGCGTGTTTGCCGAGGACGAGCCGTCGCTCTCGACCCACCGTTTCGGGTGGATACGGCTCGTACATCGCGCCGTCTTTAAGCGTACCGTCGGTGTGAATGCCGCTCTCGTGAGTGAAGGTGTTCTCGCCGATGACGGCCTTGTTCGGCGCGAGCGGGATGCCGGTGTTCTGGCTGACGGTCGTCGCCAACTCGTAGACCGCCGGGAGATTGAGGGTCTCGATATCGTAGCTGTGCGACAGGGCGATAGCGACCTCCTCGATGGCGACATTGCCGGCGCGCTCGCCGATGCCGTTGACCGTCCCGTGGACGAAATCCGCCCCGGCGCGCAGACCGGCGTGGACGTTCGTCATCCCGAAGCCGAGGTCGTCGTGGGTGTGGACGCTCGTCGGGCCCAGTTCGGCGAGTTGGGAGACCACATCGAAGGTGTGTTCCGGGCTGGCGTGACCGACCGTGTCAGCATAGCAGAACCGGTCGGCGCCCGCCTCGTGGCCGGCTTCGGCGAGATCGACAAGGAACTCGGGGTCGGCGCGGGAGCCGTCCTCGCCGAGCAGTTCGACCCACAGATCGTGGTCGGTCGCGTACTCGACGAGGTCGACCGAGCTCTCGATGACTTCCTCGCGGGTTGAGCCGACCTTGGTCTCGATGTGTTTGTCCGACGACGGGACGACGAGCGTGATGCCATCGACGTTACAATCGAGGGCGTGGTCGATGTCGGATTTGATGCCCCGGGCGAAGCTGGTGACCGTCGCGTCGAGATTGAGATCGGTGACCCGACGGATGCAGTCGCGTTCGCCTTCGGAGGTGCAGGCACTGCCGGCCTCGATCACGTCGATATCGGCGGCCTCCAGTGCCTCGGCGATCTCGACCTTTTCGTCGGGGGTCAGCGAGACGCCAGGGGCCTGTTCGCCATCCCGCAGCGTGGTGTCTAAGAGCTGTACGTCGTCGGGAAACGCCGAGCGAGCCGCGTTGTCACTACGCAACTCATCTGATGTGTTTGAGTACACGGATGAATACCTGTCACCGGAGAATTTCGCGGCCAGCCGGGTCGCCCCGACTTCCTCTATCCTCGTTGGAGTCTAAATGCTCCATTGTGCATATTTCTTCACACATACAGGGAAATAAAGCTGCCGTCTCTGCGGTCGCAGCTCATAAGTTACCCGAATCGACCGTGGGACTAAGTACGTCAGACGTATACCTGCATATATGGCTACCAAGAGCCTGACGATCACTGAGGAGGCATACAAGCGGCTGAAAGCACAGAAACAGCCTGATGAGAGTTTCACCGAGACGATCCTTCGACTGACGGGCGAAGAGCGGGACATAATGAAGGGGTTCGGCGCGATGAAGGATGTCGACGGGTTCCGAGAGGCCGTTGAGTCGACAGGCGATCAACTCGATGCGGAGTTACGCGAGCGTGACACGCGATGATCGTGTTCGATACGACATTTCTGCTCGATTATCTCGATGCCGTCCCCGCCACCGAAGAGTTCCTGCAACGCCATGAGTCGAAGCCGTTCTTCACGCCGTCGCTGTCGCTGTTCGAGGTGTATCGGGGGCTGCACGAACTGGTGGCACCGAGACCGTCGATAGCCTGACAGCCAAGTTGGATTGGATCGAGCCATTGCCGCTGACGCATACAACAGCACGAGAAGCTGCGGTTATTGAGGCAGAACTGTTGGACGACGGCGAACGGATCAATCTCAAAGATATCCTTATCGCAGGAGTCTGTCGCCATCACGGTGCGCGGCTCGTGACACGGGATGCTGATTTCGACCGCATCGACGACTTACAGACACTGTCGTATTAGGAGCCGTACTTACTCAACCAGTGCCACCCGATCACCGACGGCGACTGCGTCGGCTGCCCCGGCCGGCAACTCGATCAGCGTCTCCGCCGCGGCCCGGCCGAGGCCGATCCACGGTTTCAGTCGCTTTTTCGCTACGACCTCGTTGTCAACGAGCCACAGCGCGTCGATAGCGAAGGGGACGAACAGCATGTGGACATCGCGTTTTGCCGCGCTATCGAATTGAAAGATGAGGGCTGCGTCGTCGCCCAGCGACCGCCGAAACATCAGCCCGCGGGCCTGCTGGAGAAACGAATCCGCGATCTCGATGTTGCTGGCGAGTACCTGACTGCCGCCACCCGATTCAGGCCGGTGAACAAGCTGCACAGAGGACGGTCGGGCGGGCGATATTTAGCTCTGGGGGCCGAGGCTGGCCATGGAGGAGACGCCCGAGGGCACGCCCGTCGGCGTCGACAACCCCTACGACATCGCGGGGCTCTGCGATCATCTCACCGACGACGGTCGGTGTCGGTTCGCGCTCAACCACGCCGGCGTCGACCCCGAGTTCGCCGCGGAGCGGGCGGCCGATGACTACGCCTGCCACGTCGGCGACAGCGGTGACTGGCGCGCCTGCCCGCACTACCGCTGGACGACCACCGACGACGAGTGTCGGCGATGCGGGCTCGAAGAACTCCGGCTCGCTCACGACGACAGCCGGCCGCTGATCGAGGAACACCACTTGTCATATGCCGACGCGGACACCGGCGACGGCGATTCGGAGAGTGTCGACGCCAGCCACGAACTCACGGTCGCGCTGTGTCGCTGGTGTCACGCGAAAGTGCACCAGTCGTTTGCCCGCATCGACGACGATGTCGACCCCGACCCCGAGGCGGTCGCCGAACGGGAGCAGCGACGCACAACGGAAAGTGAGGAGCTGGAATTTCAGTCGGCCCGTGACCGGTTTGAGGGGTAACACAGGAACAGTAGGTCTATTATTCTACTCGTGGTCATCGGGGTATGCCATCTCAGCTTGGCCACGTGCACCTGGTCGTTAGCGACCTTGATCGTGCGGTCGAGTTCTACACCGGGTTCCTCGATCTGTCGGTCACTGAGCGACAGGCCAACTACGTCTTCCTCTCCAGTGGCGAACGCCATCATGACCTCGCGCTGCAGGCCCGCCCCGATGCATCGTCGCCACCGCCGAATAGCCGCGGGCTCTACCACGTCGCCTTCGAATTCGACACACCGGGAGAGCTCCGAGCGTGTTACGAGTGGCTTCAAGACGAGGCGATCAGCGCCCAAGCCGTCGATCACGGGATCAGCAAATCGCTATACTTCGACGACCCCGACGGCAACGGCGTCGAGTGCTATCTCGATACCCGCGACGACAACGGCGAGCAATGGAACGGCGAAAATACACGGTTCGATCCGATGGCATTGTAGCCGGGCGGGATAACACCGACAGCGACCGCGTGGCTGGCGGCGATGGTGCTGTTGACGCGATGTGTCCCGGGCGGTAGCGATCGAGTAGTGGGCATTTGTCCGTTCTGCTGGTTGTATCTAATCAGAATTCATACATAGACTATATTAACCGGCTTGAATCCTATATTAGCCAAAATTTGGAATTTTCTATTGTGTCTGAATACTATTTAAGGACATATTGAGTTGATTGTCCAAATTGTTTTGTAGGCGTCCACGGCTTACAGTTGCATGTGAACACGGCACACGAACTGGTGCGACACTGACGCCGAGCACCGACCACCCCCATGTCATCTACCCCATCACTCCGGCGGAGTATCGAGGTCGAATACTGGGTCGTCGACGAGGCGGGGTCGCTCACCCAACCAGGCTCGTTGATCGACCTCCCGGGTGCCGAACGCGAGTTCGTCGAGCCGATGCTTGAGATCAAGACGACGCCCTGTACGTCGACCACCGAACTCCGTGAAGAGCTCTTCGAGCGGGTCAGAGCCGCGCTGGATCGCGGCGACGAGATCGGCAAACAACTCGTTCCGCTGGCAACGCCACTAAATCACGAGGCGATCCGCGAGATTCCCTGCGACCGAACACGGATTCAAAACGCGGTCGTCGGCGATGCTTTCGAGTATGTTCGCCACTGCGCCGGCACCCACATCCACATCGAACAGCAGCCCGGCCGAGCAGTCGACCAGCTCAACACGCTGATCGCGCTCGATCCCGCGTTGGCGTTGGTCAACTCGGCGCGACATTTCCGGGGAGAAGCGATGGCCCCGGGTGCGCGCTCGAAATGTTACCGATGGCTCGCCTACGACAATCTCCGGAACCAGGGCGAACTGTGGCCCTACGTCGATGATCGCGCAGACTGGAATCGACGCCTGCAGACGTGTTACGATCGGTTCCGCGAGCAAGCCATCGCCGCCGGCATCGACGAATCGACCTTCGAGTCGTGTTTCGATCCCGAAAGCGCGGTGTGGACGCCGGTACAGCTCCGCGAGGAATTCGGCACCGTCGAGTGGCGATCACCGGATACGACGTTGCCGAGTCGAACCGTTTCGTTGGCTGACACCCTCGCCACGGTTGCCGGTGAACTGGACGGTCGCCCTGTCGACATCGGCGGTAACACTCCCTGTATCGACGACGAGCGGATCGTCCTCCCCGACTTTGAGACCGTCAGCGACTACGTCGACACCGCGATCGAGGAAGGGTTGACCGAGTCGCTGGCGGCGTACCTCTCACGGATGGGCTTCGAGCCGGACGCCTTCGACCCGATCGCAGATACCTTCGACCACGACGGGCCGATCGACCGCGAAACGGCCCGCCAACTCCGGCTGGAGTATGCGACGCGGCTCCGCGAGGATGTCCGGCAGTCGCCCGCGATGACAGCAGATTAATCCAATTCCTGATGAAACCAAACGTGCGTCAATTGAATCGAAGCAACGCAACAGCTTTTCAGTCCGGTATGTGTGAAACAGGTGCATGAGTCGGCCCAAGATCGCTCTGTTGAATGCGGCACACGCGGCCGACGACACCGAGCGGAACTTCGTCCGCGAACTCGACGCCGACGTTGTCGAATTTCGCTGTCCGGCCGGCGAGTTCCCCGATGACTTCGCGTTCGACGGCTTCGTTGTCACCGGCTCCAGCGCGTCAGTCTACTGGGACAAGGAATGGATCGGCCGGCTCAAAACATGGGTCGGCGGCGCGGTCGAAGCCGGCCTCCCGGCCCTCGGCGTTTGTTACGGCCACCAACTGCTGGCCGACGTACTCGGTGGCCGCGTCGAGGATATGGGCGAGTACGAGATCGGCTACCGCACCGTCGAACACGACGGCGACAACCGCCTGCTGGCCGGCATCGACGAGTCGATGACCGTCTTTACCACTCACTCGGATCGGGTCGCCGAACCGCCGCCGGGCGCGACCGTCTTCGCCGAAAACGACTACGGAATTCACGGCTTCCGCAAGGATCGCGCCATCGGCGTCCAGTTCCATCCCGAGTATGACATGCAGACCGCCGAAACCGTGACGACCGGCAAGGACGAACTCTCCGAAGCGCGAATTCAGCAGGTACTGGATGGGATCACCGAATCCAACTACGCGGCAGCCTGCGAGGCCAAGCAACTCTTCGACAATTTCCTCGCGTACGTCGCCGAGATCCGCGGCGACCGGGTTGCTGCCGACTGAGGGCTGGCCGCTGGACTGGGAGGAGCTGCCCAAACACCCAGTTTCGCGTCCGGTTTCGGTTTCCTTTTGAGTCCCAGCAGCGAAGGCTGCCCATGACTCGCATTGCGGTTATCGACAACCACGGGCAGTTTACCCATCTGGAGCAGCGCGCGCTCCGGGATCTCGGCGTCGACGCCGACCTCGTCGACAACGACGTTGACCCCGAGGAGATCGAGGCCGACGGCTTCGTCCTCTCCGGTGGCCCCGACATGGATCGCGCCGGGCGATCAGCGGACTATCTCGACCGCGACGAACCCGTCCTCGGCATCTGTCTCGGCATGCAACTCATCGCCAAAGAACTGGGCGGCAGCGTCGGCGGCGGCGAGTACGGCGGCTACGCCGATGTGACCGTCGAAATCACCGACGACGAGGATCCCCTCATCGGCTCGCTCGCCCCGGAAACCCGCGTCTGGGCCAGCCACGCCGACGAAGTGAAAACGCTCCCCGAGGGCTTCAGCCGCACCGGCACCTCCGACGTGTGCGGGATCGAAGCCATGAGCGATACCGACCGCGACCTCTACGGCGTCCAGTGGCATCCCGAAGTGATCCACACCGAACGCGGCGAGGAGGTCTTCGAGAACTTCCGCGATATCTGCGAGGGGTCGAGCTAAGCGTCGTCGCCGCGCTCATTCTCGTCGCCGATTTTTCTCTCGTTTCTATCTCGCTCACGCAGTTCC
Source organism: Halonotius sp. GCM10025705 (assembly GCF_042662885.1). Classification (NCBI taxonomy): domain Archaea; kingdom Methanobacteriati; phylum Methanobacteriota; class Halobacteria; order Halobacteriales; family Haloferacaceae; genus Halonotius; species Halonotius sp. GCM10025705. The sequence continues at coordinate 2,234,361 of NZ_JBHSZD010000001.1, read as the reverse complement.
TGTGACCGCTCACCCGGATCGCCATGCCCGCCGCCGCCAGGCGTTCGCACCGTGACGACGGTATCGGCTGGCACATCGACAGTCGTTTTTGCGGCCACTGATTTCGCTTCCTCGTCCGGTAACTGGAGCAGATTCTCGCCCGTGGCCCCCGGCTCACCGCCATCGACACCCTGCGGTGCGTGGCGGCGTCGCTCCGTGAGCAGTGAGACGGTCGCGTCCTGCTGGACGCGCAGGCGACGTTCGAGCCCGAGACCGCCGCGGTGAGTCCCTTCGCCGCCGGAACCGGGGCGCAGCGCGTAGCGTTCGACCCGGAGCGGGTATTCGGCTTCCAGTGCCTCGATTGGCGTGTTGAGGGTGTTTGTCATCCCGACCTGCACGCCGTCCATCCCATCGGCGCTCGCCCGGCCGCCGAAGCCGCCGCCAATCGTCTCGTAGTAGGCAAAGTCGCCACCGCGGCCGCCGATGATGAGGTTGTTCATCGTTCCTTGGCCCTGCGCCGGCACGCGGTCGGGCGCGGCCTCGGCGAGCGCGAGGAAGACCACGTCGGTCACCCGCTGGCTGGTCTCGACGTTGCCACCGACGACCGCGGCTGGGGGCTCGGGATTGAGCAGACAGCCCTCGGGTGCCGCGACTGTCACCGGCTCGTAACAGCCGTGATTCGGCGGGATTTCGGGATCGGTGATGCAGCGAATCACGAAATAGACCGCGCTTGTGGCGACCGCCAGCGGCGCGTTGAGATTGCCGTCGAGTTGTGCGTCCGTCCCATCGAAATCGACGGTGATCGTCGCTCCGTCGACGGTCACAGCCGCCTGAATCTCGATGTCGTCGTCGCTGACGCCGTCACCCTCCAGCACGTCGCTGGCGCGGTAGGTGCCGTCCGGCAGTTCCGCGATGGATTCCTGAATCCGGGCCCGCGAGTAGTCGATGACAGCGTCGAACCCCTGGCGAATGCGGTCGTAGCCGTGATCGTCGATCAGGTCGGCGAGTCGCGCTTCGGCGCGTTCGGTGGCTGCGAGTTGGGCACGGAAATCGGCCCGTCGCTGGTCGGGGTTGCGGACGTTGGCGAGAATCAGCGAGAACAGTTCCTCGTTGCGCTCGCCGGCGTCGACGAGCCGCGTCGGCGGGAGCCGCAGGCCTTCCTGATAGATTTCCTCCGCGCCCGCGGGCATGCTGCCGGGTGTCATCCCGCCGATGTCGGCGTGGTGAGCACGGGAGACGGCGTAGCCGAGAATTTCATCCCGGGGCGCAATCGGCGAGACGAGCGTCACGTCCGGCAGGTGCGTCCCGCCGGCGAAGGGATCGTTGAGGATGAACACGTCGCCGGGAGCCGGGTCATGGTCGAGGACGGCATCGACGGCCTCGGGCATCGCGCCGAGATGGACAGGGATGTGTTCGGCTTGGGCGACCATCCGGCCGTCAGCGTCGAAGATCGCAGTCGAGCAATCCTGTCGCTCGGTGATGTTCGGCGAGTACGCGCCGCGGATCAACACCTGACCCATCTCGTCGGCGACGCTCTCGAACTGATTTCGGAGGACTTCGAGCGTGACCGGGTCGATGTCGTCTGCACTCATTGGTCTCTCACCTCCTCGTCGCGTCGCATGACGAGCGCGCCGTCGCCACGAACCCGAGCAGTCCAACCGGGCGGGACGACGGTCGTGCTTTCGGCCTGTTCGAGAATGGCCGGCCCGTCTATCGTCGCCTCGGCAACGAGTGTCGACCGGTCGTAGACGGTAGCCGACACGCGCGCTTTGGTGTCGCTGTCAGCTGTCGGAAAGACCGCCTCGCGGCTACCGACGACTGCGTCGCCCGCACCGTCGTGGTCGATCTCAGGTGGGTCGCCCTCGATGGTCGCCGTCACCCGGAGGTTCACGAGTTCGACCGGCGCGGAGAGGGTGTAGCCGTAGGCGCGCTTGTGGGCCGCGTCGAAGGCCTCGGCGACGGCCTCTCGGGAGAATGAGTCGACTGGCACCGTGAGTTCGAAGCTCTGACCATCGTATCGGCAGTCCGCGGCACGCTCAATCGTTGCGGCTTCTGGCTCAGAGGCGTCGGCTTGGACAGTCTCGATCAGGTCGTCATAGATCGCATTGATTTCCTTGGGGTCGCTGTCGGCGAGCGGCTGGGTGACCGTGCGGACAGCGTCGTGGGTTTCGTCGGCCGCGAGCAGGCCGTACGCCGAAAGGACGCCGGCCGGTGCGGGGACGACGACCCGATCCATCCCGAGATCGGCTGCGAGCGCGGCAGCGTGCATCGGCCCCGCGCCGCCGAAGGCGACAAGGTCGAACTCGCGGGGGTCGTGGCCCCGTTCGACCGTCGCCGCCCGGATCGCCCGCGTCATCGTCGCGTTGGCGACTCTGACGACACCGCGGGCGGCCGCCTCGGCGTCCGGGAGGTCGGCCTCGTCGGCGAGAGCAGCGAGGACTGTGTGGGCGGCCTCGACATCCAGTGTGAGTTCGCCGCCGAGAGCGGTGTCGTCGCCGATGTAGCCGAGGACGACGTTGGCGTCGGTGACCGTCGGGCGGTCGCCGCCGTGGCCGTAACAGGCTGGGCCGGGCTCCGCCCCCGCCGACTCGGGGCCGACCCGGAGCGCGCCGCCGCTGTCGACCCACGCGATCGAGCCGCCGCCCGCGCCGACGGTTGTCACATCGACCATCGGCGTCCGGATCGGAATCCCGTCGATGTCGGCTTCTGTTGTTCGTTCGGCAGTGCCGTCGCGGACGAGACTCACGTCGCTTGAGGTGCCGCCCATATCGAAGGTGACGACGCTGGGGGCGGTGGTCGCATCCGATTCGGCGGCTGTCGCCGCCGCGCCGACGACGCCAGCCGCGGGGCCCGAGAGCGTCGTCGAGACGGCACGGTCGCTGACGGTCGCGCTGTCGGCGATCCCGCCGTTGGCCTGCATGATTCGCGGTTCCGGCACACCGGCGTCAGTCGCTTTCTCGGTAAGTCGGTTCAGATACCCGCGGATCGCCGGTGTGACGTAGGCGTCGACGGCAGTTGTGGCGGTACGCTCGAACTCCCGAAACTCCGGGAGCACCTCGTGAGAGGCCGAGACTGGCACGTCGAGTGCTTCTCGAAGAATGTCGGCGACGCGCTGTTCGTTTTCCGGATGGGCGTAGGCGTGGAGCAGACAGACCGCGACGCTTTCGGCGTCGGTCGCGGCGATTTCGCGGGCAAGGTCGCGCACATCGTCGGGGTCGATCGGCTGCTCGATGCCCTCGGTCGTCGCGCGTTCGTCGATCTCGAAGCGTCGGCTGCGGGGGACGAGCGGGTCGGGTTTGGTGGCGTTGAGATCGTAAAGATCCGGGCGATCCTGTCGGGCGATCTCTAAGACATCGCGGAAGCCTGCGGTCGTCACGAGTGCCGTTGTCGCGCCGTCGCGTTCGAGCAGGGCGTTGACCGAGACAGTCATCGCATGCGCGAAGGCATCGATGTCGGCAGGGCCGATGCCAGCAGCGTCGCTGGCCTTTGCAATGCCGTCGAGAACGCCGACGCTCTGGTCGGCAGTCGTCGGTACTTTCGCGGTGTAGCGGTCGCCGTCGACGACGAGAACGACATCGGTGAAGGTACCACCGACGTCGACGCCGATCCGGGTTGGGTCGATCGCTGGCGGCGGCGTCATTCCTCGGGGGCGACGCTGACGACGTTCATCAGCGAGGAGACGGGGACGCCGTCGATCTCATCGAGGCCCTGTTTGTCGACGAGGACGACACAGCCGACCGGGGTGCCGCCGTGCTCGCGGACGGCCGTGATCGTCTCCCGCATCGTCGTCCCCGAAGTGATGATGTCATCGATGATGTAGCAGTGCTGATCGGAGACGGCCGAGAAATTCTGGGAGAAGCCGCCGTCGATCTCGTCGATATCGCCTTCCTCCCACTGGTGTTTTGCGGGGCCGTAGGCCGCGATATCGGTGTCGAGTTCGTTGGCGACGACCGTCGCCAGCGGGACGCCCGCCTTTTCGATGCCGACAGTCAACCCGACATCGGTATCATCCTTCGAGATCAGGTCGGCCATCGCGTGGCTGACGTAGGTGAGCCGCCGGCTGTCGCGGCCGATCGCACTCCAGTCGACGTGGATATCCTGTGGGCTGGCGGTCGCACGCGGTTCCTGGTCGGCTTCGTGTTCGACCCCGCCGCGCTCGACGAGCCAGCTTGCGGTCTCCCGAGAGACGTTGAGTTCATCGGCGATCTCGCCGCGGGAGAGCCCCCGCCCCGCCAACTCGGTCGCGCTCTCGATGAGGTTATCGACGTTTTTCATACTCGCTGAATTGAATCGCGTTTTTGATAGTCCTGTCGTCGTCGACGAAGGCGGCTTCGTAGTCGTCGAGCTCGAAAATTCCAGTCACGAGATCGTCAAGGAACGAGTCCGACAGCGACGCAAGCGTGTCGACAGCGGCCTCGAAGTGGCCGACATGGGAGTTGACGCTGCCGACGACAGCTTTGTTGTGCAACACCAGTTCGCGGTGGAGCTTCCCGCCCTCGATCTCGAAATCCCAGTCGCCCGGAATGCCGAGCGCCGCGAGGACGCCGTTTGGCGCAAGCGCTTCGATCGATTCGAAGGGGTGTTTCGCATACCCTGTCGACTCGTAGATCAGATCGGGCGCCTCGTGGGCGTCGGGGATCTCAGGCACCGGTGTCTCGGTGCTGTTGACGTAGGTGCTCCCCAGCGATTCGATGATATCGATGGTCGGATCGGGCCGCTCGCGGCGACCCAGACAGTAGGTGCGGTCGAACCGCTGTTCGAACATGGCCAGCGTGATCAGCCCGAGGCTGCCGTTGCCGAGCACGAGGGCTGAGTCGGGGTTCCACTCGAAGGCCGACCGGCTGGCGTCGGCGTGGTCGACCGCCTTTTCGGTAATGGAGATCGGCTCAACGAGAAACCCGTGTGCCGCAAGTTCGGGTGGAACAGTGACGAGAGACTCCGCCGGGCTGGTGAAATACTCGGCCATGAAGCCGTGTGCGCCGACGATGCCGCGCTCGTGGTACTGGCCGTCGGGGGCCATATCCGGCTCGCCGCGGGCGAAGTAGGCGTTGTCGCCGTTGGGTCGCCGTCGGACGGTTGGGACGACGACATCGCCCTCGCTAAGCTCGGTGCCGTTGGCGTCCTCGACGACGCCGACGGCCTCGTGGCCCAACACCATGTGGTCGGTGCCGGCCGGATAGTCGCCGTGGCCGCCGCTGATAACCTCGTGGTCGGTGCCGTCGACGCCGACCCGCAGCGTCCGAACCAGTGCCTCGCCGGCGTCGGGATCGGGTCGCGGCAGGTCGATGAGTTCGGGCTCCGATTCGCCCTCGTAGACCGCGATAGCGTGCATACCGTGTCGGATGATCCCACGGCTCAATAGCGTTACTCTTCTGTGAGTAAGAATTTCACACGCGCGAATGAAACGCGGATCGGTCGTGACGGCGGCTGTCTCAGGCGTCGAGTTCGTCGCGGAGCAGTTGGTTGACGCTGCCGGGATCGGCCGAGCCGCCGGATTTCTGCATGACCTGGCCGACGAGGAAGTTGAGCGCGCCGTCCTCGCCGCTGTGGTAGTCGTCGACAGCGTCGGGGTTTTCCTCGATGGCTTCGACCACGAAGTCGGCGATGGCGTCGTCGTCGGCCTTGCCGAGGCCCTCGCGGTCGATGATCGTTTCGGGGGCGTCGCCGTCATCGAGCATTGACCGGAGGACGACCTCCTCGGCGTTTTTGACGGTGAGTTCGTCGTTTTCGACGAGTTCGATGAGCCGCGAAAATTCGTCGAGGCGGCCCTCGATATCGGTGATCAACATATCCCGATAGTTGAGTTCGCCGAGGAGGTTGTCGGCGACCCACGTCGCGGCCACATCGGGATCGAACTGCTCGGCGACAGCCTCGAAGAAGTCCGCGACCTCCTTCGTTGAGGTGAGTTTTGAGGCGGCCTCGCTGTCGAGGCCGTAGTCGGCAACGAATCGCTCCCGTCGAGCGTCGGGGAGTTCCGGGATGTCGATTTTATCCTTCCAGTCGGCGACTTCCAGCGGCGGAAGGTCGGCTTCCCGGAAGTACCGATAGTCGGCTTCTGACTCCTTTGAACGCATCGAGACGGTGATCCCGCGGGACTCATCCCAGTGGCGGGTCTCGGTTTCGAGGGCGCGGCCGCGCTTGACGGCGTTTTTCTGGCGGCTGACCTCGTAGGCGAGGGCCTTCTCGGCGGCTTTGTGACTGGAGATATTCTTGACCTCGGTGCGGTTCGCATCTTCAAGCACAGCGTCGTCAATCGCGCCCTCCTCGTCGACTTCGTCGGCATCAACAAGCGAAATATTGGCGTCAACGCGGAGGCTGCCGTCGCGGGTCGCATCGAAGACGCCGAGATATTCGAGGACTTCTTCGAGTTTCGCGAGGAAGGCCCGCGTTTCGGCCGGCGAGCGGAAATCCGGCTCGGTGACGATCTCGACGAGTGGCGTCCCCGCGCGGTTGTAGTTGATCAGCGTCGCCTCGGCGGTGTCGATGCTGCCGCCCTTGTGCTGGAGGCTGCCGGGATCCTCTTCGAGGTGTGCACGGGTGATCCCGATCTCTCTGCGGTCGCCCTCAACGCTGATCTCGAGTTCGCCCTCCTGGCAGATCGGCGCGTCGTACTGCGTGAGCTGGAAATTTTTGGGGAGATCAGGGTAGTAGTAGTTCTTCCGGTGGAACGTGGTGCGCTCGGGGATGTCGGCGGAGAGTGCCTTCCCGATCTTGACGGCGGCTTCGACCGCGCCCTCGTTGAGCACCGGCAGTGCGCCCGGCAAGCCGAGACAGACCGGGCAGGTTCGGCTGTTTGGCTCTTCGTCATCATCGGCCGCAGTCGAGCAGCCACAGAAGATCTTGGTGGCCGTCTCAAGCTGGACGTGCACCTCCAGCCCGATGACGACCGCGTGTTCGTCGGTTTGGACGGCCTGCGCTGTCATTGGCCGGGATTTGCCGCCCGCCCGCTAAAGCCTAACGGAGCCACGGGATCGACTGCTAACGCCGCAAAAGCATCACACGACGCGTCGATCCCCGTGGTGGCCAAGGGTGCCCAGCCGAACCCGCGAGCCGGTGCTGGAGCCCTCGACACCGGCCCGCAGCGCGTAGATGTGTGTGTCGTCGCTGCCGACAAACAGGGTGCCGTCGACCACCGTCGGCGAGGAACGACCACCGATCGGGAGGCTCCACTGCTGGGCACCGGTGGCCGCATCGACAGCGTAGACCTTGCGTAATGATTCGAAAAAGACCGTCTCGTCGGCGACCGTCGGCGAGGAGTGCAGCGAACTCTTCGTCTCAAAGGCCCACTCGCGGTCGCCGGTTGCCGCCGAGAGGGCGTAGAGCAACCCGCCAGCACCGGTAACGAAGACCGTGCCGTCGGCGACGGTTGGCGAGGAGACAACGGTCGCATCGACACGCCACTGTTCGTCGCCGGTGGCAGCATCAATGGCATGCAACTGCTCCCACCCACCGACGAAGACCGTCCCATCGGCGACCGTCGGCGACGACTCGATCTTCCGGTCGGTCTCAACTGTCCACTGGCTGTCGCCAGTCGCGGCAGCAGGGCATAGAGCGTGCCGTCATCGCTGCCGACAAAGACCGTCTCGTCGACAACCGTCGGCGACGACGTCACGTGATCGCCGGTGTCGACAGCCCACTGCTGGTCGCCGGTCGCGGCGTCGACCGCATAGATCGAGGCGTCGTTGCTGCCGACGAAGACCGTGCCATCGACGACGGTCGGCGAGGAGCCGACGCTGTCGCCGGTGTCGAACGTCCACTGCTGGTCGCCGGTGGCAGCGTCCAGCGCGTATAGGCTGCCGTCGTCGCTACCGATAAAGACCGTCCCGTCGGCGACTGTCGGCGATGCGTAGACGTAACCCCCGTTTCGGCCGTCCACTGCTGGTCGCCGGTTGCAGCGTCCAGCGCGTAGATGTTGCCATCCCCGCTGCCAACAAAGACCGTCTCATCGACGACGGTTGGCGAGGATGCAACAGCGTTGTCAGTGTCGACCGCCCACCGTTGTCGGTCGCCTGGTTGTGCACTCGCCCACGACGCAGCAACCCCCGTGGCGAGTCCGACGCCGACAACCGATTTCAACAGTGTGCGGCGGCTCGGACGATACGTGCCGTCCCCCAGCGGCTCATGGTACGCCATCAGTATCACTATTGCAAGTTTTCATATAAATAACCAGTGCAGCGACGGCTCGATCGGCACACCTCGCGTCGATCATCGTTCGGGAATCAGACATGTGTCTGACACAGTTTTATACAGAGACAGAACGGTTGTCATGGTATGAGTAATCGGGTCGATGAACTCGAAGGACAGCTCGCAGAGCTCCGCGCCGCAGTCAACGGTCTCACCGAGGAACTCGTTGAGACGAAAGACCGGGTTCGTGAACTCGAAGCCGAGGCCGCAGCCACCGACGCCGAGACACCGACCCCGGAGACCGAAACGCCGACGAAAAGCGACGATCACGTCGTTGTCGTCGAACAGGAGCAAGACGATGTCGACGTCGCCACCGACTCGCTGGCGGCAACCGAGTCAGAGGCCGATCCGATCGACGAGGCTGTTGAAACGGAAGACACAACTGAGGAGGAGTCCAACGAGTCGACCGACGACATCATCGTCGCCTAACCGACCGGCGACGACCCAGGCTGTCGCCCGAGTTCATCCATGCACATCAAAGCCCTCGTCTTAGACGGTTTCAAGAGTTTCGGGCGGCCGACGCGTATTCCGCTGTACGAAGATTTTACCGTGATTACCGGGCCAAACGGCTCGGGGAAGTCGAACATCATCGACGGCGTGCTCTTTGCCCTCGGACTCGCGAAAACCCGTGGCATCCGCGCCGAGAAGCTAACTGATCTGATCTACAACCCTGGCCACGACGGCGAGGCCTCAACCGACGATGGCCCACGCGAGGCCAGCGTCGAGGTCATCCTCGACAACAGCGCGGGGACGCTCACCCGCGAGCAGGTCGTCACCGCCGCCGGCACCGACCGCGTCGGCGATGTCGAGGAGATCACGATCAAACGCCGCGTCAAGCAGACCGACGACAACTACTATTCGTACTACTACCTCAACGAACGCTCGGTGAATCTCGGCGACATTCAGGACCTCCTTTCGCAGGCCGGCATCGCCCCTGAGGGGTACAACGTCGTCATGCAAGGCGACGTGACTGAGATCATCAACATGTCAGCCGGCCAGCGGCGCGGCATCATCGACGAGATCGCCGGCGTCGCCGAGTTCGACGCCAAGAAGGAATCCGCCTTCGAGGAACTCGACGCCGTCGAGGAGCGGATCAACGAGGCGACGCTCAAAATCGAGGAAAAAGAAGAGCGACTCGACCAGCTGGCTGACGAACGTGACACAGCCCTCGAATATCAGTCCTTACGCGACGAGAAACAGGAGTACGAGGGCTACCTGAAAGCCGCCGAACTGGAGGATAAACGCGCCGAACTCGACGAGATCGAAGACCAGATCGACAGCCACGAGGAGACCCTCGCTGAGCGGCAGGACACCCTCGACAGCGCGCAGGGCCGCCTCACCCGGCTGGAAGACGAACTGGAGGAGCTCAACCGCGAAATCGAACGCAAGGGCGAAGACGAGCAGTTGCGGCTCAAACGCGAGATGGAGTCGATCAAAGGGGAGATCGACCGCCTCGAAGGCCGGATTGAGGCCGCCGAAGGCCGGATCGAGGATGCCGAGGACGAACGCCGGCAAGCGTTCGTCCAGATCGACCGCAAGCAGGAGGAACTCGATGAGATTGAGTCGACGATCAAGGATCTCAAAGTCGAGCAGGCATCGGTCAAAAGCACGATCCAGAGCAAGCAGGCCGACCTCGCCGAGATCCAAGACGAGATCGACAACGCCGACACCGAGTTCGACGAACTCAAAGCCGAGTTGGCCGACAAAAAGGAGCGACGCGAGGAGCTAAAGACGCAGGCCAACGATATCCAACGGAAGAAGGATCGCCTGCTCGACGACGCTCGGCGACGCTCGACCGAAGTCGAGGAGGCCCAAGCCGATCTCACGGAGGCCCAAGAGGCGATTCCGGATCTCAAAGCCGAGCTCTCGAACCTCCAGAGCGAACTCGACAAAGCCGAAAAGAACAAATCGAAGATCGAAGCCTCAATCGGCGCGCTCCGGGATGACCGCGAGGAAACGAAAGCCGAGTTGGAGGAGGTCGAAGCGAAGCTCCGCGAGAAACAATCGGAGTACGCCGACATCGAGGCCCGCAGCGACGACGACAGCTCGTGGCCGCGGTCGGTGACGACAATCCTCAACGCCGGTAAACGCGGCGTCCACGGCGCGGTCGGCGATCTCGGTAGCGTCGACAGCGAGTATGCGACCGCCTGTGAGACCGCGGCTGGCGGCCGGCTCGCCAACGTCGTCGTCGACGACGACGGCGTCGGCTCGGAGTGTATCGACTACCTCAAATCACGTAACGCCGGCCGGGCGACCTTCCTCCCAATTACGGAGATGGACAACCGCGGGCTGCCGACCCTCCTCCCATCCGGGTGTCGTCGACTTCGCGCGCAACCTCGTCGAGTACGACAGCAAATACGAGGGCATTTTCTCGTACGTGCTCGGCTCGACACTCGTCGTCGAGGATATGGAAACAGCCCGCGAGTTCATGGGCCAGTTCCGGATGGTCACGTTGGACGGCGACCTCGTCGAGAAAAGCGGCGCGATGACCGGCGGCTCCGGCGGCGGCTCCCGCTACGCCTTTTCGGCATCGGGCGGCGGTAAACTCGAACGCCTCGCTGAGGAAATCGACCAACTCGAAGACAAACGCCGCCAGCACGAAGACGAAATCCGCGACCTTGAGGAGCAGATCGACGCCGCCCGCGACCGCAAATCCGACGCCGTCGAGAAAGTCCAATCCATCGAGGCCGATATCGAACGCACCCACGAGGAGATCGACGACGCCGAAAGCGAGATTGACGACCTCGAAGCGCGCCTCGACGAGATCGAAGCCGAACGCGAGGCTGTCGAAGAAGAGATGGCCGAGGTCGATGCCGAACTCGATGAGATCGAGAGCGAACGCGAGGAGATCGACGCGGAAATCGACGACCTCGAAGCCGAGTTGGCCGAGTCAAAAATCCCCGAGTTGACCGACGAAGCCGACGCGATCCGCGAGGAGATCCGTGACCACGAAGACCGGATGGACGATCTCGAAGGGCGACTCAACGAACAACAGCTCGAACAGCAGTACGCGGAGGAGGCCATCGACGACCTCCACGACACCGTCGAAGCGGCCCAAGACCGGAAGGCCGACGCCCAAGACGAGATCAGCGAGTTGGAAAGCCAGATCGAGGACAAGGAGGACAACCTCGACGAGAAACGCGAAGCTATCGAGGAGTTGGAAGCCGAGTTGGTCGATCTCAAAGACGAGCGCGAAGACCTGAAGGCGACAGTCAAAGACGCCCAAGCCGAGCGCGACGAGGCCAAGGAGGCCGTCGGCGAAATCGAGTCAAAACTCCAGTCGGCCCGCGAGGAGCGCGATCGCCTCGAATGGGAGATCGACGAACTGGAGCAGGCCGTCGGCGACTACGACCCCGAGGAGGTTCCCGATCACGACGAGGTCGAGTCCAACATCGACCGCCTCGAAACCGAGATGGAGAAACTGGAGCCGGTCAACATGCTCGCTATCGACGAGTACGAGGAGGTCGAAGCTGACCTTGAGGAACTCGTCGATGGCCGCGACACGCTTGAGGAGGAACGCGACGGCATCCGCGACCGGATCGACCAGTACGAATCCCAGAAGAAGGCGACGTTCATGGACGCCTTCGAGTCGATCAACGGCCACTTCCAGGACATCTTCTCGCGGCTCTCCGACGGCTCAGGCGAACTCGTCTTAGAAGACCCCGACGACCCCTTCGAGGGCGGACTGACGATGAAGGCCCAGCCCGCGGACAAACCGATCCAGCGACTCGCAGCGATGTCCGGCGGCGAGAAATCGCTGACAGCGCTGGCCTTCATCTTCGCCATCCAGCGACACAACCCCGCGCCGTTCTACGCCCTCGATGAGATCGACGCCTTCCTCGATGCGGTCAACGCCGAGCGCGTCGGCGAGATGGTCGACGATCTGGCCGGCGACGCCCAGTTCGTCGTCGTCTCTCATCGCTCCGCGCTCTTGGAACGCTCCGAGCGCGCTATCGGCGTGACGATGCAGGACGACAACTACAGTGCGGTGACCGGCATTCAGTTCGACGGCGACGACGCGGACGCGGAGGTGCCAGCCGATGACTGATCTCCCCGATTCGGTTGGTCTCGATGGGATCGCCGGTGAGTACAGCGACGACCAAGAGCGACCGCCGGAGCCGACCGCCGACGATGACGAAGTCGAACCCGTCGAACTGTTGGTGCAGTTGGCCGAGGAAGGCGAAATCGAGCCGTGGGATATTGACATCGTCGAGGTCACCGACGCTTTCCTCTCGAAACTCGAAGCGACTGATCTGCGCACGAGCGCGCGAGCACTGTTCTACGCCAGTGTCCTCCTGCGGATGAAAGGCGACGAACTGCTCGATCCAACCGAGGACGAGCCAGACGACGAGCCCGAACCGTGGGAGCAAGCCTTCGAAGGCGGTGAGCGTGCCGCCGACGAGGGAGGCGCGCCCGGCTTCGACCCGGTCGACGAGCTTGAAGCCGAGATGGATCGTCGCCTCGACCGGAAAAGCACCCGTGGCAACCCCGAAACGCTGGACGAACTCGTCCGCGAACTTCGGGAGGCCGAACGCGACAACTGGTGGAAGCGACGCCGGGAGTACGACACCAGCGACACCGGCGGCGGGGGTACGGCACCCAGACGGTCGATTACCGCGCGGCCGACGATTTTCGGGAAGATGACGAACCGACCGAAGGCGACGTGACCGCCAACACCCACACCGAGGATATCGACCACGTCATCGAACAGGTGCAGGCCGCGCTTGCCCCCGAGTTCGACAATGGCCGCAGCGAGGTGCTGTACGCCGAAATCAAGTCCGCCGGCGGCCGGCCGTTCATGACCTATCTCGCACTGTTGTTCCTGTCGCACCGCGGCGAACTCCGGCTGCAGCAGGATGATCTCTTCGGCGACCTCTGGGTGCAGGATCCCGCACAGCGATCTGGAGACGATGCACAAGAGGAACCCGACGAGGAACTCGAAGCAACGGCCGACTGAGTGACGGCGATCGAGCGGCGGTGTGTTTATGTGGTATCTCGCTCGACACGGAAACAGTGACCTCCGACCCGTCTCCCACGCCGCCCGAGGAACGGATTCTCGGCCTCGACGTGCTCCGTGGGTTTGCCTTACTTGGGATTCTCATCATCAACATCCAGGTCTTTGCGATGCCGTTTGCGACGCTGAACAACCCGACAGTGTACGCGTCGACAATGCCTTACGGCGAGTTCGCCGGAGCAAACTACCTCGTCTGGCTGGTGAGTCACATCGTCGCCGAGCGAAAGTTCATCACCCTGTTTACCGTCATGTTTGGTGCAGGGATCATCCTCTTTACCCAGGGTAAGGATGAAGACGAGGTGTTGGGCCTCCACTATCGCCGAACCGGATTTCTGCTGGCAGCCGGCCTCGCGCATGCGTACCTGCTGTGGTACGGCGATATCCTCGTCCCCTACGCGCTGTGTGGGTTGGTCGTCGTCTTCGTCCGCGATTGGGAACCAAAACAGCTTGCGCGAACCGGCCTGGTGTTGGTGGCGGTTCCCTCGCTGCTGTATATTATCTCAGGGCTCTCACCGGGGTCGACACAGGCGGTCGCCGCCCAGTGGGCACCCGCCGAAGCCACGTTGCTTGCGGAGGTCGAAACCTATCGGAGCGGCTGGCTCGCCCAGCTCGACCACCGCGTGCCGACAGCGTTCGCCCAACAGACCGGCGGCTTCATCAGCGTCGTCTTCTGGCGGACAAGCGGGCTGATGCTGGCTGGGATGGCGCTGTTCAAATGGGGCGTCCTCACGAATGAGCGATCAACGTCATTCTACCGGCGACTCCTCGCTGGCGGCCTGTTGGGCGGACTTGCGCTGATTCTCGCCGGCGTCTGGTATACCGAGGCAGTCGACTGGGCCGCCCGCGAATCGCTGTTTTTTGGCTCACAGTTCAACTACTGGGGGAGCCTCCTGCTGGCCGGCGCGTATATCGCCGGCATCATGCTGTTGTGTCGTCGCGTCGGCGGCGGGCTCGTGACGACCGCGCTGTCGGCCGTCGGCCGAACCGCCTTTAGCAACTACCTGTTGCAGACGCTGGTCGCCACCTCGATCTTCTACGGCCATGGCCTCGGACTGTTCGGGAGTGTGACCCGCGTCGAACAGGCTGGGATCGTCGTTGGCATCTGGGCGGGACAGATCGCCCTCTCGGTGCTGTGGCTGCGGTACTTCCGGTTTGGCCCCGCCGAATGGCTCTGGCGTGCCGTCACATATGGGCGTCGACCACCGCTACGAAACGATCGATCCGCCGACGCAACCGGCGATTAGTTCGGTGTCGACGCGGCGTGAGCGTCGGTGACGCCCTCGACGGTTTCTCGAACCGCATCACAGCCTTCTTCGTGGAGGAGGTCGCCGACGACGATCACGTCGGCGTGCTGGCCCATCTCGTAGGCACTGTCGTAGTCGCCGATCCCGCCGCCGTAGAACAGCGTCGCGTCGTCGAGGCCGTCGGCGGCAGCCTGGACGATCTCAGGGTCGCCGAAGGTACCGGAGTATTCGACGTAGACGATCTCCTGTCCGAACATCTTCTCGGCGACGCGGGCGAAGGCGCCGACATCCTCAGCGGACTGCTCGCAGTCGGCCTCGGTGTACTCGGCGACGGAGGCCTCGGGGTTCATCACGATGTAGGCCTCGGTCGTCGTGCGATCCCAATCGAGGCCGTCCTCGATGCGCACCCACTCCTTGTGTGCGCCGACCATCCAGAAGGGATCCGTCGAGTTGAACACCGTCGGGATCAGGTAGCCATCGAGATCCGGCGAGTCGATGACGACGCTCGGATTTGATGGCTCCTGGTAGAGCGGCACGTCGTACTCGGCGCAGGCGTCGACGACGCGCTGCATCTTGTCTTCGGTCATCCCGAGGGTGCCGCCGATCTCGATGGCGTCGGTGCCGGTCTGACAGACATCCGCGAACGTCTCGCCCTCGACGAGGGGCTTGTCGGGGTCGATCTTGAGGATATGATCCCACTCCGCCCAAGGTGTGCTCATTGGCTATTGGATGCTCGCGCTGAGAATAAAAAGCGTACGGTGGCGAGAAAGGCGGTGTGTCGACCAAGCGGCCGAACTTACGCCAGTTTCGATGCCGTCTCCCGGAGCAACCCATCGAGCAGTTCCGGCAGCGTCGGGTGATAGGCCCGATCCGGCACCTCGCGGACATCGAGTTCGTTCTCGACGAGTACCTGCAGCGTTTTCGCCATCGTGTCGGCGTGGGCATGGAGCCCCTGATAGCCAAGCACGGTGCCGGTGTCGGCATCGACAGTCAGGCGAGCGAGACCGTGGGGAAGATCCTTGACGGTGAACACGCCGTCGTCTTTGGCCCACCGGGTCGCGGTGACAACCTCGTGACCGGCGGCGTCGGCCGTCTCGGGTGTGTGGCCTACCCGAGCGAAGGGGTAGACGCTGGCCCCCGAGAAGATGACGTGATGGTGGACAGTTTCGTAGGGATCCATCGGCTCGCCGGCGTGGTGAGCGAGGATATTCTCGGCGGCAGCGAACCCTTGTTCTTTGGCGACATGGAGGATCGGTTCCTTGCCGTTTGCGTCGCCAACGACAAACACCTGCTCGTCGTCGACAGCAGCCATCGTGTCGTCGACCCAGCCCGCACCGGGGTCGATCGCTGTGGTGTCGAGGCCAAGGCGATCAATCGAGGGGCGGCGCCCGGTAAACGTGAACAGTGCGTCGGCTTCGATAGCCCGGTCGTCGGTTTGGTCGTTCTCGTCGTCGACGTAGAGCCGAACGCCGCCATCATCGGTCGGTTCGAGCCGCTGTTCGGTGGCGTTGGTGAGGATGTCGACGCCGAACGCCGCCCGATAGAGTGTCATGAGTTCGTCGCCGAAAATCGGATCGGCCTCGTCGATCGGCCGGGCATCGTGTTCGATAACGGTGAGGTCGACACCCGCCTCAGCGAGATACGGCACGAGTTCGAGGCCGATATAGCCAAAGCCCATGACGACCCCCGAGTCGGGGAGGTCAGTCGACGCGAGCACGTCCTTGCTCGTCAGCGGCTCAACGGCGTCCATACCAGGCAGATCAGGGATGGACGGCGAGGAGCCCGTGGCGATGACGACGTAATCGGGCTCGTAGCGGTCGCCGTCGATGTCGACAACGCGGTCGTCGACGAAGCGGGCGGTGTCGTGGATGAACTCGACGCCCGCGCGGTCAGTCAGCCATGGATCGCCTCCCGGCGATGGGCTGCGAAGCGGTCGACATGGTCGTCCTTCCGGGCGACGACACGGTCGAGGTCGATCGTCGGCGGGTCGCCCGCAAGCCGGTCGTCGACGCGAGCCTGAAACCGGTGGGCCGCCGTCGACAACACCTCTTTTGAGGGCATACAGCCGTTGCGAATACAGAGCCCGCCGCCGGGGTCGCCGTCATCGACGAGCGTCAGTCGATCGATATCGCTGCCGACATGTTCGGTCAAGGTGTCAGCGACGGCTGACCCCGCGCTGCCGTAGGCACCGATAACGAGGACGTGCATGGTCGGCGGTCGGCCCGCGGCTACAAAACCGTATGGCGGCTGGCCGGCGCGGCATCACAAGCGCAGCTACTGCTGGGGGCAGTGAAAGTCACGCAACGAGAAAGGCGTAGATGTGGGAAGCACGTATCACTTCCCGACCTGTTCCGGGCAGGCGTGTTCGACAGTCGCCGTCGTTGACACGAGGCGACAACTGTGCGTTTCGACGTATGATATAAATAAGTGGTGTTTGAAATATCAATCACAATAATGCAATGCGTATATCATGATCGGTACACCCTCCAAGACGGCGACGATAACAGTGCTACCAGCGCGCTTAAATTATCTATTCTGAAAACCTGATCCCACTTTTTATTATAATCGTACTCGTCGGTTTAGCTACCGTCTGACCGTGTTCCGGGCAGGCGGTGGCCGTCTCCGGGCAGGCGGCACGCGACTTCCGGGCAGGCACCGCAGTTCATTCCGGGCAGGCGTGCGGTGCAGCAGTTGCGATCGGGTTCCGTTCTTATCGGGAGATTCCAGCCGACTCATCAGCAAGCACCGACTCGATCTCCGCGCGCGTCGAGACCAACACATCACCCGTGATCGTCCGCTTGACCGCCGCAGCCGCCGCCGCATGCGCCTGGGCGGTTTCGACATGCGCCGGCGTCAACGCGCCGTCGCCGTTGGTGAGCAGTTCACCGAGGAAGCCGCCGACAAACGCGTCGCCGGTGCCGATGGCATCAACCGTCTCATCCGAGTAGATCCCTTCTTCGATGACCGTTTCGTCGACGAGTGCGAGCGAGCCATCCGCGCCGCGAGTGACGACAACCGCATCAAGCTCATAGTCGGCGGCCAGCTCACGGGCGACCGCTTCGGCGTCGCCGTCGTAGCCGAGGATGCTTTTGGCATCTCTGAGCGGCGCAAACAGGAGGTCGACGCGGGGCAGCAGGCTATCATAGGCGATCGCGGCCGCCTCCTGTGACCAGAGCTTCGAGCGATAGTTGAGATCGAACGAACACAGCGTGTTGGCCTCCGCAGCGATGTCGAGGAGGTCATGTGTCGTCTCGGCGGTGGCGTCGCTGAGCGCGGGCGTGATCCCGGTGGTGTGGAACACGTCAGCGTCGGCGACCCACTCGGTGTCGAGTTCATCAGTACTGACCGTCGTGATCGACGCATTGGCACGGTCGTAGACAACAGTCGTCTCTCTGGGGTCGGCCCCGTATTCGAGATAGTAGGTGCCGAGGCGGGCGGTATCGCTGTCATCCCACGCAACCGCGGGCGTCACATCGTGGCCGCGGAGCGCGCGAGTGACCCGCCGCCCGAGTGGGTTTGCCGGGAGCTTCGAGCACCACGCTGCGTCGACGCCGAGACAGCTTGCGGCGGCGGCAACGTTGCTTTCGGCGCCACCGACCTGTGCGTCCAGCTCACCCTCCGTTTCAAGTCGCGTGCCGCGAGGCGGCGAAAGCCGGAGCATCGTCTCGCCGAACGTCACCAACTCAGCCATAGTATCGACCGCCGTGCATACCGCGTGGTTGGGCGGTACGGCTCTTAATTCCAGCCGTTGTCACTCCGCGCGCCGACCGTGGCCGGGGTAGTCGCGCTCGAAGCGGTCGGTGATCTCCTCACGGGTAATCTCGATGAGCACCGGCCGACCATGCGGGCAGGCATAAGGATTCTCACAGTCGTCGAGGGCCGACAGCAGGTCAACAACTGAGCCCTCAGTGAGCGAGGTGTTGCCGGTCACCGAGGGATGACAGGCGAGATCGGCGAGCAACTCGTCGATGGCAGCTTCAACAGTTGCATCGCCGTCAGCTGATTCGACGACACCGAGCAGCGCGTCACGAAGGAACTCGGGTTCCAGTGTCGTCTCGAAGATCGCCGGGACACCGGTGACAGCAACCTCGCGGTCGCTGACGCGCTCGGCGCGGAAGCCGATCGCAGCGAGGTGGTCGGCAACCGACTCGAAGAGGGCTGCCTCGCGGGCGGTGAGTTCCAACGACACCGGCTCGGCGAGTGTCTGAGTTGCCGGCGACTCGCCAAGAGCAGTTTGGAGGCGTTCGTAGTTGACGCGCTCGTCGGCGGCATGCTGGTCGATCAACACCAGCCCATCGTCGGTCGCCGCCAGCAGATAGGTGTCATACAACTGGCCGAGCACCCGAAGGGCCGGCAACGTGTCATACCCCCGCTCGACGGTCGTCGACTCGCCGGTGAGCGTTCGCTGGGTCGTTGGCTGCGTTGGCTCGAAGTCCCGCGCGTCAGCGGGTGGGTGGGGAGTGGGGGTTTCGTCAGTGGCAGTACTGCCAGTCTCACCATGCTCGACTGGGGGGATTCGGCCGACGATTCCGCTGGTGTCGTCGCTGCGGTGGTGTCCGGCGTTGCGGGAGTATCTGTTGCGGGGGTGTCTGTTGCTGAGTCGTCTGCTGTCGACAGCTCACCTGCTGTCGACTGCTCGTCCGGTGTCGGCGAGTCGGCTGCTGTCACCGGATCGGTCGCCTGCTCGACGGATTCGGTCGGTGTCGACTCGGTCGCGATGTCGTCGACGACCCAACTGTCCTCCGCGCTTGGATCGACCGGCTCGGCAGAATCGACGCCGTCAGTGGGCTCTGTAGGCGTCGCCTCTGACTCCGAGGTCTGGGGATCGGCCGTATCGTCAGCGGCGTCGTTGACGGTGGAAGGTTCAACAGGAGAAGCGGTATCATCGCGGTCAGACGAACGATCGGCGTCGACATCGCCGACCCCAACAGCGTCACCAGCTTCACCACGGTCGCCACCGCCGACAGCGGTTGTGTCGGGGGATTCCGGCTCGATAGCTGTCTCCTCGGGTGCCGATCGCCCGCGGGGGGCCGACGAGCGGATCAAGCCATCCTCAAGCAGGGCGTCGGTCACAGCCTCGCGGACAGCGGATTCAACGGCATCCTCGTCGTCGAACCGTACCTCTGTTTTGCGCGGGTGGACGTTGACATCGACCGATCCTGGCGGGACATCGACAAAGAGCACAGCGAAGGGATATCGGTCAGGAGCCAGTTGGCCGCCGTAGGCGTCGACAACCGCGCCCCGCAGCAGCGACGCCGTCACGTATCGGTCGTTGACGAACGTCGCCAGATACGATCGAGTGCTTCGGGTCGTCTCCGGGTCGCTGACAAGCCCCGAGATGCGTGCAATTGGCCCATCGCTGTCTGGCTCATAGTCGACTTCGATCATCGCTTCGGCGACATCGCGGCCGTACACCGCGAGCACAGCCGAGCGCAGCGAGCCGGTGCCCTCGGTCGCAAACACTTCCCGGCCGTCGTGCTCGAAGGCGACGGCGACATCGGGGTTTGCCAGGGCATACTGGCTGACGACCGTGTTGACGTGATCGAACTCGGTGCGGTCGCGGTTGAGGAACTTCCGGCGGGCCGGCGTGTTGTAAAATAGGTCGTTGACTTCGACGGTCGTCCCGACCGGACAGCCGGCAGGATCGATCCCGCCGACATCGCCGCCGTCGACGGTGAGTTCGGCTCCCGAGGCGGCGTCGGCCGGCCGCGAGCGAACCGTTAGCCGGGAGACAGCACCGATCGTGGCGAGAGCCTCACCACGAAAGCCGAGAGTGCCGACACCGGCGTCGAGATCATCGATATCGCTGATCTTGCTCGTTGCGTGTTCGGCGACCGCCAGCGAGAGCTCGGATTCGGGGATTCCGTGGCCGTTATCGCGGACGCGGATGTGCTCAGTACCGCCACCTTCGATGGCGACGGCGATCCGGGTTGCACCCGCATCAAGGCTGTTTTCGATGAGTTCCTTGACGACGGAGGCAGGTCGTTCGACGACCTCGCCGGCCGCGATCCGCTGGACAGTCTGTTCGTCGAGATGGCGGATAGCACCGTCGGTGGGGGCAGCGTCCTCAGTCATCGGTGGCAGCCGTCTGTCCGATCGGCGACTCTTCGGCAGCCAACAGCCGATCGATCGCCGTCTGGTGGATACTCACCGTCAGAAACGCATCGCGGGCGGTCGACGGCGAGACCCACTCGTAATCACAGTGCTCGTCGCTGAGCTCAACATCGGTCGTCTCAGCCTCACAGTAGTAGACGACGCTGAACCGTCCGCGGCCAACGTCGTTGCGCCAGGCGGCGGTGTGGATCGGCTCGCCGACGGTCACCGAGAGGCCGGTCTCCTCGGTTACCTCCCGTTTCAGTCCGACGATCGGGGCCTCGGTCGCCCCCATCCGACCGCCGGGGAGTTCCCAGGTATCGGCGTCGACCTGCATCACCAGTAGCTCGTCGGCAGGCGATCGGATGAGTGCCTTCTGGCTGACTTCGGCGATCAACGGTTGGTCAGTCATCGGTAGGTGGGAGGTGTCGGCGGTGATTCACCTCGTCCGGCTGGCAGCCGACCACTCGGCTGCTGGCGGATCGATGGGAAGCGAACGATTGCATTAGCTGAGTTTTGTGGGTGAGCGGTATGAATCCATTGTTGCTTCCGTGTCATGTCAGCGCGCAGAGTGCGTTCTACGACACCGGAAGTTGACGGTACTCGTTGCCAGCGGTGACAGAACAGCACCGAAAGGAGTGGGGTGGATCGACGGTGAGCACTCAGGCGGTTCGCTCGACGCGCCACGTCGTCGCGCCGGTGTACGACCACCGTTCGATCGAGAGGTCGTCGATCGAGTCTTGGAGCTTGACGATCAGGGCACCGATCTCTTTGGCGGAGAGGCCGACTTCCTCAGCGATAAACTTGCTTTTGAAGTACATATCGCCGGCGTCGGCACGCTCACGCAGATAGTTGGCAAGCCGTGCCTCCTTCGATTGGGGGCTATCTACGTCGGGCGATTCCTCGGTCTGAACGGGTTGGGTCGTCGCAGTCATAGATTATGGTCTCTTATACTGGTGGCCAGCAAGCAATGCGAGCAGTTGACAACCGAGCAGTCCAAGGAAGACTGCCCCAGTGTGCGTGCCGATACCGAGGGAGAGGACTGGCAGGTAGACTGCCGGCAGGACGATCGCCGCCCAGAAGCCAAGCCAGCGGATCGGCTGGGTGAGCGACAGACTATAGGAGGCCTGCGGGGGCGACTCAGCTTCGGCCGGCGGCGACCGACCAACGGTTGATGGGGAACCTGTCATTGAGTGCTCACCGTCTACCCGTGTCAACAGGCCGTACCCATATATAATAGCCCGAGCGTTCGGGAGAATTCATCGTCTAAAACGTCGTAAAACGTACTCAACTGATAGTTTATAATTCGCTCAAACGGCGTTAGACCTTTTACAATTGTATCTCAGCCACTTACTTTCCTACAAGCAAAAATCACCGGTGAATGAACGACCACCGTGTTTAAATATGAGTTTCGGTGCCGCTCAGTGCTGGACGTCATCAGCGTCGGCGAGCTGTTCTTGCCACTGCTGTACCTTCGCCATCAGCTCGACCGGCGGTGTTTCATCGATATCGGTCGCCTCTAACTCCGAGAGTACCGATGTGACCGCCGGATCGGGCGCCTCACTCGTCTCGGTTGCCGCGGCAGCGTCCGCACCGTTGTTGGCCGCCCGAAACTCACCCGCACTCAGATCAAAAACCGCCTGTGTCGGCTCATCGGAGCCGCTGCCTTTCGCTTCGACAGCCTTCTCCGACCGAAGTTTGTCGAGGACATCGCGCGCGCGGCCAACAACAGGATCAGGGACGCCCGCAAGATCGGCGACGTGAATCCCATAGGAGCGGTCTGTCGCGCCCGCTTCGACCGTCCGGAGGAAGGTGATCTCCTCGTTGCTCTCGCCCTCGTTGGCGACGGCGACGTGGACGTTGCCAACGCGGTCGAGATGGGAGGCCAGCGCGGTTAGCTCATGGTAGTGGGTCGCAAACAAACAGTGACAGCCGATTCGGTTGTGAATATACTCTGTTGCGGCCCATGCGATCGAAATCCCATCGTAGGTCGCGGTGCCACGACCGACTTCGTCGAGGATCACCAGCGATTCGTCGGTCGCCGAATGGAGGATGTTGGAGAGCTCCTGCATCTCAACCATGAACGTCGATCGACCCTGGGCGAGCTCATCGAGTGCGCCAACGCGGGTGTAGATCCCGTCGACGACGCCGACGGTCGCCGCGTCGGCGGGAACAAAGCTGCCAACCTGTGCGAGTAAGGTAATCAGCGCGGCCTGTCGCATGTAGGTCGATTTCCCGCTCATGTTCGGCCCCGTCACAAGCAGAAAGCCGCGGTCGTCGTCAAGCCGGAGGTCGTTAGGCACGAACTCGGTGGCCTGTTCGACGACGGGATGGCGACCAGCCGTGATGTCGAGAGTTCCCGGCTCGGCCAGTGTCGGGCGGCACCAGCCGTTGGCGGCGGCGTGAGTTGCCAGCGAGCAGTAGACATCGAGTTCGGCGATAGCT
Source organism: Halonotius sp. GCM10025705 (assembly GCF_042662885.1). Classification (NCBI taxonomy): domain Archaea; kingdom Methanobacteriati; phylum Methanobacteriota; class Halobacteria; order Halobacteriales; family Haloferacaceae; genus Halonotius; species Halonotius sp. GCM10025705. The sequence goes on along the minus strand of NZ_JBHSZD010000001.1, from coordinate 2,211,402 downwards.
CGGCCCACGTCTTGCAGCAACGCTGCCTGCTCGGCAACGGTTTCGCGGAGTGCCTCAAAGAGCTCATATTCGAGGTCGCCGCGCTGTTCTTCCAAGCGAAGGATTTCGCGCTCACGCTCGGCTAACTCGTCGGTGACAAACCGTTGTGAGTTTTTCAGCGTCTTGACGTGCGAGAAGGAATCGGGGACGGCGTCGGCTTCCGACTGGCCGACCTGGACGTAGTAGCCGTCGGTTTTGTTGCGGCCGACCGAGACGTGGGTGAGTCCATGTCGCTGTTTGAGACGGTCAGCCAGCCCATCGAGCCACTCCTTGGCGGCCTCATGTTGGTCGATGAGATCATCGAGGTCGTCGTCGTAGCCGCGTTTGAAAAGTTCGCCCTGTGTCACCGTCTGTGGTGGATCCGCAACGATGGCATCGCCCAGCGTTGCCCGAAGGTCGGCTGCGGCGTCCCGGTCGATGTCGGCGAGAACGCCGGGTAGTGGCGAGTCTGCGAGTTCACCATCCGTGAGTTCACTGGCGATATCGGGCAGCAGTGCCAGCGTGTCACGGATCGATAGCAACTCGGTTGCGCCCGCGCTCCCGCTGGCGACGCGGCTGGCGAGGCGTTCGAGATCGCTCGCGCCCGCAAGCGTTTCCTGGAGTCGTTGGCGGGAAAGCGCGGCCGAGGCGACGGCGGCGACGCTGTCGAGGCGGCGATCCAACGTTGTGTGGTCGCGACGCGGCCGGGTCAGCCACTCCCGCAGCAGGCGACGCCCCGGACTCGTTTCGGTGTGATCGAGCGTCGCCAACAACGAGCCGTCGCTGTCGCCCTGCATCGTCTCAACGAGTTCGAGGTTGCGCTGGGTCGTCGCATCGAGCGTCAGATGGTCGTCGGCTGTATACGGCTGAAGCCGGGTCATCGATTGCCGGACGCCGACGCCAGTTTCGGCGACGTACGCGAGAATTGCACCCGCAGCCCGACGGGCCAACTCGGAGTCCAGCCCGATGCTGTCGGCGGTTTCGTCGCCGAACTGTTCGGTGACGGCATGGGTCGCTCGTCCGGGCGCAAAGGCATCGGTGGTGTGCAGCGTCACCTCGGCGTTGCTGCGGTCGGTGACCGCATCGAGGAACGCGTCGTCGGTGCGGACGGCCGGGCCAGGCAGCAGTTCGACGGGGTCGAACCGATAGCATTCGGCGACCGCGCTGTCGGCATCTGCGACCTCGGTGACAAGGAACTGGCCGGTTGTGATGTCGGCGAAGGCAAGTCCGTAGGGGCCGCTGTCGGCGGCGTTGTCGTCGGCAGCGGGTGCGACGACCGCTGCGAGATACTGGGCGTCGCTGTCGGCGGTTTCCAGCAGTGTGCCGGGCGTGACGCGGCGGGTGATTTCTCGGTAGAAGTCGCCCGAATCATCTTCGAACTGGTCGGCGACAGCGACGGTGTAGCCGCGTTCGACGAGCGCGGTGAGGTACGGTTGGAGTTCCGAGACCGGTACGCCAGCCATCGGGTAGGATTCGCCGCCGGAGGATTTCGTGGAGGTTGTCAGATCCAGTTCGGCAGCCACACACTCGGCGTCATCGTCGAAAAACTCGTAGAAATCGCCGCACTGCATCGCCACCAGATCGGCGTCGCTGTCGGCCTTCAGCGCGTGAAACTGGCCGACGATTCCCTGAGACATACCGGCCGTGGGGCGGACAGTCGCTAAAACGCTACGATGCAGGTGGCAGTGGTGCCGCCGTCACTCCGTAATTAGCGCGTCGTGAAGCCCCACCAGCCGCTTGCGGAGCGTCGCCGCCGTGGGTGCAGCCACGATCACCGCGGGCTGTCGATCCGCACCACCGGCGTCGATGATCGCTGCTGGGGGCGCGTCAGCATCGTCGAGTGCGGTTGCGACGACCTCGGTCGCGCTCGCCCCTGAACCGCGGACGACCGCCCCATCGAGTGTGTCGAGAGCTTGCTCGACAGCGTCGTCAAGGCGACAGGTGGCCGCAAACCGGAGCGCGGGGAACGCCTCGCGGGCAGCTAAGAGCTGGTGGGCGAGGTCGCTGCCGACACCGGATCGAACCCCGGCGTTGTGTCGGATCCCGGTTCGCGTTTGGCTGAGGCGGCCGTCAACACCGACAACCTCGGCGGCTGACTCGGCGTATCGGGTCGCACCAACGACATTCATGCCGCCGGCGGGAACGAGGGGTTCGACGTTGGCCTTGACCAGTCGGGCGACGATCCGCTCGACGGCGGCGGTTGTCGCCTCGCGGTCGGCGCGTTCGCGCATCTCGACGAGGTGGTGGACTGAGCCCGGGCCGCTTCCGGCATCGATCCCGTAGCGGACGGCCCGCTCCATGAACGCGACGCCGCCGGCGACGGCCTCGGTGAGCGTTTCCTCGTGGGCCAAGCGGGCGGCGATAGCACTGGAGAGCGTACAGCCCGAGCCATGCGTCGCGTCGGTGTCGATGCGCGGGTGGCTGAACCCTTCGGTGTGGGTTGCGTCGGTGGCTGACTCGTCGATGACGAGCGTGTCGACAACGTCGTCGCCGTCGATGTGGCCGCCCTTCACGAGCGCGGCGTCAGCCCCTAACTCGACGATATCGCGGCCCGCGGCCTCGGCGGCGTCGACGCTATCGACCGTCCGGTCGGTCAGCAGTTCGGCTTCGTCGGCGTTCGGCGTCACGAGCGTCGCGTGATCGAACAACGCCTCGTAGGCGGCTTCGGCGTCCTCGCTCAGCAGGCGGTCGCCGGTCGCCGCGACCATGACAGGGTCGACGACAACCGGGCCGTCGAACTCGGCGAGGCAACCGGTGACGGTCTCGATCACCGCAGCGGTGGCAAGCATGCCGGTTTTGATCGCACCGACATCAAAGTCGTCGACGACGGCGTCGTACTGGGCGGCGATGTGGTCGGTCGGGAGGACGTTGATATCCTCGACACCGGTCGTGTTCTGGGCGGTCGTCGCCGTGATCGCCGAGGTGCCGAAGGCGTCGTGGGCTTCGATCGTTTTGAGATCCGCTTGGATCCCCGCGCCGCCGCCGGAGTCGCTGCCGGCGATGGTGAGGGTTACCGGCGGGGAGACAGGTGCGTGTGTACGCGTCATGGGTTGATTCGGATGCGAGAAGCGGTCGGTTGGGTGACACCACTCGTCATAGCTACCGATACGTCGGTTTCGGTAAAAAGTCGCGGGACTCACCGGGTGCTGTCGCCGTCGATCTCAGGCGTTCGGTTGTGGGTCGTTGATCCCGCAGCCGTCGCTGTAGTCGACCGCGGCGATCGAGTCGATGCTGTCCTCGCCGCAGACCGGGCAGTCCGGCGACTGCTGGTAGGGGACGCGTTCGGTCGCAAGTTCCATCGCATCATACGACAGCAGCGTGCCGACCAGCGGGTCGCCAACCCCGACCAGCAGTTTCACGGCTTCGGTCGCCTGCAGACAGCCGATGGTGCCCGGCAGCACACCCAACACGCCGGTCGTCGCACAGTCGGGGACGGTACCCGGATCAGGGGCCTCAGGAAACAGACATCGGTAGCAGGGCCCGTCGGGAACGAGCGTCGTGACCTGGCCTTCAAACTTGTAGACCGCGCCGTTGACCAGCGGAACCCCCGCCAGCCGACAGGCGTCGTTGAGCAGGTATCGCGTCGGGAAATTGTCGGAGCCATCGACAACGAGGTCGTAGTCGGCGATCAGTTCGGCGGCGTTGTCGGGGCTGAGGCGTCGGTCGTGGGTTTCGACCGTCACGTCGGGATTGAGGTCGGCGACGAACGCCGCCGCGCTCTCGACTTTCGGCCGGCCCACATCGCTGTCGGCGTGGATCACCTGTCGCTGGAGATTTGACCGCTCGACGACATCGTCATCAACGACACCAAGCGTGCCGACGCCGGCGGCCGCGAGATACTGGATAACCGGCGCGCCGAGGCCGCCCGCGCCGACGACGAGGACACTGCTATCCAGCAGTGTTGCCTGCCCCTCGGGGCCGATCTCGTCGGTGATGAGATGCCGCGAGTAGCGGTCAAGTTGGGTTGCATCCAGCGAGAGGCTCATAGCCCCAGGTTGGGCGACAGCAAAATAAGACCGCGGATGTCACTGCTCGGGTGGCTCAGTTGTTGGCCGGGACAGTAAACGGATCGTTCGTCGACTCGGTGTGTTCGATCACGTCGCCGTCCTCGTTTGTATCCGCGCCGTTCGTGTTGACCGTGTCGCGCTGGCCGGTCGCTCCCTCGGTGGCCACGTCCTCTTCAAGATCAAACTGCGAGAGGAGCGATTCGAGTTCGTCGGCCTCGCTGGCGAGTGATTCGACCGTCTCCGAAACGGTCGACAGCGACACCGTCTGCTGTTCGGCCGCCGACGCCGCGCTGGCGGCATCCTCGGCGGTCTCATCGCTGATGTCGGCGACCTCATCCACGACGGCCGCGACATCCTCTGCGGAGGTGGCCTGTTGGTCGGTCGCGTCGCTGATCTCGTGGACGCTGTCGCTCAACTCGGTGACGACCTCAGCGATCTCATCGAACCGACCCAGTGAGCGTTCGACGGCGTCGGTGCTCTCGCTGACGCGCTGGCTGGCTGATTCAACCTCGGCGATCGTGTCGTCGGATTGGGCCTGAATCTCTTCGAGGCGGTCGGCGATCTCACCGGCGGCGTCTTTCGTCTCCTCGGCGAGACTTTTGACCTCCTCGGCGACAACCGCGAAGCCATCGCCCTCCTCGCCGGCGCGGGCGGCTTCGATCGAGGCGTTGAGTGCGAGCAGGTTGGTCTGTTCGGCGATATCGGTGATCACCGAAACGATCTCGTCGACCTCGTCGATCCGGCTGCCGAGTGCCTCAACGCTGTCGGCGGCCTCGGTGATCTCGACTTCGATCTCATCGAGTTCCGCGATCGTATCGGTCACCTCTTGGCGGCCCTCGGTGGCGGCCTCGCTTGCGGTTTCGGCCGTTCGGCTGACCTCCTCGGCGGAGGCGGCGATCTCCTCGACGGTCGCCGACAGCGTGTTGACCTCGCTGACGGCGGCTTGGAGCTGCTCGCGTTGCTCGTCGGCTCCGGCGGCGATCTCGTCGGTGGCGGCGGCGATCTCGTCGCCCGCGCGGTCAAGTTCGGTCGTGCTCTCGACGACGCTGTCGGTCGATCGGGAGACCTCAGCGGCGAAGGCGGCGGTCTCGCCGAGGGATTCCTGGAGTGTTCGCAGCAGTTCGTTGTATCGCTCGATAACTACGGTGTAGGTGCCGTCCTCGTCGTTGACGACGGCGGGGTCGATGGTCGCCGTCAGATCGCCGTCGATGGCGGCGGTCGTCGACTCCTCGAAGGCCTCGACAAGGCGTTCAAGCCGGGCCGAGCGGGTTTCGACCTCGTTGGTGTGGGCTTCGAGGTTGTCAGCCATCCGGGTCAGCGATTCACCGAAGGGGCCGGGGACTGACTCATCGAGGGCGTCGTCGTCGAACTCCTGTTCGGCCAAGGCGTCAGCCTGTGCGGAGACCGTCGCAAGATAGGACTGCAGCGCGCTGAACGAGCGGGTGAGTTCGCCGACCTCGTCAGGCTGGTCGGTGGCGACGGCCTCAGTTTCGACGTGGCCCTCAGCGATTCGTCCGGCGGCGGTTTCGATGTCGGCCAGTGGGTCGATCAGATCCCGCTGGACGATCAGGGCTGTGTTGATAAACGCCACAGTCGCGCCAGTGAACAACAAGGCCTGGATCGCTGTCAGTACCGTTCCCGACAGGACGAACGGGAGCCCAAAGAGACCGATGGCGACGCTGAACTGGATCGCCACCGCTGCCAGCATCTTCCGACGGACGGAGTCGGTGATCCGGAGCCAGTCCATCGTCTTCCAGAGGACGGCTTCGTAGCTATCGAGCAGTGACATAACGTCCGGTACATCAGTCTAATATAAGAAAAAGATGTAGGTTATCACTGTCTGGGAATCGACAATTCGACGGAAAACAGCCCGAACCCGGGGCTCGATCGGTGAGCAGCGGTCGTGAGACCGAGGTGAGCAGCTACTTGCTGCGGTTGCGATCGCTGTTGACGCTCGGGCGCGCGTGCTCAGTCCCTTTCCCACGGGTCTGCATGCCGCGGCCTTTGTCGCCCGCGTTGGTGAGGCCACGGAACGCCCGACCCTTGTGTTGATCCTCGCAGATCCAGTTGAGGTCGTCGTCGGCCTCGATGGCGGGATGGTTCGGGTCGATGAGGATGACCTCGTGCCATTTCTGTGAGCCGTCTTCGCCGACCCAGTAGGAGTTCAGCACCCGGAGGTTGCGGTATTTCCGGGAGGCGCGCTCCTCGGCGATGCGCTGGATCGATTTCCGGCGGCCGATGCGGTTGACGCCCTGCCGTTTGGTACGGCGGCCGGCTTTGTGTCGCTGCTTGCGCGCCCCGCCCTTGCGGACGGACACGCGGGCGACAACGACGCCTTGTTTTGCTTTGTAGCCCTGCGAGCGAGCCTTATCGAGGCGGGTTGGGCGATCGACGCGTTCGATCGCTCCTTGGTTCCGCCATTCCTGTTTGCGCTGCCACTGTAGTTCGGCGAGTTTGCCCTCGCTTGGGCTCTCCCATGCTTCGCGGATGTGTGAGTAGACGCTTCGTGCCATAGTTGTCCTCGGGCGCTTGCGATTCAGTCGGTCAGGCCGACCACATTTCGTCCCGGCGAACCGGGTGCCCACTGGTAGCCCGTTACCGCAGTGAGTTGCCTGTTCTATCCCCGAAGCCCGTTTAACCGCTTCGGACTCGCCGCACCGCGGGACGGTGTCACACGGGCAGAAGTCACAGCGAGACGCTACGCTGGACAGTCGCTCTCGCTGACGGTCTGTCGCTCCGAACCCTGCAAAATCGCGTTCTGCCCGCCAGAGTCGAGATTTACCACGATCGCCCGGCCGCCGTAGCCGTGGGTCTGGTCGTGGCCGCGAACGACGACGCAGGTCACATCGTCGGGGATTTCGATTGTTCCGGATCGTTCGAACGGTTGTTCGTCATGTGGGTGTGTGAGATCACGGCGGCCGAGTTGTGTGCCATCAAGCGTTTCGACCTGCCACCAGTCGGCATAGCCATCCTCGCCAGCGTCGTCGTGGTGGAGACCAACAGTGAACGTACTCGCTCCGCCGTTGTCATCGACGACGACACTCACAACGTTGGCCTCGCGGAGATCCAACTCGCTGTCGTCGTCAGCGGTTGTCGGTTCGTTGTCGTCGCTTGAACTTCCAGATTCGTTTCCGTCGGTTTGCCCCCGGATTCGTTCTGCTCGACGCTGAAACAGCCAGCCAGCGTCGTCGACAGTGTGATCCCGCCAGTGACCGTGAGCACGTCGCGTCGATTCATGACCGGGATTCAGCCGCGATAGTGAAAAAGTCAGGTCTCAGTGTCACACAGCTCGCAAATATACTGCCCAACGTGGTCGTCCATCCGTCGCTTATAGCCGTTTTGGCGAGCCAGGCGATCCAACTCGCGGCTGACATAGGTGCCATACTGTACCGCTTTCTTGTCCGCGCCCGCGACAGAGTCCGGGAGGCCAACCGTCTCACGAGCAACCCGCCGCAGGGCAACCTTCCGCGCCTCAGGCGTCGCCAACAATTTGCCGGGCAGCCGCAACGCGGCGTCGACAACGCGATCCTGGAGGAATGGCGTCACCGGCTCGACGCCAGCGGCTGAGAGCCCACACACGTCGCGTTCCAGTTGGCCGGGGAGCGTCTCGATCGTCTCCCGCACTGCGCCGCGAACCGTGTCGCTGTCGACGCGGTGATCGTCGGCCGGCTCGACGACCTTCGAGTAGCCGCCAAAGAGTTCGTCCGCCCCCTGGCCGAGCGCGAGGCGATCGTAGCCGTCGGCTGCGGCCCGCTCGGCGACAACGAGCAGCGGCAGCGCGATCGTTGCGTCCATCGGATTTGTCCGGTCAATCGCAGCAGCGACCCGCGGGACGGCGTCGATCAGATCGTCGTGAGTGAGTTCGATGACCGTGAGGTCGGCGGCGCGGTCAATTGCGGCGGCAGCCTCGCGGGCGGCGGCGATGTCGTGGCAGCCCTCGAAGCCGACGACGTACAGTGGCGCGTCCGGGAAGCCGCTGGCGACAAGCGCTGAGTCGACCCCACCAGAGAAGGCGACGGCAACGTCGTCTGTGGCCGTCTTCTCGGTGTCGTCGACGCCGAGCGCGCCGAGGAGTGCGTCAGTCACAGCCGCCATCGCCGCGTCGCTGTCGGCGGCCGGCGGCTCCGGGAGCGTGAGTCTCGTCTCGTCGCCGGCGGCGGTGCGAACACCACCAGGTGGGACGACAACTGGATCCTCAAGGTCGCCAGGCGTGAACGCCCACGCGCCGGCGGCGGTCGGGTCGGCGGCGTCGGCCTCGCTGTAGACCGGCTGGCGTCCCAGTACATCCCGGACGAGGCAGTTGTCGAGACGGCCGCCGAAACCGTCCATCGCTGCCGGCCCAACGTTGCTCGCGCCAGGAAGCGGATCGCCAGCGTCGAGCGCGGCGCGGACAACATCGGGGTCAGCACCGCGAAGCGGCGGCTGTGGTGGCTGCCTCATCGGAACAACTCACGGATCGCCCGCTGGGCGCGGCGTTTCGCGCCGCCGCCGAACTGCCGGAGGCTAACGTGCCACGGCGTTCGGTGGCCGATAACGCTCGTGCGACCCCCGCGGATCGCATCGAGAATCGCGTCGGCGGTCGGCTCGTCGGCGTCGACCTCGGTGACCGCTTGACCGACCAGCTCGGAGATGTGGGCGTCGCTGCCGGCGGTCATCGGGAGTTCGCGTTCGAGGGCGAACTGTTCGGCTTGGCGGTTTGCCCGGCCGGTGAACAGCCGGGAGTTGTAGACCTCGATGGCGTCGGCTGAAGCGAGTTGGTCGTCGGTGATATGCGGAGCGACGCCGTGGCGGGATTTCTGGAACGGATGGGGGACGACGGCGATCCCGCCTTGATCGTGGATGCGATCGAGCGTCTCGTCGTAGGAGAGGCCCGGCGGGACGAGTTCGTCGATGCCTAAGGCGAGAATATGGCCGACCGCGCTGGTGACCTCCATACCGACAATGCCGACAAGGCCGTAGTCCGGTGCGCTCACCGCGGCCTCGATGCTGGCGTCGATCTCATCGTGGTCGGTGATCGCAAGCGCGTCGAGTCCGACAGCCGCGGCCTGTTCGAGCAACAGATCGACGGGGTCGCGGCCGTCATGGGAGCGTTCCGAGTGGGCGTGAAGCTCGACGCGAAACACATCGCTTCCTTCGTGGCGACGCTAATAACTCCCCCGTTTGCGTCGCGGTCGACAGGGGGCTGTCAGCGATCGGCTTAGCTGCTCGATCGCATGCTCGGGACGATCAACAGGATGGCGATAACGGTTGCCAGGACGACCGCACCGCCGTAGGCGACGGGCAAGGGGTTGCCAACTTCGATCCCGTGTTGGATTTCGGAGATGACAAACGCGGTGCCGGCCAGTGCCAACACGAGCCCCGCGCCGCCCCAGGTGATGTTCGCGTTCATACCCATGGCTGATTCCATCGGCCTACAAGGAGGTGTCGGATTCCAACGGGTGCCGATGGCCGCCAGCGGGCGCAACCGGAGAGGGAACCGGACGCAACGCCTATGGCCCCGTCGCTCCTATGGAGTGGTATGACCTTCCAACCCGACAGCGAACTGGACGCCGAGAACGTCCAGGAACGCGTCGATGAGGCGATCGAAAGCAACGATGTGGTGTTGTTCATGAAGGGGAATCAACTGATGCCGCAGTGTGGCTACTCGGCGAACGCCCTTGAGTTGATCAGCGAACACGTCACCGAGTTTGAGACCGTCGACGTGTTGCCCGCCCTCGACGAATACCGCGAAGCCCTATCGACTCACAGCGATTGGGAGACGATCCCCCAAACGTTCGTCGACGGCGAGTTTGTCGGCGGCAGCGATATTCTGACCGAACTCGACGAGCGCGGCGAACTCGAAGCGACGCTGACGACCTGAGCCCACACGAGGTCGCTGGCGACGCCGCCCACAGCCATCGGTCGCGGGCGGACACGAAAGGATAGCCCATATACCAGTGGGGGCCCTACAGTCGGTAGGTATCGGCACCCACGTCGACGACACCACCATCCAACATCATGACAGGCCGCGTATTCCGTCTCCACTCGACGCTTGAATTGCCGCTCGAAGACCTGAGGAGTATCTGGAGGATCCAGCACTCCCCGATGAGATCGACGAGGTGACACTCACCCGACGCAACAACACGTTAATCATCAACGCCGAGGCCAGCGACGAGAGCCTCAGCAAATACACCCCAACAGCCCAACTCAAAGCCAGCGTGACCGAAACCCGGGTCTACGAGGAGGAACCGCCGCGGGCCGGCGGGCCGAGCTGGGGCGACGAGGAGGAAGAAGAGATCCCCTCAGAACTCGTCGAGTTCGCCTGCTTCAAGGGCGACCGCGAAACCGTGCTCCAGAACACCGCCGTCCAGTACGGGATGTTTCAGGTGCTCACCGAGATCGCCAAGCTCTCTGAGAAAGGGACGCTGACAGCGATCTCCGAACACGACGGCGAGCTCGAAGCAACACGGATCGTCGAGGGCGAAAAACGACCCGCAACCGTCGAGGTCGTCGAAAACCCACAGAACAGTGCCGGGAAAAACGGTGTCGACTGGCGCGACAACGAGTTTATCGACGAATAGCGCGAGGACGTGTTTTTCTGAGACGCAGCCAGCAGCGACAACACGTTAGTCAGCCGCAGAATCACCGGCCGTGGCGTGGTCGGTGGCTGCGTCGGCAACGCCGTCTGCGGCCGGGGCCGCAGGGACGGTCGCAACCGTCGTGATCGCCTTCGGGCTACCGGGGCTGGCCTGTTGGATATGGTGTTCGAAGTCAGTGTAGCCGGCAGTCTCAAACATGCGGTCGGCCTCGTTTTCGTCGTAAAACAGCATGATCGCATCGGCGAGTTTCTGCATGACGACCGAGTTTGGATAGTCGGGGCCGACGACGAGGACGCGGCCGCCGGGCTTGGTGACCCGCCGGAACTCTTCGAGGGCGTCGATCGGGTTGGGCCAGTACTCGATCGAGCCTGACGACCAGAGGTGATCAAACGTGTCGTCAGCAAACGGGAGGCGTTCGGCGTCACCGCGGTGGAACCTCACCGTGTCGTGTTTGCCGAACTTGTCGAAGGCCTTCTCCATCTGGTGGATCGACTGGTCAAGACAGTACACGTTGTCGGTGTGTTGGAGCAGCCCTTCGGTCGCAAACCCGGTGCCTGAGCCCACATCGAGGACGCGGTCGTCGGGCTGGATGTCGAGCCACGCGATGGCCTCGTCGCGCATCTCGTCGTTCCAGATGAAGGGGTTGATGGTATCGTAAACCTTCGAGAGATATTTGTAGAACAGGCGCGCTCTGGCCTTGTTCTCAAGGATTCCCATGTCAATATTCCCTATGGGCGGCGTGACAATAACGGTACGGATTTGCTGAACACACGGAGCCGACACAGACCCATCGAACCGCCGAGACGTTCCGCAAACACCTTATATGCAGCTACTGCAATTCCGGATGATTAGTGAGCATGCCGAGACAAGAGGTTCTCAACGAGATCAAGGCGGCCGAGGACGACGCCGAGGAGATCGTTGCCGAGGCGGAAGCCGACGCCGAGGAACGCATCGCCGAGGCCCGATCCGAAGCCGACGAGATCCGCACGACGGCCGAGGAGGAGGCCGAACAGGACGCGGCCGACCAACTGGAGGCGGCCCACGAGGAGATCGACGCCCGCCGTGAGGAAATCCTCGAAGAGGGCGAGGCAGCCCGAGAGGAACTCGTCGAGGAGGCCCAAGACCGGATCGACGAGGCCGTCGAGTTGGCCATCGACCGCTTCGAGGAGGCCGTAAATGCTCAGACCTGAGCAGATGAGCAAGGTGTCGGTGACGGGTTCGAAACGCGTCATCGACGATGTCATCGAGGCTGTCCACGCGCTGAACCTGCTGGATCTGTCGGATTACGACGGCTCCTGGGAGGGCTTCGACGGCGGCCGCTCCTGAGAGCGCGGAGGAAACCAACGAGCAACTCGTCACCGTTCGCGCGCTCAAAAGCACGCTCGGGATCGAAGCCGGCGACGCCGGCCAGACCCGGATCGTCGACCGCGAGGAACTCAACGCCGAGCTGCCGGAGCTCCGCGACCGGATCAACGACCTCGACGACCAGCGCGGCGAGCTTGAAACCCAGATCCGCGAGATCAACGAGGAGATCGAGGCGGTCGCCCCCTTCGCCGAACTCGGCCTTGATTTGGCTCTCCTGAGCGGTTACGACTCCCTGGCTGTCCTCGTCGGCCACGGCGACCGCGACACCATCGCCGCGGAGCTCGACGACGAGGAGACGATCAACCGCTTCGAGATCTTCACGGGCGGCGACACACAAGCGATCTTCGCCCAGCCCGCCGAGGGGTACGACCCCACAAGTGAACTCATCGCCGACTCACTCGTCGGTGTCGAGTTCACGACGCTATCGGTGCCTGACGCCGAGACCTCTCCCAAGCAGTACGTCGCTGACCTCGAAAGCGAAAAGGAAACACTCGAAGCCGAACTCGGCGAGGTCGAAGCCGAGTTGGAAACGGTCAAAGCTGAGTCGGCTGGCTTCCTGCTCGCGGCTGAGGAGTATCTCGCCATCGAGGCCCAAAAGAAGGAGGCGCCACTGTCGTTTGCGACGACGACCAACGCCTTCGTCGCCGAGGGCTGGATTCCGACCGACCGCTACGACGACCTTGCGGCCACGCTCGATAGCGAGGTCGACGGCCCGGTCGATGTCGACGAGATCGAGCGCGCCGAATTCAAATCAAGCGGCGAGGCGCACGTCGAAGACCACGGCAGCGCGGCTGACGCTGATGCCGAGGCTGCTACCGATGGCGGCGAAGTCGTCGCCGACGGTGGTGGCGCGGTCACGATGAACGATGACGATCCGCCGATCATCCAGAGCAACCCCGGCATCGTCAAACCGTTCGAAGTGCTCATCGAAGCCGTCAGCCGGCCAAAGTACAACGAGTTCGATCCGACGGTCATCCTCTTTCTGACGTTCCCGGCCTTTTTCGGGTTCATGATCGGTGATCTCGGCTACGGGCTCATCTACATGGGGATCGGCTACTACCTGTATACGGCCTTCGACAGTCAGGGATTCAAGAGCATGGGCGGGGTCACCATCGCCGCCGGTGTGTTCACCGCTGTCTTTGGGATTCTCTATGGTGAGCTGTTCGGCTTACACGTGATTGCGACGTACTTCTGGGAAGGCGTCGTCGGCCTTGCCCACGCACCGATAGAGAAGGGTCTCTCGCCGGCTGGTGCCGACTGGGCCCGCGGCTGGCTCGTCGTCAGCGTGCTCGTCGGTGTTGTCCACCTCAATATCGCGTGGATTCTCGGCTTCATCGAGGACTTCCAGATTCACGACCTCAAACACGCGATCTACGAAAACGGCTCGTGGATCCTGATGATGAATGGGCTGTGGGTCTGGGTCTTCAGCGACGCGGTTCGCGGTGCCGTGCCGGAGTTCATCTACACCACCTTCGCTGCTGAGGGTGTGCTCCCACTCGGATTCAGTGGCTTCCCGGCGATGGGGCTGTTCAGCATTCCGGTGATTGGTGGCGAATTCACGATCCCGCTGTTGGTCTTCGTCATCGGGCTGTTCCTCTTGGCCCTCGGCGAGCCGATCGAGGTCGTCGAATTCCTGAACGTCCTTGTCAACGTGCTGTCGTACACCCGACTTGCGGCGGTGCTGCTCGCCAAGGCGGGGATGGCTTTCACGGTCAACCTCCTGTTTTTCGGCGTGTGGGTCACCGAAACGAGCCACGGTGCGGAGTGGCACTTCGGGCTTCAACACTCGCCGGCGTACTACCTCGAACAGGGCACCTATCACGGTGAGGCGGTCACCGGCGTGTTGTTCCCGGGACTCGTCCACGGGGAAGCCGCCTCGCTGTTGATCGGGATTCTCGTCCTCGTTCTCGGTCACATCCTCGTCCTCGCGCTTGGTGTGACGAGTGCCGGCCTGCAGGCAGTGCGTCTTGAGTACGTCGAGTTCTTCGGGAAGTTCTTCGACGGCGGCGGTCGTGAGTACACGCCGTTCGGCTACGAGCGGACGTACACGACCAGCGACGAATAACACCACCCGACGGCGTTTTTCTCTCAGCGGTTTTGCGGTACCCATTGAGATCGAGTGACCACAGCAGTGAGTGGGCCGAGAGCCGTTCGCAACCGCGAAGGCGGCTGTGAACCGCTCCCATAGGATTCGCTCGAAATCACCGTCTATGACCGTTCCAACCAGTGGGTTTGGGAAGCTTTATGCCCACGGTAAAACCAACAAGCAACTGTTCGGCGACAAGCCAACGCAACCAGAGCGGACGAGACACAATACATGAGTTTGGAACTTGCATCAGAGCTCGGTAACGTTGTACTGCAGACTGGACAATCCGGCGGCCCGGCACTCAGCCCATCGGCAGCGGCTGCCCTCGGTGTTGGACTGGCGGCCTTCGGCGCTGGCTATGCGGAGCGCGGCATCGGTGCGGCCGCAGTCGGCGCAATGGCCGAAAACGAGGATCTGTTCGTCAGAGGCCTGATTCTGACTGTCCTGCCCGAGACGCTCGTGATCCTCGCACTCGTTGCGATCTTCCTCGTCTAACGGGGCGTTCCTTTCACCAATGAGTTTGGAACACGTCGTAGACGACATCAAAGACGAAGCCCGCGCGCGTGCAGAGGAGATTCGTGCGGACGCCGAGGAGGAAGCCGAGGCCATCATCGCCGAGGCCGAGGCCGACGCCGAGGCGATCAAAGACGAGCGCGCCGCCGAGGTCGAGCGGCAGATCGACCAAGAGCGCGAACAGGCACTGTCGAGTGCGAACCTCGAAGCCAAACAGCAGCGGCTCGAAGCCCGTCGGGACGTCCTCGCCGATGTTCGCGAGGAGGTCGAAGCCGCATTGGTCGAGCTGTCGGGTGACCGCCGCGAGTCGCTTACCGAAGCGCTCATCGCAAACGCCGCGACGGAGTTCGATGACGACGCGACCGTCACCGTCTACGGGCGCGGCGACGATCAGGAACTCATCGAGGGGATCCTGACGGACTACGACGGGTTCAGCTTCGGCGGCGAGCGCGACTGCCTCGGCGGCGTGATCGTCGAGAGCGACACCTCACGCGTTCGGGTGAACAACACCTTCGACTCGGTTCTCGACACCGTCTGGGATGAGAACCTGAAGGAACTCTCAGAACACCTCTTCGAGCAATGAGCACGCCCGGCATGAACGCATCGTCCGGCTCGCCCGGTAGCTCGAACCCCGAGTACGTCACCGCCCGGGTGCGAGCCCGGCGGGGCGTGCTGTTCGACGACGACGAGTACAGCAAGCTCGTCCGGATGAGTCCCGCGGAGATCGCCCGCTACATGGAGGAATCCGAGTACGAACAGGAGATCAACGCCCTCGGCAGCCGCCACAGCGGCGTTGACCTCATCGAGTACGCGCTGAACCGCAATCTGGCGCGGCACTTCGATGCACTGCTGGGCTTCGCCGAGGGGCAGCTGTACGATCTCATCGCCCGCTACCTGCGAAAATTCGACGCCTGGAACGTCAAAACGGTGTTCCGCGGCGTCTACACTGACGCAGATAGCGAGGCCGTCGAGACCGATATGATCCGGGCCGGCGAGTTCGACGACGCCCTGATCAACCGCCTGCTTGAGGCCGGCACCGTCGAAGATGTCGTGACCGTCCTCGATGGCACGATGTTCGGCGACGCGGTCGACGCGGCCTTTGAGGACTTCCAGGAGAGCGAGACGCTGGTGCCGCTGGAGAACGCCGTCGATCGGGCGTTCTACGAACAGCTACTCGGCACCCTCCCCAGCGGGGAGGCGATCGATCTCTACCGGGAGTTCCTCGAAGCCGAGATCGACTTCCGGAACGTTCGCAACGCCCTGCGGCTTGCCCGCAGCGGCGCGGAGATCGACCCCGGCGAGTACTTCATCGATGGCGGGCGGCTGTTTTCGGCCAGCGAGATGACGACACTGGTCGAAAACACCGACGAGCTCGTCGCGCGGATCCGAGAGAGCCGGTACGGCACAAAGCTCTCCGAGCCACTCGATGAACTGGAGGCCGCCGATAGCCTCATCGACTTCGAGCGCGCCTTGGAGGGTGTGTTGCTACGATACTCCAAACAGCTCGGCAACGTCCATCCGTTGTCGATCTGTCCGGTCGTAGCCTACATCTTGATGAAGGAGCGGGAAGTAACCAACATCCGTGCCATCGCTCGCGGCCGCGAGGCCGGGCTGAGCGAGACGGCCATCGAACAGGAGTTGGTGATCCTATGAGCCAGGAGATCGCGGTCATCGGCAGCCCGGATTTCACCACCGGCTTCCGGCTGGCCGGCGTGCAGACGTTCGAAAACGTTCCCGACGACGAGAAGGACGACGCGCTTGACGACGCCGTCGAGCGTGTTCTCGACAACGAGAACGTCGGTATCATCGTCATGTACGACGACGATCTCGATCACCTGTCCCGCGGGACGCGGAAAGCAGTCGAAACCAGCGTCGAGCCAACGCTTGTCACCCTCGGTGGCGGCGCGGGCAGCGGCGATCTCCGCGGACAGATCAAACGCGCCATCGGCATCGATCTGATGGAGGAAGACGACTAACTATGAGTCAAGCAACCCAACAGGACGCCGCAACCGGCGTCATCGAAAGCGTCAGTGGGCCGGTTGTCACCGCCCGCGATCTCGACGCCCGGATGAACGACGTCGTCTATGTCGGCGACGAAGGGCTGATGGGCGAGGTTATCGAGATCGAAGGCGACGTGACAACCATCCAGGTGTACGAGGAGACCTCCGGGGTCGGCCCGGGCGAACCCGTCGAGAACACGGGCGAGCCGCTGTCGGTCGACCTTGGCCCTGGCATGCTGGATGCCATCTACGACGGCACCCAGCGCCCACTCGACGTGCTGAAGACAAGATGAACAGTGCGTTCCTCGACCGTGGGGTCGACGCCCCCGGCATCGACCTCGACAAGGAGTGGGAGTTCCAGCCCGAGGTCGAGGCAGGCGACGAAGTATCCGCCGGCGACGTGGTCGGCATCGTCGAGGAGACGGTCACCATCGACCACAAGGTCATGGTGCCACCGGACTACGAGGGCGGCGAGGTCGTCGCCGTCGAATCCGGCAGCTACACCGTCGAAGAGACGGTTGTCGAACTCGACAACGGCGAGGAGATCTCGATGCACCAGGAGTGGCCGGTCCGCCAGCCACGCCCGGCCGTCGAGAAGAAGACGCCGACGAAGCCACTCATTTCGGGCCAGCGCGTCCTTGATGGGCTGTTCCCGATCGCGAAAGGCGGGACGGCGGCGATTCCGGGGCCGTTCGGCTCGGGGAAAACCGTCACCCAGCACCAACTCGCCAAGTGGGCCGACGCCGACATCGTCGTCTACGTCGGCTGTGGCGAGCGCGGCAACGAGATGACCGAGGTCATCGAGGATTTCCCGGAACTGGACGACCCGAAAACCGGGAACCCGTTGATGGCCCGCACCTGCCTCATCGCCAACACCTCAAACATGCCCGTCGCAGCACGCGAGTCCTGTATTTACACGGGCATCACCATCGCGGAGTTCTTCCGCGACATGGGGTACGACGTGGCACTCATGGCCGACTCCACCTCGCGGTGGGCCGAGGCCATGCGGGAAATCTCCTCCCGGCTTGAGGAGATGCCCGGCGAGGAGGGCTATCCGGCCTACCTCTCGGCACGGCTCAGCCAGTTCTACGAGCGAGCCGGCTTCTTCGAGAACACCAACGGGACGACCGGCTCGGTGTCGGTCATCGGTGCCGTCTCGCCGCCCGGCGGTGACTTCTCCGAGCCAGTCACCCAGAACACGCTGCGAATCGTCAAAACGTTCTGGGCCCTCGACGCGGATCTGGCCGAACGCCGGCACTTCCCGTCGATCAACTGGAACGAGTCCTATTCGCTGTATCGGGATCAACTCGATCCATGGTTCGAGGAGAACGTCACCGAGGACTGGTCGGAGATCCGCCAGTGGGCTATCGACGTCCTCGACGAGGAAAGCGAACTCCAGGAGATTGTGCTTCGTCGGCAAGGACGCCCTGCCGGAGGATCAGCAGCTGACCCTTGAGATCGCCCGCTACCTCCGGGAGGCCTACCTCCAACAGAACGCCTTCCACCCAACGGATACGTTCTGCCCGCCGGAGAAGACCCACCTCATCCTGACGACGATCAAGACGTACAACGACGAAGCCTTCGAGGCCCTCGACGCCGGCGTGCCGGTCGAGGATCTCGTCTCGCTTGACTCCACGCCGCGGATCAACCGGATCGGCGTCCAGGAGGATTACGAGGCGTTCATCGAGGAACTCAAAGACGATATCACCGAGGAACTGCGGGGGATGTACTAATGAAAGAGTACGAGACAATCAACGAGATCAGCGGACCGCTCGTCTACGCCGAGGTCGACGAACCGATCGGCTACGACGAGATCGTCGAGATCGAGACCGACGACGGCCGCACGCTCCGCGGCCAGGTCTTGGAGTCCAGCGACGGCCTTGTGGCGATTCAGGTCTTCGAGGGCACCAGCGGGATCGACCGCAACGCATCCGTGCGCTTCCTCGGCGAGACGCTGAAGATGCCCGTCACCGAGGATCTGCTCGGCCGAGTCATGGACGGAACGGGCCAGCCCATCGACGGCGGCCCCGAGATCGTCCCTGAATCCCGCGAGGACATTATCGGCGCGGCGATCAATCCGTACTCCCGGGAGTATCCCGAGGAGTTCATCCAGACGGGTGTCTCAGCCATCGACGGCATGAACACCCTCGTTCGCGGCCAGAAGCTCCCGATCTTCTCCGCCTCTGGGCTGCCGCACAACGATCTGGCACTTCAGATCGCTCGGCAGGCCAGCGTGCCTGAGGAGGAAGAAGAGGGCGAAGAGGGCAGCGAGTTCGCTGTTATCTTCGGCGCGATGGGCATCACACAGGAGGAGGCCAACGAGTTCATGGACGACTTCGAGCGCACCGGCGCGCTGGAACGCTCCGTGGTCTTCGCCAACCTCGCGGACGACCCCGCCGTCGAGCGGACGGTCACGCCGCGACTCGCCCTGACGACCGCCGAATACCTCGCCTTCGAGAAGGACTACCACGTCCTTGTCATCCTCACGGACATGACGAACTACTGTGAGGCACTGCGCGAGATCGGTGCCGCCCGCGAAGAGGTGCCGGGTCGCCGTGGTTACCCGGGTTACATGTACACCGACCTGGCGACGCTCTACGAGCGTGCCGGTCGGATCCAGGGCCGTGAGGGGTCGGTGACGCAGATCCCGATCCTCACGATGCCCGGCGACGACGACACCCACCCGATCCCCGATCTGACGGGGTACATCACGGAGGGCCAGATCTACGTCGACCGCGACCTCAACAGTCAGGGCGTTCAGCCGCCCGTCAACGTCCTGCCCAGCCTTTCACGGCTGATGGACGACGGGATCGGCGAGGGCCTGACCCGCGAGGATCACGGCGACGTGGCCAACCAGATGTACGCCGCCTACGCGGAGGGTGAGAACCTGCGCGACCTGGTCAACATTGTCGGCCGCGAAGCACTCAGCGACCGAGATAACAAATATCTCGACTTCGCTGACGACTTCGAGACCGACTTCATCGACCAAGGGTTCGACACCAACCGCGAGCTTGAGGACACCCTCGATCTCGGCTGGGAGCTGCTCAGCAAGCTACCGAAAGAGGAGCTCAACCGGATCGACGAGGAGTTCATCGAGACCTACTACGTCGACGACGAGGGCGAGGAAGTCGAAGCGACCGCCGACTAACTCACCGCTCTCTTTCCTGTTGTTTCGGTTCGCTACAACACGCTTCAGGCAGTGTCGCGTGTGCCGAGATAGTTGTTCACGAGCAGCGGCGCGATGACGCCGAGTCCCAACAGGCTGGCAAACGGGAGCCAGCCGGGCAGCGTGGTTGCGGTGTCGATGCCGACGGCGGCTGTCACGGCGACAGCGATGAAACCCAGGATGACGATGTTCTCTCTGGAGGGCATAGCTGTCGGTGGCGGCCGCGGCAGCAAAATGGTACTGGTGGCTAAAATCGAGATTTATTCGACGTCGATCTCGTGACCGCCGGGCGCGTCGGGGTCGAGTTTCGGCAGCGTGACCGTCAGCACGCCGTTGGTGTAGCTCGCGGTCGCCGACGCGGCGTCGACAGCCTCGGGGAGCCGCACCCGGCGACTGACCGACTGGTGGCTGCGTTCCTTGCGGTGGTAGTTGGCATCTTCCTCGACGGCCTCAGTCTCGGCGTCCGCGCTGAGCGTGATAGACTCCTCGTCGGCCCGGAGATCGATATCCTCCTCGGCGAAGCCGGGAAGATCAGCGGTGACGACGATCTCCTCGCCGGTGTCAGCCACATCGACGCTGATCTCCGAGAGGACACTGCCGCCCTCAAAGGTTTGGCTCAGCTCGCCGAACTGGTCGTTCATGCGCTCGATCAGCTCGTCAAGCTCCTCGAAGGGATTTGGTTTCTCAGGCATACCTGATCATTGGTGGCTTATGGGTTTGAATCTTTTCGTCGTTTACTTAGCGACAGAATTTCTCCGGTGGCAGCCGCAATTCTCGTGACAATACCAACATCACGGGGCGACCTCGTCGTTCGGAACAACAGTGAACCCGAGCGTTCGGAAGTCGTCATCGAATGCCAAAACGTGGTCGATATCGCGGTCGGCAGCGAGCACTGCCGTCGTATGATCGACAAACGAGATCTCCTGATCGTCGTAGGCAGCGAACTGCGTGGCCGCGGTATCGAATGTATCCGGCTCAACAGCAGGACGGTGATGCTCTGGGAATCACGGACGGCAGTCAGCGTTCGGACGGCAACATCGTGGCCGAGTTTGTACCGACAGAGCGTTGCCGCTTCTGCGAGCACAGCCTGTGTCGTATAGAGCGGCCGATATGGGAGCCCACCGGATCGGATCCGCTCGAATACATCCGTGGCCGTCTCGTGGTGGGTATCATCGCTGTCGGCACGGGCGTACAACGCGCCGGTGTCAATCATCAGCGGCGTCGCGCTGGAAACGCTCATGTGCCGCCGTACAGTTCCTCGTCAACAGTCTCCGAAACGGTGTGCTCACCAGATGCTCCGGGTTCCAACTCCCAGATCGGATCCTCGGGGTTGATCTCACTGGCGTCCACCGGCGGCTCAACGAGCCACCAGACCACGCGGCCTGCCGTCTTCCGGCTGGCAACGCGGCCCTGCGCTTCGAGCGTTGCCAGCTTTCGCCGCCCGGTCTCCCGCGAGCAGTCGAGTGCGTCGGCGATATCGCCGGAAGTGACGACGGGGCCATCGACACGCTCGAACACCCCGAGTACGTCCGCGAGCGTGACGGTTTCGGTGTATCGACCGCCATCGCCCCGATCTCGTGACATGCCTGTCAGTTAGCACGCAAGCAGTATTACCCTTGTGGCGTACCCACTATGGAAACCGCGGATGGTTGTCGCACTACGTAGCCATGCTCGGTCGCTGCCGATTCAGTACAGCACGTGTTTCGTGTCGTAGGAGCCGAGGTTGCGAACCCACCCCTCCGAAGCCAACTCTTCGATCTCATCGAGGGCGTTCTGCACGCGGCTCTCGTAGACGCCGGCCTCGATATCGAAATGGAAGAGGTAGTCACCGAGTCGCGCGCCGCTGGGGCGGGACTCCACGCGGGAGAGGTTGATATCACGGTCGGCGAACGCCTCCAGCAACTCCAACAGCAGGCCGGGGTAGTTGACGTTGGGGTAGACGATCAGCGACGTTTTGCCGCCGGCGTCGGTTCGCTCCGCGGCGGGCGCGACGACGAAGAACCGCGTGGCGTTGGAGTCCTGATCCTGGATGTCCTCAGCGAGGATCTGGAGGTCGGTCCCGTTAGTCGCGTTGTCGGGGTGGCCGATGCCGGCGATGGAGCTATTTTCGCGGGCCGACTGGACGCCACGGGCGGTGCTGGCGACGGCTTCCTGTGTGGCGTCGGGATAGTGGTCTTCGAGGTAGCTACGACACTGGGCGAGCGCTTGGGCGTGGCTGGCGATGGTGTCGAACTCCTCGCCTTGGGCGAGCAGCGCGTGGCGGATCGGCGTGACGATCTCGCTTGTGACGCTGACCTCGTAGTTCGCTAAGGCATCCAGCGTTTCGGTGACGCTGCCCTCGATGCTGTTCTCGATGGGGACGACGCCGCGTTCGAAGTCGCCGCTGGCGACGGCTTCGATGATCGCGGTCACCGACTCTCGGAAGGCAACGTCGTCGGCGACGGCGCGGGCGGCACGGTGTGAATAGGTTCCGGTCGGACCAAGCGTGACAGCGTTCATTAGCGGCGTTTCGGCAAGCCGGCTGAAAAACGCGTCGGGAACAACTCAGAACCGCGATTCGAGTTCGTCCCGTAGGTCGTCGACATCCAGCCCTTTCATCGCAAACAACACCAGCAGATGGTAGACGAAGTCAGCCGACTCATATTGAAGCTCGTCGAGGTCATCATCTTTTGCCGCCAAGATCACCTCGGTCGCTTCCTCGCCGAGTTTTTCGAGCACCTCGTTTTCGCCCTTTTCGTGAGTGAACAGCGAGGCCGTATAGGAGTCCTCCGGGAGTTCTGCTTGCCGCTGTTTGATCGTCGCAAACAACGAGTCAAGCACAGCTTCGGGATCAGCAGCATCATCGACCCCGTCGAACCCGGTGGCAGTATCGTCGCTCATTGACTGACCTCCGGGGTCTCGGCTGTTGCCGGCTGGCCGTCGAACAGCGCGAGTTCGTGCAGGCGGCTGTCCTCAGTCAGTTCGGGGTGGAAGGAGGTAGCGACAACCGGCCCCTGCCGGACGGCGACCGGGCTCCCCTCCCAGTCGGCGAGTACGTCGACACCTTCACCAACCGATTCGACCAGCGGCGCGCGGATGAACACCGCCGGAAACGGCTCGTCGAGGCCGGCGATATCGAGGGGTGCCTCGAAGCTATCCTTCTGGCGGCCGAAGGCATTTCGGTCGACCGTGATATCAAGAATATCCAGCGATTGGACGCGCTCGTCCTGTGGATCCCGGGCGGCGACAATCAGCCCGGCACAGGTCGCCAAGATCGGCTTGCCGGCTTCGACGTGAGCGTGGATCTCCTCGTCGATGCCCTCATCGGCAAGCAGTCGGGAGATCGTCGTCGACTCCCCACCTGGCAGAAGCAACACGTCGCAGTCGTCGACGAGCCCGGCCTCGCGGATCGTCGTGATCTCGGTGTCGACGCCGCGAGCATCGGCGACACGCCGGATCGCGGCAGCGTGTTCACTCACATCGCCCTGGACAGCAATCACGCCAACATGCATACCGATAGCTGGCGCGCTGGAGACAAAAGCTACCGGATCGATCAGGCGACCGTCAGCGTCAGCACCTGCACGAAGACGCCAAAGAGGACGCAGAACGCCATCACGGTTTTCGGATCGATACGGATCGCGTTGCGATCCTCGGAGTCGAAGTACCGCACCAAGCCGGCACTCGACATCAGTCCGCCGGAGTTCCCACTGGAAGCCATTATCGACACTCGCCACTTGGGCAACCTAAGCGTTTCGGCTCACACCGCGGTCGCCGACGACCGCCAACGACGGGGTGGAAACCCTTATGGCCGCGTCGGCGCAACGATGGGCCGCACGATGACTGTTCGACTAACAGACTTTTACGCCGACTGGTGTGGCCCGTGTAAGACGCAGGATCCGATCCTCGAAGAGCTGGAGGCCGACTACGAGGACGTGGAGTTCGCCAAGGTCGACGTCGACGAGGAACAGGAGGTCGCCAACGAGTACCAGGTGCGATCGCTGCCGACGCTTGTCATCGAAAACGACGACGGTATCGTCGAACGGTTCGTCGG
Source organism: Halonotius sp. GCM10025705 (assembly GCF_042662885.1). Classification (NCBI taxonomy): domain Archaea; kingdom Methanobacteriati; phylum Methanobacteriota; class Halobacteria; order Halobacteriales; family Haloferacaceae; genus Halonotius; species Halonotius sp. GCM10025705. Next base: position 2,187,639 of record NZ_JBHSZD010000001.1, on the reverse strand, counting down.
CGTCACCCAGCGCGGCGATCTCGAAGACGCCCTCCAAGACGCCGGGGCCTAACGCGGTCGATCGCGGGGCTGTTCTCGGAACTGTTAAACAGCGACCCCCACAATGAGCGGATATGCCAACCAACGACGTCGCCGCCAGCCGAACGCTCAACAAACAGATCTGCATGCGGTGTAACGCGCGCAACGCCCCGGACGCCGACAGCTGCCGGAAATGTGGCTACTCGCGGCTCCGCCCGAAAGCCAAAGAGCGACGCGCAGCCTGATTCTGCCGGTCGGTTTTTCGTCAGCCTCCTGCTCCGAGCGACAGCCGTGTCGCCAGCGTCGCTTCGACGATCCCGACCCACAACCGCAAGCGACCGCGCCAAATCGAGGCTACTCGTCGGGATACTTCGGCTCCCGGCGTTCGGCGCGCTCAAGCGCACGCTCAATGACGGTTCGCACGTCTTCGCCAGCGGGGTCAGCGCGGAACGGGTCGCCGTGGCCGGCGTACATCACCGACACCGAATCGGGCAGTCGGTCAAGAATACGTTCGAGACTCTCGATCAGCCGTTCGCGTGACTGCCCGCGGCGGTCGGTGCGGCCGAAGCTACCGTCGTCGAACGCGCCGTCGTTGTAGACCACCACGTCGCCGCTGAAGATGGCCTCGTCGCTGACGAACGAGAGGTGGTCGCTCGCGTGGCCGGGCGTGTAGATCGCTTCGAACTCGTCGTCGCCGATGGTGATGGTGTCGCCGTCGTCGATGGCAGCGGTTCGGCGCGGGTGGTCGGCGTAGGTATAGAGGTCGGCGTCAAAACGATCCAAGACGGCGTCGAGTTCGCCGACGTGATCGCCGTGTTGGTGGGTGAGCACGACCCGATCGAGGTCGGCAACGTGGTCGGCGATCACGTCGGCAACGCCGGGCATGGTGCCAGCGTCGACGAGTGTCGGCGTCTCGCCGTCGACGAGATAGGCGTTGCAGGTGAAGACATCCGCGCCGTCAGTGACGACAATCGGCTTCATACCGGGGCAACGTGGTCGATCAGCAAAAGTCCCCGGCGTCGGGTGACTACTGACAACCAGCCTGCATGGGGATTTTTCAGTCCGGGAACCATATAGACTAACGTATGGGATTCGGAAGCTACGATGAGTCTGAACAGGAGAACCAAGATTTTGATACCGACTTCGAGGACGACGACGGGCTCGATGCCGGCGAAGCCGAACACAAAGGCAGCGTTGATTTCGAGATCGGCGCGTCCAACGACGAACTACTCGACAGACTCGAATCGATGAAGGACGAACCCGACGCCGAACCCGCAGAGTAGGCCGCTGCTGCGATGGCTCCGAAGCCCGGTAGTCGGGCGGTCGGCATCGCCGCCTCGGATGGCCCCGAATATACTCAGTTGTGTGGGGCCGTCGTTCGTGCCGACCGCGTCGTTGAGGACTTCGTTTTCGCTCGTTGTACGACCGGTGGCAGCGACGCGACCGCCGCGTGTCGTGACCTACTCGATCGACTGGACAGACCGGACGCGCAGTGGGTACTCCTCGCTGGCGTCGCGCCCGCGTGGTTCAATCTCATTTCTCTCGACGACGTGCACGCGGCCGCCGACCGCCCGGTGATCGCGGTCTCCTTCAAGGATAGCGACGGATTGGACGACCCGCTTCGTGCGCACTTTTCTGGGGAAGCGTTACGACGACGACTCGCCACCTACCGCGAACTGCCGCCGCGCGAACCAGTCGCACTCGACGACACCGAGCTGTGGGTGCGGACGGTCGGCATCGACACGGCCGACGCTGCCGACGTCCTTCGGGCGTTTGCTCCCGACGACAACGAGCGTCCCGAACCGCTCCGGGTCGCCCAGCGTGCGGCCCGCGCAGGACGCCAACAAGCTGAGCGGTTTGGCTGGGAAACCGCCGGCGACGCGACGATCGACGAACCGACCGACAGTTAAGCCGCCCGCCACACCAATCGGTATGGACGGATTCGACGGCCGGTGTGTCACCGATTGCGAGCAGTGCCCCGATCTCGTCGCCTCCCGAAGCCAGATCGTCAACGGCATCGGCCCCGACGACGCCGACCTGGTGTTCGTCGGCGAGGCCCCCGGCGCGAACGAGGACGAGAAGGGCGAGCCGTTCGTCGGTCGGTCGGGCTCAGTGCTCGATGACGCACTCGGCGATGCCGGCGTCGATCGATCTGCCGTGCGAATCACCAACTGTGTTCGGTGTCGACCGCCGGAAAACCGCGATCCGACGACCGACGAGCTTGCCAACTGCCGCGGCTATCTGGAGGCTGAGATCGAAACCGTCGATCCGAGCTTGGTCGTCACCCTCGGCAAGGTGCCGAGTGAACACCTGCTGGATCGCTCGGTGGCGATCACAAACGAGGCCGGCGACGTTGTCGACTGTCGGCTTGGCGATCGCTCACAGCGCGTGTTGCTGTCGATGCATCCGGCGGCGACGCTGTACGACGCCAGCCAGCGGGACGCCTTCGAGGAAACGATCGCGTCAGCGGTTGCACTCGCCGGCCTGGGCGACGGCGACAGCGATGATGGCGACGGCCAGTCGAGACTCGGCGAGTTCTGATCGGTTCGCTCACCCGTGCGTTTCTGGCTCTGAAACACGGCGAATGGGGTAAGTGACCAGCGGGGCGACCATGCTGGTGGGGCCATCCCATCGACCGCCGGTTCCCACCCGCCGGCGGGTCGTGTGTTGTGTCCACGCCCCCGGCGGCCGGTTCAGCCCCGACGCGGCCGCCGCTCCCTCTCATCTCGTTCAGACGGCTGGCAAGCCGTAGGTATCGCGGACAGTTTGAGCCAGCATCCCGTCTTTGCGGAAGACGATATACACCACAACAAACGGCTCATCGGCCGGGTTGAGAACGAAAACCGCACGCTCGGCGGGATCGTCAGCATCGCTGTCAGCCGTGGACGCAGCATCATCGGTATCGACAGCATCGTCGCTGTCGTGGGTGGCGTTAACACGCTGGATCAGCGGCTCGATCGGCGTTGCGCCCGTCCGAAACTCCTCGAAGAGGTCTCGCGGCGGGTCTTGTTTCGCAAACACGTAGACGACGCCGTTGGGTTCCTTGCCGGTGCTGTAGGTCACCGCGGAGTTCATCGCCTCGCCGGCGACCTGGGCGTCGTGCCACGTTTCCTGGGCCTTCTCGAAGAGGCCGGTCACGCCGTCGGCGTACTGGATCCGGGTGCGGTTCGTGATCGTACAGTCAAGAAAGGCGGCGTCGCTGTCATCCCATGCGAGTTCGGCCTCAACGACGTACCCGGGTTCCAGCGACCGGATCGTGTCGGCTGTCTCGGCGTCGAGATCGGGCGCGTCGGTCTCCGGATCGTCGTCGACGGCTGGCGGGGTGACAGCGATCGGGCGCAGATCGGCGTCGGGATTCTCGCCGGTCGCCGCAGCGGTGGCTTCCGCAAGATCGACCAGCAGGATCGTGCCATCCGGGCGACGGTCGAGGACGCGAAACCGGCCGGTCGTCGTCGGCTCCATACCCCGGCTTATCGAGGGGCGCGAATAAGCCCCGCGGCTTGCGATTGGCGGCTCGACAACGAGACACGCGGGCCGAATAGCTATACAGCCGTAGCCGGAAGCACCGGTATGAGCGACACCGAACACAACGTGGTAGGTGGCGAGTTACAGCCCTGTAGTGAGAGTCCCGAAACCGGCTTTCTGCGGGATGGTAACTGTCGACAGCTGCAGCGTGATCCCGGCCGCCACGAGATCTGTGCGGTGATGACACAGGACTTCCTCGAATACAGCCGCGAGCAGGGCAACGATCTCATCACCCCGCGGCCGGAACTCGACTTTCCCGGGCTACACCCGGGCGACCGCTGGTGTGTCTGTCTCCCGCGGTGGGTCGAAGCCCGCGAAGCCGGCAACGCGCCGCCGGTAGTGCTCGAAGCGACAAGCGAGGGTGTCCTCGATGAACTCACAGTCGACGAACTCCGCGAGTACGCCGCAGAGGGCGACAAATAGCAAACAGATCGAAGCCGCCAGCAGCGTTAGTCGGCGTCAGCCTGCCAGTCGCGGACGGTATCGGCACCGACGCCGTCGACTTCCTCGGCCAGTTCGTCGGGATTTGCGTCTTTCAGGCCCGCAACATCCTCGATGCCGGCCGTCTGTAGCTTTTCGGCCGTTTTTTCGCCGATCCCACTGATCGTCTCCAGTTCCGAGCCGTTCTGGCGAGCCTGGTACTCCCGGTAGTTACAGATCGGACAGCCGAGCTCCCACGGCTCTCTGTCCTCGTCCTCGTAGGTGACGAGCAGTTCCGGCAGGCCGTGTTCCTCGCAGTGCTCGTCGGTGATCTCGATATCGCCGCGCCGGGGCAACGGGAGGGAATACTCACAGTCGGGGTACCGCGTACAGCCGACGAGCCGCGAGCCGTTGCGGAGCTGTTTGATCGCCACCTCACCGCCATGTTCCTCACCGCAATCGGGACAGTCACCGATGACGCGGTCAGCCTCGGCGTCGGCGGCAGCGGCCTGACACTGCGGACAGCCGTGGACGAACGTCTTCCGGCCGGCCAGCAGTTTCACTTCGCGTAGCTCGTGTTCCTCGCAGGTCTCATCGAGCAGGAGCGGTTTCCCGGTCGACGGCAGCGGGAGGGTATACTCACAGTCGGGATAGCCGTTGCAGCCGATGAAGTACGATCCCTGTCGGCTGGTGCGGATGAGCAGGTCGTCGCCGCACTCCGGACACGGGCCGAGCGTCTTGTCGGCTTTCAGTGATTTTTGAATCTGATCGCCGATCTCCTCGCGGGAGTCAGTAAGGTCGTCGAACACCTCTTCGAGCAGTTGCCGAGAGGCTTCGGTCACCTCGTCGTACTCCTTGTCACCAGCCGCGATGGCCTGCATATCGGCTTCGAGTTGGGCGGTCATCTCCTCGGAGACGACCTGATCGGCGAACTCCTCAGCGGCTTCGACGACCGCCTTGGCCAGCATCGTCGGCCGCGGCGGATCGTTTTCGAGGTAGCCGCGGTCGTAGAGTTTCTCAATGGTATGGTGTCTGGTACTTTTGGTGCCGATCCCAAGTTTCTCCATGGTTTCGATCAGCCGCGACTGGCCGTAGCGACGCGGCGGCTGGGTCTGTTTGGCCTCGATCTGGGTGTCGGTGATCGCCAACTCGTCGCCCGCGGTCACATCCGGGACGTGGGTTTCCGACTGGCTGAAGTACGGATAGACGGCGTGGTAGCCGGCCTCGACGAGGCGTTTCCCGTTGGCCTTCAGCGTGATATCCTCCGTGGCCGGTTCGCCGTCGACAACGACCTCACGGTCGGCGATCTCGGCGACGACCTTCAGGTGTTCCCACGTCGCGTCGTCGGCAACGGTGGCAAAGAAGCGGCGGACGACGAGTTCGTAGATCTCCCACTCGTCGTCGGAGAGCTCGCTGCGGCTGGGGAGTTCGCCGGTCGGGTGGATCGGCGGGTGATCGGTCGTCTCCTCGTCGCCTTCGGTCGGAGTGATGTCGTCAGCTGCAAGGAGGCTCTCGGCGTCGTCACCGAATGTGTTGTCGGCGGTGAACGCTTCAAGGAGTTCGCGCGGGTCGAGATCCTCGGGATAGACCGTGTTGTCGGTGCGGGGGTAGGTGAGATAGCCGGCGGTGTACAGTTCCTCGGCGATGCTCATCGCCTGCTGGGCGGAGTAGTTCAGCGAGCCGGCCGCGCGGATGAACTGCGTGGTGTTGAACGGCGCTGGCGGGCTGTCAGTGCGGGTGCGGCGATTGACGGAGTCGACGGCGGCGGTGTCGGCGGCGGCCAGTGCCTCGTAGACAGCTTCGGCGCGGTCGCCGTCCCAGAGGCGTTCGGCCTCGTTGCCGTCCTCGTCGCGATAGAAGTACTGGCTCTCGAAGCCGCCGTCTTCGTCGGTTTCGAGGTCGGCGAACAGTTCCCAATAGTCCTCAGGATCGAAGGCCTCGATCTCGCGTTCGCGGTCGACGATCAGCTTGAGCGTTGGGCCCTGGACGCGGCCCACAGAGATGAAATCGTCGCCGAGTTGGCGCGCCGAAAGGGAGAGAAATCGGGTGAGGGCCGCACCCCACAGGAGATCGATGACCTGCCGGGCCTCACCGGCGGCCGCAAGCTCAAAGTCGAGTTCGTCGGGGTTCTCAAATGCCTCAGTCACTTCGCGGTCGGTGATCGAGGAGAAGCGCACGCGGTCGATCTGGACGTCCTCGTTGACCTCCCGCACCAGTTCGTAGGCTTCCTTCCCGATCAGCTCGCCCTCGCGGTCGTAGTCGGTGGCGATCGTGACGTGGGAGGCCCGGCGGGCGAGTTGGCGGAGCGCGCGGACGATGCCCTCCTGGGTGGGCTGTTTGTCAATCGGTGCGTCGATCAACTCGACGGGTTCGACATCCCGCCAGTCGTTGTACTCCGGTGGGAAGTCGACGCCGACGACGTGGCCCGAGAGGCCGATACAGCGGTTGCCACCCCAGTTGTAGACGGTGGTGCCGGCGACACGCTCGGTGTCGGCGGTACCGTCGCTGAGGATGTCGGCGATCCGCCGGGCGGCGTTATCCTTCTCGGTGATAATCACTGCAGGGCCGCGACTCATTGAATCGGCGTAGGCCGCTGGCTCGCCTAAAGCTTTCGCGCGACGGGAGCCACAGCTCCGTGTGAGACGACCGGCGGGTTTTTGCTCACTGCTGTCATCGGTTCGGCTATGTTGAAGCTCCTCCTCGGTGGTGTCGGCCTTGTTGAGACGTTGTACCCGGAACGGTTCATGCAGGTGCTCACCCGGCTCAGCTACGAGTACGACGACGATGCCCCAACCCCGAAACCGTGGGTCGTTACCGCCGCACGACTCGAAGGGCTGGTCATCCTTACCGCGGTCATCTGGTCGGCACTGAAGACGGACTGCAACTGTAGCCTGCTGTCCCGTGACGACGAGGTCGACGCCAACACGGAATAAATCGACACGAGAACGTACACGAGGCATTGCCCACAGCAGGATTTGCAGTCGAAATAGTAGGCTATGAGTGCAAGCACGTCTGAGAGATACCCAGCGTCGTTCGTCAAGTTGAGAGACAATACCTGCTCACGTCGACGGTTTCTATTATTCGAGTAGACTGTTTGGTGGCACACTGTCGGCGGCAACACCACAGTTTCGCCTGCAAATACTGACGGTAGTATCGTGGTGGGAGCCAGCTGCCCGAAGGAGCCGAACCTGATCAGAGATCGACAGCCGGCGTCTCGTAGGCTCCCTCGTCGGATTCAGCGTCGTACTGGTCGATGGCGGTTTTGACCAGCTGGAAGACGCCCTCTTTGCCCCAGCGGGCGGTGTTGATGTTGAGATCGTAGAACTCTCGATCCTCGACGTCGATATCGTAGTATTTCTGATACCGGCCGGCCTCGCTGACCTCCCGGACGCGCATTTCGGCTTCAGTTTCCTCACGGCCCTCGATACGATCGACCCGTACCTCATCCGGCGCGTCGAGCCAGATGCGGAGATCGGCGTTCTCGCCGGCGAGCCAGCCAGCCAGCCGGGATTCGAGGATGAAGGGTTTCCCGGAGGCACCCCACTTTTCGGCGATCGATTGGAGTCGCTTGTCGAGTGCGCGATCGATATCAGCGGAACTGTCGGCGATGGCGGTCTGCTGGTGGAGGCTGAGTTCGCCATCCTCGGCGAGTTCCCGGAAGATGTCGCCACCCGACACGTAGGGGCAGTCCATCGCCTCCGAGAGTCGTTCACAGAGCGTCGTCGCCCCACAGCCCGGCGGGCCGGAGACGGTGATGAGAAGATTGCTGTCGATCTCTGGCGTCGATGGCTTGCTGGCGTGGCCCTGCGTGCTCATATACCCGCCCTGTTTCACATGAACGTACCTTATGGTATCGATCTTAGCCCCGGTCGGTAAGTGTGAGTCAAGCTATCGAATGAACGAACAGCACGGTCGACACGGAGTAACGAGACAGGGCGAGGTTCTTGTCGGCGACGCTGCTACAAGGGATTGTGTGTACACTCGTCCTCGCGTGGCAGGCTGTCGTCGACGCGCCGGTCGTCGTCGCCGCCAACCGTGATGAGGCCGTCGACCGTCCCAGCGAGCCGCCGGGGGTGTATCGAGCCGAGCCCCAAGCGATCGCCCCGCGAGACGCCCGTGCTGGCGGGACGTGGATCGGCTACAACGAGGCCGGCCTGTTCGTCGGGATCACCAACCGCTGGGTCGACCGCGCGGGCGAACGCTCGCGGGGCCAGCTTGTCGCCGACTGCCTCGGCTGCGAATCGGCTGATGCCGCCGTCGACACCGTCGAACGCGCGGTCGCGGCCGACAGCTACGCCGGCTTCAATCTCGTCGTTGCCGATGCCGATCGGGCCACCCTGCTTGAGTGGGATGGCGAACTCGGCGTCACCGATTTCGAACCCGGCGTCCATGTCGTCGTCAACGTCGGCGCGGACGGGGCGTCCTTCGAGCCGCCGGGACGCCCGGAGCTGGGTCGTCAGCAGGCCGCCAATGCGACCGCGGTGCGATCGGCTCTTAGCGTTGAGGCGGGGCCCCCACCGACGGCCGCAGTGTGGCGCGAGCAGGCCGCCGCCGTGCTCGGCGATCACGAGTACGGCGTCTGTGTCCACGGCGATGGGTTTGGAACGCGGTCGGCGTCGCTGATCGAACTCGGCGGCGAGGCCACCGCAGGCGTCGGGGGCTACTGGTTTGCGGATGGGCCGCCGTGTCGGACAGGCTTCGAGCGCGTCGAAAGCAGCCTTTAAACGAGTTGCGACCCCAGGAGAAGTAATGAGTGTGTCCGAAGCCGAGGTCGACCTCTCCGCCGACGAGCAGCGCGGACTTGAACTCATCAAGGAAACCGGTGGGATCCATCAAAGCGATTTCTGGAAGGAACTCGACATCTCCTCGCGGAAGGGGAGTCGGATCGCCGAAAAGCTGGTCGAGGCTGAGTTGATCAACCGCGAACAGACCGTCTACAACGGACACAACACCTACTACCTTGAGCCGACGGCGAAGGATCTGGAGTTCCGGCTGCTGATGGCCGGCGATCTGCTCTCGCCGTTTATCGGCGAGGAGGAAGTCGATCCACAGAGTGACTCCTTCTCGCAGTGGCTGATGAATCTGGCCTACGAGGAGTAGTTGACTGCCGGAAAAGAGAAGCCTTATTTACCTTACCGCGGTACGATAGGATGCGTTCGCCCGGATGGTGTAGTGGCCCATCATACGACCCTGTCACGGTCGTGACGCGGGTTCAAATCCCGCTCCGGGCGTCTTCTGCTGTCGCAACTACGAACGAGGAGCGAAGCGACGAGTGAGTCTGCGACAGCGAAGCGGCCAGAAGGGATTTGAAGCAACGATCGAACGCAGTGAGCGAGTGAGGTTCAAATCCCGCTCCGGGCGTTCTTCCGACGAACAATACTCCCGAGCACCGTGTAGCGTGTGCGAGGATCCCCCGTGAGTCGGAAACGTTCGACAGCGGATTTGAAGCAACGAGCGAACGCAGTGAGCGAGTGAGGTTCAAATCCCGCTCCGGGCGGTTTCGATATACCCCATGTCCAGATTTTTATCCGATGCCGCGGAGAGACAGCACCGAGCGCGATGGGCAAAAAGAAACCGCGGGACTACGACAGGGAGTTCACTGCCCATGTTGCCCACCGAACACGGTACCGTCTTGGTATCACCACTGACCGTGGCACAGTGACGCGCTTTGTACTCCAGCTCGAATACCTGCTCAATCCGACCACCGACGAGTGGAGTGAAGTCGTGCGCTACGATCACGACAGCCGCGGTAGTAGCGAGGCGACCCACGACGTGACTGTCGATGGACTACATATTGATGTCTACCGCGAGGGCGAAAAGATCACCAGCCATGAACTGACGCCGCCGCTACCGGCGAACGAAGCACTTGATCGGGCCGAAGAACACTTGAAGCAGAACGCCGAAGGATACATCAAGAGGTTCGAAACATGGCACAGTATCGAGACGACCCGATGACCGACGAGGAGTTCGAGGAACTCCGCGAAAAGATGGACGAGACACGCGAGGAGGTCAGGGAGTACCTCGACGCACAAGGCGTGGACACTAGCCCGTGGGACGATTCTTCGACTGAAGCGCGGGCCGACAGCGGCGACTGAGGTTCAAATCTCGCCTCAGATCCTGTTTCAAATATCATTTGCTGGCTTTCTCCATTCAGCAGCGTAGTGTTCAACAAAATTTAGTGCATTTGCTTGAGGAGCCGTTCATATGCCCTTCGTTGAGCATCCTGTTTTCACTCAGCCAGACAACGAGAATCATGTTGTGTGGCGATACTACGATGCTACACAATTCATATCGGTGTTACAAAATAGAGGACTATATTTCAATCGTAGTGATGTATTTTCAGACCCATTTGAAGGAATATACCCAAAAGAACAAAAGAGAATATGAGAGAAATCTATTTAGTAAAATAACTGAAAATATATTGGCTGATAATGACCACTATCCTGAAGAAGCAGTCCGAGAGGAGCCTAAAAAAGAAGTGTTAAAATTATCTGACCGTTTTCGATCTCGATCTTACATGAATTGCTGGCACATGAATGAATCAGAATCGATGGCAATGTGGAAATCATACATTGATTCTGGTGATGGTGTTTTGATAAAATCCACATATTCAAAACTGAAGTCAGCTATCGATGCCCACGATGATCATAAATACCGTATGGGGACAGTCGGTTATCTTCCGTGGTTCGACGACAAGGTGGAAGAAGAGTTAGATGAAAGTGAGCAGCACAATCGGTTCTATGCGTTCATGTATAAACAGGAAGAATACGAGTACGAAAATGAAGTTAGAGTGATTATTTCGCAACAAGAAGGCGGTGATGGGTTCTTTGTCAAAACTGATTTGAATGAGTTGATTGATGAGGTAATTATTTCACCAAACTCCCCACCGTGGAGTGGAATTCAATTTTGGGAGAATATTCTCCGCAAGTACCGCGTTAGATCCGATGTTAGAAAATCCGATCTAGAGACGACTCCGGAAGATATCCTTGAGAATATTGATAGAGAACAAATAGAGAAAGAGGTGGCCGAAAGAGTGGAAGAATGGAAGGAAAAGAAAGATTTTCTTGATTAACTCTATCAGACTGGTGGTAGATTAAATATACCCCCTTCACGCGCCGCTAACAACGCTGTCAACGTCCAGCCCGTTGTCGGCGATGTTTTTGCTGATTCGATGGCGTCCTCCACACTCATGAACCGCCACTCGATGTACTCGCCCTCGTCGGGATCGGCCTCGCCAGCCTCCAGTCCGGTGGCGACGACCAGCCCGCGTTGGAACCGCATCGTCGCACTCGGGTAGTACGTCGAGAGCAACGTACACTCCTCGGCCGACAGCCCGGTTTCCTCCTTGAGTTCGCGTTCGGCGGCCTCAACGTAGGATTCGCCGGGTTCAACGTAGCCGCCGGGACACTCCACAAACGACTCCGCTAACTTCGGGCGGTACTGTTCGACCATCGCCACGCGGTCGTCGTCGGTGACGGCGACGATTCCGAGGCCGTCGTTCGGTTTGTCGACCCAGTAGTAATCGGCCGCTCGACCCGAGGGTTCAACCACGCAATCGTAGCCGGCGGTGAACCAGCCACAGTCGTATTCGGTTTCCGAGGCAAGTCGCTGCCAGCCGGTCATACCCGGGGAAGCGACCGCAGTTCGGGTAGCCGTTCCGGTTCGAGAACCGGCTCCAGCGCGGACAGACCGGATTTAAGATTAGCTTGAATGCTGTATTTTTCTGCTTGCTCTTTTGTATTCATACTTTGTATTGGCTATACGAGAAACAATCCTGGACTGAAATCGCATTAACATTCATGAATAAAAACTTACGTATGTCGATACAATGAACCATAATAACGAATGTCAGTAGACAACGAGCAGGTCGATACCGAATCGCAGGCAGCCGTTGAGGATGGAATGATCGCCAACGCCCAGGGCGCGGTCGGGGTCGTGCATGCGACCTCCGAAGCGGTCGATGATCGCCTCGAAGCGATCCAGTCGACGGCGACACGACAGGTCGATGAGATGGAAAGCGTCGCCAGCGAGGTCTCGGATCTGAGCGCGACCATCGAGGAGGTCTCCTCGTCGGCCGCCGAGGTTAGCGAGACGACCGATCGAGCGGCGACAGCGACAACCGCCGGGCGAGAGGCCGCCGCCGAGGCGACCGACGCGATGGAGACCGCCTCGACAGCCACCGAACAGGTACAATCACAGGTCGAAACCTTAGAGCGCAAGGTCAGCCAGATCAACGAGGTCGTCGACGTGATCGATCAGATCGCCGAGCGCACAAATCTGCTGGCGCTCAACGCCTCGATCGAGGCCGCCCGGGCCGGCGAGGAGGGCGACGGCTTCGCGGTCGTCGCCGAGGAGGTCAAAAGCCTCGCCGAGGAATCCCAGACCCGAACCGAGGAGATCGAGAGTGCGGTCACCGAGATCCAGGACGTGACCGCCGAGGTGACCGACGCCCTCGATGAGGCGGTCGACGCCGTCGAAACCGGAGCCGAGGAGGTCGAAACCGCCGACGACGAACTCGATGTCGTCACCGAGGAGATCCAGTCGGCGGCCGCCGGCATCGACGAGGTCTCGACCGCCGTCCAGCAGGGCGCGGAGGCCGCCACCCGCGTCGCCTCGGTCACCGAGGACACCGCCGACGCCGCCCGCGGGATCGAAGCGTCGGTCGGTGAGATCCACGACGAGCGCGCCGACACCACCGATCTGCTCGCCGAGATCGACGACGTGCTGTCGGCAGCCCGCAAGAGCCGGGAGGCGCGGCTCCAGGAGGCCGAAACCGTGCCGACAGGACTCGATGACTTCGATCGCAACGGCGGGCTGCCGGCCGGCTCCCGGTCGGTGGTGACCGCCGACACGGGTGAGGGTGGTGTCAGCGAGCAGACTGTCGACGAGGCGGTGGCGACCTGTTGTGCCGCCGCCATCGATGCCGGCTGGGCGGTCTCGCTGTCGCCGACAGCGACGATGGATCGCCGGACGCTGGCGAGCGCGCTGTCGGCCACCGCCGAGGTGACGCTGACGGACGCACTGGCGAGCGATCGGCTGTTCGTCCTTGATCCCTTCGGCACCTGGGACGCTGGCGAGAACGTTATCGACGTGACGACCCGCGGACTCGATGAGGCCAACGCCCGCGTCGACACCAAGCGTGACCGGCCGCTGTTTGTCATCGGCAACATCGCCGGCGAGTTGGATCTCATGGGCGAGCAAGCAGTGAGGGAGAACACCTACGAAAACGACGGCGACGTGCTGAGCGACGACGATCTCGTCGTCAACGTTGTTGATAAGGCGACTGTTCCTGATCAACTGACCTCCTTCTACGTCGGCGCGGCCGATCGGCACTGTGAGCTGGGAACCGCACAGCCACGGCAAAACGGGACACAGCTGACCCATCCAGACTAGCTGCCAGCCGACCTCGACCGGTGGCCTTAGCCGCCGAGTCGGGTGAGGATGACGTAGCCGCCGACAGCGAGAACCGTAAGCAACAGCGTCCCGAGGAGAAAGAAGCCGGCAACGGTCGGATACACCAGCGAGAGGGCGACAAGGAACGTGAGCGCGAACAGCCCCAAGAGAATGACAACGATCGCCTTCGAGGGATCTTGGGCGGTAGCGACGGCGATCCGTTCTTTCAGCGTCAGGGCTGCGAAAGCGTCGTCGCGGTCATCATCTGCGGAAGGCTCTGATCCGGCCACGGGTGGTGTTGGGTCGCAATGGCCCTGAGTGTGTCGCTTGCGAGTGCCGGCTTGTGCCTGTTCCTACCGTGAGTCGAGCCGATCATCCCAGTCAGCCACTCGTACTCCCAGCCCGTTTTGGCGAAGTAGCCCTGGGAGTCGAACTCGGCGTCCTCCCGGCGGGTTCGGTTGCGCTCGTGGCCGCTGGGCTGCTCGCCGTCGACCAGCATTGGCCGAAAGCCGACAGGGCCAAACTCCCCGACTGATTCGAGGTCGCCGTCGGCTGCGGGCTCAACAGCAACGAGCGTCTGGTCGGTCGTCCCGCGTGGAAAGACGATCCGGCCCCCGTCGGCGAGTTGCTCGCGGATCGCCCGCGGCACGTCGTGTACCGCGCTCTCGATCAAGACGCGATCAAAGGGTGCGTACTCGGGGTAGCCGCGAGCCCCATCGCGGCGGTCGACCAACACCGCGTCGTAGCCCGCCGCGCCGAGGTTGTCGCGGGCGATGTGGACGAGCCGGCGGTCGATATCAATCGCGTGGACGTGCCGGCCGCCGACGATCTCGGCCAGCACCGCCGCCGTGTAGCCGACACCCGCACCGACGACGAGCGTGTCGTCGCCCTCGTTGGCTTCAAGCGCGGCGATCATGCGGGCGACCGTTCGGAGACCGAGCACCCGGGAGCCGGCGACCTCGTCGCTACCGGGCTCGTAAGCGTCGTCGACAAATTCGTGGCGTGGCACCGTCCCCAGCGCGTCCAGCACCGCGGCTCCGAGCGGTCGCTCAAGGGCGTGTTCCAGCCCATCGACCATATCGGCCCGGAGCGTCTCGTGATCCATTGTCGGAACTGGGGGCGGGATCGGCTTAACCCCACCGCGTCACCGCATCGTGACGAACCGAACCGGTGCGATGGTTTCAGCGTCATAGCTCCCGTCAGGCTGCGGAACAAGCCGTTTGAGTTCCTGCTGGCCCGAACCGAATGGACCGACGACAGCGCCGTCGGTCGCGGTCTGTTCGAGCACCGCCGACGGCGGCTCGGCGGCAGCACAGGTGAGATAGCTGGCATCAAAGGGAGCTTCTTCGGGCCACCCCTCCCGGCCGTCACCGATGCGGACAGCCACGTCGTAGCCGAGGTCGGCGAGTCGCTCGCGGGCAGCCTCGCCGAGGTCGGGGTCGTACTCGACGCTGTAGACGTTGCCGTCGCCGACGACCTCGCTGGTGACCGCGGCGTGGTAGCCACAGCCCGTCCCGATTTCGAGGACGCGGTCGCCGGGGGCGACATCGAGTAAGTCGAGCATCTGGCCGACCATATGCGGCGCGCTGATCGTCTGGTCGTTACCGATCGGCAGCGGACGATCCTGGTAGGCCTGCTCCTGTTGGTCAGCGTCGACGAACTCGTGGCGCGGCACCGCGCGCATCGCCTCGGCGGTACTCGATTTCGTGATGATGTCGTTGGCGACGAGGCTGTCGACCAGCCGGTCGCGGGCTGTCGCCATTTCCATGTTGGGTGTTGGCGCACTGCGTATGTAGCCGTTACGCTCAGGCTTTCGTTCGATTGACCAGCCGATATCCTGGCGGACTGAAAGGGCGAGACGCTATCGACGAACCCCGGCGACGTAAGCACTGCAGGAGCGAGCGTAGCGAGCGACGAAGCGCGCAGCGAGCCGCGGGAGTCGATAGCGTCGAGGGCTTTCTGGGCCTCAGTAATCGTAGTACGGTTTCCAGTAGAAACAGCGGTGTTACCGACTCGACAGATAACGCCTTACCACGCCGACCAGGCCGTCGTCTGCTCGTCGACCCCGTAGACCCGCTTACAGTCCTTCGCGTAGACCATATCGCCATCCTCGTCGAACTGATCGAACCGGTAGCCCTCGGCGTCATCTCGAACCAACAGCCCGGTGATCGTGAACTCGTCGTCGCCGAAGGATTCGGTCTCGCCGACGGACAGCTCGTAGTCACCGGGAACGTTGACCGTGAGACTTCGGCTTTCGTCGCGTGAGCCGTCGTTGGGGTGGAGGGTCACGTTGACCGAGACGTTGTCAACCGCGCGCGTCCAGATCGCCTCGATCTCCTCCATGACCGCGCTCTCGGGGCGAGCGTCGCCGTCGGCGGGTTCGAGGCTGGTGACCCGGGCCTGAAAGATCGCCTCGGGGGTGTCGACGATGAACTCATCGCCGACGGCGACCTGCTCCTCAGGGTCGACATCGATGTGTGTGCTGACCGACTCACCGCCCTGGGAGACGATCACGCGTTTCTCGACTGTCGTCGTTGATTCGATCGTCTCCTTGTGAACGTGCTCGCAGTCGTTACAGCGGACGGTCGCGGTGCCGCCCGGTTTCAGTACCTCGTGGACGGTGTCGTCGTGGGGCGAACAGGCCGGGCAGGTGAGGGCCACGGTGTCGCCGGCGTCGAGATCACTCATTGGCGTTTGTTCCGTGGCTGTGGGTAAAAGCCGTGTGACACGTAGCGATGCCACGAGAGCAGCGAAACACCCCGCGAGACGCCGACTAATGATCAGTCGTCTTCGGCCGTCTCGGTGCGGGCCTGTCGGCGACTCGCACGATCGATAAACGCCTGCGGTAGCGAATCGATCTCGCCCGCTTGGACGCCCCAGAGGTGCGCATAGAGTCCGTCGGCGTCGAGCAGTTCCTCGTGTGTGCCGCGCTCGACGATCCGGCCGTCTTCGAGGACGACGATCCGGTCGGCGTCCTTGATCGTCGACAGCCGGTGGGCGATGGCGAACGTCGTCCGGTCGGTCGTGAGGTCGTCGAGGCTGCGCTGGATCAGCATCTCCGTCTCGGTGTCGACATCGCTTGTCGCCTCGTCGAGGACGAGGATCGCCGGATCTTCGAGGATCGCCCGCGCGATGGCGATCCGCTGGCGTTGGCCACCGGAGAGTTTGACGCCGCGTTCGCCGACCATCGTCTCATAGCCGTCGGGGAGATTCTGAATAAAGTCGTGGGCTTCGGCGGCCTCGGCGGCCGCCTGGATCTCGGCGTCGGTCGCCTCGAAGCTGCCGTAGGCGATGTTGTCGCGGACGGTGCCGTAGAACAGGTAGGATTCCTGGCCGACGTAGCCGATGGCCTGCCGGAGAGAGGTGCGGCTCACCGACTGGATCTCCTGGCCGTCGATCCGGATCGTCCCCGAATCGGGATCGTAGAGCCGCAAGAGCAGTTTGAGGACGGTCGATTTGCCGGCACCGGTCGGCCCGACGAGGGCGAGCGTGTCGCCGCCGTCGACGCTGAAGCTGATATCGTCAAGCACCGGCTCCTCGCCGTAGCTGAAGCGCACGTCGTCGTATGCGACCTGCCCGTCGTCGACGACGAGATCGTCGCTGCCGGTGTCGTCTTCGAGCGCGTCGGTTTCGTCCATCAGCCCGAAGATCCGCTCGGCGGAGGCTTCCGCCCGCTGGTACATATTGATGATCTGGCCGAATTGGGCCATCGGCCAGACGAGCTGCTGGGTAAAGAGGATGAAAACGACGAACTCGCCGGTCGAGAGCGTGCCGGTGAAGGGGCCCGGCCCCGACCCCGAGAAGACCCACAGCCCGCCGACGAGGAAGGTGAGGATGAATCCCGCCCCGGAGATGAGTTGGAGGCCAGGGAAGAAGCGGATGCGGATCGTGATCGCCCCCCAGTTGGTCTCGTAGTAGTCCCGCGAGACGTCGTCGACGCGGCCGGACTCGAACGCCTCGGTGTTGGAGGATTTGATGACCTGGATGCCGCCGAGGTTGTTTTCGAGCCGGGAGTTCACGTCGCCAACGCTGGAGCGGACGGCGGCGTATTTCGGTTGGATCGTCGTGACGAAAATATAGGTGAACAGGGCGATCAACGGGACGGGCGAGAGCGCGACGACCGCAAGTTGGGGGTTGAGATAGACGAGATACGCGGCGATGGCGACGACCATGACCGCCAGCCGGAAGGCGGAGTTCAGCCCGTCGTTGAGGAACCGCTCCAGTTGGTTCACGTCGTTGGAGAGAATCGACATCAACTCGCCGGTTTGTTTGTCGGCGAAAAAGCCCATATCGAGCTGCTGCATCGTGTCGTAGGTATCGGTGCGCACGTCGTGTTGGATGTCCTGGGCGAAGGAGTTGAACCCCCAGTTGCGGAGCCAGTGAAAGCCCGCGCCGACGACAAAGGAGGCCGTGATGAGGACGATAACGAGTGTGAACTGGTCGATGGGTTTGGTCGGCAGCCATGCTTGCGGCACCAACGGCAGCGAGAAGGGTTCGACGCCCTGAAACAGGCTGTCGATGGCGACGCCGAGCAGGATCACTGGTAGCAGATCCAGCAGGCGCGCGGCGAGGCTGGCGAGCACGCCGAGGGTGACCGACAGCCAGTAGGGCCGGCCGTACTCGCCGACCAGCCGGCGCATAGGATCATCGACCCGTTCGCGCTGCTCCTCGAATGGGTCGTCATCGGCCGCCGGCTCGACGCTACTCATTGGGATCCGTAATGGGGCAGTCGGCAAGAGGGTTGGCTTCGGTGGGGGTAGTATTCGACAAACAGTCAGATGGTTCGGTCAATCGACCAACCGCTATTCCTGGCGGAATGAAAGGGCGAGGCACGGTCGACGAACCCCGGCGACGTAAGCACCGCAGCGAACGCAGTGAGCGAGGAGCGCAGCGAGCCGCGGGAGTCGAGCGGGCCGAGGGCTTTCTACACCTACTATTCTCTCATGCCTGCATCAAAATCGTACTAAGACCGATACTCGTCGGGAATCTCGACCCGATCACCGACCGCGATGTCGTTGTCGGTTGTGTAGTTGTACGGGACTTCAAGAACGTATTTCCCGGTACCGCGGAACGTCCCGTCGTCGTCGGGCTCGGCGTGGTGAATCGTCGTGATCTCGCCGTCGGCATCGATGAAGACGATATCGATCGGGAAGGCCATGTCACGCATGACATACCCGTGGCGGCCCTCGCTGTTGTGAATGAACAACATCCCTTCGTTGGGGTCGAGCGCGGTGGTATTGCTCAGACCGGTGTAGCGTTTCTCGAAGGTGTCGGCGATTCGCGCGTCGACGGTGGCGAGTTCCGTGTCGGTGTCGCCGTCGACGACGGTGACGGTTGTCCACTCGTAGTCGCCGGCGAAGACGCCGCTGGTGACAGCGAGGGCACCGCCGCCGACGATGACGGTGACCGCGAGGAGTGCCAGGATGCACGTGCGGGGCCGGGCCATTGGTCATCGGTTGGGCTGAACGGGGGATATGGCTTCCGACGCGGAAGGAAACCGTTATTGACAGGCGGGCGGTGACATCGAATGCGGGCTCGTGGTCTAGTGGTTATGACGCGGCCTTTACAAGGCTGAGATCGGTGGTTCAACTCCGCCCGAGCCCATCCACCTTTTGCGCTGCGGGCTGCCGTCGGCAGCCCTCGGCAAAAGCTGACCAAAACGCGGCGTCGCTCCCGGTGGTCGCTCCTTGCGCCACTCGCTCGCTGCGCTCGCTCGTGGTACTGCCACTGGCGACGCGACCGCACCGCCGCGGTGCCGTCTTTCGAAATCCTTTTTACTGCAATCCACTTCGTCTGGAGTGCGCGCCGCCTTAGCTCAGACTGGGAGAGCACTCGACTGAAGATCGAGCTGTCCCCCGTTCAAATCGGGGAGGCGGCATTCCACTTTTGCTGCGTCGGGTGTCCTCGCTCACTTCGTTCGCTGCGGGCACCGCTCCTTGCAAAACCTGGACTAAAACTGCCGGCCGCTCCCTACGGTCGCGGCCGGTGAAACCACGGCTCGCTTCGCTCGCCGTGGTATACAGTACTACCTGTCTATTTCGCCTGCAATTTCGATCCCAACAGGCTCGCCATCTTCCCGTGTCACACCCTGCACCACCTCACCAAGCGACGCGAGTCGCCGCGCCACGACCGCCAGCGGATGGGCGTCGATGAACGTCGCCGCCTGTCGGTCGACGACCCGCTCCCCGCTATCGAGTTGCAGATGCACCGGCCCTAACTCCTCGTGGCTCCCGTCCTGATGCCACCCGACTGCAAGCCCACGATCCGGTTCGATCCAGGTACACCAGTAGTGTTCGTACTCGACCTCGATTTCGAGTCGAACCCCGATCTCGATTCGCGCGTCATCGGTCGGATAGGCGTCAACCCCGAGAAACCGCCGCGGCGTTACCTCGCCGACGACGCGGTACGGCCCCGGCTCGCCGGACTCGGCGCGTCGCCGCCACACCGTCTCACAGGAGCCGCGAAGCCGGGTGGCGATCCGGTTGTGGAGTCGTCGGGCCTGCAGGTTCGCCCGGTTGGCGAGCAACACCACCATCAGGCGAGCGTTGACGACGAGTCAGTTTGCGGTGAGGCGAGTTCGACGACATCGTCGTACAGCTGAAGGGCGTGTTTCACGAGCCCGATCTCCGTGTTGATCGCCTCCCACGTCTCGATGACGTTCCGACGCTCACGCAGCTCGGCCGCCGACAGCTCCTCGGTCGCCAGTTGCTCCCGAAACGCAGCCAGTGAGGGAGCGTCGTATGCCGCCGCCACCTCCTCTTGTTCGGTTTTCAGATCCGCCAGCTGCTGTTCTAACTCCTCGCGGGAGTGGTCGTCGATCAGGTCGGTCACCTCGTCGAGGAGTAATCGTACCGGGTTCAGATCGTAGGCCTGCGTGCCGTCGACGGTCGTTTCGGTCACCCAGTCGTCGCTGGCCAACCCTTGGAGTTCGTCGGCCGCGGTCGCCCGCGAAACCTCGGCTCGCTCGGCGATCTCGCCGACAGGCGTTGGTTCGGTCAGCGTCTCCGCGACATGCCGAACCCGCTCCCGACCGCTGGTGTCGGCTGTCCACGACGTCGGTGTCGATTCAGCCATCTCAGCCGAGTGTTCGGCCCCAATACTCAAATAATTTTGTGAGAGTTAATTATTTACTGACAGGGCTGCCCACCGTCGGATGGCTCCTTTCGCTTGCCGCAACGGGGTTCGGTCACCGAGCAACACCTCACACCTCATGTTGAACTGGAGAACCACCGGGCTCAGCCGCTCGTGGGAAACGTCGATCTTGAAGCCTACTGAGCGCACACCGGGAGCAACCCAACCACTTACCTTGCCGCCGGACGACTAGAGACGTACCCGATGGAACCAAACGCGGCACCACCACTCGGAGACAGGCCCCACTGCTCGGACTGTCGTGCGGCCTTGGAATCCGGTGGTCGACAGGCGATCTCGTTTCTCCTTGTGGAGACACTCACGGTGCCGGTCGTTGGCTGCGATGCCCATCTTGAGGAGTTTCGGGCGATCTGCGAACTCACAACCGAAGACAACGCAGAGCTGTTAGGCCACCTGCCGGCTGGCGGGATTCAGTGTCCAGCCTGTCGCAATCACGAGCAGGGCGGCGGTATGCCACTCATCTTTGTCGAAGCCGGCGCGGTTGGGATCTTGGCGTGTGAGCGACACGCCACAGCAGTGATCGAGTGTTACCAATCAGGGCTGCAGGCACGACAGCAGTTGGGCGCAAACGGGCCCCGCGGTGGTGGCAGTATCCACAACACCGGTGGGATCGAACTGCCGGATCTCGACGACAGCTAACCCGAAGCGAGAGACAGGCACCCGGGGAACACGGCGCGTGTACTGAGAGCCGACGCCACGCTCAACAGGACGGACACTCACAGTAGCTCGCACAGACTGGATTATCGCAGTCAGGGTTTTGTGCCGAACAGTACTCCTTGCCGTGCGTGATCAACAGCACGTGCAGGCTGTATTTGATATCGTCTGGAACGATCTCATTCAGCACCTCGTGTGCGTGGTCGGCCGTCGTCGATTCCTCGATCAGGCCGAACCGGGTCGCCAGTCGCTCGATATGGGTGTCGACCGCGAAGGTTGGCTTCTCGAAGTGAAAGTTCAACACGACATTCGCGGTCTTCGAGCCGACGCCTTTGATATCGGTCAGCCACGCCTGGGCGTCCTCGGTGTCCATCGCATCGAGAAACGCCAGCGTGTACTCGCCGCCCGTCTCCTCGCGAATCGCCGCCAGCGACCGCTGGATACGCGTCGCCTTCTGGTTCATCAACCCAACCTCGGAGATAACGTCTGCCAGTTCGTCGTGGTCGGCCGTTTCCATCGCCCGATAGTCGGGATAGGCCGCAAACAACTCCTTGGAGGCACGGGCTGTCTGTACGTCGGCAACATTCTGAGAGAGGATCGTCGTGAGGAGCTGCCGGACGCCATCTTCGCTATACGTCTTGTTTGGTCGCCCATGGAGCTCGATCAGATCGCGGTGCAGTTGCCGGATGTCCATACTGTATGTCAGCACTACGGCGGTAACTGGATATCGGTCACTCCGTGGTCGATTGGGGGTCAACCAACCGGAGCGATCAGAGAAGGCTGGTTTGGATCGTCTGAATCACGTCGACGATATTCTGATACAACACGTATGAGAGCACCACAACAACCGGCACTCGGAGTACCCAAATCCAAAGTTTCGGGATGAACTGCGGGGAGGTGAGTCCCTTGCTGAACTCTGTGATCGCGTCGGTGGCGTACACCCACCCGCCGAAGAGCGCCAACAGCAATCCACCAAGCAGCAGTAGCACGTTGTTTGCAATGGCGTCGTAGACGGTGAGATACTGGAGATCAAACGCCGTGGGGAGTCCGACGATAAAGATGCCAGCCACCGAACCAGCGGTTGCATACGAGCGCGCGCTCCCGGTGGTGTCGATGATAAACGAGACGATCACCTCAAGAATACTGAACGCACTCGTCAGAGCCGCCAACAGGAGGATGACAAAGAAGACCGTTCCGACAAGTCGACCGCCGGGAAGCGTGGTGAACGCGCCAGCCAGACTGACGAACGTCGCGCCGATCCCACCGTCCCCTGGAGCGATGCCTTGGGCGAAAAACACTGGAAAGACGATCAGCCCAGCGAGAACAGCGATACAGGTGTCAGCCAGCATAATCACGAACCCATCACGCAGCAGGCTTCGATCCTCATCGAGATACGAGCCGTAGGTGATCATGACACCCACCCCGGTCGAGAGCGTGAAAAACGCCTGACCGGCCGCAGCCGGCAGGATCGCAAGCGCGTCGCTGCGCAACGTCGCAAGATTCGGTGAGAGATAGTACGCATACCCCTCGGCAGCACCCGGAAGCGTTGCAGCGTACACCGCCAAAAACAGCATGAGTCCGACCACACTCGGTACCAACAGCTTTGCGGCCCGTTCAAGTCCGTCGCGAACGCCGAAGCCGACAACACCAGCGACAAGCAGGATAAACAGCAGGTCAAAGCCGGCGGTGTTCAGCCCGCTTGAGACCTGCCCGAAGTAGGCCTCCGCACTACCGGTGTACGCGCCGGTGAGACTTCCGAAAATATACTGGATGACCCACCCGCCGACGACGCTGTAGTACGAGAGGATGATGAAGCCGGTGATCGAGCCGATCACCCCGATCGCCTTCCAGTTGCCGTAGCCGATCGCCGGGAAGGCGTCGACGACATTTTGTTTTGACTCACGCCCGATGACAAACTCGACAAGCATCACCGGCAGCCCGATAAACGCAACAAGGAGGAGGTAGACAACGAGGAATGCGGCCCCGCCCGACTCGGCGGTAATAAACGGAAACCGCCAGATGTTGCCCAGTCCCACCGCGCTGCCGATCGCGGCAAGGATGAATCCCAGCCGCGTTGCCCATGTCTCACGAGAGCCCATATGGGTGGCTGTCACCGCCGGCTAATACGTTGCGTGCATCGACTCCGGACAGGAACGGTGTCAGTAGCAATACTAGGCTGATGAAAGGAAACGAAGCCAAGGGTCGGATTTGAACCGACGATGGGCGGCTCTGCAGGCCGCTGCGTTAGGCCGGACTCTGCCACCTTGGCGCGTGCTGTAGTATCTCCGAGAGTCGCTTAAGCCAGCGGTTAGCCCGCCTGCATGAACTGACAGCGACCGCTGCCGTTCCTGACACTACTCGCCTCGCTCACGTATGATCGCGAGGGCTGCCGCTACCCGGTCAAAACGTGTCGGCGAGCCATGGAAGTGACTCGCCAAGACTGAATGAAGTATGAATGGGTGGCGGCGAACCACAACTCCCAGAGGGTCTCCCACTCCAGTACCGCGTGGTACGCTGACGAGCTTAACTACCGTGTTCGGGATGGGTACGGGTGGAACCTCGTCGCTATGGCCGCCGAAACCGACTACCAGAATCGAACTGGTATCTTACCAGACCACTGTCGGCAATCCTACCACCTCACGATCGCTCGTTTGCTTATCGCGTGTTCGTGCAATCCAGTTCGCGCCTGGACCCATTACAGTGGGTCACAGTGCATAGTATGAATATTGGCTTGGACTGTTAGTGCTCGTGGACTCAACACCTCGTTGCCTTGGTGCGTACATCCCGAGTCTATCGAACTCGTCTTCTACGAGTGTCCTCAATGGTACGTCTTTTTCATGTGGGTTTCGAGCTTAGATGCGTTCAGCTCTTACCCCGCGGCACGTGGCTACTCGGCAACTGCCTTCTCAGACAACCGATACACCAGTGGTGCCCAATCGTAGTTCCTCTCGTACTATACGATCGTTCATGGCACGTACCTTACACCCCCAATAGATAGCAGCCGACCTGTCTCACGACGGTCTAAACCCAGCTCACGACCTCCTTTAATAGGCGAACAACCTCACCCTTGCCCGCGTCTGCACGGGCAGGATGGAGGAACCGACATCGAGGTAGCAAGCCACTCGGTCGATATGTGCTCTTGCGAGTGACGACTCTGTTATCCCTAAGGTAGCTTTTCTGTCATCCACAAGCCTCATCAATAGGCTCTGTGGGTTCGCTAGACCACGCTTTCGCGTCAGCGATCCTCGTTGGGAAGATCACTGTCAGACTTCCTTCTGCTCTTGCGCTCTGCCTCGGGTTCCCGACCCGAGTGAGGAAATCTTGGGGCGCGCTCGATATCTTTTCGAGCGCGTACCGCCCCAGTCAAACTGCCCGGCTACCGGTGTCCTCCGCCAGGAGTGAGAGTCGCAGTCACTACCGGGTAGTATTTCAATGCTGCCTCGGTGGCCCGCTAGCGCGGGTACCTGTGTAACGGCTCCTACCTATGCTGCACAGTAGCGACCACGTCTCAGCGACAGCCTGCAGTGAAGCTCTATAGGGTCTTCGCTTCCCCTTGGGGGTCTCCAGACTCCGCACTGGAACGTACAGTTCACCGGGGCCAGCGTTGGGACAGTGACGCTCTCGTTGATCCATTCATGCAAGTCGCTACTGAAGCGACAAGGTACTACGCTACCTTAAGAGGGTCATAGTTACCCCCGCCGTTGACGGGTCCTTCGTCCTCTTGTACGAGGTGTTCAGATACCCGCACTGGGCAGGATTCAGTGACCGTACGAGTGCTTGCGCATTTGCGGTCACCTGTGTTGTTACTAGACAGTCGGAGCGTCCGAGTTATTGCAACCTGCCTCGCTGGAGGCAGGCATCCCTTCTTGCGAACGTACGGGACTAACTTGCCGAATTCCCTAACGCCGGTTGGGGCCCGACAGACCTTGGCTTTCGCTGCCTGAGCACCTGTGTCGGATCTTGGTACGGACAACACGCTTGCCGTTTCACGGGCTCTAGGTACCACCGCGTTTCCCTGTCTCGGTAGTTACCCGCTTCGTGCCATGACGGCTTCCACGGGCGTGACCGATTCGACCGGGCGAAAACCCGGTGCGGTGTTTCCCAAAGCGTTGGCTTTGAGTGGTGTTGGTACTGGAATATTAACCAGTTTCCCTGTTGTCCCCGTCGAGTTGCGAGGGGACTTAGGACCGACTAACCCTTGGCTGAATGACAGTGCCAAGGAACCCTTGCTCGTAAGGTCGTCGAGGTTCTCACCCGACTATCGCTGCTACTGTGACCAGAATTGTCGTTACTGTACGATCCATACGAGTTCTCACCCGTATTTCCACTCGAACAGTACGCCAACCTACGTAGTCACCATGATTGGTGTTGTACGGTCTCGGAAACGGATTTGAGCCCCGATCATTTTGGGCGCCTCGAACCTCGGCCGGTAAGCTGTTACGCTTTTCTTAGAGGGTTGCTGCTTCTAAGCTCACCTCCCGGCTGTTTAGGGCTCGAGACCACCTTCGGTTGCACTTAATCCGTATTTTGGGTCTTAACCGTACGCTGGGTTGTCTCCCTTACGGACCACAGGCTTACCCCGCAGTCCGGACTCCCACCGTCTACAACGTCCGTAAGTTTGGAGTTCGACAACCCGGCCGACCTCTCTCGAGGGCGGGACGAGTAATCGGTCACTCTACCTCACGGACTATCTCGGGTGAGGTCATGCTTCGACATGTTTCGGTTGGAACCAGCTGTTGCCGAGTTCGATGGGCCTTTCACCCCTACACATAGGTCACGCGAGGGTATTGTAAGACACCAACGCTAACGGGCCTCCACGTGCCTTTCGGCACGCTTCACCCTGCCCATGTGTAGATCACTCGGTTTCGGGTCGTATCCCCACGACTCCCCGCGCTTGAACACGGCGGCCCTGGTGCAAAGCACTGCGGCCATGTCGCTTTCGCTCTGCCTGCCCCGATCATCGGGTTAGGCTTGCCATGGAGATACACTCTCTGGGTCGTTTTTCAAAACGTACGACGCAACATCGGCTTCTCACTCGTCTTACTGGAGGCTTGCACCTCGGTCATTCTGAGTGAGACCTTGTATGCCACGTCGTTCGATCGCCAGCTGATTTCGGGCCCTATTGCACGATCCTTCTCGGAGTGCTTTTCAGCGTTCGCTCACGCTACTTGTTCGCTATCGGTCTCGAGGAGTGTTTAGTCTTTCCGGGGGATGCCCGGGAGTTTTCACACGGGAGTTCCGACCCATGCTACTCTGGAGCTGACGCGCGATGTACTTGCTTTTGATACGGGGTTGTCACCCTGTATCACGCTCCGTTCCAGAAGACTTCTCAAAAGCGTTCGATCGGTGATTGTCAGTCCTGACACCACATTGCCCGTGAGGGCTTCGGTTTGGACTGTGTCGTGTTCACTCGCGGTTACTAACGATATCGCGGTTGCGTTCTTTTCCTGTCGGTACTGAGATGTTTCAATTCCCGACGTTCCCTATTGCGCAAAGCAATTGTGAGAGGGATTCCCATTCGGAGATCCTACGTTCTTCGCCTCCATGCGGCTCCCGTAGGCTTATCGCAGCTTGGCACGTCCTTCATCGGCACTCGAGCCGAGCCGTTCACCAGCTGGCACAGTAGCCAGTTGAAGAGATAACATTCGGACGAATGTTATCGCTGGTGAGGTGATCCAAAGGATCACCTCGCGAGACGAGTATAACTCGCCTCAATGTATGTTCACTGTACCCGGTATGCGCGTTCGGAAGAACACGCAAACTGTAATGGATCCAGTGGACGCCTGGATTGCACGTACACACGATCTCATGGCGACCCAGGGTGGTAGATCTGGGACGCTCGATCCTTCCCAACCCGCTTGCACGGGATGGTGCATCGATCTTGTCGTATCACACTCGAACCGTGTAACCCGTATAAGGGACACGGTTCGGATGCGTGCTGACATGGACTCAGTGGGATTTGAACCCACGGCATCCTCCTTGCAAAGGAGGCACTCTGCCGCTGAGCTATGAGCCCGCCTCGGTCGAGGAATCGACCGAGCGTGTTAGCCTTGGTAGTTCGAAGGTGCCCGATTGCACGCGTGGGCCGAAGACCCCAGTTCATCGGGGATGATGACTGGGACACAGACGCAATGAGTATGAAGGGTGAGTCTGGCCTAGAAGGCCAGATCTCGGACGTTAGGAGGTGATCCAGCCGCAGATTCCCCTACGGCTACCTTGTTACGACTTAAGCCCCCTTGCGAAGCCCAGATTCGACCCTGGTAACAGGGCCTCATCCGGACCTCACTCGGGTGCTTTGACGGGCGGTGTGTGCAAGGAGCAGGGACGTATTCACCGCGCGCTGCTGACACGCGATTACTACCGAATCCAGCTTCATGCGGGCGAGTTTCAGCCCGCAATCCGAACTACGACCAGGTTTGCGAGATTACCGTCACTTCTCAGTGTTGGAACCCGTTGTCCTGACCATTGTAGCCCGCGTGTTGCCCAGCCCATTCGGGGCATACTGACCTACCGTTGCCCATTCCTTCCTCCAGTTTAGCACTGGCAGTCTTCCTAATGTACCCACCCACCGTGCGGTGGTGCTGGCAATTAGGAACGTGGATCTCGCTCGTTGCCTGACTTAACAGGATGCCTCACGGTACGAGCTGACGGCGGCCATGCACCTCCTCTCATCAGCTCGAGCAGATGTCGTCAACATGACTGTCATTACTGATGTCGGGGCTGGTGAGATGTCCGGCGTTGAGTCCAATTAAACCGCAGGCTCCTCCGGTTGTAGTGCTCCCCCGCCAATTCCTTTAAGTTTCATCCTTGCGGACGTACTTCCCAGGCGGCTCGTTTAGCGGCTTCCCTACGGCACAGCACCCACTCGTAGTGGGTGCCACACCTAACGAGCATCGTTTACAGCTAGGACTACCCGGGTATCTAATCCGGTTTGAGACCCTAGCTTTCGTCCCTCACTGTCGAAGCCGTCTTCTCAGAGTGCTTTCGCCATCGGTAGTCCGTCCGGGATTACGGGATTTCACTCCTACCCCGGACGTACTCTCTGAGCCTTCCGGTTCCAAGCCAGCCAGTTTCCACCGGACGCCCACCCGTTGGGCAGGTGGATTTCCCGATGGACTTGGGTGGCCAGCTACGGACGCTTTAGGCCCAATAATATGGGACATCACTCGAGCTGCCGGTATTACCGCGGCGGCTGGCACCGGTCTTGCCCAGCTCTTATTCGTTGACCACCTTACAGTCAACAAAAGCGAGGGCTAATATGCCCTCGCACTTGGGATTCCCCTATCGCACTTCCGTGCAGTGTAAAGGTTTCGCGCCTGCTGCGCCCGTAGGGCCCGGAATCTTGTCTCAGATTCCGTCTCCGGGCTCTGACTCTCATCACCCGTACCGATTACTGGCACGGTGGGCCGTTACCCCACCGTCTACCTAATCGGCCGCAGCCGCATCCTTCAGCGGTGTCTTTAGAAAACAGTGCATTCCAGCGTCTGTTTCATATCGGCCATTAGCCTCAGTTTCCCGAGGGTATTGCCGACTGAAGGGTAGCTTGGCCACGTGTTACTGAGCTATCTGCCACGAGTGTGAACTCGTTCGGCTAGCATGGCTAAATCGAATCCCAATAGCAATGTCCTCCGGCAGGATCAACCGGAATGTGTCCAACTCACTCGGAGAGCGAGTTGGGGGTTGGCGGGAACGATTCCTTGACAGGAATCGGTCACCAAAATGTGTCTCATTGCATGGTCTGTGTTCGGGGCCACGCGAGCAATCGGGTGGCACCGAACTACCAAGGCTAACGTCGGATCCCGTCTGTACGGCGTACCGCAGGGGTGGGATCCCCATTGTGTCGGATCTGAGTGTATCCGATTGGGCCGTATAAGCCCGTCGGATCACTCGTGGTGTGGTGGCCACGTGATCCATGCGAGTGCTGACCGATTCGAACGGTCGGCGGCTCGCGGTGTGTTTTTGCTGCATTCCAGTCGAGCGCCCTGTTGTACTTAAGGGCGTTGGTTCGATCTGGGTGCCGTCCGGCGATTCCGGACGGCGGTGGTCGAGCGTGTTTCCACACACAACCAGTGCATCCTATCGAAGACGGGGTTTATATAAAAGACCGTCGAAGCGAACCCACCACGTCATGCGGTTTCATGCGCCGAACCCACATGCAGAATCGGGAGAGATAGATCGCGACCATGATGGGGTGGTACTGATACGACACAGCGACGGTATGCGTCGCTGGTCGATGCTGAGAGTCAAATGTAGCGCGGCTGGAGGTCGAACGGTCATCCCCTGTCTCGCACAGACGGTCGCGCCGGATGATTGCCGCGCAAGCGGACGGTCAGTGTGACCGAGACAAAACGCTACCGGAAGTGACGGCGGTTCAAAGAACGCGAGGCCAACACGGCAGCGACTCCGGTCACTCGTCGAGGTGTTCGATGCCCTCTTTGGAGACGTTCGCTTCGGTGATCTCATCGGGCATCCAGTCGGGCGAGTTGTCAGGGGCTGTCTCCTCCCAGGCCCACCCCTCATACTTGTGTACCTTGTCGGTGCCTTTCTCACGGAGTTCGAGCGAAACCCGGTCGGCAGCCGATTCCGACGGGGCTGGATCAAGCCGCCGGGCCGCCTTCAGCGCGGCCTGTCGGGGAGTGTTGCCCGAAAAGACACTGTCTTCGGTGCCGTCCGCCTCGCGGAGTGCAAAGTTTCGCTTACCGTCTTCACGTACCATGGTTTGTGGCTCCATGCCAACCGAGGACATGCATTGATATAAATATATCGGGGATTTGAACACTCAACGGGCGATCTTTTAAATACGATCACACGCAGGCCAGTGGTTCTGATCGATGAGTTTCCTAGCAGCGAGCCAGCAAGCACACCTGACCCCGAGTCGCCTAACGAGCCAGCCACACAGCGGTAAACAACACTTATATGAATTCTGTGGCGAATGGGGATAGACACCGGCGATGGTTCGTAAAAAGAAGCTGAGTCCGAGTGGGGCCAAAGACGACGACGGTGAGTACCACAACGTCCACGTCAATCTGCACGAAGACGAGCTTGCGGTCGCCGGCATGGAGATCGGCGACGAGGTCTTCGTGCGGGTGCGCGAGGACAAGATCATCATCCAGAAGGCCGATCCGGATACAGTCCAACACGATTTCTAACGCCTCGCTGTCAGCAACCGTCCGCTATCCCTTCAGAGCTCGAAAAGCAGTCGCATACAGGGCATCGACGCTCGCTCGGTCGTGCGACACCGATAGCATTGCGCTCCCACCACCGCCGTCACGACGAGCGTCGCAACGCGATCCGCTTCGTCGGATTGATTGTACTGCGAGCGGATAGCACACCCAATGAGCCTATACGACGCCGCAAAGCCGGCCCTCTTTCTTCTCCCCCGGAGACAGCCCACAACACGGTACACCGCGGCCTGAAGGCCGTCCAAGATACCCCACTCGAAACCGTCCTTGCGGAGCGATACGCTGTCACCGACGACCGGCTCCAGCAGTCAGTGTTCGGCTGTGAGTTTCCCACGCCGGTCGGTGTCGCCGCCGGCTTCGACAAAAACGCCGAGATCCCCCGCGTGTTGACCGCCCTTGGGTTTGGCCACGTCGAGATCGGCGGCGTCACCGCCGAGCGACAGCCCGGCAATCCACAGCCACGGATGTTTCGCCTGCCGGAAGACAGCGCGCTCATCAACCGAATGGGATTCAACAACGAGGGGGCCGACCGAATCGGTGACCGCCTTGACCGCGAACCACAGCCCGATGTGCCGCTCGGTGTCAACATCGGCAAATCGAAATCGACGCCGCTTGCGGAGGCAGCCGACGACTACCTGTATACCTACGAGCGGGTCGCCGACGCGGGCGATTACTTCGCGGTCAACGTTTCCAGTCCAAATACGCCAGGGTTGCGCTCACTACAGAACCGGGATTCATTGGAGGCGATCTTGGGTGGCCTGAAAGCCGCCGGAGCCGCCCCCTGTTGGTCAAACTCTCGCCGGATCTCCCTGATCCCGCTGTCGAGGACGCGCTGGCCGTTGTCGACGACCTCGATCTCGATGGCGTTATTGCAACCAACACAACGACAAGCCGGCCCGACTCGCTGCAAAATCCGAACAAGGCTGAAACCGGCGGCCTCTCCGGGAAACCGATCGAGGACGACGCAACCGACCAGATCCGGTTTATCGCCGAGCGCACCGACGTGCCGATCATCGGCGTCGGCGGCGTCAGCGACGCCGAGGAGCGTACGAAAAGATACGTGCGGGTGCAAGCCTCGTCCAACTGTACACCGGACTCGTGTTCGAAGGCCCGGGGATCGCTCGCGATATCAATGAGGGACTGCTTGCCCTGCTGGAACGCGATGGTTTCGACTCAGTCGAAGACGCGGTCGGTGTCGACCTCGAATAACAGCAGTCGGGTGGCGAGTTATACCTCGGCGACAATCACGATCGCGTCGCCGGCTTCGAGCATCTCGCCGTCGCCAGCATAGCGGCGCTCGCGGTTGACCTCGAAGAAGTCCGGGCCGAGTGCTTCGCCGGCGACGTGGAGTTCGTCGTCGACAAGTTCGTACTCGCCGGCCTCGATACCGTCTTCGAGGGCAGGCACCTGCGAGCCGTATTCGGGGCCAACCTTCGAGTAGTCGAGGCTGATGTCGGTGATGACGGATTCAATCTCAGGCTCGTTGTCGAGGACGGTCAGCTCATCGACGTGCATCACGCCGCGGATGTCCTCTTCGAAGCCCGCAATCGGCCCGTAAACCTCGATTGCCGACAGTTCGGCATTGAGGGGGAGCTGCTGGTCGCTTTTGTATTTCCGGAGCGCGCCGACAACCGCCATCGCGGCGGTACCGCCCTCGCTGTCGGCGTCGATGCCGAGCGGCTCGGGCCATGCCGACTGGTGGACGCTCTCGTCGGCATCGTACATGTCGCGGTAGAGCTCCTCGGTGACATGCGACAGCAGCGGCGCGAACAGTTTGAGGAACCGCTCGTGGGCGGTGCGCAGCGTATAGACTGCCGACTGATCGTCGCCGTCGTCGAGTCGCTGTTTGGCGATTTCGAGGTAGTCGTCACAGAAGGTGCCCCAGAAGAAGGTTCGGAGGCCGTCGCGGGCCTTCGAAAACTCACGGTTTGCCAGCAACTCGGTGACATCCTCGATTGTCGCGTCGAGTTCCGCCAGCAGCCAGCGGTCAAGCGCGGCGAGATCGTCGGGCCGGTCGATCGGCTCGGGGGCCAGCGAGTCGACGAGCTTGGAGGCGTTCCAGAGCTTGCGGATCAGCTTCTCGCCCGCTCGGAGGCCCTTCTCCTGGTACGGCAGGTCGTCGCCGATCGCGCTGCCGGCGGCCCAGAACCGCGCGGCGTCGACCGGGTACTCGTCGAGGACGGCGTCGGGATCGACGACGTTCCCCTTTGATTTCGACATCTTTTCGCGATTCTCATCGAGCACCATCCCGTTGATCATCGTCGTGTCGAACGGCACCTCGCCGGTGTGCTCGTAACACTTGATGACGGTGTGGAACAACCAAAAGGAGATGATGTCGTGGCCCTGCGGCCGGAGATCCATCGGATAGATCTCGGGGCGATCCATCGTGAACTCCTCGGCCTCGTCGTCCCAGTCCCAGCCGGCGTTAATGAGCGGCGTCAACGACGACGTAGCCCACGTATCGAAGACATCGGTTTCGGGAACGAGTTCGTCGTGGCCGCACTCGGGACAGCTGTCGACCGGTGGCTCATCCGAAAGCGGATCGACCGGCAGCTCACTTTTGTCGGCGATGACTTCGTTGTCGCAGTCGGCGCAGTACCACACCGGGAACGGAATTCCGGAGGAGCGTTGCCGGGAGATACACCAGTCCCACTCAGGCCGTCGATCCAGTGTTCGTACCGCGTGAACATCTTCTCGGGGAACCACTCCATCTCCCGGCCAGCGTCAAGATACTCCTCGCGTTTGTCGAGCACGTCGACGTACCACTGCTCGGTGACGCGGTATTCGACGGGCACATCGTCGCGTTCGTGTACTTGGACGACGTGGTCGATCTCCCAGCGATCGCGGAGTTGCTCGGCGTCGTCGATATCCTCAACGATGGCTTCGCGGGCGTCCTCGGTGCTCATGCCTTCGTAGTCGCCGGCGAGGTCGGTCATCGTCGCCGACTCGTCGATGGCGACCCGGAGATCGAGGTCGTGGGCTTGGTACCACTCGATGTCAGTCTGGTCACCGAAGGTACAGCACATCACGACGCCGGTACCTTTCTCCATATCGACACGGTCGTCCTCGTAGATCGGAACCTCGTGGCCGAAGACGGGGACGCGGGCGGTACCGCCGACAAGATGCGCGTTGCGGTCGTCGTCGGGGTGGACGAACATCGCAACACACGCCGGGATAAGTTCGGGCCGGGTCGTCGAGATCACGATGTCGTCGCCGGGGTCGGTCGGCGTCGGATACTCGTAGTCCGCGTCGCTGACGGCGTCGGAATCCGGCTCACGTCCGCTCTCGACGAGTTCGAAGGCGATATCGTTGAAGTGGGACTGTTCTTCGTGATCCTCGGTTTCGACCTGCGAGATGGCGGTTTCGCAGTCCGGACACCAGATCGCGGGGGCTTTCTTGCGGTATTCGCGGCCCTGCTCGTAGAGATCGATAAAGGAGAGTTGGGAGACACGCTGAACTCGCGGCGAGATCGTCTGGTAGGTGTTGTTCCAGTCGATGGAGGTGCCCATCGCCTGCATCTTTTCGGTGAACTCCGCCTCGTAGTCGGCACAGACCTCCCGGCATTTCTCTTGGAACTCATAGCGGTCAAAATCCTGATGCCGGATGTCGAGTTCCGACTCTGTCAGGCGTTCGGAGGCGATCCCGTTGTCGTCGTAGCCGAAGGGATAGAACACGTCGTTGCCCTGCATGCGCTCGAATCGGGCGACGATATCCTGCAGGATGGAGCCGTAAACGTGACCCCAGTGGAGACTCCCCGAGACGGTCGGCGGCGGGGTGTCGATGGCGAAGGTCGTGTTCGGGTCAGTCGCGTCGTCAGGGTAGGCGTACGTTTCGTCGTCGAGCCACTGCTGTTGCCACGTGGACTCGACGGCGTCGGGATCGTACTCTCCGGTTGGCATTGCGGGAGGGGACACGCCGCGGGGACTAAGGTTAATCGACTTCCGAACGCGTGGTCGATCGCAGAGAGACTGCGATGTGCTCGAACGGCGACAGACGGGAGCCGTGAGAGCTGCCGGCGTTCCGCGAGCGAATCGAGTCGCTGCGGGATCAAGCGCGGCGGAGGTTTCTCCATCTCATTGGCTCACTGCCCGGCAACCTGACGCGAATCGTTATGTAACGGGAGGTTGTAGGCCGGCCCAGTGTTTGGCGCGTTTTCGTGGCCGGCGATCGCCTCGCTGGGCTCCGGCCTGCTCTCGCTGGCGTTTCTCGCCTACGTCTGGCCCTATCGCGACGAGGATGGGGCGACGTTGTTCATGACGATGATCGGTGCCATCGCGCTGTGGGCGTTTTCCTACGGCGTCGCTCTCCTCGTGTTCGATCCGGCACTCCGGGTGCTGTTTGAGATCCCGATCTGGCTGGGTACCTGTTTCACGAGCCTGTTGTTTCTGGCCTTCGCCCTCGAATACACCGGCCGGAAGGATGTGGTGCGGTCGACGCCGATGGCCGGGCTCGTCGCTCTCACGCTCGGCTTCGTTGGGTTGATCGCCACCAATCCACGCCATCAGCTCGTCTGGAGTAACTACCGGATCGACCCCACCTTCGGCGCGGCGACGGTCGCCTACACGAACGAGGCGTGGCTGTTTCTCATCCTGTTGACGCTGATGATCTTCACCGCCGGTGCGGTGCTCGTCTTGCTGGAGACGTTCGTGAGTTATGGCCCGCTGTATCGCTCCCAGACGCTTGCCCTCGCGCTGTCGCCGCTCCCGGTTATCCCCGGGATCCTGCTGTGGATATTCGACGCCGGCCCGGTTCCACATCTCAACCTCGCCCCGCTGTTGTTTCCGGCGCATCTCGGGCTTGATATGTACGCCTTCTTCCGGCGGAATATGTTCGAGTTGACGCCGGCGGCCCGCCGAACAGGCGATCAGACCGCCATCGACGATCTGGGGATCGGTATCATCATCGTCGACGACGACCGCCGGATCATCAACGCCAACGAGGCGGCAACCGAGATCGTCGACACCGCAAAACCGGCTTTCCTCGGAAACTCACTCGATGACATCGCCCTCGATATCGATCTCGACAGCGACGACCAGCGAATCCGTCACGGCGACACCAGAAGGCGTGATTACGCCGTCACCGTCTCGCCGATCGAGGATTCAGCCGACAGCACGGTTGGACACACAATCACGCTCCAGGACATCACGCTCGAACGCCAACGCGAGCAGCGACTCGCCGTCCTCAACCGTATCCTTCGGCACAACCTCCGCAACGATCTCAACGTCGCCAGCGGGTACCTCGAAGTGGTCGCCGAGGGCGTCGACGACGAGGGGTACGTCGACATGCTCGAAACCGCAAAACGCAACACCGACGACGTGCTCGAACTCGGCGAGAAAGCCCGGATGGTCGAACGGACACTCGAACCCGACGAACTGGGCACCGAATCGATTCCGGTCGCCACGTTCGTCGATCACGTTGCCGAGCCGCTCGTCGACGACCACGGTGGGCATGTCGACACGGAAATCCCGGATGCCCTCGCCATCGAGACGAACCGCCAACTGCTCGAAAGCGTGCTCGACAACCTGATCGAAAACGGCCTCGAACACGGCGGCGGGAATGTCACGGTCGGGGCGACCACCACCGGGTCGACCGTCCGGATCAAGGTCAGCGATAGCGGCGACGGCATCCCGGAACACGAACTGGGCGTGATCGAGGAGGGCACAGAGACGGATCTCGAACACGGCAGCGGGATCGGGCTGTGGCTCGTCGAGTGGGGAACGACCGCCCTCGGTGGGCGTGTTAGCTACGAAACCGGGGCGGCAGGAACGACAGCGACTGTCGAACTCCCGGACGTTGTCGACAGCGAGTAACTCGGGTGTCGGGCGCAGTTACGCGTCAGAGAGGAGGTCGTTCGTGTAGAGCTCGCTCGTCGACAACTCATCGGCGGGAATCGGCTCGTCGTCAACCGTGGTGAGAATATCGTTGGCGGCGAGCCACTCGACAAACGCGTCCCAGCGATCGTGGGCCATCGTTCCCCACCCCCGTCAGCGGTGAGATACGCGTCGGTGAGTTCGCGTTGGCTCTCACGGAGGAAGTCGGGGTCGTCGTTGTCTATGCCCTCGGCCGTCTCACCGAGGATGTCGGCGGCCCGATCGGGGTTGTCGACCGCGAACTGGTAGCCGCGGGCACTCGCCGCGAGGAAGTCGCTGAGGGCGTCGCCGTCAGCGATCGTCTCCGGGCGGGCCAACAACAGGGGTGTGTAGCCGTACGGCACGTCGTACTCGTCGAGATAGAAGGCGTTGAGATCGATCCCGTCGCGGGCCGCGAGGACGCCCTCCCACGGCATGAACACCCAGGTTGCATCCGCCTCACCGTCAAGCAGGGTGTTCCAGATGCCGAGTTTCGGCGGCGTGACGATGTCGATGTCGCCGTCGCCGCCGTCGTTGCGGACGAGTTGGCGGACGATGTGATCCTCGAAGCGGGCGTCGTAGGAGGCATAGCGGTGGCCGTCGAGATCGGCCGGACGGTCGAGGTCGCTGTCGCCGAGCGTGACGATCGCGCTTTTGTCTTCCTGACAGACCGCCGCGACAGCAGTTAGCGACGGGTAGTCGGGGTGGGTCTGGTAGCTGATGACGCTCTCGGAGGGCGCAATCGCCAGCGTTGCCTCGCCGGTGGCGACCTGCTTTGCCGGCGTCGTCTCGTAGTCGTCGTCGGCCGGCGAGTGGATCGACACGTCGAGTCCGCGGTCGGCGTAGTAGCCCTCCGCGAGCGCGACGTAGAAGCCGGTGTGGTTCGTGTTCGGTGTCCAGTCGAGTGCAAGATCGATTGTTGTCATTTGTCGGTGGTATGACCGGGCGATGAAAAAGAGCGGTGGTCAGTCAGCCGGTCGGCCGATCAGCCAGCGCCGGTGTCGGCGGCAGTGTCGTCATCGGTGTCGTCAGTAGCCGCCGCCAGCAGCCGCTCGTATACCGGCCACGAGGAGTCGCCGGCCGGCGGCTCGCTCGGCTCGCCATCGCGGACGACACCGCTCCCCGAATCGACGCTCCCGATCACAGCCGCGGTCGTCCTGCGGTCACGGAGGGCCGCGAGTACGTCGTCGGTCGCATCAGGGTCGACCGCGAGCAGCAGCGATCCGGAACTGGTCGCCTGCCAGGGATCCATCTCAAGAGTCGAACAGACCGCGGCCACATCGTCGTTGATCGGAACCCGGTCGGTGTCGACGCGGAACCGAACGCCGGCACCGGCGGCCATCTCGTGGCACGCGCCGAGCAGCCCGCCTTCGGTGATATCGTGCATCGCCGACACACCGTCGATCCCGGCGATAGCGCGGGTATCGCGGACGACATCGAGATCGTCGAGCATCGCCGCCACGCGAGCGAGGCGGTCGTCCTCGCAGTCGATCACGTCGGGGAACAGCGAGGCAAACAGCGCGGCGGCTTCGACCGCGGGGCCCGTCGTGATGATGAGGTCGTCGCCGACGCGAGCCCCATCCGGGCGGACGATCACGTCGTGGTCACCGACGGCCATCGCGGTCGCCGCGCCGACCCACGGGAACGAACAGCCGGCGTAGCGGGCGGTGTGACCGGTGATGATGTCGACACCGAGCGCTTCGCATTCGTCGTGGATCGCTCCCCAGACCGTGGCGAAGTCGTCGTCGCTGAGATCAGGTGGGAGCGTAAAACCGACCGCGAGATGTGAGAGATCGAGCCCCGAGACGGCCACGTCAGCGAGGACGATCCGGACAGCGAACCGGCCGGCGCGCTCGAAGCCGAGGCCGGGCAGGATCGAGACCGGATCGGTGGCGACAGCGAGGGCCTGTCCGCCGATATCGAGGACGCCGAAGTCAACGCCGTGCTGTGGGCCGAGAGTCGTTTCTGGGCGGTTGGCCCCGAGCTGTGGGGCGATATGCTCCCGAAAGAACGCCCGCGAGATCTTGCCGGTTCGGGGCATCTCACTGCAGGGCGTCAAGCCGGAGTTCGAAGGCCGCGACCGGGAGTTCCAGATCGTGCTCGACCAACACCGCGGGATGGATCTCGCCGATGACACCGACCGGCTCGCCGTCGATCACCACGTCGGCAACCCGGCCGTCGATGAACGTCGGGTGGTCGGTCGGCGGGGTTTCGAGGTCGACACCGAAATCATCGCAGAGCGCGGTGAGTCGCGCCTTGGCGTCCTCGTAGGTCGCGTCGTTGCGGGCGAGGACAGCCCCGATCGATCGCCATTCGGCGACGTTCGTGTTCTCGCTTTCGTCAACCTCAGCAGCGAGGCCGATCTCGGCGAGATCCTGCGGGTAGGCGCGGTGGGTGTTGTTCTCCAAGACCATGAGCAGCGACGGGAGTACCCACGTGCGGAGTTGGGTGTAATCCTCGCTGTAGGGGCCGGTGATCTCGACGGCCTCGCCCGCGCCGACGGCGTCGGATCCTGGCTCGATGGTGAGCCGGTCGTAGTTTGCCGCCCCGGAGATCATATGGAAGTTCAGCAGATCCTCGAACCCGAGGCCGATGAGGCTCGCGCGGGTGGCGTCTTCGAGCCGCGTGCGGTCGTGGCGACCGCCGACAGTACCGATATCGGGGTAGCGTGGCTCCAACTCGTTGAAGCCGTAGGCCCGACCCAAGTCGTCGATGAGATCCATCGGGTGGAGCACGTCGACGCGGTACGGTGGGATCTCGACGGCGTAGACGACGCTGTCAGCGTCAGTAACCGCATCCACGTCATCAGCGTCGTCAACGACCGACGCCGATAGCCCGGCGCGGGCGAAGAGATCGAGAACTTCGCGCTGGTCGAAATCGACGCCGAGGATCGTCTCGATGCGGTCGTGAGCGACGTGTTTGGTGTCGGTCTCGAAATCCGGGCGGACAAGTTCGCCACCGACCTCCTCGTAGGGGCCGGTCGCAGTCGGATACTCGATTTCGACCTCCTCGATGGTGCCGCCGCGGGCTGAGAGCGCGTAACAGATGATGTTGCAGATGTGGTCGATCGTCCACTGGTCGGTGCCGGTAAGCTCAATGAGGAGATCCCGAGACTCGGCTTCGACCTCGGTGCGGCGGCCGTTGATGACCGGCGGGAACGAAAAGAGGCCGAGATCGTCGTAGATCGCGGGATAACGGTCGAACCCATCGAGGAGGTCGCCGTATTTGTCGCCAATGGGGTGATCGGTGAGCACCTCGGCAGGCGTCATCTCGCTGTCGGCATCAAGCGGAACGAACCGGTCGCCGTCGGGATCGATCCCGCGGTAGGTGATCGAGTGGCCGCTGTCATCGTCACCCAGGCCCGCGCCCTTCAGCATCGTCAGATCGTGGATACCGATGGCCGCCTTCGCGCGTTTCCGGCCCATCGTCGCGTGCAGTTTCTCCTGCAGTTGGATCAGCGACTCCAGCACGTCCTCGGTCATGTTCACGTCACGGACGATGGCACCCGTGACGTAGGGGCGGCCATCTGGGACTGTGTCTTCGACCTCATATGTCCAGTCGGGGTCGTTCGTGTCGGGGACGTAGACACCGGTGTCATCGCCGTACTGGTAGCGAAGCGAGCGGGCGACGCCCTCGACGGAGAGGCGGTCGAGGCGGTCGGGCGCGAATTCGAGTTGGAGTTCGCCCTCGTCGGTTTCGCCCTCAAATTCGAGACCGAGGTTGAACAGGTCGTCTTTGAGTTCGTCGTCGGATTTCTCGTCGTGGCCGGTCAACTCGCGGAGTTCGTCGGGGTCGACATCGACAACAGGCATTACTGGAGCACCTCCGTTTCCCGCAGCAGTTCAAGATCACACAACGTCCCGTGGACATCCCGGATATCCTCGAAGCCGTACATCAACATGAGCAGGCGTTCGAGCGCGAGGCCCCACGCCATCACGTCGGCTTCGATGCCGAGCGGTTCGAGTACTTCGGGTCGGAACAACCCGGAGTTCCCGATCTCGACGATCTCGCCGGTCGTCGGATGCTCGCCGAACAGCTCGAAGGAGGGCTCAGTGTAGGGATTGTAGTGGGGTTTGAATTTGATATCGGTGATCCCGAACTGGGCGTAGAACTCCTCAAAGGTGCCCATCAGATCCCGAACGGAGAGATCCTCGGCGAGCACCCAGCCCTCGATCTGGAAGAATTCCAGCAGGTGAGTCGGATCGAGCGTGTCGTTACGGTAGACCTTTTCAACCGAGAAGTACCGCTGCGGCGGCTCGATGTCGGCCCCAGCGAACCCGGAAAGGTAGCGCATCGACAACGACGTGGTGTGGCCGCGAAGCGCGACCGCCTCGGCGAAATCCCGATCCCACGGCGAGTGGTAGCCATCACCGTCCTCGCCGACGCCCTCGCGGTGGGCGGACTCGACGCGGTCGACGAGTTGGTCGGGGAGGTCTTGGATCGGCGGCACGTCGAGCGCGAACCGATCCCAGTGGGTGCGAGCGGGGTGATCCTGCGGCATGAACAGGCAGTCGTTGATCCAGAAGTCGGCGTCAGCATGCGGGCCGTCCATCTCCTGGAAGCCCATCCCGACGAGTACGTCCTTCGCGCGGTCGGCCGTCTGTCGGAGGATGTGCTTGCGGCCGCCCTCGACGCTGGGTGCGTCGGCCTCGACGTTGTACTCGGTGAATTCTACATCTTGCCACTCGCCGCTGGTCAGCATCTCGGGTGTCAGGCGGTCAACCGTCTCGGCGGTCTCGATGCCGGCCATCAGCGCGTCGACCGCGTCGTCGGTGAGCGTGATCTCCCGGAGCGTGTGCTCGCGCTGAATAATGAGGTCGCGGCGCTCGAGTTGGTCGAGGAGATCGGTGTCGATGGCGTCGCCGTCGGCGACGCTCCCACCGTCGGCCAGCGTTGCGAGTGCGTCGGCTTCGGGGTCGCTGTCGGGGTCGGCGTCGGGATCGGCGGTGACGCTTCCCGAGTCGATTTTGCCGTAGCCCTTGCGCGCGAAGTTGGCCAGCGCGATGTCGACCTCGGGGCCTTCCAAGCCGGCCGCGCCGATGAGCTGGCCCAACTCGACGGCCTCGTCGTCGGCTCCAGCCTCAACGGCGGCGCGGTAGAGCCGGACTTCCGGGAGGCCCGATTCGAGATAGTCGTGGGCCTCGTCGGTGAGGTCGGCCGTGGTTTCGGTGCGTTCCTCGATGGTGACCAGCCCGTCGTCGCGGAGATCGAAGGCTGCGCGGGTGACGGTTTCGGGTTTCAGGTCGGTCGCGTCGGCCAGCCGATCGACTGGCGTCGGTTCGGTCGCCGAGGCGGCTTCCAACACCGCGAGTTGTGAGTCCGGGAGTCGCATACAGTTGTTATCGGGTGTCGGTGGGGTCGTCAGTTAGCAGTTGCGAAGACGACAGCAGCAAGACGCAACAAAAATAGCGTCAGTGTGAGCCGCCCGGCCCTTTCCGGTCGGAATCGAGCACGATATCGAGGTCGTCGAGGAGTTCCCGCGCTTCCTCGCGTTTCTCCTGATGGGTCTTCAGAAACTCCTCCATCAGCGTCGCCGCCTGCTCCTTGCAGTCGCCGCAGAGTCGCTCGCCGCCGACACACTCCTCGTAGACCTCCTCGACCAGCCCATCGTCATCGTTGGCGAGGAGATAGGCATACAGCTCATAGACCGGGCAGTCGTCGGCCTCGCCACCGAGTTCGCGCTGTTTTTCAGCCGTCTCGCGGCCGCCCGTCGTCGCGGATTTCACCTTGTCGTAGCCGTCTTCGGGGTCGTCGAGTAGGCTGATGTGGCTGGCCGGAATCGACGACGACATCTTGCCGCCGGTCAGCCCGGTCATGAAGCGGTGGTAGATCGAGGACGGCTGGATGAAGCCGTAGCCGCCGTTGGCGACTTCGACCTCACGGGCGAGTTCTTCGGCCGCCGCGATATCGAGATCGAAGGCGTCGATGTGGCCCTCGTAGACGCGTTTTTCCCCCTCAATGGCGTCGATCATCGCCTCGAAGGCCTCGGCGGGGCCGTGGCGGTGGAAGAACCGGACGCGGGGGCGGACGGGCTCCTTGCCGGCCTCGCTGAGTTTGTCGACAGCGGCATCCTTGGCGTCGGCAAACTCGGTGGCAGCGTCGTAGTCGGCCAGCCAGTCGGCGGCGGCCGCACAGCGAACCATCTCGTCGCTGTCGATTTCCTCGCTGAGTGCGTCGTAGGCGCGACCGATCAACTCCCGTTGGGCGGCGTCGGCCTCGAAACTCGCGTAGGCTTCGGTGACTTTGAAATACCGCATTCGCACCGCCAGATCCCGGGCGAGGCGGACGTGGGGATCCTGATCGGGGCCGACCGGAATGACAGTGGGCTTGGGGCCGTCGACCAACTGTGGGTAGAGCATGTCGGCCATCTGGGTGACGACGCTCTGCATGTGGGAGACGCTGGTCTCGCCGTCGAAGCCATAGATCGAGCCGAACTCCGCAAACCGGGCGTTCGAGCCGAGTTCGAAGGCAAGATCCTGGAGGTCACGGTTCTGGGATTGCCGGTAGAGTG
Organism: Halonotius sp. GCM10025705; assembly: GCF_042662885.1. Taxonomy (NCBI): domain Archaea; kingdom Methanobacteriati; phylum Methanobacteriota; class Halobacteria; order Halobacteriales; family Haloferacaceae; genus Halonotius; species Halonotius sp. GCM10025705. The sequence goes on along the minus strand of NZ_JBHSZD010000001.1, from coordinate 2,144,938 downwards.
TGCCCTCCTCGGCGTCGAAGCCAAGTGCCAGCAGGCTCAACAGGTAGCTCTCGGTGTGGTCGTCAATCTCGTCCCATGTCATCCCGCGAGCGGAGTGGGCTTCAAGGTCGGCGATCAGGGCATACGCGTCGGCACCCTGCTGTTGATGCCAGATGATCTCATCGAAGACGAGTTTGTGGCCGATATGCGGATCACCGGTCGGCATAAAGCCCGAGAGCGCGGCGGCCGGTTCGTCGTTGGCAAGGGCGTCGGCGACGGGCTCGTAGTCGCGGTGGCCGAAGATGACCCCCGGCGCATGAGGTAGTGCGGGTTGGGGACGTCGCCGAGAATTTTCTCGAACTCCTCGATGCCGAACTCCTCGAAGAGTTTGCGGTAGTCGGCGATCGTTGACGATCCCCACGGGTCAATGGTCGTCTCGTCGACGCCGCCGTCGGTTGCGGCGACCGTGTCGTCGGTCGCGCCAGCTCCGGACGTGCCATCGTCGTCGTGGGGGGTATCGTCGGTCATGGTGTCAGGCGGCTCACGGAGAGCCAGTCTATCTCGCCGTTCGCGCCGGTCAGCGCAAAAACCATTCGTTTCCGTACCCCGCCGGCCAGCCGCACGTCGAGTGAGAGCTCGCGTGGATCGAACGCGTGATCGGGCTCGACGACGCGAACGAGCCGTTCGGAGTGGGGTAAGTCCTCGACCGATTCAACCGTGTTGTAGGTGCGGAAATCCGCGCCGAACTTGTAGCCTGTTTTCGGGACGACCTGTCGGTCTCGAAGCGTGCGATACACCGCAAGCCGGCGGTCGAATCGCTCGCCTTCGACCCGCCGACCCTGCTCGCGGATCGCAGTGTAGCTGGCCGGTGAGTCAGGGGTTATATCGCCGGCGTTCTCGGTTGCGGTGGGCGTCGGCGCGTCGGCTGCGTCGTCGTCAGTGTCGTCGAGTACCAACTGGCCCTCGACAGCGAGAGCAGCAGCTTCGACAAGCGAGAGCTGGACGGCGGTGTCGATGATCGCCTCCCGTGCTTCGAGGGGTTGCCCATAGAAGCCGTGGTCGTAGAAGCCATCGGGGGCATCCCAGACAACCACGCGGTCGCCGATGAGGGATCCTGTGACCCCCGCCGGTGGGCTGTAGGTCGTCCCGCCGTCGAACTCAGGCGTCGCGGTTTCGAGATAGCTGATCTCGCTTTCCTCGTCGACGACCGCGAGGGTGAGATTCGCCAGCTCGTCGGCCGGAATCGACTCGCGTTCGCCGACGACGGCGATCCGGTAGGCCGGCTCGTCGTCGCCTGGTTTCGTGCCACGGGGTGGAACGATCAGGTCGATCAGGTCGTTGTCAGCTTCCGCTGCACCGGGCCAGCCCGCGCGGGCGGGCGTGAGATAGAATCCCCGATCACGGAGGTCGGCGTAGACCAGGAATCGAAGGGCGAACCGCTCGGCGGCCGCTGCGGAGGCGACAAAGAACTCCTCGAACGAGAGGCGATCAGCGGAGCCGTCGTGGTCGACGACAGCCGTGAGGTCGCCACGGAGCAGGAGGTGAGCGGCCTCAACGCGGGCCAGGCGAATCTCGTTGCCGTCGGCCGGCCGGCCGTAGCCGCGGGCGTCGTGGAACTGCTGGCGGGCGTTGCCGCCGACCTCGACGACGCCGTTGCGAAGGTGTCCGTCCATACCGAAGGGGACGGCGGCGAGGCAAAAGGCACACCGATCCAAGAACGGGTGGTGCCGCGGGCAGCGGCGGAATTACTACACGAGCGGGAAAACCCCAATCCAGCGAAGAAAGGCGAACAGCAGGTCGCCGTAGGTGAAAGCAACGAGAAGGCCGGCAAACATCGGGACGACGAACGGAAGCCCCGGTGAGACCCAGATCGTCTCGTCGTCGGTCGTCGCCAGCAGCTCAAGGCCGTCGCGGAGTTGGTCGGGGTCGGTGCCGTAGGTTGACCGATCGATCGACTCGAAAAACTGGTCGACACCCCACGGATCATCGAGATTCTCGACAGCGGCAACGTCGCCATCGACTGTCGGAACAGCGTCGGCGTCGTCCCAGTCGAGGTCATTATCGATGTCGCTGCGGCCGTCGGTCGGCTCGCCGGTCGCCTCGATACTGGCCGGATCGCGCGCAACCTCGGGGGCTGCGCGGAGCGCAGCTGGGGAAGACCGCGCCAGCGCAGGTACATTCGGAGGGCGTCAAGATCAAGCCCGCTGTGGGTGAACCCATCCGGTGTTTCGAACAGGCGTCCGTGGCGATCCGGCAGCGAGTCGATCCGAACCGGTCGAGCCAGAAACATCACCACAGGTTCGATCCGGCGGCGGAGCAGATTTCCGAGGCCCAAGCCAACCGGGGCGGCAACCGCGAGGATCACCGCGTTGGTGAGGACTGTCAACGAGAAGACACCGATTGTCGTGTCGACGACGGGAAGTTCCAGCCCGCTGAGAGCGTAAGTTGGGAACGTCGGGAGCAGGAATGCAAGGGCGATCATCGCCTTTGCATCGGCCGCGCCGAATGCGCCGAACCACCAGAAGGCGTAGCCAAGCGGGGCGACAAACAGGAGGCTGATCCCGGCACGGATCAGGAAGGCTTGGCCGCCGGGATCACCAAACACGAAGAGTTGGACGGCTTCCCAGACGAGCAGCAGTCCGCCAAGGATGACCAGCGGTGGCCACACCCGATTCGGGATGCGGCGGGTGTGGATGTCGCGCCAGGCGGCCCACCCGAGAACCGGAATCACGAGGAGTCGAAGCAGATCCGGCAACGTTGCAACCATTACCACAGTTCGGAACCGCATCACCCATAGGTGTTTAGGTGTCGAACAGCGGCGCGGTGGGCTGGCTCGCGGTGACACTCACTGTCGCCCCGAATTTTATCCGGGTAGATGTGATATACGGTCACATGGATGTCCGGGACGCTGTCGAAGAGGACGCCGAGTCGATCGCGGCACTGGCCGACGTGCCGGCGGATGTCGTCCGGAATCTTGTGCACGATCGGAGCGTCCGGGTCGCCGAGCGGAAGCAGGCCGGCAACGATCCCAACGCCGATACCGACGCGCTTGACTCGGAGTTGTTGGGCTTCGTGAGCTTCGATGTCCACGATCAGACCGTCCACGTCACGCAAGTCGGCGGGACAAAGGAAGCCTGTGAGCGACTACTGAGCGAGCCGATTCGGTTCGCTGCCAGCGAGGGGCTGGACGTGGAACTCCTGGTCGAACAGAACGCGACCGATCTCCAGACGGCCGCCCAAGCCGCAGGCTTTCAGGAGGACGGCGACGGCCCCGTATTCCGTGGGTCGCCGACGATTCGGTACTACCAGGAACCCTAATCGAGGCAGAGACAGGCGGATCGATCACGCGAACTTTCGGACAGTCATCTCCAGGGTATCGAGGTCGACGATCGGGGCGTGGGCCACGTCGGGGTCGATGTTGACCTTCTTTTGGAACGCGGTTTGGGCCTGCCAGCAGCCGCTGTTAACGGCGAGGACGTTGTGGTACTTCCCCCAGCCGAGTTTGTGGACGTGACCGGTGTGGAAGATGTCGGGCACCGTGTCGATGGTGAGATAGTCCTTTGTTTCAGGTGCAAGTCGCATCTTGCCGCCGTATTGGGGCGCAACGTGGCGTTTCTTCAACAGTTGATACATCGCCTTGTGGGGGTCGTCATAGCTGGCTTTCTCTTCGGGGAGTTCAGCGATGACCTCATCGAGTGAGACGCCGTGATACATCAGCACGGAGACGCCCTCGATAGTGACGAGCGAGGGGTTCCCCGAAATCCGTGGGTTGTGTGCGGACATGATCTGGCGGAGCTCCTCGTCGAAGCCGGGTTGGGGTTCGGCCAGCCGGACGGCGTCGTGGTTGCCGGGGATCATCACGATCTCCATGTCGCCGGGGACGGCTTTGAGATGCTCCGAGAACGCTTCGTACTGGTCGAAGATGTCGATGATATCGAGTTCCTCGTCTTGATCGGGGTAGACGCCGACACCTTCGACCATATCGCCGGCGATTAGTAGATATTCGACGTGTTCGGCCTCCTCGGTGTGAAGCCAGTCGGCGAACCGATTCCAGGCGTCGGCCATGAACTCCTGGCTACCGACGTGGACATCCGAGATCAGCGCGGCCTGGACGTGGCGATCGGCCGTACTCGGACGGAAGGTTCGGGGAACATCGGGGAAGTGAATCGAGTCGGTAAACAGGATGCCGGAGTCATCGGCGAGCGTGCCCTGTACCGCGATACACTCGTCGAGGAGGAGTTCATCGACCAACTCGGCGATCGGCCGGTCTTTCATCACGAGCGCAGGGAAGGTTCCGGTCGTGTCTTCGAGTTCGATCAGCCAGTGGCCGCTGGCCGTCGAGCGGATGTCGTTGACAAGGCCGATCATCTCGGCGTCGCTGCCGCCCGGCATGTCGGCGATGGCCGTCGCCGGGCGGTGGTTGACGCGACCCTTGAGAAGTTTCGAGAGCTGTTCGTAGCGATCCCGAAACGTCGTCACGAACTGGCTGTACTCGCCGGTGCCGGTGCTGCGGCCGGTGATGTCGCCGGTGATTTTCGCGGGTGTCGGGTTCCGATCCGGGGAGTGATCGGTGGTTTCTGTTGGTTCCCCAACCACTTCTTTACGCCCGGTCGAGTTCGACCCCTCTGTTTCGTGTGGAGTTTGTGACTGTGTCTGTTGATCTGGGTGTGATTTGGTTGCAGTCGAAGCGGTGGTGTTTGAGCTGGGTTGTTGGGGTGTTTCAGACTGTGAGTCAGTGGGTTCAGCGGAATCTGGAGATGTCGACTCAGTCGGAGCTGCTGCTGCGGTCGACTCGGTTGTAGTTGTCGAGGGAGAGACAGCCGCACCGGTCACAACGGCGTCGCTGTCGAGACAGGCCCGAACATCGCTGCTCGTGATGCGGAGGGTGTCGTCGCCGGCTGCTGAGACGACGGCCTCGATGGCGGCAGCCGGGTCGTTCGCGCGGGCGAGCAGCGTGACCGCCTCGCGGTCGGCGTTGTAGCCGTGGCGGGCCAGCGTCTGAACGATCCGGGACGGCGTCTCGGATGGCACTGTCGGCATCTCGGGATCACCGGGCAAAAACATGCCGACAGCCGGAGCCGGTGGGAGTGGAGCTGGCGGGATGGATCGAAGGGGAGCCGGCGGGTGGCAACCCCGGGTCAGAACTTTCAAACGCGGTGCGGCTGAAGAGACTGGTAATGAGTGATGGTGATCGGCAGCCGGCTGCCGAGTCGGAACCCGACGAGGAGTCGTGGTTCCAGCGGCTCCGTGGGGCCGACGACGGACCGCTGTTGTTCCTTCGGGAACTGCTGCTCAGCCTCTCGATCGTGGCTGCCATCGGGCTTGTGCTCTTTGCGGCGACCGGCGTCTGGCCGCCGATGGTCGCCGTCGAGAGCGACAGCATGGATCCCAACATCAACAAATACGATCTCGTTGTCGTCAGCGAACCGGGGAGATTCGCGCCGGGAGAGGCCAACGATCAAGGGCTCGTGATGGCCGAAACGAGCGAGGCCAGCTACGAATCGTTCAACGAACCGGGGAGTGTGATCGTCTACGACTACCCCGGCCGCGTCGGCTCGCCGATCATCCATCGGGTACGGTTTCAGGTCGAGGCAGGCGAAAACTGGCACCATCGAGCATCGCCCGACGCGATCGACGCCGAGAGCTGTGCTGAGTTGACAAACTGCCCGGCCCCCATGCGGGCTACATCACAAAGGGTGACAACAACCGGCGGTACGATCAAGCAAACGGGGTTGCACCCGTCGTGAAACCAGACTGGATCAACGGCGTCGCCCGATTCCGGATCCCGTATCTCGGCCGGCTTCGATTGGCGTTGCTCGGAACGGGATACAGTGGTGCCATTGACGAGACAATCACCGCAGCCACCGGTGGGAGCGAGTATCTCACCGCAGGTGCAGGCGGTGGGGGCGGTGTGGGGATCTGATCAGTTGTAGGCTGAGTCGATTGTCGGAACGATACGATTTGCCGTGACAGCGAATCGGTCAGTCGACGACAAATCGGTCGAATACGACGATTCGATGGTTGGACGACGATTCGAGAGCCGGACGCGAACGAATTAGAAGGGCGTCGGTGTCGTCGAACGTACGATGCGGATTCCACTCCCAACAAACAGACTCGTTGCGATGACACTCGCCGGCGCGTTGCTAACGATGGTTGCAGCCGGCGGCTTGGCATTTCCGGGGCTTGGGCTCGCCAGTCTGAGCGATGGCGACACCGGTGTCACAGCCAGTGATCAGCAGGCGGCTGGCGACGCCCCGCAACCAAACGAGAGTTTCACGCCGGCGGTACAGACAGGCGGCAATGGCGAGAGCGGTGACGGTGAGTATGAGGAATATGAAGAAAATGAGTACGAGGACGAAGAGGACGAGGAGTATGAGGAGGAGAGTATGAAGAAGAGGGGTACGAGGAGGAAGAGTACGAAGAAGAGGAGTACGAGGAGGAAAACGAGGACGAGGAAGGGGATGAGTACGAATAACAATGCGAAGCACACAGCAGACGCTCTACGCTCGGTTGGGGACAGCCAGTCGTCGCTTTCGAGCCTGTGATACGGACTTTGTCATCAAGGTCACAGGGATTCGAGCTGAGCAGGCAGCCGGCGCGGCAAAACAGCGGATCAAAACGCTGGAAGCCCAGCTAGACCGGTTCAACGAAGCGAGTGCCGCCGCCGAACTCAACGACACAGGCCAGATCCACAACGAACATATCGCCAAGATCGTCCGGCGCGGGCGTGAGTACATCAAACGAACCGACGGGGTATTCGATATCCGACACGGGGAGTGCAAAGATGAGCTCCATCGCTATCTCCGCGGCGACGACAACGCCGTGCGTCGGGGTGGTGACACATCGAGCGCGTCGGGAACGACGGGCTCGGTATCGACGGCGTTTGCGGGTGGGACAATCAGCATCGATGGTGAGCAGGTCGAAACCGACACCGCACTCGATCTGAATGGGCTCGCAAAGGGGTACATCGTCGACCAGGCCGCGAAATGTCTCGATGGCGTTGGTCGACGCGGGTTTGTCAGCGGCGGCGGGGATATGTCGCCGCCAACGGGGCCTGTTGGGATCGAAAGTCCCTATGGAGATGACAAGCACCTCAAGACGCTGGCAACCGACTGGAATATCGCCACGACCGGCGGCTATCGTCGAGAACGCGGCGGAGTCGACCATATCTACGATCCAACAGCCGAGCGGATCGGCTCACGACACGAATCGGTGACCGTGCTTGCGGCACGCGACTGTATGGAGGCCGACGCGTTGGCGACGGCACTCGCCGCACTCCCGCTGGCGGAGGCAAAACAGCTGGCCGCCGACTGGGACGGGGCTGAAGCGCTCATCGTCCACGGTGGCGTGTTCCACACGACCGACGGGTTCGACGAGCACGTCGTCGGGGGTAATGTGATGGGCTGGACACGAAACCAACAGATCACGCTCGTTGTCGTCGTGGTGTTTCTCATCACCGTGCCGGTGCTCTGGCAGATTAGCAGCGTTCGGGCCGCACAAGCAACAACTGAGCCAGCGGAGACGATGGAGACGGTATCGACCCAACAGGCACCGGACGACTATGACGGCGACGGCATCCCTGACGCGACCGATCAGTGTCCCCAACGCCCGGAGACCGAAAACGGATTTCAGGACGACGACGGCTGTCCGGATGTCGTCGAAACCACGGGGGCCTCCTGATGTCAGTCGTTATCTGGTATCTTGACCGGGCGGCTGGCCTCCTCGCGTATCCGAGTCTCACGCTCGCGGTGCTCACCGGGATCGGCTACAACAGTCCATCGTTTGGCGTCCTGCATGCGGCGGCCCAACGCGTCCACATTGAGGTGTCAGTGTTTGCGATGATCGTGACACTGCTGCACGCGGTCATTGGCGTTGTCGACACGTGGAACGTGCTCAGTGGACAGGTGCCGTCACCGACGTATTCGCTTTCGTACTTTTCGGCTGGTGTCATCGTTGGTGGCGGCGCGCTGTTGCTGCTCGTCGTTGCCGTCCTTGGGTTTACCGACCCAGCGCGGTTCTCACGGCCGTGGGGGCCACGGGTCGTCCATACATTCGCCTACGGTGGGTTTGTCTTCGGGACGATCCACGCTGCCGCCATTGGAACCGATATTGCAGGGCTTATTATGCCGCTGTTAGGGCCGACAGCCGTGTTCATCAGCTATGTGCTCTGTCTTCGAGTGCTCGTCCAGCGGGGGTGCTGCCTGGTGTCGGAGTGAAGCAGTGAGAGTTCGAGGAGAGCGCTAACAAGAACCAGAGCGATGGCAAAGTCAGTAGCCGTCCCAAAGTCCCAGTAACCGGTCGACGACGCGGTCGGTAAACGAGCGTCGGTGGATCGTGTAGAGGTATCTGACGCGGTCGGGATCGGTGACCGCATAGCTGACCCGACGACCCTTCCGCTGTTTTGTGACGAGATCGGCATCGGCGAGATTCGAGAGATGCCACGATACTGTTGATTCGGCTTTGTCGAGTCGGTCGCTGAGTTCCTGTGTCGACAGCGGGCCGTCGGCGAGGAGATGTGCCAGCACGCGGCGGCTGTATTCCCGCCGGAGGGCGTTCATCACCGCCTGATCGGCGTCGTCAAACTCGGCGGCAGCGTAGTAGCGGGTGTATTTCCCATCGTCAGCAACGTCGATCAGCTCCGCATCGGCGAGCCAGTTGAGGTGGTACTGGATCGTGCCCTGTGCATACGAACACGCCTCACACAACTCCCGAAAGTGGACACCGGGATTGGCAGCGATATGCTGGTAGATATCGCGCCGAGAATCCACCTCGAATGCTGGCTCAGACATGGCTCAGTCCCGTGTCACAGCGGCGAAAAACGTCAGCAGCCCAAAGAGGATGAGTACCGCAGCGCCATGTTCGATGAGCTCAACCGTGGCATACGGGATCGTTGGCACGACGACGTGTTCGACGGCGACTATGAGGCCGTAGGTTGCAAACAACCCGTAGCCGACGGTAACGGTCGCCATCCGGCGATCACGCTCTCGACGCCACGCCAGATAGCTGACCGCGGCCAGGGTCGCAGCAACGAGGAAGATCCCAAAGCTGACGTACTGTTCGACGAGTTCTGCGGGGATCATATATCAACGGCCGAGCGCGGGAATCGGGGGTGAACAGCGGGGAGAGCGATCAGCTGACGAACGTGGGTCATACCGTGATCCAGTCAGGACTGCATCAAAACGATTGTCGTACAGCTATCGAATCGAAACGGCGACCACCAGCGAGCGGCTGTAGTTGGCGGAGGGAGGAAACAGAAAATCAGTTGTCGAAGCGAGCTTGGACGAACGGTTGGACGTCGTCGATGTTGCCAAGTCGGGAGTCCGACAGCAGGACGGCCTCGGTTTCCTCAAGCGGTACTGAGAGGCTCATCTCCTTCGTGCGCCCGTAGCGACCCTTCGAGACGACAACGGCGTTGACGATGCCGAGCATGTCGAGTTCGCTGATGAGATCGGTGACCCGGCGTTGGGTCAGGACGTCGGCGTCGATCTCCTCACAGAGGCGTTTGTAGATGTTGAACACCTCGCCGGTGTTGATGTTGTGCACCCCGTTTTGTTCCAATAGGATGATCGAAAACAGGACGATCTTGCTTTGCGTCGGGAGCGTGCGGACAACCTCGACGACGCGATCAAGTTCGATCTTATCTTGGGCCTGTCGGACGTGTTCTTCCTCGACGATGTCGGCCTGGCTTCGCTCGGCGAGTTCGCCGGCCGTTCGAAGGAGGTCGAGTGCGCGGCGGGCATCCCCGTGTTCCTGGGCCGCAAACGCTGAACACAGCGGGATCACGTCACCGGTGAGCGCGTCGGGTTTGAACGCGACCTCGGCGCGGTGTTGGAGGATATCGCCGAGTTGGGTGGCGTCATACGGCGGGAAAACGATCTCCTCTTCGCCAAGTGAGGATTTGACGCGTGGATCGAGGAAATCGGTGAATTTGAGATCGTTCGAGATCCCCATGATCGAAATGCGGGAGTTTGTCAGCTCGTTGTTCATCCGCGAGAGGTTATACAGCGTGTCGTCGCCGCTTTTCTCGACGAGCTTGTCGATCTCGTCGAGCATGATGACGACCACGCGCTCGTTGTAGTCGACAGCCTCGAAGAAGGTGCTGTAGACGCGATCGGTCGGCCACCCGGTCATCGGGACGGGCTCCATCTCCTCGGCGTCAGCCTCCAGGGCTTCGATGCGCTCGTCGACGGCGTCGACCGAGGTGTACTGCTCGGTGACGATCGGGAGACTCCCTTCAGGGGCGGCCTCGGCGTCGGTTTCGGCATCCGGGATCGAGACCGTCGTGTCGTCGGCGTCAGTGTCGCTGACGGTGGCTGTTGTGTCAGGGCCGCCCGCGGCGCTCCTCGCGGACGGTTTCGAGTGCGTCAATCCGAGACTCAATGAGGGCGACGTTCTTTTCGATGAATTTGTTGGCGAGTTGCGCGAGCACGCGATACTGGGTATCGGTGACCTCGCAGTTGATATACTCGACCTCACAGGGAACGTCGTACTTTTCGGAGGTCGACTCCAGCTCCTGGCTGACGTACTTCGCACTCGCAGTTTTGCCGGTGCCGGTTTTGCCGTAGATCAGGATATTAGAAGGCGTGTCGCCGCGAAGCGCGGAGACGAGGATCGTCGCCATTTGGTTGATCTGGTCGTTACGATGGGGGAGTTCACGCGGAGTATAGGACGGCCGCAGGACTTCCTTGTTCTCGAAGATGGGTTCACCGGAGAGGAGGTCGTCGAACAACCCCTCGCTGTCGTCGGCCGCGTCCGGATCGGGATCAAGATCAAAATCGAGATCCGAGGAGGCAGTCGAGCGATCGCGGCTCCAGTCGGCGTCAGCGAGATCGAGATCGTCAAGTGACCGATCTGCCGAGGGGATCGGATCCGACGCCAACACCGAGGCGGGATCGGTGGCGGGATCGTCCCGCTCCGGGACAGTTGTATCTCCATCTCCGTCGGACAGATTCAGCTCAGAGCCGTCTGATTCCCCGGACAGATTCGGCTTGGAGCCGTCTGATTCCGCTGTATCGTCCGCACTCGCGGCGTCAGCGTCGATTGCGTCGCTGTGGGTGGCGTCAGCGCTCGTATCGTCGGCCTCGCCGTCACCGGTCGCCGGCGGATCGGACGGCGGTGTCGACTCGGCGTCGGTTGATTCGTCGTGCTGTCGGTCGTGATCGTCGGTCATTGATCCCATCCCATCGTCTTGTGTTCCGCGTTCCACCCTCTGTTTCACATGGAGTCGTCAACACGAACACCCGAAATCGGCCACAAGACCGGAGAGCGTGTCGGTTTTGCCGGATCGGGGACTGTTGACGTGCTCAAATGATGCAGGCGAAACAGAGGGAGACATGGTACAAAAACGTTCTCACTTTGGATACTATTTGCCGATAGCTCCCGGACAGGAAGCCCGGTACTGGCGATTAGCGAAGAACCGATTGGGCTCACCACCGAGTAGAGACGTCGAACGGTGGGAATCCCGTGAGCCGCACGAGAGTTGGACGATGAGTCGGACGTGGTGATTCCTATCGAGGAGCTCGAACACAACTCGTGACGAAGTGATATCTGGATGGGATCTCTGACACCCCCACCCCTTTGTTTCGAGTGGAACAGTGTCGTTGTGTGGTGGCTGTGGCTGCTGTTTGTTTCTTGAAGCTAGTCTAGTGTCTAATACAACCAACTACCAAAATAAAATAATCTATATTTCCTGCAGTACGGGTTTGGTTTAACAGTATAGCATATGAATGTTTTGGGATTAAGTAGCCGTGTCAGGGTACCCCTTCTCTACGTGTTTCCACTCGAAACAAAGGGGTGGGGGCTAGTCGATATCCCCGACCCGATACACCGAGACTCCATCGGCTCCACAGCGAGCATGCTTAACGTCGGTAACGCTGTCACCACTTCCACCGCTACCACCGTTTTTTCCCACTGGAACCAGTGTTCCCACATCGGAAGTGGGCTCACTTCGCCGCTACCGGCTAGTTTTCGCTGAATCCGGCCGCTCAGCCCTGTCTGACGCAGTGTTTAAGTGTTCACGGAATGCAAGGTGCGTCATACGCCCTTCCACGCGAAACAGGGGAGGTGCGGGAGTGTCAGGATGGGTTTACTCACAAATCTCAAGGACAGCGTCTCGCGGGTCACCGACCGGCTGTTCGCCTCGGACGATCCGAAACGGATCGGTATCTACACCGCCGAACGCCGGAAAGACGACCCTCGCAAACCGTATCGCACGTGATTGGACTGGCGACGCCATCGGGCCTGAAAGCCACGTTCCACACGAAACACGCCGTGCACGACGCAAGGAAGGCGTCGATATCGAACGCAACGGCCGCTCGGTCACCATTGACATCGTCGACACCCCTGGTGTCGCCACCAAGGTCGACTACAAGGAGTTCCTCGATCACGACATCGAGAAAGACGACGCGATCCGTCGCTCCCGGGAAGCGACCGAAGGGGTCGCCGAAGCCATGCACTGGCTCAGAGAGGATGTCGACGGCGTCATCTACGTCCTCGATTCGACGACCGACCCCTTCACACAGGTCAACACGATGCTGATCGGCATCATCGAAAGTCGCGATCTCCCCGTCCTCATCTTCGCCAACAAGATCGATCTTGATGAGGCCGATATCAAACGCGTCGCCGACGCCTTCCCCCAGCACGAGACCGTCCCACTGTCGGCCCTTGAGGGCGACAACATGGACGAAGTGTACGACAAGATCGCGGAGTACTTCGGATAATGCCTGAAGCAACACCCTCGGATTCCACGACGGAATCGCAAAACGGTGTCCAGATCGACCTGATTAGCGGGTCACGGATGGAGGGGCTTCGGAGCATGGAGAAGATCCGACTCATCCTCGATGGCGTCCGCGATGGCAACATCGTCATCCTCGAAGAGGGCCTCTCGCCCGACGAGGAGTCGAAACTCATCGAGGTGACGATGACCGAGATTAGCCCCGACGACTTCACCGGCATCGAGATCGAGAGCTACCCCCACGAGGAGGCGGCCGACCAGAGCTTCCTCGACCGCCTCATGGGTCGGGAGTCGACGAAGAAGCTGACTGTCATCGGCCCCGCAAACCAGATCGAAACCCTGCATAAGGACGACCAACTCATCAGCGCGCTGGTCTCTCGGAAGTAGCGTCATGCCCCACCAGTGTACCAACTGCGGCCATGTCTTCCCCGACGGCTCCAAGGAGATGCTCTCGGGGTGTCCCGACTGCGGCGGCAACAAGTTCCAGTTCAAACAGGGCTCTGTCGACGACGTCACCGACGCCGCGGACGATCCTAGCGACAGCCAGTCCGCAGCCGACCGCCCAGCCGACAGTCCCGACACCACCTCGGCTGCGCCCGAGTCCACTGGTGAGACAGCAACTGGTGAGTCATCCACCCCTGCTGCCGACTCGACTTCCTCGCCCGACCCACAAACCGCTGACTCACCCCCGACAACCGCCGACCCAGGCTCAACCGCAGAGCCTACTGATTCATCTACCGCTGACGCCAGCGATGCCGAACTGATGGATTCAAACCGTACCCAAGACGGTGAATCACCGGCCCAATCGACCGCCCGATCGGATGTTGTTTCCGACGACGAACTCCCGGATGCCCCGCCATCTGAGTCACAGTCCCCCACTCCCGACGAGTCTCATGATTCGTCGACCGATCCCGACACACCAGCCGACGAGACTGCTTCCGCGGGCCTCGATCAACTCCGGCAAGAGCTCAACGACCAGTTCGAAAGCATCCGCATCGTCAGCCCGGGCCAGTACGAACTAAATCTGATGGAGCTCTACGATCGCAACGAGTACATCATCTCTCTGCGCGAGGACGGCCGCTATGTCATCGAAGTCCCCGACGGCTGGGGTGCTGACGAGCCGAACTAATCGCTAACAGAAACAGTCGGTTGCTACGCCAGCGGTGTCCGCTCGACGACCGTTCCGTCGACGGTCGGATACTGCTCGACGATCTCGCCGTCGCTCACATCACCGTCTTCGACCATCTCTTCGAGTAGCCACCACGCCAACTCGACGTGATCCGATTTGACGGTGTAGAACTCCTCGGGAACCCCGAGTTCTTCCAGTCGAGCCTCGGGCTCCCATGTTTTCCCGTAGACGAGGGTGCCATCGTCGGTGATCTCGTCGAACTCACGGCCGATGACGCGGGCCATCCGCTTCAGTCGGTTGCGGTGTTGGGCGGCGTCCTTGAAGACGCTCGTACAGAAGTAGACGCGTTCGTGGTCGCCCATCGTCTCAAGAATCTCTTCTTTCGACCCGTCGACGGCGGACATGTGGCCGTCCTGGAGTTCGTAGCCCTTCTCCTGCATTCGACGGTAGTTCCCGTCGCTCATCTCGAACTCGTTGATGTTGCAGAACTCGGCCGCGCCCTCGTCAAGGAATTCAAGGAACTCTTCTTCGGCACGGATACCGGGAATCTCAAAGGCCGGTGTCATCCCTTCCTCGCGAGCGATATGCAGAATCTCTTCCCACTCAGTGCCATGCAACTCGCCCCACTGGTCGTACGGTGGGTGGAACCGAATCTCGTCAAGCCCGGCCTCCGAGAGTCGCCGCATGTTCTCCCGGCCGCCCGTGATCCCGGTGTAGAGGTGGGTGTGGTGGTCTTCCCCAAATTCGTCTTTCAGCATGCGAAGGTAGCGACAGGTCTTCTCCATCGCTTCCTGCGGTTCACCACCGGTAATGGAGGTGCCCAGCGCGTCCATCCGGTGGGCCTCCTCGATGATGTCCTCGTCGTTTTCGACGAGGCGTTCGTTGGCGTAGACGTCGGTGACGTTCTTGCGGTTTTCCCCAAGCGGACAGTAGAAACAATCCCGCTGGTCACAGTAGCCGTAGACGAAAAGTACCATCTTCCCGCCTTTGGCGCACTGTTCGCAGCCTTTGGAGATCATCAGTTACCCAGTATATCGTTCCCCACCACAAAAACCGTCCGAAACGCCGAGCGCGTAACGACAACCGGTGTCACGCTGGGATTTCCGCTCTTCGTCTTGCTGGGTTGCCCCGCTGCTTATCCGCCGTCACGCCCACTATCGACCATGGATTCCACACGTCGTCGGCTGCTCGCGGGCTCCGGTACTCTCGGTCTCGCCTCGCTGGCCGGCTGTTCCGCCCTCGATTTCGCCCTCGGCAACGAGTCGCTCAGTTTTGAGGCTGACCGCGCTATCGTCGGCGAGGCGACGCTTGCGGAAAGTCGCTACACCGAATCGAGCCGCACCGAAGATACGATCACCCGGACATTCGAGGCTGCTGGCCAGCGCCGCGATGTCGATGTCACCAACAAGATCACTGAGTACGACCGTGGATTCTCGATTCTCGGCCAGGAGTACCGCTGGGCGACGTTTACGGTTCTCTCGACGCCGAAGGTCGAACTCCTCGGCGAGGCGTTCAACCCCGTTGCCGACATGTCGACCGACGATCTCGTCGCCATGATCCAGGATCGGTACGATCAACTCGGCAACGTTGAACGCGACAGCACCCGGTCGGTCGATCATCTCGGCGACTCTGCCGAGGTTGTTCGTTACCGTGCCGAGGGGCGGTTCACCGAGGCCGACATCGAACTCGAACTCACGCTGCATATCACCAACGCCGTCCCCGTCGGCGAGGATTTCGTTGTCTGTTTCGGCGTTCACCCCCGCCGGATCGACGACACCGACGCGATCAACGCTCTTCTCGGCGGCGTCGAACACACCGCCTAACTCGGTGACAACCCGCGGCGCTCGCTTCCCCCAGAAAAGTCTTAACCGGTCGCTCGCGTACCTTCGTATGCATGCTGCTCGTCCTCTGTATCGACCTCGACGATGATGTCGGCCGGAAGACCGACATCGACACCCCGGTCGTCGGCAGCGATGCGGTTCGGGAGGCCGCCATCGCCTTGGCGACGGTCGATCCGGAGGACTCCGATCTCAACGTCATGTTCCAGGGGCTCTCGACATACGACTCCCTGCAGGCCGAGGACGACGAGGCCGTCGAGGTCGCCGTCGTCACCGGCGTCGAGGGCAACGATGTCACCGCTAACCGAACTATCGGCGACGAGATCGATACGGTGCTGGCGGGCCTCCAGACCGGCGAGGAGGTCAGCGCGATCGTCATCACCGACGGGGCCCAAGACGAGTCGGTGATCCCGATCATTCGCTCGCGGATGCCGATCGACGGCGTCCAACGCGTCGTCGTCCGGCAGGCCCAAAACCTCGAATCGATGTACTACACGATCAAGCAGGTGTTAGCCGACCCCGAGACCCGCGGGACGATCCTCGTCCCGCTCGGGATTCTCCTCCTCATTTACCCGATGGTCGTCATCGCCGGCGCGTTCGATGTCGCTGGCGCGGTTCTCCTTGGCCTCTTGTCGGCACTCTTGGGGCTCTACACGCTGTTCCGCGGGCTCGGCTTGGAGGACAGCATCGATGCGACGGCCGACCGAATCCGCAACGGGCTGTACGCCGGTCGGGCGACGCTGATCACCTACGTCGTCGCCCTCGCGCTCGTCATCGTCGGCGGCGTCCAGGGTGTCTCCTTGGTCGAAACAGTCACCCCGACCGGCGGCGACACGCCCACGATTGTGACCACAGCGGCAGCCTTCGTTCACGGCTCAGTCCAGTGGTTTGCGGCCGCCGGGATCACCAGCAGCCTCGGCCAGGTCACCGACGAGTATCTCGCTGACCGCTTCCGGTGGCGGTATCTCAATGCGCCGTTCTACGTCGTCGCCATCGCCATCGTCCTCTACGGACTGTCGGGCTTCTTCCTCCCGGATATCGCCGGAATTGCCGCCTTCACGCTCCCGGATCTGGCGATCGCGCTCACCGTCGGGACGTTGTTAGGCGTCCTCAGCACGCTCACCTTTGCGGTCGTCGAATCCCGGTATCCGGCGACCCCGGAACCAGCCTGATTAGCTACTGTTGACTGTTGCCGGCTACTGTTGACCGCTGCCGACTACTGATCGGCCAGTAACTCGCTCGCGGTCACGAGCGCGTCAAGTTCGAGATCATGCTCGGCCAGCGTCTCGGCCGCGCCCTCTTCACGGTCAACAACGACAAGCACCCGATTTACCACCGCGCCGGCCTCGCGCAGTGCTTCGGCGGCCTCGACTGCTGAGGTGCCGGTTGTCGCAATATCCTCCAGCACGACGACCTCCTCGCCCTCGTCCAGCCGTCCCTCAATTCGGTTACCGGTACCGTACTCCTTGGCCTGCTTGCGGGCGATCACATATGGCCGGCCGGTTTCGACGGCGGTCACCGCGACCAGCGGTACCGCACCGAGGGCGACGCCGGCGAGCTTTGGTTCGTCAATTTCGGCAGCGAAGGCCTCCGAAATCAGCTCAAGACAGTGCGTGTCGGTCTCGAAGAGGTATTTGTCGACGTAGTAGTCGCTGGTGCCGCCATGGGAGAGTTCGAACTCGCCGTACTGCACCGCGTCGGCGTCGCGTAAGGCATCGATGAGTGCCTGATTGGTCATACGCGCACTCGGCCAGCCGTCGGCTTAAACGGGGTGGATCTCCATGTTCCCCTCTACAGTCCTGATCTATTCCGCTCGTCTAACCAAGACGTGAACGTGTCTGACCAGCGAGCCATGTACCCGTCGTTCGAACCGCTGATCGACCGTCCACCCCGCTTCCTGTGCGGCATCGTCCCACGCTCGATCGGCGACGACGACCGCCTGCGGGGCAATCCGGCGCGCTTCCCGTAGTGCGCCACCAACCAACTCACCCAACTCGTGGCGGGCGATCTTCGATTGACGGCCGTAGGGGGCGTCGAAGACGACCGCGTCGGCCACGTCGTCGCCAAGCGGAAGCGCGGTCGCGTCGCCACGGAGCACGCTGATGTCGCCGTCAAACTCCTCGCCAGCCGTCTCGCGCAGTGCGGCCAGATTTTCCCGGCTCCCACGGGCCATCTTCCATTGGGCGTCGACGCCGATTACGTCGCTGCCGACGAGGCCGGCCTCCAACAGCAGCCCGCCCGTACCACACATCGGATCGACGACCGTGGTTCCTGGGCCGGCCCCTGCAATATTTACCAGCGCGCGGGCGTCTAACGGAGCCATACTTCCGGGCTGGACAAATGGGCGATCCGTGGGTCGGCGCTCGCCGTAGTCCCGCCGGCTCTCGACAGCGAGCCAGCCGAGGAGACAGCAGGCGTCCTCGCTGTTTACGTCGTCTGTGTCGTCACTGTTCGCGTCGTCCACATCGCCGCCCGCAAACAACACTCGGAGCTCGTGGTCGGGATCGTCGAGATCCACCTCAAACCCGCGATCGACGAGAACGCAGCCGAGCTGCCGTTCGGCCGCCTGCGTGCTGACGCCTGTTTGGCTTCGTACGTCGCGAGCCCGAACTGCGACCGACCCCTCGCGGTCGATCTTCGCTGCGCGGAGCGCGGCCGCCGCGGCCTCGATATCGGCGTCGGTCTTTGCGATGAGCTCGCTGGCGGCATGCGTATAGGCGAGCCGCCGGACGCCCGCGGGATCGATCCCGCGAGCCGTCGCTACCCCGCCGGCGACAACCGAGACGGCACTCCCCGCCGATGTGGCCTCGCAAGCCGCGAAGGCGTCCTCGTCGCCGGCGAGTTCCAGACAGTACACGCATCGATCCACTCGTAGATCGGCTTTCAGCGTGTCGATTCTGGGGCCCCAGCCATTGCCAACCCGGTGTGCTCTTGTCGGTTCGCCCGCCACTCGGTGTATGGCACTCCCCGCTGTCGACCTCGGGTGGTGGTTGCTTGCGGTGCTCTGCTACGGCGTCGGCGACTACGTGACAACGGTCGTCGCCGTCCGGCGGTACGCGGTTGTTGAGGCAAACCCCGTCGTCAGCCGTTTCCTCTCGCAGCAGCCCGGGCCGCTCGGCTTTGCCGTCCTCAAACTCGCCACGCTGGCGGTCACGTTCGCGGGCTATCTCGTCATCGCCGACAGTCCGATCGCGGTCGGGATTCCGATCGTTGTCGCGGCTATCGGTGTCCTCGTGACGCTGTCGAACCTGCGGGCGATCATCCGCAGTCGCCGACTCACTGCGAACTCACACTGAATCCGTTCCAGTTGAAACACTGGGTGCCAGTGTTGCCACATATCGCGTCGCCAAACGACAGATTCGACACCCCCGGGCTCTGTGTACAGCTATGTCGGTGGCTGGATCGTCGGTGTTGGCCCCGCTTGCCCTGCAAACATCCCCGAGCCCGACGGCTGTCCTCGGGACGGTTGGGCTGTTGGCACTGTTTTTGTCGGTCACAGCCCACCTTGCGGCCCGGAACGTCCTCGGCGAGGTCGCCGTCGTCAAGTCACTCGGCGTCGGCGTCGGCCCCGCTGTCGTCTCCACGGTCACGACGTTGTTGTCGTTGCCGGGCCCGCTTGGGATCCTTCTCGCTCTCGCTGTCGATGCGGGGGCGATCCACCTGCTCTACCGGCAACCGCGCCGGACGACCGCGTTGATCACCGCGATCCACGCGATCATCACGGTCATCCTTGGTACCGTCGTCGGTGGAGCGGTGATCCTCTATCTGAGCGCGCCGGGCTGATATCGCTCGCTCTGATACTGCCTCGCGGCTATTCGACCAGCCGTTCGATCTCGGTGACGAGAATCCCGGTCGCGCCCGCGGCTTTCAGGTCGTTGATCACTTCAAAGACCTCGCGCTCGTCGACGACGACGTGAACTGCTAAGTCGTCGCTGCCGGCGACATCCATCACCGTCGGCCCGCCGAGCCCGGGGATCACGTCTTTGACCGCTTCCAGATCCTCGCTGGCGACGTTCATCATCAGATAGCGTTTGTCGTCGGCTGCTGGACTGATTCAAACGCGGTCGTAAGCTGTTGGACTTTGTCGTCGTCGGCCGTTTCGGGCCGTGCGAACAGCCGAACCGAACTCTGTAGCACCTCGTCGATGATCGCCAGTCGGTTGACCGCGAGCGTCGTCCCCGTGGAGGTGATATCGACGATAGCGTCGGCCATCTCGACGTGCGGCGTCAACTCGGTCGCGCCCGTGACCTCGACGATGTCGGTGTCGATCCCCTGCTCGTCGAAGTACTCGCGGGTGATCCGCGGGAACTCGGTGGCGACTGTTTTGCCTGCCAACTGCTCGGGTTCGCTGATCTCGCCGTCTTCGGGAGCTGCGAGGACGAGTCGGCACTGGCCGAACTCCAGATCGACCAGTTCGTCGAGGTCGGTGCCGGACTCTCGCTCCTGATCGAGGCCGGTGATCCCGACGGCGGCCGCGCCGTCGGCGACGTACTCGGGGATGTCCGCGGCGCGGGCGAACAGCACGGTCACCTCGGGATCGACCGTCTCGGCGTAGAGCTTCCGGTCGGCCCCGTTTTCGATCCGCAGCCCGGCGCGTTCGAGTAGCTTCACCGTCGGCTCGTGGAGACGCCCCTTGTTGGGCACGGCGATGCGCATACTCGCTTCTCTCGGTGACGGGGCAACTGTCTTTCCCTCTATACGTGACAGTCTTTGACTACGCAGTTGTATCAAGGACGTAGATGTAGAAAGCCCTCGACGCGCTCGACTCCCGGGCCTCGCTGCGCGCTTCGTCGCTCACTGCGTTCGCTCCTACAGTGCTTGCGTCGGCCGGGTTCGCCGAGCGCGTCTCGCCCTTTCAGTCCGCCAGGAAGTCGGTTGCTTGGCTGGTCGAGCGGGAATGTGGAGCGGAACCGCTATGGGGCCGTCGGCCGCAGTCGGATGTATGACTGTGGTCGCCGTTCCGCTACAGGCCACCATCGATCCGTTGTGGTTCGTCGTCGCCGCCGTCGTCCTGTTCCTGGCGATGGCCGCCCTCGGCCCGCGGGTGTCGCTGTCGCTTCGGGAGACGCGGTCGCCGACGCCCGACGAGCAGAAGTCGCTTGAGGCGTTGCTCGCGGCGGCCAATCTCGATCCGACGACGATCCACATCTCCGAGACGGCCGATCCGTCGTCGATCAAAATTTCGCTGCACGGCCTGCCGGGTCGCCGCCAACTCTTGCTCACTGAGGGTGTTCTCGACACCCTCGATGATTCGACAGCGACCGCCCTGTTGACGGCCGAAGCCCAGCGCGGTCGCCTCTTTTATCTCGAATACCGCGCGCTCGCCGCCGCGGTTGTCATCGGCGTCGCCACCGCGATGTTTGGCGGTTTGATCGCGTTTTCAAACGGATTGTTCGTCATCGCGCTCACCGCACTCGTCCTCTTTTGGATCGGTCGGCAACTCCAGTTCCGCGCGGATCGGGCGGCTGCCGACCACATTGGTGCCGACGCGCTGGCTGACGCCTTCGAGGCAGTCGCCGACCACCGCGGTGTCGATCCCGCGCCGGCGACGTGGCGCACCTATTTCGAGGTGCAGCCGCCGCTCGGCCAGCGGATCGACCGGCTGCGCGCCACCGAGTGAATCGACCCGCTTCTACTCGGTGTCTTCGACGGCTTGCCAGAGCGATTCCGTCCGACTACGGACATCATCGACGACAAGTTTGAGAACAGCTTGAAACTCGCTCGGCCACGTCCGATCCTCGCCGAGCGTGGCGGCATCGGGTGGCGGATGGAAGTGGTCGCGGTCGTTGTGGTCGTTCGGGTGGCAATCCCATCGTTGGCACCACATCCGATCCGGCCAGTCCTCCTGATAATGAATCCTGAAGTCGCCGTTCGTGTACCACCGAATATCCAGAAACCGGCGGTCGATAGCTGCGGGTGTGACTGCCGCTGTCAGCGTGGCTTCCAGCTTCGTCTGGCCATCGGCGACGACGATCACTGCAGTCTCCATCTGTGGTGCGGTGCGGAGTCGATCTCGAATCCCTTCGAGGACAGCACGGTCGATCTCGGGAATCCTATCGCCGCCGGTACTCATTGTCGAACCGGCGGACTCGAATCACCCGCCTTGAGCTGTCGGGCTTGTTCGTGTCGTCGGAGTTCCGCCCGTGCCGTCTGCCAGTCTGTCAGCTCCGCGAATGCGGTTTCCGTCGAGATATCGTCGGGCGGGGCCAGTGCGTCCACCTCGGCAGGGTCGTCGGCGTCGTACCGCTGTTCGTACGTTTCGATTCGTTCGATCAGCGACTGGACTTGCGATTGTAATTCTGCAGCCGGTTTGCTTGCCAGCTCGTTGATCCGCCGCCACTCGAAGTACCGATCATTGCGCTCGTAGGTCGGCGGCTCGCCGTCGTGTTCGGTCACGACGCCGAGCCGCGAGAACCACGCCAGATACTTCCGTGCAGTTTTCGGATCACAGTCGGCGTCGTCGGCGAGGGCTCGGGCTGTTGTCGGCTGCCGCGTCTGGACGACGGTGTTGTACACGCGTTCCTCCGCAGAGGTCGCCGTCTCGAAGGGGTTCTCGAACGGCGGCGGCGCGTCATCACTATTGCTCATGGCTGGTGATTCCGGCTGTAGAGATATAATTCTTTGTCACAGATTTATTTCTTCCTCGCCGCCAAGCCGCCCCGATTAAGAGACCCG
This sequence comes from Halonotius sp. GCM10025705, assembly GCF_042662885.1. Taxonomy (NCBI): domain Archaea; kingdom Methanobacteriati; phylum Methanobacteriota; class Halobacteria; order Halobacteriales; family Haloferacaceae; genus Halonotius; species Halonotius sp. GCM10025705. The sequence goes on along the minus strand of NZ_JBHSZD010000001.1, from coordinate 2,122,584 downwards.
CGGTGCAATCGACGGTATGACCGAGACGGCATTCGACGACACCGTCGTGATCGAGGGCGGCCACGTCCTCACGACCGACTTCGAGGTGCGCGAGGCCGACGTACTGATCGACCGCGCGGCCGGCGTGGTGCTTGATGTCGATGACGATCTCGACGGCGACAAAACGCTCGACGCAACCGACTCGCTGGTGATGCCCGGGCTCGTCAACGCCCACACCCACGTCGCGATGACGCTGCTCCGCGGCTACGCCGACGACAAACCCTTAGATTCCTGGCTCCAGGAGGACATCTGGCCGGTCGAAGCCGAGTTGACACCCGAGGACATCCGCATCGGCACCGAACTCGGCCTCGTCGAGTTCATCACAAACGGGATCACCGGCTTCGCCGACAGCTACTTCGAAGTCCCCGAAATCGCCGCCGCAACCGAGGAATCCGGCCTCCGCGCGAACCTCTGTCACGCCTTTATCAGCGTCGGCAAGGACGACGAGTCCGCCCGCGCCGACGCACAGGAGGGCCTCGATATCGCCCGCGAGTTCGACGGCGCGGCCGACGGCCGGATCACCACGGCGTTGATGCCGCACTCGCTGACGACCGTCGAGACCGAGTATCTCGAGGAGTTCGTCCCGCAGGCCCGCGAGGCCGGCGTCTCGCTGCACTTCCACGCCAACGAGACGGAAAACGAGGTCGAGCCCATCGTCGACGACCACGGTGTTCGCCCGCTCGAATACGCCGCCGACCTCGGGATGCTGACCAACGACGATTTCCTCGCTCACTGCGTCCACGTCGACGAGACCGAAATCGACCTGCTGGCCGAAACCGGGGCGAGCGTGATCCACTGCCCGGCCTCAAACATGAAACTCGCAAGTGGGATCGCGCCGATTCAGCAAATGCTCGACGCCGGCGTCAACGTCGGCCTCGGCACCGATGGCGCGGCCTCGAACAACGATCTCGACCTCTTCGACGAAATCCGCGATGCCGCGATGCTCGGCAAACTCGCCCGCGGCGACGCCCGCGATGTTGCCGCCGAGTCGGCTGTCCGCATGGCAACCGAGGGCAGCGCGTCGGCCATCGGCTTGCCTGTCGGCCAACTCGAAGCCGGCGGGACGGCCGACATCGCCGTCGTCGACTTCGACGCGCCGCATCTGACGCCGGTGCACGATTACGTGAGCCACCTCGCCTACGCGGTACGTGGCTCGGACGTTCGCCACACGATCTGTGACGGCGAGATCTTGATGGAAGACCGTGAGGTCAAGACGCTGGACGAATCGGCGATCCGCGAGCAGGCGAGCGAGCATGCCGCCGACTTGGTTGCGCGCGCCGAGTAACCCGCTGCCCCGTGTCGCCGTCTTCGGTACCGTTTTCACCGCCTCGCCCGATGGTTCCGTATGAGCGAATCCGCGTATCCGCCGGTCGACGCGCATCTCGATGACCCCGAATCGGCCCGCAGCGAGGGCCGCCGCAAGATGGATTGGGCACTCCAGCATATGCCTATCCTCCAATCACTCCGCGAGGAGTTCGAAACCGAGCAACCGCTCGCCGGCGAGACGGTCGGCATGGCGATGCACGTCGAAGCCAAGACGGCCAATCTGGTCGAACTACTCGCCCTTGGCGGCGCGGAAGTAGCGATTACCGGCTGCAACCCGCTGTCGACCCATGATGACGTGAGCGCGGCCCTCGACGCCCACGAGAACATCACCTCCTACGCTGTCCGCGGCGTCGACGACGATGAGTACTACGATGCCATCGATGCCGTCATCGACCACGAGCCGACGATCACCGTCGACGACGGGATGGACATGATCGCGGCGATCCACGAGGATCACCCCGACCTCATCGACACCATCGTCGGCGGCTGCGAGGAGACGACGACCGGCGTCCACAGACTCCGCGCGATGGACGACGACGGCGCGCTCGAATATCCGGTTTTCGCGGTCAACGACACGCCGATGAAGACGCTGTTCGACAATGTCCACGGCACCGGCGAATCCTCGCTGGCGACGATTGCGATGACGACGAACCTCTCGTTTGCCGGCAAAAACGTCGTCGTCGCCGGCTACGGCTACTGCGGCAAGGGCGTCGCCAAGAAGGCCGCCGGCCAGAATGCGAACGTCACGGTCACCGAGGTCGATCCCCGGAAAGCCCTCGAAGCCCACATGGAGGGCTACGACGTGCAACCGATGAAAGAGGCCGCCGCAGACGCGGATCTCATTCTGACGACGACGGGTAACCGCGATGTCGTCGTCGAGGAGCACTTCGACGTGATGCCCGACGGCGTCCTGCTGGCCAACGCGGGGCACTTCGATATCGAGATCGATCTCGTTGCACTCGAAGAGAAGGCCGTCGACAACTACGAAGCCAGAGATGGTGTCCAAGCCTACGAGATGCCCGACGGCCGCCGGCTCAACGTGCTCGCGGAGGGCCGACTGGTCAACCTCGCCGCACCCATCGCGCTCGGTCATCCGGTCGAAGTGATGGATCAGAGCTTCGGCGTGCAGGCGGTCTGTGTCCGCGAACTCGCGGCCAACGGCGACGCCTACGATGCGGGTGTCCACGACGTACCTGACGACCTCGATCGGGAAATCGCCGAGATCAAACTCGACGCCGAGGGCGTCGCCCACGACTCGCTGAGCGACGAACAGAGAGAATACCTCGATAGCTGGGATCACGGAACGTAGCCGGAACCGTCGCGCTTTTCACCTCGCTCGGAGCACTACGGGTATGAACGTCGGTTGGGCATACCTCGGGCTGGCCGCCATCTGCGTGATCGTCGGCGCGTATATGGGGATGATCCAGGAGCGACTGCTTGGCGATTTCGTGATGCTCATCTCCCTCCCGCTGATATACGTTGGATCGACGAGTCTCGCCGCCGGCGACGTCGCCGAGAAACTAAGCGAAAACGCCATCGGGAGCAGCACAGAGTCGAGCAAGGACTCTGACGAGCCGTGAGCCGGCTGCCGTATCCTTTTGAGCGCACCCGCCCATCTCCCCGTATGCACCGCACGCGACGACTCCGCCGACCGCACCGACTGCTTGCACCGACTACCCTCAGCCACCGATGAGTGCCAACCGCAAGGGCGACCGCCGAGAACGCGAGTTGGTCAACCAGCTTGATGCGGCCGGCTTCGCGGTCATGCGCGCACCGGCCAGCGGGAGTGCGACCGACCGCGACCTTCCAGATGTGTTGGCCGGCGACGACGGCCGATTTTACGCCATCGAAGCCAAATCCTCCAGCGGCGACCCGATCTATCTCTCCGGCGAGGAGGTCGAAGCCCTGATCTACTTCGCGCAGAACTTCGGCGCGAAAGCCCGGATCGCCGTCCGCTTCGATCGAGAGGACTGGTATTTCTTCCATCCGGGCGACCTCTATACGACCGACGGCGGCAACTACCGCGTCAAAAAGGAGACCGCCCTCGCTGATGGCACCGATTTCGATGAACTCGTCGGCCACAGCGAGCGAACGACGCTCGACGACCTCTGATCGCCCGACGCCGACCCGATCGCTGCGGCCGCTGCCGTCGGCGGTTTCGAAGCCCTTTTGCGCCGGCCTATAGAATCCGGGGTATGGAAATCGACGCGGAACTCCGCCGGCAGATCATTGCGTCGCTGTTTGCCGTCGGGCTGTTCCTCGTGAGTCTTGTCGCTATCGGCGTCGTGTTCAACGGCACCGACGGCTTCGATCCGACCGGCGGCTTCGCGCTTGTCGGCGCACTCGCCGGCTTTGTCCTGTTGATGGCTGCCGTCGGCTTCGGCCTTGCCCGCGCCGGCGACTGATCCGTTTGATTTCTCACTCGCTGTCGTCCACTGCTGCTTGCTCTCGCCAGTCGACGAGGTCGTCGTCGGTCGCCTCCAGTTGGTGTTGGTAGTATGCCAGTGGATGGCCGGCGACCTTCCAGTGGTCGTCCTCGTTGTGACAGATCCCGTACGTGCTCAGGGTTTCACACGACGGCGGCGGGTACTGCGTTCCACGGTCGGCCTGCAGATACTCGATCTGGTAGCGAATCCCCTCGGGATCGAGTGAGGATTCCTCGCAGAAGGCGACGATCTCGTCGGCGTCCATCCCGATCCCGGTGAGAAACGCCATCAGCGTGAACTGCTCGATGGCTTCGAGTTCGATCCCGTCTTCGGCCTTCTGCAACAGGTTCTCGATACACGGCGGGAATAGCTCGCGGGCGACAAAATCGATCTCGCCGACCGTGGTGCGCTCTGATAGCAGCCGTCGCAGTTCAGTGAGTTCCGCCTCCAACTCGGCGGCGATCCCCTCGTCCTCGTCGAGGCCCTCGAAGGGCAGCCCCTCGGCGACCCGCCGGCGGATCGCCGCCCGCAGCAGCCGGAACAGCTCCTCGCGGTCGACCTGTACCTCGCCGTCGCTGAGTTCGCGGTTGACCAGTCGCCAGTCGTCGCCGAGCCCGGTCGCTAAATCGAGATACGTTCCAACTTCGATCCAAAACCACTCCGGGGCGGCCGCTGGCTGTGGCGTGTCGGCTTCCGGCGCGATCGCCCCATCGAGTCCGAGTTCGGCGATCAGCGTTGCGCGATCGAGGCTGGCGTCTGGCGTACTCCGGGCCGCTGCCGGCGGCATCGAGATCGTCTTTGAGCCGCTCGATCGCGGTTTTGGCCTCCGCGGCGGCGTACTTTTCGACGGCTGCCGGCGAGTCGAGCAAGGACACGAGAATGCGGGCGATCGGATATGACAGCAGTTCGTCTTCAAGCCGCCACTCATCGGGCGTTTCGGCGTCAACACGGCCGGCCAACAGCGCGCGTTCGACCCGCTCGCGGCCGCGGTCGACGGCCGGCTCGTCGTTGGCGACAAGCGTTCCCAGATCGACACCCGTCTCCGTGACAGTCTCTCGGGCCGCAGCGAGAAACGGATACCGGGCGTCTCGGGGGTGATCGCCATCGTACGCCGTCTTCACAAGCGGGGTGAATAAGCCCGACGGTCAGCGGCGTCGCCCCGCGGCACCGTCATCAGTGACGTAAAGTATAATCACCGCGCGCCGAACTATCGGTCGTGCCGCGTTTCAGCTACCCCTGTCCCGGCTGTCGGACGACCAACAGCCTCCATGATCCCGACTGCCGGTTTGAGGGCACCCCGTGGCCAACCATCGAGAAGGCTTATATCGATTGTCTTGCCGTTCTGACCGCTGAGGAGCTCACCGAGGAGGAGCTTCGATCGTCGGTCGACAGCGAGTGGAGCGACCTCCATACCGCCGCGCTGGCGACGCTCAAATCGCTCAACCGGATCGAGCAGGCCGACGATGGTACCCTCCGGCTGCTGACGGCCGCCGAGTACGCCGAGCAGGTTTCGGAACCCTCCATCGAGCCGATGGCAACGATCTACGAACACGGCTCGGTGCCGGGCTGTCACGACAACGCGGTCTTTGCGATGATCGCATGGTACGAGATGGTCGACCTCTCGTGGCCGGAGACGAAGGACAACGTCGTCACGTGGCTCCGAGAGTCCGGCGCGTGGGATCGCGGTGGCTTCGAGGAGTCCTCCCCGGAGGAACTCGTTGAGAGCAAACGCCACGTCTATGAGTCAGGCTACGGCTGGAAACAGGCCGGCCAAGAGGCCAAAGCCGTCATCGACCGCCATCTCGGCTAGCGCTGTCTCGCAACGCTGTGCTGTGGCCCCCGCCAAATCTCCAGTCGAAGCGGGGCCGAAGGAAACGCCTTTCATCGCCCAACCCCCGACACCATGCAATGAGGCACCCCGCCGGTGAGTCGCCGTGAAGGTCGCCGAGGCGATCCCGGAGTTCGCCGACGCCTTCGGCTTCGAGGAGTTCAACCGGATGCAGCGGGAGGCCCTGCCGGTTATCTTAGAGACCGACGACAACGTCGTCGCCAGCGCGCCGACCGCCGCTGGCAAAACTGCCCTCGCGGAGTTGGCGATCTGTCGCTGCCTGCGGGACGGCGGTACCGCGCTGTTCATGGCACCCATGCGCGCGCTCACCAACGAGAAGGAAGCCGAGTGGGATCGGTTTGAAGATCTTGGCTATTCCGTCTACGTCGTCACCGGCGAGCGGGATCTCAACCCCCGCCGCGCCGAACGCGCCGATATCCTCGTGATGACGCCGGAGAAAACTGACTCGGCGACGCGAAAACACGACTCTCCGCGGTATTCGTTCATTACTGACGTTGACTGCGTCGTCATCGACGAGGTTCACTTGCTTGATTCGGAGGGCCGCGGCGGCGTCCTCGAAGTGACGATTTCTCGACTTCGGCGGCTCTGTGACCCCCGAATCGTCGCGCTGTCGGCGACAATGCCGAACATCGAGGACGTGGCCGGCTGGCTCGACGCGCCGCCGGAAGCGACTTTCGAGTTCGGCGAGGAGTACCGCCCGGTCGAACTCCACACCGATGTGCAGACCTACAGCCACGGCGACAACGCCTTCGCCGACAAATACCGCCGGCTCTATGCCGCCCTCGATAAGGTTGAACCGCATCTCCGCGAGGAGGGCCAAGCCATCGTCTTCGTTTCATCCCGGCAGGACGCGCTGCGAGCAGCCGCGAAAGCGCGCGACGAGGTCGCCGACCGCGATATTCCGATGGGCGCTCGTGGCGACTACGACTTTCATAACGAGGCCAAAGACCTCAACAACGACAGCCTCCGGAAGGGGGCTCCCGACGGCGTCGCCTTCCACCACGCGGGCCTCGCCAAGGACGACCGCAACAAGATCGAAGAGTGGTTCAAAGACGGCAAGATCCAACTGCTGTTTTCGACCTCGACGCTGGCGTGGGGCGTCAATCTCCCGGCCCGCTGTGTCGTGATCCGTGATACCAAGTACCACGACCCGCTTGAGGGCGAGGTCGACATCAGCCCGCTCGATATCCTCCAAATGCTCGGTCGCGCCGGCCGCCCCGACTACGACGACGTTGGCTACGGCTGGGTGATCTGCGACCGCGACGATGCCGACAAATATCGCCGGCTGCTCCGGGAGGGCAAAGAGATCGAATCCCGCTTGGCCGCCGACCTCGACGCCCATCTCAACGCTGAGATCGCCCTCGGCACCATCCGTGATCTCGACGACGTGATGAGCTGGCTGGAAACGACGTTCTACTACCAGCGCGCCCACGCCGACCCCGAGGCCTACGATCCTGAGGGGCTCCGCGAGCGGGTTCGCTCGACGCTGGAAACGCTTGTCGACCGCGGCTTCGTCGACACCGACAGCGATCTCGGCGTCGAGGGCACGCAACTCGGCCGCCTGGCGTCGAATTTCTATCTCCGATTGCCGACGGCCGTCCGCTTTGCCGACCTCGTCGAGCGCGATCGCCTCTCGGTCGATGCCGTCCTCGACGCCGTCGCCCGCGCCGAGGAGTTCGACAGCGTCTCCGCCCGACAGGCCGAAACCGACGCCATCGACGAGGTGCTCGGCGACACCGATACCGACCTCGAAAACGGCCACCGGAAAGTCCTCGCCATTCTGCAGGCGAGCATGGATGACCGAGTTCCTTCGGGCCTCCGCAGCGACGCGTGGGTGATCAAACAGAACGCCCTGCGCCTGCTTGCAGCACTCCACGCCTTCGCCGACCGGTTTGCCGGCCCGCGAGCCGCCAACCTCGTCCGCCGGATCGAAGCCCGCGTTGAACACGGCGTCTCCCGCGAAGCGGTCGGCCTCACCGCCATCGACGGCGTCGGCGCGGGCCGGGCGGAAACCCTCGCTACTGGCGGGTTGACAACGCCCGGCGATCTCGTCGCCGCGGGCGTCGACGAACTCACGCGGGCTGGTCTCACGGCTGGCGTCGCCGACCGCGTCGCTGACGCGGCCGCCGAGTTGCCACGGATCGCCGTTGAGTGGGGTGAGTTTCCGACTACCATCGCCCGCGGCGACAACGAAATGTGCGAGATCACGGTACGGACGACCACAGGCGGCGCGGCTGTCGGGATTCGCGTGACGGTCAACGGCGTCGAGATGAACGAAAAGCGGTGTTATTTGAGCGATGAGACGGCGGTTCCGGTCGGTGTGTTCGGGGCCGACGAGGATCTGGAGTTCACCGTTGAGGTCACGTTCCCCGATCTTCCGCTGCCGCCGGTGCGGGCGAGTCGGTCGGTGACGGTGGAGTAGCGTGCTTTCGTTCACTTCGCGATTTAGCTTGCGTCTATGTGGGGGAGTAATACTTTTGCAGTATTACGACTTAGATCAAATAAGCAATGCCACGCGTTACCACGAAAGGCCAAGTCACGATCCCGAAGGAGATCCGCGACGCCCTCGGTATCGAACCGGGCGATGAGGTCACCTTCGAGGAGGGCGAGGCCGGCTACACACTTCGGAAACACGCCCCGACGACAGCTGACGGTGACGACCCGTTCGCAAAACACCGGGGGCGGGCTGACAGCGACGACTCAATGGCTGAGCGGATGCGTCGGCTCCGTGGTGAATACCCGCGTAACGTGCGCGACGATAGCTCGGCTCTTGAACACGACGACGATTCGGGAGCAGACACGTGACCACCGCGGTTGACACGAACGCGTTGCTCGCGTTGCTGTATGACGACACCCATGCTGACGAGAGTGAGTCGGCTCTGCGGCGTGCGTATCAGGAGGGTCGAGTCGTCATCACACCTATCGTTTACGCCGAACTCGCTGCCGATGGCCACTTCGAAACAGCGTCCGGGCTTGATCAGTTCTGTGCCGATCTCAGTATCCAACTCGACGAACCGTCACGGGATGCACTGTTCCGTGCCGGCGAGGCGTTCCAACAGTACACTGATCGGCGACCCGATGGGTTGCAGTGTCCGTCCTGTGGTGCGGAACAGACGCTTCCCTGTGAGGAATGCGGTACCGCGCTTACCCCACGCCAGCACATCGCTGCGGATTTTCTCATCGGTGCGCATGCGGCCGCCGACTGTGCGGGGTTGATCTCGTTTGATACGGCGTTCTATGAGACGTATTTCCCCTCAGTGACGGTCTATCCTGAGCAGTGACCGGTCTTCAGCAACTTCGACCTTCAGCGACAGTACCGACTCCTATTCGTCGAGCCCAGCTCGCCGTCGAATCTCGGCGTGCAACTCCTCGGGGCCGTCGGCAACGACATCAGCCGCCGAGAGATCGGTCTCGCTGTTCGGGCCGGTTCGGTAGGCGATGACGACCATCCCGGCTCGCTTCCCGGATTCGACGCCGTTTTTTGAATCCTCGACGACGAGGCAGTCCGCGGGGTCGATGCCGAGCACGCCGGCCGCATGCTCGTAGACATCTGGAGCTGGCTTCCCGTCGCCGTCGATGTCCTCTGCGCTGATCGTCTCGTCGACCGTGATATCGAACCGTTCGGTGACAATCTCGTGCCACGCTGGCGGCGCGGAGGTGACGATAGCGACAGTGATGTCGTTGCCTCCGAGTTCCGCTCGGAGGTCGTGAAACCCATCGAGCAGCGAGACGCGTTCCCGATAGATCTCGCGGGCCGTCTCGTCGAAGATCTCGATGAATTCCGCTTTGCTGATTTTCGGCTCGTAGTTGGCGTCGAGATAGTCGTAGATCTCCTTGTAGTTCATTCCCGTCGTCTCATCGAGATCGGGGTACTCGCCCGCGAGCGTCGCCGGAAAGATGTGTTCCGGTTGGGCGTCATGCCAGTATCGCTCGGAGTCGACGATCACGCCGTCCATATCGAACAACACCGCTTGGCTCGTGGCGTTGGCTTCGTCCATACCGCCCCCTCATCGCCTTCGCCTAAAGACTCTCGCCCGTAGCTTTAGGGCACAAGCCGCGGCCACGCCGGCCCATGGCCGACCGCACCCGCATCCTCACCGGCGACTGCACCGTCGAGTTCGAAGGCACCCGCGACCGCACCCAACGCGGCCACGTCGTCATCTTGGTCAAGCCTGACCGAACCGTTCTCGTCCATGACGCCGACGGCTACCAGCCCGTCGCGTGGCTCACCCGCCCCGACGAGGTCACCGTCGAACACGACGGTGAGGGATTCAGCCTCACCGCCGCGGCCGACGGCCAACAGCTCTCGGTCAGTTCTCACGACGTTGCCGGCGTTGATTCTTACCCAGTCTCGGAGGCTGGCGTCCCGGTCGGCGACTGCCCGCTCTGTACCGGCCAACTCGTCCGCACGCGAGGGGAGGTTCGGTGTCTCGACTGCGCCGAACAGTACGGTTTGCCGTCGGGAGCGACCGTGCTTGATTCCGCCTGCCCGGACTGTGGCCTCCCACAGATACGCGTCGAACGCGGCGAGGCCTTCGACCTCTGTGTCGATTACGCCTGCGAGTCGCTGTCCGACGCCGTCCGCGAGCGATTCGATGAGGCCTACGACTGCCCGGACTGTGGCGCGCCACTCCGTGTTCGCAGCCCCGACGGTCGGCTCTTCTTCGGCTGTGATGACTACCCGGACTGCGAAACGTCGTTTTCGTTCCCGGCTGGCGTCGTCACCGATACCTGCGACTGCGGGCTTCCGCGGTTCCGCACAGCCTCCGGCGAGCGGTGTCTTGACGGCACCTGTGAGCATGATCGGCCAGCCTCCGAGACGCCCTCTGCCTGATCGTCAGCGGCTGTTATCTCGGGTTTCGCCGTTGTTGTCGCCGTCGACCTCAGTCGTCGATCGCAAGATCACTCTCAGCCAGCGGTCGCGCCGACTCCCAGTACCGACCGTGCCGATCCGTCGCCCACACCTCCACCTCCGGGTCGTCAGTGTCGACAGCCGCTTGCAGCCGTCCGTCGTCGTCCCGCAGCAACAGGCTCACCGTGTCGTCGGCGACGGTCACCGCCAGCGGAATCGCGTCATCGATGACACGAATCCTCGCCCTATCGGCCGCCTGCAACTGCTGGAGTTGCCCGCGCAGCCCCGTCTCGTGGGCCACCGCATCGATCGCCGCCGCGGAGAACCCCCTCGAACTGCCCGCCGTCGGCGACCCACTCGACGACCGCGGCCAGCGTCTGCTCATTAAACGCATGCGAGAAGATCCGTACCCGGTGTGCCGCCTCGATCAGCTCGATCACCCGACTGATCGGCGCGCTCGGCCGGGTCTGGGTTGGGGTCGTAATCGTCGCCTCACCCAGTCGCCCCAGATCGAAACCGAGGCCGTCGGTCGGCAGCCACTCGCTCACCTCCCGGAGATGTAGTTCGGCAGCAAGGCTCTCGGAGAGTTCGGTTAGCCCCGCGGCGACGAGCCGCCCGGTCGCTGTCGCCGTGTAGCCGCCCTCGGTTGCTCGCACCCAGTTGCGCTCCTCGAAATCTCGAAGAATTCGCCCAAGTGTCGGCTGGGAGGCACCGGTTTCAGCCGCCAACGCCTGCCGATCGTGCGGGGCCTCGGCCACCAGCGTCAACACGTCACCGCGGTTGGCCGACCGCGCGAGAAACTCCATCTCTTCGAACACCCGATCCATACCTGATCTTCCCTCCCTGGCCGCAAGTCGGTTTCGGCTCTCTTTCACACCATGAAATCACTGCAAGATGCAGTGTGATTCCGCGTCGAGACCACCCTTCACATCCTGTCTGATTGTCTCGCAGTGCAGCGATTTCTGGATTGGTTTATCCCCGTTCGGCCCCTTCATCTGAGTATGATCGATACCGTCTTTCGCCTTGTCTCTCCTCGCGGTTTCGACGGGTTGGAGGCCCGATGGAACTGAGCAATCACCGCTGGACGGCGGCCTTCCTCGCTGTCAGCGTGCTGTTCGGCGGCACCTTTGTTGCGGCGAAGGCTGGCCTCGCTGATGTCCCGCCGCTGTTGCTCGTGGCGGTTCGGTTCGATCTTGCCGCGCTCGTCCTTGGTGGGTACGTCCTCTACACCCACGACGTACGCGATCTCGTTCCCCGAACCCGCGGCGACATCGCGGGGGTTCTCGCGGCTGGCGTCTTTGCGATCGGTCTCGCCAACGGGCTGTTGTTCCTCGGCCAGGGCTCGGTCACCAGCGGCGTTGGCGCGATCCTCTTCGCGCTCGTGCCGATCTTCACGCCGCTGTTTGCCGGCGGCCTCCTCAGCGATGAACGCCTCTCGGTGACCGGCGCGGTCGGCACGCTCGTCGGCCTCGTCGGCGTCGGCATGGTCATCGAGATCACGCCGGCGACGCTGCGGGCGACGCTGTCGGGCGGCGCGGCGATCGTGTTGGCGGGTGCGGTTAGCCTCGCCCTCGGCACGGTGTTGATCCGCCGTTCCGCGCCGCGGCTGTCGAGTACGGTTCGCACCGCGTGGGCCCTCCCGGTCAGCGCGGCGTTGCTCCACGCGCTCAGCCTCGGTACTGGCGAGTCGGTCGCCGCGGCGACGTGGACGCCATCGGCCCTCCTCTCGGTGGCCTACCTCGGCGTCTTCGCGGGCGCGCTCGCCTACATCCTGCATTTCAATCTGCTCGATGCCGTCGGCGCGACCCGATCGAGTCTCGTCTTCTATGTTAGCCCGATCGTTGCCACCCTCGGCGGCTGGCTCCTCCTTGGGGAGTCGCTGTCGGCGATGACTGTCGCCGGCTTCGGCGTGATCGTCGTCGGCTTCGGGATCATCGGTGCCCCGGAGTTGGCCCCGCTGGCCCGCCGGAGTCGCCACCGCCTCGCCGAGTGGGGGCGCGCCCACGGCTACGGTCGCGCTGAGGGTGTTCGCTACAGCGGCGAGTAGGGACGCGCCGGCAGCCAACGAGCCGACGGGAAAGGCCTATTCGCCTCGCCGCGCTGGGCCCTACCAATGACCGATCAGGTAGACGTCGATTTCGGCGACAACGGGCTTGTCCCGGCGGTCGCCCAAGACGCCGACTCGAAGGACGTACTCATGCTCGCGTACGTCTCCCCGGAAGCACTCGAAAAAACTGTCGAGACCGGTCGGGCCCACTACTACTCCCGCAGCCGCGAGGAACTCTGGGAGAAAGGCGCGACCAGCGGCAACACTCAGTCAGTCAAAGAAGTTCGAGTCGACTGCGATGCCGACACCCTGCTGTATCTCGTTGAGCAAGAGGGCGGGGCCTGTCACACCGGCCATGAGAGCTGTTTCTATCGCACCATCGACGGCGAGACCGTCGGCACAAAGGTTTTCGATCCCGACGCAGTCTACGAGTAACATGGTTGATTCCGCCGCGGGGTCGTCTCCCGACGTCGTCGACGACCTTCGCGCTGCTGCCGACCGCGTTGCGGCCGCTGAGGCCGCCATCGACGAGCACGGCGAGGCAAGCGTCGAAGCCGCCGCGGACGCCTACCGGAACGCGACACGCCTGCTCGACAGATATGAGGACAGCGCGACCGGCACCGGTGATTTCACCGCGTATCTCCAGTTCCAAACTGAGATCCTCGAACTCGTCGACGCCCTGCCCGACGATACTTTCGCCGCCGACGCCTTCCAGCGCGTCAGCGATCGGCTGGACAAACGCCGACTGAACGAGGCGGATTTCGAGTTCGCCCGCGAGGAGATCGAGGCTGCCGGTGAGGCTGTCAACATGTTGGAGGAACGCGAGGCCGCGATCGACGCCTATCGAGCGGCCCGTGGCGACGCCGACGAGCGGTTGGCCGAACTCCGTGAGGAAGCCGACCGTCTCCGCGATCTCCAACGGCTCACCGACGTTGATCTCGATGTCTCGACCGAGCCGCTGCGAGAGCGCGTCGATGCCTACAACACGGCGGTTCGCGCCGCATTCGAGCGATTCCGTGAAACCCGCCCGGCGCGTGAGCTATTCGATCTCCTCGCCGATGCAGCCGACCGCCCGCTGGTCGGCGTCGACCGCCCGCCGCGGGATCTGGTTGAGTACATCGACTCCACGCCCGCTGGAACCGAGCCGTTGGCCGAACTCGTCGAGTACGCCGACTACTCGCCGTCAAAACTGGAACACTACGTCGACGACCCCGGCGCGCTCCGCACCTCGGTTGCGGTACACCAGACCTATCTCGACCGCCTCGATGCTGAGGCATTCTCTGTCACGTGGCCGCCCGCTGAGGCCGCAACGTTGCGGACTCGGCTTGATGAGTTGGCTCCGTTCGTTCGTCGGCTTGAGTCAGCCTTCGCAGACGACGACAGCGGCGACGATGACAGCGGCGACGCCGCCACTGACGATGACACCGACGCTGCCGGCGATGCTGCTGACGCCACCGCTATCGAGGCCGCTCGCCGCCGCCTCGCCCGATTTACGCGCCGCGACGAGTACGAGCGGCTCCGCGAGGTTGCTGTCGCCGAAGCCGAGTTGGATGACGATGCGTACGACCGCGTTGCGAGCGGGGTCGTCGACGACGATCTCGCCGCCGTCACCGACGCGATAGCCGAGATCGAAGCCGCCCTCGATGAGACGGCCCTTGCGTAGCTACCCGTTCACAGTCCCGTTGATCACGTCGCGACAGCGGCCTGCGTACCGATATGCGACTGAGTAATTAACGGTCGGTCTTTGTATTACCTGACATCCTGGCGCAATTAACCTTTAGTCTATCACAGACAATTATGAACATGGTTATGAAGAAACTGATCAACGATTCGGACGATGTCGTCGATGAAATGCTCGATGGGATGACTGCGGCCTACCCCGACATGCGGCGGCTGCCTGACACGCAGGTGCTTGTTCGTGATGACGCGCCTGTCGACGGCAAAGTCGGTGTCGTCTCCGGCGGTGGCAGCGGCCACGAGCCGACCCACGGGGGCTATATCGGTGACGGCATGCTTGACGGCGCGGCCGCCGGCGACGTCTTCTCTTCGCCGACCGCCGACGAGTTCGAGGCCCTGCTCGATGCCACCGACAGCGGCGAAGGGGTACTCGCCGTCATCAAAAACTACGAGGGCGACGTGATGAACTTCGAGACCGCCATCGAGATGGTCGAGATGGAGGGTACCGATGTCGCCACCGTCGTCGTCAACGACGACGTCGCTGTCGAGGACTCGCTGTATACATCGGGCCGTCGTGGGGTCTGTGGGACAATCCTCGTCCACAAGGCCGCCGGCGCGAAAGCCGCCGAAGGAGCCGACCTCGACGAAGTCCAGCGGGTCGCCCAGAAGGTCGTCGACAACGTCGGCACGATGGGAATGGCGCTCACGTCCTGTGTAACGCCGGAAAAAGGCGAAGCAACCTTCGATCTCCCCGACGACGAGATCGAACTCGGCATCGGCATCCACGGCGAGCCGGGCACCGAGCGCACCGACGTGATGTCGGCCGACGAGATCACCGAGGAACTCACCAAAGGCGTCCTCGACGATCTTGATCTCGACGAGGGACAGGAGGTCGTCACCATCGTCAACGGGATGGGTGGGACGCCGCTGATGGAACTGTTCGTCGTCAACCGCAAGCTGCAGGAACTCATCGGCGACCACGGCCTCGAAACGTGGGACGCGTGGGTCGGCGACTACATGACCTCCCTGGACATGGAGGGAGCGTCGATCACGGTCTGTGCGGTCGATGAGGAACTCAAGGAGCTGCTCGACGCGCCGGCCGACACCCCGGGTCTGACAGTGCAATGAGCGGGGACGCTGCCGCCGTCGTCGCCGCCGTCGAAGCCGTTGCTGAGCGCATCCAAGCCGAACGCTCGCATTTGACCGACCTCGACTCCGCGATCGGTGATGCCGACCACGGCGGCAACATGGCCCGCGGCTGGGCCGAAGCCGCTGATGCCGTCGCTGATCTTGAAGATCCTGATGCCCAGACCGTCGTCAAAACCGCGGGCAAAACGGTACTCTCGGAGGTCGGCGGTGCGGCTGGGCCGCTGTACGGCGGGTCGCTCGTCTTTGCTGCCAAGAACTGAAGACGGGGTTACCCCGGAAACCGCCGTCGCCTTCGCGGAGACCTACCTCGAAAAGGTGCAAGACCGCGGCGACGCCAGCGTCGGCGACCAGACGATGGTCGACGCGCTGACGCCGGCCGTCCACACGTTCAAGAAATCCATCGAGACCGACGACCTCCCGCCGCTTGAGGCTCTCGCCAAGGCGGTCGCCGCCGCCGAGGCCGGTGTTCAGTTCACAGTCCCGATCCGGGCGAGTAAGGGTCGGGCCTCCTATCTCGGCTGGCGGTCAGTCGGCCATCAGGATCCCGGCGCAACGAGTACGCTCTACATCATGGAGGAACTGCTCGAAACGGCGGCTGACCACCTCGACAGCGAGGTGCCGGATGTCGACGCGTCGTCGCCGACGATCCCGGATGCGGAGGCCGCGGAGGAGTGATGGTCGGGCTTGTCGTCGTCTCCCACAGCGCGAAAGCCGCCGAGGGGATCGTCGAGGTCGCCGCCGAGATGGGTGGTGACACCGCCATCGAGGCCGCCGGTGGCGACGGTGACGGGGTGATCGGCACCAACGTCGACCGCATCAGCGACGCGCTTGCCGCCGCCGACGATGGGGATGGTGTTGTCGTCCTTGTCGATCTCGGCAGCGCAGTCATGAACGCCGAGGTCGCCATCGAGATGCATGACGGCGAGGCCGTCATCGCAGACGGCCCCGTGCTTGAAGGCGCGGTCAACGCCGCTGTCGCCGCGACCGATCCAAAGGCGACGCTGGAGTCGGTGGTCGAACAGGCTGAGGCCGCCGCCGATATCGACAAAACCTGAGCGCGGCCGCCGCTGTCGCTTTTTTAGACGCCGGGGATGCCGAACGCGCCGATCCCGAGACTGAAGAGGCTGTTTGTAATAAACAGGATGACCGACGCCGCGAGCCAGGCGATGAAGCCGATGGCTCCGGCGTTCATCCAGCCGCCGGGGTATCGCCAGTTGATGACGCCAATCCAGACGACGAGGGCGATGAGAGGGCCGATCAGCGGCACCCACGAGGTGAGCGCCCAGCCGACCGCGCCGAGAAACGCCGTCATGATCGCGTGCCCGTAGTCGTCGACATCGACGATGACTCGGGCGCTGAGTGAGATCGCCACGCCGCCGATGAGGAGGGCGATGACAAATGAGACGAGGCCGCCGACAATCGGTACCATACGTGAGATGAGTCCCTGCGTGCGTATGTACGTGCGCACTGGTGGACAGTGGTGTTTATCTGTCCAGTCGCGTGCTGGACGCGGGTGTCGAACGCTCTTGGTGTGTTCTGGACTGCTCGGTGGTACGTATATAAATCGAGTCGAACTCGGGGTGTTTCTCACGCAAAGATGCGTGGTAACATGCGGCATGAAACGATCGAACCCCGGCGCTTGCTGTGTGTTTTTTCGATTCGGAAATTGTGGCTTCGTTCGTCGCTGTCGACCATGACCAACAGGGTTATATAGAATCACAAACAATCACGCAGTGAACTATGAGTCAGCGCATGCAGCAGGGTCAACCGATGATCATTCTCGGAGAGGACTCTCAGCGCGTCCAGGACAAGGACGCCCAGCAGTACAACATCTCGGCCGCTCGGGCGGTCGCCGATTCCGTCCGATCGACACTCGGACCGAAAGGGATGGACAAGATGCTCGTCAGCTCGACGGGCGATGTCACCGTCACCAACGACGGCGTCACCATCCTCACCGAGATGGATATCGACAATCCGACCGCCGAGATGATCGTCGAGGTCGCCGAAACCCAAGAGGACGAGGCCGGCGACGGGACGACCACTGCGGTCGCTATCGCAGGTGAACTCCTGAAGAACGCCGAGGATCTGCTCGACCAGGAGATCCACCCGACGGCGATCATCAAGGGCTTCCACCTCGCCAGCGAGCAGGCCCGCGAGGAAGTCGACAACATCGCCGAACCCGTCGACCCCGACGACGAGGAACTCCTGAAAAAGGTCGCCGAAACTTCGATGACCGGCAAGGGCGCGGAGCTCGAAAAGGACGTGCTGGCCGACCTCGTCGTCCGCGCCGTCCAGCAGATCACGGTCGCAGCCGACGACGGCTCCCACGTCGTCGACCTCCAGAACCTCAACATCGAAACCCAGACCGGTCGCTCAGCCGGCGACAGCGAACTCCTCGTTGGCGCGGTCATCGACAAGGATCCCGTCGTCGACGACATGCCAACCAGCTTCGAGAACGCTGACACGCTGCTGCTCAACGAGGCCATCGAGGTCGAGGAAACCGACGTTGACACGCAGGTCTCGATCGAATCCCTGACCAGCTCCAGAACTTCCTCGACCAAGAGGAAGAACAGCTCAAAGCAAAGGTCGACAAAATCGTCGACTCCGGTGCTGACGTGGTCTTCTGTCAGAAGGGCATCGACGACCTCGCCCAACATTACCTCGCCAAGGAGGGCGTGCTTGCGATCCGACGCACCAAGAAGTCCGACATCAAATTCTTGAAGAACGTCCTCGGTGGCTCCGTTGTCTCCGATATCGACTCGCTGACGGCCGCCGACCTCGGCACCGGCTCGATCAGCCGCGACGAGGAAGACGAACTGTTCTACGTCGAAGGCAGCGGCGACGAGGTACACGGCGTCACGCTCCTGCTTCGTGGCTCGACCGACCACGTCGTCGACGAGCTCGAACGCGGCATCAGCGATGCCATCGACGTTGTCTCGACGACCGTCTCCGACGGCCGCGTGCTCGCCGGCGGCGGCGCGCCCGAGGTCGAACTTGCTTCGCGGCTCCGCGATTACGCCGACAGCATCGAAGGCCGCGAACAGCTCGCCGTCGAGGCCTTCGCCGACTCGCTGGAACTCGTCCCCCGCGTGCTCGCCGAGAACGCCGGGCTGGACTCCATCGACTCGCTGGTCGATCTCCGAGCCGAACACGAAAGTGGCGACACCCACGCCGGCCTCGACGCCACAACCGGCGAGGTGACCGACACCTTCGACGCCGGCGTCGTCGAGCCAGCCCACGCCAAAGAGCAGGCCGTCGCGTCTGCTGCTGAGGCCGCGAACCTCGTCCTGAAGATCGACGATATCATCTCCGCCGGCGACCTCTCGACGGACAAAGAGGACGACGACGACCTGGCGGTGCTGGCGGTATGGGCGGCATGGGCGGTATGGGTGGCATGGGCGGCGCAATGTGAAGTAGGTTCTACGCCAACCTCACACCCGTTCCGACCCACGCCTCGGCTGTCAACTACTTTCGGTCACACGCTCCACATTCGGTTTTTGTTTTGCGTTCGGTAGGGTAGTTCCGAAACTGGCGAACAGCGTCGACTCCGCGTACGGCGAACGCTACCAACAGAGTGATAAACGTTCCTTCGGGAATATGCCGTATCGGATTCCTGTTACCGGGTCGTGTCCCGGGGTAACCAGACAGCTATGTCCTCAGTTATCGGGATTGTCTCTGTTGCACTCGTCGCATCGCTGTTTATGTCATTCACCGTTGGGGCGAACAGCAACTCCGCTCCGATCGCCCCGGCCGTCGGCGCGAACGCGCTGTCCACAATGCGGGGGGCGATGTTGGTCGGCCTCGTCGCCGCGCTTGGGGCTGTCGCACAGGGGGTAGTATCTCGGAAACGATCGGCCACGGACTGGTGACCGGCGTGACGATCACCCCGCTGGCCGCCACGGCAACGCTGCTCACCGCAGCCACGCTCATCACGATCGGGAACTCTCGGGGGTACCCGATCCCCTCCGCGTTCACGGTGACCGGCTCGGCAATCGGCGCGGGGATCGCCCTCGGCGGCGGTTTCGCGGTCGTCACGTACGGCAAGATCCTTGGCTTTTGGTTTGCGATTCCGGTTGTCGAGGGCGTTCTCGCGTATGGCCTCGCGTGGCTGTTGCTCGAGGAGACGGTTTCGGATACGCTGAGTATTCCGCTGCTGGCCGGTGGTGTCGGCTACGCCCTTGCCAACATCCAACTGTCGTTTCTCCCGGCCCCACAGAGCGAGCAGGCATCGATCGCCGGCGTCATCACGCGGCAGTTCGATCTCGCCTCGACAGTGGCCGGCGAGACCGGCGTCATCATCGTCGGGGGTTTCATCGGGCTTCTCTCGGTCGGTGTGGTTTACTGGCAACTCCGGCGTGACGTGACGGCCGGGATCAACCGGATGTTGGTCGCCCTCGCCCTCGTCGTCGTGTTCACTAGTGGCGGCTCGCAGGTCGGCCTCGCGACCGGGCCGCTGGAGTCAGTCTTCGAATCGTCGCTGGGGCTTCCTCGCTGTACCTGCTCGCCCTCGGCGGACTCGGCATTCTCTTCGGAGGCTGGTTCCGGTCGCCGCGACTCATTCAGGCTGTGGCCCGCGAGTACGCCTCACTCGGCCCGAAACGGTCGATCGCCGCGTTCATCCCCGCGTTTCTCATCGCGCAGGCGGCGATCGCGCTCGGCTATCCCATCTCGTTCAACAAGGTCATGATCTCCAGTATCGTCGGTGCTGGCCTCGTCGGCGGGTCATCGAGTTCGGATGGCGTCTCCGCTCGGAAGACCGGCTACACGGTCGGCGCGTGGATCGGGTCGATGGTCGGCGGTGGCGCGATCAGTTTCGCGCTCTATCACGCGCTCGCTGCCATCCCGGGGTTGGGGTAGTCAGACGTTCTGGAGCGTGACGAGGTCTTCGATCGCCGCGCTTTCTTTCATCGCGTCCCATGTCTCGAAATCGGTCGTCCGCGCGACGAATGCGTCCCGTTCGTCGGGTGGAAGCTGTTGGACGCCGCCGACAGTATCGTCGTCACACGGGCAGGCCGCATAGAATGCCCCCACCGAGTCGAACTCCGTGTGGCGGCGGATGAACGGCTCCGAGGTGACCTGTTCCCGGGGGCGTGACACCCACGTCTCCAGTGTGAGTGCTCGTTCGATTGCTGTTGTCAAACTGGTCTGCAGCGAATCGCCGGTCTTGACTCCAGCGTCAAGAACCATGCCCCAGATGTGCGTCTCAAGCCACCTAAAACCGGTGGCGGCACTCCTCACCCCGCTCGACCCTGTCCAACCCAATCGTTACTATCTCGCGCTCGAAGCACCAGCTATGCACACCCTGCTGCTCGATAGCGACGATGTCGGGGCCAACGCGCCGATGGCCGCGGTCGTGCCGGCGATCGAAGCCGCCTTCGGGGCCTACGAACGCGGCGACGCCCAGATGCCGGCGAAATCCTACATCGACCTCCCGCAGTACAACGGCGACTTCCGGTCGATGCCGGCGTACCTCTCGGTCGACGGCGACGCGGTCGAAACCGCCGAGGGGGCCGCCGACTGGGACGCCGCGGGCGTCAAATGGGTCAACGTCCACACCGACAACGCCGACCGTGGGCTGCCGACCGTGCTGGGGACAATGATCTACTCCGATCCCGAAACCGCATTCCCGCTGGCGATTATGGACGGCCGTGAGCTGACACGGCTGCGCACCGGCGCGGCCGCCGCCGTCGCCACCGACCATCTCGCAGTCGCGGACGCAACCTCGCTGGGCATCGTCGGCGCGGGTGTTCAATCCTACACCCAACTCGAAGCGATTGCGACGGTGCGCCCCATCGAGGAAATCGTCGTCGCCGATCAGAGTCCCGAGCGCGTCGCCGACTTTATCGACCACTTTGCGGATCGCTTCGACGTGCGGGGTGGCGAGATCAACGAGGCCGCTGCCTGTGACGTGCTTTCGACCGTCACACCGGTCGAATCACCCATCGTCGACCGCGCCGACGTTGGCAACCACACCCACATCAACGCCATCGGCGCGGACGCGGCGGGCAAACACGAACTCGCGGATCAGATTCTGCTGGATGCAAAACTCGTTATCGACGACTACGAACAGACGACTCACTCCGGCGAGATCAACGTCCCCTACAGCGCGGGCACGCTCACCGACGACGACATCTACGGCGCGTTAGGTGAGATCGTTGTCGGCAAAAAAGAGGGTCGCACCCCCACCGACGGCATCACCGTTTTCGACTCGACGGGGTTGGCGATTCAAGATGTGGCTGCCGCCCACGTCGTCTACACTGAGGCCAACGAGGCCAACAACGGCACCGCCTTCGACCTGCTCGGCCTCGCCGACGCCTGACTGCCAGATCGACTACTCGATGTGGATCGCCGGGCGGAACGGCACTGCTTTCGATGCCCGCCCCTCGGGGTCGTCGATGTCGTCGCCGTCCTCGGCGTAGACCGCCACGTCGGCGTCGTACTCGCGTTCCAGGAAGTCGACCGCCGTTTCGTACGTCGAGACCTCATCGATCTCGGCCATCGCAGCAAGCGTCTCGTCGTCGACGCCGCGAACGAGTTCGACCAGATCCTGTGCGAGATCGTTGACGGCGTCGCCGCGCTCCCGGAGGTCGGGATCCTGCATGACCTCGCCCATGATCTGCCCTACGTCGGTGCCGACCTCCCGAACGGTCTCGAAGACCTTGCGTTTCCAGTCGGCGGCGACGTAGACCCGGATCGTTGCGGGATCCTGCTCGGTGACGGTGAGGATGTCCTGAATATCGTCGGCGAGGCGTTCGATCTGTCGCTCCTCGGTTTCGGTGCGTGGCGACTCCCAGCTTTCGTCGACCTCGGGCCACGGCGCGTCCTCGGCGGGCGTGCCCGTCAACTGCTCGTGGAGTTCGTTCGTCATGAACGGGATGAACGGCGCGAGCAACCGGAGCCGCGTTTCGAGGACGTGCCGGAGTGTCCACTGTGCGCCGTCCCGATCAAGATCGGCCCGCCGGCGGTACCACTTGAGGTGCTCCTCGAAACCGTAGAAGGCGGCCTGTGAGGCGGTTCGGGTTTCGGCGTTGTCGAGGGCAGCCGTCACATCAGCAATCGTCGTCTGGAGTTTCGACAGCAGCCAGCGATCGATGTGTTCGAGATCGCTGTCGGGGTCGACGCCGTCGGCGGCAGCCGCCGCCTCGTCGTCGATCAACTCTTGGGCGCGGTTCCAGAACCGGCGGAGCTGATCCTCGACGCCTTCGACCTGCTCGGCCCGCCAGTCGTAATCCTGCCACGGTTCGGCGGAGTTCAGCAGGAAGAAGCGAACCGTATCCGCGCCGTAGTTCTCGATTGCCTTGCCGGGCAGGACGACGTGGCCCTTCGAGGAGGACATCTTCTCGCCTTCCAGCAGGCCCATGCCCATGATCGTGATCCCCTCCGGCCACTGGGCCTCGTCGAACAGTTCGGCATGGTGGTACAGGAAGAACGTGAGGTGATTCGAGATGAGGTCGTTGGCCGAAAATCGCTGGGTGACGGGGTACCAGTACTGCCACTCTGCCCGGAGGTCAAGGGCGCGCTCGTCGGCTGCGCCCTCGACGGCGTCGGCTCCGTAAAACAGCGCGTCGAAGAACTCCCGATCGAGGTCGTCGACCGGAATCTCTTCGAGGCGGTGGGCAATCGTGTAGTAGGCCATGTAGATCGTCGAGTCCGACAGCGGTTCGATGACGAACTCGTCGTCCCACGGCAGCCGGGTGCCGAGCCCGTAGTTGCGGATACAGGGCCACTCGTTGAGCCAGTCGATAGTATGGGTGTACTCCCCGCGGGTGTTCTCGGGGGTGGCGTCCAGCCGCTCGACGGCGCGCTTGGCGGCCTCCTCCCAGTCCTCGTCGTTGTACGTGAGGAACCACGTATCCTGATAGGCGACGACGACTTTCCCGCCGGCCCGTGAGATGACGGGTTCGGGGAAGTCGTACATCGCGCCGAAGGCACCCTGCTCGCGGTAGTGGGCGGCCAACTCGTCGCGGACATCTTCGATCACTTCGCCGGCGTACTCGCCGTACTCGTCGTGGAGTGTACCGGTGTGGAATTCCGCGTTGTATACGTCCTGGGTGACTTCCTCCAGGTCTGGATCGGTGCTGTTGGTGATACCCGCTGATTCAACGGCGTCCTTGGCGGGAATCTCGCCGTAGCCCTCGACATCGAGAATCGGGATTGGTTCGATGGCCTCGACTTCGTCGGGGTCGATGCCGTAGGATTTGAGTCGGTCTGGGTCGGCTTTCGCTTCCTGCAGTGCAAGATAGTCGTCGGGGCTGTGGGCCGGCACCGACATGACGACGCCGGTGGCGTTGTCGGGATCGACGAACTCCGCGGGGAGGATGATGATCTCGTCGCCGGTGACGGGGTTGGTGACGGTCTCGCCAACGACCTCGCTGCCGGGGAACTCGCGGTGGATTTCGACGTCGTGATCCTGGAGTTCCAATTTCTCTGCGGCCTCAACGGAGACAAGCCACGTTTCGCCATCGACGCTGGCCTCCACGTAGGTCG
Organism: Halonotius sp. GCM10025705; assembly: GCF_042662885.1. NCBI lineage: Archaea > Methanobacteriati > Methanobacteriota > Halobacteria > Halobacteriales > Haloferacaceae > Halonotius > Halonotius sp. GCM10025705. Next base: position 2,098,732 of record NZ_JBHSZD010000001.1, on the reverse strand, counting down.
CTTCCGTGTTGATGTAGGCGTTGGTGACACCGCGGACGGTTTCGGGGCGGAGCGTCGCCATCGGAATGACCGTTTCGTCGTTGGCGTCGCCGCCTTCGCCGTCGCCGGCGTGGGAGAACTTGATCAGGGTGTACTCCTGATACTCCACGTCCTCGCCTTCGAGCAGATCGTGAGTCGTCACCGGGTTTTCCTGCTCGGTGCAGTATTTGACCGGGTGAAGGCCCTTTTCGAGTCGCCCGCGCTCTTTCAGCGTCTCGTACTGCCACGTGATGAACTTGGAGTAGCGGTCGTCGTTGGTGGTAAACTCGCGCCGCCAGTCGATCGAGAGCCCGAGCGAGCGCATCCCCTTCTTGTAGTGCTCCTCGATGAAGTGATGCGCGTAGCCCATCGGCGTTTCGAGGTCTTCGAGCACGTCGTCGGAGACGTTGTAGGTGTCCTGCAGGACGGACATCTGGGACTCCTCGCGCTTCTGCAGACGTTCGACCGCGCCGATGATCGGGGTGCCGGTGACGTGCCAGGCCATCGGGAACAGTACGTTGTCGCCCTGTTGGCGTCGATACCGGGCGTAGACATCGGGGACGGTGTAGGTTCGGGCGTGCCCGATGTGCATACCGCCGCTGGGGTAGGGATAGGGAACCGTGATAAACGTCGTCTCCTCGTCTTCGGGGGCTGCCGCATCGCCGGGGTCGGGCTCGTATCGGGCCTCGTCGGCCCACCGATCCCGCCACTCGGCTTCGAGTTCCTGCGGGTCGTAGTCCATACGGCCCTCTCTGTGGGTGTGGCGTAAAATAGCATCTATCCGGGCGCACGCGACGCCGCTGTCGCCGTCGACCCTGCCACCACGCGGACTGACACCCACCAACTTAGGACGGCCCCCACCAACCTGCTCCCAATGGGTCGCACATACCCACACGTCATCGCCCACCGCGGCTACGCCGCCGACAACGCTGAAAACACGGTCGCCGCGATGCGTGCAGCCGCCAGCGACGACCGCACTGACGCCATCGAGATCGACGCCCGGGCGACCAGCGACGACCGCGTGATCGTCTTCCATGACGACGACCTTTCGCGGTTGACCGACGCGCCGCCGGCCGTCAGCGACACGCCGGTTTGGGAGCTTTCCTACGACGGGATCAGCGGGTACACTATCGGCGACAGCGACGAGCCGATCCCCTTACTGACCGAGGTATTGGCAGCGATCCCCGACTCGGTGGGAGTCAACCTCGAACTCAAACACCCCGGATGCGGGGGACTCCAGTTTGGCGAAGTCGATGACGACGACGCTCGCAGCGCCGCTGGCGACCGCTGGCGACCGTTCGTTACACGCGCGCTTGCTGTTGCGATCGACACCGACCACGACCTGCTCGTCTCGTCGTTCTACGAGGGCGCGCTGGCGGCGACCCGTGCAGTCGATCCTGCGGTTCCCGTCGCGCCGCTCGTCGCCGACGACGTGGAGAGCGGGATCGATCTCGCTGACCGCTACGATGCCGCAGCGATCCACCCGCCGCTGGATGCGCTCCTCGACGAATCGGGTACGACGACCGCCGCTGGCGACCAGTTGCTCGACCGTGCGCACACTGCCGACCGTCGAATCAACGCTTGGACGGTGACGACCCAACAGGAGGCCCACGCGCTCGCTCAGGCCGGTGTCGACGGCCTCATCGCTGAGTCACCACATGTTGTTTCGGGAGATAGCTGATCACCGGTTGCTGGTGGCGGTTTCGAGGTCGGTGATCCGAGGTTCCCTAACCAGTCTGGTAAGCAGTTTTTACCATTTCCGCCCCTAACTACGTATGGATTATGGCAGCACCAGTAACACCAGGCAGCGAGCAGATTTGGCTGTGGATCGGCACAATAGGGATGGCCCTCGGACTCCTGTACTTCCTTGGCCGGGGGTGGGGCGTGAAAGACACGAAGCTCAAACAGTTCTATGCGATCAACATCTTCGTTACGACCATCGCATTCAGCATGTACTTCGCGATGGCAACCGGCTTCGGGTTGACCGAGGTCGAACTGGTAGACGGCACCGTGCTTGACATCTACTGGGCACGGTATACTGACTGGCTGTTTACCACACCGTTGCTCCTGTTAGACCTTGCGTTGCTCGCCAATGCTGACCGAGAGACGATCTACACGTTGATCGGCCTCGACGTGTTCATGATCGCCACCGGTCTCATTGGCGCCTTCGCACAGGAAGCGATCTGGCGGATCGTCTGGTGGGGTATCAGCACCGGTGCCCTGCTCGTCCTCCTGTACGTGCTCGTCGGCACACTCAGCGCCGCCGCGGCAAACCAGTCCGATGCGGCCCGCAGCCTGACGAACACGTTGAAGAACCTCCTGATCGTGCTGTGGTTGGCCTACCCGGTTGTCTGGATCCTCGGCACCGAAGGGACGCTCGGCTTCATCCCGCTGTACACCGAGACGGCCGCCTTCATGGTGCTTGACCTCACCGCGAAGGTCGGCTACGGCGCGTACCTCCTGCAGAACCACGACATCCTGAAATCCGTCGGTGGCGGCGCAAGCGCTCAGCCTGCCGACTAATCGGGACTGTCGACACCCACCCGCGGCTCATTTTTTCGACCGAACTGAAAAGATTAACACCGTGGCCGCCAACAGTCCGGTAAGCGATGGCTGAGGACGTTAAACCGACACGGAAGAACCTGATGGCGATCGAAGATCGCATCGAGCTCTCCGAGCGTGGCCACGATACGCTCGAACAGAAGCGCGACGGGCTGATCATGGAGTTCATGGATATCCTCGATCAGGCCCAAGACGTACGCAGCGACCTCAACGAGGATTACGAGACCGCTCAGCGGAAGCTCAACATGGCGCGAGCGATGGAAGGCGACGTGGCGGTTCGCGGCGCGGCCGCCGCGCTCAAGGAACACCCCGAGATCACGATCCAATCGAAGAATATCATGGGTGTCGTCGTCCCACAGATCGAATCCTCGAAGGTGAAGAAGTCCCTCGATGAGCGCGGCTACGGGCTGCTCGGCTCCTCGGCCCGCATCGACGAGGCCGCCGACGCCTACGAGGAACTACTGGAGACGATTATCCTCGCCGCGGAGGTCGAAACGGCGATGAAAAAGATGCTGACGGAGATCGAAACGACAAAACGCCGCGTCAACGCCCTTGAGTTCAAACTCCTCCCGGATCTCTACACCAACCAAGAGTACATCGAACAGAAGCTCGAAGAACAGGAGCGCGAAGAGATCTTCCGGATGAAGAAAATCAAAGAAAAGAAGGAAGAAGCCGAAGCCGAGGAAGCAGCGGCCGCGGAAGCCGCCGCCGCAGAAGCAGCCGACGCCGACGCTGTCGCCGTCGACGAGTAGGGCGATCGACCTCCTCAGCCGATATCTTTATTACATCCAACCCACAATTATCTGGTACCGTCTGGTGTCTCGGTTCTCAGTGTTGAACATGGTACGCCTGACTGTTGACACCAGACGGCTACTCTTGCCTGCACACCCTACCTGACCGATTTCTTTCCGGGCTTTTTGATTCGCGCTGGCAGTCACCGTCCAGTAGTCACTTCTGGGAGTTCCGTGTCGATGCTGGCCGACTGCTTGGACAGTTGGGCGTGTGTCGAACCGCAAGCGCCGTTCACCCTCGATGAGATGGCCGGATCGGCTGATTGAATTATCAGAGTTGATTCTAAGGCCAGTATTTTTATTAGCTATCTCCCGGTTATGTACAGATACCGTCTGTGAATGGTGGTATCACTGCAGACGGGTACCATGTTCAACACTGAGAATCGAGGCACCACTCAGCCTTGATTCGCTGACCCCCTAAACCCCCTACCCATTATTCGAACGCTGACACAGCACGTGTCAGCGACAGGTGTGGCAACGAACAGTTCGCGTGGCTAGTCGGTGTACTGCTGGTTTCCAGCCGGCTGACTACCGATTTTAGATCACATCATCACTCCTGCTTCGGTGTGGCGGGTTCGCCTGTGCCTGTCTGCCCTCGACGTGGTAGGTTAGGCTTCGGATTCGTCTTTCGGCGTGCCGTCGAGGTGGTACTCCGCGGAGTTGTCTGTCGGCTCATAGTCGAGCACGCGTCGGGTGTTCTCGATAGAATAGTATTTACGGTCGTTATCGGAGATGCCGTACACGATCTCGAAGCCGTAGTCGGCGATGATACTGCGTTCGAAGAGGTGGGCACAATCTCGGTAGGACAGCCACATCGCCTGGCCGCGCTCGTAGTTGCGCGGCGGATGGCCCTCGGTGAGGTTGCCGATCCGGACACAGACCACCGAAAGATCGTGTTCGTCGTGGTAGTACTGTCCCAGGGTTTCGCCGGCAGCCTTTGAGACGCCATAGAGGTTGCTGGGTCGCTGGAGTTCGGTTCCGTCAAGCGTGAAATCGTCGTGGGTGCGGTAGAGATCGGGTTTCTTTGCTTCGGTTTCGTAGTTGCCGACCGCGTGATTCGAGGAGGCGAAGGCGACCTTTTCGACGCCGAGATCGACGGCGGTCTGGAGTACCGACTGTGTACCGTCGATGTTGTTGTGGAGGACGCTTTCCCACGGGGCGTTCGGTCGCGGGTCGCCGGCGAGGTGGATGATGACCTCACAGCCCTCGGCGGCGTTGCGCACCGCCTCCCGGTTGGTCACGTCGGCGACGTAGACGTCGCTGTTGTCCACCCCATCGGGGAGTTTCGCCGCCGGAAGCGGCTCACGATCCAACAGCCGCCAGTCGTAGTCGGCGCCGATATGCCGGAGGATGGCCTGCCCGACACGACCGCCGGCCCCAGTCAGCAGCACAGATCGCGCCATTCATTCGGCAAAGGGAGGACGACGCGTAAGTAACGCGCGGTTCCGTGCCGATTTCATGGTAGTTGTTAGCGTTTACGCCCCGGTCGGTGGTGTCGCCCCTCACCGAGTCGACACGCCTTAGCCGCCGCCAACCGTGGTTGCTGTATGCCGCCCGCCACCGAACAGGCCTGTTTTGAGGCCGGTATCAAATTTGGCTCGCTGTACCACCAGTTTGCCGGCACGCCGGTTAGCCCCGACAGCACCCGAAGCTTAGAGACGGCGATGGCTGAGGCCATCGAGAACCAACCGTTTTGCGAGTCGGTCACCGTCGCCATCGACGACGACCGGGTCGCCGACGCCATCGACCACGACAGCGGCTACACCGAACTTACGGGGAGTCTGATGACCGTTGAGATGCAAATCCAGTATGAGGGCGTGACCGCACAGACTCGTATGGAGATGGAGGATGGCTACCCACTGATGAAGTTGGTCGCCGTCGACGAAGCCGGCGAATGAGCCGACAGCACGGCTGATTTCACTTTCACTTTCGGGCTCGTTTTTAACCGCCCCCGCGCCTAGCATCAACTATGAGTCAAGCTACCTTCGATGACGACGAGCTGTTCGGCGAGGCCGCTGCGGAGACCCGCGAGGATGTCGAACAGCACCTGTCGGCGGCCCGCGGGGCCCTGCCGACGGCCGACGATATCTGGGAGACCGACGCCGACAACGTCCTCGGCGTGCTCAACGGGTTGAAATCCGCCCTCGATGTCGGCGAGGCCCCGGAGCACCTCCGCCAGGCGAAAAAGTGGTACACCCTCGGCGAACGCGCCGATGCCTTCGAGGACGCCGAGGATCTGGAGGCCGACATCGAGGCCGTCGAGGAACTGTTGGAAACAATTGAGGCCGCCCACGACGACGTCGGTGAACTCACCGGCACCGTCCCGCGCTCCGGAGTTCGCTCCAGGACGCCCACGATGATGCGGACGGCGATGCCAGCGACGACGACTAAGCCGGCATCGAACGTTGTTGGTCTGCGTCGTTAGTTTTCTCTGTTGTCAACAGCGTCAAGCAGGTCGGCAAGTGCCTCGCCGCTGCGGGCAAGGAGTTGCTCGCCGAGTTCGGCTGTCGCCCCGGTTGGATCGCCGACGACACCGTTGTCAGTGAACTCGTCGCTGTCGTGGGCGAGGTTGACGCCGGCGACCCACTCGCCCCACCCTCGCTGGCGCCCTCGCGGGCGGCATCTATTTTGTCTTCGCGGATCGCCTCGTCGTCGATGTGAGAGAGGAGGCTGGTTTCGACGGGGCCAGCGTGGCCCATCGCTTCGTCGGTATCGATGCTGTCGAACCAGGTGAAGGCGACCACGTAGGCGTCGTCCTCGCGTGAGATAACCCCGGTTACCTCCCGGAGTGCGTCGGTGTTGCCGCCGTGGCCGTTGACGATGACGACGCGGTTGAAGCCGTGATGGGCGAGGCTGGCGACGGTCTCCCGGACGTACGCCCGAAATGTCTCGGGGCTGACCCACAGCGTCCCATCGAAGGCGCGGTGTTCGGCGGCGATTCCGACCGGGATCGTTGGCGCGACCGGCACGTCCACGCCGGTTCGCTCGCGGTAGGTCTCAACACCAGCCTCGGCGACGGCGGCGGCAGTTTTGGCGTCGGTGCCGAGCGGGGCGTGGGGGCCGTGCTGTTCGGTACTCCCGGCCGGGAGCACCGCGAGGTCGCTCTCGCAGTCGCGGATATCGGGCCACGTGGCCTCCGAAAGCTGCATACTGGCTGTGTGGCCCGGTGGTTCTTGAACGCCCCGCTCGCTTTCAGGCCGGCAACTCGATTTCTTCGCCGTCGGCGTAGACCGTCGGCTCCCGGAGGATGCCGTCGAGATGCAGCGGCGCGTCGGTTTCCCCGCCGATGGCGGCGTTGTCGCCGATCGCGAGGTGGACAGTACCGGCGGCTTTCTCGTCGAGCAGCACCGAGCCGACGAGTTCGTCGACGCCGACGTTGGTACCGATCCCCAACTCCGCGAGATTGTAGGCGTCGCGGCCCACCTCTTCGGCGGCGGTTTCGATCTGGCTTCGGATCGCGTCGTCGCTGATCTCGGTCACATAGCCGTCTTCGACTTCGAAGGTGAGCTGTTGGTCGTCGTCGAGCAGCCCATGGGGTCGCATCGTCCCGTCGACAACGTAGGTGCCGGTCGCACTCTCGGGGCTCACGAAGATCTCGCCAGCCGGGAGATTGGAAAAGCCGCCGTCGTCGTGGACGATCCCGGTGTCGAGCAGCCACTCGCGGTCGCCGATCTCGACGGTGATGTCGGTGCCCTGCGGGCTGGTCACCCGGATCTCGTCGGCATCTTTGACCTGTTCGTGGAGGGTCTCGCTGTGAGCTTCGATCGCCTCGTAGTCGGCATCGAGGCCGGTGACGAAGACCGATTCTGTGATCCCCGGGAGGGTCGCTCCGCGGGCACCGTTCTCGCAGGCGTCGCCGCGAGCGCGGGTGTGGCTGATGCTTTTCGTCGTTGGGGCGAGAAACACGTCGGCTGCGTTGAGGGCGGCGGCGACGGGTTCGGGTGGCTCCGCGCCGTGTTGAGGGCCAGGTGGGTAGCGGACGATCACCGGGTCGTCGGTGATCGCGCTGGCTTCGGCATAGAGGGTCTCGCCGATTCGCTCTCGTTTGTCGTCGGTGACGATCAGGCAGGTCTCCTCGCTCCTGAGGTTGAGACATTGGGTGAGGGCAGTCTTGGCGGCCTCACGGAGGTCGGCGTCGCTCGGTTCGGTGTCGCCTGTCGCGTCGGCGGTGGGCATACATTCGTTTGCCGCTGCCGGGGGTTAGCCCTTACTCTGGTTGGCGTGTGATCCTTGGCTTACGCAATCCGCTCAACTCGCTCGTCGAGGTCGACGTCGAGGTCGCTGGCGGTCTCTGGTGTGAGATTCCAGATCGCATCGAGCAGGTTCGTGTGGTAGCTTGCTGGTCCGCTGTACTCGTCGTCGGCTGCGCGCTCGCCGACGAGCCCGAAGGCCAGCGTCGCGTGCAGTGCAGCGGTCAGCGTGTCGTCGACGCCGCCACAGAACGTGGCGACCGTGCCGCCGAGGATACAGCCTGTGCCGACGACTTCGCCCATCATCTCGTGGCCGGCCGCAACGCGGTAGGCGGCGTCAGCGGTGGCGACGATGTCGGTTTCGCCGGAGGCGACGACAACAGTGTCGGCGGAGTCGGCGACCGCCTGTGCCGTCTGTTCGATCTCGTCGTACTCGCCGACGGATTCGACGCCTTTGACCTCGGCTTCCGCGCCAGCGAGAGCGGTGATCTCGCCGTAGTTGCCCTTGATCGCTGCGAAATCGACATCCGCGAGCAGTCGCTCGACGAGTTCGTTTCGGGTCGGCGTTGACCCCATCCCAACCGGGTCGAGGATGACCGGCACGCCGAGTTCGTTGGCCGCGAGTCCGGTCTCATAGATCGCCTCGCTGAGCGAGTCGTTCACCTGTCCGGTGTTGAGCAGCACTGCGCTCGCGCCGTGGGCCATCTCCGGGCCGTCGTTCGGCCCGTCGGCCATCACCGGCAGCGCGCCCCAGTGGAGGGTGCTGTTGGCCACGTCGTTGATCGTCACCCGGTTGGTGAGGTGTTGGATCAGTGGTTCAGTTTCCCGCAGACTCGTCAGCGACTCGGCAAGCGCGGCCGGCGACACAGCCGCGTCAGTCATCTGCGGCCACCTCCGCTTTTTCGGCCGTGTTGTCGACCGCTTCGCGCAGCGCGCGGGTGACGGCCGCCGGATCGTCGGCGGCGGTGATCGCGCTGATGACCGCTACGCCACTCGCGCCGGCTTGGATCGGGCCGCCCGCGTTCTCCGGGGTGATGCCGCCGATGGCAACGACCGGGATCGTCACCGCTTCGACGATCTTGGCGAGCTGGTCGACGCCGAGGCCGTCGTCGGCCGTTTCGGCGTCCGGCTTCGAGTCGGTGCCGTAGACCGCGCCGACACCGAGATAGTCCGCGCCGCTGATCGCCGCGAGCCGGGCCTCCGAGACCGTCGACACCGAGACGCCGATCGTCGCCTCCGGGCCAAGGATCTCCCGGGCCGTCGACACCGGGGGTCGGATTGGCCGAGGTGAACGCCGTCGGCACCGACCGCGTAGGCGATATCGATCCGGTCGTTGACGATGAGATCGACGCCAGCGTCGCTTGTCAGCTCGCGGAGTCGCTCACCGAGTTCGATCCGGTGTTGCGCCGAGGTGTCTTTCTCGCGGAGCTGGACGGCGTCGATGCCGCCATCGATGGCCGCCTCGACGATAGTTTCCGTCGACCGGCCCGCAGAAAGGGACTGCTGTGTGACGAGGTAGGTGCGCCACTGATCGGGAGTCATGGGTGTGATTACCCCGTGATCGGTAAGCGGCTTACGGTCTTTCGGCCGGTCTCTCCATCGGCCCCGCAGTGAAAGCAATAGACGCAAACCGACCGCTCCCAAACTGGTGTTGAATGGTCGACCTCTCCCGTCCGTTCGCCGTCCTCGCCGCGCTGTTGGCCCGGCTGGGGATCATCGAGCGCGACCGCTTGACGGCGACGGTCGATCTCGCCTGGCCGCGGGTGATCACCGGCTTTGCCATCATGTCGAAACAGACCGCCGACCTTGCGATGGTCGGCTCGGTGTTGGGCGCGCCAGCGGTCGCCGGGCTGGCGTTTGCCGGCGCGTACTGGACGGTCGGGAAGTTCGTTGCCATCGGCCTTGCCGGTGGGACGGTCGGGTTAGTCTCCCAGAACTACGGCGGCGGTGAGTCCGCTCGCGCCGCGCTGTTGGTCAAACAGAGTGTCTGGGTCGCCCTCGCGTTGGCGATCCCGGTCGTTGCTGGCTTCGTCCTCTTTGCCGATCCACTCATCGCCCTCCTGAGCAACGACGCTGCGGCGGTTGGCTACGGCACCACGTATCTCGGGATCGTTGCGCCCGCACTCGCCTTCGAGTTTCTGAACATGATCGCCAGCCGCACCTACGCCGGCGTCAGCGACACGTTCACGCCGATGGTGGTGCGGGCCGGCGGCGCGGTGTTGAACGTCGTCCTCAGCGGGACGCTGATCTTCGGCTTCGGCTGGGGTGTCGCCGGCGCGGCGGTCGGCACCGCGGTGGCGACAGGGGTGGTCACCCTGGTGTTCTCGTGGGGCATGTTTGGCCGCGAGTACTTTGGTCGCGGTGCCAGCCCGGTCGCGCTCTCGCTGGCTGGCCCGCAGTTCGACCGCGAGCTTCTGGGGCAGCTGCTCCGGGTGTCGACGCCGCTGATCGCCCGGCGGGTCTCACAGGGGCTTGCTACCTTTCCGCTGTTGGCGATCACCGCCAGTTTCGGCTCGGCGACGGTGGCCGCCCTCGAAGTCGGCCGCCGGGTACGTAACATCGCCAACAGCACCAGCTGGGGACTTTCGATCGCCTCCAGCACACTCGTCGGACAGGAACTCGGCGCGGGCGAGGAGGAGAGGCGACGGCCTACGGCACCCAGATTATCACGCTCGCCGCCGTTGTCCACCTGCTGGTCGCCGCTGTCGTCATCCTGCTGGCCGAGCCGATAGCGACCCTCTTCGTTGACGATCCGGCGGCGGTGGCGTTGTCGGCGACATTTATCGCCGTTTCGGCGGTGAGCCTCGTCGCCATGGGCGTCGATGGTTCGGCAACGGGCGCGCTGCGTGGGGCTGGCGACACGCGGATTCCGTTTTACGCGTCGCTGATCGGGCTTTACGTCTTCACCCTGCCGGTAGCGTATCTCGGGACGGTGACGGCACTCGGCGAGACCGCGCTGTACGTCGCGTTGGTGCTTGAAACTGGGGTGCCGGCGGCGGTGACGCTGTGGCGGTTCCGGACTGGGAAGTGGCGGGCGGTGAGTCGGGACTATCGGCCGGGTGAGGCATAAGCGAGAAGCGTTACGAGAAGGGGTTGGTCGCTGTCGACAGCCGCGTGATGTCGGTCACGGCGTCGAAATCGTCGTCGAACGAGTAGATGTATTCGATGTCGGTACGCTGCATGTGTGCCACGAGAACCGCATCGACGAAGGAGAGTTCACTGTACTGGCGGAAAATCGGTTGTGCGGCGTTGAAATCGGCCTGTGCGACGTGTGTGAGTTCGAACCGCGCGCCGGCAATGAGTCGGTCGAGTAGCTGGGTCGCCGCATCCGAGCCGAGTTTCGTGGTGGCAATGTTCAGTGTCTCCGCGACGACGTAGTTCGTGACGATAGCGTTGGGAAGTTCACCGTGGTCGATCCCACGGACGATTTCGCTGGCGCGGTCGTGGTACTCGTCGCGGGCACTCGCGCTGGCGAAGAGTACGTTCGTATCGATCAGCGCGACCGCCATCACTCGGCCCCGAACTCGCGTTCGGCCTCGACGGCGTTCGTTTCCCCGGCGTCGACGGGTTCGAAATCATCGAACACGCCCTCGCGCTGGTGGACGACCTCGACCGAAAGCTCATCCTCCTCGTCGGCCGTCCAGCGGAGCTTGTCGCCCGGCTCGATCCCGAGCTGGCGACGAAGATCAGCCGGAATCGTGACCATTCCCCGATCGCTCACTTTCGTTTCTGCGGTACCGTCTCCGGCTGCCATATGCGTGAATACCGGCGCGACAGACATACATGTTTCTCCACATGTGTCGTCGCAGCCCCCAGCAGGCGGGACACTCACCGCGTGCTCGTCCGCAACACGTACCAGACCAGCCCCGCAGCCAGCACTAACACGGGCAGCGTGGCGAGGGTGACGTTGAACCGGTAGCCGAGATTCCACACGAGCACCAGCGTCTCGACCCACGCGAAGACGACGCCGACAAAGAGGACAGCGGGGGTTTCGCCGCCCGGTGTGCTCGTCAGCGAGTCGGGCAGCAGGCGAACGGCGACAACCGTGGCGATGCCGAACAGCGGCAGCCCCAGCGTCGCCAGCGGTTTCGCAACCGCGTTGTCCGGGGTGCCGGCAGCGTTCCAGTGGATCGCCATCTCGGCGGGGAGGCTATTCCAGACGATCAACGCGGCGACTGCCGGGATCGCCATCAGGCCGACAGCCAGCAGGTCGAATCGGCGGGCGGGGTTCATGTTTGAGGGGTTCGCCAGATCCGTCTTATTGGTGCTGGATTCGACGGCGCGGCGGCGATCAGGCCGCCGCAAGCGGCCCGTACCGGCTGCCGAACCCGTACGCGAGCACCGCCAGCGCGCTCAGCGTGAGCCCGGCGAGGAGCACCGTGGCAAGAAGCTGCACCGGGGTCACCACGAGCATGGGGTCGCGCCCGAACTGCAGCAGGCGGAGCAAACCCGCATCGTCGGCAGCGACGGCAACCGAGCCGCCGATGCTGCTGACAGCAACGAATCCGATCCAGCCAGCCTGCATGCGTGTCGACAGCCCGCGGCGATGTGTGTCGACGGCGACAACCGTCGTCGCCACCAGTCCCACCGCGAGGTTGAGGAGGGCAAGAACGACCATACCGGCTTGTTGACAGCGAGGCTGATAAAACGATATCGGCTGTTTTAGCGGGTGCGATGTTCTGTGTGGGTGTCATTTTTATCTTATCGCTGTGAGTGCTGTTGGCATGGGATCCGATACCGACGACTGGTACGACACGCGCTGGGGACGGATCTTCTACTGGACGGTGCTGTCGGCGACGCTGCTGGCGGTCATCATCTCGGCGAGCAGCGTCGGGATCGCCATGCAGATTCCGGCGACCGTCTACCTGTTCGGCTTTCTCGGAGCCGCCGTCTACACGTGTGCCAACTTCGCCAAACAGTTCGAGCGAGCGGGTCGCTACCGGCTGAAAATCCTGAGCCGGACGGTCGCCGTGTTGCCGCTGTCGGCTGGTGTCTTTCTGCTGGCCGGCGTGTTCGTCGATCCGCCCGGTTCGACGGCGACGCTGGGCGAGTCAGGGCTGCGTTCGACCGAGCGGCTCGTCGGTGGGCTGGTGTTCGTCGCTGGCATCTACGTCAGCACGACGCTCAAAGCGCTGGACGCCTTCGCTAAACGGACGCTTGGCTATCGCGGACACCAAGTGGATCGGGAGGTGTCACAGGACGACGACGCAGGAACAAGCAGTAACACCGTTACACAAGCTGACAGTAACGAAGTGCGAGATACAGAGCAGGGATACAGCAATTAGAGCTGACTTGGAGTAATCAGACATTTTCCGCCTTCATTTGACATTGAGTCAGATAGTAATCAAGGATATTAGTATGAGACTTGTTTCAAGATGACAATACTTATCAAAATTTAATTGTACTATTATTCATATGCGTAACAGTATGTCTATTACCCGTAGAAGATTTTGTGCAGCAGGCGCATTGACTTTGTCTTCACCGGCTATTATCGGGAGTGCTTCGGCACAGAGTGGAGTTGAAGTTGTGGCCACAGTTCGTTCTGAGGTTGAAACAGATGTTTCAGGGGTAGAGTTCCAACTGCAAAATATAGTGAACGAGGACATTCATCCCAGAACGTTAGTTGACACTTCTGGAGAAATAACTTTCAACCTACCAGAAACAGGCTCGTATAGGGTTACTGCTTTCGATACTACTGAAAAATATAATAAAATACCTGTAGTTTACTCATTTGAAAATGTGAATATCAACGAGAGTGGAAATATCGGTGAGTTCGTGATTCCTGAAGCATATGAAACAGATATACGCTTTATCGATGAAGAGGGCAGTCCTGTTGAAGATCTTCCAGTCCAGTTTCGAGCTGAAAATGGTACTGGCCCCAAGCCGGGTGAGTATTTCACTACCGATTCAGACGGCTATACAAAATACGAACGCTCAAATGAACGCGGCGTTGAATTAGTTAGTCCAACAGACGTGGAAATACAGTCATTTGGAGAACGACCACAAAAAATACAGACTGTTTTCGTTACTGAACCTACTGAATTTGAATTCAAATTATCGAACCCAGAACAGTATACAAATAGTGCCTCAAGTGGTTCGGGTGCATCTGGTCAACGCGGTTTATTTTCAAACAATCCGTCTGGGGGAGGCGGAGCATTGTCGAATCCAACAAACCTCACGACGCTCGGATTTCTGCTGTCAGTAGGTGGAATAGCGTATCAGTTAGTGGGAGGACGTTAACAATGGCACGAGGGCGACCTGCCATTTGGAGTGCGCTATTTGGCGTATTTTTCCTTTCCAGTGGAGCGTATGCCTATTTCGGACAACATAATGCCCCACAGGGAATCGGGGTACCGTTTATGTTATTTGGCACATTCATAATTGCTGTCGGGATTTATATTGAGTATGTTGCAGCACCGGATGAACCAGAGATGGACGAAAATGAGAAAATCATTGATACCAGGAGCCCTGTACAGCGAGCTGCAATTGCAAAAATGGGTATTGGGTCGGTTTTACTCGGTATTTTCATATATTTGATTCTATTCACACTTCTACCCTACATATATCCTATCGCCGCACTTATTCCCGGATTGTACCTCTTCTCTACTGGACTATTTGCCTACTGGACTAATACACTCACCACATATTACATTACAACCCAGCGGTTCATCAAGGAATATCGTTTCATATCTCTTGTCAGACAGGAACTGCGACTGGATAAAGTTCGTGGCGTTGAAGAGCGGAAATCAATCTGGGAAGCCCTTGTTGGCCTCGGAAACGTGCAAGTTTCTTCAGGCGGAGGGCGAGCACTCCAAGTCAAAGCCAAAAATATATTTAAATCAACAACGTTCGCTGACGAAATCCGAGAGTTGTTGTAATCTTTCCGTTTTTCAAGTAATAATTTTTAAGAGTCTATTCCGAACAATGTGACGACGATTTTTATATGAAATTGATATGAGATAAACGATTTAAAACACAAAATATTCCCTTCTATCCTGAAAAAGCTGAAATAAATAATAACTAGCCACAACAAATGCCGGCTTCCATAGCTACTGTCTACTCAGTCCTCAACCGCACTCGCCGCCCGGATGATCGTCTCCTCGCCGAATTTCGGGCCGATGAGTTGGCAGCCGACCGGCAGGCTGTCCACGTCGCCAGCAGGCACCGAGATCGCCGGCAGATTGGCGAGATTGACGGGGACGGTGTTGGCATCCATCAGGTAGAGTTGGAGCGGGTCGTCGAGGCTCTCGCCGAGTTTCGGCGGCACCACGGGCATCGTCGGCGACGCCAGCACGTCCACGTCCTCGAAGGCGTCGTCGAAGTCCTGTTTCACCCACGCTCGGGCGTCCTGGGCCTTCTTGTAGTACTTGTCGTGATAGCCCGCCGAGAGCGCGTAGGTGCCGAGGAGGATTCGGCGTTTGACCTCCGGACCGAAGCCTTCCTCGCGGACGGCGGCGAACTGCTCGTTCCAGTTGCCCTCGCTGTCGGTCGCGGGGCCGTAGCGAACGCCGTCGAAGCGCGCGAGGTTCGAGGAGGCCTCCGACATGGCGATCACGTAGTAGGCCTGGACGGCGTGTTCCAGCGAGTCCAGCGAGACCTCGGTGATCTCAGCGCCTTGGGCTTCGAGATCGTCCAGCGAGGCCTCGAAGGTCTCGACCACGTCGTCGTCCGCACCCTCGATCAGGTCGGTGATGACGCCGACTGTGAGCCCCTCGACATCGCCGTCGGCGGCGGCGGCATACTCGGAGTCAGCACCGCCGTCGTTGGTCGTCGCGTCGTTCGGGTCAGGGCCCGAAATCACATCGAGTAGGAGGGCGGCGTCCTCGACGGTGTTGGCCAGCGGGCCGACCTGTTCGAGGCTGTTGGCGTAGGCGACGATGCCGTAGCGGGAAACGAGCCCGTAGGTCGGTTTGATGCCGACGACACCGCAGAAGGCGGCGGGGTTGCGCACGGAGCCGCCGGTGTCGCTGCCGAGCGCGAGGTCGGCTTCGCCGGCGGCGACGGCCGCGGCCGAGCCACCGGAGGAGCCACCGGGCACGCGGTCGGGCGCGGCGGGGTTTTCGGTCGCGCCGAACGCTGAGGTTTCGGTGGTGCCGCCCATGGCGAACTCGTCCATGTTGGCCTTGCCGACCATCGTGGCTCCCGCCTCCAGCACGCGGTCGACGACGGTGGCGTTGTACGGCGGGACGTAGTCCTCGAGCATGGCTGACCCGCAGGTCGTCCGGACGCCGTCGGTCGACATGTTGTCCTTGATCGCGATGGTACGGCCGGCCAGCGGGCCGTCGTCGTTGCCCTCGATGGTCGCTTCGGTGACGAAGGCGTTGTGGGCGTCGTCGCCGGCGTCGGTGTGATCGCTGCTCATGAGACGCTCGGCCCCTTGAAGAAGCCGTCCTCGGTTTCGGGGGCGTTCTGAAGGGCTTCGTCCTGTGAGAGCCCCTCCTCGACCTCGTCGGCTCGCATCACGTTGACCAACTCGGGGTCGCTGTCGACCTCGGGCACCTCATCGAGGGCCGCGAAGTAATCGAGGATGTCGGCGAACTGCGCGGCGAACTCGTCGGCGTCGGCGTCGTCGAGATCGACCCGCGCGAGGTCGGCGACGTGTTGTACCTCGTCGGCGTCGACGGGCGAATCGCTCATACGCGCCCCGAATCACGGCCTGAGAGTAAGGGTTTCGTTTCCCGGGTCACCCCGGTGTCGCTGCCAGTTGGGAATCCCCGTCTCGTCTCAATGGGTTGTCGTTTTCACCCCTCACGAACAGCCGGGCTATCGGGCGAATTGACCCGCCTGTGAGCGGCACATCCATAACGATTCTTCACCCGCTCTCGTCTAACAGTTTTCATAGCAAATTTGGCTGCAATTATAGGGTATTATTAAGTTGTTTCAGCCCGTGTCTATTGATGCACAAAACGGGTGTGATACCGCGATCTCTCACACCGTTTCATCCATATCATGAGCGACAACGTTCGTACGTTTACCGACGAGCACACCCGGAGCCACAACCGGTCACCCCAGCAGACGGAGTCGACTGACACCGACGAGACCCTCCGCTGTCCGGAGTGCGACGGCCAACTGGCAACCGACACCGAACACGGCGAAACGGTCTGTCGTGACTGCGGACTCGTCGTCGAGGAAGACGAGATCGACCACGGCCCCGAGTGGCGCGCCTTCGACAGCAACGAGAAGGATCAGAAATCCCGCGTCGGCGCGCCGACGACGAACATGATGCACGACAAGGGGTTGTCAACCAACATCGGCTGGCAGGATAAAGACGCCTACGGCAAGTCGCTGTCCTCGCGGCAACGCCAGAAGATGCAGCGGCTCCGCACCTGGAACGAGCGGTTCCGCACACGGGACAGCAAGGAGCGCAACCTGAAACAGGCCCTCGGCGAGATCGACCGTATGGCAAGCGCCCTCGGGCTGCCCGATGCTGTTCGGGAGACCGCCTCGGTCATCTATCGCCGGGCCCTCGATGAGGATCTCTTGCCCGGCCGCTCGATCGAGGGCGTTTCGACGGCGGCCCTCTATGCGGCGGCTCGACAGGCTGGCACCCCGCGCAGCCTTGATGAGCTCACGGCTGTCTCCAGAGTCGACAAAGACGAGATCGCCCGCACCTACCGCTACGTCGCCCGCGAACTCAACCTCGAAATCAAGCCGGCTGACCCTGAACAGTACGTCCCGCGCTTTGCCTCGGATCTGACACTCTCCGATGAGGCCGAGCGTCGGGCCCGCGAACTGTTGTCGACGGCGAAAGCACAGGGCGTTCACAGCGGGAAATCCCCGGTCGGTCTCGCCGCGGCGGCGATCTACGCCGCCTCGCTGCTGACCAACCAGAAGGTTACCCAAAACCAGGTCAGCGAGGTCGCCAACATCTCCGAGGTCACGATCCGTAACCGCTACCACGAACTGCTTGAAGCCGACGAACAGCAGTCCGTCGCCTGACGACGCCCGTTTTTGCTCGCTTTCGCAACCGCAAAGCCGCCGGCCCGCAAGCGATAGCCATGGAGACGACACGCCATTTCACCTCGACCGTCTACATCGTCAACGACGGCGCGACCGCACTGCATCGGCATGCCGGCCTTGGGATCCGCATCCCACCCGGTGGTCATGTCGACCGCGACGAACTGCCCCACGAGGCGGGTCGCCGCGAAGTCCGCGAGGAAACCGGCCTCGATCCGACCCTCCACCGCGAGACCGCCGAACTGAACCCACCGGCCGGCGAGGTGTTGCCACAGCCGGCTCATATGCTGCTGTACGATATCAACACCCACCCTGACGGGACGGTCGGCCACCAGCATATCGATCACATCTATTTTGCAGCCGTTGAGCATCGTGAGATCGAGCCCCGAGACGGCGAAGCCCCCGCAGACCGCTGGGCGTGGTATACGCCGACAGCGCTCCGCAACAGCGATCTCGACCCCGACACGGTCGCCATCGGCTGTGAAGCCATCGAGACCATCGACAACGCTGTGTAGCCGCCACAATGGTCGCGTTGGTCTTCGTCTACGGCACGCTCACCGACGACGAGCAGGTTACGTCGCTGCTCGACAGCTACCGGTTTGTCGGCGCCGCCACCTGCGTTGGGCTCCGCCGCGTCGACGGCCGATATCCGACACTTGTCCCAGGCGACTCGGTCACCGGTCGGCTGCTCAAAACTGACGACATCGAGCGACTCGATCGGTACGAGGGCGTCGACAGCGGGCTCTACCACCGGGTGTCAGTCTCACTTGCGCCGTCGCTTGCGGCGACAGTGTCGACCCCGACAGCCAGCGTCTATCTCGGCGAACCGGCCGCGCTTGGCCTCGGCTCACTCGACCAGTACTGGCCCGGCACCGGCGCGTTTTCAGCGCGGGTCGAACGCTATCTCCCAGCGACTCAGATTGAACCTATCAATACAGAATAACAATTTCGAACTGCGGCCGACAGCCGTCTGACAGACGTCAGCAGTCGCCGCCTGCGTGCGGTTTTCACTTTCACCACGCATGCCGGATGTTTATATACCTCCGGGCCAAACGCTCAGTTGCGCGTCACACGCGTGCATTCCCCATCCCGTTTTTACACTCGTGAGTCACAACGACCTGCTGGTGGCGATGACGATCGATCTGGTTCCTTCTCCTGGCGACGCTATCACCAACACCGAAACCGATTAGCGCACGTCCCCACCAACGGGAGATATGCTCTCGCTTGCGGCGATACGTGCGGCCCGCGATCGCATCGCCGATGTGGCCCGCGTGACGCCGGTTCGCTACTCACACACCTTCTCGGAGCGAACCGGCGCGTCGGTACATCTCAAGCTGAAAACGTCCAGCGGACGGGCGCGTTCAAGATTCGGGGCGCGCTCAACCGGATTGCGACGCTTTCCGATGCTGAACAGGCCGCCGGCGTCGTCACCGCCAGCGCGGGCAATCACGCCCAGGGCGTCGCCTTGGCAGCGACCCGGGCCGGCGTCGATGCGACGATCGTCATGCCGGAACACGCGCCGATCTCGAAGGTCAAAGCGACCCGTGGGTATGGCGCCCGTGTCGTCCTCGACGGCGCCGACTACGCGGAGGCCCAAGCCCGCGCCCACGAGATCGAACGCGAGGAGGGCCGCACCTACGTTCACGCCTTCGATGACGAGATGGTGATGGCCGGTCAGGGCACGATCGGCCTCGAAATCCTCGAACAGCAACCCGACGTAGAGACCGTTGTCGTCCCCATCGGCGGGGGCGGCCTCATCTCCGGGATCGCCACCGCGATCACAAGCCAGCAACCGGACGTGCGGATCATCGGCGTCCAAGCAGAGGGTGCCTCCAGCGTCATCGATTCTCTTGAGGCTGGTGAGATCCGATCGCGAGACAGCGTCGACACCGTCGCCGACGGGATCGCCACCCGCTCGGTCGGCGAGCAACCCTTCGAGATCATCACAGAACGCGTCGACGAAGTTGTCACCGTCTCCGACGAGGAGATCGCCCTTGCGCTGACGCTGCTGCTTGAACGGAGCAAAACCGTCGTCGAGGGCGCGGGTGCGGTCGCGCTGTCGGCGCTGCTGGAAGGTCGCTTCGACTACGAGGAAGGCGAGGTAATCGTCCCCGCACTGTGTGGCGGCAACATCGACATGAACGTGTTGACAACGGTGATCTTGCGGGGGATGATCCAACTGGGGCGGTATCTGAAGATCCGCACTGTCCTGCCGGATCGCCCCGGCGCGTTGGAGTCGCTGATCGAGATCATCGCCGACAAAGGCGCTAATATCTACGAGATCCACCACGAACGCACCTCCCGGGAGGTCGGCATGAGCGACACCTCCGTCGAACTCGAACTCGAAACCCACGGCCCTGACCACGCCGCCGACCTGCTGGCGACACTTCGAGACGCAGGCTACACCGTTGACGTGCGGAAGTGAGGGGCGGATTTATTCGGCTCGACCGCCCACCCGAAGCTATGAAACGCACCATCAGTACCGACAACGCCCCCGAAGCCGTGGGTGCCTACAGCCAAGCGACGACCGACGGCTCGACGCTCTACACCGCTGGTCAGATCCCCCTCACGCCCGACGGCGACCTCCACGCCGACGCCGACATCGCCACCCAGACCGAACTCGCCCTCGATAACATCATAGCGATCCTCGCGGCTGAGGATCTCGCCGCCGAGCATATCCTCAAAACGACGGTCTTTCTGGCCGATATCGACGACTTCGGCGCAATGAACGAGACGTACGAGACGTACTTCGCTGCCGCCCCGCCGGCTCGTAGCGCGGTCGAGGCAGGCGCGCTCCCGAAGGGTGTCGGCGTCGAAATCGAGGCGGTGGCGACGTATCCGGAGGCGTGAGCCCGCGTCGTAAATCGAGTCTCCTGTGGGGGCTCGTCGGCGCGCTGCTGTTTCTCGTGCTCGCGCTGGGGTATCGCCTCGCGGGTGGCACGATGCCGGTCGGCGTCGGCGGTCTCGCTGTGATCGCGCTTGGCGTCGGTCTCGTTGTCACCGCGTCCGCGCCCGTCGTTGCGACACGCCTGCGCCGCTAATCGAAGCTGTCGACGACGCGGGACAGACAGCCTTCCTCGGGTTCGAAATACGAGTAGTGATCGGTGACGAGGTCGGTCACGTCGACATCGCGGTAGCCATCGGGCGCGGCTGCCGGGTCGTCGATGCCGACGCTGCCGACCGCCGTGGTGCGATCCGAGAGGCGGTAGACCCAGCCGAGCACGCGGTCGCGCCCGCTGTGGAAGTTGGTCATGGGCGCGTCGACCGCGGCGATGGCGTCGCCATACTCCCCATCGCGTTCGACGCTATCGCTCGGAATTGCACCGCCGAGCAGTGACACCGACGCAAGCGAGGTGGCCATCTCGCTCGTCTCCAATTCGGTCAGTGCCTCACAGACGACGCGCGCGCCCAGCGAGTAGCCGATCAGGTGGACGGGGCGGCCGTCCTCGGCGGCCCACTGTTTAAGCCAGTCGGCGAGCGGTTCGGCGTTCGCGTCGGCAACAGCCTTGGCGTCGGCCCATTCGCCATCAGAGTCCCAACTGTAGCCGGCGACCGGCGACGAGCGGTACTCCTCAAGGCCGACATCCAGCGTGTAGGTCTGATCGCGGGCGGCCTCCGGGTCGGTATCGAAGCCGTGGACAAACAGGAATAGTTCGTCGGCGTCAGCGAACGACCACTCGCCCTCGGTGGCGACTGTTGGTGTATTGCCGTCGTCGCCGAGTCGCCCGCGAGTGGTGAGCATCGGGTAGTCCTCGGGTGCGGTGTAGTCGGCGTGTTCGGCGTCCAGTTCGCTGAGGACGTAGGCCACGCCGCCGGTCAGCACGGTGAGTACACCGCCGGCACTGAGCAGGAGATTGCGTTTCGTGAGTCGGGGTCGCGTAGTGGAAGGTTGGTCGGCGATACGACGGCTACTGGTTCCGGGCGAAAGTAGTTGCTGGCCGGCGGTCGGAATAGCCGACCAACACGTTTAAAATCGGCAGCGGGGTAGAAGGGGACGAGCCAGGATGGCCGAGTGGTAAGGCGCACGCCTGGAAAGCGTGTTCCCTTTGGGATCCGGGGTTCAAATCCCTGTCCTGGCGTTTTTGCGACGAACAACACCGCCGAGCACTGTCTGTGCGAGGCTCCTCGTGAGTCGCAAACGACACACGACAGGATTTGAGCAGCGAGCGACCGTAGGGAGCGAGTGAGTTCAAATCCCTGTCCTGGCGTTTCTGACGGATCAGCACACACCAGCGGCGCGGACGTGGCGCGTAGCGCCACGAAAACGAACGGCGGAGCCGTGAGTATCCCGCCGCGATCACTGCTGCTCCGGAACCGCTGACTGACAGGATTTGAACAGGGAACGAAGCGAGTGCAACGAGCGGAGTGACTGAGTTCAAATCCCTGTCCTGGCGTTTTGTACGAAAACAACCGTCTTAGATCTCGTCGAGCACGTCCAGCACCTCGGCCCGTGTCTCACAGGCCAGCGCGTCGGCAGCGAGGTCGCGGGCAGCGTTGGTCGCGGTTTGCTGCACCTGCTGTTTCACCGCCGGTACCGTCACTGCGCTCATACTGAGTTCATCGAGGCCGAGGCCAACAAGTAACGCCGTCAGATCGGGGTCGCCGGCCATCTCGCCGCACATGCCGACCCAGGCGTCGTTGCCGTCGGCCGCCGAGACCGTTCGGTCGATGGCGCGCAACACCGCCGGATGCAGCGGGTCGTGGTAGTCGGCGACGGCGTCATTCTCGCGGTCGACGGCCATCACGTACTGTGTGAGGTCGTTGGTGCCGATACTGAGGAAGTCGAGTCGCTCAGCCAAGCTGTCGGCAAGAAACGCGGCCGCCGGTGTTTCGATCATCACACCAAGCTCCGGCATCGCGTAGTCGACGCCTTCGCCGTCAAGATCGGCGGCGACCGATTCGACGCGCTCGATGGCGGCCGCAACTTCCTCGATCTGTGTCGCCATCGGAAACATCACGGCGAGGTCGTCGCCGTGCTCGCTGGCCGCCGCCCGCAGCAACGCACGCAACTGCGTCTCGAAGAGGTCGCTGTGGGCCCCCAGCGAAAGCCGAATCCCGCGCTGGCCGAGGAAGGGGTTTGTTTCCTCTGGAAGGTCGAGATACGGCACGGCTTTGTCGCCGCCGATATCGAGCGTTCGGACGACGACCCGGTTGTCCGGAAACGCCGCCAGCGCGGTCGTGATCGCGTCGTACTGCTCGGCCTCATCCGGCGGGGCCTCCCGATCCAAAAACAGGAACTCGCTGCGGAAGAGGCCGATCCCGTCGGCACCGCGGGCGACGGCCGGATCGAGTTCTGCCTCGCCGCCGATGTTGGCTGCGACCTCGATTTCTACTCCATCCGCTGTCGACACCGTTTCCTCGACGACCGGTGCGTCAACGCCGCCGGCGGCCGCCCGCTCGTCCTCGTCGGGATCGACAACCACGGTGCCGGCCTCGCCGTCGACGAGTACGTCCGCCCCCTCCTCGATCTCGGTCAGTTCCTCGCCGGCGCCGACGACCGCTGGGATCGCCAACGAGCGGGCGATGATCGCAGCATGAGAGGTGCGCCCGCCGGTGACGGTGGCGATGCCGGCGACCGAATCGGGATCGAGCTCTGCGGTATCACTCGGGGTGAGACGTTCGGCCAGGAGGATCGTGCCGGCTGGCAACGCCGAGAGATCGACGGTTTCGACAGCCAACAGCGACCGGAGGAGTCGATCCCGGATATCACGCAGATCGTCGGCACGCTCGGCCATCCGGCCGTCCATCCCCTCGAACTGGGCGATTGCTTCCCCAAACCGATCGTCGACGGCGTGTTCGGCCGGTGTGCCCTCGCCGATCGCGCTTTCGATATCGTCGACGAGTTGGGGATCATCGAGAAACTGGAGATGGGCCTCGAAGACGGCGGCCTCATCTTCACCGACGCGCTCGGCGGCCTGCTGGCGGGCCTGTTCGATCTGCTGGCGGGCGGTCGCTTGGGCGTCCTCGAAGCGGGCCTGTTCGGCGTCGCTGTCGACGTCGCTGGGGTCGGGTTGCTCAGGCAGTGTCAGATCACTGGGTCGGTACCAGCGGGCGGTGCCGACACCGGACAGCGGTGTGCTCCCGATGCCGCTGAGCTTCATTCGCTGTCTTCCTCCTCGTCTTCGACCGGCGTTGTCAACAGGGCTTCGAGTTCATCAAGCGCAGCCTCGGCATCGTCGCCGTCAGCGGTGATCCGCACCGACTCGCCGTGTTCGATGTTCAGCCCGGTCACCGCGAGCATGCTGTTGGCACCCACGGCGTCGTCGCCGTCGGCCCGCCCGACTGTGATCTCACTGTCGAATCGATTTGCCGTCTGGACAAACTGTGAGGCCGGTCGTGCGTGCAAGCCAGCGTCCGGAACCACCTCGACGATTCGTTCCATGGCTCCCTGTTTGGGTGGGCGGGCTATTACCATGTTTGCCGCCGTGGTGACAGGTTTCCCGTCGGCGCGGTGTTATTCCACGGCCGCCCGCACCACGTCGGCGAGATCGGTCGCCAGTTCCTCGGCGCGGTCGGCGGTCGTTCCCTCGGCGACGATCCGGATCTTCGGCTCGGTGCCGCTGGGTCGCACCAACACCCACGAGTCGCCGTAATCGAGGCGGTAGCCGTCGAGCGTCGAGATCTCGGCATCGGCAGTGTGGACGTACTCCTCGGCGGCCGACAGCATCGTCCGGCGTTCGGCCTCGCTGCCGTAGGCGAGATTAACCCGTGTGCTGTGGTAGTCCTGATATGGGGCGACGACCTCGCTGGCCGGTCGGTCGGCGATCAGTTCGAGGAACTTCGCGCCGATATACGGGCCATCCCGGACGAGGCGGTGATTCGGGAAGAAGACGCCGCCGTTGCCCTCGCCGGCGATGGGAACGGTCTCACCGGCCGTCCACAGCTCCTTGATCCGGGTGATGATGTGGGTCGCGCCGATCGGTGTGAGCGCCAACTCGGCGTCGACGCGCTCACAGACATCGACCAACCGCTGGGAGACGTTGACCGCGGCGACAGTGTGATCACCGGCTGACAACTCGCGTGCAGCCAAGGCGGCCAGCGAGGCGTCGCCGTCGATGAAGCGGCCCTGTTCGTCGAAAAACACCGAGCGGTCGGCATCGCCGTCGTGGGCGATCCCAACGTCGGCGTCGGCGGCCTCGACGAGCCGACCGAGGTCAGCGAGATTTTCGGGGACGGGTTCGGGCAGCCGGCCGGGGAACCGGCCGTCGAGTTGTGCGTTGACGGTGACAACCTCACAGCCTAACTCGCGGTAGAACTCTGGGCTGACCAGCCCGCCGGCACCGTGGCCAGGATCGAGCGCGACTGTGAGGTCGGCGTCGGCGATGCGCTTGGTGTCGATGGCGTCGAGCAGCGATTGTTGATAGGTGGCGTTGGCGGTGTCGACCTCGCGGCTCTCGCCGACGAGTTCCCACGGGACGAGGTCGAACTCCTCGCCGAGGGCGTGGGCTTCGATCCGCTCTAAGCGGTCGATCGAGAGCTCGATCCCGTCGGCGCCGATGAGCTTGACGCCGTTGTACTCCGGTGGATTGTGCGAGGCCGTCAGCATCACCCCCGGGATCGCTTCCTGTTCGCAGTACCGGCCGATCGCCGGCGTTGGCGTCAGTCCGAGGCGGTCGACATCGAGCCCGACCCCAGCCAGTCCCGAGGCGGTGGCATCGGCGAACATCTGCCCGGTCAGGCGGGTGTCGGTGGCGACGGCGGCGCGGTCGGCCTCCCAGACCGTCCCAGCGGCTTGGGCGACCTGCAGCACGAACTCGGGGGTGAGTTCGGTGCCGGCGATCCCGCGGGCTCCACTGGAGCCGAACACTTCCATACCTACGCCTCAAGCGGGTGCGTAAAATCGGTTGCGGCCTGCCGCTGTCAGCCTGCCACGCCAGTCGATGCGTGCTGCCGTCGTTATTCGCTTTGAATCCGCGGGGCGAGCATGTAGGTGACCTGGCCGAGGCCCTCGGCAAACTCATAGTGGAGTTTGACGGGGAACTCCTCGCCGAGCTCGGTCGTGACCTCGGCTGCCTTCGGGATCGCCTTGTTCATATCCTTGAGATAGTCGAGTGAAAACAGGGAGTCGGCCGCGCCGGCGGTGAGATCGATCAGATCGTCGCTGTCGAGTTTGAGATCCACGTCGTCGGTGTCGCCCTCGGCTTCGATATAGAAGGCTTCCTCGTCGGGGTCGACACGGAGGGCGATGTGGTCGCTGACCATGTCGGCGGCGGTGATCCCGCGGCTGAGTTGGCTGCCCTCCAAGACGATCTCCGCCGAGAGATCGAGATCCGGGATGTCGGGTTCCTGGCGGATCGAATCGGGGTCAATCAGCGCAAGGGTATACGAGAGGCCGTCGATCTGGATGTGGAGCTTGCGGGTTTCCTCGTTGAGTTCGAGATGAATGAGATCGCCGCTGTTTGCCATCCCGGCGATATCTTCGAGTCGACCGAGGTTGACGCCGATGACGCCGCCGTCGGCCTCGTAGGACTCAAAGGCCGCGGCGGCCAGCGAGAGGTCGACCATCCCGACGTTGGCGGGGTCGACGGCGCGGATGGCGAACTCTTCCTCGTTCAGCCGGATCTTACACTCGTCTACCAACACGCTCACCGAGTCAAGCGCGTCCTTGAGCGTGTCAGCACTCACGATGGCCTTGAACATGCTGCGGGATACGAAAGCCCGGATAAAAAGACACCCGGTTTACACACCGGGCCACCGCAGTCGACAGGCGGTGAGAGCCTACACCAGCGGTTCGACGAGGTCGACGCCCTCGTCCAGGAGTGTCTGGAGCCGTTCGTCGCTGCCGGCCTCGCCGTAGACCCGCAGTTTCGGCTCGGTGCCACTTGGCCGAATTAGCAGCCACGAGCCGTCCTCAAGGAGGAGTTTGAAGCCGTCGAGGGTGACGGTGTTGGCAACGGCTGAGCCGGCGACCGACTCCGGAATGTGGTCTTCGAGGTCGTCGAGGACGCGCTCCTTCTCGCTGTCGGGGCAGTCGACGCTGCGTTTGCTGGCGTGGATCTCACCGTGCTCCTCAAGCAGGGCGTCAACGCGCTCATCAAGCGGCTTTTCCGCGGTGACCGCGCCGGCCAGCAGGGCCATCAGGACGCCGTCTTTCTCGCGGATGTGACCCCGGATCGAGAAGCCGCCCGATTCCTCGCCGCCGATCAGCGCGTCGGAGTCACCCATCGCTTTGCCGACCCACTTGAAGCCGACCGGCACCTCGACGACCTCCTCGCCGTTGGCCTCGGCGATGCGGTCGATGAGGAACGTCGTCGACACCGAGCGGACAGCGGGGCCGGAATCCGATTCAAGGAGGTAGTCGTAGACCGCGGCGAAAAACAGGTTCTCGTCGAGATAGCCGCGCTCAGGGGTGGTGATCGCAATGCGGTCGGCGTCGCCGTCGTTGGCGATCCCGAGGTCGGCGTCGTGTTCTTCGACCGCGTCAGCCAGCGGTTGGAGATTGCTCGGGCTCGGTTCGGGTTCGCCGCCGCCGAAGTCGGGATCTTGGGTGCAACGGCGGGTGATGACCTCCGCGCCCGCCGACTCAAGCAGGGCGTCGGTGACGCCGCGGCCGCTGCCGTGGAGGGCGTCGTAGACGATGGTGAGATCCGAGAGATCCGCGCCGACGAGATCGGTTGCATGCTCGGCGTGATCCGGGATCGGATCGATCTCGGTGATCTCACCCCACTCCTCCTCGGGGAGGAGGTCGGGTTCGGCGAGGTTGTCGACGATCTTCTCGGTGCGTTCGGGTAGGGCGGGTGCGCCGTCTTCGGGAATGAACTTGACGCCGTTGTACTCCGGCGGATTGTGCGAGGCCGTGACCATCAGCGCACAGGAGAGTCCGCGGTTGACGATCGCGTAGGCGATCACGGGGGTCGGGCAATCACGTTCCGGCAGGAGTACGTCGAAGCCGTGGCCAGCCATGATCTCAGCGAGACTTTCCGCAAAGCCGGGTGAGGTTTCGCGGGCGTCATAGCCGATGATGACGGGATCGGTGTACCCCTCTTCCTCAAGATAGGTTGCGACCGCTTCGCCAACGATTCGAACGCGTTCGTCGGTGAAGACATCGAGGGTGGCACGCCACCCATCAGTGCCGAAGGCAATCTTGTCCATACCCTACCTGCTGTGTGGATCGTCAAAAAGATAGGAGGTCACAGCCCCGGGGGCCCTTCCATCGACGGCTGCCGGGAGCCTCGTCGTTATGCCTGTTCGGCCCCTCTCGTTGGTGTGGATTTCACAGACGCCGTTGCGACCCGACGATCAGTACACGACTACAGTGACGAGTCGATCGCACAGTCGACCCTCGATGCCATCTTCCAGGCGACGACGCTTGCGCCCTCCGGCTACAATCTCCAGCCCTGGGAGCTGCTTGCGCTGCGCGACACGGAGACCAAGGAGCGACTCAAAGCCGTCGCCAACGGCCAAGACCACGTTGTTGACGCTGACACGACTGTCGTCGTCCTCGGCAACACCGATCCGATGGCCCACGCCGAGGCGGTGTTTGACGACTGGCTCGCCAAGGAGTACATCCCGAACGACGACGTCCGAAACGCGCTGTTGGACAACGTTGAGGCGATGGCTGGGATGTCGGCGGCCGACCGGCAAACGTGGACGACCCGATCGAGTTCGCTGGCGGCGATGACGCTCATGTATGCGGCGTGGACACACGGCGTCGCCAGTTGCCCGATGGAAGGCTTCGACGCTGATGGGCTCGTTGAAGCGTTCGACATCCCGGACGGGTACGAACCGGTAATGCTCATCACGCTCGGCTATCCGACTGACCCGGCCGCAGACATCGACAACGAGCGAAAAGGTCGCCGCCCGATTGAGGAGGTTGTCCACTACGAGGCTTTCGACCCACGCGAGGAGACAACGCTGGAAACGCCTGCGTTCGGCGCTTAAACGTCGGGTTCGTTCGATGTCGTTGCTAAAACGGGAGCGCGGTGGGACGCTCCCGGTGCAGTGGGGTTTCGGTGTCGGTGGCCGCCGTATTGCGGCCATCTATGGCAACAATGCTTGCGGAAATAAACCTACAGTCTTCTTTCGACGGGTGATCGACTGGGAGGATCCGTGTCCCGCAGAAAATACCAATCCGCGACCACCCCGGATCTCGAACGGGAAGCGTTGGGTAACTTCCCCTACCTGTTCCGGGTAGTAGTCACACAGTCACCTTCAGTCACGAAAGGCGACTACCAGTTGGTTGGAGCGAGAGGGTAAAATAAGTACCGACAAGATATCAAAAAAGAGAATTAGAGAAAAATTCTCTTGCTGTTCAGAGTTGACTGAGACTTGTCTATCGAATTTGGTTGTCCTGTAATTCTACTATAATTATCTCTTTTGAAAATTGCTGCCACAATTTTATATCCCTCTTCGGAGTTCGTTCTGCTATCGCCGACCCTGTTCCGGGTGGGCGACGTCACACTATGTTCGAACCAGAGAACCGAGGTCAGGTGGGGATCGGCACGCTCATCGTGTTCATTGCGATGGTGTTGGTCGCGGCGATCGCCGCGGGCGTGTTGATCAACACTGCAGGCCTCCTGCAATCACAAGCACAGGCAACCGGTGAAGAAACAACGGCTGAGGTCAGTGATGTCGTTCAGGTCGGTAAGGTGATCGGGCTTGAGACAAACTCAAACAAAACGATCGACACGCTCAATGCGAGCGTTCGACTCGCGTCCGGCTCCGATCCGATCAACCTCAGCAAGGTCTCGTACACGATTGAAACCGATGGCGAAGCGACTGTGGTCAACGGTGAAAATACGAGTGCCGGCACTGCCAGCGATGGCATTGAGTTTTATCCAAAACAAGGGCTTGAGGACGGTGCCGATACAATAGCCGATCAAAACGACCTTATGGTCGTTGAGTTTTCGTTGACGGATATTAGTGGTGTGTCGCCACTCAACGAGTCAGAATCGATCACGTTCATCTCTCAAGCCCCGGCAGGTGGAAGCACCTACAAGCAGCTACAGGCCCCTCGCCACATCGAGAACAACAGCGCGTACATCCTCTAAGCTGCCGGCTGTTTTCAGCGGCTTCTTCTCGGCATCCGTCTCAGTCTGCCCTCCTCAGTCGTCGCTCTACAGGTAGATTTCCGTGACCGCGGCGGCGGTCGGTGACCTCTCGAACGGTAGTGGTAGTGATGAATCACGGCCATACTTCCACTAAATTGGAGTTTTGAGGACTATAACCTTCGAATCGGCGCAATATTCTTAAGCCCACATCCGCTCTTGCTAAACGTATGACAGTTCCGTGGGGGAAAATAGCCGCGTTCGGATCGCTACTCACGTTCCTTGCTGTGGCTCCGTTCCTATTTGGGATGATAAATATCACCTCCAGTATGAGTATGCAGAATGCGGACATGGTGATGGTTGAACAGGTGGTCTATCTATTTGCGGGGGCTGTGAAGGCGATGGTTCCGCTCACCGTGGTTGGGGCGGTTGTTTTCATATTTTTCCAGTTTGCAGGGGAGATGGCATAGATGTCCGACTTGGACAACGCGGACGATCTGGCGACCGCTGTGGCAATACTCGGAGCGGCTGGTGTCCTCCTAACCATGACTTTGAGTATTGGTGACGCGAGTACCGCCCAAATGGTCGCATGGGCTACGGATGTGATTCGAACTATCGTCGTTCCGTCTTTTGGGGTTATTATCTTATTCTGGTTCCTTCTCAAAGCGGAACCACTGATAGACGCCTTTGTAGATTGGTGAAGAGCATAGTCAGCATAACAGTTGAAATCCATTGACTGAGCCTATGAACAGCCCTCCATCTAAGAACAAGATAGTGGCGTGGCTGTTCGCCGTCGCTTCTGTGTTGTTCGTAACTCTCTCCGTGTTTTTTGACTATCGCCCTGCTCAGACGCTCTGTAATCCTGATGGGTCGGGGTAGCGGGGATTGCAACAGTCTGGCGAAGTGACCCGAGAACAGTGGCTAAGCGGCTACCTATCAGGTTGGTAGAATTGTGTAGCGAGATCAACCCCGACCATCGGCTATCACCTACAAACTTGTGTATACAATCAAACACAAAATACTTATTTCCCCCAGAACGGATCGCGCTTTCGTCGCTTGTTCAGATACCCCGACAACGCCTCCAGTTCGTCGGCTGGGATCTCTTCGTTGAGCTCCTGTTCGAGGATCTTGGCGTGTTTCTCCGGCAGTTCGATCCAGAGCTCGTCGCCCTCCTCGATCTGTCGACCCACCGTCGGCCCGTCGATGGCGACGCTAACACGCTCGCCGGCGCGGGCCTCTTCGACATCGTCGCCTTGGGCCTGAATCCCCGACAGCTCACCGACGCGGTCGGGCTCGTTGTTGTCGAATTTGGCAACATTCGTGTTGTTCTTAATCGTCCCTGACATGATCTCGACGCCGACGACCGCAGGATCGGATTGTCGGAAGGTGTGGTCGTCGAGGATCTGAAACCGCGCGGGCCGGACGATCTTATCGAGGATCGTCTCCTGTTGGGCCCGCTGCATCTCCGCGACGTGTTCCTCGTAGTCCTCGACGAGTTGGTAGATCACGTCGTCGTGGAACAGCGTCACCTCGCTTTGTTCGAGTTCGCGCTCGGCATCCGGCAACACCTCGACGTTGAACCCAAGGATCACCGTATGCTCAGGCTCTCTGGCCGTGCCGGCGACCGCGATATCGCGGGGTGCCACATCGCCGACCTCCGCCCGGAGGATCGGCACCTCGGCCTCCTGTAAGGCGTTGGCCATCGCTTCGAGACTGCCGAGGGTGTCGGCCTTGACGACGACGCCTTCCTCCTCGGTGTCGACCTCGATTTCGGCCAGTTCGGCTTTGACCTCCTTGATTACGTCGTCAACATCGCGGTCGCGGACGACCCGCACCGGCGCGCCGGCCATCGCATCATCGAGGTCGGGGGCGGCGATCTTGACACCGGCGGCGGCCGCAACCGCGTCGACGCGCTCGAAGCGGTTTTCGACCCGGATCTCGGCGTTGGGCTGCGGCTGGAGCAACGCCCGGATCTCGGTGACGATCGGCTCGTTGACCCCGCCGACGACGATCTGATCGCCCTCGTGGATCGTCCCGTCGTAGACAACAACATCCAGCGTCGCGCCGAAGCCCTGTTGATCTTTGACCTCCAAGACTGTCCCCTCGCCGGGGCCAGCCACGTCGATCTCCATCTCGGCTTTCATGAACCGCTGGGAAAGCCCCATCAACACCGCGAGGATGTCGGGGACGCCCTCGCCGGTCAGCGCGGAACAAGGGACGACGCCGATGTTCTTCTGGAAGTTCTGGACGCGCCAGTAGAGATCCGCCGAAAAGCCGTCGTCCGATAGCTGGCCGATGATCTCATAGAGGTTTTCGTCGAGTCGCTGGCGGGCGGTGTCGCTTTGGGCGTCGTAACTTGGCTTGATCGGGGAGTTCTCGTTGGGGTTCCAGCCCGGCGTCGTGTCAGCCTTGTTGGCGGCGACAACGAAGGGCGTGCCGGTGCGCTGGAGGATGTCGAGGGCCTCCTCAGTTTGCGGCTGGAAGCCGTCGTTGACGTCGACAACGAGGATCGCGATATCGGCGAGTGCGCCACCCCGTGAGCGCAGCGTCGAAAACGAGTGGTGGCCGGGCGTATCGATGAAGAGCAGTCCGGGGAGGTCGAAGTCTTCGACTTTGACAAGGTCGCCAGCCATGTCGGCGATCGTTTCGAGTGGGACGGCCGTCGCGCCGATATGCTGGGTGATCGCGCCGGCCTCGCCCTCGCTGACCGCCGAGCCGCGGATCTTATCCAGCAGGCTGGTTTTGCCGTGGTCGACGTGGCCGAGGACAGCAACGATCGGGGTTCGCAGTGAGGTATCGTGATCTGACATGCATAGAACTCCGGCAACCGCGTTACCGGTGGAACCGGGCCCTCGGAGTTAAGCCTTTCAACTTCCCGGCTGTCTGCCAGCCGTCGGACGCGCCCGTGGCGTTTATATGAGTTCGCCCGTCTACCTCAGGCATGGTTGACATACTCGCGGAAAATCTCTCGGGCAAAGCCGTGATGGGCGCCGACGGGACGGAACTCGGCGACCTCTACAACATCACAATGGATCTCAAAACCGGTCGCCTCCACGACCTGCTTGTCACCCCCAACGAGGGGATCTCGGCGGCGTCCGCCGATTTCCCGGCCAACGAGGATGGCCGACTCGAAATCCCAGCCGGTGCCGTTGATGCGGTCAAAGACTACATCGTTGTTTCTCGGTAATTATATGCAGATTCTCGACACGTCGGCGTTTATCAACGAGTATCACACTGACGAGGACACCGCCTCGGTTCCGCAAGTCCACGAGGAGTTGGAGGGCGAACACGCCTTCCGCTTCGACGCCGAGGAGGGCGCGGGGATGCATATCCACATCCCCTCCGAGGAGACGGTTGAGAAGATCAACCGTGCGGCAACAGAGACCGGCGATGCTGACGAACTCAGCGAGACTGACATCATTCTCATCGCCGCTGCCTTCGAACTTGACGGCACCTTGGTCACCGACGACTACGCGATGCAGAACGTCGCCGACCGGCTCAACGTCGCCGTCAACGTGATCGCCCAGGAGGGGATCACCGAACAGCGGGAGTGGCAGTTCCAGTGTCAGGGCTGTGGCCGCACCTACGACGACAATCTCGATCGCTGTCGGATCTGCGGCAGCGACCTTGCCCGGAAGAACCCGAGCTAAGCCCGTTTCGCCGGCTGTTTTCAGACAACACCGATCTCGCCCAGATAGAGCCACGCAAAGATGACGGCGTTGTTGACGCCGTGGATGACCGCCGGCACGACGATGTTGTTGGTGCGCTCATAGAGGTAGCCCAACAGTACGCCGAGCAGCGTTGCGGTAACAATGTAGGCAGCGATCCCGGCGATGCCGCCGGAGACGGAGGCATGACTCAGCCCAAAGAGCACGGTTGCCGCAAGAATTGAGGGCCAGACCCCCCACGTTTCCCGCAGACGACCTTGGACAACACCGCGAAACAGCAGTTCCTCGGCTGGCCCGACAACGAGTAGGGAAAAGGCCACCATCGTCAACAGGTAGGCTGGCTCGCCGGTGCCGATGGTCACGGCAGCGTTGTCGCCGAGGCTCACGTCGACGGCGGCAAACAGCCGGGTGATCCCATTGTTCGCGCCGACGAGGATGACGATCCCAGCGACGATGAGTCCGAGTTCCCGGCGGCCGGGCGTCGCCCACGGGATCAGCGGCTCGTCTCTGACAGCGAGGGCGTACCAGCCGGTGACCAACAGAAAGCCGGCGTACTGGAGGGCGAACTGTGCGAGGTATTCGTCGGTGCCGCCGGGGGTGACGATTCCGGCGTCGACCAGGGGTGGATTTACCGCCGCAAGCACGACGCTGGCGACGAGGTAGGCCCCGAACACGACAAGGAGGGCTTCCCCGAGGGCCTTCGCGTGTGGCTCCCAGCCAGCGGTATCGGTCGCCATTATCGGCCGGCTACGCCGCCGCCCCTGTTAGGGACACCGATTCGATCGATCTGGCTACTCGATCTCGAAGGTGCGCTTGTCGGCGACAGCGTCGGCTTCCGCGAAGTCGCCACCGCCGAGCAGCCCGCGGGCGGCCTTTTTGCCCCATTCGACAGCGGGCTGGGTAAACGTCGACAGCCCGGCAAGTTCGCCGTACATCACGGTCGCGGCCTCCATTGCGTACAGCAACTCGCCGATATTTTCGGCGTCGACGGCGTCGATCTCGATGCGGACGTTGGGTCGCCCCTCGGCGGCGAGGCTGGCTTCGGTCGCCTCGAACTCCGCGTCCAGTAGGTCGCCAAGCCCGGAGCCCCCGAGATACGACAAGCCTTCGAGGTCGGTTTCGGGGATGTCGATGTCCTCGCGTTCGCGCGGACGGACGAGCGTCACGAGCTTATCGCGTGGGCCAGCCCGGTAGAGTTGGAGTTGGGAATGTTGATCGGTCGCACCGAGGGCGCGCGCCGGCGTCTGGCCGACCTGTTCCTTACCCAAACTCTCGGCCCACAGTTGGGCGAACCACTCAGCGAAGTATTCCAGCGACTCCGCGTAGGGCATCATCGCGTTGGTGAGTGCGCCGCGCTCGGCAAGGCCGTAACAGACCGCGCCGTAGGCGTAGGCCGGCGACTCATACAGCGACCCCGAGAGATCGTCCATCGCGGTTTGGGCGCCAGCGACGACGCCCTCGATATCGAGGCCCTGCAGCGCGGCACAGGCCAGCCCAACTGTCGAGATCGCCGAGAAGCGACCCGGCACGCCTTCGGGGACTTTCAGCGACGGGAGATCATGTGTATCGGCGAGATTTCGGAGGTTGCCCTCGTCGCCCGTGGTCACGAAGGTCTGCTCGGTCCAGTCGACGCCGGCGTCGTCCATCGCTTCGCGGACGACGAGAAAGTTCGAGAGGGTTTCGGCCGTGGTGCCCGATCGGGAGACGACGTTGACGACGGTGTCGTCCAGGGGTAGCGAGTCGAGGAGTTCGGCGGTGTCCTCGGGGTCGACGTTATCGAGGAAGTGCGCCTCCACGTCGGTCTGGTCGGCCAGCGCGGCGGAGATGGTTGCCGCGCCAAGCGCGCTGCCGCCGATACCGACCGTCAGGACGGCTTCGGGCGTTCCGAACGGTTCGACCGCCGCGCGGATTGCATCGGTGTCGACCGTTTTGGGGAGGTTGAGCGCGGCGTAGCCGTGTTCATCGTCTGCGCGGCCCTGCTCGATGCGCTCGTGGGCGAGCCCGACCCGCTCGTCGAGGTGATCGAGGGTTTCTTCGGTAAGACCGGGACTGCCGCCGAGTGCGTTGCCGATATCCAGATACATACCTGTGGTCGCGTCCGGCGGCGGTAAAATCGTTGTTGTCGTCACAGCCTCTTTGGCCGGCCTACGCCATTACCGACTATGCCCGACCATGTCGATCTTACCCACCCCATCGACACCGGCATGCAGACCTATCCCGGTGATCCGGCGGTCAGCCTGACCGACCATGCGACCCACGCCGCCGACGGCTACCATGTTGAATCGCTCTCCTGCGGCAGTCACACCGGCACCCACATCGACGCGCCACTCCACACCGAACCGGACGGCGATCCGCTGTCGGCGTTCTCGCTCGACCGCTTCATCTTCGACGCCGTTCGGGTCGACTGCCGGGACTGTGCCGCCCGCGAGGCTATCACCCCGGAACGACTCCCCGCAGACGACGCCTTGGCCGACGCCGACATGGTCGTCTGCTGGACTGGCTGGGACGACTACTGGAACACCGACCGCTATCTCGATCATCCCTACATTGCACCCGAAACGGCGGCCCGCTGTGCCGACCACGGGCTGGCGGTCGGCGTCGACGCGTTGAGCCCCGATCTGACACCGAGCCCACAGGCCCGCGACGACGAATCGACTGATTTTGCGGCCCACCACGCGCTGCTCGGCGAGAACTGTCTGATCGTCGAGAATCTGACAAACCTCGGGAGCGTGACCGAGCGGTTCGAGCTCCGGGCGTACCCGCTTGCCCTCGGCGGCGACGGCGCACCGGTGCGGGCGGTCGGCGTCCGGCAGTGAAGGCTTTATTACCGGCCCCGTCGAAGCCGACGGTATGTCGCAGGCCACCAAGGTTGTGCTCGGCACCGTGCTTCTGTCGGCCGTCTTTGCGGTCGGGATCATCCTCTCGTACGTCTTCGCCTGATGTTCTCCGAGCGATCGCTGTCGCCGCTGCTCTCAACTGTCCGTCAGCGACACGCCCCTGAGGCGACCGTGCTGGATGTCAAGACCGATTTTGAGACGTTGCCGCCGGCGGTCGCCGAGGATCTCGGCTTGCTGGCCGACCGCCTCGATCCGGCCAGCTACCCCGCCGACTGGCTGCCAGAGACCGCCCCGGCAGTCCTCGAAGAGTACGCCGGCGAGGCCTTTACGATCGGCACCCCTGACGACGGCACCGTCGTCTGGACGACCCAGACCGAGCCGCCGACCGTCCTGGTCAAACAGCGCGCCGAGAACACCCCCGATGACTTTCTCAATTTCCTCATCGCCGAAGCCTTCGTCCAACTCGACTGCGATGTCCCCGAACACTTCCTGCCGTTCTTCGGCGAGCAGTATCCCGACCTTGACGCCGCGGTCGGGCTCAACGGCACCGATGTCTATCAGATTGCCGCCGCCCTCTTCGAGGGCTGGGTCGGGCTGCAGACCCGCGAGGTCTTCGCGTCGTGGGCCGACGATGACGACCTCGAACCGCTGTACGACGCCTGGATTGATGCCGGCCAGCGACTCGAACCCCGGCTCGACGACCTCTCGCGGGCGGTCGCCCACGACGAGATGACGTTTCCCGAGGCAACCGAGTACGCCTGTGCGGCGGTCAAACACGATCTCGATCTTCCGACGCCGTTCAGCGCGCTCGAGACGACGGCCTACCGCGAACACGGCGCGGCCTACGCTATCGAGTGGGCTGAGAAGACATTTGCCGAGCTCCGCGAGTAGCCGCCACAGCCGACTCAAACCGCCGTTTCACCTTTAGGAACCTATTCATCCGCAGGCCACCTGTGAGCGACCATGCAGCGACGTGACTTCCTCATCGGCACGGCAGCAGCCGGCGCGACCGGCCTCTCCGGCTGTCTCGGCACCGCACAGCAAGCAACCGACACCGCCGCTGGCGACGGTGATAGCGGTCGGACGGTCACCGTTACCGGGTCGGCAGAGATGCAGGCCGCCCCCGACCGCGCGGTCATCGAGGCCAGCGTCGAGGCCACCGGCGACAGCGCGGCCGCCGTCCGGGATGCGCTGTCAACACGCTCCGACAGCCTCCGGCAGGCCCTCCGGAACGCCGGCCTCGACGATGACCAACTCACGACCGGGCGGTTTGCGATCCGCCCACAGTACACACGCCGTGAGCCGGGAACGGAGCCCGAACAGACCGGCTACGAGGGCACCCACACCATCACCATCGAGGTCGACGATGTCGAGACGACCGGCGACGTGATCGACACCGCAATCGATGGCGGAGCCGACTCGATCGGTCGGATCGAGTACACGCTTGCGGAGTCGACCCGCGAATCATTGCGGGAGGATGCCCTCAAAGCGGCTGTTGATACCGCCCGCGGCGAGGCGGATGTCCTCGCCACCCGCGTCGACTCACAGGTTGTATCGGTACAGCAGCTCAACGCCGCCGGTGGTGGGATCTCGCCAACGTATGAACGCTACGCCGTTGCCGAAGATGCTGCCGGTGGCTCGACG
This sequence comes from Halonotius sp. GCM10025705, assembly GCF_042662885.1. Classification (NCBI taxonomy): domain Archaea; kingdom Methanobacteriati; phylum Methanobacteriota; class Halobacteria; order Halobacteriales; family Haloferacaceae; genus Halonotius; species Halonotius sp. GCM10025705. The sequence goes on along the minus strand of NZ_JBHSZD010000001.1, from coordinate 2,061,078 downwards.
GAGCTCCAGCCTGACGATGTCACTGTCAGTGCGTCCGTTGAGGCAACCTACCGAATCGACTGATCGGCGGCCGCTTAAAATTCGGCGGTGACGCTGCCGTCGTCGGCGAGATCGATGACGCCGTCGAAGCGTTCGCGGAAGCGATCCAGCGTCGCCTCGTCATGAACCTCTTTCGAGAGGTGGAAGAGGCCGACCGCATCGTGTTCGGCCAGCAGTGCAAGCAGCTTTTCAGTTGCATCGACGACGCCGTCCTCGTCGGCGTAGTAGATCATCTCGGTGAGGGAGTCGACGCTGAGCCGTACTTTTCCGTCGTGGCTGGTGAGGAACTCCTCGACCTTGGCGACGATCCCATCGAGGTCGTCGGGGGCGGAGACGTAGTGGACATCGTCGGTGCCGCGCCGGGAGTAGCCGCGCTCGACCGACAGCGTATCGAGGATGACCGCGCTGTCCTCGTCGACATCGTAGTGTTCGAGCTTCTGTTCGACCTCTCTGGCGGTCGTCCGTGTTGAGACAACGAGGAAGTGGTCGGTGTCGGTTTTGAAGAAATCGGTGTCGATGCGGTCGGTTTCGCCGATCGAGGGATGCAGCAGGAGGACGCCTGTCCCACCGCTGATCGTCTCCGGCGCGTTCTCAACGGCTAGCGTGTAGTCCATATCAGCCCCACCGCCTCAGTGACCTTAATGATGTATGGATTCGGGCTCGCGGCCTCACAGTCGTTCCGCGATCGTCGCCGCCGTTTTCTCCCCGACGCCGTCGACAGCCTGCAGGTCGGTCTGGGAGGCATCCCGCACGTTGTCGACGCTGCCGAACCGCCGGAGCAGCCGTTTTCGGGTTTCGGGGCCGACGCCCGGAACCCCATCCAGCGCGGTCGACACGTCGTCCCGGAGCTGTTGGTGGTACTGGACAGCAAACCGGTGGGCCTCGTCGCGGACGCGCTGGCAGACGTGGAGGTGGTCGGCGTCGCTCGGCCAGTCGAAGACGCGGTCAGGCGTGATCACCAACTCCTCATCCTTCGCCAGCGCGACAACCGGCACGTCCCACCCCGTTTTGTCGAGGGCGTCCATCGTGGCCCCGAGTTGGCCCTCGCCGCCGTCGACCAACAGGAGGTCGGGGTCGGGGCGGTCGTCACGACCCGCCAGGGCGCGATTCGCCCGCCACTCGATCAACTCCCGCATGTTGGCGTAGTCGTCGTTGCGGTCGGTGAGCTGCTTCCGGCGGTAGTCGCCTGTCTCCGCGCTGCCGTCGACGAAACAGACGTTGCTGCCGACGACCGCTTTGCCCTGACTGTGGCTCACATCGAACCCCTCAATCCGGCCCGGGCGGTCGATTCCGAGGGCCTCCCCGAGGGCTGCGAGTGGGTCGCCATCGACCGGCCCCTGCCGGGCGTTTTTCAGCGCGAGTTCGACGAGCGTTGCCTCCCGGCCCGCCCCCGGGACGCGAACTGCAACGCCCTCGCGCTCCAGCCACTCGATCACGTCATCGTCGGCTGGGCGTTCGGAGAGCAGGATCGCATCCGGCAGTTGGCGTTCAGCGTAATACTGCGGGAGAAATGCCGACAGCAACGCGGCCACGCGGTCGCCGCCGTCGGCTTCGTCGGGAGCATCAAGGCTGTGTCGGGAGCGATCGACGAGCTGGCCGCGCTCGCTGCGAAGCCGGGCGACGGTTGCGTGGTCGCCGTCGACAGCGACGCCGAGTACGTCCGCGACCGCCTCGTCGCCACCCGCCTCGGCCGTATCGCCGCTGGCGACCGCCCGCTCGCTGTCGTCGTGGATCGTCTCGACGGTGTCGAGTTGGTCGCGGAGATTCGCGGCGCGCTCGAAGGCCTGCTCTTGGGCGGCGGCCTCCATCTCCCGGCGAAGCGGGTCGGCCAACACGCCGGTTTCGCCCTCGAAAAACCGGATCGCTGACTCAACGTCCTCGCGGTAGCGCTCGGCGTCGATCTCGCCGGTACAGGGGGCCGAACACAGCCCCATCTCGTAGTCGAGGCAGGGTCGCTCCCGGCCCTGATACTTGTGTTCTGAACAGCCACGCAGCCCGTAGACCGATCGGATCGCCTTGATCACGGTTTCGATCCGACCCTTGTCGGTGAAGGGGCCGAAGACGGTTGCGGCGTCGTTGGGGTCGCGGGTGCTCTCGATCCGCGGGATTTCGTGGTCGGTGAACTGCACCAACGGGTAGGATTTGTCATCCTTCAAGCGGACGTTGTACCGCGGTTGATGGCGTTTGATCAGGTTGGCTTCCAACAGGAGCGCCTGGGTTTCGGTGTCGGTGACGGCGACCTCAAGCGACTCGGCGCGGGCGACCATCTGTGCGATGCGGTCGCTGCGTGGATCGGTGTAGGAACGCACCCGGGAGCGAAGATCGACAGCTTTGCCGACGTACAACACCCGATCGCCGGCCTGAAACTGGTAGACGCCGGGCTCGGTCGGTAACTCGCCGGCGCGTTCCCGGAGCGTTCCACCATCCATCATCGACAGTACCGGTGGCAGACAATTGAACGTAACGCGATAGCAGCACTGACGGGGTCGTGTCGGATCGACAGCCACATGTTGGTCCTTCGATATCTCCTGGTATGGCCCGGCTCTGGCTGGTCGAACGCGAGTACGACGACCGTAACCTGATCTCTTTCGTGTATGCAACGACTGACGGCACCCAACAGCTTCGCAAAGAGCTATCGGCAACACTCCTCCAACAGCGAAGCGAGCCGATTACCGCTGCCATCGACGCCGACGAGGATGATCTTGCTCCGGTTGATCCCGATGAGCAATCTCGATATGCGGCGGAAGCCCAATCGGTCGCCGAGAGCCACGATCCGGACGACCCGATCTGAGGCTGGTGCGACCGGCGCTACGAGTGGGCTCGTCGCACGGCAGCCTCCATCTTGTCTCGCGGTCTTTTTGTCGGTCGCTGGCAACATTCTCACAACACCGATGGAATACGAGCAAACCCTCCGGCGACTGTTGGCCAACGGGCGGGCGGATATCGGTCGGATCGTGTTGTCGACCCCGGCGATGCTCTTCTTCCTTCTTTCGCCGCGTGCCGGCTTCGAGGATGAGCCCTTATCAAAGATTTACGCGGCCGGCATCCTCGCGTATGCGTTGCTGGTGGTGGTGCTGTTTGCGCTGCTTGGGGCACTGTTCTAATACCGCTTGCCGCAGACGGTTTGCTTCGCGGTAGTACTCCGGGATACTCCCTCTTGGGAGCCCCCGGCCGAACCCTTAATCTCGTTCGTCCCCAACCAAATTTATGAGTATTCGCCCCCGGGCCCGCAGGGCGTTCCGCTGTTCGGCAACGGCCAGCAGTTCGCCGATGACCCCTTCCAGTTCATGACGGCCTGCGCCGACGCTTACGGCGACGTCGTCGCCTTCAATCTCGGCCCGATCCCGCTGTATATGCTGACGAACCCACAGGACATCAAGCGCGTCCTCGTCACCGAACCCGACCGGTTTCCAAAACTGGATCTCGGCGACGACGCGATCTATGAACTGCTGGGTGATGGGCTGCTGTTGAGCGAGGGCGAGACGTGGCAACAGCAACGCCAGCTGGCGAACCCCGCTTTCCATGGCCGTCGCATCCGGACGCTCGGCGATATGATGGTCGAGCACACCGAGTCAGCGGTCGACGACTGGAACGACGGCGACCGCCTCGACATCCAAATCGAGATGGCCCGGCTCACGGTGCGGATCATCGTCACCGCGATGCTGGGCACTGACATCAGCGAAAAGCGGGTTCAGCGAGTTCAAGAAAACCTCGAACCGCTGGGCGCGCGCTTTGAGCCCGATCCGTTCCGTCGACTGATCCCTGACTGGGCCCCAACCGCCGAGAACCGTGAGTTCCGGGCGGCGATCGCCGACCTCGAATCGGTGATCGACGATATCGTCGCCGACCGCCGCCAACGCGGCTACGAAGCCGGCGCGGACACCCCCGTCGACGCCGACACTGACGAGCCGATGGATCTGCTCTCGCTGTTGCTCCGTGCGAAGGATCGCGGCGAGCAGACTGACCGACAGATCCGCGATGAGATGATGACGATGCTGTTGGCCGGCCACGACACGACCGCGCTCATGCTGACCTATACCTGGTATCTGCTCTCCCAACATCCGGCGGTCGAGCGTCGTCTCCATGCCGAACTCGATTCGGTACTCGACGGCGCGACGCCGACGGCGGCCGACGCACGACAGTTGGAGTACACCGAGCAGGTGCTCAACGAGGCGATGCGGCTCTACCCGCCGGTGTACACGCTGTTCCGTGAGGCGACAGCCGATGTTAAGATCGGCGGCTACCGCATTCCGGCCGGCAGTGGCCTGATGTTGCCGCAGTGGGTCGTCCACCGGTCGCCGCGGTGGTACGACAATCCCGACCAGTTCGATCCTGATCGCTGGACGCCGGAGCGGGCGGCCGACCGGCCGCGGTTTTCGTTCTTCCCGTTCGGCGGCGGCCCCCGACACTGCATCGGCAAGCAGTTCTCGATGCTCGAAGCGAAGCTGATCCTTGCCACCGTCGCTCAGGAGTACCGACTCGATTACCTTGGCGACGCCTTGGACCTCCGCGGGTCGCTGACGATGCACCCGAAGGAGCCGGTGGCGATGCGGCTGGAATCCAGATAGCGACGCCGACCGCCGATCAGGCTGGCAGTCCGAACCGCGACGCCGGCGTGCGGTGTCTCGAATCCCAGATTACGAGCGCAGAGACCGTCCAGGTGACCGGATCGATCTTCCGCGCTCGCAACTGCTCTGCGGCCGCCGCTGCCGCAGCCGACCCGCCGCGAGCCAGCGTGACGTGCGGCGTGTAGTCGTCGCCTTCGAGATCATCAACCACGCCAAACGTGTCGGTGAGCGTGCGGTGAATCCGGTGGAGTCCGGGGCTCTCGATGGTGAGATACACCACTGGGCCGTCGCCACGCACCGGCTGGTCGAAGCTGTCGATCCCGGTGACCTTTGCTTCGACTGCAGGTAGCCCGCTGATAACCGGGCGGAGCCGCTCCTGTAGCGTCGCCAACTGATGCTCCGGGTGGCCGTTTGCCAACTCGTCGTCCGGAAACCGCTTGACGACGAGCGTGTGGTCGTCCCGAACCTGCTCGAAATCGAGGAGTTGTGGCTGGAGGTCGTTTGCGAGCCGCTTGACGGCTCCCGGAACGGGGACGTTGAGGCTGAACACACCAGTGTTCGGTTCCGTGAGCCCAAAAACGCTCCTTTCGTGTCGACCCCACCGGCATCGTCGCCAGCGGGGGATAGGCGTAAGTGTCGCCATCGCCTTGTTCCGCTATGTCCTCCCGCTCTGAGTTCGATGAACTCGCCGCCCTCAGCGATGACATCCCCGATGGCGTTTGGCGAACGGTGGCCGCCGTTGGTGCCGCCGTCGTCGGGCTGTTAGTCTTCGCCAGTCTCGATCCGATCGTTGCCGTCGGCGCGCTTGCTCTCTTTGTCCTCGCGGCCACCCTCGTCAGCGCCGTTGAGATCGTCGACGCCTACGAAAAGCGCGCGCTGACGGTCTTCGGCGAGTACCGCAGCCTGCTCGAACCGGGGCTGCATCTTGTCCCACCGTTTGTCTCCCGCACCTACGCTTTCGATGTTCGCACCCGCGTCATCGACGTGGCCCCACAGGAGGCGATCACCCGCGACAACTCGCCGGTCACGGCCGACGCGGTCGTCTACTACCGGATCGTCGACGCGAAAAAGGCGTTTCTGGAGGTTGATAACTACGAAACCGCGATCTCGAATCTCGCGCAGACGACGCTCCGAGCCGTGATCGGCGATCTCGAACTCGACGATACGCTCTCGCGGCGCGATGAGATCAACAGCCGGATTCGCCGCGATCTCGACGAGCCGACCGACGAGTGGGGGATCAGCGTTGAAGCCGTCGAGGTGCGGGAGGTCAGCCCCGCCGCCGGCGTCAAAAGCGCGATGGAAGAACAGAGTTCCGCCGAGCGTCGTCGCCGGGCGATGATCCTTGAAGCACAGGGTGAACGCCGCTCGGCCGTCGAAACCGCTGAGGGTGACAAACAGGCCGATATCATCCGATCACAGGGTGACAAACAAAGCCAGATCCTCGAAGCGCAAGGTGACGCTATCTCCACGGTGCTTCGCGCCAAATCCGCCGAGTCGATGGGCGAACGCGCGATCATCGAACGCGGCATGGAGAGTCTCGAACGCATCGGCCAGGGCGACTCCTCGACGTTCATCATCCCGCAGGAACTCACCTCGCTGGTCGGTCGCTACGGCGGCCATCTCAGCGGGAGCGATATCCAATCGGCAGCCTCCGCACTCGAAAGCCGGGATTTCGACGAGGAAACGCGGTCGATCCTTGGGCTCGACAACATCGACGAACTGCTGACGAATCTCACGGAGGCCGACCACTCGAATGTCGGTGTTGAGGTTGACGATGAGGAGGAACTTGATCTCGAACCCGATGTCGAACCCGACGCCGAGATGGAATAGTTATTCGGCGTTGTCCCAGTATTCGCGCCACTCACGGAGTGGGACGCGCACTTCCCCGAGGCTGACGGTTACGTCGCCGTCGAACTTCCAGCGAGCGGTCTCGGCGTCAGGGCTCATCCGCATCGGGATGTCGAGGGTTACGTCGTCGAGTTCGCATTCGAGTGCTTCCTCGTTTTCAGCGAGTTCGCCGGTGAGGTGGTCGATCAGATCAAGCCAGTTGTCGACCGCCGGCGGGTCGATCTCGTCGAACTGCGGGCTGGCGTCGGCCGACGATGAGTCCATATCTACCTCCTCGCGGTGCACAGTCAAAGGCGTTTCCGCGGTTCCCGGTGGGTGATGATGGTCTGTCGCTCAGCACTCGGGCTCTGTTTTGGGTGCAAGGGCGCCTTTCATTTGGTCTCTTCATACCCTTCTCGTCGGCTGAGTGGCGGACACAGCGCACTCGCGTCCTCCCCCGCTGTAACCTTCTTTATCCTCCAACGACACGTCCGGGTTAGATGTCAGAGCAACAGCTCAAAACGAGGTTTCTGACGGGTATCGCCGTAGTAATCCCACTCGCTGTGTCTGCGTGGGTACTGTTGTCTCTGTTTAATTTTATCGGCGGGGCACTCTCACCGATCAGTGAGATACTGTCTGAGAGTGGTGTTGAATCGGCGACCGTCGTGATTATTATTCAGGCGTTGAGTGTGGTGCTCATTGCGATCTTGGTGTTGGTAATCGGAACGGTCGCACAACAGCAGGTCGGCGAGAACATCATCAAAACGGTGGATAGCTATGTGACACAGATCCCGGGCATCGGATCGGTCTATCAGACAACGCGGCAGATGAGCGATCTGGTGTTGGATCCCAGCGAAGATGGCGCCCAGTTTCGGGAGGTGAAACTGGTCGAGTTTCCAGCCGACAACGCCTACACCCTGGCGTTTCTCACGTCTGAATCGCCACCGGAAAGCATTGCGACGGCTGCCAACCGTCTCATGGGCGATGATTCGGCAACGTATCAAACCGTCTTCCTCCCGATGGCTCCCAATCCGGTGATGGGCGGGCATCTCACGCATGTCCCGGTCAGCAGGATCGAAGATGTCGATATGACCGTTGAACAGGCCGTCCAGTACATCCTCACGACCGGGATCGTGAATACAGATGCGTCGACTGAACGTGTGTAATATTACGCATCTAGACATCCGCTGAACCCACTCGTTTCAGCAACGGCCCTTCTCACTCGGTCTGTCCATACCCTTATTGACGATGCCGCCCGAACGATGACGTATGCGGATCGTACAGGACGCGGCCCACAGCGACAGCGCGCCCACGATTGAGGGCACCGGTATCCGCGTGAAAGACGTTGCGAGCGCGTACGAACACAGCGGCTACGAGCCCGACGAAATCACGCAGTTGTATCCCGATCTCTCGTTGAGTGACGTACACCGCGCACTCGCGTACTACTACGACCACATCGACAGCTTTCGGTCGCCGGATTCCGCACAGGCATGAGGCCACTGTACTGTGATGAGAGTATTTGGATTCCCGTCGCCGATGGCTTACGCCGTCGTGGCTGGACAGTCTATACCGTTCGCGGACAGGATCGACTCGGTGATACCGACCGCGAACACCTCTCGTACGCCCTCGAAAACGACTGGCTCCTCGTGACCTTCGACGACGATTTCCTCTCCCTCGTTGAAACTGAGGGCCTTGATCATGCCGGTATCATCTACGTCCGACAGGCTGGCCGCGATATCGGCGACGTTGTGAAAGCTATCGATGAGCAACTGGAGAACAGAGAGTCAGACGATCGTGGGATCGACTACTGTTAATCGGCCCCAGCATCGGTAACGACAATCCTGTTTCAGAACTCGGGTTCCGTTTCGGGTGCAACGCCCTCGTCGCCGCCATCGAGATCGAACTCCTGTCGCAACTCCCGGATTCGATCGCGGATGTCGGCGGCGAGTTCGAATTCGAGGTTGTTGGCGGCCTCCTGCATCCGATCTTCCAACTGCTCGATCTGTCGGGCGGCCTCGTCGTCGGTCGTCGGTGCCTCGCCCGCCACGCCGCCGGTGTCGGTTTTCGAACCCGGCAGGTTCGTTTCGCCGATCGCTTTGTCAATCGTTGTCGGCTCGTGGCCGTGTTCCTCGTTGAACTCGCGTTGAATCCGGCGGCGACGCTGGGTTTCGTCGATGGCGGCTTCCATCGCGTCGGTTGTCTCGTCGGCGTAGAGAACGACTTCGCCGTTGACGTTGCGGGCGGCCCGCCCCATTGTCTGGACGAGTGTCGTCTCCGAGCGGAGGAAGCCCTCTTGGTCGGCGTCGAGAATCGCCACCAGCGAGACCTCCGGAATATCCAGCCCCTCGCGCAGGAGGTTGATCCCGACGAGCACGTCGATCTCGCCGAGCCGGAGGCTTCGGATCAGTTCGTGGCGTTCGAGCGTGTCGGTCTCGTCGTGCATGTAGGCGACATCGACGCCGCTTTCTTCGAGATACTCCGTGAGGTCTTCGGCCATTCGCTTGGTGAGCGTCGTGACGAGCGTTCGTTCGTCGCGGTCGATCCGCTTGTCGATGCGGTCGGTCAGGTCGTCGATCTGGCCGGTCGCGGGCGCGGTTTCGACGGCGGGATCGACGAGGTAGGTCGGCCGGACGATCTGTTCGACGACCTGTGCGGAGTGCTCCAGTTCGTAGTCGCCGGGCGTCGCACTCACGTAGAGCATCCGGTTCGTCTTCTCCTCGAACTCCTCGAAGGTCAGCGGGCGGTTGTCGTAGGCCGTCGGCAGCCGGAACCCGTTTTCCACAAGGGAGTCCTTCCGGGATTTGTCGCCCTCGTATTGGCCCTTGATCTGTGGCAAGGTAACGTGTGACTCATCAACGACACACAGGAAATCGTCGGGGAAGTAATCGAGCAGTGTGTAGGGGGCTTCGCCGGACTCTCGATCCGACATGTGGACGGAGTAGTTCTCGATTCCCGAGCAGTAGCCCGTCTCCTGAAGCATCTCGATATCGAAGGTCGTCCGCTCCTCGATGCGCTGGGCGGCGACGAGGTCGCCCTCGCGCTCGAAGTACCGGACACGGTCTTCCATCAACGCCTCGATCTCGTTGATCGCCTGTTCAAGAGTTCCTTCGGGGATCGAGTAGTGTTCGGCGGGGTGGATGAGGGCCGCCGGCTCGGTCGACTGGACTTCGCCGTTGAGCGTATCGATCTTCAGCAGGCGGTCGATCTCATCGCCCCAAAACTCCACGCGGACGGCGTAGCGACCGTACATCGGGAAGATCTCGACGGTGTCGCCGCGCACCCGGAAGGAGCCCTGCTGGAAGTCAACGTCGTTGCGCTCGTAGTTGAGATCGACCAGCCGACCGAGGAGGTCGTCGCGGTCGATCTGCTGGCCCGCCGTCAGTTCAAGGGCCATCTCGCGGTAGTTGTTCGGATCACCCAGCCCGTAGATCGCCGAGACGGAGGCGACGACGATCACGTCATCCCGCGTCAACAGCGACCGGGTCGCGGAGTGTCGCAGCCGCTCGATCTCCTCGTTGATCGACATATCCTTGTCGATGTAGGTGTCGGTCTGCTCGACGTAGGCTTCGGGCTGGTAGTAGTCATAGTAGGAGACGAAATATTCGACGGCATTGTCGGGGAACAGTTCCCGAAATTCCTCGTAGAGTTGGGCTGCCAGCGTCTTGTTGTGCGCCAAGACGAGCGTCGGCGTATCGAGTTCTTCAACGACCCACGACACCGTGTTCGTCTTGCCCGATCCGGTCACGCCGAGCAGCGTCTGTTCGTCCATCCCCGACTCGTAGCCCGCGACCAACTGCTCGATGGCGTCTGGCTGGTCGCCGGCGGGCTCGAACGGCGCGTCGACGGTGAAGGGGCGATCCTCGCCCGGCCGGTCGGGCTGGAGGGGCGCGGCATCCGCGTCACTCATTGGCGGTAGTTGGTGGCGAACGCACTTGACGACCCCGGTGGCAGCGATGTGTGTCTCGTTTCACCCACCTCGGTTTCGACTGCAAACTGCAGACACAGGGTGCTGTCGCCCACCATGTTCGCGGTGATTCGGAGCCATTAGGGGCCCCCGATGTCTACGACGCTGTGTGACCGTTGGATCCGCCCTCCAAACCGGCCTTCGGCTCCTCGTTGACCGCCCGGCTGAGGTGCTGCCGGTCTATCTGCTCGGAATCGGGCTGACCGCCACCGTCCGTGTCCCGGTGGTGGTATCGATCGGTGCTGTCCTCGCCCTCCTCGTCAACGATGGCCGCCTCGAAGCGCTGGTGACCGAACTCGAAACATATCTCCAAACAACCGATCTCGACCCCGAGGCGATGGCAGCAACGCCGCCGGATATCCCAGCAGGGCTTGAATCAGCCGTCGTCGACGTGTTTTCGCCGGCCATCATCGCCCTGCTGGTCGTCGGTGTCGGGAGCGCACTGCTCGTCGGCGTCGTCGCTGCCGGCCTCTCGAATGCGGTCGCCCTCCATGGCGTCTACGGCGCGCTCAATGGTGACGATGGGATTCGAACAGCCCTTGCGGGGCTTGCCGCTGACTGGTCGTCGTTCGTTGGGCTGTCGATCCTCCAGACGCTGGTTACCGTTCTCGGCCTTGTCCCGATCGGGATCGGGGTGAGTCTGCTTTCGCTTTCGCCGGCCGCCGGTGCCGTCACTACCGTCGTCGGCGTTCTCCTCGGCGGCGGCCTCATCGTGGTGAGTTCGTTACTGTTGCTCTTTGTTGGTCAGTCGATCGTTGTCGACGATGTTGGGCTGGTTGGCGGTGTTCGCCGGAGTGTGCGCCTCCCCTTCGCGCGCCCTTGGGCGTTTATCGGCTATGTTCTCGTCGCACTCACCGTGTTTGCGGTGCTGTCGATCCTCGGCTCGTTGTTCTCGCTGCTCGGCGTTTCACAGCTCTCGGGGCTGGTCGGGCCGCTGTTGTTGTTGCCGTTTCTCGATATCGTGAAGTTCGGCATCTATGCTGATCGGTCGTTCCCGATCGTGGCTGGAGCGGATGATTCGCCGGCGACTGACTCCTCACCTGCGGCCGACCCGACTCGGCCTCACCGCACTCGCTTCGTCGCCGCCTTCCGCGATGGGGTGGGCGCGCTTGGTAGGTTCCTCCGGCATGCGCCGCTGTCGGTGGTGTTTGCGACAGCCATCTTTACTGCTGCTGCGATCATCGGCTTCCAGACGACGAGCGGCTTCGGTGCGGAGCTCCCGACGCCAGCCGAGCCGAGCATGGTGTTTGGCAGCTACCCCGTCGACACGTTCGTCATGCTGGCAGCCAACAACTGGCTCGTCTCGGCGACAGCCGCCTTCGGCGGGGTTGCCCTCGGCGTCCCAACAGGCGTTGATATGCTGCTCAACGGCGCGCTCATCGGCGGGCTGTACGGCGTTATCGACTCGACGGCGTTTCTCGCCTTGGTCGCCCCGCATGGGATCATCGAACTGCCGGCCATCTTCATCGCCGGCGGGCTTGGGTTCCATATCGCGGCTGTGGCCCTCGATGTCGTCACCGGCCGGGCGACCCTCTCAAGATTTGTTGACGCTTTCAGATTGGCCTACCGGGTGTTGCTTGGGTTGGCGGTTGTTCTCGTTGTTGCCGCGCTCATCGAGGCGTTTCTGACGCCAATGATCGCGGCGGCGGTGCTGTGAGTCAGGCCGACTCCTCGTCGATATCGAACTCGTCGGCAACGAGACCGGCGGCTTCTGCCAGCAGCGCGACGACCAGCGGTCCGACGATGATCCCGATCGCGCCGAGACTCAACAGCCCACCGACAAACCCGATAAAGTAGAGGCTGCCGTCGAGATCGGCCGTCCGTCTGGCCAGCCGCGGGCGGATCGCCAGATCCGGGAGCCACGCGATGAGCCCGCCGCCGATCACGCCGATCAGCACCGCGCCGACGATGTCGCCGGCGAGGAACGCCCCGATCACGAGGGCGGCGATCAACACACTCGGGCCGACAACCGGGATGAACTGGAGGATCGCCGCGACCGTCGCCAACACGAACGGCGACGCATAGCCGAAGACGACAAACACCGGCAGAGCGATCAGAAAGGTGCCAAGCGCGGTCGCGGCCTGGAGGACGTACAACGCATACAGCGTCTCGCGAGCACGGGTGTGGAGGGCCTTGGCGATATCCCGCTCGGCCGGCGGGACAACCGCGAGTACGCTTCCTCGGATGTCGCTTTCGTTGTAGAGCAGCGAGAACACCAACAGCACGAACAGCGTGAGTTTGATCAGCAATACGGGGAGGGCGGCGGCAACGCGTGTCGCTGTGGTGCGAAAGCCGGTTTCGACGACCGCCAGCACGTCAGCGATGACGATCTCGTCGCTGACGCCGGCGATCTCGACTGGGATCGATGCCGGCAGCGTGTCGAACAGCGCGACAACCTCGCTAAACCGTCCAAACACCAGATACCCAAGCGGCGTGAGCAACGCAAGCACGCTGACGAAGGCGGTGGTTGTCACCGCCACCGTCGCCGTCAACCGCGAGTAGCCGCGCTGTCGCAACCACTGCCGCAGCGGTGCCAACAGGAACGCCACCGTCAGCGCAAAAAAGACCGTCCCAAGCACGTCGACAAGGATGATCGCGGCCAGCGCGGCGATCCCGATGAGGGTGCCGCCGAGGACGGCGAGTCGCCGATTCATACCGAGAGAGGGGACGGCCAGTCACAAAATCGTTCGTGCCAGGTGTCGACTACGGCGCGACACCGACGGTTAGCAGCGTTCCCCACGTCCGGTAGCGATCGACCATCGCCGCTCGTGTCTCCCAGTCCTCAGTCGGGAACGTCTCGGCCGGTGGGATGTCGATCTCGCGGTCGGCGATGGTATCCTGTTCGGCGACATGGAGGCCGGCGTCCCGAAATGCCTCCCGGTACTCCGCCCTGTTCCACCGTGTCATCTCGATGGCGATGTTGTCCTGCCAGGCGTGGCTCGCCTCATTTTCCTCGTAGTAGTTGACCGCACAGTAGAACGTCCCACCCGGCCGGAGAATCCGTCGGATTTCTTCAAGCGTGTGGAGCGGATCGCGGGCGTAATAGAACGCCTCCATCGAGAAGACGTGGTCGACGCTGTTGTCGGCAACCGGCAGGGCGTCGAAGTCGCCAACGAGAAAGCCGATGGCGTCGTCGTCGGTGTAGCTGGCGGCGTTGCGTGCCATCTCTGGGGCGCCGTCGAGGCCGTAGCCGCGACCGATATCGGCGGTCTCCCGGAGGGCTCGCAGCGCGTAGCCGCTGCCCGTTCCAAGGTCGACGACCGTCTCGCCGGCCTCGACTGGCATTCGCGCGAGGACGTGTTTGGCGGTATGCCAGTGGCGATCCTCCATCCCCTTATCGCGACCCTCGGCGGCCCAACTGTCGAACTCCTCGCGTGCGCTCATGGCTGGGTCTTGGCCGCCGATCCCTAAACACATCGTCATTGTCGTCGACGGCCTCCGATTTTATACCGCCGCCGTTCATGCTTCTCGTATGCGCCCACGCGCCGTGCTTCCCTCCGGGACGCAGCTCCGACGCCAGTTTCGGCTTGCTGATTCCGCCCAGCAGCTTGTCGGCGGCTTTCTGTTGGCCGGCCCGTTTGTCGTCACCGAGGAAGTCTGGACGCTAGCGGCGAGTATGAGCCAACTGCAGGCTGCACTCAACGTTCTGCTTGTGTCGCTGATCGGCTACGGCGCGCTCTACCAAGCGGACACGAAACGCGACCCCGATGATGAACAGCAGGTCGTCGGGGTGCCGATCCGGTTTATCTCGCTGATGGTCGTTGCTTTCGGCTCGGTGGCGATCCTCGCGGCCATCTTCGACGCACCGGCGACGTTCGTGGGGTCGCCACCAGCGGTTCCACTCGCTGAGGTCGCCACGGTCACCTTCCGGGCGATCAGCGTCGGCGCGGTGTTTAGCGTTGTTGGCGCGGCAACCGCAGACAGCGTGTTCTAACGCGCTGTCTCAATCTTCTGTTTCAGTTTCTCTGCCGCACGCTCAAGCGATCCGGTTGTACTGATCCCGCAACTTCTCGGCGGCATCATCCATGAGTTCCGTCTCGTAGTCGTCGAGGCCCCACTCGACAACCTCCTCGACGCCGTCGCTGCCGAGTTTTGCGGGGACGCCGAAGGCGGTGTCGTCGTGGCCGAACTCACCGTCGAGGACGACCGAGCAGGGCAGCACCTCGCCGGTGTCGTTGAGGATGGCTTCAACCGTGTGGGCGACGCCCGTTGCCGGCCCCCACTGGGTCGCGCCCTTTCGCTCGATCACGTCCATCGCCGACTGCTGGAGGTCGGCGAGGATCTCGTCTTTTTCGCCGTCATCGAAGTCCGGATCGTGGCCGTCGACGCGTACCTTCGAGAAGACCGGCACCTGCGCGTCACCGTGTTCGCCGAGGATCGTCGCCTCGACATTTTGTACTTGGGTGTCGAACCGCTGGCTGAGGACGTAGCGGAACCGCGCCGAGTCGAGTCGGCCGCCGAAGCCGATGACGTGGCCTCGCGGGCGGTCGCCCGTCTCGTAGAGGTGCCGGTTCAGCAGATCGACCGGGTTCGAGGTTGTGACGGTGATGAATTCGTCGTTGTGCTCGGCCAACGACGCGCTGATATCCTCCATGATCGGCGCGTTATCTTCGGCGAGATCCAGCCGCGTGTCTCCCGGTGAGCGCGGGATGCCGGCGGTGATGACGACCACATCGGAGCCGGCGGTATCGGCGTACTCGCCTTGCTGGACGACCGTGTTGGAGTCGTAGGCGATCCCGTGGTTCGTGTCGGCGGCTTGGCCGACGGTCTCGTCTTCCATATCCGGGATATCGACGAAGACGAGTTCGTCGACGACATCTCGAAGTGCGAGGTTGTAGCCTGTTGCCGCGCCGACGGTGCCGGCGGCACCGACGATTGACACTTTTGCCATAGCTGAGTATGCGCCCGGATTTCGAGTAAGCGTTTCGGTGATTCTATCTTCGGTGTTTAGAGACGACCAGCCAAACAGATGGGTCGGCTATCCGACCAAACCACGCCCTGGCGGATTGAAAGGGCGAGGCGCGCTGGACGAACCCCGGCGACGTAAGCACCGCAGGAACGAGCGGAGCGAGTGACGAGGAGCGCAACGAGCCGCGGGAGTCGAGCGTGCCGAGGGCTTTCTACACGTATTCGTAGCACTCAGCTGTTATTTGTACACTTTCGTTGAGCCGCTGTGTTTTTCCGGGCACCACTCCTTCGTCAGGGTATGAGCGACTTCGATAAGGAAGCCGAACGCGAGAAGCTCCGGAAGAAGTACGCCGACGACGAGGACAAGCGGGCCAACACCAAGCGCATGAGCGAGCTGTTGCTGAAGGGGGCGACGATGACAAACCAGCACTGCGATACCTGCGGTGATCCCCTGTTCCGGCACAACGGTCAGACGTTCTGTCCGACCTGTCAAGCCGACAGCCAGCAGGCGGCCGCCCAGAGCGACGGAACACAGCAGCCCACTGACCAGGCGGGCGACGCTGATCAGCCACAGCCCGCGAACGCTGAGTCGACACCCGAGCAGCCAGCTAACAACACGTCACAGCCGAATCAGTCGACACCAACCCAGCCCGCGACAAACGGCCAGCCGACACAAGCCGACAATCAGCCCACCAACACGTCACAGTCGCCGGCCACGCAGTCGTCGCAACCGACCGCCACGCAACCGTCGCAGTCGACGCCACAGCCGTCGCAGTCGACGCCACAGCCGTCGTCGCCGGCAACCGCTAGCGGTAACGGCCTCGTCGACGCTCGGCAGTCGCTCGCCGCCACCGTCACGCGGTTCTCTCGGCGTGCGGCCGAGACCGACGATCCACGCCGTGCCAAGGAACTCCTGTCGGCCGCCCGCGAGGCCGCCGAGACGCTGCGCGCACTCGAATTCAACTAAGGCTCGTACTCGTCGCCGACGACTTCTCTGATCTTTTCGGCCGTTACCTCGCCGACGCCGCTGACCTCCTGTAGGTCGTCTTCCCGTGCGGTCATCACGGCCTCGACGGTGCCGAAGTGTTCTAGCAGCGACCGCGCCGTGACGGGCCCGATGTCGGCGATCGAGGCGACGACGTACTCCTGCTGCTCGGCGGTTGTTTTCGTACTCTTCTCGCCGTGGACTGAGACCTCTCGGTCGCGTGTCTCCTGCTCGCGTCGGGCAATCGTATCGAGCAGTTCAGCGGTCTCGCTTTCGTCCGCTGTCCGGAGGATGCTTGCGTTGAAGTCGACCGCGAGACTCGACAGCGCGCCACGGATCGCGTTCGGGTGGACGTTGCGCTCGCCGTAGAGGTCCTCGCCCTCGACGAGGACGATTGGGCGGCTGTAGTTGCGGACGAGGTCGCCGACCTGCTCGAACATCGAGCGGTCGCCGCCGGTGAGCGTATCGAGGAAGTCCGCGACCGACTTGCGCTCGACGGCGACGCGATCCGACAGGACGTAGTCGCCGACAGCCAGCGTTTCGAGTCGGGTCGTGATCCCCTCGCGCTTCGAGAGGTCGCGGGCGACCGTCGACTCCAACTCGCGTTGGTCGGCGACGATCTCGACTTCGTCGGTGTCGGTGCCGGCGTTGGCAACGATTTCGTCCTCGGCGTCGTCGCTGGTGTCGGTGTTGTCGCCATCCTCGTTCGCGGAGTCGGAGTCGGAGTCGTTGTCGGTGACGGCGTTGGTGTCGCTCTCGGTGGCCTGTTCCTCGTCGGTCTCGTCTTCGTCTTCAACTTCGCCGAAATCCGCTAATCCGGGCTGGCTCTCGGCGTTGCCGCCGTTTGTCGCCGTCGACGGGGTGGTGTCGTCGCTCGCGGCGCTGGCCTCGCCATCGAACTGATCGAGCGCGGACTGATCGTCGTCTAACTCCTCTTCGACCTCGTCGGCGACGCCCTTCAGTTTCCGGAGTTCCGACTCCATCTGTTTCTCCTTGCGGCGGGCGATCCAGAAATAGGCCTCATCGCGGGTGTCGTTGGCCAGCAGGACGACGACGCGGCCGGTCGTCTGCCGGCCAGTCCGACCTTTCCGCTGGATCGATCGAATCGCCGTCGGCACCGGCTCGTAGAACAGCACGAGATCGACTTCCGGCACGTCGAGGCCTTCCTCGGCTACTGAGGTCGATACCAGTACGTCAAATTCGTTGTTGCGAAACCGATCCAGCGTTTCTTGCTGTTCGGTCTGGGTCATCCCATCCGATCCCTCCTTGTCGCCTTGGCCGACGAAGCGTTGGGTGTCGAAGTGCTGGCCCAAGAATTCGGTCAGAGCTTCGGCGGTATCCCGCGACTCGGTGAAGACGATCACGCGCTCACCGTTGTTGATGCCCAGCGTCTCGGCCAGCAGGATTCGCGTCTGGGAGAATTTCGGGTGGCGGTCATCGAAACTCTCGATTTTACGCATCGCCTCGCGGACTTTCGGCTCGGATACGAGTCGCTGACTGGCCTTTGAGGCGCCCGAACTCTCGGCGGCGTTGCGCTGGCGTTCGAAATACCGCCGGACGGATTCGACGCTCTGGGTTTCGACGAGTGTGACTGCCCGCCGGAGCTTCATGATCTCGGCGTGCGTTGACATCCCTTGATACCCCTCCGACTGGTCGTTGTCCATCAGCTTTCGGAGTTCCGCGCTGATCTTGTTGAGTTGTTTCTGGGAAATGTCGGGACTGCTCGCTTGCGTGACGCCGAGTTCGCGCAGTTGTTCGAGTCGATCCGAGATCACCTCGTTGAGGCCGTCCCGGATATCGAGTAGTTCCTGCGGGAGGTCGATCCGTTTCCACTCCACATCGGTGTCGTGGGTGAACTCGTCAACGTCGGCGTCGTCTTCGGTCATCACTTCGACGCCGTCGAGCCCGAGGTTTTCGCAGATGATCTCGATGTCTTCCTTCGTGCCGCCCGGCGACGCGCTCATCGCCGTCACGAGCGGCTGGTCGGCGTCGGCGTGGTACCGCTCGGCGATGTAGACGTAAGCGTAGTCGCCGGTGCCGCGGTGGCACTCGTCGAAGGTGAGATGTGTCACGTCGGCCAGTGAGATGCGGTTGCCGACGAGGTCGTTTTCGATCACCTGCGGCGTGGCGATGACGATTGTGGCTGAGTCGAACAGTTCGGCACGGTCTTCGGGCCGTACTTCGCCGGTGAAGACGACGATGTCGTCGTCAGGGATCTGCAAGGCGTCGCGGTAGAATTCGGCGTGCTGGGAGACGAGCGGTTTCGTCGGCGCGAGCAGGAGCGCGGTGCCGCCGACTTCCTGTAGGCGTTCGGCTGTGACCAGCAGACTGACCGTCGTTTTGCCGAGGCCGGTCGGCAGACAGACGAGCGTGTGGCCCTGTTTCGCGGCGTCGGCCAACTGGAGTTGGTAGAGCCGCCGCTCGATGAACTCCTCGGCGAGCAGCGGATGCTCGATGTAGCCAACGTCCTCGGTGGCCGCCATTGGTTGCGGTTAGGAAGCGTCGCGGTTAAGGGTTCGCTGAGCAGGGTGGAAGTGAACTAGTGGTGGTCAGATTTGGAATCAGCTGAGAAGTGTAGAAAGCCCTCGACACGCTGGGCTCCCGGGACTCGCTGCGCTCCTCGCTCACTTCGTTCGCTGCGGTGCTTACCTCGTCCGGGTTCGCCCAGCGTGTCTCGCCCTTTCAGTCCGCCAGGGCGTGGCCTGATCGGTTAGTCGATCAGTGGTACGTTTCTCCGTACTGCACTCGATCCATCCACGTCACCACGGCGACGTGCGGCAGCGTCAACACGGCGATGCCGACGAGATAGATCGCCAGCAACGCGTTCAGCGAGCCGTCGGTCGGTACCCAGACGTACAGCCCGACAAACAGCGCGAGCGACGCTATCGTCAGCGGCGTCGCATCCCGGTAGAACCGCCAGAGTGCGGTCGGCCACTCGCCCGCGTCGAGTGCGTCCCGGGCGGCCGGATCGACGATTGCCAGTCGACCGATGTGCCTGACAGCGTGCCAGACGGCGAAATAGAGCCCGACCGCAAACACCGGCGGAACGAGCCAAAAGAACACCCACAAGACCCCGATTTCCACTGCGTCCCACGTGATCCCAGCGGCGGATGTGTCACTCTTCCACACATGGCGAGCCGTCCACAGCAGGCTGCTGAGAGTGAATACCCCGAATCCGACCCCCAGCGCCAGGCGCGTGTCCAGCCGAAACAGAGGGGTTAGCGCGGCTGTCGCCGATGGATCGAACAACTCGATGATGCCGTTGACAACGCGCTGGTAGCCTTCGGGCTGGCCGAGCAGCGGCACCAACATCGGCAGCCCGCCGCGGACGATCAGCGACGCCCAGCGGTCGCTTCGCGTCCGGATGTGGTCGGCCTCGCCGAATGCCCGCAGCGCGAACACATCGCCCTGTCCCCAGTGGAACCACGTCATCCCGAGAAACGCCACCAGCGCGACAGCCGGCGAGACCGCCCAGACCGCGAGATACAGCCCACCCAAGATGGCGTAGACAACGCTGACGACCCTAGCGACCGTTTCAGCGAGGCGTCGCTGAGCCGAACCGGCATCAGATGATCGACCGCGCCGTGCGGGAGGCCGAACAGGCCGACGCTCACCACAAACGGCGCGAAGCGGATGGCTCTCGGGAGCTCCTCAAGAAATAGCCCAACCGGGATCGTCAGTGCGATCACGGCGATCGGCAGCGTCATCGTCAGCCGGCCGACAGCCGAATCGCGGTGCCATGTGGCCTCCATAGTGGTGAGACAGCGGCAAGGGTGACAAATTCGGGGCGTGAGATCGACTCGTTAGCTGTTGTCGACGGCCGCCGACAGGACACCGCGCGATTCGAGCAGGTCGCCTAACTCCGCCATCGTCGACACAACGTCGTCGCACGAGGGTTCGACGGCCGGTTTCGGTTCGAAACCAACTGCGAGGCCGGCGACCTCCAACATCGGCAGGTCGTTCGCGCCGTCGCCGACGGCGACCGTCTCGTCCATATCGACGCCGAGATCGCCGGCGAGGGCTTCGAGTTGGTCGTCTTTCGTCCCCTCGATGAGCGGGCCGGTGACCTCGCCGGTCAACTCGCCGTCTTCGATTGGCAGGGCGTTGGCGACGATGTGGTCGACCTCGGTGCCCGCGTCGTCGAGGGCGTGTGCGACGCCGCGCTCGAAGCCGCCGGTGAAGATGGCGACCGTGTGGCCGGCTTCGCGCAGGCGATCGAGAACGTCGGCGGCACCCGGCCGGAGGACGACCTCGCTGTAGGCGTCGTCGGCGTCGGCCTCGCTCAGCCCGGTCAGCAGCTCCGCGCGACTGCGCAGACTCTCGGCGTAGCTGAGTTCGTCGTTCATCGCTCGCTCGGTGATGTCGGCCATCTCGTCGGCGACGCCGAGCTTTTCGCCCAGTAGCACGGTCATCTCCGAATCCGACAGGGTGCCGTCGAAATCGAACGCAATGAGACTCATTGATCGCGTTTCGCGGCCGGGGCATGAAAAACACCCGTCTTCGCCTGCGTGTGGTCGGCGGTCGATCCCGCGGCGTTTAATTCGTCGGCGATGCTACTGTCGACAATGGCTGAGGCCTACCGCGGCGTCATCGGTGCGTTCCCCTACGCCTTCCGGCAGGGTGACTCGCTGTTTTTCCGGCTCTACGTTATCGTTGGCACGCTGGCCGCGCTGTTTGTCGGCGGCCTGTTCACGCTCGCGTTGGTCGTCTGGATCGGCCAGACCGCAGCAACGCCGGGCGGATCGCTGACGCTGTCCCGGACGTTTATCGCCGTCGTCGGGCTGTTCACCGCCGGGCCGCTGCTCGCGCCGACGCTGCTTGTCGCCCGCAAACATCGTAAGGGGCTGTCGTATCACCCTCGCTACGACACGATCATGGCGGCGCTCGGCTACGCCTTCTTGATTTCGCTGTACGTCGCGGCGATCATCTCGATGCCCGAGTCGTTCACCCTCGACGGTGAGGTAGTCACCCGCCCGCAACCGAGCGGGCTTACCGCCCCGATCGTTGCTGTCCTGTATGCGATCCCACAGCCCGGCGCGATCGCGCCGCCGGCCGGGCTGTTGGGCGTGATGGCTGCCGTCCACTACGTTCTCTCGCGGTAGCGCGAATGTGCTCCTGTGGGTCGAAACCGACAACACGCCCCCGTTGCTACCGGTGTGTATGACCGATGAGTCGACGACTGACCCCAAGGAGAGCACGTTTCTCGTCACCCACGCAGATGACGACTCGGCCGTGCTGAAGGATGTCCACGACGGCCAGGTACACACCCTCGCCTCGAACCCCGGCGTCGAGGTCGACGATGCCATCGAGGGAACGGTCGCCCCTGACCCGCCGATGGCGGTCTCATGGCAACTCACCGAGATCGACGAGCGACGGTCGCTGTCGATCGAGGAAAGCGCGGAGCCGCCGACCGCCCGCGAACAGGAACTGGCTGCCGATCAGCCCGTCGGGGAGTTGACGACCGAACCGCGGGCCGGCACCGGCGAGCTGCACGTTCTTACCGTTCCGGACGATGACACCGCTACCGCCGTTGCTGACGTACTTGATGATCGGGAGGCGACCCTGTCGCGGGCCGCCCGGCTGGGCGTCAATCGCGTCGAGGTTCGATCGGAACCGGGCGTCGTCAGCGTTCGATACCTGCCGTAGTCCGCCCCAGACCGTCGCTACCCCCGTGTTTGGCTTCCGGAATATGAGAAGGCTTATTCAAGCCTGTATTCCACCGACAATATGGCTCAGCTTTCGGTACCGACCGTCGACTACACCCAGTATTCGAACCGCCAACTGGTGGCGGTGCCGCTGGCGTTGCTCGCGGTCGCGCTGCTCGTGATCGGTGGCTGGTATCTGTTTACCGGCGCGCCGGCGAATCTCGGCTTGGAGTTCGTCGGCGGCTCGGAGATTCGGATCGATGACCCCGGCGGCAACGCCGCCCAACAGATTGAAACGGCGTTCAGTGCCGAACCGTCGTCTGTCCGGCAGATTGCTGCCGACGGCACCTACATTCTCACGTTCTCCGAGGGGGCTGTCGAGACGCCTGACGGCAGCAATCAACTCACCGTCTTAGAACAACAGGCCGAGGCGGCCGGCTTTTCGATCCAGGCCAGCTCCTCGGTGTCGCCAAGCTTCGGGTCGAACACCCAAACGATCGCTCTCGGCGGCGTGCTCGTCGCCTTCCTCGGGATGAGTGTGCTGGTGTTCGTGATGTTCCGCAGCATCGCGCCGTCGGTCGCGGTCATCGCCTCGGCGTTTTCGGACGTGATGTTGCCGCTGGCGATGATGAACCTGCTTGGGATCAACCTCTCACTCGGGACGGTCGCCGCGTTGCTCATGCTGATCGGATACAGCGTCGACTCGGATATTCTGCTCAACAACAGCATTCTCCGGGAGTCCGGTGACTTCTATGAGTCGACCAGCCGGGCGATGCGAACCGGGGTGACGATGACGCTAACCTCGATCGCAGCGATGGCCGTGATGACCGTCGCGGCGTATCTCTTCGGGATTCAGATCATGACCGCCATCGGGATCGTCCTCGTTGTCGGCCTGCTTGCCGATCTGATGAACACCTATCTGTTGAACGTGAGTCTGCTGCGCTGGTATGTCAACCGCGGGGTGAAAGCATGATCGAGAAGCTCAAATCCAACTGGCGGCTGACGCTGCTGGCGGTCATCCTGCTCATCTCGCTGTTTGTGGTGTTTTCGCCGACGATGGCCCCACAGACAAACGTCGGCGGTGAGAACGCGACCACCGGCGATCGACTCACAAACCTCCAGTACGGCCTTGATCTCGCCGGCGGCACCCGCATCCGCGCGCCACTGATCGGGATGACCGCCGAAAACGTGGAGATCGCCAACGAATCCACCACCAACGTCGCGGCCGCGGTCGCCGCCGAACTCCCTGACAGCGATACGACTGATGTGACAGTCAGACGCGGGACGATCAACGGGCCGACCGTTGAGGTGGTCAACCCCGACATCTCGGAATCACAGTTCGCCGACGCCCTCGACGCGACGGGCTACAGCTACGAGACGATCCGCGATGGCCTCACCCAGGAGACCCGCGATGAGGCGATCAACGTCATCGAAGGGAAGGTCAATCAGGCCGGGCTCTCGGGAGCGAGCGTCCAGCAGGTCACCGACGGCACCGGCTTCTTTATCCTGATCGAGGTGCCGGGGCAAGATCGAAGCGATGTGATCGACCTGATCGAGCAACGCGGGAACGTTCGGATCGACATCTACCACGACAACAACGGTGACGGCGAGTACACCACCGAACGCGCCGTGTTGACGCAGAATGACTTCGCCTCGATCAGCAACGCTCGCCAACCCGACGACCGCAGCCCGAACCCACGCGTCCCGGTCTCGATCCGGCAGGAAAACGGCATCGCTGAAACATTCCAGTCGACCGTCGTTGAGACCGGTGTCGCCCAACAGGGTGGTTCGACCTGTCGCTACGAGGAGAACCCGGAGAACACTGATCCGTGTCTCCAACTCGTCGTCGACGGCGAGGTCATCAACTCCTTCGGGATGAACGGCGACCTCGCAAACAGCATGCGAACCGGCGACTGGGCCCGAAGTCCAAGCTTCGTGCTGACGACGACCTCCTTCGAAGAGGCCCAAGAGATCGCCATCAACCTCCGGGCTGGCGCGCTGCCGGCCCCGCTGGCGATCGATCAAGGGACGACCTCGTTTGTCTCGCCGACCCAGGGTGAGAACTTCCGTACCGACTCGCTGATCATCGGGATTCTCGCCATCCTCACCGTCTCCGGGGTCGTCTTCGCCCGCTACCGCGAACCGCAGGTCGCTCTGCCGATGATCCTGACGGCGTTCTCCGAGGTGTTGATCCTGCTTGGCTTTGCCGCCTACCTCGGCTACCCGCTGGATCTATCGGTCATTGCGAGCTTTATCGCCGTCCTTGGTACCGGGGTCGACGACCTCGTGATCATCGCCGATGGGGTGATGGCCGAGGGCGATGTCTCCAGTAATCGCGTCTTCAGCTCGCGGTTCAAGAAGGCCTTCTGGGTCATCGGCGTCGCCGCCGCAACGACGATTATCGCCATGTCGCCGCTGGCGGTGCTCTCGTTGGGTGATCTCCGTGGCTTTGCCATCTTCACGATCCTCGGCGTGCTGGTCGGGGTCTTCATCACCCGCCCGGCCTACGGCGACATCCTCCGGAACCTGCTGACGAAACGCTAACCCCTACGCTCTTTTTGTTCGCTGTCAAAGCATCGCTCATGCCCTCCACTGACGACGACACAGCGCTTGATCCTGAGACCGAAGCCGCGGTCAGACGGGTGGTTCGTGAAGAGCTCCAACAGCAGGATGCTACTGGCCTTGGTGGCGTGCTGCGAGCGATCTCGCAGTTCGGCAGCGGATTTGTGATCGGTGCCATCGGTATCGCAACCGTCGGTGGGATGCTGATCGCTATTGACGCGCCACCGGCGGCGTTTGGTGTCGGTGCTGTCGCTGTCCTGTTGTTGATCGCCTACGGCTGGCGACTGCCGCCGTTCCGCTAAAACTCCCCCAGGTCGGACTGCTCGGCCGCAGCCAACACGTCTTCGGCGGTCGCCCACGACGCACGCGCACAGGCCGGCAGCTCACCGTGGCGGTCGACGTAGTCGGCGAGAAACGCGCGGGTGGTCGGATCGCTCGGGTAGCCGCTGCCGATGTCGCTGTCGTACTCCTCGTTGAGGGCGTTGATCCGGCTGTCGCGTTCAACTTTGGCGACGATGCTGGCAGCGCCCACTGCCGACTGGCTTCGTCGGCACCGTGTTCGGCTGTCACGTCGATAGCGACACCGCCCCTGGTATCGGTTCCAGCGTCGGCGGCACCCTCCTGCACTCGACGCGCGAACCGTGATTCCGACACGTCGCCGGCGTCGACGAGCGCGTGGTCGCCGTCGGCTGCAACATCGCCCAGTGCTCGCACCTGTGCAGCCACCGTCAGGCTGTTCATATCCGTCTCTGGATCATCGATCTCGTCGGTGGTGACGACGCCGACGCCGACCTCGACCGCCGGCGACTCGCGGAGCTGTGTCGCTATTGACTCGCGTTTTGCGGCAGTGAGTTGCTTCGAGTCGTCGATCCCGTCGGGGAGGTCGGTCTCATCAGCGCGAACTGCGGCAGCGACCATCGGGCCCAAGACCGGCCCTTTACCGGCTTCGTCGACGCCGATCTGATACGGTGACATCGCTGTCTACGTGTCGTCCTCGTCGCTATCGATGAAAAATTCCTCGCGCTCGAAGGGTTCCTCCGCGCCCTCGACGGCGAGGACATCGAGTGCGGTCACCGTCGCGTCGACGCCGAGAATACCGGCGAGACTTGGCTCGGTTCGGCCGTCGTCGCTGGAGATGAGTTCCTTGATGTAGAGGCCCCCTCGCCGTGGATATCGACCGTCGCATGGCGGGCGTCCTCGTGTTCCGCGCTCGCCGACAGCACCTCGCGGGTGCGGGTCTTGCTCGCCCGCCGATGGTCGACGCGCTGGGGGTCTCCTGTTCGATCGTCGCGCCGTCAATCTCGGCGATTGCGTCGGCGAGCGCGGATTCGCTCACGTCGGCATCGAACTCGACGGCGGCTCGGTACGTTTTCGAGGCGTCGAGTTCCTTGACGCGCTCGACCAGCTCGTAGCCGGCCAGCCGCAGCCCCTCGACTTCGACCTTCCCGTCGGCGAAGGCGTTGATGTCGGCTTCCAGTTCGTCGACATCGGCCCGGCGGCGGTGTGGTTCTTCGACCTCGATCACGAATGGCCGGCCTGTGCCGAGCATCTTCGCGTCCACGTCCTCCCGGCCCGCGCCGTGGAACGTTGCGTCGGTGCCCTCCATCGCCTCCTCGACGACGGGCGCGGTCAACTGCTCAACGCTTTCGGGGTAGAGATACCCCTCGCCGTCGCAGTGATCGCACGGCTCGCCGCGCCGCCGACCGCTGCCGTGACACTCCCGGCAGGGCCACTCAGTCTGGGGGATATCGCGTTCGAGCTTGCGGTACCGGCCGTAAACGAATGCGGAGTTGATCTGGCTGTCGACGCGATCGGTGGCAAGATCGAGTGTGAACTGGATGTCGGGGCGGCCGAAGTCGACCTCGGTATCGGTTTGTCGACCGATTCGCTTGCCAACCTCCCGGTTGAAATTCGATTTGAACAGTTCGCCGGCGTCCGGATCGAGCCCGGCGTCCTCGCGCAGCAGGCGGTCGTTTTCCTCGATCAGCGGCGGTGTTCGGGTGCCGACCTGGTAGGTGTCGAACTCGACGGTCTGAACCGCGGCGACCGCCCGATCGGCCCACTCCTCGAAGCGGTCGCATTCGCCATCACAAACCCAGCAGTCTGCAGGGGCGACCGCCTCGTAGGGCTCGTCGTCGGCGAGGGCGACGGCGGTTCGCAACCCCTCGCCGCGGTCGGCGTTCGAGAGCCCGAAGCTCCGGTCGGCGAACACGCGGCCCAGACAGCTATCGCAGACTGGGCCGGCGTCGATGACCGCGCGGGCATCCGCAAGGAAGTCCATACAGTCGGCAACGTCGGCGGCGACAATTGTCTTGCCCTTCGTCGCCGTGGGTCGCCGCCGCACGGATCGGGGGCATTTACGCCTACCTGCTGTATTGTAGTATCACGATATGGATGGAGCCAACCGGACGACCCCTCTTTCTACTTGCTGTCACAATCGACCGCAGCAAGCCGCGATGAGACGGCCAACGCGACCCAACAAGGAGCGCAGACAATGAGCGGCCAGCCAGCCCTCGATATCGAAAACCTCCGCAAGGAGTACGACGACGTAACTGCCCTTGACGGCGTTTCGCTGACCGTCCCTGAGGGGAGTTTCTTCGGCCTGCTTGGCCCCAACGGCGCGGGCAAAACGACGTTTATCAACATTCTCGTCGGCCTCGTCCGGAAGTCCGGCGGCACCGCCCGCGTCTTCGGCCACGACGTTGAGGCCGACTACCAACAGACGCGCAACGCCATCGGCTTGGCTCCCCAAGAGTTCAACGTCGACCGGTTCTTCCCGATCCGCGAAGTTCTAGAGCACAAAGCCGGCTACCACGGGATCCCCGCCGAAGAGGCCAAATCACGGGCCGACGAGGTGCTCAAACAGGTCGGCATCTACGACAAACGTGACACCCGCTTCGATTGGCTCTCCGGCGGCATGAAACGCCGCTTCCTGCTGGCACGGGCGCTCATCACCGATCCGGATCTCCTGATTCTCGACGAACCCACAGCAGGCGTCGACGTACAACTCCGCCGCGACCTCTGGGAACTGGTCACCGATCTCAACGACCAAGGCAAGACGATCCTGCTGACGACCCACTACATCGAGGAGGCCGAACGCCTCTGTGACGAGGTAGCGATCCTCGATTCCGGCCAGGTACGGGCGGTTGCGACGCCAGACGAACTGAAGGATCGCGGCACCGACCAGATCGTGGTCGAACTCCGCGAGCCGCCAACAACGCTGCCTGACCTGCTCGCCGGCGACGACCGCGTCGAGGCTATCGACCGCGACGGCCACCAACTCACTGTCACCGCTCGCAACGGCGGGCTGGTCGCTCCCCAACTCGTCCGCGAACTCGACCGCGAAGGCATCGAGATCGTCGATCTCGAAATCACCCGCACCTCCCTTGAGGAGGTCTTCGTCGAGATGACGCGGCATGACGACGACACCGCTGCTGCGACGCGGGCGATGACGATAGCGACGCTGATAGCGCTGGCGACGACACTGACACAGACTCCCCGCGGGCTGAACAGCAGGTCGCCCCCGATGGAGGCCAGCGATGAGCGTCGTCGACCGCGCGGCAGCGGCCGCAGGCGTCCCGACGGGCTTCTACACGCTGGTCAAACGCGAGATCCTCCGCTACGTCCGTCGACCGAAGAATACCTTCGTGCCGCCGTTTATCACCAATGTCCTGTATTTCTCGGTGTTCGGCGTCGTTCTCGGCAGTCGCGTCGGCGAGATCATCGGCGTTCCCTACATTCTGTTCATCCTCCCCGGCCTCGTCGTCCTCGGTGCGGTGTCGAACGCCTTCGAAAACGCCTCGTTTTCGATCTTCCACGGCCGGTGGAACGAGTATATCGACGAGACGCTGACCTCGCCGCTGTCGTACACCCAGATGGTCTGGGCGTACCTGCTGTCGTCGGCGTTGCGCGGCGTGTTGGTCGGGACGCTGATCGGCGTCCTCGGCTTCTTCATCATCGGCGGGCTCTACCAGCCGGTTCCCGTCGAGCAGCCGCTGTATCTGGTCGCCTTCCTGCTGGTGATCACGATGCTGTTTTCGAGTCTCGGCATCGTTGGCGGCCTGCTCGCGGAGGATTTCGACGACCTGACGATGATGAACCAGTTCCTGCTTCGGCCGCTGGTGTTCTTTGGAGCCGTCTTCTACTCGCTTGAGGATCTGACGCCGCTGCTCCGTGATTTCTCGCTGCTGAATCCGATGGTCTACATGGTCAATGGTGTGCGGTACGGCTTCCTCGGCGTCTCGGAGGTCGACCCACAACTCTCGTTGGCACTGCTGACCGGTGGAACGGCCGTCGTCGCTGCGCTCAACGTCTGGCTGTTCAAACGCGGCTACGGGCTGACTGACTGAGGAAGAAAAACGAGCGGGCGGCTACTCCGTCAGCCGACTCACGGCGTCGGAGACGTCTTCGATGGTGTCGGCCTGCTGTTCGTTGGCGGCGGCGATCTCTTCGACCTCCGCGGCGACGGTGTCGGCCTGCTCGACAAGCTCGTCAAGCATGCTGGCGACCTCCTCTGAGCTGGCGGCCTGCTGGTCGGTCGCATCCGACACCTCACGAATCCCGTCGGCGGTCTCCTCGACGGCTTCGGTGATATCGCCGAGCAGCTCCATCGCCTCGGCGACGCGCTCGACGCCGCGGTCGATCTGTTCGGTCGTCGTCTCAAGGCTGTCGACGGTCTGTTCGGTATCCTTCTCGATCGCTGTGACGAGATCCTCGATCTCTTGGGCGCGGTCTTGGGAGTCTGTGGCCAGTGATTTGACCTCGTCGGCGACGACGGCGAACCCTTCGCCGGCCTCGCCGGCGCGGGCGGCCTCGATCGAGGCGTTGAGTGCGAGGATGTTTGTCTGTTCGGCGATGTCGTTGATGACCTCGACGACGGAGTTGATCTCGCTGACGCGGGCTTGGAGATCATCCACATCGGTTGAGACATCATCGACCGCCTCCCCCACGTCGTCCATGACACCCATGGCGTCGTCGGCGGCGTCCTCACCCTGCTCGGCGAGATTGCGGGCGCGTTCGCTGTTGTTCTCGACCTCGTCGGCGGAGGCGGCGATCTCCTCGACGGTCGCGCTCATATTGGAGACCTCACTGGAAATGGAGTGAATGCGCTCGGATTGCTCGCCGGTGAGATCGGAGATATCCTGTGCGGATTGGGCGACCTCGGTGGAGGATCGCTGGAGATCGGTCAGTGGTTTTTCGAGATCGCTTTCGACCTCTTGGGCCAACTGCTCGCGTTGGTCGATCTCGCGCTCCAACTTCTGGCCGTAGGAGTGGATGTAGGTGTCGGCGACGACCTGCATATCGAGGTTGATGATCCGAAGGACGCTGGTGATATCGGCCCGCAGCTCGTCGATCTCCGATTCGACGATCCTCTCGATCTCGTCGTCGCTGGCGGTTTCGTCGACGGCTCCCTGAATCCGATCGGTCAGTTGATCGGTCGTCCGCTCGGTGAGCAACGGGAGGATGAGGTCGTAGTAGACGCCGTACTGGCCGATGTACTGCTTCATCGGCATCTCCAACAGGTCGTGGAGTTTGCCGATCCGGGCGCGGTTTGTGAAGTACTCGTAGTCGTACTCGCCGCCGGCCAGCGTGGCGAAGTATGCTCGCTGAGTCTCTTTCAGCTGTTCGACGTTTTTCTCCGAGCGACCGATCACCTCGACGGTCTGGTCGTACTGGGTGAGGTTCTCGTAGAATAGCTCGGCGATATCCTCGGTGTGAGCCTCAAACAGCGGTCGAAGGTTGGTCAGTCGTGCGACATCTTCCTCGTCGAAGTTGACGAAATCCTTTCGCCATTCGATCTCCCCGCGGTCGATCCCGATCTCCCGCATGAGTGAGTCGACATCAACCTGATCGTTCATCCCGCCTTCCCCAAAGGAATCGGCGTAGTTGCTCATATCTCGTACATTTGTTCGCAATCAATTTAACTTACGTTACTAGGCGTTGATTTTGATAACGCAGATTTAAATCGGAAATACTGATGAATATTGACTGTAAGCTGGCTAATATATTTATTTTATATACTTTTGTCGGGATACGAGCGTAAATATTGCCAAACCCGCTACTGGCTACTGTGTGTCGGTGCTGCCGCGGTCACCGTGAGTAGTCGACACTAAACCCCTCGCTGTTGACGCCCCGGTATGTGTCAGTTCATCGTGCTCGGTCACGACGCCCCAACGACAGCCGACTTCTCGCTGGACGACCTCTCGGGAGCCGGCCGCCTCGACGTGCTTTGTCGCTGCGTCGGCGCGGCGGTGTTTCTCTCTCATGGCATCCGCGACGATGTGCGGATTCACCTTGTCGTGAGCGACGAGTACACGCTTCGATTCGACAGCAATACGCTCCGGCGACTCTACCCCGACGAGCGAACCATCGCTGCCCGAATCCGGGACGCTCTCGACCAGCGCGAGGATGCGATCGGTCATCTGCCTGCTGAGGTCTCCCCGGGATGGAACTCTACCGTCTCGGCTTCGAGGCGACGCTTGACGACGTTGCCAGCGACGGAACGGTCGTTCAGCTGCACGCCGAGGGCACGCCGCTCCCGGAGGCGTCACCCCCGGACGATCCGGTCTTCGTGCTCTCTGATCACAACGATTTCACCGACCGCGAGGCCGAGTTGCTGGCCGCCCAGGCCGAGCAGCGCCTTCGGGTTGGCCCCGAGACGCTGCACGCCGATCAGACGATCACGGTTGCCCACAACTGGCTGGATACCGCCGGCTACACCGAGTACTGAGTCGGACCGATCATAACGGTTAAATTCGGCCGCGGCGTGCCGATGAGTGCGGGCCGGTGGGGTAGCTTGGTATCCTTCGGCCTTCGGGTGGCCGTAACCACGATTCAAATTCGTGCCGGCCCATTTCTACCCACCGTTCACAACTCCCGAGCGACTGCTCGCTGGCGACACACTCCCCGGCAGCGACGCGTGGTGTCGAACAGAGTATTTTTGAGTGCTACCCGGTAACGAACACCTATGTACCGCGCACTGACCGCCCGTCGGCACCCATCTCTGCGATGTTGCCGACGGTAATCGCCATCTCGCTGGTGGTATCAGTGCTCGTCTATCTGGGGCTGTTTGGCTTTGCTGTCTCTCAGTACCGATCGTCCCGACAGCAACAGCAGACCGAAACTGTCGACCCCCACTCGTTCAGTGCCAAAGATCAGCCCGAAACGGTGTATACGACCGCCGAACTGGAGTATTTTGACGTGCTCTGGCAGGGTGAGTACGGCAAGTGGCGGTCGTCGGACTACAGTGCCAACGACACCGCCTACACCTACGTGCATGGGCCGTACTGCCCCCACGACAAGCATGCCCTCGGGATTCAAACGGTGCCCAAATGGGTCATTCTGACCGAACACGTCTGGGTCTGTGACGCCTGCGACCGCACTTACCCCTACCCCGATGAGGAACTCGGCGACGGCACGATCATCGAACGAGCGATGCACCGCCGGATCAAACGCAAACGGCAGGCAAACCAGTCGGGGTAACAGCCTATTTATTCGATACGACCGATAGCCCTCTGTATGCCCTCCACACTCACCGCCCGCGTTACACAACGCGTGTCACTCCGAACACTCTTGGTGTATCTCCTTGTGGCTGGTGGCGTCATTGTTTTTACCGGCAACGTCGCCCTTGTCGCCGGGCTGGCGACCGCGTTTCTCATCACTGAAACCCGCCAGTTCCTCATCGACACGCCCGGCATCGACGATCGCTGGGTGACTGTCGGGCTGGCCGTGGTGCTGCTTGCCGTCAGCCTCGTGTGGCTCGTTGCCGAACTGCGGCAGCCACCGCTGCTCCGGACGCTGTGGGCCCCCGTTGCGGCCGTCCTCGGGGGCTTTGGCTGCTGTTGGACGCCCGTGTCGACTTCGCGTACGACACCGCCGATACCGAGACCGATCCGGTCGACGATCTCGATCCCGGTGCGTTCCTGCTTCGGATGCTCCGTCTCAACCGCATCGCCGACACGCTTGAAGCCGGCCCGAAGACCGTCTCCGAGATCACCGCCCGTTGCGATCTCACCGAACGCCAGGTGCAGGCGGCGATCGAGCTGTCCGGCGACGATGGGCCGATCGTCCGTGTCGACGACCCGCCAGCCGATTCAGTTGCCGAGGAGACGGTGACGACCGCCGATGAGCCACCCCGGTATGCACTCAACACGCGTCAGCTCGGTGTCACCGGCGTTGGTCGGCTGGCCATCGGTGGACTCACTGGCCTGCTTCGACGGCTGGCTCGACCGGTTCTGGGCCCGGCCTGATGCGTCAGCGGTGTTCCTATCGCTTGCCGAGTGCCGTCTCAAAAACTCTCTGGGCGCGCTCGTAGGCCGCATCGCGGTCGACGATCGGATCGGGATAGTCGGGGGCGAGTTGGTCTCGTCGCTCCGCCGACAGCGTCGGCCACTCGACGATCTTTGCTGGTTCGACGCCCCGAAGCTCGGGAACGTACTCGGTGACGTAGTCGGCGTTGGCGTCGTATTTTGAGAGTTGGGCGACAGGATCGAAGATCCGCACGTCGACGCTGTCGGTGCCGGTCGAGGCGATCCACTGCCAGTTTGCGTAGTTGTTTGCGGGGTCGTGATCGAGGAGTTGTTCGGCGAAATACCGCGCGCCGATCCGCCAATCAATCAGGAGGTGTTTGGTACAAAACGAGGCAACGTTCTGCCGGGG
The DNA here is from genome assembly GCF_042662885.1 of Halonotius sp. GCM10025705. Lineage (NCBI taxonomy): Archaea > Methanobacteriati > Methanobacteriota > Halobacteria > Halobacteriales > Haloferacaceae > Halonotius > Halonotius sp. GCM10025705. Next base: position 2,027,922 of record NZ_JBHSZD010000001.1, on the reverse strand, counting down.
TCGGTTGTGGATATACCCCTCCTGATTCAGCTGTCGCATCCCGGCGTCGACGAGCGGATACCCCGTCTCGCCGGCCTTCCAGGCGGTGATCTCGTCGGGATCGTTCTCCCAGGCGATCCGGTTGGGGAGGGATTTGTAGTTCTCTGTCAGCAGCGTCGGATTGTAGTGCAGGAGGTGGTAGTTTTGCTCCCGCCAGGAGAGCTCATACCGGTATTTGTCGATGTTGCGAGCGGCGTTTCCCTCGGCGGCGTTGTATCGCTCGGTTGCATCGGCCCATACCTCACGGATTCCGATCATACCGGCGGCGAGATACGATGAGAGCCGCGAGACCGCCCCGACCGGTCGCTCCACCGCGGCCTGCATGTCATCGCGGGTGTCGTTGTAGGCCTCGATCCCGTCGGCCAGAAACGTGTCGTATCGATCCCGGGCGGCAGCGTAGCCAGCCGGTGGTCGATCGATCTCGGCTACAGCCGAGTCAGGGGCTTCGTCGTCAACGGTGGCTTCGTCGCTGATCGGGATATCATCGATGGTTGTCGCATCGTCGATGGCGGCCAATGCGTCCGTCCGGACGGTCGCCGGCGTCGGTTTCGGCTCGGCTTCCCAGTCGTTGTGAAACTGGCTGTGATTCGGATACGACGGGGCCAGCGTTGCGGGATCGACGAGCGTGAGATCGATCACACTCGCTGTCGGTAGCTGTTCGTCGACCTGCTGGTGGCGATGTCGTCGCGCCGGCCGATAGTGGTGATTGTAGTAGACGGTGTCGGCGTCGTAGCGCTCGGCTACCGATGCGAGTGTTGTCGCTGGTGTGCCCGCTCTGATCAGGAGATCGCTGCCGAGTTCGCGGTAGCGCGCTTTGAGCGCGCGAACGCCGTCGATGATAAACGCCCGTTGTCGCCGCCCGAGTCGCGCAAGCATGTCGTGATCGACGATATACACCGGCAGTGTCGTGTCGTCGGCTGTCGCCGCCGCCAACCCGCGATTGTCTGGAACCCGGAGATCCCGTCGGTGCCAAAAGAGGTGCATACCCAGCTATGGGGTTCCAGTGAAATCAATCTGTGTGCCGTCGCTGGGATCAGCGATTATCCTTGTCGGCGATGAAGTTGGTCTCGGTTGCTCGGATCACGAGATCAAAGGAGTCGTTGAGGAGACTGAGCGTCGATTTGTCGTGGGCATCGGGATCCAGCGGATAGTAGGCGATCCCGCCGACCGTTTTGAACTGGTTGGTCAGGATCTGGAGGAATTTGAACGCGGGCTTTTCGCCGAACTTGTCGATGATCTCCGAGAGGATGTCGAACTCGACGGTGATCCGCCCCTCCGAACGCCCATGTTCGTCGAGTACCTGTGAGATCGTATTGCCGAGCTTCGAGAGGCTGAGTCGTTTGCTGAGCTTTACGATCTCGATCGGCACATCGGAGACATCCAGCCCGGCGATGTCCTCGGCGGGGTTATCCTTCGTTGTCAACACGACCGTCAGCGCCGGCCAACTGCCGAGTTCTTCCCGCAGCAACCGGAGTCTTGCTGCCGGATTCGTCGTCACGAGGATGACGATATCGCCCGGCGCGAGAAAGTGGATCCGGGCGTTTTTGATGCCCGGACTGCCCTGTGGTGCCTTCACAAGAATATTGCCCGACCGGTCGATGTCGTCGGCGACGTGGACGCCCGACTCGATGAACTGGTCTTCGTGTTCGAAGAGGTGGTCTTTGAAATGCTGGATCGTCTTTTCCTCGTCGTAGCTGATCTCCGATCGATCGCAGTAGGGACACTCCCAGCTGACGCCCGGATCCTCATGCGATAGATAATCCTGGTGATGGTCGAAGAGATGCTGCTTGATCTCCTCGGCCATCGGCTCTCGCTGGGCTCCCCACACCGTGTAGGCAGCCTGCCGAGACCGCCACCGATAGACCATAGCGAAGGTGCGATGTATACCCAAATAAGTCTGGGGATACTCCCCAACAAGCCCCGCAGTTTCACGGCTACCGCAGCCGTGTGCGGAAGGAGACGATCCCGGGGCCGTCGTGACGACGGTGACACCGCCCGTAGCCGCTCGTCGGCTCGCTGATCGAGACGGCGAACCGCTCGGTGAGTTCGGTGACCGTCTCTCTGTACAGCTCGTACAGCTCCGCTGGGAGTGCATCAACGGTGTTTGCGCCGGTCTCGAAGGACTGCTCGCGCCAGATGGAGGCATGTGCTGGCGTCATCGACGCCGTCACCTCATCAAGTGGGACGTACAGCGTGACACACAGCGCGTCGTCGCCCGCTGTTGCTGGATGAACCCGAATGACGGTGTCGCTGTCCCGGTAGACCGTCCGTTCGGCCTGTGGGATCGTTTCCGGAATCGTTGCGCCCTCGCCGGTCGGATCGGTCGGCCCGGCTGTCGGCGTCATCGTCGGCTGCCCGGTGCCGTGGAGGTTTGTTGAACTCATACGTCAATCCTTTCGTCCTTGCAGGTGGCACAAGTAGTCAACGAGTAATAAAATTTTGGGCGAAAACAGTAATGATTGTTCAGGTGTACACGATATAAAGTTTGAAACAACGGCTGTTATCTAATATATTAGGACAAACTGGATTTACTCTATTGTGCGCTATGTGTGCTATTAGTCACCACACTTGCTCACCGTACCCGATGGCCACCTCTCTCCGGTGGTCGACGTAGGGTTCCTAACACTGAAGCGAGCAGATTGGCGTCGCCTCAATCCGCGCTGACGACGAATCGCTCGGCTGCTTCGTCGATGCCGGCTGTGGTCACCCACGAGACACCGATGGTTAGTGCCGCCCCCAGTGCCATTCCAGCGAGAGCAACGTCCCAGCCACCGTACGTTCGCGCAAACAGCGCGATGGTGACGCCACCGATATCGACCGGCACCGTCGGCACGAAGACGTGACTCAGATACAGCAGTTGGCTCCCGCCGATCCCGGCGAGCATCCCGAGTCGCGTTGTCTTCGGCCAGTAGAGGGCGACCATGACCGGCAACGCGAGTTGCGCAAAACCGCCGAAGGCGGTGCTGCCGACCTGGATCAGCGTCCCCGGGCGGGTGAGACTGGCGAGGAAGGTTCCGGTTGCGAAGGCGACGACGCCGCCTCTGGCGAGCCATGCTTCCCGGTCGGCTGTCACCGCAGGCTCGACAAATGGCCGGTAGAGATCCCGTGTGAAGTACGACGACCCCGACAACAGCATCGAGTCCGACGACGACATCATCGCCGCCATCGCGCCGGCGATCACGAGCGCGGCGAACCACGCCGGGGTGTACTCCCCGAGCAACACCGGCAGCACGTTCGCGCCCTCAGGCACACTCACCCCGAGGCCAGCCGCCCATGTCCCCAACAGGAACGCCGGGACGAACAGCAGCAGCACCAACACCGGCCACAGCGTGAATGAGCGTTTCAGCACCGCTGCCGATTGAGCGACGAAAAATCGCTGGTTGATTTGCGGAAACATCGTCACCCCGAAGGCGATGACGACGGCCGTCGAGATGATATACTGTGGGGTGTAGAAACTGCTCCCCAACGCGAGGAAGGTCGGGTTGTTCACCTCCAGTCCGGCGGCGGCGACCGCGGGGCCGCCGATCGCCGACAGCACCCACGCGACGGCGATCCAGATCACGCCCAGCATGAACAGCCCCTGAATGGTATCGGTCACGCCACCCCGCGCATCCCCGCGAGGCCGACATAGAGAATCATGAACACCGTGATCAGCGCGGCCCCACCCCAGTAGGGCACCGCGCCGTCGGTGAGGCCGACCAACGCCTCGCCGGCACCCATCTGTTGGAGCATCACGTACGGAAAGAGCCAAAATAGGCTCACACCAGCCACCAGCCCGCGAAGCCGGGTGGAGCCGAAACGATCACCGAGCATCTCCGGCAGCGTGACGTAGCCGTGCTGCTGGCCGATCAGCCACTGTTTGTAGCCGATGAGATACCACAGGATCGCAAAGAGGATCCCGTCCATCGTTCCCATCACAGGATCCACTCAGGCCCCTGGGCGTACGCGAGGTTCGGGCCCGCAAAGAAGGTAAACGCCGACAACAGCGTCGCAAAGGTCGTAAACAGCAAGACGAGCGTACCGAGCGATCGACTCGCAAGGTAGTAGTCCTCGGCGTCGGTGCCGGTCAGTCGGTAGGCAAGCAGTCCGACTACGAGGGCGACAAGCAGGTAGCCCACAACGACCAGCAACTCAACCGATGTCGCCGCTGTCGACAGCCCGCCGCCGGACAGCAGGGCTGGGCAGGCATCAACGCCTCCCAGATACTGATCCCACCCATGGCGGGTAAAGGCCGCAAAGACGGCGGTGGCGACGATCATCCAGCCGATATGCCACCACAGCCACAGCGGGAGGCCACCGATCAGTTGGCTGTTCCCCCAGAGAAACCACGGTACCGCGCCGGCGACGACGATGGCAAACGCGAGCAGCCAGCCAGCGGCACGTAGTGACGGGTTCATTTGGTGCGTCCTGCCGACAGCGACGCCTAAATATTGCTACTGCTTCCCAGATCCCCGTCTTGAAGACAATTTTTCTTCAGATCGACGCAGGCTGTTGTGCCTTCGATCACCCTCTCCACGCGTTGCCCTTGCGGCCAGCGGTGACGACAGGTATTTCAGATCGTAGCGCTTATATATGATATCAGCGGCACCACGCCACTCGCGTTCGTCGCTGGAGTGTTCCCATGGACGACACAACCAAGTATCTGATTCACGCCCGGATCGCCGCCAACGGCATCGTCGAGCGCAGCGATGTCGTCGGCGCGGTCTTCGGCCAAACCGAGGGGCTGTTGGGCGATGAGTTGGATCTCCGTGACCTCCAGCAGTCCTCGAAGGTCGGCCGGATCGACGTTGAGATCTCCTCCGAAAATGGCCAATCGTTCGGCGAGCTGACGATCGCCACCAGCCTCGGCAAGGCCGAAACCGCGATCTTAGCGGCCTCCCAGAGACGATCAACCGTGTTGGCCCCTGCCGAGCCGACATCGAGGTCACCGCCATCGAGGATATCCGAGCGGCCAAACGCCGAGAGATCGTCGACCGCGCCAAGGAGCTGTTGGCGACAGCGTTCGACGAAACCGGTGTCTCCGGGGCAGACCTCGTCGACGACGTGCGGGATTCCGCCCGCGTCGCCGATGTCGTCGACTACGAGGGCTGCCCGCCGGCCCGCGGGTCGAAAGTTCTGATGCGGTGATCGTCGTCGAGGGCCGGGCCGACGTGCGCCAACTGTTGGCCTACGGGATCAAAAACGCCATCGCCGTCGAGGGTACCGACGTGCCCGACGCCGTCGCCGAGCTCACCGCCGAGCGAACGACGACCGTCTTTGTCGACGGCGACCGCGGCGGCGAACTCATCCTTCGGGAACTGCTGCAGGTCGGCGACATCGACTTCGTCGCCTTCGCGCCGCCCGATCAGTCGGTTGAGGATCTGTCCCGAGCGGCCGTGCTTGATCGCCTCCGGCAGAAGGTCATCGCCGACCGGCTTCGCGGCGCGCCAAACGTCCGGGAGGCGATCGCCGACATCATCGACGAAACCGCCGACGAGCGACCCCGGTCGGCCGACGACCACCTGCCGCCGGACGACGAGGACACCGAAGTTGAGGTCGTTCCGACGAGTTCCCCTGCGGCGTCGCCGTCGCCGCCGTCCGACCAGCCTCCTGCCAGCACATCATCTCGCGTCGCCGCCGCGGATGCTGAGTCACACACAAATAACGAAGCCGTCACAGCGGAGTCAGCTGTCGACGCTGCCGGGGCCGTCGACGACACGGCCGACGCTGACGCCGCGACGGCCGATGCCGATGCGGCAGCACCTGTTTCCGACGACGTGGCTACCACACCGGATGCGATATCTGACTCCCCGGCTGACGCTGGCTCCCCCACGACACCTGCGGCCAGCGACGACGCGGACGATGACACCGATTCGGCCGTCGACGACGAGCCCTCGGCTGACGACGCCGACGAATCTGACGATGCCACCAACGCCGATGACGACGCCGAGCCAGTGACCCTACGCAGCCACGTTGAGGCGGTCATCGATGCGGAGACTGGCACCGCCCGACTCCTTGACGCCGAGTTTGGGGTCATCACCGAGACCGAGCCAGCAGCACTCATCGAGGCGATCGAGGCCGCCGCCGACCCGTACGCGCTGGTCGTCGACGGCGAATGCAGCCAGCGACTTCTCGACGTTGCTGCCCAACACGGCCTCGATCACATTGTCGCCGCCAGCACCGGCGAGTTCGTGAAAAAGCCGGTCGGGACACGAGTGGTGACCGCCGCGGAACTGCAGCCACCAGAGCCGGAACTGGAAGCCTAATCCTCGCTTGGATACCGCAGCGTCAGCCCGGTGGTGTCGTCGAATTGATCGTCGCTTCGCGCCTGTTCCTGAAACCCGACTGCTTCATAGAGTGATCGTGCCGCGGTGTTGTCGACAGCGACGTGGACGGTTATCGGATGGCTGTATTGTTCGAGCATGGTGGCAAGTAGTGCCTTCGCTCGACCCTCTCGGCGATATGCTGGCTCGACAACGAGCTCAGCAATATGCGTTGGTTCGCCGGTCACTGCGAGCAGATAGCCAACGGCTAGATCAGCGTCGTTGACCGAGACGAACAGCCCAAACGACTCACCGATCGCTGGTGACGTGTCGTCGGTTGTTGTGGCGGCCACGCTGTTTGCTGTGTCTACCTGGGTGAGTGCTGCGTCCAACAGAGTTGGTGCAGGCTCGGTCAGTTCTGCTTGCAGCGTGCGAATCCTCGCCGCATCAGCGGCTGTTGCGTGGCGGATCGTCGACCGCATTACAACAGGACGACTGCGAGGGCGACGCTGACGCCGCCGCCGGTCAGCGTTGCACAGAAGTTCACCAGTTGGTTGCCGAGTCGGTCGCCCTCGATGGTCGCCCCCAGTATGCTGTCGGTCGTGATGCCGGCGAGCCCGCCAGCGGCGACGATGCCGGCGGCGATGCCGGTCGATCCCCCGGCCCAAGCGGGAGCGTCGCCGTCGCCAACGCGCTGATGATCCCGATGCCGACGAGCCCGGCGAGTTCGCCCTGCCACGTCACCGCGCCGTCGGTGCCGGGGTCGACGCGTTCGAAGGTTGTGATGAGCCGCGGGCGGTCGTAGAGACAGCCGATCTCACTCGACAGTGTGTCGCCGAGGGCGGTCGCCAGCGAGCCAGCAAAGGCAAACGGGACGGCGAGGCTGACGATGGCTGCCGGCTCGACCAGCTCCCCGGCGGCGGCCGCGATCACCGCCAGCAGGGCAACCCCCGAGTTGGCAAGGACGTTGCTCATCCCGCGGGCACCGTCGTTGTCCTCGGCGACGCCGCGGGCGGCCTTCCGGTCGTAGCGAAACTTCGAGGCCAGCCCGCCGATCGCAAAGAAGGCGATCAACACGGCAAACCAGCCGAAGCCGCCGAGGACGATCGTCAACACGCCAAGCAGTACCCCGGTCAGCATCCCGGAGACGTTGGCCGTCCCGAGCCCATAGGAGATCCCACCGAGGGCAACGGTCACGATGACGGCGGCGATCAACTCCGTGGTTGGGACTGTGCCGACCAATGTAGCGACAAACCAACTGGCGAGGCCGACCGACAACACGACGACCGGATCGTCACGCTCGTACAGCAACTCCCGGAGCAGCGCGGCGATCAGCCCGCCGATCACGGCCAGAAAGATCACCGCCGACCACGCGACGGTCTCGCCGTCGACGACCGCGACGACGAACTGGCCGGCGATCGCTGCCGGGATCCCGCCAGCGAGAAAGCCGGCGACGGCGACAAATGGATCGCTACTGCGGGTGCGAGCGACCTCAGTCCCAAAGTTGCCGACGCCGAGTACCAACAGCGCGGCGACAAAGATCTCCGCTGGGAGCCCCGCCTGCGGCAGTGCCAACAGCAAGGCCAAGCCAGCGGCTGCAAAGCCGAAGCCGGCTAGTCCGTTGAGCCGGCCGTCCTGGCGATCGCCCGGTCGGGCAAACAACTCGAAGACGGGGCCGTCGTCGATGAGTGTTGCCGCGGTCACACCGATTGCGGCGAAGGGAACCGCTGTCGCCGCGCCGGCAACCGGGGCCACAAGCGACAGCGTGGCCACGAGGGCGAACGCGCCGGCACGACGAACCCGTGATGTCACACCACCGGGTATCCCTGACGGCCACTTAACCCTCCCGACATGCCGAATCCGGCGTGTGGCTCCCTCACACGCCCGGTTCGTGCCACCGCAGTTTTTTGCACCACCGACCCGAACCGACGACAGTGCTCTACGAGGCCTATCTTTCGTTGCGGCTTCGCCGGGAGTCGAACCCGCCGCCGGAACACGTCGCCGTCGTCATCACCGAACGTGACCTCCTCGAACAGGGGGCCTACGAGACGTTGCGGGACTTCTTCGGATGGGCTGTCGAATACGGGGCCGACCGGATCACCGTCTCCGTGAGTGTGCTTGATGAGGCTGTCATCCCAACGCTCAGCCGTGAGCTCACCGCCTTAGAGACACCGCTGCCGCTGGCGGTCGTCGCCCCGGCGACACCGAGTCCGTCGATGCCCCCATTCAGGTGAGTATCGGCCTCGGCGGCAAACGCGAGTTCGCCGAAACCGTCCGCCAGCTTGCCGAAGCCGTTGACGACGGCGATCTTGAACCGGCGGAGATCGAGGCCGACGACATCGACAGCCGGCTCGTGTTCCGCGATGAGCCCGATCTCGTCATCAAAACGGGAGCCGAGCGGCTCTCGGATTTCATGATCTGGCAGTCCGTCTACTCCGAGCTCTACTTTACTGACGTGAACTGGCGAGATTTCCGCAAGCGTGACTATCTGCGCGCGCTGCTCGATTACGCTGATCGCCAGCGGCGGTTCGGCAAATAACGGTTGGCAGACCCCTCAGTCGGCAGGGTCGAGGGTCGAATCCGCTCCCGTCGACTCCGAGTCATCGTCGGCTGGCGTCGCTGTCTCAAGCTCCTCGGCGACGGCCCGACGCCCGGCTTGCGGCAGCTTCCCGCGGAGTCGGCTCACCAACTCGCTGGCCTCCTTGAGTTCAAGGCTGCCGACCGCGCCGGCCAGCGCGACAGCGCGGTCGATCTTACTTTCTTGCCACGACTCCTCGCGGGCCTCGTAGGTGCGAATCCCTCGCAGGAAGTCGATCTTCGAGAACTCCGGCCAGTAGGGCGCACAGAAGTAGACGGCGGCCTCGTTGCCGTTGGCGTGCCACGGCAGGAAATTCGAGGTGCGTTCGTCGCCGCCGGTGCGGATGATCAGGTCGACATCTCGAACCGGCTGACGGTACAAACAGTTCTCGATTGCTTCGGGATCAACATCGTCGGCGTCGAGGTCGCCGTTGTCGACGGCGGTCGCGACTTCGCGGGCCGCCCGAAGTAGCTCGTTTCGGCCGCCGTAGGCGAGCGCGACGTTGAGTCGGAAGCTGTTGTAGTCGGCCGTCTCGGCTTCGGCGTAGGCGATGGCGTCTTGGACGCGCTCAGGGAGTCGCTCGATTTCGCCGATCGCTCGGATCGAGACCTCGTTGGTGTGGACACGGTCGCTGTCGGCGAGTTCATAGAGCTTGGCTTCGATGATATCAAAGAGTGGCTCCCGTTCCTCGGGTGGCCGCTCAAAGTTCTCGGTCGAAAAAGCATACAGCGTTAGCTCGTCGATGCCGAGCTCCTCACACCAGTTGAGCACCTGCTCGGCGGTGTCGGCACCCTCACGGTGGCCCTCCGGGGCGTCCTCGCCCTGTTTGCGGGCGTATCGACGGTTGCCGTCCTGAATAATGGCGACGTGGGTCGACCTCGCCGATCTCCCGGCGGAGCAGCCGCTCGTAGCCACGGCGGAACTGACGGTTGAGCCACCCGTACATCTACCCCTACCCAGCGGATGGGGCTATGTGTGTTTTTCTATCTCACTCGACAATCGCAGCGACCGCTGGCGATGATTCGGTAGGCGAGGTCGTGGCTGTTCTGGCGGCTTCACCGCCAGAGCCCGACCGACTTTCTACGAAAGTTGTTCGATGTTGTCGACGACAGCGTCAGCAAACTCGCTGGTGGCGAGCTTTTCGCCGCCCTCGATCTGTCGGTGGAGGTCGTAGGTGACCGTCCGGTCGACGATCGTCTGCTCGACGGCATCGCGGACGAGCTCGGCGGCATCGTCCCAGCCGAGGTAATCGAGCATTTCGCGGCCCGAGAGAATCATCGCGGTTGGGTTGACCTTGTCCTCGCCCTCGTATTTCGGCGCGGAGCCGTGTACCGGCTCGGCGAGACAGCGACCGTGGCCGAAGTTCGCGCCCGGTGCGATGCCGAGGCCACCGATCTGTGCGCCGGCAGCGTCGGACATGTAATCGCCGTTGAGGTTCATCGTAGCGATCACGTCGTACTCGTCGGTACGGGTCAGGAGTTGCTGGAGCATGTTGTCGGCGATGCGGTCGTTGACAACGAGCGTGCCGTCGGGCGCGTCGCCGTCGTACTCCTCCCAGAGTTCGTCCTCGGTGATGACATCCTCGCCGTACTCCTCTTCGGCGACCTCGTAGCCCCAATCGCGGAACGCGCCCTCGGTGAACTTCATAATGTTGCCCTTGTGGACGAGCGTCACCGAGTCCCGATCGTTGGCCAGCGCGTAGTCGATGGCCTCCCGAATCAGCCGCTTCGAGCCGAATTCGGTGATCGGCTTGATGCCGATGCCGACGGGGCCATCGTGGATCGTGTTGTCGAAGCCCATCTCGTCTTCGACGAACCCTTTGACTTCCTCGACCTCGTCGGTGCCGGCTTCCCACTCGATGCCGGCGTAAACGTCCTCGGTGTTTTCGCGGAAGGTGACCATATCCATTGCCTCGGGATCTTTGACCGGCGATGGGACGCCGTCGAGGTGGTAGGTCGGCCGGACGTTCGCGTAGAGATCCAGCCGTTTGCGGAGTGCGACGTTCAGCGAGCGGAAGCCCGCGCCGACCGGCGTCGTCAGCGGCCCCTTGATCGCGACACGGTGTTCGCGGATGGCGTCGACGGTCTCCTGTGGAAGGTTTTCGTCGTATTTGTCGCGGGCCGACCCGCCGGCGTAGACGCGCATCCAGGCGATTGAGCGGCCGGTCGCCTCGGCGGCGGCGTCGAGTACCTGTTGGGCGGCCGGGCCGACATCCGAGCCGATTCCGTCGCCGTGAATGATCGGAATGATCGGTGTTTCTGGGACGTTCAGTTCCCCGGTGTCCTCGTCGGCGAGCGTGATCTGCTCGCCTGCCTCGGGAACCTCAATCTTGTCGTAGCTCATAGACGGTGAAGGATTCTGGAACCAAAGTAAAAGGCCTGCCGTTCTCCGTGTGACACCTGTTCGTCGACAACGCTACGCCACGATTCTGTTGTCCCGAACCGGTTTGTCTTACGCCCTCCGCAGTTGGCATCGCCCACACGAGATGAGTGCACAAACTACTTTCCGGTATCACCGATACCACTAGTTAGTGGGGCAGTTCGTCTCAATGCAGGTCGCCGCAGTAACTGGCTTGGTGAGCCTCGGTTACCTCGCATTCGGTGGCTACCTCCTCAGCCGCTATGAGGGGATCGGTGTCCGCAGTCTTAGCCTCTTTTCGGGGCTCTGGGGTGGAAATTTTCTGTCGGCAGCGGTGGTCATCTTCGCGTTTTCGAGTTTCGGGATTACCAACGGTGCCCAACTCACCCAACTCGGCTCGCAGGTGCCGCCGACGCTGCAACCCCTCTTGATCAGCGTCGATTTCCTCGCTGGGTTGTTTACCGTTAGTGGGATCTTTGTCTGGCTTTGGTTTGTCCTCCAGTACACCCAGCGAATCGGTCGCCGGGAGAAGATCGCTATCGGCGGTCTCGGCGGGGGCACCTTCCTCATCTCGGCGGCCAACGGTCTCACCGGTGCGGCGGCGGCTTTTGGGGTCATTGCACTCCAGCCCACCTTCCGAACGAGCATCCACCAGTTTGCCACCGTGTTCGAAGTCCTCGGGACAAGCGTTGCCATCGGCGTCGGGATTGCGCTGTTGTACACGACTGCGACCCGTCATCACCCTTTCCGCGGGCGGAGCGTTATCGGCCTGTCGCTGGCGGTCGTCTTCCCGTGGCTTGTCGGCTACCTCTACCAGTTCGGCCTCGTCACCGAGTTCGCGTCTGTCAGTGCGCTCCGTGCGAGTGCGCTCACGCTTGGGCTCGGTGGGTTGTGGTTGACGGTCACCCGGGATGATCTCTTTGAGCAACTGCCGGCCTCCCGAACGGTAGGTCGACAGACCGCCTTCGATGCCTCCGATACCGCCATCGTCGTCGTCAACAACGCTGGCAACGTCTCGGATCTCAACTCGGCGGCCCAGGCGCTATTTGGGGCCGCTGAACTCGATAGCATCGGCGCGCCGCTGGATTCGCTGCTGCCCGAGACGGTCGACGGCGATGCGCTCAGACAGGCCGAACCGATCACGTTCGAACTACCGGCCGGCAATACGGTCGTTGAGGCGGCGATGACGACCGCAACCGACGACAGCGGACAGGTGATCGGCGAGACCATCGTTTTCACCGACATCACTGACGAGCGTCGTCGGCAACAACGGATTCAGGTGCTCAACCGCGTGCTCCGGCATAACCTGCGAAACGATCTCAACATTGCCCAGGGGTACGTCGACGTCATGTTGGATATCGATGACGGCGTCGAACAGTACCAAGACAAGATCGACGCTATCTTTGAGAATCTCGTGACGATGGGCGATAAGGCCCAACGCACCGAAACCGTGTTGGCTGCCAACCCGCTGTCGACCGACTCAACGGCACTCTCGGAGCTGATCGACAATGCACTCGATTCGATCGACGCCGACATCGACTCGATACCGACCACAGTGACCGTTCCCGACGGGATGGCTGTCCGCATCAATCCGGTTGTCCTCCAGTCGATCATCGAGGAGTTGCTCTCCAATGCGGTTCGGCACAGCGGCTGCTCGGAGATCACGATCAGCTACGATCCCGAGGAGACGACCCTCGTTGTCGCCGACGACGGATCGGGGCTCCCGAGCCACGAGATCGCTGTCCTCGACAATGCCGAGGAGACCGATCTTGAACACGGCAGCGGACTCGGGCTATGGCTGATCAAATGGGGCACCGATAGCTTCGGTGGGACAGCCACCTTCGACACCGACGCAACGGGCACGCGCGTCCGGGTTGAAATTCCACCCGATCTCGTCGAGGAGCCCTCGCCGACCTAAGCTACCGACTGGGTCGCCACGCGAGCAGCGTTGTCGCCGCCAGTGCGATGAAACTGGCCCCGATCCCGAAGCCGAGGGTGCTGTTGGTCGTCGTTGCCGTCGCATTCGCTGCCGTCGTCGCGTTGATGGCGTTTGTCGTCTCTTCAGAATCGGTGTCGTCCTCGCCGTTGAGTTCCGCGACAGCAAACAGGGAGAAGCCGCCGGTTTTCGCACCCAGCGTGACCGTTTCATCAGTGGTAGCTTCGACGGTCGTCTCCAGTTGCTCCCACCCCTCGTCAGTTTCGTGGACAACGACCGCGTTTTCCGGCTCGTCCAGTTCGGCTGCATCGACCTGCATGGTCACCGTCGCGGGGGTGTCGCTGGCCGGCTCGCCCGCCTCGTCGAAGACGGATATGTCGGCGACGGTGACGACATTGACGGCCGATTCGTCGGTTTCAGCGGTCGAATCCTCAGTGGGTTCCTCTTCGTCGCCTTCGCTGTCAGATCCCTCGTCGCTGGTGCCTCGCTCACTCGGATCGGCCGCAGCGGCGGCGAGATCACTGGCGACACTTGCGGTGAGCGCGTCGGTCACCTCGGCCGGTGGGTTGGTGTACTCTTTCACCTCGACGCTGCCACGGAGCGTTTCGTCATCGAGGGTGATCTCAGTGACGGTCTGGGTGGCTGTGTCCGGTCGAACTGTGGCTCCCGGTGTGTCAGGTCGGGTGTCGTCGATCCCGACTTCGGTTGCTGCGTCGGGGTTGGAGGTTCGTACTCTGTTGGCGACTTCCCTGATATCCGGGTTGTTGCCTCCGGCGTTGGTGGCCGCTTGCTCGTTCGCCTGCGCTGCGTTGTTGCCGGGCCCAGCGCTGTCAGCACTAGATGTCTCATCGCTTCTCTGGCTGTTGCCGGCCGCTCCCTGTCCGTTGGCTGTGTTGGACGCGTCGTTTGCGTTTGACGCGCTGCTCCCGGCAGCGTTGTCGTTGTTCCCGCCGGCGTTGTTCTCGTTCGCGTTGCCGCTACTGTCGCCGTTGCCATCAGGAGTCGACCCTCGGGCGGTATCCGAGCCGCCGTTGCTGGCACCGTTTCCACCAACTGAAGTACCGCTGGTACCACTACTCCCGTCAGAGTTAGAACTGAACCCACCGTTGCCGCTGTTACCGCTACTATCTCCGTCGTTTCCAGCAGAGCCAGAGCCGCTATTAGCGTCACCACTGCCACCATCTCCTCCGCCACTACCGCCATCAGAACCTGACCCGGTATTACCGTCGCTACTGCCGCCAGAATTGGAACCATCTCCGCTGCTGCCGTCGTTGCCGCCGCCGTTACCACCATCACTTCCCGTACCACCGCTACTATCACTTCCACCACTGCCATCAGAATTAGAACCGCCGCCACCGGCACCATCGTTGCCACCGCCGTTACCACCATCACTTCCCGTACCACCGCTACTATCACTTCCACCACTGCCATCAGAATTAGAACCGCCGCCACCGGCACCATCGTTGCCACCGCCGTTACCATCACTACTGCCGCCACCACCAGCATCACTTCCACCGTTGCCGCCAGAATCAGCACTCCCACCGCTGTTGCCGTTACCACCGCCAGGGTTGTCGCCGCCTTGGGCTTGGGCAGCAGTTGAGCCGGCAAACGCGGCTCCCATTGCTACTGCTGACACTATCATGACCACCGCAAGCAGCATTGCCCGGATCTGGATCTTCGTTGTCGTCATCGTTTATCGACCCATGAGGCCACTGATTGCCGGTGTGTGACGTGGACTGTGTACTCTCCACGCGAATGCCCGGCCGTTTCGTTTGAGCTTGCCCTTGATTCCTGTCGATTCATACTGACGTCTCCTCGATTCAGCGTGTTCGGATACTGCCCGGATACCCGAGACACCGCCGTATTACTTTACAAATTGATCGATACCTACTTTGTCTTATCGGTTCTGCGACGCTGCCCCTTTGACTGCCCGCGTCCGTTTCTAAACACGCCGGTCGAAACCGCTTTGCGGCCACCAGCCAACACCTATCTATGAGCATTGGTGAACTCGATACCGACGCCGTCGAGAGCTACCGCGAGGCCGGCGCAATCCTCGTCGAGACGATGAACGAAGCCCGCGAGATGATCGAGCCCGGTGTTACCCACCTCGAAGTCGCCGAGTACGCCGAAGATGCCATCCGCGAGGCCGGCGCGGGGCTGGCGTTCCCGGTCAACATCTCTGTCGATGAAGCCGCCTCCCACGCGACGCCCGCCCGCGACGACGACACCGAGTTCGGCGAGGAGATGGTCTGTCTCGATATCGGCGTCCACGTCGACGGCTACATCGCCGACGCCGCCGTCACCGTCGATTACACCGGTCACGACGACATGGTCGCTGCCGCCGAGGACGCACTCGAAGCCGCCGTCGGCGCGGTCGGGCCGGGCGTCGAAACCGGCACGGTCGGCGCGGCGATCGAGAACGCCATCGAGGGCCGCGGCTACACGCCGATCCTCAATCTGACAGGCCACGGTGTCGAACGCTACGACGCCCACACCGGCCCGAGCATCCCGAACCGCGCGGTCGACCGCAGCGTCGAGCTCGAAGTCGGCGACGTGATCGCCATCGAGCCGTTCGCCACCGACGGCCGCGGCAAGGTTGGCGAGGGCGCGACCGAAGAGATCTACGAACAGGTCGGCGACGGCTCAGTTCGGGATCGGCGAGCGCGACAGGTCATAGAGGAACTGGAGGCCTTCGACGAGTTGCCGTTTGCGGCCCGCTGGCTCGACAGTTCGCGGGCGGCGATGGCCCTCCGCACGCTGAAAAACGCGGATATCATCAAGGGCTACCCCGTGCTGAAGGAAGCTGACGGCCAGCTTATCAGCCAAGCTGAACACACCATGATCGTCACCGAAGACGGCTGTGAGGTGACGACAGCAGGGATTCACGACTTCGATTAAGCCCCGGCTTCAGCTGGACACAAGAGTTAGGTATTAATAGCGAAAAATTATGAACCGTGAGCAAATCTGAATCAAGTGACGACCCTGAAAAAGAGATCGTCGCGGTCACGAAACACGGGCAGGCGACGATTCCCAAACGGTTCCGTGACCAACTCGGGATCGACGCACCGGGGAAAGTCCTGTTTCGGGAGGCAGACGACGGAACGATCACCGTCGAGCGGGTTCGGTCGCCGAGCGAGATGCGCGGCTTCGCCACCCGGAGCGACGCGACGACTGACAAGCCCGCGACAGAACTCCTCCGTGAGAAACGAGCCGAAGATCGAGCCGAACGCGACAACCGGGTCGACACCGAATGACGATCCCTGATCGCGTCGTCTTCGACGCCGAACCGTTGGTCGCACACGCCGACGCGGAAACTCGGAAGCGAGGTTGTTGAAGACTATCTCGACGCCGTTGCTGCTGACGATACAACGGGCTATGTCAGCTACGTCACGCTCACCGAGATTCGGTACATCCTCTCGCAGAAATACGACCGTGGGACTGCCGACGAGTACATCGACTGGCTCACTGA
The DNA here is from genome assembly GCF_042662885.1 of Halonotius sp. GCM10025705. Classification (NCBI taxonomy): domain Archaea; kingdom Methanobacteriati; phylum Methanobacteriota; class Halobacteria; order Halobacteriales; family Haloferacaceae; genus Halonotius; species Halonotius sp. GCM10025705. Next base: position 2,011,300 of record NZ_JBHSZD010000001.1, on the reverse strand, counting down.
TCTCGGTATCGAATCGGTCGGTATCGACGACATCTGGCAGGAAACTGCTGATCACGTTCTTTCGTCTAACCCAGCACTTGGCGATGCGTTCGCGTTGGCGACGGCTGACCAGCGTGACGCGACTTTGCTCGTCGGGGCAGATGACGATTACGACGCTGTTGACGACGTATCGATCACACGATTCCGGAATGAAGCCGGCTAGTCACGTTCACCTTTGTTAGATTAGCTGATCAAGCAGTTTCATCGGTGATCCGTTCGACCGTCCCGCGGCTCAGCGATTCGATTTCATCGTTGACGTGGTCGGCCGTCTCGGTATCGAACATTTGCTGGCCTGAAATCTCGGCAAGTGTCCCACTGCTGTCGAGTTTCGCTTCGATGACCTCGCTGAAACTCCTGTCACCCTTCTCTCGTTTCAGACGACGATACACCTCGTCGCTGACGGTGATATTCTTGCTCATATGCTATGAGTGGGCACCCGCACTCAAAAAATGGCTTGCAGGAGTAACTACCTGAGCGGCACCGGTATCAGTAAACTATCGTACAAAATATTGATACCTCAATCGACTTCTGGCAGTATTTCACCAGTATACTTACGTACAAGAAGATAGATGTATTATGTAGAAAAAGTATGAGTAAATCAGAATCAGAACAAGTCGTCTCCGTCTCGGCACGAGGGCAGGCGACCATCCCGAAGGAGTTCCGGGACGCCCTCGGCATCAAGACACCGGGGCGAGTGAAATTCGTTCGCACTGAGAGTGGTGATGTCGTCGTGCGACCGATCCAGTCCGTGACAGACTTACGCGGTATACTGGCGGGTCAAACTGACGGCGAGGGCCGATCGGCAACAGAACAGTTACGCGCCGAACGGCAACGAGACAAGACTGCCGAGACTGACCTCCGAGATCGCTACGTCACTGAGAAGAACGACGAAGATGAGTGACACACAATCTGTCCCCGAAACGGTCGTCTTCGATGCTGAGCCGCTGATCGCCTATTTTTCGGATGAACCGGGAAGCGATACGGTCGAACAGTATCTCACAGCTGTCGAAGGTGCAACTACTGGATATATCTCTGCTGTCAACGCTGCCGAACTTCACTATATTGTTCGGGGGAATGCAGGGCTGGAACGCGCAGAGACAGTTATGGAAGTCCTGGAGGAAAGCGGTATCCAACGGATCAGCACCGACGAATTATGGCGGAAGGCAGCCGATTTTAAATTCGGGTATTCGCTCGCCCTCGGAGACGCATTCGCTCTCGCCGCGGCGGCAGTCGTCAATGGCACGCTGTTGGTCGGTGCCGACGATGACTTTGCCAATGTTACCGACCTACCGATCACACGGTTCCGCACCGACGCGGCGTGACAGCAGAACCTAACACCCCACACCCATACCCCTCCGTATGGAGCAGATCTTCGCCCCCTGGCGGATCGACTGGGTTGAACGCGACCCCGATGAAAAGACGATCGACGGCTGTCCGTTCTGCGTCCTCCCCGAACACGACGCCGACCGCGAGAGCCGGATCGTCGCCCGCAGCGAGCGCAGCTTCGCGCTGCTCAACAACTACCCCTACAATCCGGGCCATCTCATGATTATCCCACACCGGCACGTCGGCGAGTACGCCGCCCTCACCCGCGCCGAACTGCTGGATCACGCTCGGCTCAAACAGGTCGCTATCGACGCACTCCACGACGGCCTCGAACCTGACGGGCTCAACATGGGGATGAACTGCGGCGAGGGCGCTGGGGGCTCTATCGGCGACCACCTCCACACCCATATCGTGCCACGCTGGGAGGGCGACACCAACTTCATGCCCGTCATCGGTGAGACGAACGTCATCGTTGAAGCCGTCGATGACACCTACGAGCGACTCCACGAGGGATTCGCTGCTCAGCCCGGAGCCATCGTCGAGGATACGGAGACAGCGGTCGCATTCGAATTTGATCTCGCGGTCGACGACGACACCGCGTAGCGATATCGTCGCAGCCCGTCAACCGCCAAGACCAGCCGATTTTTGCCCGTCGCTGCCAACGCACCGCTATGGAAGCGGAGACGCCGGTGCTCGACAACCACATGCATCTCGATCCCGACGCCGCCCGCGGGATGGACGCCGTCGATGACTTCGTCCAGTTGGGCGGCACCCACTTGCTTGTCGTCAACAAACCCTCGTGGCATCTCGGCGTCGAATCGACCGATCCCGAGGATTTCCGCTCGATTTTCGAGACCACCATCGACATCGTCGCTGCCGCAACCGAGCGGTTGCCGGGCCGAGCGTGGCCGGTTCTCGGTGTGCATCCGGGGCTGATCAGCCGGCTCATCGAGGATCGTGGCTGCTCGCCAGCCGAAGCCCGAGAGTGCATGCAGGGCGTCCTCGATATCGCCGCCGCGTACGTTGAACGGGGTGACGCACTCGCGCTGAAATCTGGGCGACCACACTACGAGGTCGATGATGCCGTCTGGGCGGCCTCAAACGACGTGATGAAACACGCCTTCGAGCTTGGGGCTGATCTCGACTGTGTCGTCCAGCTCCACACTGAGGCCAGCGAGGATTTGACTGAAATCGCCGAGTGGGCCGATGATCGTGGCCTCGATCCACTCCATGTTGTCAAACATTACGCCAGCGGTCGCCTCGCAGGCCCGACACCGAGTGTGATGTGCAAGAAAGACTGGCTGGAGACCGCCGCCGAATCGGGCGACCCGTTTCTGATGGAAACCGACTACATCGACGACCCCGACCGACCGGGTGCGGTTATGGGGCCGAAAACCGTCCCCCGGCGCGTTCGGTGGCTCCGCGAACAGGGTTACGACGATGCCATCGAGACCACCCACGTCGAGACGCCGAAGCGGGTCTACGGTATTGACACCCGTCGAACGCTTGGGTAGCGCCCCAAACGAGAAGAAAGGCCTTTGAGTGCGCCCGCGGAGACACATGTATGACCGACGACGACGAGCCAGCCGAGACCTTCTATTCGGAAGACCGCTGGCAGAACTGGCTGACGCGGGTCGGCGAGGAGGATCTCGATCCCGAAAGCGAGGACTTCGCCCGGCTCTACTTCAATCTCCAAAACGACACCACAATCGCTATCGCGAAGATCATCACCGCCGTCGAGGACGGCCATCTCGACGAGGAGGAAGCCCTCGACAAACTCGAGTTCATCAACGACATCGTCCTCGCCGAACCGGAGTTCGACGCCGAGAACAAGCTCCTCTTGCTCGACAGTGTCCAGACCAGCCTCATCCCCGTTTTCTATGCCGCCGAAGAGTACCTGATCGGTGGGGCTGTCGAGGAACAGCCGCTCGATGACAACATCAGTGCGGCTGTCGACGCGGCCGCCGAGGAGGATGAGGACGCTGCCCTCGCGTACCTCGTTCAGGCCGGCACCCAGATCATCGACGGCACCGAGTTCGACGGCAGCGACATCGAGGAACTCGACTCCTGGCTCGTCTCCGAGTGGCTCAACGGGCTTGATAGCTTGCAGGACGCCTTTGCTGACCCCGAAGTTATCGAAGAAGACGAGGACTGAGCCGGCTGTTCTTCGACGATCGACGTCATTCGTATCGACACACCCATAAGCCACCTCGGGCAACCTCGCGTATGGAACCTGTCGGCATCGACGCGGTTGAGGTCTGGACCGGCAAGCTCAAACTCGATCTGCCGGAGACCTTCGCCCCACAGAAAGGCGAGGATCCGGACAAATACCGCAAGGGAATCGGCCTCGTCGGCTCCTCGTTCCCGGATCTCTACGAGGATATCGTCACCATGGGTGCCAACGCCGCCAAGCGACTCATGGATCGCAAGGGGCTCACCCCCGACGATATCGGCCGGATCGACGTCGCCACCGAGTCGGCCTTTGATAACTCCAAGCCGGTGTCAACGTACATCGCCGGCTGTCTCGAACAGTACTTCGACGGCGAGTTCCGCCACGCCAACAAGGGCGAACGGAAGTTCGCCTGCGTCGCCGGCACCCAATCCATCGACGACGCCTACAACTGGATTCGCGCGGGGCGCAACCGCGGGCGAGCGGCCCTCGTCATCGCCACCGACACCGCCCTCTACGCCCGTGGTGATCCCGGCGAAGCGACACAGGGTGCGGGCGCGGTCGCCATGCTCATCGACGAAGACCCCGATCTCGTCGAGATCTCGAACGAGCAGGGGTACGGCAGCATGGACGAAACCGACTTCCTGAAACCGAACCAGCAGTTCCCGTCGGTCGACGGTAAACGGTCGATGCAAGTGTACCTCTCGCGCATGCGCGAGGCCGTCGAGGATTTCGAATCCGTTGCGTGGGATATGCATCCCGACGATTTCGCCTACGTCCCGTTCCACACCCCGTTCCCGGGGATGGTGCGAAAGGCAGCCTTGCTTGGCTACCGGCATATGAGCCGCGACACCGAGATCGAAGACGCCCTCGCCGACGAGATCGGTCGCCAGCCACGCGAGGACGATTACGCCTCACGAGAAGCCTACGAGGAGGCGATCCGCGAGTATATGGACGCTCTCAAAGAGACCGAGCAGTACCAAGCGTGGTACGATCGCACCATCGAGCCGACGCTCAACATCTCACGGCAGGTCGGCAACTGGTACACCGGTTCGGTGCATATCGCCCGTATTGCTGCGCTCCAGTACGCCGCAGAGGAAGATCAGGAGCTTGCTGGCGAGAAGCTGCTGGTCGGGTCGTATGGCTCCGGCGCGCAAGCCGAAATCCACGCCGAAACCGTCCAGCCGAACTGGGAACAGGAGATCGCTCAACTCAACGTCGACGCCCAACTCCAGGCTCGATACGATCTCTCGTATTCGGAGTACGAACACGTACACGACAGCCACAACCACGAGAAGGGGGCTGTCGATATCGATGACTTCACCGAGCCGAGCGACGAATTCGTGTTTACCGGTTGGGGCCGGATGAACGAGCGACAGTACGAGTACATAGAGTAATCATCTCTGTACGACCCTGATTTCACTCCTCGGCAAGCAACGATCGTGCCCGTTGGACATAGCTATTCGTGCTCCAACTGCGCTCCTCGCTGATTTCCGCAAGTAGTGTCCGAGCTTCTTCGGGTGGCAGAATGTCGGTTCGAACGAGCACCGACAGGAGGGTCGGCGTTGTGATGAGTCGTGTATCAGCGAGCGATGCGTGGAGAAGTCCGATTTGGGTGAATTCATCACAGAGCAGTACGGTAGCATCGATCTCATTGGCAAGGGTCACAGCGGCGTTTTCGCCGGCATCTAACGGAAACTCCTCGTCGAGCACAACTGAGCGGGTCGTCATCGAATCGGTTTGATCGAGTACGAGTGTTGCGGCGTTTCCGTGGGTGTCCTCGTAGGCGGCGATATCCTGTAGCTCGTCGATGACGGCCGTTGGAACGACAACCTCGTACCGGGTGAGACACATCGAGAGTGGATCTGGTGGCTTGCCCGCGACGATGCCAAGACTGACAAGCCCGGACGTATCCGGCACAAGAATCGACATCTACGTTTCAGCCACCTCGTCGATAAAGTCGTCGTCTAACTGCTGTTTCAAGACGCGAAGATTCGCAGCTTCCGCCGCACCCAGCAGCGTTTGCACCTGTTTGCTGGTGATCTCATCATCGTAGTAGGCGGCTGCGATCTCTTGGACAAGCGTGTCGTCGTGGGTCGCCTCCTGGAGGTACTCTCGGAGTGCGGTCACAAGGATATCTGTTCGGTTCTCACCGAGCACATCCGCAAGCGCATCGGTGCGATCGATAAGCCGATTGGGTGCCCGAAACTGGACACGCTTCTTCTCACTACTCATTGAATATACTGTGTGTTTCTCTCGACTTGTACCTTTGCGTGTGTACACTGTGAGTTTCTAACCTGTTGCCACTCGCGCGTTGAGTAACACTGAGCAGCCTGCAATAGGTCTGAGCAGGCTCACGACTCACGGTTTCCACAACCACGTATCGTGTCGCCAGCTATAGCTACGTACTAGAAGAAAGCCACACCCTCACGCGAGGATGTGTTGAGTGCTGGACACAGTCCAGCGTTCAGATAACGCGGTTCTGGAGGTAATCGAGGTGTTTGGCGTTGTAAACGATCTTCACGTTGTCGGCGTCTGGGCTGCCGATGCAGGTGAGTCGGACGTTTTTCTCTTCGACTTCCTCATCCGAGAGGATCTGCTGCATGTCCATGTCGATGTCGCCCTCTTTGACGATGGCGGCACAGTTTGCACACGCACCAGCGCGACACGAGAAGGGCCAATCGTAGCCCTGGGCTTCGGCGGATTCGAGGATGTACTCGCCTTCGTTGACATCGAGTTCGCCGTAGTCCTCGCCGTCAAGCCCTGCGTCCTCGGCTTTCTCGAAGAGGTCGTCGTCGTCCATCTCCCAGCCGTGATCGTCGAGCACTTCGTAGTTGAGGTAGGTTACCGTTGGCATCACCCGACGGTTGGGTACCCACCGCATTAGACTTTGCTGTTCCCGCAGGTGCGGACTCCTCTCTGTCTGTGTCTCGGGTCTCTCGGCCACATGGGAACCGGTACTGTGTCATCGACAGCGCGAAACAATGAAGAGGACTGCGGAACGAACAGTAGTATATGAGCGAGGCAGTGGTGGCGGATTTCGCCGGTCGGTTCTACACCGAGAAGATGGAGACGATGGAACCGATCACCGGCCGCGTGCTCCTCAGCCGCAAACAGTTGGTGTTGGTCACCGACGACCAGGAGACGCGCATCCCGCTGTCCTCGGTTGTCGACACCAACATCGGCTCGCCACCACAGGCGTTCAAGCAGTTTTTCAACGACACCGTCACCATCGCCTACAAGAAGGACGGCCAACAGAAGGTTGCGGTCATCGAGGGAACCGGCCAAAACGTCGAGAAGTTCAAAACTGTCTTTTTCAAGGTGATCATCGGCGGTCAAACCGTGATCGTCAAACATCCGGCCAAACGCGGTGGGCGGATCACCGACGCCAGCGACCGCAAGATGAAACTCGGCCTCAAACGCGGTCAGTTGGATCTCAAAGGTAACAACGAAACGGTGACCATCGACCTCGGCGGCGTCATTGACTTCGGCCGCGAACAGCGCGATATCGGCGGTAAGACCCGGCCAACGCTGTCGGTCGATCACTCCGAGGCCGGGACGACACTGACGACGCTGATCACGCTGCCAAACGGCCGCAAACTCAACCTGCTTGGTCGGTATGTCCGGCTCGAATACAGCGACATCATGGAGGATCTCGAAGAGATCGAGGTCGGCGAAGAGGAGGTCGAAACCCTCGTCTCGCTGTACAGTGCCGGCGGCAGCGCGGAACTTGGCATGCTTGTGACCGGCGATATCAACGAGACGAAAGCCATCGTTGACAAGCTCAAAAGCAAGGAACTCGTCGAGGACGGCGATGAAGGGCTGTCGTTGACGGCAAAGGGCCAAGTGATCGTCAACAAGAAGATCGAGTCCGTCAACGCCTGACGACGACAACGCGGCTCTGGGCTGTCGGCCTATTCTTCAGAATATCCAGGTGCTTACTGCTCGTTCATCGCCTCGCTGGCGATGTTGCGGCCACGCGAGTTCAGTGTGACCTCGTGGCGGGTTCGCACCTCATCGACGATATCGAGTTCGATGAGCTTCTCGAAGGTTTCCTCGACATTGTCGACGTCTTGACCGATGAACGCTGGGATCTCGAACGGTGAGACTCCGGAGTACAGCGCCATCAACACCTCTTTTTCGGAGGGTGCGAGATCGACATTGGCCTCACTGCGGCGTTCGCCCTCCTTGAGGAACGACTGGACAAAGACACAGGTTCGTTGCGGCCCCGTGATGTGGGTCTCGACGGAGGTTTGTCCTTCGACGTGGGAGACCTGAATCACGGTTCGCTCCTCGCCGCCCATTGTCCGTTGTTCGGTGTTGATCTCGCTGATCTCCTCTAATTCGAGTTCGACAAATTTCCCGCTTTGAAGGGCGGTGGCGATCGCATCTTCCTCGACTTTCAGGCGGGCTTTCTCCCAGGAGGTATCCTGGACGACGCCACCCTCGACAGCCGGGTGTTTGGCCTTGACGATGTTTTCATCGAGTACCGCTTTGAAGAATGCTGTCTTGAACTCCTCGTGGTCGGCGGCCGACACCAGCATGACATCCTCACCGAGTTTGAGTGCCAGATAGTTCGAGGCCGCCGCGATCGACTGACTGGCGTCCTGTCGGCCCGACAAGCCGGTGATATCTGAGAGGGCGATCGTCCGCTTGCCGTCGTTGCCGGCAAGGATAAGACGGCGGTTCGACAGCAGGATCCGGCCCTGTGACCAGTCGACGTTGTTGAGCTGTCGCCCATCCTTGACCGCCATGGCGAACCGGCCTTTCGTATCCGCGATCTTGTACTCACCCTCACTCATAGGAACTCACCGCCCCACATGGGGTGTCGATCGATACATGTTGTTGTACTGTCTCGCCCCTCTGTAATATCACTATCGACCTTTGAGTTTCGAAATGGCCGAGAATGCCCGCTTGCGAACCTGTTTACTATCATCCTCAGTAAGATTTTCGACCACATCGCGGGATCGCTCGCCGCCAACCTTCCCGAGAATGAACACGCCTTGTGCACGGGCGTCGTCTGGGGCATCACTTTCGACCAGCTCCAGCAATTCGTCTTCAACCAACTCCCCGCCCATCTCCGCAAGGCTGGTCGCCGCAAACTGGGCGGTTTGGGTGTCATCGCTTTCCAGCGCATCGACGAGTACGTCGACGGTTTTCCGGTTTGGTTCGTCGACGACCCGTCCGAGGAACCACGCGGCATTACGGCGTTGGCGTTGCTGACTGCTCTCTTCGAGGATCTCGACGATCGGTTCGACAGTTGCGTCGTCGGCATCCTGGAGTTCGGTGACGATCCGCTCGCGGATCGAGTGGCTCTTTTGGGTATCAACGTTTGACAGCAACTCGATAATCGAGTAGATCGCCGCGCTTCGCACCCCTTCGTCGGGGTCGTTCAACGCCGCCGCCAGCGGCTCGACCACGTCGGCGGTGCCAGCTTCCCCAGCGCTGAGGCCGCAATTCGTCGAATCGCCGTGTTGTCGGCGTCCATCATGTTTTTCAGCGCGCCAAGAGCCTGGTCGGTGCCGATCGCCGACAGCGCGATCGCCGCCTCATGACGCACCTGGCCGTTGGGATCGGAGAGCCGATCGATCAACGCCGGCACCGCCGAGGGATGGTTGATCTCGCCGAGGGCCATACAGACCCGCTGTCTGACACGGGGATCCTCATCCGAGAGCGCGCTCTTCAGCGAGTTGATGCCGGATTCATCGCCGAGCTTGCCGAGCGCGGAGGCTGCCGCCATCCGCAACTCGGGGATGTTTGAGGAGAGGGCCTTGGCGAACCGCTTGGCGACCGCCCAGTCGGCACCCTCGTCGATCTTTTCGCCGGTGATCTCGACCAGCAGCTGTTCGACAGCCTCCGCGCCGATCTCATCGAGGCCGTCGACGGCGGCGGCCTTGACTGCGCTGACTCGTCGGTGACCGCAACCGAGACGAGCGTCTCGATGGCATCCATATCCTCTTTGGTGGCGATCTCGCCGAGGAGCTCGCAGGCGCGTTTCCGCACCGCTGGGCTGTCGCTTTCCAGCAGCATCTCTTCGAGCCCGTCGACATCACCGGATCGTGCGAGATCGTACAACGACATTGGCACCAGGGTGTGTACTGGTAGATGCGGCAGCGCTTGTTGACCGGCTCGAAATCATCCCGCAACTCCTGTGGGATGGTTTCGGTCATCCCGATGACGAGATAGCTGCCGTCCTGCATCGAGTCGGTCAGGGTGTTGAAGATCGGGATCTTGAACTCGCTGTCGATGTAGATCAAGAGGTTCCGACAGAAGACCAGATCACAGTTTCGTCGTGGCCCGTCTTGGATCAGGTCGTGGCGTTCGAACTGGATCGAATCACGGATCTCCGGTTTGACCGTGAACGTGTTGTCCTCGACATTGACGTACTTCTCCGGATCGTCAAGCAGGCTGAGCTCCTCGCCGATATCGGTCGTCCGGGTTGTCTCGTAGGTACCCGCCCGGGCGTTTTCGAGCGCCTCGTCGCTGATGTCGGTGCCGACGATGGTGAGCCGGCTGTCGTCGATCTTTCGATCATCACGGGACAGCATCGACACCGAGTACGGTTCTCGGCCGTCGGCACACGGCGCGCTCCAGACTCGCACCCGGCGATGTTCGTCGGTCAGATCGCGCAACACCGGCCGGAGAGCCTCCCACATCTCCTGGTTGCGGAAGAAGTTGGTGACGTTGATCGTCAGCGAGTCCATCAACGCCTCCTTCTCGCGGCTGTCCGACTGCAGTATCTCAAGGTAGTCGTCGTACTCCTCGACCTCCTGGCGTCGCATCCGGGCGGTGATCCGCCGGTCGAGATAGTCCGGGTTGTAGTACTCCGGCTCGAACTCGACCTCATCCTGAATATGCCGGATCACCCGGCCGAAGCCTTCGTCTTCGAACTGTCTCATAGTGTCACCACATCGAGGACAGCAACCACATCACCATCACCCAACACGGCCGTCCCGCTGAGCCCGGGGATCCCGCTGAGGACGCCCTCAAGCGGTTTGACGACGACCTCCTCTTGATCGATCACCTTGTCACAATGCAGGGCGACCTTGCGGTGTTCTTCCCGAATCCGCAACAGCATCCCGTCGCCGTTGACGCTGCTCGGTTCGTCGAGGGCGTCGCTGAGCCGGAGGATCGGATAGATCTCGTCGTCGTGGTTGATGATCTCGTCGCCTTTGGTCGTCCGGATATCGTCGGCACGGGTGACCTCGGCGATATTTTTGACCGGAATGCCGTACTCGGTGCCGCCGACCTCGACGAACATCACCTTCACGATCGCCACGGTCACCGGCAGCCGGAGGGTGACGGTCGTTCCCTCGCCGAGTTCGCTCTCGACGTTGACGGTTCCGTCAAGCTGTTTGACGGTGTTGTGAACGACATCCATCCCGACACCGCGGCCGCTCACGTCGGTGACCTCCTCGGCCGTCGAGAAGCCCGGATGGAAGACCAGATCGTAGATCTCTGATTCCTCCATCCGTTCGAGTTCGCTCTCGGTTTTGACGCCTTTCTCGATGGCCTTCTCCTTGAGCATCTCCGGATCGAGCCCCGCGCCGTCGTCGGCGACCTCGATGTTGACGTGATCGCGGTCGCGGGTCGCCGTCAGCGAGACGTTGCCGGTCGGATCCTTGCCCTTCTTTTCGCGTTCCTCCGGCGGCTCGACCCCGTGGTCGACGGCGTTGCGCAGCACGTGGATCAGGGGATCGCGGATCTCGGTGAGGATGGTGCGGTCAAGCTCGATGTCCTCGCCGGTGACGGTGAAGTTCACCTGTTTGCCCGTCTCGCGGGCCACATCCCGCACCAGCCGCGGGAAGGTGTCGACGATCTTCGACAGCGGGATCAGCCGCATGTCCATCGCCGTATCCTGGAGATTGCCGGTGATCTTATCGAGTTCGTCGAGATTGTCGGAGTCGATCCCCTCCCGTTCCATCTCTCGGCGGAGCTTGATCCGGCTCGTAACCAGCTGCTCGACGAGATTGTAGAGTTCGTCGAGTTGGTTGACATCGACTCGCACCGACTGGATGTCGGCGTCGTCGGAACCGGAGCTGCCCGGCCCTGAGCGACCACCTGAATCGGGGCTGGATCGTCCGCCCCCGCTGTCGTCGCTGCTGTCACTGCTATCGTCGGTCTCGCTGTCAGCATCGCTGTCGGTGTCGTCACTTTCGGCGGTGTCGCTTTCGTCGTCGGCTGCTGTCTCAGGTTCCGCGTCGGCGTCGTCCGATTCCGCAGCCGGCTCCGCATCGGCGTCGCCTGCTCCGTCGGCTGATTCGACCGCCTCGGCGACAGTCATCGGATCGTCAACGTTCGGCGTCACCGGGCTGACGGAGGCAAACTCCACCTTGCCCAACTCGCCGAGAATCCCTTCGATCTCGCTGGCCGAGATGTCGACAACGAAGACGTCAAAGGTTTCATCGAAGTCGCCGTCCTCGATCGTATCCTGGGCCGGATCGGTGCCGAGCCGGTCGTAGGCGTCCTCGATCTCCTGCATGATGAAGATCGCCTCGACGCCCGGCATCTCGGTGTCACCGAGGCCGATCTCCGCCCGGTAGACCGCCTCGCTTGTCTCCAACTCGGCGTCGGCGATCTCGTCTGGGAGGTCGTCGATGGCGATCGTTTCGGTCTCGTCGCCACCGGTATCAGCCGTCGGTTGCTCGGCCGCCTCGGTGGCTGTTTCGTCGGCGGTGTCGTCACCGTCGTCGTCAACCGTCTCTGCGGCCGTGTCATCGGCTGGTTCCGCGGTCGTGTCGTCGCTGGCCGCGCCGTCGGGTTCATCGGCTGTGTCGTCGGGTGCCGTCGTCCCGCTATCACCCCCGCCGTCTCCGTCGCTGACGCTGCCGGTCTCCATCTTCTCTCTGAGATCGGATTCGACGCCGCTGGCGTCGATATCCGTTTCGCCGTCCTCGGCGATATCACTGACCATCGCATCGAGATAGTCGACGGAGTCGAAGAGTAGATCCATCAGCTCGATATCGACATCGATGTTGCCCTCTCGGACTTCATCGAGCAGATCTTCCATCTCGTGGGCCAGCTCACTGACCGACTCATATCCCATCGCTGAGGCATTTCCTTTCAGCGTGTGCGCGATCCGGAAGATCGAGTCCATCGCCTCGTCGTCGTCGGGGTCGGACTCTAGATCCAGCAGCGCGTTGTTAAGCTCGGTGATACCTTCCTCGCTTTCAGCCACGAAGGCCTTGCGGTGTGCGTCACTCATTGTACCAGCTCCCTGATTGTTGTCGCAATGTCATCGATATGGCAAACCTCATCGATACAGCCCGCCTCGATCGCGCGTTTCGGCATCCCGTAGATCACACAGCTCTCCTCGTTTTGGGCGATCGTCGTCGCGCCAGCCCGCTGCATCGCACAGATGCCCTCGGCGCCATCCGAGCCCATCCCGGTGAGGATGACCCCGGTGAGCGGATCGTCGATCTGTGCGGCGACCGACGTCATCGTCTCGTCGACGGCGGGTCGCACCGAGTGGCCGCGATCCTCCTCGATCAACTCGACGCGGATCCGCCCGTTGCTGTAGCCTGTGATCCCGAGATGGCTCCCGCCGCGGGCGACGACAGCCTCGCCGGCACCGATCCGCGCGCCATCGGTTGCTTCTCGGACGGTGTACCGAGAGGCGTTATCGAGGCGGTCGGCGAACCGCTCGGTGAACGCCTCCGGCATGTGTTGGACGATGATCACCCGACAGTCGCCGCCCGGCAACTCGCTCATCACCTGCTCGACGGCGTCGGGGCCGCCGGTTGAGGAGCCGATGACGACGGTGCGTTGGTCGTCGAAGGCCTCGATCCCCGTGGCCGCCGCGCCGCCAGCACCCGGACTCGCCGGCTGGCGTTGGGTCTCGGCGGCCTGTCGGCTGGCCTGTGTGAGGTCGGCGTCGGCGACCGATCGCAGTGTCGCCACGAGTTGGTCGGCGTGTTGGGAGACGCCCATTGACACCTCGCCGCCGGGTTTCGAGAAGAAATCCACCGCGCCCTTTTCGAGGGCCTCGAAGGTGACCTCCGCGCCGTCCTCGGTGTGGGCACTCAGCATGAGCACCGGTGTCGGATGCTCGTCCATGATACGCTCGACGGCCTCGATGCCGTTCATTCGGGGCATCTCCAGATCCATCGTCACCGCATCCGGATCCTCCTCGGCGATGACCTCAAGGGCCTCAACGCCGTCTTTGGCCTCGCCGACAACGGGTACCCCGGCCTCATCGAGGAGGTCGGAGATCAGTCCACGCATAAATCGGGAGTCGTCGACGACGACCGTCCGTGGCTTACGCACCGCTGTCACCTCCGGCCCACAGCCGGCGGGGCGGCTCGTCGGTGACACCGGGCACGGCGGCTGCGCCCATCGGCCTGCGTCGGATCTCGCCCCACATTGTTGTAGGTACTACAAAAAGGGCAAGAATAAACCCACCGGCTCTCTCCGGGTGATTGATACGTTATTGGACAGAGTTAACTACCGGTACCCCGTCAATAACGCACATGTCCGAGAGTGAAGCCCAACCCGCCGATGCTGACGCCGCCACGGGCGAGGCAACCAAAGTGCTGGAGTTCGGGCTCAGCGATGAGACGTACTGTCTTGATATCGGGGTGATCGACGAGATCGTCGATGCCGGTGATCTCACCCGTATCCCGAACTCGCCGCCACACGTTGAGGGCGTCATGGATCTTCGAGGGCGGACAACCTCGATTATCAACCCGAAGACGATCTTCGATATCGAGGAAGGCGGGGCCCGCGAACGGATCATCGTCTTCGATCCCGATGCCATGGACGACCAGGCGACCGTCGCGTGGATCGTCGATGAAGTCTATCAGGTCACCGATGTCACCCCCGACGAGGTCGACGAGACGACGACCGCCGACGACGAAAACGTCCACGGCATTGTCAAAGACGAGGATCGCTTTGTCGTCTGGGTTGATCCCAACGTCGTCACCGCCGAGTAGCCGATCGGTTTCACCTGTGAGAATTTGAGGCCAATGTTTATTTGCCACTGTGAGACGTATCTATCTATGAGCGTCCCCGCCGTCTGTCACCGACCTGCTTTGCTTCTCGGGGGGACACTCTCCGCACCCTGCCGAACGGCCGGGTCTCCGTATCGACCGCTCACCACGCGCCGCGTCGCCCGGCTTGTCGGCGGCCCCGTCCGATCCAATGTCCGTAACCGAACTCCCCTTGGCTGACCGGCTCACCGATACGCCGAGTATCATCATTGCCGGGCCGCCGATGAGCGGGAAATACGAGCTCATGCATCGGATCTTTGGCGCGCGCGCCGATCGCGCGCTCGTGTTATCGACCGGCCATGACGCTCCGACCGTCCGCGAGGATTATGAGACACTCACCGGCCACGACGGCGACACGATCGGCGTTGTCGACTGTGTCAGCCGCGAGCAGGGATCGGATGTCGAGGACACGGAACTGACGAAATACATCTCCTCGCCGAAGAACCTCACCGATCTGGGCGTGAAGTTCACACAGCTGACTGAGGCGATGGCCGACGACGACCTGACAGTCGGGCTGCACTCGCTGTCCCAACTCCTGATGTACTGGGAGGCCGACCGGATCTACCAGTTCACCCGGGTGTTGCTCGGCCAGACGCAAAACGAACAGTGGCCAACGATCGCGGTGATCAACGAAACGATGCACGACGAACAGACGATTCACACGCTGCTTGATCCATTTGAGACTGTCGTCGACACCCGAACGGCCGACGACGGCCGTGAACTGCGGATTCGTGGTCGGCTCTCCTCGCCGACGCCGTGGCAACAGTTCTGATTCGCCGTTCGACTCGGCTCCGCGTCGTCGATTTCGACAGCCACGTAGCGATGCGTAGCTGAGCAGCCATTTTCTTGGTGGACGAGGGCGTCGAGGACTTTCAAGCGGTGTTGGCGGAGGAGTAGGTCACGACACAGCCGGTACTTCGGCGATCCGTCGCTATCGAATCGAATTTGATATCGCGCTATACCATTTATCGCGGCGAATCGCCCCGCTTTTTGGCCTCCTTCCGAACTACCAGCCAATGGTCGAGTTCGATCCCGAGAAGTTCGAAGACAAGTACGAACACTACTTTCCACAGCTCCAGCGGGCCTACAAGAACGCATTCAACACGATGAATGAGGCCTACGACTCGACGTTGATCCACGGCATCGATCAGCAGGTGCTCAACGAAAGCGAGCCGATATACGACCCCGACGACGGGTTTACCGTCGCGTTGCCGGAAGATCCGTACGACCGGCTGACGGGTGTCGTTGTCGACCGCGAAACCTTCGAGGAGACGCTGGATCGCTACACCAAGGAGATCGAAACTGAGCTCCGCCAACTCTTCGAGTTGACCGAGTAAGCTGTTGGTCGAGTTGTGATCGTGATGTGGGGACGGCGAACATCGTGGTCGTGACGTGAGAACCGCGAACAGTGATGGCGGACGGAAGCGGTGTGATCACACGCCTCGCTCCACCTGAACCAAAGGCCTAAGCCCGTCGCTATGTAATCAGTCGGTATGAGTACCGATTCCGCAGCGTCCGATTCTGACCTCCAAGACCGCGTGGTGAACTTCCTGCGGCGCAACTTCCCGCAGATTCAGATGCACGGCGGCAACGCCGCGATCCAGCGCCTCGACGCTGAGACCGGCGAGGTCGAGATCCAACTCGGCGGTGCCTGTTCCGGCTGTGGCATCTCGCCGATGACGATCCAGGCGATCAAAAGCCGGATGGTCAAGGAGATCCCCGAGATCAACGAGGTACACGCCAACACCGGACAAGGTGCTGAACCGGATATGGGCGAAACTGAAGGGATGAGTCCCTCCTTCCCCGGTGAAGGTGGCGACGACAGCGACGAAGGCCCGCAGGCTCCGTTCTAACGCCGATTTCGGCTGTTTTCGCTGCGTTTTCACAGACTACATGCTCGTGAGCGGTTGCTGTGAAATCGCCGGAATAAATCGTATATTGCGATACAAAATCGCTGGAGCTCGCGAATCTGCCGTTCGGGGTGGGTGAAATTCTGACTGTTCTCGTTGTGTATGGCCAGGTTATCCCATGATTTCGCTTTCAACGGCAGCGCCACTCCAACCGCAAATAAACTGCTGGCTTGTTTGGTGTGTTTAACAAGCCTATTCCGCCCGCCGCTGCGATGAAAACGTGAATGTACGCAAACCGCCAGTGGGTTCTCGCCCAGCGGCCGGCCGGTAAACCTGATCTTGATTGTTTTGAGCTCCGCGAGACCGACACTGACGCGCCAACTGATGGGGAACTCCTCGTCGAAACCCGCTATCTCTCAGTTGACCCCTACATGCGAGGTCGGATGAGCGAGCAAGAATCCTACGCAGAGCCGTGGGCGGTCGGTGAGCCACTCGAAGGCGGCATCGTCGGTGAGGTTGTCGAAACTGACAGTGATGCCTACGACATCGGCGATCTCGTCACAGGCCAAGGCACATGGGGAGAGTACAGTCTCCTCGATGCTGCTGATGTCGCCCCAGTTGACCCGTCTGTGGCACCACCTGAAGCCTACCTTGGTATCCTGGGGATGCCAGGCCGGACGGCGTATTTCGGCCTGCTTGAGGTCGGCGATCCAGCACCCGGTGACACGGTCGTCGTCTCAGGAGCTGCCGGAGCCGTCGGCTCCGTGGTCGGCCAGATTGCGAAGCTGAATGGCTGTCACGTCGTCGGCTTTGCTGGCACTGATGAGAAAACACGCTGGCTGACTGAGGATCTCGGCTTCGACGCTGCGATCAACTACAAGACCACCGACGACTATCAGGCTGCCTTAGCGGACGCCGCCCCAGATGGCGTGGATGTCTACTATGACAACGTTGGCGGCCCGATCACGGATGCGGTCTTCACGCAGTTGAATCTGGATGCAACTGTCGCTGTCTGTGGCCAGATTGCGCATTACAACGCTGAGTCGATGCCGACGGGGCCGCGAAAGCTGCCCCAGTTGATCGCCCCGCGAGCAACGGTTCAAGGACTGCTTGTCGGTGACTTTGCCACCCGGTTTGAGGTGGCGACCGAACAGCTCAGCGAGTGGGTCGCCGACGGGAAGCTCACGCATCGAGAGAGCATTGTCGAGGGGCTTTCGAACGCACCCGAGGCGTTCCTTGGACTCTTTGCTGGCGATAATATCGGCAAGCAGGTCGTGCAAGTTGCGGGTGAATAAGCACGGATCGGCCCGAACGATACGTGATTGCACCCACGACAGCGAGATAGCCGCTCTCTGAGCGATTATTAATCAACCCGCGTCGGCGACACGCTCACAGCAGGCCGCCGGTGGCCATCATGAACCGCGTGTCGCTGCCCGCACCGGCGTTGATCGATAGTGTCTCGCTGTTTCTCTGTGTTCCGTCCCGCTGCCGGCACCCGGAGGTAATCGACCCCAAACCGTTTGCAGGTCGCCCGTCAACTGGTGGTATGACAGTCGCTGAGCTGCTCGATCTGCCGGTGTCGATCACGTCGCTATCGACTGAGCGATACGAACGCGAGACCTCACAGTTCACTCGGGTGACGACCGAGATCGTCCTGTCAGGTGACGGCGAAACGGGTCGCGGCGAGGATGTGGTCTACGAGGCCGACGCCCACGACGACCTCGCGGATGCAGGATTACCCGATCTCACCGGCGAGTACACGCTTGCCGCGTTCTCTGAGCGGGTCGCCGACGCCTCGTTGTTCCCCTCACCGCCGGCGCGACCGGTCTCCCGACACTACCGACAGTGGGCCCTCGAATCGGCCGCCCTCGATCTTGCGTTGCGACAAAACGAGACCGATCTCCCGACGCTGCTTGATCGTCGCCGCGAGCCGGTGCGGTTTGTCACGAGCATGCGGCTCGGCGATCCCCCGACGACCGAGCGGATCGACGCGCTCCGCGAACGGGTGCCCGGCGTCGAGTTCAAACTCGATCCGACGCAAGCGTGGGATGACACCCTCGTCGCAACGCTGTCCGACACCGACCGCGTCCGGATTCTCGACCTCAAAGGCCACTACGAGGACACCGATGTCGACTCGCCAGCCGACCCCGCGCTCTACGAGCGAGTTATCGATGGGTTTCCCGAGGCGATCATCGAGGATCCCGCGCTGACAGCGGAGACGCGGCCGCTGTTCGAGGACGACGCCGTCCGGAGCCGGGTCTCGTGGGATGAACCGATCGAGAGCCTCGCTGATGTGAAATCGCTGCCGTGGGAACCCGACTGGCTTAACATCAAACCCTCGCGGTTCGGAAGTCTTGAATCACTGCTTGAGACACTAACCTACTGTGAGGCCCAGGGGATTCGCTGCTACGGCGGCGGGCAGTTCGAACTCGGTGTCGGCCGCGGACAGCTCCAACTGCTGGCGTCGCTGTTCTACCCTGATGGACCCAACGATATCGCCCCGCGAGCCTACAACGAGCCGGCGGTCGGGGATGCGTTGCCGACGAGTCCGCTCACTCCGCCCGACAGCCGCGGGTTTCGCTGGGAGTAGCCGCTCCTGTCGGTGCTCGCTTACTCGACCTGTGGGGCGGTGTCGTCCGGCCGCCCGGGGAGCTCGATCTCCAGTTCGAGTTCGGGATCGTCCATCCCCTCAAAATCGACTTCGACTTCGACCGGCTCACCGAAGGCAAGGGAAGCTCCCACTCCTCGTCGGTGATCGTGATCTCGTCGCTATCGCGGAGCTGTTCGCCGACCGCGATCAGAAACTCGCCGGTCTCGGCGGCCGACAGCCGGTAGGTCTGCTCGAAGTTGCGGCCGGTGCGGATGGTTGTTTGCTCATCGCTGTCGTTGGTCATTTCCTCATCGCCAGCCGCTTCGTTGTCGGCGGTCGCCTCGGTATCATCCGGGCCGCTCTCTATGTCAGTCATGTGTATCTACCTCATCGTGGCCCAGCGGTAGATCAGTTCTGAATCATGGTGTATGTCTACATACCACTATTCGGGGCCATGCGGTGCTGTCATCGATCGGGCTGGTGCGGCGTCTGCCCCGTCGACAACTGAACCTTTTTGCCCTCCAGCCCCGATGGTGAGTCCATGAACTACCGCGAGGTCACCGTCACCGGCGAGTACGTCGCTCGACTCGAAACCGGGGCGGACTGGCGGGCTGAGATCGAATCGCTCGCCAGCGAGGTCGACGCCGAGGCCGGCTGGTTTTCCGCGATCGGCTCTGTCGAAGACGCCGAGGTCTGGTTTTACGATCAGGACGACGGCGAGTACCAGTCGGTCGACTTCGAGGAACCGCTGGAGGTCGCTGCCTGCGTTGGCAACGTAAGCAAGCTTGACGGCGAGCTGTTCGCCCACACCCACGCCGTGCTCTCCCGGCGAAGCGGACAGGCTCTCGCCGGCCACATCAACACGGCGACCGTCTTCGCGGGCGAGCTCTACTTCCGGGCTTTCGAGGAACCACTCACGCGCGAGTACGACGAGACGACGGCACTGGATCTCTGGTTGTGAGCGAAACGAGCGATCCGGATGGGGGCGGAAGCGACGCTGCCGATAGCGACGCCGACGCCAATAACGCAGGCGACGACGCCAGCGAATCCAACCGTACGCCGATGCGGCCCGAAGACGAGCAGTATTTCGACCGTCTTGAATCCGGCCTCGACGAGGCGATGACGGTCGCCGAACGCGCCAAGGGCCAGGGCAAAGACCCCGAACCCGAAGTCGAGATCCCCATTGCCAAGGATATGGCCGACCGCGTCGAGAACATCCTCGGCATCCCCGGCGTCGCCGAACGCGTCCGCGAACTCGAAGGCGAGATGTCCCGCGAGGAGGCCGCCCTCGAACTCGCCAAGGACTTCGCTGAGGGCCGGGTCGGCGACTACGAAGGCAAGGCCGGAAAGATCGAAGGCGCGGTCAGAACCGCCGTCGCCCTCCTCACTGAGGGTGTCGTCGCCGCGCCGATTGAGGGAATCGACCGCGTCGAACTGCTGGAAAACGACGACGGCACCGAATTTGTCAACGTCTACTACGCCGGGCCGATCCGCTCGGCGGGCGGCACCGCCCAGGCTCTCTCGGTGCTGGTCGCCGATTACACCCGGAGCATCCTCGGCCTCGCCGAATACAAGGGCCGGGACGCCGAGATCGAACGCTACGTCGAGGAGATCAACCTCTACGACAAGGAGACGGGCCTCCAGTACTCGCCGAAAGACAAGGAGAGCCGCTTTATCGCCACCAACATGCCGATCATGCTCGACGGCGAGGCGACCGGCGACGAGGAGGTCTCAGGGTACCGCGATCTCGACCGCGTCGACACTAACTCCGCGCGTGGTGGGATGTGTCTGGTCGCTGCCGAGGGGATCGCACTCAAGGCCCCGAAGATTCAGCGGTACACCCGCCAACTCGATGAAGTCGAGTGGCCGTGGCTGCAAGACCTGATCGACGGCACCATCGGCAACGACAGCGGCGACGCAGCCGATTCCGACGATGACGGCAGTGACGGCGACGAGGATGCTGCCGACGACAGCGACGCCGACGACGCCGATGGCGACGCTGACGACCCCGCAGCCGATGCCCCCGCCGGCCCGCCGCGCGTCGAACCGAAATCGAAGTACCTGCTGGATCTAATCGCCGGCCGGCCCGTTTTCGGCCACCCCTCCGAGGCCGGTGGGTTCCGACTTCGCTACGGCCGAGCGCGAAACCTCGGCTTTGCGACCGCGGGCGTCCACCCGGCGACGATGCACATCATCGACGATTTCCTCGCCACGGGCACCCAAATCAAAACCGAACGACCGGGCAAGGCCGCCGGCATCATCCCCGTGGACTCCATCGAGGGGCCGACTGTCCGGCTGGCGACCGGCGAGGTACGGCGGATCGACGACCCCGAGGAGGCGCTCGAACTCCGCAACGGCGTCGAGAAAATCCTCGATCTCGGCGAATACCTCGTCAACTACGGCGAGTTCGTCGAGAACAACCACCCGCTCGCGCCCGCCGCGTACGCGCCCGAGTGGTGGGTGCAGGAGTTCGACGACGCCGGCGCGGACGTGCAGGCCCTCGAAGACGACCCCCGGATCGATCTTGAGGATCCCTCAGCGGCCGAGGCCATCGAGTGGGCCACCGAGTACGACTGCCCGCTGCACCCGACCTACACCTACCTCTGGCACGACATCTCGGTCGACGACTTCGAGGCACTGGCTGCGGCTGTCGCCGACGGCGAAACGGCGGACGGGCATCTCGTCATCGACCGCACCGAGTCGGTTCGGGAGACGCTGGAAACGTTGCTCGTCGGCCATCACCAACGCGAGGCGACCATCGCAATCCCTGACTGGAAACCGCTCGCGCTGTCGCTCGGCCTCGACGACGACCTGACGAAACCGTGGGACGAGCTCTCAGCGGCGGCTCGGGAGTTCGACGGCGGCGACAACGCGATCACCGCTGTCAACGAGGTTGCGCCCTTCGAGATCCGGGAGCGTGCACCGACCCGGATCGGCGCGCGGATGGGCCGCCCCGAGAAATCCGAAAAACGTGACCTCTCACCGGCCGTCCACACGCTGTTCCCGATCACCGAAGCCGGCGGCAATCAGCGCGATGTCGCCAAGGCTGCGACGACGATGGACGAGCAGGGTCGCCGCGGCGTCCACGACATGCAGATCGGCCAGCGTCGGTGTCCCGACTGCGAGGCCGAGACATTCAAACTGCGGTGCCCGGACTGCGGCAGCCACACCGAGCCCCACTACGAATGCGAAGAGTGTGAAATCGTCTGCGAGCCCGACGAGGCCGGTCGCGTCGAATGTCCGGGGTGTGGCCGCGAGGTCGACGCCGCCGGCTGGGAAACTGTCGACCTCAACGCCGAGTACCACGACGCTCTCGACGAGATCAACGAACGCGAAGGCAACTTCCAGATCCTGAAAGGCGTCAAGGGGTTGTCCTCGGCGAACAAGACACCCGAACCGATGGAGAAAGGGATTCTCCGGGCAAAACACGATGTCTCCTCGTTCAAAGACGGCACCGTCCGCTACGACATGACCGACCTCCCGGTCACGGCGGTCAAACCTGAGGAGTTGGACGTGACGGCCGATCACTTCCGCGGACTCGGCTACGAGACAGACATCGACGGCGATCCGTTGCGGCATGACGATCAGGTGGTCGAACTCAAGGTACAGGACATCGTTCTCTCCGATGGCGCGGCCGAACACATGATCAAGACGGCCGACTTCGTTGACGACCTTTTGGAGCGGTTCTACGGGCTGCCGGCGTTCTACGATATCGACGAGCGCGACGACCTCGTCGGCGAACTCGTCTTCGGGATGGCCCCTCACACGAGTGCCGCAGTTGTCGGCCGTGTGATAGGATTTACGAGTGCCGCCGTCGGCTACGCACATCCGTACTTTCATGCCGCCAAGCGGCGGAACTGCTTCCACCCCGACACGAAACTCTGGCTCGAAGACGAGGCTGGCGAGTGGCACCACGAGACGATCCGGACAGTCGTTGAGGATCGCTTAGACGACCCACGCGAGGACGACTTCGGGACGCTCATCGAGGAGATCGACGGCGCGATTTCGGTTCCCAGCATCGACGAAGGCGGGTCGCTTGTGACGAAGTCGGTCGAGGCCCTCTCGAAACACCCCGCACCCGAGCACATGGTCGAGATCGAAACCCGGAGCGGGCGGGAACTCACAGTGACACCGGATCACGAGATGCAGGTTTTCGCGGACGGCGAGCGACGAACGAAACGGGCCAACGAACTCACGACGGCGGATTCGCTCATCACGCCGGAACACCTCGATACGGTGCAGCCGTCCGCGGAGCCACAGCAGTTCGATCTGTTAGCGGAGTTCATCCGCGCCGACACCATCGACAACAGTCGGTTGATGATCAAAGGCATCGAGAAGGATGCTCTCTACGACCTCTTCGAAGCGAAACTGGCGGCTGAGTGGGACGGGCAGTTCTACCCGCTGAAGCATACGGCCGAGTACTTCGAGATGTCGCACAAGACGCTGAGCAACTATCTCTACCGAGGGAGCGTGCCGGCGCATATCCTGCTAGAACTGTGCGACTCGGTCGAGGCCGTTCTCGACTTCGTCCCCGATGACGTGACGCTTGGCATGAAACGGGATTCCGCTGAAATGAACCGCATGGTGGATCTCACCGAAGACGTTGCGACGCTGCTGGGATACTATGCCGCAGAGGGATTCGCCCGCGAACAGGAGACACCGAAGGGGACGATCCACCAGACGACGATCTGCGGGACAGAGACGGAAGCGCGTGAGTTCTACATTGACGTGTTCGAACGCGAGTTTGGCGTTGAGCCGTACCGCGAGAACGACGCGAAAGTGACCGTCTCGGGGCGGTTGCCGCGGACGTTCTTCGATACGGTGTTAGACGCGGGTATCTTCGCGGAGACGAAGCGCGTGCCGCAGTGTATTTTCAACGCACCGAAGCCGATTATCTCGGCATACCTCAGTGGCTATTTCAGCGGTGACGGAAGCACTGCTTCGGGCAGTCTTGCTGTGTCGGCAACAACAGTGAGTCAGGAACTGAAACAGGATCTCTTGGCACTTCTCACTCGACTTGGAATCGCCACGAGAGTAACGACAACCGATCCGAAACCCCTCGTTGAAAACTTCCCCGCGTTCTATGATAGTGAGGAGTCGCCTCTCTCGGCGCGGTGCTACAGGCTCAGAATAAGTTCACAGGATACCGTCCGGTTCGCCGAAACAGCCGGGTTTCACCTCTCAGGAAAGAAACACGACTTCAGCAACAGGTAGAATCGATCCCACACAGAAGACGGCGCGTGTTCGACGGTGGAGCTGGCGATTTCCTTGTTGATCCCGTTGTGACTACTAATAATACAAAATCTGACACTGAATATACGTATTGTCTTACTGTCGAAGATACCCATAGAATTGTCGTAAACGACACGCTGCAAGCCCAGTGTGATGGTGACGAAGACTGCGTCATGCTGCTCATGGACGGCCTCTTGAACTTTAGCCGACAATTTCTCCCGGACAAACGCGGCGGCCGGATGGACGCCCCACTGGTTATGTCCTCGCGGGTTGATCCAACCGAGATCGACGACGAGGCCCACAACATGGATATCGTCTCGACGTATCCTCGGGCGTTCTACGAGGCGACCCGCGAGATGGCCGATCCGGAGACCGTTGACATCACAACCGGCGAGGATACTCTCGATACGACCGAGCAGTACCACGGCTTCGAACACACCCACTCGACAACGAACATCCACATGGGGCCAAGTCTCTCAGCGTACAAGACGCTGGATTCGATGATGGATAAGATGGATGCCCAACTGGAGTTGGCGCGCAAACTCCGGGCAGTTGACGAAACTGACGTGGCCGAACGCGTCATCGAGTACCATTTCCTGCCCGATTTGATCGGCAACCTCCGGGCCTTCTCGCGGCAGGAAACTCGGTGTCTCGACTGCGGAGAGAGCTACCGTCGGATGCCGCTGTCGGGTGACTGCCGGGAGTGTGGCGGCCGGGTGAACCTGACTGTTCACGAGGGATCGGTCAACAAATACATGGACACCGCCATCGCCGTCGCCGACCGGTTCGGCTGTCGGGAATACACCAAACAGCGACTTCGTATTCTTGAGCGTTCTTTGGAATCGATCTTCGAGAATGACAAAAACAAACAAAGCGGGATCGCGGACTTCATGTGAAGCTCGGGCTGGCGAGCACGGTGCTGCGCTTACTCGGTTGCTTGCCACCGAAAACGGAGCACACCTCGGAGACGATGTGGATGTTTGTCTCAGCGGAAACGCTTCGTTTCGAAGCTAACTACTGCGGACTGTCTCCCGATAGTTGGTGTTCGATCCGGGCGAGGTAGCCGAGGCTGAGACAGGTCGCATGGACGACCCAAAGAGCGAGGCCGACAACCAGCAGCGCGGCACTTGTATAGAGCATTACACGGGCGACGACAAACGAGAACAGATTCAGGCCAAAGGAAAGCGCGACCGCGACAAGCCCGCCGATCATGAACGTACCCCCGTAGAGCAGCAGGGTATCCGAGTTCGGATTTGTCTTTAAGTGCTCAGAAAAGTATGTCTCGGCGATCCAGCACTGTATTTGTGCTAGAATTGACACTATTCTTCCGATGCTATCGCTACCCCTCGGTCTGTCCCCGTTGGTTTGCTGTCGCACTCTAAACCCCCGTTAGCTATGCTGTTGTGTTCCGCGTGTAAAAACGATTGTACTACCGATCTGATAGGTGTGGGTATCGCGTTGTCGCTGACAGCCACAGTGGATGGCGGCGTCAGTGTCGTGAACTGATAGCAACGAACAGCGACCGGGTTCCAACAGTCATCGTTGAGAGACGTAGAGTGGGAAGTACGTATCACTTCCCGACCTGTTCCGGGCAGGCGTGTTCGACAGTCGCCGTCGTTGACACGGCGACGCCTGTTGATTCCGACGTGTGATATAAATAAGTAGTGTTCAGAATATCAAATCAAATAATGCAATCCAACCAACACGACTGCAGTCCGGATCTCTGCTTGAGACGGCGCGAACCGACCGACTCGGGAAATTATTTTCTCTGAGACTTTCACGGATAGTTTTATTACCATTCCCGTCCACATTTCTGATACCGTCTGACCTTTTCCGGGCAGGCGGAAACCGCCACCTTTCCGGGCAGGCGGTTTGAACAGTCAACACACGTTGACACTGGTTTGGTATCGCCTGATCCCGTCATACAGACGGGAGGGCGGTTTTCGACACATTGGTTTCTCCGGCTTTCAGTTGATCTGATCCCAGTCGCCGGCGTGTCCGGCACGGATCTCAACTTCGTGTTCATCCAGCATCTCGTACGGTTCGGAGTCGAGTTTGTCCTCTAAGGTTTCGTCGATGGAGTCGATGATTCCTGAGAGAGCGGCCCAAATTCCGGCGTCCTCAATGGGTGAGGTAAAGATCTCGTTTTGGCGTTCGATCCGCATGACGATCTCGCCGTCAACCTTGATTTCGATGACTTTCCCGTTTTCGAACCGCCGCGTCTCGCTGGGATCCGGGATGTCCTTCGGCATACGTGGTGGTATTCGGTGTGGGGATTTGACTGCACCGGGTTATCCCGGGAGCATGGAATCAGGCGATCGGTGGTTGCTGTGAGCGCATATGAGCCGTTATCGAGGGTAGCAACAGCTGACCCGCAGTGACCGATACAGCAACAGGCAGGTGTGGGCGGTCGGCCTCAACACCACTCAGAAAGGATCACAGCGTCGGTTTCGTGGACGGAGAGCCACGCGCCGTCCCGGCTGATGTCGGCGATGACATACGAGGGCCGGCTGTCGGCGTCGTCGACGGCGGCCATGACTTCGGGTGTTCCGGCATCCCCAACAGGCGTGTGATCCTGTGTCATGGAATACTGTCACACGCTCAGGTATTTAATGATGTCGGAACCGACCGTCGCGCCGACGGCCGCCTTCGGTTGATACAAGAGGCTGGCCGACGGTAGCCGGGGTATGAACGTCGCTGACGCGATGACACCCCGTGACGAGCTTGTCACTGTTGAGCTGCCCGGCACTCGTGACGATGTCCTGACGTACCTGCAAGACCACGGCTTTTCGTCGGTTCCGGTGACCAAAGCCGTCGATGGCGTCGATGTCTACCGGGGGATCATCTCCCGGGATTCGCTGATCGAACGCCCTGATGAGGATCAACTCGCCTTGCTCACCCGCGAGGTCGAGACGGTGACCCCCGACACTGATATCCTCGATGCGGCGGCTCACATGGTCGACAACGACGCCCGCCGCGTGCCAGTTGTCGATCCTACTGACAACGACGAACTCGACGGGATCATCACCGTTACCGACGTGGTACGCGCCATCGCCCGCGAGCAGATCCCCGGCGACACCCAGGTCGGCGAGTTGGCGACCCGCGATATCAACACCACCTACGTCGGTACCCCCTCACTGTCGCCGAACGCGAGATCTACCACGCAAACGTCCCCTACACGGTCGTCCTCGACGACGACGGCGACATGACGGGGATGCTCACGGAGGTCGACATCGTCGAAATCGCCCGCGTCGTCGAAGGCGAAGACGACACCGGCGAATCCATCGCCGAGCAGGACTCCGAGTGGGCCTGGGAGGGAATCAAGGCCGTCGGTAACAGCTACTTCCCGACCCGCAACGTTGAGATCCCCGCGGAACCGGTCGCTGAGATCATGACCAGCGATGTGATCACCATCGGCAAGACGAAAACCGCGACCGACGCCGCCCAGACGATGATCTCCAATGAGATCGAACAGATCCCGCTCGTTTCGGGTGGTGAGCTGATCGGCATCGTCCGCGATATCGACCTGCTGGAGGGGCTCTGATGGCCAGCCAACAGGCTCTCACTGAACTCGCCAAACGCCGGGGCTTCTTTTTCGGTGCCAACGAGGCCTACGGCGGGACGGCGGGCTTCTACACCTTCGGCCCGGAGGGCGCGGCGCTCAAACGCAACGTCGAGTCCGCGTGGCGCGAGCAGTTCACGCTCCGGCTCGGTAACGAGGAGATCGAAGCCCCGACCGTGATGCCCGAGCCCGTCTTCGAGGCCTCGGGACACCTCGACGGCTTCGACGACATGCTCATCGAGTGCGCCGAGTGCGGCGAAAGTCACCGTGCCGACCACCTGATCGAAGACGCCGTCGCCGACATCGAGGACGCCGAAGCCCTCGGCGTCGACCGCGTCGAGGAACTGATCCGCGACCACGACCTCGCGTGTCCGACCTGCGGAGCCGACCTCGCCGGCGAACCGGTCGAGGACTTCAACCTCATGTTCGAGACTTCGATCGGCCCCGGCAGCGGCCAGCCCGGCTATCTGCGACCAGAAACCGCCCAAGGGATCTTCGTCGAGTTCCCGCGACTCAAGGAGTACGCTCGCGGGCAACTCCCCTTTGGTATCACCCAGATCGGCCCGGCCTACCGCAACGAGATCAGCCCACGTCGCGGGATCATTCGCGTCCGGGAGTTCACCCAAGCCGAACTCGAACAGTTCATCGATCCCGAGGAAGATGAGCCGCCGCTCGAAGCTGTCGAAGATGTCGAGGTTACGCTCTACCCTGTCAGTGAACAGCACGCCGACGACGGCGAGTATATCGAGACAACGATCGGCGAGGCGGTCGATGACGCGATCATCACCTCGCCGTGGGTCGCCTACTTCCTCGGTGTCGCCCAGGGCTGGTACGAGCGGGTCGGCGTCGACATGGATCGGTTCCGGTTCCGCCAGCACCTCAGCGGCGAGCGCGCCCACTACGCCGCCGACTGTTGGGACGCCGAAAGCGAGATCGGCGGTAACTGGATCGAGATCGCCGGCTTCGCCTACCGCGGCGACTACGACCTCACGAAACACGGCGAACACTCCGAGGATCGCTTTACGGTCTTCAAACGCTACGACGAGCCAAAAACGGTCGAAACGGCGACCGTTGATCCCGATATGGCCGCCCTCGGCCCCGAGTTCGGCGGCGCGGCCGGCGACGTTGCCGACGCGCTGCAGGCCCTCGCTGAGTCCGATCCCGACGCCTTCGATGGCGACGAAGTCACCGTCGAGATTGATGGCGAGATCTACACCGTTGACACCGAGGTCGCAAACTTCTCCGTCGAGGAGCAGACGGAAAACGGCGAACACATCACGCCGCACGTCGTCGAACCCTCCTTCGGCGTTGGCCGGACGGTCTACACGCTGCTCGAACACGCCTACAGCGAGGACGAAGTCGACGACGAGACACGCACGTACCTCTCCTTAGCACCGGAGATCGCGCCGACCGATGTGGCCGTATTTCCGCTGGTCAGCAACGACGATGCACTCATCGACGTTGCCAGCGACCTCGCAGACGAGCTCCGAGCGGCTGGCATCTCTGTCAGCTACGACGACTCCGGCTCGATCGGCCGCCGATACCGCCGCCAGGACGAGGTCGGCACGCCGTTCTGTGTGACTGTCGATCAGGACGGCTTGGAGGGCGACGACGAGACGACTGTGACGTTGCGAGAGCGCGATTCCGCGGCCCAACTCCGGTTGCCGGTCGCCGACCTCGCCGCGGAGTTGGAGGCCGTCTTCGACGGCGACCGCGAGTTCGCCGATCTGCAGGATCGCTACGAGCGCGTCGACACCGACGTGACGACTGACTGACGATGCACCGGGCAGTATCGACCTCCTGGTTAGTTCCGAGACAACGCCCATGAGCGAGTACGGCCGGCGGGCGATCCACGCCAGCGGCGTCGGGATGCCGGCGATCTACCTGCTGGACATCGTCACGTGGCGGGAGCTCCGATACTTCATGCTCGTCGTGACGGGGATCGTTTTCACCCTCGAATTTCTCCGGCTGGTCGTCGGCCTCAACCACCGGCTCTACGACGAGATCACCCGCCCGTACGAGCAGCACGCGGTCGCCGGCTACGCGCTGTATATGCTCAGCATGACCACCGTCGCCGTGCTGTTCGGCCCGTCGGTGACGATTCCGGCGATGCTGATGTTGATTCTCGGCGATCCAGTCAGCGGGATGCTCGGCGACAACGCGGCCGACGAGCACAAACGGCCCGCCGTCGTCGCCGCGACGTTCGGGGTCTGTTTTCTGTTGGCTGTGCCGTTCACGGTCGCTGGCAGCAGTACTACAGTCGGCGTCGCCGCGGCAGGGGTCGGTGCGGCCGTCGGCGCGGTCGCTGACGGCGTCAAGCCGGTCATCCGTGGCGTCGGCGTCGACGACAACCTCACGATTCCGCCGATCGCGGCGGCCGGTATCGTCGTCACGTTCTGGCTGTTCGGCGTCGACGTTGGATTCGATCCGTTGTGGGCCTGAAATCGGCTCCACACGAAGCGATCACGAAATCGTTTTGTAGCCGACCGCCAAGGAATCACTAATGACCGCTGACCGTCGCTCTGCTGTGCCTGTTGTCGGCCAGCGGCGGCTGCGGCGACTACCGCGAGCGGGGCCGACCGGCGGCCTCGCCTCGTCTCGACGGTCGGGCCGGGAGGCCTCATTTCGGTTCGACCGTCGCTGATTCCTTCCGCGAAAATCCTGTTTTCAGCCACGTAGAGCCGTCTATCCGGCTATTTTCGGATTTGTAAATCACTGAATTTAAGGCCTACTCCCCGTTTGGTGTAGGTAATGACAAACCGCGTGGCACTGGCGTTCAGCGGTGGGCTCGATACCACCGTCTGCGTGCCGGTTCTCGAAGAGGAGTACGGCTACGACGAAGTGATCGGCGTCACCGTTGACGTCGGCCAGCCGGATGATGAGTTTGAGGAGGCTCGGGAGACTGCCGAGGCACTTGACCTCGATCACCACGTCGTCGACGCCAAAGCGGAGTTCGCCGACCTCTGTTTCGACGCCGTTCGCGCCAACGCTGACTACCAGGGCTATCCGCTCGGGACGGCCCTCGCACGCCCGGTGATCGCCAAAGCGATCCTCCGCGTCGCCGAGGAGGAAGGCTGTGACGGCATCGCTCACGGCTGTACCGGCAAGGGCAACGACCAGCTCCGCTTCGAGGCGATCTGGCGTGCCTCCGACCTCGAAGTCATCGCGCCCGTCCGCGAGATGGGGATGACCCGCGACTGGGAGATCGAGTACGCCGCCGAGCGCAACCTCCCCGTCGAGGCCGGCAACGAAGGCACGTGGTCGATTGACACCAATCTCTGGAGCCGTTCCATCGAGGGCGGCGATCTCGAAGAACCCGATCACGTCCCGGGTGAAGAAATCTACGAGTGGACGACCGCGCCGAGTGGCTTCGGCGAGGAGATCGAACTCGGCTTCGAGAACGGGTATCCCGTCTCGCTGAACGGCGAGGCAATGGAGCCTATCGAGTTGATCGAGGAACTCAACGAACTCGCCGGCTCCTACGGCGTTGGTCGCACCGACATGATGGAAGATCGCATGCTCGGCCTGAAAGTCCGCGAGAACTACGAACACCCCGCGGCGACGACGCTGCTCAACGCCCACGAAGGGCTGGAAGCACTCGTCCTCACGAAAGAGGAACGCGACTTCAAACAGCAGGTCGACGCCGAGTGGAGTCAGAAGGGGTACGAAGGACTCGTTGATGGTCCACTTGTCGCCGCGCTTGAGGGCTTCATCGAGGAAACCCAGACCAAAGTCACCGGCACGGTGACGATCCGCTTCGAGGGCGGCCAAGCCCGCGTCGTCGGCCGCGACAGCGAGTATGCGGTGTACTCTGCCGACGCCGCTTCCTTCAACACGGAGAAAGTCGGCGACATCACCCAAGCCGACGCGACCGGCGTCGCCAAATACCACGGCTATCAGGATCGCATCGCCGCCGAGGCCAAGCGCGCCGCCGAGGCGAAGCAGGCCGACAGCGACGACGACTAACGAGCAATGGTAGATGACGAGCGCAGCGATACCGACGGAGCCGGCGACGACGAGACGGTCGTCCGCCGTGACCGCTTCAGCGGCGGCCCCGCCCGCGAGTTCCTGTCGAGTCTCGCCGGCGACAGCCGGATTTTCGACGCTGACCTCGCGGTCGACCGCGCCCACGTCGTTATGCTCGCAGAACAGGGAATCATCGGCGACGACGAGGCCGGCGACATTCTGGGCGCGCTCGATGATGTCGAAGCAGCCGGCCACGGCGACCTCCCCGACGGCGAAGACGTTCACGAGGCTATCGAGTCGGCGGTTATCGACCGCGTCGGCCCCGACGGTGGGAAGATGCACACCGCCCGCAGCCGCAACGACGAGGTGGCGACCTGTATTCGCTACCGCCTTCGCACCGATTTGCTGGACGCAGTCGAGACGACGCTCGCGCTGCGCGAATCGTTGCTGGAGGCCGCCGCCGAGCACACCGAGACGGTGATGCCCGGCTACACGCACCTCCAGCCGGCCCAGCCGATCACGGTCGGCCACTACCTCTCGTCATATGCGGCCGCCGTCGGTCGCGATACGGCGCGGCTGCTCGATGCCTACGACCGCACCAACGCCTCGCCGCTCGGCGGGGCAGCCTTCGCGGGCACGCCGTTCGATATCGACCGCGAGCGTACCGCCGAACTGCTCGGCTTCGACCGCGTCGTCGAGAACTCGATGGATGCCGCCTCGGCGCGGGATTTCCTCGCGGAAGCGACCGCTGCCCTGGCGATCCACGCGACCACGCTGTCGGGGCTCGCCGAGGACATCGTCGTCTTCGCCAACAAGGGCTACATCGAGCTATCGGACGACTACAGTTCGACCTCCTCGATCATGCCACAGAAGAAAAACCCCGACACGCTGGAGTTGACCCGCGCGGTCGCTGGCGACGCGACCGGCGAGCTGACCGGGTTGTTGACGACGCTGAAGGGACTGCCACGGGCGTACAACCGTGACCTCCAGCGCGCGCATCCGCACACGTTCCGTGCGGTCGACGCCGTCGTTGAGGCGTCGTCGATTGCGGCTGGCGCGGTGGCGACCGCCGAATGGAACGCCGAGGTGTTGGCTGCGGAAGCGGGTGCCGGCTTTGCGACGGCAACCGGGATTGCCGACCTGCTGGCGATGGCCGGGTTGCCGTTCCGCACGGCTCACGAAGTGGTCGCGCTGGCTGCCGAGGAGGCGGAACACAGCGACAACGGCGTGACCGCTGCCGTGCTCGACGCGGCCGCCGAGGATGTGCTGGGCGAATCGCTGTTCGCGTACGTCGACGAGGCGAGCGTCGAGTCGGCACTCGATCCGGCCGACAGCGTGGCGAGCCGCGATTCGGTCGGCGGCCCCGCGCCCGGAGCCGTCGACGCGTCGATCAAAACGGCCCGTGAGAGTGTGGCGACCGACAGCGACGCCCTCGACGCGCGCCGGGAGACGCTGTCGGCTGCTGCCGCGCGGCTCCAGCGGGAGGTCGACCAGTATGTCTGAGCTTCGGCGGCGGCGCGTCCGACTCCGGCGACCCCCGTTCGGGGGCACTCACCAAACATGAAATTCAGCCGAGAATTTCGCCAGGCCGTCGATACGCGCTCAACCGCCGGGAGTGGCGACGCTGAGTAGTATAAATTATCCTACAAGTTCGATGTGTTTAAGTATATACGTCGGGAACGCCTGCATACACCCATGTCAGAAGCAGATTGTCCGGAATGCGGTGCCGGCGTCGACTTACACGACGACCTCGAAGTCGGAGAGATCCTTGACTGTGGCACCTGTGGTGCCGAGTTGGAAGTGCTCGCAGCCGACCCGCCGGAACTCGACACAGCCCCGGAACTCGAAGAGGACTGGGGCGAGTAACGTGACCGCGACGCCCGTGGCGCCAGCGGGAGCGACTGATTCACAGATAGTATCATGAAAATCGGTATCCTCTACTCGCGCATCCGCCAGGACGAGAAGCTGTTGCTCAACGAGCTACGCGACCGTGACCACGAGATCGAAAAGATCGACGTGCGAAAACACCAGTTCGGTCTTGACGGCACGACGGCCGACGTCGACGACCTCGATATCGTCGTCGACCGCTGTCTCTCGACCAGCCGGTCGCTGTACGCGACGCGCTTTATCGACCACTACGGGGTTCCGGTCGTCAACAGCCCAGAGACCGCCGACGTGTGTGCCGACAAGGCGAAAAACAGCCTCGCGCTCGACGCCGCGGGCGTGCCGACCCCCGAAACGAAAGTCGCCTTCACCGTCGAGTCGGCGATGGACGCCATCGAATCCTTCGGCTACCCCTGCGTCCTGAAACCGGTCGTCGGCTCGTGGGGTCGCCTAATGGCGAAAATCGACTCCGAGAGCGCGGCCGAAGCGATCTTGGAGCACAAGAAAGTCCTCGGCCACTACGAACACAAGGTGTTCTACGTCCAGGAGTTCGTCGACAAACCCGGCCGCGACATCCGCGTGCTGGCGACCGACGGCGAACCCGTCGCGGCGATGACCAGAAGTTCGGATCACTGGCTCACCAACGCCGCGAAAGGCGGCGACACCGCGGGCTTCGAACTCGACGACACCGCACTCGATCTCGTCGAACGCGCGAGCGACGCGGTCGGCGGCGGCCTGCTCGGCGTCGACCTGATGGAGGTCGGCGGCGAGGAAAGCGGCGACTACACCGTCCACGAGATCAACCACACCGTCGAGTTCAAAGCGCTCAACGGCTGTGTCGATATCGACGTGCCCGCCACCGTCGT
Organism: Halonotius sp. GCM10025705; assembly: GCF_042662885.1. NCBI lineage: Archaea > Methanobacteriati > Methanobacteriota > Halobacteria > Halobacteriales > Haloferacaceae > Halonotius > Halonotius sp. GCM10025705. Next base: position 1,976,827 of record NZ_JBHSZD010000001.1, on the reverse strand, counting down.
CGACTGGCTGGAGACGAAAGCGAACGAAGCGACGCCGGAGGCGACGCAATGAGCGACACGACCCCGGAGGCATCCCGATGAGCGAGACCTACACCGCCAGCGTCGTCGGCGGCACCGGCTTCACCGGCGGCGAACTCCTCCGCCTGCTCGCCGGGCATCCCAACTTCGAGATCAAACAGGCCACGAGCCGCTCGAAAGCGAACAAGACGGTTGGGTACTCGCATCCGAACCTCCGCGAACTCGACCTGCGGTTCAGTTCGCCCGATGACCTCGAATCAGTCGATGTGCTGTTCGCGGCAACCCCGCACGGCGTTTCGATGGAGCAGATCGACGAGTTTGACGAGCACGCCGACACCGTCGTCGACCTTTCGGCGGATTTCCGTCTCAACACGGCCGAGCAGTACGAGGAGTGGTACGACGGTCACAGCGCGCCCGAATACCTCGAGGAAAGCGTCTACGCGCTCCCCGAGCTGACCCGCGAGCAGTTGCCGGGTGCCGACCTCATCGCCAGCGGCGGCTGCAACGCCGCCTCGACGATCCTCGGCCTCAAACCGCTGTTCGACGACGGAATTCTCTCGGGCGACGAACAGATTGTCGCCGACGTGAAAGTTGGCTCCTCGGAGGGCGGCGCGGGCGGCGGCGACGCCTCCAGCCATCCCGAGCGGTCGGGCGTCGTCCGCCCGTACGCACCGACGGGCCACCGCCACGAGGCAGAGATCGAGCAGTTCCTCGGCGTTTCGCTGTCGTTCACCGTCCACGCGGTCGATATGACACGTGGCTCGTCGGCGACCTGCCACGTCTTCCCCGGCGAACCGGTCTCGAAGGGCGACCTCTGGAGTGCCTACCGCGAAAGCTACGAAGAGGAACCCTTCGTGCGCCTGGTCGCCGGCGGCGGGGGCGTCTACCGCTACCCCGAACCGAAGGCGGTCGCCGGCACTAACATGGCCGAGATCGGCTTCGAACTCGACCCCGGCAACAAGCGACTCGTCGCCTTCTCGGCAATCGACAATATGATGAAAGGCTCGGCCGGGCAGGCGATCCACGGCACGAACATCGCCCTCGGCCTCGATGAGACGGCCGGCCTCGACTTTCAGGGGCTCCACCCGGTCGGCGCGCCATAACACGGAGTGGTTGCTTATGACTGAACACGATTCACCAACACCTACTCGCCGTTGCCAGCATCATTCTGCTGATCACTCACAGACCCACACAGACACACGACAGCGGCGACTCCGGGCCGACGGCGGTCAGCCGCCGGTCGTCGTCAAAATCGGCGGCGCGAAAGCCGTCGATCCCGAAGGCGCGGTCGGTGATATCGCCGCGCTCGTCGAATCGGGCCGCGAGGTCGTCGTGGTTCACGGCGGCTCGACGGCAGTCGACGACACGCTCGAACGCATGGACATCGAGCCCACCTACGTCGAAACGCCGGGCGGCGTCACCGGCCGCTTTACCGACGAAGAGACGATGGAGGTCTTTGCGATGGTGATGGCGGGCAAGCTCAACACCGAGTTGACGACGCTGTTCCGCAACGCCGGCGTCGACGCCGTCGGCCTGTCGGGTGTCGATGGCGGCCTGCTGAGCGGCCCCCGCAAATCAGCGGTTCGGGTGCTCGAAGACGGCAAGAAGAAAATCAAGCGCGGCGATCACTCCGGCAAGATTACCGACGTGAACAGCGAGCTGCTGGACACACTGCTCGACGACGGCTACACGCCGGTCGTGAGCGTCCCGATGCTCGGCGAGGACGACGACGAAGTACTACCGGTCAACGCCGACGCCGACCGCTCGGCAGCCGCCGTCGCCGGCGCGCTCGGAGCCGAACTCGTGGTGTTGACGGACGTGGACGGCATCTACGCCGACCCGGACGACCCCGAGACGCTCATCGAGTCGGCAGCAACACCCGAGGAACTGGAAGCGGTGAAAGACGCTGCAGAAGGATTCATGAGGAAGAAAGTGATGGCCGCAACCGAGGCACTGGAAGGTGGCGCGACGGCAGTCCACGTCGGCGACGCCAACCGCGACGCGCCGGTAACCGACGCGCTCAACGGCGCGGGCACGAAAATCGAGGCGAGCGCGCTGGCAGATAACGGAGAGATCACCCAATGAGTGGCTTTGTCTTCTCGGAGAAACCGATCGAGATCGTCGAGGGTGACGGCGCGTTCGTCACCGACAGCAACGGCACCGAGTATCTGGACATGGGCGCGAGCTACGCCTGCGTCCCGCTCGGCCACGGCCACGAGGCCGTCCACGACGCCATCACCGACCAGCTTTCACGACTCACCTACGTGCAGGCGTCCTATCCGGTCGAAATCAGGACGAAGCTGTACGAACTCCTCGCCGAAACCGCCCCCAAAACCGTCGACAAGGTGTGGCTCTGTAACTCCGGGACGGAGGCCAACGAGGCAGCACTGAAGTTCGCCCGCTCGGCGACGGGGAACTCGAAGATCATCTCGACGAAGCGCGGGTTCCACGGCCGGACGATGGGCGCACTCGCAACGACGTGGAAAGACAAGTACAAGAAACCCTACGAGCCACTGATCGGCGATGTCGAGTTCGTCGCCTACGACGACGCCGAGGAGATGGCCAACGCCATCGACGACGACACCGCTGCGGTGATCGTCGAACCGGTGCAGGGCGAAGGCGGGATCAACCCCGCTCGCAAGGAGTTCCTCCAGCGCGCTCGCGTCGAAACCGCGACCAGCGGCGCGGCGCTGATCTTCGATGAGGTACAGACCGGAATGGGTCGCACTGGGACGCTGTGGGCTTCAGAGTGGGCCGACGTGGTGCCGGATATGATCACGAGCGCGAAGGGCCTCGGCAACGGGCTCCCGATCGGCGCGACGCTCTGCCGTGACTGGATCGCCGACAACTACGGCTCGCATGCCTCGACGTTCAGCGGCGGCCCGGTCATCTCCGCGGCAGCACACGCGACCGTCTCGACTATCGTTGACGAGGAGATTCCGCAGCACGCCGCCGAAATGGGCGAGTACATGATGAGCGAGATCGAGGCCGCCGCCGAGGAACACGATCTCGGCGTCCGCGACGTACGCGGTAACGGGCTGATGGTTGGCGTCGAGGTGAAGAAGGGCGCGAACCGCGTCCTCCGCGACTTAGCGATGAACCACCAGATCCTCGCGCTGCCGGCGGGCCGCACGGTCGTCCGATTTTTGCCTCCGCTCACCATTGACGAAACACACGTCGACCGCGTCGTCGACGCGCTCACGGAGGCACTGGACTGATGGCTGTCGAATCAACCCACGGCGCGTTGGAGCATCCCGCTATCGACACCGAGGGCCGCCGACTCCTCACCGAGTTGGTGTCGATCCCCTCGGTCTCCGGCGAGGAGACGGAGGCAGCCGAACGGCTGGCGGCCTTTTTCGAATCGCATGACCGCGAGGTCTGGATCGACGACATCGGCAACGTCCGCGCGCCGGGCGACGATACCGTCCTCCTCACCTCACACATCGACACCGTCCCCGGTGAGATCCCCGTCGAAATCAAAGACGGCGAGGATGGCCCCGAACTCTGGGGTCGCGGCAGCGTCGATGCGACGGGCTCGCTGGCGTCGATGGCGATTGCGGCGGTCGAAACCGGCGCGTCCTTTGTCGGCGTCGTCGGCGAGGAATCGACCTCGCGTGGCGCGTGGTACCTGACCGACCACCGCGAAGCACCCGACCTCATCATCAACGGCGAGCCCTCCGGCTGGGACGGCATCACGCTGGGCTACCGCGGCCTCCTTGAGGGCACCTACGTCGCCGCCAGCGAGTCCGGCCACCACTCCCGGCCCGATCTCAACGCGATCCAACACGCCATGAGCTGGTGGGATCGCGTCGAGACGATCTTCGAGCCCGACGAGTGGGTACCCGTCTTCGAGCAGGTGACGACGAAACCCGTCGACATCGAGGGCGGCGTCTCCGTTGACGGGCTTTCGATGGAGGCGACGATGGAGTTCCAGCTTCGCGTCCCGCCCGAGCGAACGCCCGACGAAGTGCGCGAACTCTCGGATGCCGAACTTGAGGTCGGGACGGTCAACTGGACGGAGTCGATCCCGCCGGTGATGACCAACCCCCGCACGGAGTTGGCCCGCGTCTTCCGCGCGGCGATCCGCGAAGGGAGCGGCGATCCGCGCTTGCTCCGGAAAACCGGTACCAGCGACATGAACGTCTTCGCCACGGAGTGGGACTGCGGCATGGTGAGCTACGGCCCCGGCGACTCCAGTCTCGATCACACGCCGAACGAACACCTCCCGCTCGCCGAGTTCGACAACGCCATCGAGGTGCTGATCGACGTCTGTGAGCGACTCGGCGTTGGCGACGCTGCGGCGAGCGACGACAGCGAGGCGACGGCTGACACGGAGGCAGCACAATGAACGCCGAGAACTTCCTCGATATCGACGACGTCTCGGCCGACGAACTCGACGATCTGCTCGCGCTGGCAGCCGATCTGAAAGCCGGCGACAACGACACCCGACTGGCCGACCAGACGCTCGGCATGCTCTTCGAGAAACCGAGCACGCGCACGCGAATCTCCTTCGAGACGGGGATGACGCAACTCGGCGGCCACGCGATCTTCATGGGCCCCGACGACATCCAACTCGGCCACGGCGAGCCGTTGAAAGACACCGCTCGCGCGATGGGCCGCTACGTCGACGGGATCATGGCCCGGCTGTTCGATCACGACGACGCCGAAACCCTCGCCGAATACGCCGATGTCCCCGTGATCAATGGCCTCACCGACGACGCCCACCCGTGTCAGACCCTCGCTGATCTGTTGACGATCCGCGAGCAGTTCGGCGGCCTTGACGACGTGCGAGTCGCCTGGGTCGGCGACGGAAACAACGTCGGCCAGTCCTTTGCGGTCGGCTGCGCACTCGCCGGCGTCGATCTCGCGGTCGCAACGCCACCCGAGTATGCGATGGACGACGCCGTCATCGACCGCGCCGACGAACTCGGCGAGGCCCCCGAGGTCTACACTGATCCCGACGCCGCCATCGACGGTGCGGACGTGATCTACACCGACGTGTGGGTCAGCATGGGCGAGGAGGACGAACGCGAAGAGAAATTGGCCGCCTTCGACGGCTTCCAACTCAACGACGAACTGCTGGCCGACACTGAGGCGACGGTGATGCACTGCCTGCCGGCCCATCGCGGCGAGGAGATCACCGACAGCGTCATCGAAAGCGACCGCTCGATTGTCTGGGAGCAGGCCGAAAACCGGCTGCACGCCCAGAAGGCCCTGCTGGTCGAGTTACTCGGCTAACTGGCCACCGCTGCGGCCTGCGTTTTTTGCTTATCAGTTACCGATCAGATTGCTGGCGGCGGCCACCACGGCCGTGTTTCCAGGCCTCCGAGAGGCTCCCCGCTATTAAGAGCCCAGCCATCACGCCCCAGGCGAGTCGGTAGCCATGGAGGTCGAATACGGCAAACAGCAACAACATGCCACCCAGTGGGAGATACGACAGCGGCAGCCGCCGGGCCGGCGAGTCAGAGAGCCGGAGGCCGATGTCCGGGCCGAAAAACAGCAGCACCAACAACGCGAGGACGAGCAACACGAACGTTCCGCCGGGGAAGCGCACAAGCTCCGCGGCGGTGAGCCCGCCGCTGCGGACGACGGTAGCGGCGAGGCCCCAGCCGACGTACAGCGAGCCGAACTCGACGACCGTTGCGGTCGGGATCGCATACGTTGCCGACAGCGGTGGCTGCGGCGTTCGTCGCATCGTCCAGTAGACTGCCAGGCCGATCACGGCGGCCGACAGCGGCCAGACAAGCCCGTACAGCGAGAGGATCGCGTCGGCCGCCCCGTAGAACGCAAAGTCGGTCACGTCGCCGATCTGGATGAGGACGATCGCATGCGTGATCACGAGCGCAAACGGCACCAACAGCCACGCTGGCCGCGCAACCGGCTCGTCCGTCGGCTGTTCACCGAGTGTGTCCACGCCGGCCGCCTCGTGCCACGCTGTGAGAAACGCCGGCAGTCGTCGAAACACCCGGGCCCAAAACCACAGCGCGTACAGACATGCCGCGGCGATACCGACGATCATGCCAACGACCGCCCACGCGAGCACCGGCTCAGCGACGCTGACTGTGTCGCCGACCAGTAGCCGACGGGTGTACACCGGCAAACCGACGAGAAGAATCGTTGCTGGCACGCCCATCCCGAGGCTGACGAGTGTGAGCGTCGGCACCCCTTCTCCGATCGGCGGACGACCGAGATGATCTTCAGTGTGTCGGCGATCTGATCGCGTGGGTTCGGCTGCCAGTTGATTCGGGCAGCCACCGCTACCCCAATCGGCCAGCCGATCGCCAGCAGCTCCGGAAGCGGATACAGGCGTCCACCGACAGCGAGTAACAGCCCGGCGAGGGTGAGCCCGGTGCCGAGGCCGACACCGGCGTAGAGACAGGTCGTCGCTCTCCCCGGATCGTCGCCGCCGGATCCGCCGATCCGTCGCTCCAGTGTAGACCCTGCCGAATCGAGGTCGACGCCGCGCCAGTAGACAAGGATCGCCACGTAGGCCGTTGTGATGGCCACCGCGCCGATCGTGATAGCGATCAACACAGCTTGTGGTGTCGATGCCGCCCCACCGATCAGCGTGCCGAACACCGTTGCCGTGCCGACGGCGATGACCGCAGCCAGCAGCCGGAAACTCCATCGATTTGTGACGGCTGCAAACTCCGTGGGGATGAGCCGTGGGAGGACAACGGCGGCTGCGAGGCCGAAAAACAGCAGCCTGACGGCGATTGTGACGGGGCTGCCTGCAACTCCAAGCACCGATCCGGCGAAGGTCTCTCTTGCTGCCGGGGCGGCGGCTGTTGTCTCGGCTGTGAGCAGCAGGATCTCGACGACGGCGAGGCCAGCGACCGCGAGCAGCGGGCTCACCTGCTGTCGTCGAGCGGTGCGTTCCATGCGCTCTCCAAGGGTCGGTGCGTACTAAAACGATTCCCGCGCAGTCGCCGACGGCGGATGGTACCGTCTCACGTCGACACTGGATTACTGTGGCCTCACCCGTTATGAGCTGTCTGCCCAGCGGTCACTGAGTCGTTGCTGAATTGCCGAAAACACTGTTGCGTACACATCAAGCGGGTGTTGTGAGTCTAAGGAAAGATCTCGAACCGCTTCCGCGTCGGGCGGCTGATGAAAATGCAGTCGAGTGTTGTGGCTGTTGGGATGGCGATCCCAGCGGCACTCCCATTGCTTGCCATCGGTCGTCGTTTCGATGTAGTGCAGCGAGAAATCGCCGGTCGTGAACCATCGGATGTCAAGCCGAGCGGTCGCAACTGTCTCGGGAAACGCGTCGGTATCGAGTGTCGCCATCAGGCGGCGCGGCTCCGTCGCGCTCGGCTGGAATTCAGTATTGGTGACCAGCGGCGTGGTCGCACACTGGCGTTCGAGCAGTCGCAACGTTTGGCGATCCGGCGGCCCCGTCGAACCGCCTGGCGGCTCCGCTGGCGTCATGCTGGGATCAGGTGCCCATCGTTTTGCGCGAGTTGGCGGGCAGTTCGTAGAGTCGCAGATCCCGGATCAGCCCTTGCCACTCGCTAACTGCGGTCATACGCTCGTGAATCTCGTCGTGGTTGTCGTGATCGAAGACGGATACTTCGGCGGGGTCGGTCGTCCCGAACCGCTCTTCGTACTCGTCGCGCTCGGCTTCCAGCGATTCAACGCGGTCGATGATCTCGGCGACCGATAGATCGCGGGCGATCTGGCTGGCCTCCTGCCATTCGAGGTAGCCGTCGTTGCGGCTGTAGCGTGCGGGGCGGCTTTCGCGGTCGGCGTTGACGACGCCCATCTCTGCCAGTCGGGAGAGGTGTTTGGTCGCGGCGTTGGGCGAGCAGTCGGCGATCTCAGCGATCTCGGCTGCAGGTGCCGGTGTCGTGATGCCGAGCACAACGTCGTAGACCCGGCCAAAGGTGTCGGTGTCACCGAGCCACTGCTGACGTGGCTCGGTCACGTCGTCAACGGCTGGAGCCGGATCGAACTCATCCATGCCTGTCTATACGGGGTGTGTTGCAATATAGTTTGTGAGTATGCAAATATATGCAAAAGTCGCCTCGTCGGATGGCTACAGTACCCCAGAGATGCTGTCGACAGGGGCGTAGTATCCGCGTTTGTCCCGCCACGTCGTGAGCCAGTCGTCCGCGGTTTCGGGACTCAACTCATCGTGAGTAATGCAGTGAACGAGAAGTCCGATTGAGCCGGTTACCGGCACGTCCTGCTGTGTGGCGGCCCGTCGTGCGGCCAGATCGTCGGTTGCGATGGTTCCGTCGGTGGCAATCGCACCCCGAAGTGATTCAGCCTCACCAGCATCGAGTTCAATCTGACTCGACGGTTCCACAGCCGGTGTTGACACCGTGTGAACGGAGATGGTATCGCCGATGGCAGCCACTGCCGTCGCAAGGTATTCATGGCCGTGGGCTTCGCCGCGTTCGAGCTCGTCTTGGACTGCTGGCGTGACTACCGGAGAATCAAGCGTTCGGGCAAGCAGTTCACAGCCGTCCGTGCTGGCAAAATTGCTGACGACCGTCGCATCGAGAAAGAGTGGCCCCGGATACACGTCAGCCATCTACTCGTTGAGGTTCCGTGCAGTGTCGATTTCCTCGGCTAACTGATCATCCGTTCGCGGGCCATAGAGCGCGTCGAAGCCGGCCTCCTGTAGCCGCGTTTCGAACTCCCAGCGCGACAACCCCGCAGCTTCGGCTGCCTTGCCGAGTGACACCTCACCGAGGACGTACCGGCCAATGGCCGTTGCCAACTCCTCGTTTGTGGATCCAGTCGAGGCCATCGTATGTCATAGTAGAGCCCCTACGTGCAAGAATCTATCTCCAGTCTATATTGATCAAGCCGCTGTGGCCCCCACGTTTTAATCGATTGCCGCCAAAGGGCCGGTGTGACAGCCGCGGACGACGACCTCCGGTTCTTCCCCTACGAGACGCCGTATCCGAACCAGCGCGAGGCCATCGACCGGATCGCCAACTCGCTGGGCCAGGCCCGCGACGTGCTCTTCGAGGGCGCGCCCGGCACGGGAAGACCCTCTCGGCGCTCGTGCCTGCCCTCGCCTACGCGCGCGACAACGACAAAACGGTCGTCATCACCACCAACGTCCACCAGCAGATGCGGCAGTTCGTCGACGACGCCCGTTCGATCACCCGCACGAAGCCGATCCGGGCGGTCGTCTTCAAGGGCAAAGGCGAAATGTGCCACATCGACGTGGGGTACCAGGAGTGCCAGACGCTCCGGGATACCACCCGCGAACTCGTCGACACCGAAACCGACCACGAGGAACTGGCCGCCCGACAGGAGGAACTGCTCGAAGCGAGCCAAGAGGGTGAGGCCGGCGCGGCCGAAGCCCGCAGTGCCGTCATGGACGAACTCGACGACCTGGAGGAGGAACTCGACGAGCTACAGGACGGCAACGTCTGCGACTACTACTACAACAACCTCACCGCCGACACCGACGACTTCTTCGGCTGGCTCTTTGAGGACGTACGAACGCCGGAGGAGATCTACGAGTACGCCGACCAGCAGAACCTCTGTGGGTACGAACTCTTGAAAGAGGGAATGGAAGACATCGACCTCGTCGTCTGCAACTACCACCACCTGCTCGATCCGATGATCCGCGAGCAGTTCTTCCGGTGGCTCGACTGCGATCCCAGCGACGTGATCACCGTCTTCGACGAGGCCCACAACATCGAGGGTGCGGCCCGCGACCACGCGACGAAAACCTTGACCGAGAACACGCTTGACGCCGCGCTCGACGAACTCGCCGGCGTCGAGGACTCTCGCGCCGAGCCTGCACGCAACGTCATCGAGGCGTTCCGGGACGCGCTCATCGTCGCCTACGAGGACGAACTCAGCGAGTACGAACGCGACAACGTCGGCGAGCACTGGGAGGACGTATCGATCTCCAATCCCGACGCTCGCGATGAGGTCACGCTGGCCTTCCTCCGGCTCTACGAGGGCCGCGGCATCGATACCGAAACCGAACTCGCGGTACAACTGGGCCGCACGCTCGACGAGGAGTACGAACGCGCCTACAAGGAAGGCGAAGCGACGAGCCGCGCGGAGTGTCAGACCCTCCAGGCCGCCCAGTTCATCAGTACCTGGATGTCGGAGGGCAGCGAACTCGGCCAGCACCCGATGGCCGGCGTCCGGCGAAACGACCAGACCGACGAGGTCTATGGCCGGGCCGAACTCTACACCTGTATTCCACGAGAAGTCACCCGCGACCTCTTCGACGAAGTCTATGCCAGCGTGCTGATGAGCGCGACCTTGCGGCCCTTCGAGGTGACCGAAGACGTGCTCGGCCTTGATTCGCCGGCGACGATGGCCTACGGCCTCGCCTACCCCGAGGAAAACCGCCGGACGTACGCCGCCAAAGTACCGGCCCTGTTCGCCAGCGAGCGCGACGATCCCGAGACACAGGAGACGATCACAAACCTCCTCCGGGACGTGATCCGATTTACGCCCGGCAACACCCTACTCTTCTTCCCCTCGTATTCGGAGGCCGAACGCTACCACGACCGCCTCAGTGCCGAAAACCGCGGCGACGAGCCACTCGGTCAACTCATCCTCGACGAATCGGGGAAATCGACCGAAGAACTCCGCCAGCGGTTCGTCGCCAGCGACGACGCCACGCTGTTCACGTCGCTGTGGGGCACCCTCGCCGAGGGGTGAGCTTCGACGGCAACCAGGCCCGCACCGTCGCCGTCATCGGCGTGCCGTACCCCAGCTCTCCGAGCGGATGGAGGCCGTCCAGGACGCCTACAAACGCGCCTACAAGGGCAAACACCAGAAGCGCGACGCCGGCTGGGCCTACGCCGTCGAGATTCCGACGATCCGCAAAACACGGCAGGCTCTCGGGCGCGTCATCCGCTCGCCGGAGGATTTCGGCGTGCGGATTCTCGCCGACAAGCGCTACACCAACGCTGACATGGGGAAATACAGCGTCCGGCGGAGTTTCCCGGTCGAGGAACGCGAGGAGTTGGTCGACATCAGCCCCGAGAAGCTGAAGTTTGCGATGCTGAACTTCTACACCGATCACGACGCCTACGACGGTGCGCCGCCGGAGCCGTGAAAACGATGTGCTCTACTTAGAGAATAAATTTTGTAGTTGATGTTATAATCAAGGAGATTCTACATTAACACGACAGATTACGTGATTCGTCGTGAGCGATCAATCCAATATCTCAGATTTCGGAGTGGGCGAGGTTCCAGAGACGAATCTATATGAATGTGAAATCTGTGGAAGTGAATTTGATTCAGCGAAGGGCAGAGGTATTCATAGATCAAAAGGACACGAAGAAGAAGAAATCAAGAGAGTCTATATTGGCGAGTTACAGAGACTTGCAGACGAATTAGATAGGTCTCCCAGTTTGAGTGATATGAATCAGTACGGAAATCATAGTTCAAAATCATATCAGAATACATTCGGTTCATGGAATGAGGCTCTCAAACAGGCTGGTCTTGAGATTAATGAAGAGCAGAACATAGCTAAACCTGATTTATGTGAGGAAATGGAACGTCTTGCGGATGAACTTGAACGGACACCAACCAGTCGGGATATGGCTGAGAATGGCAAATATTCAACTGCAAACTATTCACGAAAGTTTGGCTCTTGGAACGATGCCGTTCAGGAAGCAGGGCTTGAACCAATACGAGAACAATGCGTGCCTACAGAGGAGTTGTTGAACGAACTTGATAGGGTGGGTGAAAAACTGGGTCATGCACCCACAACCGTACAAATGAAACAATACGGCGACTATGGAGTCAGCACGTACACAAGCGAATTTGGTACTTGGAACGATGCTGTTCGGGAAGCGGGGTTTGATCCAGTGAGAGAAAAAAATGTCTCCGAGGGCGATTTAATTGACGCGATTCATTCTCTCGGCGATGACCTTTGTCGGACACCGTCTGCTTTTGAGATGGATAAGGTGGGAGAATATAGCGTAGGTGCGTATGAAAGACGGTTTGGGTCGTGGAACAACGCTCTTCAAGAGGCGGGATTCGACCTAAATAATCGATCAGGGGTACCAGACGACGAACTCATAGCCGAACTCAGAAATCTTGCTTCAAGATTAGATCGGACTCCGAGGGCTATTGATATGGATTCTGAGGGTCAGCATGGGTCTGCGACATACACAACATCGTTTGGATCATGGGCAGAGGCTCTAAACAGAGCTGATCTTGAACATAAGAGGATTTTACATCCAGATCATTTGGATCACTTAGCGCGCTCAGGGTATGAAGTAGAAGTGGCAGAGATACTGCTTGATATCGGTATAGAGTATGAATATGAAGGTTTGGTGATTGAGTACGAAGATAATCGGACATATACACCAGACTTTGTGACCGAGCAGTACGTTATTGAGGTGAAAGGTCACGTCTATCGCAATGAGGAAAAATTAGCAGAGTTAGCATTAGAGAAACTAAGCGAGAAGCAGTACGTGGTCATACAAGATTCAGGTCCGAAACTCCCCGCAGACGTACACATCTCGTGGGACGAACGAGGGAAAGTCCGTAGATTATTTGAGTAGAAGTTGTCAGCGAAAAGAGGATTGAAGAAGTTACTGTGTTGCAAACGCGCCCGGAGTGCTGCGATAGAAACGGTCTACAAACTCATTCGGAGAGAGATTCCAACGATGTACGCTGTCCTCACGTGATCCGGTACTCGGTCACGACAGGTTCCAGTGCTTGCAGAATGATTTCGGCCTCAAGCGGCGAGAGATCGAGTTCGCGGGCTGTGATGCGATGGTTGACGGTTCCCTCAACGTAGTCGGCAGCATACTCAACTGCAGCGGCAAGGCCGTCGAGGCCGTGGCGGTCGATGAACACATCGATATCCTCGTCGGTTTCACCGCGAGCGACGGCCGCAATGAGTGCTGACGTGATCGTTTGGCTGTCGTCATCAGTCGAAGACGTGCGCGGAATCGTCTTAGTGTCGTACTCGGCGGGCCGCTGGTCGTCGATTTCGACATCAATCCCACGATCAGCAAGGTAGGCCTGTGGATCGGATATCTCTTCGCCGTCGCCGAAATGACTAACGAGAGCATCAGCAAGCTGGCGAAGGGCTTCGGACTCGGTGTCACCAAAGGAGGCGACGCCGGCCTCAACGTGCCGGGCCGTGACGCGACCGTCATCCTCATGGACAAACTCTATATCGGCCAGTAGATCGTGGCCGGTATCCGATCCAGCGACCATACTTCCGATATGTAGCGAGAGCGACCTAAGCGTGCCGCCTGATTTACTCGCCCGGCGGCCAGGGGATCCCGTAGTCGGCCAGCAGTTCGGCGAAATCACGCTCCGAGAGGATCGGTACGTCGTTGTCGTCGGCGTCGTCCTGTTTTCGCTGGCCGGCGTTGTCGCCGGCGACGAGGTAGTCGGTGTTGCCGGAGACACCCCCGGTCGCGTTCGCGCCGTGGGCTCCGACCAGCGCCTGGGCGTCGTCCCGCGAGACCGCCAGCGAGCCGGTGAAGACGAAGGTGAGCCCAGCGAGTTCGTCGCCAGCGTCAGCCCCCTCGACTGGCTGTGGATCGACACCCGCCTCCAGCAGTGCGTCGATGGCGTCGCGGTTGTCAGGGTTGTCGAAGAACTCCCGAATCGTTTCGGCGACAATCGGCCCTACGTCGTCGACGGCTTCGAGGTCGGCAGTGTCGGCGGCAATCAGCGTATCGAGATCGCCGAACTCCCGGGCGAGGGCGGTCGCGGTCGCGCCGCCGACCTCCGGAATAGAGAGGGCAGTAAGGAACGAATCAAGCGGCGGTTCGCTGGCGGCGTCGATCTCATCGAGGAGGTTTTGCGCGCTTTTCTCGCCCCACCCCTCCAGTGCGGCGAGTTCCTCGCGGTCGAGCCGATAGAGGTCGTCCAGCGAGTCGAGCAGGTCGGCCGCCCGGAGTTGAGTGATACGCTCGGGGCCCAGCCCCTCGATGTCAAGGCCGCCGCGGCTGACGTAGTGCTCGATGGCGCGCTCGCGCTGGGCCGAACAGCCCAGCCCACCGGTGCAGAACGCCAGCGGGCCGTCGCGCTCGACCGGGCTGTCGCAGACCGGGCAGGTTCCGGGGAACGCGAAGGTGCCGCCCGTCTCATCGTCGACGACTTCGTCGATGTAGGGGATCACGTCGCCAGCGCGCAACACGCGCACTCGGTCGCCGACATCGACGCCGAGGGATTCGATCTCGCCGGGGTTGTGCAGGGTGGCCCGCGAGACGGTGACGCCGCCGACCTGTACCGGCTCCAAGAGGGCGACAGGTGTGAGCCGCCCGGTGCGGCCGACCTGCACGACGATATCGGTGATCGTCGTCACTTCGGTGCGGGCCGGGAACTTGTAGGCGAACGCCGACCGTGTCTCGCGGGCCGTGTTTCCGAGGGCGTCGGCCGCGGCGGTGTCGTCGACTTTGATGACGACGCCGTCGATCTCGTAGTTTAGGTTCTCGCGGTCGTCGAGCAGCGAATCACGGTACGCGATTGCGCCCTCGATGTCGTCGACGCGGTCGGCAAGGTCGTCGACGTGGAACCCCCACGCCTCGATGGCGTCACGTTCGGCCCATTGGGTGTCGGGGCGGTCGTCTGCCTCGTCACCGGCCTCGTAGGCCATGATATCGTAGACGAAGCAGTCCAGCGGCCGGTCGGCAACGACCGACGGATCGAGTTGGCGGATCGTCCCCGCGGTCGCGTTTCTGGGGTTGGCGAACGGCTCTTTCCCGTCTTCGACGCGCTCGCGGTTGTGCTCCCGAAAACCGTCTTTCGGCATGAAGACCTCGCCGCGAACCGCCAGCAGGTCGGGTGCGTCGCCGCGGAGTCGCTGTGGAATCGCGCGGATGCGACGCGCCTGTGCGGTCACATCGTCGCCCTCCGCGCCGTCGCCGCGGGTCGATGCGCGGGTGAGGCGGCCGTCCTCATAGACGAGTTCGATCGAGATGCCATCGAATTTGGGTTCACAGACGTAGCCGATTGCGTCGGGGTCGAAGCCCGCATCGCGGAGTAGTCGGGCGGTTCGCTCGTCGAATTCGCGGACATCGTCGGCGTCGCCGCTCTGGCTGATCGAGAGCATCGGGGCGGTGTGTTCGACCGTGTTGAGGTCGTCGACCGGCTCGCCGCCGACGCGGTTAGTCGGACTGTCGGGATCGTCGAGATCGAATTCGGCTTCGAGCGTCTGGAGGCGGTCGAACAGGTGATCATAGACGCGGTCGGCGATCAGCGGATCGCTGTCGACGTAGTACAGATAGTCGTGGTCGCGGATCGCAGCTCTGAGCTGCTCGACCTGCTGTTCGGCTTCGTCGGGTGTGAGGTCGTCGACAGGGCTGAATTCGGTTGGTGGATCACGGAGATAGGGGTTGTCGCTGTCGGCGTAGCTCATTGCCAGCAGGTAACAGCCCGTGTGTGAAAAGTCAATTCGATCCACGTGGGACGAAACGCTGATTCAGTCAGCGATGGACACGAGACGGCATACGAGGCAGAGTGCCACACCTTCGTATGAAGGCTCAAAACCGCAGAATTCCCCGGTGCTGGAATCACTAGCCTATTTATGACACGCGAGTAATAGAATGGATAGTGAGCGATCCCCGCAATGGCCGATGACGTCGTCCTGAGCCTTGTCGTCATTGGACTCGTCTTCCTTGCGACGATTGTCAGTGGGCTGCTTGCCGTCTACTCATTCGGCCGGATTGACCACCCGCTGTCGGAATCCTACGGCGTACTGATGGCTGTGGATAGCTTTTGGGCTGCCGGCTACTTTTTGATGCTTGTCGCGGGGGGCACACTGTTCGCGGAGGTTGGGCTGTTCATTAAGGCTCTGTCCTCGGCGTTGGCCGCCTTCGCGTGGCTCCGGTTTGTCAGCGAGTACACCGGCGACAGCGAGTGGCTTCCAGGGTGGCTCTGGTGGGTCGGGGCGATCGAATCCGTTGTGTGGTCGATTCTTGTCGTGAGCAACCCTGGCGGCCTCATGCTGGCGGGCGTCGATGTCGGCCAGTTTGGCGTGGTCACGGCCGCCATCGAGGTTGCTGGGCTTGGTGCTTTCCTCCAACTGCTGATCGGCGCGGCGTTGGTCGGCCTCTCGCTGTTTTTGCTGGGCCGGTTTTTTGTTCAGACACAGGGCATCTATCGGTATCAGGCGCTGATCATCTTCGTGATCGGCGCAATCGTCCTCGTTTCGACAACGCTGTTTATCGGCGATTACCGCCCGCATCCGCTGGTTGACCCGACGCCACTCCTGTTTAATCTTCAAGCACTCGGTGTCGGGTGGGCACTCTACCGGTATGATTTCCTGCGTGTCGCCCCGGTGATTGTCACCCGATTTTTCCGGGAGATGGGCGATCCGGTTTTGCTGATCAACGGCGAGCGTGTCGTCGCCGATTTCAACGCGGCTGCCGACGACTTAGTCGATGGCCTTCGCACGCAGGTCTCAATCGACGCGCTTGCTGACACCGCATTCAGCGAGACGCTCACGGCCGCTGTTGCCGACCCTGACGCCCCCGGCGAGTTCACGACGGCGTCGGCTGCAACCGGCTCGCAACGAACGTATGATATTGAGGTAACTGAGGCCACCGATCAGTTCGATATCACCCGTGGCTATGTCGTCGTCCTCCGCGATATCACCGACCGCAAACAACGGGAGCGACAGCTTGAGGAGCAAAACGACCGTCTCGAAGAGTTCGCCGATGTCGTCTCGCATGATCTCCGCAATCCGCTGTCAACAGCTGAGGGGTGGACAGCCGCTGTCGGGGACGCGCTTGACGGCGAGGAGCCGGATATCGAAACCGCCCAGATGGGGCTTGAGCACATCGCACACTCCCACGACCGGATGGACGAACTCATCGAGGTGTTGTTGACGATGGCCCGGCAAGGCCAGACAGTTGCCGATCCCGAACCCGTCTCCATCGAGGACTGTGCGACCGACGCGTGGGTGACCGCCGACACCGGTGAGATGGAACTCGCTGTCGAGGGCGACCGAACCGTCGCCGCAGACCCAGCCCGCCTCCGGCAGGCCTTCGAGAACCTCTTTCGGAACGCCAACGATCACGGCGCGGCATCGACGGTGACGGTCACACTAACGCCCGACGGCTTTGCTGTTGAAGACGACGGAGCCGGCATCGACCCCGACGACCACGAGGAACTCTTCGAGTTCGGCTACAGCACCGACGAGGACGGAACCGGGATCGGCCTTGCGGTAGTCAAACGGATCATCGAGGCCCACGGCTGGCAGATCAGGGTCGACGAGCGCGACGACGGCGGGACATGCTTCGAGATTACCGGCGTTTCGACCTAAGCTATCGTTTAGTGATACCACACCGCATACCAGCCGCTTTTGCCGTAACTCTCACGCATAAACACGTAGAGATATATGCACACTATACATGACCACGGGCTTCAACACGCGGAGTCTGCACGCCGGGACGGAGCCTGACCCCGACACCGGCGCGCGGGCGACGCCGATCTATCAGACCTCCTCCTACGTGTTCGATGATGCCGACACCGCCGCGGATCTGTACGCCCTCCGCGAGGAAGGCGACGTGTACTCGCGGGTCTCAAATCCCACCGTTCGCCAGCTCGAAGCCCGGCTGGCCGACTTAGAGGGTGGTGTTGGCGCGGTCGCCACCGCCTCGGGGATGGCCTCGCTGGACTCGCTGACAACGGTGCTGGCCCAGAGCGGCGACAACATCGTCGCCAGCCGCGACATGTACGGCGGCACCGGCAGCTACCTCTCGACGCTCGCGCCGCGCCGCGGGATCGAGGCCCGCACGGTGCCCACCCTTGAGTACGATGCCTACGCCGAGGCCATCGACGACGACACGGCCTACGTTCACGTCGAAACTATCGCCAACCCCTCACTCGTCACGCCGGATTTCGAGCGGCTGGCCGACATCGCCCACGACCACGCCGTCCCGCTTGTCGTCGACAACACCTTCGGGACGCCCGCGCTCTGCCGCCCGCTGGAACACGGCGCGGACATCGTCTGGGAGTCGACGACCAAGTGGATCCACGGCTCGGGAACGACCGTCGGCGGCGTCGTCGTCGACGGCGGCACGTTCCCGTGGGATCACCCCGACGCCGACTACCCCGAGCTATCGGGCGAAAATCCCGGCTTCGGCTTCGACTTCAGCGAGCGGTTCGGCGACCGCGCGTTCACGCTGGCGGCTCGCCATCGTGCGGTTCGGGCCATCGGCAATCAGCAGTCACCGTTCGACGCCTGGCAGACGATGCAGGGGATCGAAACGCTGCCACTGCGGATGGATCGACACTGCGCGAACGCCCACGAAGTAGCGGCGTTCCTCCGGGACGACCCCCGCGTCGCGTGGGTGACGTATCCCGGCTTCGACGACCACGCGACCCACGACACCGCAAGCGACTATCTCGACGGGTACGGCGGGATGGTCACCTTCGGCGTCGAGGGCGGCTTCGAGGCCGCCAAGGCGTTCTGTGAGGCCACCGAGCTGACGAGTTTCCTCGCCAACATCGGCGACGCGAAGACGCTGGTCATCCACCCGGCCTCGACGACCCACGCCCAACTCAGCGAGGACGAACAGCGCGCGGCTGGTGTCGCCCCCGACATGCTCCGGCTGTCGGTCGGCATCGAGAACAGCGAGGACATCATCGCCGACCTTGACGCCGGCCTGGAGGTGGCCGCCGACCAATGAGCACCACTATCACCGAGGACGACAAACTGGAGGCAATACATGAGTGCGACTGAGGTCGACCGCGGGACGGTGGAACTCGGCGAGTTCCGCTTCGAGTGCGGCGAGTCGATCCCCAACTTAGAGATTGCCTACGAAGCCTACGGCGAGTTCACCGGCGACAACGCCGTGTTGGTCTGTCACGCGCTGACCGGCAGCCAGAACGTCGCCAGCTACAACACGCCCGGGACGGCGGGGCAGGCCCGCGCGTGGTGGGGCGACATCGTCGGCCCCGGCAAGGCTATCGACACCACCGACTACTACGTCGTCTGCGCCAACGTCCCCGGCTCCTGTTACGGCTCCTCGGGGCCGTCGTCGACGAACCCCGAGACCGGCGAGCCCTACGGCACTGACTTCCCACCCGTCACTATCAGCGACTGGACGCGAGCCCAGCGTCGCTTGCTCGACCATCTCGGCGTTGGTCGCCTGCGCCTCATCATCGGCGGCAGCGTCGGCGGCATGAACGTCTTGGAGTGGGCCAAACAGTTCCCCGACGACGCGGAGTTGATCGCGCCGGTCGCGGCGGCGGCCACCCTCGACCCGCAGTGTCTCGCCATCGACGCCGTCGCGCGGCGAGCGATCCGCAGCGACCCCAACTGGAACGGCGGCGACTACTACGGCGGCGACGACGAAGAGGCGAGCCCGCCACAACAGGGCCTCGCCATCGCCCGCCAGCTCGGCCACATCATGTACCTCTCGAAGGCCTCAATGGAGCGCAAGTTCGGCCGCCGCTCGGCCGGACGGGACAGCGGCATCGAGGGCAGCGACGCCTTGTTCCCGCCGGATAAGGCCGCGGCGTTTTCCCCTACCGGGAAGTCGAGTCGTATCTCGATTACAATGCCGAGAAGTTCACCGAGCGATACGACGCCAACAGCTACCTCTACCTGACGCGGGCGATGGACGACTACGACCTCGCGGAGGGCCACGGCACCATCGAGCGGGCGATCTCGGCGTTTGAGGGCGAGGCCCTGTTGCTGTCGTTCACGTCGGATTGGCATTTCACGGTGAGCCAGTCGGAGACGCTGGCGGAGGCGTTCCGCGCGGCCGACGTGCCCGTCGCTCACCACGTCGTCGACTCCGATCACGGCCACGACGCGTTCCTCGTCGAACCCGAAAACGTCGGCCCGCCGGTGGCTGATTTCCTCGCCAACGGCCTCGATGGCCGGGCGATCACCGATACGGCAGCCGACGACGAGGAGTCCGTCGACGACGGCGAGGCCGACTTCGCGCCCGTCCACAGCAGCCTCTTTTCGGGCTGACGCTGTCGCCAACGGCTACTACGGCAGCATCGCGTCCGAGATACCGGCAGTCCGGCGGGCAGCAGGCAGTTTTAGGTGGCCGCTCGGCGTCTACCCGCCCGTATGTCCGACGACACAGACGGCTTCGAGACCCGAAGCCTCCATGCCGGCACCGATCCCGACCCCGCGACCGGGTCGCGCGCACCGCCGATCTACCAGACCACCTCCTACGTCTTCGACGACGCCGAAGACGCCGCCAAACAGTTCGCCCTCGAAAAACCGGGTCACATCTACTCGCGGCTGATGAACCCGACGGTCGGCAGCCTCCAAGAGCGGCTGGCCTCCCTTGAGGGCGGCGTCGGCGCGGTCGCCACCGCCTCGGGGATGGCCGCCCTTGACGTGGCGACGTTCCTGCTGGCGGAAGCCGGCGACAACATCGTCTCCTCGTCGTCGCTGTACGGCGGCACCTACACCTACTTCACCCACAGCGTCGAACGCCGCGGGATCACGACCCGCTTCGTCGATACCCTCGACTACGATGCCTACGCCGAGGCCATCGACGACGACACCGCCTACGTCCATCTCGAAACCATTGGCAACCCAGCCCTCGTGACGCCCGACATCGAACGCATCGCCGACATCGCCCACGAGCACGACACGCCGCTGTTCGTCGACAACACCTTCGCCTCCCCCGCGCTCTGTCGCCCGCTGGAACACGGCGCGGATCTGGTCTGGGAGTCGACGACGAAGTGGATCCACGGCGCTGGCTCGACGGTCGGCGGCGCGCTCATCGACGGCGGCTCCTTCGACTGGCTGCCCACGCCGACGACTACCCTGAGATCGGCGCGCCGAACCCGGCCTACCACGGCGTCAACTTCGCCGAGACGTTCGGCGACGCCGGCTTTACCTACGCTGCGATCGCCCGCGGGCTGCGGGATCTCGGTAATCAACAGAGTCCGTTCGATGCGTGGGTCACCATGCAGAAACTCGAAACGCTGCCGATGCGGATGGAGCGACACTGCGAGAACGCCATGGCCGTCGCCGAATTCCTCGACGACCACTCGGACGTGTCGTGGGTGACCTATCCGGGGCTCGAAAGCCACGAAACCCACGAGATGGCCTCGAAATACCTCGACGGCGGCTACGGCGGCATGATCACCTTCGGGCTGGAAGGCGGCTACGACGCCGCCCGCGGGACGGTCGAATCCACCGAGTTGGCGTCGCTGTTGGCGAACGTCGGCGATGCGAAAACGCTGATTATTCACCCGGCCTCGACTACCCATCAGCAGTTGAGCGACGAGGAGAAACTGTCCGCGGGCGTCACCGACGACCTCGTGCGGCTGTCGGTCGGGATCGAGGATCCGCAGGATATCATCGACGATCTCGATCAGGCGATCACGGGGTCGAGTTAGGATACGTCGGCAGGTCAGATGATCTGCTCGCCGTCGTCATCGTAGACGGCAATGGCGTCGACCGGGCACGAGCGGGCCGAAAACTTCGCGTCGAGTTCCTTGCCCTCCGGAATCTCGGCAACAAAGACATCTTCCTCGGTTTCTTCGCCACCTTTCAGCACAGCCTTGCCGGCGTCCATATCCTTCTCGAAACCGTCCCACTCGGCAACGCACTGGAACATCCCGATACAGGTATCGCGGTCGAATTCGATCTGCATGCGTCGGTGTTGGGAGGTGGGCTACATAGCCGTGTTGCACGCGGAAGATTTGCAGAGAAACGGTGATGTCGTCTACAGGTCAGCGACGTCTTCGATCGCGTCGGTGAGTTCCGTGATCGACTCAAGGGTGTGTTCACCCATGTGGCCGATCCGGAACGACTCCTCGCTGAGATCGCCGTAGCCGCTCGAAAAGACCATGTCGTACTCCTCGGAGACCTGTTCGACGGTGGCCGCGACATCGATGTCGCGGGCGTTCTCGATGCAGGTCACGGTCTGTGACTCATACCCCTCCTCGGGGAAGAGCCCGAAGTGCTCG
This sequence comes from Halonotius sp. GCM10025705, assembly GCF_042662885.1. Lineage (NCBI taxonomy): Archaea > Methanobacteriati > Methanobacteriota > Halobacteria > Halobacteriales > Haloferacaceae > Halonotius > Halonotius sp. GCM10025705. The sequence continues at coordinate 1,954,945 of NZ_JBHSZD010000001.1, read as the reverse complement.
CGGGCCCACTCGCGGGTATACTCGGCCATCTCCTGATGGCGTTGGTCGCGAGCCGTGTGGCCCTCATCGAGCATGTGTTTCATCTGCTTGCGGTAGGCCAGCATGAGCGGGATCGCAGGCGTCGAGTGGGTCTGACCCTTCCGGTCGTAGTAGTCGAGACACCGCTGGAAGCCGCCGTACCACGACGCGGAGTCCTTTGCCAGTTCGCGCTCGTAGGCGGCATCGCTGACGGTACAGACGGCGAGGCCGGGCGGCATGGCGAAGGCCTTCTGGACGGAGGTGAAGATGCAGTCGATGTTGTGTTCCTCGACATCGATCTCGTCGCCGCCGAGACAGGAGATCGCGTCGACGACGAAGTAGGTATCCGGGTAGTCGCCGAGCAGGTCGCCGATCTCTTCGACCGGGTTGCGGACGCCGGTCGAGGTCTCGTTCATCACCATGCCGACGACGTCGTACCCCTCGTCGCTGGCTTCGAGTGCGTCGCGGATGTCGTCGGGTTTGACCGCTTGGCCCCACTCGTATTCAATGCGGTCGACCTCCTTGCCGAGGCGTTCGGCGACGTTGGCCTGTCGCTCGCTGAATGCGCCGGAGGTCGGCACGAGCATCCGATCCTCGACGAGGCTGAGCGTCGTCGACTCCCAGAACTCGGTGCCTGAGGCCGTGAGGATGATGACCTCGTTGTCGGTACCGAGGAACTCCTTGGTGTCCTCGACGATCGTGGTGTAGAGGTCGGTCATCCGATCCATCCGATGGCCGAACATCGGCTGGGCCATCTCCTCGATCACGTCGTCGCGGACTTCTGTCGGGCCGGGGAGATACAGCGTCTTCTCGGGATAGTCGCCGGTGTACTCTTGTTTTTTGCTCACGGAATCCACCTTGTAGCAGTAGGTCGTCAGCGAGGGGGCATGGTAGTTTTGATACCGCGCTGGCGGCGTTGCGACCGATGGCCCGCTGTCCGGAAATTTAAACCCGACCACCGGCCAAGGAACGCTAATGAAGCCAGCCGAGATCCCCAACCTACCGCCGGGGGTCGCCGACCACCTCGCCGGCGAGGGGATCGAGGAGCTGTACCCACCCCAAGCCGAGGCCGTTGAGGCCGGCCTCACCGAGGGCGAAAGCCTCGTCGCCTCGGTGCCGACCGCCAGCGGCAAGACGCTGATCGCCGAACTCGCTATGCTGTCGGCCATCCAGCGCGGCGGCACCGCCCTCTACATCGTCCCGCTGCGTGCCCTCGCCAGCGAGAAGAAGACCGAGTTCGAACGCTGGGAGGAGCAGGGCTTCTCGGTCGGCGTCTCGACCGGCAACTACGAGGCCAGCGGCGAGTGGCTGGCGAGCCGCGATATCATCGTCGCCACCAGCGAGAAGGTCGATTCGCTCATCCGCAACAACGCGCCGTGGATCGACGACCTCTCCTGTGTCGTCGCCGATGAAGTCCACCTCGTCGACGACACAAACCGCGGGCCGACGCTGGAGGTCACGCTCGCCAAACTCCGCCGCATCAACCCTGAGCTCCAAGCTGTCGCGCTGTCGGCGACCGTCGGCAACGCCAACGAAATCGCCGACTGGCTTGATGCCGAACTGGTGCAGTCCGACTGGCGGCCCATCGACCTCCGGATGGGTGTCCACTACGGCAACGCGATCAACTTCGACGACGGCAGCCAACGGGAGGTGCCGGTTGCGGGCGGCCAGCGACAGACCGAAGCCCTCGTCGACGACACGCTGAGCGAGGGTGGCTCGACGCTTGTGTTCGTCAACTCCCGGCGCAACGCCGAATCGGCCGCGGATCGGCAGGCCGCCGTCGTTGACCGCCATCTCACCGACGACGAGCGCGCCGACCTCCGCGACCTCGCAAGCGAGATCCGACAGGTCTCCGATACCGACACCAGCGACGACCTCGCCAACTGCGTCGAAGGCGGTGCGGCGTTCCACCACGCCGGCCTCGCCGCGGAGCATCGCAGCCTCGTTGAGGATGCCTTTCGGGATCGACTCCTGAAGGTGATCTGTGCGACGCCCACTCTTGCGGCGGGCGTCAACACGCCGAGCCGCCGCGTCATCGTCCGCGACTGGCGACGCTACGACGGCGAGTTCGGTGGGATGCAGCCGCTCGATACCCTCGAAATCCACCAGATGTGCGGGCGCGCGGGTCGTCCCGGTCTCGATCCTTACGGCGAGGCCGTCCTGCTGGCAAAGGACACCGAGACGATGGACGAACTCTTCGAGCGATACGTCTGGGCCGACCCCGACCCTGTCCAGTCGAAACTGGCCGCCGAACCCGCCCTGCGAACGCATCTGCTGGCGACGATTTCCTCTGGTTTCGCCAACAGCCGCGAGGCCCTATTAGAATTCTTAGACGCGACGCTGTATGCAACTCAGACCGGCGACGAAGGCCGGCTGGCCACCGTGACCGACACCGTCCTCGCCTACTTGGAGCGCAACGAATTCATCGAACGCGAAGACGACACGATCCGCGCGACGAACATCGGCCACACCGTCTCGCGGCTCTATCTTGATCCGATGAGCGCCGCCGAGATCATCGACGGGCTGCGGTACGGCGAGGAGAATCGCGGGGCGACGGCGGATACGTCGCCTGCGAACCGACAGGACGACGACTTGGAGCGACCGGCAGCCGACGACGGTGACGGGTTTGTCTCAGCGAGCGAACTCCAGTCGAACGGGGCTGACGACGATGTCGCCGCCGAAAGCGACAGCGAGAGCGGCGAAACCGACGGCGAGGACGACGACACCGACAAGGAGCCAGCGCAACCCCCGCCGCTCGGCCTCTACCATCTCGTCAGCCGGACGCCGGATATGTACGAACTCTATCTGAAATCCGGGGATCGAGAGACCTACACTGAGCTCTGCTACGAGCACGAATCCGAATTCCTTGGCCGCGTCCCCTCGGAGTACGAGGATGTTGCCTTCGAGGACTGGCTGGCCGCGCTGAAGACGGCGAAGCTGCTGGACGACTGGGCCAGCGAGGTCGACGAGGATCGAATCACGGAACGGTACGGCGTCGGGCCCGGCGACATCCGCGGGAAGGTCGACACCGCCGAGTGGCTGCTTGGTGCCGCCGAGCAGTTGGCCGGCGAACTCGGCCTGTCCTCCCGCGTTGCCATCCGCGAGGCGAAAAAACGGATCGAGTACGGTGTACGGGAGGAACTGCTTGATCTCGCGGGCGTCCGCAACGTCGGCCGGAAGCGTGCCCGCCGGCTCTACGAGGCCGGCGTCGAGAGCCGCGCCGACCTGCGTGCGGCCGACAAAAGCGTCGTGTTGGGCGCGTTGCGGGGCCGCGAGAAAACGGCCGAAACGATCCTCGAAAACGTCGGGCGACAAGATCCATCGATGGACGACGTGAACGCGGCTGAAACGGCAACCGCCGCGGTCGCCACAGGTGATGATGGCGCAGGCGGCGACAGCAGTAGCGACACCGGCCGCACCGTCGGCGACGACGGCGACGATCAGTCCAGCTTGGGTGATTTCGGATGAAAACCGTCACCGCGACGACAACCATCGACGACCTCGATGGCTTTCTCGGTGAGATTGAGGCGATCAGCGAGGCGACCGGTGCGGCGATCCAGTGTGTCGACGCCGACTACGTCGCCGGCGACCGCCATCTTCGACGGGCGGTTGAACTCGCCGCCCGCGCCCGCGAGCAGGGCACGGCCGTCGCCCGCGAGCCGGCGGTCGAAATCCTGCTGTATGCGGCTGGGCGACGCCAGATCAACCAAGCACTCGAAATGGGCGTCAGCGAGGAAAGCTGGCGTCGTCGCCGTCGTCAGCGGTGGCGACGAATCAGCAGCCGAACAGCGCGTTCGAGACCTGCTCGGTGCGACCGACGTTGGCGACGGAGTCCCTTCCGGTGACGCGGACACGATCAAGACGTTCTTCGATATCGGCGACGCCGAGATGGCCGTCGTTGACGGCGATCTGGAAGCGATCGTTCTCGAACGCGTTGCGCTGCTCGATGTCGAAAAGTAGCGATTCTGGCCGATCCCCTTCGTTTCAACTGGAGATCAGCTGACGAGTGTCTGACGCATGGCCGACGCGCGTTCGTATCGTGGCGAACCGTCGGAAAAGATCAAACAGCTGAATAGTTCCACCAGGATTCGAACCTGGGTCGTTGCCCCCAGAAGGCAACAGGATTGGCCACTACCCCATGGAACTGCGCACTCGATGGAAGTGGATGTGTTTACAAAACCGTGTCGGTTCCCCGCCTGTGGGTGATTCTGCCACACGTATCGCTGTCAATCGGGGTGTTTCGGCCGTCTCCCGCGGCCGTATCAGCAGCTATTTGTTCGGTAGCAACGCTCCAACGAATATGTACATCGGCCGTTTCATCGTCGTTGGCCCGGGCGTTGGTGCCTACCGCGTCTCCTCGCGGTCGTTCCCGAACCGCCGGATCGCCGACCGCGACGACCTGCTGACCGTCGAACCGACACCGGATGCTCCCGAGACGGACAACCCCTACGTCTCATATAACTGCCTCCAGGTGGTCTCGCCACCAGCCAGCGACGACGAGTGGGTCGTTGTCGGCAACGGTTCTCATGTCGACCCGATCGCCGAAAAGATCGAGTTGGGCTACCCCGCCCGCGATGCACTCGCCGAGCCGTTGCTCGCCCTTGATTACGAAAAAGACGACTACAACACGCCACGGATCGCGGGCGTCGTCACCGCCGAGTCGGCCCACATCGGTACCGTCCGCGACGATGCGCTACTGGTCAAGGCCGTCGATGAGCCGACGCTGGTGGCGACCTACGAGGAAGATAGCCCGCGACCCTACGATTTCGATGTGGAGAGCGCGGCTGATGCCGCAGCGGCGGTCTACGACGCCGACTACGAACACGCGATCTGTGCGGCCGCCGCGACCGCCGACGCTGACGGCGTCAGCTACGCTATCGACAACGGCGAGTAGGGATCAGTCCTTACCCTGGGATCGTGTCATCGAACGATCGTGACCGGAATTGGTGCGTCGCGGGCGACGGTTTCGGCAACGTTGCCGAGCAAGAGCCGCGAGGCAAGCGAACTGCTGTGGCTGCCGAGGACGACCAGATCAAAGCCCTCCGCGTGGTCGATGATCGTTTTCGCCGGCGAGCCAAGTTCGATCTCGGTGGTGATCTCACGGTCGGCGTCGTCGGCGATCGCTCTGGCGCGCTCGAAGACGGGTTCGGCGCGGTCGGCGACCGCTGCATCGACATCGTCGGCGACAGCGAGACTCATCGCCTCACCCATGTAGGATGTCGGCCCGCCGGCGACATGGAGCACGGTCACCGCCGCCGAGGGAAACGCCGACAGTGCAAATTCAAGAGCAGCATCGGCCATCTCGGAGTCATCCATCGGGACGAGCACACGTGATACCATATCACATAAACGAGGTCATGGGTGATAAACCCGCCCCCGTCGGTGCCGTCGTTATGAGAAGCCGAAGACGGGAAGAAACCGGAAGACGAGATATGCCCCGATCGTCGAGATCAGCGGGACGACGTTCTGCATCAAGATCACCCGGGCGGTCGTCGAGGGGTTGAACAGATCGGCCGCCGCGGGGATATCCTCGGGATCTTCCTCGCCGATGTCGGGCAGTTCCTCACCCTCGGTGTCGGCGGCCAGCGAGCCAACGGTGACGCGGGCGTCGCTGGCTTGATCGCTGATCGATTCTCTGGAGGCCCGCATCGTCCGGGTTGCTCGCCCCCAGCCGAGGCCGATGATCGACATCGTGGCGATGACGACGAAACTGGCGGGGATCTTGATCGCCGAGAGGCCGATCACAAGCAACGAGCTGACGGTGGCGACGACGATCGCCGCTGTCAGCGGAAGCGAGGTGATGTCGCTGCCGAGGGTGTCCAGTGTTCGGCGGGCGATCGTGAACGCTCCAAGCGCGACGGCGACACAGGCGAGGATAATCCCGGGGTTCATCTCAAGGGCCCCGCTGCCGACCAGCGGCGCGATGGCGTTGGCAACGTTGCTGGTGCCGGAGCTAAACGCCATGATACAGCCGATCGCAACGACGATTGTGGTGCCGACCATCTCCCGTCTGGTCGTCCCCGGCCCAAGCGCGATTTTCGGGAGCGTTCCGGAGCGATCGACGGTCACCAGCGGGCCATCGCTTTGGACGAGGGCGACCCGCTTGTTGAGCGCGGCATAGAAGTACCGCCCGATGACCGCTGAGACCCAAAACCCGACGACGGGCGCGACAAGCCACCAGGTGACGATCTCGCCCATGACGGCCCAGTTCAGCGAGTTGCTGGCGAGCCCAAGGCCGGCGATCGCGCCGACGGCGGTCATCGACGTCGAGGCCGGGACGCCGAAGACATTGCCGACAAACAGCGCGAGGCCGATGAAAAACAGCACCGTGATGCTGGCCGGCAGCGTGAAGACGCCGGGGTTGGTGACGAGTTCCCGGCCCAGCGTGTCGACGACGCGGCGGCCGATCGTCCATGCACCGAGGAAAAAGAAGAGGCTCATCAACGCGGCGGCAACCGTCTTCGAGATCGTTCCCGCCCCGACCGCCGGCCCGAAGGCGGGTCGGTGGTCGACCCACCGATGTTGTAGCCGACAAACATCGCAACGAGCACACCGATGAGTAATAATCCCTCTATCACGCCTCTCGTTTTGCCCTCGGGTGGGTTAACTCGTCGGATATCCGGCGACCACTCACCTGCGACCCAACCGACGGCCAGCCGTCAGCCGCTCACGGTCGCGGAGCGATCCCTTATGCCACCACGGCGACTACCACCGGGATGGCCACGCATACCGACATGGAAGCGCTGCCCGGCGTCGGGCCGGCAACCGCGACGAAACTCACCGACGCCGGCTATGAGTCCTACGGCGGGCAGCAATCGCTGCCCACGGGAGGTCGTTGCCGCCACCGATATCGGCGACGGCACCGCCACCGACATCATCGCTGCGGCCCGGGAGGCCGCCGACGTTGGCGGCTTCGAAAGCGGAACCGCGATCCGTGAACACCGCACCCAGATCGGGAAACTCTCGACGGGCGTCCCGGCTGTCGACGATCTCCTCGGCGGCGGCATCGAAACCCAGTCGATGACCGAGATCTACGGCGGCTTCGGCGTCGGCAAATCCCAGTTCAGCCATCAGTTAGCGGTGCTGGTACAACTGCCAGAAGAATACGGTGGTCTTGCCGGGCGAGCCGTGCTTGTCGACACCGAGGACGCCTTTCGGCCCGAGCGGATCGACGATATGGTTCGTGGACTTGACGGCGAGATCGTCGCCGCCGAACTCGACCGCCGTGGGATCGAGGGCTCGCCCGACGATCAGGCGACGATGGACGCGCTTGTGGCTGATTTTCTGGAGTATATCCACGTCGCCCGGGCGTTCAACTCCGATCACCAGATGTTGTTGGCCGAGACCGCAGCCGATATCGCCAGCGAACACGCCGACAGCGACCGCCCGGTGCGACTCGTCATTTTCGACTCCCTGACGGCGCATTTCCGTGCGGAGTACGTCGGGCGTGGCGAACTCGCCGCCCGCCAGCAGAAACTCAACCGCCACATCCACGATCTGTTGCGGCTCGGCACCCTCTACAATATCGCGATTCTCGTGATGAACCAAGTCCAGAGCAACCCTGATTCCTACTTTGGCGACCCGACAAAACCCGTCGGCGGCAATATCCTCGGGCATGCCTCGACGGTTCGGATCTATCTCAAGAACTCGAAGGGAACGAAACGCGTCGTTCGGCTGGTCGACGCGCCGAACCTCGCTGACGGCGAGGCGATCATGCGCGTCGAAACCGGCGGCCTGCGACCGGAGTGAACCGTGCCGATATCCGGCGTGAGAACCCCGTGACACGCCGGGTGGGATCAGCTGTTGTTCTCCTTAGCGTAATACTAACAATTAACCCCGGACTTGCTAATAGTAGTACAATCGCCTGCGATGAGTGATCCCACTGTCAACTCCCTGCTTGCCGTCAGCGATGGACTGTTTCTCGTGTTCGACGAGTCCGGGGAGCTTTGCGATTGGAACCAGACGGTCGTCGAGCGAACCGCGGCTGATCCCGAGTCGCTGTCGACGATGACTCCCGGCGATATCGTCGCCGACGAGGATGCCGACACCATGCAGGACGCCATCGAGGCACTCGACGAGACTGAGCGTACCACCGTTGAGACCGTCTTGGTGACCGATGCCGGCGCGCGACGCCACTACGAGTTCACCTTACAGCAACTCACCGAAGCGGATGGCGAGCCGACCTATGGGGCGATCGGCCGGGATATCACCGAGCGCAAACGCGCCCAACAGGAACGGGAAGCGATCTTTGATCGCATGTCCGATGGCGTCTTCGCTGTCGACACCGGGTGGCACATTACCTACGCCAACGCCTTTGGGGCGACCGTGCTGTCTGAGGCGATGGGCCGGGAGCTAACCGCCGACGAGATCGAGGGCTGCCACCTCTGGGAGGAGATCCCCGAAGCCGTCGACACCGTCTTCTACGACAACTACCACGAAGCGATGGCGACTCAGGAGCCGGTAACCTTCGAGGAGTACTACGAGCCGCTGGACATCTGGTTTGACGTGCGGGCGTACCCCTCCGAGACCGGGCTGTCGGTGTATCTGTACGATATCACCGAACGCTACCGCAACCAGGCCGCTGTCGAGCGCCGCGAGCGCATCCTCCGGGAGATGCACGAGATCATCGCCGATCACGATCGTGGCTTTCAGGATCAGGTCGAATCCCTCCTCGAACTTGGCCGGAACGTCCTTGAGACGACGTACGGCACACTTTCGCGGATCGACGGCGAGGAGTATCACTTCGAGATCGTCGCCAGCGACGACGATTCGATTCAGTCCGGCGATGTCGGCACGCTGTCGGCGACGAACTGCGAACGTGTCGCCAGCACCGAGGAGACGGTCGTCCTCGGTGATGTCGCACGCGACGCCCCCGACCAAACTGACCGCGTTGGCTTCACCGACTGGGGGATCAGCTGTTATATCGGCGCGCCGGTCTACGTTGCCGACGGTGTCTATGGGACGTTCTGTTTCTACGACACCGACCCACGGGACGGCGAGTTTTCGACGTGGGAACAGACGATCGTCGATCTGATGAGTCGGTGGGTGAGCTATGAACTCCAACGCCAGCGGGCGACCGAACAGCTCGAAGCCAAAACCGAGCGACTGGAAGCGAAAAACGAGCAACTGGAGCAGTTCGCCGAGATGGTCTCTCATGACCTCCGAAATCCCCAGAAGTCCTCACTGGCTGGCTGCAAAACGCCAACGAAACCGGCAGCGAGGACGCCTTCGATCGCTGTTTCAACGCCCTCGATCGGATGAATACCCTCATCGACGATATCCTCACGCTGGCACAGGCCGGCTCTGTCATCGACGAGCGGACGCCCCTCGATATCGCGGTCGTCGCCCAGGCAGCCTGGGAGACCGTCGAAACGCCCGACTCGACGCTTGTCGTCGAGACCGACCGCACCATCAGGGCCGACGAAACGCGGCTGCAACAGCTCTTTGCGAATCTGTTTCGGAATGCGATCGAACACGGGGGACGCGACGTGGCGATCCGGATCGGCTCGCTTGACGACCACGGGTTCTATGTCGAAGACGACGGCCCTGGAATTCCGGCGGCTGACCGTGAGGCTGTTCTCGAAAGTGGGTACACCACAAGCGACGACGGCACCGGCTTCGGCCTCGCGATCGTCGCTGAGGTCGCCGACGCTCACGGCTGGGAGGTAACGGTGACCGAGGGTGCCGATGGCGGCGCGCGATTCGAGTGTACGGGGGTGTGAGCCGATGCGGCTTTTCGTCAGCGTCGACCTTCCGTCGTCACTTGCCGAGGCGGTCGCCGACGCACAGGCCCCCTTCGAAGCCCGCGCCGGCCTCCGGCTGACCGATCCAACGCAGGCCCACTGCACGCTCACCTTCCTCGGCGACACCGATCCCGACCGCGTCGACGAAATCGAGGCCGCCCTCGAAACGGCCGTCGCCGACGCCGGTGTCGACCCGTTTGACTGTACGGTCGGCGGGCTGGGCGTGTTTCCCTCCATGGCGTACATCAGCGTCATCTGGGCTGGCGTCCGTGAGGGTGCCGGCGACGCCGAACTCACCGCCCTGGCTGCGGCTGTCGAAGACGAACTGACAGCGATCGGCTTCGATCCTGCCGACCACGAGTTCACCCCACATATCACCCTCGCCCGGATGGATGCTGCCCACGACAAACAGCGCGTCCAGCGGCTCGTCGACGAGACGGATCCGATAGTCGGGACGTTTCAGGTCGAGTCCCTTCGCCTCACGAAGAGCACGCTGACCGACGACGGCCCGGTCTACGAGACGGTCAGCGAGATCCCGCTGTGATCGGCTGCGGTAGGGGAGTTTGACCTGCTGCGGTTCCTACCGGATGTCGACGCCTGAGAACACAAACCGCGTGCCGCCGCCGCTGCCCTCGGTGATCGCCACCTGCCAGCCGTGGGCCTCGGCGATCCGCTTGACGATTGTAAGCCCGAAGCCGGTGCCATCGCGTGTCGAGCTGTGGCCGGGCTCGAAGACCGTCTCGCGGTCGTCCTCGGGGATTGGTGGCCCGGTATTTTCGACAAAGAAGGCGTCGGCTCCACACTGTTGGACACGAACGGTCACAGCAGCCCCGCCGTGTTCGATCGCGTTCCGAAACAGGTTCTCGAAGATGTGTTCGAGGCGACTTCGATCACCCATGATCGTCGTTTCGCCATCGAATTCGAGGTCGGCGTCGGCTGTCGAGACGTTGCCCCAGCAGGTGGCGACGACCGCCCCGAGGTCGACCGGTGTCGGTGCTGCGACCACTTGGCCCTGTCTGGCGAGGGTCAGCGTCTCCGAGACGAGCGTCTCGATCCGATCTAACGCCCGGGTGATCGGCGGCAGGTGGTCGCTGTCGCAGTCATCGGCAAGCAAGTCTACTCGTCCCTGTGCCACGCCAAGCGGGTTGCGGATGTCGTGGGCGACGATGCCGGCGAAGGCATCGAGCTGTTCCTTCTGGCTTCGGAGCTGTCGTTCACGGCCGACGCGGTCGGTGATGTTGCGGGTCACCCCGATGATCTGGCTGACCTCGTCGCCGGTGATGACGGGTGTCAGGCTTGTCTGCCAGTGGCGCGCGCCGGTGTCGACGGGCACCTCCTCTTGGTACTGCCGTGACTCACGCTGGTCGACACACTGCCGGTAGTTGGCCGCCATCTCGCCGCCGAGTTCGTCGCCAAAGACGGCTGTCGGCGACCGCCCGCGGATCTCGCTGGCCGCGATCCCCGTGACCGTCTCGAAGGCGTCGTTGACCCGGATGAACTGAAATGTCGGCTCGGCTCCCGCGGTGTCGACATCGAGAAAAAACAGTCCGTCATCGATCGTCGACAGGAGCGTTCGGTACTCCTCGGCAAGGGCGCGAAACCGATGATCTCGCGCCTTCCGCGTCGAGATATCCCGGGAGTTGATGACGTAGTGGCCCTCCGGCGTCGGCGTCGACGAGGCGACCGATTCGACCCAGAGATAGTTGTCGTCGGCCACGCGATGCCGGTATTCGACGGTTTCGATCTGGTGGGCTGTCGCCACCTGCAGCGTCTCAAACGCGTCGAGTACCCGCTGTCGATCCGATGGGTGAATGTATTCAGCGACTTGTTCGCCGACCAGTGCGTGTTGGTCGTAGCCGTACAACGCTTCGATCGCCGGGCTCTCATAGCGAATCGTTCCGTCGGCATCGAGCAACGTCAGGAGATCCGTCGAGTGCGTCGGTAGCGTCTCCAGATCCGGGATCGGTGGCCCATCCGTGGTTTCATCCGTCCGTGGCGTCCGCTCGTCCATGGCATCTACTAGCGTCGAGAGCACATCACGCTACTGGTTAGCAGCGTGACGCTTGCTGTCGATCCCTCCCGATTTGTTCGGTGTGCTATCGATCGAATCAATCCAGCTGTGCGGCTCCGTTGTCGCCCCCGGAACCCTTTTGCGGCCGACTGGCTTATCGGCGTACAACATGGGAACAGGCTCTGACATGTATCGACAGCAGATCCTCGATCACTACAAGAGCCCCCGAAACTACGGGGAACTCGAGGATCCGGATTTCAGCCATACCGGCGAAAACCCCTCCTGTGGCGATACGATCCAGATGGACGTGAAACTCGACGAGGACAACGAGGAGATCGAATACGTCAGCTTCACCGGCGACGGCTGTGCCATCTCACAAGCCTCGGCGAGCATGCTCTCGGAACGACTTGTTGGGATGACCTTAGCAGAGCTAGAGGATCTCGAAACCGACGATATCACCGACATGCTCGGCGTGACAATCTCGCCGATGCGGATCCCCTGTGCCGTGTTAGGCAACCAAGTTGCCAAGGACGGCGCGAAGATCTATCAAGGTGAGCTTGATCCCGAGGACTACGGCGAGACGATCACCGAGGAGTAACGGCGGCGTCGCTTATCGATCAGTCGATCGGGTCAAAAAATCTGCTCACCCGGCGATTAGGTGTGATACGACGACTCACAGCTCGCCGAGCAGAAATGTTTGTAGCTGACCTCGCCGTCGGCCGTGGTTGCGATCACACGGTCAGTCGGCAGATCAACGATTGATTCGTCACACACGGCACAGTTTGGCGCGTTTTCCTCGGCGATTGTTGTGTCGCTCATACAAGCAGATGAATACTGGGTGAATATATAGTGCTACTGCGGCTGTGCTATGCGAGCGCACACCCCGAAATGAGGTTGGATCTGCGAAGGCAATCGGTTACAACTGCTCGGCAATATCCTCGGCGAAATAGGTCAAGATCAGATCCGCGCCCGCGCGCTTGATGCTTAGCAGCGATTCATATGCCGTGGCTTCGAGATCCAGCCAGCCCTTCTCGGCGGCCGCATGAATCATCGCATACTCCCCGGAGACGTTGTAGGCGGCGACCGGCTTATCGGACTGTTCGCGCACGTCACGGACGATATCGAGATACGGCAGTGCCGGTTTCACCATCAGCACGTCCGCACCCTCCTCGGCGTCGAGAGCGACTTCGCGGTGGGCTTCCCGCCGGTTTGCGGGATCCATCTGGTAGTGTCGCCGGTCGCCGAAGGCCGGCGCACCGTCGGCAGCTTCGCGGAACGGCCCATAGAAGGAGGATTCGTACTTTGCGGCGTAGCTCATGATCGGGATATGCTCGAAGCCAGCATCGTCGAGAGCCGCCCGGATCGCCCCGACCATCCCGTCGGTCATACTGGATGGGGCGACCATATCTGCGCCGGCCTCAGCCTGTGAGACGGCGATATCGGCCAGCAGCTCCAGGGTGTCGTCATTTTTGACCGTTAGCGTCGGATCGTCGTGGGCATGCGGTTCGAGGACGCCACAGTGGCCGTGGTCGGTGTACTCACAGAGACAGACGTCGCCGATGACGTATGCATCGGTGTTGGCGGTGATTTCACGGATACCGCGTTGAACAACGCCATCCTCGGCGTAGGCCTCGCTGCCGACCTCGTCTTTCGTGTCGGGGACACCGAAGACGATGACAGCCTCGACACCGGTTTCCTGGATCTCTTCGACGCGGGCGGCAGCCTCGTCGACGGGGACGCGCTCGTGGCCTGGCATCGAACTGATCGGGACGCGCTCGTCGGTCGTTTCGTCGACGAAGACGGGCGCGATGAGATCCTGTGCATCCACGGTTGTCTCCCGCACCAGTGGGCGAATGCCGTCGGTACGGAGACGGCGTGGCCGGTCAGTCGGCGTAAATGACATACCGGATCGTCGGCCGCACCGCCCATAGACGTATCGCTCCGAAAACAGCCGCACCACACCTGCCCCGCTGCCCGTCAGCTACTCGGTTCGGTTGACATCGAGTTGATCCTCAAGATCGGCGAGTTCGGCGGAGTCGGTGAGCTCCTCCATGCGCTCTCGGAAATGCTCCGTACAGAGGCCGACTTTCAGCCCGTCTTTCTCCGCCGCAAACGCCGCCTCCTCCTCACAGTAATGACAGCGCATACCTCAGTGTAGGGCTGGGTTGTGTTTAACTCACCGCTTTTCGAGCCGGCGGCGAAATGCTTCGACGGCCGACGGCGGTGGCCCGGCCTGTCCCAGCGTCGTCCTGTGGGCATCGCTGCCGCCGGTCGCCAGCAGCGAATGGCGGTCGATGGCGGCGTCGACGAGGTCGGTATCGACCGCGTGATCGTAGGGGTAGTAGCGTTCGACCGCATCAAGCTCGGCGGCGTGATCGAGGGCCGCGCTGGGATCGTCGTACCGAAGCGGATGGGCGAGGCCGACGACCGGACAGGCCTCGGTGAGGAGGTCGATCCCGCGGTCAACCGGCGTGATCTCTCGGGGGACATAACAGGGGCAGCCGTTTCCGATGAGTTCGTCGAAGGCTCCCTGAAAATCGTCGTCGGCGTCGCTGTCGGCGATCGCCCGCGCGATGTGTGGACGGCCGATACCGGGCTGTGGGTCGAGATCGAGAGCCACACCGAGCCGCGTTTCGACGCAGTCGATGATCTGCTGAGCGCGCTCGATGCGATCTTGCTGGAGGCGATCGAGTTCGGTGGTCAGTGCGTCGGTGGATCTGACGCCGTAGCCCAGCAGGTCGAGTCGCTGGCGGTCGGTGTCGACCCGCAGCTCGATCCCGCGGATCACGGTCACCCCGTCGTGGTCGGTGATCGGCGCGTCAAGTTCGGGATGGATTCGATCATGGTCGGTGACCGCAACGAGATCAATATTTGCGGCGTCGGCCGCCGCCGGCACCTCCTCGATGGTCAGTGTCCCGTCAGAGGCCGTCGTGTGAACGTGGAGATCCGCGGCCGGCTGCGCCATACGCTTCGTCGCCGCCGCTGTGAAAAGAGGCTGTCGGCCCCCGCGACGACAGCAGCAGCGGCTACACTGCCGGCTCGTTATCGGGGATGAACTCGATGGCATCGTCGAGCGACAGCGGGAGCCGCCCCGTTCGGTAGCCAGTTGTGGTTCCGTCCGGTCGACGCCGGAAGACAACTGCCGGTCGGTGGCCGACCTCCGGCTGCTCGGCGACGATCGGCTGCCAGTCTGCGTCGGGAAACGACGAACAGTCGACCAACAGCACGACGCCGCCGGCGTGGGCGTCGAGTTGGCCATCGGTCTTCGTTTTGACCGTCTCTCGGATCGCGGTCGTTGCGGCGTTTGCCGCCCGTCGATCCGGCGGCAGCGGGCGGGTCACCTCGACAAGGATCGCGTCTCTCCCGTCGTTGTCCGGCAGATCCGCCCGGAAGTCGATCGAGTGGCCGGTCGTGACCTCGATCTCCGGGGTGATCTCATAACCCGCCTCGACCAACAGCTTCGCAACGTTGAACTCGCCCATCGCGGCGGTCATCCGCGTGAGATCAAGCTGTTCGGAGGTGCCGAGCTTGCCGGCCATCTCCTCGCGGTACTCGTCGAGTGCGCCGGTGTGGAGGACGTCCTCGTAGTGCTGGAGGGCCTCTTCGGCGGTCGCGTTCGGAAAGCCGGCGGCGTGATCGATGAAAAACGACCGGGTGCTCTCGCGGCCATCCTTCGAGAGGAACACGGGCAGAAAGAACCACGCGAGGTGGTCGTAGGGCGCAAGCCACGGCGATTCCATCCGTAGCTGCGCCAACAACTCGCGTTCAGCCCACCGCGAGACCGGGTAGGGCACCTCGCTGAACCCGTATTTTTCGGTTCGCCAGAGGCTGCTCGGCGTTTCGGTGTTACCGAGCCAGTAACCGCCGGGGCCACCGTCGACGCCATCGGGGCCGTCGTCGCCGTCGGTCCAGATGAAGAGGGCAGTGTCGCCGTTGTCCATCGCAAAGCGAACCGCGTCGTAGCCACTTGGCGGTCGGTACCACGGCCCGTCCATCGTCGCGCCGAGGTTGTCGTCCAGCGGCTGGAGCACCTCCGAGCGGAGTCGGTCTCTCGACCACCTGCCGGGGGCATACCGGAAGCGAAGCGGTCGCGCCACGCACACATAGTCGCCTGCGGGGTAGTTACGTGTTCTGGCTTCGGCAGGTCGGCTGTGCGCAGCGATGCCGCTGACCGATATCTATTTATTTGGCAGCTTCCAAGGTATGGTATACCATGTCACTTGGCGACTACGACGAAGCTGAACACGAACGCCGGGAGCGAAAGAACGCGACGGTCGATGCCGATTTCGAGCAGGCCCGCTCCGAGTACGAGGGGTCGATGGAGTACGACACCGGCGAGTCCGCCGACAAGCTGTTGGCGCAGTTCGAACAGCTCCAAACCGAGTGACCTGCCGGGTCGCCGCGGTGACACCGTCTGTCGGGCTTTCATTCGCGTAGCACCGCTGCTATCGACCCGTCGCTGTCATCGGCGTCGACAGTTGTCCTCAGTCGGGTGTCGTCGCTAAAAGCGGGTCGGCGGCTGTCCGCGTGAGCCAGATCGACGCCGCCGAGACGACACCAACGGCAACGATGTGGCCGCTGACCGCGACGAGCAACACCGGCTGGTCGAGCAGAAACGGCAGCAGGATGACCTGTGAGAACGCAAACCCGACGTTTTCCAGATCGGTTCGAACGAATTGGTTCGCAACGCCCGGCTCACAGGCGATGGTGAGCGCGCGCCACAGCGAGACGACAGCAGCCCACCACGAGGTGCCGATCCGGTAGCAGAGATCCCAGGCGACCAACAACACGAGGTAGACGACGACCACCGGCGGCTCGGGGCCGAACAGTGTGGTGATCAGCGGTTCGCCGGGCGACTGCACGTCAAACACGAATAGATGCGTAATAAGCGCGATAAACGCCAGCACCGACAGCACGACCTCGATGCTGGAACCAAACAACAGCCGGTAGTATTTTGCTGGCGCGTCGATCGCCCGGTTTCGTGTGCCAGGCGGTGCATGGCGACGCTGCCAACCGTTGCGACGACGACGGCGGCCGTGCCGGCAAGGGCGGCCGACCAGAGATCATAGATCGCCGCAAACACGAAGATCCCGACCTGAAACAGCCCAAACTGGATGGCGACGGCATGGGTATTCGAGAGGTCGATCCCCGGGAGTCCGCCAACAATCCCTTCATAGACCCACGTGTCGCCGTACTCCTTGGCCATCAGTGTCTCCCGATTGACCGCCAGCTACTCGGAGCTATCGGTTTCGGTGTCGGCTCGCCGACGCCGCTCATGGCTTGCTCCCGCGAAGCAATCGCCCGAGGCGAGCCTTCGGGGTCGGTGTTGCTGCCGGCTCGTCAGCAAGCGCGTCGGCGACCGCTGCCTCGAAGCGGAGCCGATCGCGGGGAGGATATCCTGGATTCGGGTGTCGGTGACGACAACGGAGTTTTTGACGCCGTCGATCAGCGGGCGGGCGACCGCGGGGTCGACATCGGTCACAAAGCGGATCCACCACGAGGATAGCCGCGGGGTCAACACCGGTACCGGCACGATCCGGAGCCGACCGCCGAGCTGGCGGCGCGTTTCCTTGAGAATCTCCGCGTAGGTCAACACATCTGGGCCGCCGATCTCGTAGGTTTCGCCGGCGGTCTCGGGCGTTTCGGCGACGCCGACAAGATAGCTGATCACATCGTCGATGGCGATCGGCTGGCACTTGGTGTGTACCCATTTTGGCGTGATCATCACCGGCAGCCGCCCCGCGAGTTGCCGAATTAACTGAAAGCTGATCGAGCCCGCGCCGATGATGATCGCCGCCCGAAGGACGGTGAGGTTGTACTCGCCACGGCCGAGGATGCGCTCGACCTCCCGGCGTGAGCGCAGGTGCGGCGAGAGGTTGTCGCGGTCGGCCCCAAGCCCGCCGAGGTAGACGACGCGGTCAAGATCGGCGTCGCTGGCGGCTTCCGAGAAGTTGCGGGCGGCCCGGCGGTCGCGTTCGGCGTAGTCGCCGCCGGCACCCATCGAGTGGATCAGATAGTACGCGAGGTCGACATCGAGGGCGTCAGCGAAGCTGCCCGGCTCCAAGACGTTGCCCTCGACGACCCGAACTTCCTTGGGGCCGTCGTAGCGCTCGCGGCTTCGGGTGAGGATCGTCACCTCATGGTCAGCAGCGAGAAGGGCGTCGACGAGGTTGCCGCCGACGAACCCGGTCGCGCCGGTGACGAGTATTTGCATATATGCTGTACGGTCGGGACGCGAATAACTGTTGGCTCGAATGGTTTCACGACTGTCGGCCACGGCGGTCACCACTGGGCGTTGTTTCAGTCGTCTCGCCACTGCCCACTGACACCACCACGGGGGTGCTCTTGGCATTAACTGTGTCACTGACCAGCAGGGCAGACCGAGGATATATTCAATAGCACGATCGAACACACCTACTACACACCTATGCGCGGCGGCGACGATCCGGCTGGCTTTACAACACAGTTCCAGACCCGATTTTACTCCACCGCCATCAGGCGCTCGGATATCCAGAACGGCGTCTGTGAACTCGATGGCGACAGCATCTCACTTCGGGCCGGCACCCAATCGGTGGACATCGCCGTCGATACGGTCACGAACCTCACTATCGGCACCCCACCCGAGCGATTCGAGGATGCGTTTACACAGGCCGTCGGCATCAAATTCTCTCCCGAAGACAGCTCCCACGTCTGTTTTATCGAGTACGACCCGGAGTACGCTGATGTCTTTGAGTATCACCTGTTTGCGAAGTCCATCAACGGCGCCACTGGCCTTGTGGAATTTGGGGCCCAGAAGGGTGGCCAACAGACGGACACAGCCGCCCAACAGGTGCAGGTCGCGATCAAACCGGATCGGGTGGTGTTCACACCGGAGACAGGGGGCACCAAATCGATCGCTCTTGGCGAGATCGTAAATATTCAGTTCGGCAAACGGACGATCGGCGGAGGCAAACGGGATGTGATCAAGGTCGATCACATGAATTCCCACACCCGAACCACCAGCTACCTCTCGCTTACGCAGACCCGCCTGCAACGCCTGTTCAACCGCTATCTCCGGACGGAATACGCCCAACTCCAAGCGGAGATCGAGGAGACGAACGTGAGTGAGGCTGAAACCCAGTTAGTCGTCGGCTACTACACCACGCATGATCTCACACAGACCATGCACGCCCTCACTGACGGGAATACAAGCGAATTTGAGGCACTCTATGAGCAAGCACTTGATCATGGATTGGTGACACATCCCGACGACGGCGTCGGCCTGACACAGAAGGGCAAGATGCTGGCGAATACAGAACTTGACACGGTCAACACCTAACCTGCCAAGAGTGCAGCCACGTCACGCGGGCTATCGCTCCTCGTCACGCTGCCGCTGTTGGCGCATGCTCTGGCGGGTGAACTGCGGGCGCGCCCGCAGCCCGGTCGGCTGTTTGAACGACCGATAGAGGAAGAACACCATCGGCACTGTCAACGCCAGAATCGCCACCGAGATGCGCCACTGGCCGGTAAAGGAGTAGATGATCGACGCCGACAGCAGCCCAACGGCGACGATAATCGAGTAGGAGATGCGCTTGGCCAGCTTATCCAGCACGTGGTTTTCGTCATCGATCTGGACGTTGACGGTCAGGTTGTCGCGTTCGACTGTATCCAACACCCGGTTCAGCTTTGGTGGGACGGTAAACAGCGCCTCGGCAGTGTCCTGTACCTGTTCGCCGGCCTCCGTGGCCAGCCGCTTGACCGTCTCCTCGCGGTAGCCCTGCTCGGTGAGGTAGTCGGTCGCCACCGAGATGAAATCGAAGTCCTCATCGAGGGTGACACAGACTCCCTCGACGACGGTCGCCACCCGGAGGACGAGCGCGAGATTGCGGGGGAGCCGCAGCGGGAACTCATAGATCGTCGACTCGACCTGTTCGATGATCTGGTTGACGCGGTACTGCTCGATGTCCTCCCCGCGAGCATCGGCGATAGCGAGCTCTAAGACGTTGCCCATGACCTCCCGATCGGCCGTTGGGCTGAGCGTCCCCATGTCGATCAGCGTATCGAGGATCGCGTCGATATCCTGGTTGGCGACGGCGATATAGAACTCGACGATCTTCTCTTGGATGAAGGGGTCGACCGTCGTCGACATCCCGAAATCATAGAAGATGATCGTGCCATCGTCTTTCACCGCGAGATTACCCGGATGGGGGTCAGCGTGGAAGACGCCGTCCTCGATGATCATCTGGAGGTAGACCTCCTGGAGCGTCGTCGCCAGCTCGGTGCGGTCGAGCCCCTTCTCGTCGAGCGTTTCGATATCGTTGATCTTCGTTCCGGGGATGTACTCCATCGTGAGCACCCGCGGGCTACAGACCGGATCGATCGGCTCGGGGATGTCGATGGCGTCGTTGCCGTCGAAGTTGCCGCGGATCTCCTCTAAGATGTCGCGTTCGCGGCTGTAATCCATCTCTTGGCGGATCGTTTTGCTGAACTCGTCGGCGAGGCTGTCAAGTGAGAAGGCACGGCCCTCGCCGATGAACCGCACGAGGATCGGAATCGACCACCGCAACACCTTCAGATCGGCTTCGACAAGCGATTCGATCCCCGGTCGGCGGATCTTGACGGCAACCTGCTCGCCCTCGTATTCGGCGAGATACACCTGGCCGAGGCTCGCGCCGCTGATCGGCTCGGTGTCGAAGTCGTCGTAGACATCGTTGACGTCGCCCAACTCCTCTTCGATGACGAGCTTCGATTCCGCCCACGGCGCGGGCGGCACGTCGTCCTGCAGGCTCGACAGCACCTCGATGTAGGCCTTCGGCAGGATGTCGGGCCGTGTCGACAGCAGCTGGCCGAGCTTGATGAACGTCGGCCCAGCGTCAACAGCGTGTCTAAGAGTACCGCTGCGCGCTCGCGTTGCATCTCGCGGCTGACCTGCCGGCCCCCGCCGACGATGAGGAACCGCCGCCGATCCCGAAGGTAGGCGACGATCAGGGGCAGAAACCGGTAGGCGACGACGACGAACCGCCAGTAGGCACGCAAAGAGACCAGAGCGACCACCTACGCCGAGGCGTCGTCGATCGGGATCGGCTCCCCGTCGGCGTCGGCTTTCGGCAGCCGGATCTCTAAGACGCCGCGGTCGATCTCGGCGCTCGCCGCGCTCCCGTCTGCCTCGCGTGGCAGCGGCAACTCGGCGTCGAGAAACAGCGGCCGATCCTCCCGGAGATACTGAAACTCCGGTGGCACCGACTTCCCGCGGCGGGCCTCGACGACCAGCCGTCCGCCTTCGGTGCGGATGTCGGCGGTCTCGGCGGTCACCCCCGGAACATCGAGCACCAGCAGGTAGGCGTCGTCGGACTCCAAGAGATCAGCGAACACCGCATCCGGCAACTCCTGCAACGCATCGCGCAATGGTGACATATGCTCTTGTAGGGTCGGGAGGTCGAAAACCCCGCGGTCGGTGCCGTTGTGCCGCGAGGCCGCGGCTTAAGAGGACGGCCCTGTAAGCGAGGCTATGCCACCCGAGGATCGACGCCGTGCCGGGTTCAAGGATCGAACCCGCCTTGCGGCCGCCCGCGAGCAGTTGCTGTCGGCGATCACACCCCACGACCGCACCGAACGCCTGCGGCTGTCGCTGGCCGACGGCCGTGTGGTGGCGACAGAACTCACAGCCCCCGCTCCGGTGCCAAACTATGAGCGCGCCGCGATGGACGGCTACGCCGTTCGCGCACGCGACACCGTCGGCGCGTCGAGCCGCAGCCCAGTCGTTTTGGACGCACTCGACCGCGAGGCCGACTGTCGACCCGACGGAGCCGTTCCCGTCCACACCGGCAGTGAAATCCCACGCGGAGCCGACGCCGTCGTGAAAATCGAGGAAGCCGACCCCGTCGGCGACGAGATCGAGGTCTTTGCGGCTCTCGCTGCGGGCACCAACGTCGGCCCGATCGGCGAAGATGTCACCGAGGGTCAGTTGCTCTACGAGCCGGGCCACCGGCTCCGACCCTCGGATCTCGGCTTGCTGAAATCGGTCGGCTGCTACGAGGTCGAGGTCTACCAGACCCCCACCGTCGGCGTCGTCCCGACCGGTGAGGAACTCGTCGAGGCTGATCCCGAGCCGGGCGAGCTCATCGAGACAAATGGGCTGACCGTCTCGCAGTTGGTCGATCGGTGGGGCGGCGTCGCAACCTACCGCAACACCGTCACCGACGACGAATCCGCGCTCCGGGCGGCGATCCAGCGCGATCTTACGAAGGACGTGATCGTCACGACGGGTGGCTCCTCGGTCGGCGAGCGCGATCTCCTGCCGGAGGTCGTCGACGAACTCGGCGAGGTGTTTGTTCATGGTGTGGCGATCAAACCCGGCTCCCCCGTCGCCCTCGGTGTTGTTCAGGAGACACCGGTGCTCATGCTGCCCGGCAATCCGGTCGCCTGTATCATCACCGCCCAGCAGTTCCTCCGCCCCGCGCTCAAGCAGGCGGGTCACATGTCAGTTGAGCCGGTGCCAACGCAGTCGGCGACGCTGGATCGCAAACTCCCCAGCGAGCCCGGTACTCGAACGTTCGCTCGTGTCAAAACGAGCGCGGGCGACGGCGACAGCGAGACCGACACTGGCGACGAGGAGAACAGGCTCACCGCAACGCCAGTCC
The DNA here is from genome assembly GCF_042662885.1 of Halonotius sp. GCM10025705. Classification (NCBI taxonomy): domain Archaea; kingdom Methanobacteriati; phylum Methanobacteriota; class Halobacteria; order Halobacteriales; family Haloferacaceae; genus Halonotius; species Halonotius sp. GCM10025705. The sequence continues at coordinate 1,932,554 of NZ_JBHSZD010000001.1, read as the reverse complement.
GCACCGGCGGCGCGGGTATCCTCTCCAGCGTCGCGCTGGCTGACGGGTGGGTCGTCATCCCCGAGGAGCGGGAGGGCTACAGCGCGGGCGAGACGGTCGCGGTCGAACGCTGGGAGGCGATGCCATGACCAAGGAGTTCCGCACACTGGCCGACCCCGACACCGTCCGCGAAACCATCGCCGATCTCGATCTCGGTGGCGGGGTCGAACAGGTCGACCTCCGCGACGCCCGCGGTCGGGTGCTGGCCGAGCGCGTTGACGCCGCCATCGACGTGCCGGGGTTCGATCGGGCGGCGATGGACGGCTACGCCGTTCAGGCGAGCGACACCGTCGGCGCGGGCGAGGTCGATCCAGCCGTTCTCGATCTCGCCGGCACGGTTCACGCCGGTGAGACGCCGGAGGTGACAGTCGCCCCCGGCACGTGCGTCGAGATTTCGACCGGCGCGGTCATGCCGCCCGGTGCCGACGCGGTCGTCGTTGTCGAGCGAACCGACGAGATCAATGATGATGGCGACGCCGACAACGACGACACTGCCATCGAGATCCGCACGGCGGTCGCCCCAAGCGAGAATGTCATGCTCGCAGGAGCGGATATTGCTGCCGGCACGCGCGCACTCGGCCCCGGCACCCGCCTGACGCCGCGGGAGATCGGCCTGCTGTCGGCACTCGGCGTTGACGAGGTGCCGGTTCGGACGCGCCCACGCGTCGGCATCATCTCGACGGGCGACGAACTCGTCCCGCCGGGCGACCCGCTCGACAGCGAGCGCGGGGAGATCTACGATGTCAACACGACCACGATCGCCGCCGGTGTCGACGCTGCGGGCGGCGAGCCCGTCGTCTATCCCCACGCTGGCGACGACTTCGAGGCGATGGAGACCCTGCTCCGACAGGCGGCCGACGAATGTGATCTCGTGCTCTCCTCAGGGTCGACCTCCGCCAGCGCGGTCGACGTGATCTACCGTGTCATCGAGGAACGCGGCGAACTCCTGCTCCACGGCGTCGCGGTCAAACCCGGGAAACCGCTGTTGGTCGGTCGGATCGACCAGCACGACGACGCGACCGAGCCGTCAGCAACCGGCGAGACGGCCCAATCAGCCTACATCGGGTTGCCGGGCTACCCCGTCTCCGCGCTGACGATCTTCCGGGTTTTTGTCGCGCCGGCGATCCGGGCCGCTGCGGGCCAACCCGAACCGACAACCGCGACCGTTGACGGCGAACTGATCGCCCAGCAGCGACATGACGAAGGCCGGCTTCGTCTGCTCTCGGTCGCGCTGATCGAGGACGCCGACGGCGAGCCGTTGGTGTATCCCGTGGATAAGGGCTCGGGCGCGACGACGAGTCTCGTCGATGCCGACGGCGTCGTTGCGATCGATCCTGATACCGACTATCTCGCAGCCGGCGAGTCGGTGACGGTACAGCTGTTCGATCCTGACGTGCGCCCGCCAAGCCTGCTCGCGGTCGGTGAGGCTGATCCGGCGCTTACCGAACTGCTGGATCAGCTTGACCGCCCCCGATTTCTCCCGGTGGGGAGCCGTGAGGGGCTACGCCGGCTTCGGGATGGGATCCCCGATCTCGCGGTCGTTGCCGGCCCGACCGACCGCGAGGTCGACGCGGTCGACGTTGGCGAGTTGTCACGGGAGTGGGGGCTCCTCGTCCCCAAAGGGAACCCTGACGGCGTCGATGGGCTTGCCGATCTCATTGACGACGATATCGATTTCGTCAACCGCAACCGCGACTCCGGGCTGCGAGCCAGCTTCGACGCCGAACTCGACGCGCTGGCAGCGTCTCGCGGCGTCGACCGCCGCGATCTGACGGCGGCGATCAACGGCTACGAAGCGACTGTGAGCGGGGTCGAAAGTCCCGCCCGCCGCGTCGCCGACGACCGAGCGGCCGTCGGGCTCGGCCTGCGAGCGACCGCCGACCGCCACGATCTCGGGTTCGTGTCGCTCGGAACCCAATCCGTCCGGCTGCTCGGTAATCCAGATCGAGATGAGAAACCCGCAGTCGACGCGGTTCAAGACGCACTCGACACGCTGCCGGCGGCCTGCTCGTCGCTTGCAGGCTATCAGTTTGAGTGATGGTGACGCTTGTCTCGATTAGAGAAACCAGACGATTGCACCACCGATGACGACCGCTGCCGGAATCGCCTGTGCGATCCCGGTCGCCGTGAACCCGCCACCGTTTGCGATGCCGAGCACAGCAACCCAACGAGCGCGAGCAACGCGACTACTTTCCCGCCGATCGACCCCTTGGGCAACTGGTTGTTGTCCATGCACGACGTTCCGATCAGCGCGACACAAAACCGTTGCCAAACTGCTCACTCTTCGTGGGTCGTGTCGTCGTCGACACCGTTCGTTTGTTCAGTGGGAGTGTCAGCATCGGTTACTGCCTCGTCGATGTCGTCGGCCGCTCCTTCGATCGGGAGTTCATCGAGTTGCCCGGCGATCGCTGCCGCGTCGGCGGCGACAGCCTCGTAGTCGGCACCGGCTTCGGCGGCGACCGCCCGGATATGGGTTGCCAACAGCGAGAGCGTGTGGATGCTCGGGTTGTAGTCGCTGGCTGGATCTCTGGCGATAACGGTGTCGACGGTCTGATCGTCGCGGATGACGCCGAGATGCAGGCCGGTGATGTCGTCGTTGTCCAGCAGCCTTCGCGCACGGTCGCGGTCGGACGTAAACTCAGAACGGTCGCTCATAGGCACTCTCGACGGAGAACGCTGAAAAAGACGCGGGTCGGGCGACCGTGGCTGTGACGCTGGGTCGTTATCCGTCCGGTCGCGGGCGGCCGACGTAGATCGCACTGACGATCGAGAACGGGTCGTACACCGACTGGTGGCACTGACAGTAGACCTTATCCTCGGCGTCGTAGCCCGCTGAACCACTGAGCGTTTTATACCCCGGCACACAGCAGAAGTGCGTACACTTGTTCAGGTACGCCATGACACCCTGATCGGTGCTGGCTTGCAGCCACGGATCGTCTTGGGCGGCTTCTTCGATCGCCTCCGAGCGGATGATCGCCACTGGCACAAGATTCTCGGAGTCGGCTGATCGCCACTTTGCCTGTGCTGGCTTGCCGAGGCCGGCCTGGCCGATCCCGTTGCCCCACTCGGTGTAATCATCGAAGTCGCTAACGTTGAACCGATCGCCCTCCGATTTCGCCTCCTGTTGCCACGCGTAATCGGGGGCTTCCGTGGCGACAAAGTAGTTGTCCGACTCGTAACTGGGGACGAGTGCGTTGTTCGATTCGAGCCCGCAGTACTGGAACCACTCCTGGGAGTAGGTGACACCCGAGCCCTTGAAGTCCTCCTGTTTGGCAACCTCGAACTCGACGCCCTGTTGCTTTTCCGTTGTTACTTCCGGCCAGACACCCTTGATGAAGCCATCGTCATCGATCTCGATGGGGATCTGTGGCATCCCACGTGGGGCCGGGCCAGCAACGTTCTCGACAACGCGGGCTTCGACCGTCCCGCCACCCGCACCTGAGGCGGTTGTCAGGGTGTTGACCGAGACCGCACCGGTTGCGCCAACGCCGGCCAACGCGCCACCGCCAACGACGCCTTTAACGAACCGCCGTCGCCCGGACTCCGGGGGATACTTGTCGTCTTCGCTCATGGCCGAAAGTTGGTCGCGGGCGTGAAAAGCATGACGAATATCGTGACCCTGAACTGACCGAAATCAGCCCGTTTGTCGGCTCTCGCGTAGTATATCTGTCGAAAACGCCTGGATAGCCGATGTGGTGAGACTTTTAGGAGTGGGTTGTTCTACCATACGGTATGTCTTTGCACAACCGAGGTGTGCGGCAAGATGTCCGTGAACTCGGTGCCCTACTTGGTGACGTACTGAAAGAACAGACTTCGACCGGTGCCTTCGAAACCGTCGAATCCCTCCGCCAGGCCGCGATCGCCTACCGCGACGGCGAGATCAGCTCCCGCGATGAGCTCCGTACCACGATTGAAGGATTATCCCCCGACGAAGAGGGTGACGTCGCACGTGCCTTCACCACCTACTTCGAGTTGATCAACCTCGCCGAGGAGCGCGAACGCGTCCGCGCGGTTCGAGAAGGCTCACAGGAAGGCACCCTTGATGACAGCCTCGATAAGACGATCTCCACGCTTGCCGACGACGGGGCCGACAGCGAGACCGTCGAAGGCATCCTCAACGATGTGCTCATCGAGCCGACGTTTACCGCCCACCCGACAGAGGCCCGCCGCAGCACGGTCAAAGCCAAGCTTCGCTCGATCGCCGACCACCTCAAAACGCTTGACGAACACAATCTCACCGACCACGAGGCCGACGATGTCTGGCAGGATATCACCGCTGAGGTGACCAGTCTCTGGCAGACTCGACAGGTGCGGCAGCGACAGCCCGAGCCACAGGATGAGGCTCGCAACGTGCAGTGGTATCTCGAAAACACGCTGTTCGATGTCGTCGGCGAGGTCTACAGCGAGTTTGAGGATGTCATCGCCGACGAGTACCCCGATATCGACGTGCCAAAACTCTTCGAGTTCCGCTCGTGGGCTGGCAGCGACCGCGACGGCAACCCCTTCGTCACCGTCGACGTGACCGACGAAACGCTGGAAACCCAGCGGGATATCGTCCTTGATCGCTACAAGACCCAACTCAAGCGGCTTTCGGCCGTGTTGAGCCAGGACGGCAACCGGTATGCGACAACCGGCGCGTTCCAAGCCTCCCTTGAGGCTGACATGGAACGGTTCCCCTCCGTCTCCGAGGTCGCCAAGGAACGCTACCCCGAGGAGCCCTACCGCCAGAAGTTCGGCCTCATGCGGGAGCGACTCGCCCGCGTCGGCGACGTTCGCCCCGGCGGCTACGAGGATGAAGAAGAGCTTCTGGCCGATCTCGAAACCGTCGACGCCAGCCTGCGGAGCTACGGCGGCGTCGACATCGCCGATGCGTTCATCGAGCCGCTGATCCGCCAGGTCGACACCTTCGGCTTTTCGCTGGCCAGCCTCGATCTTCGGGATCACCGCATCCAACACACGAAAGCGGTCGATGAAGCCCTCGCCAACGAGGGGATCGACTACCGCGATCTCGACGAGGAAGCCCGCGCTGAACTCCTGACGGAGGCGATTCTTCAAGACGAGCCGCTGATCGACATGGAGTCGCCGGGCGACCTCACCGAGGAATCCCAGAAGGTACTCGACCGGTTTGTCGCTCTCGGCGACTGGCAGACGGAGTACGGCACCGAGGCCATCGACACCTACTGCATCTCGATGGCCGAGGAGCCGAGCCACGTCCTCGAAGTCCTCTTCCTCGCCGATCAGGTGGATGTCGTCTCCCTGCCCGATCACGTCGGCCTCGACATCGTCCCGCTGCTCGAAACCGAGTACGCGCTCAACGGGGCCGACCGGATCATGGGCACGCTGTTCGAAAACGAGGCCTACGGCCAGGCCCTCAAGGCCCGCAACGACACCCAAGAGATCCTGCTGGGGTACTCCGACTCCAACAAGGAAAACGGGTTCATGGCGGCCAACTGGGATCTCTACAAGAACCAGCGACGCCTCGCGGAGATCACCGCCGACTACGATATCACGATGCGGCTGTTCCACGGTCGCGGCGGCTCGATCTCTCGTGGCGGCGGCCCGATGAACCGCGCGCTGCTCGCACTGCCCAACGAGACTGTCACCGGCCAGGTCAAATTCACCGAGCAGGGCGAAGCGATCGCCGAAAAGTACGGCACTCCGCGGATCGCCGAGCGCAATCTTGAACAGATGCTCGACGCCCAGATTCGCGCGCGCAACAACGCCCTGCAGGAACCCGTCGAGCAGGTGCCCGACGAGTGGACGGCGGCGATGAACACGATGGCCGCGGCCGCACGCGAGGAGTACCGCGACCTGCTGGAAACCGATGGTTTCGTCTCCTACTTCGAGCAGGCGACGCCGATCACCGTTATCGAGAACCTCAACCTTGGCTCTCGGCCGGCCTCCCGTTCCGAGGAGCGTTCCGTCGAGGATCTCCGGGCGATCCCGTGGGTGTTCTCCTGGACGCAATCGCGGTGTATCCTGCCGGGCTGGTTCTCGCTGGCCGCCGGCATCGACGCCTATCTCGACGATGGCGGCGACCTCGATACCCTCGTCGAGATGTATGAGGAGTGGCCGTTCTTCCGGACGACCTTCGATCGGGCGACGATCGCGCTTGCGCGAACCGATCTCGAAATCGCCGACGAGTACGCCGCTCTCGCCGACAGCGAACTGCGCGAGGAGTTCCAGCCCCGACTTGAAGCCGAATACGAGCAGGCCGTCGACTACATGCTGGAGATCACCGGGCGCAACTCGCTGCTCCGCCGCGACTGGCTCGAAGAGAGTCTCGAACGCCGCAACCCCTACGTCGACCCGCTGAACCTGCTGCAGACACACCTGTTGAGCCAGACTCACCTCACCGATGCCGAGGAGCGAACCCTGCGGCTGACGGTCAATGGGATCGCTGCCGGGATGAAAAACACCGGATAACGCGTCGATTCGGCGGTTAGCGCGCTGTTCGCTACGTCTTGTCGGTTTGTCGTTCTCGCCGCTTTCTATGGGTTAGCAGTCGAGTCTGTCTCAGAATCGTATCCGTGGCGATATCGTGGAGGGAGAGTCGTCAGCGGGAGATGGTACCCACACGCCGCGGAGTGCCGTAGGTGGCGTGTGGGCGTGCCCGGAAAACCGCAGTGGAGTGACACCGCATACTGGGTGTGGTGATGGTGCTGTTACCGATTACGCTGTCCCACCTCCGTTGCCGGCGTTTCCGTTACCGTTGTTGCCGGGTGCGTTCCCGGCGTTGCTCGGGCCGTTCCCGTTACCGTTGCTGCGTGGACTGTCGACCGCGTCACTGTCGCCGTCGGCATCGTCATTGTCGGCTTCACCCGCGTTGCCCGGCCGATCCGGCGCGTTGCTGGCACCCGCATCATCCGGCGCGTTGCCGGCGTTGCTGGGTGCGTTCTCAGCACCCCGATCGGCTTGCCCGGGTGCGTTGCCAGCGTTGCCGGCCTGTGGGGGCGCGTTGCCTGAGTTGTTGCCCGGTTGGTCAGGGGCATTCCCTGCGCCGTTGCCCGGCTCCTCAGGCGCGTTGCCGTTGCCGGCTGCCGAGGAGACGATCGGGCCGAGTTTGTCGTACTCGCCGTTCTGGAACGCGGTGATGAGCTCGTGAATCGTCGAGACCTGGTCAGGCACCGGCTCCGGCAGCTCCGTCGGCGGGCCCGCCGCGTCGTCTTGGGCCACAAGTGAGCCGTCTTCGACCGCATAGACCGTCGTCTGGGTGACGTTGTCGACTGTTACCGCGAGCTCGAACGCCGAGCGGTTGCCGAGATCGACGCCGAGGGTGCCGTTTGCGTCGGTCGCACCCACGGTAGTCTCGTTGATCGCGACGGTCGCGTTTGCGACAGCCGAGTCGTTTTCGGTCACCGTGACGGTGACCGTGCCGTTGTCAAGCGTTGCGTTGGATGCGAACGCGACATCGGTCTCGTTGTCGGCATCATCGACATCGTCGGTTTCGTTGTCGACATCGTCAGTCTCGTTGGTATCGTCGCTCTCGTCAGTGTCCTCGAACCCGTCATCATCTGACGCGTCGTCATCGGACGTGTCGTCGCTGTCCTCCGTTTCGTTTGTTTGCGTCTCGTTGGTGTCCGTTTCGTTGGTCGGCTCGTCGGCAGTCTGAGCTGCGACCGCGCCCGAGGCGATCGGGACGGCCAGCAGGCTGACGGCCATCACCACAGCCATGATCGTGGTTCGGTTCATTGCGATCAAGCCTACCGGCGGTACCTACTTCAACCCGGATAGCAGTCGCGTCGAATTATCGCGTTTTAGCCACAGTTGCGCCCGTTTTCGCCGGATTGCAACTCAGCACAACCGTCAACAGAATTTTATAGGAGTTACCGAACCGATTTGGGCAACTCTGTAGCATCAATCGTCGGTTCTGTTTCTCACCAAGAACTATGGTGATCAAACTCTGTTGATTAAATACAGGTGATTCAATGAGTCAAACTGACGACGACACCGATACCGGCGAGCAGTACGGCACAGCGGAGTTGAACGACCGCGGCCGGCTGACGATTCCGAAACCGCTCCGGGAGGACTTACAGCTCGACGGCGGCGTTGAGTTTACCGTGATTCGGGAGGGTGGCGATATCCGTCTCGTCCGGGAGTTACCGGAGTTGGAAACGGTTACCCGCGGCGATGAGTGGGGCGAAGAAGCGTTCCGCGACGCTGGGGAGGCGACGTTCGGTGGCCGATAGAGTCCTCCCCGATCTGAACGCGCTGACGATCCAGTTGATCGACGACCATCCGGGCCACCCGTACGTCGCCGACGAGTTGGTGCCCGCACTCCGCGGCAGCGAGACGCTGTTGGTCTTTGGGTACCTCCCGCTTCGCGTCCAATGGTTGTTGGAGGATCTCGGCTTCGAGACAGTCGAGGCTAGAAACGCGGTTAACTCCTCCTCGCATATCCCATCGAGTTCGTCGATAGCGACGAGGAGACCGTCCGCAACGCCTACGAGATCAGCGCGACAAAAAATCACGATGTCTACGACTGTTTCTACCTCGCGCTCGCACGACAGGCCGAGGCGGATCGTATTGTCACGACTGATCGGGATTTCGAGGTGTTATGCGACGGCGAACCGTTCGAGTACCTAAACCCGGTGCCGGCATCCGTCCTTGAGGAATTTCACAGCGTCAGCTAGATTCGGCGGCCAACTCTTCGGCGACAACGCTCACGTCCAACAACGCGGGATCGACAGCCAAGTCTGTCTGCCGTGTTGCGACCTCCGGCAGCGACTGCTCGCTGTAGACGACCACGCGCACATCCGGGTTCAGTTCCTTGGCCACAGGAATCCCGCTGGCCTCTCCCACATCGGTCAGCACCAACATCGCGGCGTCGTCGATGCCGGCGGCCTCCAGCGTTGACGACGAGACGACATCCTCGATTCGGGTGATGCTGAACCCCTCGCTGGCGAGGGCGTCGCCCAGCCCGTCTGGATCGGGGCCGGCGACGATTGCGGTTTCGCTCATTCGTACTCGATGGTCGCCGGCGGTTTGTGGGTCACGTCGTAGACGACGCGGGCGACGTTGTCGTTCTCGCCGGTGATGCGGCTCTGGATGCGCTGGAGCGTCTGCCAGTCGATCTCTTGGGCGCGGGCGGTCATCCCATCGCGGCTCTCGACCGACCGGACGGCGACGACCCAGCCGTGGACGCGGTTGTCGCCCTTGACGCCCGTCGCTTTGCCGATGACGGCGGCGAAGGCCTGCCACGGCTCGTACTCCTCAAGTTCCTCTTCGACGACGTGGCAGGATTCGCGGGCGACCTCGACCTTCTCGGGCGTCACTTCGCCGATGATCCGTACGGCGAGACCGGGGCCGGGGAACGGCATCCGTTCGGAGATAATCGCTTCGAGGTCGAGTTCGCGGGCGACCTCGCGGACTTCGTCCTTGTAGAGGTCTCGTACTGGTTCGACGATCCCCTCGAAGTCGACTACGTCGGGCAGCCCACCGACGTTGTGGTGGGATTTGATGTTGCCTTCCGACTCGATGCGGTCGGGATAGATCGTTCCCTGCACCAACTGTTTGGCGTTGGTCTCTTTGGCCTCGCGTTCGAACTCGCGGATGAACTGCTCGCCGATGACCTTGCGTTTCTCTTCGGGGTCGGTCACGCCTTCCAGCGCATCGAGAAACCGCTCGCGGGCGTCGACGATCTGGAGGCTATCCATGAAGGAGAACGTCTCGCGGATCTGCTCGGTTTCGCCCTTCCGCATCAGGCCGGTGTCGACGTAAACGGGCGTCAACTGTTCGCCGACCGCCCGATAGGCCAGCGTCGCGGCCACGGAGGAGTCGACGCCGCCCGACAGCGCGATGATCGCGTTGTCGTCGCCGATCTGCTCGCTGATCGATTCGACTGCCTCGTCGATAAAGTCGGGTGCGTTTACCATTTAGATGGTCGCCTCGGTTTCGGTGTCATCGTCGGTTGGTTCGCTCGTCGTTTCGGCTGTCTCTTCGTCGCTGTGTTCCGTGACCGCTTCAAGGAAGCTCACGAACGGCGGGCTGGCGCGGTCGGGTCGCGACCGGAACTCGGGGTGGAACTGCGTCCCGAGGAAGAACGGGTGGTCGTCGAGTTCGAGGATCTCCATCCGGCGGCCAGAGACACCGGAGAACACCATGTTCCCGGACTCCAGTTCGTCGATATACTCGGGGTTGACCTCATACCGGTGGCGGTGGCGTTCGGTACAGGCATCGGTCTCGTAGATCTCGGCGGCCAGCGTGTCGGGTTCGATCTGGGTTTCGTGGGCACCGAGCCGCATCGTCCCGCCCATGTCGTCGATCTCCTTCTGTTCGGGCAGGATGTCGATGACGGGGTGGGGCGTCTCCTCGTCAATCTCGGCGGAGTGAGCACCCTCCAAGTCAAGGACGTTGCGCGCCTGTTCGATGACCGCCATCTGGAAGCCCAGACAGAGGCCGAGGAACGGCACGTCGTTTTCGCGGGCGTAGCGGACGGCGTCGATCTTGCCCTCCGCGCCACGGGAGCCGAAGCCGCCGGGAACGATGATCCCATCGGCTGACTCCATGCGCTCGGCGTGTTTCTCTTCCATTTCATCGGCGTTGACCCACAAGACCTCGACATCGGTTCGCTGTTCGATCCCGGCGTGTTTCAGGGCCTCGTGGATCGACATGTAGGCGTCTTCCAGCCCGTACTTGCCGACCAGCGCGATCTTGACGCTGCCATCGCGTTCACGGGTGACGAGATCCCGCCAGCGTTGGGAGCGGTCGGCCTTCGGGACGGCGTTGTCGGCGATGCCGAGCCGTTCCATCACGTACTCGTCGAGGCCCTCGTCTTCGACCATCAACGGCACCTTGTAGATGTCGTCGACATCGGGATTCGAGAAGACGGCATCGGTCGACACATCGCAGAAGCGGGCGATCTTCGTTTTTGTCTTCTCGTTGAGCCGCTCCTCGTTGCGGCCGACCAGGATATCGGGCTGCAGGCCGATCGAGCGCAGTTCCTTGACGCTGTGTTGGGTCGGCTTGGTCTTCTGCTCGCCGTTCATCGAGTTGGGGACGAGCGTGACGTGCATGAACAGCAGGTCATCGTCGCGTTCCTCGCTGGCGAACTGGCGGAGGGATTCGAGGAATGGCATCGACTCGATGTCGCCGACGGTGCCGCCGATCTCGACGATACAAACATCTGTGCCTTCGGCGGCCTCACGAATGCGGCGTTTGATGTCATCCGTCACGTGGGGGATGATCTGGACGGTTTTGCCGAGGTAGTCGCCGGCGCGCTCGGCCTCAATGACGCTCTGGTAGGTCTTGCCCGTCGTCACGTTGTGATCGGAGGTCATGTCGATCCCGAGGAAGCGTTCGTAGTTACCGAGATCGAGGTCGACCTCGCCGCCGTCTTTGAGGACGTACACCTCGCCGTGCTCGTAGGGGTTCATCGTCCCGGCGTCGACGTTGAGATAGGGGTCGACCTTCACCGCGGTCACGTCGAAGCCGGCGTTGGCCAGCAGGCGGCCCGTGCTCGCGGCGGTGATCCCCTTCCCGAGCCCGGACATGACACCTCCGGTAACGAAAATAAACTTCTCCCCCAGCGTGGGGTCGTATTCGGTGGTCGGTTCGGGTGGCATACCGACTGTGCGGCAGGTTTCATGAAAACGGTTTCGATGGGGCTGACTGACTGTCGGATCGTTGCATTCTCAGTGAGGGCCGCTAACACCACGGATCGAGTTGTTCCCACCCCACGAACCGATCTCGGCTTCCGTATGCGTCGATCATCGCACGCAATCCGGCGGCGATCTTATGTGCGGCCATCGTATCATCGTACAGTAACACGACGCCTGCGTGGGCATCCGGGGAGAACGCGCCAAAATCGCTCACGTCGCTGGTAACAATAATCCGATCTGTCTTACGAAGGAAGGGGAGGATATCATCCTCGTCGTCGGCTCCTTCGCCGAGCGCGTCCAGCACGTGTTTGATATCGACAGCTTCCGTCTGCAGATAGCTCGTCGTTTTCGGGTCGATATTTTCGTCGAGCAGGAATCGCCACTCAGTCATCAGCGGTCGAGTCCGGATCGACACCGGCCGGTCGGTCGATCTCATCGCGGACTCCATCGACCGCCGCCTCGCGGTCGGCATCGACAGCCTGCATTTCCTGTGGGTGGTCGTGATAGTAGGCCAGTGCGTGATACACGTCGGCGACGTCAAGATCGAACCGATCGGCGACCGTCTCGGGGGTTGTGTCTCGTTCCTCAACGAGGGTCGCCACCTGCCTGACGCTCACCCGCCGACCGCGGATATGCGGCTCGCTCAGCAGCTCGTGTGCGACGCGGAGGAGGCCGCTATCCGACATACCCTCTATTTCGATCCGCGTTGGCAAAAGCATACTGCCGAGCCCTGCCGATTCGCTCCCAGACAGGAGCGTTTTGTATACCCGTCTGTATGTTGCGGTATGCGAAGCCTCCGGAAGCGTGTCGGCTACTTCCTCGTGTTCATTATCGGCTTCGTCGTGGTGACCGCCGCTGTCTACGATTTTGGGATGCACAACCTCGAGCCCGGCCCCTACCCGCCGCCGGGGACGGAAATCTCGCTGGTACACTCAATGCAGGTCGTCGTCGAGACGATCACCGCGACCGGCTACGGCTCTGACGCGCCCTGGAAGAGCACGCCGATGAATCTGCTTGTGATCCTGTTGGATCTCACCGGCGTCGGGCTGTTCTTTCTCGCGTTGCCGGCGATCCTGCTGCCGTGGTTCCGCGAGCAGTTTTCGGTCTCGGTGCCGACCGCCGTTGACGACGACCACAGCGATCATGTCGTCATCTGCACCTATACACCGCGAGCCCGGGAGTTGATCGACGAACTTGACTCGAAGGACGTTGACTACGTACTCGTCGAACCGGATCACGAGCGGGCGGCCGACCTCTATGGGGAGGACTACACCGTCATCCACGCCGATCCACAGTCAGCGGCCGACCTTCGGGACGCCAATCTCGGCGCGGCCCGCGCCCTCGTCGCCGATGTCTCGGATCGGGTCGACGCCAGCATCGTCCTTGCGGCCCGCGAAGTCACCGAGGAGGTGACCGTCGTCAGCGTCGTCGAAGATCCATCGCTTACCGCCTACCACGACCTTGCCGGGGCCGACCATGTTGTCACGCCCCGACAACTGCTCGGGGAGGGGTTGGCCCGGAAGGTGACAACCGCCATCGAAACCGATCTCGGGGACTCGATCCAGTTGGGCGAGGACTTTGAGATCGCCGAGATCTCCGTCCGGGCTGACAGCGAACTGGCCGGGCAGACGTTGGCCGACAGCGACATTCGTGATCGGTACAACGTCAACGTCGTCGGCGCGTGGCACAAGGGCGACTTCGAGACGCCGCCGCCGTTGGACACCCCGTTGGAACGCGGAATGACGTTGTTGGTGACCGGTGATCGAGCCGCCCTCGAACGACTCCGCACCGCAACCGGCTCGCGGATTCGACAGTTCGGTCGCGGGCGAGTTGTCGTCGTCGGCTACGGACAGGTCGGCCAAACGGTCTCGGAGCTGCTGTCGGCGGCCAATATCACACACACCGTCGTCGATATTGAATCGAAAGAAGGGGTTGATGTCGTCGGCGACGCAACGGTCACTGAGACGCTTACCGCCGCCGATGTCGAAACCGCCGAGTCAGTTGTGCTGGCGATCCCCGATGAGACCGCCACCGAGTTTGCGACACTGATCGTCCGCGAACTCGACCCGGAGACGGAGCTCATCGCCCGCGCCGAAACCGGGGCTGCGGTGCCGAAAACATACCGCGCGGGCGCGGACTATGTTCTCTCGTTGGCGACGGTCAGCGGGCGGTCGATCGCGTCGTTGGTGCTTGCCGACGAGGAGATTCTCGGCATCGAGACCAACGTCGAGATCGTGAAAACGACCGCGCCGGGGCTGGCCGGTGAGACGCTGGCCAGCGCGGCGATCCGAGAGGAAACCGGCTGTACGGTCGTCGCCGTCGAACGCGACGGTCGCACGCTGACGGAACTGGCGGCGACATTTCAGCTGGAACGGCGCGATCGGCTCGTCGTCGCCGGCAGCGACGCGGATGTCAACACATTCCTCGACCGGTTCTGTTGAGCGAGCGGCTCTACCCCGATCGCTGCCGCTGTCGAAACCCGAATACCACCGCATGCCCAACCACGAGTATGACGCAGGTCGCCGTCGGCGGGCGGCTGCATTTCGGCTTTAGCAATCTCTCGCTGTCCCACAGCCGACTGTATGGCGCGCTTGGCGTGGCGCTCGATGCGCCACAGGTGTCGCTGTCGGCAACCCCGGCTGCGTCGATCGACGCGCCGCCGGCGATCGAATCGGTTGCCGCCACGGTCTGTGCGCAACTCGGTGTCGATGGTGTCTCACTGCAGGTCGACCAGCAGCTCCCGACACACGTCGGGCTCGGCAGCGGCACCCAAACGATGCTGACGGTGGCAACGGCGGTCGCTGACGCCTACGACAAGGGAATCGCCGTCCGAGAGATCGCCCCTGCCCTCGGCCGCGGTGGGCGGTCGGGGATCGGTGTTGGCACCTTTGAGGCTGGCGGGTTCGTGCTTGATGGCGGCCACCCGACCGCGCGGTTCACGACCGATCGCCCACAGGACGGCGACTGGATGGTGCCGCCGATCGCCGCCCGCCACCGGATCCCTGACCACTGGCGATTTCTGTTGGTGATCCCCGACAGCGAGCCAGGCCGCAGCGGCGACGTGGAGGACGACAGCATTCGCGCGGCGATCGAGCGCGCCGAGCCGGCGATCGCCGATCGCATCTCGGGGCTGCTCACCCGGCGGGTGTTGCCGGCGATCGCCGCCGGCGACGCCGACCGCTTTGGCGCGGCTGTCGCCGAGATCGGCCGGCTCAACGGCGCGTGGTACACCGACGAACAGGGCGGTGTTTACCGGCCGCCGGTCGGCGAACTCGTCGACTCGCTGTCGGGGTCGCCGGCGATCTACGGGGCAGGGCAATCCTCGTGGGGGCCGACCGTTTACGGCGTCACCGACGCCACCCACGCCGACGGGGCTCGCGACGCTGGTCGGGCGGCACTCGATGCGGCTGAGATCGACGGCACGGTCGATCTTGTGGCTGGTCGCAACCACGGCGCGCGGGTCGGCGGCGACCCGCTCGACGTAACGGCTAAACGGGCGTAGCCGTATCGCCACCTATGGTCGATATGCCGTTCGGCGTCTCCCGGCTGGATTCGATGCTCGACGGGGGCGTCCCCACGGGCAGCGTCGTGTTGTTGGCGACCGAACCCGGAGCCGGCGGCCGGAAGTTCGCCCAGACCAGCGCGGCGATGAACGCGCTGGCGACGACCGACAACGAGGCCTTCGAGCGTCACTATCGGGGGATCGACCACGAAGGGGTGATCGTCCCCGCGAGTGTTCACTACCTCTCGGTGGCGGCAACGACCGATTCGCTGGAAGCTGCACTGACCGAGACAGTCTCCACCGAGATCGCCGCGCGCGCGGCTGCGGGGATCACCTACCACGATCTCTCGGCGACGTATTTCGATGCGACTGACGTGCCGGCGGCGTGGTACCAGGACAGCGACGACCCGCCGTCGCTGCCGCCGGAGCCGGCTGCTGACGGTGACACCGTCTCTGATGGCGACTCCGACGACGCTGTCGAGAACGACGAAGCAGCTGATCCCTTCGACTACGGTGAGACCACTGCAACGATCCCCAGCGACGACGCCGGTGACAGCACTACCGCTGGCGACGGCACCAACGCCGCCGCCACCGACGCCGGCGACACCGTGGCCAGTGACGCATCGTCGACAACGGGTGCCGGTCGCGACGCTTCGGGGGCGACTGACACCCCGGCGATTCTGTCGGCGTTGCGGGCGTCGCTGGACGACGCCGTCGGCGGGAACCTCGTCGTGATCGACGCGATCACCGATCTCGACGACCTCTCGGACGATGTGGTATCGTGGGCGGCTGTCGTCCGCCTGCTTCGCGGGCTGACCCGGATGGTTACCGCCCGCGGTGGGCTGGTGCTCGTCGTCGCCGACGCGGAGGCGGTGACCGACGCCCAACTGGGCAGCCTTTCGGCGGCGACAACTGGGACGCTGTCGTTTGGGTGGGAGACCGGCGGTTCACAGCGCGCTCGCCTGCTGTCGATCCGTGAACTCCCCGGCGCGCTCGATCGGCTGGATCGAGACGAGATCGCCGCCTTCGAAAGCGAGCTTCACGACCGCGGCTACGATCTGAGCAACGTCCGGAAGATCCGCTGACCCCCGCGTTTTGGGAGTAGTCAACGCGATAGTATGTCCGAAATCTTAACTACTAGGTGTGTGTTGCGGTACCATATGACGGATCACAAGCCAGCCGACGAGCCGGCGGCTGCCAGCCCAAATGGGGGTGACGGCGACGCGGCGTCGACGACCGACAGCGAGGTACCGTGGCGGGATGTTACCGACGGCGCGGCGAGTGAGACGATACCGTCGCCGTCGGGCGACACCACACCGACACAGGTGATCGCCGGAACGACAGCCTTCATCGACCCGACCGCCTACTGCCAGCAGTGTCCACAGTTCGATGAGTCGGCGGGTGAGTGCACCAACGCCGACACCGATATTCTCGAAACGCTCCACGACGGGCGGTTCCACGTCGCTGACTGCCCGGTCGTCACCGCCGACGGGCCGGCCTTCGACCGCGGACAACGAGATTAAACCGCCCCGGCCAGTACCGCGGGTATGCAGTTCTGCGACGAGTGTGGGACAATGATGGTCTCTCAAGACGGTGAGATGGTCTGTACCAACGATGACTGTGGGGCGACCGCCGACCGCGACGACGACCGCGCCGACGCCTTCGTCTCAACGACTGAGCAGAGTGACGACGAACTCATCGAAACCGAGGAAAACGATCAGTTCGAGGGGAAACCGACCGCTGACGACGTGACCTGCGAGGAGTGCGGCCACGGCGAAGCGTGGTACACGATCAAACAGACCGGCGCGGCCGACGAACCGCCGACTAGATTTTTCAAATGCAAGGAGTGCGGCTATCGGTGGCGAGATTATAATTAACAACGAAATAGGACAAAATAATAAACGAGCCAACTCAGATCTAAAACGAATTTGTGAGAATTGACATATTAATACTGGACGTTGAGCGTTTAAATTGATGTAGGAGTAGGTTTTTCTACTTGGTTTACATGAATGCCTCTATGAATCTTGAATCGATACGTATCATGGGTTTTCGCTCGATCAGCGATACTGATTGGGTTGAGATAGATGAAGATATTACCACGCTAATTGGCAAAAACGAGAGTGGAAAGACAGCCATTCTTGAATCACTAACAGAACTCAAACATAATAATCCTATCAGTGAATCCGATATACATGATTCTGTTGATTCAGATCCATTCACACCCGTAATTCGGGCAATTTATACTACAAATAATGGGTCTAACCGCATAGAAATTACTAAATTCAAATGCGGTGCCAGACATTTGGGATCAAACAGTGACCATTCTATTATTGAGCCATTTAGTTTAGAATTATTATCCGATATTCTGAATCATCTATTCGAAAAAAGAACTACGCAAATAGACGATGATAAAGTAAATCGGTTCAAAAAAGAGCATAACATACCTGGTTCAAACAATATTGAAGGCCAATCGAATGAAAAAATTGAACAAACAGGCCAAAAAATAATAAATGATCTTCTCGATGAAGAACTCAACGAGAATGCAGATAAGAAACTAATTGCAAATAATATTAGGAATTTATTGAAAACAGAATTCGAAAATAAAAGAGATATTGAATATCCAATCTCGGAATTAATCGAAAATAAACTCCCTTCTGTAGTTTATATTGACAGCACCGATCAACTCCCTGACGAAATCAATAAGTCGAATGTAGGATCGGATAAGCATAAAACTTTCAATAATTTAATAAGAATCTCCGGGTTTGACCCAAATAGCATTGATTCGATGGAAGCCAGAGAGCAGGCCGAAATGATTGACAAGATTTCAACAACTATAGAAGGTAATTTAAACAAACTTTGGGATCAAAAAACAGTCGAAGTAAATGTTAGAGAGGCCAACTCTAACTATATTCCATTGGTTCGAGACAGTGAAATTGGGGGAGAAAATGTATCACGAGAACCCAGAATTCCATCCGAACGAAGTAAAGGGTTCCAATGGTTTCTTTCATTTTACATTAATAGCAAAGCAGAAGCCAGTGATTCAGACAAGAAGCTATTCTTATTAGATGATCCTGCTGTTTACCTACATCCGGAAGGAAAAAAGACTGGCTGGACGCAATCGAAAACTTAGCAGAAGACAATCAAATAATCTACACTTCTCATTCGCCATATTTAATCTACAAAAATCGACCTTCACGCGTTCGAATAGTTGAGGACCAATCTGACCGTGGAACGGTTGTGTTGGATGAATTTCATAGTTCTAATACAGCCTCTCTAGAACCTCTTAGAAATGCTCTGGGGATTGGTATCGGAAGTACTCCATTTGCAACGAAAAGAAAAATTCTGGTCGAAGGACCATCTGATAAATATATTCTCAGAGGTGCGATTCATTATTTAGATGAACGCGGAAAAGATATTTTACAGAAAAATTCCATATCAATTATACCTACTGGGGGTGCTGATAAAATGGTCAGGGCCGCCAAATGGGTTGACTCAGAGAATTTCTCCTACGTAGTTGTTTTAGATAAAGATCAAAAGGGTGACACTGTGGTGAATAAATTAAAAACTGATGCCCCGGAATTGAACACTGAACGTATCATTCAGCTTAAAATAAATGATGAGAGTGTGAACCAGCATATAGAAATTGAAGATATGATGCCTGCCGACTTCTATATCAGTTGTGTAAATGATGTTTATAAAGACGAATTAGATGAATATACTCCAATAGAATTGTCGGAAGAAGATAGTCAAAAATATATTAATTCAGTGGAGTTTAATGATAGGAAAATAGCTTCAAAAATAAATCAGGTTTTTGATTCGGAGGGATATGGTGACCTTGACAAACTAATGGTTGCAAAGGAAATTGGAAATAGACTCATATCTGGCGACGTAGATGAAGATGTTTTATCGAACTTTGTAATTGTTCTCGGGGAATTGGCAGAGAGAATATAGTATTAAACCGTGCCTCCAACTGATTAATTAGGATATATTTGTCGGTCAAGTAGAGCAAGCAATTAAAAATAAATCAGGCATCCGCTCGCAACGCGCTCACGCTTTCTCTGACTCAGGATTGTTTTCCGGTGGGAGCCAACCAATTTCTCCAAGGGTGTCGCTGCTGTCGTTGTCGAGCAATTCGGCTCATAGAACGCTCATACCCCACGAGCAAAACTTCAATCCGCTCGTGTACGACTGTATTCACATGGGCACGAAATCAGTCCGGCTTGATGAGGAAGTCTACGAGCGGATCGCGGCTCACAAACGCGACGATGAGACGTTTTCGGAGGCGATCGATCGGCTCACCAGCGACTACTCCCTGCTTGCGTTCGCGGGCGGCTCCTCGGCCGAGGCGGCCGACCGGCACCGCGAACTACTCGCCGAGGCTGACGCGAAAGTAAGTGAGGATCGGCGCGAACGACTCCAGCAGCTCGGCGTCGATACCGAATGATTCTTTCTTGACCGAATCACCCAGAGCCAAGGTTTAGGCATATAGCCGCGTAAAGCATACGCATATGTCAGAAACCGATTCCGCAGACGGCCCCGACGATCCGGAAACCGTACAGATCAATCTCCGGCTCAGTAAGGCGTTTCTCGACGACATCGACACAACGTGGAAGGAGGAGGGGTTCAACTCCAGAAGCGAGTTCCTCCGGTATGCCGCCCGCGATGCGGTGAAACACCCCGCATTTTCGCGGGAAGGGTGGAAACAGATCGCGGCGAGCGAACACGATCTCCGATCCGGTGACGCCGAACTCGTCTCTCGGGAGGAAGTGATCGAGCTGATAGATCAAGACGACGATGACTAACGAGTGGCGTTGGACGTTCTACGGACTACCAGATAGCGTGCTAAATCACGGCAAAACGGAGTTGGAGGGCGATACACGGGGACGCTGTGTCGCTACCGATCAGGCCGTATCCGACTCAGGATTGTTCGCGCGTCGGTAGGAACCAACCATCTTCCAGAGCGTCTCGCTGATGTCTGTGTCAAGCGATTCGGCTTCGAGCTGTCGGTACAGGTCGTCGGAGACGGTGATCTGGGGCATCACCAGCACATTGCGGCGACAGGTGTATAAATTTACTGCGAGTACAAATCGAGTTAATTTCTTAGCGGTCGCCGAGCGTGGCGGCGAATTCGAGGATGCCAGCCCGCCCGTGGTCGTCGCGTCGCGCCCGGAGTCGGCCGTCGTCGGCGACCGCGAGATCGAACCGCTCGGCGACAGCGTCGACGGCGGCCTCGAATCGTCGCCGCGTTGCCGCCGGCAGCGCGTCGAGATCGCCCCGTCGCTGGCCGCCGTCGGTCGCGACCGCGGTCGATCCCTCGTCGATGTTGGCGTCGGCAGCGCGATACAGTCGGATCTCGGCTGTGTCGGCCATCGTCTCAGTCTGTAACAGCCGGATCACGGTTGCCGAATCCCGGTAAATCGTCGTCTCCGGCTCGGGGAGCCGCGTCGGGATCGACAGCTCGCCGGGTGGTCTCTCGGCCGTTGTCGACGTGCCAGCTGTCGATCCGTCGGTCAGCGAGTCGATCGTCGAGTCCTCGCTCGTCGTTGACGGCTCGGTGGTTGCTGCTCGCTCGGCGGTCGCCAACGAGTCCGCAAGCGAGGTTGTGTTCGCTGGTGCCGTTGCGGTGGCATCGGTCGTCCTGCCGGCCCAGTTCTCGGTCGTCTGGTGTGTGGTCGCGTTCATGCGTATGAATGAAAGGGAGTGTGGTGATCGCGGTGGTGGCTACTGTTCGGTGCTGTCAGGCGGTCAGTTCGTGTGGATCAAGCCACAGCGTGAAGTTGTCATTCGCGTCGTCTTTCAGGAAGCCCCGGAGGAACGGGCTCTCGGTGACGCTGCCGGTATCGAGGGCATCGCTCGCCACTTCGTTGACCGCCCGCACCTCCTCGACGAGCCAGCCGACCGGTGACTCCGTCCCCAACGCGTCGGCATCGAAGACGATGATCCGCTCGGTCGCCTGGCCGCCGTCGGTCAGCAGTTGCCCGGCGTCGACCTCCAGCAGTGTGCTCGGATCGACGATGGTGGTCGTCTCCCCGCGGAGGTCGGTGACGCCCTCAACGTGGGGGTCGGTGTTCGGCACCGATCTGACCGTGTCGCCGCCAACAATCTCGGCGACGTACTCGATGGGGACGCAGTACTCCTCTTCGCCCAGCGTAAACGTGAGTACCTGTGTGGTGTCGCTCATTGTTCTTAGTTGCGGCTGGCCTCGAACTCGATCTCGCTGTCTTCGCCGACAGTCTCGACGAGGTCGGCGATCTCGGTGACCATGCTGGTCTGTTCTTGATTGGCCGCCGCGAGTTCGTCCATCTCTTGGGCTAACAGACGCGCGTTGTCGTTGGCGTCGTCGGTCATCGCGGCGATCTCTTCGGTGCTGGCGGCCTGCTCGTCGGTCGCGTCGGCGACCTCTTTGATGCCGTCGTTGATCTCACCGACCGCGTCGCCGATCTGATCGAGGCTCTCGATGGCGGTGTCGACCCGGCCGAGGCCGTCGTCGATGCGGTCGTTGGCGCGCTCGATGCTGTCGACGGTCTCGTCGGTGTTGTTCTTGATCCGGGTGGCCATCTCCTCGATGTCGACGGCTTGGTCTTGGGTCTCCTCGGCAAGTGTTTTGATCTCGTCGGCGACGACCGCAAACCCGTCACCGGCATCGCCCGCGCGGGCGGCCTCGATCGAGGCGTTGAGTGCGAGCAGGTTCGTCTGCTCGGCGATATCCTGAATCACGGCGACGATCTCGTCGATGTTTTCGACCCGATCCCGGAGCGCGGCGATGTCGTCGGCGACCTCGGTGGCCGCCTCGTCGACGGTGTCCATCGCGTCGATGGCGTCGTTGGCGGCGGCTTGGCTCTCCTCGGCCAGCTCGCGGGCGTTGTCGCTTTCGGCACGCACCTGATCCGCGCTGGAGGCGATCTCCTCGATTGTCGCCGAGAGATCGGAGGCCTCGCTGGTGACTTGGGCCATATTCTCGGCCTGCTCGCTGGCGACGCCGTTGACCTCCTCGGTGCTCTCGGCGACCTGGGTTGCCGCCGAGGCGAGTTCCTGGGTTGCGGTCTGGAGCTCTTCAAGCCGATCGCGCTCGATGACGACTGTCTCGGCGTCGGCGTCGGTCGTGACCGTGCCGCTGGCCTGTTGTGTGGTCGCCGCTCCCTGCCCGGCGGACTGTTGGGGTGCCGTCTGTGCGTCTACCCCGCCGTCGGCGGCGAGTTGGGTGGTGGCCTTCGCGGATGCTTCAGGATGCTCGACTGTTTGCTCCCCGTCGTCGGGCGCGGGTGGAGTGCTGTCGACGGCGGTCGCATCGGTGGTGTCGACAGCGGTCGCATCGTCGCTGTCTGCATCGCTGTTGGCTGTTGTCTCATCCGGTGTCTCGTCGGCTACTGACGCAGTATCGACCGTTTCCTCATCGCTTGTCTGGTCTGTCGAATCAGTGCCCGGTGTCGATGTCTCGTCCGTCGACAGCAGTCCGGCGATTGAGTCAAGCATCACCTGTTACAACGGGTGAAACACACCTAACGGTACGTGCTAGGTGAATAGGAGCGATCACGCCACCCCGCGTCCTATTAGTAAAGGGTCGCTGGGATGACGCGGGACGGCGGCGGTGGCAGGGGTCTACTCCGGGTTGTCAGGATCGAACAGCGATTCGACGATCCGCCGTTGAGCGGCCCAGAAGTGTTCGGCGAAGGTCGGCTGGGCGATCCCCAGCAGGTCGGCGACGGCCTCACTTGAAACCGCATGGGGCCACTCGTAGTAGCCCGCCTCGTAGGCCGTCTCGACGACCTCCTGTTGGCGGTCGGTGAGTCGCTCGGCGACGGTGGCCTCAAGCTCGGTGAGTGATCGCTCCCGGCGGGCGCGCTGTTGGCGGGCGACTGGTTCGATCCCCGGTGCGTGGGCTGTCAGCGTGTCGACGACTGCCCGAACCGTCACGTTCGGCGGGAGTTCAACGGTGATCGTCGCGCCGTCATCGTCAGCGCTCGCGACTTTGATATTCGCGCCGTAGCTCTCGGTGAGTGCGACCCACCACGGCTCGTCGCTGGCGACCGACAGCGTGTCGGCCGCGCCGTCGACCTGCTCGACGTCTGCCGACACCACTGTCTCGGCCGTTTCGGCGGCGTCCGCTGGCGGATCAGCAAGCCGGTAGACCGTTCGGGTCGTCCCGTCACTGCGGTGGCTCGTCTGGCTGATTTCGACCGCACAGCCGACGGCGTCGGCCACCCGAACAAACGGCAGGTCGGTTGTGCTGGCGTCGAAGGTGACCTCGGTGACCTCTTGGCTGGTGTCGCCCTGCCGGCGTTCGCTGGCCCCGATCGCAAACGCGGTGAGATCGGCGATCGTCCTCAGCGTCGCCACCTCGTCGTCGCCGAGGTCGCTTCGGGTGGTGTAAACGCCAAGCACGCCGTAGGGGACGCCCGCTCTGGTGATCGGAACGCCGATCGCGGCGGCCATCCCGTTGTCGGCGGCCGCGACCGCCCACGCGTCGTCTCGTTCAGCGAGGTCGCTGGCGACGTGGTGGTCGCCGGTTGCCATCGCCTGGGCTTCGACGCTGTCCTCGCGGGCGGCTACAGCCGCGAGATCATCCAGCAGGGCTGTCTCGCCGGCGCGGGTTCGGGCGGTGATCGCCTCGCTGTGGGGATCGGATTCGACGATCCAGGCCGCCGCATACAGGTCGGTGTCGACGAGGTGCGTACAGATCCCCGTCTCGATGGCCGCTCGCGTTGGCTCGCTCAACGCCGTGTCGAGGGCCTGCTGGCTGAGGGTGTCCAGTCGGCGTTGCCGACGGGCCTGCTGGCGGGTGTGATACTGGGCGACGAGATTTTCGATCCGGTTCGCCGAGATGGCGTACTGTTCGGCCGAGCCGTCCTTGACAATGTAGTCGCTCACATCGGCGGCGATCGCGCGTTTGGCGACCTCCTCGTCGCCTTTGCCGGTAAAGAGAATAAAGGGGAGCTCCGGATACGTCTCGCGGATGGTTTCGAGGAATTCGATGCCGTCCAGTTCTGGCATCCGAAAATCGGAGACAACACAGTCGATGGTTTCGAACTCCGTCGCTTCGAGGGCGTGCTGTGGATTGGTCTCGGTGGTTGTGTCGATCCGGTCGCTTTCGGCCTCCAGGAGTGTCGAGGCCAACGCGACGAAATCCTCGTCGTCGTCGACCAACAGCACCCGTATCGACTCGCTGTCCGTCTCGGCCGGCGGGGGCGTCGACCCCGCGGCTGTGTCTGCGTCCGTCACGCTCGCTAGTGCACTCGCTCCCGGGTCGCTTAAAACCCACTTCCGCCGCCCACTGCGTCGTTCACCTCCTGTCGGCTTACGATCGGGTCACGGCCGTCTGGGTGACGACATCGCTGATCGCCGCGATCCGCTCGGGCGTATATGTCCAAAACCCCTCCCAGTGGTTTGCACCGCGGGCGAGAGCGTACAACGCCATCGGCTCGGCGGTCGCCGTCGCCGGCTCGAAGATGACGAACCACCCTCGCCGGTGGAGCGCGGAGTCGCCGGTGTGGGCGGTCACCCCCAGTTCGTCGGGGACAGCGACATCGCCGACGCCGTAGGCATGGACGTCGACATCGGTGGCGGCCAGTTGCTCGTAGACCTCGGTGGTGCCGGGTTCGTTGACCAGCCGGGAGAGCTGCTGGAAGCCGACACGCAAGGTTCCCGCGCCGGCCTCGATGGCTCGCCGTTCGATCCGTCGGGAGACGGCGATCAACAACAGCTTCTCGCTATCCGAGTCGGGATACCCCCGCAGCCGAAACGGGATGTCGGAGAGCGCGGCCAACACATCCGGCAGCGTCGCCTCGGTGACCGGGCGACTGCCGGTGATATACACATCGGAGTTGATGAGCAGCAGCGACTGCAGCAATGCGTCCACTGAAGAGGTGGCGACGACGCGGCCGTCTCGGCTGGCGACGACCTCGGCGGTCTGGTCGGCGTCGCCTTCGGTGACGGTGACCTGCTCGGTGCCAAAGAGCTGACTGAGCCGGGATCTGACGGGTGCGACTGAGGCGTCGGGATCGACCTGGACGGTCACCGTGGTTGCCGGCAACTGCGTGAATGGCCGCTCGATCACACCTGAAGCGTAGACGGGCAGGCGGTTTAACTGTGCGCGTCTCTCCCACGATCAGTTCAGCCGGGTTTCGACATCGCTGAACACAAACCGCGCGCCACCGGCCGTCCCATCGGTTACCGAAACGTCCCAGTCGTGGGCTGCCGCGACAGTGCGCACGATCCGCAGCCCAAAGCCCGTCCCCTCGTCGTGGGTGGTATAGCCGGGCTCAAAGACGGTCTCTCGGTCGTCCGGGTCGATTCCGGGGCCATTGTCCTCGACGTAGAAGCCGTCAGGCAGGTCGCCGACACGAACTGTGACCGCCGCGTCGTGGTCGACATCGTCGACTGCCGGCTCCGTATCGTCGACTGCTGGCTCCGCGTCGACAGCCTGCGATCGATCGCCCGGTGACCCGTGCTCTATGCTGTTGCGAAAGAGGTTTTCAAGCAGTTGTCGGAGTCGTGATCGGTCGGCGACGATGCTGTCGGTGGCGGGCACCGCCAACGCGGCGTCGTCAGTTGCCACTCCATCCCATGCGTCTGCGGCAACCGCCGGCAGCGACACCGATTCGAGGGCGTCCTCATCGAGATCTTCCCCATCCTGTGCCAGGGTCAGCAGATCATCGATCAGCGTTGCCATCCGGTCGTGAGCGCGCTCGACACGCTCGAGACTGTCGCCGTCGCCGGCACCGCGTTGGGCGACTTCGACGCCGGCCTTTGCGACCGACAGCGGATTGCGGAGATCATGGGAGACGATGTTGGCGAACTCCGCTAAGCGCTCGTTCGTTTCGCGGAGCTGCTGTTTCTGGTCGAGTTGATCGAGGGCCGCCTCAACATCGGCAGCGAGAATCTTCCCCATCGAGACGGTGCGGTCGTCGAAGGCACCTGCCTGCGGCGAGCTGGCAATAAAGACGCCGTGGTCGCCAAGCGGCAGCAGCAACTCACTTCGGATGGCGGTGTCGGGATTGTGAACGGTGTCAGCGGCCTGTATATCATCGTAGACGTGTGGCTCGCCGGTCTCAAAGGTCTCCCAGGCGATGCTGTCGCCGGGACCGAACGCTGGCGGCTCGCCGAACGCTTCCACGGTGGCGTCGGTCGTGGCGACCGGTGCGAGCACGTTGTCGTCGGCGTCGTACAGATGAATCCCACAGAGCGACAAGCCGAGCACCCCGCGGGCGGCGTCGACAGCGACGCTGGCGACCGCGTCGGTGGTGTCTTGCCCGAAGAGCTTGCGGTTCGTCTCGAAGAGCCGGTTGAGCCGCTGTTTGTGCTGTTTCTCCGCTGTGATGTCCTCGATCGCGCCGCGAACCCGAACGACCGCGCCGTTTTGTTCTTCGGGCTCGCCGTAGACCCGCACCCACCGCTGGTCGTCGTCTTCGGGCTGAAGTCGCCACTCGCCTTCGAAGCCCTCCCCGGCGTTGATGGCCCCGTCGATGGCGGCCCGCACCGCCGGCTGATCCGACGGATGAAACTGCTCGATCGTCGTCGACAGCGTCAACTCGTTGCTGGCTGGCTGGCCACAAAGTCGTGTGACCTCGTCGGTACAGGATAGCGTTTCTCGTTGGATATCGTACTCCCAGCCGCC
Organism: Halonotius sp. GCM10025705; assembly: GCF_042662885.1. Classification (NCBI taxonomy): domain Archaea; kingdom Methanobacteriati; phylum Methanobacteriota; class Halobacteria; order Halobacteriales; family Haloferacaceae; genus Halonotius; species Halonotius sp. GCM10025705. The sequence continues at coordinate 1,905,799 of NZ_JBHSZD010000001.1, read as the reverse complement.
GACGGCGGCGAGCCGTTGGGCGGTCGCCAGCAGTTCCCGATCGCGGTGCTGTTCTTGGGCGTCGCTCATCACACCACGCCCCGTTCCGTTCTATCGGCGTGGCCGCCGGTTGCGGCTCTCGGCCGACCGTGCCAGCGGCGATTTTTGTGGGTGCCTTGATGGCTCACGCGTTGAATGGAAGTACGCCCTGTTCCAACCTAATGCTATCCACTATCTGAATAGGGCTCCACACGAGCAGTGGGCCTCATAGTATAGGGTACCCTGTTGGTTCGGGGCTCGCGTCGGTATCGACACCGCCAGCCTGCGGGCGGTGACCAGCCACACCATGACGGGCCGTACGGGCCGTCGAGCCTCCGAGGGCCCACATCTCAGGTTTTAAGCACGCCGTGGCCCAACACAGCCTATGGGAATCCTCTCGCGCACCTCCTACGTTGTTCGGTCGAAGCTCAACGCCCTCCTCAACCGATCGGAAGATCCCACCGAGACGCTGGATTACTCCTACGAGAAGATGCGAGACGAGCTGCAGGATGTCAAACAGGGGATCGCTGACCTGACGACCCAGAAGAAACGCTTAGAGATGCAGAAACGCCGCCTGGAGGAAAACGTCGACAAACACAACGAGCAGGCCCGTGAGGCTGTCCGGCAGGATCGGGACGATCTCGCTCGGAAAGCCCTCGAAAAGAAGCAATCGAAGATGACCCAGATCGAGGAGCTCAACGACCAGATCGCCGACCTCCAGGCCACCCAGGATGACCTCGTCGACAAGAAGGACAAACTCCAGGGTCGCATCGAGGAGTTCCGCACGAAAAAGGAGACGATGAAGGCGAAATACGAGGCCGCCGAGGCCTCCTCACAGGTCTCGGAAGCCCTCAGCGGCGTTGGCGACGAGATGGGCGATGTCGCCCGCTCGATCGAGCGCGCCGAGGAGCGCACCGAGGAGATGGAGGCCCGCGCCGAGGCGATGAACGAACTGGAGGAAACCGGCACGTTCGACGACGCGCTCTCTGATGGCGATGAGATCGACCGCGAACTCGAATCACTGTCAAGCGGCAAGGCCGTCGACTCGGAACTCGATACGCTGAAAGCCGAGATGGGCGACGGTGACGGAGAGACAACCGATGCCGACACAGCCGATAGCGACGAGAACGCCGATGTCGAGGCCAGCACGGCCGACGCGGACGTGGATGCCGAACTGTCGGATCTTGAGGCTGACGTCGACGACGCCGAGGTCGAAGCCGAACTCGATGAGCTTCGGGACGACGACGCCTAACCGAGATCTCTGACACCGCCTTTTTCACCACTACAACGCCGATTGTACCGGCCCGAAGACACTTACTCCGCTCGGCTGACTATCAGATATGCACCGTCGTTCCTATCTTGCCGGGGTGAGTCTCAGCACCCCTGAAGATCTGTTCCGACCTCCAGCCGGGTCGCTACCGGTTTGCCTACTGGGGTGTTCCGGACGGCCATCTCGCGGTTCAGTTCGACTATACTGGGTGACCGACCGGATTCCGCCGCTGTCGTACACCGACCGTCCTGCGTTGTCGATACATCCTGGGTTGGGTGAGGGATTGCCCGCTCGACAGCGAGCCGCTGTCGCCATGTTATTGTATCCCTGCCAGCGAAAGACCGAGTATGGCTCGCCGACTCCTTGTGCCGCTTGATGGTTCGCCGCCGTCACAGGAAGCACTGCGCTACGCGCTGGATACCTTCCCGGACGCGACGATCGTCCTCGTCCACGTCCTGACACCGGTTGACGGCAACGTTGGCCCGGATGGCCTGCTCGGCGATCCGGCCGGCGTCGTCGATGACCAGCGGAACCGCGCCGAGGAACTCTTTGATGAGGCTGCGGCGACCGCTGGCGACGACCACGAGATCGAACGCGAACTGTTGGCTGGCCGCCCAGCCACCGAGATCGTCGGCTGTGTTGAGGAGTACGACATCGATCAAATCGTGATGGGTAGTCACGGCCGCGATGGGGCCGCGCGTCTGCTGCTCGGGAGCGTCTCCGAGACGGTCGTGCGACGGTCGCCGGTTCCGGTGACGGTCGTCCGGTAAACGGTCGCCCGGTAGCGCGCGTTCGGTCGCCGTATCAACTCAGACCGCGACCAGCCGCGTCGTCCAGAAATCAGCAAACGCGTGTTCGATCGCGTCGGCTGGCTTCCCCCGGCGTCGGTACTGGCGGTGTGGTCGGCAGCTCCGCAAGTTCGCCAACGATCACTTCCTCACCGGTGAGGACGACCCGGTCGGGGCTGCTGTCCTCGATCAGCGTTTCGATCAGGTCGGCTGAGTCATCGAGATGTTCGTCGATCTGTTCGTCACGGATGCGCTCGAAGCGGCTCTGGGAGAACCCGCCCTTCGAGTGCTCCGATTTGACCGAGCTTTCGAACCCCTCAAAGTCGACACGCTCGCCGTCCTCGTAGACGCCGACGGCACATACGTCGGCACGGACGACCGCAAACACCAGTCGGCCGACAGGCTGGAACCACTCGCGGTCGATGTCGAAGCGATCATCCCACGCGGTGAAGGCATCGGGCATGATCGGCGGACGGAGCGCCACCGAGAGGAGGCCGGCATCGTCGGTGTAGTAGAGCGTCGGCGCGGCTCCCCGAATGACGCCGGCGCAGTCGTCGTCGACCGCGGTTGTGACAGCGTCGGGGAGCGTGTTGTCGTCGGAGATTGCTGCGCTGAGCGCGCCCTCTCGGCCTGTTTCGACTGATTCGAGCCGACCGAGCACACTGTCGAGGCGGTCGCCACGGAGTGATTCGGTGCGCCGCGGCTCGCGGTCGCGCTCCCCCGTTGTTGACTGCGTTCGACGCGGTCTTCGAGTTCGGCGATCCGGTCTTCCAGCCGGTTGATCCGTTCCTCGGCGGCCTGCTTGTCGCTGACGGCGTCGGCCCGACGATCGGATTCGGCCTCTAGCTGTCGCTCCAAGTGGTGCTTTTCGTCTTCTAACTCCTCGATACGGGCCTTGAGTTCGGCGCGTCCGAGCAGTGTATCGAGCATGCCGGATGACTGCGGCCAGCGGACTTGAAACGTTGGGTCGGCGACCGGTTAGGTGCCGGCTGTGGGCTCCCAGCCTGCATACCGCAACAGCTCCATCGCGCGCTCGCGGTCGGCAAGGAAGACCTCCCGAGCACTCGCAGTCTGCTCATCAAGCAGTTCGGATGGCACCGCCAGCGTGCCCGACGGCACGCCTTCGTCGCCGCCAACCGGGAAGTGGGCGGTGTCGAGCTTCATCACCAGCGGCGCGTCCAGCCGTTCGACACCCTCGTTGTCGGCATACAACTGCTCGTTGACGGCCTTGTGGTCGGCCTGTTGGATGACAGCGCGGTCGCCGTCGTGCGGTTCGACGTACAGTTCGCCGAGGTAGTAGCCGTCGGAAAATGGTTCAAACATTCGATTCACGATATGGTATGCCGTACCATGATATAAGCCTTGCCGCAAGCTTTTATATCCAACCGCAATCAGATCGCTGGATCAACAGCTATTCTCTCAAAAGCTAGCTGTATCGATGTAAAATTCGGCTGTCGTATGAAAAACAGCTGTTTTAGCCGCGTTGTGGGGTTGCTTTCCGGATTAGTGCCACTCGACGTCGACCGATTCGAGGACGACATCCTCACGCGGTTTGTCGTTGCGGTCGGTCGGCACCGAGCCGATCTCTTCGACGACATCCATCCCGTCGGTGACCTCGCCGAACACGGAGTGTTTCCCGTCGAGATGCGGGGTGGCGTCGAGGGTAATGAAGAACTGCGAGCCGTTGGTGTTCGGCCCGGAGTTTGCCATACTCAGGATGCCAGCGCTGTCGTGGGTGAGGTCGTCGTGGAACTCGTCGTCGAACTCGTAGCCGGGGCCGCCGCGGCCGGTGCCGGTCGGGTCGCCGCCTTGAATCATGAATCCCTCAATGACGCGGTGGAAGAGCACGTCGTCGTACAGCGGTTGATTCTGGACGGTGTCGCCGGTCTCAGGGTCGGTCCACTCCTTTGAGCCGGTCGCCAGCCCGATGAAGTTGCCGACGGTGTTGGGGACGCGCTCCTCAAAGAGTTCGACGGTGATGTCGCCGTGGTTCGTCTGCAGAGTTGCTGTTGGGTTTGCCATAGCTGATGGTTGGCCGGTAGGCGGAAAACAGTGCTGGCTTGCGCCGATAGCTTACAAACCCCGAGCCCATTGGCACCGATAATGCATACCGCCGATCGGGTGACGCTCTCGCGACTCCCCTCCGGCGTCCCCGTCGAGACGACGATCCACCGTTACGGCGACGGCGATGGCCCGACGTGCTACGTGCAGGCGGCCCAACACGGTCGGGAGATCAACGGCACCGATGTCCTGCGTCGCCTCCACGAGCGACTGATCGATCCCGCTACTGTTGGCCCTGTTGCCAGCGATCTCGACGGCACGCTGATCGTCGTTCCCGTCGCCGACCCACTGACGTTTGATCGCGTCGCCTACACGACGCCGGAACCCATCGACTCGGCGGCTCCGAACATGAATCGCTGTTGGCCCGGTAACAGCGCGGGGACAATCCACGAGCGGATGGCCGCCCGCCTGTGGGCCGACGCGAGCGACGCCGACGCCATCATCGATCTCCACACCGGCAGCCCGGAGATGCAGACCCACACGGTCTACCTCCGCGGTGACGACGCCTCCCGCCAACTGGCCGAAGCCTTCGGAACCCACCTTCTGCTGCGGAAGCCGCTGGCGACGACGCCGACACCGAGTGGAACGAGCGCAACTTCGGGGGAAGCTCCGCGTCGCAGCGACCCGGGAGGGCATCCCGTCGATCACGCCGGAACTCGGCTCAAACAAACAGCTCGACGACGACGCGATCCAGGCTGGTCTCGATGGCCTCTTCGGCGTGTTTCGCCACCTCGGCCTGCTCGCCGGCGACCCCGATCCGTGGGACGGCGTTCGCGCGCGCAACCACCTCGGTCGCGTTCGAGCGGCGGACTCGGGACTGTTCGTCCCCGACGCTGCTGCCGAACTCGGAGCCGATGTCGACGCCGGCGACACGTTCGGCACCGTCTACGATCCGGCGACCTACGAGTCCCTACAGACAGTCACCGCCGACCGCGCCGGCGTCGTCTACTCCATCGCCCGCGAGGCAACGGTGACAGCGGGCCAGACGCTCGTCGGCATCGCCGAGCGACTGGACGGATAGCCGGTCGACAACAGAACGCTTTCCTACCGACTGGCAACTCATGGGCGTATGGATCTCTCGACTCAGCATGTCCTCGTCACGGGTGGCGCCGGCTTCGTCGGCTCACACCTCGTCGACCGCCTGCTCGCCGACGGCGCGACCGTCACCGTCGTCGACAACCTTTCGTCTGGCTCCCGCGACCGCGTCGCTGACGACGCCGAACTCGTCGAAGCCGACCTGACCGATTCGGATGCGCTCGACGGTGTTCTCGACGGCGTCGACCTCGTCTTCCATCTCGCGGCCTCGAAACTCGTTGACACTGACCGCCCACACGGTCAGTTCGAGGACAACACGCAGATGACGCTGAATCTCTTGGAGGCGATGGCCGACGCCGACGTGACCGAGATCGCCTACACCTCCTCGTCGACGGTGTACGGCGAGGCTCCACGACCAACACCCGAGGATTTTGCCCCCTCGAACCGATCAGCGCGTACGGCGCGAGCAAACTCGCCGACGAGGGCCTCCTCTCTGCACGGGCCCACAGCCACGATCTCACGGTCTGGAACTTCCGCTTCGCCAATGTCGTCGGCCCGGGGCTCCGCGGAGCGGTCATCCCTGACTTCATCGAAAAGCTCACTGACGACCCCGAGACGCTCACCATCCTCGGCAACGGCCGCCAGGAGAAATCCTATCTCCACATCGAGGATTGCGTTGACGCCATGTTGCACATCGTTGCCACCGCTGACGATGCGATGAACACCTACAACCTCGGGACACGGACGACCACCTCTGTCGACCGGATCGCCGCTATCGTCGCTGACGAGATGGGTCTCGATCCCGACTACGAGTACACCGGCGGCGACCGCGGCTGGACGGGCGACGTGCCGAAAATGCGGCTCTCGATCGAGAAACTCGCTGCCCTCGGCTGGGAGCCGAGCCTGAGCAGCGACGAAGCCGTCCGGAAATCGACCCGAGAGCTGATCGACGAACTCTGTTGATCGCGGCTGTTGGTCGCTCATTCCGCCGAAATGAGCAACAAGACGCGGCCGCTCTCAATTTTTAGGTGGGCTTAAATATCTCGCTACGAACGGCTGTGTATGACCAACGGCGACGACGCGGGGACAACCAATCGCGGGTTCCTCACGCAGCGTCGCCTGATGCTCGGCGGCACCGTCCTCGTCGTCGCCGGCCTGCTGGTCGCGTTCCGGGACGTCGAGTTCGACCGCGTCGTCGGCGAGATGGCGGCTGCCGATCCATGGATGCTGGCGGCGGCCGTCGCCGTCTACACCGTCTCGTGGCCGCTGCGAGGCCGGCGGTACGGCGACGTGCTGTCGACGACGGGCCACCCGCTCGGAACCGGCTTTCTCACGCTGGCCGTCTTCCTCAGCCAGACGGCAAACCTCGTCGTGCCCGCTCGGGCAGGCGACGCGGTGCGGGCCTACGTCCTGCAGGCGCGCCGCGACGTGGACTACCCCGCGGGCTTCGCGTCGCTGGCGGTCGAACGCGGCTTCGACCTTGCTGCGATTGCCGTGTTGGGAGCCGCCGCGACCGCGTGGCTTGTCGTCGGCGACGCGACCGCACTGGCGGCGCTGACCACCGGCGACACCCAAACCGCGCTGCTGGGGGCCGTCACCGTTGCAGCGGTGACGCTCATCGGTGGCGTGCTCACGCTCGGCGTCGCCAACGCGAACCGCTCACGCAGCCGTCGGTTCGGTCGTCGACTCCGCGAAACTGTCGCCGGGCGGCCACGATTGCAGACTGTGGTTGACGCCGCACTCGATTTCGCGGCCGACATCGCCGTCGTCGCCCGCGATCCGCGAGCGGTCGCCGTTATCGGCGGCGGCAGCCTGCTGATCTGGTCGCTGGATGTCGCCACCGCGGTGCTCGTCCTCGCCGCACTCGACAGCGGGCTGGCGGTCGGCCCGCTGCTCGCGGTCGGGACGCTGGCGGTCAGCGTCGGCAACCTCGCCAAGGTACTGCCACTGTCGCAGGGCGGCGTCGGCCTTTATGAGGCTGCCTTCACCGGGTTGGTCGTCGCGTTGACGCCGCTTGGGGCGAGTCTTGCTTTGGCCGCGGCGGTCGTCGACCACGCCCTGAAAAACGCGGTCACGCTCGTCGGCGGCGGCGTCGCGGTCGCTGTCCTCGGGATCGATCCCTCGACGGCCGCCCGGCGCGGTAGCGACGTTGATGCTGGTGGTGATGCTGACGCGACAGCGGCGACCGCGACGGAGCCGCCCGTCACCGGCGAGGCCCGAGCCGACGGCAGCGGCGAGGCGACGAGCAGCCCCGACGACTGAATCCGACACACCTTTTAGGATCACCTAAAGAATGGTGAGTACCCAAATGAGCCGAGACATCTGCGTTATCGTGCCGACGATCCGCGAGTACGAGTGTATGCGGTCGTACTTCGAGAACGCCCGCGAGCACGGGTTCGACCTCTCGCGGCTGGATGTGATCCTCGTCACCGAGGACTTCTGTGAGACCGACGAGATGGAAGCGATGCTCGAAGAGGAGGACGACGTTGCCGGCGAAGTCTTTGATGGGACGCGCCGCGAGGAGTGGTACGAGGCCCACGGTGTGAGCGAGTACAGCCACATCGTGCCCGCCGCCAGCCACGCCGAGACCAGCTTTGGGCTCTTGTACATGTGGGCCGGTGACTACGACTACGGCTTCTTCATCGACGACGACACCCTCCCGCACGACGAGTGGGACTTCTTTGGCACCCACCTCGACAACCTCGCCTTTGAGGGCGAGATCGAGACCGTCTCCTCCGACGAGCAGTGGGTGAACGTCCTCTATCAGAACGCCGACGAACACGACCTCTATCCGCGCGGCTATCCCTACTCGGCGATGCACGAGAGCGTCGAGACTGAGCAGGCCCACGCCGACACTATCGTCGCCTCCCAGGGCCTGTGGACGAACGTGCCCGACCTCGATGCCGTCCGAATTCTGATGGACGGCGACCTACAGGGCCAGGCCCAAACCCGAACCACGAAAGACGATTACGACGGCGATTTCGTTGCTGCCGAGGGCAACTACCTCACCGTCTGCTCGATGAACCTCGCCTTCCGGCGTGAAGTGATTCCGGCGTTCTACCAGCTGCCGATGGACGAAAACGAGTGGGACGTGGGCCGGTTCGACGACATCTGGTCGGGCGTCTTCCTCAAACGCGCCTGCGACATTCTCGGGACGCAGATCTACAACGGCGAACCGCTCTGTGAGCACAACAAGGCCCCACGGAGCACCTTCGACGACCTCAACAACGAGGTGCCGGGGCTGGAACTCAACGAACACCTCTGGGAGATTGTCGACGACGTTGGCGAGGAAGCCGCCGCAGCCGTCGACCAGTCAGGCGATGCGTTCGGGGCTGATCCCGAAGCCTACGCCGCGGTCTTCGAGGCGATGGCCGACGAGCTCGAAGGCGGCGACTGGGAGGAGTACAACAACGGCGCGTTCTTCAACTACGTCGGCGAGTTCATGGGCGATTGGCTCGACTGCCTCGACGCGCTCGCCGAGACAACCCCGACAGCGAACCAGTGAGTATAAGTCGTTTTAGGCTGACCTAAAAATATGACACAGAACGTGGACGGCGACGGACTGACACACAGTAGCCGACGGCGGTTCCTCGCAGGCGCAGCCGGCGTCAGCGCGGTTGCGATCGCCGGCTGTGCCGGCAATGACGGCGAGGCAACCGAGGGGCCAACCGATTCCTCGATCGGGCAGATCGGCTCCGGTCGCGCCGGTCGGCCAGCCCCCGGTGGGACACCGATCGCCGAACTCCCGGATCTCGAAGGCGAGTTGGAGCTGTACTCCGGCCGCAACGAGTTCCTCGTCGGCGAGTTGATCTCGTTCCTCGACGAGACCTATCCGGATTTCACACCGAGCGTTCGCTACGGCGGTGGCAGCGACCTTGTCAACACGATCGACACCGAAGGCGACGGCTCGCCGGCTGACGTGTTCTACACGGTTAACGCCGGTAACCTCGGCGCGCTCGCCGACGCCGGCCGCACCCAGACCCTCTCGACAGAGATCCAGGAGACGGTCAGCGAGGAGTTCCGCACCGACCAGTGGGTCGGCACCTCCGGCCGCGCCCGCACCGTCCCGTTCAACACCAACGCCTACAGCGAGAGTGACATCCCCGACGACGTCATGGCCTTCCCCGAGTTCGACGGCGACCTCGGATGGGCCCCGACCTACGGCTCCTGTCAGGCATTCGTCACTGCGATGCGCATCTTCGAGGGCGAGGAGGCAACCCGCGAGTGGCTGGAGGGCGTCGTCGACGCCGGGATCACCCCCTACGCCGACGAGTTCCAGGTCGCCCAGGCGATCGCCAACGGCGAACTCGACGCTGGCTTCACCAACCACTACTACATCCAGCGCGTCCTCGATGGCTCCCCGAGCGCGCCGATCGACACCGCCTTCACCAGCGGTGACGCCGGCGCGATCTTCAACGTCGCCGGCGCGGCCGTCGTCGACACGGCCCCGAACCCCGAGCTCGCCCAAAACTTCGTTCGGCATCTCCTCTCGGCGGAAGCCCAGGAATACTTCGCCGTCGAAACGTTTGAATACCCGCTCATCCCCGAGGTCGAACCGGTCGGCGATCTGCCGACCGTCGACGAGCTGGATGTGCCGGAGTTCGATATCGCCGAGCTCTCGAACGTCCGGGCAACGATCGACCTGATGCGCGACGTGGGTATCAGCACGTAGGCCGTGTCGTTCGACCTGCGTTCCCTGCCGGCGATGGTCGCTCGGCCGCTCCGACAGCAGTTTCGTCGCCTTGCCAGTACCGACGCAGCCACCCGCGTCGGCCGGCTTCGACGCCGGATCGATTCGGGCACTGCCGGCTACCTCACCCTCGGTGTGGGTGCGGGGATCGCCGTCTTTCTCATCGCCGTTTTTGTCTTCCCGTATCACTCGGTGAACCACGACGAGGGAGTCTACCTCATGCAGGCGTCGATGCTGCTTGAGGGCCAACTCACGCTGGCCGGCGGCGACCTCGCCGATGTGTTCCGGCCGTGGTTTTTCATCGCTGACGGCGGCGACCTCTACCCGAAGTACAACCCCGTACCAGCGGCGATGTTTGCGGTCTCGATGGCCCTGTTCAACGAACCACGGGTGACGCTGGCGGTCGTCGCCGCCGGCAACGCGGTGCTCGTGGCGATACTCGGCTCGATGGTTGCCGACCGCCGCGTCGGGCTGCTGGCCGGGCTGTTGTTCGCGGCGTCGCCGATGACGCTGTTCACGTCGTCGGTGTTTCTGCCTTACGCGCCGACAACGCTGCTGAATCTCTCGTTTGCGGTTGCCTATCTCCACGGTGTCCGAACCGGGTCGCTGCGGGCGGCCGCAGTCGCCGGCGTCGCTATCGGGCTCGCCGCGTTCGCTCGGCCCTATACGGCGATTTTGTTCGCCGCGCCGTTCATCGTCCACGCGCTGTGGGAGTTCGGCCACGGGCTGTGGATCGATGACCGCTCGCTAACGCAGCAGGTGCGGCTGGCTGGGAGTCGAGCCGGGTTCCGGTCGCTGCCGAATCCTGTCCAGCGCAACACGCTTACCGGCATCGGCGGGCTCGCCTTTGTCGGGCTCACGCTCGCGTACAACGCCGTCCTCACCGGCGCGCCGCTGACCTTCCCGTATCAGGCGTTCGCGCCGTTGGACGGCCCCGGCTTTGGTTTTCGTGAAATCCTCGATCATGAGGTGGTCTACACGCTTGATCTCGCCATCGAGTCCAACCGCTACGCGCTGCAGTTTCTCGGCACCCGGTGGTTCGTCGGCGGTGTCATCGGGACGCTGGCGGCGGCTGGCGGCTTGCTTGTCGCCGCACGATGGTGGCGAAAGCGCGACCGCGAGTGGGGCTCAACGGCGGGGCTGTTGCTTGCGGGACTCTTCGTGTCGGTGCCGCTCGGCAACATCCCGTTTTGGGGCACCCACAACATGCTCGCCGAGTTGGACAATCCAGCCAACGGTCTGGTTTCGCATTTCGGCCCGTTCTACTACTTCGACCTCTTGGTGCCGCTGTCGATCTTTGCCGCCCTCGGCCTCGTCGTCGGCTGGCGATGGCTCCGAGAGGGGGCCGCCTTCGACCGTCTCGCTACCGTCACGTCACCGACGGCCGCCGGGGGATCGCCGTCGCTGTCGCCCTCGTCGCCGCCCTCGCGGTTGGCGGCGCGACCGCGGGCGCGGTTACCGAACCGCTCGACCGCAACATGGCCTACACCGAGAAATACGAGACCGCCTACGAGCCGATCGAGTCGGCTGACTTCGAGAACGCCCTCGTGTTTATTCCCGATCCATACGGCCCCTGGCAGAACCACCCCTTCCAGTCGTTACGGAACGATCCCGGCTTCGACGGCGAGGTGGTCTACGCCCGCGACCGCGACGCGGCGGGGAACTTCGAGGTGCTGGCGGCCTATCGGAACCGGTCGGTCTACCGGTTTGCCTACCGTGGGGTGTGGACACCGAATCCCGACCAACATGTCGCCCCGAAACTGGAGTCGCTGTCGACGCCGACCGGCGAATCACTACAGGCCGACACGCGGGTCGGTGTCGCCGAGCAGGTAACGCGAGCGATCGTCGCGCTCGAAGTTGACGATGAGACAGTGATCCGCGATATCGACGCGCCCGGCGAGACGATTACCGCGAACTGGACGCTCGACAACGGCTCGGCCCGACTGGTCGGTGTCGACGGGACGCCCGTCGCGGGCAACACGTCAGTCCCGATTGATCCGACCGAAAACATCGGTGTTCGGGTCACCTTGGTTGACACCGGTGGCAACACCTACACCTACCAGCAGTGGACGGCCGTGCAGTCGACGCCGGCGGGCGTGCAGGCGGTCACCCCGGCGGAGCGGCGTGTTTGTCGGCTCACAACGGACTGCGATCCGGAAGACGCCTATCTTCCCGATGATCCGACGGCTCACCCTGAGTGGGTTGACTTCGAGACGACGGTGTCGGCGACCGGCTGAGCGGTGTCGCTGCCACTGAGGCGTGGCTTTTTGTCGATACCGCCCCTCTCCGTGGCTATGCCCTCGCTTGGGTTCCGGCTCCGAACGGTTTTTCGCCGGCTGTTGCGACTCGTTCGTCGGGAGTGGGGGACTTCCGCAGTTGGCTCGAGGATACCCGGAACTTCATTCATTTTTCGCTGCTGTTGGTCGTGCCGCTGTTGATCGGGTTGGTGACATGGCTTGCCAACACCATCGACCTGCTTCCGTTCCTGCTGTTTCCGCCGTTGGTTTCAGGCGCGTTCACGCTGTTTCGTGAGCCCGAATCGCAGTACGCCTCGCCGCGGCGGTTTGTCGGCGGGATGACGATGGGCGCGGTCTGTGGCTGGGTCGCCCTCGCCGTCAGCGCGCGGTACTGGTATCGGGTGCCCCCTGAGACGTTCCAGATCAACCCGGGGGCGGCCGCCTTCGGCGTGCTGTTGACCGGGATCGTGACCTGGGCGCTTGACTTAGAGGAGTCACAGGCGTTTTCGACAGCGTTGCTGGTACTCGTCTCAGGGGTTACCCAGTTCGTCTACGTCGTGAGCGTCTTCGCCTCCTCGCTGGTCGTCGTCGGCGTCTTTGTCGTCTGGCGGCGGGAGATCTACGAACAGCGCGCCGACTACCTCTATCAGACCACCCACGCCGACGATCAGGTACTTGTCCCGATGCGCGGCGAGACAGCCGACACCGTCGCTACCTTCGGCGCACAGCTCGCCGCCGCCCACGAAACCGGGAAGCTCGTCCTCTTTGGCGTTGTCAACGAGGGAGAACACGCGACCGACGACGCCGTTGATACCGACGGCGGGGCGGAACTCCGCCGAGTGACCCCAACTGAGGGTGCGGCGACCGGATCATCTGCCGACGGACGGGTTTCGACTGACGCCGCCGATCTCCCGGCAGCAGCCCGCGAGACAGCCGAGTCGCTCGAAGCCCACGCCGAATCCCTCCGCGACCGCTTCGATATCCCCTGTGAGGTTGTTGTCGTTGCCGGCGAGCCCGATGATGCTCGGATCGCCGTCGAAGCCGCCACCGAGACGAACTGTGATCTCGTGGTCACGCCCTACCAGACGGCCGACGGCGAGTTGACGCGGTTCATCAGAGGCCTGTTTGATTCAACTCTTGATGTGGTAGTGCTTCGGAGCAACGGCGAACGGACGAGCTGGCGGCGGCTCCTCGTCCCGATCAAACACTACGGCGAGGTGGCCCACGCGATGTTGGATTTCGCCGAACGACTCGCCGGTGAGATGAGCTACGTCTCGGTCTGTCACAGCATCGACAGCGAGGGTGACCGCCGTACCGCCGAGGCGATGGTCGCCGATCTGGTCGAACCCTTCGAACGAGCCATCGAAACGCGCGTCACAACCAGCCCACTGGAGTCATTTCTCTCAGAACACGCCGACAACTACGATCTCACGATCCTCGGCTCCAGTACCGACCGCACCGTTGTCTCCCGAATCATTGACGCGCCAACATTCGAACAGCTCAAAGAACTCGACTGCGATATCGCCATCGTCCATCGCGGTTGAGTCGCCGCCACGAGCGATGCCCTACCGGAACCGCTCTTCGAGACACACCTTCAGGATCGATTTCGCGATTTCTGCGCCGCCCTGAATCGGATCAAGCTTTGTCTCGCCGGCGCGCTCGGCGTAGCTGATCGGGGCCTCACGAACCTCGTAGCCGCGCATGAGCGGGCGAATGAGGAGTTCTGCTGAGAGCCCGGTGTTTTCCGTCCACTCGATGGAGTCGATGACCTCCGCGCGGTAGGCCCGCATCCCGGTCGTTGTGTCGTGGACGCGCTCGCCCATCAGGACGCTCGCAATCGCCGCGAAGGCCTGATTGCCAAACCGATTAAAGCCCGGCATCGCCTCCGCGCCGTGGTAGAGGCGGTCGCCGCTGACAACATCCGCGCCGTCGTTGATTTCCGCGAGGAACTCCGGCAACTGTTCCATCGGATACGTGTCGTCGCAGTCGGTGGTGACGACGACCGGCCGGTCGGCGGCGTGGATCGCCGCGCTGACGGCGACACCGTACCCCTGTGGTTCCTGTTCGATCACGCGCGCGCCGTGCTCGCGGGCGATCTCGGGTGTTCGATCCGAGGAGCCGTCAACGCAGACGACTTCGGCCTTGCCGTCGGTGACACGCTCGATATCGTCGAGGACGGTGCTGATGGCCGCCTCCTCGTTGTAGGTGCCCATCACGACGCTCAGGTCGTCGAAGGTGAATCTGTCTGCCTCATCGTCGTCAGCGTCAACGCCCGCGTCGGCATGTTCAGCCCCGTTTGTCCGCGGTTCCGTATCGGCTTCGTGCTGCAGTCCGTGACTCATTACCTGCCGTTTTGGCCACTCCGGTTTATACTTTTAGGTTTACCTAAAATAGAACAATTCGGTCGTTACACCGCCGCATCGACGGCGTCAGCAACGCGGAGCGCAAGGGCGGCGATCGTCAACGTTGGGTTCATCGCGCCGCCGGTCGGAAACACGGAGCAGAGGCGATCCAACAGTTGTCGAGATCGTGGGTGCGACAGTCGGCGTCGACGACGCCCTCGGCTGGATCGTCGCTCATTCGGGTCGTCCCCATGTGGTGATAGGCCGGCCCGGTGCTGTCGGGGCCGGCCGTCCATTCGATGTCGACGCCGAGCTCCTCTAAGATCGACCGCTGGATCTCGTTTGCGCGCTCGATGGTGCGCAGCGCGCGGTCGCCGACGTTCCAGTAGATATCCGGGACAGGGTTGCCGTGAGTGTCAGTCGTCGACTCGTCGAGACCGATGTAGCTGTCCTCGCGTGGGAGTTGTTCGACCAGCCCGCCCATGGCGATGTGGGTACCGTAGCCGTCGCGCAAGCGATCGAGGAGGTCGTCGCCCCAGTCGTCGCCCGTGAGTGCCATCTCGACCGGTGAGGGGCCAGCATAATTGAAAAATTCGAGTTTAAATGGTGCAAACTCGTCGTCAGCGTCGTCGTAGAACTGGTGGGTTTCGCTGGTGAGAAAGCCGACGTGGTTCTGCCGAGTCGGCTCATCGAGTGTCCCGCCCATCCCCGCAAAGAGGTGATCCATGAAAAATCGACCAACTGCGCCGCTGGAGTTGGCGAGGCCATCTGGATATTGGTCGGATTCCGAAAGCAGGAGCAATCGCGGGATTTCGACCCCGCCAGCCGCAAGGACGAACGCATCAGCCTCCTGCCGGTGCTCGCCGTCCGGCGTCGCGTAGGTCGCGGCGGTGATCCGGTCAGCGTCGTGGTCGAGTCGCTGGACGGGCGCCCGGTCGATGACGGTCGCCCCCTTCTCTTCGGCTGACTCGATATGCACCGTCCCGTCGTATTTCGCCCCTGACGGACAGACGGGCTGGCAGGTGCCGTAGCCGACACACCCGCTGCGGCCGTCGTACGGTTCGGAGTTACGCGCGTTCGGTACCGGATGCATGGCGATTTCGAGTTCGTCGCAGGCCTCCGCGAACAGACTATCGCTGTAGGAGGGCTCAAACGCTGGCATCGGGTGGGGCTCCTCACGCGGCGGCGCGAAGGGGTTGTCGCCGCCGGCGACGCCGAGAGCCTGCTCGGCGGCGGCGTAGTACGGCCGGAGGTCGCTGTAGTCGATGGGCCAATCAGCGCCGACACCCCGTTCGCTCGCGCTGTTGAAATCGGCCTCGTGGAACCGCATCACCATCCCCTGCCAGTGCAGCGTCGAGCCGCCGACGCCCTTCGCCCGGGCGTGGTTGAGTGGGTAGATCCACTCACCCGAATTCGAGTGGGCGTCGCGTTCGGGGTCGCTGTCCCACACGTCGGGGCGGTCGTAGGTCGGCCGGATCGCCTTCTCCTGGCGAGCCAATCGATCGTCAAAATCGAACCGTGGCCCGGCTTCGAGAACGACCACCTCGTTACCAGCGTCAGCCAGCCGGTCGGCGACGAGCGCGCCCGCCGGCCCCGCGCCGACGATACACACGTCGGCGTTGTCGACGGGCGTGCGGTCGGTTGCGCCCGCGCTGTTTTCGATGTCTTCGGCTGGCGGTCGCCCGCTCACGTCGTCGGCCCCCGTTGGTAGCTGTTGATCCCGCCGGCGTACCCCTGTGGGTTCTCGATGCCGACCAACTCACCGCCGGTTGGTGAGCTGTAGAGCGCCAACAGCAGTTCGTTGACGACGTAGTATCGCACCATCTCCCGGGTCGTTCCCTCCCGGCGTGGTTCAGCCGTGTCGACCGCCATCTCCCGGAGCACTGCATCACGCGTGTCGGCATCGAGATCGGCAAACCGGTCGTCGTACCACGATTTGGTGCGATCATTGAGGGCGGCGACTGCGTTGTCGACGGCGGCGGCGTGGCGATCGCCGGCCAGCCGACTGTCAAGGAATGTGTTGACAAACTCGTCGATCCCGGTGACAGCATCGGGATAAACGACCTCGGCTGCGGCGACCATCGTCGCCCGGATCGCCGCCTCGTCGATATCGTCGGCCGCCCGGCGGCCGTTCCCCTCGCTGCGACCGACAGCGACGGCTGCGACGCCGCCGGCCCCGAGGGCAGCGAGCGCGGCAGCAGCATCGCGTCGGGTCAGTTCCATGGGTGGATTAGGCAAACCTAAACCTTATATCCGTTGGAATCCGACCGCCGACAGAACGGAACCGATACCGTTGTCCCCTCGGAGCCGTTTCGCTCACCTACCGTCTCCTCTACCGATGACCTCACCCATCGACCGACTTCGTGCCATCGCCGACGGCAGTGGTGACCGATCAGTCGGGCTCACGCTGTTGGCCGGCGCGATCGCGGCGACGCTGTTGGTGCCGCTGACGTGGCTGGTACTTGAGGCGATCCGCGTTGAACCCGACCGAGCGTGGGATCTCCTTGCGCGTCCGGCGACCGCCGACGTGTTGCTCAACACGCTGTTGCTGATGGGCGGGGTGACCGGGCTGTCGATTTTGATCGGCGTGCCGCTGGCGTGGCTGACCGTCCAGACCGATCTTCCCTTCCGGCGGTTTTGGTCGGTCGTCGTCGCCCTCCCGCTTGTGGTACCGAGCTACATCGGCGCGTTCACGTTTGTCTCGGCGTTTGGCCCCCGCGGGGAGTTTCAGGCGATCCTCCAACCGCTTGGGATCGACCGCCTCCCGGAGATCTATGGGCTTCCGGGCTCGATACTGGTGATCACGCTGTATACCTATCCGTACGTCTATCTCACCGCTCGCGCTGGGCTGTTATCCTTTGATTCGACGCTGCTTGAGGCTGCCCGGACGTTGAACCACGGTCGCTGGCAGGCGTTTCGTCGGGTGACGCTGCCGCACGTCCGTCCGTCGATCGCCGCCGGCGCGCTGCTGGCCGCGCTGTATGCGGTCTCCGATTTCGGCACGCCGGTCATCATGCGACTGCCGGTGTTTACCCGCCAGATCTTCGTTGAGTTGGATTCCTTCGGCCAGGACTATGCGTCGCTGCTTTCGTTGCAACTGCTGGGGATTGTGCTCGTGATTCTCGCCATCGAATCCCGGCTTCGGGCTGATGGCGGCGGCCACGGCGACGGCGTCGGGACGGCCGGCGAGGAGCCGCTGATTTCGTTGGGTGTCTGGCGGTGGCCGGCGACCCTGTTGCCGGCGGCGGTCGCGGGACTGGCACTGCTCGTCCCGCTGTGGATCCTTGGGTTGTGGTTCGTGACCGCGGATCTGACCGCCCGGCCGTCGTTGGCCCTCCAGTTGTCGACAGTCACAAACTCCGTCGGTGTCGCCGCGGCAGCCGCCCTCGTTGCCGTCGCCGCCTCCGTCCCGGTCGCTTACCTCGCGGCCAGACATGACTCGCTTGCGGCGCGGGTCTTCGAGCGGGCGACCTACGTTGGCTTTGCTGTCCCGGGGATCGTCCTCGGCTTGGCGTTGGTCTTCTTTGCGACCGGCTTCGATGGGTTTGCTCTCCCGCTCGTGCCAACGATCTACCAGACCGTGCCGTTGTTGATCTTTGCCTACGTTGTCCGATTTATGCCGCAGGCTGTCGGCTCGATCCGTACCTCGACGCTGCAGGTCGACCCCAAGCTTGTCGAGGCCGCCCGGACGCTCGGGGAGACGCCGCTGCGGGCCTTTCGGACGGTCACGCTGCCGCTGGTCACGCCTGGCATCGTCGCCGGCGGCGCGCTCGTGTTTCTGACGACGATGAAGGAGCTGCCGGCGACGCTGATCCTCCGGCCGACGGGCTTTGAGACGCTGGTGACCGTGATCTGGCGGGCCCAGGAGAACGCCTTCTATCAGTACGCCGTGGTGCCGTCGCTGTTGTTGCTGGTGGTCTCTGGGCTCTCGATGGTCGTGTTGCTGCGACAGGACAGTTGAATCGAGGCGACTGCGATCGGCGCTTAGAACTCGCGGAGGTCGCCGAGAACGGCGGCTGCACTCCCGTCGGCGATGGCCTCGCGGGCAGCGGTGAGCCCCGCATCGAGGGAGTCGACATCCTCGCGGGCATAGATCCGGAGGGCTGCGTTGAGTGCGATCGCATCCGCGAACTGATCGTCGCGCTCGCCGGTCACCACCGCTTCGGTGATCGACGCGGAGTCGGCGGCCACGTCGTCGACGTGGAGATCCTCACTCTCGAAGTTCATCCCGTAGTCGGCGGTTTCGATCTCGAAATCATCGAAGCGCTCCGCATCATTATCCTCGTCGCCCGCATTCCATTCGGCGACCTTCGTCAGCCCAGGACGGATGTCGTCGTAGCCTTCCATCCCCTGGAACATGAGAACCCGATCGAGGTCGTGGTGTTCGCTTTCCTGAAAAGTCTCGACGACTTTTTTCGCAAACGCGAGGTGGTAAAATGACCCCAGATGCACGTCGGCGTCGGCGGGGTTGGCCAGCGTCTCGATGGTGTTGACGAAGGTGCGGACGCCCATCTGATCGCGGCGGTCGAATAGCTCGTCGATGGTGGGGTTGAACGCGGGCTGGTAGTAGAATCCGAACCCGGTCGAATCGACCATCTTGGCGGACGTTTGGGGGCTCAACTCAGTGGGGATGCCAAGCTCGTCGAGAACGTGTTTGTAGGCGTCCTGTTTCTGGGTCGGGACGCGGTCGCCGGAGTGAACGACGACCGGGGTGCCTGCGGCGGCGGCGACAACGCCCGCCCCGACACCGAGGATCGTTGACCGGCCCTTGCCGTCGTAGTTGGCCCCGCAGTCGACGGGGTCACAGTCCGGGGCGGCGGTGTCGACGTGTTCACACATCAGATCGGTGTAGGCCGCCAACTCGGTTGGGGTGTTGCGCTTCCAGCGGTTGGCCAGCCAGAACGCCCCCAGCGTCGTCGGATCCGGCTCGCCGGCGATGATCCGCTCGAAGGCTTCGAGGGCTTGCTCGCGGGTGAGATCGTCGGCGGATTTATGCCCGGAGCCACAGACCTCCGTCATCAGCCGTTTCAGGGGCCATTCGCCGAACGTCGTCATCTGTTGGGACATAGACATGGTTCAGCCGTCGAAGACAAAAACATCCCGCTGTGGCCCAGCAAACCAACACACGAAAGATCCCGCAGTTGTAATACCGGGCTATGAGTGACGATCGCCCCAGCCCAAGTGAGGTGGGCACCGTTGAGGATGCCCCGCCGATCGAGGAAAAGCCCTACAAGATCATCTTTGAGGCCAACAAATGCTTTGGCGCGGGTCGGTGTGCGGAGGCCTCCGACAACTGGGAACTCGATCTCGAAACCGGTGTCGCCACCCCACGAGCGTACTTTCTCGACGAATCCGAACTTGATGAGAATATTCGGGCCGCCGAGCTGTGTCCGGCCAAGAAGGATCGCGGTGTGATTCACATCATCGACCGCGAGCAGGATATCGAGATCGCGCCCGATCCCCACGGCGATGGGACGCTCAGCGTCGATTGGTAGGGTACCAACCGAAACCGACTTTTGTATGATTGGAGAACGGATAGACGCGCGAGGGTGGCTGAGCTAGGCCAAAAGCGGCGGGCTTAAGACCCGCTCCCGTAGGGGTCGAGGGTTCGAATCCCTTCCCTCGCATCGCGTATCCGAACGATAGTGAGGATCGCGTATCGCTCTGGAAGGGTTCGAATCAGGGAGCAGCTTCGCTGCGACCGTGGTTCGAATCCCGTTCCTCGAATCACATATCCAAGCGACAGCAGCGGCTATCTCTCGGTATAGACGCGCTAAAAATGAGGCCCAGCGGTGCTGTGAGCTTAGTCGATTCAGAGCCCCAGCAGCTGGAACAGTTGCTGTGACAGGTATCCTGCAACGATGGCGGCGACGAACGCCATCGTGATGTACACTACGAACGTCTCTATCCGTTTCCGACGGTGTGTAGGCGTGCTGAACATGGTTGACCCCGCCTGAACCCTGCGGTATCAGACGTTATCGGAACTCTAGATTCCAGCTACTTAAATTGACACTGTCCGAGACACTTCAGCACGCGCTATGCGGCGCGGTCACTCTCGATTGTGGTCTGAAAAGGCAATACCGCCCACGCGGCAAGAAAAGTCCCGCGTAGGCGAAGTGCCTCAGATTGGTCCCCGCTGACGCTTCGGCCCTCCAAAGCGAAGCGTCACCTGTGAATAATCGTGGGCAATACTTAATGATTCCGGGTTCGGCGAGTGACGCCGTTTGTCACGGCCGAAGAGAGGCCTTTTTCGGTGTGGCTCCTTCGATTTACCATGTCATCTCCGCCTGCTGGCCTTGCCCGCGCCGTCGACGCCCACCGCGCGTTTGAACCGGACTCGGACGCGGAAACGACCTTCGTCTCGACGACCACCGCCTTCGATGGCGTTGTCGACGCCGAACCAACCGACGACGGCGTCTCATTTTCGGTGACAGTGACCGTCCCGATGCTCAGCACGGTGACCGACGACGAGCTCGCGCCGATCGTCGAAGACGGCTGGTATGAAACGTTTGAGCGGCGCGTCACCGACGTTGGCGCGGTCTTTCGCACCGAACGAGCGCTCACCCCACAGGTCACCCATGACGACCGCGAGGCTGTCGTGACCGCGACGCTCACCGACACAAACGTCGAGCGCGGCGTCGACGATGCGGCCGCACTCATCGACTTTGTCGAAGGAACCTACGTGCAAGGGATCATCCCAGGCTACACCTACACCGATCCGGTTGCGGGGCTGCTCGAACAGGCCCGGGCGGCCGGTGGCAGCAGCTGAACCCCGGGAGCCGGATTAGGTCATCGCGATGTAGGTCTGGGTGTCCTCGATCCCGTCGATCGAGCCGATCCCAGTGGCAACGATATCCTTCACGGCCGCCGGCGAGTCGACCGACAGCGTCGCGATGAAATCTACGTCGCCGGCGACGACATCGGCGCGCTCGATGCCGTCGAAGCCTTCGATGGCCGACTTGACGCGGTCGACCTCGCTGGTATGTGCCTTGATGAGCACGTAGGCGGTGACCATCGTTAGGCACCTCCCGCCGCGACTGTGGTGGAGGGTTTCTCGCCGACGAGGAGCTGCCGTACCGCCGCCAACTCCGAGAAATCAGCCAACACAGCGAGTGAATCGCCCGCCTCGATCGAGTTGTCGGGCAGCGGAATCCCCATCGGCTCCTCGCCTTTGCCAAAGGCGAGAATCCGAGATTCCGAGGGAAGGGCGACCTCACTGAGCGTGTAGCCGCGGATCGGTGATTCCTCGGTGATTGTGATCCGGAGGATCTGGAGATTTTGAGCGACATCGGCGATGGCGGTCAGCGAGCCCCGAGGAGGGCGTTTTTCGCGCCGATCGCACCGAGTCGCTCGGGATAGACGACCTCGTCGACCTCGTCGGCGTACTGCTGGTAGATGCCCTCGCGGTAGTCCTCGTCGATCCGCATGACCGTTCGGCAGCCGTGATGTTTGCCGATCAAACAGGCCGCAAAGTTGACGTTGAGATCACCGGTCAGCGCGCCGACCGCGTCGGCGTCGTCGACGTTAGCCGATTCAGGGACCGACTCGCGGGAGCCGTCGCCCTCGATCACGTCGAAGCCAGCCTCGCGGCCGCGTTCGGCGATCGTTGGATCAGCCTCGATGACGGTCACATCATGGCCTTCCTCCCGAAGCACGCGGGCGGTTCGGAGGCCGACACGTCCGGCCCCGATGATAACGAATTGCATGTGGCAGCCTAACACGCTCGGCCCGCATAACTGTATCCCTGATTGCGATGCTTTCCCCGGGTGATGGCGCGGCAACGACACGGCCAGCCGCGGACAGTCGACACCGCAAAGAGTCGTCATCACGTAGTCAGCGTATGCTCGCAGTCATCAACTACGGCGTGTTTCTGGGGCTGGTGTGTGTCCATACGATCTTTGCGGCGGTCATGACGCGGTTTTTCCGGCTTCGATTGGACACGCAGGCTGGCTGGATCGGCTACTCGCTTGGCCTGTCGCCGATCCTACTGTTCATCTCGACGCTGGTGGTGACCGGCGGGCTTGGTCTCGGCCCGAATCTTGGCTCGCCGCTGGTGGTTTTCGCCGTTCTGATCGGGCTGCCGGTCGCCCTCGGGATGACGATCGATCTGCTCTACGTCGCCCAACCGGAGGATGTTGAACTCCCACAGCGATAGGAAGCCGGACTACGCGGCTGCGCTACGGCTACAGGACTGCGTCGAGCTGCTCGTGTACGTCTGCGAGAACCTTGTCCGGTGATTGGCTGGCGTCGACCCGCACAAATCGCTCGGGGGTGGCGTCGATCAACCGCTCGTAGTTTTGCTGCACCCGCTTCAGATACTCCGACTGTTCGAATTTGTTGGTCTTCCCGCTGCGCTCGGCGGCGGTTTCAGGATCGATATCGAGATAGATCGTCAGCGCCGGGGTGTGCGTAAACGGTTCGTGGATCGACTGGACGTAGGCGACGGGGTCGTCGATCTCGCTGTCAGCCAGCGTTGCCCCCTGATAGGCGTATCGGGAGTCGCTGTAGCGATCCGAGATGACGAGGTTGCCGTCGGCGAGGGCCGGTCGGACGACCCGCGAGAGATGGTCGGCATGGTCGGCAGTATACAAAAACAGCTCCGCCAGCGGGTCGGCGTCGTCGGCGCTGATCGATCGGTAGACTGCGTCGCCGTACCACGACTCGGTCGGCTCACGGGTAAAGACGGCCTCGGGGTACGTCTCTTGGAGGGACTCCCAGACGGTCGTCTTGCCGCTGCCGTCGAGGCCCTCTAAGCTTACGAGCATACAGGCCACTCCGCCCGGCGGCCTATCAAGCGTTCGCTCCGCGGCGCGGTTGGGGTGCTTGCTACCTTGCCACCACGGCCACACGCTACTTTTAGGTCGGTTCGGTGATAAGAGATGGTATGCACGTCTTAGTCGCCGGCGGGAACGGGTTCATTGGCAGCCACCTCGTCCCCGAACTGCTTGCTGATGACCACGAGGTAACCGTACTGGCACGCAATCCCGACAGCGACGCAGTGCCGGATGGGGTGGAGGCCGTCAGCGGCGACATCACCGCCTACGACTCCATCGAGTCAGCCGTCGCCGGCCACGACGCCGTCGTCAATCTTGTCGCGCTGTCGCCGCTGTTCAAGCCGAAAGGTGGCGATAAGATGCACGACGAAGTCCATCGCCACGGCACCGAAAACCTCGTGCGGGCCGCTGAAGCCGGCGGTGTCGATCGCTTCCTCCAGTTGAGCGCGCTTGGGGCCGATCCCGACGGCGCGACCGCCTACATCCGCGCGAAAGGACAGGCCGAGGCGCATGTCACCGACTCCGATCTCGACTGGACACTCATCCGCCCGTCGGTCGTCTTCGGTGAGGGCGGCGAGTTCGTCTCCTTCACAAAGAAGCTCAAGGGGATGTTTGCGCCCGGTGTGCCGGTCTACCCGTTGCCCGGCGGCGGCAAAACTCGATTCCAGCCGATCCATGTCGACGACCTTGTCGGCATGCTGGCCGAGACGCTCATCGACGACGCTCACGTCGGTGAAACCTATGAACTCGGCGGCCCCGAGAATCTCACACTCCGAGAAATCACGAATATGGTCTACGATGCCGAGGGCAAATCGATCACGATCGTCTCGGTGCCGATGGCACTTGCTGGGGTCGGTCTCTCGGTCGGTGGAAAGATCCCTGGGTTCCCGATGGGAGCCGATCAGTATCGGTCGCTGCAGTTTGATAATACGACCGCCGACAATGATATCGACGCCTTCGGGGTTGAGCCGGGATCGCTGACAACACTCGGCTCGTATCTCGCCGGCTAACGACCTGCGGGTTCGGTTGATGATTGGTGGCCGGAAGCGCCGGATATATTAAAATTATAATGTTTCTGGTTGCGTTCTCACATATCTAGATGCTGAAATGATCCTGACAGCACTGTGGGTGTAACGGCTATTGGTTCGAATCGCCGATTTCGTGGTTTACTGTGAGTTTCCCGTCGAATCTGGCAGTGTTACGGGCTCACATGGCAAATGTCCGCATCGAAGCCAACCGAATCATGACAGTTCCGAAAGACACAAGGTTTATTGCGCTCATGACACTGTCTTTCTGCCAATGGAGAGGGAAGGTACCACATGAAACTCGCGATGATCGGCTTCGGACAGGCCGGTGGCAAGATCGTTGACAGGTTCCTCCAGTACGACGAGGAGACCGGCTCCAACATCGTCCGCGCGGCGGTCGCGGTCAACTCCGCGAAAGCGGATCTGATGGGACTGGAACGGATCCCCGAGGATCAACGCATCTTGATCGGTCAGTCGCGGGTCAAGGGCCACGGTGTCGGTGCGGACAACGAACTCGGCGCGGAGATCGCCGAGGAGGATATCGACGAGATCCAGTCGGCCATCGACAGCATCCCGGTACACGAGGTTGACGCCTTCCTCGTCGTCGCCGGCCTCGGTGGCGGCACCGGCTCCGGTGGCGCGCCGGTCATCGCCAAACACCTCAAACGGATCTACACCGAGCCGGTCTACGGCCTTGGTGTGCTGCCGGGCAGCGACGAGGGTGGGATCTACACGCTCAACGCGGCTCGGTCGTTCCAAACGTTCGTCCGGGAGGTCGACAACCTGCTGGTCTTCGACAACGACGCCTGGCGGAAAACCGGCGAATCCGTCCAAGGTGGCTACGACGAGATCAACAGCGAGATCGTCCGACGGTTTGGCATCCTCTTTGGGGCCGGCGAGATCGGCGAAGGGGAAGAGGTCGCCGAAAGCGTCGTCGACTCCTCGGAGATCATCAACACGCTCTCCGGGGGCGGCGTTTCGACGATCGGCTTCGCCGAAGAGGAGGTCGAAACCGCGTCCTCCGGCGGGTTGCTCTCGCGGTTCACCGGCGACGACAGCACCGACGACCTCGATACCGCCAACACGACCAACCGGATCACGAGTCTGGTGCGGAAAGCCGCCCTTGGGCGGCTGACGCTCCCGTGTGAGATCGATGGGGCCGAACGCGCCCTCGTCGTCCTCGCAGGGCCGCCGAACTATCTCAACCGAAAAGGGATTGAGCGCGGCCGGAAGTGGCTCGAAGAGCAGACCGGCAGTATGGAGGTTCGCGGTGGCGACTACCCGACGAAAGCCACCGGCCGGGTTTCCAGTGTCGTCCTGCTGTCCGGCGTGACAAACGTCCCCCGGATCAAGGAACTCCAGCAGGTCGCGATCGAAGCCCAGGACAACATCGACGAGATCCAACAGGAAAGCGACGACAACCTCGAAGACCTCGTCAACGACGACAGCGACGAACTCGAATCGCTGTTCTGAGTCGTCCTCGCGGTTTCGTTTTTCCAATCCCTCTCAGCTATGCGTACCCTCGTCCCATTCGCGGCTGTCGAGCCGAAAACTCGCCTCGACAGCGTGCTCACCGCCGACGAGCGCGCCGAATTTGCGCGGGTGATGCTGCGATCTGTGTGTCAGACACTGCAGGCGGCTGGCTCTGAGCCGATAGTTCTCTCGACGGCCGCACTTGAGGCGACCACGCTGCCAGCGGACACCACGGTCGTCGTCGACGACCGCCCGCTGACAACCGCGGTCAACGACAAACTGACCACCGACACGCCGACGCTGATCGTGATGGCTGATCTCCCGCTGGCAACGCCCGATTCGATCCGCCGACTCACCGCCGCCAGCGACGCCGACGGCAACGATGTCGACATCGCGATCGCCCCGGGACTTGGTGGCGGCACCAATGCACTTGTCGTCCGAGAGTCGGCGTTTCGGGTCGACTACCACGGCGCGTCGTATCTCGATCACCGTGAGATCGCCGCTGATCTCAGCGCGACCGTTGAGACTGTCGACTCCCGTCGGTTGGCGACTGATATCGACGAGCAGAGTGATCTCGCTGAGGTGTTGATTCACGGCGATGGCCCAGCCCGTGCGTGGCTTGTCGACGCTGGCTTCGAACTCGACCGGAGCGACGGCCGGGTCGGAGTTCGGCGACGATAGGGGCGATCAGCCCCGGAGCCGAGCAGTTTTTGCGCCTTCGGGGCCGCGGTTTGGTATGTTCCCGGCGGCCGACGACTACGACATCGCCATCGACATCGAGGAGTCGGCTGTCGACTCGCTGCTCGACGTTACCCCGAGCGATGTTTCGCCGCCGGCCGAACTCACCTTCTCGCGAAATGTCTTTGTCCCGTTGACGACCGCCTGCCGATACACCTGTAGCTACTGTACGTACTACGATGTGCCCGGCGAAGCGACGCTGATGTCGCCTGAGGCGATCCGCGATGTCGTCGAAACCGGTGTCGATGCCGGCTGTACCGAGGCCCTGTTCACCTTCGGCGACAAACCTGACGACCGCTATACTGAAATCCACACCCAACTCGATGAGTGGGGGTACGACTCGATTATCGATTATCTCTATGCGGCCTGCGAGATTGCCCTTGCGGAGGGCCTGCTCCCCCACTCGAATCCGGGCGATATCACGCAATCGGAGTTCCGTCGCTTACGCGAGGTTAACAGTTCGATGGGCGTGATGCTGGAGACGACCGCCGACGTCGATGCCCACAGCGGCGGCCGACGAAAGACGCCCGGCCAGCGACTCAACACGATCCGGGCGGCCGGCCGCGAGGGCGTGCCGTTCACTACGGGCCTGCTCGTCGGCATCGGCGAAACGTGGCGCGACCGCGCCGAGAGCCTGCTGGCGATCCGCGATCTCCACGAGCGGTACGGCCATATCCAGGAGGTCATCATCCAGAATGTCGTCCCCAACGAGCGATCCGAGTTCGACCAGCCCTCGGTCGACACGATGCGCCGGGCGGTGGCGATGGCCCGAGCCGCGCTTCCCGAGGAGATTTCGGTGCAAGTCCCGCCAAACCTCTCGCCGACCGGCGACCTGATCGACTGCGGCGTCGACGATCTCGGCGGCGTCTCGCCGATCACCGACGACTACATCAATCCCGACTACGCTTGGCCCGCACTCGACGAACTCAACTCGATCGCCGACGCCGCAGGACTGCCGCTGTACGAACGGCTCCCGGTCTATGACCGCTATCTCCCGGCGTCGGTTCGGTGTGGCGACGTTTCACCTGCACCCGACCCGGTCGACACCGACGCGTGGCTGTCGACGCGGATTTGGGATGCGATTACCGCCGACACCGATGCTGGGCGTCGCTATCGCGCTGTCGCCGGTCGCAAGCGACAGCCGGTCTCACAGCCATAGGGTTGATCCTCCCTCACCAGCACAACCAAACTTAGTCGTCGGCAGCCAGTGTCTCCTCGGCCGGTTCAAGCATCGGCGTCCCGTCGGCTCGTGGGCCGAGCGTCGGCCCGTAGGTATCGTCGCTACTGTCGCCCGTGACGCTGATCGGGCGTTTCGTTCGGTAATCGGTCGAGCGCTCGACGGGCCGGCGACCGATGGCGGAAATCATCTCGACGTAGTCGCCGACACCCCGGAACTCGCCGTAGCTCCCGCCGGCGCGTTTGGTGATCTCTTCCGACAGGATCGTCCCCATGAAGTCGTTCGCCCCACAGTTCAGGAGTTTGAGGCCCTTTGCGTCGCCGTATTTGACCCACGAACTCTGGATGTTGTCGATGTTGTCGAAGAAGAGCCGCGAGACGGCGATCATCAACTCGTCTTCGGCATCGCTGGCACCGCCGTCGACAACGCCGTGGTCGTAGAGTGGCGTGTTCTGGTGGACGAAGGAGAGGGGAACAAACTCGCGGATCCCACCGGTGCGATCCTGCAGATCGCGGACGCGCTTGAGATGCATCGCGCGGTGACGTTCGTTTTCGACGTGGCCGTACATGATCGTCGCCGTTGTGTCAAGGCCGGCAGCCATCGCGCCCTCCATCGCCTCGATCCACTCGTCGCTGCCGATCTTACCGGGACAAACGACATCCCGGACTTCCTCGACGAGGATCTCGGCGGCCGTGCCGGGTGCGGAGTTGAGGCCGGCCTCCCGGAGTCGACTGTACACGTCTTCGTAGCTCCAGTCGGTGCCGCGGCGGGCATGATAGGCCTCCTCCGGCGTGATCGAGTGAACGTGGATCCCGTCGACCGACATCGCGTCGATCTGCTCGACGTAGGTGCCGGGGTCGGTCTCGTAGACCGCGGGTGGTTTGTAGTTGACCTCGCGGGCGGGGTCGTCGTAGTTGGCGAGGATCTCGTGGTGTTCGTCGGTGAGCGCGAAGGCTGGGTGGAGCCCCGAGACCGAACAGACCTCCGAAATGCCCATATCGAGACCATCCTCGACGATCTGGCGGGAGTCTGCGGGCGTCTTCGTGAACCCCGCGTGCTCGGCGTCGTGGTCGGCTTCGAACTGGTGGGCAGTATCCTTGAAATTGCAGAACAGACAGCCCACATTGCAGGCGGTGGTGACGTTGTTGTTGAGATTGGCGACGAACGTTACGTCGTCGCCGACTTCCTCGGCGCGGCGGCGGTCGGCGAGTTCGAGGACGGCCTCCTTGCGCTCGTGGTCGATGCCGTCGCGGTCGGTGCCGGTCGTCAGGAGTTCGACAGCGTCGTCAACGGTCAGCCGGTCGCCATCGCGGGCTTTGGTGAGGGCGTTCTCGAAGGCCTGGTCGCTCTCAACGGTGTGCTGAAAGCTGATGGCGTCGGCATCGAGGTCGGCGGCCGACCGGCCAGTCATGCAGGAGGGTTGGCTGTCCCGACTAAAAAGCGGTCGGTCGCGGCGGGCCCCACCGGCACCGGAACGTCGCGGCCGGCGACGAGACGGCGAACTGAAAGCTTGATAGGCGTGGCCGCCGCCGGTTGGAGCATGACCAGCGTCAAGGAGTTTCGGGTCGACCGCGAGCCCACCGACAGCGACCTCGGCGCGGGCCGGTTTGTCTTCACCGACGCCTACTCCGTCTTCGACTGGGGACAGATGCCCGATGCGATTCCAGAGAAGGGAGCCAGCCTCTGTACGATGGGCGCGTTCAACTTCGAACGCCTTGCGGCTGCCGGTATCCCAACTCACTACGAGGGCGTTGTCACCGACGACGGCGAGGTCGTTGAACTCGCTGACTGCGAGCAGCCGCCGACGGAGATGGCGATCCAGTTGACGCAGGTACCCAACCTACCGTATCGCGGCGACGACGCCAACGCTGATTCCGGTGACAACGCTGCCGACACCGATGCCTACGATTACGACGCCTACCACGACGCAGCCGGCGAGAACTTTCTGATCCCGCTCGAAATCGTCTTCCGGAACACGGTGCCGGTCGGCTCCAGCCTCCGGAAGCGCGGCGACCCCGCCGACTACGGGCTCGATGTCGACGAGTGGCCTGACGAGAAAGTCGCACTCCCCGAACCTGTCGTCGAGTTCTCCACGAAGTACGAGGAACAAGACCGGTATCTTAGCCGCGACGAGGCCGATACAATCGCCGGTGCGGCTGCCCTCGATGAGCTCGAATCTGTTGCGCTGTCGGTCAACGAGCTATTGAACGAACAGGCCGCAGCCGCAGGATTCACCCACGAGGACGGCAAGATCGAGTGTCTCTACTATGCTGGTGAGATCCGCGTTGCCGACGTGGTCGGCACCTTCGACGAAAATCGGTTTTCGGTCGAGGGCCACCAACTTTCGAAGGAAGTGATCCGGCAGTACTACAAGCGTGAACAGCCGGCGTGGGTCGAGGCTGTTGCCGCGGCGAAGGAAAACGTCACCGACGCCGACGGTGCGGACTGGCGACCACTGTGTGAGATTGAGCCAATTACGCTGCCTGATACGGTGCTGACTGCCGTCGCCGATATGTACACCGCGGGTGCCAACGCCTACACCGGCACCGAGTGGTTTGACGCGCCGTCGTTGGACGACGCAGTCGACGTCGTCTCCGATCTATAGTTTCGTTATCTTAGTCGTCGGCGATACCTGGCGTCTCGCTGAGATCAAGATCGTCGTCGACCGGCTCGGTCGGATTGGCGTCCTGTGCTGTCGACGACAGCCCGAGTTGGTAGTCGTCGGGATCGGCCCCATCACGCAGACTCGTCCGACCGCGGTGGACGGCGACCGCGTCGTCGAGATGGAGTTCAACGGCTTCCAGTAGTGCCTCAGCCTCAAGCGGTTGGCCGCGGGCTTTGATCTCATCGATGAGCGCGTCGTCCGGCACGTCGAAGGCCCGCTGGGTGATGATCGGCCCCTGATCGAGGTCGGTCGTCACGTAGTGGGCGGTGACGCCGGCGATGCGAACGCCCTCCTCTTTGGCTTGCCGGTAGGCGGCCGCACCGGGGAAAGACGGCAGCAGGCTCGGGTGGATGTTGATGATCCGATCTTCATACCGGAAGACGATCTTCGGGCCGAGAATCCGCATGTATCGCGCGAGGACGATCAGATCCACGTCGTGTTCGGCCAAGATATCGAGCATCCGATCCTCGTCGGGCGACCCCTTGCCGTCGCCGATATCGTAGAAGGGGATATCGGTCGGCTCGACCACGTCGCGGAGCGTCCCGCGGTTGCTGATGACCGCCGAGATCTCCACATCGAGCTCGCCGTCGGCGGAGGCAGCTTCCATCAGGGCCTCCAGACAGTGGGATTCCTTGGTGACACAGACGGCGATCCGCCGGGTTTCCCGGTCGCTGGGGAACCGCACCTGGATCTCAACGCCGAGTTCGCGGCCCAGCTCTGAGAGGGCCTCGCGGAGCTCGTCGCGCTCACAGCTCATCTCGCCGGTGTCGACCCGCATCGACATCCGGAACAGGCCGTCACGAACGGCCTGATCGAGATCCTCGATGTTGATGTCGCGCTCGAATAGGAGGGTGGTGACCCGGGCGATCAGGCCGGTCTTATCGCCTCCGATCACGGTGATCTCGGTGAGTTCGGTCGTCATCGCCACACCTCCGTCTCGCCGTCGTGGTGAGTCATGCCCGGGCGAACGCCACCGCCGGCCAAAAGCGTGTTCATCCGGCCACAAACCGGCTTCGAGGGGCCTGCCGGGGAATGATTAAGTGGACAGCCGCGGTGGTGGTATCCAGATGGCTGACGATTCGGAGGGGATGTTGTCGTGGGACGAATCCGTGTTCCGCAACGAACACGTCTTCGAGATCGACTACCTCCCCGAGACCTTCCACCACCGCGAGAGCCAACTGGAGAGCCTGAAATACGCTCTCCGCCCCGCGGTCAGAGGGTCGCGGCCGCTCAACACGATGATCCGTGCACCGCCCGGCACCGGAAAGACCACCGCCGTCCAGAAGCTGTTCGGCGAACTCGGCGGGAAAAGCGACATCGAGGTTGTCCGGGTCAACTGCCAGGTGGATTCGACGCGATACGCCGTCTTTTCACGCCTCTTTGAGGGCGTCTTCGAGTACGAGCCGCCGGCCTCCGGGATCTCGTTTAAGAAGCTCTTCGGCCAACTGACCGACCGCCTTGTCGAAGAGGAGACCGTCCTCGTCGTCGCCTTAGACGATATCAACTACCTGTTTTACGAAAACGAGGCCGGTGACACGCTGTACTCGCTGCTGCGGGCCCACGAGGTGCATTCGGGCGCGAAGATCGGTGTCATCGTCGTCTCCTCGGATCTCTCGCTTGATGTCATCGATGACCTCGACGGCCGGGTACAGAGCGTCTTCCGGCCCGAGGAGATCTACTTTCCCCGCTACTCGACCGACGAGATCGCTTCGATCCTCCGAGAGCGTGTCAAACGCGGCTTCCATGAGGGCGTCATTGGGAGCCCGGAACTCGATACGGTCACGGAGTACACCGCCGACAGCGGCGACCTTCGGGTTGGGATCGACCTACTGCGTCGGGCCGGCCTCCACGCCGAGATGCGGGCCTCCCGTACTATCACCGACGAGGATATCGAAGCCGCCTACGAGAAATCGAAACACGTCCACCTCTCGCGGTGTCTGGACGGGCTCTCTGAGTCCGAGCGCGCCTTGATCGAGGTGCTGCTTGAGCATGATGGCAAACAGGCCGGCGACGTCTATGAGGTTTTCAGCGAGGAGACAGGGCTGGGGTACACCCGGTACTCCGAGTTGGTCAACAAACTCGACCAGCTTGGGCTGATCACTGCCACGTACGCCGATGTCGACGGGCGGGGTCGCTCCCGGGAGCTCAGCCTTGAGTACGAGCAATCGGCCATCGTCGACCGCCTTGAGTAAGGTTTCATCGGGATCGCTGATCTGGCCGCGGCCGTACAGCGACATCGACTGCCTCCGATAGCTGTATGTCTCTCCGTGAGACACCCTCGGGCATGAAATCGACTGGCGGCAGCGACGCCGCAAAACGCCGTGCCGGCGAGGCCGCAGCCGACACCGTTGAGTCGGGGATGGTTGTCGGCCTCGGAACCGGGAGTACCGCCGCCTA
This sequence comes from Halonotius sp. GCM10025705, assembly GCF_042662885.1. Taxonomy (NCBI): domain Archaea; kingdom Methanobacteriati; phylum Methanobacteriota; class Halobacteria; order Halobacteriales; family Haloferacaceae; genus Halonotius; species Halonotius sp. GCM10025705. The sequence goes on along the minus strand of NZ_JBHSZD010000001.1, from coordinate 1,873,109 downwards.
TGCCATCGAGGCACTGGGCGACGCTGTCGACGATGGCTGCGATATCGTCGGCGTCCCGACTTCCTTCGGGGCTCGCCAACGCGCCATCGACTGTGGTATTCCGCTCTGTAGCCTTGATGAGATCGACGGGATCGATATCGCTATCGACGGGGCCGATCAGTTCGTCCGCGATACTGGCAGCTGTATCAAAGGTGGCGGCGCGGCTCACAGCCGCGAAAAGCTCGTTGCCAGCGCGGCTGACACCGTCCACCTCGTCGTCGACGAGACAAAGCTCACCGACGCCCTCGATCACCCGGTGCCACTCGAAGTGCTACCGGATGCCCACACGGTCGTCGCCGATGCCGTCCGCTCACTTGGCGGGGAGCCGACGCTCCGCGATGCGGCCAACAAGGACGGCCCGGTCGTCACCGACAACGGGAATCTCGTCTGCGATGTCGACTTTGGAACGATTTCCGATCCCGCGTCGTTGGCGACACAACTCTCGGCGGTAACGGGCGTCGTCGAACACGGGTTGTTCATCGAGTGTGCGACAACTGTCTCTGTCGGTCGGGCTGACGGCGTCTCGACGACGACGTACTGAACTCTCGGAGAGCGATGTCACTCCTCGGTACTAAAAAAACAGGAACAACGAGTGCCGACTTAGAGGTCGCGCGGCTGCACCGTCTTCCGATCGTTATCCTCGGCACGTCGGGCTGCGTCTTCGAGTAGCTCCTCGACTTCCGCATCGAGTGCGTCGTAGAAATCAGAAGCTACGTTCTTGTCGCTCAGGGCCTCTTTGACCGCTGCTTTGACGATAAGATCTGCCATGCAGTGCCTCGTACCCCAGCCTCCATAATAAGGATTACCATGTCCCGACACGCTCGCCCGTCGATCCGGTCGGCTTGAGTGCTGTGTGCACCGAATCGCCACCCCATCGATCTCCGGAGACGGTGGGTTTATATACGGTGCGAATAGGACTGTGCTGACGGCCGCCGACTGGAATTAGCCACCCACAGGCTCCCTCTCGACACCTACGGCCACCACCGGAGCAACTACCACAACAATGACCACGCTCGACGCCGATCACTACGTCTACATCCTCCGGTGTGCCGACGACAGCTACTATACCGGGTATACGACCGACCCACAACGCCGGCTCGCCGAGCACAACGCCGGCGACGGCGCAAAATACACCCGTGGTCGAACACCGGTCAGGTGTGTCTATCTCGCTGCGTTCGACTCGAAATCCACCGCGATGAGCCGTGAGTACGAGATCAAACAGCTCCGCCGAAGCGAAAAGGAACAACTCATCGCCGACGCCGACGAGGCACCGTGGCCGGACGATGGCATCGATGCCGGCAATAAGTAATCGGTCGGCTTCGGCGGTGTGCCAACAGCTCTCGCGGGCTACGCGCCGAAGTGGAAACGCTTTACCCCGCGCCACGGGATCGATTCGGTATGAAGGTACTCGTCACGGATCCGATCGACGACGCGGGACTCGATCGGTTGCGTGAAGCCGGCCACGAGGTGCAGACCGAGTATGAAATCGACGGCGACGCACTACTGGATGCGGTCGCCGATGCCAACGCCCTGATCGTCCGCTCGGGCACCGATGTGAGCGAGGCGGTCTTCGAGGCAGCCGACGACCTCGTTATCGTCGGCCGCGCCGGGATCGGCGTCGACAACATCGACATCGACGCCGCCACCGACCACGGCGTCATCGTCGCCAACGCGCCACAGGGCAACGTCCGCGCGGCGGCCGAACACACGGTGGCGATGGCCTTCGCCGCCGCCCGCTGGATTCCGCAGGCCCACACCCGCCTCAAGGACGGCGAGTGGGCGAAATCAGACTACCTCGGCTACGAGGTCAACAACAAGACGCTCGGCATCGTCGGGCTCGGTCGCGTCGGCCAGGAGGTCGCCAAACGCCTCGACAGCCTCGGCATGGATCTCGTCGTGTTCGATCCCTATATCTCCCAAGAGCGCGCCGACCAGTTCGGCGCGGAACTCATCGACGACCTCGATGAGTGTCTGGAGGTCTCCGACTTCGTGACGATTCACACGCCGCTGCTACCCGAGACGGAGAACATGATCGGCAGCGACGAACTCGAACTGCTGGACGACGGGTTTCTCATTAATTGTGCCCGTGGCGGGATCGTCGACGAGGCCGCCCTCGCCGAGGCTGTCGACAATGGCCCGATGGCCGGCGCGGCCCTCGACGTGTTCGCTGAGGAACCCGTTAGCGAGGACTCGCCGCTGTTGGATGTCGACGAGATCGTCGTCACCCCGCATCTCGGTGCGTCGACCGAGGCCGCCCAGGAAAACGTCGCCGTCGATACCGCCGACCAGGTGATCGCCGCGTTCAACGAGGAGCCCGTCCTCAACGCCCTGAACGCGCCGTCAGTCGATGAGACCGCCTTCCCGCGGATCAAACCATATCTCGGGCTCACCGAAACCGCCGGCAAGATCGCTGCCAACCTCCTTGGCGAGCGCATCGAATCGGTTGAAGTCAGCTACGAGGGCGACATCGCCGAGGAAGACGTTGACCTCGTTACCGCCAGCGCGCTGAAAGGCGTCTTCACGCCGCTGGAATGGCAGGTTAACTCAGTCAACGCCCCACAACTCGCGGAGGATCGTGGGATCGACGTGACCGAGTCGAAAACGCGGCAGACCGAGGACTTCCAGAGTCTCGTCAGCGTCACCGTCGAGGACGGCGAGGAGGAACTGACCGTCTCGGGGACGCTGTTTGCGGGCGATGATCCACGGATTGTCCGTATCGACGGCTACCGCGTCGACGCCATCCCGTCGGGTCACATGGTCGTTGCACGCAACAAAGACGCCCCCGGTGTCATCGGCTTCATCGGCGGTGTCCTCGGCGACAACGATATCAACATCGCCGGCATGTTCAACGCTCGCGAGACCATCGGCGGCGAAGCACTCACCGTCTACAATTTGGATGTCGATGTGCCGGATGCTGTCGTCGACCAACTACTCGCCGACGAGCGGATAACTGATATCACGGCGATCACGCTGGACGACGAATAATAACAGCTTGTTCGACTCTGCTGCATAATTCGAACCAAATTGGCTGATTGCCTATCAGCAGAGAATATTACAGCCAGCAGAAAGAAGAACTAACCTGGTTGGATAACTTAGAAACATCAGCTTAACTAAGTAACAAGATATCAGTTACTAGTGGAATTACGCAACAAGGTTACGGCTTGCTCGATAGTCTTCGATCCGTCAGTCTATTTGTATAACGATGATTCTACAGACGTTTCAGGAGCTACTCACGCTAGGCTGCGGTTTCGATGGTAATAAAAAAGCAGTCGGTAGTCGATTTAGCTCAGGATGTATGAGCTATCGTTATCGATGTTTCGCGGTGTGCTGACCTGTTTGTAGGTCTGGCCACCTGCTGGTGCCTGTGCGATGATCGAGTATTGCTCGTCTTCATCAAGCGGGCTGATCCCAGGGGCAGCGTTGAGATCGAACGAAACGACCATCAGATCCTCTTGATCCTCGAGGACGAGAGCGTTATTCTCAAGCGATTGTTTTTGATCGAACGTAAGGTAGCTGCTTGAATTCTCTCCACTCAGAACTGTTGCTTCCCCAGTGGGACTTGAGATCGTGTAGGACATCTGACTAAGATTGATTGGATCAGAGCCAGACGCCAACCGCATTGATACGTTTACACTGTCGATATTTTCGTCAGTGCTGTTGGCGATTCCAACGATTTCTCCGACTTGGACGATATCGCTGACCTCAGCGGTCGTCTCTTCGCCGGTTTGCTGTGCTTGTGCCTGCAAGAGGCCTGCAGTGTTGATCAGGACACCAGCCGCAATCGCTGCGACCAGAACCATCGCGATGAACACGATGAGTGTCCCGATCCCCACCTGACCTCGATCGTCTGTGTCGAACATGGTATTAGTACGCCTGCCCGGAACGGGTCAGACGACATGCGAAATAAAAACGAGGATAGGTATATAGCTGACTCACGAGTTTTCAATTCTAATAACTGGAGTTCTAATATATTGACACCTAAGCCGCGCACGAACGCCGTTTTGCCGATACGAACTCAAAAATGATACTGCGAGTGAAGGTATGCATCGCAGACGATAGCGGAAAAATAAGACGCCGCCAGCAGGCCGCTGTTAGCCGATACTAGTTGTCATTCGATCGCAGAGCTCGATAGCCAAGATAGGCGAGTCCAAGCCCTCCACCAACGATGGCCGGTAGCGCCGACGAGTCGGCTACCTTCGAGAGTTGCTGTGCCAGGCGTCCGGCCACAGTACCATCACCCTCGTTGATATGCTCCAACACCGCATCGGTGTCGTTTGGCACCGGTTCGGGGTCGCCGCCAGCCTCGAAGGCGGCGTCAGGGTCTTTCAGCAGGTGGCCGGTCGTGAGACAGACAACCGATTCGTCGGCCCCGATCTCGCCGCTCGCCCGGAGCTTGCGGAGCCCGGCGAGGAGGCCGCGGAGGCGGGTTCGACGCCGATCCCCGCACTGGCGAGTTGCCGTTGAGCCTCGGTGATCTCGTCGTCGCTGACGGCGACAGCGGTGCCGCCGGTGTTGTAGATCCCCGGCAGGGCTTTCGGCGCGTTGACCGGGTTGCCGATGCGGATCGCGGTCGCCCGGGTTTCGACCTCATCCCACCGTTCGACCTCGTCGCGACCGTTTCGGACGGCCTCGACCATTGGGGCCGCGCCCTCGGCTTGGACGCCGGTGAGTGTCGGCACCTCGCTTTCGTCAAGCGCGCCACTCGCAACGAGTTCGCGGAACGCCTTGTAGAGGGCGGCGGTGTTGCCGGCGTTGCCAACCGGGAGGACAATCCGGTCGGGGTACTCGCCGTAGTCCTGGTAATGTTCTTCGAGGATCTCGAAGCCGATGGTCTTCTGGCCTTCAAGCCGGAAGGGGTTCAGCGAGTTGAGCAGGTAGACCTCACCGAGGCCAGCGAGTTCTTGGACGATATCGAGGCAACTGTCGAAGTTGCCGTCGACTTCAAGAATGCGCGCGCCGTGGAGGCTGGCTTGAGCGATCTTGCCGGCGGCAACCTTCCCTTTCGGGAGCAACACAAGCGTTTCCATGTCGCCACGGGCCCCGTAGGCAGCCAGTGCCGCGCTGGTGTTGCCGGTCGAGGCACAGGCCAGCCGCCCGACACCGAGTTCCTTGGCGACGGCGACGCCGACAGTCATTCCGCGATCCTTGAACGCGCCGGTTGGGTTCATTCCCTCGTGTTTGATCCGGAGGCTGTCGACGCCGATCTCCTCGCGGAGCCGTGGCACCTCGTGCAGCGGCGTATCGCCTTCTGGGAGTGTCACACCTTCCTCAAAGGGAAGTGCCGCGTTGTATCGCCAGACGCCGCTGCCCTCGAAATCCTCAAAGGTCGGCGCGTCGGCGTAGCGAACCTCAAGGAGGCTATCACAGTCCGCACAGGTGTAGTGGATCTCCTCGAAGGGTGCAAACTGCTCGCCGCAGTCGATACATTCCAACCAGACGCCGTCGTCGGCACACGCCGGCTCCGACTGTGGCGGCGCGGACAGCTCAAGACTCATTACGTGCGTATGGTCGCGGCGCGGTAAAAAGCCGGTCGGTTATGGCTCGGCGCGGGCTCCAAACTGGTCGATCTCGTCGTGAACAGACTCTACCCACTCATCGAGGGCCGCATGCAGCATCGCTCTGGCCTCCTCAAGCTCGACGGCGGTGTACTGATAGACGTAGCCGCCCGAATCAAGCAGGCGTCGCTCCCGTTCGAGTAGTCCCTTTCCTTGGAGAGTCGACAGCGACCGGTTGACATTGCTCCGATCCCGATCGAGGACAGCCGCCAACTCCTCGACGGTGCTGCCGGGGTGGTCATGCAAGGCGAGATACGTCCGTCGTTCGTGATCCCGAATGCCAAACACACAGGACAACAGGTGGGTGAAATCAAGATCGCTGTCCTCGGCGAGATCGTCGGGTGTCGGCGTGGAACTCATATAACTGATGTCGGTAGCCGGGCCCTAAAACTACGCCGACTCCTCGGGGGCTGCGGCGTAGCCGCGCTCCTCGATGCACGCTCGCATTGCGGCCTCGTCGCTGTGTTTGTGCAGCCGGGTCGGCGTCTCACAGTAGTAGGTCTCACCGTCATACCGGAGGGTGATCTGGTGTTGTTGGTCGAGTAGCTCGACGCTCACCTGGAGTCGCTGGCCGTCATGAAGGGCGTCGATGACCTCGTCGGCCGATAGCTCGCCGGAGTCGATGGTGCGTGTCGCGTCCATGCGTTTGTGGGGTCGGTGGCTTGCGCGTCGCTCAGTTCGTCGTCGATTGGGTATCGTCGCTTGCGGGCTCCGGGGCTTCGACCCCTTCAGCGGCCTCGGCGATATCGGTTTCTTTCTCGGTTGTGACGTGCCAGCGATCGATCGTATCCTCGTACTCGCCGAGGCGTTCGGAGACTGCCGTTTTCAACTCGTCGTCGTTGATGTTGACCTCGAAGACGAACTGCTCGTCGTCGTCACCGCGTCCCTGTTGTTTGATGTTCGCGCTGACGAGTTCGTTGTCGAAGTAGTACGGCGACAGCTGTGTCATCACGTTCTGGTAGACCGTGTTTTCGACGGTGCGAATCGCTTTCCGGCCGACCGAGTCGGCTGCTCTGGTGACGTAACCGATGGAGTCCTGCCAGTTTTCGACAGCCCCCTCGTCGTCGCCGTTTTCCATCCGTTTGTAGGACTCCGAGAGCTTCTCGCCGGCCTTTTTCACGTCGTCGCTGGCGGCCTTGCCCGCTTTTTCACCTTTGCCTTCGGCGACGCTGGCCTGATCGGCTGTCTTCTCGTTGACATCCGTGTTGAGCTGTTCGTGGGCTTTGGGTCGCCACTCGTCCCACTCCTCGAAGGCTGCTCGAATCTCATCGGCGGCGTCCTCGATATCTTCCTGTCGGAGGGCTTGGGTGATGCGCTCGCCGTGTTCGACCACATCGTCCCACGCGCCGTTGATCTTGAACCCCGAGATGCTCTCTTCCATCTGCTACGCCATACTAATGCTGTCCCGATACATAAACGTCGCTACCGCCCGCCGCGCCATCGGGGCTGTTTTTACCATCGCTGTCTCCTGCTCACATATGCCAATCGAACAGCGCGAGGACGCATATCTGGTTACCCACGCCTTGGCGAAGGATACGCTGTCGACGCTGCGGTCGGTCGATACCGAGCAGGTCGCCTTCCGGGAGGGGTTGATCGAACTTGGGCGGGTCTGTGGCTATGAGATCATCGACGGCGCGATGGACACCGAGTTTGTTCCGATCCAGACACCGCTGGCTGACACCACCGGCGAACGTGTCACCGGGCTCGACGATGTTGTCATCGTCACCGTCCTCCGGGCAGCCACACCGTTTGTCGAGGGGCTGATGAAGGCGTTCCCGCAGGCCAGACAGGGCGTTATCTCTGCCAGCCGCGATGAGGCGGCGGGGATGAACGACGACGGGGAGTTCCCGATTACGGTTGACTACGTCAAACTCCCCGAGATTACAGCCGACGACACCGTCATCGTCGCCGACCCGATGCTGGCGACGGGATCGACGATGTGTGCTGTCCTCGATCACGTGATCGACGCTGCTGATGGGTTCGAGGATCTGATCGCCCTATCAGCGGTGTCGGCTCCGGAGGGCGTCCTGCGGGTCAGCGAAAGCGTCCCCGAAGCCGACGTGTTGACCGTCGCCATCGACGACGAACTCGACGACGACGGCTTCATCGTACCGGGGTTGGGCGACGCCGGTGATCGGGCGTTCGGGACAGTGTAAGCCGCTTGCTCAGGAGTCGTCGATACTGACTCGTCCACTCGTCGCGTCTCGCAGTCGTTCCCGCAGGTCGCTGGCCTCTGCGACCGGCACCCGAACGACGAACTCGACCGCTTCTTCGTAGCTGGCATCGAACTCGACGCTCTCGGATTCCAGAATCCCGCGCACTGTTCCCGAATCGTCGTACTCAACGGTCGCCTCAAATCGCTCGTGTGGAACATCTTCGACGATCCCAGCCGCCGCAACGGCTTCCTTGACTCCCCGCGAATACGCTCGCGCCAACCCGCCGACGCCGAGGTTCGTCCCACCGTAGTACCGGACGACCGCGGCGACAACGTTGCGAATCTCTTGTTGGACGAGGACGTTGAGCGCGGGGTCGCCGGCAGAGCCGCTGGGCTCGCCGTCGTCGCTGGCCCACTCCCGCAGCATCACCGATCCCGGTTGGCCGGCCGAAGCAGTCCCAGCCGGCACACGATAGGCGGGCACGACGTGTGTCGCCTCCGGGTGGTCGGCTTCGACCTCCTCGATGACTGCTTCGGCGGCGTCGACCGTCTCGACAGGCGCGACGTAGCCGATGAACTCCGAGCCGCTGACCTCGAAGCTGGCCTCCGCGCGTTCGGCGACTGTCCGAAAGGATCCAGGCACACGAGGCGGTTGGCCGGCGGACGGCTTAAGCGATACTGGTCAGTTGTCGCTGCTGGCGTCGGCATCGACGGCGTCGTCGCCCTCGCTGTCGCTGTCGTTGTCAGCGGCATCAGTCGCCGCTAACCCCAGTCGATCAGGATGATGGACGTAGTAGAGCCCGGCGAAGGCAACGACGCCGACGGCTTCGACCGCAACCGCCGCCACCGCCAGCGGCTCGGTCGCCAACGCGTCGGCTGCGTCCCCGCCGTGATACAGCGGATAGCCGACGAGCAAGGCGGCGAGGGTACCGCCGCCGAGTGAGCTGAGCCGGCGGTAGCGATAGCCACGGAACACGGCGACCGCAACCGCAATCAGGAGGACGGCAGCGGGCACAAAGAGAAACGGTCGGCTGTCGGCGACTGATTCGGTGAGCATCGCAGGCGACAGCCGCGGGAGCGCCCACAGCAGGTGCAGCGCGGCCGTCAGCAACGCGGCCTGTACCGCGACGATCCGGACGGCTCGCTCGACGCGTTCCATCTCAGAACTCGACCCGCCGGACGAACGGGAGGTCGCGGATCGACACCAGCACCTCACCCGGAATCGACTCGTCGGTAATAATGTAGAGCTTCGGCTCGTCGGTGAACTCCGGATCCTCGCTGATGACCTGCCGGATCGAGATGTCGGCCTCGGCGATCCGGTCGGTGACCGCGGCGACGATGCCGGATTCGTCGGCGGCGGCGACTTCGACCGTCAACACGGTCAGATCCAAGACGGGTGCAAGATCCCGCAAACTCGGGATCGCGCCGATGTTTGCGAAGATGCGCTGGAGTTCGGGGTCATCGCGGATCGCGTCGGTCGTCGAATCGACGACCCGGCGGTCAACATCGATCTCGCGGGCGATCCCGGTAAAGGGGATCTCGATGCCGCCGGAGACGACGCGACCCTCCTCGTTGACCGAAAACCCACGTTCGAGGAGCAGCCGGATCACCGCCTGCTGGCTCGGGCTGCCCTCGAACTTTTCCATGATTTCGTCGAACATAGCGAAACCGTCACAGGCGACCTGCTTCCCTCTTGGGGTCTCACGGGCAATTAAACAGACACGGTGAGAAAGTGCGATATTGATCTATATAAATTCATCATATATTATCTGGGTGTGTGAATATCTAGTTTTGGTACGACACATTAGTCTTCGCAAAACGAAATTCACCGTTTTTCAGCGAGTCTGGAGGATTCGCAGTAGATGACGGCGACTGGATCGTTAGTTAGTAGATGGTTTTACTTTCACATTACTTTCCCGAAGATTAAGTTCCAGTGAATAGTCATCTTGAGCATGAAAAGCAGATTAGCATCATCAACCGGAGTCAACCGTCTAACGATTTGGCAAGTGATGAGTAGGACAGGCTTGTTGAGTTGGTGGCTTCTGTGCGTAACGGCTCGTTGGTCTTGGGCTGGCACAGTGTGGGTCGCACGTTCAATAGAAAACAACTCTCGCCTCATCCACGAGTGGGCGAGTACCGGTCGACACGCGCACGGCAGCATCAACGGAAATTCAGGGAATATGATCCGCCAAGCACGAAACGCACTCCACCCGATTGACAAAATTATGCTAATAGGATCATTGGCGATTATACCATTTCACCCACTATATGGGTGTCTCCTCTCCGCTGCAATTTTTGTTGTATTCTTCCGCGACGCAGACAAACTGAATGCTTCCAGCACTATCCTCGGATACCTCGGTATGGGTGTTTCTGCCGTTCTGAATTTGATGCTGTTTACAGCCTCGCTGGTATCCTCAAACCGATGGCGGAAAGAACAATTTCGTGAATAGTAGTGATTACTAACCGTGGAAGTTCATCGATCAATAAATAAACAAAATGTCATTTAACCCGGTATTTCAGTCACTAAATTCTGATTACGCATTCCTTTACCTTCCAACAATCGTCTATGCTTACCTTCTTACTGAAACCAATCTACAGACGGTGAACTTGTATTTCACAACCGTCAGTGCTGATTCTTTTTTCGTACGTGTTTACCCCCAGAACGATTTCGCCACGCTCTCGTAAGTTGCTCCTGACTTCACAGTAGAGCAATGCAGACGACAGAGCGTTTTTCGAGGGACGGTCTCCGGCAGGGAGACCGTCCCGTATCGTCTGCACTGGCCGAGGAGAGTTGTGATGGTCACTGACGAGAAAGTGGAGCAACTGCTTAAGCGAATCACTGCTCTCGAAAATCGCGTTGACGAACTTGAGCAAGAGAAAGAAGAGCTTGAGCAAGAGAATCAGCAACTCCGTAAAGAGAACAAGCGGCTCAGAGCCAAGATCCGATGGTACGAAGGGCCGCATACACCGCCGAGCAAGGAACAAGCCGATGAAGAGGAGTCGTCCTCGTCCGGCGGTGACGAGGACGACGAACAACCACGTACCGACGGCGGTACACCTGGCCGAAAATCCGGTCATAAACCGGAATGGCGCGACGCTCCTGATCCAGATCGAGAAATCGAGGTCACCTGTGACTGCTGTCCAGAGTGTGGTGGAACATTTGACGAGTCGGCGGGCGTCAGCCCCCGATTCGTTGAGGAACTTCCCGATCCACAGCCGCCAGAAGTCACACAGTACAACCGGCACCACTACGAGTGCCACTCCTGTGGAACTGAGACCGTTGCTTCACACCCCGACTGCCCCGATGAGGGGCAGTTCGGGGTGAATGTCATCGCACAGGCAGCACTCTCTCGGTACGATCATCGTCTTCCCTACCGGAAGATCGGTGACCGGTTCGAGCAACTCCATGGACTGGAGTTGTCGGGCGCGGCCGCGTGGCACGCGACCGAGCGCGCTGCGCGCGCCGGTCGCTGTGAGTACGAGCAGATCCGTCACCAGATACAGCAAGCCGACGTTGTCCACGTTGACGAGACCGGAATCAAACGCGACGGCGAACAAGCGTGGATCTGGACGTTCACCACCGAAAACCACACGCTGTACGCGATCAGGGAGAGTCGAGGAAGCGATGTTCCCAAAGAAGTCCTCGGCGAGGACTTCTCGGGAACGGTCGTCTGTGATGGCTGGACGGCGTATCCGGCCTTCAGCAGCAACCTCCAGCGGTGTTGGGCGCACATTCTCCGGGAGGCTGAAGACGCCGCCGAGAAACAGACAGAAGGCGAACCGATCCACCGTTCCCTCAAACAGCTATACGTCGCTCTCCAGACTCGCCTGGAGAGCGACTTGACAGTCCGTGAGCGAGCAGAACTCCATCGTGTGGCGCGGGGGAGCTTAAATCGCTGATAGAGCTGTCAGTACCCGACGGACCAGTGGCAACACTACTCGGAAAGATAGAAGGCGGCCTCGACCACTGGCTCACCTTCGTCGGTGAGCCAGCGGTCTCCCCGACGAACAACGCCGCTGAAAATGCGCTTCGTGAGCCGGTGGTTCTCCGGAAACTCATCGGAACACTCCGGAACGACCGTGGCATGTTCGTGCATGAGACGCTGCTGTCCCTGCTGGCGACCTGCCGCCAGCAGGGACGCAATCCCTACGAAGAGTTCAAGCGAATCGCTCGAAACAACGAGATGATCTCCCGAGCTCAGGCCGTACCCGCTGTTGCGTCATCGGGGTAAACACGTACCTTTTTTCCAGATAGCTGCCATCATTTGTCTTATTGGCGCATTATTGTATCATCAAGTGATGAGACTGATATTCGGAGACGGTGGTCATCTGAGAATCCGAAAAAAACGACAGTTGCTCTTAGACACTCGATTATGATCGTTCTCAACTGCGATCTTCGAGACGTGGAAAACGACATTGTTGAAATATTCAAAAAGTGCTCGAATCGGATTGGTGTGAAACATATAATTCGACTGATTGCTTTTGGAGTACCGATAGTTGGGATGTATCTGCTTACATACTTTTCTCTCCTTCCTCTGTATAGATCCATAATTTCTGAAGGGACGTTGGTAGGTGGTCTGCTTTTCATCGCTCTACTGGTTCCACTGTTGCAGTCTCGTCTCTGGTCGTTTTTTCCGAACTATGCACCACCAGAAACAGCTGAGAACATCTGGGTGCCTGAATACGTGAGAGGTGCTGAAGCTGCCCGAAAAAGCACTGAACAGAGAAAATTGAGCGAATGGGAATAGCAGAATCAGTTGATTTGCGACCGGATCGGATGTCCGATCTTATTTCGGATTGACACACCGGTTTTGTCAGCATCTGCCAGTCTTCTCTACTAACATCGCCCTACAACTGGCCTTTCGTACTCGGCGTGTCCGTCCGGCGGTCGTCGATCCGGGTCGCGTCGTCGAGTGCGCGCGCGAAGGCTTTGAACAGGGCTTCGACCTCGTGGTGGGCGTTGTCGCCGTCGACATCCGCGTAGACGGTCAGCCCGGCGTTCATCGCCACCGACTCGACGAAGTGCCGCGCCATGTCGCTGGTAAAGTCGCCGATATCGGTCTGGGAGAACTCGCCGTCGAAGACAAAGTACGGCCGCCCGCTGATGTCGACGACGACCGAGGCGAGGGCTTCGTCAAGCGGCACCCGACGGTCGGCGTACCGAACGATCCCGCGTTTGTCACCGAGGGCTTCGTCGAGCGCCTCTCCGAGGGTGATCGCCACGTCTTCGACGGTGTGGTGGTCGTCGACCGCGAGGTCGCCGTCACACTGCACCGTGAGATCGATGAGGCCGTGAGTCGCCAGCGCGGTCAGCATGTGATCGAAAAACCCGATCCCGGTGTCGATCTCGCTGTCGCCGTCGCCGTCGAGATCGATGGTGAGATCGATCGTCGTCTCGCCGGTTTCGCGGCTGACGGCCGCCGCGCGGGAGCCCGCGTCGCTCGCTGAGGAATCGCTCATAGTTGTCTTCAGAGCGTGGGGGCCTATGGTGGTTTCCCTCGGCGACGCCCGTCAGTCAGGGTCGACCGCAGCCATCGCATCCTGGAGGGTGAACTCGCCCTCGTAGAGTGCGGTGCCGACGACGACCGCGGCTGCACCCGCCTCGCGGAGCGCGCGGATATCCTCGATGGTCGCCACCCCACCGCTGGCGACGACCGGGATCTCGACAGCATCACAGACTCCCTCGACGAGTTCGGTGTTGACGCCGGCGAGTTGCCCCTCAACATCGACATCCGTGAGCAAGATCGCGCCCGCGCCCAACTCTTCGTACCGACCGGCCGCCGCGGCCGGATCGAGGCCGGTGCCCTCCGTCCACCCCGAGACGACAACCTCGCCGCCTTTGGCGTCAAGACTGACCATCACCGAGCCTGGCTCGTGATCCGAAATGTCGGCGACGATCTCGGGGGTTTCGACCGCGGCGGTACCCAGTATCACGCGGTCGACGCCAAGATCGAGCAGCTCAACGGCATCGTCGACGGTGCGAATCCCACCGCCGATCTGGAGATCGACCGAGGCGGTCTCGATGATCGACTCGAAGGCGTCGGCGTTGACGCGTTCGCCCTCGAAGGCACCGTCGAGATCGACGAGATGCAGCGTTGATGCGCCGCGCTCGACCCATCCCTCGGCGGCGTCGACGGGATCGCCGTACCGCGTTTCGGTACCACGCTCACCGGCGACGAGTTGGACAACCTCACCGTCCTGTACATCAACCGCCGGGATCACCTCAAAGTCGGGAAACGGCTCGGACATACCCTCGGCTTCGACGGCTGACTGATAAAACGCGTCGGTCGGCGCGTCGGCTCAGAGTTGGATCTGCAGGAGGCTGCTGACGACCTGCCGGGTAAAAATCGCCACGCCCGCGCCGAGCCACGTCAACAACACGAAGTGAACGTAGGCGGTTGCCTTGTTGCCGCCGTCGATCGTCCGGATCATCAGCGACGACAGCGCGGCGTTGAACAACACAACCAACAACAGCAGATACTCGATGACGGGGACGTTGTACGCCTGAGTGTAGATGAGTTGGCCGAACTCCGCTTGATCCAGCGTCAACGCCCCGGAGAACTCCCCGAGGATGTTGGCGACCTCAAGGCCGATGAAGAAGGCGAAGACGGCCGCCGCCGAGATCCCGTACAGCAGCCCGATCAGTGTCACCGTCTCTTGGCGACGCTGCTCGCGGAGTTGATTGATCGTGTTCATGTTCTGGCTGATGAGCTCACCAGCACCTGTGGCGTCCCACCCATCTGGCGACCGACGAGATACATCTCGCTGTATTTCTGGATCAGATAGGATTTGGCCTCCAGTGAGAAGTCCCCCACGCGTTCTCCGGGCTGAGCCGCATGCTGAGTCGCCGGTAGAGGCGCTTGATGACCGGTGTCAGCCCACCGAAGTCCTTCTGTCGGAGCGTTTTCAATACCTCGACAGTTGTCGCCTGCTGTGCGGTTTCGGCTGTCCCCAACGACCGAATAAAGTTTGGGTACTGCTCGTCGCGTTCCTTGATCCGCTCTTCTTCCATGCGCATGACAATCCCGGTAATCAACAGCGGCGTCACCGGGATCGAGACATACAGCGGCAGCGGGACGGTATCAAGGAAGAAGAGCACGCCGTCGATCCCGGGGCCGATGCCGAGAAAGCCAAGCCCCATGAAGAAGATGATCGACAGCGAGCCGAGGCTGCCGATAAAGATCGCTGCCCACAGCTCTTTGTCCTCGATAAATCGCGGCTCCGGAAAGTACCACACTGGATCGTAGGGCGCGATGTTCCGGATGACGAAGAAGAACGCCACCTGGACGAGGAAGAACAACCCGATGACTGCCGAGACGGTGACCGTCGGGTTGACGCCCGTCAGGATCGGGAGGACGATGGCGAACACGAGCCCGAAGGTCATCGAGAGGATCATCGAGATGTAGAGATCCTCCATCACTTCGAGGTTGGCCAGTTGGCCCTCGTAGATCGTCTCGTAGTTCTCGATGATGAAATCCTGCTCATCGAGCATGAACTCCTTGAGTTCCTCGCCGGCCTCAAGCGTAAACGCCAGTCGCTCATAGAGATCCGACATCACCTCGCTTGGCACCTCCTTGGCCCGTCGGCGACAGGCGTCGTCGATACTCTGATTCCACGTGTCGACAAGCCCGACAATCTGACCCAACTCGTCGGCCAGCGCACCGTACTCGTCTTCGGCTGCCAACCGACGAAATACCTCGACACGGTCGATGTTTGTGGTTGACAGCACCGTCAGATGTGTCATCGCCAGATGGAACTTATCCTCGATCTCGGTTCGCTTCTGAGTGATGTAGAGCTTCGGATACAACAGGCCAGTCACCCACACCAACAACCCGAGCAGTGGGATCGGGATCTTCGCGGTCACCGGGATCTCAAGGACGATCGCCGCCGCGATCGACAACAGAAACACGCTGAATGTCGGCAGAAAGATGAGCACCATATACCGCCGCCGCGACATATCCAGCCGACTGTAGGAGGCTAATACGTCGGAGACAAACGCCAACAGCGAGTTCAGCCGGTCGCCGGAGCCCTCCTGTGTCGCCATAAGCCACCTACTTGATGTCCGGCGCCGTGCTCATCGTGAATGGGAGCCCTTCGACGCCGTCTCGCTGGAAGGATTCGATGGCGTCGTTGACCTCGTGGTAGCCGAGAATCCCCTCTTGGATCATCCGTTCGACAACCTCCGCACGATGATCCAGTGTCTCGTAGATCTGACGGGTGTCGGCGTAGCCAAGCAGGGGGCGATCTGTTCCTCTAAGACGTAGGAGTTGTTCATCCCCTTGAACGTGTGTTCGTCCTCGACGGGATCCCACTCGAAGACCTGCCGGGTCACAACACCGCCCATCTCCGAGGAGTAGCCCTCGATCTCTTGGACACTTGTGACACGGCGCAGCACGTCATCGCCCTGTTTAACACGGTTTTGGAACAGCGCGACGTCGGCGATCCCCATGAACGTCTCGGGGACGTTGATCGGCTCGGAGGTAAACCGCTGGATCATGGTGACGATATCGGAGGCGTGGAACGTCAGCATGACCGGGTGGCCGGTCTGGGCGGCCTGGAAGGCCATCCGCCCCTCGGCCCCACGAACCTCGCCGACGATGATGTAGTCCGGCCGCGAGCGCAGGGCGGCCGCCACAAGGTCGAACATGTCGACCTCGGCGTCCTCGTCGCCCATCCCCTCACGGGTCAGCAGTTGCTGCCAGGTGTCGTGGGGTGGGATGACCTCGGCGGTGTCCTCCGCGGTGTAAATCTTCGAATCTCGGGGGATAAACGAGAAGGAGGCGTTGAGCGTCGTCGTCTTCCCGGATGCAGTCTCGCCGACAACGAAGACCGTCTGCTCGTTTTCGAGGCAGATCCAGAGGTATGCCGCCATCATCGGCGACAGCGTTCCCCAGTGGGTAATCTGCATCATCGACAGTGGGATCTCCTGGCCCTGTCGGATCGTCAGCGATGGGCCCTTCAACGAGACATCTTCGGAGTAGATGATGTTGATACGGGAGCCATCGGGCATCGTCGAGTCGACGATCGGATTTGAGTCTGAGATCGGATCGCCCATCCGCTCGCCCATGTTTTTCAGCCAGTTGTCGAACTCATTGGGGGTGCCGAAGTCGACCGTCGTCGGCAACATCCCGAAGGTGGCATGGTCGACGTGGGTCTCATGGGGTCAATAACGTGAATATCCTCGTTTTGATCATCGCGCATAATCGGCTCCAGCGGTCGAAGCCGACGATATCGCGGTTGAGCCGGTAGCGAATGCTGTCGTAGGTGTTCTGGTCGACTTTGACCTTCCCGAAGTTCCAGAGCTGTTTGACCCGGTCGTAAAACGACATGTCGCCGTCGGTGACGTAGGTGGTCTGATCGAGCAACTCCTCGATGAGGTCGTCGTAGCCGGCGTCGTCGTCCGGGGACTCCTTGTGGCCGCTCATCGACAGCAGTTTCCGCTTGACCTTCTGGAGGGTGACCGTCTCATCCTCCGAGAGCGTCGGCTCGATGGTGTAGTATTTGGTCTTCTGGCCGAGGTCACCGTAGACGTGACAGTAGACCGCACCACCGACCGGATAGATGACGTTCGGCCGCCGGGTCTCGTAATCCTCGGGATCCTCGACCAACATCGGGAACTCCCCGGCAATCTGTTTGAACTTCTGGAGGTGTTCCCGCAGGTGTGGCCGTCGGTTGGCGACCTGTCTGAGTTCGTCCGACGGTGTTGCCGTTCCTTGATCGGTCATCGTTAGGCCACACTCCGGCTTTCGATGACGATCCCGGTGCCGGAGCGCACCGAGAACCCGATGCTGTCACCGACCTGTTCGCCCATCCCGGCGAACCGTTTCACCGAGATCGATCGCCGGGTTTCGCTGCCGACCTCTGCCATCTCCAACTCAAGGAAGACGTCGGCGATCGACCGGAACGGATCGATCGTATCGTCGTCGACCGTCGACGGGTCGACGGTGATGATGATGAGTTTCCCCATCGAGATCATATCCCGGAAATACGAAATGATCTCAAGGGCCGCCTGTCGCCCTTCGTCGTTGCGCACGAGGGATTCAAACTTGGGATCGTTACGGAGGATCGCATCGAAGGTGTCGATGATGACGACCTCCGGCTCCCACATCGCCTCGGCGTCCATCAGGCGTTTGAGCAGTTCTTTCCGCTCTTTGTCCTCGTTGCCACGCAGCGCGCCACCGCTGTCGAAGTCAGCACTCAAAAATAGAAGATCCTCTTGAAGCAGCTCCGAGGTGATGTCGTAGGACAGCGAGTGCATCTGATTGATAAATCCGCTGACAGTCAGCTCCGTCGAGAGATAGGTAACCGTCGTGTCCTCCTGCGTAAAGCCGTAGCTAAACCGCTGGCTCAGCGCGCTTTTGCCCGCCCCGTAGTCGCCCTCCATGAGAACGATACTACCGGGTGGGAACCCGCCGCCGAGCTCGGCGTTCAACTGGTCATGGCCTTCGAGCCCGATCGACAGGATATCACGACGTGCTGTGCTCATTGGTCAGTTCCTGAACTCATATACTTCCTCATCGCTATTGATTGTTAGGTATAATCTGTTGTCGCCGGTTTGGACAAGACTGTTGTCGATCTCGATGGCCATCACGTCGCCGGTACGGGCCACCGTCTTTGCACCGTTGGCGTCGGTGATGGTGAAGTCACTGTTCGGCACAAACTGCCCATTCAGCACCATATCAACGGAGTCTGGACGTATGAAAATCGCCTGTGAGCCGGTGTTGCGGACGTGAACCGTCAGGTTACCGGTCGTCCCGTCGATGGTGGGGTTCGCTGGATCGCTGACGATGTCGATATCCGTCCGTACCTGTTGGCTGACATCGAGACTGCCGTCTTCAACCGCGTTGCTGACGCGTTCGACACCGGTTGTCAGCGTTCCAGCGACGCCAGCGGCAACGACGAGGCAGCGATGAAGATGATCAGATGGGAGACTGAGACACTCGCCATGTTAGATCACCGCTGACGCACTCACGCCGTGTTCGGTGACGACCCGTACCTGATTGACGCCGCCGAGGCCCGCATCTGGATCGAGCGTTAGCGTCTCACCCGGCAGCCAGAGGTCGGTGGCCGTGTTGCCACCCACATCAGTTGTGACGGTGCTCCGTGGTTGGTACTCACCGTCAAGCAGCAGATCGGTCTCGTCGACCGGGAGTGTTGTCGAGCCGTTATTGGTGACATCGACCTCTCCGCTCGCCGTAGAGTCGATCCGAATGTCGCTGTCGGCTTGATCGAGGGCGCGATCGGCTTGGTCGGCATCAGCCGCTTGCACGCGCTCGTAACTGTTCGCCATTGCCGGATAGAAGATGCCGAGGGCTAAAAACAGTGCGGCGAAGATGAGCGCGGTTGAGGCACTGACGCTAAAACCCATTGTTGTCCGGGGTGAAGCTGTCCCAGCGGTCGATAATGACCGATGTGGCTGTGGTACCGTTGAGCTGCATGATGTATTTCAGACTATGTATGTGATGCTCACGTGTAAGGTACTCGGTGCCTGGGCGGTCGATCTTGTTGCGATCGACGTTGCCGAACCCGGAGAGGAACGATCGGAGGTGGTCGGCGACGGCGGGGTCGACCCACTCGATGCGCTCGTAGTAGTTGACCGCGCGCGCGGCGTCGGTGACGGTTGACTCATCAACGAGGAACTCCAGCCACTCCATGATCACGAGATCGCCAAGGTAATCGCTTGGCAGCGTCGTGAGGTAGGGCTTCTCACGGGCCGTCGAGAGGTGATCGGAGGTGACGTACTCGAAGTCGCCCGCCCCGCGCTCTCGGATCGGCGACAGCGGCCGTGAGCCGCCGGCCTCCTCGTGGCCGCCGCGTTGGCCCTGGGCTCGGCCACCACCCTGCTGGCCACCCGCTTGTTGTTGCTCTCGCTGTTGGGTTTGTTGGCGACCACCGGCCGGCTGGCCGTCGGCCTGCTGTTGTCCGGCATCCTGTTGGGCTCCTCCGGTGGGATCGGGCTCTGGTTCCGGTGCCCCGCCGGCGGCGTCGGCGGGCTCAGGTTCCTCATCGAAGCCTTCGTCGAAGCCGTCGCCACTCTCATCAAAGGCATCCTCGCCGTCATCGAAGGCGTCACCGCCCTCGTCGAAGGCATCGCCGTCGTCCTCAAAGGCGTCGCCACCCTCATCGAAGGCGTCACCGCTCTCATCAAAGGCATCCTCGCCGTCATCCAGGCCGTCGTCTTCGTCGTCGAAGCCCTCGTCGAAGGCGTCCTCGCCGTCATCGAAGCCCTCATCGAGCCCATCGGATGAGGAATCATCGTCGATGTCGGCATCGAGATCCTCCTCGCCACCATCGTCGAGGTCATCTTCGTCGGCCCATTCGGCATCCCCGGAGTCGTACTCGTTTTTCAGTTCGCTGAATGATTTTTCGCCGGACATATCTTGATCACTTGCATCTCCTTCGAGGTCGTCACCAAAGTCATCTTCGCCGCCAAGGTCGTCCTCGAACCCCTCAGCACCGTCATCGAGGTCATCTTCGAAGCTCTCGGCATCGCCGTCATCGAGATCATCGCTGAACTCGTCGCCGTCGTCGAGGTCGTCGGCGAAGTCATCGTCGTCGGCATCGAGATCGTCGGCGAAATCACCGTCGCCCATCTCGTCTAAGCTGTCGTCCATGCCGCCGGCCTCGTCGCCGCCGTCGTCTGCGGGTTCGATCTCTTCTTCGGTCAGTTCGTCGTCGAAGAAGCCGTCGGCGTCGGCGTCCATCACCGAGTCGTCGACGTCTTCGGCCTCCTCTTCGTCATCGTCGAACAGGCCGAGGCCGCCGCCGTCGCCGCCGCCACCACCGCCGAACCCGCCACCGCCGGCACCGCCACCACCCCCGCCGTCGTCGACGAAGGGGTTGATGCCGCGGGTCACCATCTCGTAGATGTCAGGAGGTTGCGGACATCCTCTTCGACTTCCTCGACGCGCTCGCTGATCTCGGTGTTTTCCTCGCGGATGGTGCCGACCGTCGAGGAGAGATCAGACACCTCGGTTTCAGCTCCTCGATCTGGTGGGCGAGTTCGTCGGTGTTGCCGCCGCCACCGCCACCGCCGAAGTCGCCGCCACCACCGCCACCGAAGTCATCGTCCATCCCACCGAAATCATCATCCATCCCGCCGTCGCCGAAGTCGTCGTCCATCCCGCCGAGGTCGTCATCCATCCCCCCGCCGAGATCATCGTCCATCCCGCCGCCAAGGTCGTCGTCCATTCCCCCACCGAGGTCGCCGTCCATGCCCCCGTCGCCGCCACCACCGCCGCCGCCGGCGTCTTCCTCACCTTCGAGGATACGGTCGATGATACTCGCCCCGACCAAGCCGATGGTTGCGGTCGTCACGACCCACGCCGAGAGATTTCCCCCGAGTTGGGCACCGATCTCTAGGGTGGGTACTGCGACGAGGAGTGCGATGCCGAGACCCATTGTAACGGTTTATGACCACCTATACACTTGAAACCACCCATCCAACTCTCAACACTGATATCTAGCGTCAGACACATATCAGTGCTGATAGTTCCCGTCAGACGTTAGATCGTCTGTGTCGTGTTGTCCTTGGCCGTCTGAATTGTCACCGACTCGCTTGCTGGATCGAAGCGGATCGACCGGCCGTGGCTGCCGCCGACATCGGTGCCGGCAACATCGATCCCGTAGTGCTCGAAGGCTTGTTTGGCGGCGGCGATGTTACGGCTGCCGATGCTGTCGCCGTCCGAGGAAAACGAGAGCATCTCGCTGCCACCGACAACCCAGCCCTCCAGCCGGCGTTTGCTCGCTCCGGCCTCGACCATCTCCTCGATCACCAGCGGGAGCCCGGTATCAACAAACTTCGCGGGGTTGCCATCGCGGCTCTCTTCTGCTGTTGGCAGCATCACGTGAATCAACCCCGAGACATCGTTGAATGAGTCCCGAAGGACGATCCCGAGACATGAGCCAACCCCGCTGGTCGACAGCACCGTGTTATCGGTTACCACGGCGTACTCGGCGATGCCGACCTGTTTCAGTGGCGCGCTTTTGCGCTGCCGATCCCGTGTCACGAGCGCCTCCCGACGATTAGTCCTGTGCCGGCAGTGCCGACAGTGCCCGGGCAGTTCTCGCTCGTTGGGCAGCGCGTAGATATCACACTGCCCCTCGTTGCCATCGATCTCGATCGTTGAATCGATGACAAAAGCGTAATCCTGCTGTTGGCCGAGTTTGCCGACGACCGGGCTCATGATCGACTCGCCCATGTCGTGGACGAAGTTTGGCGGGGAATGCTCGATGCTCGTCTGGAGCACGTTCGCCCAGCCGTCGATGAAGCCGCTGGTCATGATGTTGCCGAGCTCCTTGATCGCGCCTTCGGTCATCGTGCCGATCTCATCCTCCGTCGAATCGCCGGGCATCATCGCGTTGGCGATCGTGATGGCGGATTTCTCGTCAAACAACACGACGAGATACCCGCTCGGCAGCCCTGTCAACTCGAAGACGACGCCGACAAACTGGTCGTTGCCGACCTGCTTTGGGACGCCCGACAGCGGCACGAATCGCAGCCGGCTCACATCGACGTTGGTGTCGAGGCCGGTCATCATGCCGATCTGGCCGGCGGCGTTGCCCGCCCCTCCTTGGCCAACTCCTCGAAGGTGCTGAGTCGGTTGACCGGGATCTGGTTGCCCTGGTCGTTGCCCGACAGCAGCTGCACGAATTGGCGGTACTCCGGCAGCATGTACAGCGAGAAATCGAGGTCAACGTCCATTCCCGACAGCTTGCTCTCAAAGAGGAACACGCCGTGGTTTTTCGCCGCCTCGATGGCCTGATCCGGCAGGATGCGCGGCCCGTTGGCCTCGGTGTACCGCGGCGGCGTCATGTTGATCGCCGTATCGAGGTGGTTTGCCCAGCCGTCGATGAAGCCGCCGATCATGATGTTGCCGAGTTCGGTGACGCTGCTTTTCGCGATGGTGCTGCCTTTCGAGGAGTAGTCGGTGTCGGTCGCATCCAACAGCAACTCTTGAAGCACGAGCGCGCGCTCGCGTTCGAGGGCCAACACCGTTTCACCCTCCAGCCCGCCCTGTAAGCCGAGTTCGACGCCGACAAACGAGCGGTCGGCGAACGTCTCCGCGAGCACCGACTCGGTGACGAGGCTGACGTCGGTGACATCGACATCCATCTCGATACCCGCCAGTGTCGACAGCGATTTGGCGGCCTGTTTGGCCCCTTCGGAGGCGAGATGGTTGAACTGCCCCAGCTCCCGGATATCGACTTTCATACTAGGCCGGGATGACGTCGTTGATCTCGTTGAGGACGTTTGGTTTCTGGAACGGTTTGGTAATGTACCCCGACGCGCCGGCCTTAATCGCCTGTTTCATCTTCTCCTCTTGGCCGACACTGGTACACATGATCACCTTCGCGTCGGGATCATTGTTCGTGATCTCGTTTGTCGCCTCGATCCCACTGCGGATCGGCATGACGATATCCATCATGGCGATGTCGGGATCCTCTTCTTCATAGAGGTTGACCGCCTCGACACCGTTTTCAGCTTCCCCAACGATTTCGAAGTCGTCTTCGAGTATCTCTCGGAGCAGGTTCCGCATGAACTCCGAGTCGTCAGCGATCATCACACGCTTTGCCATATATCGAACATAGGACACCCGAGGTAATATAAACACTCCCCTATAGCTATCAGCCCTGAGAGTGATGACGGCTCACTACCGGGTGGCTGACGATGCCAAGGCACTCACCGATCGGGTGTCGGTGACACGCCGCTCACCGATTCTCTGACGGCGGCACGGTGAACGACCCCTCCTCGCGGATCGCCGACAGCAGATCGCTGATCGAATCATCCGGCTGAAGCCCATATCGCTTGAGCATGGCGTAGACGCTCTGTACCGGGTACTCGACTTCGAGTGTACTGCCGGCGAGAATGATCCCAAGGGCGGCTTCCGGCTCCATCTCGTCGGTTGTCTGGGAGGCGTACCACCGCAACAGCCCCTCTAAGGTCTCGGCAACATCGTCGGAACTCATCCGCCCGCGCTTGACACTGCCCTCAATGTTGACTGTCGCGTCGAACCCGTAGGCTGTCTCGGTTGAGGTGAGTGATTCAGCGAGAAACTGGCTGACAGTCTGTTGGGTCAACTCGACGGCTGGCGGCTCGGCTGCGTCCTCGCTGTCGTCGTCTGTGTCGGTTGGTGACTCTTCTGCTGTGTCGTCATCGTCACCCCCACCACCGCTTCCGCGTGGTGCTTGCTCGGTCTCGTCGTCACCATCTTCCGCGCTCTCCTCAGTATTGTTGTCTGCGTCGTCTGCTGCGTCGTCGCTGGCAGGGAGTTGTGACTCGGTCGAACCCAATTTTTCTTGTTGCTCGCGGTCTGGATCGACGGGCGTGTCGTCGGGTGACACGACATACCGTCCCTCGGAGAGTGATTCGACTTTCGGATGATCGGTGATATCGAGCTCATCGGGCGCGAGGATCCCTTTTTCTTGTGGGTCGTCCTCAGGATCATCCGAACTCATGGGGGTAGCTTCTGGCGTTGCGATAAAGAGTGTTGTCCTCGTTCGCTTCGAACGCTTCGGCGGTCCTTGTCTACTCAATTACGCGCTCAGCGTGCCGTTACTACGCGTCTGCGTTGAGTGTGTCTGCATCGGGGCCGTACCATCTATAATCACCTTCAGCCGGTGTCTCACCGGCTGGGAGGAGGGCAGCCTCGATATTATCACTGAGACGGCTGACTGTGATTGTCCCCGAGATGGTGATCAAGAACGGACCATCCTGTTCCGCCGGGATATTAATATCGGGTCGATCAAGTTCTTCTTCGGGACTCTGATTTCGTAGCGTTTCAGGCGACTCGCCTGTATAGATGCGAACGTACAGATCGAGGCTTACATCGTCACCAGTCGGGTTTGAGATTGTACCAGTGACCACTCCCTCACCAGCGTTATTTTCGACACCAATCCGAGTGATTTCTGGCTGAGTAGGGCCCTCTTCCTCATTACCACCGCCAAGCAAGCCACTACACCCAGCTAGTCCAACTGACATCGCTGTGCCACCGGCCATCAAGAGTCGCCGTCTGTCCATACGGTGTTCAACTAGTACAACAGTAATAATTGTTGCCTTGAGTTACCGTAGAGGAGTAATCTCGCGCAAGCTCGTTAGTACGCGTTTAGTAGCAACTATCTGGGGCTGGATTGAAAAAAGATTGCTGCAGGGAACCGATCGTTAGAGGATGTACGACGAGTCTGCGAAGATTCGACGCGGTGTCTTCAGCTCTGTGTATGTTTGACCACCAGCTGGGGCTTGTGCAATCAGCTTCACGCGCTCTGATGAACCAAGCGGTTCAATTCTACTTTGTTTGTCAAGGCTGATGTTGACGATCATTAGATCCTCTTGATCAGAAATAATCGCTGTGTCATCGAGCCCCTGTTTTTGATGAAACGCAATGGCATCATTTGTCCGATTGTTTCCGTTCACAACGGTTGCGTTTCCTGATGGACTGGAAATCGTCCAAGACGCTTCACTCAGATTTACCGGATCTGACCCGGATGCTAGCCAGACCGAACTATTAAGACGTTCAATCTCATTGTCGCCATCGGTATCAGTTCCAACTACTTTACCGATCTGAACGACGTTGCTGACTTCGGCAGTCGTCTCTTCACCTGTTTGCTGTGCCTGTGCTTGTAGGAGGCCTGCGGTGTTGATCAGAACACCGGCCGCAATCGCTGCGACCAGAACCATCGCGATGAACACGATGAGGGTTCCGATCCCCACCTGACCTCGGTCGTCTGTGTTGAACATGGTTTGGTACGCCTGAGCCCGTATCGGACCAGACGGTATCTGGGATGTGACAGTCGATGGTAATAAAAATGACTGCCAAATTATCTGTACTGATAATAGTGCAATTGGAATAGAATATCACCTTTGACGACATGAATCCGACAATCAGACGTACTGTATCTCATAGACGTGCCGCTACTCTTGGCAGTAGCGGTTCCAGTGTTCTCTTTGAAAAGCCCTGAACGAGATTGTTCAGGCGCAGGCGTACCAAACCAGTACACAGTACTTGGCACCGGTGGTGCCGAAGTTACCGTGATAACGTCAACCCGCGCAGAAGCGCGGATCGTAACTCACAGCCGGAATTAGAGGATGTAGGACTCACCCTCTTTGATTCGCCGTGGTGCTGAGAGTTGTTTGTATGTGCTTCCACCTGCGGGGGCCTGCGCGATAAACGTCACTTCATCATTGTCGTCAAGTTCGTTGAGAGGAGAACCTGTCGCATCCAAGTCAAATGTGACAACAATGAGATCTTCTTGCTCTGAAAGGATTGTCTCACCATCTTTTAACCCCTGTTTTTGATCAATATTGTCAACAATAGTACTATCTGTCGCATTACCGTTAACGACAGTTGCATTGCCGTTTGTTGATATAGTATACGACGCTTTGCTTACGTTGATTGGATCGGAACCGGAGGCTAAACGGATACTTGCATTAAGCTGATCAATTTTGCCATTTGGACCGGTATCTTTTCCAATTACCTCGCCGATCTGGATAACGTTGCTAACCTCGGCGGTCGTCTCTTCGCCTGTCTGTTGTGCCTGTGCTTGCAGGAGGCCAGCGGTATTGATAAGTACACCCGCAGCTATCGCTGCGACGAGCACCATCGCGATGAACACGATAAGCGTACCTATCCCTACCTGGCCGCGGCGTTCTGTGCTGAACATGGTTTTGACCCCGCCTGAACCCACGAAAGGTCAGACGTTATGAGAGGTTTACTATTCCAGAATAATAAATATGGCGGTGAGATAGCGACTGTCGGAGTCTTCCACCGTTTTTCGTTCTCCTCTATAACGGGTGGAGCGTAGCGGAGACACGCTCCGAGACGAACTCTGTTACAAGCCAACACGGTGACTCCCGTGGCACATTCACACGGCGAGGTTGTGGTTAGAGGATGTATGCACTGCCGTCGTTGATTCGACGAGGTGCTTGGAGTTGTTTGTAGGTACTTCCGCCCGCGGGAGCTTGCGTGACGAGGGTAATCTTATCTGACTCCCCGAGCGGATCCAATGTAGCTGTCTTTGTGAGATCGAACTGGACAATCATCAGATCGTCTTGGTCTGAGAGGATGCTTGTCCCGTTTGCAAGCCCTTGGGCTTGGAACAACGAGATGGCATCGTTCGTCCGGTTGTTCCCGTTGATAACGGTTGCACTGCCGTTTGTTTCAACGGTATAGGAGGCTTCACTCAGGTTGACTGGGTCGGAGCCCGACGCGAGGCGAACGCTTGCGTTGAGGATATCGATCCGCCCGTCGCTGGTGTTGTCCTCACCGATGACTTGGTTTATTTGGACGATGTTGCTGACTTCGGCGGTTGTTTCTTCACCGGTTTGTTGGGCTTGTGCTTGGAGGAGGCCGGCCGTGTTGATGAGGACGCCTGCAGCGATTGCCGCGACGAGCACCATCGCGATGAAGACGATGAGCGTCCCGATGCCGACCTGGCCTCGGGTGTGTGACTCGAACATAGTGTGACTTCGCCTGACCCGGAACAGGGCAGGCGTTACCTGAACCCCCATTGAGAATACATATAAAAATGATCCTCAAATTATCTTTTTTTTTTGAAAATAATGCAATCTAAACAGAATCATTATTTGATTGTTGATCTTATAGGAGGACACTAGCGAAAATAGACCAGCTCACTACGTTACAACACGGGGCGATTCTGATAGCTATCAAGCAGTGACGCCGCAAACAGGGTGAAGCCAGGAAACGAATTGGAGTTGAAAACTGCCCCAGCGGGAAGAACAGGCTTTAGGAGACGATGTAGGATTCGCCCTGATTGATCCGGCGCGGTGCCTTCAGGGTGGCGTACGTGCTCCCACCTGCCGGAGCCTGCACAATGATTGTTATATCGTCTCCATCCTCAATGGAAGTGATCCCATCTATACCTCCTCCACCGCTGGAAGTACCATCTTCAAGATTAAATTCGACAACCATCAGATCATTTTGGTCTGCTAGGATCCTCGGTTTTTGATCGAGTCCTTGTATCTGGTGGAACGTCACTGGACCACCGCTGCTGTTTGCACCGCTAATCACCCTTGCAGTTCCCCCAGTATCGATTGTGTATGATGCTTGACTTAGGTTGATCGGGTCAGCACCGGCCGCCAGCCGCATTGAGACATTCAGTGTATCAATTTCCCCCGCTGTGTCGTCAGTGTCGCTAGAAGTCGTATCATAGCCAACTGCTTCACCAATCGCTATCCGATCACTAACCTGTGCCGTCGTTTCTTCACCTGTGGACTGTGCTTGCGCCTGTAGGAGGCCAGCGGTGTTGATAAGCACCCCAGCAGCGATAGCTGCCACTAGAACCATCGCGATGAACACGATGAGGGTACCGATCCCCACTTGACCCCGGCTTGCTGTGCTGAACATGGTGTGTTCCCCCGACTGGATACCGACCGCACTCCAGTCTGTTATCGACATGTTGTGGGTATATCGTGTTAAATCTAACGCCGAGTTGTTTGGCGGTGTTCAGATAAGGACTGAAAGGTGAGGCGTCACGATTTCTAAGTGGTTATGGAAGAATTCGGACGCCTCAGTGGCAGTATCGACCAGATTGAGTTAGACTTTGTGGAACGAGAAGCGACACCGGAATTTCTGATGAAGCTCAGTATTCAGCTCCATCTGTCTGGCCTATCACTTTCGAATACTGTTTCTGTACTTGAGATATTCGGTGTCAAACGCGCTCGATCAACCGTGCACAACTGGATTCACAAGGCCGATCTACAACCCACTTCGGGGAAGAGTCCGGATCACGTTGCGGTTGACGAAACAGTGATCCAACTCAACGACGACCAATACTGGCTGTACGCAGCTGTTGATCCAAAGACGAACGAATTGCTGTACACAAGCCTTGAACCGACAACAAACACCGGACTCGCAGAAGTGTTTCTCGCTGAACTCAGCGAGAAACACGACGTTGCTGACGCCGTATTTCTCATTGATGGTGCCCACTCACTACAGGCTGCCTGTCACCATGCCGGCTACGATTTCAAATACGAGAAGCATGGAAATCGAAACGCTGTCGAACGTGTCTTCCGAGAACTAAAACGCAGAACTATCTGTTTCTCGAACTGTTTCAGCAACGCCTCAGCAGACACAGCCGACGACTGGCTCAGATCGTTCAGCTTCGCATGGAATCAGCTTATCTGAACACTACCAGTTGTTTCACGGCAATTTGACAGCACCCCCGAGAGTTGCTCTCTCCGAAACGGCGACCTTTCGTCCGCAACTGCTCTGTCGCACCTTCGGGTCGCTGCGTGCCGTGTTATGACGATCGACACGTCACCACCACGCTGCTTCCCTTTCTCACCCATCGTCGTCGACGAACTAATTCACTACCCTCTCGGTGATATTCTGATAACGGCTATTAGTTTTGATACTCACGGCTATGAAAACGTAATAAACCCCCCACCGATACGCTTTTTGCCCAGTCGTTGGTAGCTATCACAGAATGGCATCGGAGGAGCTTATCGAGGTGCTTGGCAACAAGTACAATACGGATATCCTGTCGGCGACGACAGAGCCGAAGTCAGCCCAAGACCTCAGCGACGAACTCGACGTGCCGATCGCCACCTGTTACCGGCGGATCGACGAACTTACCGACGCTGATCTGCTGACGTTGCACGATCGGCCGTTGTCGGATGAACACCGCCGGATCAAGGTCTATCGCCGAAATGTTGACAAAGTTGAGGTCAGCTTTGAGGGCGGCGTCTCCGTCGATATCGCCGAACGCTCGGCGGTCAAAAACAAACTCGACGATGTCTGGCGGACGATGTCGAACTGACGGGGACTGTCAGAACGACGGCCCATCGCCGCCGGGGCCGGATTCCCCAGCCATCATCGAGAAGCCGCTGGCTTTCTCGTAGACGGTGATCCCGCCGTCGCTGATCTCCATCGGGAAGATGTCGGTGTTGATATCCTGCTTTCGCATCTTCGCCACCCAGACATAGCGGTTGACTCCGGAGTCAGTCGGCGTCTGGATAAAGTAGATGTTGCCATCGGTGAGGAAGTTTTCCAGGCCGATCTCGGTGTCCGGGAACACCGCGCCCTGTTCGTTGATCAACAGCGAGGTCAGCCCGTGTTGTTTGAGAATATCCGAGAACTTCAGCAGATAGGTGCGTTTCTCGCGTTCATCCTCGAAAAACAGCTGAAACATCGTCAGCGAATCCAAGACGAGCCGATCGTACTCCGATTCGGTAAACACCTCCAGCAGTCGATCCATCGTTTCGGTGAAGTTGCCGTCTTGGAGCATCTCACGTTTGTCGTAGATCTTGATCTCATCCTCGTCGACAAGCTCACTGAAACGATCGAAGCCGATCGACTCGGCGGCCATCTTGATATCCTCCGCGTTTTCCTCAAAGGAGATGTAGATCCCGCGTTCGCCATGATCGATGACACCCGAATACAGGTAGTTGATCCCGAAGAGACTCTTCCCCGTCCCGGGGTTCCCGCTGACGAGGACGGTCGCGTTGTTGACGATCCCACCGCCGAGAATCGAATCGAGGCCGTCGACGCCGGTCTGCACTGTCTCTGGCATGCGGGGTCGTACGACCGCCCCTAAATGAGCCCACCGGCTCCGGCGGGCTGTGGCCACCCGCATGCATACCTTTATTTCTCTCAAACGTACATTGTTATCTAAGGCCGTCCGACGGCCGTCTGACACGGATTTATGCTGCGTCATGACTCCAATAACACATATGCGGGTGGTAGCGTTCGACCGGTCGAACACACCGGGTTACAATCGCGGGTGGGTCGGCGATGAGCGACGAGACTATCCTCGTCGTCGAGGACGATCCGACCGTTACCCATCTCTACAACAAGTTCCTCGAACCGGAGTACACCGTCGTCACGACGACGACCGCTGCGGAAGCGATCGATGTGCTTCACGGCGAGGCCGCCCCGGACGGAGAGGAACTCCCGGACTCGATCGATGCCGTCCTCTTGGATCGGCGACTCCCGGACGACCCCGGAGAAGTCGTGCTTGACGTGATCGAAGCGGAGGAGATGGAGTGCCGGGTGGCGATGGTCACCGGTGTTGAGCCTGACTTCGACATCATCGATATGGGCTTCGATCTCTATATCCTCAAACCCGTCACGCGGGATGAACTGATGGAGGCTGTCGACACGCTGTTCACCCGGTCGGAGTACGGCGACCTGCTCCAGGAGGCGGCGTCGCTGGCCTCGAAACGCGCGCTGCTTGAATCGCAGAAATCCGATTCCGAACTCGACGCCAGCGACGAGTACGACGAGCTACTCGATCGCCTCGAAGCGCTTGATGACGAACTGCTTGATCTCGCCGACACGCTCTCGGCTGATGACTACCGCGTGATGTTCCGGGATATCGGCGGCCAATAATTCTCTTACGACGACAGTTGTTCGCCAACAATCTCGTCAGCAACAGCGACGAACGCTGATTGTTCTCCGGCTGGGATCGTCGCCCCGGCTGCCACGTCATGGCCGCCGCCGTCGCCGTCGACCGCGCGAGCGGCATCTCGCATGACTACCGAGAGATCCAGCCCCTTGGCGGTGAGTGTGTGGTTTCCGCGTGCGGAGACCTTGATCTCCTCGGCGGATTTCTCGGCGAACCCGATGATCGGTAGATCCCGGCGGATTCCTGATTCGCCGATGGCCATGCCGGCGATGATACCGAGGATCGTCGCTCGGATCTCGTCGCCCGCATCGAACCACTGGATGTTGTCCTCGGTGGTGACGCCTTCGTTTGTGACCCAATCGACGCCCTGTGAGAGGTTTTTGCGGTGGTTTCGGAGCAGCGTTCGAGCTTGCTCGAAGGCCTCCTCGCGGTCGCCGAGACAGACCGCCAGCCCGACATCCGCACGCTCGTACCGCGCAGTCGCGTTCAACAGCGTTGAGAACTCACTGGCATCTCGCAGGACGGTGCCGGGCTCCTCGTGAGCGAGTTGGTAGCTCGTCCCAACGAGATCATCGATCCGACCGGCCGGCACGCCGCTGGCAACCGCGCGTTGAATCAACGCGCTGAGCAGCGTCTGTCGTTCCGCATCGGTCAGATCGACCCAACACCGCCAGCCGTCGTCGGTTTCGAGCTCAGATCGAGATCAGCGAGAAAGTCGATCGCGCCCGCAGTGTCGTTTGAGATTCCCGGAATCTGGGCTTCGGTCGCATACTCCAGTAGCTTCGGCAGCGGACGGGTTTGCTTGCCGTAGAGGGTGATATCGGTACCGGCTTCGACGACCCCGGCGGCGACCCCCTCTTCGACGATCGCCTCGTTTGCACCGGTCAGCCCGTCGACGCCGGCCTGTCGGTCGCCGACCGCGCCGACGACCGCGAGCGCCGCGAGATCGCGGTTGTCGCCATCTGGCTTTTCGCTCGGTGTTTGCCCGGTGGGTGTGCCACCGTCGGCGGCTGGTTGGATTGCTGCGAGCGCGCGGGCCAACACGTATGTTGTGCCCGCCCCCGAGAGTTCGGTCGCGCCGTCGAGCCCATACAGCAACGGATTGAGATGGTACTCGGTGGTCGCGTCAGCCGGCTGGTGGTGGTCGGCGATGACGGGGGTAAAATCGCCGGCGGTTTCGTGGTCGGCGATGATACCGAGTTGGCCGCTGCCGAAGTCGGTGAACAGCACGGTCTCGTGGTCGGTTGCGGCGATCGCAGCGATCTCATCCTCGTCGAGTTGCTTCGAAAAGACGGTCTCGAACTGTATCCCGGCGCGTTCGAGTGCGGTCGCCGCGATGGCGGCACTTGTCAGCCCGTCGGCGTCGATATGCGAGGCAGCACCACGCTGTCGGCCGCCAGCAACCGCTCGGCGCAGGCGGTGGCCGGCTCGGCAAGTTCGGGAACCGGGGGACTCGAAGCCATCACCGATGGGTTGTGCGGTATCGGATATAAGCCTCCGGCTCTCCCACCGTCAGGATTCGATCACTCCGTGTAGCTTGGTGCTGCTGCTTCAACAACCTGGGTTGCCAACGCCTCGAAGGTCGCCTCCTCGGGGACGATGTCGACAGCGATCCCGTGGTCGACGGCGGTTGCTCGGGTCGGCTCGCCGATCGCGCCGACAACAGCCGCATCGAGCCCGTCGATGGCGGCATCTCGGAGGCCGCGCTCGCCGGCCGCATCGAGGAAGTGTTCGACCGTCAGCGAAGAGGTGAACGCGACCGCTGCAAGCTCGCCGCTGGCCGCCAACTCGGTACTGTCGCCGGCGTCGCCCGGGCGAACCAAGCGGTAGAGAACGGTTTCGGTCACGTCGGCCCCAGCGTCGACGAGGCCGTCCAGCAACACGTGGCTGCCGTGGTCGCTGCGGGCGACGTTGACATTGCTGCCGGCAACCTCTTCGGCCAGCAACTCAACGAGGCCAGTGGAGCTGTATGTGTCGGGCTCGCGGTCGACTGTCCAGCCAGCGTCGTTGGCCGCGGCGGTCGTTCCCGAGCCGATGCTGACAAGCGTTGTCTCGCCGGGCTGCCAGCCCGCCTCGGCGGCGAGTTCGATCCCGGTTTTGCTCGTGAAGACGACGTAATCAGCGTCCGATTGCGGCACCGCACCGGTCGGCTCGATTTCAAGCATCGGATCGGCGATCGGTGTTGCCCCCAGCGAATCGAGAAGCTCGACGGCGTCGGTCAACCGATCGTCGTCAGGTCGGAAGACGGCCACGCGCACCTCGCTGCTCATGGCTTCCTCCCGCCGTGGTGGGGATCGCTGTCGCTTCGATTCAACAGGAACTCGACAACATCCTCTCGGGTCGCCGCCACATCGCCGATAACCGTGATCGCCGGAGGTTCGATCTCCGCCGCATCCCGCACCTCGACAATCGAATCGAGCGTGCCGGTGGCGACGGTCATCTCCGACCAGGTCGCCCGCTCGACGAGGGCGACCGGTGTTTCCGGAGCCATCCCAGCGTCTCGCAGTGCCTGTGTGTACAACGGGAGCTTTCCAACACCCATCAACACGACGAG
Organism: Halonotius sp. GCM10025705; assembly: GCF_042662885.1. Lineage (NCBI taxonomy): Archaea > Methanobacteriati > Methanobacteriota > Halobacteria > Halobacteriales > Haloferacaceae > Halonotius > Halonotius sp. GCM10025705. The sequence continues at coordinate 1,839,442 of NZ_JBHSZD010000001.1, read as the reverse complement.
CGTCCCGCCGGTGTCGGCCAGTGCCTCCCAGTCGACGGCCGATTCGTCCTTCGTCGGATCCTCGTGGCCGGTGACAAAGGAGACACTGGAGACGTGATCGCGGTGGGTTAGCGGAATTCCGGCGACACCAGGGGCGGCGGTTGCGGAGGTGATCCCGGGGACGACCTCAAAGGGGATGTCGTTGGCTGCGAGGTGTTCCATCTCCTCGCCGCCGCGACCGAACACAAAGGGATCGCCGCCTTTCAGCCGGACAACTGTCTGACCGGCCTCCGCAAGTTCGACGAGCCGGCGGTTGGTGTACTCCTGTGGTGTCCACTCGCCGTCGGCGCGTTTGCCCACATCCTCACGCTTGTCTTCAGGGATCTCTTCGAGGATCTCCGGACCAGGGAGTTTGTCGTGGAGCACGACATCCGCTGTCGACAGCAGGCGTTTGGCCTTGACCGTCAGCAGCTCCGGATCGCCCGGCCCACTCCCGACGAGATAGACCGTCGCGGGATCGTCAGCCATTGTCCTCCCGGGTTCCTGTCGTGTCTGCGGTCGCCGCGGTTTCGGCGGCCTCGATCAACTCGGCGGCACCACGCTCCCGGAGGTCGGCGGCGAAGTCTGCGGCGGCTGCGGCGTGATCGGTGATCGGCAGATCACGGGTCGCCTCCACGGTCTCTTCGCCGTCGGGGCCAAGCACCTGCGCGCGTGTGTGAACGTATTCGCCCTGTACGATCGCGCTCACGCCGATCGGCGCGATACAGCCACCGCCGAGTTCAGCCAGCACCGTCCGTTCGGCGGTTGTTTCGATCCGACTGCGGGGGTGATCGACGACCTCCCGAAGCTGGTCGATCACGTCGTCGTCGACGGCGGTCACCGCGATCGCGCCCTGGCCGGGTGCGGGGACAAACTGCTCTCTGGGCAGCCGGTGGGTTGGGACGGTCTCAAGCAGGTCGCTGCGCTGCAGGCCGGCTTCCGCAAGGACGATCGCATCCATCTCGGTGTCGACCTGTCGCCCCATCGCGTCGCGTTCGAGCGCGCTGCGATCGTTGAACCACTCCTCCGGCGATCGGTCGTACTCCTCGCTGTCGGCGTCAGCGTCGTCGTCGTCGTCGGTGTCGCTGTCAGCGTTGTCACCGCCGTCGTCGACAGCAGCCGCGTCGCCGACGATCTCGTCGAGTTTGCCGACCGCTTCGAGTCGCGCCTGGTGTTCCCGCTGGAGTGACGGCGCGAGCAGCTTTTCGAGACGGGTGTCGACGTTGCCCCGGAGGGCGACGATCTCCAGATCCGGGCGGGCGGCCAGCAGTTGGGCCTTCCGGCGGAGCGAGCTTGTGCCGACAACCGCGCCCTCTGGGAGGTCGTCGATATCGCCGCCATCGGGTGTGACGAGTACATCGCCGGACGGCGCGCGTTCGGGGACGGCGGCGACGACGAGGTCGGCCGGCATCTCGGTCGGCATATCCTTCAGGGAGTGCACCGCGGCATCCAGGTCGCCGTCAAGGACTTTCTCGTCGAGCGCCCGGACGAATGCGCCGGTCTTCCCGAGGCGGTGGATCAGCTCATCGCGGATCTGGTCGCCCCGGGTGTCGACCTCGGTGAGCGTCACCTCCCGGCGTCGGGAGTCGAGCGTGGATTTGACCGTCGTCGCCTGCCGGCGGGCGAGTTCTGAGCCCCGCGTTGCGAGTCTGACGGTCGTGGTTGATGACATACAGCCCTCTCTGGGCTCCCCGTCTAAAAGCCCATCAGTTCCGGCAGCGACCTACAGCGCCTCGGCGTAGGCGGCAAGGGTTTCCTCGATGTCGGCTGCGGTGTGGGCATAGGAGATGAACTGCGATTCATACTGGTTGGCCGTCAGGAAGATCCCCTGATCTTTCATCGCCTGCCAGAACAGCCGCTCCCACCGCTCGGTGTCGGCGTCGGCAACGTCCGCGCCGGTCTTTGGGCAGTGATCGTAGTGCGGACAGTCCGGATCCTGCTGACAGCCCGCGCCACACTGTCCTCCACGATCTGTCGCGCCATCACGGGTAAAGATCACCTTGAACATGCTGTCGGTGCCGACAACGGTGTACTCCGGGGCCTGATCAGCTAAGATATCCCGGAGGCCACTCCGAAGCTGCTCGCCGAGGCTGTTGACGTGGTCGTAGACATCGTTTTCGGCGGCGTACTCCAGGTTCGCCAGCCCGGCTGCCATCGTGACTGGGTGGCCTGAGAAGGTTCCCGATTGGAACACCTCACCGGAGGGCGCGAACTGCTCGATAAGCTCGGCGCGGCCACCGATCGCCCCAACCGGGAACCCGCCGCCGACGATCTTGCCAAACGTCGTCAGATCCGGCGTCACGCCGAACTTGCCTTGAGCGCACTGGAGGCCACCAACACGGAAGCCGGTGATGACTTCATCGAAGATGAGCAGCGAGCCGTGGTCATCGCAGAGCTCTCGGAGGGTTTCGTGAAAGCCGTCGACGGGCATGACGATCCCCATGTTGCCAAGGATCGGCTCAGTCAGGACGGCCGCGATGTCGTCGCCGTGTTCCTCAAAGACCGCTTCGGCGGCGGCTGGGTCGTTGAACGGTACCGGGAGAGTATGTTGAGCGAACTCCTCTGGGATGCCCGCTGTCGACGGCTGTGGGTTGTTGGCGTCGCCTTCGACGAGCGTCGACTCCTGGGCCCCGTGGTAGCCGCCCTGCATGACGACGATCTTGTCGCGGCCGGTGTGGCCACGGGCGAGTCTGACCGCCGAGACGGTTGCCTCGGTGCCGGAGTTGACAAACCGAAGCATCTCGACGCTTGGGACGTGGCGGGCGACGAACTCCGCGAGTTCGACCTCGACCTCTGTTGGCGCGCCGTACATCGGGCCGTCGGCGGCGTGGGATTGGATCGCCGCGGCGACCGGCTCCGGCAGATCATGGCCGTACAGCAGCGGGCCATACCCCATCACATAGTCGAGATACTTGTTGCCGTCGGCGTCGATGACGTGGGCACCGTCGCCGCGCTCGATGAAGAAGGGGTACGGCTTGGTTGCCCGCACCGAAGAGTTGACACCGCCGGCCAACACCGAGAGGGCTCGGCCGTACAGCTCGCGTGACCGCTCGTGGTTCATACAGAGCGTTTTTGCTCCCCGGACTTGTGCGTATCGACCGGTCGGCTGGCTGCCCGTGGCGTATCACAGCAGCGCTGCCGCTGGCGGTTTGTGGTCGCTGAAAAGGGACGACAGGTGTCAGTGACGGGTCAGCCGTGATGTGTGGTGCGTCGCCACCTGGGGTGAGAGCGGTGGGCGACAGTGGCTCTGGGACTGTCAGTCAGACCGCTTCGGTGCCCTCCTTGCCGGTGCGGATCTGGATCGCGTCCTCAACATCGAGAACGAAGATCTTGCCGTCGCCCGGTTCGCCGGTGTTGGCGGCCTCCTTGATCGCCCCGGCGACCGCTTCGGCGTCGACATCGGCGACGACGCACTCGATTTTGACCTTCTGGTGGAGATCGACCGTGTACTCCTCGCCGCGCCAGCTACCTTTTTCGCGGGTTGGCTGCCACGCCCGGAGACGTTTGTGACTGTCAGCGAGGGCGCGCCGGCTTCGGCGAGTGCCTTCTTTACATCGCCGAGTTTCTCGGGGCGGACGACCGAGAAGACCATCTTCAGATCCGGCTCGCCGCCGTCGGTACGGAGTTCGCGGCCGCCATCAGTGCGGAGTTCAGTCTCTTCGCCACCGTCGGTGCGGATCTCGTCGTCGTCAGTCGGGCCGAAGCCATCGGTGGCAACGCGGTCGCCACCGAATTCGGGGTAGGTCTCGACGCCGTGTTCGGCGAGGTCGAGGCCGTCCTGCTCGTGGTCGGGGGTGACACGTGCCTCACCCATCGCCTTGAACGCGTACCAGATGATCGCGGTCGCGGTGAGCGTCCAGCCGCCGATGATGACGACACCGACAAGCTGGGCGATGAACTGATTGGCAACCGAGTCGACGGCACCCGGCACTGCGACGAACGGCATCAACAGCGTGCCGAGGATGCCGGCACTGCCGTGGACGGGGAAGACCGCACAGACGTCGTCGATCTTGAGCTTCTCCGAGACGAACTCGAAGACGATCGGGAGCTGTGCGCCGGCCAGCAGGCCAACCACGATGGCACCCCACCAAGAGGTTGTGTTCGTGATCGCGGTGATGCCGGCCAGTCCGGCGAGCATCCCGTTGGCGGTGTACAGCGTATCAACCTTGCCGGATTTGAGGTAGGCAACGCCGGCCGCGCCGAGCGCGCCGGTCGCCATCGCGATCGTCGTCGTCATCACGATGAGGCTCAGCGTGTTTGCTCCGTTGCCGAGATCGAAGGCGCCGGCGGTGCCGACGTTGAACCCGTACCAGCCGAAACACAGCATCAGCGTGCCGAGAACGGCAAAGGTCATCGAGTGGCCGGGGATGACGTTCAGGGAGCCATCCTCAGCGTAGCGATCCATCCGCGGGCCAAGAATCGCAGCGGCCGTGAGGCCGGCGACCCCGCCCATCCCGTGGACGATCATCCCACCAGCGAAGTCGGCGAAGGCGGTGCCGGTGAGCTGTTCGACAAGTCCTGCGCCGGGCGACGACCACGTCATCGCGATGACCATCGGGTAGATCACCGCGGCCAGCAGGAAGGTGTAGGTGACGTAGGCACGGAGCTTCGCACGTCCGGCGACGGCACCGGAAACGATCGTCGCGGCGGTCATCGCGAAGACAGCCCCGTAGAACCAGCCGACGTAGCCGCCGGAGCCAGCTGCCGGCGCAAAGCCGCCGCCGGTCACCAGGCTCGTAAAGCCGGTGCCGATCAGGAAGAACACGGTGACACCAACAGCCCACGTGAGCATGTTTTTGGTGAGCTGGTTGGCGACGTTCTTCGAGCGAACCTGCCCGGCTTCGAGCATGGCGAAGCCCGCGTGCATGAAGAAGATCAGGAACGATACTGTCAGGATCCAGGTGTTGTTGATTGCTTCGACCGCTGTGGCTATATCAGTCATTGTTATTGCTCCGTCGAAACGCGTGTGCTTGGTTTACGATTCATGGTCATTTTGTGATCACGCCGTGTGTTTGTGCTCTGAATCACGGTCGTAGCTCATGGAGCGGACATATATAATGGTATCCGTTGACAATTCAAGAAATAGCACCTAAATTATATACGAGTGTCAAATATAGGATCAAATAATATGCATATAAGGTCGCAGACGGTCGGTGGGGATACAATTTTTGCCACGGAATGAAACGGATGTCGACTCGAGGGCGACGTTTGTTTCGTCTGGAGGTCATCTCTCACCGGGCTCAGCGGCGGCTCTGCGGGCACGCGACACCCCCGCGAGTGGGCGTTGATCGAAGTTGTCACTGCAGACGATAAGGAGCAACAGTCTGAGACAGCTGATCGGAGCTATGCAGGGTGCGTCACAGCGAGGAACGGCACCACGGCAGCGTTACTCCGGTTTCAGCCCTTCATTTTGGACACGCATCACGGCCTCGCCGTCGGCGAGGTTCGGTGCGTCGACCAGCCGGACGATCCGCTTGTCGCCTTTCGATTTGCGAAGGTAGATCCGGAACGTGGAGGTGTGGCCAAGGATGTTGCCACCGATCGGCTGGGTCGGATCGCCGAAGTAGGAATCGGGGTTGGAGGCGACCTGGTTGGTGACGAGAATCGAGGTGTTGTAGAGATCGCCGATCCGCATCAGGTCGTGGAGGTGTTTGTTGAGTTTCTGTTGGCGTTCGGCGAGTTCGCCGCGGCCAACGTACTCAGCGCGGAAATGCGCTGTTAGGGAGTCGACACAGACCATCCGGACGGGCCACTCGCTGTCTTCGTGTTCGCCGGCGAGCTCCTTGGCCTTCTCGGCCAGCAGGATCTGGTGGTCGGAGTTGAACGCCTTGGCGACGTGGATCCGATCGAGGAAGTCGGCGACGAGCGCTTCCATCGTCTCCTCGTCGTCGATCGAGCCTTCCATCTCGCGGTCGTCCAGCGTTGCCTGGAGGATCTCGTCGTCGAGGCCGCGCACCATGTCGTCGATCCGCTCGGGGCGGAACGTGTCCTCGGTGTCGACGAAGATCGCCGAGCCGCGGAGCCCGCCCTGTTCGGGCGGCAGTTGAACGTTGACGGCCATCTGGTGGGTGACCTGAGATTTGCCCGCACCGAACTCACCGTAGACCTCGGTGATCGACTGGGTTTCCATCCCGCCGCCGAGCAAGTCGTCGACCTCGTCGATCTGCCAGGAGAGCTTACCGATCTCTTGGCGGCGTTCGAGGATCGTTTCGCCGGTCTCGAAGCCGCCAACATCGGCGGCCTCGCGCGCGGCGTTGATGATATCGCTGGCCGTGCTATCGCCGATATCGGCTTGATTCGAGAGCTCGCCCGGGGAGGCGACGGCGATGCTCTGGTAGTTGTCGTATCCTGCGTCGACGAGTTTGTCCGCGGTTGCCGGCCCGACACCGGGCAGCGTTTCGAGTTCATCCTCAGCCATTGTGCCCTGACGTTGCTCGCTTTCGCATATAAAGCCTCGTTAACAGCGTAGTGAAAGTGAAGAGTTGTGCTACTGTGACTCGCCTGTGGCGTCGACAACTCGGCAGGATACCGTCTCAGCGACTTCTGTGCCGAGAGCGTCGGTGTCGACTTCGTAGTGATGCTATTGATCGAGAAAGTGTTCGAAATCGCGGGCGGGCGACCGGAACCCGGCTTCATCGATCCAGCGTTTGAGATAGGTGTCGGCCGTTGCTGCCGAGAGCCGGTCGTTGTCGACAAATCGAACAGGAGACCGATGGAGCCGGTGAGATCGAGACTACGTTGTTTCGCAGTTGTGCGCGCATCGCCGTCATCGGTGACTACCAGTCCATCTGTGACCGCTGCCACGGCCACCGCCTGCGCTTCGCCGGGATCGAGTGATTCGAGCAGTTCCGATTCAACCTGTGTTGCCGACGACGCAGGGCTGATGACCGGTATCTCGTCGCCGAGGACAGCCAGCGCGTTGTCAATGTACGAATGAGTTTCCACACCGGCTTTCAGTTCCTCTTCTACCGCTTCCACCGTTACAACCCGCGGGAGGGCTAACAGCAACTCAACGTGAGCTACCTGCGCAAAGTTCGAGAGAACCGTGGTGTTGAGAACGGTCGCGTGTGTCGGCGGTGTCATTCAAGATTGCGGGCGGTCTCGATCTCCCCGCGTGCGGCAGCCATATCCTCCGGGCCAACCCGGAGTGCTACCTCCTCTTCTCGCAGGATGTCCCGCATCTCAAAGCGGTTGACATCGGCAAGGCGTGCCGCCGTGCCGAGTGTGATCTCACCGCTGTCGTACAGCGACACCGCCGCTGCGATCCGTGCGTTCTGGTGTTCCGCAAAATATTCTCGGAGGACATGGCGGATGGCATCGCTTTTGTTCTCGAAGATCCCCGCGCTGATGGCTCCGTCCATGAGATCGGTGAGATCCTCCGGGATGGTGGCGGTGGTTCGTGACATGCCTTCACCCAGTCATTGGGCTGCATATAGTATATGAATTATGCCGGGCTGCTGTCCGCGTTACTCCCACGGGTAGCCACCGGGACGGTCGGGCCACAGCGGATACCAATACTGCTCGTCGCTCTCGATGTCGAGTTCGCCGTCCAGCACCGACTGGAGTTTGAACTCGGCTTGGTTGTCTCGTTCGTGGTCGCCCTCCGGCACAAAGGGGTAGTACGCCCCCGGCGGAAGGAGTAGATCCAGTAGGCGTGGTCGGTACCGCTTTTGTCGAAGGCGAAGACGGCCGCCAACAGCCGGGAGCCATACCCCTGTTCGATGAACGTATCGGCCGCGAAATGGATCGTCGTCAGTAGATCCTCGGGGTCGGTGTCGTCGAGGACGACCCAGCTGTAGCCGTGATCGTCGCTGTGGGTGTCAAACGTGGTTCCCGTGTCGGATTCGCCAGCTTCCAGAATCGATTTGACCTCGTCGACGGTGTCGCTGAAATCCGTACTATCGACCGACGAAAAGCAGAGTGCGGCTTTGCCGGCGTTCTCATAGCCGAGATCGGCCTCCATCGTCATATACGCCGTCGACATCCCGAACAGATCCTCGGGGTCGGCCTTCCGTGTCGCGTCAGTCTCGGCGGAAACGCCGAAGATCGACCGGACGGTGTCCATCAAACCCATAGCTAATCGTTGGTGGCCGGCGGTAAAAGGGTCGTCGTCGCGGCTCCGCGTGGAAGTCGTCAGCGGCTCAGGCCGTTTCCTGTTCGCGTTCCAGCTCGCGGAGCTTCTCGATCCGTTTTTCCGTCGGCGGGTGGCTGCTGGCGAGCTTGCCGACGATCCCCGAGCGAATCGGGATGATGAAGAACGCGTTCATCTCGGCCTGATCGCGGAGGTCGTCATCCGGCACGCGATCCATCCGACCGTCGATGCTCATCAGCGCGGAGGCCAACGCCGAGGGATTGCCCGTGATCGACGCCGCCCCGCGGTCGGCCGCGTACTCGCGGTACCGGCTCAATGCGCGGATCAGGAAGAACGACACGACCCACACGAGCAGCGAAGCGATGATCGCCACGTACACCGGGGCCTGGTTCCGGCCGTCGCCACTGAACAGCCAGCCCCAGCGGACGACGATGAACGCCAGCGTCGAGAGGAACGAGGCGATGGTCATCACCATCACATCGCGGTTTTTCACGTGGGCGAGCTCGTGGGCGATGACGCCCTCAAGCTCCTCTTGGTTCAGCGTGTTCAACAGCCCTTGTGTGACGGCGACGGTCGCATTTTTCTGGTTGCGGCCTGTCGCAAACGCGTTCGGCACGCGGGTGTCGGCGATGGCGATCTGTGGCTTTGGGAGATCAGCCTGTTGGGCAGCCGCTCGGTCGTGCGGTGCAGTTCAGGCGCCTCATTTTCGTCGACGACGCGGGCCCCCATGCTGTAGAGGGCCATCTTGTCGCTGAAGAAGAGTTGGGCGAACGAGAACAGCCCCATCACCACGACGATCCCAAGGATGTTGCCCCAGTAGACCGCCAGAATCCCGACAAAGACGATGTAGAGGGCGAACAGCAGGAACATCGTGAACACCATCCGTCCACGGAGTCCCCAATCTGTCTTCCATTGCATACCCACAGGTAGGTGTTCGATGGGCTAAACCTTACCGAAGCAGTCGGATTGATGGAACCTCACCCTTGTCACGCCATGCGAAGCCAACGGCCAAGCAGGACGTAGCCGATCGATAGCCCGGCGTAGGCCGCCAGCCAGCCAGCCGATGTTTCGAGTGGAACCAGCTCCGGGGCGAGTATCACCCCAGCAGCAAGCGTCGGATACAGCCACAGGCCGATCCGTGGCACCGCGACAAAGGGAAGCAACGCGAGACGCTCGGCGATCGGGCCGACCACTACCGCGAGGGCTAACAGGACGACGGCGAGGCCACCACGGAGCCACCACGGTTTCGGCGCGGCGGCGACCCGATTGATGTCGGCGGCGACCTCGGCGGAGACGAACCGCGACACAACGGCTCCCGCCACGGAGGGTGCCACGCCTGCGGTGCCGCTACCGCCTCCAGTCTGTCCCGCCTCGGCCTCGCCTGACCCCCACGCGGCATCGGAGTCAAGCACGTATTTGCTGTAGAGCTCCTCGGGATCTTCACCCAGCACGCTTTCCGGTGCGCGCTTGGAGTTTGGCCGCCCGGTCGGCGTTGTTGACGCTGTCTCGGCCGCTTCTTGTGCTTCGGCCTCAGGGGTGCTGGCGGCCGCGGTGGCACTCTCGTTTGCCGCCGTCTCGGCTGTCTCATCGGTCGGTGTCGACGCTGCTGTCTGTTCGCCCGGTCGCCGGCGATCGTTTGGGCGGTGGTTTGCGTTCGTCTCCCGACTCGCGTTCGTGCGTGTGCGCGAAGATGTTGATGTCGACGCCGTGGTCGAGGTATCTGCTGTCTGTGTCGTCGATGTGTTCGCTGTCGACGACGACCCGCTTGAGCGCGGCTCCGAGAGCCACGCTGTCGGCGATTTTGGTCGGCCGGCCGCGTCCCACTCTTCGTAGCGATCGGTGCCGGTGGCTGTTCCTTGGTCGTCGATGAAGGTGTCGTAGGCGGCCCGCGACTCGCTGTCGGTCAGCGCGTCGGCGGCGTCGGTCACCCGATCAAACTCGCGTTCGGCGGTCGCCTGCTCGCTACTGTTGTTGTCCGGGTGAACCGAACGTTTAGCGAGTTTGCTCGCGCGCTTGATCGCCTCCTCGCTGGCATCGGGGTCGACGCCGAGTCGCTCGTAGTAGGAGTCGGCCGACGGCGTTCCCCCGTAGCTGTCGGGCATTTAGGGCTCACGCAGTGCCGGCAGCTCCTCACCGAGGTCGTCGATCTCCTCGGGGGAGTGTCTGAGCGCCGATTCGATCGCGGTTTCGACCTGCTTGCCGGTTTTGAGATCCTCGCCAGTCACCTCAAGCTGGCCGTCGGTCGTGATCCGAAACTCGACAGCCAGCGATGGCTCACCCGGCGGCCGCGGCGGGATATCCCGCAGGACGGCGGTGCCGATCTTGGTGTTTTCCGCGGCTGTGTCGCCTTCGCCCTGGTAGACCCGGATCTGCACCGAGGTCTGACCTTCCTCGACGGTGCCGTAGCTTTCCTTCCGTGTCGAGGTCGGGATCTGTTCGTCCTGTTCGATGATGTGGTCGATCGAGCCATCCGAGAGTCGCACTCCAAGCGACTGCGGTACCACATCGATCAACACGATATCCTCAGTTTCGCCGGGCAACATCGCCGAGGCGTCCGCGCCACCCTCGTCGATGATCTCCGCTTGGATCGCCGCGCCGAGGGCGACGGCCTCCTCGGGGTTGATCTCATTTGAGGCCTCCTGGCCAAAGTAGTCGCTGACGAGCTCCTGGATGTGGGGCATCCGTACCGATCCACCGACGAGAAGCACCTTGTCGACGTCGTCGGGCGTGTAGTCAGCCCGCGAAAAGAGGTCATCTAGCGGCTCGGTTGTCGCGGCGGCGAGATCAGCCGTGAGTTCTTCAAACTGCTCGCGGCTCAGCGTCTCCGCAAAGGTGTAGGACTGCTCCGGAACGACGAAGGGAACGCTCACATCCGTCGAGGGGAGATCCGACAGCCGATGTTTCGCGCTTTTGGCCTCCTGTCGAATTCGCGCTAACTGCTCGGGATTGTCGTCGATGTCGACCCCGGTGTCGGCGTGGATCTGCTCGATCATCCACTCGACGATTCGCTCGGTCCAGTCACTGCCGCCAAGCTCGTTGTCGCCAGCGGTATGCAGGGTTTCGACGCTGTTGATCTCGTAATCGATCTCGACGAGCGTCGCATCGAAGGTGCCGCCGCCGAGGTCGTAGACAAAGGCGAGTTCGGCCGCCCCGGAGCCGAGTTTACTCTCATGGAGCCCGTAGGCGAGACAGGCCGCACTCGGCTCCGGCAGTAGGCGTTCGACCTCAAGGCCAGCGATCTCACCGGCGGTCTCGGTTGCGGTGCGTTTCGGATCGTCGAAGTACGCCGGCACCGTGATCACCGCGCTGTCAACGTCGCGGCCGATGCTTGCCTCGGCTTCATCGATGACGTGTTCGAGAATCAGGCTGGATATCTGTTCGGGGAGGTACTCCTCACCGGCGACCGAGATCGGCTCCTCACCCCCATCTCGCGTTTGATCTCGGTGACCGTCCGTTCGGGGTGTTGGACGGCGAGATTGGCGGCCGTCTGGCCGACGTTGACCTCGCCGTCCTCGGTGAACTGCACCACCGAGGGGATGACCGATTCGCCGCTGTTGCCCGTCGTGATCACCTCCGGATCGCCGCCGGCGACGTAGGCGACCGCGCTGCGTGTCGTCCCCAGATCGATCCCAACGGTGTAGCCTGAACCCATACTGACAGCGTCGGGTTCTCCACACATAAGCGGTGAGGTCGCGGCGGCGACGGCAGCCGATTCGCGCCGCTTAACCAGCCGCCGCGTCTATCGGCCGATGATGACTGAGTCACGCGGCTTCTGTCCGGAGTGCGGCGAGACGGTCGCCGAGCGGGCCGAACCGCGGCCCGGCGCGCCGCGGGCCGACAGCGACGCGCTCTGTGATAGCTGCTATTTCGACGAATTCGACTTTATTGATGCGCCCGAGCGCGTGCAGGTGACGGTCTGTGGCCGCTGTGGCGCGGTGCACCGCGGCAACCGCTGGGTCGATGTTGGTGCCGTTGACTACACCGACATCGCCATCGACGCCGTCAGCGAGTCGCTGTCCGTCCACATCGACGCCGCCAACGTCGAGTGGGGCGTCGAGCCCGAACAGGTCGACGAGACGACGATCCGAATGCACTGCACCTTCTCGGGGGTTGTTCGTGAGACCCTGCTTGAGGAAGAACTGATCGTGCCCGTCCGGATCGCCAAGGAGGTCTGCGATCGCTGTGGCCGGATCGCCGGCGGCTACTACGCCAGCATCGTCCAGGTGCGTGCTGAGGATCGTGAGCCCACCGACGAGGAGGCCGCCGAGGCCATCGAGATCGCCGAGAGCTACGTCGCCGGCAAGGAAGCCGATGGCGACAGAGAGGCGTTTATCACAGAGATCGACACCGATGACGATGCCGGCCCGACGATCAAGCTCTCGACAAACAAACTCGGGCAGGCTGTCGCCAACCGCATCACCGACCGCTTCGGCGGCACCGTCGACGACCACCCAACCCTGGTGACCGAGGACAGCGATGGCAACGAGGTCTACCGGGTCACCTTCGTCGCTCGCCTCCCAAAATACACCGCCGGCGACGTGGTCGACCCTGAGGACGGCGACGGGCCAGTACTGGTACGGAGCGCGCACAACAACCTAACAGGGCGACGACTCACGACCGGCGACCCCTACGAGGCAAGCGGCGACGGCGATGGGCTGCCCACCGTCGAACCGATCGGCCACCGACGGGATGCTGTTGAGACGACCGTCGTGACAGTCGAGGACGAACACTCGATCCAGCTGCTTGACCCCGAGAGCTACGAGGCGAAAACCGTTGCTCGTCCCGATTTTGTTGATCGCGACGCCGAGACCGTGCCAGTCGTGAAGGATGGCGGCGACGTGTATATCATCCCTGAGTCAGAGTGAGGGACGGCGGAGTGGTGTCTGCGCCGGAATGCGGCTGTGAGGCGAAGTGATGTGGTTGCAGCACACCATTCACTACTGTGTTGGCGGCTCCGCCGCCAGTGCCTGAAACGTATTTCGTATCGTCACCGGTGTTACCGAGGCGACCTCGGCGACCTCACGCTGGGTTACCTCAGCGTCTAACTCCTTGGCGGCGGTGTACAGACAGGCCGCGGCGACTCCGCTCGGGTTGCGCCCGTTGGCGATCCCCTCCTCTCTCGTGCGGTCGACAAGCTCCTGGGCGCGGCGTTCGACAGCACTTGAGAGCTCTAACTCGCTTGCATACCGCGGGAGGTACTCGGCGGGACTGGTCGGCTCGACTGGCAACCCGAGTTCACGGTTGAGCGCGTCGTAGGCAGCCTGAAACTCCGCGCGGTCGGCCTTTGCTGTGGCGACCGTTTCCTCGATCGTTCGGGATACCGTGTTGATCCGACAGGCGGCGTAGACGCAGGCCGCCGCAAACCCCTCCAGTGAGCGACCCCGAAGCAGACTTTCCTTCTGGGCGGTGCGGAACAGCGAACAGGCTTGATCGCGCACCGGTGTCGGCAGCGACTCCGTGCTGATCAGCCGTCGAATCTCTTGGAACGCATAGAACTGATTGCGGTCGCGTTTGCGCCCGATCCGGGCGCGGTTGTGCTGGCGTCGCAGCCGGATGAATTTCCGGCGGCGATGCTCGCTGAGCTCTCGATCATAGCCGATTTCGGTCGATAGCCCTCTGTCGTGGCGGGCCTCGGTCAACGGCGCGCCGGTTCGTTTGGGGTTGGTTCGACTGTCGTCGAACGATCGCCACTCGGGGCCGTGGTCGATGCGGTCGGTGTCGACGACGAGTCCGCAGTCGCTACAGACCGTTTCCTCAGCCTCGGTTCGCAACTGCCCGTCGCAGTCCGGACAGCGGGGATGTTTGGGAGCCATACTGTAACCCCCAGTATTCGCACCGAGCGATATATTAGTTAGATACGTAACAAGTGTGTGGGCTTGTGGACGTTTTTTATCCGATGCCGAGACCACGGTATGGTCTCGTAAGCCCGACTGGCGGCCGCTTAGGCCTGGCTGATCGCGTCTTCGATGGCGTCGAGTTCGTCCTCGGTGGGCTCTGGGTTGGTCGGCGAGATCGCGTGAATCGGCCCGCCGCCGTCGCCCTCGAACCGCGGGATGATGTGGACATGCGCGTGGGGGATCTCCTGGCCGGCGGCCTCGCCGTTGTTGATCCCGATCGTCGTCGCGTCGGCGTCGACAGCCTCCTCAACAACCGGTGTCAACTCGTGGACGACGCTGAACACGTCGCTGGCAATCTCGGCCGGGAGATCATCAAGCTGTTCGTAGGGCTCTTTCGGGATGACGAGTGTGTGGCCGCGGGCTAACGGATTGGCATCAAGAAACGCGAGCGTGGTGTCGGTTTCGTGGACGATACGCGCTGGGATCTCACCATCGACGATCTGCTCGAAGATCGTTGGCATAGGCGGCCTTTCGACCGGCGGCGATATGAACGTTGGTGGCGGCGCTCCCGGTCGCGGAGAGCATCACCGAAGCACGTCAGCGATAGCAGGGGCGACGCTCACATCGCTGACCGCGCGTTCGATAGTATCGGTGCCGATGACAGCCTCGACGCCGGCGGCGGCGAGTTTCGTTCGTGCCGCGCCGGCCAACACGGGATGGACACAGCAGGCATAGACGCGGCCCACGTCGTGGTCGTGGAGGGCATCGATCGCGCCGCTCATCGTGCCGCCGGTAGCGATGATGTCGTCGACGAGCACCACATCCCGTCCCTCGACGGTGGCGTCGCTCGGTGTCACCTCGACCGCGCCGGTGTCGTAGTCGCGTTCCTTCTCGAAGTAGTCCACCTCACCCTCGCCGTAGGCGTCCCGCGTCGTCGTCGCCAGTGTGGTGGCTCCCTCGTCAGGGGCGACAAACAGTGGCTCCGACAGATCGTCGAGCGGGTCGGCGAGGGCGGCGGCCGCATCGACCGCCTCGGTCGGCACGGTGAAGAAATCGGTCACGTCTGGCTCGTGAGGGTTGACGACGATCACCCGATCGGTGCCGGTCGAGATCGCCTTCGCCATCGCCCGGGCCGAGACCGGCTGGCCGGT
Organism: Halonotius sp. GCM10025705; assembly: GCF_042662885.1. Taxonomy (NCBI): domain Archaea; kingdom Methanobacteriati; phylum Methanobacteriota; class Halobacteria; order Halobacteriales; family Haloferacaceae; genus Halonotius; species Halonotius sp. GCM10025705. The sequence continues at coordinate 1,824,344 of NZ_JBHSZD010000001.1, read as the reverse complement.
TTTGAACGCCTGATCCTGTCGGGCGTAGCCGAGATACGGGATGACCGTCGTGATATCGGTTGCGCCAGCCTCCCGGACTGCATCCTGAAGTTGGAGGAGTTCAATGTGGGCATCGTTGGTCGCCGTCGAGCCGACGACGATCGCCGCGTCGTCGTCGAACTCGGGAACCGACAGCAGCGTTTCGTCGTCGGTGAACCACTCGTAGGTCGGGGTCGTCAGCGTGCCGACGCCGGTCGCCGCAAGCGCGGCCGCCACCGACTGGGAGCTCGGTGCGGGTACGATCGTAGCCATACGATCCCTAGTTCAGCCACCCCTAAACGGGGTTTCGGTGTGGGTCGCTTACGAGCCATCCGTGCCGCCACCGATGGCGACGCCCCGGGCGCCCGGCAGACCGAGTCGCTGGTGTCGCCACCCGTCACCGGCGGTGACACACAGCGTCCCGTCGTCGGTAACCGCCGCGACGATCCCGCGATCGGCTGCCAGATCGACGATCGGTGCCTCGACCGGTGGGGTGGTCGTCGTCCACGCGCCGTCGTCGGCCGAGCGAACGAGCAGGCCCGCCTCGCCGACGGCGTGGGCATGGCCGTGGCCGTCGGCGGCAACCGCCCGAAACGCGCCATCGGCGATCGACTGCCAGCCGTTGGCCAGCCGAAACAGGCCATCGGCTGTCGCCGCCAGCGGCTGGCTGACGCCGGTCACCGCATGGACATCGGTGAGACCGGTGTTGGTCAGTCCGTCGTCATCGATGCGGTAGACCCCGTCGGCCGCTGCGAGTAGGCCGGCATCGATCGCCCGAACCTCGTCGGTCGCCCCGAGTCGCTGCCAGGCCGGCGGCTCGGTGACCGATTCGGCGTGCTCGCCGCGGTAGACGATCCCATCGCCGTCGGCGACAATCAGCCCCTCGGGTGTGAGAGCGACAGCCGATACCGCGTCGATCGTGTCGCCACCGATGGCATCGAACGTCGGATCGGGCACGTCGGCACTCCGGTCGGCGGCGTCGATATCAGCCGCGAGCAACCCCTCATCGGTACCAACGACAAGCCGGTCGCCCGTCGCCGCAACCGCGGTTGCCGAGCCTCGATGGGTAAGGCCGAACGCGCCGATCTGGTCGGCTGAAACGGTGACAGCGGCGACCCCGCTGTCGGTGCTGACGAAGATATCGGTGACACCGGTTTTCGCGCCGAAGACCCGCTTTTCGGTCAGCGTTTGCATACCCGTTTCTCCATGGCCGGCGGACAAAAAGCCAGCCGACTCCGGCGTCGGCGACCCTGCCGACGGCGACGCCCCGGCGACACGGAGTGAACAACGTTATGCAGGTCCCCACGCAACGGCCGGGCATGCGTCGTTACGACACCGGGAGCACTGTGCTGACTACAGCGTCACGGGAGGTGTGGTGATGCGGGTCGTCGCCAAGTTCGGCGGGACGAGTCTGGGTACCGGCGAGCGGATCAACCGGGCGGCGGATTCGATCGCCGCTGCCGTCGAGGCCGGCCACCAGATCGCCGTCGTCGCCAGCGCGATGGGATCGACAACCGATGATCTGCTCGATGACATCGAGTTCGATGTCTCCGACGAGGATCGCGCGGAGATCGTCTCGATGGGTGAACGCACCAGCGTCCGGATGCTGAAGGCCGCACTCGCCGCGCGGGATGTTGAGGCCCTCTTTTTGGAGCCCGGCAGCGACGAGTGGCCGATCATCACCAACGATGTCGGCGAGGTCGACGTTGAGGCGACAAAGAAACGCGCCACCGATCTTGCGGGGCAACTCGACGGCGTGGTTCCCGTCATCACCGGCTTCCTCGCCCAAAACGAGGGCGGCGATATCACAACGCCAGGTCGTGGTGGCTCGGATACGACCGCGGTCATGCTCGGCAACTACATGAACGCCGACGAGGTCGTCATCGTCACCGATGTTGAGGGCGTCATGACCGGCGACCCCCGGGTCGTCGAAGGCGCGCGCAACGTCGGCCGCATCTCCGTTGATGAGCTCCGGAATCTCTCCTTCCGTGGGGCGGAGGTCGTTGCCCCAAGCGCGCTGTCGTACAAACACGAACATCTCGATGTGCGGGTCGTCCACTACCAACACGGCGATCTGCTGACCGGCGGCACCCAGATCGAAGGCGAGTTCCAGAACCTTATCGACATGCAGGAACAGAAACTCGCCTGTCTGACCGTCGCCGGGCGGTCGATCCGCAACAGCCCCGGCATCTTGGCGGATCTCTCTGACGCGCTGCGGAACGCCGGAATCAACATCGACGCCGTCGCCAGCGGGATGGATTCGATCACCTTCTACGTCGACAGTGAGTTGGCTGATGAGGCCGAACCAGTGCTCCACGAGCAGGTTGTCAGCGGCAACACGCTCTCAAGTGTCACTGTCGAAGACGACATCGCCGTCATCCGGGTCACCGGCGGCGAGCTCCCGAACCGACCCGGCGTCATCCAGGGCGTCCTGACGCCGATCGCCGACGCCGGGATCAACCTCCATGACGTGATCACGAGTGCGACCTCGGTCGCGCTGTTTGTCGCTTGGGACGACCGCGAAGAAACCTTAGAGATCGTCCAACGCGAAGTATAGTGGCGCTCGGGTGGTCGCTACCGCCCGTCACGCAGCCGCGTCCCGATTTTTCTCGGTAGTTCTGCGTCCTCGACAGCGTTGATCACGCGGTCGATATCGTAGGCGACGCGGCGGGTCTCGACATTGACGTTCTTTGTTTCCGTATCGATATCGAGCACCGCAAACGCGGCCTCCGGGTCGCCGTCGCGTGGCTGGCCGACACTGCCGGGATTCATGACGACGCCTTCCTCGAACTCCCGAACCCCCTGCACGTGCGTGTGGCCGGTGATTGTCACGCGAGCGCTATCCTCCAGCATCCCGGGGTCAAACTCCTCGGGGTAGGTGTAGCGATCCGGGTTCTCGGGGTGGCCGTGGACGATCAGGATCTCGCCGCCGTCGATGGTTCGGCGGTTCGGGAGGGCAGCGAGCCAGTCGATGGCGTCATCGTCGAGTTTCTCGCGGGCGTAGCTGACACCGGCGGCGGCCATCGAATTAAACCGGAAGCCGGTGTCGCTGGCGACCGCGCGGTCGTGGTTGCCCATGACGGTCGCGGCGTCGAGTTCCCGAACGCGGGCGACGCATTCGGCGGGCCAGGGGTTGTAGCCGACGATATCGCCGGCACAGAGCCACCGATCGACCGCAGGCATCGCGTCGATCACGGCTTCGAAGGCGGGGAGATTACCGTGGATGTCAGCCACAACGCCGTATCGCATACAGGGAGTTGCGGCGGTGGCGAAAAAGGCGTTGGGGCGACCGTAGCCTGACGCAACCCTTACCCGACGCGGCGTCGAACGAGCGGGTATGACAGACGATGCCGACGATCGCTCACATGCCTTCTCGGAGGGACAAGGCGTCGACGAGGACTACGAGGAGTTTACCCTCGATCCGACGGATCTGGGCGTCGATCCCGACCAGGTCGACCCGGTCGACTCCCGTGTGTTGACCGATGTCCTCGACAAGCACAACGTCTCCGCCGAGCAGGTCGACGTCCCGGAGCTCATCGATGTCGGGCTCTCCTACATGGAGATCAACCGCTTCGAGGAGGCCACCGCCGCCTTTGAGCGCGCCGCCCGCTTTGCTGACGAGGACTCGATCGAGGCTCAGGAGGCCTGGGTCAACAAGGGCGTCGCCCACGGCCAACTGGAGGAGTTCGATCAGGCCATCGGGGCCTACGAGGAGGCTCTCCGCATCGATGAGGATTCCGAGCACGCAGCGACCGCCGAAACCAACCTCGCCTACGCGCTGTGGGAGTTTGGCCGCACCGAGGAAGCCCTCGAACACGCCGAACGCGCCGTCGAGATCGACCCCCGGTTCCCGCAGGCGTGGTACAACCGCGGCTTCTTCCTCAGCGAACGCGGCCTGACCGAGGACGCGCTCAACGCCTTCGACAACGCGATCCGGTTGGGGATGCGCAACGCCGATATCCTCGAAGAGAAAGCCCAAGCCCTCGAAGAGTTGGGTCGCGAGGAGGAAGCCCAGGAAGCCATCGAGCAGGCCGAGGAGATCCGCGCGGAGGCCGAGGAAGAGTTGACCGAGGAGTTCTAATGTTACTGCGGGAGCGGGATACAGCCAAAGGTGTGCTTGTCTCCGTCTGCGATGAGGACTGTCTCGGTGAGACCTACGAGGACGGCGATATCTCCTTGGAGGTGACCGAGGAGTTCTACGCTGGCGAGGAGGCGACCGACGCCGATCCCGAGGCCGTTATCGACGCCCTGCAGGGGGCGACCGTCGGCAACCTCGTCGGCGAGGAATCGGTCGGCGTCGCCGTCGACGCCGGTCTGATCGACGAGGAGCGGGTGCTGGATGTTGACGGCACCGAACACGCCCAACTGTTGTGGATTTAGCTTGTGTTTTCGGCGTAACGAAACCGTTGCTCATTGCACATTCTTAGGCGAACCGAAGACGTGTTACCCCCGGGGGCCCTACAGGCGGGTAATGAGTACGCAGGACGCCTATCCGATCGATGTCGAGGCGATCCGGGCTGATTTCCCGGTACTCGACCGCAACGTCGGCGGCGACGTGACCACCCCCGGCGAGGGCGACGACGACACCGAACCGCTGGTGTATCTCGACAACGCCGCGACCAGCCAAACGCCGAAAGCTGTCGTCGACAGCATCGTCGACTACTACTACAGCTACAACGCCAATGTCCACCGCGGCATCCACCAGTTGAGCCAGGAAGCCTCCGTCGCTTACGAGGAGGCCCACGACACGGTCGCCGACTTCATCGGCGCCGACGGCCGCGAGGAGATCATCTTCACGAAAAACACCACCGAGGCGATGAACCTCGTTGCCTACGCGTGGGGGCTGGCCGAACTCGGCGAGGGCGATTCGGTCGTCACCACCCAGATGGAACACCACGCCTCGCTGGTGACCTGGCAGCAGATCTGCAAGCGCACCGGCGCGGAACTCCGGTTTATCGAGATCGACGACGAGGGTCGCCTCGATATGGAACACGCCGCCGAGCTGATCGACGACTCAACGAAGATGGTCTCGCTCGTCCACATCTCCAATGCTCTCGGGACGATCAACCCTGTCGCCGAGATCACCGAGATGGCCCACGAGGTCGACGCCTACTCCTTTGTCGACGGGGCTCAATCCGTACCGACGCGCCCGGTCGATGTCGGCGAGATCGACGCCGACTTTCTCGCCTTTTCGGGCCACAAGATGCTTGGGCCGACCGGGATCGGCGTTCTCTACGGCAAGGAACACCTGCTTGAGTCGATGCAGCCGTATCTCTACGGCGGCGACATGATCCGGAAGGTCACCTATGAAGACTCAACATGGGAAGACCTCCCGTGGAAGTTCGAGGCCGGAACCCCTCGATCGCCCAGGCGATCGCCCTCGATGCCGCCATCGAGTATCTCGAGGACATCGGGATGGCAAACGTTCAGGCCCACGAGGAGTTGCTGGCGGAGTACGCCTACGATCAGCTGAACCGCTACGACGACGTGACGATCTACGGCCCGCCGGGCGACGACCGCGGTGGGCTGGTCGGCTTCAACGTCGACGGCGTCCACGCCCACGACCTCTCCAGCATCCTCAACGATTTCGCCGTCGCGATCCGGGCCGGCGACCACTGTACCCAACCGCTCCACGATACCCTCGGGGCGGCAGCCTCCGCCAGAGCATCCTTCTACGTCTACAACACCCGCGAGGAGATCGACGCCCTCGTCGAGGCTGTCGACGACGCTCGACAGCTGTTTGCCTGATCGCGACGACGCCAACTCGCTCCGAACCGCCGGTTCAAAAGAGTTTTTCGCGCCCCTCACCCAGTCGACGGTAATGACCGCCTACACCGCGACCGTGACCGTCCGCCTGAAACACGGCGTCCTTGATCCGGAAGCCGAGACGACCAAGCAGGCGCTTGAACGGCTCGGCTTCGAGCTCTCCGAACTCCGCTCGGCCGATCGCTTCGAGATCGACCTTGAGGCCGACGACGCCGCCGAAGCCGAACAGCGCGCCGAGTCGATGGCTGAACGCCTGCTGGCGAATCCGACGATCCACGACTACGAGGTGTCGGCGGCCCCCGCCGCGGAGTCCGCATGACGGTCGCGGTCATCCAGTTCGGCGGCTCGAACTGCGATCGCGATGCGGTTCGTGCCCTGGCGTCTCTCGACATCGACGCCGAACGCGTCTGGCACGAGGACGGCCTCCCAGCGGATACCACCGGCATCGTGGTTCCCGGTGGCTTCTCGTACGGCGATTATCTCCGAGCTGGCGCGATGGCCGCTCGCTCGCCGATCATGGACGAAGTGCGAGACGCGGCTGCCGACGGTACGCCCGTGCTCGGCGTCTGCAACGGCGCGCAGATCGGCTGTGAATCCGGCCTTACCGAAGGCGCGTTCACGACGAACAAGAGCGCGCGCTTCCAGTGTGAACACGTCCACCTGCGCGTCGAACACGCCGATACACCGTGGACTGAGCACTTTGAGGAAGGCGACGTAATTGAGATCCCCATCGCCCACGGCGAGGGCCGCTTCGAGATCGCCGAGGAGCGATACGACGACCTCGTCGCCAACGACCGCGTGCTGTTCCGCTACTGCGATGCCGACGGCAATCTCACCGATGAGGCGAACCCCAACGGCTCGACGCACAACGTCGCCGGCATCCTCGGCGAGCGCGACTCGGTCGCCGTGTTGATGCCGCACCCCGAGCGGGCGACGCTACCTGATGTTGGCGGCACTGACGGCGAGAATATTCTGACCGGCTTCCGTGCGTAATCAGGACAGCCAACCACTTCTGCCGTACCCTTTTCACTGATGGCGTGTAACTCGTTTGTATGTCGAGTACAGATACAGATGATGGCGGCGAACCGGCGAAAACGAATATCAACATCCGACTAACGGAATCGTTCCTCGAAGATATCGATGCGACGTGGCAGGAAGAGGGTTACAACAGCCGCAGCGAGTTCATCCGCGACGCACTCCGGGATACGGTCAAACATCCGGGACTGACCCGCGAAAGCTGGAAGGAGATCGCCGCCGTTGAGTACGCCCGTCGGACGGGCGACAGCGAGACGTTCAGCCGCGACGAAATCCTCGACAATGAGTGAGGAGGAGGAATGGACGTGGCAGTTTCGGACACCTGCAAAACAGGCGTACGACGATCTCGACGAACACTCTCGGATGCGGATCACCGACAAACTGGACGAAATCGTCGCCGACCAGTGGCGCGATCCCGACGACTATCTCGAACCGCTGACCGGCGCACCGTATTCGAAACTTCGGATCGGGCAGTTTCGACTTGGTGCTGTCTGTAATCGTTCGACAAAGACGCTCGATATCTACACGATCAAACGTCGCAGCGGCGCGTACAAGCAGGACGACGACGATTAGGTTGCGGCTCTCCGCAGCCCCGTTCGCTACCGCGCCAGCGGCATCGCGTAGCTCGTCTCTTCCTCGATCACAAGCTCCCACGTTCGCTCACACTCACAAGTGACCTGTTCGAACACTGAGGGATCCTGCCGCAGATCGAAATCCTTGATCGCCTTTTGGACTCTATCGTCGCACTCGCCGCAGTTGTGCGGGCCGCGATCTGAGCCGTGGCCGACGGGGTCGGAGACGACGATGGCGTCGACATCGGCAGTCCGCTCCAGTACGTCGGCGACCGACCAGAGCCACGGCGGGCGGTAGCCGCCCGCCCGGAACAGTTCGTTGACCATCGTGTACTGCTGGACGTTACAGGGGTTCATCGACACCGTGTGACAGCCATCGACGGCGGCACAGCGGCGCACCGAGTCGACCATGTCGTCGCGGGCCTCTCGCTCTGAGAGGAAGGGCGGCTTCATGAGGAGATAGGCCTTGATCCCCGCGCCGGCATCCTGTGCGGTTTCGCAGGCGTCCTCGAAGTCGGCGAAATCGAAGTACTTGTTCACGCAGTCGTGGCGAACCCGGTCGGTCGCGGTTTCGAGGCCGACCGCGATATCAACAGCGAGTCCGTGGTCGGTGAAGTCCGTGATCTTCTCGTGGTCAACGAAATCGGGCAGCGATTCGACGACGATCCGCTCGCGGTCGCTGAACGTTTCCGCGATTGCCTGCCGCGTTTCCGCGCCGACCTCGCGTTCGTCGAGGAACGATCCGGAGGTATAGATTTTGATGAGGTCGGCGGGTTCGTCGGCGTTGTTGGCCTCGTGGTCGAGGCAGGCCTGAATCTGATCCATCAGCGCGTCGTGGGCGACGCTGCCGCCCTCGACGCTTTCGGCGACATAGCCACACATCGTACAGCCGCCGGCCCGTGCCCACCGACAGCCGCCGGTGTTGAGAATAATCGTCAGCGAGTCGTAGACGCCGCCGGGCGTGTTATCCTCGTCGAGCCAGACGCGGGTCGGCTCGTGGGGGTCGTAGTGTTTCTCCTTCAGTCCGCGGATCTCCCGCATGACGGAGTTGTGGGCGTCCATCCCGCGGTCTTCCTCGTAGACCTCCGGACTCGGCTTACTCATTGCTGACCTTATTCGACTGGACGGTAAAACCACATCGTTGCGAGCAGGCCGCCGACCGCCGCGCTCGCGGCGTTGAGTCCGACTTCGGCGACCGCGAAGGTTCGCCACGGGATTGTTGCCTGCAAGAGTTCGGTGCCGACGCCGAACAGCGCGACGAGGGCGACGATGCTGGCGACAGCACTGATTTCGATGCGACGCGGGCGACGACGCCCCGGCCACCCCTCGCGTGCGACCGCGATGACCCCAGCCGCAGCGAGCGTCACGTAGCCGACGATATGGAGCAGCGTCGTGGTGTCGACGCTGCCGGTCGGATCTGTCCGTGGCGTCGCTGCTGGAACCGGAATCACGGAGGCAACGAGAATCACGACTGCCAGCACGACGACCGCAAGCCACGGCGTCGACACCGACTGGTTAGCTATCCTCATGCGGTGTCGTCGCCGCGTTACTCCAGAAACCGATCGCTTACGTCCTCCTCGGGTACCATACACTGATCCTTCTTGCCAAACCAGTCATAGCGGTTGTCGGCAACGAAGTCATAGATTTCGTTGCGGACGCTTCGCGGTACTAATCGAGCAACGACGAGCGCGGCGTAGGGCCAGCCCAGCAGTTCGGCGACCCGGATCGCCGCGTCGGATTTCGTCTGCACTGAGTTGCCCTCAACGAGGATGACGGTGTTGAGGTCGTCGGTGTCGAAGCCGTGTCGCTCCTGGAGGGCGCGGCCGATCTCCGACTGTAGCGGCGCAAATGCGATCTTGCCGGTTGGATCCCGCGGGATGATCTCCTGGACACTTCGATTGCAGAGGTTGCAGACGCCGTCGAACAGCAACACCGGCCGGCCGCCAAGCTCGGCCAGCGGATCGCCGTCGGTTGTCACCGGTTGGTTACTCATTGGGTGCCTCCAGTCCAGCGGCTGCTTGTGCCGGCGGTCACATCAACCCCGGGGCTATAGTATCGCACTGGTTCGCCATCTGGGTGTTCGAACCCATCGGCGCGGAACAGCGTGTTTGTCTCGGTCTCGGCTTCGGCCGGATACAGCGTCCACGGCTCGTGGTCGACATCGGTGTAGCGTAGCGTGCCATCCGATCCCTCGGTGTAAAACCGGTAGCGTTCCGTGAGGAACTGTGCCTGTGGATCCGCACTCGAATCGAAGGCCTCACCGCTGGGCCCGTAGGTCGCGGCGTAGTGGGCTGGCCGCGCGCCGGGATGCCGACGGCGACTGTCGAATCGGATTCGGTCGCCGTCACCCTCGAGGCTGATCCGGGCGTAGTAGTACGGCAGATGCTGGGTCACGCGCGCGCCGAGCACGCCGGCAATCCCCTGTGCGTCGAGGCTGAAAAAGTAGATCCCCGGCTCGCCATCGCAGGTGACGTAGGTGCGCAGGTTGAGTTCTGGAAGCGGCTGGCCGACCGCGGCCGGCAACCCCTGTGGCCGGACGGCGACGTTGGTGTACGGCACGATCGAGAGCCAGCCCGAGCCGTCGTAGGCGTCGACGGTGAGCGTCTCGGGAAGCCGTTCGGCGATCACGTCGGGGTCGACCCGCCAGTTTTCGAACAGCAGGTGTCGCCACCCCATCGCCAGTGGAATGCCCATATGATCACTTTGGGCTGTAGCAACATAGGGGTTCGCTCACGCGATAATCGACCGCCAGCAGTAGAATCGCTGGGCGTCTGCTGTCGGTGTCGATACATCAATGATGCCACTGCACTGTTGACGAGGCTCAGCGTGTGGTTACCGGACGATGTTCAGGGACGGTCAGGCAAACAGGCGGGTCGACCAGCTATTCAACTGCTTCCCTGGTGGACTGAAAGGGCGAGACGCGCTCGGCGAACCCGGACGATGTAAGCACTGCAGGAGCGAGCGAAGCGAGCGACGAAGCGCGCAGCGAGTCCCGGGAGTCGAGCGCGTCGAGGGCTTTCGACACCCGTTACACTCCCACAACTGCGCATCTGCATACTATCGGTCGCTGACACACAAAAGCTATCCGCCGCGCATCGTAGCCCCGAGTATGTCGCTGCAGCCAGTTTCCCGTGGCTCGAAGCACCTGCCGGAAGTGCTGTCGGCACGATCCCTGAGCCCTCCCTCGAACGTATGACCGACGCCTCGCCTCTTGCCCGGCTCCGCGCGTCGGCGACCCGGCTGTTCGGCTCCGGCGGGCCGCTCGCGCCGGCTGTCGCCGCGGCTCGTCGTCGACTCCGCGTCGACACCCGTGCGCTGGCGGCCATGCGAATCCTGCTGGGATCGATTCTCCTTATCGACCTTGCCCACCGTGCGCCTGGACTCGAGAAATACTATACCAACAGCGGTGTCTACCCGCTGGCCGTTCACGAGGCAACCTACACGCAGTTCGCCGGGCTGTCGATCCACGCACTTTCCGGCGCGCTGTGGTTTCAAGCGCTGCTGTTCGTGTTGGCCGGGCTGTTCGCGCTCGCATTCGTTGTCGGCTACCGAACACGGCTTGTCGGCTTCTGTTCGTTCGTCCTGCTGGTGTCGTTGCACGCGCGCAATCCGGCGGTGCTCAACGGCGGCGACATCCTGTTGCGGACGCTGCTGCCGCTGACGTTGTTGACGCCGCTTGGCGAGCGATGGTCGATCGATGCCGTTCGCCGAGGGGAGTATCGTGAGGCGGTGATGAGCGCGGCGACGACCGCCGTCCTTGCTCAACCGCTGGTCGTCTTCACGCAGAATGCGGTGCTCAAACACCAGGGTGAGACGTGGTACGCCGGCGAGGCCCTCCAGATCGCCTTCGCCAACGACGAGATGACGGTGCTGCTGGGCAACTATCTGAGTGCCTACCCGACGCTGTTGGAAGCGCTCAACTACGGCTGGGTGACGCTGCTGGCTGGTTCGATCGCGTTCCTCTTTTTGACCGCCGGGCGGCTCCGGGCGGCCGTTGCGCTTGTCTATATCGGCGCGTTCCTCGGGATGGTGCCGACGCTGATGGTCGGGCTGTTCCCCTTCGTGTTGACGGCCGCGGTGATCCCATATCTGACGCCGCCGTTCTGGAACGCCGTCGTCCGTGCGCTGCCGGATGCGGTGACGACACCACCGCCAGCGGGCCGACTCGGCTGGTGGTTCGGTGGGGAGCCGATCGAACGCCGACTTGCCGAGGCGGCAGCCCGACGCGGTCGCGGCGACCTCGTTGCCTTCGGCCGGGCCTACGCGGGATCGCTGCTGACGATTCTGGGTGTCTTCGCGCTCGTCTTCGTGCTGCTGTATGGTGTCGGCCACGTTGCCGAGTACGAACCACCATACGAGGACGAGGCGACGGCGATCCTCGATCAGTCGTGGGGACTGTACGCGCCGAATCCGACCGACTCCTACAGCTGGTTTATCACCAACGCCACCCTCGACAATGGCTCGACGGTGGCGGCGTTGGGCGACAGCCCCTCGTTCGATCGCCCGCCGGATGCGGCGACAACCTATGAGTCGTTCCGTGAGCGGAAGTTCATGTCCGCGGTGAGCGGCGACAACGACGGGGCCATCGGACGGGGCTACGCCGAGTGGGCCTGCCGACAGGCAACCAGTCGCTACGACCAACCGGTCGAATCGATCACGCTCTACCGGATGATCCAGGATAGCCCCGTTGACGGCGAGTACGATGAGCCGTACCGGCAGACGCTGATCGAACACGACTGCGAGGCTGAATAAGCCCCTCGTCGATTTTATCGCTCGCGGACGTGTCGTACCGTGGAGGCGACGCCGCGGGTCGAGTCGACCATTTCCGGGCCGCTCATCTCCGCGCGGCCGACAGCGAAGGCGGCCGATCCCTTAATGACGACCTCGTCGCCCGGTCGGATGTCGTCGCTGGCGTCGACGACGCCCGGTGCGAGCACGCTGCCGTGGGGGACGAATCCCTCGATGTCAACCGTCTTGGTCGGTGCGTCGCTTGCGACCCAGCGATCCCCGCCGGCGAGTGTCATCGCCAGCAGGCCGTACTGCGGCACCATCGTCGCCAACTGGTCGCCGTCGTCGTTGCGAACTTGGAGCTTGGGGTAGCGCCCCGTGGTTTGGATCTCGATATCGCCGAACAGCGCGTCGCCTGCCTCCTCGCCGAACTGGTAGTCGGCGATGGCTTTGATCGTGTTGTGCTGGCGTTCCCGCTTGGAGAATTTGAGTTCGCCCTCCAGTGCGCCAGCGAGGTTCGCCAGCGAGTCGGTGTCGGTCGGGTGCCCCTCGACGGTATACTCGAAGTCGAGATCGATCTCGGAGTCGGCTTCGACGCGTTCGACGATATCCCGATACCCGTGATCGGGAACGTGGGCGACAACGCGAGGGTACTCGTTGCGCCGGAGGTACTGCCGGAGGACGCTGGCGACAAACTGCTTTTCGTCTTCCGACCAGCGGCCCGTCACGACCGAATCGTAGTGTTGGGCGGGGTATGTCAGTTCGAGTTCCGGCGGAACGACGCCGATCGGCGAGGTCATCGAGACGGTGTGGCCCCGATAGCCGATGGCGTCGTGGAACTGGCCGTGGCTCTGGGAGTCGCTGTAGGGTTTGCGAGCGGAGCACGGCACGAGCACAAGGGGGTTGTCGAAGCGGTTGCGATACCGACTCGTCACACGCTCGGCGAACCGCTGGATTTCGACCCGGCGGAGCGTGTCGCTCGTCGCCGCCGATATCTCGCTGGTTCGCATCACGGGCGTTCGGGTTTCGAGATAGCTGTACTGATCGTCGAATTCGCGGAACGCGGCGGTCAGCCAGTTGTCGTGGCGCGCTTGGCCTTCGATGTAGTCTCGTAGGCGACCCGCCCGAACCCGCTCGCGGACGCGTCGCAACTCGGCGTCGAGGGCGGCGACGTTGTGCTCGATACAGTCCTCGCGGTCGAATTCGTTGCGGGGTTGCTGGCAGGCCGAACAGCTACAGGGGAGTTCGTCGAGATCGTCGAGGAAGGCTTCGTCGTCGCTGGTGAGATACTTCCCTTGGCTGCCTTTGACCTTCGCCAGTTTCGCGTCGAACCCATCGACGCCGGCGTAAGCCAGTAAGGCCACATTTCGCGGCGTTGCAACCCCGGAGAGAACGAGTGCGGTGTCGGCCGGCAGCGCGTCCTTTGCGCTGATGATCGCGTCTTTGAGTCCCTCGCCGTGGCCGACGAAGCCCGAGGCGTCGCTCAGGATGTAGGCGTCGGCTCCCTGCGGCGTGGGGTCGTCGCTGGCGACGACAGCAGCCGTTGGAAACTCGGTGTCGGCGTGGTCGGTGCCGAAGGCGTCCTGTACCTCCTCGCGGGTGCCAGCCGGCAGCGAGCGATGCGGGAGGATCGTCACCGCGGCCTCGTCGCCGTCGGGGGCCTCGCGGTCGGCGTTCCACAGGCTCCCGCTGTCGACGAGCACGTCGTCGATCCGTGCCGGCGTCGTCACCGGCTCGGTGAGCCGGAGTTCGCCGATCCGGGCGGCCCCGTCCCGGTCAAGGACTTCAAAATAGTCGGTCATTGCCACCCCTCTACGGCCGACGGTGAACTATCTTACCTTTGCGGCCCGAGCGTTTTTCGCGCCACCGGCCGATAGATGCGTATGGATCGTCTCTCCGGCGCGTGGGACGCCGCCGAAACCGAAGCCTTCCTCGATTCGGCGACAGTTCCCCTTCGCCTCTCCTGTCACGCCAACGGCGAGTCGCTGTGGATGCTCTCGCTGTGGTTCCTGTATCGGGACGAGGCGTTCTGGTGTGCGACCAGCGCGACCGCCGACATCGTCGATTACCTCGCTGACAACGACCGCGTTGCCTTCGAGGTCTCGACTAACGACCCGCCGTACAGGGGAGTTCGCGGCAACGGCACCGCCACCGTCGACTCCGACCCGGAGAAAGCGTTGCTACGAGAACTCCTGAGCGGTATCTCGGCGGTACGGACTCCGCCCTTGCTGACCGGCTCCTGTCGCCCGACCGCGACGAGGTCAGAATCCGTATCGATCCCAACCGACTGTACACGTGGGATTTCAGCGACCGCATGGGTGACGCGACACCGGAGTAGCCGGCGTTAGTTCTCGTTGATCGCCTGCAACGATTCGACCGTCACCCGCTCCGGCACGCGATCAATCGCATCCCGATGCCAGTCGTCGATAGCGAGCGTAAACTCGGTATCAGGGTTGGCCTCGACGAGTGCCTTGACGCCGTCGGCAGCCGCCACCTGTCCCGCGCGGTCGGGGCGATCCGGGACGGCTGCGGTGAACGGATAGCTGTCCGAAAGCTCCCGCGGGAACGGGCCGAACGGGGCGACGACCCGCCACGCGTCGTCGTAGTCGTCGTTATCGGGTGCACCACCTTCGGTTAGTAGCAACCGGTCAGGAACCGCAAGCCGGTCAAGTCGCTCGTGGTGTCGCAACACTTCGGGTCGGCGCGCACTTTCGGCTGAGGTGTGGAAGAACGTGCCTTTCGAGACGGGATCCTCTGCTTCGAGTTGGGCGGCGTGATCCAACAGCGCGCGGTAACCGTCGTACATCGCCGGATGGCCGCGCGCGCGCCGTTCAACGAGCTCCAGTAGATTGCCGCCCCGGATCGCCTGCTTGATCCGGCGGAGTTCCTCGAAGGTGACGTGGAGATTGTGCTCGGCGAGCAGTCGCGTTCGGGTGTCGTCGTCCTCGCTACGGAGGTCGGCGGGCGTTCGCTCACTGCAGATCGGACACGAGCAGGGGAAATAGTCGAGCTCATCGAGCTGTTGGGTGCCGGCGACAGTTAGATACCGACCGGCGCGGGCGTACAGCGCGTAGGCGGCGGAATCGAAGAGATCACAGCCAAGCGCGACGGCTAAGGCGAGCATCATCGGGTGGCCCGCGCCGAAGAGGTGCACGGGACAGTCCGCACCGAGGCCGCGTTTCGCGGCGGCGACGGCCTCGACCATATCGTCGTATCGATAGCTGTTCATCAGCGGGACGACCGCGCCGACCGGGAACACGTCGAGATCGGTCGCGGCCGCGTGGGCGGCGGCGTCCTCGCGGAGGTCGGGGTACGTCGAGCCCTGCACCGGCGCGTTCAGCAGCATCTCGCCAACGTCGATGGCTTCGGCGTCGGCCAGCGCCTGCTGGGTCGTCGCCAACTCCGATTCGGCCTGCTCGCGGCTCACATCCGGCGGGGTTGGGATATCGACCGGCGTGCCGATATCCGAGCCGATGGCGTGTTGGAACTCGATGATCTCCTTGGTTGTCACCTCAACGTCGCTGTATTCGGAGAGTTGGAACGAGCCCGAATCGGTCATGATCGCGCCGTCGAAATCGAGCATCGCGTGGAGGCCCTCCTCAAGCGCCTGTTCGCGGAGCGCGTCGGTCTCGCGGATGATATAGGAGTTCGTGATCAGGATCTCGACGCCGAACTCGGCTTCGAGGCGGGCGGGCTCGATCGTGAGCCGGTTGGGGTTGATCACCGGCATGAGCGCGGGCGTCTCGATCGTTCGGTCGGCCCGTGGAACCTCCAGTCGGCCGATCCGCCCAGCGGCGTCGGCGTCCCGGATCTCGAAGTGATCGCGCATTGCCCGCGGCTACCGCGGGCTGGTCGGTAAGGATTGCGTTCGGCGAGTCGGCTACTCGGCCCAAAATCCGTGCTGTCGTTGTTCGATTTCGGTAAGCACCATTGACAGCACGTCGCGCCAGTCTTGGGGATGGCAGGCGTCTCGTCCCGGTGTCGGGGCGTCCGGCCCCGGATGAATGTGATCACGCGTGTTATGGCTTGAGGGATGGCGATCCCAGCGGTGGTCGAACGATCCGGTTTGGTGGCTTTCGTGGTAATGAACCGAGAAATCGCCGTTCTCGAACCACACGAATTCGACGCGTGCCGATTTGATCGTAGGAGGATACAGCTCCTTGACGTAGACACAGCGGATTTGCTCCGGGGCGACAGCCGGCTCGGCGACAACGCGGGTAAACCGGCTGTCGCCGGTAAGCCGGTCACTGATTGCAGTCAGCCGGTCACTGATTGCAGTCAGCCGGTCAAAATCGACTGGCGCGCCGCTCTCTTCGGACGATTGCGTCCCGCTTTCGTCAGGATCGCCACCGGTCATACCGCCGACTGTTGCTCTGCTGTGTCGGCAGCCATGATCGCCCGTTCGAGGAGGTCGATCCGGCGACGGGCCGTCTTCCACGCTGAAAGCGTTTCCCAGACTGTCTCGACTGACTGGTCGGTGTCAGCCGCGTAGCCCGCAATCGATACCGAATCGGGTGTGTCTGTGTCGAACTCGGTGGCATACTTCTCGTCGGCCTCGGTCGCAGTTTGGAGTTGCGCGAGCAGTTCGTCGGTCGTATACTCGCGTTGCAGGCGTTGGACGCGCCGCCACTCCAGATACGCCGCGTTGCGATCGTAGGTCGCCGGCGACTCGGTGACTTTCGTCACGACGCCGAGCCGTTCGAACCACGCCAGATACTCCCGGGCGGCGTCAACGCCGTGGCCGGCACGGTCGGCAACCTCGCTGGCCGTCGCTGGGGAATCGAGGCCGATCACGGCGTCGAAGAAGTCATCACGGGTTCGCTCACCACGCGTCAGTTCGTCTATCGGCGTCAGTGCATCGAACGCTGGGGTTGGCTTGTCGCCGTCGGCTGTCACCGACGTACTTGGTTCTTTCATATAGAAGATCGCAGTCGAAACGGAATAAAACTTTGTTCAAATTTTTATTCCGTTAGTCGCGTTGCGTCAGTTCGTACTGCAACAACGTCAGTGCCGACCGCCCATCGTTCAGATCGTCGTTGACAACGCTGTCAAGATAGTCGTCGTAGCCGACCGTGTCGACGCGGATTGACTCGTTGTCGTCAAGCTGCTGGTCGGCCGTCGGCTCGCAGTCGTAGGCAACGAAGTGGTGATGCACCGAGTTGGCGATCCCATTTGATGGCTCGGCCGTCAGCAGGTGTTCGATCCGGTCGGCTTCGTAGCCGGTTTCCTCGCGGAGTTCGCGGTGGGCGGCGTCACTCGGCTCTTCCTCGCCTTCCATCGAACCGGCGGGCAACCCGCGGTTGACGCGGCTGACAGCCTGTCGCCACTCTTCGATGACGACGACATCGCCGTCGGCGGTCAGCGGGAGGATGACGACCGCCGGCGACTCGTCGACGTAGTGGTAGTCGGTTTCCGTGCCGTCCGGGAGTCGAACGTCGTCCCGTCGCACGTCGAAGCCGGGACAGGTGTAGTCGATGTCGGTATCCAGCGTCTCCCAGCGGAGCGGGTCGTCAGCCATACCTGCCCGTTGCTCGGTGGCCGCTAAACGGCACCGGTCTCCGGCGTCCCGTGGTCAGTCCTGCTGGCGTCGTCAGTAAGCGTTTACCCGCCCAGCGACATCCGGACAGCTATGACAACGTTCGTCGTTGCGACCGATTCGGTACATACGAGCGCGGCTCTCTGTGACTATCTCTTTGACCGCGTCGCCGAGGACGATACCGTTTACGCGATCAACTCTCTGCATGATGAGGACGCCGATCCCGAGGCGATCCGCGACGGCAAGGACGCGCTCAACGCCGTCGCCTCGCGGCTGGCGGCGGTAACAACCGTCAAAACTGAGCAGTTCAGCCGTGGCAACGTCCCCGCCGAGGATATCCTCTCGTTTTCCGAGGAGGTTGATGCCGACGAGATCGTGCTTGGCGTCCGGAAGCCCACCGAGACGAGCAAGGTCGCCATCGGCAGTGTCAGCGAACAGGTGTTGCTGCACTCGGATCGCCCGATGGCAGTCGTTCCCCGCGAGTTGGAAACCTGAGTACAGGCCACCAACGCCGACGGCCACCTGGGACACGAAAGACGCTTGAGGGTCGCCTGCGACCCTTCGGCAAATGGCTACCGCCTTCTTCGATCGCCTCGCCGACCGCATCGCCAGCGTTGACAGCGTCGTCTCGGTCGGCCTCGATTCCCAACTGGATCGACTGCCCGAACACCTGCAGGATCACGATCTCCCACAGTGGGCGTTCAACCGCCGGATCATCGACGCCACCCACGAGCACGCGGCCTGCTACAAACCGAACGCCGCCTTCTACGAGTCGGCCGACGGCTGGCGCGCACTCCGGGAGACGATCGCCTACGCTCACGGAAAGGACGTACCCGTGTTGCTGGACGCCAAACGCGCCGACATCGGCAACACGACCCGGCAGTACGCCGAGATTCTTGATGAGGTTGACGCGATCACGGTCAACCCCTACATGGGCCACGATTCGCTCCAACCGTTCTTGGATCGCGCCGACAAGGGTGTTTTCGTCCTCTGTCGCACCTCAAATCCCGGTCGCACGGATTTTCAGGATCTCGAACTCGATTCAGGTGGGACGCTCTATGAGCGCGTTGCCGACCGCGCCGTCGCGTGGAACGAGCACAACAACGTCGGCCTCGTCGTCGGCGCGACCGGGCCTGACGAACTCGAAGCGATCCGCGAGCAGGTGCCCTCGATCCCCTTCCTCGTCCCCGGCGTCGGCGCGCAGGGCGGCGACGCAAAAGCCGCCGTCGAGCACGGCCTCCGCGACGACGGCGTCGGTCTCGTCAACTCCTCGCGGGGGATAATTTTCGCTGGCGAGAACAAAGGCGAGGACTTCGCCGCTGCTGCGGGCCAGTCGGCCAAACAGCTCAAACAGCGACTCAATCAGTACCGCGGCGACGACTGAGTCTCACTGTCTCCGCTGGATCCAATCGCATCGCACGGGCGAGAGATTTTCACCGATGGAACCCCTACAGTAGGTGTGAACCGAGACGGCCTGCTCATGGGGATCGCGGCGGTGTTTATCGGGATCACCGCGCTTATGCTGATCGCCGGGATCGTCGTCTCCCCGTTTTTCCTGCTTGTCGCTGTCCCTTTCGGCGGTGCGGCCTATCTCATGTGGTATCAGGCCAGCGGGAAGCTCGCCGAACGCATCCGTGCCGACCCGGCCGGCTACGCCCGATCGGCCCGCGGCGGTGACGGCCCGGGCGGCTTCGATGCCGGCCCCTTTGAGGGCCGCTTCACCCGCGAGCGTGCGAACCGTCAGCGAGCACGCGGACAAGGCCGCCGCCGTCGACAGCGCGCTCGCGGCGGTGGAAGCGCCGGCCAGCAGTCCGGCCTCTCGAAGTCGGCGGCTGCTGACATCCTTGATGTCGACGCCGAAGCCGACGCCGAAACGGTGAAATCCGCCTACCGCGAGAAGGTCAAAACCGCTCACCCCGATGCCCCCGAAGGCGACGAAGACGAGTTCAAATCGGTCAAACGGGCCTACGAGACGCTTGGCGGGTAGGCCATGCGCGGGACGGTTTCGTGTATGCTCCCGATCAGTACAGAACTCACTTGTGACATGTATTGACACGGCACGGAAAGCGTTTTTACTGCCCCTTGCTAACGCCTCTCTATGAGCGCGGATCGGGCCGCCTTAGAGCAGGCCCAGCGCATGGCGAAGAGGAAGGCGGTCACATCGAGTTCAAGGAACGACTCACCCGAGCCCTCCATCTCGAAGACGGCCGGAAGGAAAGCCTTGTTGCCCAACTCCGGCATCGCGTGCTCTCCGGCGACGGCGAGGCCACCTACGTCGTCGGCGTCACCGATGACGGCGGAATCGCCGGCATCTCACAGGACGCCTTTTCCGAAACGATGGATGTTCTCTCCTCCTCGCTGAGGAGGCCGACGCCCATATCGACGACGTGGAGACGTGGGCCGCCGGTGACAGCGGGCTCGTCGGCATGGCGACGATCCGCGAGGGGGCGATGCTGGAGGCTGACGATGGCCATATCGTCATCGGCACCGCCGGCCACGTTGACCACGGGAAATCGACGCTTGTCGGCTCGTTGGTCACCGGCGAGGCCGACGACGGTGACGGTGCGACCCGGGGCTTTCTCGACGTGCAGCCTCACGAGGTCGAACGCGGGCTGTCGGCGGATCTCTCGTATGCGGTCTACGGCTTCGACGAGACCGGCGACCCGATCCGGATGGATAACCCACACCGAAAAAGTGATCGCGCACGCGTGGTGGAAGAATCCAACCGCCTCGTCTCCTTCGTCGACACTGTCGGCCACGAGCCGTGGCTCCGAACGACGATCCGCGGCCTCGTTGGGCAAAAACTCGATTACGGCTTGCTGGCGGTCGCCGCCGATGATGGCCCCACAAAAACGACCCGCGAACATCTCGGTATCCTGCTGGCGACCGATCTCCCAACCATCGTCACGATCACGAAAGTCGACACCGTCAGCGAGGAGCGCGTCGCCGAGGTCGAAAAGGAGGTCGAATCGATGCTCCGGGATGTCCAGCGCAGCCCGCTTCGAACCGATCGATACAGCATCGAGACCGCCGCCGAGGAGTTGAGTGAGACGGTCGTCCCGATCATCCGGACGAGCGCGGTTCGCGGCGACGGGATGGACGACCTCGATCGGCTCTTTGGCCAACTCCCGAAGCGCGCCAGCGACGATCACGGCGAGTTCCGGATGTATATCGACCGCACCTACAGCGTTACCGGCGTCGGCGCGGTCGCCTCGGGGACGATCAACGCCGGCCACGTCGAAGCCGGCGATGAACTCCTCTTGGGGCCGATGCCCGACGGGGAGTTCCGCGAGGTCGAAGCCCGCTCGATCGAGATGCATTACCACCGCGTTGACGCCGCCAAAGCTGGCCGGATCGTCGGCATCGCGCTGAAAGGCGTCGACGAGAGCGAGATCGAACGCGGGATGGTGCTGCTGCCGAGACACGCCGAGCCGAGGGCGACCCGTTCGTTCGAGGCCGAGGTGATGGTGCTCAACCACCCCACCCGAATCCGGGAGGGTTACGAGCCCGTTGTCCACCTCGAAACGCTCAGCGAAACGGCGATCTTCGCGCCCGAGGGTGGCAAACTCCTGCCCGGCGACACCGGCACGACGGAGATCGAGTTCAAGTTCCGCCCCTACTTTATTGAGGAAGGCCAGCGGTTCGTGTTCCGGGAGGGCGCAAGCAAGGGGTCGGAACGGTGGTGTCGACCGACACCGGCCAGCCATCGACGCCGGCTGACGACTAATCGGGCGACCCCGTTGCCAACGATTCGAACTCCGCGGCCGAGGTGCGGGTACCTTTCGTAATGAGCACGTCGCCGGCTCGCAGCGTTGTGTCCATATCCGGCCCGACGAGCCACCCGTCTTCCGGGCGGCGGATCGCGATGACACTCGTTGAGACGTCGACGGCCGGCACCCCCTCGACGATCTCGGTGCCTGCAAGCTCGCTGTCGGCGTCGATCTCGACGCGGGCGATGAGTTCGTCGCTTTCCTGGACTGCGAGTTCGACGACCGGATGGACACCGATGTTGCGCAACACGCCCTCGCTGATCGAGACGGCGGCGTCGCTGATGACCTCGGTGCTGATGCCGAGATGGATCAGCCCACGCAGCGCGACCGGATCGTCGGCCTCGGCGGCGGCCTGCAGCACCCAGGCCTCAAACCGCGACTGGAGGGCGTCGACCTCGACTTCGAGGTTGGCGACCTCTCTGGCCAACGCCTCGTTATCGAAGAGGATCGCGCCGTAGGCGAGATCGACGGCCAACTCCGAGAGGTTCTTCATCAACACGATGGAGTCGACGGCGCGTTCGAGATCCGCCATCGCCGGCTCGGGGGCCGGCTCGGGGTCGTAGGCCTCACCGGTCAGCCGCTCGTAGACCTCGCCGATCGCGGCCTCAGGCCCTCGGAGTAGTGTCACGTCGCCAGCCGTGATCGTCGTCTCCGGGCCAGGGTTGCGAATCCACTCGTCGCCGCGGCGGACAGCGATGACGCGAATACCGGTTTCGGATTCGAGATCGATCGCTTGGAGCGTTTGACCGGCATACCCCGAGTCATCGGCAACGGTCCCCGAACCAGCAGCTCAACGGCTGCCGACAGCGCGCCCCGCATCGACGGCGGGAGGCCGATCTCCTCGATGACGATCTTGGCGATATCGCCGGCGGCATCGGCGATCGTATCGGCAGCCTCGACGACACCCAAGACGGGTGCCAGTGCCTCGGCTTCATCCGGGCTGCGAGCCGCCAGCATGAGACTCATCCGGGCGCGCACCTGCAGCACCTGCATCTTCGCTTCGAGCTCTAAGACCTCGTGGGCGATCTGGTCGCTTTGGTGGAGTACCGCCGAGTAGGCCAGATCGATGAGGAGTTCCGAGGTGTCTTTCATCTCGACGAGCAGCTCCTTGACG
Organism: Halonotius sp. GCM10025705; assembly: GCF_042662885.1. NCBI lineage: Archaea > Methanobacteriati > Methanobacteriota > Halobacteria > Halobacteriales > Haloferacaceae > Halonotius > Halonotius sp. GCM10025705. The sequence goes on along the minus strand of NZ_JBHSZD010000001.1, from coordinate 1,801,805 downwards.
CTCACCGGCTCATAGGAGACTGACTCCCGAAGCCCCTCGACTTCGAGTGGTTCCATGCGCTACCCCTCCCGTGGCATCGAGTTAAGTGTTCTCACGGCCCTGCTGTCGCTGCCGTTGCAGCCACATCACCACGCCGGTTGCCCGGGCCGTGTCGCTACTGCAGCCCGAACGATTCGGCGAGGAGTCCCTCGTTGGTTTCGCCAACGACGTAGGTGTCGCCGTCGACGACATCGATCGTCACCTTCGCGGGCGCGAAGACGGATTCCGGTAGCTCGTAGAAATCCCAGCCCGCCTCCTCGAAGATTTCCTCGAAGGGAACGCCGTACTCCTCGCGGGCACTCGATGGCACCTTATCGAAGACGGTTGATTCCTCCCGCACTTGGAGATACACCTCGCCACCGTAGGCGAGGGCGTCGTTTGTCCGGGCCATCGCCACCGACTCGTTGTAGCTGACCGGCGCGACCGGCGCGCGGCCGGTTGCGGTCAGGATCTCAGTTGGTGGATACCCCAACTCTGAGAGCCGAAAGACCGCCAACTCGGCGGCGCGGGCGGCCATCGAGACGCTGCCGGCCGTCGACCCGGTCGCGTAGGTCGGTAAAGAGGCTGCCCGGGTCGACACCGGCGGTCTCGGCGATGTAGGTGGCGATCTCGTCGTCAGGCAGTTCGACGCTTTCGACGGCCAGGACGGCGAAGTCGAACTCGTCGTAGTAGCCGACGCGCTCGAAGTCGGTTTCCTCGCCGACGAGCGCGCGGGCCGGCCCCGAGCCCAGCCCATCGAAATCGCCTAAGTCGAGTTCCCAGCCGGCCTTCTGGGCACACAGCAACGCGATCGGTGGGTGGTCGGTTGTCAACTCGACGTAGGGGATCGGCGCGTCGGCGATCCGATCCATCTGGGTGTAGACTGTCGCCAGCCCCGCGGTCTGGATGTCGGCCAACATGAGGCCGGCTTCGACCCCGCCGTCGACGCCGACGCCGAAATCGAGGACGGTCGCCCCACAGTCGAGTTCAGTTACCGCGACACCGAGTTGGTCTGCAAAGTCCAACGCCTCATCGATGAGTTCGATCGCCGAGCGGTTGATGCTCTCCATACGGGTGGGTTGCTCGTGATCTCCTAAAGAGATTCGTCGTCGGTTCCGGGTGACCGATCCGTTTTCGCTGGTCGACCCAGTTCGGCTTCCACGGCATCGACCTTCTCGGCGGCTGCCTGATCGCTGGTGCGTTTGTGATCGATCTTCAGTACTGTACTGACGCGGTCGCCGTCGACAGCCTTGTGGGCGTCGCCGACAGCCGCGAGCAAGGTGTCGATATCGCTGGCCTCGATGACGGTGCCCATCGGATTCGTCTCGTAGCGCACGTCGTGGTCGTCGAGGGCGTCGACGGCCTTGGCGACCTCGCCGGCCATGCTGTCTTCGATCACCGGGGCGACGCTGAGGAGTGCGATGACGGTCATTGGAGAGTCGTCGTGTTCGACTGTCCTAATTCCGCTGATTTGTAGGCTTCAATAGATGCCGCTCACGGATGTTGTGTGTGAGAGAAAGTGCGTCGGCCGAGATTTGAACCACGGTCGCTCCGCTCGTTGCACTCGCTTCGCTCTCTGCTTCAAATCTCGTGAACGCAGACAGCAGGCGACCGTGGCTGCGGCGCGACGAGACGCGCCGCTTGGGGATTGGTCACCGGAGAAATCATGCGTCGGCCGAGATTTGAACTCGGGTTGTAACCATGGCAAGGTTACGTGATACCACTACACTACCGACGCCCTGTGCATTTCATTGTAACCGCCGATGACTGTATAAGGGTTGCGAAACCACCCTACCGAAGCCGCGTCTGTGGTGCGACACGCTGGGCGTCGTCGCCTGCGCTTCCTGACTCTCCACGGCCGTTTCACAGCGTGAAACGCTGCCTTCAGTTTATTATCTCGTAGGCAACTATTCGCCGTTACCGTGTCCCCACCGCTGTCTCGTCGTGCGACGCCACGCTGGTGGAACCACAACAGCGGAATCTATCAGCGCGCGGCCGAGACAGCGTCGCCCGTGGATCGGCTGTTTTTTCTGCTCCACGTGGCTGTCGCTCTCTCCCTTGCTTGTCGAATGCGGATTCGGCGTCGACGCCGACTGGGACAGCTACTTACCATCAGAGGTGACCAACGGTAGCACATCACTATGCCTCGACAGAACTCCCAACCGACACCGACTGACGAGGCGGCAACGACGGGGCCGCAACTGCTTGCATCCCGGTCGGTTGCCGGCATCCTCGTCCATTTTATCGCCATCCCAACCGGTGTCGTTGGCGCGGGACTCGTCTATCTGCTGGCTCGCAACGAGTTCACGAAGCAAAACGCTCGCAACGCGCTCGACTGGCATCTCACCGTGTTGGGGCTGACAGTCGTTACCTTCGGCTTGTTGGTCAGCTACACCGAGGGGACGGGACAAGGGGTCGCCGACATCGCTGTCTTTTCGCCACCCGTTTCGACAGGTATCGGCCTCCTTGTGCCGCTGTTGCTTGCCGGCTGGGGTGGCGCGCTGGTTCTCACCGTTGGGCTCGGACTCATTGCGATGGGGAAAGCGACGTTCGGTTCGGTGTGGCGGTATCCGTTTTCGCTACCGCTTGTGGAGCGCTACGGCGGGTTCGTGGCGGTCGACAACACTTGGCCGCTCAGTATCGGTGCCTACGTGGTATCGCTCCCGGTGGTCTTTTCGGCTGTGTTTCTTGGCTCCGACGAAGCGGCCGTGTTCGTTGTGTCGACAGTCGGATTGATTGTCGTGCTCGCGGTGTTGACGCCGCTGACCGTCGCTGGGCTGTATCTCCACGGCGATCGGGATCGCCCGCAGGACGCTGCCTGGCAGCCGTCGGGTGTCGCCCATCTCGGCGTTCCGGGTGTGGTTGGCCTGCTTGGCTATGCTGGGTCGCGAGCCTTCACCGACTCGCTGTACCCATTTGGCGACGGGCTATACGTGTTTTTGGCCGCGCTTTGGGTGTCAGCCGTTGTCTATCTGGCTCGCTGGTGGACGACAGCCGCGGAATGACTCGGGTGGGGGTGCTACTGCTCACTATCACCGCGTTAGCTCCCCGAGGCATCGTTGACGCTGTTCGCATCGGAACACACGGGGTCGCTACATATCGCTGTGGGCTGCGGTGGGCACACGTCGCCACCCGCTGTTGTCGCTATCGCCACTCCTCGGCATCCGGCTGTGACTGCAGTTCACCTTTCGCCTGTCGGTTATGCGGCCAGAAGGTGAGTACCACCACCGCCGCATAGTAGAGGCCGACCGCAACGCTCACCACGAGTCCCGGTACTCGGCCGACCGCCGCCGTCTCGATGAGCCCGGCCGGTGTTCCGGTAAACACGGTCAACCGAACGAGCCACGCCCCGAGCAACACCGACAGCAAGGCGAAATACACCCGCTGGAGCCGCCGGGAGGCCGCCTCAACGATCGGTGTTTTGACCGCCGGCTCCCGAAGATCATCACTGAGGAGTTCCCGCCAATTGGATTGTTCGACGCCCTCGGAGTCAAGCACGTTGGCAAAGACGTTCTCTTCGAGAATCCGCACCCGTGATCGCCAGATGTCGTAGACGCGGTAGCGACGTGTTTCGATCCCCAGAAAGACGGTTACCATCACGACCCCAAGCAGCAGGATGTAGTGTGGTCGGCTGTCGCCGGAAAACGCCCACGTGAGCAGGCTTGCCGTGAGGACGACCGCCCAGTTGGTCGTCCTATCGATCCGGGTGCGCCAGGCCGTTGTTCGGCCCAACTCACCCCGATACGCATGGCCCATGAGCGACAAAAAATCGGTGCGATCACCGGCTGCCTCGCCGGCAACCTCACGTTCCTCGGGTGATTCCGGATCAAACTCGTCGGACGAGTCTGCCATACACCCGCCTACTGCCAGCCGACAGGTAAACCCCATCGCCGCATGCGCCCGGCGCGGTTTCGCTGGCGTGGCTTTCGGCCCCACTCATAGGAGGATGACGAACACCGGGTATGAGGTGACGATCGCCAGCGACGGCGTTAGCACCCACATGGTGACGATTCGCTTGGCTGCCGCCGGGTCGAAGAGGCTTCGCGCGTCGAGATCAGCCGGCCCCTCAGCACCGATATCCGGGACATCAGGGGTATCAGACGGCTTTTCGCCCGATTCCTCGTTGCGCGCAATATCGCCGATCGTCGGCCCGGTCGGCGCGTCCTCCGCGCGCGAGGTGACCAACGCGCCCGTCGAGACATCGACAGTTTCCCCGTCGGCGGACGGCGTTGCCAACTCTGCCAGCGTCGCTGCCCGACTCGCTCGCCCCCAGCCGAGGCCGATAATCGTTGAGGTCGTACTGACGGCGAGACTCGCTGGAATCCCCAACGACGAAAGAATCGTGATGACCGTACCGCCGACGACCGAGACGATCAGCGAGGCGAGAATCGGGAGCTCCGTGATATCGTCGCCGACCGTTTCCAGCGTGCGACGGGCGATCGTGAAGCTGCCAAGCCCGAACGCTCCCACCGCGAGCAGCACACCCTGATCGACGGTGAGCGAGCCGCCCGCCCCGACGAGGGGGCGACGGCGTTGGCGGCGTTCGACGCCCCCGCCGAGAACGCCATATAACAGCCGATGACGATCACCGACAGTGAGCCGACGATATCCTGCAGTGAGGCGTTCGGATTGACGAACGGCCGTGGGAGCACGCCGGAGCGGTCGAACTGCACAAAGTGGAGTGTGAACGTCGTGAACGCGATATAGCGGTCGAGATACGGATAGAAGTAGCGGCCGACCACAACCCCGATCACCAGACAGACAAGCGGGGCGACGATCCACGCGGAGACAATGACGAACATGAGTGCCTGATTGAGGGTGCCGGATGCGAGGCCCAAGCCGACGATGGCACCCACAGCGGTCATCGACGTCGAGGCCGGGACACCGTAGAGATTTGAGACCAGCAGCGACGCGCCGGTGAAAAACAGCACGGCAACACTGGCGAGGGGTGTAAACTGGGCTGCTGGGACGATACTGCTGCTCATCGTGGCGATGACTTCCCGGCCGACAGTCCACGCCCCGAGAAAGCCGAAGGCAACGAACAGTGCCCCCGCCGTTGTCTTTCGAACGAGCCGGGAGCCGACCGCCGGGCCGAAGGCCACGCCCGTCGAGGAACCGCCAATATTGAAGCCAACGAACACGGCGACACCGATCCCGACGACAGTCAGGAGTGCTACCATCGATATGCATGATTAATGCCAAACGGTGGTTTATGCGTTCTGAACAGTGCCAGTCAGGCTCGCTGGCATCGAGATGTCCCAACGCAGTCGAAGCGTACTCCCACCTCCCTACCGAGGGCAGACGGTTGCGATCCAGTGACGCCACCTGTTCCACGAAAAACGATCTGAACGAGAGCGAGTCGCGTCCTACGGCGTAATCACGGCCCGCCCGTCGATTTCGCCGTGCTCCAACTTTTCGGCGACCTCGTTGACAGCGTCGAGATCATACCGGGTCGTATGCAGGTCGACCGCCTCGCGTTCGACCAGCGCGACCAACTCCTGTAACTCGGCGTATCGCCCGACGATGTTGCCCTGGAACGCAAACTCGCCGTTGACGAGGGCTTGGGCCGGCTCGTGGATGTGGCCGCCGTAGCCGATGATGTGGTGGTCGCCGCCGGCCGCACAGATGTCGGGTGCCAGCGCGGTTGTCTCGTCGGCTCCAACGAAGTCCAGTACCTGCGCCGCGCCGACACCGTCGGTGATATCGGCGACCGCGTCGGCGACATCCTCGCTTCGCGGATCGATCGTGTAGTGCGCGCCGAGATCCTCGGCCAACTCTCAGTCGATCACATTGCACTAATGAGAGCTCGGAGCTGACGAGGATATCAACCGGATAGACACCGATTCAATTCGTCCACTGGACGGTTCAGAGAAACTGGTCACTTGTGTAGTCGCTGTCGGCGGCGATCTGCCGCCGACGCGACGGCGTTGCCACTGGTCAACGCTCTTTCAGCTACCGAAGTTATCGCTTGAACCGATCGTCTGGAGGTTTGTTGGCTGGGACTGCCCTTCGGACGTTGAACGCTGCCCAGACGGCTCGGGTGAGCATTTCACAGAACTCAACGAAGGGCCATTTCCAGAGGCGACGCCCGCCACGGCGGGTCGTCGCCACAAATTCCCAGTGCACGTAACGCCAGACGTTCTGTAGGAGGAGACTCGTCACAAACAACAGATAGCGAAGGCCAGCGTCCCGAGAACTAGTCAGAGCGAGGCTCTCCTGAGCAAGTCGGTAGCTGGCTTCAATCCCGAAGCGTTTGCTGTAGTGTCTGCGTGCTTCGGCAGGCGTGTCGATGAACGGCGCGTCGACGGCGTAGCCGTGACGCGCCACGCCATGCTCGTCGTATCTGCCTTGTTGGTAGACGCAGTCGATGAATATCGGAAAGGTCACGCTGTCAGCAATGCTGTGCTGGATGATTCGACTCCAGCCGTTGTTGAGTTCTTCTTTGATTTCATCGCCCCATTTTACGATTGGCATGACGTAAGCGTAGTTGTACGCTGAGAGGAGGTCAATACAGTCGCTGTTGTAGAAACCACGGTCAAGGTAGACGGCCTTGACGCCGAGGTCAAGGCCGTCAAGGAGGGTGAGGAACTCTGTGAGGATATCACTGGTCGTCTCACCGTCGGTTACTTTTCGCAGAGCGAGCGTGTACCGCTTGTTGCGGACACGTGCGTAGAGTGTTGCGTACGCGTGGAAGGTAGTTGTTCCTCGTTTGGCCTCAGAGGAGTAGAGATGGGCTGTCTCGTCTTCGTTCCCGTAGTAGGGATCGAGGTGGAGGTCGGCGACGACCTCCACCGGTCGATTCGGAAGAACCTCGATGAGCTCCCGCTGAAGGAGCGTGTTTCCCGCGAGTTCGAGTGTTTCGAGGTCAAACTGATCGGTGAAATACTCACGAACAGTGTTATCGTGCGGTGAGTCATCAGTGGTCTCGCAGATATGTGTGATTGAGGTTCCGTCGGCGCATGCGCCGACGAGAACCTTGTAAAGCTCTGCTGGCGTTACTTCTACCTCTTCACCGAGGTCAAGCGGAAGTGTATCCTCAAGCCGGTTAACGACAAAATTAATCAGATGCTGTTCTTCTAATTCACTGTCTGCTTGGGGTTGTTGCACACCTCTTCCAAGCAGACCCGACTTCTAACCCGATGTGATCGACTGACTCTCGGGCGGACTCCTTGATGTCGACGGCGATGAGGTCGGCCGCGCTCATCTCGTTGAGACACTGGAGGCCGATGTGGCCCAGCCCGCCGATGCCGATGACGACCGCGGCGTCGCCGGGGTTGAGACCGTCGACGGCTTTTTTGCGGCGTGGTAGGCCGTGATCCCTGCGTCGGCATGTGGGGCGATGTCGGCGGGATCGACGCCGTCGGGTAGCGGGATCACCGCGCGTTCGCTGGTCAACAGTTCGTCGGCGAAGCCGCCGTCAGTCGTCAGCCCGTTGAACGCGTCGTTCTCACAGTACATCGTCTCGCCCTGCCGGCAGGGGCGACACGTCCCGCAGGTTTGGACGGGGTGACAGATCACCTGATCGCCCTCATCGACGAGGTCGACCTCGTCGCCGGTTTCGATGACGGTGCCGGCGTTTTCGTGGCCCAGCGTCATCGGCAGCGGCTGGGGGACGTACTGCTCCCACATCCCCTCGATGATGTGGTTGTCCGTCTGACACCAGCCCGCACCCTCGACGGCGACAACGACGCCGTCGCTTCGCGTCACCTGCGGCTTTTCGATCTCATCGATTGAGAGGCCCTGTGTCATGTCGTCGGTATACTCGTGTAATCGTGCGGCACGCATAGTCGGACTATTCTCGCCGAATCATAATAAATATTCATTAAGATTCGGCTTGAGTGATATGACGCGTCGGATTGGGAGCCAGTCACAATCCAAATTCCGGCGTGTTACGGTCTGACGAGCGTGTGAACGGGACACAAGGGGCGGGTCATTCCGCTATCCTTTTAGGCGCTCGTCGGAAAGCCAGGCTACAGTCTAGCGACGAGACAGACCGATGGACGGACTCACACTACTGATTCCGTCGTCGGTCGTCCGGGAAGCCGAGGACAAACGCGAGGCAACTCGCAAGCTCGGCTACGTTGCCCGTGCGGCAGCGGTCTTCCGGGCCGACCGACTCTGCGTCTTCCCCGACCGGGAGGGCGAACGTCGGTGGGGCGAAGCCTTCGTCCGCATCGTCCTGCAGTACGCCGCGACACCGCCGCACCTCAAAGACGAGGTGTGGGGAAAACGCGACGAACTGCAGTTTGCGGGCGTGCTTCCACCCTTGCGGGTCTCGTCGCAGACCACAGCCGATTCGTCCGAGTCGGCTGTCAACCAGGGAATCGTGACCGAGGTCGGACCTGAAGGCCGCGTCCGGGTCACTTGCGGACTGCAACACCCGATCTCTCTCGCCGTGCCGCCGTCGATGGCGACACCGGCTGAGGGGGAGCGCGTCACCGTCAGGATCTCTTCGAGAGAACCGGTTCGCGCGCGCCTCGTCGACGAGCCCACACCGGGCTTCGACGTGGCGACTGTGAACCTGTCGGCCGCCCTTGCCGACGCCGCCGGACGACGGATCGCCACCTCCCGCCTTGGACAGCAGCTGTCCATCGGGCGACTGGCCGAGTTCCGTCCCGACTACCGGGACGGGCTGACCGTCGCTTTCGGTGCGCCGGGCCGCGGGCTGCCGGAGATACTCGGGATCCCTCCCGAGGCAATCTCGGCTGCTGACGCAGCTGGGGCGTCCAAGCCATACGGCTTGGACGACGACCACGTCGACTCCGATCCGGGGTTCGACCGCTGGCTCAATACGATTCCGCGACAGGGCAGCGAGACGGTACGAACCGAGGAAGCGATGTTCGCGTCGCTCGGCTGCCTCACACTCACGGAGTAACCACATGCCACAACCAAGCAGACCACGCAAAGGCTCGCTGGGCTTTAGCCCCGCAAGCGTGCGGACTCGGAAGTCCCACGCATCCGCTCGTGGCCTGACGACGACGGCGCACCCGCGCCGCAGGGTTTCGCCGGCTACAAGGCCGGCATGACCCACGTTGTCATGGTCAACGACGAGGCGGACTCCTCGCGTGAAGGGATGGAGGAATCCGTTCCCGTCACGGTCGTCGAGGTACCGCCAATGCGGGCGGTCGCGCTCCGAGCCTACGAAGACACGCCGTACGGACAGAAGCCGGTTTCCGAGGTCTGGGCCACTGAGTTCCACGACGAACTCGACCGCGCCCTCGACCTGCCGGCCGAAGATACCTTCGAGAGCGACTCGGAGGCCCTTCGGAACGAACTCGACGCCGGGAACGTCGACGATCTGCGATTGATCACCCACACCGTTCCCGACGAGAGTCCAAACGTTCCGAAGAAGAAACCCGACATCATGGAGACACGCGTCGGCGGCGGCTCACTCAGCGAGCGCGCCGACTTCGCCCTCGAACTCCTCGAAGACGGCGGCGAACACAGCGTTGACGACGTGTTCCGCGCCGGCGAATACCTCGATGTTTCGGGAATCACGAAAGGGAAAGGCACCCAAGGCCCCGTCAAGCGATGGGGCGTCCAGAAACGGAAGGGCAAACACGCCCGTCAGGGATGGCGACGCCGGATCGGCAACCTCGGTCCGTGGAACCCCTCCCGCGTCCGTTCGACGGTGCCACAGCAAGGACAGACCGGCTACCAGCAGCGAACCGAGCTCAACAAACGCCTGATCGACATCGGCGACGGCGACGAGGCCAGCGTTGACGGCGGCTTCGTCAACCACGGCGAGGTCGACGGCAACTACGTGTTGATCAAGGGTTCACTGCCAGGGCCGAATCAACGGCTGCTGCGGTTCCGCCCGGCCATCCGGCCGAACGACCAGCCGCGCCTCGATCCCGAGGTTCGGTACGTCTCAACCGCATCCAATCAGGGCTAACTATGCAGGCAACAGTACGTGACCTGAACGGTGACGACGCCGGCTCGGTCGAGCTTCCGGAGGTCTTTGAGACCCATTTCCGTCCGGATCTCATCCAGCAGGCCGTTGTCGCCGCACAGGCAAACCGGAAACAGGCCTACGGTGCCGACGAGTTCGCCGGGCTGCGAACGCCCGCCGAATCGATGGGCAGCGGCCGCGGCATGTCTCACGACCCCCGACAGGATGGCGTCGTGAAACGCGTCCCCCACGCCGTTGGGGGCCGCCGTGCACACCCACCGAAGGCCGAGAAGGAACAGGGCAAATCGATCAACAAGCAGACACGACAGCTGGCAACGCGCTCCGCGCTTGCCGCCACGACCGACGCCGAGCGCGTCGCCGACCGTGGCCACGAGTTCGACGACGATCTCGACCTCCCGCTTGTCGTCAGCGACGAGTTCGAAGACCTCGTCAAAACCCAGGAGGTCGTCTCCCTGCTCGAAGCCCTCGGTGTCGCCGACGACATCGAGCGCGCCGACGAGGGGAAGACGATCCGTGCCGGCCAGGGAACGACCCGTGGCCGCAAATACCAGGAGCCAAAATCGATCCTCTTCGTGACCAGTGAGGAACCCTCGAAGGCCGCCCGCAACCTTGCGGGCGCTGACGTGGCGACCGCCCACGATGTCAACGTCGAGGATCTGGCCCCTGGTACCCACGCCGGCCGACTCACGATCTACACCGAAAGCGCGATCGCGGAGGTGGCCGACCGATGAACTCGGTGCTCGAACATCCGCTGGTCACCGAGAAGGCGATGGACGAGATGGACTTCGACAACAAACTCCAGTTCATCACCCACATCGACGCCGACAAGCCGGCAATCAGCGACGAGATCGAAGAACGGTACGACGTAACCGTCGTCGACATCAACACGCAGATCACGCCGGATGCCGAGAAGAAGGCGACGATCACGCTGAGCGAGGACGACGACGCAACCGAGATCGCCTCCAGAATCGGGGTGTTCTAAGATGGGACGACGAATTCAGGGACAACGACGCGGCCGTGGTGGCCCAACCTTCCGCGCGCCATCACACCGCTACAAAGCCGAACTGTCGCACAAGAAGTCCGAAGACACCGATACGATCTCTGGCGAGATCGTCGACATCGAGCACGATCCCGCTCGGAGTGCCCCCTCGCAGACGTGGAGTTCGAGGACGGCGACCGCCGCCTCATCCTCGCCCCTGAGGGCGTCACCGTCGGCGAGACGATTCAGGTCGGCGTCAGCGCAGAGATCAAACCTGGTAACACGCTGCCGCTGGGTGAGATCCCCGAGGGTGTGCTCGTCTGCAACGTCGAGAGCTCCCCGGCGACGGCGGGAAGTTCGCCCGTGCGACGGGCGTTTCCGCCCAGTTGATGACCCACGACCGCAACGTTGCGGTCATCCAGCTCCCAAGCGGTGAGGTCAAACGGCTCAACCCCGAGTGCCGCGCCACGATCGGCGTCGTCGCCGGCGGTGGCCGACCGAAAAGCCGTTTGTCAAAGCTGGCAACAAACATCACAAGATGAAGGCGCGCGGGACGAAGTACCCCCGCGTCCGTGGTGTTGCGATGAACGCCATCGACCACCCCTTCGGTGGCGGTGGCCGCCAACACCCCGGCAAGCCGAAATCGGTCTCGCGGGACGCCCCGCCGGGCCGGAAGGTCGGCGATATCGCCTCGAAACGTACCGGACGTGGCAGCACGGGAGGTAACTAATGAGTACTGAATACCGAACCGGCCGTGAAGGTGAGTTCACCTACCGCGGTCACACGCTCGACGAGCTGCAGGCAATGGAGCTTGACGAGGTTGCGGAACTGCTTCCCGCTCGACAGCGGCGCACCATCACCCGTGGACTGTCCGCGGAACACCAGAAGCTGCTGGCAAAAGCCAGAGACAGCACCGAAGAGGAGACGGCGAACAACCCGCTCCGAACCCACCTGCGGGACATGCCCGTCCTGCCGGAGTTCGTTGGGCTGACGTTCGCGGTCTACACCGGACAGAGCTTCGAGCGCGTCGAGGTCAAACCCGAGATGATCGGGCACTATCTCGGCGAGTTCCAGCTCACCCGGAGCTCGGTCGAGCACGGACAGGCCGGGATTGGCGCGACCCGCTCCTCAAAGTTCGTGCCGCTCAAATAACTATGGGAATCAACTACAGCGTCGAGGCCGACCCCGAGACCACCGCGAAAGCGATGCTTCGGGAGCGGCCCATCAGCCTGAAGCACAGCAAGGCCATCGCCCGCGAGATCAAGGGGATGCCCGTCAGCGAGGCTCTGGAGTACCTCGATGCGGTCATCGCCGAGGAGCGGTCGGTGCCGTTCAAACAGCACAACACCGGTGTCGGTCACCGCTCGGATATCGACGGCTGGGATGCCGGCCGCTACCCCGAGAAGGCCGCCAAGGACTTCAAGAAGCTCCTGATCAACGCCCGCAACAACGGCAGCGAGCAGGGCTTCGACGGCCCGGCCATGGAGATCGCCCACGTCGCCCCCCACAAGGTGGGCGAACAGCAGGGCCGTACCTCACGGGCCTTCGGCCGCGCCAGCCCCTCGAACACCACGCTCTGTGATGTTGAACTGGTGCTTGAATCACCGGAGGAGGAGAACTAATGGCCGACGAACAGCAGTTCATCGAAAACGGCCTCCAGCGCGCCCAGATTGACGAGTTCTTCCAAGAAGAGCTCGATCGGGCGGGCTACGGCGGCATGAACATCGCCAAAACGCCGATGGGCACCCAGATCGTCCTCAAAGCCGAGAAACCCGGTATGGTGATCGGCAAAGGTGGGAAGAACATCCGCAAGATCACCACCACCCTTACCGAGGATTTTGGCATGGACGACCCCCAAGTCGACGTCCAGGAAGTTGAGGAACCCGACCTCAACGCCCGGATCGTCGCCGACCGGCTGGCCAACGCCCTCGAGCGTGGCTGGTACTTCCGGAAAGCCGGTCACACCACGATCGACCGGATCATGGAAGCCGGCGCACTCGGCGCGGAGATCGTCCTCAGCGGGAAGGTCACGGGCGCACGCTCACGCGTGGAGAAGTTCAACCGTGGCTACATCAAACACAACGGCGAACCCGCCCAAGACGTGGTCGACGAAGGCCAGGGCGTCGCCGTGATGAAACTCGGCACGATCGGCGTGACCGTGAAGATCATCCCGCCGGGGGCAACCCTGCCCGACGACTTCGCCATCAACGAGGATGTCGAGGTCGACCCCGTCGAGCAGGCTGTTGCCGACACCGACGGCGAGAGCGTCGAGGAGCTCCTCGCCGGCGAGCCTGAGGATGACGACGCCGCACCCGTCGGCGACGACGAGGATGTCGAGGTGCCGGATGAGGATCCGGCCGAGGTCATCGACGAGGAGATCGTCGAGGAAGTCATCGATGACGCTGACGAGGCCGACGAGGCCGACGTTGACGACGAGGCAGCCGACGCCAGCGACGACGATGACGATGCGGCGGCCGACGCCGACGACGGCGACTCCGTTGCCGACGAAGACCTTGATGAGGATGTTGCCGAGGAGGCAGCCGACCTCGTCGAGGAGATGGAAGACGCCGACGACGATGCGGACACGGAGGCTGACCAATGACGATCATTCACCCCGAAGAACTCCGTGACATGACGGCCGCCGAGCGCGAAGTCGAGCTCGAAGAGCTCGAAACTGAGCTGCTCAACACGAAGGCGCTGCAGGCCGCCGGTGGCGTGCCTGAGGATCCGACCAAGCTCAAGAAGCTTCGGCGGGCGATCGCACGGATCAAGACGATCCAGCGAGAAGAAGGCGATCTCGACGACGACTAACAATGCCACTCACACCCGAGACACTCACGCGACACGAGCTCATCGGCGTCCCACTCCGGGTCGCCGACGCGCCCAACCCCGACCTTGTCGGGATCAGCGGCCGCATCGTCAGCGAGACGATGCAGACGTTCGTGGTTGCGACTGACTCGGGTGAGAAACGCGTCCCCAAGGCGGGGACAACCTTCGAGCTGGCACTCGATGTATCGACCGCTGACCAGACTGCAGGCGACACAGATGAAGCCGCTGCGGCCGGCGTGGCTGAGCCCACGACGGACACCCACTCGGGTGTTCGGCCGACCGCAGGGTCTCCGTTCGAACTCGGCGAGGATACTGCGGGGGTTCGCCCCCGTCAGTCTTGGCCGTCGGGATGTTCCGCAAACCCCTTCGCGGGTGGATGCGAGGACGGAGTCTACGTAACGGTGGATGGACACAGCGTGTGTGCGCGGCCTGCAGCGCGGACTGAACGCACAGGAGATTCGAAATGGCGATAGGACTTGACGTACCCATGCCTCCGGAACCAGAAAACCCGGAGGAGTATGACTACGAGACGTGTCCGTTCTACGGACAGCTACCCGTTCGAGGCCAGACCCGCAGTGGGACTGTTGTCTCGACGGATATGGCAAAGACCGTCATCGTCGAGCAGGAGTACGACGTGTTCGTGCCCAAATACGATCGGTATATGAAACGCCGATCCCGTATTCCGGCGCACGTACCCGGCGTACTCGACGGACTCGACGTTGGTGACGAAGTAACAATCGCGGAGACCCGCCCGCTGTCGAAGACGAAATCCCACGTTGTCGTCGCAACCGGAGGCGATGCCTGATGGAGGCCCTCAAAGCTGACGTGACCCAAGGCCTCGAAAAGGGCTCGCTGATTACGTGTGCCGACAACAGTGGGGCGCGCGAACTGCGCGTCATCAGCGTGGCTGGCTACTCCGGCACGAAGAATCGACACCCCAAAGCCGGGCTTGCCGACAAGGTGACCGTTTCGGTCACCAAGGGCACGCCCGAAATGCGCCGGCAGGTGCTGGAGGCGGTCGTCGTCCGCCAGCGCAAGCCGATCCGCAGACCCGACGGCATTCGCATGAAGTTCGAGGACAACGCGGCCGTCCTCATCGACGAAAACGAGGAGCCCCGCGGCACCGACATCAAGGGGCCCATCGCACGCGAAGTCGCCGAACGCTTCGGGAGCATCGCATCCACGGCGAGTATGATCGTATGACGACACAACCACACAAACAACGACAGGCCGACGCGACCGCGTCGCTCCACGAGCGACACACGCAGGTCATGGCCCCGTTGTCGAGCGACCTCCGCGAGGAGTACGATCGCCGCAGCGTCCGCGTCAACGCGGGCGACACCGTCGAGGTGCAGCGCGGCGATTTCGCCGGCACCGAGGGTGAGGTGCTGACTGTCGACCTCAAGGACGCTGTCATTCACGTCGAAGACGTGACTATCGAGACGGCCGACGGCGAAGAGGTTCCCCGGCCACTCGATGCCAGCAACGTCACCGTGACCGCGCTGACCCTTGAGGACGAGCGGCGCGAGGCCCGACTCAGCGGCGAGGAGGATAGCGCATGAGCAACCACCAGAAACGACTCTCAGTGCCGAACTCGTGGCCGGTCGAACGCAAGACCGAGAAATACACGGTCAAAGCAGGGGCTGGCCCCCACGGCGAAGACGGGGTGCCGCTGCTCGTGTTGCTGCGAGACGTGCTGGGGTATGTCGACTCCAAGAAGGAAGCGCGCTACGCGCTCAACCAGGATTCGATCCTCGTCAACGGCGATGCGATCAGCGACGAACGCCGACCGATCGGCATGTTCGACATCATCGCCTTCACCGAACGCGAGGAGTATTACCGGGTCTTCCCCGATGAGGGTGGCCGGCTTGCGCTGACGCCGATCGACGGCGACGCCGCCGGCAGCCGCCTCGGGAAGATCAGCCGAAAGGAGCAGGTCACTGGCGGCGACTTCCAGCGACGCTCCACGACGGCACCAACATCCGTGTCGAGGATGCCGGCGAGTACGCGACGAACGACTCGCTCGTCATCGACACCGACGACAAATCGATCGTCGCCCACTTCACCTACGAGGCGGGCGCGCTCGTCACCGCAGTCGACGGCCAACACGCCGGCGACATCGGCGAGATCGATGAGATCGTTGTCACACAGGGCAGCGGCTCCAACACGGTGTACGCGAACAACGAGAGCGGCGGCTTCGAGACGGTCGAAGAGTACGTCGTCGTCATCGACGAGAACTTCGTCGACGACGACAGCGAGTTCGCCGCCGGCAGCGACGCTGCCGACGACGATGCGGCTGACGATGTCGACGAGGAGGCTGATGCTGAATGAGCGAATCAGCAGCAGAGTTCCACCCGATGCGCCAGCCGCGGATCGAGAAGGTCGTCGTCCACATGGGCGTCGGCGAAGGTGGGCGTGAACTGCAGAACGCCCAGGAGATCCTCGAAGAGATCACCGGCCAGGAGAGCGTTCGCACGCTCGCCAAACGAACCGTCCAGGAGTACGAAATCCGCGAGGGCGATCCGATCGGTGCGAAGACGACGCTCCGCGACGAGGCCGCCGAGGCCTTCCTGGAGACGGCGTTGCCGCTTGCTGATATCTCCCAAAGTCAGTTTGACGACACCGGGAACATCAGCTTCGGGATCGCCGAACACACCGAGTTCCCGAGCCAGGAGTACGACCCACAGATCGGCATCTACGGCCTTGACGTGACTGTCACGCTCGTCCGGCCGGGCTACCGGGTCTCGAAACGTGATCGGGAGACGCGGTCGATCCCGTCCAAACACCGGATGACCCCCGAGGACGCAACGGCGTACCTCGAATCCGAATTTGACGTGGAGGTCGACGAATGAGCCAGAGCGAACAGACAAGCGACGACAGCGAGGAGACAACCACGGACGCCGCCGACACCGAGACCGGCCAGCAGCTTGAGTGCCGCCGGTGTGAGCGCAAACAGGGGCTTGTCGGGAAGTACGACATCAACCTCTGTCGGCAGTGTTTCCGTGAGGTCGCCCGCGATATGGGATTCAGGAAGTACAGCTAACTATGGCAGGTAACGATCCACTGGCCAGCGCGCTGTCCGGCATCGATAACGCCGAGAGCGTCGGCCACCTTGGTATCACGGTAGCACCCGCCTCGAACACCATCGGCTCCATCCTTGAGGTCTTCTACGACCGAGGATACATCGACGGCTTCGAGTTCGTCGACAACGGCAAAGCCGGCGAGTTCGAGGTCGAACTGAAAGGCGCGATCAACGAATGTGGCATCGTCAAACCCCGCTACTCGGTTGGGGCAGACGGCTATGAGAAATGGGAGAAGCGGTTCCTCCCGGCCCGCGATTACGGCTCTCTCATCGTCACAACGAGCCACGGCGTCATGAGCCACTACGAGGCCCGCGAACAGGGCATCGGTGGCCAAGTGATCGCATACGTCTACTAACAATGACCAGTACAACAATCGAACTTCCGGACGACGTCTCCGCGACGGTCGATCATCTCGACCTCACCGTCGAGGGCCCCGATGGCAGCGTCTCACGCCGCCTCTGGTACCCTGATATCGACGTGAGCGTCGAGGGCGACGCAGTCGTCATTGCGACCGACGTTGAGGACGCCAAGACCACCGCGACGGTCGGCACCTTCGAGAGCCACGTTCGCAACATGGTTCACGGCGTCACCGACGGCTGGGAGTACAAGATGGAAGTCCACTACGCCCACTTCCCGATGCAGGTCGATGTCGATGGCGACGAGGTCGTCATCGAGAACTTCCTTGGGGAGAAGGCGGCACGACGGACGCCGATCCGCGGCGACACGGACGTACAGATCGACGGCGAGGAGATCACCCTGACGGGCTCCGATAAGGAAGCTGTCGGGCAGACCGCCGCCGATATCGAACAGCTGACGAAGGTCACCGACAAGGACAACCGCGTCTTCCAGGACGGGGTTTACATCGTCGAGAAGCCGGCGAAGGCAGGAGGTGCCTAAGATGGCTGACGACGCCCCCGAAACCCTCGAAGACATCAGCGGTGTCGGCCCCTCGAAGGCTGACGCGCTGCGCGAGGCCGGCTATGAGTCCGTCGCGGACATCCAGGCCGCCAGTCAGGGCGAACTCAGCGAGGTCGACGGCGTTGGCAACGCCTTAGCGGCGCGAATCAAAGCCGGCGTCGGCGACCTCGAAGTCAGCGAGGAAACCGAGGCCGAAGTCGAAGACGACACCGAGGA
Organism: Halonotius sp. GCM10025705; assembly: GCF_042662885.1. Classification (NCBI taxonomy): domain Archaea; kingdom Methanobacteriati; phylum Methanobacteriota; class Halobacteria; order Halobacteriales; family Haloferacaceae; genus Halonotius; species Halonotius sp. GCM10025705. The sequence goes on along the minus strand of NZ_JBHSZD010000001.1, from coordinate 1,783,849 downwards.
GGAGGCCGCCGAGGCTGACTCCGACGAGGCTGTCGAAACCGAACTGCAGGCTCGTGGCCACGCTGACAAGACGCCCGATCTTGACGAGGAGACCGAATCAGCACTCGCCCAGAAGCGACGTGAGGGCAAACCCGCCTTCAAGCGAGATGACTACCACATGAAAAAGCGCACGCCGGAATCCTGGCGCGCGCCGCGTGGGACGCTCTCGAAACAGCGACGCGGCATGAAGAGCCGCGGCCCGAAGGTCGCCCCTGGCTTCCGATCGCCGAAAGCCGCCCGTGGGCTCCACCCCAGTGGCTTCGAGGAAGTCCGTGTCCACAACACCGATGACCTCGACGACGTTGATGGCGACACCCAAGCAGTACGGATCGCCAGCAAGGTCGGCGAGCGGAAGCGTGAACGGATCGAGGAGATCTGTGAAGACGAGGAGATCCGCGTGCTGAACCCAACCTACATCGAAGTGGAGGTCGAATCCGATGACTGATCTTGGTTCCCAGAAGCGGCTGGCCGCTGACATCCTCGATGTTGGCGAAAACCGCGTCTGGCTCGATCCCGGCGAACAAGAAGAGATCGCCGAAGCGATCACCCGCGACGACATCCGCGAGCTCGTCGATGAGGGGATCATTCGGGCGAAAGACGCGAAGACGAACTCCCGTGGCCGCGCACGCGAACGTGCCGAAAAGCGTTCCTACGGCCACCAGACCGGCGCCGGCTCCCGCAAAGGGAAATCCGGGGCCCGTGAGGCACGGAAGGACGACTGGGTCGCCCGCATTCGCGCCCAGCGCGCCCGCCTCAAGGAGCTTCGCGAGGACGGAACGATCGACCGAACACAGTACCGCGAGCTGTACAACAAAGCCAGCGGTGGCGAGTTTGACAGTGTTGACCGGCTGGAAGCGTACGTGCGAACGAACTACGGCATTGAGGTGAACGCATAATGGCAACTGGACCACGATACAGCGTGCCGATGCGCCGCCGCCGTGAGGGTCGCACTGATTACCACCAGCGGTTGCGCCTGTTGAAATCCGGCAATCCCCGTCTGGTCGCTCGGACGAGCAACAGCCACGTCAGGGCGCAGCTGATCACCACCGGCCCCAACGGCGATATCACCCACGTTGCCGCCACAAGCGAGGAGCTCGACGACTACGGCTGGGAGGCCCCAACGGGCAACGTTCCCAGCGCGTATCTGACCGGGTACCTCTTGGGCAGCCGCGCGGTCGCGGAGGGCCACAGCGAGGCCGTCCTCGACATCGGGCTGCACACGGCAACGCCGGGTAACAAGGTGTTTTCGGTACAGGAAGGAGCGATCGACGCGGGCCTCGAAATCCCCCACAGCGACGACGTCTTGGCTGACTGGTCGCGCAATCGCGGCGAGCATATCGCCGACTACGCCGAGCAGCTCGACGAGCCGCTCTACAGCGGGGATTTCGACGCCACGGAACTACCTGAGCACTTCGACGATGTGCTCGAGACACTGCAGGAGGACGCATGAGCCAAAGTAACAACGACGGCTGGGAACCGCGCACGCGGCTCGGCCGCAAGGTACAGGACGGCGATATCACGACGATGGATCAGGCCATGGAGTCCGGCCTCCCGCTGAAGGAGCCGGAACTCGTCGACCAACTCCTGCCGGGACTGGAAGATGAGGTGCTTGACATCAACATGGTTCAGCGGATGACCGACTCGGGGCGCCGGGTCAAATTCCGTTGTGTCTGTGTCATCGGCAACCGTGATGGCTATCTCGGCTACGCCCAGGCCCGCGACGAGCAGGTCGGCGGTGCCATCGAGAAAGCCATCGACGTCGCCAAGATGAACATCATCAAGGTCGACCGTGGCTCGGGGTCTTGGGAGGACTCCGCCGGTGGCGTCAACTCCCTGACCCGGACGGCCGAAGGGAAGGCCGGCTCGGTGACCGTCCAGATCAAGCCCGCCCCACAGGGGCTGGGATTGGCCGCGGCCGAAACCGTCCGGCACATCCTTGAGCTCGCCGGTGTCCAGGACGCCTGGACACAGTCGCACGGCAACACCCGGACGACGCTCAATCTCGCCAAGGCAACCTACAACGCCCTGGAGAACGCCGGAGAGGCGCGGACACCACAGCGCGCACAAGCGGTGCAACAGGAGGCCAACGAATAATGCAAGCGATCGTTCAGCTCCGCGGTGAGGTCAACATGTCACAGGGCGTGCGTGACACCCTGGAGATGCTGAATCTCCACAGCAGCAACCACGTCACGTTTGTGCCCGAGACCGACGCCTACCGCGGCATGATCACGAAGGTCAACGACTACGTGGCCTTCGGCGAACCAAGCGTCGAGACGGTGGCCACGCTGCTGCGTCGCCGCGGTGAGCCCGAGACGGGCGACGGCGACGTTGACGACGCGTGGGTCGCCGACAACACCGATTACGCCGATGTCGACGCGCTTGCCGAAGCCCTCGTCGACGAAGAGACGACGCTTCGCGAGGAAGGCCTCGCCCCGGTCGTCCGACTGCACCCGCCACGCGGCGGTCACGACGGCATCAAACACCCGGTCATCGAGGGCGGCCAGCTGGGTCGCCATGAGACCGAGGATATCGACGCGCTGCTGGAGGCGATGCGATAATGGGATCGAAAAAACGCAGACAACGCGGCTCCCGCACCCACAGCGGCGGCTCCCACAAAAACCGGCGCGGTGCCGGCCACCGTGGCGGCCGCGGTCGCGCGGGTCGTGACAAACACGAGTTCCACAACTACGAGCCGATCGGCAAACACGGCTTCACCCGACCGGATTCGCTGCAGGATTCGGTTGCGGAGATCAGCGTCCAGAAACTCGATGAGGACGCGGCACTGCTGGCGGCCGACGGCGTCGCGGAGACCGACGGTGACGCCTACGTCATCGACGCCCGCGACGTTGCCGACGCCGGCCACGATGTCGATGTGGTGAAGGTACTCGGCGACGGCCAGGTTCGCAACGAACTGGTCGTCACCGCCGACGCCTTCAGTGCCGACGCGGTGGCACTCATTGAGGAGGCTGGCGGCGCGGCGGAACTCACCGAAGCAGGCCAGAAAGCGGAAGATGTAAACGACGACTCTGACGAGGCATAACACATGGGTTGGAAGGAGGCCGCCGAACCGGTTCTCACCCGCATGCCGACAGTGGCACGGCCGGAAGGCCACGTGCCGTTCAAACGGAAGCTCCTGTGGACAGCGAGTGTCCTCATGGTGTATTTCTTCCTGACGAACATCCAGCTGTTCGGCTTGGGTGGCCAAGGCAGCGACATCTTCGGACAGTTCCGCTCGATCATCGCCGGCGGGCAGGGCTCAGTCCTGCAGGTCGGGATCGGCCCGATCGTCACCGCCTCGATCGTCTTGCAGCTGCTCGGTGGTGCGAACCTCCTTGGCCTTGATACGGAGAATGATCCACGCGATCAGATCCTCTATCAGGGGCTCCAGAAGTTCCTCGTCGTCGTCATGACGGCACTGACCGCCGCGCCGATGGTGTTCAGCGGCGGCTTCCTCCCAGCGAATCAAGCCCTTGGCCAATCGCTTGGGGTTGGCACCTTCGGGGTGCAGCTGATCATCTTCGCGCAGGTGTTCGTTGGCGGTATCCTCATCCTGTTTTTGGATGAGATCGTCAGCAAATGGGGGTCGGCTCCGGTGTCGGTCTCTTCATTATCGCCGGCGTGAGCCAACAGCTCATCGGTGGGATCCTCAGCTGGCAGGGCCTCGGCACGACAACCGGGATCCTTGCGAGTTGGTACGGGATTCTCTTTGGTGACCTCTCGCTTGGGCCGACGTTTACCGGCCAGTGGTTCCAGAGCATCCTGTTTGATCCGGGGAGCATTCTGGCGTTGTTCACGACGCTGTTGATCTTCGTGATCGTCGTCTACGCCGAATCGGTGCGGGTTGAGATCCCGCTGAGCCACACCCGCGTTCGCGGGGCCCGTGGCCGATTCCCGGTGAAGCTGATCTACGCGAGCGTCCTGCCGATGATCCTCGTGCGGGCGTTGCAGGCGAACATCCAGTTCGTCGGCCAGATCCTCTACAGCCAGCTTGGCAACGGACTGCCGGCGATCCTCGGCCAGTACAGCGACGGCCAGCCGATCGGCGGGCTGTTTTACTACCTCGCGCCGATCCAGTCGCGGCAGGATTGGATGTGGTTCCTCGGGCTGACGCCCGGCGGGATCGACCCTTGGCAGATCGGGATTCGGGTCGGGATCGACCTGATCTTCATGATCGTCGGCGGCGCGATCTTTGCGATCTTCTGGGTCGAAACCACCGGGATGGGCCCGGAGGCGACCGCCGAGCAGATTCAAGACTCGGGGATGCAGATCCCTGGCTTCCGGCGAAACCCGCAGGTCGTCGAGAAGGTCATGGAGCGGTACATCCCGCAGGTGACCGTTATCGGCGGCGCGCTGGTCGGCCTGCTTGCGGTGATGGCGAACATGCTCGGCACCATCGGGAATGTCTCTGGCACTGGGCTGCTGCTGACGGTCTCCATTACGTACAAGCTCTACGAGGAGATCGCCGAAGAGCAGCTCATGGAGATGCATCCGATGATGCGCCAGATGTTCGGCAACGAGTAGCCGCCATACCGATTTTCGGCCTCGATTTTTCCCGCTGCTTCTGATACAACACCGGTCTGAGTGACCGCGCTGTTCGCCGACAATCCGCTGTCTCGTCGGTCATAATCCCGAGAAAAGCACGCGTTAAGTGCGTTCGTCCCCTACAAAAGGTATGTCGGAGGCAACCGATTTAGAGACGCTGCGGCGTGGGACGTCGTTGGTCAAACGCGGTTTTGCACAGATGCAGAAAGGCGGCGTCATCATGGATGTCGTCAACCGCGAACAGGCCCGAATCGCCGAGGATGCCGGCGCGGTCGCGGTGATGCATCTCGAATCCGTTCCCGCAGATATCCGCAAACGCGGTGGTGTCGCTCGCATGGCCGACCCTGGCGCGCTCGAAGAAGTCGCCGAGGAGGTGTCGATCCCGGTAATGGGGAAAGCCCGGATCGGCCACACCGCCGAGGCCCAGATTCTCGAAGCCGCGGGCGCGGACATGATCGACGAAAGCGAGGTACTTACCCAAGCCGACGATCGCTACCACATCGACAAAACCGAGTTCACCGCACCGTTCGTCTGCGGTGCGCGAAATCTCCCGGAAGCCCTGCGGCGGATCGACGAGGGTGCGGCGATGATCCGCACGAAAGGCGAGGCCGGCACCGGCGATGTGAACCAGGCGGTCACCCACCAGCGTAACATCCAGCGAGCGATCGGCAAACTCACCGGGATGGCCTACGAGGAACGCGACGAGTGGGCCCGCGAACACGGCGCGCCACGAGAGCTCGTCCATGAGACCGCTGAGATGGGCCGGCTGCCGGTCGTCAACTTTGCTGCCGGCGGGATCGCCACGCCCGCTGACGCCGCGCTGATGATGCAGCTCGGCTGTGACGGCATCTTCGTCGGCTCGGGTATCTTCGGCGCGGAGAACCCTGAAGCGATGGGCACCTCGGTTGTCGCCGCGGTCAACAACTACGACGACCCTGAGGCCCTGAAAGAGATCGCCAAAGATCCCGGCAAGGGCATGCGCGGCCAGGCGAACGTCGATCTCGACGACGACGAGAAGCTGCAGGGCCGTGGCGTCTAACTCGGCACAACAGCAACGCTGTTAACGCGGCATTTCCGGCTGCGCTGTTCGCGCCGTTTTCTTCTTGCTTTTGTTTACTCGTCTCTCAGTGACACCGAGGGCACACGCTACAGAATCGTCGCGCCGTCGCTTACCTGCGTCTGATAGACGCGGGCGTCGACCTCGTGGTCATCGAAGGCGGTCAACATTGCACTCCCGACCGCCCGTTGATCGCCCGCACGACAGACCGCCAGCACCGACGGGCCGGCTCCGCTGACGGTTACGCCGGTCGCGCCGGCGTCGACGGCGGCCTCACGCACCGCGTCGTAGCCGGTGATCAACTCCGCGCGGGCGGGCGTCACCAGCGGATCATCCATCCCGCGACCGACGAGATCAGGATCGCCGCGACACATCCCGACAGCCAGCGTCGCCGCGTTGCCGACGGTCTCGACGACCTCAGCCATCTGTGCGGTTTCGGGGACGACCCGGCGGGCATCCCGCGTCGAGACGGCGATCTCCGGCAGACAGGCGACAAGCGAGATATCGGTGCTGACGGATTCGACCCCGTCGGCGGTGGCGATCGTAAACCCGCCGAGGATCGATGGGGCGACGTTGTCGGCGTGGGCCGTCCCGGAGACGACGGCCTCGCCCTCAGCGGCAATGGGGACGAGCTCTGATCGGCTGAGCCCGCGATCGTAGAGTTCGTTGAGCGCGACGGCCGCGCCGGCTGCCGACGCCGCCGAGGAGCCCAGCCCCGAGGCTGGTCGGACGCCTTTGTCGATCTCGATGTGGGCCGGTGCGTCTAAGGCGTCGACGACCGCGCCGACCGTGTTGGCGTCGGGATCAGTCGGGATATACTGGCTGCCGACCCCGGTGATGTCGATGGTCGTCTGCTCGGCGCGTTCGACGCGGATGATGTCGGCCGGCCGGTCGAAGGCGACGCCGAAGACATCGAAGCCGCTGCCGAGGTTCGCGCTCGTCGCCGGGGCCCGAACCGTAATCATGCGTTGGGGTTATCGCAGTCGCCCGAAAAAGGTAGCGAAGCCGGCCGCCGCCGGCCGGTGGCTGCCGTCGTGCTCATCGGCCCGCGATCGTCATCCACGGGCGGTGACGTAGACCATCGGGCCGATGACCAACAGCGTCAACCCCAAAAAGAGGTAGACGTTCGGCAGCAGCGACGCTGGCGTCAACACGAAGATCACGCCGAACAGCATCGTGTTGATGCCGATCACCTGTTGTGATTTCAGTGGGAGTGCACCGAGGGTCGTGAGGACGAACCCGAGCAGCAGGAACTGCCCGATGTTGTAGTCGACCAGGATCGCGTCGATGAATAACGGCAGCATGCCTAGTAGGAGGTGTCGTTGAAACGCGCATTAAAGTTCCGTTCTCTGTCGCCGCAACTGCCGGTGTCTCGCCTTCCCATCTGTATTGGGACTGTCATTACTCCGGGCCGGTGATATCCAGCGGCCGAATCCAGCCATACCAGACGACGACAACCATCCCGCCGTAGCCGGCGATGTAGACCAGTTCGCCCAGCGTCGTGAACCCGAGTTGGCCGAGGCTCCACCGGGCGACCCCGGAGCCGGCGACGCCGACGAGCAACACCGTCGCCAACAGCAGGGCATCCGTGCTGAGAAACTCCCGCAACGTCGTCTCTGCCATACCCCCTGTTGGGTCGCCAGCCTACTCAACCTCTCGGTTGTCGTCGACACCGCCTGCTGTCGGCAGTCGACTACGGTACCGGCGTCACCGACAGATCGCGGTCTTCCATCGCCTCGATGATCCCCGCGTGATCCGCGGTCGCCTCATAGTAGAAGACGAGATGAAACCGCCCGTCTCGCAGTAGCTGCTGGCACTCCCAGACGAATTCATCGTCCTCTGGGTTCGCCCGTGGAACTGGTTGGAGGCGAACTCGGGGTCGTCGTTGCCGGCGTAGATGTAGCTTTCACCCTTGTCTGTGTGGGCGGCGATCACATCGTTGAGGTCGACGGTGAGCTCCTGCATTTCGAGGGCTTCCTCACCCGAGAGATCGGTGTGGACAATGACACCCGCCAACTCGATGTCGCCGGGTTCGAGTAATGCCTTGGTTCGCTCGTAAAGATCTTGATCGAGCACGTCAGCCATGATGCCGACAACTCGATCAGCAAGCAGTAAACGACTGCCGATTTCCGGCTCGCGGTGGTCGATTCGACCCGGTCGTTTCGACGCCGCGCCTCAGTCGGCGGTGACAGCCGACTGCGTGTCGACCATCGAGAGCACGTCGTCGAAGAAGCCAAGCGAGTCATGCGGGCCAGGGTTGGCCTCGGGGTGGTACTGGCGGGTGATGATCCCACGTTCGTCGTCGGCCAGCCCCTCGGCGGTGTCGTCGTTAACGTTGCGCTGGGTGACCGCAAGATCGCCCGGGTCGGAGACGGTGTAGCCGTGGTTTTGGGTCGTCATGACGACCTGATCGGTCTCAAGGTCGCGGACAGGCTGGTTGACGCCGCGGTGGCCGAAGGCCATCTTCTCGGTGTCGCCGCCGAAGGCGCGGGCGACGATCTGCTGGCCGAGACAGATGCCGGCGATCGGAATTTCCCCGGCGAACGCCTCGACGAGCGACTGGGCGTTCTGGAAGTTTGCGGGATCGCCCGGCCCGTTGGAAATAAACAGCACGTCGGGATCGAGTTCGCGGATCTCATCGGCAGTGGTCTGACACGACAGCACGTGGACGTCCGCGCCGCGCTCCGTGAGCGAATCAATGATCGATCCCTTCGCGCCACAGTCGATGAGGGCCACGTCGGCCTCGCCGCCGCCGCGGTGGACGGTCGGCTCGGGCGTGGTCACCTGCTGGCCGATCTCAGTGTGGTCGCTCATCTCCTTGCACTGGTCGAGTTCGGCTTTGGCGTCTTCCGGGGTGACGTCCTCGCCGGCGGCGATCCCGCATTTCATCGCGCCGTCTTCGCGGATGGAGGTGACGAGATCACGCGTTTCGATGTGGTCGATCGCGGGGACGCCCTCGGACTCGAACCAGGTTGCCATCTCTTCGGTGAACTCGCGGGCGACGGCGGCACGCGGGTGGATGCGACTCGATTCGAAGCGGTCGGCTCGCACCCCGTAGTTGCCGATTAGCGGATACGAGAAGGTGAGTATCTGCTCCTCGTAGGAGGGATCGGTGAGGCTTTCCTCATAGCCTGTATAGGCGGTTGTGAATACGAGTTCGCCGCGGGTGGTGCCCGGCGCACGGCAGCGCGCTTCCAGCACGCGACCGTCGGCTAACGCGATGTAGGCGTCTGACATTACGAGATACGTATCGGTGATCGCTAATAAGTGCGTCGTTCGAAGATTCGTTACGAAATTCGTAATCGGTAAGGGCCTGCCGGCACATCTCACGGCATGGACGATCTCGACCGGCAGATCCTCTCGATCCTACGGCGGGACGCCCGGACACCCTACACCGAGATCGCCGACGAGATCGGCACCTCGGAGGGCACCGTGCGCAACCGCGTCGATCGGCTTACCAGCGAGGGGATCATCGAGCGGTTCACCGTTACCACGCGCACCGGGAATGTGAAGGCGATGATCGAAGTCTCCGTCGACATGAACGTCACCACCAGCGCGGTCTCCGAGCGGATGGCCGACTGGGAGGAGGTCGATTTCGTTTGGCAGGTCTCCGGCGAGGACGACATCGTTCTCGTCGTCGACTGCGTCGATACCCAAGCCGTCAACGATCTGATCAGCCAAGCCCGCGAGTTAGACGAGGTCAAGGGAACGAAAACGCGGCTGATTCTCGATGAACGGCTCGGGTAGACCGTCACAAACACTTTGTCAGATTCCGAACTCGTTGTGATATGGCCGACGACGATGACACCGACAGCGACTCGCGGTCGTGGTACGAGTGGGCGGCTGATATCGTGCTTGAACTGTTGAGTCTCATCTGATTGCTACCACGGAACCCTGCTGCGACCCGTATCGAACCCTTATTGACCCCGCTGTGTACATACCAACCTATGAGTGCTGACGACGCGGGCGACGACCGCCACGCAAACGCTGGCCAGGACGTGATCGCCGTCGACGCCGACGACACCGAACAGGAGTTGGTCAACCGCCTCGATGCCCACACCGGCGATGGGATCCGCCATCGGGCGTTTACCTGTCTCGTTTTCGACGGCGAGGGACGACTCCTGCTCGCCCAGCGCAGCCCGGAAAAACGCCTCTGGGATACCCACTGGGACGGCACCGTCGCCTCCCATCCTGTCGAGGGCCAAAGCCAGGTCGATGCGACGATCCAGCGACTCGAAGAGGAGCTTGGCGTCACTCCCGACCAGTACGACGAGGTCGAGCTTACCGACCGATTTGAGTACAAACGCTACTATGAGAACGCCGGCGTCGAGTGGGAGGTCTGTGCTGTCCTGCAGGTGACGCTCGAAGACACGACGCTCGATCCCGACGAGGAGGAGATCGGCGGTCTGTTATGGGTCGACTACGACCACCTCCACGAACACCCAGAGTGGTACCGCCAACTGCGGCTCTGTCCGTGGTTCGAGATCGCCATGCGCCGGGACTTCGACGCCGAGTAACGTTCTTGAGGCCCGGCTACGTGTGATCGGTATGGATCGCCGCGGTCGATCGCTGCTTGTCGTCGCCTTTGTCCTTTTTGCCATCAGCACTGTCGTGCCAGCAGCGGCGGCGACAGCGGCACCCGCGACAGCAGCGTCGACAGCAACGCCCGCGACATCAGTCGGGGCGCCACCGTCGCCACCGATATCCCCGACCAGTCACTCACCGTCCGCAAACACAAGCCTCGGCTGTGTCGATGGGATCTGCCATGACGATCCGATCAACGTCACGCAGGTCGACGGGCTGGACGCCGCTGAACGCGATCGCCTGCTGGCTCGCTCGATGGCTCGCGTCGAGTACCTCCGCGGCGAACCGTTCACCGAATCGGTGCCGATCCGGGTTGTCGACAGCGAGACGTTCGGCCGCGATGAGTTGGCACCCAACGGCTCTGATCCACGATACACCCGCTGGAACGATCAGGTCTGGAAGGCGCTGTTTGTCGTCGGCGACAACACCAGCACACAGACAGCGATCACCGAGACGCTAACGGGCTCGGTCAACGGGCTCTACAGCCCGACACGCGACGAGATCGTCATCGTCGCCGACGACCCCGATGCCCCGCGGGTCAGCGAGGCAACGCTGATCCACGAGCTGACCCACGCCCTACAGGATCAACGCCACGACCTTACCAGCCCCCGGTTCAGGGGCGAAACACAGGACGCCGATCTGGCGGTGACCGGCCTCTATGAGGGCGAAGCCGGCTACATCGAAGCCCGCTACAGACACCGCTGTGACGACGACAGCTGGCGGTGTCAACGAGCGTCCCCGACCAGCGGCGAGGGCGGAGCGACCAACCGCGGCATCCTGACGGTCGTCCTCCAGCCGTACGCCGACGGCCCGGGGTATGTCCACGAGATCGTCACCACAGAGGGGTGGGCGGGTGTCGACGAGCGGATGGTCGATCCCCCGACGACGACCAGTGAGATCATCCACCGCGAACCGGTCACCGTCTCCCCCATCGAGCCGTCGACCACGGCGACCGCCGGCTGGCACCGCTACAGTGAGCCGGGCCGCAACGGCACTGAGGTCGCCGGCGAGGCGTCGATCTTCGTCATGTTCTGGTATCAGGCGACAACCGTCGGGGCCGACACCGTTGATCCGGGGACGCTGTATGAATCCGAGGGCGACTACGACAGCCGAACCTACAGTGCGCCCCCTCCGACGGCTGGGCTGGCGACGCGCTCGTCCCCTACCGCCGCGGCGACGATGACGGCTACGTCTGGACAACCGAATGGCAGACGACCGATGACGCCGCCGAGTTCCATCGCGCGTATACAGCTATTCTCACGGCGCGCAACGCTACCGAAATCGATCCCGGGATCTACGAACTTGACGATGATGCCTTCGCCGGAGCCTACGGGATCGAACGTGACGGCACCCGGGTGCGGATCGTCCACGCGCCGACGACCGACGGACTGCGAGAGCTCGCCCCCGGGCTCACACCGTCGGCGACGAGCGATCAGATTCCCGGGTTTGGTGTCGCTGGTGCGCTTCTCGCGTTGCTCGCTGCCGGATGGGCCCTCGCGTGGTCGGCCACCCGACCGCGAGACTGACGACAGCGACCCGCGGGCCACCGGGCTTTTTGTGACCGCCGCCGAAGCCGGGCTATGCGCGACCTCGATTTCGATATCATCTCACCTGCGGCCATCCACAGCGGCCGGGCGACCGACGCCTACTTCGAGCGCACCGACGCCGCGCTTGCCCATGCAGACCGCAACCCCACAGTTGTCGCTGAGGTGACCGCCGACCAGTTCCCTACCGGCGAGTTCGAACTGCTCGCCGGTGTGAAAGATGCGGCCGCACTGCTGGCCGACCACGCGGTCGATGTCGACGCGATCCCGCCGGGCCACTGTTTCGACGGCGGGCCGGTCATGCGAATCGAGGGGTCGTATCTCGACTTTGCCCGGCTGGAAACCGCGCTGCTCGGCTTTCTGTCGCACGCGTCGGGAATCGCTACCGCCGCCCGACGCGTTCGGGAGGCGGCTCCTGACTCGCCGGTGTTGTCGTTCGGGGCACGGCACGTCCACCCCTCGATCGCGGCGGTCGTCGAGCGATCCGCGCTGCTGGCTGGGCTTGATGGATTCTCGCATGTTGCTGCCGGCGACCAGATCGACCGCGAGGCCAGCGGGACGATGCCGCATGCCCTCCTGCTGTGTTTCGGTCGCGGCGAGCAGGAAGCCGCGTGGCAGGCCTTTGACGCCGCCGCCGGCGACGATGTCCAGCGGATCGCCCTCTGTGACACGTTCAGCGACGAGGTCGACGAGTCGCTCCGGGCGGCTGACGCCCTCGGCGATGCTCTTGACGGCGTCCGGCTCGACACCACCGGCTCGCGGCGCGGTGACTTCCGGCATATCATCCGCGAAGTCCGGTGGGAACTCGACGCCGCCGGCCACGAGGACGTTGATATTTTCCTCAGCGGCGGGCTCGGCGTCGACGACCTTCGGGCGTTGCGCGACGTTGCCGATGGCTTCGGGGTTGGGAGCACGATCTCAAACGCCGATCCCGTCGATTTTGCCCTCGATATCGTCGAGGTCGACGGCGAGGCGATCTCGAAACGCGGCAAGCTCTCCGGGGTAAAATCGGTCTACCGGACGGCCGACGGCGGCCACCACGTCGGCCACCGCGCGGGCGACGCACCGGCCGACGGCGAGCCGCTGTTGGAGCCGCTCATCCGCGATGGCGACGTTGTCGACGATTTCGACCTCTCGCTGTCGGGAGCCACCGAGCGGGCCGCCCGCGACGCGTCGCTGGTCGGATTTGGTCGGACAGACCGGGTGTAGCACGCTCGCCTCGCGCAGTTAGAGTGCTTCGACGCTGCCGCCGTCAGGTCGCTCGCGGAAGACTTGGCCTTCGAAAAGGGTGATCATTGTTTCGTCGTCCTGCCAGGCAACCGGGGAGACATTCGCCTTCTTACAGACCAAGGAGAGATACTTTTCCTTGCTCCAGTTTTGCTCGACGGGGAGTGTTGGATACAGCCAGGCGTGGTCGTTGCCGGTGTCGAGGGCGACACCGTGGGTGCCGAGTTCGATATCTTCGATGGGATCGTTTGTCAGCAGCGTGTTGCTGACGACACAGACCGAAATCGAGAGATCCGAGAGCTCCTTTGCGCCGATCTCCGAGCCTGCCGAATCAGACGAGGCGGCCTGAATCGCCGCGTCGACGATCGCGTGGCCGAGCTGATCGTCGGTGCGATAGGCCCCGGCACAGCCGCGGAGTTGCCCCCGTCCGCGTGTTGATTGGATGCGGACGAAGGCCCCGGTTCGGGCGTAGAAGGCATCTCGCATACTCCCTGGGTGTTCGCGTTGGCCATGAAGGACGTACGATTCGACTGCTTCCCGCGCAAGCTCGACCGCTCGTGCACCGTCATCATAACTCAGCTGAACGGTCTGTGCCTCGGACATAGACGTATCCATGGGGGCTGCCGACTTCAATTCTTCCCATTCGTTGTGCAGGAATCGCGGGCGACGACCAACTGCCCCACCGAACCGTTTATCTGACCGCTGAGCCCATATCAATCGGGTAGAGAGAGCCCGATCCCCGTGGGCGTGGTGCCAGCGGGCACCCCCATGAGGAAAGTCCCCCCACCGTTCGGACAGGTGACCGGGCGCAAGCCCGGAGTCGGAGACGGCTGGCGCTGAAACAGCAACGAGACCCCCTGCCCCGACCGATGAGGTGCGCGAACTGATCCGTAAGGAAAGGGAGTTAATCCACTGAGGAATGCGGGTTTCGCCGCGAGAAGGGCAGGAATGGATGGAACGGTGAATCCTCACCGGTGCAAGGTCGCGTCAGGCGGTCGGTCGGCCACGCGGTGTGGTCGCCGGCCGCCGAGGTAGTCCGAACACGACGCGACTGCTCAGCCGAATGTCGGGTCGAAACAGAAGGGGGCTTACTCCTCTCAACCCGGATCAATTTGTGAGCGACAGGTGAACTCTTTTCGCCGCCGCGTTGGAACAGCCAGTTGATGCGCGCGTTCCGCCTTGCCTACGACGGCCGGCCGTTCTACGGCTTCCAGCGGCAGCCATCGGTGCCAACCGTCGAGGGCGCGCTGTTCGACGCGCTCCGCGAGCTATCGATCCTGCCGCCGGAAGCCGACAAACCAACGGGCTACGCTGCGGCGGGCCGCACTGACGCTGGCGTGTCGGCGGTCGCTCAGACGGTCGCCTTCGAGTGCCCCGAGTGGCTCTCGCCGCGCGCGCTCAACAGTGAGTTACCGGCGACGATTCGGGCGTGGGCCAGTGCCGATGTTGACGCCGACTTCCATGCGACTCACGACACGGCGCGACGCGAGTACATCTATCAGCTCTACGCGCCGCCGAACGGAACCGCCCACCGACCGCTCGATGGCCGCCCCACCATCGACGACAACCGGGCTGCCGACGCGGTCGATGCGCTTAGCGGCCACCACGATTTTCACAATCTGACGCCCGACGACACCGGCACCGAACGTGATATCACCGCCAGCATCGACCGCGACGGCGACGTGCTGGTGCTCACCGTCGCCGCCGGTGGTTTTCCGCGCCATTTCGTCCGCCGGTTTGTCGCGGTCGTCCAGGCTGTCGGCACCGGTAACAAGCCCTTATCGTGGATCGAGTCGCTGCTCGGCGACGACGCGGTCGATCCCCGGCCCCAGACAGCGTCGCCCGAACCGCTGGTGTTGTCGGTGGTCGCGTATCCCGGCGTCGACTTCGAGTGCGACTCCCGAGCCGCGGCCAGCGGCGTCGACGCCTTCGGCGAGCGCGCACGCGATGCGTTCGTCGGCCATCGCGTTAGTACGACGTTGGCCGATCACCTCGACGATGCGGAGGACAACCTTTAGTCGCGCTGTCGGCCATCTTCCTGTATGAGTACGGTTCCCGAACGGGCCGAAATCGACGAGCAACACAAGTGGGCACTCGGATCGATATTCGAATCTGACGAGGCGTGGGCCGAGCACTTCGAGACGATCTCCGGGCGAATCGAGGAGTTCGCGGCCTACGAGGGCCGGGTCACCGAAAGTCCCGAGACGCTGCTGGAACTGCTCGAACTCCGCGAAGAGATCATGCGCGAGGTCGCTCAGCTGTCTGTCTACGCAAACCTTCGATCCAGCGAGGACACGCGGAATCAAGAGTATCAGGCCCTCTCGGGGAAAGCTGAAGCGCTCTCTTCGGAGGCTTCCAGTGCGACCTCCTACATCGAGCCCGAGCTACAGGAGTTGACCGAGGACGACATCGAGCAATTCATCGATGAGGAGCCGGCCCTCGCCGAGTACGAACACTTTTTCGACGACGTGCTCCGGGGCAAGCCACACACCCGCTCGACGGAAGTCGAGGAGCTGCTGGCGGAGCTGGGCGAGGTCACGTCGTCGCCGAGTGAGATCTACTCGATGTTGTCGAACGCCGACATGGAGTTCCCGACCGTCGAAGACCCTGACGGCGAGGACATCGAGATCAGCCAGGCCAACTTCACGACGCTGCAAAAACACGAGAACCGCGCGTTTCGCCAGCGCGTCCATGAGGCCTACTACGACGAGTGGGAGACCGTCCGCAACACCGTCGGCACGTCGCTGAAAAAGCAGGTACGGAAGGACGTGAAAGTCGCTCACGCCCGGAACTACGAGACAGCCCGCGAGGCTGCTCTCGATGGCCCAAATGTCCCCGTCGAAGTCTATGATACGCTCGTCGAGACCGTGCATGACAACCTCGATTCCCTCCATCGCCATGCCGAGATCAAACGCGATGCCCTCGGCGTCGACGACCTGCAGATGTGGGATCTCTACACATCGATCACCGGCGAAGAGGGGCCGGATGTCGAATACGAGCAGGCAAAGGAGTGGATCATCGAGGCGGTCGCACCGCTGGGCGAGGCCTACCGCGATCGACTCGCCGAGGGGCTGGACAGCCGCTGGGTCGACGTGTACGAAAACCGCGGGAAGCGATCCGGTGCGTTCTCCTCGGGCACCTACGACACTCAGCCGTTCATCCTGATGAACTACCAGGACGACATCTCCTCGATGTTCACGCTGCCCACGAGTTGGGCCACTCGATGCACTCGGAGTTGGCACAGGAGGCCCAGCCGTGGCACGACGCAAGCTATGAGATCTTCGTCGCTGAGGTCGCCTCGACGGTCAACGAGACACTGCTCACCCAGCACCTGCTTGAGACTGTCGACGATGACGAACTCCGGCTGCACGTCCTCGATGAATATCTCGAACGGTTCCGGTCGACGCTCTACCGGCAGACGATGTTTGCCGAGTTCGAACAGCAGATCCACGAACGCGCCGAGAACGACGAGCCGCTGACGCCGGATGTCTTCGACGAACTCTACGGTGGGCTCAAGAGCGACTACTACGAGCCAGCCGTCATCGACGACCGGATTCACCGCGAGTGGCAGCGGATCCCGCACTTCTACTACAACTTCTATGTCTACCAGTATGCGACCGGCATCTCCGCGGCGGTCGCCATCGTTGATGGGGTTCTCGGCGATTCAGCTACCGACGCAGTCGACGAGTCGGCTGCTGCCGACTACCGAGAGATGCTGGCCGCCGGCGGCAGCGTCTACCCGATCGAGGCCCTCGAACTCGCCGGCATCGACATGACCAGTGCCGACCCCATCGAATCGGCCCTCGGCGTCTACGATACGTATCTCGATCGGATCGACGAGCTGCGCTGAGCCGTTCGATCGGTGTCGTTGACAAGAACCGTGGTACCACGGCACATTCCCCGCGACCCAAAGGCACATTTACCGGCAGACCGAATCACATAACGAATGTCACGTAGCCCGTCGATTCCCGACCGCCCACGGCTGGATCTGGATCCTGAGATGTCGCCCGCCGAGCGGCTGTCGGCACTCAAGAAACACTTTAAGCGGCTTATGGCTGTCAACGAGGAGCTCGAAACCCGGCTCTCGGAAGCCACCGAACAGCGAACCGACCTCCACCAGGAGGTCAGCCGGCTCAAAGATCGCAATGAGGCGTTGAAGACGGCCGCCCTCTATATCGCCAGCGTCGAGGAGTTGACCGACGACGGCAACGTCGTCATCAAACAGCACGGCAACAACCAGGAGGTACTCACCGAGGTGACGCCGGAGCTGGAAGACGAACTCGAATCCGGCGACCGCGTCGCAATCAACGAATCCTTCGGCATCCAGCAGGTGCTTGACGACGAGACAGATGCCCGAGCACAGGCGATGGAAGTCACCGAATCCCCCAACGTAACCTACGACGACATCGGCGGGATCGAC
Organism: Halonotius sp. GCM10025705; assembly: GCF_042662885.1. NCBI lineage: Archaea > Methanobacteriati > Methanobacteriota > Halobacteria > Halobacteriales > Haloferacaceae > Halonotius > Halonotius sp. GCM10025705. Next base: position 1,766,436 of record NZ_JBHSZD010000001.1, on the reverse strand, counting down.
GACCAGGTGACTGAGGTGCGGGAGGCCGTCGAAGACGCCATCGAAAACCCAGAGCAGTTCGACGCCGTCGGCATCGACCCACCGTCGGGTGTGCTGATGCACGGCCCACCAGGCACCGGCAAGACGATGCTCGCCAAGGCTGTCGCCAACGAGAGCGACGCCACGTTCATCAAGATGACGGGCTCCGAACTCGTCCAAAAATTCATCGGCGAGGGCGCACGGCTTGTCCGCGATCTGTTCTCGCTGGCGGCCGAACGCGAGCCTGCCGTCGTCTTCATCGACGAGATCGACGCCGTTGCCTCCCGGCGAACCGACTCAAAAACCTCCGGCGACGCCGAGGTACAGCGAACGATGATGCAACTGCTCTCGGAGATGGACGGGTTCGACGAGCGCGGCGAGATTCAGCTGATGGCCGCCACGAACCGCTTCGATATGCTGGATGAGGCCATCTTGCGCCCGGGCCGCTTCGACCGCCTCATCGAGGTGCCGAAGCCGAACGCCGAGGGCCGCGAGCGCATCCTTGAGATCCACAGCCAGCAGATCAACGTTGACAGCGATGTCGACTTTGCCGACCTCGCAGCCGAGCTTGATGGCTACAGCGGCGCGGACATCGAGAGTCTCATCACCGAGGCCGGGATGTTCGCCATCCGCGACGACCGGACGACCGTCTCCCGGGAAGATATCGACGACGCCCGCGAAAAGCTCGACGACAACGAGACCGACAACGGCGTCGTGCGCTACCGTCACTAATTCCGCTATCGACGACTGACGGCGGTATCCACCAACAGCGGCTACGTGACCCCGTTTCATTTCTCGTGGTGATCCGTAACCGATTACCCGCCGGGCCGCCGCGGTATGGTAATGACGACGATCCACGTCGCCGGCGGGATCGGCCGCGCCCCCACGGCGATGGCTGCCTACGATGCCGCACTCGCCGACGCGAACCTCCACAACTACAATCTGGTGGCCGTTTCCTCGGTGATCCCGGCCGACGCGACGATCGAGGTTGTCGACCGCGCGCCGGATCTTGGGGCAGCCGGCAACCAGTTGACCGTCGTTGAGGGGCGGTCTGTCGTCGGCCCCGACGAGGCGGCCGAGACGGCGACGACCGCAATCGCGTGGGCGACTGGGCCGGGCCCCGGACTGTTCTATGAAGCCTCCGGCACCGATCCTGACGTTGTCGAGGCTGCCGCCCGCCGCGGACTCGATGCCGGCTGTGAGCTCCGCGAGTGGGAATTCACCGATCGCGACACGCTTGTGTCCACGGTCGACGCTGACGGTGGCGGCCACACCGCGGCGGTCGTGCTCGCAGCCTACGGCGACAGCGAGCCGATCTGCTGACGCCGCCGATCCAACGCCGCCCGGAGGATCGCCGTCGCCGACGCCTTTTTATCACGGCCGCACCTATCTTCCTTGACTCTCAAATGAACGGAAACTATCCGGGGGCAGGTGCCGGGATGGGCATCGACGACCAGCCAACCGCCGATGTCGAACTCTCCGGCGGCCAGAAGCGCGCGCTCCGACACGCTGTCGCAGCCATCGTTTCTGAGACGGAGTCGTATCTCCCGGAGGGCTACCATGTCGGCTCGGAACTCCAAGACGGCGGCCCGACCGCCACCGTCGCGGTCGACCCGCCGGCCGGCCACCCCGTGACCGCGGGCTACACGCCCGACGTTGATGAGCTGGAAGCCGGTCTCGACGACGAGACCCAACGCGAGGTCGCCCAAGGGCTGGCTGCCAGTGCTGTCCTCCAAGTAATGGACGCCGTCGGCGACGGCATCACGCCGACCGCCCGATAGCTACGCGGGTTTCTGACGGTCGCAGTCGTCGGTTTGCGGTACGTATTTGTCGTTGACGCCACCAGCGTCGCGTATGCTGCCGGAGCCCGGGAGCTACTGGCTCGTTCGCTTCGTCTTCCAGCGCGGCCTCGCGGTCATCTACCTGCTGGCGTTTCTCGTCGCCGCAACCCAGTTCCGCCCGCTGGCCGGTGAGGACGGGTTGCTCCCGATCGAAGAGTACGTCGAGGGCACCACCTTCTGGGAGCGACCCAGTCTGTTCTACGTCGTCCCGAGCGACCGCGCTATCGGGCTCGCGGCGTGGGCTGGTGTCGCCCTCTCGACTATCGCGCTGCTGGCTGGCCCCTATTGGCTCCCGGCACCCTACGCGGTTCCGGCGTCGATGCTGCTGTGGCTGGTGTTGTGGGGACTCTACCAGTCGTTCGTCAACGCGGGCCGCGTCTTCTACGGCTACGGCTGGGAGTCGATGCTGTTGGAAACCGGCTTTCTCGCTGTCTTCCTCGGGGCGGGACCGAGTCAGCCACCGGTCGTCGTGATCTGGCTGTTGAAGTGGCTGGTGTTCCGAAATATGTTCGGCGCGGGGCTGATCAAGATCCGCGGCGACGACTGCTGGCGCGACCTGACGTGTCTCGATTACCACTACGAAACCCAGCCCATCCCGAACCCGCTGAGTTGGTTTGCCCATCGGTTGCCGGATCGGTTCCATCGGCTCGAAACACTGGGCAACCACGTCGTCGAACTCGCGGTGCCCTTTCTTTATTTCGCCCCGCAGCCGTTCGCTGCGGCCGCCGGCGTGGCGACCATCGGCTTTCAGGGCTGGCTCATGCTCACGGGCAATTTCGCGTTCCTGAACGCGCTGACTATCGTCCAGTCGGTCGCGCTGTTCAGCGACGGCGTTCTGACGACTGTGTTGCCGATCACCGTCCCCGCAACGACGGCAACGCCAGCCTGGCTCTCAGCGGCGTCGATCCTTCTTGCAATCGTCGTCGTCGCGCTCAGCATCCAGCCGACCGCGAACATGCTTTCGCGGTCGCAGGTGATGAACACCGCCTTCGACCCGCTCAAACTCGTCAACACCTACGGTGCGTTCGGCTCGGTGACGACCGACCGCTTCCAACTGGTCGTCGAGGGGACGACGGCGCCCAATCCCACCGAGGACGACTGGCAGGCCTATGAGTTCAAGGGCCAGCCTGTCCGCACCGACGAGCGACCGCCGCAGTGGGCGCCCTACCACCTGCGACTGGACTGGCAACTTTGGTTCGCCGCGATGCGACCGCAACCCGGCCCGCGACAGCGGTGGTTCACAGCCTTCCTCGCGGCCCTCTTCGAGAACGACGCGGCGACGCTGTCGCTGCTCGAATCAAATCCGTTCCCCGACACGCCGCCGGAACAACTCCGTGTGCGTCGCTATCGCTACCGCTTTACGACCCGCGAGGAGCGCGCCGACACCGGCGACTGGTGGCGACGTGAACGGGTCGGCACGTACGTGATGCCGATCTCGGAAGCTGACTTGCGCGAGGGTGGAATCGGGTGTCGCCGCCGGGCGTTCTGAGCCGGTGCCACGTGACTGGGTAAAACGATAACATTCTCGTCGTCGCCGCGGCAACGACGACCCAAGCGATGGAACGGTTCGTCCAGTTCATCGTCGCCGGCGGTCTCGCCCTCCTCGCTGGCCTCTGGGGGAGTCAGATCGCCGATCCCTCCTCGCAGGCGTGGCTCGGGAGCGTTGCTGTCGCCGTCGGTGGCGTTCTCGCGCTCGCAGTCGGAATCAACAGCCAACTCGAATATTGAGCGTCGTCGCCGTCGCTCAGGCCAACTCTCGTAGCTCCGCGAGGGCCTCCTCGAGATCGCGGGTCGAGGTCGCCAGCGAGAAGCCGTCGATCTCGGCGAGGGCGGGAGCGTGTTCCCAGAGGTCGTCGGCCTCGATCCCATGGAGGACGACCGCGTTCGGGGTCGGCGTGACGACGCGCATGGCGACCAGCGGCCCCTCGCCGCGGCTCACGTTGGTGAAAACGAGGCCGCGGTCGGTGCTCTGGCCATAGAGCCGATAAAATTCCTCGTTGCTCAGGCGGGTGATCGTCTGGATGCTGTTGATGACGGTGTGGCCATTGACGTAATCCCACTTGCCCTCGCTGACCTCGGTGGCGTCGAGGGCGTCGTAGAAGTCATCAAGCGGGAGGGCGGCCGGATACTCCCGGAGGTCGTGGACGATGTCGCTCTCGAAGCCGGCCGACAGCACGCGGCCGTACTGCCGGATGTGGCTACCGCCGCGGGTCTCGTCGACATCGAGCAGGGCGGTGACCAGCCGGCGGACGATGCCGATGCCGGGGCTCTCCCGCCGACCGCTCTCGTAATCTGAGATCACTGACGACGACACGTCAAGTTGGGCGGCCAACTCCGTCTGGGAGATGTTGAAATCGGTACGCCATTTTTTCAGCGTGGCTCCGGGATCATCACTCAGTGTGACCTCACCGGCGATCCGGTGGGCGAGATCCTCACGAACGGTCGTCGTCATCGCCGACACACCGCCAGTTGTCCCATATCACCGCTACCGACGGTTTGGGAAAAATCTGTCGAACCACAGATTAGACAACTGTCGTACGTCTTTCGCTGGCTGCTGGTGTTGTCGTATCGCCCGGCCGGTCAGGGCTGTTCCTTGCGACCGGTGACCGACTCGGGGTCAAGTCGGTAGAGTTCAAACTCCATCGCTGTCGCTGGCGTCTCGTGAATCGTCACGTAGGGGATGTTCATCCGGCGGATGCTTTGGGCGGCCCCGCCCTCGATCGCGGGTTCGGAAATCTCGGTGAGCTGCCCACGGGCGATGACGCTCCGCCAGGTGCCGGTGTCGTCGGTGATGACCAACGACGCCGTGACGCCGTCGTCGACAAACCGGCGTTTCTCGCTGTCGGGGGCAAACCCACATCGGATGTAGAACGCCTCGGCGTCGTCATCGTAGCCGTAGGAGATCGGGATGGCGTATGGTTCGTCCTCGTCGGCGAAGGCGATCACGCCGGTGCCGCCGGTACCGAGCAGGGCACCGATCTCGTTGTCGTCCATCGCGTGTGATTGATGATCTGTCATACCACACACTTTCAGGACAGTCTGCATGAATCTACCGGCGGAACTATTGCTTTCGACTGCCGGGTCACCCGCGGTCGCAACCACTAAGCAAGCGACGAGCCACATCCGGATAATGGCTGATTGGACCGAACGCTACCGTCCGACGACCCTCTCGGAGGTTCGCGGCAACGACAAAGCCCGCGATGCGTTCCACGAGTGGGCCGAAACGTGGGACGACCACGGACAGGCGGTGATCCTCTATGGCTCGCCGGGGGTCGGCAAGACCTCCGCGGCCCACGCGCTGGCCAACGATATGGGCTGGGAGACGGTCGAACTCAACGCCTCCGACCAGCGGACGGCCGACGTGATCGAGCGGTTTGCCGGGCGGGCGGCGAACAACGCCACCTTGGCTGGCAGTGCGGGCGGTGGCGGCGCGCGCGGCGGCGACACCGAAAGCCGCCAACTCGTCATCCTTGATGAGGCCGACAACATCCACGGCACCTACGACCGCGGCGGCGCGTCGGCGATCACGAAGCTGGTCAAAGACGCCAGCCAACCGATCGTGTTGATCGCCAACGAGTTCTACGAGATGTCCCGCGGCCTCAGAAACGCCTGTGAGGACATCGAGTTCCGCGATGTGTCGAGTCGATCGATCGTTCCTGTCCTCCGGGATATCTGTCGCCGCGAGGACATCGAGTACGAACAGGACGCCCTTGACGTGATCGCCGACACCAACGACGGCGACCTCCGGGGGCGATCAAAGACCTCCAGGCCGCCGCGGAAGGCCGCGATGCGATCACGGCTGAGGATGTCGTCACCAGCGGCCGGGATCGGGCGATGGATCTCTTTCCGTTTCTCGATGCCGTTCTCAAGGAAGAATCTGCTGAGGAGGCCCTGCAGTCGGCCTACCGGGTCGATGAGACACCCGATGATCTGACGAAGTGGCTCGAAAACAACCTGCTGGCGGTCTATGAGCCCAAAGAGGCCGCTCGTGCCTACGACGTCTTAGCCAACGCCGACCGTTGGCTGGGTCGCGTGCGCGCCACCCAAAACTACAGCTACTGGCGGTACGCGACCGACAACGCGGCCGCTGGGGTCGCCGCCGCTCGCGACGGCACCAACGGCGGCTGGACGCGCTACAACCGCCCGCAGTTTTGGCCCGGCTCCAACGAGACCGCCGACGAAGTTTGCCAGCGGATCGCCGAGCGGAGCGGGCTCAGCATCGACACCGCCCGCCGAGCGGTGTTGCCCTTCCTGTCGGCGATGACACACCACTGCAACCCCCGAGAGTTGACCGTGGCGATGACGGCGGCCTACGACCTCGACGAAGCGGCGGTTTCCTTCATTACCGGCAGCGGCGAGTCAACGAACAAGGTTGAGTCGATCGTCGCCGACGCCGAGGAACTGCGCGCGGAGGCGATCGAAGCCCACTCCGGCGGCGCGTTTGCCGGGAGCGTCCGTGGCGGCGACAGCGACGACGATGGGATGGACAGCGATCCTGACTCCCCCGAACAGGGTGACGACAGCGAGGCGAGTCGCTCCGATAGCGACGCCGACACTGGTGGCGACGACGCAGCCGAGACTGCTGATGACGATGAGAATCAGGCCGGGCTCAACGACTTCATGTAGCTGTTGGCGAGCGGATTATACTCGCGTCACGAACCGGTTTCAGTGTCGACGATCCGTCCTACTCTGAGTGCTCGGTTCCGAACGGTGTCGACGGCGACTGTGCCCTCCCGAACAGCCGCCAGAGTCCGGCGGCGACGAGCCCCACCGCAGCCAGATACAGCCCGAAATTGAGCAGTTGGACAGTTGGCGTGTAGACGATGAGATCCCGGCCGATCAACATGGTGCCGATGAGGATCCCGAGGGCGAGGCCGGCCAACTGCCGGCCGAGACGGTCAACGTCGGTCAGCCAGTGAACCGTCGCCAACAGCCCGACGACCGCGACCAGCGATACGGCGTAATACCACGCCTGGGCCCCTGTCGAATACTGCAACAGCGGGACGCCACGGCTAAACAGCCCACTGACCAGCAGGGCAACGAGGGTGACACCGAGGGCGCGTCGACTCCGTGTGCGTGGCGGGCGACTGTGGTGCTCGCGGTAGGCGTAGATCGTCGTCAGCGACAACAGCGTGAAGATCGACAGCGCGGCCACGAGGTGCGCCGCATGCGTCGGAACCGCATACCCCCACGGCACGAGCCCGTTGATCGTCACGGTGATCGCGCCGATCGAGATCTGCAGCGGGAGCAGGACAACCGCCCCGACAGCGGCGCGTGTCGTCCGCCGATCACCGCGTCGCCACGCCCAGCCGGCCGTCCCGAGAATGAAGAAGCCGGTGATCATCGCAACGAACCGGTGGAACCACTCGATAAAATCCGGGTTGATCGTCAGCGTCGGGATCAACTGGTCGGAACACAGCGGCCACTGGGCCTGACAGGCCAGCCCGGAGCCGGTCGCTGAGGTGTAGACGCCGAGGGTAATCAGCGACACCGTCAGGGCTGTCGTGACCGCCGCAAACCGTCGAAACGTGAACCAGTTTGGGCGTTCAAGCATTGGCCGCAAGTCGGGTCGCTGGCTATTTAGACCTGTTCACACGCGCGTTCACTGCATTCGGATGGCGGTGCTCCGGCTTCAAGTAGCTGCAATCCAAGAGCGTGATATGCCACCCGCAACGCCGCCGTTAGCCGACCGCCGGGCACGACTTGCTACCTATCTCGATGCGACCGATCTCGCGGCCGTCTGGTTTGCCCGCCCCAACAGTTTCGCGTGGCTGACCGGCGGCAGCAACGTTGTCGACCGCGAGGGGACGGTCGGCGTCGCCGCCGCCGGCTACGACCGCGAGGCCGGCTTCCGCGTCGTCACCGACACCATCGAAGCCCCGCGGCTCCGCGACGAAGAGCTTCCGTCCGAGTTCACGGTCGACGCCGCCGACTGGTATGCCGACTCGCTGGCCGAGGCTGTCGCCGAGCGGTCGCCGACGCCGGCCGCCGCCGACTTCGACGTGCCGGGCTGTGAGATGGTCGACCCAACAACGCTCCGCCAACCGCTGGCCGACGCTGATACCGATCGCTATCGGGCGGTCGGCGCGGATGTGGCCGCGGCCATCGAGGCTGTCGGGCGGTCGATCGCCGCCACGGACACCGAACGCGAGGTCGCCACCGAACTCCGGGCGGCACTCGAAGCCCGCGGGCTCGTCGCGCCGGTGGTTCTCGTCGGTGGCGACGAGCGCGCCCAGGCATACCGCCACTACACGCCGACCGAGACGGCACTTGGTGACTACGCGTTGCTGTCGGTCACGGCCCACCGCGGCGGCCTCTATGCGAGTGCGACCCGAACGGTTGCCTTCGACGCGCCCGACTGGCTCGCCGACCGCCACCGCGCTGCTGCAGCCGTCGAGGTAAGCGCGCTGGCGGCGACCCAGCAGGCTGCAGCCGACGCTGGCACCGCCGGCGACGTGTTTGACGCCATCCAGCGGGCCTACGCCGCTGTCGACTGGCCTGATGAGTGGACACACCACCATCAGGGTGGGGCCGCTGGCTTCGCTGGCCGGGAGTGGATCGCCACGCCCGATCACGACGCCTCTGTCTTCACGCCGATGGCCTACGCGTGGAATCCGACCGTGCAGGGCGCGAAAAGCGAGGGCACCGTCTTGGTCACTGACAACACCATCGAACCGCTGACGCTGCCCGACGCGTGGCCGACGATCGATGTGGCCGCCGTTGACGCCGTCGACGGCGACGCCACACTCACCCGGCCAGCGGTGCTGCATCGGGATCCCTAACGCGATTTGAGCCTTCGAAACCCCTTTGAGGGCGTCAGGACTGGTCACACATATGTCATGGCACGCGATCGATAGTGTCGACGAAGCGATCGAGGAAACTCGGTCGTTTCTGTCCCCGTTTGCTGTCGGTCGATGGCTGAAACTCGCCCTCATCTCGATCTTCGTCGGGACGGGTGGCTCCGGCCTCGGCCTGTTGAACCTCCCTCCTCGTTCCCCGGCGATGGCCCTGCCGGTGGCAATGTAACCCCGGATGAGAACATCACCGCTTCGCCGACGGGTGGCGAGTTCGCCCCCGACGGTAACGTGACCGCCGGCGTGCCGCCGACCGGTGAGGTGCCGCCGCCGAGTGAACTGTTTGAGATGGCCGGTGCCGAACTCGGGATCCTCGTTGCGATCGGCCTCCTGGCATTCGCCATCGTGCTGGTGCTCGGCCTCCTCACGGAGACGTTGCGATTCGTCTTCTACGACGATCTCCAGACCGACACCGTACGGCTTATCGAGCCGGCCAAACGTCGATTCGGCCAGGCGACCCGGTTGTATGTGTTTAAATTTGGGCTCGGACTGCTGACTGTCGGGCCGCTCGCTGGACTCGTGGTGTTCTTCGCAGTTGCCGACATTCCGGTTGGCCCGCTGGTGTTTGTGGCGGCTGGCCTCCTTGTCATCGGCGTCATGCTCCTCTCGACGATCGTGAGCCGGATCACCGGCGAGTTCGTCGTCCCGACGATGGTCATCACCGACAGCGGCGTCCTCGACGGGTGGCGGCGATTCTGGCCCGTTTTCCGCGGGCAACTGTCGCAGTTCGGCGTCTACCTCGTCGTCCACTTCCTGCTGTTGTTGGCGGTCGGCATCGCCCGAGCGATCCTCTCGGTTCTCGTCTACGGGATCGTGCTTACCATCGGCGGCGTGATCGCCCTCGTCATCGTCTTCGGCGTCTTTGGAAGCGTCAGCGCGGTGACCGCCTCGCCTGCCGCACTTCTGGTGTTAGGCCTGCTGGCGCTGGTGACGCTGTTGATCGGCTGGGTGTTGCTGTTGCCGGTGCAGATCGCCGTGTTGACCTACGTCACGAACTACGAGGTGGCGATGCTGGCGGCCTGCGACGAGGAACTGCGGCTGCGACCTGCGACGACCACCGACGCTGACGGCGGCGAGTCGGCCGTCGTTGAGTAATCGGTGATGGTTATCTGAGCCGCTGTCTCCGGCACAGATTTTTCCGCATCTCCGCTGATCATTAGTGTAGTTCTGTCTCTGTCACTGATTCGCGACCCCGCAGCGGTATCCCTCCCATGTCACGCTCGGCCTCACTGGGCGTCCTCCTCGATCACGCTCAAGATAAGATCGCCCTCATCGATGCCGACGGCTCGTTTACCTACGTGAACGATGCGTCCGAGCGGATCCTCGGCTACGAGCCTGCCGAGCTTGTTGGCACCAACACCTTCGATTATATCCACCCAGACGATGTCGATGCTGTCCGCGAGCGGTTTACCGAGATGATCGAAAGCGGGGGTTACACCGCCGGCAGCATCGAGTACCGCTTTCGGGCGGCCGACGATTCGTGGGTGTGGCTCGAAAGCCGGGTGTCGAACGTCACCGACGACGCCCTCGACGGCTACGTCGTGAGTTCCAGAGCGATCACCGACCGTGTGACCGCCGAGCGTGAGCGACAGGCGGTGACGACCCGGCTCCGCAAGCTATCATCGGCGACAAGCGACGTGCTGTGGATGTTTGATGCCGACTGGTCGGAGCTGCTCTTTGTCAACCCAGCCTACGAGTCGGTGTTCGGCCAGTCGATCGACACCATCGACGACGATCCCGCGGCGTTCCTCGATGCGGTTCATCCCGACGACGTGCCGGCGGTCACAGAAGCGATGGACTGCCTTTCGTCGGGCACCGCCGTCGACATGGAGTACCGCGTCAATCAGGCGAACAACTACACGACCTGGGTCTGGGTGCAGGCTGAGCCCATCGTTCAGGACGGTGATGTCGCCCGTATCACCGGCTTTGTCCGCGATATCACCGACCGTCGCCGCCGCGAGCGACAGCTGTCGGTGATGGATAATCTCCTTCGGCACAACATTCGCAACGATATCGGTGTCATCGTTGGCAACGCCGAACTGATCGAGGAGACGGTGCCCGAGGCCGCCGACCGCGCAGCCGTCATCAGACGCACCGGCACGGAACTGCTCAACAGCGCGGAGAAACAGCGCGGCGTCATCGAGGCGCTTACCGGCTCGACCGCGGTACGCCCACTCGATCTCACCGCGGTCGCCGAGGCAGCTGTTGCGGCCGTTCGCGAGCGCTATCCCGACGCCCGCATCTCGCTGTCGGCTCCCGAATCTGCACCGACCTGTGGGCTCGATGAACTCGAAGCGGCGGTCGTCGAACTGATCGAAAACGCTGTCACTCACAATGAGGCCACCCAGCCGACGGTTGCGGTGACAGTCAGCGTCGACGACGCGGTCACGCTGACAGTCGACGACGACGGGATCGCCATCCCGAGCATGGAGTCGAGCGTCCTCACCGGCGACCACGAGATGGACGCGCTGTATCACAGCAGCGGGCTCGGCTTTTGGCTGGTCTACTGGGTCGTCGAACTCTCCGGGGGTCGATCACGGTCGAGGCCAAAGATGCCGGCGGCAACCGCATTCAGGTGACGCTGCCGTCGGCTGCCGATGCGCCCATCTCCGCTGACGAGGGGTAAGTCGGCACCATCGTTTTATTACTCCCCTGCAATCGTCGCCTATGGGATTAGATGACGATGCACGCGAGTACCACCGGGAACCCCCAGCGGGCAAGATAGCCATCGAGACGACGAAGCCGACCAACACCCAACGCGACCTCAGTCTCGCGTACTCGCCGGGCGTCGCCGCACCCTGTCGCGATATCGACGATGACCCGACGGCCGCCTTCGAGTACACCGCGAAGGGCAACCTCGTCGGCGTCGTCTCCAACGGCTCGGCCGTCCTCGGGCTCGGCGACATCGGCGCGCAGGCCTCCAAACCCGTCATGGAGGGAAAAGGCGTGCTGTTCAAACGGTTCGCCGACATCGATGTCTTCGATATCGAACTCGACATCAGCGACGCCGACGCCTTCGTCGAGTCGGTCGCCGCCATGGAGCCGACCTTCGGCGGCATCAACTTAGAGGACATCAAGGCCCCCGAGTGCTTCGAGATCGAAAATCGGCTCGGCGAGCGGATGGATATCCCCGTGTTTCACGACGACCAACACGGCACAGCCATTATTTCGGGTGCAGCACTGCTGAACGCGGCCGACATCACCGGCAAGCCCCTCGATGAGTTGGATATCGTCTTCTCTGGGGCTGGGGCCTCGGCGATCGCGACAGCCGAGTTCTACGTCTCACTCGGCGTCGACCACGACAATATCACGATGTGTGACTCCTCGGGGATCATCACAACCGACCGGGATGACCTCAACGAGTACAAACAGCGGTTTGCCCGCGATGTGCCCGACGGTGATCTCGCCGACGCGATGGCCGGTGCGGATGTCTTCGTCGGGCTTTCGGTCGGCGACATCGTCTCCCAGGAGATGGTGCGATCGATGGCCGACAACCCGATCATCTTTGCGATGGCCAACCCTGATCCCGAGATCGACTATGAGTCGGCGAAAGCCGCCCGCGAGGATGACGTGATCGTTGCCACCGGTCGCTCCGATTATCCAAACATGGTCAACAACGTCCTCGGCTTCCCGTTCATCTTCCGTGGCGCGCTCGACGTGCGGGCGACCGATATCAACGAGGCGATGAAACGCGCCGCCGCCGAGGCGCTGGCAGAGTTAGCCCGTAAGGACGTTCCTGACGAGGTTGTCAAAGCCTACGGCGATCAACCCTCCAATTCGGGCCCGACTACGTGATCCCGAAACCCCTTGATCCACGGGTGCTGTTCGAGGTCGCCCCCGCGGTCGCCGAGGCGGCGATGGACAGCGGCTGTGCCCGCACCGAGATCGACGACCTCGACACCTACGCCGAACAGCTGAAGCCCGGCTCGGCAAATCCCGCGAGATGATGCGGATCGTCCTCAACAAGGCCAAAAGCGATCCCAAACGCGTTGCCCTCGCCGAAGGCACCGATGAAAAGATGATCCGGGCGGCCTACCAGCTCGACGAGGAGGGGATCGCCGATCCCGTACTCCTGGGCGACGAAGCCGAGATCCGCCAGACGGCAGATCGTCTCGGCTTGGCCTTCGAGCCGGAGGTCGTCGATCCCAGCGGCCGCGAACTCGACGCCTACGCCGACCAGCTGTATGAGCTACGGCGTCGCAAGGGGATCACCCGCAGCGAGGCGGCCGAGCTCATCGAAGGCGACACCAACTATCTCGGCAGTGTGATGGTCGAATCCGGCGACGCCGACGCGATGTTGACCGGGCTCACCCACCACTACCCCTCAGCGTTGCGCGCGCCGCTGCAGGTCATCGGCACCGCAGACGACGCCAACTACGCCGCCGGGGTCTACCTGCTTGCGTTCAAAAATCGCGTTGTCTTCTGTGCCGATACAACGGTCAATCAGCACCCCGACGCCGACGTGCTGGCGGAGGTCACCAAACACACCGCCGAGTTGGCCCGCAGTTTCAACGTTGAGCCGCGAGCCGCGATGCTGTCGTACTCGAACTTCGGCAGCGTTCGCAACGAGGCCACAGCGACGATCCGGGAGGCTGTCTCACGGCTCCACGGGGACGGAGCGGTCGACTTCCCGGTTGACGGCGAGATGCAGGCCGACACCGCAGTCGTCGAGGATATCCTCAGCGACACCTACGATTTCGCGCAACTCGACGCGCCCGCAAACGTCCTCATCTTCCCGAATCTGGAGTCGGGCAATATCGGCTACAAACTCCTCCAACGGCTCGGCGGCGCGGCGGCGATCGGCCCGATGCTCGTCGGGATGGACAAGCCGGTACACGTCCTCCAGCGTGGCGATGAGGTCAAGGATATCGTCAACCTCGCCGGCGTCGCCGTCGTCGACGCCCAGGATTCCGACTAACAGCCGTTAGGACGCGTCGCTGTCGGCGGCTTCTGCGGTGGCGATCGCGCCGAGCATCTCCCAGCCGTCGCCGTCAGCGGGTTGGCGACCGACCAGGATATCCTCGTTGTCGTCACTGGAGACAAGTCGGTAGCTGGCGTCGTCGTCAACGCGGCTGCCCTCTGCCTGAAACTCCTGTTGGAAGAACTCCGTCCATTCGAATTCGAAGATGGCCTCGGTACCATCGTCCAGTGTCAGCCGCACCGGGTCGGGCGTCACGTTATGAATCCGCTTTGCGATCGGGTTGAGATCGGCCATACCCCGGGTTCGACCCCTGGCAGTAACGACCCTTCGATTGTGAGTCGCCCATCGATCTTCGACAGCGAGGCGCGCCGCGGTGCAACGCCGTTAGGTAGCTTCGCCCCAAATCCGGGGTATGACCGACTCCGACGCGACTGACGCCGAAGCAGAGTACGAACGCTGGGTCAGCGAGATCAAACAGATGCGGGCGGACAAAGACGAGTTCTTCACCGAACATTCACAGTCGCCGATCCAGCCCGAAGTGCGGGACGATTTCGAGGGCCTGTCGTACTTCGAACCTAAGCCAGAATTTCGTGTCCCGACACGCGTTCGCGTCTACGGGAACCCCGAACCGATCGAACTCGACGTGACCGCGGGCCAACCGATCCGCTACCTTCGCGCCTACATCTTCGAATTCGAACTCCGCGACGAACGCCAACAGCTCGCCGGCTATCAACAAGAGGGCGATGATACAGATACGATCTTCATCCCGTTCCGCGATAAGACGACCGGCCAGCAGACCTACCACCGCGGCCGGTATATGGAGACCGAACCCGACGAGGAACTCACAAACGGCGACACTGTCACGCTGGATTTCAATCTCGCCTACAATCCCTTCTGTGCCTACAGCGAGACCTTCGCCTGCCCGCTGCCGCCGGAGGAAAACTGGCTTGATGTCGTCGTGCCGGCCGGCGAGCGGAAGCCACCCGAAGAAATCGTCGAGTAACCAACTGTTGAACACAGCGGCACCCTTTTCCTGGTTGTCGCGTGACAATTTTTGTCACCGGCCAGTGTAAACGACCATCGACAACGATAGCCGATAGCTATCAGCCCGACTTGTTTTACCGATACCACCGCCGCAATCTGTGAACCTGTACTACACAATGGATTTAACCCACTGTACGTCCTCTACTGTGTAGAGATGCTTAGTGAGATACGCCGTGCAAACAGCGACACCCGTGTCCAGTATGTGTTGATGGTCATCTTCGGTGGGCTCTGTATTCTTGCCGCGTTTTCCCCGTTCGAATACACGCTCCGGATGACAACCGTTGGCACCCTATTTGGGTTTACTGCCGGCATCTGGGTGTCGCACCTCGTGCAGGTGCTTCGACGGGCCATTGACGCCAACAGCGCCGCCAGCCAACCACAGGCCGACTAACATGAGTCCACCAGAATCTTCCGCTGACAGTACGACCTCACCCACGGACGCAGGGTTCCTCTCGGGCATTGAGTTTCTGACCGGCGAGGATCCGAACCTTGGCTCGTTCCTGTTGACGATCGGTGGCGTCACCTGCGTGTTTATCGCGCTGTTTCAACTCGGCCCGGTTGAGCCGCCGGTCTCACATCTGCTGACCGCCGGTGTGCTGATCATCACTGTGGTCAGTGCCGGGTTTGCCGCACTCCTTGATTCGCTTGGGTATTTCGATGCGACGACGCCGGAGCAAGGTGACGAGACACCCCGTCCGACCGACGCAAAGCGACCGTGGGTTCCGGCGGAACCGGTGTCTGCTTCGTTGCCACCGATGCTCAACTTTGATCAACAACTGCAGGCGCTCAGCGAGCAGTATGACGGCGATCTCCCTGAGCAGTTCGACCCGTTTATCACGGAGTACAAGCGGCTCAAAACGAGCCCTAGCAACCGCTCGACTATCGCCAGTGATCTTCGAGCCGCACTCAACCCGATCGGGACGATCCTTGATCAGGAGAGTCCGGCCTACGACTACTACGAACAGATCAGCGAGGGGCTGTTCCGCTATCTTGGCGATGCTGCCGAGCACTTCACCGCTACCGATCCGGTCTTCTACAACAGCAAGGGGAACAAACACACTGTGGCCGATATCAACGATGAACTGGGGCGTGCCGAGGTCACGATCGACAACGACGGCGAAGCCATCGATATCGACCTCGTTGTCGAGTTCTATGACGGCGAGACACTGCTATCGAGTCGGAGTTGTCCGGTTGGCACTGTCGCGTCCGGACAGAAAAAGACGGTCGACACTGACGTGTTCATTCCCGCAGCTGCCGACAGTGCAACGACAGTCATCAAACCGGCTGACGGATAGCTGAACGCTCCGTTGCTGCCGTCATGCGTTCTTTCCACCCAGCCAGTCTATCTTGCCACCGCGCTTGAATCAGGGTGATCGCGTTCGAACGACGCCCGGTGGCTTCTCTCGTCCACTGCTCGCCATAGTGATACGGCTCAGGCCGACCAGTTGTCGGCGCTGTCGGCGACGCCAGGTGAGTGAGGTGCCATAATCATCGCCCAGCGATGCTCGCCTTCGAGTGCCTGTTTGCCCCGGAGATCAGTGTCTCTGCCACCGTTGTTGTCCCTGTCAGTGACCGGTACCACGTGAAGTCGAGAGAGCAGAACGCTCAAGACAGTTGCGTCCGGACTGTCGGGCAGTATGGATATACCGAATCAGGCCGGTATCGGGATCGCACTGTTCGTTGTCGGGGCGTTGCTCTTCATCCCCAGCTTGCTCTGGCAGGAGGGACTGCTAACGTACAGCATTCTTCTTATCGCCGCTGTGTTGTTGACTACCGGTACCTATCTCTTTGGCACCAGCGGCACCGAACGACCGGTCTAACGGCGCACGTTCCTTTTTCAACTGCTCAAAGCGGGTTTCCCTCGCTGTCACACGAGACTGACAGTAGAATGATGGCCGGGGTGGGCTCCGAACCCACGATCTCCGCATATCCCAGGTACGAGGCTCGGCAGGCCTCATGGGAGCGGACGCTTCCAAGGCGGTACCGCACCGAATCTCAGTAACCCTATGAGTGCGGCGCTATGTCCAGCTAAGCCACCCGGCCGCACCCCAATATACCCTGATCCGGTTCTTTAACCTTCTCATCTACGGCGGTCTCTCGGCAGGCGATTTGTCGGCTATCCGACCCGCCGGCTGCCCGTTGCTTTCGCTGTCAATGCCCCTTTTATACCTGATGAGACAGCCGGATTTATGACCCACCACCGGCATCATATAGCAATGAGTCTGCCCGACGCACTTACGTCCGCACTGGGCGAGGAACCTGCCGTCGCGGAGGTCTCGCTGGGCGGCGACGACATCCTTGCGGTCACGCCGACGCGGACGCTCGTCTACCGTGCTGAGGGGCTCCTTTCCGATGAGGCCGTCGAGGAGTACCCTCACGACGCCGAACGCCTCACGCTGTCGGAGGGCCGCCGGAAAGCCAAGCTGACCATGGAGTACGGCCTCGATGGCACCGAGACGCTATCGATGCCGTCATCCCGGATCGACGACGCGCTGTTCCCGATCCTCGCTGGCGTCATCAACGCTGCCGGCGTCACCGAGCCCGGCGAAAGCGTCCTGAAGACGTTCCGATTTAGTGAGATCACGCTGATAATCACCAGCCGGCAGGTCGTCAAACATATCGGAACACCGGTCTGGACTGAGGACTTCGAGACCTTCGAGTACGCGTCGATCACCGACGTAACCTTCGAGGAGGGTAGTGTTGCCACCACGGTCGTCCTCACCCACGACGGTCGGCAGGATCGGTTTAAGATCCCCAGCGACGACGCCCGCGCTGTCCGAGAAGCGGTTGTCGATGCGGTCTGTGCGTTCCACGAGGTCGACAGTATCGACGCGCTGCGTGCGCAGGTCGCTGCGGCGGCCGACGACGAGCCGGACACACCGGTCGATGCGGAGGCCTCGGCCGATCAACTCGACTTCGGCGAGGGGATCGATCCGCTGGGGGCGAATCCACCAGACGTTGACGCCGAGGGCAACCCAGACGCAGCCACGGAGTCGACAGAAAGCGAGTCTGTTGGCGATGAGGCGCTCGCGGCGTCGCTCGGCCAAGGCGGTAGCGACCAATCATCAACCCCTGCCGAGAGTGAGCCCGCGACGACCGCCGACAGCGGGACGACGCCCACCAGCGGGAACCCGTCGTCGACGACCGCCGACAGCGAGGCCGAAAGCCAGCCGACGACCACTACCACCGGAACCGCAGCCGATTCGACGACGACTACTGACGCCGCGACGCCTGAGACGACACAATCGAGTGGCTTTGAAAACTCCGGGTTTGAGTCCGCTGGCCCTGTCGATGAGGATGATCTGTCTGAGACGGTCGCCACCCTCGCCGAGCGGATCGACCGCCAAGAGGAGCAGCTGGCCCGCCAGAACGAACTGATCGAGACGTTGATCGAAGAGCTCCGACGCGGCCGATAACAGCCGTCGTTCTTGTTGATCTAATCGTCGCGCCCAACGACTTTCCGAATACACGCCGAGCCAAACGGCCCGAGTTCGCCGGTCTCAAACACGATGAAATGACCCGTTGAGAGCCCCGCACCACATCGCTGACAGGTAAACTCGCCGTCGCGGGCAACGACCTGCTGGTCGAAGCGGACGAAGCTCCCGCCGCGCCGCACCTGAATCCGGCCGTCCTCGCGCTCGATGAGCCCCCGTTTTTCGGCGGTATCGAGGATCTCCCGGGTGAGCGATGGGCTTGTGGTCACCGTCTCGATCCGATCGATCACCGCCGATAGCGGCAGCTCGTCGGTTTCGAGGTGTTCGATAAGCGTGAGTGCGAGTTCGCGTTTCGCCGCCCGACGCTGGGGAGCGTCGCCGTCGGGTGTCTCATCGGCCGCCGGATCGCCGTCGGTCACAGCCCGGCTTCGCTGCCGGCGCGCATAATCGTTCCGTCAACCGAGTCGGTATCGCGTCTCCAAACGACTGCTGTGGGCGTCGACTACGCGTCTTCGTCGTCTTTCATCTCAGAGAGTTGATCGATGAGATTGTCTGTATCGGCATCGGATTCGAACGACATCTCGCCGTCGTGGTCGTTTTCGTGGACTGCGACGCCGTCGCTGTCGTCCGTCTCGACGTCTTGATCCTGCTGTTCGGACTCATCGTAGCTTCCAAATCCCATACTGATCGAACCACCCGTCGCCCACAAAAACCGACCGATGTCGCCATGCCGTCGCCTCGTCGGCACCGACCCGGCTCTCAGCCGCGTTGCTTTAGAATCCGGTCGATGATCGCCCGCGAGGACAGCAGTTCCGCGTCGTGGCTCGGCTCGCGGGTGCTTGCCCGCTCGATCTCACAGTCGATGCCGCGGTCGGCCAGTGTCTCGCTGATCGCCGCGGCGTCGTGGTGTTGGTCGTGGCCGAGGACGATCACATCGGGATCGATCTGCTCGATCGGCACGAAGATATCCTCGGGGTGGCCGCGGTGGGCCGCATCGACGACGCCGAGGGCACCGACAGTTTCCTGTCGCTGGCGATCCGAGAGGATCGGCGGCTCCTTGTGGGTGACGTTGGCTCGCCGGGCGACGATGACGTGAAGTTCGTCGGCGTACGTCGCAGCCTCCTCAGGTAGTGGATATGGCCCGGATGCAATAGATCAAATGTGCCTTGGGCGACCGCACGTGTCGGCTCGGTCATCGGTCGGGCTCCTCGCTGCCGGGATCACGGCCCTCAGCCCGCAGTTCGGCGTCAATGTCTGCTTGTGTGAAGTCGAAAAACTGCTCCTCGGGGAGGTCGACATCGAGCACATCGAGTGATCGGGGGTCGCCATTGCTGTCGAAGGCCTTCCAGTCGCGCCAGCCGTACGGTGAGCCGATGATAATGTGGACGTTGCCCTTGTGGAATGTTTTCAGATCCGCGTCACTCGGTCGCAACACGCCGTTTGGGTGGGAGTGCACCGAGCCGACGGCCTTGCGATCGTTGGGGATCATATTTGATTTGACCGTCGCACTCTGGGGGTCGGATTTGGTGCCGGGGATCACCAACACGTCGGTGATGACCTGGCCGCGCCGTTCGAGATCGAACTTGCGGGCGTCCTCGCCTCGAAGGAGGCCCATATACTCGTTGGGGTGGGTCGCCTCGCTGGCTTCGAGTGCAAACTCCAAGGTCTCACGGGCGATGCCGAGGATCTCACTCGAACGGAACAGCCGCATTGCCATCTCTTCGGCCGGGCGGCCATCTAAGCGTTCCGAAAGCCCCGACGAGCGGAGATAACAAGCTTAACACGTTGGTCACTCCTATCGGACGTATATGACTGATGAGTCCGCCGGGGATTCCGGCGTTCGGGATGATTCGCGTCCCGTCGTGTACGATCTCGCCCCTGACTGTACGATCACCGATGTCTCACCGGACGAACACTACCACGCTGTCGTCAACGGCGTCGTCGACTACGGCGTTTTCGTCGATATCTCCGATACCGTCTCCGGGCTGATTCACGAATCAAATCTTGATCGCTCTTACGACGTGGGCGACCGCCTCGTCGTGACGCTTGATTCCGCAAAGGACAACGGCGATCTCGCCTTCGATCTTCCCGCGTTCGACGACTACCGGACGGAGCTTCGCGAACACGAACCGGATATCACGGCGATCGACGACCTCGAAACCGGCGAAACCGTCACCGTCGAGGGGCAACTCGTCCAGATCAAACAGACCGGCGGGCCGACCATCTTCGAGGTCACCGACGGCACCGGGATCGTCAGCGGTGCGGCCTTCGAGGAGGCTGGCGTCCGAGCGTACCCTGACGCCGCCGTCGACGATGTCGTCCGGGTCACCGGCGCGGTCGAACTCCACGACGACGTACGACAGCTGGAAATCGAGTCGCTGACCGTGCTTGCCGATGAGACGGCCGCCTCAGCACGCGAGACGATCGATGAGACGCTTTCCGAGCGGGCGACACCGGCCGACATCGAGCCGCTGGTCGAGTGGCCCGCCTTCGAGCCGATCTTTGACGACCTCGTTGCCCTCGCCGAACGCCTGCGGCAGACTGTCCTTGAGGGTCGCCCGATCCGCATCCGGCACCACGCTGACGGCGACGGGATGTGTGGGGCGACGCCGCTGCAACTCGCCCTGAAAACTTCATCACCGAGGTACACGCCGACCCTGACGCTCCCGAACACCTCTGTAAACGCCTGCCGAGCAAGGCTCCCTACTACGAGATGGAGGACGTGACGCGGGATCTCAACTTCGCCTTAGAGGGTCAGGATCGTCACGGTCAGAAGCTCCCACTGCTGGTCATGCTGGATAACGGCTCGACCGAGGAGGATGTGCCGGCCTACCGGAACCTCGCCCACTACGATATCCCGATCGTCGTTCTCGACCACCACCACCCCGATCCGGAGGCGGTCGACTCACTGCTGGACGCCCACATCAACCCCTACCTCTACGGCGAGGACTACCGGATCACGACCGGCATGATGTCGGTCGAACTCGCCCGGCTGATCGACCCCTCGATCAGCGATGATGTCGAACACGTGCCGGCGGTCGCCGGCCTCTCGGATCGCTCGAAAGCCGACGTGATGCCGCGGTTTGTCTTCCGCGCGAAGGAAGCCGGCTACGACCGCGACGACCTCGAAGCCATCGGCGAGGCCCTCGATTATGCCGCCCACTGGCTGCGCTACAGCGAGGGCAAGACCCTCGTCAACGACGTACTTGACGTGGGCTGTGATGATTCCGATCGCCACGAACGCCTCATCGAGTTCCTCGCTGAGCGCGCTGAACGCGACGTGGAACGCCAACTTGACGCCCTTGAGCCACATGTCGAACACGAACGACTCGACTCCGAGGCGCATCTCTACCGCATCGACCTCGATAACTTCGCCCACCGGTTTACCTACCCTGCGCCCGGCAAGACGACCGGCAACCTCCACGACCGGAAGGTCACCGAAACCGGCGAGCCCGTGATCACGATCGGCTACGGCCCGGATTTCGCGGTACTCCGCTCGGATGGCGTCCGCCTCGACATCCCGCGGATGGTCACCGAACTCAACGAGGAACTGCCGGGTGCCGGTGTCTCCGGCGGCGGCCACCTCGTCGTTGGCTCGATCAAGTTCGTCAAGGGTCGCCGCGAGTCAGTCATTGACCTGCTGGTCGAGAAGATGGCTGACGCCGACCTTGATGAGTCGCTGTCGAGTACGGCTCCGCTGGAATAATCGGCTCCGCCAAACGCTGTTGTCTCCTCAGTTTTCAGCAAAGACCAGCCACCGCTTTGCGAGCAGCGCGGTGGCACTGATCACAGCGACGGCGACAACCACGAGCCCGGCTGGAAGCTTCCCGCCCGGGAGGATACTGAATTCACCACCGTCGCCGCCAGCCTGCCAGTCGCCGGTGAAAACATCCCGGTAGTAGTCGGCGACGGCGACGTCGGTGACGGCGATCGCCACCTCGCGGTTGTTTTCGGCGGAGTTGTCGTTCCAGTTGAGACTCCCGATGACGGCGGTATCGTCGGCGACGATCCCCTTGGCGTGGATTTTCCCAAATCGGTCGTTCTCGTCGGCGACCCGAACGCTGAGCGGGACGGTGTCGTCGGCCACCCGATCGCGCAGCGTCTCCGCCAGTGCCGTGTTTTCCTCCTCGGCGTACCAGGTTCCGCTCAGCAGGATCCGCACCTCGACGCCGCGATCGGCCGCGCGGAGCGCCGCCCGAAGCAGCCGGTAGTCGCGGTCGCCGATCGACGGCTGAATAATGAGTAGTTCCTCCTCAGTGTTGTTGATGCGTTCGACCAGTGCCGATTCGGCGTTGTCGGGGGCAGCCAAGACGGTTAGTTTCTCAGCCGCCGTCGACATCGGCGGGTGGCGTTGTGGATACGAGCCGGTCGCCGCCTCAGCTTCGACGGTCTCGATTTCTCCTCGGACAGTCTCCCACTTCGGGGTATCCTTCCACGTTGTATCGTGTTCGAAAATCGCGGCCAGTTCGTTGGCGACCCCCGCCGAGTCGGCGATCAATCCCCAGCCGCGGCTGTCGGCTCCGCCGGTGCCTGACGGTTTCCAGTTTTCCGTGAGAACAACGGCGGTGTCGTCGGCGACGGCGTACTTGGCGTGATGATACCGAAATCGTGCCGCATCGCCGGTCATCACGCGCACGTCGACACCGGCGGCGGTGAGTTCATCGAGGACGGTCGCTTGCTGTTCCGTCATGCCACCGACCGGGCCACCTTCGACGAGGACAGCCACGTCGACCCCGCGGTCGCGGGCGGCGATCAACTCGTCGACGACCCGTTGATCGGTCAGCGTGTAGGCCGCGAGATAGAGTCGGTCGTCGGCGTCGTCGATCGCCTCGATCGGCGCGGCTGGATTATCGGGGAGGACGAACGCCTCGACTGACGCGTCGGTGACGGTGGTGGGTGCTCGCGGCTCGAAGCCCGCGGGCTGCCAGCGTGGCTCGCGGCCGGCCCGCCACTGCTGGCTTCCCGGGGCGTCCGCGTAGCTGACGGTGTCGACGACGCTGTCGCCGCGGCGAAGGGTCAGTGTCTCACCGCTGACAGCGAGTTGGAAGCTATCGCCGGCGTCGACCGGGATTGCGTTCGTGTGGGTGGCGGTTTTGTCGGGGTGTCTCGTCGCGGCGAACCGCCCAGTCCGGTCGTCCGGCAGGTCGACGACCCCCTCGCCGTCGGTGAGCGTCCAGTTGCCCGGTTCGGTGATCGTGACAGTTGCATACTCACCGCGGTTTTCATCGGTCGTCGGGTTGGGATAGAGTTCGACAATCTCCCCTGTCGTTGCGGTGTCTGTTGTTGCGCTTGCCATCCCCACAGATGGCGCGGCGATGAGGAGGCAGCCACAGACGAGGAGCCAGCCAAGCGCCCGGAGCCAGCGGTGCCAGGCCACGCGGGGTCTGCTGCGGCTTCGGATAAAAACATCCGGTCGGAGCCGGTTACACCACAGGTAAGAACCCTTATTTTCGCCCGCCGGAATCTCCCGCGTATGACAACGCTCCCCGGCCCGACGCTCGGCGTCGTCGGCGGCGGTCAACTCGGTCGTATGCTCGCCGAAGCCGCCGCGCCGCTCGGCGTCGAGGTGATCGTCCTCGATCCGACGCCCGAGTGTCCGGCCTCGCTTGTCGCCCGCGAGCAGATCGTCGGCGACTTCGACGACCCCGACGCAGTACGGGAACTCGCTGACGCCAGCGACGTGCTTACCTTCGAGATCGAACTCGCCGATCCCGATCTGCTCGACGAAGTCGCTGCCGAATACGACATCCCGATCAATCCTGATCCTGACACCCTCCGGACGATTCAGGACAAACTCGTCCAGAAGGAAGCCCTCGCCGACGCCGGGATTCCGGTGCCGGATTTCATCGGTATCGGCGGCGAGAAAGACCTCCGGCTCGCGGTCGAAGAACTCGACGGCGTGATGCTGAAAGCCCGCGAGGGCGGCTATGACGGCCGTGGCAACACACCCGTTCAGGAGCCTGACGAGGCGGCTGCTGCCCTTGATGAACTCGGTGTCGACACGATGGCCGAGGCGTTCGTCCCCTTCGAGCGCGAACTTTCGGTCATCGGCGTCAAGGGAGCCGACGGCGTCGCCACCTATCCTGTTACCGAGACGATCCACGAGGAGGAGATCCTCCGGGCCAGCGTTTCACCGGCCCGCACTGACGATCAGACACGTGATCGCGCACGTGACGTCGCTCGCGACGTCCTGGAGTTCCTCGACGGCTACGGCGTCTACGGGATCGAACTCTTCGAAACCGAGGACGGCGAAATTTTGGTCAACGAGATCGCCCCGCGACCTCACAACTCCGGCCATTGGACGATCGAAGGTGCGCGCACCTCCCAGTTCGAAACCCACGTTCGCGCCGTCCTCGGCTGGCCACTCGGATCGACCGATATCCGTGAGCCAACTGCCTCGGTGAACCTCCTCGGCGATGTTGCGGAACCCGAGGCAGCGACGCTCCACAACGTCGACAGCGTGCTTGAATCGCCGAATGCACACCTCCACTGGTACGGGAAAAAACAGGCTCGCCCGCTCCGAAAGATGGGCCATATCACGGTCACCGCCCCGGACGCTGGCGACGCGGACGACGACGCACTCCTTGATCGCGCGGAATCGCTCCGCGACGGCGTCACCTTTGTTGACGAGTAGCGCAACCACAACGCACTTGCCGCCGCTGGGAGCATCCAAACCAATGACAACCGCACCCGAAGTCCAAGAGCTGATGGATCGACTCGAAGCCGAAGCCGCCCAGCAGCGCGATCCGGAAACGACCCCGGATGTTGGCATCATCATGGGTTCGGACTCCGATCTCGACGTGATGGCCGGCGCCTACGAAGCCCTCGAAGAACTCGGGTTTGCCGAGCAGACTGATTTTGAGAACCCACCTGCGAGCCGCTTCACCTTCGAGAGCTACGTCGTCTCCGCGCACCGAACGCCGGAACTGATGACCGTCTATGGTGAAACCGCTGCCGACCGCGGGCTCGACGTCATCATCGCCGGTGCGGGCGGGAAATCCGCCGATCTGCCGAATATGACCGCCTCGATCGCCTACCCGATTCCGGTGATCGGCGTCCCCGTCCAGGAGAAGTCCGTCGACAGTGTCATCGGGATGCCGACCGGCGCGCCGCTGACGGCTGTCGATGCCGGCAAGTCGTTCAACGCTGGGCTCTCTGCGGGTCAGATCATCGCCCGTGAACACGATGCGATCGAGCAGGCGTTGATCGAGTACCACGACTCGCTGCAGGGCGGCGTCGGCGATGTCTCGAAAGCCCTCCACGACCTCGGCATCGACGGCTTCCGTGATCACGACGAGTAGTGTCCCGATCGCTGGTTGCTGCGTCGCCCCACGAATGCCCACCTGCCGGTAGAAAATCAATGCTTATGAGGGCCGGGCGCAAACGCTCGTGTGTTACGGAGTATATCGAATGTCATGGCTAGCTATCGGGGCACTGGCGTTGGTCGGCATTGCGATCCCGCTTGCGATGATCGTGGTGTCGGCGTTGTTGCGTCCAGCCGTCCCAGAAAGTGGTAAGAAAACGACCTACGAGAGCGGTGAGATCCCGACCGGCTCGGGGCGCGTCCAGCTCAACATCCAGTACTACATGGTCGCGCTGCTGTTCGTCGTCTTCGATATCGAGACGGTGATGGTCTTCCCGTGGGCGGTCATGTACCGCTCCGCGTTGGAGGCGGGTGTCCCCCTATCACAGGCGCTGCTCCCGCTTTTGGCCTTCATCGGGATTCTCGTCGTTGGTCTCGTCTGGGCGTGGCGCGTCGGTGCGGTACAGTGGACGCGGAGTATTCGCGCGGCCACGCAGAAAACGGAGCGACAGAACACATGAGCAGCGACAATCAACAACCGTTCGTTACCGACAGTTCGAAGGTAGGCACAGAGACCCGCGAGGCACGGCTCTCGGGACAAGACAACCGGTTTAATTCCCGACTGCGGGAGGCGTTTGGCTCCTCGCCATTTATCCTCACCAAGTTCGATAAGTTCATGAACTGGGTGCGGGGCTCCTCGATGTTCATGCTCCAGTTCGGGATTGCCTGCTGTAGCATCGAGATGATGCACACCTACGCGGTCAAACACGACCTCGACCGTTTTGGTGCTGGTGTCCCCCGCGCGTCGCCCCGGCAGGCCGACGTGATCATCATCCCCGGGACAATCGTCTCCAAATTCGCCCCGCGGATGAAACGCGTCTACGACCAGATGCCCGAGCCGAAGTTCGTTATCGGCATGGGCTCCTGTACGATCTCCGGCGGCCCCTTCCAGGAGGGGTACAACGTGGTCAAAGGGGCTGAAGAAGTCATCCCGGTTGACATCCACGTCCCGGGCTGTCCGCCGCGGCCGGAGGCGCTCATCTACGGCGTCGCCAAACTCCAAGAGCGGATCGCCAACGGCGAGTCCTCGCCGGTGACGGTCAAACCCTACGAGCTTGAGGAGTTCGGCGACCTCGAACGCGATGAGATCGTCGACCAGCTCGCACAAGAGATCGATGTCGAGGATCTAGTCATGCGGTACAACTGGGCTGATTCACCATGAGCGTGGAACTCCCTGCCGACGCCGACGCGGTACAGACCCCCGAGGAAATCGCTGATCTCCTCGGCGACCTCGTCATCGGCCGTGAGGAACACCTGAACGCGCCGGGCTTCGTGATCAAACCCGACACAGTCGTTGACGCTCTGCGTCGCCTCCGCGATCAGGCCGGCTTCGATCACCTCTCCTGTGTTACCGCCGAGGAATACGAGGATCGCTACGAGTCGATCTACCATCTGACGAGCTACGACGACCGCACCCAAGAGGTCAGCATCGTCGTCCCCGCCGACAAGGAAAACCCGGTCAGTCAATCGGCCAACGAGGTCTTCCGGACGGCTGACTGGCACGAGCGGGAGGCCTACGACCTCATCGGCATCGAGTACGACGACCACCCCGATCTCCGCCGGATTCTCCTCCCCGAAACGTGGCAGGGCCATCCGCTGGGGCAATCCTACGATCAAGATCAGCCGCAGGTCGTCCCGCTACGGGAACACCAGAACCCGCTGTTGGAGGATCAGAAAGCCGACAACGACAGCGAGACGATGTACCTCAACATCGGCCCGCATCACCCGGCGACCCACGGCGTCCTCCACATCAAGACCGTCCTCGACGGCGAGCAGGTCGTCGATCTCGAACCCGACATCGGCTATTTGCACCGCTGTGAGGAACAGATGTGTCAGAACAGCACCTACCGCTACCAGATCATGCCGTACCCCGACCGCTGGGACTACATCTCGGCGGGGCTGCTCAACGAGTGGGCCTACGCGCGGACGGCCGAGGAACTCGCCGACATCGAGGTGCCCGAATACGCCCAGATCATCCGAACGATGGGTGCGGAACTCTGCCGGATGGCAGCGCACTTCCTCGCGCTGGGCACGTTCGCGCTGGACATCTACGGCGACTTCACCGCGCTGTTCATGTACTCGATCCGGGATCGCGAGAAGGTACAGAACATCCTCGAGGAGCTGACCGGCCAGCGGCTCATGTTCAACTACTTCCGGCTCGGCGGCGTCGTCTGGGATCTGCCGGAGCCCCGCGAGGAGTTCTTCGAGATGACCCGGGACTTCCTCGACGATCTGCCGACCGCCCTGGAGGAGTACCACGACATGATGACCTCCAATGAGATCCTCCAGGTGCGGACGGTCGACACCGGCGTGTTGCCGCCGGAAGTCGCCAAAAGCTACGGTGCGACCGGTCCGGTCGCCCGCGGCTCGGGGATCGATTACGATGTGCGGCGTGACGACCCCTACGGCTACTACGAAAACCTCGATTGGGATGTCGTCACCGAGGACGGCTGTGACAACTTCAGCCGCCTGCTCGTCCGGATGCGCGAGGTCGAAGAATCGGCCAAGATCGTCGAGCAGTGTATCGACCTGCTTGAAGATTGGCCGGAAGACGAGCGCAACATCCAGTCGAACGTCCCGCGGACGATCAAACCCGACGACGACACGGAGATCTACAAATCCGTCGAGGGCGCGAAAGGCGAACTCGGGATCTACATCCGATCTGACGGCACCGAGAAGCCCGGTCGATTTAAGATCCGGAGTCCGTGTTTCTCGAATCTCCAGACGCTGCCGGAGATGTCCAACGGTGAGTACGTCCCGGATGCGATCGCATCGCTCGGCAGTCTTGACATCGTTCTTGGTGAGGTGGATCGCTGATGGCTGGCGTTCTCCAAGGCGAGGTCTTGCTGCCGGAACAGATCGCCGATCTGCTCGGCCTTGAGGGCGCCCTCGGCGCGGCTGTCGGCGCGCTCATCGGCGCGTTCGTCGTCGGCAACGTCATGTTGGCGTTCACCGGTGTCGCCGGCCCGTGGGCCAAACGGAAGATCACGGCCGCCTTCACCGACCGGATCGCCGTCAACCGGATCGGTCCTTCGGGCTGTTCATCATCATCGCCGACTCGGTGCGGCTGCTCTCGAAGGAGTTGATCATCCCGGATGGTGCCGATCGCCCCTCCTATGATCTCGCGCCGCTGATCCTGCCGGCGTCGGCGATGCTTGGGTTCGCCGTGATTCCGATGGGGAGTCTCGGCCCGTTTAACATCCAGCTTGCCGATCCTGAGGCGGGCCTCGCGCTCGTCTTCGCCTTTGCGTCGATCGCGTCGATCTCGCTGATAATGGGCGGCTACGCCTCGAACAACAAGTACTCGCTGATGGGCGGGCTGCGGGCGGTCGCCCAAAACATCGCCTACGAGATCCCGCTGATCGTGACGGCGATGTCGGTCGTCGTCTTCACCGGCTCGCTGCAGCTGAGCACGATCGTCGCCGAACAGAGCACGACGCTGGTCTCGATCGCCGGTGTGTCGATCCCGGCGTGGTTCGCTTTCGTCAACCCCTTCGCCTTCGTGTTGTTCCTCGTGGCGAACATGGCGGAGATCGGCCGCAACCCCTTCGACATCCCAGAGGCGCCAACCGAGATCGTTGCTGGCTACCAGACCGAGTATTCGTCGGTGTACTTCGTCCTGTTTTACCTCGGGGAATTCCTCCACGTCTTCCTCGGCGGGGCGATCATGGCGACGATCTTCCTCGGTGGCCCGGCCGGCCCGGTGCTGCCAGGGTTCGTCTGGTTTGTCATCAAGATCTGGGCGTTCTTCCTGTTCACCCAGTGGGCCCGCTCGGCGTTGCCCCGCGTTCGTATCGACCAGTTGATCGAGATCGGTTGGAAGGGGATGCTCGTGCTCTCCTTCGCTAACCTGGTGCTCACGGCCATTATCGTGGGAGTGATAGCATGATCGGACTCCTCAAAGGGATGGCGACGACGATGAAACACGCATTGGACGGGAAGACCTTCACGGTCGAATACCCCGAAACAGCACCTGAGGTCAGCCCGCGGTTCCGCGGCGTCCACAAGTTCAGCCAAGAACGCTGTATCTGGTGTCGACAGTGTGAAAACGTCTGTCCGAACGACACGATCCAGATCGTGATGGACGACCAGCGCAACGGCGAGCAGTACAACCTCCACATCGGGCAGTGTATCTACTGCCGGCTCTGTGAGGAGGTTTGTCCCGTCGACGCCATTCTGCTCACCCAGAACTTCGAGTTTACGGCGGATACGAAAGACGAGTTCGCCTACAACAAAGAACAGCTCAAAAACGTGCCGTGGTACAAGGGGATCGACCCGCTGAACTCACGGAACCCCGATCGGGACGCCTGGATCGGCGAGGGCGACGGCGAAGTCGACTACCAGTAGTCGCCCCACCCGTTCCACGCTGACCGCGCTGTCCACACTAACCGCGTTGTGTTGCCTCCGCAGAGCCGCGAGGCTGTCTGTACAAGCGGCTGTTTTACGGATCAGTCTCGAAATCTTCAAAGGGATTCCATCGGGACATACAGGTAATGGTTTATGAGACCATCGCGTTCGCGCTGTTCGCCCTCCTGACGGTGGGCTTCAGCTTGGGTGTCGTCCTCGTCGACGACGTGTTTCACGCGTCGCTGTTGCTGGGCGGCTCCTTGCTGAGCGTCGCGGTGCATTACGTCCTGCTGCAAGCGGAGTTCCTTGCGGCGATGCAGATCCTCGTCTACGTCGGCGGGGTTCTCATCCTGATCACGTTTGCCGTGATGCTGACGCGACGCGAGACCGACCTGGAGGTGACCAACGTATGACCGATACTGACGGCTCGGATCGCGCAGCCGCCGCGTTGGCCGTAACCGCGTTGTTTGCCGTCATCGCAACGATGGCGCTCGGGGCTGCCGGCAGCTTCCCTGAGCCAACCGGCTTCCCGGCCGACGCATCGATCGTCCACAACATCGGCTACGCGCTGTTTGATATCGGGATCGGTGAGATCCCTGCGGAAGGCTTTCTCGCCGCGTTCCTGATCATCGCGCTGGCACTCGATGTCGCCCTCGATGCCGCGATCTACCTCGCCAAACGCGAGGATGAGGGCTCGATCGTCTCGGCGCTGACCGACGGCGGCCGCGATATCGTCGCCGGCGACGTGGCCGAGCGTGAGCCTGCTGATGAGGGAGGTGACCGATAGATGGTGCCGCCCACATACTATCTGGTGTTGTCGGCGGCGATCTTCTGTATCGGCCTGTTCGGCATCCTCACCCGGCGGAACGCGCTGTACTTCCTGATGTCCGCCGAGCTCATGTTGAACGCGGCGGTCATCAACCTCGTCGCGTTTTCCTTCCAGTGGGGCAACCTCACCGGCCAGACGTTCGCGCTGTTCGTGATCGCGCTGGCCGCCGCCGAGGTCGCCGTTGGGATCGGGATCGTCCTCGTACTGTACCGCAACTTCGGTGAGATCGACGTGCTGAACGCCGACTCGATGAGGTGGTAACCAATGGTATCAGCATCCGCATACGTTCCGGCAATCGTCCTGTTGCCGTTCGTCTCGTTTATCGTCGCACTGTTCGGCCGTGACAACCTCCCGAAACGGGGGCCTACGGTGGCATCGCCGCGACCGCAGGGTCGCTGGCACTGTCGCTGTGGGTGCTTGTCTCCGTGCGCAACGGCGCGGCCTTCCAGGAAACCTACTACACATGGGCGACCGGTGTCGGCGCTCAAGACTGGACGCTGACCTTCGGCGCGCTGATCGATCCGCTGTCGGCGCTCATGCTTGTCATCGTCTCCTTGGTCGCCATGCTCGTCCACATCTTCAGTCTTGGCTATATGAACGACGAGGACGAGCGTGACCTGCCGCGGTACTACGCCGGCCTCGGCCTCTTCACCGCCAGCATGCTGGGGTTCGTCATCGCCGACAACCTGCTCATGGCGTTCATGTTCTTCGAGCTGGTGGGACTGTGTTCGTACCTCCTGATCGGCTTCCACTTCCGGGAGCCCGGCCCGCCGTCGGCGGCGAAGAAAGCGTTCCTCGTCACCCGGTTTGGTGACTACTTCTTCCTCGTCGGTGTCGTCGCCGTCTTCACGACATTTGGAACCGCCGCGTTCGCCGGGGCGGAATCGTTCCCTGCCCTCGCTGAGGCCGCGCTCAACGGCGAGGCGACGGTGTGGACACCCGGCGGCCTTGAGGTGTCGACGTGGTTCACGATCGTTGGCCTCCTGATTCTTGGCGGCGTCATCGGGAAATCCGCGCAGTTCCCGCTGCATACGTGGCTGCCGGACGCGATGGAAGGCCCGACGCCGGTTTCGGCACTTATTCACGCCGCAACGATGGTCGCTGCCGGTGTCTATCTCGTCGCGCGGATGTACGGCTTCTACGTGCTGTCGCCGACGACGATGGCGATTATCGCCTTCGTTGGTGGTTTCACCGCGCTGTTTGCGGCGACGATGGGCGTCGTCAAACGCGAGCTCAAACAGGTGTTGGCGTACTCGACGATCTCACAGTACGGCTACATGATGCTCGCACTCGGCTCGGGTGGCTACGTTGCGGCAGTCTTCCATCTGACGACCCACGCGTTCTTCAAGGCACTCCTGTTCCTCGGTGCTGGCTCGGTCATCATCGCCATGCACCACAACGAGGATATGTGGGATATGGGCGGCCTCAAGGACAAGATGCCCGTCACCTACTGGACGTTCCTTGCGGGCTCGCTTGCACTCGCGGGCATCTTCCCGTTTGCCGGCTTCTGGTCGAAAGACGAGATCCTGTATGAGGCGCTGATCCACGGCCTTGATGAGCCGCTGATCCTCGGGGCCTACGCGATGGGTCTGCTCGCGGTGCCCGTCACGGCGTTCTACACCTTCCGGATGGTGTTCCTCACCTTCCACGGCGAGCCACGGAGCAGCCTCGCCCGCGACCCACACCCGGTTCGGTGGAACGTCAAAGGGCCGCTGTCCGTCCTCGGCGTGCTGGCCGTCGTCACCGGCGGCATCAATATGGTGCCGGTACAGAAAGTCCTCGGCATCGAGGGCATCGACTACCTGCACCTTTGGCTCGACAACCACTGGGGCGGCATCGAGGGACTCTCCTCGCACCACTACGCCGAGCTCAACCCCTACAGTAGCCAGTACCTCTTCGGCGGCGAGGTGCCGACCGTGCTTGCCGGTGCGGCTGTCTCGCTTGGGCTCGCCCTCGGTGGCCTCGCGCTTGCGTGGGCGCTGTACAACGTGGCTGATCCCGCCGAGCACACCGACAAACTCGGCGGGCTCAAAGCCTTGTTGTACAACAACTACTACCAGGATGAGTTCCAGGTCTGGGTCGCCGACAACACCCGCGCGGTCGCCGGGAGTGCCGACACCTTCGATCAGGGTGTCATCGACGGCGTCGTCAACGGTGTCTCCTCGGTGAGCCTGCTGAGCAGCGAGCGGATCAGACGGATTCAAAGCGGCGTCGTCAGCAACTACGCCCTGCTGTTGACCTTGGGGCTGACGACACTGCTTGTTGTCTTCGGCCTCATCGGAGGGTGGTTCTAATGATACTCGAAGCACTACTGGCGGTCACGTTCGCAGCGGCCCTGCTCGTCTTTGCGGCCCCCGACGAGTACGCACCCAAACTCGCCTTCGGCCTCAGCCTGCTGCCGATCGCCGGCAGCCTCTATCTGTGGTCGGCCTTCGAGGCCGGCGGCAACGCCCTCACCGGCGGTGAGATCGCCTTCAACACCGTTGTCCCGTGGCTGGAGGTCGCCGGCTACCAACTGCAGTGGTACGTCGGCCTCGACGGCATCAGCCTGCCGCTGGTCATCCTCACGACGTTCCTCACAACGCTGGCGA
Organism: Halonotius sp. GCM10025705; assembly: GCF_042662885.1. NCBI lineage: Archaea > Methanobacteriati > Methanobacteriota > Halobacteria > Halobacteriales > Haloferacaceae > Halonotius > Halonotius sp. GCM10025705. Next base: position 1,733,194 of record NZ_JBHSZD010000001.1, on the reverse strand, counting down.
TCGTCAGCGCGTGGACACCGATCGACGAGCGACAGAGCCAGTTCTACGGGCTGATGCTGCTGATGGAGGCGAACCTGATCGGCGTTTTCACCGCCCTGGATTTCTTCCTTTGGTTCGTCTTCTGGGAGGCGGTTCTCGTCCCGATGTACTTCCTGATCGGGATTTGGGGCGGCCCACGTCGGAAGTACGCCGCGATCAAGTTCTTCGTCTACACCAACATCGCCTCGCTGGTGATGTTCATCGGCTTCATGATGTTGGTGATCGGGCTGCCGGTCAACAGCTTCGGGCTGCCGGAGATCACCCAGTCGCTGGCTGCGGGCGAACTTGGGAACTTCTTCTGGCTGCCCGCCGAGACCCTCGCCTTGGTCGCCTTCGCGGCCATGTTCATCGGCTTCGCGGTGAAGGTGCCGGTCGTCCCGGTGCATACGTGGCTGCCGGACGCCCACGTTGAGGCCCCGACACCGGTGTCAGTGATGTTGGCAGGCGTCCTGCTGAAGATGGGTACCTACGCCCTGCTGCGGTTCAACTACACGATGTTGCCCGCACAGGCGGAGTACTTCGCGGTGCCGATCGCCATCATCGCCGTCGTCTCCGTGATCTACGGCGCAATGTTAGCCCTCGCCCAGGAGGATCTCAAACGGATCGTTGCCTACTCCTCCGTGTCGTCGATGGGGTATGTGCTCCTCGGGCTCGTCGCGTTCACCGAGTTTGGCCTCGGCGGCGCGACGTTCCAGATGATCGCCCACGGCCTGATCTCGGGGCTGATGTTCATGGCTGTCGGCGTCATCTACAACGCGACCCACACCCGGCTGGTCGGCGACATGTCCGGGCTGGCTGATCGGATGCCGATCGCCGTCTGGATCCTCGTCGCCGGCGCGTTCGCCTACATGGGCCTGCCGCTGATGGCCGGCTTCGCCGGGGAGTTCTTCATCTTCGTTGGCTCCTTCGGCTCGACGGTGTTGCCGTACGCGCCGGTCTTTACCGCCGTGGCGATGTTCGGCATCGTCATCGTTGCGGGCTACCTCCTGCGTGCGATGCAGGGGACGCTGTTCGGCCCGTTCAACCTCGAAACCGACTATGACCTCGATCGCGCGCCGATCCACGATGTCGCCCCGCTGGTCGCACTGCTGGCGGCGATCATCGTGCTTGGCGTCGTCCCCTCGTTGTTCTTCGATATGATTCGTGATGCAACCGTTCCGCTGCTTGAGCTACTGGGAGGTGGGGCGCCATGAGCCTCCTTCTCCAAGGTACCGCGACCGACTGGGTGTTCAGCGTGCGCGCGCTGTTGCCGGTCGTCCTGTTGGCACTGACCGGCCTCGTCGTCTTCGGCATCAACAGTCTCCGGCCCGACGGCCGTGACAACACGCTGCTGGCGCTGACCTCGATCGCCGGCACGCTGTCGGCGCTGGCGGTCGCTGTCTGGTATCTGATCGCTGGCACCGGCCAGCCGACCCACGGCGGCGCGATCAGCCTCTTCAGCGGGGCGATCATCGTCGATGGCCTCGGGCTGTTCTTCACGGCCATCTTCACCAGCGTCGCCACGCTTGTCATCGCCGCCAGCTACGACTACTTTGAGACTGACGCCAACCCGGCGTCGTTCTACTCGCTGTTGCTGTTGGCGACGACGGCGATGGGGCTGATGGCGGTTTCGAACTCGCTGGCGACTGTCTTCGTCAGCCTTGAGATGGCGTCGCTGCCATCCTACGCGCTTGTCGCGTATCTCAAAGACAATCGCAGCAGCGTCGAGGCCGGCCTGAAATACTTCCTCATCGGCGCGGTCTCCTCGGCCGTCCTGCCTTCGGGATCAGTCTCGTGTACGCGGCGACAGGCTCGCTGCTGCTGCCCGATATCGCCGCCCAGATCGGCTCGGTCGGCGATCTCAACGGCGTGCTCGGGGTCGGGATCGTGATGGTCGCCGGCGGCGTCGCCTTCAAGACGGCGTCGGTGCCGTTCCACTTCTGGGCCCCGGAGGCCTACGAGGGCGCGCCTGCGCCGGTTTCGGCGTTCCTCTCGTCGGCCTCGAAGGCCGCCGGCTTCGCGGTCGGCTTCCGTGTCTTTGTGACCGGCTTCCAGCCCGCCCTCGATATCGGCATCGACTGGGGGCTGCTGTTCGGCCTGCTCGCGGTCGTGACGATGGTGCTCGGTAACTTCGCGGCGGCGACCCAAACCGAGGTCAAACGCATGCTGGCGTACTCCTCGATCGGACACGCGGGCTACGCGCTGATCGGCCTGGCGGCGATCACCGCCGGCGCGAGTGCCACCAACGCGACGGTCATGGGTGCGGCGATGGCCCACCTCTTCGTCTACGGCTTCATGAACACCGGCGCGTTCCTGTTCATTGCCATGGTCGAACGCTGGGGCGTTGGCCGCACCTTCGAGGATTACGCCGGCCTCGCCGAGCGCGCGCCGATGGCGAGTCTGGCGATGGCAGTGTTCATGTTCAGCCTGGCTGGCCTCCCGCTGTTCGGCGGTTTCCTCTCGAAGTACGTCCTGTTCCTCGGGGCGATCAACGCCGGCTTCTGGTGGCTGGCGGCCGTCGGTGCGGTCACCAGCGCGCTGTCGCTGTTCTACTACAGCCGGGTCGTCAAGGCCCTGTGGCTTGAGAGCCCGACGACCGATCTCGACGCCGTCGGCGACGTGCCGACCGGTCTCTACGCCGCGGTCATCGTCGCCGGCGTCGTTACTGTCCTACTGCTGCCAGGCTTCGGGCCGGTCATCGAGACCGCCGAGGCCGCCGCGGCCGCGCTGTTCGCCTGAGCACCCGCCTGTCGTCGACACGGCAGGGTTTTCCCGAACTCTCACCAACCTACGTCTATGATGCGTCGGCTCGTCCTCGGTGACCGCGCCGTCGGCAACGCCGTCGCGACCAGCGTCGCCGACGAGCCCGGGACGCTGTATGTCGTCACCGACGACCGCGGCTGGTCGACCACGCTCCGAGAGGCCGGGATTCGGGCGACCGAGGGTGATCCGACCGATCCGACACAGTACCCCGACGATGCCGACGTGGTCGTTGTCGCTGCTACCGACGACGCTCGCGGCTGTGCGATCGCCGAGCGCGCACGGGTGGCCTTTCCCGACGCGACGCTGATCGCGGTCTGTACCGATACGATCGACGAGACCCAACGCGCAGCCTTCCACCGCGTTGCCGACGACCTCGTCGAGCCAGCTCGACGTGGTAGCCACTGAACTCCAGTCGATCGCCGGCGACGACCGCGGCGACCGGATGGCACGGCTGTTGGCGGCGATCCGGCCGCTGTCGGAGCCGTTGGCGGTTGTCGCCCACGACAACCCTGATCCTGACGCCATCGCCAGCGCGATCGCCCTCACCGAGATCGCCGACCATGTCGGCGTCGACAGCGAGGCCTACTACTTCGGGGAGATCACCCACCAAGAGAACCGTGCGCTGGTGAACCTGCTGTCGCTGTCGTTGACGGCGACGACTCCGGAGTCATTCGCGGTCGATGACTTTGGGGCGATCGCGCTGGTCGACCATGCTCGTCCCGGCGTCAACGACGGGCTGCCGCCGGAGACGATCGTTCGCCTCGTTGTCGACCACCATCCCCAACGCGAACCGATCGACGAGCGCGGCGGCTATCTGGATATCCGCCCGGCACTGGGGTCGACGAGTACGATCATGGTCGAGTATTTCCAACAGCTTGGCCTGACGCCCGACGAATCGCTGGCGACCGCGCTGCTGTATGGGATTCAGACCGACACCGACGGCTTCACCCGCGGGGTCGCCCCGCTGATTTCGAGGCTGCCGCCTTCCTCTCGGCGTACGCCGATGAGCGCGCGCTCACAAAGATCGAGTCGCCGACGATGAGTCACAGCGTCGCCGACACGCTGGCGGCCGCCATCGACGGCCGGGAGGTCCGTGGCTCCGCGCTGGCAAGCTGTGTCGGCCGGCTTGCCGAGCGGGACGCACTCCCGCAGGCTGCCGACAAGCTGCTGGATATGGATGGCGTCGAGACGGTCATCGTCTTCGGCTACGACGAGGAGACTATCTACGTCTCCGGTCGCACCCGCGGCTCGGCGGTCGATCTTGGCGAAACGTTGCGTGAGGCCTTCGATCAGGTCGGCAGCGCGGGCGGCCACGCGACGATGGCCGGCGCGCAGGTACCGATGGGCGTCCTCGATGCTGTCGAAGACTGGGAGACGCTGTCGGTTGTCGTCCACGACACGATCGCCGGCCGATTCTTCGAAGCCCTCGATACCGCACCTGAACCAGGCAAGTACGGCCATCCGCTGGTGCGGTTCCCACCGGAGTAACGACCGTGGTTTTTTCAGGTGGCTTCCTGTAGAGCCGCCGATGGACAGCGAGCCACAGGTTGCAGCCTATATGACGCGGTCGGTCACAACGGTCGACCCAACCGATACCGTCGGGGCTGTTCGCGAGCAGATCGACGGCGAGGACGGCCACAACGGGTTTCCGGTCACCCGTGACGGCCATGTTGAGGGATTTGTCACCGGGCGGGATCTGCTTGCTGCCGACCCCGAGACAACGGTTGCGGCGGTGATGAGCGAGGAGACGATCGTCGCCGACCCCGAGATGACGATCACCGACGCCGCCCGGGTGATCGTCCGCTCCGACATTCAGAAGCTGCCGGTCGTCGATGACGGCGAACTCGTCGGCATCCTCTCGAATACGGACGTGATCCGCAGTCAGATCGAGCGGGCGACCCCGGAGAAAGTCGCCAAGCTGAGCCGCACGCTCACCGATCTCCACGGTGTCGAGCTTATCCAGGAACGCCGACAGGTGCCACTCGCCGAGCTTGTGCCAACACAGGCGGAGGTGTATGCCGATGAACTCGACGGTCGGCGGTACGAACTCGAACGCGGTCTCGCCGAGCCGTTGGTCGTGATCGATGCCGGCGGCGACGGTGAACTGTATCTCGCTGACGGTCACCACCGCGTGCTCGCGGCCGATCGCCTCGGGATCGATGAGATGGACGCTTATGTGATCGTTCCCGCCGAGCCACTTGAGTTGGGCATGGCCAAAACCGCCGCCGAGCAGGGGTTGTCGTCGATCGGCGACATCACTGTCATCGAGCAGGATCGCCACCCGCTGGTCGAAACGACGACGCAGCTACAGGGGTAGCAGCCGCCCACTGATCGCTGGCGCGGGAATTGTTCAAACCTATAAGGTAGCCCGGAGTGGAACCGGTATGAGCAATCGACTGCTGTTGCTTGGCCCGCCTGGTGCTGGTAAAGGAACCCAAAGCTCGCGGCTCGCCGACGAATTCGATCTCGAACACATCACAACTGGCGACGCGCTTCGGGCGAACAAGGACATGGAAACCGAGTACGGCACCCCACGGGAGTATATGGATGCCGGCGAACTCGTTCCCGACGGCCTCGTCAACGAGATCGTCGAGGCCGCCATCGACGAGGCCGACGGCTTCATCCTCGATGGCTACCCACGAAACCTCTCGCAGGTCGAGTATCTCGACTCGATCACCGAGCTTGACGCTGTTGTCTTCCTCGACGTTGGCGAAGACGAACTCCTGCGCCGGCTGACGGGTCGCCGTGTCGATCCCGAAACGGGCGACGTGTACCACACCGAGTTCAACATGCCCGACGACGACGAGATCGTCGAGCGACTCGAACAGCGCGACGACGACACCGAGGAGGTCGCCGCCGAACGACTGGAGGTCTATCGGGAAAACACCGAGCCTGTCGTCGAGCACTACCGAGAGACCGGCGACCTGATCGAGGTTGACGGCGAAGCCGATCCAGACGGCGTCTTTGATCGCATCGTCGACGCTGTCGGCCTCGACGACTAACCGCTGAGCGACACCGGCAGAGTACAACCTTCTTATTCACGCGTTGCCAACGAGGGCACAATGAGTCGAATCGAACGCAAAGTTCGCTCGTTGGTCACCGCCGACGCCGAGATGAAGGCGGCCATCGAGACGGTACTCGACAGTGCCACCGACAACGAGGTGCAGTGGGTCGATGTCCGCGATGAGATCACCAGCGGCCAGTGGGGCCGACTGATCGAGAAAGGGATCCTCGTCGACGGCGACAGCGGGTTTCAGATCGAATCCCCCGATGCCGTCCGTGCGGGGCTCACAGAGGAGAGTGCAACCGACGAGATCGAATCGTCTTCCTGGACAAAGTGGGACAAGGGCGCCGCCGGGCTAACTGTCGGCCTCTTTGCCGGCTACGCGTGGGCTCCCGCCCGCAATGTCGTCGCCGGGGCGATCGATGTCGTTCTCGGCCCGCTGACGAACATTGTGCCGTTCTACGTCGTTGTGATGATCATCGCGTTGGCGACCGGGCTGTACTCGACGCTGCTGCGGGTCGCGCTGATGGACACCGAAAAGATGGGCGAGTACAAGGCCCGCATGGACGAGATCAAGGAGAAACGCGAGGCCGCCAAGGAGCGCGGCGACGAGGAGGCCCTCGAAGAGATTCAACAGGAGCAGATGGAGGCGATGGGCGATCAACTCGGCATGTTCAAAGAGCAGTTCCGCCCGATGGTCTGGATCATGTTCCTCACCATCCCGGCGTTCCTCTGGATGTATTGGGCACTTGGCTTCCGCGGTGGGGTCGAACACTACGCCTTCCAGAACATCGTCGTCCCGTTTGCGGGTGAGGTCTCCTGGACGACCGGCATCGTCGGGCCGATGCAGATCTGGATTGTCTGGTACTTCCTGTGTTCGATGGCGTTCAACCAGATCATCCAGAAGGGGCTCAACATCAGCATGACGCCCTCGGCGAACTGAGCCGGCTCTTTCGGTGCCGCTGGCGTCCGTGTGCGACCGCGCACCACGGGCGCGCTGAAGGGTAATCTCTTTTAGGTGGACGGCCGCAGGACGGATATGTTACTCACCGTCTCTGGCCCCCCGGCAGCGGGAAATCCACGAACGCTGCCGCGCTCGCGGCGGCCTTTGATCTCGATCACGTCAGCGGCGGCGATATCTTCCGTGAGTTGGCCGCCGAACGCGGCCTTTCGCCCGTCGAGTTCAACGAGTTAGCCGAGGAGGACGACCAAATCGACCGCGATCTCGACGCCCGACTGCGGGAGATCGCCGTCGAAGACGACGACGTTGTACTGGAGTCCCGGCTTGCTGGTTGGCTCGCCGGCGACCACGCGGACGTGAAGATCTGGCTTGACGCGCCGCTGGCCGTCCGCGCCGACCGCATCGCCGACCGCGAGGACAAATCGACCACCGTCGCCCGCGAGGAGACCGAACGCCGCGAACAAAGCGAGCGCAAGCGGTATCAGGAGTACTACAATATCGACATCGCGGATCTCTCGATCTACGACATCACCTACAACACCGCCCGCTGGGGGCCTGAGGCTGTCCAGCGGATGCTTACCACCGCCGTCGAGGCCTACGATCCCGACATCGATGAGGGGAAAGCCCCGGTCGAGGGCGTTGTCTACGACTTCTGAGCCCAGCGATCTTTGATCCACCAATGAGCGATCCACTTCGTCCCGCGCCTGACGATCGCACGCCCGCTGAGTTGTTGGCCTTCGGTGTCGTCAATCTGGATAAACCCGCCGGCCCCTCGGCCCATCAGGTCGCCGGCTGGGTGCGAGATCTGGCTGGCGACGCCGTCGACGACTTCGTTGCCTCGGCTGCGGATGACAGGGAGTCGACACCGAACGCGGAGTCACCCACGGTCGACCGCGCGGCGCATGCGGGAACGCTGGATCCGAAGGTAACGGGCTGTCTCCCGATGCTGCTCGGTGACGCCACCCGGATGGCGCAGGCCTTTCTTGAAGGGCGCAAGGAGTACGTTACGGTCTTGGAACTGCACGGCCCACGGCCGGCGGATTTCGAGTCGGTGCTCACCCAGTTTGAGGCACCGCTCTACCAGAAGCCGCCACGGAAAAGCGCGGTACGTCGCCAACTTCGCGTCCGAGAAATCTACGCGCTGGAGCTGTTGGATCACACCGACCGCCAGGCCTTGCTCCGGATCGCGTGTGAAAGCGGTACCTACGTCCGCAAACTGTGTCACGATCTGGGGCTGGCACTCGGGACAGGGGCCCACATGGGCCACCTTCGCCGCACCGCGACCGATCCCTTCGACGATACGTCGTTGGTCGATTTACATGCATTCACGGATGCGTTGGCGGTCGCCCGCGAGGGTGACACCGAGTGGCTGCGAGAAGTCGTCCAGCCGGCTGAACGCGCACTGGAGCATCTTCCAGGCGTTGTCATCGCGCCCTCAGCGGCAGAACAGGTCGCCACCGGCGCGCCGGTGTACGCGCCGGGGGTAATTGAGGGCCCAGACAACGCGGTCGACGACGACGCGCTTGTGGCCTGCTATACGTCCAACGGGAGTGCGGTCTGTCTCGGGCGGCTCGTCGGCGACCCCGACGGCGACAGCGGTGTTGTGGTTGATCTCGAAGCTGTGTTGGTGTAACGCCGATTTTGGGGCCGCAATACATTCAATACGTGTCAGTACAATCAGTCTGTATGCCGATCACCAGCGATGAGTTTGAGGAGCTCTCGGCGGACGCCGGTGATCCGGCGGCCGGCACCAACGCGGATCGGATTCTCTCCTTCCTTCGTGACCACCCGGAGACGGCATACACCCAAAGCGAGATCGCCGCCAACACCGGCGTGAAATCCGGGTCAGTTGGCCCGACGCTTGTGCGACTCCGCGAGCGTGGCCGGGTCGATCACCGGGAACCCTACTGGCGCATCAGCGACCACGAACAGAGCGTCGACGCCGCCGGTGAACACGCAGCGGCAACGCTTACCGAGCGGGAGGAAGCAGACCACCCGCCACAGCTGAGCGAGTGGGAACCCCACGCGGTTGATCCGCGCACGCTCCGTAATGACGAGTGACCGAGGAATTCACCCGGCGGATCATTGCTCGCAGCAGCGAGTATCTGTCCGGTGACATCGAGAAGCAGCCCTGAAACCACCCGACACAGCCGGCAGCGACGAGCGAAACAAAGGTGTTAAACGACCGCCTCGCATTTCCTCGGGTGCGGGACTGTGGGGTAGTGGTATCCTCTGCGGATGGGGTGTAGGACCTGAGTTCGACTCTCGGCAGTCCCACTCTCTTTCGGTTTCAGACGACGTAGTCGTCACTGCAACGTCGCATAGCTGAGGAAGCTGATCGCAACAAGCTCTAGCAGTCGCATCCCGAAGACAACCTGTCCAGCCAGCGGATCCATACTGTACAGTGTCTGCATGCTGCTAAAGAAGAACGCAAGCGCGATCAGATTCTCGATGAGCAGGACGCTGCTAAACCCAAGCAGCCCGAGGATCATCGGTGAGCCGAACTGCCGGTAGTTTCGCACCCAGACCGCAACGAGCACCACCAGCAGCATGCTGTTGATGCCGGCAACGCCCATCGCCGCTGGGGTTGCGATGTTTGCGATCATGGTTATTCGACCTCCGAAGCGATCTGTTCAAACGTCTCGCTGTACTGCTCGAACCGATCGGTGAGGAAGTACAGCTTCCCGTAATCATGCTCGCTCGGCTCGACGACATCGTGTTCGTGTAACATCTCTATGTGGTGGGTGATCGTGTTGTAGTCGACATCCAGTGTTTCGGCCAGCTCGTTTGCGTTCTGTGGGCGATCGCTGAGTTCCCGCACGATGCGAACCCTGTTGACACCGCCACGGCTTCCGGCAAAGAGGTACCACAGGGATTTCTCCATCTGTTAGCTGCCACTCCCCGCGGCAGTGACAAATCGCTTTTCACATGGAACGGTGGGGTTTCCATGACTGGTACTCTGTCGCTGGTTTGTCGATCGCACTCGATCACCCGCAGGCGGCACGATACTATTCCGCTCGCCGCAAATACCTAAATAGCTTCTTCAAGAAGCGATCAAACTCCGTTCAAACTTCGCGCCCTCGATGCCGACCGAAATTTGAACGGAGTGTGAACGCTGTTGGGTCAAACCTTGCAAAATCTCCTTTCAGGGGCTGGCTGTACCCGATAGTATGGCACGGACACGACGACGACTGCTGCAGGCGGCCGGCACGGCGACAGTGATCGCACTCGCCGGCTGTACAGACAGCACATCCGATGAGGAGTCGGACGACTCGATGGACGACGGCTCGATGGAAAACGAATCGATGGATGACTCCATGGATGATGGATCGATGGAGAATGAAACGATGGAGGGCTCGATGGATGATGGTTCGATGGAAAACGAGTCGATGGAGGGCTCGATGGACGATGGTTCGATGGAAAATGAGTCGATGGACGGCTCGATGGACGATGGTTCGATGGAAAATGAGTCGATGGAGGGCTCCATGGATGATGGCTCCATGGAAAACGAGTCAATGGATGATGGCTCGATGAACAATGACACGATGGATGACAGCTCCTGAGTTGACAACGATGTTGCAGCCACACTCACCACTGGTACATCCGACCGGTGACACCACCACTGTTGGTAGATAACCTATGAGCCGTTTTACTCGACTCCGAGCGCAGGTGTCCGCTCACAGCACCGAGCTGCTCGTCGCGCTGCTTGCCGGCATCACCGGCGTCGCCGGCTCGTATGCGGTCGCCGGCTACACCCGCCAGTTCATCGTCGCCCCCATTGACGCGCTGGTCGTTCGGCTCACCCCCGGTCGACTCGTCGCGTTCGTCATCGAGAACATCGGCGAGGAGGGCCACCTGCTGCATATCGCCCTCTCGGTGGGACTCGCTGTCGGCCTGCTCGGTGCGATTGCCCTGCTCGGGGTTCGCGTCGCCGACCGACTCACGCAGTCGACACTCGGGATCGTCCTGGCTGGCGGGCTCGCGTGGGGTGTCACCGCGGCGATCACGGCCGACCCAGCGCTGGCGATCGGTGCGGCCGCGCCGGTGTTGGTGTTTACCGCACTCGGCGTGCAAGCCGGCGATGCCATCGAACACAACCCCGCCCGGCGACGCGTCCTCGCCAGTGCAGCCGCGTTTATCGGCGTTGCTGCCGGTGTCGGCCGTCTCGCCAACGCCGGCGGCGACGGTACCACCGACCCGGTCAGCGAGGCGGTCGCCGACCGGCTACAGCAGGCCGACGCCCAAGCGCTCGATATCGACGGCGACGTACCGGGGTTGGTCAGTGAGATCGGCGAGTTCTACAACGTTGACATCGCCGAGTTCGATCCCGAAGTCCCGGCCGACGACTGGTCGATGACGATCACCGGTGAGGTCGGCGACGACGTGACCGTCAGCTACGACGAGTTGACCGCGATGCCGACCGAACACCGCTACGTGACGCTGCGGTGTGTTGGTGAGGATCTCAACGGCGAGAAGCTCGATAACGCGATCTGGACCGGGACACCAATCAAGCCCCTGCTGGAGGAGGCCGATCCGGAAGGCGAGTGCGGCTGTGCGATGCTGCGAGCGGAGGACGACTACTTCGTTCAGTTCCCCGTTGAGGCCCTCGAAGACGCCTTCCTCGCCTGGGAGATGAACGGCCAGCCGCTCCCGCAATCCCACGGCCACCCGGTGCGCGTGCTCGTGCCCGGTCATTGGGGCGAAACGAACGTCAAGTGGCTCAGCGAGATCGAACTACTTGACGAGGAGATGGACGGCTACTGGGAACAGCGCGGCTGGCACGGCACCGGCCCGGTCAACACGGTCGCCAAGCTGTGGAGCACCACCACGCTCGATAGTGGCGCGATCGAACTGGCCGGCCACGCCTACGCCGGCACCCGCGGCATCGAGCGCGTCGAGGTTTCGACCGACGGCGGATCGACATGGCAGGACGCCGAGCTCTCCGAGCCGCTGCCCGGCGACGACGTGTGGCGGCAGTGGCGACACGAGTTCGACCCCGACGGCAGCCATGAGGTTGTCGTCCGGGCGGTCGACGGCGAGGGGCTGTCCAACCTGAAGAGCGGTCGGACTCCTATCCCAGCGGCGCGACGGGGTGGGTTCGGCAGACGGTGAATATGATGGGCGCGTCGGGCTGACCAGCCTCGCCGCGAAGTAGCAAAACATTACACGCGGGAGCGACCATCTCAGGGTATGGAACTGGATTCGTACATCACCACGGAAGAAACGGAGCTCTCGCCGGCGGTCGTCGTGACGACAGTTTTGCTGGTCGCGGTGTTCGCCCTCGGATTGCTCTACCAGCTTGTTGGCAGCTTCCTCAGTTCAGGTTCGGCGACTCCCGCGTCGTATCTGCGTGTGAGCGAACCCACAGCTCGCCGATCCGCGAGAGGGTTGTCCGGTAGGATTTGCCGACCTCTTCTTGTTCAATGTAGCCCTTGCCGCCGGGGCCGAGGCGGTCGACGTTGTAGATAACCTTCGATCGGAAGCTATCGGTGTACTCCTCGTTGAGATCGCGGGCGAGTGCCTCCGCGAGCTCGCTGACGGAGTCGAACTCGCCGTGTTCGCCGAGCGTAAAGAGGATGAGCTCCTCGAAGGGTTTGACACTCGAAAAGGAGGCCACCGGAAGCTCAACGATATGCTGGCCGTTGATCTCCTTTGCGCCGATGGTACTGCCGCGTTCGTCGAACTCAGCCAGCAGATCGGCCGTGCTCTCTAATCGCTTTTCGACGCGCTCACGGTCGAAATCGTCGGCCTCCAGCAGATCGCCGAGTAGGTCGCGCTCGGCCCGCAGCTCCTCGGCCAACTCGGTTTCGAGATACTTCTCGGGGGCGGTGTAGTAGGTGTGAATCCGGTCTCTATCCTCTTGGCGTTCGACCATCACCGAGTGGGCCGCGGTTGCGAAGGCGAAGCTGACGGGTCGGGGCATCGAGCAGACGTTGACCCAGACCTCCGCGCCGCCGTCGAGTTGCTCGTTGATGAGTTCGAACGCGCCCTCGAAGGCCGCGTCGTAATCGTACACGTCTTCGAGGCGGATTCGGTCTGTTTCCGCGCCGAGCAGGCTCTGGAAGTCGGTTTCGAGTTTAGAGGCCAGATTCCGAGAATACTCGACGTTGGCCTCGCTGCCGACCGCACCCTCCAGGAGGATCGCTCGATCCACGTCGAACTGATCGCGGATCAGCGGCGCGATGAGCCGGTCGTAATCGAAGCCGACCGGGACGATGTGGGTTTGCATATCCTACACTACGCTGGGGTAGGTAAATATCTCCTCACACGACGGGCTCGGGGATCCGTCTACTCGATGTCAATATCATAATACCCGCGTCGTGCTGGCCTGACCTCGACGGTGTACATACCGCGTTCGGTCGCTGTATGGGTGATGGTGGCGACGCCGGTGACATCAGATTCGACCACCGTCTCACCGTTTGGGGCGACGATTCGTGCGACGGTCACCGCTCCTTCCTCGTTTTCGACCTCGACGCTGATCGTTTCCCCATTGGCAACCTCAATTTCCTGGGTCTGATCAGCCCCGCTTGCTCTCGTCTTTGTTGCTCCAGCCCCCGGAGCAGCCGGCGATCCCGACAACACCGGCTGTTAGAACGCCAGCACTGAATCCTCGCCTCGTTGCCATAGCTCCGTGTACGCCACCCCACGGCTAAAAGAACGCCTGCTTTGCTGCGTTATTCGTTTCCGCCGTCCCCGGATTCGTCATCGACCTCGCTGTCGTCTTCGTCTGTGTCACCTGCTTCGTCGGGGAGTATTTCGACCGCACTCACTTCCAGCGGGATCTCGCTGAGTCGTTGGCCGATCTCCGTGCGGGCGACCCGCTTTGCGTGTTCCTCCTGTTCGACGTTGAACACGTCCATCGTCAACTCAAGGGCGACGAGGGCCTCGTCGGCGACAATGTAGGCCGGCGGCAACTCTTCGCCGTCGGGGCCGGTCGGCGACCCCATATCAATCTCGACGTAGTTGAGATCCGGGTTCAGCAGCTCGCCGGTCTTCGAGATCGCAATGCGGACGGCCTCATCGACTGTTTCCACGTCGTACACCGATACCGCAGCGTCGACGACGACTCGGCAGTCCATGTGCGTCTGTAGCACGGCGGCAAGTATGAAAGTTCGGCTGCAACGACAGCTCTCCCGAAGCCGTCGCTCTCGACTTACTCGCCGCCGTTGCGGAGGTAATGGAACACGTAGGTCTGGACGTAGCCGGCGTACTCGCCGCCGAACCGCTCGCGGATCGCCCGCGACGTTTCGGCGTAGCTGCCCTGCTCACAGCCGGGGTAATATTCCTCGATAGCAGTCCGGATCCACGTATCAAGCGGGATCGCTTCGAGATAGCCAAGCGAGAACAACAGCACGCAGTCGGCGACCTTGTCGCCGACGCCGACGAACTGGGTGAGATACTCGCGGGCGGCCTCGTACTCCCGACCGACGGCATCAGCCGGGTCGGCCTCGCCGTCGGCGACCATCTCAGCCGTCCGTTGGACGTACGGCGCGCGGTAGCCGAGGCTGAGGTCGCGCAACTCCGCTTCGGTGCGGGCGGCCAACGCCTCGGGCGTCGGAAACGCCTGATACGTGCGGCCGTCGAACTCGACGCTTTCGCCGTACTCGGCGGCGAGTCGCTGCTGCATGCCGTGAATCCGGCTGACCCGCATCTGGGCCGAACAGATGAATGAAATGAGGCAGGCAAAGGGTGGGTCGCGGACGAGGCGCATCCCACGATACTGCTCGAAGGCGCGGTCGAACAGCGGCTCGTCGGGCGCGTCGTCGGTGATTTCGGTGAGGTCGTCGTCGAGCCGCAGGAGGTGGGTGAGGATCGGCACGGCGTCGGTCGTCGACTCCCACTCGATTCGGTCATCGACCTGCCGGACACGGACGACAGCTTGCTCGTCGCTGATGCCATCAAGCGGCGGGACAACCGTTTCGTACCACGCCTGCCCACCGTAGGCGTCGTCGGTGGTGTACATCTTCCCGTCGAGCCGATTCCACAGATAGCTCTGGCCGCTTTCGACCGTCGACTGCAGATCGAACGGCCCGGCGAGGTCGTCGACCGGAATGACGCCTGTCTCCATTACAAGCCAGGTCGCAAACAGCGGGTTTCGGGGTTTCGATTCCGCTGCCGAGCGTCGTTATCGAAGCTCGATCATCGTCATCGTGCCGAGCTTGTTTGCGATGTCCTCGTCAAGCCCGTCGCTGGTGACCCGCCACGTCCAGTTGCCCTCGGCGGTGCCGGGCGTGTTGAATCGGGCGTGGCTATCGAGGGCAAGCAGATCCTGCATCGTCGTGAACGCCAAGACGGCATCGGATCGCCAGACGGCCTCGATCATCGACCAATGGATGTCGTCGCCGTCGACACCGAGGTTGTAGTGGAGACACTCGCGCTGGCGGTCACCGAGATCGTTGTAGTACCCCTGGAACGTGTTGGTGTCGTGGGTCGACGTGTAGCCCACGGCATTTTTTGGGTAATTCATCGGCTGGTGGGTGTTGCCGTCCTGACACCAGTCGGCGTACTGCGGGACGCGCATCCCGGGGAAGCCGAACTCGTCCATTAACGCGTTGAGTTCGGCGTCCGGGAACCCGAGATCCTCAGCGATAAACGGGAGTTCGCCAAGTCGATCTCGAATTGTCTCGAAGAAGTCGTAGGCGGGGCCGTCGCGCCACTCGCCCTCGGCTGCGGAGTCGGCGTGCGTTGGGATCGCCCAGTATTCCAGAAAGCCTTGGAAGTGATCGAGTCGCGTCACATCGACCTGTCCAAAGAGGCGGTCGAGCCGGCGGGCCCACCAGTCGTAGTCGTTGTCGGCGAGCGTCCCCCAGTCGTACAGCGGGTTCCCCCACTTTTGCCCATCGTCGCCGCTGTTCGGCGGGACGCCGGCGACCGCTGTTGGCCGATTCTGGTCGTCGAGTTGGAACGCCTCGGGGCTGGCCCACACGTCCGCGCTGTCGAGGCCAACGTAGATCGGCACGTCGCCGACGAGTTTGATATCGGCGTCCTCGGCATCTTCTTTGAAGGCCTGCCACTGTTTGTCGAACCAGTATTGGACGAGCACGCGGTACTCGATTTCCTCGCTGAGTTCTTCGCGCGCCTCGTCGAGCGCGTCATCTTCGCGGGTGCGGATCGGCTCGGGCCAATCGATCCACGCGACGCCGTCGTATTTCTGTTTGAGCGCGCGGAACAGCGCGTAGTCCTCGACCCACGGCTCGGAGTCGCGGAACTCGGCGAGGGCCGCGCGGTCGTCCTCGGTCGCAGTCTCGTCGAACCGCTCGTAGGCGGCTCTGAGCTTCTCGCGTTTGTACTCGGCGACACGCTCGTACTCGACGGCGTGGGGGTCGAAATCAGGGACAGGTTTGAGGTCGTCGTCGGTCAGCCAGCCGTCGTCGACGAGTCGATCAAGGCTGATCAGCAGCGGGTTGCCGGCGAAGGCCGAAAACGACTGGTACGGCGAGTTGCCATGGGCCGCCGAGGTCGGCCCCAGCGGGCAGAACTGCCAGTAGGTCTGTTCGGCTGTCTCCAGAAACGAAAGGAACTCCCGGGCGCCCGCGCCGAGATCGCCGATACCGTGTGGCCCCGGCAGCGAGGTGAGATGTAGGAAAACACCGCTCGTTCGATCGAATTCCATATCCGCACTGTCGCGGGCATCCGTGTCAAACGTTGTGGTCTTCGGCGACCGGGGTGGCGACGAGCCCTCGCTGTCGATCTATGCCTCGTCGCTCATCGCGCCGAAAACGCCGTCGGCGTCAGCGGGCACGTCGAAGTCGTGGAAGTGTTCGCCCTTCTCTTTCGAGAGGATGTTGAGCGCGGCGGCCGCGCCGTCGCCGGCTGAGATGACTGCCTGCCACTCCTCGGCGCGTACCATCGCGCCGGTCGCGTAGGCGTCCGCAACACTGGTCTCCATGTCGACGCCGACGTCGACGACATCGCCATCGAAGGCACAGCCCAGCGACTCGGCGAGATCGCGGTTAGCCCCCGTCGCCAACACGACGTAATCGGCCTCGTAGCTGTCGTCGCCGGTTTCGAGGCTGAAGCCATCGTCCGTCGCGGTCACGTCCGTGACCTCCTCGCCTTGGTGTCGCTCAACGCCGAAGCTGTCGACTTGTCGGCGGGCGGTCTCCATGAACGCCGTGCCGTCTTGGGAGCCAACGCCGAGATAGTTGAAGAGGTGGGCTTTGTGCATCCACGTTCCGTCGGTGTCGAAAACGCGGGTCTGGAGACCGTTCTTCTGGGTAAACAGTGCGGCACTCAGGCCGGCGGGGCCGCCACCAACGATACTCACAGTCGCGTCAGCGTCAGTCTGACTCATGTCACGTCAGTGAACCGCCAGCCGTAAAGAACTACAGGCGACATCGATGTTACTGGTGGGTTGTTGAAAAGTGTCGTGCGGCCGCCAACTGGCAGCCAGCGTGACAGTACCAAGCCGACCCGGGCAAGTCGGCCGGTGCAGCCTGTCGATCCGGGCAGGGTCGACAAGCATAACGCGGTCGTCCGGGCAGGGCGACCGACAGGATCGCCGGGTTGTCAGAGGCACTCCGGCATCTACTGTATTAGTGGGATATGGCTTTACATCACCGTCTGCACGAACGCGTCGCCGCGTGACGAACGTTTAAATATATCACGGTTGTTTATACCGGTATACGGGGTTCCCGCACGTTCACCAATGGTTGCCACTGACCCATCCGATGTGTTGTCGACGCTTATTCAGCGGGAGTCGGTGTTGTACGCTGTCGATGTCGCCGGCTGCGAGAAACGCGATATCGTTGAGGCGGTACCACCCTCACGCTCGACTGTCGATCGAAGCATCCGTGATCTCGAAGCCGCTGGCCTCGTGACCCGATCGCCGGAGGGCTACCGGCGAACGCTTCTCGGCGAACTGTTACTCTCGGAGTATTACCGGTTCAAAGCCCAGACGGCTGAACTGCTCTCGGCGGGCGATGTCTTTGCCGAACTCCCGCCAACCCAGCAGATCGATCGATCAATGCTTGATGATGCGACGATCATCACTGCCACGCAGGCGACGCCCCATCAGCCGATCTCCGCGCTTTGCGCGCTGCTGGGTGAGGCCCAGTCGATCCGCATTCTTTGTCCGGCGGTGTTCCCACAGCTGATCGAAGCCTGCACGTTGGCGACCGACAACACGGAGACAGTCGAGATCGTCGTTACCGATTCGGTCGTGTCGGCACTCGTCGACACCTACCCCGACTCCCTGGCTGCACTCCAGGAGGCCGGTGCCGACCTCCGCTTGCTCGATATAACGCCGTCTCACGGCCTTGTCGTCGTCGACCGCCCCATGGGATCGACGGCCGGCTTGCTGGTGATCGACGACAGTGGCGGCCGCGCGCTGATCCGCAACAGCGGCGACGACGCCGTCTCGTGGGCCAACAGTCGCCTCGATCACTGGCGCGGAGAGTCGACGCCCCTCCCGCTGGCCGAACTTGACGGCGAGGAGTCGATGCTGCGGTAAGCGTTGCTCCCGGTCGGTGGTAGTGGGTTGGTACTGGTGTGATCAACGCACCAATGTCTGACACCTGTCTGTCGACCACGAAATCTTATTATCGGTGCCCCCAACGGTAGGTGCATGGACGGGACTCCCCAGGAGATCACGACGCTCGTCGGCCGCGAGGTTTACTCGAACAATGGTGTGTTTGTCGGCGAGATCGAGGACGTACAGCTGAACTTGGATGCCGAATCGGTCACGAGTCTGGCGGTCGGCGAACTCAACGACGAACTGTTTGCCGACACCGTCGGCCCCGGCAAGGGTGTGTTGATCCCCTATCGGTGGGTGCGAGCCGTCGGCGACGTTGTCCTCGTCAACAGCACGATCGAACGTCTCCAAGAGACCGACGAGACCGACGAAGCCGTCGCCTAAGACCCGTTTGTATCGCTGCCTTCGACGCCCAGCGCCGCAAAGAGCTTCTTTCTGACGGCTTCCTCGGTCAACTCCAGCAGCGTCTCGCGGTTGTCCTCGCTGGCCTCGATGCCGGTGAAGATCCCTAGCGGCACCTCGACGCTGCCCTGGGTGGAGTGGCCGATAATATCGCCGCTGTTTTCGAAGGCGCCCTCAAGGACGCTGCCGATATCGATCCGGATATCCTTCGAGCGGGCGGCGACGATGATCTTCTCGTCGACGATCCCAAAGACCGCGCTGGTGGTGATCCCTTCCAGATCCAACAGATATTGCGCGGCCTGCTCTAAGGCATCCCGATCACGGATGAAGCCGGCTGTCGAAAACAGATGACTGCCCTGCACCTCGCGGCTCTGGATCGCCTCGGCCAGCACATCCAGCGTCTCCGGCGACATCGACGGTGACTCGACCTGTTCGAGGGTGTCGTGGTTGGCGAACGGATGGAGGTAGGCGGCGGCGGTCAGATCCGCGGGTGTCGTATCTCGCTTGAAATCCAGTGTTTCCGCCCGAATCCCATACAGCAGGGCGGTAGCAACCGTCTCGCTGGGGCCGAGATCGAACTCCTGGAGATATTTGGTGAGGATCGTCGACGTCGAGGAGAGGTTTGTCCGCACGTCGACGAAGGGGGCGTCGACCTCCTCGTCGGGTTCGTAGTGGTCGATGAGAATATCGATCTCGAAGGCCGGGTCGTCGCTGCCGGACTGGACGTTATCGACGAGGGCGATTCGGTCGTACTCCTCGATTGCGGGCTCGTCGTCGCTGGCCAGCAGTTCGATCCCAAGCAGGTTGACGAACGCACGGTTCTCCTGGTGGCCGATATCGCCCTCATAGCGGATGTCGGCCTCGACGCCGAACTCGGCGGCGATCGCCTGCAGCGCGGTCGCACTGGCGATCGAATCGGGATCAGGGCTGTCCTGTGTGAGAATCGCCAGCCGGCCCTCAGTCGATTCGAGGATATCGGCGAGTTGGCGGGCCTTATACTGGAGTTCGCCGGATTCGAGGCTGCGCAGCGCGGAGTCGGCGATCACCTCCGAGGGGTTGACAACGACATCCGCCCCAAGCTCGCTGAGCTCGTCTTGGCTGACGGGATCGGAGGCTCGAACGACGATGTACTGATCGCCGCCGGCCTCTCGGATCGCCGCGACCGCCGCCTTGTTGGCCTCGATATCGGAGGCCAACACCAGCAGGATGTCGCGGTCGGCGACCGCCTCGGCGACCGAGGGCTCGCTGATGTCCTGTACCGTCGCGTTGAGATCCTGATCGCGCAGGGCCTCAACCCGGTCGGCGTCCTTATCGAGGATGAGCACGTCGTTGTCCGCCTCGGCGAGATCCTCGGCGACGGCGTGGCCAACGCTGCCACAGCCAAGGATCGCGTAGGTCGACCGTGAGGAGCCGGTCACACCAGGGCTCATTGTTGTCGATACTCGCTGCGGTACGCACTTAACAGCGTCCGTTTCGACAGCAGCCGCCCCGCGCCCGGTGGTGGTCGGTGGCGATAGCGCCACCGATCAGGCGGGTCGAAAGGAAACCCCTTTTAGGCGGTGTCCGGTAGCCTACGCCGAGGGCTGGTAGCTCAGTTTGGCAGAGCGACGGACTCTTAATCCGTCGGTCGCGTGTTCAAATCGCGTCCAGCCCGCTTCTGCGCCGAACATTATCGTGAGGAGCGAAGCGGCTACCGATTTGAACGCAGCGAGCGGAGCGAACAGCGTGAGCGAAGCGAGTGAGTGTTCAAATCGCGTCCAGCCCGCTTTCTTACCGATTGATTTGGAGTTGATGGAATCACCGTAAATAGAGCCATCACCATGTTGCCAACCGCGCGCTTCCGCCATGTTCAAGCCGACGCGGACTGACAGCCCGGTAATGACACGCACCGTCTGGATCAAAGCCGACGATGATGTCGGCGACTGGGAGACGCGCAAACAACGGATCACGACCGCCATCGAGGCCGGCGTCGACTGGGTACTCGTCGACGAGGACGATGTCGACCGCGTCCGCGAACTCGGCGATATCAACGTCGCCGCCTTCCGCTCGGATGCTGACATGGTCGATGAGGCTGAACCAGCCGCCGAGGGCGCGGCCGCCGACGCCTACTTTGTCGGCAAAGACGGCGAGGGCGACGGGACGGTCGATCTCCTCGGATTTCGCCGGCTCCGCCGACCTCTCGACGCTCCGCCGCGGCAGCGATGGCCCCCAGGGCGCGTACGTTCGTATCTTCGATGAAAACTACGAGGCCTTCGCCGAGGCCGCCGCCGAAGACGCCGACTACACCGCCGTCATCGGCGAGGACTGGACGATCATTCCGCTGGAAAACCTGATCGCCCGTATCGGCGAGGAAACCGACCTCCTGGCCGGCGTCACCACCGCTGAGGAGGCCCAAACCGCCTTCGAGACGCTGGAACTCGGCGCGGATGGCGTCCTGCTCGACACCGACAACCCCGACGAGATCCGCAACACGGTCGATGTCCGTGATGCTGCCGAGCGTGAAACGCTCGATCTCACGTACGGCGAGGTTCTCGATGTCGAACGCGCCGGGATGGCCGACCGGGTCTGTATCGACACCGGGAGCCTGATGGATCACGATGAAGGGATGCTCATCGGCTCGATGTCCCGTGGGCTGTTCTTCGTCCACGCCGAAACCGCCGAATCGCCCTATGTCGCCTCCCGGCCGTTCCGCGTCAACGCCGGTGCGGTACACGCCTATGTGCGAACGCCCGATGGCGGCACAAAATACCTCTCAGAGCTGAAAAGCGGCGACGAGGTGCAGGTCGTCGACACCGACGGCAACACCCGGGAAGCCATCGTTGGCCGCGTCAAAATCGAAAAACGGCCGATGTTTCGGGTGGAGTTGGAGATCGACGGCGACCGCATCGAGACGCTGCTCCAAAACGCCGAGACGATCAAGGTCGCCACCAGCGAAGGCCGAAAGGCCGTCACCGATCTCGAAGCCGGCGACGAGATGCTGCTGTACTACGAGGATGTCGCCCGGCACTTCGGCGAAGCCGTCGAAGAGAGCATTATCGAAAAATAAGCCCAAGCCGGTGTCGATTCGCCTCTCGACACCGACCATCGGTTTTTAGACGCTGCCGACTGCCTGTAGGCGTATGACTATCGAAGAAAGCGACCTCCCCGGCGTGGGGAAGAAACACGTCGTCGACATCGGCGACGGCGATCTGGTTATCGTCACTCACAACACGGGAAAACGGGAGGTGTTTCGGCGGCCCGATCCGGATGCGGATTCGGAGAAACTGTTTGAGCTCTCCGATGACCTCGCCCGCACCATCGGGACGATCCTCGAAGGCGCGTACTTCCAGCCCATCGAGGCCGAAAAACAGGAAACGACGCTGCCTGGTGGGCTGCTGTTGGAGTGGTATGAGGTGCCGCCCGGCTCCCCGCTTGCGGCGACCACGATCCGAGCGGCCGATATCGGTGCGACGACCGGTGCCACCGTTGTCGCCATCGAGCGCGACGGCGCGACCGTCGAAAGCCCCGGCCCGGAGACGACGCTGCAGGAGGGCGATACCCTCGTCGTCACCGGCACCGACGAGCAGTGTGCGGCCTTCGAGGCCCTCCTTGCCGGTGAGGCATGATTGCGATGAGACTACAGCCGGTTGCGAACACCCTTTCCCGACGAGGAGTGGATCTGTGTGGCTAACCTGCTCGAAGTCGGTGTCATGTTCGCGGCGATCGCCACTGTCGGCTGGGGAGCCGACCGGCTTGGCCAGTCAGTCATCCCCTTCTATATCCTCGTTGGGATGGCTGCCAGCGAGTACGTCTTCGGTCGCCTCCCGCTCGCTGGCGGCGATCTCTACATCGCCGAAACCGAGTTCATCGCGATCGGCGCGGAACTTGGGATCGTCTTTCTCCTCTTTTTCCTTGGCTTGGAGTTCAACCTCGATCGCCTGCTTGCGCGGCGGCGACAGATCAGCACCGCGGGGACGATAGACGCGCTCATCAACTTCCCGGTCGGCTTCGCCTTCGGCTGGCTGCTGTTTGGGTCGGTGCTCCCGGCCATACTGGTCGCCGGGATCGTCTACATCTCCTCATCAGCCATCATCACGAAATCGCTGTTGGATCTGGGCTGGATCGCAAACGACGAGGCCGAGCCGGTACTCGGCACGCTGGTGTATGAGGATCTGTTGATCGCGGTGTATCTCGCGGTGACGACCGCGGTTGTCCTTGGCGGTGGCGACATCCGTGCGGCGGCGACCGCTGTCGGTATCGGGCTCGGCTTCATCGCCCTGCTGTTCGTCGGCGTCCAGTTTGGAACCCCTGTCTTGGAGCGACTCCTCGATGGCGACACCAACGAATCCGTCGTGTTACGGACGGTCGGATTAACCGTTGCCGTCGCTGGGATCGCCCTCTCGCTCGGTGTCAGCGAGGCGGTCGCGGCTTTCTTCGTTGGGATGGCCGTCTCCTCGACGACACATGTCACTCACATCGAGGAGCTGCTTGAACCGCTCCGCGATGTCTTCGCCGCTGTCTTCTTCTTTTGGATCGGCCTTGTCACCGATCCACTTGCGGTCGCTGGCGTCGCCGGGGCAATTGCAGCCGCGGTCATCGTCTCCACGCCGACGAAACTCCTCAGCGGGTTTCTCGGCGGGCAAACCTTTGGTCTCGACACTCGGCGCTCGACGCGGGTCGCACTCGCGATGACGACTCGCGGGGAGTTCTCGCTGATTATCGCCACGCTGGCGGTGTCTGGGGCTGCCAACGGAACGCTCCCGCAGCCGGTCGCCGACCGGATCAGCGCGTTTGCCGTCGGCTACGTGTTGGTCATGGCTGTTGTGGGGACGACGCTGATGCGATATTCGGCTCCCTTCGAGCGGCTCGCTGGTCGGCTTGATGGAACAGAGCCGCAAACCACGTAATCTGACGCAACGGGCTGTATCGCCCACCTGCTCAGTAGCTCACTTCGGCTGATCGGTCTCGGTCGATGTGTCGTCGACTCCGTCGGTGTTGGTAAGCGGCTCGGTACACCATGTGCAGAAATCGAGATCCGCATCGGTCGGCTTACCGCAGTGCGGACACGAGCGTGTTCCATCCTCGCTTGGTTCGTCGTCGCCGATCCCGGCTGTCGACCGGCCATCAAGATACGCCAACAGCGTCGCATCAAAGACGCTGACGGCCGTGATGACGAAGATGGTGAGCCGCACCTCCATCGGGATGGCGTCGAAATCAAAGGGATCGAGCGTCGAGGGATCCGGCACGTAGTAGCTGAGTAGCAAGATTCCCGCCCCAAGCGTCACCGTCAGCCACAGCAGCGAGCGTTTCCAGCGACGAAGATACGCGTGACCGACCCCCGGCACCCCGATCATCGCGCCGGCGAGGGCGAGAAGGGCGGTCACCAACACCCGTCGTCGTGCGCTGTCCATACCCCGGATTAGACCATGCCCGTGTTAAACATCGTTGTTCGTCGGCGTCGCCAGCCCGTCGACTAACTCCCGGAGCGTCGCAAGTGGGTACTGCCCCGGCGCGGTCGCCTCGGCGGCCTCGACCGGCGCGTAGCCGATCGCCGAGCCGTAGATCGGGGCGACCGCGCGGGTGTGTTGGCCGGCCGCGCCCATCCCCATTGTCGCCACCGTCTTGCCGGCTGCCGTTGCCTCGTGGGTTACGGACAGTAATGCAAGCGCGTCCCCGCGGTCGTGGGCGGTCGTAGCGAGTTTGCCGACTGTGCCGGCGTCGGCTGCGCGATCCAACAGCGCGGTTAGTTCCTCGCGTGGCGGTGTCGCCTCAAAGTCATGGATCGAAGCGATCACGGCCACTCCCGCCTCACGGGCACTCGTTCGTACCTGCTGGGCGGTCTCGGTGTCGGCCGCAGCCACACCCCCGTCGAGGGCGCGGCATTCGAGGTCGATTGCGGCGACGGCATCGTCTTCGAGCGCCGTCTCTAAGGTGTGAAGTCGCTCGGTCTCATCGCTCGCGCCGCCGGCTTCCCACGCGGCGCGGTTAGTGGCGATAATGGGGAGCTCGCCGTCGTAGGCGCTCAGCTGTTCGAGTGGGTCGTCAGCGAGATCAAGTCGGAACTCAACAGCGTCGGCGTGTTCGCGGGCCGCCGGCTCGTCGGTGAGCGTGTCGGTTGAGGCGGCGAGGACAAACTCGTCAAAACTGAGCGCAAAATCGGGCATACAGGTGGATGCATGCCGGTCGGCAAAACCGTACCGTCTCTCGCAGCTGTCGATGCTGCCGTCAGGTATCCTCAGGCGTCCTCAAGCAGTGGGTCGCCGGTCATCTCCTCGGGCGTCGGCAGTTCCATCAACTCCAACAGCGTCGGCGCAAGGTCACAGAGCGCGCCGCCGTCTCGCATCGTCTGCCCGCCGTCGTCGCCATCCGGCGAGATGTAGATGACGGGTGCGGGATTGAACGTGTGAGCAGTGTGGGGGTCGGCTTCGGTACCCATGTCGTCGGCGTTGCCGTGGTCGGCGGTGACGATGAGATGGCCGCCAGCGGCCTGAATCGTCTCGGCAAGCCGGCCAAGCTGTTCGTCGACCGTCTCGACGGCGGTGATGGCGGCCTCGTAGTCGCCGGTGTGGCCAACCATATCCGGGTTCGCGTAGTTGACAACGAGCAACTCGGGGTCGTCGGCCTCGATGATGTCGATGGCGGTGTCGGTCACCGTCTCGGCGTGCATCTCGGGTTGGAGGTCATAGGTTGCCACCGCCGGGCTTTTAATGATCTCGCGGCGCTCGCCGTCGAACTCGATCTCCCGGCCCCCGTTGAGGAAGTAGGTCACGTGGGGGTATTTTTCGGATTCCGCAAGTCGCAACTGGTCGAGGCCGGCGTCGGCGACGACCTCCCCGAGGGTGTTTGCGGGCTGTTCCGGCGGGTAGGCGACATCAAGGTCGAACGTCTTGTCGTACTGGGTCATCGTCACCAGCTTGGTATCCGGCGGGCTGGTCTCGACCTCCCACTCCGGCTCGATGTCGGCGAGCATCCGCACCAGTTGGCGGGCGCGGTCGGCCCGGAAATTGACGAAGATGATCGCATCGCCGTCGGCCAGTGCTGGTTGGTCGGCGACCAGCGTCGGCTCGATGAACTCGTCGGTGTCGTCGCGGGCGTAGCTGTCCTCGACTGCCGCAACCGCTGTGTCGGCCTCGTGGTCGGCCTCGCGGTTGACGATCGCATCGTAGGCGCGGTTTGTCCGCTCCCAGTTAACGTCGCGATCCATCGCGTAGTAGCGGCCGGAGACGGTAGCGACATCGCCGGTACCGTGGTCGGCGGCCGTTTCGGCGATCGTTTCGAGATGGCCCGCGCCGGATTTCGGGGCTGTATCTCGCCCGTCGGTGAAGGCGTGAGTGACTGCGTCGACACCGCGATCGGCGGCGAGTTCGATGAGCGCTTGGAAATGAGAGATATCCGAGTGGACGCCGCCGTCGCTGACCAGTCCCATCAGGTGTACCGCGCCGTCGTGGTCGTCGGCGTAGCTGAGGGCGTCATTGAGAGCGTCATTGTCGCGGAAGCTGCCGTCCTCGATCGAGTCGACGATCCGCGTGTAGGCCTGTCTGACGACCCGGCCCGCGCCGATGTTGAGATGGCCAACCTCGCTGTTGCCCATCTGGCCTTCGGGGAGGCCGACGCGTCGGCCATGAGTGCGCAGCGTGCCGAACGCACCTGTCTCGCGTAGTCGGTCGAATGTCGGTGTCTCGGCCGCCCGCACCGCATCGCGGCCGTCGTGATCGCCGAGTCCCCAGCCGTCAAGTACGATGAGCGCGCCTCGCATGTGTCGGCCCTCGCCCGCTGGGGTAATGACAGTTCCCTTTGTGTCGATGCCTGTGGTTGTCGTTTCTGCGCAACGACCCAGCAGTCTCTATGTATCGACGCCCACTGCGGTGGACTCGCCGGTTTCCACCCATTCAGCCGTGCCGGTGGGTTTTTTGCTACTGGCCTCTTCACATCGACCAATCGCCGCTGCTCGGGGAGCACACCTGTCTATGAGTATCAGTCACACCGACCGCTCGTCAGAACGCGCGGTCATCGATATTATCAACATTCTGAGCGTTGCGATCCTGCTGGTCATCACCTCCTCGACAGCCGCTGTCGTCGGTGCAGCGGTGTTTAGCGGTGAGTTCGACGACCGTGGCCTGCAACAAAATCAGGCCGACGATGACACGCCCGACAGAGATGTCTCGGTCGATACCCAGTCGACTGCGGTCGGAACGACTGTCACGTGGACAAACCCCGGTGACGCCGCCTACGTTGAGATCCGCGATACCGAGGGCAACCTCATCGACACGCTGCAGGTCTCCGGCCAGGAGAAAACCGTCGATCAAGATCAGATCGAGGTCTATGCGATCTACGAGGACGGCACCGAGACGCAGATCTACCAGACTGGCGAGGGGTGATCCCACCGGTTACCACGCCTAAGCGTCGTCGAGGCCGGCATCAGCAAACGTCGCCATCTCGGTGTGGGCCCGGCAGGCCGCCCGGTAGGTGCCGATCGCAACTGCCGCGCCGGTGCCCTCGCCGAGGCCCATCTCGTAGTCGAGACAGGGCGGACTGTCGAGGGCGTCCAGTTGCACCGCATGGGCCGGCTCCGTTGAGACGTGCGAGCCAAGCAGATAGTCGCTGACGCGCTCGTCGATTTCGGCGGCCACGACGGCAGCTGCCCCCGTCACAACGCCGTCGACGACGACAGGAATCCGCCGGCTGGCGGCCGCAAGCGTCACCCCAACGAGTCCGCCGATCTCGAAGCCGCCGACACATCGGAGGACGTCAAGCGGGTCGTCGGTGTTGGGATCGGTCACCGCGAGTGCCCGCTCGATCGTTTCGATCTTTTGCTGTCGGGTTGCCTCGTCGATTCCGGTGCCGTGGCCCGTTACCTCCTCAACCGTGGTACCAGTTAGCGCGGCGGTGATCGCCGCGCTGGCGGTCGTGTTGCCGATCCCCAGATCGCCGAGGCCGATGACACCTGCCTCGGCGGCGTGCTCCTCGACGAGTGCCCGCCCGGCAGCGATTGACTCGCGTGCCTGCGTGGTCGTCAGTGCGGGCTCGACCGTCATGTTCGCGGTGCCATCGGCGATATGGTAGTCGATGACGCTCGCTGGCACGTCGCCGTCGACGCCCATGTCGACGATGTGGGTGGTAATCTTGTTGGCCCCAGCGATGGCGTTGATCGCGGCATCGCCGCTGGCGACAGCGTCGACCATCGCGGCGGTCACCGATTTCGGGTAGGCACTGACGCCCTCCGCTGTGACGCCGTGGTCGGCCGCCAGCGTGAGGATCACCGCGGGGTCGACACTCGGGGTCGGCGTCGCCTGCATGGCGGCGATATCGACAGCCATCGATTCGAGGCGGCCGAGGCTGCCGGGCGGTTTGAGTAGCTGTGTCTGTTGTTCCTGTGCCGCCTCGCGGGCCGTTTCATCCAGCGGTGGGATCGACACCGCGATTGAGGTGTCGTCCCCAGCCGATGTCGACGCGTCAGTCATCAAAATCCGGCAGATCGTCGGGGGCTTCGTACTCCGATTCCCAGTCGATATACTCGTCGTACAGCACCTCACACACCTGCTGGCCGAGTTCGGTCAGCCCGGCGTTGATCGCCGACACCGTCGCCCAGCTATCGAGGTCGGGATGGAGATCGCGCTGTTTCCAGTCCTCGGGGATGCCGGGGGCGTGGTAGCCGACCCGGTCGGCAAACCCATCCCAGAAGAAATCGAAGTGCTGGAGCATCTCGATGTCGATGATGATCTCGAAGCCGTCGTCGTCGAGATCGGTGTCGGCGGCCCACGCCTCGAAGGCCTCGGCCCACGCGCCTTCCCGCAGAAAGGTCTCGATCTCCTCGCGTCTGTAGTCAGTGTCGCCGACGACCTCGGCGTCCTCGTACTCGTTTGGATCGACCGATTCGAGCGTTGGGGGGTCGGGCGGCTCGGCGGTGACTGGCATACCTCAGCTATACCGACGCGCGGAATAAGTGTGGTCGTCGCCTGAGTGGCTCGCCGCCGCTGATCGGACTGTTTTTGCCGGCGGCGACGCCCTCCGTGTATGGAACAGACGCGACGCGCGCTGTTGGCGTCGGTTGCGACGGGTGCGGCTGCGGTTGCCGGCTGTGCCGCGCCGCGAGGGACTGACAGTGAGGGCGGCGAGAGCCCGTACACCCGAGTCTACAACGAGGTACTGCCTGCTGTTGTCGTTGTCCACGTTGCCGAAAACGACCGGAAGGTGGGCCAAGGATCCGGGTTCGCGATCGATCCGCGGACGATCGTCACCAACCACCATGTCGTCGACCCCGGATCTGAGGTCACGGTTCGGCTGGCTGACGGCCAGTGGGCTGACGCCAGCGTTGTCGGCTCGGATCGACACAGCGATCTCGCGGTGCTTGAACTCGATTCCTCGGTCTCGGTGCCGAAGACCCTGTCATTCGTGACTGAGCCGACGCCGGTCGGCGCGGAGGTCGTCGCCATCGGCGCGCCGTTCGGCCTCAGTGAGTCGTTGTCGCGGGGGATCGTCAGCGCGCGCGGCCGCTCCGTTCAGGGACTCAGCCGGTTTTCGATCCCGGCGGCGATCCAGACCGACACCGAGGTCAACTCAGGCAGTAGCGGCGGCCCGCTGGTCGATCTCGCGGGCGATGTTGCCGGCGTCGTCTTCGCCTCCCAGGGCGGCAATGTCGGCTTCGCGGTCTCGGCGGAGTTGGCAACCCGTGTCATCCCTGAACTCCGTGAGACGGGGAGCTACGACCACTCCTATCTCGGCGTGACGATTCTCACGGTCGAACCGCAGATCGCCGATGCCAACGGCCTCGATCGCCCGCGTGGCGTGTTGGTCGTCGAAACAACTGACGGCGGCCCAAGCGATGGGATCTTACAGCCGAGTATCACCGGCAGCGACGACGCGGACTCAGATTCTGACGATAGCAACGATAGCGACACCGACGACCCCCAGCAAACGGCTCCGAGCCGACACCTGACGAGCCAACGCCAGACCAGCCGCAATCCGGCGCGGCGGCTATCCCGACTGGTGGCGACGTGATTCTGGCGATCGGCGGCAGCGAGATCGACAATACTGACGAGTTAAGCCGGGTGCTTGCCTTGGAAACCCGCCCCGGACAGACAGTCCCGATTCGAGTCCTCCGAGACGGCGAAGAGATTGTCGTCGATGTGACGCTTGGAACACTGCCGGACGCGTAGCTACTCGTCGGGATCGTCGGAAAACAGATCGTCCGGCACCAGCTCGTCGTCGCGGTCAGGTTCCGGCTTTTCGACCTCGATCTCGTCTGGATCGCGCCCGGCAGCATCGAGGATCTCATCCGAGACGCTGATCGGACACTCGCTGCGGACGGC
Organism: Halonotius sp. GCM10025705; assembly: GCF_042662885.1. Lineage (NCBI taxonomy): Archaea > Methanobacteriati > Methanobacteriota > Halobacteria > Halobacteriales > Haloferacaceae > Halonotius > Halonotius sp. GCM10025705. The sequence continues at coordinate 1,703,285 of NZ_JBHSZD010000001.1, read as the reverse complement.
GAGGGCGATGGCATCGCTGGGGCGGGCATCGAAGGCGAACGTTTCTGGCTGGCCGTCGACGTATCGCTCGGCGTCGATCTTGGCGTAGAAGGTACCGTCGGCCAACTCGTCGATCCGGACGCCGTCGATCGCCCCGCCGAACTCGGTGACCATCTCGACGAGCAGATCGTGTGTCAGCGGTCGCTCGAAGGGCTCGCCCGAGAGGGAATGGCGGATCGACTGTGCCTGATCGCTGGTGATGAAGATCGGGAGGTATTCATCGCGTGCGGTGAGGATGACGGCGGGGACGTTGGTTCCGTCGGGACCGACGCCCATTCCGATCCCCTCAACCGCTGCATCGTGTGACATACTCACCCTTTGGGTGGGACGTATGAATAGCTGTTCCCGCGGGTGGTGGTGGCTTCACGCTCCACTCGCTGTGGCTGCCAAACGTTGACTCCGACACTGGTAAACCCGCCGGTGGACAAACGCGGCCAATGACTGAGCCCGCGGATCGACCGCCCCGAACCGAGCCATCCGACGGCGAGGGGTCGGTATCGGTCATCGGGACCGCCCACGTCTCCCAGGCCAGCGTCGAGGAGGTCGAAACCGCGATCGCCGACGAACAGCCGGATATCGTCGCCGTCGAACTCGATGACGGTCGCTACCGCCAACTGAAGGGCCACGAGCCCGACGACCTCGACGCCAGCGACCTGCTGCAGGGAAACACTGTCTTCCAGTTCCTCGCCTACTGGATGCTGTCGTACGTCCAAACTCGTCTTGGCGAGCAGTTCGACATCGACCCCGGCGCGGATATGCTGGCCGCCGTCGAATCCGCTGAGGAACACGGCATCGACGTCGCCCTCGTCGACCGCGATATCCAGGAGACGATCCAGCGGTTCTGGGCGCGGATGACGATCACCGAAAAGTTGCGGATGGTCGGCGGCCTCGCCTTCGGCGTCACCGACAGCCGTGTTGTCGGCGTGATGGTCGGCCTCATCGTCGGTCTGGTCGCCGGCCCTGCTCTCGCTCTCTTTGGCGGTGCGGTCGGCATCACCGAGGCGGTCTATCTTCGCGCTGCCGCAAGCGGCCTGCTCGGCCTCGCTGCTGCCCTCCTCCTCGATCAACTCGCCGGGCTCGCGCTCGGTGGTGACCGTCGCCTTATCGCCTCGCTTGGCGGTGGCTGGGCGGTTGCCTCCGTCGTTGCCGCCTCCGGTGTTGCCGACGCCGCTGTCGGCTCGCTACTCGGTGGCTTCGCCGTGACGATCATCGGCAGTCTCACGCTTGGCCTCGTCGGCGGGCTCGCACTCGGGCTGGTCGCTGCTGTGGTGATCGGCCTACTGGGGCCGAGTGGCCCCGATCCTGAGGGGGTATCGACGAGATGGAGATCGAGGAGCTGACCGACGCCGACGTGGTGACGGTGATGATGGAGGAGTTCCGGCAGTTTAGCCCCGGCGGCGCGGAAGCCCTGATCGACGAGCGCGACGCCTACATCGCCCACCAACTGGTCGGGCTTCGAGATGCTGGCTATGACGTGCTGGCGGTCGTCGGTGCCGGCCACCGCGCGGGGATCGAGGGCTACCTCGACGATCCCGCCTCGTTGCCGCCGATGGACACGCTGGTCGGCGAGGAAACTGGCCGTGGGATCCCGTGGGGGAAGATCATCGGGATCGTGCTTTCGGTCGCGTTCGTGAGTTTCTTCGTGCTGTTGGCGATGGCCGGCGTGCAAAACGCCTTTCTGCTGCGCGTGTTCGGCGCGTGGTTCCTGATCAACGCGGTGTTCGCCGCCGGCTTCGCCAAGCTGGCTGGCGCGCGGTGGTCGTCGGCCGGCGTCGGCGGTGCGGTCGCGTGGATGACCTCGATCAACCCCGCCCTCGCGCCGGGGTGGTTCGCCGGCTACGTCGAGCTTCGGCATCTGACGGTCAACGTCGGCGACATCGGGACGCTCAACGATCTGCTCTCCGATGAGACGAAACCGATCGGCGAGATCCTCGGTGAGATGTTCGATGTCCCGCTGTTCAAGCTGATCATGGTTGTTGCCCTAACGAACGTCGGGAGTATCGTCGCCAGCGCGCTGTTTGTGAGCTACATCCTCCCTCTGCTTGGCACCGAACTCGGCGGTGTCGATGGGATCTCACAGCTCATGCTCGACGGCGCGCGCAACAGCGCGGAACTGATCTGGAGGACGATCACATGAGCACCGCCTACCGGATCGGCGACTACGAGTTCAGCAGTCGTGAGGTGCGTGATCTGCTGGTCGCCTGGGCCGCGTTGGGGCTGGCCTTCACTATCTTTTTCGCCGGCGGTGGGCCGAACCTGCTGGCGATGGTCGGGCTCCCGCTGGTGGTGTTGCTCGGCGTGAGTCTGTTGACGGCGGGTGTTGCCTTCCTGCTGCACGAACTCGCCCACAAGGTCGTCGCTGTCAACTACGGTCAGGTCGCGGAGTTCCGGGCTGACTACAACATGCTGTTTCTGGCTGTGATGAGCGCGCTGCTCGGGTTTATCTTTGCCGCGCCCGGTGCGGTACACCATCGTGGTTACCTGAACGCGAAAGAACACGGCCATATCGCTATCGCCGGCCCGGTAATGAATCTCGTGTTGGCGGCGGTCTTTCTGCCTGTGTATCTGGGCGGTGTCGGGCTCAATCTGGGGCTGCTTGTCTTGCTCGGCCAACTCGGGATCATCGTCAACCTGTTTCTGGCGGCGTTCAATCTCGTGCCGTTCGGCCCACTTGACGGGAAAACCGTCATCACGTGGAGCAAACCGGTCTGGGGCGGGACATTCCTGCTGAGTGCGGCGTTGACCTACATCGCGTGGACGACGCTCGATATCAGCATCATCTAAGCGACCCGCCGAATCATCGCGCTTTTGTGTTCGCTGCCCGCGCTGTGAGGTATGACTGACGATGCGGACGACGAACTCACCTACGCCGATGCGGGCGTCGATATCGAAGCCAGCGAGTCGGCGACGGCCGCGCTGATCGACGCGGTCGGCGACAGCGAGGGCGACTACGCCGGCTTACTCGATATCGGCGACCGGTATCTCGCCTTGGCGACTGACGGCGTCGGGACGAAACTGCTCGTCGCCGAAGCCCTCGGCGACTACTCGACGGTCGGCATCGACTGCATCGCGATGAATGTCAACGATCTCGTCGCCGCCGGCGTCCGGCCGGTCGCCTTCGTCGATTACCTCGCGATCGACGAACCCGACGACGAGTTCGCCGAACAGATCGGCGAGGGGCTGGCCGCCGGCGCCGACCAGGCCGATATCGAACTCGTCGGCGGCGAAACCGCGGTGATGCCGGAAGTCGTGAAAGGGCTTGATCTCGCCGGGGCCTGCGTCGGCCTCGCCGACAAAGACGGCCTTTTCGACGGCGCGGCCGAACCGGGCGACACGCTCGTCGGCTGGGCATCCTCGGGGATTCACTCCAACGGACTCACACTGGCGCGGACGGCGACGACCCGCGACCACGAGTATACTGACCCCTGCCCGTTCGACGGCTACGAGACCATCGGCGAGGCCCTGCTGGAGCCGACCCGAATTTATACTGACTTGTTGACGCCGATGCGCGCCCACGGCGTTCGCGGCGCGGCCCACATCACCGGCGGCGGGTGGGGGAACCTCCAGCGGCTCGGTGAGCACCGCTACGTCGTCGACGACCCCTTCGACGCCCAGCCCGTCTTTGACTTTGTTCAAGAGCAGGGCAACGTCTCCGACGCCGAGATGCACACGACGTTCAACATGGGCACCGGCTTCGTCGCCGCCGTCGGCGACGATGCGGCCGCCGCTGACCTCGCAGCCGCGACCGACGGCAGGGTGATCGGTCACGTCGAAGCGAGCGGCGACCACGACGCCGGGGCTGGCGTCTCGATTCGCGGCCTCGACCTTTAGAACTCGACGCCAGCGCGTCACTCACGGGCTGACACACCCGTTGCTCACCGACTGGAGACACACGTCACAAAATGGGGGTGGTTACACATGGAGTCCCGCAAACGTGACGTGTGTTCTCTCAAGATAGGCGCGCCAGCGGCTAAATCGTTTGCGCTGCGGCAGCAGCACCCGAGACGAACAGGGTTAATACCGCGTCACCCCTGTCTAATCAGGGTTACACATGGAGATCCGCACCGGACTCTCGTACGGAGACGCACTGCTGGTTCCACAGCGATCGGCTGTGGATAGTCGAAGCGAAATCGACCTCACCGCACAGTTGACGCCGTCGCTGACGCTTGACACGCCCATCGTCAGCGCGGCGATGGACACCGTCACCGAAGCCGAGACCGCGGCCGCACTGGCCAACATCGGCGGACTCGGCGTCATCCACCGCTTCCTCTCGATTGAGGAGCAAGCCGCGGAAGTGCGCGAGGTCGCCGAGCAGGGCGGCCCCGTCGCCGCGGCGGTCGGCATCGACGAGGACTACCTCAACCGCACCGAGGCGATTCTGGCGGCTGGTGGCGACGCCGTCGTTCTCGATGTCGCCCATGGGCACATGGAGCGCGCACTCGACGCCGTCGCAGAGATCCGCGCCGAGTACGACCCCGAACTGATCGCCGGCAACGTCGTCACGCCCGACGCCGTCGAAGATCTGTACGACTCGGGCGCGGACTGCGTGAAAGTCGGCGTCGGGCCGGGGTCGCACTGCACGACGCGCGAAGTCGCCGGCGCGGGCTACCCACAGCTCTCGGCGGTCGACGAGTGTGCCGACCGCGCCGACGAACTCGGGATCACGGTCATGGCCGACGGCGGGATTCAGAACTCCGGGGACGCCGCGAAGGCCCTGATGGCCGGCGCGGAGACGGTGATGATGGGCGGCTTCTTCGCCGGCACGGAGGAGGCACCGGGACGCGTCGTCACGCGCAACGGCGAGCGGTTCAAACGCTCTCGCGGGATGGCCTCGACCGCGGCCAACGACGACCGCGAGGATAAGGAGATTGATGTCGATTCCGGCGAAGGCGTCGAGGCGTTGACGCCGTACAAGGGCCCGCTCGCGCCGCTGACCGAGGAGTTCCTCGCGGGTATTCGCTCGGGGCTGAGCTACTGCGGCGGGCATACGATTCCCGAGGCTCGCGAGAACGCGGTGTTCGTGAAAGTCTTCGACGGCGCGAAGGAACGCGAGAGTGCCCACGGCGTGCTCGTGGAGTCCGGTGCAGCGCAGCCGGGTATCGAACAGGTCGTTGAGTCGGACTAAGATCCCGGGTGGGCTATTATTTTAGTCCTCGTCGCGCCACGAACCCCACACTTCCCGGTAGTTTCCGAGTTCGCGGTACTCGTGTTTTCGCTCGAACACATCGATAGCGTACAGCGTTTCATTATCTTTGTCCCAGTCAATCAGTACCCGGAAGTCACCGACACGCAGCTTGTAGCCCGGATGATTCTTCAACGAGTCGAGGAAGTGATCGGGAAAATCAGCGATCTCACCGAGTTTGCTGATGACGCGCTGGGCGTCTTCTTTTTAGATCCTCGAGGGTTTCATCGAGCGTCTCAGCGTAGACGATATCGTGAGCCACCTGTCAGCCCTCTCAATCGTCTACGTCGTACTTCTCTTTCATTTCCTCGTGCGTCATCGTGCGGCCGGCTGCCACGTCGGCATACCCCTGGGCGATCCCCTCTTTCGCGCCGGGTGTCAGGATCGGCTCGGTCGTATCGCGCAATATCTCGCGCACGAACTCCGAGCGATTCGTGTAGTTCAGTTCGCCGGCCAGCTCGTCGATCTCCGCAAGCAGTGGCTCCGGAACTTTGACGTTGAGTTTCACCATCTCGCTGTCTTCGGGCGTCTCCGTGCTCATGTATCGTGGTACACGGGTGGTACTATTAGGTGTGTCGCCAGTACGAGTGATCATGAAAGCCTCCGATGATGCAAATGAACGCGAGAGTGCCCACGACGTACTTGTGGTGTCCGGGCTGACTTAGCAGGGACTGGAACAGATCGTCGAGTCGGACTGAACTCACCCAAACATACAAACTCATACAAAAGATACGTTCGAATATGCCAGTGGAGTTCGATGAGTACAAACAAACCAGTGAGACAGTCGACACGCTCGCTATCGATCCGGGCTCGAACGCGCACAAGATCCTCTCGTTTCTCGCCCAGCACCCTGATCTCGGGTTCAAACCGGCGGAAATCGCCGAGGAGGTCGACATACCACGCGGTAGTCTCAATCCGACACTGTCCCGATTGGCCGATCAAGGGTTAGTCGAACACGAGCCACCGTACTGGTCTGTCACTGACGACGACCGTCTCGCTGCTATCGGAGCTTCCATGTACAGCATGGCTGCCTTCGAGGAGCGACATGCGGACGACAAGTTCGACGGGTGGGCTGACAGCGACGTTGATCCGCGAGAGCATCGATGACCGACGCGCCCTTCCAGCGCGGCGATGTCATCTGGCATCCTGCACCATTCAAATCAAAGCCAGCCGAGCGACCATTTTTAATTCTCAGTGGGCCATCACATCCGTTTCATGGTAGGGAATACGCTGTGGTCGGCCTCACTCGCACGGAACGACCAACAGCGATTGCACTTGACCGAGCAGCGTGGGAAATGGGCGATCCGGGTGAGGATAGCTATGCCTCTCCGTGGTATCTATTCACGCTCAAACACGACAACATCATTCGCCCGAAGGGATCGCTCACATCGGCAGCGACTCAGAAAGTTGCGGCCGCTGCCGCCTCAGTGATCGGTGTCGAACCGTAGTACGCGCTGTCTTCATCTGCGCTGAGATCCTCGAATCCGATTCGAGAGAGAACACAAGCGTTGTTACCGCGCCACCTGAACACCCGCTATGCGAATTTCCAGCCGCGGACAGGGCGAGGCCGGCCGCGAGCGGCTGACGCTGACGCCCGAAACTGTCGACGATCTCTGGCATCTCTCCTACGTCCTCGAACCTGGCGACCTCGTCTCCGGCGACACCACCAGGCGCATCCAGCGGGACGACGACCAGATGCGCGACACCGGCGGCCAGCGCGAACACCTCTCGGTGACCATCGAAGTCTCGGACGTGGAGTTCGCCCGCTTCGCCAACCGCCTGCGCGTCGGCGGCGCGATCACCGGCTGCTCCCGCGAGGATCAACTCGGCCACCACCACACGCTCAACGTCGAAGCCCACGACGAATTGACGATTGAAAAGCAGTTCAAGGCCGACCAGATCGAGCGCATCGAGGAGGCCGAGCAGGCCGCCGACAGCCCCGATGTCGCCATCGCCACCGTCGAGGAGGGCGAGGCCTACATCCATCTCGTCAAGGAGTACGGCGTCGACGAGTACGCCTCGTTCACCAAACCCACCGGCAAAGGCGAGTACTCCCGCCCGCGCGACGAACTGTTCGCCGAACTCGGCGACGCCCTCTCGCATCTCGACACCGACGCGATCATCCTCGCCGGCCCCGGCTTCACGAAGCAGGACGCCCGCGACTACATTGAGGAGGAGTACCGCAACCTCGCCGACCTGATTACCGTCGTCGACACCTCCAGTGCGGGCGGCCGCGGCGTCCACGAAGTCCTGAAACGCGGCGCGGTCGAGGAAGTACAGGACGAAACCCGGATTGCCCGCGAGGCCGAGACCATCGACGAACTGATGGAGCGGATCGCCGACGGCGCGAAAGCGGCCTACGGGATCGACGAAGTCCAGAAGGCCGCTGACTTCGGCGCGGTCGAGGAACTGTTGATCCTCGACAATCGCCTGCGGGACGAACGACAGGGCGACGGCGACTGGGCCCTCGACATCAACGACGTGATCGAAACCGTCGAACAGCAGGGCGGCGAGATCACCGTCTTCTCGTCGGATTTCCAGCCCGGCCAACAGCTCGATAGTTTCGGCGGAATCGCCGCGCTACTACGGTATCGCCTACAGTAATTCCTGCTCCCGCGATCTATTTTCCAGTCAACGCGTCGCTCGCTGGGGCGAACTCGATTGTTGAACCGAGACCCTGCTCGCGGGCGCGCTCGTAGAGCATGCCCGCCGCCGCCACCGTCTCGATGGCCGTCCCGCCGCTATCGAAGACGGTAATTTCGTCGTCGCTCGTCCGGCCCGCGGCGTTGCCGGCGACGATATCGCCGAGTTCGGCATGGATATGCGACTCAGTCACGACCCCTGTTTCGATTGCGTGCAGCAGTGCCCCGGCGTCCTGTGTGGCGCGATCGCGGAGATCCGGGACATAGGTGCTCCGTTCGATGGTCGTGGTATCGAGTTCGCGTTTGCTCGGATTGTACTGTCCCATTGCGGTCACATGCGTCCCGGGAGCCAACTCGTCGCCGTCGACAACCGGCTCGCCAGCGGTCGTTGCGGTGATGACGATATCCGCGTCGGCGACGGCGGCCGCACTCGAATCGACGGCGGTGACACCGACGCCGAGCGTCTCGATCATCTCGTCAGCAAACACCTCACGGTTGGCCTGTGTTGGCGAGTAGACGTCGACCGCGGTGAGATCCCGCACTGTCGCCGTCGCGCGGAGCTGCCCACGCGCTTGCGCGCCGGAGCCGATGAGGCCGACCGTCTCGGCATCGTCGCGGGCCAAGGTGTCAACGGCGACCGCGCCGGTCGCGCCGGTTTTGAACGGGTTCATGCTCGCGCCGTCCAGCAGCGCCAGCGGATCGCCGCTGTCGGCGTCGAACAGCGGTGTCATGAACCACGCGTCGCCCGCACCGAAGCCCGCGCTGTAGGTATACCCGCCCATGTAGCCATCCTCGGGCAGGATCGCGCTGTAGCTCGTCAACATGCCTGCCGGATCGTCACCGAACAGCGCGGTGCGGGGCTCGGCGGGCGCGCCCTCCCCGCGCTGCCGATAGCCGTTGGCGACGCGCTCGACGTACTCCGCTGGCGTCGCCAGTCCTGCCACGTCGTCGCTGGTGAGAAATAGCGTCTCAGTCACGCATCCATCTCGACGCCACACGGGCAAAAAGGGTCGTCACGGAACGATTCGCGCGCTATTCGGCGTTGGCTCGCTGGGACGTGTCGGCGGACTCCGCCGTCGGGTGGGTCGGCATGTTGACGAACAGCGCGTGGCCGATGATGAGCGCGGCAACGCCAGCCCCGACCGGGATCGCGGTGGTGAGATCGAGGCCGACGGCTGTGAGGAGGGCGGTGAGGCCGACCAAAACCAGCGGAATCACGCCGAGTACGTAGTCGTAGTACTGTACCATGGCTATTGTACACTACGACAAAATCACTAATAAATTTTTCTCGTGGTTTGTTCATGACTTCTACGTGGCCACATCAAATATTCCTATAACTTATAGCAATGCTACGGCTCCCGACTGTGCGGAAGGTTCAATCGCTCACATCACAGCGTTTATGCGATTCTTTCCGAAACAGACACCCAACAGCATGTTCGGCCCTCCCACCTCCGAGCGTCCAGTATCGACGCCATCGCTGGCAACCTCACCCCTGTCGATGGGCCACCGATGACCGACGAGCCACCGGCGATCACCGCCCGCGAGTTGACTAAGACCTTCGACGGCGAGCCGGTCGTCGACGGGATCGACCTCACCGTCGAGCAGGGCTCAGTCTACGGGTTCCTCGGCCCAAACGGCGCGGGCAAGACGACCACGATGCGAATGTTGACGACGCTGACCGCGCCGACCAGCGGCGACGCCGCGATCCTCGACACATCGATCACCGACCGCGAGGGCGTCAGGCAACACGTTGGCTATCTGCCCGAGGAGCCACCGGTCTTCGACGAACTCACCGGCCGCGAACAGCTCCAGTATTTCGCTCGGCTGCGTGACCTCCCACCGGAGCCGACCACCGACCGAATCACTCAGTGGCTCGACCGCTTCGATCTCACCGACGACGCCGACCGCCGACTCGACGACTACTCGAAGGGGATGCGCCAGAAGATCGGGCTGATTCAGGCGCTCCTCCATGAACCCGATGTCGTCTTCCTCGATGAGCCGACCAGCGGGCTCGACCCCGTGCCGCCCGCACCGTCATCGACGCCATCGACGACTTGACCGACAACGGCCAGACGGTCTTTCTCTCGACGCACATCCTCTCGGTCGTCGAGGAACTCGCCGACACCGTCGGCGTGCTCTACGAGGGCCAAATCGTCGCCGAGGGCGCGCCGGCGGAACTGACGGCAGCCGCCGAAGCCGGCGACGATTCGACGCTGGAAGACGTGTTCCTGTCGGTGACGACCGAATCGTCGACAGCGGCGACGGCTGTCCCCGACAACAACGATGTCGACACCGCTGGCGAGCCCGACGCGGCGGCGACGGAGCGATAGATGTCGGTCTCCTGGCAACGAACCCGGACGGTCGGTCGTACCGAACTCCGTCGTCGCTGGCGGACGCTGCGGGACAATCCGAGCCAACTGCTCGGGATCGCGCTGATGGTGTTGTTTCTGCTCCCCGCCGTCGGCGTCATCGTCGGCGGTGCCTACTTCGCTGGCAGCGCGCTCACCGGCGAGGTATCGACGCCGATCCGTTTCGCCAGACAGGTCGCCGTCGGAATCTGGCTGGCCACCGCCGTCTTCGGCGGGATTCGCGGCTATACGTCGCTGCTCGATCCTGACAACCGCGACGGGCTGCTGACGACGATCTCCCACGGCCAGCTGTTGGTTGGGCTGTTCGCTGCCGAGGCGACGGTACTTGGGACTCCAACAGTCATCGTCCTCGCGCTGGCAGCCATCGCCTTCGCTGTCGGTTCCGGCTCGCTGGCTGCCGCGCCGGTCGTCTTCGTGGCGGCCACGCTACTGGCAGCGACCGGCTTCGCTACCGGGGTTGGGGTCGCCTTGCTGGTCAAGAACGGCGGCGTTCGCTCCCGGCTGCTCTACCGGCTGCGAACGGTCGTCTTCGTCGCCGGCTTTCTGGCGTACTTTGCGGTTCTCTTCTCAAACTCGACCTCGGATGTGCTCGGCCCGCTGATCGGGGTTCTCACGCCGACGCCGATCGGCTGGGTTGGCGAAGCCGCGCTGCTCGCCGCTGGTGTCGATGCCTCATTCACCCGCGCGGCCGCCGGACTGGTTGTCGTTGCCGGTGGTCTCGTCGTGGGCGCGCCCGTTCTGACGCGGCTGGCGGGTTGGCTCTGGTATGCCGACGGGCTCGAAACGACGAAATCGACGGCGACCCCGACCGACGCGACCGGCGGGCGACTCCTCAGGTGGCTTCCCCAGCCCATCGCCGGCGTCGTCGCCGTCGATTGGACGCGGGCCCGCCGCGCGCCGATCTCGCTGTCGTATGCGATCTACCCGGCGTTCATACTGGTGACGCCGATCATGGAAACCATCCAAACCGGCAGCGTTGCTGGCTCGTTTCCGGTGTTGGTGGCGTTCTGTGGCGCGTGGGTCACGGGCGCGCTGTTCACGCTCAACGTCATCGGCAACGAGGGGGCGGTGTTGCCAGCGACGGTGTTGAGCCCCGATCCGGCGCGCGCACTCGTCGGCGGTCACCTCGTCGCGGGCGCGCTCCTCGGCCTGCCGGCGACGACGCTCGCGGTCGTCGCGCTCGGAATCGCCGGCCCGCAGTCGCTCGCGTCGGTTGCGACGCTGACTATCGGGGCGGTCGTGATAGCGGGCTGTGCCGGCCCGATTGCGACCGGGATCGGCGCGGCCTTCCCGCGACACGAGGCCGTCAGCGTCTCCCGAAGCCGGAAGGCGATTATTCCGAGTACGTTCGCCTTCGTCATCTACTCGCTGATCGTCTCCATCGTTGCGCTCCCGCTGTTGCTCACGCACACCGGTCTCATCACCCACCTCGTCGCCGACACCCTCGGCGTCTCGCCGGTCGTCTTCGGCGGTGTTGGGATCGCCATAACGGCGGTGTTTGGCGTCGCATTCGGCCTGTTTTCGTTCCTCTATGCGCGCCGAACGGTCGAAGGCTACCGGATGGAGTAGAAACGGTCGCGGCTTCTTAACCGACGATCTTGAAAAAGAGCCAGCGGAACCCGGCGATCAGCGCGCCGGTGAGCAGGAGCGTGATCGCCACGAAGATCGGCGCGAGCCCACCCGTAAACACCGTCGCTCGCAGCGCGAACCCTACGACTGCGGCGACTACCCACGCCCGGAGCCCCAGCGGGATCGCCGCCTTCGCGGACTCGCCTGCGCCCGCGGAGTAGGCTCCGATCACGACAGCACCGATGAGCCAGCCGATGACGAAGGGGGCGTAAACGCCGCCTGCGTGGGCGAAATCGATACCGCCTTGATCGAACAGTGAGCCGTGCTGTACCATGCCAATCGTCAACACGCCGAGGATCGCCAGCAGATCCCCGACGGCCAGCGGGAGGCCGGCCGTATCGACGCGGTCGTTGAGCATACCCACCCCTTCGACTGCGAGGTAAAACCTTCAGCGGTTCGTCCCGACGACGGTGTACTCGAATCCCGAATCAAGTACCTCGACCGAAAACCCGGCGTCAGCGAGTAGCTCCGCGAGATCTCCCGGCGGGTGGAACGTCGAATCCATGCCGATAACGCCCTCGCCGCGGGCCAACACCCACCCAAGTGGATGACTCGGATCGAACTCACGAACCACGAAGACGCCGCCCGGACGAATCACGCGCTTAGCTTCGCTGACGACGGCCTCCTGTACCGGCATGTGGTGGAAGGCGTCGACGACAATCGTCGCGTCGACCGCGTCGTCGTCGACTGGCAGCCGGCCGGCGTCGCCCTGTAGCGTCGCCAGCGGGCCGGGTGGATCGGTCGGTCGCCCCGGCCCGTTCGCCGTCCGCGTTCGCGCACGCTGGAGCATCGGCCGTGAGATATCGACGACGATCCGTTCTGGCGCGTCGACAGCGATAGTCGCCCGGCCCGTGCCGCCGCCGAGGTCGAGCAGGCGGTCGATGTCGCCGTCGGCCCGCGAGAGGGCTGCCGTCAGCGACTGCCGGTCGGCTGCCGGCATCACCCAGTCGTAGATGCGAGCAAAGCGGTCGAAGAAACGGCCGTCGCCGACGCCGTGCATAGTCAATCTCCGTGGCGACGGCAAAAGAACTCTTGGGGGTGGCAGTGCTGAACTGAGATATGGAGTTCGCGCTGCTGGGCTGGGCCGAGGCCGACCCCACGCTGCGGCTCGATTACCGGCGATTCAGCTACGCCGGGAAGTTCGTTACCGCCGGGACTGGTGTGGCGGTGATCCGCGGTGACGCTGCCGAGCGCGCGACAGAAACTACGGATAGCGAACCCGAATCGTTGGCGTCGCTGCCGGACGGCGTCGAGGCGAGTGATTTCGCCGACGATATCCTTGCAGCGATCACGTTCAGTCCGGATCGAACCGACCCCTCAACGCTGAAAATCCGCTATCTGACGGTGCGGGACGATCTCCGCGGCGACGGCCAGCAACTCGGCCCGCAGCTCGTCGCGTTTCTGACATCGCGGGCGGCCGCAGCGGGCTACGACCGGATCGCCATCGCGGTCAACAACGCTTTCTCGTATCACGCGCTCTACAAGGCGGGCTTTAGCTACACTGATCGGGAGACCGGGCTGGCCGAGCTTGTGCTTGATCGCCCAATCGACGAGCCAGCCGTCGCGTCGCAATCGGGCTACCAGCGCGGGCTCGACGTCTTCCGTGAGCGCGAAGGGTTGTCGACGGCGGAAACCGAGTTTCTCGCGGAGCACGGTGACGTTGCGCCACCGATGTTGCTGTCGGCTGTCGATGATCAGTAGCTGACTTCTGTGGATCGACTCGGGAGTTTCAAGCCGCCGGCAGCCGTTCGCTCGATATGGGAAATTCGGATCTTCGCTCGCTGGCGGCCCTCTCGGAGTGTCCGTTCGCGGATATCGAGGGTAGCACCGTCGCTGTCGACGCCCACAACTGGCTGTATCGGTATCTGACGACGACGGTCAAATGGACTGACGACGCGATCTATACCACCGACGACGGCACCGAAGTCGCCAACCTGATCGGCGTCGTCCAGGGCCTCCCGAAGTTCTTCGAACACGATCTGACGCCGATCTTCGTCTTCGATGGCGGCGTCACCGAACTGAAGGACGACGAGGTCGAGAAACGCCGCGAGCAACGCGAGCAAGCCGAGGAACGATTGGCGGAAGCCGAAGCCGCTGGCGACAGTATCGAAGCCGCTCGCCTGTCGGCACGCACCGTCCAACTCACCGAGACGATTCAGGAGACGACCCGCGATCTGCTCGCCTTGCTCGATGTCCCTTACATCGACGCACCCGCCGAGGGCGAAGCCCAAGCGGCCTACATGAACAAGATCGGCGACGCCGACTACGTCGGCAGCGAGGATTACGACACGCTGCTGTTCGGCGCGCCCAGCACGCTCCGGGAGTTGACGAGCAAGGGCCATCCCGAACTGATGGAACTCCAGCCGACGCTTGACGAGCACGATATCACCTACGAGCAGTTGGTCGATGTGGCGATGCTCTGTGGCACCGATTTCAACGACGGGATCAGCGGGATCGGGCCGAAAACCGGCGTGAAGCTGATCACGGAACACGGCGACCTCTTCGGCGTCTTGGAGGCCCGCGGCGAGCACATCGAGTTCGCCGACCGAATCCGGGAGCTGTTTTTCGATCCGCCGGTCACCGATGACTACGAGATAGAGAGCGACATCGACCCAGATCTCGACGCCGCTCGCGCCTATGTCACCGAACAGTGGGAAGTCGACGCCGACGAAGTCGAACGCGGCTTTGAGCGGATCGAGTCAGCTGTCGTCCAGACTGGCCTCGACCGCTGGAGTTGAGTCTCGAAGTCCGCGCGTTTTTGTGGGTTGCCACCGGGTATCCGGTATGGACGCCGCCGACATCGAGGCCGCTATCGAAGCTGGGATCGAGGACTGTGAAGCAACCGTTAGCCGTCCCCGTAGCGTCGATGAGGAGTTCGAGGACGCCCATTTCGCCGCTACTGTCATCTCGCCGGCTTTCGAGGGTGAAACGCTGGTCGATCAACACCAGCAGGTCTACGACGCGTTGGGCGAGCACATGACGACCGACATCCACGCCATCGAGCTCACAACCTACACGCCCGAGGAATACGAGGAACACGGCGAGTAGCGGAGCGAAACGCAACACCTGCGCGGCAATCAGTAGCTTTTACCCCGGATTCGATCGTTGGTTTTGGTATGTCAGACGACTACCGTACGGAATCCGATAGTCTCGGTGAGATGGATGTCCCGGCCGACGCCTACTGGGGAGCCCAAACCCAACGCGCCGTCGAGAACTTCCCCATCTCAGGGATCAGCTTCGGCCGCCGGTTCGTCCGCGCGCTCGGTATCGTGAAGAAAGCCTCGGCGCAGGCAAACCGCGATCTCGGCCTCGTCGACGACGAGATCGCTGCGGCGATCATCGATGCGGCCGACGAGGTCATCGCCGGCGAGCACGACGATCAGTTCCCGGTCGACGTGTTCCAGACCGGTTCCGGCACCTCCTCGAATATGAACGCCAACGAGGTCATCGCCAACCGCGCCGCCGAGCTCATGGGTCACGAGATCGGCGACCGCGCAGTCCACCCGAACGATCACGTCAACTACGGCCAGTCGAGCAACGACGTGATCCCGACGGGGATGCACGTTGCCAGCCTCGAAGCCCTCGCTAACGACGTTGTGCCCGCACTCGAAACGCTGGCCAACGAACTCGCCAAGAAGGAAGACGAGTTCGACGGCGTCGTCAAAACCGGCCGCACCCACCTGCAGGACGCAACGCCGGTTCGACTCGGCCAGGAGTTCGGCGGCTACCGCACCCAGATCGAAAAAGGGGTCGACCGCGTCGAAAACGCACAGGCCCATCTCGCCGAACTCGCCCTCGGCGGGACGGCGACCGGCACCGGGCTCAACACCCACCCTGAGTTCCCCGAGCGCGCGGCCGAGTATATCGCTGAGGAAACCGGGCTGCCGTTCCGCGAGGCCGACAACCACTTCGAAGCCCAGGCCGCCCACGACGCGATGAGCGAGGCTCACGGTGCGCTCCGGACGGTCGCCGGCTCGCTGAATAAGATCGCCAACGACCTTCGACTCTTAGCATCGGACCGCGCAACGGCCTCGGCGAGATCGAACAGCCGGAGAACCAACCGGGATCGTCGATCATGCCCGGCAAGATCAATCCCGTCGTCGCCGAAGCAGTCAACCAACTCCACACACAGGTCGTCGGCAACGACGCCGCGGTCTCGGCTGGCGCGGCCGACGGCCAGATTGATCTCAACCTCTACAAGCCAGTCTTGGCGCACAACCTCCTGCAGTCAGCCGAACTCATTGCCAACGGCTCAGAAGTGTTCGCCGAGCGGTTCGTTGCCAAACTGGAAGCCAACGAGGAACACTGTGCCGAGCAGGTCGAACAGAGCATGGCCCTGGCGACCGCGCTCAACCCGGCCATCGGCTACGACAAGGCCAGCAAAGTGGCAAAACAGGCACTCGCCGAGGGCAAGACGGTGAAGGAAGTCGCTGTCGACGAGGGATACCTCACCGAAGCAGAAGCCGATGAGGTGCTTGACCCCGAATCGATGACCCACCGCGTCATTCTTGGCACCGACGACTAAGCGACCCCCTTCGGTAGTTTTCTATCCGTGTGGCGGTACCCACGCCATATGTTCGGAACCAGCGGGATTCGCGGGCCGGTCGGCGATGCTGTCACAGCCGACCTTGCGCTGTCAATCGGTCGGGCAGTTGCCACGGATGGAGCCGAAACGGTTGTCCTCGGCCGCGATGCCAGAGAGAGTGGTGGCTTTCTGCGTGACGCCGTTGCCGCCGGCTGTCGGGAATGTGGTGCGGACGTGATCGACCTCGGGATAGCAGCAACGCCGACAGTCGCCCGGAGTATCGCACGACTCGATGCTGCCGCCGGGATCGTCGTGACAGCCTCCCATAATCCACCGGAAGACAACGGTCTCAAACTCTGGACGCCATCAGGGCAAGCCTTCGACACCGACCGCCGCAACCGGATCGCCGGGATCGTCGAGGACGACGCCTACACCTTCGCCGCGTGGGACGAGTCCGGAACGCACCGCAGCGACGATCGAGCAATTGTGGCCCACACCAATGCCGTCGTCGAGGCGATCGAGACCGATGCACCGATCGACGAGCTCTCTGCAGTTATCGACGTCGGGAATGGTGTTGGCAGTGTGACCGCCGCCGCACTCGGCGAACTCGGCGTTGACGTAACGACACTCAACGCTCAACCTGACGGCTCTTTCCCCGGCCGGCCCAGCGAACCAACCGCCGAGACGCTGACCACCCTCTGTCGGCAGGTCGAACACAGCGATGCCGATCTCGGGATCGCCCACGATGGCGACGCCGATCGGATGGTCGCCGTCGACGAAACCGGCACGTTCGTGCCGAAAGACGTGTTGCTCGCGCTGTTTGCCCGCCGCGCTGTCACCCGTGCCGGTGGCGGTGTCGTCGCCGCACCGGTTGACACCAGTCGCTGTGTTGACGATGCCATCGACTCGCTTGGGGGCCGCGTCACGCGAACGAAGGTCGGCGATGTGTTTGTCGCCGAGGCCGCGACACGCGAGGAGGTTGTTTTCGGCGGTGAACCCTCCGGGGCGTGGATTTGGCCCGATGAAACCCTCTGTCCAGACGGTTCGCTGGCAGCCGCGAAGTTGACCGCGCTTGTCGCCGCTGAGGGGTCACTCGCCGAGCAAGTTGCTTCGGTGACGACCTATCCGATCCAACGCCGAAGCATCGAAGTCGACGACAAGACAGCCGTCATGGAACGGGTCGCCGAGAAGCTCAGAGACGCCTACGACGATGTCACAACGATTGATGGGGTGCGTGTCTCGACAGCCGATGGGTGGGTGTTGGTGCGCCCCAGCGGCACCCAACCGTTGATCCGGATTACGGCCGAAGCTGAGACCGAAGACGTGGCCGATGATCTGCTTGCTGCAACCGTCGACCGCGTTGAGGCCGCTCGTGAGTAACGGCAGAGTGCGATCAACAGCGTTCGGCTGCTTTCACTCCCGTCGATCGCGCGTCAGTACTTCACCCGGTGTTGTTGTCATTTCTGTGCCCAACACGACGCCTGCGTTGAGGCTCGTGTTGATCCCAGTTTTCGCGTTGTCGCCGACGACAACACCGAATTTTCGGCGGCCTGTTGAGACGCGGTCACCCTTGACGGCCAGTTCGACTGGTTCGTCGTCATGGCGGAGATTGGCGACTTTCGTCCCCGCACCGAAGTTGACGCCGCGGCCAAGGATGCTGTCGCCGACATACGAGAGGTGGCCGACCGTGGCATCGCGCAGCAGGACGCTGTTTTTGATCTCGACGGCGTGGCCAACTTTCGCGCCCGCGCCGACGGCGGTCGCCCCGCGGATGTAGGCGTTCGGGCCGACAGTCGCGTCGCGGCCGATGTAGGCTGGGCCCTCGATAGTGACGCCGGGTTTGATGGTTGCCCCGGGTTCGACGACGACCGCTCCCTCGATGGTTGCGTCGTCGCTGACGGTGCCGTCAAGCCGGGTCTCAAGCGATTCCGAGAGCCATTCGGTGGCGGCCAGCAGTTCCCACGGTCGGCCGACATCCAGCCAGCGGTCGAAGGGGACGGCCGTCACCGTGGTCTCCCCACAGACAGTTTCGAGGACGTCTGTCAGTTCCAACTCGCCGCGTTCGGAGGTTGATACGTCGAGGCGATCCTTGGCTGCCGCCGGAAATACGTACGAGCCGGTGTTGATCAGGTTCGAATCGGGCTCGGCTGGCTTCTCGACGACGCCGGTGACGCGCGTGTCGTCATCCGAATCAAGTTGGAGGACGCCGTAGTTCGAAGGGTTCTCGACGCGGTAGGAGCCGACCGCAGGGCCGGACTCATACAGCGCCGCCAGCGACTCGGGGTCGTAGAGTGCGTCGCCGTTGAGGACGACGAACGGGGCGTCGTCAAGTTCGGGTGCGGCCGCCCGGACGGCGTCGGCGGTGCCACGCTGGGCGGTCTGTTCGGCATATTCGATGTCGAGCCCGCGGTGGCTGTCGCCGAAGTGATCGCGGACTTGGCGGGCCTCGTAGCCGACGACGACGACGAACCGACTGGCCCCGGCGTCGGCCGCGCGGTCGAGGGTGTGTTCGAGCAGGGGTCTGCCGGCGGCCCGCAGCATCGGTTTCGGTGTCGCGTCGGTTAGGGGTCGCATCCGTGTTCCTTGACCGGCTGCGAGGACGACTGTCTGCATGGCTGATCGTTCGGTGCAGCCGGCAAAACTATTCTGCTCTCATAGAGATAATTGTAGCTCATGAGTATTCTCGTATCAAGTTGTAGTCTGCTGAGGCTGTGGAGATGGGATAAGTTATTTGAGCATATAAATCAAATATATACTATGAGCGAGTTTGACCCGGAGCCATCGGCGGCCACACTCTCCGAGGAACAAGCGGTGTGGACGGAGACGGAGGACACACGAAGACGGATTCAGTCGGTGATTACTGGTCTCCAAGAGCCAGCACCCGTCACGGCGATCGCTGATCGGGCAGCCTGTTCGGAAAATGCGGCTCGAAAACATCTGAAAGACTTTGCTGCGCTTGGAGTTGTCCACCAAGTTGACGACCCCTCGGGAACGCGCTATGTCCGTAATGAGGCGTATATTCGATGGCAACGAGCCAACAGACTGGCGACAACCAACACAGCTGAAGAGCTGCTGACCACACTTGCCGAGCTCGAAGATCGAGACGAACAATTCCAAGCCCGATTCGATGAACCAACCCCTGAAACGGTTGAGTTATCTACGGAGCTAAGCCATACTGATCTCGAAGAGCGGCTTGAAGAGCTCTCAGAATGGGCAACAGTCCAAACTTCTATCGACCGGCATAAGGAAGCTGTTCGGATTGCTCGCCGGACAGACGACCGACTCACCGCGTAGATATGGATGGGTCGGCAGCACCGATTGATGATTCGATCCTCGAACTACTCGCTGAGAGAGCACGAACACACCCACTGGCCGAAACCGTCCGTACAGAATACACCAGCGGAATACTCTCGCTTGTTGTCGTCGAACTTGATCGTGACCAGTATCCCGATCGGATTCAGGGTGCTCGGATCGAAATACAGTGGTATACGAACGGAGACTATAATTTCCACTACATTGAAACGCACACCTCCGATGAAGTCTGGCAATGTCGGTGGGACAAACACGTGAACCCACACACAACGAGAACTCATTTCCATCCACCACCAAAAGCCAGTTCTGCCGACGCGATTGCTGACCAGCCGTCTGACTGTCACCCAAATGATATTTTCACAAGAACTATCGCAAATATCCCTCAACGGATTGCCGATGTCTGGGACTCACACGACCAGAATTCGTGATGATTTATATGACACCTAGCTCGTATTTGCCTTAGTCGTAATACGGCTCACAGACGCGTTCGACGCCCTCTTCGAAGCTGATCTGTGGCTCCCAGCCGGTTGCTTCGTGGAACTTCGAGATATCGGCCATTGTATCGTGAACATAGCCGTCGAAGGGACACTCGATGTACTCGGGATATCGGTGTCGATCGCGTCATTGATCATCTCGACCATCTCGTTGAAGGCGTAGGCTTCCTCGGTACCGACGTTATAGACGCCCGTCAGTTCGTGGTCGGCGGCGAGTTCACAGGCGCGGGCGATATCCTCAACGTGGGTGAAATCCCGTGTTTGGCTGCCGTCGCCGAACAGTTTCGGGGCCTCTCCATCGGCGATAGCGTCGGCGAACTGCGCGACCGTGTTGGCGTACTCGCCTTTGTGTTCCTCGTTGCCGCCGAAGCCCTGATACACCGAAAAGAAACGCAGGCCAGCCATGTTCATATCGTGGTGGTTAGCGTAATATTCTGCGTAGCGTTCGCGGGCGAGTTTCGAGGCCTCGTAGGCGGTTTGAGATTCGACCGACATACTCTCCGGCGACGGCTCGGTTCTACTCCCGTAGATCGAGGAGGTCGAGGCGTAGACGACTGTCTCACAGCCCTGCTTGCGAACCTGTTCGACGGTGTTAACGAACCCCTCGACGTTGACCCGACAGCCGCGCTGAGGATTCTCTTCGTGCATATCCCTCGACGAGTAGCCCGCCAAATGAAACAGCACGTCGACAGCGGCGGGAAAGTCGGCATTGAGGATCGAGCTCTCGACGAACTCAACGTCCTCGGAGAGGTTTGCTGGCGTCCCGAGATAGGTGTCGTCAACGACGATCACGTCGTTGTCCACGGCGAGCCGGTTGGCGAGGTTCGAACCAATAAACCCCGCCCCGCCGGTGACGAGGACGCGCTGGTCGTCCATACTCACTTCTCGGGTTTGTCTTTCATCACTACTTTGGTTTGATTGCCGACCGTGATCACGCGCTCGACTGCATCTCGTGCAGTTCGGCATAGGCCCCTGCTTCCGCCAACAACTCGTTGTGGGTGCCTGCCTCGACGATACGCCCGTCGTCGAGTGTGTATATCCGGTCGGCGTTCCGCACCGTCGATAGACGATGAGCGATGGCGATGATCCCGACTTCCCGATCCATCGACTCGATCGACGCTTGCAGGTCGGCTTCGATGCCCGAATCGAGATCACTGGTCGCCTCATCGAGGATGAGAAAATCAGCGTCGGTCAGCAGGGCACGGGCGACCGCGATCCGCTGGCGTTGGTCACCAGAGAGCCGGACGCCATCGTCGCCGAGCTGTGAGTCATAGCCATTCGGGAGTTCATCGAGAAATTCATCGACCATGGCTATCTCACAGACTCGTTCGACCTCTTTTCGGGTCGCTTCACGGTTTCCCACCGTCAGGTTTCCTTCGAGTGTGTCGTCGAAGATGAACGGTCGTTGGCGGACGACGGCGATCCGCTCCCGCCATTGCTGGAGATCGAACGTCTCGATCGGTGTGCCGTCGGCGCGGATCTCTCCACTGTCGGGATCGTACAGCCGGGCGAGCAGCGAGACGATGGTGGACTTGCCCGCACCAGATTGGCCGACGAAGGCGACAAACTCGCCGCGAGCAACATCGAAAGAGATGCCATTGAGTACCTGCTCGTCGTCGGTGTAGCTGAAGGCGACATCGTCGAACGTCACCTCTTCGACCGACGAGACCGGTCTGTCGCCGCCGCTCTCTTGGCGGTCGTCAAGTCGGTCGAGGAACTCGTGGGTGCGGACGAGATGCGAGAGCGCGCCTTCGAGGCTGTACAGCTGACTGTTAAGCGTGCTCACCCACGGCGCGAGCTGAAACATGGCGATGAGGAAGATCCCGAGTTCGCCGAGTTCGAGCCCCGAGAAGACGAAGCCGACGTAGATCAACACGAAGATGGTGACCGCCGCGGCAAGCTGATAGAAGTTTGTGATCGCCGCCTCGTTGCGGGAGATGGCGACCTCGGCGTCGGCGTACTGGTCGATCGCGCCACGGAAGCTCTCGAACAGCTCCCCGGACATCCTGAAGAGCTTCACGTCGCGAATCCCCTGTGTGCCGGCTTGCACGGCAGTTTGAACGCGCTCGTTAGCCTCGGCGACGCGCGTCCCGACGGTGACGGCGGGCTCGATGCCAACCCGGAGGACGACCGTGATTGTCCCGAGGATGCCAACCGCGAGAGCGGTCATCAACGGTGTGATATACAGCATGATAGCAAGATACATCCCGACCAGAAACAGCCGCTCCATGGTCATCACGCCTTTTTCGATCACTTGGCCGAAAAAATCGCGTTTCGGTGATGATCGCGTTGAGGATATCGTCGGAGCCTTCGGCGTCGAAGTAGCCGACGTTCGCCGCAAGCGCGCCGTCGAATGCCCGGGTTCGAAGGGCTGTTTCGTACTGGGTTGCGAGCCACGCCTTCAGCCACGCGACGAGAAACGAGAGCGTATACCGGATGGTCATCACCGCGGTGACGCCGATGAGGAGGTAGCCGAGCTCGAAGGGAACACCGAGGAACTCGTAGATCGCAAGGAAGGTTTCCAACACTGGCCCGCCGCTATCAACGGGGCCCTCGGCCTGTGCGACCTCAATAATTGGGTGGATGAAGCCGAGCCGACGCCTTCGAGAGCGGCGACGAACCCACCAAGGAGGATGAGCCCGGCGGTGAACGTCGGGCGGTAGCGAGCGACCCGTGCGAGAGCGGATAGCTTCTCACCCCACGTGAGGTCACCGGGCGCAGTGTTCTCAGTCATTGCTCCGGCTTATCTTAGCACGGGTGAAAGGGCTGTGGAAGGCTATCACGCATATAGCGGGAACGACGTTTCCTTCTCACCATGTCAATCCTTCATACACGATCCCGTCGCGCCGATCGATAGCATGACGACCATCGATGACGACTGGTGTCGACATCGTATCGAACTCGTCGTCGAGGTCGGCAATCTCCGGCCAGTCGGTGATGACGAGTGCGGCCGACGCGTCATCGAGTGCAGCCTTCGGTGAGTCGGCGTACTTGATATCCGGGAACCGCTCGCGCATGTTCTCAGTTGCGACCGGATCGTAGGCGACGACGGTCGCGCCACGCTTGTTCAGTCCTTCGATTACCGGAATCGCTCGCGAGTTCCGGATGTCGTCGGTGCCGGGCTTGAACGAGAGGCCGAGGACAGCGACGCGTTCGCCGGCGACATCGACGTGGTTGTCGAGCAGCGAGAGCAAACGGACTGGCTGTCGGTCGTTGATCTCGGTTGCGGCGTCGAGCATGCGTGGTTCGTATCCTTGCTCGCGGGCTGCAGACTTAATTGCAGCAGTATCTTTCGGAAAACAACTACCTCCCCATCCAAGCCCACTCCGGAGGAACCGCGCGCTGATCCGGTTGTCGAGGCCGATTGCGTCGGCGACCTCGTAGGCGTCGACGCCGTACTCCTTACAGATGTTTCCGATGTCGTTGATCAGGCTGACTTTCGCTGCGAGAAAACCGTTGTTGGCGTATTTGATCATCTCGGCTTCCTCGATGCCGGTGTCAACAATAGCTGGATCGGTCTGCTCGATCAGCGGCTCGAAAACACCATGGAGCGTGTCGAGTGCAGTGTCGCTTTCGGCCCCGAAGACGACTTTGTCGGGATCGAGAAAGTCCTCGACAGCGGTTCCCTCGCGGAGGAACTCCGGGTTCATTGCGACGTGGAGATTGTCGCCGAGCGTTTTCCCCGAGGCGGCTTCGATGATCGGTGCCAGGGTTTCCGTGGTCGTCGTCGGAATGACCGTGCTCTTCGTGACGACGACGTGGTCGCCGTCCTTGTCCTGTAGTGTTCCCCCGAGGCTCTCGGCGGCGGCTTCGATGATCGAGGTGTCGATACTGCCGTCCTCGCGGGAGGGCGTCGGCAGCGCGAGGAACGTGATTTCGGTGTCGAGTACGTCGTCGTAATCGGTCGTTGCGGTGAGCATGTCGCCGCCGTGGGTGGCGATCAGGTCGTCGAGTCCCGGTTCGTGGATCGGAGACTTGCCGCTGTTGATCGCGGCGACGATTTCTTCGTCGATATCGACGTTGACGACTTCGTGGCCCATATCGGCAAAACACGCGGCAATTGTTGTGCCGACGTAGCCGCTACCGATAATACTGATTCGCATTGGGGGAGACCTGTACGCCGGTCGTAGTCAACCTTTGGTTCTTACAGCTCTGCTTCCGAACCGCGTGCTGTGGTGGGGATCGTGTATTCTACGTGATAAAAAGGGATATACAGATGCACAGTTTCTGATGGGACACAATGAAAGCAGTCGTGCTGGCAGCCGGCGAAGGAACACGGCTTCGCCCGCTTACTGAAGACAAACCGAAGGGGATGGTCGAGGTCAACGGCCAGCCCATCCTGACGCACTGTTTCGACCAACTCGTCGAGCTGGGTGCCGACGAACTCGTTGTCGTTGTCGGCTATCTCAAAGAGCGGATCATCGATCACTACGGCGACGAGTACGAGGGCGTGCCGATCACCTACACCCACCAGCGCGAACAGAACGGGTTGGCCCACGCGCTGCTCTCCGTCGAAGAGCACATCGACGACGACTTCATGCTCATGCTCGGGGACAACATCTTCCATGCAAACCTCGAGGACGTTGTTCGTCGCCAGCGCGAGGACCGGGCCGATGCGGCGTTCCTCGTCGAGGAAGTACCGTGGGAGGAGGCAAGCCGATACGGCGTCTGTGACACCAACAAGTACGGTGAGATCACTGATGTTATCGAGAAACCCGACGACCCGCCATCGAACCTGGTGATGACTGGCTTCTACACGTTCACGCCCGAAATATTTCACGCCTGCCATCTTGTCCAGCCCTCGAACCGCGGCGAGTACGAGATCAGCGAGGCTATCGATCTGCTCATTCGGAGCGGCCGTACCATCGACGCTATCGAACTTGAAGGCTGGCGGATCGACATTGGGTATCCGGAAGACCGAGACGAAGCAGAGCACCGCCTGAGGAAAAGCAGGAGACGACGGCGTAACCGCGTCTCAGAACGTCAGCCGTCACCCGGTAGCTTGAATCACCGCGAAATGAGCGGGAGCGCGACGGGAACATTCCGGTCTACTATTTCTCGAAATTCGGTCGAGATGCTGAGCAATGTGAGGGAATACACGCCTGCGCCGACGGTGATGAGAACGAACAGGACGGCAATGTTGTGGCCGAGGAAGCGGTAGGTGTTCTCGATGTACAGGCCACCATACACGAGGAGAGCCATCAGAGCCGCAGCGAACCACTGCTTCCCTATTTCACCTGTCGGCACGTCGAAGTCGATGATAGCGTCGACGTAGCGGTACGCGAACACGAGGCTGATAGCGACTGAGGTGGTGGTCGCGACCGCGGCGCCAACCCAGCCGTACAAATATATGAGTCCAACGTTGAGTGCGATGTTGGTGCCGACGAACACGATGTTGACCCGGAAGGCGAGGTCGGGTCTGTCGATGGCGTTGAGCGTGTTGAGAAACTGCGTCTGGTAGCCCATGATGAGGTTCGCGACTATCAGGAGCGTCAGTATCGTGGCCCCCTTCGGGAACTCGGGGCCATAGAGTCGGAGAATGCGCTCGCCCAGTAGGGTGCCGCCGAACAGACCGGGGATGAGGAATAGACCGCCGAAGGAGAGCGACTGCTCAACGATTCGCGCGACTGCCTGTGGGTTCCCCTCCGCCGACATGGAGCTCATCTCGGGGAACAGCGTCGACTGGAGCGTGCCGCTGAACAGAATGAGGAACTGTGCGATGTTCCACGCAACGGCGTAGACGCCGATGAGTCCCGAGGAGACGAAGACACCCAGAACGAGTACATCCGTGTAGCTGAACATACTCGACTGGAGGCTTCCGAGCCAGGAGAACTTCGCGAAGTTCGCGAGGCTCTCGAAGTGGCGCCGCTCCGGGCGGGACAGTTCGGGCACGTTCCGGAGGACGTAGTACGCGCCGATGGCGATAGCGACGACGAATCCCACGATGTACCCGAGAAAGAGCCCAATCGTACTGGCACCCGCGGCGACGAGCGCTATCTGGGCTATCGCTCGGCCGCCGGTCCGAATCGGTGAGAGCACCCCGCTCACGTGGACGAGATGGAGTCCCATGAGGAGCGCGTTAACGAGTCCGTTTAGCAATACGGCGAGCAAAATTAGGACGATGAACCCCGTGGCCGGGTATCCGACGTAGTCGACAACTTGCGACCGGAACAGGATGATGCCGGCGGCGAGGACGAGGAACATCGCGCCGATGATGATTACTCCAGCCGACGTGTACGCGCCCTGCTCAACCCCTTCCGAGACGCGTTTGGATATCGCCTTGGAGAGACCGACCTTCCCGGCGATGGCGAGCCACGAGACAAGACCTATCACGACGTTGTAGACGCCGAGCGGTTCGGCGCCCAACTGCCGCGCGATGTAGATGGTAGCGACGAATCCAGTACGGAAGCTAGCAGACTGGAGAGAAAGTGGATAACGGAGGTTTGTCCGAGTCGCATCTGTGAGTCACGCGGGGAAGCGTCGCTTAATCCACACCGAGTTGTGAACTTTACTCCGTCGGTTCGTTCCCCGAATACCGGACGTTCTTATTCCAGGATCGATTCGGTCGTTCCATGAGACACCACTTTGAGCGGGCCAAACACGTCTACGAGAACCGGGGGTCGTAGACCTCGCGCGTACGGCCCTCTCGTACGTCCCGATAGAGCTCAACAACCTGATTTTTCGTCTGCGTCACGGTGAGGGAACCAACGTGATGGACGAGGACTGGGACACCCTCGTTTTGCTTGACGCCTGTCGCTACGACATGTTTGCAGAACGGGTCCCCTTCTACGGCGAACTGGAGTCCCGCATCTCGCAGGGGTCGACGAGCGAGGAATTTCTGCGGCAGAACTTCGAGGACGGCGAGTTCCACGACACTGTCTACGTCAACGCGAACGTCTATTTCCCAAAGGTCGGCTTGGACCAGGACGAGACGTTTCACGCGGTCATCGACCTCCTCGACGAGTGGGACGAGGAGTTAGAAATCGCACACCCGGAGACGGTGACAGAGGCCGCAAAGGAAGCCCACGAGCGGTACCCGAACAAGCGAGTCATCGTCCACTACATGCAACCGCACCTTCCGTTCATCGGGAACCGGGGCTTAGAAACCCGGGAGCGTATCGGGCAGCGAAACGCGTGGATACCGTTCCGGAACGACGCCACGTCGGTTTCCGTTCAGGAACTCTGGGAGGGATACAACGAAAACCTCGACATCGTGTTCAACTACGTATCCGAACTACTGGATGAGATCGACGGAAAAGTTGTTCTCTCTGCTGACCACGGGAATATGGTCAACGAACGTCAGGGGCCCATCCCGACGAGGAAGATGTTCGGCCACCCCTGGGGCGTGTACTCCCCGGAACTGGTTCGGGTTCCGTGGTTCGTTATCGAGGGTGGGGAGCGTCGAACTATCACCTCAGACCCACCAGTGACGAAGCAGGGGCACTCCGAGGAACTCGTCACGGAGCGACTACAGTCTCTCGGCTATCGCGAATAAGCGGTTCTCTCCAGGTAACCGCGTTTTACCCCCACTCGACGTCTTCCCGGACTACCTTAGCGGGCGTCCCCGCTACCAGTGTGTTCGGTGGAACGTCCGAGGTTACGACGCTGTCACTCGCGACGATACTACCCTCGTGTATCGTGACTCCCTTGTGAACCGAGACGTCGTGCCCGACCCACACGTCGTCCTCGATTTTGATAGGGGTGCTTTGGTCTGTTCTTTCCCCATCGACTGAGATGGCGTGACGGTCATCGTCCAGGAGTTCGATGTTCCATGCCATCGCCACACCGTCACCGATACTGATTTCGTCGCCACACAGTATCCGCGAGTGGCCGTTGATATACGAGTCGCCCATCGAGAAGTCGCCCTCGACATGGAGTACGCTCGCAGGGCCGATGGAGGCCATCACCTCGCCGGTGTGGGATACAGATGCGCTCCCGACCGTCGACACTTTCGAGCGGCCGATACGGGGGTGCGTCGCTCCTCGCCTTCCGGTTCCAACCGTGAACCGGTTGTTCACGTCGAAGGTCGTATTCGCGGATATGTCTGTGATGACCTGTGAGGTGAACACCAGCGCGGACGCACTCGACGTGTGCCGAAGCGAGTAGTAGACGGACTTGGCACCGCCTCGAACTCCCACGTCTCTGAGTTGTCTGAGACGCGTCGTTATGCTGCTCATCAACTACTCCACGTACCCTAGTGCCCCTAGACGTTCCTCGACCTCGTCTTCGTCAGCGTCTCCTCCGATTCGACTGGCTCGGACTCTGTAATCTCCCGTCTGATCTCCGCCTCTATTGCCAACCACGGCACCTCCCGAAGCGTCGGCGTACTGAATCCCTCCGAGTGCCCCCAGACGCGCGACGTGAACGGGAACACCCGCTCACCGAGCATCTCGCCGTGGTCGCGGTGATGACTGACTTGCCGCCGATATCTTCCAAGAAACCCTCTACTACGTCAAGAACGATATCCAGCGACTCGGCGTAGGCGGTTCGGACTTCTTCGGGAGTCACCTCGCCTTCCTTTGCGGCGCCCCATATCTGGACGCCGTCGCCCTCATTTCGGTACCCGATGAGGTCAACGCGTTCGCGCAACCGCTCGGCCATCGCTCCGAGATACGGACGATGGGGCTGCATGAAGTGGACGATGAGTCGTTTGTCCGGATGCTTTTTGTTCGCTTCCTTCGCGGCGGCGATGACCTCCTCGGGGTGTATCGTGCCGATTTTGTCGTCCCACTCGTCGATGAGATACTGGGTCTTGAAGAACGTGTCCTCTGGGAGGCGCGTCGCGAACGGGTTACTGGTGATGTATATCGTGTCGTGGAATTGCTCGTCGAGGAAGGTATTCTGCATGAACTCCCAACTCATCTTCCCCGGCGAGACGACTCGGTTGAGCGGCGCGTCGAAGTCGTGTTGGGCCTCGAAGTAGTCGTATCGGCAGGCGTCCAGAATCAGTAGATTGTCCCAGTCCGCCTCCATCACGTCGATACTCTCGGCGAGCGTGGAGTCTACATATCGGCCGTAGCCGTGGTTGAACGGCAGGCTGGCGAGTCGGAGTAGCTCACGACGAATTAGACGCGGGTTCCGAAGCGCGCGCCGCAGATTCTCGATAGTGAAATGATTTCTCATGGTTCGCTATATTCCGGGGTCGTTGAAGAGCGTTCTGAACACATTTAAACGCTCACTCGACGAGCGCGGAGACCTGTTCCTCCAACTCGTCAGTGTCCACGACGATGTCCGCCGACTCCGCCGTACAGTACATCGGCTCGTACTCTATATCGAGTGTGTCTGCAAGAACACGGTACGGCTGTTTGACTTTTTCACCAAACAGTTCCATGAGTGTGCAGTCCTCAGCGAAGATAATGTCAGTGAGTCCTGCACCGTGTGGGCCGACAACAATATCTGCTTGGTTAAATAGCCGGATGTTTTCGGCGAGCGCCCGATTTTCGAGACAGTACCGCTCGAACCCGTAGTCGGATAGTACGCTCATCACTTCCTCTTCGTTGAGGACTCTGCGCTCGATAGCATTTGCTCTAGAGACGTAGACGTTGTTCCTGTTTCTTTGGTCGGTTGGTTCATCTTCGGTCGATATGGAGCCGAGAATTTCATTATGGAGCCAGTCAAAATCGGCAGCAGTTCGCTCGGGAAATGATGGTACGACCAGATTTTGGGTTTTATATATTGGGTTAGATGATAAAATTATCTTTGATTCAGGCCAGTTTAACAGATTCAACGTTTCGTCGATGAATGGAGGTCTTCCTGACGGAATAAGGACGGTCACCTCGGTTCCGGTTTTCGCTTCGAATTCGTGGAGGTACCGTACCTTTGGTACTGTTTCTACCATCCAATGATAGTAGTTCGTAGGGTATCGGGGAATCAGTGGAGCGACTGTATCAAGCACTTTGAGGTTAGCAGACGACTTACCGGTCAAGAGCCCTCGAATCGGGAGGTATCCAAAAAATAGTTCTCTGGAACACATTGCCATCATCGCCTGCTGTGCGTGTTCTGGAGGAGCTGCACTCTCCTCTATGATCTCGAACGCTTGTGTCGTGAGAAGGCCAGTCTCCGAGAGAACGTACCCCGAATCGATCTGAGAGACAAACGGCGACGACTCGTCGGCTGTCCCGTCGGGGAGTTCTACTAACTTAATAGCATTATTCGTGAGTTCTTCACGGGAGAGTGTTCGGACTATATTGCGTTCAACAACTGGGTCGAACACTCGTCTGCCAATTCGTTTTCGTACGAACAGATCCGCCGCAGTTATTCCCATGTTTACACCGCCATCGGACTGTAACTTTCGTCTGACTTTTCGCGGTGTAAATTCGGATGAAAACATAATCTTATTGATCACTTATATCCGAGGGCCTCAAGACGGTTCTCAACCTCTTTGTCGGATACGAGTTCCCTCTCAACCGGCGGATCTTCAGTAATTTTACGCCGCTGATCACTCTCCACGACGAACCATGGTACTTTCATTAACTCTGGAGTATGTACTCCGTACGGATGGCCGTACTTTTTTTGCTAGGAATTGGTTTTAAACGTTCACCAACCATGTTTCCGTGGTCTGCAGTAATCACTGTTTTACCATTTATGTTTTTAAGAAGTTGAGTCACTGAGTCTAATACAAGTTCTAAATTTTCATTATATGCTTCCCAAACCGTTGAAATATTTGTCTCTGTTTCGTTATTACGTAATTGACTCCATATCCCATCGCTATCATTTAGTTGTCCATCCTCGTTAATTGATCCTCCGGCCATAGTCCGCCCAACTTCTCCGAGAAATGGTGTGTGTGGTTGCATGAAGTGAATAATAAGACGTTTATTAGGGTACTGTTGGTTCGCTTTTATTGCTGCATCGGCGACTGTCTCAGGAAGGACTGTCTGTGATTTGGAATCATAGTCCGATAGACAATTGATAACCGCATGGAAATTCTCCTCATCTAAATCCAATTTTGGCAAGTATGGATTGCTATTCACATAAACTGTATCATGAAATTTGTTTCCAACAAAATTTTTTTCGAGAAATTCTTCACTACTTGATCCTAATGAGATTCGTGAATCGAGTTTGCCGGCTAACCCAACCTGATTCGAGAACATATCGTACCGGCATGCATCCAGAATGAGTAAGTTATCCCAATCTTCGTCCATAACCTGAATGCCCTTTCCATAACGTAGACGAAAAATAATATTATTTATTTCTACTGGAATATATCTTAAAATACTTTTCGCAGCTGTAATTAAATCCTCTTCAGAGAAAATTTCTTTTGCTTTCTGTAGGTGATAGAACATACTTAGATTTAAATTATATCTAACCGTGTGCTTGTTTTTGTAGCATCTTTCCCCTTCAAAATATACATAAATTCACACTCCATATTAAGAAGTAATGTTATACGTTACTATACTTTGTGATCTCACAACGTGCTTCACAGAAGTGTATTAGTATTTCCGGCACATCAACTTAGGTGTTGTGAGTTCCCCACCAATGTCATCAAGACAGGACTCTCCGCTTTTAAGTATTTGCATTCCAACATACAATAATGCATCAAACTTACAGAAAGTACTGAATCACGTTCTGGAATTGGAGTACAGCCATCTAGAAGTCTTGGTCTGTGATGATGCGCCGAAAGAAGAAGATACAGCTGAGGTCATTGAAGGATTTCAAGATCCTCGACTCCGTTACATTGAAAATGAAAGGAATATTGGATATGAAAAGAATTTATTCCAATGTCTTAAAATCGCCGAAGGTCAGTACTTGATGCCTTTAGCTGACGAGGATAAAATTGTTCAGGAAAGCCTTAACTGGGTGTTTGATTGTATCGAGGACACGCATAGCGAATTTACAAGTATTGTAGCTGGTTATGGATTGAGTGAGAACTACGACTGGGATGAGTCAGTCCCAGACGAACAGAGTTTTGATTCGGGGTTGGATTCCTTATCTGCATTCGTAACCTTGGTTCCTCACCCCTTTGCGAACCATACTTGGAGACGAAATTACATAGGTGGTATGGTTCTCAAGGCTGATGCAATAGACTTAGAAATTGCTCAAGAGTACTACGGATCACTCTATATCCACAATGTTTTGATGTTACAAGCGATGGTGGCAGGAAAGACGATCATTTCTTCACGGCATCTCTCAATTGTCGATTACTATCAGTACGAAGGAGAGCATCGGTTTTGGAGCGATTTCGAGTGGTCTGATCTTGAGCTTCGAATGAAACTACAAAAATACCGAATGAAGGCGGTTGACGAAGTCTTGGAGA
This sequence comes from Halonotius sp. GCM10025705, assembly GCF_042662885.1. Taxonomy (NCBI): domain Archaea; kingdom Methanobacteriati; phylum Methanobacteriota; class Halobacteria; order Halobacteriales; family Haloferacaceae; genus Halonotius; species Halonotius sp. GCM10025705. The sequence continues at coordinate 1,670,840 of NZ_JBHSZD010000001.1, read as the reverse complement.
ATGATGAGTGTAAATCACTCTTTATTGATATTGAGACGCGCTTCGCGGCGCAACTCGCGGCTTGGGCGACGCTCCAGAAAGATACAAGTTATCGACGTATCAGAGAAATCGCACTGAGCGAGGACATCCGCCCTCTCCATGATATCTGGAACTCCGCTTCATTCACTCGAGGATACTATTACTATCTACTCGTCTTGCCTCTCCCGATTGACTATTACAAACGAAACGTTCAGGATGGAGTGATCCCGAAGCGAGCCTTCCAAGTGTGGTATCATTTCCTTGCGAGAATAATTCCCGATACAGTCGATCACCGAATCAGGGAATGGTACTTGAACACGCTAAGTTAATGACTCCACAGCAAGTTATTTTTACACACGTACAATAGATATACTCATGAAAGGTGTCGTACTCGCTGGTGGGAAGGGCTCTCGGCTCCAGCCGATAACTCACGTGGTCAACAAACACGTTATTCCGATTTACGACCAGCCAATGATTTATTACCCGGTTAATACATTGATTGATGCCGGTGTTGACGAGATTCTCGTCATTAGCAATGCTGAGCATATCGGGAAGTACATCGAACTATTTGAGAACGACGAGAATAATAAGTTCGACGTGGATTTCTCTTACAAGGTTCAGTCAGAACCGAAGGGGATTGCACATGCTGTCTCGCTTGCGGAACAGTTTGTGGACGACGAGTTCGTCGTCATACTTGGTGACAATATTATTAGAAGATCTCTCAGACAAAATTAGTCCCCTTGGGGAAAATGAAGATGCACGTATCTTCTTGCGGGAAGTGTCTAAACCATCTGCTTACGGTGTAGCAGATGTGGACAAAGAAGGACGTGTGACTGGTCTTGAAGAGAAGCCAAGCGATCCAAGATCGAACTTTGCTGTCATTGGCCTGTATATTTTCAACTCGGGTGTGTTTGATATTATCGATAGTCTAACTCCTTCTGACCGTGGCGAATACGAGATTACGGATGTCAACCAGCACTATTTGGAACAAGGGAGTCTCCGTTATGAACAAATCGACGGCAGTTGGTACGACGCTGGTACTCCAGAAGGCGTCTTTCAGGCGTCGAAAGATGTCCGATCAAGTCGAAGTCACGACTGACTGGACGAGAACTCACATTTATACTGACGCTCGCTTATCATTCGATAAAGCCCATCATGAATCCCGACCGGACAGTAATTGAGCGTAGAGGTTATTTTTTTTGTCGAAAGGGATGCATTTGGCCGATCCGCTGGAAGAGCGTCTCCTGATTCCGACGGAGAAATACGATTTGGATCGTAACCGAACACGGCTGCAATCTGCCTCGCCCAACTGTATCGATTGATGAACTCTGGACCGACGACATGGTAAATCCCTCGATGTTCGTCCTCAAGCAATAACCGAATGCAGTTGGCTACGTCACTATTGTGTATCGGATTGTTTGACCAATCTTTGAATACTTCAACTGGGGTGGTCTGAGAACCGAGTTTTTTAGCACCCATTCAATCATGGAATCTGACTGCCAGTCTGTACTCCAGCCGTACGGCTGGTCGATTCGGATGGTGGTGGACGGAACATCGGTCTCTTCTACGATCCGTTCTGCAGCGGCTTTTGTTTCACCGTAAACGTTTATAGGGTCACGAGGGTCGTCTTCTGTATACTTGTTTGCGTCCCCAGAGAACACAAATGAACTAGATACGAACAGGAGGCAGAGCCAGTCTCTCGTGCGTTCCGGGCGATGGTCTCGGTTCCGCTAACATTGACTTCTTTTGCTTTTTCTGAGTGTTGTTCACACTTGTCGGCATCGGATATTGCAGCCGCGTGAACGATTGCTTCCGGTTCGGTGTGCTCGATAAGTGTTCGAACTGCCCCCTGTTTAGTGATATCGAGTTGGCGTGCATTGGTGCCGTCAACGCAGGGCTCATTTTGATGATATGCTGCGACAACTCTATGTCCGTGCGTCGAGAGATGATGTGCGACGCGACGGCCAACAAATCCCGCACTGCCGGTCACTAAAATGTGCATTACCAGTTTACCAATTGTCGAGAAATTCCTCAAATATCTCTTTCACGTATGTAATGTCGTCATCGCTCATGGATTCATGGGCTCCGATAACGAACGCGTTTGCCATGATCCGCTCCGCATTAACATATTCTTCAAATGGGAGACGAGATTTAATGTTTTCAAAGCCAGGGTGTTTCAGTAGGTTTCCTGACCACAGTGCTCGCGTCTGAATCCGGTTCTTCTCTAGGTGCCGCACGATTGATTGTCTGTCGAATGGTGCTGCATCTCGAATCGTTAGTGGGTACGCTAGCCAGCACGTCTCTACGTTGGGTTGTTGCTTGGGTAGTACGAACCAGTCCGAATGCTGGCTAAAGAATTTGTTGAGCGCATCAAATACCTCTGTGCGTCGGGCCGCAAATTGGTCAAGCTTTTTGAACTGTTGGACACCGAATGCTGCACTTGCCTCTGTAGGCAAAAAATTGTATCCGAGTTCATCGAATACAAACTTCGAGTCGTACTGCACACCACCTAAGATGTTGTCAAGTCGTTCATCTATGTCGTTGGTCTCGTTGGCGGCTGACGATCGTCCCCATCCCCGGAGCTTCTTCAGTCGTTCCATCCACTCGTCATTATCGACAGAAATCATGCCCCCACATCCAAAGGAAGTGATGATGTGCGATCCATAGAAACTGGTTGTCGATACGTCGGTGAACGTGCCGGTGGACTCACCATTTATCGTTGAACCAATCGTATCTGCTGAGTCCTCAATGAGTATCAGGTCGTGTTTGTCCGCGATACGTCGCAGTTCGGGATAGTCTGGAATGTTGCCTAAGAGCGATGGCACCATAATCGCTACCGTATTCTCGGTGATAACGTCTCGAACTTGGGAGATATCTAGTAAATAATCACCTATACCAACATCCACAAACGTGGGGACGTATCCCTTCTGTACTATCGGTGCGACTGTGGTTGAGAAGGTGACGAGTGGTGTGATGATTTCACTGCCTTGGGGTGCATCTAATAATTCGATGGCTAGTAGATTCGCAGAAGACCCTGAGTTGACCATAATACCATGATTTTTATTGAAGATATCCGAAATCTGACCTTCGAACGTATCTGTGTATTCGCCTCCGACTAATGCCTCAGGGTGATCGAGCACGTTGTTGACTGCCTCTCGCTCCTCTTCCCCGTAGGTTGCTTTCGCGTAATTCACGCGGTACCCCTCGTCATTCATATCGTCTAAAATTATTCAGAGCCACCGGATATAATGCCTTCGGTCAAATTTGTTCTGCCACTTGATGATACCGTAACCCATTTCGGGTTTACGGGATGAAATAGTATTTATTTGGAGAGTGTATGGTATCCAATATGAAAACTCTTGTTACTGGTGGTGCAGGGTTCATCGGGTCAAATTACGTAAACTACCTGTTGACGGAGACGACAGACGATGTCGTTACCCTCGATAGCTTGACTTATGCGGGCTCGCTGGATAATCTGGAAAGTGTTCTTGATCATCAGCGTCATGAGTTCGTGGAGGGTGATATCTGCGATAGTGGGTTAGTCTCGGAGCTAATCGCTGATGTTGATGCGGTGGTGAATTTCGCTGCGGAGTCTCACGTGGATCGATCTATAGATAGTGGTTCGAAGCCATTCGTCCATTCGAACGTGGAAGGAACCCAAACGCTCCTTGATGCCAGCGTTGAGGCAGGAATAGACCGTTTCTTACAGGTTTCGACGGATGAGGTGTATGGTCACATCTTGAGTGGGAAATTTTCTGAGTCGGATCCGCTTAACCCCCGAAACCCATACGCGGCCACAAAGGCGGCTGCGGACATGATAGCTAATAGCTACAACGTAACGTACGATCTCCCTGTCTTGATCACTCGTTCCTCAAATAACTTCGGGCCCAGACAACACCCCGAGAAACTCATACCAAAATTCATTAAACGAGCTGAGCAGGGCGAAGAGGTTCCTCTATATGGGGATGGCTCAAACATTCGAGAATGGCTCTACGTCGAAGACAATTGCCGGGCTATCGACACTGTTCTTAGAAACGGTAATGAAGGCGAGATCTACAACGTTGGCTCTGGAATCGAACTGACGAATCTCGAAGTTACTCATAGAATACTTGATGAGCTGGGCGCATCGAGAGATTTGATATCGTTTGTAGAAGACCGCGCTGGACATGACCAACGATACGCACTTGAAACATCAAAAATCGAATCGCTAGGCTGGTCGACAGAGTGGAAGTTCGAGGAAGGGCTTGAACAAACGATTGATTACTACACTAGTAACTACTCTTCCCGGAAGGTCTGAGACGGTATAGCAGCTGTTATCGACAAGTAGTAGGTCGCGTCTAATGCCTTTGAGTATATAGTTAGAAGCGGCCGAAACAGTGGCTACTCACGGGGAACGGTACTTCTGACAAACTGAGGTACTGGCACAAATAAGTCGTTACTGCTTACGAATCAGGCTAGAATCGTAGATCCTGAAGTTGTGCAGACTGAGGAGGTGTTGTAGATCGGTCAGCGTGACGATCGGCTCCTATGTGTCATGTTTAACGAAGTACCAGTCGGAGTTGTAGGGCTCGAGGTGAAGCTGAAGGTTATGTTCACTGGCGAAGTCGATGAGAGCCTGAGTCATGCTTTCTATTGCGCTGTCATGTCCTGCGAGCACCCCACCGTCGGACACGAGTGGCCAGTACGTTTCGATGTCGTTTAGCGCATAGGTGTAGGCGTGATTCCAGTCAATGTAGACGTAGTCAAGATCGTCAGTGATTGCTCGACTGCGTCCATTGAACGCGTTTCTACCCACTTGATTTCGGTATTATCGTATCCTTGGAGGCGGTTGTAGCTGATCTGTTTTGCCGTACTCACACCGGCGTTTTTTGTGCATCGCTTAAAATCCACGTAGGTCTCATAGGCGGTGTTCAGATAAGGACTGAAAGGTGAGGCGTCACGATTTCTAAGTGGTTATGGAAGAATTCGGACGCCTCAGTGGCAGTATCGACCAGATTGAGTTAGACTTTGTGGAACGAGAAGCGACACCGGAATTTCTGATGAAGCTCAGTATTCAGCTACATTTGTCTGGCCTATCACTTTCGAATACTGTTTCTGTACTTGAGATATTCGGTGTCAAACGCGCTCGATCAACCGTGCACAACTGGATTCACAAGGCCGATCTACAGCCCACTTCCGGAAAAGATCCGGATCACGTTGCGGTTGACGAAACAGTGATCCAACTCAACGACGACCAATACTGGCTGTACGCAGCTGTTGATCCAAAGACGAACGAATTGCTGTACACAAGCCTTGAACCGACAACAAACACCGGACTCGCAGAAGTGTTTCTCGCTGAACACAGCGAGAAACACGACGTTGCTGACGCCGTATTTCTCATTGATGGTGCCCACTCACTATAGGCTGCCTGTCACCATGCCGGCTACGATTTCAAATACGAGAAGCATGGAAATCGAAACGCTGTCGAACGTATCTTCCGAGAACTAAAACGCAGAACTATCTGTTTCTCGAACTGTTTCAGCAACGCCTCAGCAGACACAGCCGACGACTGGCTCAGATCGTTCAGCTTCGCATGGAATCAGCTTATCTGAACACTACCGTCTCATAGGGGTCAATGAGGTAGATCTTCTCGATATCGAGGCTGTTCAGGAGGATCTCCGCGTGCCTGCCCTTCCATACACCGATTTCAGCAATGATAAGATTGTCTCGTTCGCGAACCAATTCTTTATCATTGCCGATACGGCGGATCGACGCGTTGATGTACACGTGTTTGATGATGCGGTTGAAGAGTGTTTTGACACCCTCAGAGGTAGTGTTCAGATAAGCTGATTCCATGCGAAGCTGAACGATCTGAGCCAATCGTCGGCGGTTTCTGTGTTGGCGTTGCTGAAACAGTTCGAGAAACAGATAGTTCGTCGTTTTATTTCTCTAAAGACACGTTCAACAGCATTCCAATTTTCATGTTTCTCGTGTCTGAAATCGAAGCCGTGGCGTTGACACGCAGCTTGCAACGAGTGCGATCCATCGATGAGAAACACGGCGTCGGAGACGTCGTGTTTCTCGGAGAGTTCAGCAAGAAACGAATGAGCGAGAACCTTCGTAGTCGTCGATTCAAGCTTTGTATGTAGTAATTCGTTTGTTTCAGGATCGACAGCGGCGTACAGCCAGTACTGCTCATCGTTGAGCTGGATCACAGTCTCGTCAACCGCGACGTGATCCGGACACCGACCAGATTCGGGCTGTAGATCAGCTTTGTGAACCCAGTTGTGCACGGTGCATCGAGCCCGCTCGACACCAAATACCTCAAGAATATAAACAGTATTCGAAAGCGATAATCCAGCAAGATGTCGCTGAATACTGAGCTTCATCAGCAGTCGCGGTGTCGCCTCTCGTTCAACAAACTCTAAGTCGATCTCGTCCAAACATCTGCCGAGGCGGTCGTTTTCGGGCATAGAGCACTCAGAAAATGAACCGCCTCATCCTTCATCCTTATCTGAACACCGCCCGGCCAAGCCAGCACATGAGCGATCTGGTCGTGGCCCATCAGCCGACCTGAATCGGCACGAGCATGAAACACAGCGAGCCGAGGGTAAAGGTCAGCAGGCCGACCACCAGACGTGGTAGCCCGATGGCCGTCTCGTCGCCCGGATCTGCCGGCCCCTTGTAGGCGATAAACAGCGAGAACAGCCCCCAAAACGCCCAGAGACCGACCGAGTCGTTGAGCCCGAGATCACGGACGTAGTACAGATAGCCGGCGATCGTCACGAGGACAGCCGGCACCAACGCGGCGATCGTCTCCTGTCGCTGCCCAACCATCGCGCGTACCATGTGGCCGCCGTCAAGTTGGCCGACCGGGAGCAGATTCAGGAAGGTGAAAAACATCCCGACCCAGCCGCCGATGATGACCGGATGGGGGTTGAGCCCCGGATCGCTGTAGACCACCGGCTCACCGATCGCCCACGCGATGAGATCCATCAGCGGCGGGTTGTTGAACACGATCGACTCGGCGGATTGGGACTGTTCGACGACGCGGGCCGGCAGTTCAACCGGGCCCAACGAGAGCCCAATGGCGGTGACAACGATGGTGGCGACGAGGCCGGCGATCGGGCCGGCGACGCCGATATCGAAGAGGGCTTTGCGATCCGGCATCCGGCTTTTCATCTTGATGATCGCCCCCAGCGTGCCGAAGGGGAACACAAAGGGAATGACATACGGCAGCGAGACGGTCACGTCGTGGTACCGGCCCATCGCGTAGTGACCCAACTCGTGGGTCATGAGCACACCGAGAACGGCGGCGGTAAACGGCCAGGCCTGTAGCACCGCCAGCGGGTTGGCAACGATCTCAGAAAACGGGACGAAATACCAGCCGACGGCCCCGACAAACAGCGTCGAGATGATCGTCGCGGCGAACAGCGCGATGTTTGTCCACGGCACGCCGTCGTTGCCGACGCTGCCGGACTCGATGGCGACGAGAGCGGTGCCATCGGCTCCACGGGGGTCGCAAGCTTGAGCTCGTAGCCGGCCTCCTGAAACGCCGGCCACAGCTCCTTGTGGAGTCGTTTTTCGGGGATCAACGGCTCACCGTAGTAGATGATCCGATCGCCGTCGATCCGCACATCACTGAGCTGATACCACGTCTCAAGCCCCTCCGGGCGGGGAATCGACTCCGGCTCAGCCATCGTCACCCATTACCCACGAGTACGTGACTGAGAGGCATAAACGCTTGTCGTCGTCGCCATGTCTGCCGGTGTCAACGCCGCCTACGTCCCTCGTTCGTGTAGCCAGAACTCGTCGGCTGCAGTGGTTTCTTTCTTGAAGATCGGTACCTCGTCTTTCAGGCGGTTGATCCCATCCTCAACAGTCTGGAACGCCTCCTCGCGGTGGCCCGCCAACACGACGACAAAGACGATGTCCTCGCCCGGCCCCATGACGCCAACGCGATGGTGCATCAACACCTCGAAGACGCCCTCGCGGTCGGTGAGGTCGTCGCTGATGGCGGCCATCCGTTCGTCGGCGACACCCTCGTATTTCTCAAAGGCGAGGTGTTCGGTGCGGTCGTCGTCTGGGCTGTCTTTGACCCGAACCCGACCGGTAAAGGTCGCAATCGCCCCCGACCGCTCGGCCAGCGGCGAGGCCTCCGCCCGGTCGATGAGCGTCTCCAGAGTGACGTGTGGCTCAAAGTCGTCGATCCGGGCGGCGAGCGCGGCGATGTCGACGGCGTCGGCGGTCGGTGCGTCGGCGACGATATTGGCGGGGTCGTCGGCAACGTTGCCAACGACAACGGTCGGCAGTCGATGGTGGCTCGCGCCGGCAACAACGGCGTACTCGTAGTCGGGGGCGAGTGAATCCAACAGATCGACAAGCGAGCGGTCGTCGCCGCGACCGACCCACCGGCCGTCGCTTGTGAGACTGAATCGGCTGTCGGCGTTGGTTGAGTCGCGCTCGTCGACAGCAGCATCGTCGACGACATCGCCGTAGTCGACGGTGGCAACCCGGCCCGCATGCGTCTCGGCGACGCGGGTAGCAAGCGCGTCAGCGACCCCGGGGGCGTCATCGCCGACCACACAGAGCGTCTGCATGGCCCATCTGCCGCCCCCGATGTCCTTGAGTGTTAGCGTGCTGAGTGATCCGCCTACACAACGGCCATTGTTTCACACCGAGAAACACCCCGCCCCGGTTTTTGAACCGAGGGAGCCTCTGAGAATCCAATGGATTCGAACCGATCGCCGCGTAGTGACAGCCCACCCACCGACCAAGCGACCGAGAGCCCCACAGCAGCACACACAACCCGACGGCGGCTGCTGGCGGCCGGCGGGGCGACGGCCCTCGCGGGGCTGGCCGGCTGTATGGACATCATGAACAGCATCGCCGGGGCGATCCTCAAGGACGTCAACGTGCTCAACGGCACCAATCAGGAACAGAGCGGCAGCGTCACCGTCGTCGATCCGAACGGCGAGACACAGCTCTCGGAGTCGTTCACGGTCGCGCCAAGCGACAGCGACGACGAGGAAAACACAGATGAGCCGAGTTCGACACCGGCCTACGGCGACGTGTTTACCGACGCCGGAGAGTACACCGTCACGGTCGACCTCGACAGCGCGATCAACGAGACGAGCAGCCGGGAGGCGAGTGTCACCGTCGACAACACCGACGACCAACACATCATCGTCGGCCTCGGGGCCGACGGCGCGCCGAGCCCAATCGAGATCCTTGTCATCGACGAGTTCAGCGACCTCGCCGATCGGTTCGGCGACAACGCATAGCGGCTGACAATCGCAGTGAACCGGTCGCGGCTCCCCGTGTGAGAACGCTTAAGGCCGACTCGGGGATACCGAATGGCAATGAAGGTCATCCTTTCACTTGGCGGGAGCGTCCTCGCACCGGATCTCGACGCCGAGCAGGTGGCAGCCCACGCCGCGGCGATCGAATCGCTTGTCGACGCCGGTTTTGAGGTCGGCATCGTCGTCGGCGGTGGGGAAGTCGCCCGCGACTACATCGCCGCTGGCCGCGAGCTCGGCGGCAACGAGGTCGAACTCGACGAACTCGGGATCGCCGCCACCCGGCTCAACGCTCGACTGTTGATCGCCGCCCTCGATACCTGCACAAACCCGACGCCCGCGGAAGATTACGCCGATGCCGGCGAGGCACTCAACCGCGGCGATGTGGCGATCATGGGTGGGGTGATGGCCGGCCAGACCACCGACGCCGTCGCCGCCGCCCTCGCCGAGTACGTCGATGCCGACCTGCTGGCCTACGCGACCAGCACTGACGGTGTCTACGACGCCGACCCCAACGAGGATCCCGAGGCGATCCGCTATACGACGATGTCGCCGGCGGAACTCGTCGAGTTGGTCGTCCCGATGAGTCGGGATGCAGGCTCCTCGGCACCGGTCGATCTGCTTGCCGCAAAGCTCATCGAGCGGGCTGGGATGCGGGCGATCGTTTTCGATGGCACCGATCCCAGCAACATCACCGATGCGGTGCTCAACGGAAGCCACACCGGCACCGATGTCATCCCTGAAGGCGGCGAGGAACCAGCGGAGTGGATCACGACAGAATGAGCACGGACGACACTGACGCCGACAGCAACGGCGAGACAGCCACCCCGGTCGACGAACCAGACGACGAGCACCACGACTTCTGGGCCGAGGGTGTCGCCGACGAGATTGAGACACGCGTCGTCGAGCAACGCGAGACGACGGATGACGCGAGCGGGGAGGAACGACCCGCGAGCAGCAGCCCCAACGACCCGATCGTCATCAAGGGTGGCGTCTCGCCGTCGGGCGTCGCCCACCTCGGCAACGTCAACGAGATCATGCGCGGCTATTTTGTCGCCGAAGCCCTCCGCGATCGCGGCCACGAGGTGCGACAGGTCTTCACCAGCGACGACCGCGATCCGCTCCGCAAACTACCCCGAAAATTGGCCGATCCCGACGGACAGATCGTTGGGCTCGGCGAGGTCGACGCGGGCGCGCTCGGGCGCAACCTCGGCAAGCCCTACACTGACATCCCCGATCCCTTCGGCGAACGCGACTCCTACGCCGCCCACTTCGCCGCACTGCTCGAAGCCGACGCCGATCGACTCGGGGTCGATATCGAGATGTACTCCAACACCGACCTCTACGGCGAGGGAGCCTTCGATCCGGTTGTCGAGCGCGTGCTTGACCGCGTTGACACCGCCCGCGAGGTGCTCAGCGAGTACCAAGCAAAGGCTGACGCCGACTACGTCCCGTTTAATCCGATCTGCGAGGAGTGCGGCAAACTGACTGAGACAGTCACCGACATCGACCTCGACGCCGAAACCGTCGACTACGCCTGCACCGATATGGAAGTCGGCGACGAGACCATCGAGGGTTGTGGTCACGAGGGCACCGCCACATTCCGGGATGGCAAACTCCCGTGGCGGTTCGAGTGGCCCGGCCAGTGGCAGGTGCTCGATGTCGACTTCGAACCGTTCGGCAAGGATCACGCCGAGGGCTCGTGGCCCTCCGGCGTCGACATCGCCGAAAACGTCCTCGGGATCGAGCCGCCGGTGCCGATGGTCTACGAGTGGTTCACGCTCAACGGCGAGGCACTGTCCTCCTCGGCGGGTAACATCGTCACCGTGCCCGAACTGCTTGAGCTACTGGAACCCGAAGTCATCCGCTACTTCTTCGCGCTGCACCCGAAGAAAGCCCGCGATCTCGACCTCTCGCGGCTCGACCAACTGGTCGACGACTTCGACCGCTTCGAGGAAGCCTACTACGAGGGCGTCGACGACGAGTCGGTGACCGCCTTCGCCGAGGCAGCCTACCCCTACGTCGTCGGCAACGTTGCCGACGAGCGACCGATCCGACTGCCCTACACCTTTGCGGCGGTGCTCGGCATGGTCGACGATCGGGAGCTCCGCAAAAAATTGGCCCGCGATGAGGGCCATATCCCCGATAACGCCGACGAGGCGACCGTCGAGGCCGCCCTTGCTCGCGTCGAGCAGGCCCGCACCTGGGCCGAGCGGATGGATAACGCCTACAACTACCGGCTGCAGGCCGATCTCCCCGACACCGAGTTTGACGACGCGACGACCGACGCCCTGGACTCGCTGGCCGATGTCGTCGCCGCGGGCCACGATGGCGAGACGATCCAGTCCGAAATCTACGACACCGCCCGCGACCACGAGATCGAACCGGGCGACCTCTTCGAGGCCGGCTACCGGCTGTTTTTCGACGAAACGCAGGGCCCACGGCTCGGCGAGTTCCTCGGCGACCTCGAACAGGAGTTCGTCGTCGGACGGCTCCGCCGCGAACGCTGACCGTGACCGCTGGCTACGACGACTGATCGCCCGGTTTTACTATGCCGTCGCGCCACTGGCGACCGATGAGTGAGGATCGGCCACTAACCGAGTTTACTGCAGGAGAGGCAGAACCCGAGGACAGCGAGAGCAACGCCGAAGCTACGACTGACCAATCAGCGCAAGCAGCGACCACGGAGACGAACGCGCGATCCGAGGGCGACGATGCGTCGAATCGTGACGCGGTCGAGCCGGCAACGATCACCTATCACTGGCAGCCGGGGGCGCGGCGTGCGCTCGCTGTGAGGCGACGACCGAGCGACAGTGGCGAGATGGTGACGCGTTCGTCTGTCCCGACTGCAAAGGGTGGTAATCCGGTGTAGTCAGCTATCCTGTCAGAAGAATTTTTCATAGCGTACAACTATGAGGCAGTATGGCAGATCACACTCCCGAGACAGCCGGGCACGGACAGCCTATCATATCACGTCGTACCACACTCCAAGCGGCCGCCGGCATCGGGCTCGCTGGCATTGTCGGCTCAACACCGGTTGCCGCCCAATCCTCCGGTGGCGACATCGACTGGGAGTTCGATACCGGCGCGGCGGTTCACTCCTCACCGACCGTTGTCGGTAGCTTCGTCTACGTCGGCAATGATGACGGCAGCGTCTACGCACTGAACGCGAGCAACGCCTACGAACGGTGGGAGTTCGAAACCAACGGCAGCGTTCGCTCCTCGCCATTGGTTGTCGACGGCCTTGTTTTCGTCGGCAGCAACGACAACTCGCTGTACGTTATCGACGCCGAATCCGGCGAAGAAGTCTGGACGTTCGAAACCGGCGGGGCGGTTGTGTCCTCACCAGTCGTCGTCGATAAGACCGTCTATGTTGGCAGCCGCGACGGAAGCCTCTATGCGATCAACGCCGAAACAGGTCGTCAGTCGTGGGCGTACGAGACCGGCGGACAGATCGATGGCTCTCCGGTCGTCGTCAACGGAACGGTCTATATTGGCAGCGCTGATGGCACACTCTACGCGCTTGCTGCCGATTCAGGCGAGGAGGTCTGGAGATTCGAAACCGGCGGCGAGATCCAAACGTCACCGACAGTCGCCAACGAGTTGGTCTACGTCAGCAGTGAGGACAGCAACGTCTACGCCATCGGTATCGAATCCGGCGAGGAACAGTGGAGTGAGAGCCTCTACCGGAATGGCGGCCTAACCGCGCCGACGGTCGCCGAGGGAGCCTACAGCCGCGATACCCTCTTTGTGGCGGATAATGTCCGCGTCCACGCGCTGAACGCGGCGGTCGGTGGGCCACGGTGGTCGACACGATTTGACGGGTCAGATCCAGTTGCCCCGACCGTGATGAACAATCACGTTGTCGCCGGCGACGACAACGCTGTCGCGCTTGACGCTGAGACCGGCGAGGAACTCTGGAATAACGGCGACGGCGTGACATCCGCACCGACCGGCGCCGACGACACCGTCTTCCTCGGTGGGGGCGACAGCGTCTCCGCACTGGTCTCTGGAACCGGTGGAGCAAGTGAAGACTCACGGGTGACACTCGGAACACTTGGCCACCACGACGGGTGGCGATACGCCGATCAAACACTCGAAATCGATACCACGCAACCAGAAGAAGAACAAACCGAGACCGCCGAACCAGCCGAGGGCAATGAAACCGACATCGACAGCAATGAAACCGACACTGACACCGACGAACCCACCGAGCAGTCCGGCGACGACGAGGAATCAACGGAATCCTCTGAAACCGGCACCAACGCCCCCGGCTTCGGGATCGGGACAACAATAGCAGCCGTCAGCGGAGCCAGCTATCTGCTTCGACGACGGCTGGGTGGCGACAGAGACGACTGACGACACCACTCCATATTCGGCTTACTCGAAACGCGTTGTTTCGCGGTCGAAGCCGGCCGCGAGCGTCGCTTCGTCGATCGAGCAGATCGTCGGCCGCCCGTGTGGACACGCGAAGGGGTGCTCGCACTCCCCAACCGCTCCAGTAGCTGTTCGGCATCATCCACTGATAGTTCCTCGCCGGCTTTCAACGACGGGTGACAAGCCATCTCCGCGAGGATTACATCGCGTGGATCAGTCGGTGACTCCTCAGCAGCCAACGCATCGAGCGTCGCTCGCAACGTGTCGGCGTCGGCGACGCGCCCAAGCGGAGCCGGCACCCCCGACACCCGCAGCGTCCCGCCGCCGAATGGTTCGACATCGAACCCGAGGGACGCAAGCAGGTCAGCGTGCTCCGCTGCAAGCGATGCGACTGCCGGCGACACTGACACCGATTCCGGCGGATCAAGTGTCGCTGTCGGCACCGCGTCGTCGCCGACGGCGGCCTGCAGTCGCTCGTAATTGACTCGTTCGTGAGCCGCGTGCTGGTCGATCACGAGCAGCGCGTCATCGTCCTCACAGAGCAAATAGAGTGCCCGAAAACACCCGATAACGCGGAGGTCGGCGAAGGGGTCGCTGCGGTCGACACCATCGAGTTCGGTCGTGAGATCGGTCGCGGCCGCCTCGGCGCGGCGCGCGTCGGCCGTTGACAACGCCTCGGAGACGGCGTCTTCGACTGCGGCTTCGAGGGCGTCTCGATATCGGAGTCCGACCCGTTGTTTCGCCGGGTGAATGTTCGGATCGACGGATTCGGCCGGCGGTGCGATATCGACAGCGGCAATCGGGTACTGATCACCGGGCAACAGCGAGCCATAGCCGTCAATGACCGCCTGCCGGAGCCCGGAATCTGAGACGGGGCGACCGGCGACGCTGATCCGGACGTGCTCGCGGGTCGAGCGCGTGACCGACGGGTACGCGAGAATCCCGCGCAGATAGAGCGATCCCGGGTTATCCTCAGTGTCGAGAGCCGTCGCGTGCTCGACAACGGTCGCGTTGCGGGTGACATCCGCGTCATAGACGCCGAGGAGGGCATCACGCAGGCCGCCGCCGGGAGTCGAGAACGTCTTCGCGCCGTCGTGGCGCAGCGAGAACCCGACATCGGGTTGGGCCAGCGCGTAGTCGGCGACGAGATCGCTGATCCGGCTGAACTCGGCGGCTGCAGAGGCGAGTGACTCTCGGCGGGCCGGGCGGTCGGCGAAGAGATCGGTGACCGTGACCGTCGTCCCCTGTCCGCGGGCGGCGTCGCTGACGGTTGGCTCGCCGTTCTCAACGCGGAGCCTGGTGCCGACGGCGTCGGCGTCGTTGGTCACGATTTCGACGATGGCGCAATCGCAGATTGCGGCCAACGCCTCGCCGCGGAACCCAAGCGTCGAGACCGCCGTTAGCGACGCGCCGGCGTCGGCCGGGAGCTTGCTCGTCGTGTGCCGCTGGACAGCGAGTTCGGCGTCCGCCCGCGAGAGCCCGTGGCCGTCGTCCTCGACACGAATCCGCTCGGTGCCGTCGCCGTCGACGGCGATATCGATCCGGCTCGCGCCGGCGTCGAGGGCATTGTCGATGAGTTCGCTGACAACGCGGGCCGGCCGGCTGATGACCTCACCGGCCGCAATTTTGGCGACCGTCGCGTCGTCGAGCCGACTGAGTTGGGACGGCATGCTGTTTTAGCGTGGTTGGAGGCGCGACCGGTTTAGCCGCTTCGGGTATTTGATTCGGATCACTCTTCGTCGAGTTGGGATCGAAGCGAATCCAGCGTATTGAGTGCTTCCAGCGGCGTCATCGTCGCAATATCGAGTTCGTGGAGTTCATCGACGACTGCGGCGACGGCCTCCGCGTCGAGTGCCTGCTCCCCGAGTGCGTCGGCGATGGCGTCGTCAACGGCTGCCGCGCTGGCGGCTGGATCGGTTGCGGTGTCGGTATCGGTGGCAGTCTGGCCGGCAGCGTCGTCAGTAGCGTCGTCAGCAACGCTGCTGTCGCTGGCGTCGCCGGTCGTCGTCGCCACGACCTCGCGCGCACGATCAACGACGGGTGTCGGGACGCCAGCCATCCGGGCGACTTCGATCCCGTAGGAGGCTGACGACGCGCCAGGCGCGACGCGGTGGAGGAAGGTCACGTCGTCGCCCTCGCGTGTCGCCGCGAAATGGAGGTTGTGGACGCCCGCACGCTCGTCGGCGAGTTCGGTCAGTCCGTGGTAGTGAGTCGCAAACAGCGTCGTCGCGTCGAGTTCGTCGTGGATGAATTCCGTGGTCGCTTGGGCGATAGCGAGGCCGTCGGCCGTGCTCGTCCCGCGGCCGACCTCGTCCAGCAAGACCAGCGAATCGTCGGTCGCGTCGTGGAGAATCTCGGTGAGTTCGCTCATCTCCCGCATGAACGTTGACTGGCCGCCGGCGATGTCGTCGCTCGCGCCGACGCGCGTGAAGATCCGGTCGAGAACCGGGAGAGTGGCGGCCTCAGCAGGGACGAAGCTCCCTGTCTGAGCGAGGAGGCAGATCAACGCGACCTGTCGCATGTAGGTCGATTTCCCGCTCATGTTAGGGCCGGTGATGATCGCCACGTCACCGCCAGCGAGGTCGGTATCGTTCGGGACGAACTCCGCTTGGGTGGTTTCGACGACCGGGTGGCGACCGCCGTGGATCGAGATTTGGGCGTCGTCGCTGGCGGCTCGGAGTTCGGGGCGGACGTAATCGCCCTCGGTCGCGGCGATAGCAAGGGAACACAGCGCGTCGAGTTCGGCTATCGCCGTCGCCAACGCCTGAATCCGGTCGGTTTCGGCAGCGACCGTTTCGCGGACTTCACAAAACAGGTCGTATTCGAGGCTGTCGGCGCGTTCGGCCGCGCCGAAAATCTCGTCTTCGCGCTCTTTGAGTTCGGGCGTGTAGAACCGCTCGGCGTTTTTGAGAGTTTGGCGGCGGGTGTAATCGTCGGGCACCGCATCGAGATTCGGGTTCGTCACCTCGATGTAGTAGCCGTGAACCTGATTGTGGCCGACCGACAGCGAGTCGATCCCGGTGCGCTCGCGTTCGGCGGTTTCGAGGTCGGCGACCCACTCGCGGCCCGCCTGTTCGGTCGTTCTGAGGGCATCGAGTTCGTCGTCGAAGGACGGTTTGATCACGCCGCCCTCGGTGAGTTCCATCGGCGGCTCCGGGCTGATCGCCTCGTCGATCAATGTGGCTACGTCGTCCAGTTCGTCGAGGCGGTCATGGTGGTCGCTGAGCGCGGGGATGTCGGCGATGCGTTCCTTCAGATCGGGCACAATCGACAGTGTCGCGTGCAGGGCGCGGAGGTCGCGGGCGTTGGCGCGCTCCCGCGAGACGCGACCGGCGAGGCGTTCGAGGTCGTAGGCCTCGGCCAACAGATCGGAAAGATCGCTGCGGACGACGCCGTCGCCGACGAGAGCCTCAACCGCGTCGAGGCGGGCTTCGATGGCCGCCCGGTCGACCAGCGGCCGACGAAGCCAGCGGTCGAGACACCGTCGGCCGAGGGCTGAGGCGGTTTCGTCGAGCACGTCGAAGACCGTCTCGCCGGCTCCGGGCCCGCGATTGTCGAACAGTTCGAGGCTCCGGAGCGCGGCAGCGTCGAGCCGGAGTTGGTCACGCTGGTCGTGCCGACGAATTCGAGAGACGTATTCGAGCGGGCCGTCGTCACCCTGCGTGTACTCGGCGTAGGCCAACACCGCGCCACAGGCCTGCCCTTCGGCGTCGTTGTCGAGGTGGCGGTCGGGGTCGGCGACGTACTCGGTCAGCCGCTCGCGGGCGACGGTGGGGTCGAACAACTCGGCGTCGACCACGCTGTCCATCCAGTCGCCGTCGGGGGAAACAGTCACTGCGTCGTCGGCGACGAGCAGTTCGTTCGGTTGGATGCGGTCGAGTTCTTCGCGTACGTCGCCGAGGGTCGGCACCGTCGTGACGAAACACTCGCCGGTCGACGCATCGACAGCGGCGATGCCGTAGCCGTCTCGCTCGCCGTCGCCGGCGTCGCGTTCGACGACGCTGGCGACGTAGGTCGTCGACCCCGCCGCCAACAATTCGTCTTCGACGACCGTGCCGGGCGTGATGACCCGCGTCACTGCGCGGTCAACGAGTCCGCTCGCTTCCTTGGCGTCTTCGACTTGGTCAGCCAGCGCGACCCGGTAGTCAGCCTCGACGAGGCGTTCGAGATAGGAGGCCGCGTTGTCGATGGGGATCCCCGCCATCGGGTATTCGCCGGTCGAATCCTCGCGTTGCGTTAGCGTCACCTCACAAACGCGGGCGACTTCCTCGGCGGCCTCACAGAACGCCTCATAGAAATCGCCGACCTGAAACAAAACGAGTGCGTCGGGGTGTTGCTCACAAAGCTCGACGTACTGGCCCAGCATGGGCGTCACCTCGTCCTTGCGGTCGACCATCATCGGCGGCAACCCCGTCACCGCAGTCATAGCCGGGAGGCCGTCCGCGAGCGGTATAATCGCTCGGATGTCGGTTCCGAGGCCGCAGAGAAACGCCTGGAAAGCTCAATCTGGCCGGTTTGGACAGCTGTGGCTCCCAACGCGCGCCGTGAGACCGGTTGTAAATCCCGACACTGTTTAATATGACCATCCTGTAGTGGCGATTGTAATGTCGGAAGTCTGCTCGACGTGCGGATTGCCTGATGAACTCTGCGTCTGCGAGGACGTTGCCAAAGAGTCTCAACAGATTAACATCCGCATCGACGAGCGCCGCTATGGGAAGGAGGTAACGGTCATCGAAGGATTCGACCCCGGTGACGTGGATATGAGCAGTCTCTCGTCGGATCTCAAATCCAAGTTCGCCTGCGGTGGCACCATCGAGGACGATGCCATCGAACTCCAGGGCAACCACCAGGGTCGCGTGGAGGACTTCCTCCGCGATAAGGGGTTCACCGTCGCGTGACCGCAACCTAACCCGTCTCGTTTCGACACCTGCTTTTTATCCAGCACCACTCATCGTCGGGAACCGTTATGCGGCTCCAAGGCGTTGAATCAGCTATGTCGACGTGGCGGGCCTCAGTTGTTGCACTTCTAGTACTTGCGAGTCTACTCACAGCACCGGTCGCGGCTGCGGCCGCTCCAGCAAGTCCGACCGCAGCAACACCCACATCCACAGCCCAATCGAGCCCGTCGATGTCGCTTGAATCGGCGACAACCGACACGCCGTCACCAACACCGCTGTCGACACACAACGAATTACGGTTGACGACGACGCTGGATCGAACCCCTGATCGGGTCGGGGAAATCACCGCGACCGTCACCGCCGATATCCCCTCGCAGTTCACCGAACTAACACTCGAATTGCCAGCGGACGCACAGGTAGTTGCGACCAGCGGCTTCACCCGCACCGCCGACGGCAACGTTGAATGGGACAGCAACAGCAACCCGGCAACGGTCACCTACCGGATCGACGCAAACGTTCGTAGTGCAGCCGACCAACCCGGAGCCGAGGGTTCTTACCGGTTTGCCGACACCGCCAACTGGTCGCTCGTTCAGATCCCGTCGGTCGGCGACATCAGCGGCCGGATCGTCGGCGACGACCCCGAGATCGTCCGAGAAACCGCCATTGATGGCCCCGGCGTCGCCGGCGACCGGATCGCGTTCCTCGGCTCCTACGAGCAGCGGACACAGACAGCCCACGGCCAGACATTCACGCTCGTCGTTCCCGAAGCCGCCGACCTCGAAGCCGAGCCACGCGAGATCTTCGAGTCGGTAACGACCGCCTCCGACCGACTTCGGGTCGGAGCCCGCGACGACGAAGTGCTGATGATCGCCGCCCCAACCGGCGACATCGAGTGGGCCGTTCGAGGGATTCAGACCGGCGACAGCGACTTTTGGGTGCGGGCTGACGAACCACTCAATACCCCGGCAAACAACTGGGTACACGAGTACGTCCACACCCGGCAGGATTACAACGCGGCGACAGACGCCCGGTGGATCACCGAGGCGACAGCAACCTACTACGCCGCGTTGCTGACGCTGGAGGCCGACCGCGTCGACTTCGATCGCTTCCAGCGGTTTCTCGCACAGGGAGAAGAGGAACCCCAAGCATCAGCAGTGATGACCGACCCCGACACCTGGGAGAACTTCGCCAACTACCGCAAGGGTGCGCTCGTCGCTGGCGATCTTGACCGCCGGATCAGGGTGGCGACCGACGGCGAGGCCAGCCTCGATACCGTCATCCGGGCGATCAACAGCCACGAGGGCGAGTTGACGGCCCGAGACGTTTCGGGGTATATCGACCGCATCGCCGGCGAGGGGGTCGCCAATGAGGCCGACGCAGCGACGACCGCAACAACCGTCGACGCCATGTGGGGCAGCGACGCCCACGTCGCCGCCTTCGGGGGCGAGCCCGCCCGCTTTGCCTTTCGGTTTGCTGACGACACACCGCTCAGCGTCAACGGGACGAGCCGCCCGCTCCCAGCGGCTGGCGAAAATCTCACTGTCGCTGTCAACGAGACGGTTTCGGTGGGAGTCACCGTCGAAAACGTCGGCGGGACAACCGGGGACTACCAACTTCCCTTCGATGTCGGCGACTACGAGACAACGCGGACGGGGCGGCTGGCTCCGGGAGAGACGACAACGCATCGCTTTGACCAGCGGTTCACCGACCCCGGGAGCTACCGGATCGCTGTCGGCGGCGAAGAGATTCGCGTGACAGCAACGGAGAATCCACCGGCGGCGCAATCGCCAGTTAAAGTGCCCACAGAAATCGAGACCCCCGGGTTCGGGATCGGTGTTGCAGCGGTCGCAGTCGGGCTGTTCGCGTTCCGATACAGTCGAGAGATATAGTCGTCGACACGGAATAAACACCGATCGCTGCCAGAGATTTATCTTTCTCCCAGTTGTCCGATGGGTATGGACGCTGTTCGGGCCACGCTTGTCGTCTGTTTCGTGGCCGGCTGTTGTCTTGGGATCGTTCCGGCAGTTGGAGTTGGTGAAACGCCAGCGGCAACTGCGACAACACCGTCAGCAACGACTGCAGCGACACCGACAACGCCGCCGGCAACGACCCTTCGACAGCAAGATCAGGGAAGCAAAGCGACGTTACAATCGAGTGCGAGCGATGGCCTCACGGTGACGACAACACTGGATCGGACACCAGACCGAGTCGGCGAGATCACCGTGCAGGTCGCGGTCTCGATCCCCAACCGTGTCACCCAACTCACTGCGTCGGTGCCGGATCGAGCCCGTGTCACCGACACCGATGGCTTCAGCCACGCCGGCGACGACGACTACAGCTGGGATGGTACGGACGCGAGACCCACGGTCACCTACCGCGTCGATCCCAACCGGCTCTCCGATCGAGAAGGGCCGCTGTCGGTCGACGGCCAGTATCTCTTTGCCGACACCGACTCATGGGCGCTCGTCCGGATCCCTCAAACTGGGATCGCCGGCCGCTACACCGGGAGCAGTAGCCTCGAACTCGATCGGGAGACCGCCATCGATGGCCCCGGCGTCGCCGGCGACCGGATGGCATTCTTGGGGCCAGTCGACGTTCGCACCCGGCGGGCCCACGGTCAGACTCTGCGACTCGTGATCCCAGCGGCCGCTGAGCTTGACGCCGAGCCGGGAGCAATTCTCGATTCGGTCGCCAACGCAGCCGGCCGACTCCAAGTCGGCGACCGAGACAAAGAAGTGCTGATGATCGCGGCCCCGACCGGTGCGGTCAGGTGGACGGTTCGCGGCCTCCAAGTCGGGGATTCGGATTTCTGGGTGCGCGACGCCGAGGATGTGGCGACGCCCTCGAACGTCTGGGTACACGAGTACGTCCACACCCGGCAGGACTACACCGCCGCCCCGAGTGCTGAATGGCTCACCGAGGGAAGTGCAACATACTACGCTGCGTTGTTGCCGCTTGAGACCGGCCGCATCGACTTTGAGGCGTTCCGCCGGCAGTTAGCGACCGGTGCAGCCGCAAACCAGCGGCGAGCAGTACTCACCGATCCGGATCGGTGGGATGACTTTGCCAACTACCGCAAGGGCGGACTCGTCGCCGGCGACCTCGATCGTCGGATTCGGGTGGCGACCAACCGAGAGGCCACCTTCGATACAGTCTTCCGGGAACTCAACAGCGCCACAGCGCCGATTGACGACCGAGCCGTCAGGCAAGCGGTTAGAAACGCAGCCGACCGCGACGTGGCCGCCGTCGCCGACCGCTACACAACAACGACCGCTGGGCCGCAGATGTGGAACCGCACCGCCCACGCCGCTGCCTTCGGTGGATCACCGGCCCAGTTTCGCTACCGGCTGGCCGACGATGAGCCCATAACTGTTGCGGGGCCAACACGGACAACGGCGCTCAGCGGGCAGGAACTGGCCGTTGTTGCCGGCGAAACACTCAGAGTCAGGCTGACAGTCGAAAACATCGGCGGGACGATCGGCGACTACGCGCTTCCGTTCCGTGTCAATGAGACCGAAACGGTCGCACGCGGGCGATTGCGACCCGGCGAGAGCGCGACCCACACATTTACACAGACATTCACCGAGCCGGGAACCTACCGGGTCACGGCCGGTGTCGACAGCTTCACCGTCACCGTCAGCGCAGCCGACAGCACGAGCGGTGGAACGATCGACAGCGACCCGCCAGCCCTCGATGAGGATGATATCGAAGGAACCACCGGCAACGAGACAAGTGACGATCAGAACAGTACCACACCACCCACAGCGACCGACGACGACACACCCGGTTTTGGTGTCGGCATGGCGATGCTCGCGGTGGCGATGGGTGTGCTATCACTCACTGCGAGCCGCCGACAGCAGGATTAAAACGGAGCCTCTGGGCCTTCGTCTGCGGACTGCGTCGTCGACGCCAGCGGCCCATCCCATGCGGTGAGACCGCCTTCCATACTCTCGACTTGGCAGTCGGTGGTGCCCTCATACGAGCCGATCAGCCGGGCAGCCTGCACGCTCGCCTGCCCGTGTGGACAGACGGTGATAATCCGGTCGGCATCAGTGAGTTCCGCGACCCGATCCGGTAGCTCCTCGAAGGGGATGTTAACGCTTTCTGGGATATGTTCCCGCGCAAACGCAGTTGGGTTACGGATATCGACGATGCGGGGTGGCGCGTCACTCTCATGGAGGTCAGCCACCGTCGACGGGGAGATCTCGCCATCCATACCGCGTGGGTGCCGAGCCGCGGTGAAAAGTCTCTCGGCGACCGGTGGAACCCGAGACGGACGTGCGAGAAGACTCAGGGCAGTGGCAACTCTCGGTTGTCCTTGTAGTAGAAGATGATCCCAAAGAGGATCGTCATGAGGAAATACACCGCTGCGAAGATCACACCCATCAGCACGCCCATCAGCGGGCCGGTGTTCCACACCAACAGCGCATACAGCGTCAGCGGAAAAATCAGCGTCGTCGAGATGAGCACCAGCGCGATCGACGGCGAGATGGTCGCATCACGGATGGCTATCAGCACGCGTCTGGTGCGACCCGTGGCGAGAAACCGGATGACGCGCTCCTGCACCATACCGATGGCAACGACCTGAGATGCTAAATACTCACTGGCTGAGCGACAGTGTGACACGGAGCGCGGGGGAGCCTTTTGTCGCCACCGGCCGATCCACCAGCTATGACAGATCCGTTTGTCGTCGTCGGAGCCGATGCCGCGGGCCTGAGTGCCGCCAGCAAGTGTCGCCGCGTCGACCCCGACCAAGAGGTCATCGTCTTCGAGAAAGGTCGGTGGATCTCGTATGCCTACTGCGGGATGCCCTACTTCATCGAGGGCCGCATCGAGCAGTTAAGCGACCTGCTGTCGCTGTCGCCAGCCGAGGCCGACGAGCGCGGGATCGATCTCCGGCGTGGCCACGAGGTGACCGCTGTCGACCCCAACGCCGGCCTCGTCACCGTCGACGCCGATGGCGAAACGATCGAACAGCCCTACAGCGACCTCCTTGTCGCCACCGGTGGCCGGGCGACGACCGGCCCCTTCGATCTCCGCGACCTCGATGGTGCGTTCACGCTGCACAACATGGATGCGGCCGCCGCGATCGACGCCTACATCGCTGCCCCCGAGACCTACGACGAGGCACGGATCACCGACACGCCAGCCGACCGCCAGCGGGTCGCCCACAACGCCGAACAGCCAGCCCCCAAAACCGCAGCCATCGTCGGCGGCGGCTACGTTGGCGTCGAGATGGCCGAAGCGCTTCGGGGCCGCGGACTCGATGTCCACCTCTTCCAGCGATCGGGCCACGTCCTCCAGCCGTTTGGCCAGGCTGTCGCCGACCGGGTCGAAGCCGAACTGGAAGCCAAGGGCGTCCACGTCCACACAGACACCCCCGTTGAGAGTCTCGTTGGCGACGACAAAATCGAGGCGATCAGCTACGAGGGCGGCCAGCAGCCGGTCGATCTCGCCGTCGTTGGCGTCGGCATCACACCAAACACCGAGTTGGTGGCCGAGACCGACATCGAGTTCGGTGTCGGCGGCGCGATCGCGACCGACGAGTACGGCCGGACAAATCTACCGAACGTGTATGCGGCCGGCGACTGTGCGACCGCACGCCACACCGTGACGGGCGAACCCACATGGATGCCGCTTGGGCTGACCGCCAACCGTGGCGGGCGGGCGATCGGTGCAACGGTTGCCGGCGAGTCCGAACCCGTCGGCGATATCGCCGGGACAGCCGTGGTCAAAGCCTTCGATCTCGAATGCGGGCGGGTCGGGCTTGTCGACGCTGACGCCGCCCGTGAGGCTGGCTTCGACCCGGTTCGCAAAACGATCACCGCCGGTTCCCGCTCGGGCTACTACCCCGGTGGGGCCGAAACCGACGTGACACTCGTTGCCGACCGTGAAACCGGGCGGCTGCTGGGTGGCACCATCGTCGGCGCCGACCGAGCGGCCGTCCGGATCAACACGCTGGCGACAGCGTTGGAGTCGGGGCTGACCGTCGCTGAGGTTGAACGCCTGGATCTCGCCTACGCGCCGCCGTTTAGCCCCGTGTGGGATCCGGTGCTTGTCGCCGCGAAGGTACTGCGAGGCGCGCTGTCGTGACCTGCAATCCATCGAGAATGAGCACTACACTTATGTAATGATCCTTCGTATGTCAGAAAGGAGGCAGTTCACATGTACGACCACATCCTCTATCCAACGGACGGTAGCGAGGCCGCAGAGTCAGTGCTGGATCATGTTCGGACGCTGTCGAACACCTACGATGCGACGATTCACATCCTGTATGTCGTCACACCGGATAGCGGTGATGCGTCACTCACACTCGACAAAGACGAGCAAGGCAACTGGCGGACGGGCATGTTCAAGCGGAAAGGCGAACCGGCCAGCACCAGCGGCATGGCGAAAGGCAGCGTCGATGTCAACGAGGTGCTCCGGGCCGAGGGTGAAGGCTACACCCAAGCGATCGCCAACGAGTTAGAAGGCGATGGCTGTGACACCGTCTGTGTCACCCGAGAGGGGAAACCAGACGAGGAGATTATCACCTATGCCGACGAGAACGATATTGACATGATCGCAATGGGCACCCATGGCCGCAGCGGTGTCGAGCACGCCTTCCTCGGCAGTGTCACCGAGAAGGTCGTCCGAAAGTCAGCAACGCCGGTGTTGACGATCCGCCAAAACGACTAATCGGACAGGATTCCATTTTCTTTTGCCAGCAAGATACCTTCGAGAGTGGCATCATTCGTCGGCTGGGCCCGCGCAACCGACAGTGCTTCCTCGATGGGCACCGACTTCGGTACCAGAAACTCGTTGGAGTCGAGTGTTCGCTCAGCCGGTGTCAACTCAGTGGCGAGGACGATCCCCCGACGGTGTCGCAACAGGCCGGTCGAACACCAGAAATCCTGGAGCAGTTCGGTCTCGCCAGGTTTGAAGCCAACCTCCTCTTGGAGTTCGCGGGCTGCCGCCTCGGTAAATGATTCGTCGGGTTCGACAATGCCAGCCGGGAGTTCATACTGGGTTTCTCGAACCGTCGGGCGGTACTGCTCGACGAACAGCAACTCACCGTCGGTGACCGCCACGATCACCGTCGCCGGCGGGAGCTCCGCCCAGTAGTAGCGTTTCGTCGAGCCATCCGGCTGTTCGACCAGATCGTAGCCACCAGTGAACCAGCCGGTGTCGTACTCGGCGACCGAGTCGATAACCGGCCACTCGGGGGCAGCGAGCGTCGATAGCTCGTGGGTGTCGGCCGATCTGTCGCCACCATTGTTCTCAGAATCGCTCATTGTTGGTCACCACCGGCCCCGTCGCTGGCGACAGTAACGCTGTAGCGATCACCCTCGTAGGTGACGAGGACGCGGTCACCATCGTCGCGGACGGCCTCGCCATCGAGTCGCTGGAGGGCGTCGAACTCGTCGAACGGCGAGTGGGTAAACCATGTTTTGGCACCGCCGAGGGCGCGCTGATAGCCGGCCGAGCGGCCGTCATCGGCGGTCAAGGCGGTCGTGAGATACGGAAACCGCCGCTCGCTGATCGCGGTAGCGTTGACCGCAGCTCCGGTTTCGTCGGTCGGGGTTGCTTCGAGATAGTAGGCCTCACCGCTGCCGAGATAGCTCGGGACGGCCCCGACTGCCAGCAGCGCGACGACAACAAAGCCCGTCAGCAACAGCGCGTTCCGCATGATCCGGCGCATACCGGCCGTAGGCGACCCCGGGGATACGGATTTCGGGACGCCAGCGACCGCTCGAAGAACGCGGTGGCGACCGGTTTTTGTCTGCCGGGAGCCAACAGGGGGTATGGAGTTTCGCTTCGAGTTGGCACTGGCGGCCCATCTCGAAGCCACAACCGACTGGCTGATCGCTCGCCAACTCGGCGGCGCGGTCGCCACCCCCGGTGGTCGGATCATGGATCTGTGCTGTGTCCGGCCGACCGACGCTCTCGCCGATCGCGCAGCGATCACCAGCGAGACAATTCCGCCGCTGGCGATCGAAAGCGACGTTGGCGCCGGCGAAGCCGTCGACTGGCGACCCGCCTTCGACTGCAGCATCGACCATGCCCGAAGCGTCGTCGACCGCGCCGTCGACTGCGGGTTTTTCGAGGTCGAGCGACACAACGGCCGGCGGTACGTTCGCCAGACGACTCGCTATCCAGACTGGGTTGACTCGCTGGTCGGCATCGAGAACAAACCCGATCTCGACCAGCCAGGCGATCTTGACCGCCAGCTTCGGATCGATATCGCGTTAGGCCTCTTCGATGCGGTGATCCTCGCCACCGAGAGCTACGTGACACGGGCCCATCTCAATCGGCTACCTGAGGCGGTCGGTGTCTGGCGTTTTGATCCTGAGGACGGCGAGCGCACGGTTGTCCGTGAGCCAACGCCGCTGTCGCCCAGTGAGCCCGGGATTGAGCCCACGAACACCGAACCGCTCCGCACCGATATCGCC
Source organism: Halonotius sp. GCM10025705 (assembly GCF_042662885.1). Lineage (NCBI taxonomy): Archaea > Methanobacteriati > Methanobacteriota > Halobacteria > Halobacteriales > Haloferacaceae > Halonotius > Halonotius sp. GCM10025705. The sequence goes on along the minus strand of NZ_JBHSZD010000001.1, from coordinate 1,643,837 downwards.
GTCGTCGACGCCGAGGCGAAGGCACGCAAGCGACGACGGATCGCCGAGCGCGCCTACGGGAAAGGGTGGCGCACGTATGATCTCCCGGCCTGCGAGCACGCCGATCCTACCGACGACGGGCGACCGTACTGTGCGTTCTACGATCACGTCGTCAACCCGGCAACCGACTGCGGTGAGTCGTGTCCGGGCTACGAGCCAGCTGATCCGCCCGAGATTGATCAGGAAGCGATCCGCGAGGAGCGAAGCCCATGGATCGCCGACCCAGACGGTATCAGTCGATCACAGAGTGGGCTAAATCGGTTCCTGTAGGATATCGTCGCCGCCGGCTCAGATCGACGCCACAGGCAGACTATTTAGCGAAGTAGCTGGTGAAAAATCCGGAGAGGAACGCCGAGATCGCCACCGAGAGTGTGACATCGCTGAGCGTGTAGCTGTCATCGTCGCCAGCCAGTGCGACGGTGATTGCGACACTGATTACGAGTGAGATGATCCCGTTGAGGAAATCCTTGCTGAGGCCCATACGTCGATAATCGAGCGATAGCAGTATAGGTTTTGTGCGGCCTGCTGGCTCGGGTCATTGCTGCCCGATCATGTGGGGCCGTGATTCCAGAACAGCTTCTACCGTGGGGATGCTGGAAGACGTATGCCCACCACAGCAGTTGCCGGACAGACCGCTATCGTCACCGGTGCAAGCAGCGGGATCGGCGCGGCAACCTGTCGCGCCCTCGCCGCCGCGGGAGCCAACGTCGTCCTCGCCGCGCGGAGCGAAGATCGTCTGCAGGAGCTGCCAACGAAATCGACGCCGACCACGAGGTCGACACGCTGGTCGTGCCAACCGATATCCGCGAGGAGACCGCTGTCGACAGCCTGATCGAAAAGACGGTCGCCGAATTCGGCGGGATCGATATCCTCGTCAACAACGCCGGACTCGCCCGCGGGAGCGATGTCGAGACGATGTCGACGACGGCCTACGAGACGATGCAGGAAACCAACATAGACGGGATGTTCTATGCGACGCGGGCGGCGATCCCCCACGTCCGCGAGCGAAACGGCCATCTCATCTTTCTCGGCAGCTTCGCCGGGCAGTACCCGCGGTCGTACAACGCGGTGTATGCGGCCTCAAAATGGTGGACGCGAGGGTTCGCCAAGAGCGTCGCCGCCCAGGTCGGCGACGACGGCGTCGGTGTGACCGTCGTCAATCCCGGCGCGGTTCGCACCGAGTTCGAATCAGCGGATGGGCAAGCCTTCGAGGACGTCTTCGAGGAAGGCGAGGCCAGCGAACCCGAGGAGGTCGCCGAGGCGATCGTCTTTGCCGCGAGCCGAGACGGCTCAAGCATCAGTGAGATCGACATCAACAACCGCAGCAAGTTCGCCGACGACTTCTGAGCCGGCAACGGCCAATGATTAATGTTGGTGTCGGTAGTTGGACAATCCAATGCAAGCGACACCCGAACTCAGTGACGACCTGCTGCAGTGGCCGTATCTGTCCCTGCTGGTGTCGAGTGTCGCTGTCGGCGTCGTCTATCTCCTCTATCTGTTCGAGCTTGCGCCGACGCTGATCGGGGTAGTGCCGCGGTCACAGCTGATCTTTCTGTTGGGGCAGCTGTCGGTGACGCTCTTCGGGGCGTATCTTGTCGTCGTCTTCGTCGACCGATCGACTGCGGCGACACCCGACACCCAGCAGTCGACAGCCCGATCCGACACCTCGGGCGGTGCTGTCCGGCACGCTGCCGACGCCGAACAGCATAGCGATGGCGACAGCGACGCCGACAACACCGACCGCGACGGCGAGGCCACCGATATCGGCGATGACGGCGGCAGCGGTGACAACAGCGACGACGAGAACAGCACCCACGAGACGGCGATGACCCAGTTCACACAGGCGTTGGACGAACACCTCGGGATGCTGTGTGCGTGGTATGTCGCCGCCCATCCCGATTCGACAGATGAGCCACCAGCGAGCTACGACGCGCTGTTCGATGGCGACTTCGCCGAAACCGTCCGCCGACTCGACTTTGCGGCCCCCCACGAGGGCGGCCCACACGACCGAACGTGGATCGCCTGGAGTGCGGTGCGGCTCACAGAGTTCCGACGCGAGACGATGGCGGTCATCGATGTGCACAGCGATTCCATCGACCCGACTGTCGGTGCGTCCCTCCACAACCTTGCGAACTCCCGGCTCACGAAACGCGTGATCACCGCCGAGGAGGCCGCACTACCTGACCACCTGCCAGCCGACACCGCACTGGTGCTGTTTACCGAGGCCGACAGCGACGACCCACTGCACGCACATCTCGAATTGCTCCGTGAGATGCTGGCGACGCATGAAACCCACAGTGCCACGTCGCTAACGCCAATTGGCGAGCGAGACTGTTGGAGCGGCGACAATCTCGAAGCCGGCGTCGCGCGGGCAAAAGCAGCAGGCGACGCCGAGCAGTACTACAAATTGTTCTGAGCGGCCGCGGCGACCGAATCAGTCCGTGGTCGGCCCGGATTCAGCTGTCGCGGTATCGAGGCGGGTCACACCAGTACCATCGAGGCGGTACTGCTCGCCGTCGACAGCCAGCGGCTCCTCGAACGCCTCGTCAGCCGGATAGTAGTGGGCTGTGTGTACCAGCCGCGTCACGTTGGCTCCGAGCTCGTCGGCCAACGCCAGCGCGCCCTCACGGGTCATATGTTTGGTGCCGAAGCTTCGCGGGACGCCGTCGGCGTCGTGGTGGCTCCCGCCAAGCGGGTGGCGATCACAGAGCGCGGCCGGCACGATGGCGTCGGCAAGAAACAGGTCGGGGTCGCGGAGTCGGTCGCGAGAGTCGACAGGGATATCGTAACTGGTGTCACCCGACAGCGAGAGCTTAGCACCTGTCTCGGGGTCGACGACGACAAGCCCGAAACAGAGCAGCGGTGGGTGCTCGACCGGAACCAGTGTGAGTTCGAGCCCACAAATCTCAATCGACGCCAGTGGCGTCACATCGTGCACCGACACCCGATCGAGGTAGTCATACTTACGGCGGATCGTTTCGGCGACCGATTCGCCGGTTTCGGGGTCGACCCCGTTGGCAGCGTAGACGGGCAGGTCATCGAAGACGCGGTAGGCGTTGCCAAGGCCGTCGAGATGATCGAAGTGAATGTGGGTGACGACCGCGGCGTCGGGCAGTGGCACGGCGTGGCTGAGAAACTGCTGGCGAAAATCCGGGCTCAGGTCGACAAGGATCGACTCGTCGGTGCGTTCGTTCTCGATGTGGACGGAAAACCGGCTGCGTTCGATACCGCGAGCGCGGGCGTCAGCGCAGGTTGCACAGTCACAGCCGACGGTCGGCGTCCCCGTCGTATCGCCGGTGCCAAGCAGAGTGACGCGCATGCTCATTGCGGTTCCTTACTGCGGTGGCGTTTCGGCGTCGTCAGTGGTGGCTGCCCCGTCGTCCGCATCGTTGTGGTCGTGATCGTGCTCGCTGTGATCGTGGTCATCGTGATCGTCGGCACTACCGGTGAGCGCCGCGCCGTCGCCGTCGATCATGTCCATGTTTTTGAGGTTGTCCCGCTCCTCGAAGTCCTCGACGGCGGCGATCAGATCGTCCTGGGTGAGTTCGGTTCGTTCTTCGGTCAGGGCCTCAAGCACAGCCTCTCGGAGCACCATGCGGAGGTCGCTGCCGGTTAGGCCCTCGGTGTGTTCGGCGATCACCGCGGGATCGAAGCCATCGATCTCCATCGGCTGGGTGATGACTTCGAGGATATCCGACCGCATCCCGCGATCGGGTTTCGGGAAGTTGACGATCTCATCGAAGCGTCGCCACGCTGCGGCGTCCAGTTGGTCTGGGTGATTGGTGGCGCCGATCAGGAGGACATCGTCGCGGATCAGCGAGATGTCGTCGATCGATTTGAGCAGGGTGTTGACCGCGCGCTTCAGCGCGGCGTGTTCGTCGCTGCGGCGGGTTTTGGCGACCGAATCGAACTCGTCGATAAAGAGGATACACGGCGAAAGCCGCTTTGCGACCTCGAAGGTCTTCTCGACGTTTTTGGCCGTCTCGCCGAGATACTGGCTGGTGATCATCGAGAGTTTGACCTCGACAAATGGCAGGCCGAGTTCGTGCGCCAGCGCGCGAGAAATCGTCGTCTTGCCGGTACCCGGCGGGCCGACAAAGAGCAGTTTGCCGATCTCGCGAAGTCCGATCGAGGCGAGATAATCGCGGTGTTCGATCGCCTTGACGATCTTCTGGATCTCTTCTTCCTGGTTGGTTGTGAGCACGAGGTCATCGAGAGTCATCTCGATTTCCTCGGGGGCACGCACCGAGACGAGATCCAACATCTCGGCGTCGTCGTCCTCGTCGAAATACTGCGAAAGCAGCGCGTCGATCCAGACACGGTCGGCCTGGATCGGGCGAGTGTTCTCACGGGCGTCCTCGTAGGTCACCGAGACGCCGTCTTCGTCCTCGGCCGCGGAGGCGATCGTGGGGTTTGTCGCCAACTGCTCGTCGTCGGCGCGTTCGAGATACCACTCCACGGCCATCTCAGGTTGGGTCAGCGAGATCTCCCCGGAGAAGTCATCGCGCTGGGTGAACAGGAGGCCGGAGACGGCCTCCCACGGGCGTTCGACGCCGGTGGCCGTGCGGGCGACCGACTCGGTCACTTTCAGCGGGCGGGCGATCTCACCCGGTGGGGCTGGCTCGTCGGCTGTCGATGCATCGCTCTCGTCGGCATCGTCAGCCGTGTCGGTATCGGTCCAAAACACCTGCCGGAAGCGCGGCGGGAGATCGTTCTCGTCTAACGAGCGTGTCTCGTTGTAGACGTGGGTCGTCAGGAGGAACTCGACAACGGTCAACGCCGGGTCACTCATCCCACATAGCTTCTAGCTAAGTTCGCTTAAGACCGTCGAAGCAACCCACGCGTGGGCGGTCGAGCGCCACGACAAACACGACCCGACGCGTACACAGTTTCGAAACCGCATATACTGATTCCCAATACCACAACAAAAAAGATATTTAGTGAATTAAATAGACACTAATCCCTAATATACAATTATAAGCCAGACAAGTATCGACCAATAACCATACAAATCGACACACATTAACGAGTAGTATTTTACCCCGCCGGGCCGAGGAGTATGATAGTCACAACCAAGATGAGGGCAATACCATCACCCAGATGTCGACGCCCGAACAGTCCCCAGATCACACACGATACCTCACCCACAGACAGCGACCGATACCGACAGAAAGCAACGGTGCGGTCAGCCGACGACAACACTGATCGTCGACAACGCGAGGAGCTACCGTGTCGCTAACCGACGATGACAATCTCTCGGAGACACCGTCGAGCGAGGACAACAATGCAGCAACCCACAGTGACACCGGTCGCGCAGGGATAATCCTCGCCGGGGGCGCTCCGAGCGATTTCCGACCATCGACAAGGCGTTGGCACCGCTTGACGGCGCGCCGTTGCTCCGCCATGTCGCTGACGCGTTGTCGCCGGCGGTTGACGAACTCATCATCAACTGTCGACAAGACCAGCAGGCGGCGTTCGCCAAAGCGGTCGACGACGACCCCCGGTTTGCGATCGATCCGGTCGCTGACCGCGGGCCGCTGGCTGGGGTGCGAACCGCGCTGGCGGCAACCGAAGCGACGTATGCAGCGGTGGTGCCCTGTGATATGCCATTTGTCCCGGCGGGATTCATCGAGTATCTGTTTGGCCAGGCGCAGAACAAAACCGGGGCGGTGCCGTGTATTGGGGGGCAACAGCGATCATTGCCGGCAGTCGTGCATGTGCGGGCAGCCGCCGCGGCCTGTGAGACAGCACGTCACCATCGCGACGGGGGACTTGCGGCATTCATATCGGCGCTTGATCCCATCGTTGTCTCTGAACGAACCGTGACCGCCCACGTCGACGCGAAGGCCTTCACCGACATCGACACCCACGAAGATCTGGCCGCCATTCGTGAGGCGGGTCACCGAGCTGAGCAGTAGTGAGGGTGGTTCCTCAGTCACCGAGATCCAGTTCCCCGAGCCACGCCAGCAGATCCGGAGCGAACGGATAGGGCCACGCGCTGCCGAAGATGGCTTTGAACGTCGCGGCGATGCTGAACACGATCGTCAGCAGCCCGCCAACTCCGCCCAAAAAGAGCAGTATCGCGCCGATGACGACCGAGAGCGTCGCCAAGGGCTCCGGCAAGATCGGCAACGAGATCATCTCATTGGTGGCTGCCGTGCCCTCGTCGGCACCGAGAATGAACAAAATCACACCGATGAAGGCGACTAGGAACACCGAGAGATGCCAGTTCAATGCATTGCGGGCGTTGGCGCGGGTGAACTGATGCGAGGAAAGTAGATAGACAACGGTGGCGATGACAATACCGACGCCGAAAAAGCCAGTAAACAGCGTGATCGGGTGAATGAAAATACCCAACACGGAGCGTTCAGCGAGCAGTTCAGGGCCATCAGGAGAGTCAGGCGGGGACATCGGGTAGGTCGTTAGTATACATACTCACATCCCCGGTATCAAATCACTGGATCCGACCCGCTGCCGCAGCCACCGGACAAGTCGTTCGATAACAAGGATTCCGAGACTGATCGCCAACAGGTCAAATGCTGTCCCCCAAAAGACAACATCGCTGGTCGTCGACCCAACATCGAGACCAGCGATCGTAAGGACGGCCCCGAGAGCTAACAACAGCAGTGTTAACTGGAGACCGGCAAGCGCGAGCGTCCGAATCCCGGCGGTATCGCGCATCGTAAGAAAGCCACGGGTTGAGAGCCGATCCAGCGGTGAATCACTCGCCAGCTGACGTTTGCCGGTCGGCGACAACGGCCACTCGGCTTCAGGGTGGTTGATATAATAGAGCGTAATCGACTCAGGATAGGTTTCGGTGGCAACGATATCGATCGCCTGAAGCTCGTTCAGGCGGTTGCGAACGGTCGCCGTCGACACGTCGGGTTTGATCCGCGCCTGGAGCTGGCGGATCGAAAAGAAGGGTCGATCGGCGTCCAGCATCGTCTCGACGACGTGGGCTTGCGTCAGGGTGTTATCGAGGTTGCGGTCGATTCGCTCGTCGATCCACTCGGGCAGCGACGACACGGGCGGGGATTTGCCGGCAAGCATTATAAACCTCCCAGCGTCGTCTCCGTGGCTGAAACGACCGATGGGGTGGGATCAATCATCGCCCACGGTTGACGCCGGGCGATGACCGTAGTCGCCGGCAGGCGGCTCAGCTGTCGACTCAACGGTGAGGTCGCCGGTCAGTCCCGTCTCGGTGATCGAGATAGCGATCGATGCCGGGCGAGCGCGGTACTGCGCACGGTGGTTGCCATCGGGAGCGATCTGTGTCTCGACGGCGACGAGCCCGGCAGCTTCGAGGCGGTTCAACCGCCGGTAGATCGTGACGGTTGACGCCGAACAGTGGTCAGCGATCTCGGCTGCTGGTTTCGGGCCAGCAGCCAACGCGTCCAGAATCGACCGGACGTAGTCGTCGGCGAGCAACGACAGGATCTCTTCGACAGCGACATCGTCGATCGATTCCGACTGGGGTGGGGATTGGGAGGGCTGCATACACGCCACCCCATGGCTGAGAGGGTGATAAATACAGCCGAGAATTCGGCGTCGACAAACCGTGATTGTACCGCCGTAAATCCGCGTTTTGCGGGCGTAAAATCACCCGACAGAGGCTTAATTCGACCGTAGCTGTCTCTGCTGGGTCGTTCGCTGTTTGGTGCCTACGACGGGTCGTCAATATCGACGCGCCCCTGATCGAGGGCGGCCAACACGCCGCGAACGTTGAGCCGCGTTTCGGCCCACCCTTTCTCGGTGCCCCAGATCTCGGTGAGATCGGTGTTCGTGACGAAGTGATCGATGACCGCCTCGTCGTCGGACTGCCGGTCGCGCTGCTGGCGGATCGCCTCAACCCACTCGACGAGACTACGTTTGTAGCCATCGAGCAGCGCGGCATCGTAGCTCCGCGGCCCGAAGTGAGCGAAACAGAGGGTGTCGGGATCGAGCGACTGGATCATCGAGACGTCGTCAATACATTGCTGGACATCGAACTGCGGCGGCGGCGACGTGACGCGGATCTCATCGCGGGCGGCAACGTAGATGCCGGCGGCATCGCCGGTGAAGACGAGCCCGTCGCTCTCGAAGACGAGCTGGTGGGGAGCGTGACCCGGTGCCGCATGCACTGTCAATGTTCGATCGCCGAGATCAACCTCATCGCCATCGGTGAGGCCGGCGATCCGATCCTCAGGAACAGGCTGTGGTTCGGTATAGTAGGGCCACATCTCGTCGACAGCGGCCTTCGTTCCCTCGATCAAGTGACCCGGGTCGATAAGATGGTCGACGCCGCGGTCATGGACGAGTACCTCGGCGTCCGGGAACGCCTCGGCGAGAAAGCCCGCGCCGCCGGCGTGATCGAGGTGGACGTGGGTCGGCAGAATGTAGCTCAACGAGTCGATGCCGAGTTCGTCGAGAGCGTCGAAAATGTACTCGCGGTTGGTGCCGATCCCGGTGTCGATGACCGCCGGCTCGGCGGTATCGAGGATGTAGACCGCGCCGTAGCCGGCGACATCGTACATGCCGGTGTCGACGTAGTAGAGGTTCGGCCAGTCGGCAACAGCTTCGAGATCACCCGGGGCCATCAGATCGACAACTCCTGGCTGGTCGTAACCTCACCAAAGAGGAACGCACAGTGATCGACCGCATACTCGCGATCATCCTCCTCAATGTAGCCCAGTGCGTCCTCGATAACGACCGGCTTGAAATCCCGCACCCCGGCACTGCCGGCGGTGTGGAACACACAGACGTTGGCAAGGGTGCCACAGATCAGGAGGTCGTCGATCCCGTGAGCGTTTAGCCACCCCTCCAACTCAGTTTGGTAGAAGGCGTCGTAGGTGTGTTTGACGACGACGTGATCGTCGGCGGCGACAGTGAGATCGTCGACGATCTCGGCGTCCCACGAGTCCTCGACGACGTGTTCACCCCAGCGATCAAACTCGTCGTAGTAGTGGGCATCGTCGAACTGCTCCGGCGGGTGGACATCCCGGGTGTAGACGACCGGCATCCCTGCGTCGTGGGCGCGGTCAACGAGGTCGCCAACCGGGTCGATGGCGGCCTCGCTGCCAGGCGCGTACAGCGAGCCATCCGGGTGACAGAAGCCATTTTGCATGTCAACAACGACGAGTGCAGTGCTGTCTGCGTCGTAATCCATACCCATCGGTACTGTCGCCGGCGAATAAAAGCCAGCGACCCCGCCGCCGACGGATAGGGGAAAGGAGTTTACCCCCAGGGTGGCACCCCATTGTATGACGCTGGAGGATTTTAGTGACGTGACCGACGACACCGGCGGGAGCGAGGCAGAAGCCGACTCGGTGTCGTCGGCTGACAGCGGGACAGCCACGGGCGACACGGGAGCCGACGGAGTCGACAGCCAAGGCGACAGCAACACAGACGACCGCGACAGCTTCGAGCGCATCGCCGCCGACGTGGAGGGCGACGACACCGGCATGGGCGCGCTGTCGGTCTCACAGGGACTTCGCGTCGCCGAGGACGACGACGAAACGACGCTGCGGGCATTCATCACGACCGGCAACCGCGAGGCTGTGCGAATCGGTAAATACCTCCAGTTCCCTATCCGGACGATGAAACACTGTTCTGTCGGATTACGGGATTGGAATACGCCCAGGAGTTCCACGCCGACGACGCCACCGAGATCCACGCCCGCCGGATGATGCGGCAGTCGACCTTCGAGGAACGCGACTACAAGTTCATGGCCGATCTTGACCCCGTCGCCGTGCTCTACGAGGAGTACGACGAGGAGGGCGAGGTCGAACTCAACCGCCGGATGACCGATCGTGTTCCCAAACCGGGGGCGATCCTCAAGCAGGCGACCGACAGCGAGCAGATCAAAACCGGGCTCAACATCCCAGAGGAGGGTGTCTTTCTTGGCCATCTCTCGGTCGGCGGTGAGAAGGTCGAAACCGCCGCCAAACCGCCGACAATCGACTACCGGCTGACCGACAACTACGAGGCTGGTGACCCACTGGTTTTCCGGCACACGCTGGTCGCTGGCGGCACCGGCTCGGGGAAAACGCATGCCTCGAAAAACATCCTCCGGCAGTACCTCAGCGAGGAGCGGGCGTACCCGATGGACGATGGGCGGACAGTTCAGCCCGCTGTCGTCCAGTTCGACCCCCAAGACGAGTACGCCCAGATGCACGACGACAACCCCGAACTGGACGACGCCTTCGCCCGCAAACTGGAGCGGGAGAACGTCGCCTATGGCGGCGTTGACGACACGATCGCGCTCGTTCCAACCGAGGACGGCACGAGCTACCCCGGCGAGGGCCACCGCGCCGAACAGATCCAGTTCACGGTGCCGTTTTCGATGACCAAGGAACGGCCATGGCTCGTCGCCGGGAGCAGTCTCAACGATAACCAGTATTCGGGACTGCAAACGCTGCTTAATCGATTCTTCGGGCAGTACGGTGAGTCAGGCACCTACAGCCAGTTCAAAAGCTTCCTCGACGATCCGGCCCTGAAGGAGGAACTCGATGAATCCGGTCGCGTTCACGAGGCAACCTTTGACGCGATCAAGCGACGCGTCTTCGGGATGCCATCGGGTATTTTCGACCAATCAGCAAAGCCGATCACCGACCTCGACCACCAGCTTGTCCGCCCCGGCGGGCTGACGGTGGTACCGACCTACCACCTCTCATCGAGTCGCGCAAAGGAGCTGTGTGTGCTTGCTGTCTCGGCGTACCTGATCGACAGCAAGCTCTCGAACGCCCCCGACAGCGACCGAATCAAGGAGACGCCGGTCGTGTTGGGGATGGACGAGGCCCACAACTTCCTCGCGGATGCCGACACCGTCCAAGCCCGCAAGGTCGTCCAGAAATTTACTGAAGCCGCCAAACAAGGTCGCAAGGAGCGGCTTGGCCTCTTTCTCATTACCCAGGATCCACAGGATATCGCCGATCCGGTGTTCAAGCAACTGAATACAAAGTTGGTGCTCAACCTCGGCGACGAGGATGCGATCAACAGCGTCAACATCCCCGCAAATCTGCAGTCGAAGGTGCCATACATGGAGAAAGGCCAGTTCGTCGTCTACTCGCCCGACAACTCCGAGCCCGTCGAGCTAATCGGGCTGCCGACCTGTCTGACCCGGCACGACTGACCGACGCTGGCGGGTCGGGCGGAGACAGTGGGGTGACACAGCCCTTTTGCCATCACAGCGAGAACCCGCGGTATGGAAGTCGGCCTCGTCGCACAACGAGACAACAGCCGGGCGGTCGGCGTCGCCGAATCGATCAACGACGCCCTCGCCGACGACGGGGTGTCGACACGGCTCGATGCTGCTACCGCCGCCGCGCTGGGGGAGCCAACGATGACGGCCGACACGGTCGGCGACGCGGCCGCCAGCAGCGACGTGGGCGCGTTTGAAGCCTGTGATCTGGTCGTCAGCATCGGCGGCGACGGCACCTTTCTATTTGCCGCACGAGCCGCCGGCGGCACGCCGATGTTGGGCGTCAACCTCGGCGAGGTCGGCTTTTTAAACGCCGTCAGCCCGGAGAACGCGGTCGCCGCCGTTCGGGAGGCCGTCGATGCAATCGAAGCAGACAGCCACGAGATCAGAGAAGCACCACGGCTTACCGCCCAGTGTGGGAGCTTCGAGAGTATCCCCGCGGTCAACGAGATCGTCGTTACCGGGCCACGGCGCGGCCCCGGCGGCGGCGCGACGTTTCGGGTGACGATCGACGGATCGGAGTACACCCAGAGCCACGCCGACGGCGTGATGATCGCCACACCGACCGGCAGCACGGCCTACAACCTCAGCGAGGATGGGCCGATCGTCCATCCCTCGATCGGCGCGCTGATCGTCAACGAGATGTGTAGCGTCGATGGGATGCCGCCGCTAGTCGTTGGGGGTGACTGTGAGGTAACGGTGGCTGTCGACAATGCCGACTACGCTGTCGTCGTCAGCGACGGACGACGCCCTCACGAGATTGAAACACCGGCAGAGATCACTGTTTCGCGGGCGGAAACGCCGGTTCGACTCGTCGGGCCGGTGGCTGATTTCTTTGCGGCGCTGGATAAACTGTCGTAAGTCGTCAATCAGTCAAGCGACAAAGTGCGGCAGTGTTAGCCTACTTGCCCCACTGCTCGACGCGTTTCGGGCGGCTGGCGATCGATTTCACGTCGATCGGTTCGTCACTCGCCTGGAGCGCTTCAAGCGCGGCGTTCGCGCTGGCCGGCGTCGAGAAGTAGGTGATTTCTTCCTCGACAGCGACTTCGAGCAGATCGCGGTCACGCGAAACGATGATATCGAGTTCGCCAGCGCGGGCGGCATCAATCAGATCGACGGCCTCGCTGAACTCGAAGAACTCACCGAAGCCATCGGCCAGTTCCTCACCAGCCTCGGTGTCGGGATCCGGGAACGCCTCAGCCGAGAGGTCAAGCGCGATGGTGCCGGATTTCGGGATCGGCTTGCCGGTGGCATCTTGGGCTTTGTCGTAGGCCTTGCCAAAGGTGTCGGCACTGCCCATAACCTCGCCGGTTGATTTCATCTCCGGGCCGAGGCGTGGATCTGAGCCCTGCAAGCGATCAAACGGCAACACGACCTCCTTGACGCTGGTTTGTTCAGGAATCTGTTCAGCGGCGTCGATCTCATCCAGCGACAGGCCGGTCATCACCTTTGCGGCGAGTTTGGCGATCGGGACGCCCGTGGCCTTCGAGACGAAGGGGACAGTACGCGAGGAGCGCGGATTGGCCTCAAGCACATAGACCTCGCCATCGCGGACGGCGAGTTGGACGTTGAGCAGGCCGACCGTTTCAAGCGCGGTGGCGATATCTTCGGTCACTTCGCGGACGCGTGCGAGCGTGTCTTCGCTGAGCGAGCGCGGCGGGATCAGACACGCCGAGTCACCGGAGTGGACGCCCGCACTTTCGACGTGTTCCATGATACCGCCGATCAGCACGTCCTCGCCGTCGGCGACGGCGTCAACGTCGAGTTCGACCGCGTCGCTGAGGAACTCGTCGATGAGGATCGGCTTGTCGGGGGAGACGCGAACGGCCTCCTCGATGTAGTGTTCGAGTTCGGCGTCGTCGTGGACAACGCGCATCGCGCGACCGCCGAGGACGTAGCTCGGACGGACGAGGACAGGATAACCGATGTCGTGGGCGAGTTCGAGGGCTTCGTTCTCGGAGGTCGCCGTGCCGCCTTCCGGCTGAGCGATGCCGAGGTCGTCCATCAGTTCGTTGAATCGGTCGCGGTCTTCGGCGAGATCCATCGCCTCGACGGTCGTCCCCATGATCTCACAATCCAGCCCGCGGCGGTCGATCTCGTCTTTGAGTGGGTCGCCGATGTTGACTGAGGTTTGGCCGCCGAACTGCACCATCACACCGTCGGCACCGGTGGCTTCGACCACGTCGGCGACCTCCTCGGCCGAAATCGGGTCGAAGAACAGCCCATCAGAGGTGTCGTAGTCGGTCGAGACCGTCTCTGGGTTGTTGTTGACGACGTGAGCTTCGACATCCAGATCGCGGAGCGCTTGGACAGCGTGGACTGAGCAGTAGTCGAATTCGACGCCTTGGCCGATCCGGATCGGGCCGCCACCGACGACAACGACGCTTTCGGTCTCCTTGTCGACGCGGAGTTCGCCGGCGGCTTCATCGCCGAGCAGTGGGCCACTGTGGAACTCCGGTAGGCGCGCGGAGTAGTAGTACGGTGTTTCGGCTCTGAACTCGCCGGCGCAGGTGTCGACCTGTTTGTAGTTGCGACCCGGGACTTCCTGTTCGATGGTGTCGACATCGACGCCGCCGTCAGCGATCTCGGCGATCTCGTTGTTCGTGTACCCGGATGTCGCTGCGGGCGTAAAGTCACCCTCTTGGGCGGCCTGTGCGGAGTCAGCGATGCGTTTGAACCGCTCGACGTACCACTCCTTGATCCCAGTAAGCTCGATGATCTCCTGAACAGAGTAGCCACGATCGAAGGCCTCGAACATGGCATAGGGACGATCCGGCGAGGGGCGTTCGAGATATTCTGCTTCCAGGGTTTTACCGTCGATCTCATTCCAGTTGACCGCTGGGTCGTACTCCGAGGAGCGCAGGGCCTTCATCAGCGACTCCTCGAAGGTCGAACCGATCGCCATCGCCTCGCCGGTCGATTTCATCGCGGTGTCGATCTCGAAGTCCACGTCGTCGAACTTGTCGATCGGCCAGCGCGGCACCTTCGTGACGACGTAGTCGATCGCGGGCTCGAAGGCGGCGGTCGTCTCGCCGGTGATCTCGTTGGTGATCTCATGGAGGCGTTTACCGAGGGCGACCTTCGCGGTCACGCGGGCGATGGGGTAGCCCGTCGCCTTCGAGGCAAGTGCCGAGGAGCGGGAGACACGGGGGTTGACCTCGACGACGCGGTATTCGCCGCCGGGCGTCCCGTCGTCGCGCCAGGCGTGCTGGATGTTACAGCCGCCCTCGATCCCGAGTTCACGGATCACCTTGAGTGCCGAATCCCGCATCTCCTGGTGGCCTTTGTCAGGAATGACCTGCGAGGGGGTGACAACCGTCGACTCGCCGGTGTGGATGCCCATCGGGTCGATGTTCTCCATGTTGCAGATGATGACCGTCGAGTCATCGGCATCGCGCATGACCTCGTATTCGAGTTCGACCCAGCCCTCGATGGACTCCGTCACAAGGACTTCGCTGTTCCGCGAGAGGCGGAGGCCCTTGCGGACGCGGTCGACGAGTTCCTCGAAGTCATCGACGATGCCCGACCCCGAGCCCCCAAGCGTGTACGTCGTGCGGGCGATGACGGGGAGGCCGCCGACCTCCTCTAAGGCATCCTCGACACGACCGCGGAAGGCTTCCTCGTCGAAATCGGTAACAGATTCGTCCTCATCAAGGGAGATCGTCGTCGATTTGGCGACCGGTTCGTCGATTTCCTCCATCCGCTGGCGGAACAGATCACGATCCTCGGTCGCGTAGATCGTGTCGAGTGGGGTACCCATGATCTCGACGTCGTACTCATCAAGGACGCCCTCCTCGGCGAGTTCGGCGGTAACGTTGAGCCCAGTCTGGCCGCCCAGCCCGGCGATGACGCCGTCGGGGTTTTCCTTGCGGATTACTTCGCTGATCGCCTCGGTGTTGATCGGTTCGATGTAGACCTCGTCGGCCATCTCCGGATCAGTCATGATCGTCGCCGGGTTGGAGTTGACGAGGACGACGCGTGCGCCCTCCTCCTGGAGTGCCCGGCAGGCCTGCGCGCCGGAGTAGTCGAATTCGGCGGCCTGTCCGATCTGGATCGGGCCGCTGCCGATCAACAGGATCGTGCGATCCTCTTCGTCTGTCGCTGACTCATCGCTCATTATCCTCGGGGAATACGCTCATCGTAATAAGGCCGACGAAAAGTTGCGAGATCCGCACCTTCGTTTCGAAATTCGAAGTCGTGTGGTACCATGACCCGTGGACGAAGTAGCAATCCGTTTCCTGCGGGCAAATTCTAAATTGACGCCAAACAGGCTTTCGGGACGGTTGTGGCGAGAGGATTGAGGCTATCCGTACAGAATCTCGTCAATATCGGTTTCATCTGTCTCAACACCTGAAGAAATCTTCCCCTTGTTGAACTGTTCAATAGCAGCCTCGTTCAGAGCCACTTGTCCGTCGCGAAAGGAGTCAATAAACGTGGATCGATCGTCGGTTGCTGAGCGAATTAATTGGGAGAGGATCTCCTGTTGGGTGACTTTCTTTCCTGTCTTGAGTTTGATCTCAGCCTGCAGTGCCTCAAGCTCAGCTTTCGCCTCCTCGTCTATCTTAACAGCGGTCGACATACCAGTAGGCAGTGGATACAACGTCGTCAATATTTCTACGGTAAGTCGGACGCAAATATAGTTTTGATTGACGAGGGGTAGCTGCACAACCTCGTCACAGTCTCACGACTGGTCTCCGACCCCAACACCACCAGCGAGTCGATCGATGCCGACGACGACAGCGGCACCAAAGATGGCGACAGCAACGAAGAGCCCGATCAATTCGGGCGTCCAGCCACGTCCGGCCTCAGTAAGTTCGATTCCAATCTGGACTACCGGGGCACGCAACGCGCCGACGATGAGACTCACCAGAAACACCAGCGTCGCCTTCCGGTAGTGCGCAAGTGCCCACTGCACCGCGTGGGCAACGGTAAACAACCCGACGATGCCACCGAGTAGAAAGACGACAATCGATGGTGCCGTCTCACGGAGAGCAACCGTGCCGTTACCACGAACAGCAGCGATGAGCCCATCAGTGAAGGTGCTGAGCGTCGTCGACATGTAGTCATACTGACCGAGCATGAGCAACAGCAGCGAGCCCGATACACCGGGCAACACCATCGCGGTGACAGCGATCGCGCCAGCGACGAAAACAATCGGCAGCGACGTGCCGATCGCGGTAGGAGCGTATCCCGAGAGACTGAACGCGAGGAAGACACCAGCGGCAGCAACGATCTTCCGGCCCCGCGTCGCCAGCGAAACCTCACTGTAGAGGACAGCCGCCGAAGCCCCAATCAGGCCGAAAAAGAAGCCGTAGGTGCCGACAGGCGCAACGTCGAGCAGGACGCTCACCACGCGGAGGATCGTCACCACGGCGGTGAGAATTCCTGCACCAACTGCAAGGAGAAACCCCACATCGAGTTCTCGGAGCGCGTCGACGGCGTCAGCGCGGTTCGCTGAGTCGAGGCCGGCGAGAATCCGACGAAGGCGGCTCGGCTCAACAGCGGTGATCGCGGCGATCAGGCGTTCGTAGATCCCGGTGATCAGGGCGATCGTCCCACCGGAGACGCCTGGGACAGCGTCGGCCGCGCCCATACAGAGCCCACGCAGGTAGATGCCGACAAACGCACGAAGCGTGATCATCGCCGGGCGTCAGACCTCATTGACGGCTTACCCACTCGCTTGGATCGATTGGCCGCCGAGTTGGAGCGGCTGTTCCTCGCTCAACTCGACATCAACGGCCGCGTCGTCGACACCGACGACCTGGGCCTCATCGACAGTCGCGGTGCCAGTGTAAAGCGCGCCGTCACTTGTTGCTTGGAGGCGGTACTCGCTGTTTGCGCGCACGCTGACGTTCGTGTAGCCGTTTTCGGGGCCGAACTCGTCGTAGCCGGTCGTTGAGTATGGCACCGTCAGCTCGAAGGTGCCGTCCTCGTCGGCGGTTGCATACTGTGTGTAGGGGAACGGTTGGCCGCCCGGCATGTTCATCTGCACCGTTGCACGAACCTCACTGCCAGCCGGTGCGCCAGAGCCTTCGATCGTCGCGCCCGGTACTTTCTCGAAGGTCTTCACCCAAGATGGTGTAGTTCTGAGCAGTTGGTTGACCGATACACCCGATAGTTGTTGCGTTCGTAGCAGTGTTCGGCGGTACTGTTGGCTGCTGGTCGCCGCGTTTGTATCGCTGGCTTTGACGAGACGATACTGTTCGAGTGCATCGACGCGTTCGGTCGGATTGGCACCGATACCGCCGAGTTGGGAACCAGGATTTTCTTCGACATAGGTTTGGGCTGATTCAAGCGAATCGAAGGTTCGCGTGGCGTTGTTCGATTCGTAGACGCTGATCTCAGTCTCGCCACCACCCTGTGTTGGCACTGTCCGCTGGTCGGCATCGAAAACAATCGGATCGGGATTGACCGCACTGCCATGATAGGCGTAGAGCCGAACCATCTGGCTATCGTAGTAGCGTTGATTACGGAGTGTGATCGGCTGGGTAAACTGTTCGTTTTGAACCGAGTACGCTTGGTTGAGGAAGTCTCTTTGGCTCACATTGTCTTTGAATACGGTTGGTGCGCCGAACTTCGCGCCCGGCGTGACTATCTCCCAGTCAACCATGACGTAGCGGGTTTCGCCGTCGTCGCCCATCTTCTCATCGAGGGCTGTTTGAGCGGCCGTTTCGTTCGGCGCGAGCAGGTAGTTGGCAGCTTCGGGCGCCCCCTGCTGGAACGGGTTGGCGTTCGGAATGCGTTCGCCGTGGACAGTGATCCAGTGGCCGTAGTCCCACCACGATTGGACGCCGTAGGCGCCTTCTGGATAGTCATAGTCGCCATCGGCGGGTCGCTCGTAGGTTCCAGTTGGATCCATCGCTTCGGCGTCAGGATCCTCGAGTGTCCCGGGAGCCGGAGTTTCCTCGTTCATCCACTCTAAGTTGTCATCCCAAATTTCCACGGCACCGGGGCCGTTGCTGTTCGGACCAGCGGTGTCCCACGCTGCAACCGTCGGGAACACAAATGGCGCAAGGACAAGGAAGACGATCGTGACACCCGCCATGACCTGCCAGCCTTCGAGTGAGTCTACGGACTCCCGTACTGAACCAGCGGTCGAACGAAGGTCAAGCAGGTCAGAGGCTTGAGCGATGAAGATTGCGTTGAAAACGGCGACGACAACGGCGAGATAGTAATTGAACCGATTCTGGGTGAACGCTGCGGAGATGATGAACGCGCCCCAGACGAGAAGATAGAGTTCGGTCGCATCGTAGCGATGGCGCAGCGTTGCACCAACGATCAGCCCGGTACTGATGAGCAAGCCAAGCACCTGCCAACTCGTTCCGAAGAGGCCGGCGATCTGGTCGACAACCGGCGAACCGAGATAGATCAGGCCGACCGTTGTGAGGGCGGCGGCGACGTAGCCTGTGTCGCGCGTATCGTCGCTTTGGATCAGTGGGCGGGCGAGGATAACGAGGGCTGCGGCGATCGCGGTAAACAGTGCAAGCCGATACTCGCTGTAGATGAACTCGAAGGGAGGGTTATCTGCGAGTGGTGGAGCTGCTTCGCCGATGGTTCGGGAACCTGCAGTTGCGCTGAATCCGACACGATTGAGCAGTGGTGTAATAAGATCCGTTACGAACCAAGTGAAGAAGGCACCAGAAACGAGTATTAATAAGCCAACAGTGACTGGATACCATATTTTATCAATCTCTCGGGTTTCCCACTGTCGGGCAAGGTAGGCAAGAAAGAGACTGCCAAATCCAACGCCAAATGGAAGGATAACCTGGAGGAGACTGTAATCAGTCGAACCGCCAATCGTGAAACTCGTCAGCGGAACAAACATCAACAGGCCGGTGACAGTCATCGAAACAGCACCAACGAACGCCATCGGTTCGGGGCTCCGGTTGTGATACACGTCGGTCGTGATCTTGAGCGTGAAGAAGATACCAGTAAATCCGACAAGGATTATCCCAGGTGGCCATGCCCACATATAGAGGGCTGCCGCAACACCGGCCGCGACAGAGTACAAAAGCGGTCGACGGAGTGCATCAAAATCACGATCGACGACGAGTTCCCAGACAGGTTGTGACTGTTGGGCAACAGCGATTGCTGTCACGAAGCCAAGGACACCGAGCGTCTGGAAGAACACCTCAGCCGCTTGGTGGTCATAAAAGCCAACGAGGCTATATGTGAGAACGCTTCCCGGAAGGAGTGCGAAAACAGCGATACCAACGAGGGCTGGCCATCGCCCTGCAAGTCGAGCGGCAATCAGATACGCAGGAATGATAGTAGCGGCCAGAAACACCGGCGCGGCAACAAGCATAATCAGCCCGGCGTACTCGGGTGAGGGATCACCAAAGCAGTAAGCAGAATGAATCCAGCGACGATCTGATCATAGAGGGTGCCGAACTGCTGGGCAAGAGTTCCTTGCGCATAGTTCGTCATTGGATCGAACGGCATCGTCGACGGGAAGTGTTCGAGCAGATAGTTCGTCTGGCGGTAATGGTACCACGGATCGTTACCGCGGAACGTAACTCCATCGTCGGTTTGGAAGTTCTCCAGTGCGCGGAGGCGGACGGCCAACATGAACGCCAACAATCCCAAAAGAATCGGGACGTGATAGAACTGTTTGAGGAGATCTGAGGGATCCGACTCGCGGAGACGCTCGAGCCAGTCAGTTACTGCGTCTTGCATTACCTCGACACAGTTTCAACCAGTCAATAAGGCTTGTGAAACACGGCACCGGCTTCACAGTCAGAGCTGGAGGTGCATTCGCAGGTGCAACACTGTATTGAGGGGAAGCACAATTCTTATTCGCCGTATCAGATAACGTGAGTTAATGAACGTCTCCGTCGTCATCTGTACATACTCGATGCATCGGTATGATCCATTCTCCGAGTGTGTCGAAAGCGTGCTGGCGCAGACGTACGAGCCACTCGAAATCGTACTTGTTGTCGATGGCAACGAGGATGTGTTCGAGCGCGTTGACGACGACTTCGGTGACTGCGAGAACGTCGTTCTACACAACAACGACGAAAATAAGGGGATATCGTACAGCCGCACCAAAGGAGCCGAAATCGCATCCGGAGAGATTGTCGCGTTCACCGACGACGATGCGACAGCTGAACCGGACTGGATCGAGAAGTTGGTTGCAGTATACGAGGAAACTGACGCCATCGCAGTTGGTGGCGATGTCCAACCAGACTGGCAGACTGAGAAGCCGGCCTTCTTTCCGGAGGAGTTCTACTGGCTCGTCGGTGTCGTCGAACCGGGATTCGCGTCGGATGGTGAGGAGGTTCGAAACACGTATGGATCAAACATCTCGTATCGCCGCGAGGCTTTCCTCAATGTTGGAGGATACGATCCGAACACAGGGCGAAAGGGCGATAAACACCTACAGGCACATGAAGCACCAGCAGGGATTCGGCTGTTAGAAGAGTACGGCAGAGGGATGGTCTTCACTGAGGAGGCCGTTGTCCATCATAAATTATTTGACTATCGCGGCGATTTCCAGTGGCTCGTATCGCGGTCGTTCTGGCAAGGGTATTCCAAGCGCGTAATGGATCTCTTGTACCCGAACGCGCCTGATAACAAGAGCGCGTATCTAAAACAGCTGTTGACGCACTTCGTCCCGAAGCGGCTGAAGGGGTTGGTTCGGTCGCCCTCTGTGGCCGAAGTGACGCAGTTACTTTCGATTGTTGTTTTCACTGGTGCCGTCGGCTTGGGATATCTGTACGCGATGCTAACGCCAAACGTTGTAGAAAAAGCGAACAGCTAGCTCACGTATTCCTCGTACCACTCAGGAGTGGTATCCGCGTGGTCGACAGCGTCCGCAACCACCTCATGGATCCCCTCATGGAACGCACTAACCGAAAACCGGTCAGCGAACGACGAGATCTCGTGGGAAGACCACTCGATGCCGTCACGTTCGAAGTGCTTGACGGACTCTCGAATCCCCGCTGTACCGGTCGCTCGGTCGTGTCGATAGCCGTTCTTCCCTGGAACAACCTGATACTGAGTCATTCCTTCGTTGACGCCCAGTAGTGGTGTCCCTGCTGCGAGGGCTTCAACCGGTGCGATACCGAAATCTTCGTCACGGCCATTAAATACGAACGCTTTTGCTCCGGCCAGTAACGAACGTTTTCGCTCCTCTGAAACGAATCCCTCGAACTCGACGTTCTCCTCAGCCATCTCTTCAAGCGTGTCACGTTCGGGGCCGTCGCCAGCGACGACTGGGTGTTCGTCCAGTTCATTGAATGCCCGGACGATGCTGTCGACATCCTTGTGCCAGTCCAACCGCGAAAGCGTCACGTAGTAATCCCCCGTCTCGGTAGCACTCGGCGAGTACGAGTCGGTATTCACCGGTGGGTACACTACACGAATCTTATCTTTGGGAACCCCCAGTACCGTACGAGCCGTCGCTTCACCAACTCAGAATTAACCACGAACAGATCCGGTCGGTGCGTGTTGTGATCATACGCCACCCGCAGCGTATAGTAGAGTAGGAGAGTCACTGAGGGGAACCGTGAAGACGTGACTTCGGTGATCTGATCGGATTGTCGTCGGTTTGTGTGGTGGATATACGCTACCCACGTCTGATCATCGGGTGGGACGTAAAATAGCGGCTCGTTTCCACTCGTGATCAAAACGTCGTACTCTCGGAGTGGTTCAGCTATCTGCCAGCCGAGCAAGTGAGCAAACTGACGTGTTATCCCACCGCGCTCAAGCGCCCACTTTAGGAACCGCCCCTGAATGAGTTGCTTTGGGTCGATGTCATCCGGTTCGATGCTATGATCCCGCCAACCAACGTAGAAGGGAGCAGACTCAAAAATGCGAGCGAGCTCCCATGCCAAGCGGTCGCCGCCGCCGTCGGCGTGTTCGCCCCAATGTGCGACGGCGATACTCTCGTTCAGCGACGCCATGTTATCAGCGTCATTATTTTTTGTATCACCGCGAGGAGAGTCGCCATGCTTGGTCATTAGTATCTCTTGTATCCCCACAGACATATTGTTCACGCCTCATCCTGATGGTTTCTTGTGCTGTTCATCGGGTTGGGTCGAGGACTCCTTTGTAGGCCGCCTCAAACTGCGGCACTACGACATCGGGATGGTAGTGTTCGCGAACGAATTCACGGTTTTGCGCTCCGATTTCGTCTGCTTGTGCGGCCGCACGCTTCACCGCTTTTGCTAAGGATGTTGGATTTCCCGGCTCACAGAGTAGTTCCCTTTGTGGCACGGTCTCAGCTGGCCCGCCAATATTTGTCGCTACGACTGGCAATCCCGCCTGCATCGCCTCAAGAATCGTTCGGCCGAACGGCTCGGGCCACACGCCAGGGTGTACGAACACGTCAGCGTCCGCGTACGCCCGCTCCACACGGTCGTAAGGGACTTCGCCAGCCAGACCGATTCGGCTCGCAGCATCGCTGTTCAACACTCGGTTCTGGAGAAAATCTTCTTCGGGGCCACCCCCAACTATAGTCAACTCGAACGTCTCAGGAAGGTGCTCCATCGCGTCGATGAGATGGCAGACGCCCTTTGAATCACGGAGGTATCCCACGTACAGCAACCGCGTCCGGTCTTTGTCTCCGTGGGTTTTCTCAGGAACATCCAACGACTCATCAAGCATATTCGGTACGACCTCGAAGTCGCTGTCTGCGAACCCGTGATCTCGGTACACGCGCTCGACGGCAGAGCTCAAAGGGAGGAAGAGATCTATCTGTCGCATCTGCCGCTTCAGGCGCGGGCGTTCGAATCGGAGGAACGTACTCTCGTATACTCGACGTTTCAGTGACGGCGTCACTCCCACGTCTGTCCAGTTAATAAGTGGGTACGCGTTTAATGTTGCGACCGCCGGTACGTTGAGATGCTCTGACAATCGACCCACTGCTGGATGGAGGTGCATATTGTACGCATGCAGAAGATCTGGTGTTATCCCTTCTTCTCGTAGTTTTCGGAACACAATCTCGTTTGGGAGCGTGTATGGGTATTGAGGTATGTTTCCAAGCCGAAATACTGGAATCCCACCAACTTCGTCTTTGCCCTCGTTACTGTCGAAAGAATACACTGTTACATCAGCAATACCACGATTGTGAATTTCTTCCACAAGGAGCCTAGCACTGATCTCTCCGCCACCTGCATGCGTTGGTGGATAACGTGGTGTAACTAATCCTAATTTCATGTATATTTACATTTTATCCAATATATTTTGGTGAATATTTTTGAAAATAAATACGACAAGAATCTACATTCGATATCCAAGAGCTTCCAGTTGATCTTCCTTTCTCGTTTCTGGTTGACTACTTGGAGCCTCAAATCGAGGTTCGTATGTGTTTTTATCATTTGCAGTCATAGTAACCCAAGGTACATATCTAACGTACGGATTAAGACTCCCGGTCTTATGACCGTGTTCCCAATACTCACCGAAAGACTCTCCATGGTCTGCACTGAGTGCTACGGTTTCTACATCCAAGTTGTTCAGCAATATCTCTACCTCGTCTAAGACGGATCTGAGCTCATCGAGATAAGCGTTCCAGATTGTTTCACGGTCTCCCGTATCCGCCAGATATCCCCACCAGTCCTTTTCATACCGGTGTAAATCACGATCCTCGGCTACTGCATTCGCAGCGTAGGGTGGGTGAGGCTGAAGATAGTGAAGTATAATACGGCTAAAACCTTTCTGTCGACCTACCGCTATCCCTCGATCTGTCACGTACCTTGGGGGAGTTCCACCTTCTATATGACCGAGTGGCCCCTCCTCACCTACTGATTCGTACGTGTAGAGGTACTCGAACTTCCCGAGGTCTTCGGCATCAACGGTTGGTATTTTCCGCAACTGTTTATACGCCATTGTGGATTCACTGAGCGATACCGTCTCTGGATCGTGGTCAACTAATATTTTTTCTGCAAACACGTTTGCAGACAGGTATGCAGTGTCGCTTATTTGACTACTATACTGCTTCTCAAACGTTTTTGCTATCCATTCGGGAGATCGTCCACCAACCGATCTGATGCGTCCGATATCTTCCAAGAAACTATACTCATCGGCAACTTCTCGGAGGGCATCCACCCGACAGGTGTCAAGAAGAATAAGTACGTCCCAGTCCAGCGAAAAAACGTTGGTACCGATTGTAGTCTTCGTATTTA
This sequence comes from Halonotius sp. GCM10025705, assembly GCF_042662885.1. Taxonomy (NCBI): domain Archaea; kingdom Methanobacteriati; phylum Methanobacteriota; class Halobacteria; order Halobacteriales; family Haloferacaceae; genus Halonotius; species Halonotius sp. GCM10025705. Next base: position 1,619,495 of record NZ_JBHSZD010000001.1, on the reverse strand, counting down.
TATAAGTTACTGGAGTTCTATATAAGACCTCAAAAAGAAGCTCATCTATCGATTCTGTTGGTCGTTTAACACCTTTTTTTATATTTTCTAACGTTAACGATTTTCGCAACATCTTATATTTGAAGCTTGTTGTGAAGCGCATTACTTGCTTCGGTTAGAACATATAAATCAGTCGCGAGTTTACTAGGCGGTGGTCAGATAAGGACTGAAAGGTGAGGCGTCACGATTTCTAAGTGATTATGGAAGAATTCGGACGCCTCAGTGGCAGTATCGACCAGATTGAGTTAGACTTTGTGGAACGGAAAGCGACACCGGAATTTCTGATGAAGCTCAGTATTCAGCTACATTTGTCTGGCCTATCACTTTCGAATACTGTTTCTGTACTTGAGATATTCGGTGTCAAACGCGCTCGATCAACCGTGCACAACTGGATTCACAAGGCCGATCTACAGCCCACTTCCGGAAAAGATCCGGATCACGTTGCGGTTGACGAAACAGTGATCCAACTCAACGACGACCAATACTGGCTGTACGCAGCTGTTGATCCAAAGACGAACGAATTGCTGTACACAAGCCTTGAACCGACAACAAACACCGGACTCGCAGAAGTGTTTCTCGCTGAACACAGCGAGAAACACGACGTTGCTGACGCGGTATTTCTCATTGATGGTGCCCACTCACTATAGGCTGCCTGTCACATGCCGGCTACGATTTCAAATACGAGAAGCATGGAAATCGAAACGCTGTCGAACGTATCTTCCGAGAACTAAAACGCAGAACTATCTGTTTCTCGAACTGTTTCAGCAACGCCTCAGCAGACACAGCCGACGACTGGCTCAGATCGTTCAGCTTCGCATGGAATCAGCTTATCTGAACACTACCCTTGGCCGAGGGCACATGCTTATGTTCTCTCACTAGCATGTATTCACTTGCAGCATGATTGATCAACCCCGACAATCACACCGCTGGGCCACCAACGGCGCGGGTATCGACGTGATATCACTGTTCGGGGACCCCCATGACCGCCCCTGCCGACGCGGCGGCCGCCCAACAGCAACTGTTCGAGATCATTCGCCGGGACTGCCCGTTCGACCAGAAGGCCCGCGACGCCCTCCAACTTGGCGTGTCGTATCTCGGTGTCGACAACGGCCATCTCACGCGGATCGACACCACGACCGACGACTGGCAGGCGATGGTCAGCACCGACGCCGCCGACGGCCACACCCCGCCGGAACTCGAACTTGACCTCCGAGAAACCTACTGTCGGCACGCTATCGAACTGGTCGACCAGCAGTCCGTCCCCGACGTGTCAGCCAGCGAGTGGGCCGATGATCCGGCCCGAGACACCCGCGAACTCGGCTGTTATCTCGGGACGCCGATCGTCCTCGACGGGGAGCCACGCGGCACCGTCTGTTTTGTCGCTGCCGAGGGCCGCGAGCCCTTTACCGACGCCGACCGCCAGTTCGCCGCGTTACTGGCCTGTCTGTTGGAACGCGAACTTGAACGTGAGACTGTCGCCACCGCGCTCACCAACCAGACGACGCTGGCGACGGTGCTCAACCGCGTGCTGCGGCACAATCTCCGCAACGAGATGTCGGTCATTCGGGGGTTCACACAGCTCATGGCCGCCGACACTGACACCGGGCACGACGATACCGTCTTTGAACATATCGACGACCTCCTCCAACTCTCGGAGAAAGCCCGCGAGCTTGAACGGATCGTCACCAGCGACGCCGACCGCACGACCGTCGATATCATCGCTCTCGTCGACGGCCTTGTCGACGCTGTCGCTGACGACTACCCGGCGGCGTCGATCTCGGTTGTCGCCGATGGCTCGATCACGACAGCCGTGTTACCAAGCTTCGAACGCGCCCTCATGGAGTTACTCGACAATGCCGCCAAACACGGCGGCGACGCGCCGACAATCACCGTGACCGTTGAGACGGTACCGGATGCCGTCGAGATCGAGATCGTCGACGACGGCCCTGGCCTCAGCGATCAGGAGATCGACGTGTTGGATACCGGCACCGAAACGCCGTTTACCCACGGCAGCGGCCTCGGCCTCTGGCTGGCCCACTGGATCGTCAGCAGCCATGACGGCACGATCAACGCGATGGCCACCGACTCGGGGACGGTCATGACCGTCTCGGTGCCGCGAAAACCCGGGATGAAGATCAGCCACGACCTTCCGGAGCTGACCCGGGCCCGAGACACCTATCGGGCGGCCGTCGAGGGGGCTTGCGATGCGATCATCGTCGTCACCGACGACGGCCGAATCGTTGAGGCCAATCCCGCTGCCGGCGAGCTCTTTGGCGCCGATCGAACCGCGCTGCTCGGCCGTGTTCTCACGGACTTTTTCGCCGAGGGGGTCACCGTCGAGACGATCTGGGCTGACCCCGATCCCAGCGAGCGGGCCACGGTCACCGCCGTCGACGACGCCGGCTGGAGGCGTATTATCGAATACACCGCTACCCCGGAGATCGTCACCGGCCATCACCTCTTTGTTGGCCGTGACGTGACCGAACAGGTCGCCCGCGAGGCGGAGTTGGCCCGCAAAACACAGGCGATGGATGAGGCTCCGATCGGGATCGTCCTCACCGACCCAAGCGCCCCGGACAACCCGATCATCTACGTCAACGACGCCTTCTGTGCGCTGACCGGCTATACGGCCGAGGAGATCCTCGGCCAGAACTGTCGGTTTCTGCAGGGGCCGGCCACCGACGACGACCGGGTCGCCGAGCTCAGTGCCGGGATCGAAACCCGAGAGTCAACATCGGTGACGCTGCGAAACTACCGTGCCGACGGCACCCCATTTTGGAATCACATCACCATCGCCCCGGTCGGCAGCGGCGACGACGAGCGCATGGTTGGCTTTCAGGAGGATGTGACCGATCGGATCGACCGGCCGTTGTCGCCAGCGGAGCCACCGAACTCCGCAGAGTAACCTGCTCACTGTGGGAAGCGGTGTGTCACTCAGTTTAAGTCCTTTCACTGACAACTATAGTTATGCGTTCTGCCGCCTACCGCGAACGGCTATACGATACCTTCGCGGAGCCGGGTGTCGATGTCGGGGCTCGGATCGACGATGCACTCGCCATCGGAACGGCGTATCTCGACCTCCCGGTCGGCTTTTTCACCCGGATCGAGGACGGCCAACAGGAGATCATCCATGCCACGGGCGACCACGACCTCATCCAGCCGGGCGAAACCTGTCCGCTCGACGAGGCGTACTGTCGCCGCACCATCGAACTCGACGGGGCACTTGCCATCCAAGACGTGTCGGCGTCGGCGATCAACGAGCAGGCCATCGAGACCTTCGGGCTCGGCACCTATATCGGCGCGAAAGTCGTCGTCGACGACGAGATCCACGGCACCGTCTGTTTTGCCGATCACGACCAGCGAGCCGAGTCGTTTGCCGAATCCGAGGAGCTGTTCGTAGAGTTGCTGGCGAAACTCGTCGGGAGCGCGCTCGAACAGCAAGCCTATGAGCGTGATCTCCGCGAGCAAAACGACCGACTCAGACGCGAAAAAGAGCGGTTTGAGGGGATCGCCGAAACCAGCTTCGACATCCTGTTTCGTGTCGACGACGCCGGGCAGTTTAGCTACGTCTCGGCGGCTGTCGAACGCGTCTTAGGCTACCAGCCCGCGGAACTGGTCGGCGAGCCCTTCACCGAGTTCATCACCAACGAGTCAGCCCGCGATGCAGCCGTCGCATACGACCAACTGCTGGACGGCGAGCCGATCGAAAACATCGAACTCGAGTTTTGTGACACCGACGGCACCATCGTCGTCATCGAGGTCAACGCGACGCCGATCACCGATACTGGTGCGATCACCGGCGTCCAAGGTGTCGGCCGCGACATCACCGCGCGGAAAGCCCGAGAAGAAGAGCTTCGGATCAAAACCCGGGCGATCGACGACGCCGACATCGGGATTATGATCGCCGATCCAAGCCAGCCAGACGAGCCGCTGGTCTATGTTAACGGTGGCTTTGAGCGAATTACGGGCTACAACGCTGATGAGGCCGTCGGTCGCAACTGCCGGTTTCTCCAGGGCGAGGCGACCGATCCCGACGAGGCCGCGCGATTCCGTTCGGCGATCAAAACCGAATCATCGGTCACGGTCGAACTTATCAACTACCGCAAGGATGGGACGCCGTTCTGGAATCGCACCCAACTCACGCCGATCTTTGATCACGACGGCGATCTGACCCACTATCTCGGGTTTCAGACGGATGTCACCGAACGCCGCCGGACGGAGCAGTTGATCGCGCTGCTCAACCGCGTGCTGCGGCACAACCTCCGCAACGATATGTCGAAGGTCATGGGGTTTGCGAACCTGATCAATACGGGCGAAACTGAATCGCCGCGCGCAACCGCCGGTCGGATCGAAGGCGTCGCCGACGACCTCGTTTCGCTGAGCGAGCACGCCCAGACGCTCGAAGCAAACGCCCGAATTGACCGAGAGCCGCGGCGGCTCGATCCGACCACGGTGCTTGCCCGGATCGTCGCCGATCACCGCGACGCGCATCCGGCGGCCACCATCGACGTGACGCTCACGACCGACCGGGATATCTGTGCCGGCGCGGAGATCGAGGATGCCCTCTCGGAGGCGGTGACGAATGCGATCACCCATAACTCGGTCGCCGAACCGAGCGTCACGGTGACCGTCAGCGATGTCGACGAGTGGATCGAAATCGAGATCGCCGACGACGGCCCCGGGATCGATCCGATGGAGGCTGACGTTGTCGCCGCCGGCAGCGAAACTCCACTCAAACACGGCTCGGGGCTTGGCCTCTGGCTGATCAACTGGATCGTCACCCGCTACGGTGGGGCCTTCGAGATCGACGGCGACGACGGGACGATCGCGACGATCCGGCTCCCGGCGATCACCGATGCCGACACCGTCGCCGATGTCGTCCGACGGCCGACGGTGCTGTTCCGGTAGCGCGGTCGCTCGGGGTTAGCCGTGGGTGTAGCCACGATCAGCCAATGGCTCGCCGTCGACGGTGACGCCGGCCTCGCGTTCGACGACGCGGCCGATCTCGGTTAGCGGTGTCGGCGAGGCCGCCCGCACAGTATCAATCTCGACGGCCGGTACTGTCGCCACCAACTCAAAGTCCTCGCCGAAGTGGACGGCCGCCTCCCAGCGATCCTCGCTGTCGTCGGCAACCTCGCTGAGGGCGTCGGCGATGGGGACGGCCGCGCGGTCGATCGTGAACCCACAGTCGCTGGCCTCGGCGAGTTGGTGTAGCGACCGCGCCAACCCATCGCTTGAGTCCATCATCGCTGTCGCCGAGCCAGCAAGCGCCCGGCCGGCGTCGACTCGCGGGGTGAACTGAAAGCGGTCGTTGGCGGCGTCGAACGCCTCGCGCTCGAAATAGCGGAGGGCGGCCGCGCTTCGCCCGAACCCACCGGTGACGACGACGCGGTCGCCAGGGGTTGCCCCCGCGCGGTCGACCGATTCATCGACCGCTCCGATCGCCGTCGTCGCCACGGTGAACTCGCTGTGGGTATCGAGATCGCCGCCGACGTATTTGGCGTCGACAGCCGCACAGACCGCCTGCGCACCATCGATAAAATCGCTGAGGGCGTCAGCCTCGAAGGCGGTGTCAGCGTAGGCAGCAACCGCCGCGGTCGGATTTGCGCCGACGGCCGCGAGATCCGACAGCGAGGCGGCGACCGACCGCCAGCCCGCGGTGTAGCGGGTCGTTCCCGCGGGAAAATCCGTCGTCTCGTGGAGCATGTCGGTCGTGATCGCCGTGTCGTCGACGACGGCGGCGTCATCGCCGGCATGCGGAAGGGTCGCCGCGAGCTGTCGGAGGGCCGCACGTTCGTCCATCAGGTTATCCACCGTTTTGCCCTCGGCGACAAAAGCGTATGCTCTTCGGCCGACCTCGCCCACGTATCCGATCGGTGCGTTGATTGTCGCCCTGCCCGACGCCTCGGTATGGCACGCGACCGGCTACGGACGACGCTGGCGGGCTTTCTGCTGGCAGCCGCCGTCATCGCCGTCATCGCGTGGCTTGTCGGCATCGACGATGTGGTGCAGTCGCTCCGGCAAGCAGACCGCAGCGGTGTCGCCACCGTCGCCGCCCTGATCGTTGGCTGGGTCGCCTGCTGGGGATTGGGGATGCGCGCCGCGCTCCGGAGCTACGGCGCGGCCGTCTCGCCGTGGACAGGTCTGCTGCTGTCGGCCGGCGCGGGGTTTGCGAACAACGTCACCCCCTTCGGCAACGCCGGCGGCGAACCGTTGACGACGCTGCTGGTCGCCGAGCGCACCAGTGTCCCCTACGAGCGCGGGCTGGCGGCAATGGCTGCTGTCGACGCGGTCAACATCGTTTCATCGGTGAGTTTTGCACTTGTTGGGCTGACATGGCTCGCGGTCGCCGGCTCGCTTGCAGGCCAGCTCACCGCTGCGGCTGCCGCTGTCGCCGCCGCGGTCGTTGTGGGTTGCGGTGCCGCGGCCGGGCTCTGGCGTCGTCGCCGCGGTATCACAACCCGACTTATCGACGGGTTGACACAGCTTTTTGGCTGGCTTGCGGCAGTCGTCCCGCGGCTCTCGGCCCCGGATCGGGCGACTGTCGCTGGCCGGGTTGCGGGCTTTGTCGATGATCTCGAACACATCGCGGCCGACCGCCGAACGCTTCAGCTGTGCTCGGCTACTCCGTGGCCGGTTGGCTGTGTCAACTGCTGGCATTGTGGGCCGCTTTCACGGCCATCGGCACGCCGATCTCGGTGGTGGCCGCCTTCGTCGCGCTGCCGCTGGCGTCGGTCGCGTTGGCTCTCCCGTTGCCGGGTGGAGCCGGCGGCATCGAGAGCGCGCTGGTCGCCGTTCTCGTCGGGACGCCGCTGACGACGGTGTCGCCGGCGACGGCCGTTGCCGGGGTCGTCTTGTTTCGGGGATTTGCCTACTGGCTGCCGACGACGCTGGGCGGGCTTGTCTTTGCGGAGTCGGCCGTCGGCTGGTATCGTCAGTCGCGTCGCTGACACCGATCTCATACGGGTTGGCCGTGTGATCGTCTCGCACGAAATCGGCCGGCAGACGGCGGCTGCGGCGTCGATACGATGCCTTTAAAGGCGCCAAACCGGAATACGGCCCTATGGTAACTCTCTACGACGTGCCGCCGGAGGAGCTCATCGAGGAGCTCGCCGACCGGCTTGCAGACCGGCTCGAAACGCCGGAGTGGGTTGAGTACACGAAGACGAGCCACGACCGCGAACTGCCACCCCAACAGGATGACTTCTGGGAGCGACGCGGGGCCAGCCTCCTCCGAAAGGTCGCCATCGAGGGCCCGATCGGCGTCGAACGACTCTCGACGGGGTACGGCGGCACGAAAGGCGGCTCGAACCGCTACGCCGTTGCCCCCGCAAAACAGGTCGACGGCTCGACGAAGATCATCCGCGAACTGCTGACCCAACTCGAAGACGACGGGCTCATCCAGACGGCCCAAGGCGAGGGTCGCCGCACCACCGCCGAGGGTGACGCCTTCCTCGATGAGGTCGCCAAAGACGTCTTCGACGACCTCGACAACCCCGAACTCGAACGCTACGCCTAATTCGGCCGTCCGAAACCGTTTTTGGGGCTGCACGACGACACAACATGTATGAGCAACAGCCCTGACGACGATCGACTCGAAGAACTCCGCGAGCAAAAGCGGAAAGAGCTCAAACAGCAACAGCAGGGCGGCGAGGGCGATGCGGCTGACCGCCAGCAGGCTGCCCAAGAGCAGGCCGAGGCCCAACGCGAGGCCGTCCTCAAAAAGCACCTGACCGACGGGGCGCGCCAGCGGCTCAACGCCGTCGAGATGTCGAAACCGCAGGTCGCCAAACAGGTCAAACAGCAGATCGTCGCCCTCGCCCAGAGCGGTCGCGTCCAAGATCGGATCGACGAAGCCCAGATGAAAGAGCTGCTGAAGGAACTCCAACCGGACTCGCAATCCTTCGATATCCAACACCGCTAACATGGAGTTAGCGCTGCTGTACAGCGGTGGCAAGGACTCCTCGCTTGCAGCCCTCCTTTTAGACGAGTTTTACGACGTTCGGCTCGTGACCGCACACTTCGGCGTCACCGACGACTTCCAGCACGCCCGCGAGGCCGCTGCCGAACTCGGCTTCCCGTTTGAGACGGTCACGCTCGATGAATCGGTCGCCGAGGATGCCGTCGAACAGATGGTCGACGACGGGTTTCCGCGTAACGGCATCCAGCGTGTCCACGACCACGCGCTCGAAACCGTGGCTGCGCTCGCTGTCGACGCCATCGCCGACGGGAGCCGCCGTGACGATCGCGTGCCGACGGTTTCCCGGGCGGCGGCCCAAAGCCTCGAAGACCGCCACGGTGTCGACTACATCGCGCCGCTATCAGGGTTTGGTCGCCACGCCGTCGACGATCTCGTCGCCGCGAATCTTGCGGTCGAAACCGGCCCCAGTGAGACGGTGCCAAAAGCCGACTACGAAGGCGAGTTGCGGGCGATCTTAGCCGACCGCCACGGCGATGACGCCGTCGACGAGGTCTTTCCCGATCACGAACAGACCTACGTCCACGGGCGTCGGTAGCGACGCGCCGCGCCCCACGCCGAGATCGAACAGCCTCACGTCGAGACCGAACGCTTGAACTCCCTCCCGGGGTTCGATGCAGTGAATGGTCGGTGGGATCGTCGTCGCGGTGGCCGCAGCCCTCGTGTGGGGTGGCTATCTCTACTATCTCAAACGGGCCTTCGAGGGCTATGCAGCCTCGCTGTTGACTGTCGGGATCAACAGCTTCGCGCTGCTGTGGTATCTGCCGGTCTGGTATTTTCGCGTCGGCACAGCGACGACAACTGAGGCGCTAACGACGTTTGGGGCCAGTGAACTTGGCATCATCGTGTTGACGACGACGATGATCGCCGGGGCGATGATCGCCTTTCTGCGCGCGTTGGCCATCGGGGAGGTCTCCTATGTCGCGCCGATCAGCAAGATCGTTCCCGTGTTCGTGCTCCCGATTGAGGTCGTCGTCCTCGGGCAGGTGTTGACGCCGCTGCAGGTCGCTGGTGTCCTCGTTGCGACCGCCGCGGTCTACGTCGCCAACTTTCGTGGCGGCTCCCTGCTTGATCCACTTCGCCAGGCAACCACGTCGACGGCCGCGCGGTTGGCGATCCTCAGCGCGATGGCGTTCGGCGTTAGCGATGTTGCCAGACGGATCGCCCTCCAGGAGATGGCGATCCCGGTCGGCGTCTGGATCCCGATCGTACTTGGTGGCGTCGCGGTCGTGTTGCTTCCGGTCGCGCTGCGGGCGACTCCGCCGGCAACGCTGCGGGCGGATCTGCCGAAGCTTGCGGTCGGCGGGCTGTTCGTCGCTGCCGGTGAGGGGCTGACCAACGTCGCCTTCTCGCTGGTGCCGGCGAGTATCGCCTCGCCGATCATCAACACCCAAGCCATCGTCGCCGTGTTACTCGGCGGGCTGTTGCTCGACGAACAGCAGTTCGGGATCCGGATCGTCGCCGCCGTGCTCGCGGTGATCGGTGTGACGATGATCGCGGTGTGAGACACCCGGATTGTGGTGTGAAGAATCCACATCGCGGTGTGCATGAAACCCCCACGCCGGCAAGGGTACAGACAGGAAGACAGATATACGCGCTCGGCGTATCCCCTGTATGACAACGACGCTCGTTTCGGTGCGCTATCCCCTCACGGCGGATAGCTATCGGACGATCCAACGCGGGCGTGAGCTGACCGAGGACGGCGAGTCGCTGATTGTGCTTCATATCTCACTGCTGCAGAACGGCGAGCGAGCCACCCGGAGCGAACTTCAGGCGGCCGTCGAGGACGAACTCGGCGAGATCGGTGCCCACTATATCGTTCGGCAGGGGTACGTCCTTGAGGAGGCGATCATCGACGAAGCCGCCAGACAAAACGCCGACCGCGTCCTCGTCGGCAAGACCAAACGCGGGCGGTTCCGTCGCTGGGTGGGGCAACTGCTCGGGCTGTATCCGGATCTCGAAGCCGCGCTTACCGAAAATCTCGGGACACGACTCGAAGTCGTTGCGTAGTCGACACCCGGAGGCAACAGCACCTCCGATGTATTTGTCGCCGCCGACCGAACCGCCAAAGGACAGCATTCAAGCGCGGCCCTCGCAAACGCCCGGCTATGTACGACCGACTCAAAGGGTTTCGTGACTTCTACCCCGACGAGATGACCGCTCGCCGGGAGGTCATCGACACCGTTGAGGCCGCCGCCGCCCGGTATGGCTTCCGCGAGATCGGGACGCCGACACTGGAGGCGACCGAGCTCTATACCGACAAATCCGGCGACGAGATCGTCGACCAACTGTACAACTTCACCGACAAGGGCGGTCGTGAGGTGACACTCTCCCCGGAGTTGACGCCGACAGTCGCCCGGATGGTCGTCGCCAAACAGCAGGCCCTCTCGAAGCCGATCAAGTGGTACTCGACGCGTTCGTTTTGGCGGTACGAACAGGTACAACAGGGTCGTTTCCGGGAGTTCTATCAGACCAACGTCGATATCTTCGGCTCCAGTGAGCCCACCGCCGACGCCGAGGTCTTAGCGTTCGCGGCTGACGCACTGACCGATCTCGGTCTCACGGGCGATGATTTCGAGTTCCGCGTCTCACACCGTGATCTGCTGGGCGGTCTCTTGGCTGCCTTCGACGCTGATGTCGACACCGAGGCGGCGATTCGCGCGGTCGATAAATCCGAGAAGATCGACGATGAGGAGTATTACGGCCTCTTACAGGACGCCGGCCTACGCTACGAGCAGGCCGAAACGTTCGACGAGTTGCTTAGCACCGACGATCTCGCCGATCTGGTCGATTTCGCCGGCACCGATCGCGTCGCCGACGCCGTCGCCAACCTCGAAGCCGTTCTTGCGGCGGCTGAGGAGCTTGGCGTCCGCGAGTACTGTGACGTGTCGCTGGAGACCGCCCGCGGGTTGGACTACTACACCGGCGTCGTCTTCGAGTGTTTCGACTCGACGGGTGAGGTCTCGCGGTCGGTCTTCGGTGGCGGTCGCTACGACGACCTCATCGAAAGCTTCGGCGGCCAACCTACCCCCGCCGTCGGCGTCGCCCCGGGCCACGCCACCCTCCAGTTGCTCTGTGAGCGCGCTGGCGTCTGGCCCGAGGAAGCCCCCGCGACCGATTACTACGTCCTGAGCGTCGGCGACACTCAGGCTGTCGCTGCTGACGTTGCTCGCCAACTCCGCGACCGTGGCCACGTCGTCGAAGTCGACATCGCCGACCGGAGCTTCGGTGCCCAGATGAACTACGCTGACTCGATCAACGCCGAGACGGTCGTGATCGTCGGCGAGCGCGACCTCGAAAACGGCGACGTGACGGTGAAAGACATGGCAACCGGTGACCAGACGACCGCACCCGTCGACGACTTCCCCGGCGATCTGGCGCGGCCGACCTACGAGGACTGGGCGTAACCGGTTGTACAACAGCGTCCATTGTCTGTCGACGGCGACGTATGTGGTGGGCCAACTGTACGCATCGAAGGATAAGCTGTTAGGAGAGTTGGTTTCAGTATCTCTGCTATGAGCAGCCGCGACACATACGAGAAGGACGCCGGTGTCGGGTCGACACGACTCCTGAAAGCGTATCTGAGCGGTTTGGGGATCGTGGTCGGACTGCTGACGATGTATCAGTCGACCGCTGGCACTGACGCCCCATTTGTTGTCGGTGCGGTGCTCGCCGCCGGCAGTGCGATCTCTCTTGTCGCTCAGCTATGGGTTACTCGCTAGCTGTCCCGTAGTCACTCGGGTCGACGACATGCGTGTACTCGATCAGCTCTTTTTCGCCTCCGCGGCAGTGTTCTGGAGGGCCGACTGCACGAAGGACGCAAGCGTATGTACCTCGCTGTCCTCCTCAACCGTCTCCAGCACCGATTCGATCTCGGATTCCACCTCGGCGTTTTCAAGCTGTGTCAAACTGGCTGAGGCGATCTGTCTGAGATAGGCATCGTCGGCCTGGAGCGCATCAACCAAACACGACGCTGCGTCCTCGTTCGAACTCTCCAATTGCCCCAACAGCCAGGCAGCGTTGCGCCGTTCTGATTCGTACGGCGAGTCGTCGACGATCGAGGCAAACTCCGCGGAGACATCGATCGATACGTCCTCGGCGATCTTCTCGATCGCGCGCTGTCGAACCGCATGCCCCTCCTCGAAGTCGGATTCGGTAAACGTCGTGATGACACCCTCGGCGGCTTCCGTTCGCAACTCCTCGTTGGTCTCCGCATCCAGTTCATCGACAACCAGATCGACCGTTTCTTCCGCGCCAAACCGCCCGATTTCACCGATGACGTGCTCTTTCAGTTGCTCATCCGTGCTTCTGGACGCTGTCACGAGGGCCTCATAGGCTGCCGCCGTACCGATTTGGATCAGCGCGTCGACCGCGGCCTCTTTGACGCGTTCGATCTGCTCGGTGTCGGACTGCTGGAACTCCCCGTTGCCGGCCCGCAGGTGGTCTTGGATCGGGCTGACAAACGTTTCGTCGCCGACGGTGCCGGCTTCCTCGATCGCCCGCCGAAGCACCCGCAGATCCGTTTCCCGCGTGATTGTCGTTCGGAGTTTTGCGATCGTGCTCTGACTGCCAACACGGCCGAAGCCGACGACAGCGAGGAATCGCAACGGGGCTCTCGGTGAGGAGTGCCATTTCGTCAAGATGAGTGGGTACGGCGTGTCGGTCGGCGTTGACTGCGGATCCATCTCCAACTGCGTAATGATGTTATCGATTGTTGACTCGTCGATCGCAAGTAAGACGTTGACGACTTGGGCCCGAACGGCATCATTCGGGTCGCTGAGCACTGATTCGACGAGCAGCCGTCGGATCTGTGGGGTCACTTGGGCCGTGAACTCCTCGAGCGATTCAGCGACAATCCCGGCGGCGCCGTAGCGAACGTTCGCATCGTCGTGGTTCCGTATATACCGGACGAGTTGATCGTAGTCACCCCTGTTCGCCAGCGCGTACAGATGATCCGTCTGGCTTGGTGCGGGCGACTCGGCCATGATCGACTCTGATGTCAGTGATGACAAAAAAGATACTGATCAGGGCTCTCGACAGTAGCGACCACGCTCTCCCGTCGTGTCCGCCCTGGTGGTCTGGCTACGTTGTGACGGCAGCGATTGTTTCTTGGACACGCTCCCAGTGGCTCCCCTTCCAGAAGTATTGGTCACAGTCGGTACACTGCCAGACATGATCCACCGTGTCTGGGGCGTGGTTGGGGTGCTGGTTCGAATCAATCTGTGTGATGACCCCGTTGCAGAGACTACAGCGTGTGGGCGTTGTCGGGAGCTCAATCGGAATCCCCTGTTCGTGTAGTTCACTAAGTTGGACCTCGATAGCCGTCGCTGTCAGACAGATCGCGCCCTCGGTCTGTGCGGCGAGTGTCTGATCTCGTGTGAGCAGTGTTCGCCCGGTCGTCTTGGCTCGCTCGCGAATCGCGTCGTCGGCTTCGAGTTCTTCCTCGTTGGCGTACAGCGTATCGTAGCCACACATCCGCAGATAGGTGGCAAGCTTACCGAGCATCACGTCGACGAGAAAGCGTTGTTCCATAGTCTTGTCTTGTCACTGCTGGTACTTGGGTGTGAGCTCAGGAGTTCCAACTGGCAAAGCTGCTTCTGTTCTGAGACGGCTCCGGCCGACCTGACGACCCTCGACTGCGGTGGGTGTCACCGATCCCGTCGGTCACTCGGAGGAGGTGTAGTCGCTGGGATTTGTGACATGGGTGTACTCCACCAACTCCTTTTTCGCTTCCGCGGCGGTGTTCTGCAGATTCGACTGCACAAACGAGGCTAGCGTCTGGGCCTCGGAGTCCTCGTCGACTGTCTCAAGGAACGACTCGATTTTTGCCTCAACCTTGGTTTCATCAAGCTTGGTGAGGCTTGCCGAGGCGATCCGTCTGAGGTCGGGATCGTCGTCGTCCAACGCATCGACCAACGAGTCGATGGCTTCCTCACTCGAACCCTCCAGTTGGCCCAACAGCCAGGCGGCGTTACGCTGCTCCGATTTGTGTGGTGACTCCTCGACGATCGAGGCAAATTCCTCGGAGACATCAGTTGAGACGTCTTCGGCGATCTTCTTGATGGCCTGCTGGCGAACCGCATCGCCCTCGTCAAACTCCGTTTCGGTGAACGTCGTGATGACGCCTTCCGCCGCCTCCTCGCGTATCGATTCGTTGGAGTCGTCGTCCAGTTCATCGACGACCAGATCAACCGTCTCTTGGGCCCCGAAGCGCCCGATCTTGCCGATGACCTGCTCTTTCAGTTCATCATCGGTGCTTCTGGAGGCCGCAACGAGGGCTTCGTAGGCTGCGTCGGTGCCGATCTCGACGAGGGCTTCGACTGCGGCCTCTTTGACCGCCGCAATCTGCTCGCTGTTGGCGGACTGCTGGAAGTCGTCGTTGCCGGCTCGCAGGTGCTCTTGGATCGGGCTCACAAAGGTCTCATCGCCAACGGTGCCGGCTTCTTCGATCGCCCGCCGAAGCACGCGGAGATCCGTCTCCCGTGAGAGCGTCGTGCGTAGTTTGTTAATCGTGCTTTGACTCCCCACGCGGCCGAAGCCAACGACGGCCAGAAACCGCAGCGATGGCCGGCCCGAGGAATGCCATTTCGTCAGGATGAGCGGATACGGTGTCTCCGTCGGTGTCGACTCGGGACTGGCCTCAAGTCTGGTAATGATCGTGTCGAAGGTTGATTCATCGACAGTGAGGAGGACATCGAGGATGTTGGCCCGTACCGCATCGGATGGCTCCGAGAGCACACAGTCGATGAGTGCCTGCTGTGTCTGTGGTGTCACCGCCTCGGCGAATGAGTCAGCCGACTCGGCTAAGATCCCGGCCGCGCCGTAGCGGACGTGTTGGTCGTCGTGGTCGCGGATATGGCGGATGAGCTCCCCGTACTCGCCGCGATTTGCGAGCGAATACAGATAGTCTGCTGTGTTTGGCGAGGGAGACTGTGCCATTTTACGACACTATGCAGGTACTGCTGAAAAAGATAATTATTTTAGTCTAACATGTTTGTATGTGTGAAAATTTGTGTGTGGCAGTGTGGGCTAAAGGAGAGCCTCACAGTCCGTCACCGCAATCGAGTCCGCCAACGTCGGCAACGGGATACTCATCCGAGTCGACCGATCAGCCCGTGCGTCGACTGTCGTCAGCGTCTCAAGCAGCTTTCCGGTTGGTGAGCGGATCCCATATGAACGACCCCACAGCGGGCACGACCGTTAGCCGCCGCGGACGAACTCGTTTCGCGTGTCTCGCAATACCTCGCGGGCGTGGCCCGATGGATCGTCCAGTTCAGGATCGTACACCGCGACGACCTCGCCGTCAGCAACCACGAACGTCCGGCGGTCGGTGTGTCCATCGTCGGTAGCGAGCCCAAAGGCGTCGGCGAGGTCGCCGTCCGGATCAGCGAGCAGATCGAAGATGATGCCCTCCTCGTCGGCGAACTCGGCGTGGCTCTCGACGCCGTCCATCGAGACACCATAGACGCCGATGCCGACCTCTCGAAACTCTGGGAGGGCCGCTTGGAACTCGGTTGCTTCGATCGTACAGCCGCCGGTGAAATCTTTCGGGTAGAAGAAGACAACCGTCGGGTCGTCGAAATCGAGCGACACCGTCTCACCGTGTTGATTGCGCGCCGTCACTGCCGGGGCTGGATCGCCGCCTTTGAGCATACGATACTTTCACTCGCGTCCGGCATACCGGTTGTGATCGGGGCGGTCGAACGACCATATCCGACGCAGAACAGCGAACGAACGTGCTTTTACGCGTTGGGGCTGTACGCTCTGGAAATGATTTTCGAGAACCTCCCGACAGCTCCCCGATCGGAGGAGCTCCTCGATAAGGCCTTCTCGCGGGCCGCCCGCGCGGGCAACGCCAAAGGCGGCCTTGAGGCCCAGCAGTCGATGCTGACCGTTGCGGTCAACATCACCTCCGACAACCTCGAAAACGTCGTCACTGCGTGGCCGGATTTCGACTACATCGATCCCTTCTACTACGAACTCGCCGACGCCATCGTCGATGTCAACGAGCTCCGCCAATCCCTTTCTGAGGTCACCTGGGCCAGCCGACAGATCGAGGAGTTGGGCCGCGAGTACCAGTCGAAACTCCGCAAAACCGACCCCGACACCGCCCGCAAGCATCGCAAGCAGGCCTTTGCCCGCATCGCCGACATCATGGACGAGATCAAAGACGACCTCCGGGCGGTCGGCGACGCCCGCGACCAACTGAAAACCATCCCCGATATCCGGCCCGATGAGCCGGCGATCGTCATCGCTGGCTACCCCAACGTTGGCAAATCCTCCTTCGTCAACCACGTGACACGGGCTTCCAACGAGATCGCCGAATACCCCTTCACGACCCGCGGCGTCCAAGTTGGCCACCTCGAACGCGACCACATCCGCTACCAGTTGATCGACACGCCCGGCTTACTCGACCGCCCGGAAGACGAGCGCAACGATATCGAGCGACAGGCCGCCGGCGCGCTCGAACATCTGGCCGATACGGTGCTATTCTTTGTTGACGCCTCCGGCGACTGTGGCTACCCGCTGAACGTACAGTTGGAACTCCGCGACGCCGTCGTCGACCGCTTCGCCGACCGCGATATCCCGGTGCTGACGATCTGCAACAAAAGCGATCGCTCGACCGATGTCGAGGCCGACGCCTACATGAGCATCACCGAAAAGGAGGGTATCGAGGACGTGCTTGACCTGGCGATTGATGCGGTCGGCTACGAGCCGGAACTCCCGTCGCGGGACGCCTGAACAGGGCGACACGCTCTACTCGGGCTGGAGCCGTTGTAGTACCGGAATCTCCTCGATTTTCTCAGCAGCGAGATCGTCCCAGTAGAGCCCGTCGGGCCGATTCGCGACAGCGTTGATCTCGACCGCTCGTGTCGGCGTCACGACCAGATCCAACGGAACGTCGTGACGGTCGGGATCGATGTCGCCGTCGTCGACGACTTGGCTATCGTGGACGGTTGTGGCGACGGTGGTGTCGGCAGCAACGCGGTCGAAGCCACGCAGGACGGCAAACTCCAGATCGCTGAACCCCTCGCCTTTGCCGACGCGATGTCCGGCCTCGTCGACGGCGACGCTACCGGCGACGATGAGGTCGATCTGTGGCATTGCTTCAGGATCGACGGGAACGCCGTGTTTCGATGAGCCGGAGACTGTTGTTGCGTCGTCGATGTCGTCGATCTCGTCGGGTGCGAGTCGGAGAAACGGTTTGGCCTCGCTGAGTCGCGGGACAGCCATGTAGATCGTTTTCCCGTCGCGGAGGGCCTGCCGGCGCACCGGCAACTGTGGGGCGTCGGGGTTGCATTTGAGCGTGTCGGCGGCCTGCCACGCGTTGGTGTCGGCCAATCGGTCGGCGGCGTCGCTGGCGTCGGCGAAGTTGGGGATGCGGCCGTGCGGCGGGAACGGAAACCGGGCGATCCCCTCGGTTTCGAGATGATCCCAGATGCGGTCACGGAGGTCGTCTTTGGACATAGCTCAGTGTCAGCGTGGTCGGTGAAAACTCCGGGTGATTGCACCATGCCTGAACGCAAACCGTTTCCCTACCCATCGCCGACTGCCGGTATGTTCGAAGGTCGCCCCGACCGTGACGACGAGATCGTGTTGGTCGGTCGGTCAAACGTCGGGAAATCGACGATCATGCGGGAGCTGACAGGCCATAGCGTGCCAACGGGCCAGAAACCCGGGGTGACACGCGAGCCGAACCACTTCGATTGGGCGTCCCAGAGCTTCATGTTCACTGATCTGCCGGGCTTCGGCTTCATGTCCGGCGTCGAGGGCGAGCACCGCGAGGCAATCCAGACCGACATCGTCCACTACATCGAGGACAACGCCGAGTCGATTCTGGCGGCTGTCCTCGTTGTTGACGGCAAGAGCGTCATCGACATCATCGACCGCCACAGCGACCGCGGGGAGATCCCCCACGACGTGGAGATGTACCACTTTCTGGAGGAACTCGGAATCCCAACTGTCGTCGCGGTCAACAAGATGGACAAAGTCGACGACAACGACGACCGGCTCAACGACCTCTGTGATCGCCTCGGCCTGTTTCCGCCGTGGCAACAGTGGGACGAGGACGTTATCGCGCCGATCACTGCCAAGGCCGGCCGGATCGACAGCCTCCGAACCGCGCTCCAACACCATATCCGGGCTGCCAAACGCGACGAGTTGCTGCAGTTCGTGACGGCGTAGCCGACCGCCGCGGTCGCCGTCAGCCTGACCGCTGTCAGGATCGGCGTCGCTGCCGACCGCGCTTAGTTGGCGTCGTCCGCGTCAGCGACAGGTAGCTCGACAACGAAGACGGCTCCCTCTGGGTCGTTGTCCTCGACCCACACCGACCCGCCATAGCTGTCGACAAGCGTGTACACGAGGTAGAGCCCGATCCCGGAGCCGTCGCTTTCTAAGCCTTTCTCGCCTTTGCCGAAAATCTCCTCGCGTTGCCCCTCGGGAACGCCGGGGCCGTTGTCGGCGATCGCAACCCGGACGGCGTCGGTGTCGTGGTCGACACTGACGGTAATCTCCGGCACCTCCGAGTCGTTGTGCTGGATCGCGTTCTGGAGGAGATTCCGAAAGACGGCATCGAGCATCTCGTTGCCGTAGACAGTCACCGATGGGATCGAGTCCTCAACGTTGATCACCGCGGCGGCATGGGCTGTCCGGATGGATTCGATCTGCTGTTCGAGCGGTCGGGCAAGCTCGATTGTCCCCCGCTCGTGCTGTTGGAGCATGACATCGGCGAGATCACGGGCTGTCGCGGTCAGATCGACTGCGTTGCGCGCGCTTTCCCGGATCGACTGCAGATACCCCTCGGCGTCCTCCTCAACGTTCCCCTCCAACATCTCGCTGTAGGCGACGACGATCTGGAGGTCGTTGCGGATATCGTGCCGTACCACTTGGTTCAGCAGTTCGAGGTTATCCCGCTGTTCCTCCAGCCGTTGTTGGTACTGCTGTCGATCGGTGATATCCCGACAGATCGAGACGGCGGCGGGCTCGCCGTCGTGTTCGACACGGCTGACCGACAACTCGACGGAAACCAGCTCGCCGTCGGCTGTCTGTAGCTCGATCTCATACTGGGTGGGGGCGGCATCGCCGCTCATCCGGGCGAAATGATAGCTCTTGACCAGTTCGCGGTCGTCGGGGGCGACGATATCAGCTTTGCTCTTCCAGCGAGCTCGCCCGGTGCATAGCCCGTCAGCTCACACAGTCGCTGGTTGGCGTAGACAATCTCGCCGTCCTGAGCGACGAAGATCCCGTCGTTGCTGTGTTCAACAATCGATTCATGTACCGAGTCGCTCATACCAGTAGTTGGTTGGGTATGGTCATAACCACCATGGTTTGATCACCAGCATGCGGCCAAAAGCCGGCAGCATTGACATGATTCGGCGAGGCTTAACCCCTCCAGCAAGAGGGATCTGATGGTCGCCCCGCTGCCCGAGGGGAGCGACCTACCTCTCAAGTTTCGTCGTGCTTCCCCGGCTGGAGCCGCGGTTCCCCTCCCTCCGGGGTTTCACAGCGGTTGATAGAACGGCAGCGGCAGGTGTGGCAACTCCAGCCCCATGAGCATCAGCGCGTGTTGGAACGGAATATACCCCAACACGAGGAATCCGACGCCGAGTACCCGATGGAGTTTCACCCGGGTCGACACCGATACTGACTGAAACAGCGTCCCATAGAGGAACAGCGACGGGATCGTGCCGAGCCCGAGGGCAGCCAGCGACAGCGCGCCCCGCACCGGTGCCGCCTGCGCAAACGCGTACAGAAACGCCGGATACAGCAGCGGACACGGCAACAGCCCGTGGAGCCCGCCGAGCAGCGCGATCCGCGGCCCACCGACGTAGTCGTCAACCCGCGCCATGAGCCGCGATTGCACCGCCGTCGTCACCGGCGTCACCAGCGACTCGCCGGGTAGCGACATGACCTGCCCGCGAACCAGATAGTTCAGTCCGGCGGCCATGATGAGCAGGCCGATCGTGAAGCCGACGACGATGTTGAGCTCGCGGAACGCTGTCGTCAGCTGATTCGCTGAGACGACAACCAGTGAGCCGGCAAGGCCAAACAGGCCGCCGATCAGCGTGTAGCTCACCGTCCGCCCGAGGTTGAACAGCCCGTGTTGTTTGACCATCCCGACCGACAGCCGAGTGCCCGTCTGGCGATCGGGTTCAGGTGATTGCTCGCGCATGCGGTCGGCGTAGGTTGTCACCAATGGCCCACACATCCCCAGACAGTGGGCCCCACCGAAGAGGCCGATCAGCAAAAACACCCCCAGACTCACCGGCTGCCCGGCGAGGCTGCTGGCCGAACTCGGCGCGCTGCAGGTGTGTTGGAGAAGCAGGCTCACGATCAAGTATCTTGGCTATAGGCGTCCTGCACCGTGAGACTGTCGTCGACAAGCCGGTCGACATCGGGCTGTTCGCCCCGATAGGCGCGTTCGACCACCCCGTCTGGGTTGACGAGGAAGGTGACGCTGGTGTGGTTGAACTCGTAGGCATCGCCGTTGACATCGCCGATCTTCTCGTAGGCCAACCCGAGTTTCTCTTCGACGACCTGTTTGGCGGCGTCGGCCGATTCAGGTCGGAGATAGTACCACATCGGGTGTTTGTAGTTGATCCCCCGTCGATCGGCGTTCGTCCGCAACGCCTCGGGTGTGTCGCGTTCGGGATCAAATGTGATCGCAATGAGGCCGATCTCGTCGGCTCGGTTTTGTTCAAGCAGCCGTGCTTGCACCTTCGCAAACGAGTTCAACAACAGGATGCACTCGGCGGGACAGAACGCATAGAACGCCGTACAGAGAAACGGCTGTTCGAAGTCGGCGACAGAAAACGGCTCCTCGGCAAAGGGATTTGGCAGCGTCACCGTCGGAAATGACTCACCGTAGGCCGGATACGCCAGCGAACTGCTGTCGGCGAGTTGATCGTCTGGTGGGGATAACACAACGTTTTGCGGCCCGCTGTCGAAGAGACCGCCGAGACAGCCGGCTGTCGACGCACCCACGGTCAGCGCCGCGCCTGCCCGGAGATACGACCGTCGATTCATTACCTCCTCCTACTGTCGCAACGCGAAAGTAGCCTCTGGTGTGGGTATCGAAGTAGCTCCCTCGCGTCTCGTGGTGGTTCCTGTCACCACTGCCTGTCGACCGCTGTTGGAGGGCTACACCAGACCGGTTTTGCTCGACCGGCCCATACCCGTCGGTATGTCACACCCGCCCGATCGATCGGTCTCCGATCGCCCGCTGTCGACACCGCTGTCCCGGCGGTCGATGGTCGCCGCCGGCGGTGGGCTGGCAGCCACCGCCCTCGCCGGCTGTCTCGGTGGGTCGACAGCCGACAGCGAGGTGCCGGCCCCCGTCTCACTCGATGCGGGCCAGGCCTGCGATGAGTGTGGGATGATCATCCAGGACTACCCCGGCCCCACCGGCCAGGTCTACTTTGAATCGCTGCATGACGACCGCGACGGCCCGGCGTGGTTCTGCAGTGGCATCTGTGCCTACAGCTATCGGTTCGACCGTGTCGACGAGGGGGCGACGCCGATCGGTACCTATCTCACCGATTACAGCCCGATCGAGTACGACCTCAGCGACGACGCCGACCCGTTCATCTCGGCGGCACTCGCCGCCGACACCTTTGCGCTGGAATCCGACCTATTCGTTGTCGCCGGCAGTGATGTGCGGGGCGCGATGGGGCCGGATGTGATCCCGTTTTCGGCCCGCGAGGATGCCGAATCGTTTGCGTCGACACACGGCGGAAGCGTCCGGCAAGCAACCGCTGTCGACCGCGATCTGATCGACGGCATCAAGGCCTCAACCGGTCGGTAACGTCAGCCGGTCGGCTGCTGTCGCGCCACGACCGCGACGAGCAGTCCGAACGTTGCCACCAACGCCGCGGTTGCGATGTCGTAGCCGGCGGTTGCCACCGCGGTCGTCGCCTGCGTCCCACCGATAGCGCCAACAATAGCGACCAGCAACGGGCCGGTGCAACTCACACAGGAAACAACACCGAGCGCAGCCGCTCGAATCGAGCCACGGTGGGCGGCCACAAGGGCGTAGATGACGTACCCCAAGGCGAGATACGCGATCAGTTTGAACGGAACGATCGACAGCCGGACAAGTCCGCTGTCATAGAGGATAATCGGGCCCCACCCCGGCGGTGCCGCATGCACCCGCAGCGGAAAGCCGCCGGTCGTCGCCCCGAGTAGGCCGGTGAGCCAAGCGATCACCAGCGTGTAGCCGCCACCGATAGCGACCCCTCGCCATCGGCGCGGGCGACCCCGTACTGTCAGTCCGATCCAGACCGCGGCTGTGAGACTGGTGACGATCCAGATGACCGGATAGCTGAGGGAGCGACCCGTGGTGATCACCGCATCGGTGAGTCGGAGATACGTTGCGATCGCTGTCAGGAGTACGACCGTCGCGACGACCGCGGTGGCAACCGCCGCCCCGATCGGCGACCGCACCGACGGCCAGACGGCGGTTGAGTGGGACATGAAAATCAGGGTGTGGTTCTTGGCGCGGTTACGACCGCCGCTCGTTGAAGATCATCGCCGAGACCTGAAACAGCCCGACGCTGAGTCCGAAGGCGACGAAGGCGACGAAGATGATCGTCCCGACGAAAAACACC
Source organism: Halonotius sp. GCM10025705 (assembly GCF_042662885.1). NCBI lineage: Archaea > Methanobacteriati > Methanobacteriota > Halobacteria > Halobacteriales > Haloferacaceae > Halonotius > Halonotius sp. GCM10025705. The sequence goes on along the minus strand of NZ_JBHSZD010000001.1, from coordinate 1,596,872 downwards.
GTTCCGTTGGTGTCGACGCCGGCCAGCAGGCCAAGGGCGCTGCGGATCTCCCAGAGGACGACAAACAGCACGGCACTCCCAAGGAGGATGCCGCCGGGGAGGCGTCTCTCATGGCACCACCCCCACGACCGCGGCGACAACACGACTGGCGGCATCGGTCACAGCACTGATAGGGCCAAGCCCGTTGGCCGCATCAACAAGCATCGGCACCGGTCTGACACCAGGATCGACGATCCCACTGTCGGTGATGATGCTGGCCAGCGGGAGGATGTAGGCCAAGACGACCAACACCATGGCGATGCCGAACCAGAGGGTGAGGTTATCCAGCACCTTCGGGGAGTCCGCAGCCGGCGACAGCGGCTCCGACAACGGCTTGCCGAGGCCACTCATCCGCGGCGAGCCGGTCGACAGCGCGATGTTGCTCACAAACAGGATCGTCGAGAGGAACAGCAGCGTACCCCCGAGGGCCAACTGCATCCGAAGCTCGGTGATCGAGCCGAAGGAGGCGACAAAGTCAAAGCCCTGATACTGTGGCTCGGCGGTACGGCGCGGCACGCCGAACAGCCCCATCACGTGCATCGCATTCGACATGAGGGCCATCCCGACAAACCACAGCACGACCTGCGCGAGCGCGATCGGCCGGCTAAAGATCGGTTTGTTCGTGACCTGCGGCCACAGCCAGTAGGTCGCCGCCATGAACGTCAGCGCGACGGCGGTGCCAACGGTGAGATGGAAGTGTCCCGGCACCCAGATCGTGTTGTGGACGAGGTAGTTGATGTTCATGCCGGCGTTGACCATCCCGCTGAAGCCGCCCGCGGCGAACATCAGGCCTGCCAGTGCCATGCCGGTAAACGCCGGGTTGCGCCACGGCAGCGCGCGTAGCCAACCGAACAGCCCGGTGCCGCCGCGCTGGCGGGCTCCGTGTTCCATGCTGGCGACGACGGTGAAGGCCGTCAGCAGACTTGGCAGCAGTAGGAACATCGTATTCGTCATGGCGATCATCTTGAATCCTTCCGCGATGCCGGGATCGACGTACTGGTGGTGGATCCCGACCGGCGTCGACAACAGCAGGAACAACACGAAGACGACGCGGGCCAGCGGGTCGCTGAACAGCCGCCCACCCGAGATGCTCGGCAGGACGGTGTACCACAGCATGTATGCTGGCATCAGCCAGAAGTAGACGACCGGGTGGCCCCAGAACCAAAACAGCGTTCGCGTCAGCAGTGGGTTGACGCTATCGAGGAGGCCGAGCGACCACGGTAGGAGGAAGACGACGACGGCGATGGCGACGCCGATGGTGGCGATATACCACATCAGCATCGTCGTCAACACCATAAACGTCTGGAGTGGAATCCGCTCGTCGGGGTGTTCTTGTTTCCAAGCGTACCACGCCCGGAAGTAGTCAGCCCCGGCCAGCCATGTGCCGATGATGAAGATCGCCAGCCCACCGTAGAACAGCGGATGGGCCTGCATCGGCGCGTAGAAGGTGAACAACACGTCGGCACTGATGTCGGTCGAGGGAATGAACCCGCCGAGAATCGCCACGACAGCCATCAGCGTGCCGATGACCATTAGCCCGTACCAAGCCCACGTGTAGCGGATGTCGACAAGCGGGCGATCAAGGCTTCTGACGGTCGCCCACGTGAACACCCCGACGAGGAAGAAGATGGTAAACGATACCACCAGCAACACGCCGTGGGCTGTCAGTACGGTGTAGTAGTACTGCGAATCGAGGAACCGGAACACGTTCGTCCGGTGGAGCGCTTGAATGAGTCCGAACACCGCGCCCAAAAACAGCGATATAAACGAACTGATCAACGATGCTCTGACGACCGAGGCCTCCTGTGGGAAGCGATCCATGAAGCTCGGCGTCCCGGTTTCAAGTGCCTCAGACATTACTGGTCACCTCCTTGGGTGAATTCATCCTGTGGTTGAACAACGACCGAGCCCTCCATCGTGTGATGGCCTGCCCCGCAGTATTCGTGACAGAGCAGCCCGTACTCACCGGGTTCGTTGAACTCGACGGTCAGCTCGGTCACCTGCCCGGGAACGACCATCGCGTTGGCGTTCGTGCCGACGATCTCGAAGCCGTGAATCACGTCCGGTGAGGTGACGAAAAACGTCACCGTGCTGTTGGCCGGCACCGTGATCGGATCAGGCCTGAAGATGAACTGCTGGGCGATGACGTAGGCCTCGTATTCGTTTTCGCCGACCTGCTCGACCCGCGGTTCGCTGAACCGCGGATCCTCATCTAACGCGCTTGCGTTGACTGTGCCACCATCGTCGGAGATCATGTCGACCCCGACGGCTGTCGCGCCGTATGTGACCGTACTGATGAAGCCGACGATCAACAGGATCGCGGCCATCAGCCAGATCTTTTCGTAGTTGTGAATGTTCATTTGTCACACAACCGTTAGTTCGTTGCCGAGGAACTCAACGAAGTACATGAAGACCCACATCACGAGCAAGATCACGAAGTACACGCCGATCAATGCGAGTGTGCCCTTCGGATCATACTCGTCGTGACCGATCTCTCTGACCACTTGTTCCTCTCCCATATTTCGGCGTTTGCGCCAAATAGCACATAAAGGTAGCGGGGTGGCTCAGTCGATAGGAATGGGACAAACAGTTATGAACGCTGAGTCGCAATCACCGTCTCAATGGTATCTCCACGGATTGCGACACTGCTCAGCCTCGCCGCGCTCCCGGCGATCGGCTACTACACGCTCGTCGACGAACAGATCGTCGCTGTCTCGCTGGTCAACATCCTCATCATCGCGGTCGCGCTGTTCATCGCGTTTGGTCGCTCTCCGACGACGCCGATCATAGCCACGATCACGCCTAACTGCGCCCCCGGAAACGCTGGCCTCGCTGGTGACAGCCGTCTGCGGCTGTCTTGACAGCATCAACGCGGCTTCCCCGATATGAGCCACTGTACGCTCTGTGAGCTGCCGACGCCCGAGCCGCCGATCACTGACGAGGACGTCGACGGCGACTTCTGCTGCCGCGGCTGTCTGGCGGTCGCCCGATCGGTTGGCTCTGTCGAGGATGCGAGCCCGGAAGACGCACGCGAAGAACTTCAATCCGGCACCGATCCTGACGATCTGCCGGACGAGTACGACGAGCAGTATCTCCATGTCGATGGCATGCACTGTGCCACCTGTGAGGCGTTTCTCGAATCGACCGCTGTCGACAACGACGGCGTCGGCGCGGCGACAGCCAGCTACGCGACGGACACGCTGAAACTTCATTACGATCCTGACGCCATTGACAACGACCGGCTGCCGGAGCTGGTTTCAGGGTACGGCTACGACGCCACCGAACGCTCACTTGCGGACGATTCAGCGATGGCCGGCGATGTCGCCGTCGCCAAATTCCTCATCGGCGGCGGCCTCTTCGGGATGATGACGATGATGTGGTACATACTCTTTATTTATCCGAAGTATTTCGGCTTCGAGCCGCTGATCGACCTCGGCGGGTTTGACGGCCTCTATCTGTTCACCCAGCTGTGGCTGTTGGCGTCGCTCGTGTTGTTTTACACCGGGTATCCGATCCTCCGGGGGCGTATGTCAGCCTCAAAGCCGGCGAGCCGAACATGGATCTCCTGATCGCTGTCGCCGCGCTTGGCTCCTACGGCTACAGCACGCTCGCGATGGGGTTGGGTCGTACCGACCTCTATTTCGATGTCACCGTCGCCATCATCCTGGTCGTCACCTTCGGCAACTACTATGAGACCCGGATCAAACGCCGGGCGTCGGATCTGCTCTCCGAGTTGACAGCGATTCAGGTCGACGAAGCCCGCCGACCCGACGGAACAACCGTTCCTGTCGCTGCGGTGCAACCGGGCGACAAACTCCTCGTGCGGCCGGGCGATCGGATCCCGGTCGACGGCACGGTCGTCGAGGGTGTCGCCGCCGTCGACGAGGCACTGGTCACCGGTGAGTCACTGCCCCGCACGAAACGCGCCGGCGACTTTGTCCGCGGCGGCACCGTTGTCACCGATCAGCCGCTGACGATCGAGGCCGGCGAGGACGCCGACAGCACGCTGGATCGCCTCGTCGAGCTCCTGTGGGACATCCAGAGCAGCTCCCCCGGTGTCCAGCGGTTTGCCGACAAGCTGGCGACGATTTTTGTCCCACTCGTGTTGACTATCGGTGCGGTCGCCACGGTCGGCCTGATCGCAACCGGCACGCCGCCGACAGCCGCGCTGCTTACCGGGCTCACCGTGATCATCGTTTCCTGTCCCTGCGCGCTCGGCTTGGCGACGCCGCTGGCGGTCGCTCGTGGGATTCGGACGGCTGCCGACCACGGGCTGGTCGTCGCCAGCGACACCGTCTTCGAGCGGCCGATCGATCTCGACGTGATCGCCCTCGATAAGACGGGGACGCTGACGACCGGTGAGATGGAGGTCACCGAGACGGTCGCCGACGACCCCGAGGCCGTGCTATCGGCGGCCGCTACCCTCGAACGCGCGGCCGCCCACCCGGTCGCCGATGCGATCGTCGCGGCAGCCGCCCCCGACACGTCGGCACCGAGCCAGTCGACCGACGGGGCGTCGCCATCGACGGTGACTGATGGCGGTGTGGCGACCGCCGGCTGGGCCGACACCGACGCCTCGATCGAGACGGTCGACACTCTGGAGCGCGGTGTCCGTGGCGAGGTCGACGGTGCGGACACACTCGTTGGCCATCGATCACTGTTCGGCGAGGGGATTGGAACGATCCCGAAGATTATCTGGCGTCCGCCGACCGCATCGCCGAGGAGGGTGCGGTCGCCGTTGTCGTCGGCTGGGACGAGACGATCCAGGGGGTGATCGCCGTCGGCGACGAGCCGAAAGCCGACTGGGAGGGCGTCGTCAGCGACCTTGCGGCTGATGACCGCGAGATTGTTGTCCTCTCCGGTGACAACGAGGCCGCAACGCAGGCGTTCGGTGAGCATCCAGCCGTCGACCACGTGTTCGCTGGCGTCCCGCCAGAGGCGAAGGCGGCGACGGTGCGGGAACTCCAATCGAAGGGTCGGGTGGCGATGATCGGCGACGGCAGCAACGATGCGCCGGCGTTGGCAACGGCTGATCTCGGGATCGCGTTGGCAACAGGAACAAAACTGGCAACCGACGCCGGCGACGTGATTGTCGCCGACGGCACGCTTGAGGCGGTGCCCTCGCTGCTAACAATCATCGCAAAGACAAACAGCCGCATCACCCAGAATCTCGGGTGGGCGCTCTGTTACAACGCGGTGGCGATCCCGCTTGCGGTCGCCGGCCTACTGAATCCGCTGTTGGCCGCGGTGGCAATGGGGACAAGCAGTCTGTTGGTCGTGGTGAACTCAACGCTCCGGCCGCTGGATTGATCGGTAACAGGCGGAGGATTATGACGCAGCCGTGTGCGTCGTGTCGCTCTGTTCGGCTGTGAGTTCAGTGCCGTCACGTTGCCGCGTTTTCCCACAGTCCGAGCACCGTTCAAAAACAACAAATTCGGACGTTTCGACCGATCGAACCTCGTATTCGTGGGAACAAACCACTTTTTTGACTGTGTGTATCATGTTCTGTGGAAGAAAGGCGCTGGTAATAAATTTAGCGGCTAGCAGCTTTGCTGTCTTTGGACTCGATTATACACCTTAATTCCGATGAGAGGTGGATGTTTGTTGGGATGTATGTCATCTGATTTTGTACATCCACCGAATAGACTGCCACACTGAGCAGCCCGACTGATCACTACACCAACTCGCTTCGCGTGCGTAATCTGCTTCAGCAACGACAGGTTGCGATCTGTTCTGCTAGCATTGCCGTGTACGCTGTAGGTGATGCATTCAGTACTGCAACCGATACAGCGAGCCATCCCAGCGGAACCCGTACGAAGGCAAAAGCGAAGCGGTGTCAATGGATTCTTGCGGTCTCTGAACAAATGCAATCCATGAATAGTCTTGTCGTCGTTGCTGGCGGACTGGCAATCATGGTACTCCTGTTGTTGAGTGCGTTCTTTTCGAGTTCAGAAACGGCAATTTTCTCTTTGTCTCGGGAGTGGATCGAACAGCAAGCGACGACACCGGATCGTCGGGCTCATGTTCTGAAGGAGTTGCACGACGATCCCCACCGTCTCTTGGTGACGCTTTTGGTCGGCAACAACATCGTGAACATTGCGATTTCGAGTATTATGACCGTCTTAGTAGCCAGTTATCTCGCTCCCGGCCCGGCGGTCATCGCCACGACCGTCGTGACCAGTGTGCTGATTCTGATCTTAGGCGAGATCGTCCCAAAGGCGTTCGGGCTTGGGAACGCGAAACACTGGGCACTGACCATTGCCGCACCGATTGGATACGTTGAACGTGGACTTGCTCCCCTCATCACACTCTTTGACGGGATCACCCGACGTATGAGCGCCCTCATCACCGTCGAAACTGATATCGAACAGCCATATCTGGACTGAGGGTGAGCGCCACAGGCGCGCCTGTCGCTTCTCTGGGTTTCGTATCGATTGCACTACGAGAGACACACCCACTATCTTGTGTGCCATTAGCTTTGATATCGCTACTCTGATCGCTGTGTTACTCAGGTAGCGCGGTGCCAACTGGTTCTATAACTCTGGGCAAATCCACCAAAGTTAATAGCAATCTAATATGTTATCCTGGTGGTTGTTGTTTTGGTAGACAACAACCACCGGGCACAGAGGCACTCCCCGTTTTTGCCACGCAGCGTCGCCGAATGCGGTGTTACATAGGATCGACATCTAATTCGTGGTTGTAGCTCCTCAAACAGGTGCCGAGCAGCGTCCCACACCTTTCGAGGAACCACTGACACGCCCCAACCATCCCTGGTGCTGAAATCGATCGGGGTTCAATACACCATCATGACCCACGACACACCCACTCAGGACAAAACGCTTCGCTGGTGTGCCCGCTGTCAACTCGCTGTCGAACCAACCGAGGAGCCGAACCCGACCTGTCCCGCCTGTGGTCACGACCTCTCGTAAATCAAAGGCCAGACGCCCTTCGGATCACGTACCACACGGGCTAAGTCTGTGACGCGCTGACTCGAAGATATGGACTGGCGGCTCCCACGGCGGTGGCAGCCGGGCTCACGCTGTTCGTGCTCGTGGTCGTCATTCCGGTCGCGCTGTTCGGGGCTTCCGTCGACTCGGCGGCCCCAAAGCCGGTACCATTTGAGGATACCCGTGCGATCGGGGTCGCTTCCGCCGAGGAGATCGCTGCCGACGACACCGCGGCGATCCCCCGCGTGCAGGTGTTTTACTCCCAGTATCAGTATGTCATCGGCTACTACGGGCTGCCGACCGCGCTGGCGGCGATCACCGAGCCGGCAACCCGCCAGCAGTACGGCCACCCGCTGGTGACCTACGTCACCGACTACAGCAATACGGCTCCCAGCGTCGCCGACGACGGCCGGATCGACACCGAGCGACTCCCCGCTTGGACGCCCGCCAGCGACGCCGTCTTCGTCGTCGACAGCGGCGCGACAACGCCGGTCGGCGAGGCGATCGTTCCGTTCAGCGACCGCGACGACGCCACCGCATTCGCTGACGACACCGGCGGGCGGGTCGTCTCGTGGGCAACCCTCAGCGAGCAGTCCTTCGAGACCGACGACGGCGCGGTCGTCCGTGACCGCGTCGCGGAGCAACGGGCTGACGCTGACGCATGGGTTGCTGACAGAACCGAACTGCTTGACCGTGAGCGATCGGTTACAGTCGGGCCGGACGAAGACCTCCAAGCCGCCATCGACGACGCGCCAAACGGGACAACGGTCGCCGTCGCCCCCGGCCAGTATCCGGGCCCGATCGAGATCGATCACCCGATCACGCTTCGCGGGCCGGGCGCGACGATCGCCGGCGACGGTGAGGGCAGCGTGATCAGTGTTACCGCTGACAGGGTTGCAATTCAGGGGGTGACTGTCACCGGCGTCGGCAACCAAACCCGCAACCCCGACGCTGTCGCCGGCGACGCTTGGGATGCGAATATCGAGCTCGGCTACGGCCACGGCGATGCCGCGATCAAAGCGACCGGCGCGAATGACTCGCTCATCGCCGACGTAACCGTCCCACATACCCCCGCAAATGGCGTGTTGTTGCGACGGAGCCCCGGCGGGGTCGTGACGAATCTCTCGGTGGCCGGCCCCGAAGACTGGCATGACGGCTTCATGGGCGTTATCGCGATGTACTCCCCGACCGTAATCCAACACTCGGCGGTAACCAACGGGCGCGACGGCGTCTACCTCCACCGATCTGATGGGACAATCATCCGCAACAACACCTTCCAAGAGAATCGCTACGGCGTCCATCTGATGTATAGCTCCGAGACGCTGGTCGCCGATAACCACATGGCCGGCCAGGAGTACGGCGGGATCACGGTGATGACCGACCCGACCCGCAACGCCATCGTCGGCAACCTCGTTCGCAACACGGCGACCGGGATCTCGACCAGCGGGTCGAACTCCTATATCGCCCACAACGGTGTCACCGACAGCCGGATCGGGATCACGACGACCGCGATCAACTCGCTGTACGAGCACAACGTCGTACGCAACAACAACCAGGGGATGCGCACCGGATCGGTCGTGGCGACCAGCGAGGTGACCGCCAACGATTTCATCCGTAATGACCGCCACGCCGGCGCGAGTGCCGGCCCGCTGCGGGTCTGGCGCGGCAACTACTGGGAGGACGCGTTGACGACGCCGAGTGGCCGGACGGCCGACCGGGCGTATATGCCGACCGATCCGATCGATGGCCAGCGACATCGCTCGACGGCCCGCCGAACGGTTGCCGCCTCGCCGGTGTACCAGGGCCTCCGCGAACTCACCGGTGCCTCGCCGGGGCTTCGATCCGGGAGCATCCTTGATCCCGATCCAGTCGAGGCCCCACAGAATCCGGATCTTGTTGAGACAACCGAAATACTGCACACCGACGGGCTTGCTGGCGTCTCCGTGACAGCAGCACCACCCTGACCAATGACACCACTCCAGAGCAGCGATGGCAACGGGACGCGCGAAGATCCACACAGCACGCACACTCTCATCACTCATGACTGACTCTGACGATGCCGAATCCACGAGCGAACCGGGCGACAACGACGGAGCCACAGCAGTCGTCACGACGACCGGGCTCACGAAAGCATACGGTGATCGACCGATCTTCGACGGTGTCGACCTCGATATCGACCCCGGCGCGATGACCGCTGTGATCGGCCCCAACGGGATCGGCAAAACGACGCTGTTGGAAACATTGCTGGGCCATGTCGACCCCACGGCCGGCACGGTGACTTACACCGGCCCAGCTGTGGATCGACCGATGGGGTATCTGCCACAGAAGCCGGCGTTCCGTCCGCAGTTCACCGTCAGCGAAACCGTCGACTTCTACGCCTCGCTGGTCGACGCCGCCGTCGACACGGAGCGCCTCTTACGTGAGGTCAACCTCTTCGAGGCTCGAAATCGGCGGGTGTCCGCACTCTCGGGCGGGATGCGCCGACTGCTGGCGGTCGCACAGGCTGTCCTTGGCGACCCACCGGTCGTCTGCTGTGATGAGCCCGCCAGCGGGCTCGACCCAAGCATGGCCCGGCGGGTCTTCGAGAGTCTTGCTGGGCGAGCCGCCGACGGGATGGCGGTCGTCGTCGCCTCCCATACGCTGTCGTTGGTCGAGGCGTACGCCGATCACGTCGTCATTCTCGAATCAGGCGGTGTTGCCGCGGCCGGCTCACCAACTGATTTGATCGAGCGGTACGACGCCGCTGATCTCTGGGACGTGTACGACACCGTCATCGACCCGACGGCCGGTGACGATCCGGCGACGAGTGACGGGGCTGCTCGTCGCGGCGACGACGGGCCCACGGAGCGAGAGTCGGTGGCGTCCGATGCGACTGCTGACACGGGAGGACAGTCATGAGCTCGCTGACGATCATGGCTACGCTGATCCGTCGTGAACTCCGCACGGCTGCCCGAACGCGAAGCTACTACCTACTTGGGCTCGCTGTCGGTGGGATTCTGCTCGGGCTAACGTTCGGCGGCGGTGGGGCCGCAACAGGCTACATCCCGACCGTTGTCGACTTGTTGCTGCCACTGGAGGTGCTTGTCCCGGTTGTCGCGGTCGCCATCGGCTATCGGGCGATCCCCTCGGATCTCGACCGCGGCGAGGTGGCGATGTTGGATACCTACCCTGTGTCGCCGTCTGCCTACGTTGGGGCGGTCTATCTCGGCCGTGCGGTTGTCCTGTCAGCGATTATTGGCATCGCTCTGTTGATGGTTGGGATCGTCGTCGCCGTCGCCGCTGGCCCCGATACCGGCGTGTTTGCGACACACTCCGGGGTCGACTCGCCGATCCTGTTCGGTCGGTTTCTGGTTGTGACGCTGCTGTTTGGCAACGCGCTTGTGGCTGTCGTGCTCTTAGCATCGGTCGTTGTGGCCAGCGCGCGAACGGCGATCGTTGCCGCGATCGCCGCGGTGCTCGCTGTCGTTGTCGGTGGCGAGGCGGCGATCGTCCTTGGTGTGCTTGACGGCGTCCTTACCGAGACGACGTTGCAGGTAGCCCTTGGATTCGTCCCGAACAGTGCCTACCGTGGGCTTGTTTTCGAGACCGTTGTCGGCGTGTTGTCGGCTGGAGAGTCTGGCTACGCGTCGCCGCTGATTAGCTTGGCTGGCCTCTTGTTGTGGATCGTTGGCTCACTCGGGGCGGCGGCGGGGCTCTTGCGGTGGCGGATCGGCTGAAAAATCGTGGCAGCGGTCGCTCAGACGACGAGATACTCTTCGAGTTGGTCGCGCTCGGAGACCGCGTCGCCGGTGATCTCGTCGACGATGGTGCCGTGATCGATGGCATAACACCGCTCGGCGAGGCCCTGAATCACCGACAGGTTCTGCTCGACAAAGAGGATCGTCGTGCCGAACTCGTCGTTGATCTGTTTGAGATCCTCGGTGATCGACTGGACGATCGAGGGCTGGACACCCTCTGATGGCTCGTCAACTAACAGCAGGTCGGGATCGCCAACGAGCGCACGAGCGATGGCGAGCATCTGTTGTTGGCCGCCCGACATCGTGCCGGCGTCTTGATCGGCGCGTTCTTCGAGGATCGGGAAGTAGTCGTAGACCTGCTCGTAGCGCGTCTCATCATCGTTGCCGACCGACTCGCCGACCAGCAGGTTCTCTTTGACCGTCAGATCGGGAAACACGTCACGACCCTGTGGGACATAGCCGATACTGCGTTTTGCGTGTTCGTCGGGCGATGTGCCGGTGAGCTCCTCGCCGTTGTACTGGATGCTCCCGGTTTCCGGCTCAAGCAGCCCCATAATCGACTTCAACAGCGTTGTTTTCCCGACGCCGTTGCGGCCGACGATGCCGACGATCTCGCCGTTGTCGACGCTGAAGGACACATCTCTGAGGATCGGTGTCCCATCGTAGCCAGCGTTGAGATTCGAGATTGTGAGGCTCATGCGTTCTCACCCAGGTAGATTCGACGAACTTCTTCGTTGTTCTCGATGTCCTCGATCGGGCCCTGTGTGAGAACCGAACCCTGATTCAGCACCGTCACCTGATCGGAGATCTTCCGGACAAACTCCATGTCGTGTTCGACGACGAGGAACGTCATCCCGTCGTCGTGCAGCGACCGGATCAGCTTGGCGATATCGTCTGTTTCGTCAACTGACATCCCGGCGACCGGTTCGTCGAGGATCATAAACGTTGGATCGAGCGTGACCGCCATCCCGATCTCAAGCCGCTGTTTCTCCCCATGAGAGAGATCGCTGGCCGGCTCATCAGCCTTCTCGGCCAGTGCGATCCGGTCGAGCGTGCGCTCCAGGACAGCCTCGATGTCACGGTCAGTTCGATTCAGCGGCACCCGGAGGTTCTGTTCGACCGTGAGGCTCTCGTAGATGTGTGGTGACTGGAACTTGACGCTGATCCCGGCGTCCATGCGCTCGTGTGGTTCCAGATCGCTGAGATCGATCCCGTCGAAGTACACGTCGCCATCGGTTGGCGACAGCTGTCCTGTGATCAGCTCAAGCAGCGTCGATTTGCCGGCCCCGTTCGGGCCGATCAGACACCTGATCTCACCTTTGTCGACGGTGAAGTCGACGCTGTCGACGGCGGTGAGGCCGCCAAATTTCTTGGTGAGTCCTTTTGTCGAGAGAATGGCCTCGCGGCTCCCCCGGTGGCGGCTACCGCTGGCTGCTCTCTGACGTTTGGATCTTGTGGGGTGCTCATTCACGAACCGCCTCCGAACTGGGTGGGGTTTCTGTTTCAGAGCCACTGATACCGAACGACTGCAGCCGTGTCTGAATCCGTGTTTGGATCGTCACCCGGCCGCGTTCGACCCCCTCACGGATGCCGTGTTCGCTGAAGAATACGTAGCCATCTCTGATCCCTGGGAGAATCCCCCGCGGAACCAAGAGCACCGTTGTCATGAGGATCACGCCGACGAAGACGATCGCGAACTCCGAGGCGTTGACCGAAAACCACAGCCGGAGTCGTTCGATGATGACCGTCCCGACGATCGCCCCGAGCAGTGATTCACGGCCGCCAAGCGTGACCCAGACGATTGGGATCGTCGCGAAGACGATGGTGAACACGCTTGGATCCATGTAGTTACCCCACGTCGCATACAGCACGCCGCTAAGTCCGGCGAGTGCGCCGGACAACGTGAAGACGGCCAGCTTCACTCGCTTCACGTTGTAGCCGAGCATCGTTGTTCGCTCGGCGTCTTCCCGGATCGCTACCAGCGTGTACCCGAATCTGCTGTTCACGAGTATGCGGGCACCGAGATAGGCGACGAGCAACAGGGCCAACACGAACCAGTAGAACCCCGAGCCCGACAGGCTGAACGAGGCTCCCTCGACGCCGAGTGCGAAGTTTCGGATGCCGGGAATCCCGTTGAACCCGCCGAGTTGGACGCTTCCGATCGCCCACTCGGAGCCGGCGGTCTGGGCCATGAACGTCTCAAGCACGAGTGTCACGACGAGCGTGAGGATGGCGACGTAGACATTCCGGACACCGCCGTAGAACATGAAGTAGCCAAGCACAAACGCCGACAGCGTTGCAACCGCGACGGCGACCGGCAAGGCCACTGTTTGCCCGAACGGCCCGCCGAGATTGAGGCTCACGATTGCGTACGTGTAGCCGGCGATCCCGAAGAAGGCGACCTGCCCGAAACTTAGGATGCCAGTGTAGCCCCAGATGAGCGACAGCGACAGCGCGAGCAGCCCGTAGACCAGAAACAGCGAGGTCTGTCCCGCTGCGTAGGAGCCACGGATGAGGGGGTAGGCGAGCATCCCGATCATTCCGACCGCGAAGGCGATCCAGAACGCCTTCGAGTTGCCGAGCGTGTTCGGCCCGTTTAGTTTGCGAGCGATCCCGTCGAGTTGTGACGGCAGGCGTCCGTCCGTCATTGGCGTTCACCTATCTTTTCACGAATCGTGGTTGCGAGTCCGGTCAGCCCATCCGGCAGCAGCCGGATCACGATAATCGCTGTGATGAGCAGCGCGATCTGTCCGATGAAATTCCCGTACAGATTCGAGAAGATCGCGTTGATCGTTCCGAGGATCCCACCAGCCAAGGCGGTTCCGAGCAGCACCGACGATCCGCCGGTGACGACGGTGACGAAGGATTCAACGAGGAACGACTGTCCCATGCCCGGCACGATCGTCGCCGAGGGCGCGTACAGCGCGCCAGTCAACCCGGCCAGCCCGGAGCCGATCGCGAAGGTGATCGTGTACATGCGATCCGTGTCGACACCCATCGCCCGCGCCGTCTCCGGATCCTGAATCGTCGCCCGTGCTTGCACGCCGAATTCGGTGCGGGTGAACACGAGGTAGACGGCTCCCAGCACCGCAATCGCCGCAAACAGCAGCAGGACACGGTAGCCGGAGTAGGTGTAGCCCGGAACGTTGCCGAACGGCGTCCCGATCGACTGCAGGGAGTTGCCGAAGATGATCCTGGTTCCCTGTGTGAGGATCAACCCGAGCCCGAAGGTGACGATCATCGAATCCAGCAGCCGGCCGTACAGCCGTCGCACGATGGTGCGTTCGACAATCGCCCCAAAGACGGCGGTTCCGAGCGCGCCGAGGAGCATCGCGATCGGCAGTGGGATCGACGCCACGTTGACCGACAGCGTTGTGATGTAGGCACCCATCATGATGAACTCGCCGTGGGCGAGATTGATCACGCCCATCATCCCGAAGATGATCGTCAGGCCGATGGCTGCCAGCGCGATGAAGGCGATGTTATCGGCCATCTGCAGGAGCTGTTGAATCGGAACGCCAACGCTATCGAGCGCCCCTAAGATATCGCCGATGACGAGGGGGTGAGCATACCGGTTGCGCCGAAGCCCGTTGTCATCAGTTACTCTCCTGCGACGTCGTAGTAGTCAGCTGGCGTAAACTGCTTCTCCAGCTCGCTATCCGGCCCTGAGAGGTCGATCCCGACGGTCTCCGAGAGGAACTGCTCGGGGATCATCCGTTCGTCTTCGACGGTGATGTTGTGGTCGGCGTCGCATTTCATGACACGCATGTTGTGTGTCATGTGGTGGACTGGCCCCTGCAGACTGATGTCGCCCTCTGGTGATTTGTCGCCGGTGATCTCCATGCCACCGTTCAGCACCTCTTTGACGGCTTCCTGATCGGTGGTGCCGGCTTCCTCAACCGCCTTCTTGTACATGTAAATCGAGAAGTAGTTGTTGATCGACTCCTCGTTGGCGTAGCCGGCGTCCGGCCACCGGTCGTAGTAGCGGCTGACGTAATCCTCGTTGCGATCGGTCGGGATCTCTTCCATGTAGTTGAACCCGCCGTAGACATCCTTGAGCGCCGGCGCATCGAGCCGTTTGTGCTGGTAGCCCTGGGCCATCACGGTCGAGGTGCCCATCGGGATATCGAGCCCCGCGGAGGTGCGCTGGTTCCAGAATGAGGAGTGGTTGTTACCGACCAGAATCGCCATCACGAAGTCGGGGTCGGCCTCCTGAATGTTGCTGATCGTTGAGCCGAAGCTCTGGTTCGACAGCGGGATGAACTCCTCGTTGTTGACCGACGCGCCGTTCTCCTGGGCGATGACTTTCACCCAGTCGGCCGACAGCTGGCCGAAGTTGTAGTCAGCCGCGATGGTGTAGATGTCGGTGCCGAAGTTCTCGATCATGTAGGGGACGACACTGCCAAGCTGTTGGCGGGCCGTCGGTCCCATACAGAACACGTTCTTGTCGGCGACGCCACCCTCATACTGGGTCGTGTAGAAGTACAGCTGATCTTCCCGGTCGATGATCGGGCGGATCGCCTCCCGTGTCGCCGAGGAGTAGCCGGCCCACAGCGCATCGACCTCTTCCTGTTGGATGAGCCGTTCGGTGAGCTGTTGGTAGCGTTGATTGTCCGATTGTGGATCGGGATCGAACAGCTCGATCTGTTTGCCCATGATCCCGCCATTGTCGTTGATCTCCTCGATGGCGAGTTTGCTAGCACGCCACTTCGGCGTCCCGACAAGCGAGAAGTTACCTGACTGGTCTTCGAGCACGCCGATCTTGATCGTGTCACTTTCGGAGCCGCCACCGCCACCGCCGCCGGAACAGCCAGCGAGTGCCGCCCCGACACCGGCCGCACCGGTCGCGAGTACTGATCGGCGAGAAACACGATTATCGCTCATTTGCTTCCCTCCACGTATTCAACAGTTTCCTGTGCATATGCAACTTGGTCAGCCGCATTCCGAAGCGTTTGTCTGCTCATAGTCGACATTCCCGTTGAGATAAAGAGTGTATATAAACGCTTCTATCTTAATCAATACCAGACAATATACGATTAGAGGAAATGATTACACTGGTTATATCCTTATATACTACACATTTGTCCAAATTATTTGGATCAATATCAGACTGAAATACGGAATGGGGAATGAATAGCTCGCTGAGTAGTTATTTGCGCAATAGTGGTCATACTTGACCCATATCTTGGTTCTCATCGGTCGATCTCTGATGTCTGCGAAGATTGGCATCCTGCTGCATTTTCGAGCAGATATTGCGATATCGTCAACCATTATCCCTCTCGTACAAAAAGACGCGATCGAACACGCCGCATGAACATAGAGACACAAATTCTACGACTGTCCGCCACAGGCGGCCGATCCTGTCGACAGCGACAGCGCGAGCCGCGCCAGCACGTGAGGGACAATGGTTGAGCCACTGGCCGACCTCGGGCTTGGGCTTGGATTGACTGCGGGTGTCGGCTATCTCCTCACAGCTGGGTTGTTGGGGATCACCCATGGGATCGAACCCGACCATGTCGCGGGGATTACCGCCCTCACCCACGAGGCGGGCGATCCGAAGCTCTCAGCGCTGGTCGGTGGCTGCTTCGCCGCCGGCCACGCCCTGCTGGTCGTGGTGTGGATCGCTGCCGCTTACGCACTGTTCGGCACGACTGCCTTTCCGCCGGCCCTCGAACAGGTGGGAACGCTGTTCGTCGGGATCGTCCTCGCGGGGCTGAGCCTGTATCTTGGGGTGACTGGCACGCGAAAGCTCATTCATCGCCACCGCCACGACCACGGGAGCGAGCCACATTCACACTATCACCTCCATCTGCCGGCATCGATTCGGCCCACGACTGATGGCCACGGGCCGCACGCACACGACCATACGACGCTTGAATATCTCAAAATCGGCACCGTCGGCGCGTTGTTTACCCTCTCGCCGCCGGTCTCGATGATCGCCTTCATCTCGGTGACGATCCCTACCGGCGGTCAGCCGCTTATGATCGGGATCGTTGCCGCCTACACCGTGACGATCATCGCGACGATGGCGCTGATCGGCGGCGGGGCGGGCTCGCTGTTCCGCCTCTCGAAAGCACAAGGCGAGCGAGTCCATGCGATCTCACAGGTCGTTGCCGGCGTGGTCGTCCTTGGCTTTGCGGTCAACATTCTTGCCGGTCTCGCTCCGGGGCTGATGGGTTGACGACCCATTTCTTATTGCATTGTCGACCAACCTTTTGACCTCAGCGCCGACCTGCATTGCTATCCGCTGCGGCCATCATGGCACCCAGCTAACAGTCCCCAGCCGTGTCACTGGTTGGTTCGGTGTCTCTCCTAACTACTTCGGAGCCTGCGAAAAGTTTGCACACGACGAATTTACGCCCGGCACAGACAGTTAAAATCAAATATTGTTCACTCTATTCTCATTAACACATTTTGTTTTATTTTCCGCAGCAACGCTGATCATAACTACACTAAAGCCAATATTTTTAGTAGTGTTGTTCGAATCGGCTTCTGTTATGTCCGTTTGTTCACCAGCCACACTGCACTGGCCCACACGGAGGGAGCGACTCGATGAGTGACATGGTTCCCGGCGAACTGCTGACCGCCGACGAGCCGGTCGAGATCAACGCCGACCGCGAAACGGCGTCGGTCACCGTCGAAAACACCGGTGACCGACCCTCACAGGTCGGCTCTCATTTCCACTTCTTCGAGGCGAATCCTGCACTCGACTTTGACCGCGAAGCCGCCTACGGGATGCGGCTCGATATCCCGGCTGGCACGGCGATCCGGTTCGAACCCGGCTGTGAGGAGGACGTCGACCTCGTCGCCTACGGCGGCGACCGGATCATGAAGGGGATGGGCGGCCTCGTCGAAGGCGACCTCGACGACGAGGACGTCAAAGAAGCGGCTCTCGAACGCGCCCGCGAGCAGGGGTATATGGAGGGCGACGAATGAGCCGCGAACTCTCCCGAAAGGCCTACACGGATCTCTTCGGGGCGACCGAAGGCGACCGGATTCGGCTCGGCGACACCAACCTCCTGGCCAAAATCGAAAAAGACCACACGACCTACGGCGACGAGGCGGTCTTCGGCGGCGGTAAAACGATGCGTGACGGGATGGGGATGCAGCCCGGCACGACGCAAGCCGAGGAGCCCTCGACTACGTCTACACCAACGTCGTCCTTATCGACCCAGTTCTCGGCGTCCAGAAAGGCGATCTCGGCGTTCGGGACGGCGAAGTCGCCGGCTTCGGGAAAGCCGGCAACCCCGATACGATGGACGGCGTCGACGAGAACCTGATCATCGGCGCGAGCACCGATGCGGTGCCGGCCGACGGCCTCATCGCCACCCCCGGCGCGTTCGACATTCACGTCCACTTTAACAGCAAGGAACTGTTTGACCACGCCTTAGCCAGCGGGATCACGACGATGATGGGTGGCGGCTACGGCGGCGGTGCGACGACCTGTACGCCGGGCCCCGAGAACATCAAACGGTTCCTCGAAGCCGCCGAGGAGTACCCGATGAACGTCGGTTTCTACGCGAAGGGCAACAGCAGCCAACCCGAATCGATCCACGAACAGATCGATGCGGGTGCCTGCGGGCTCAAGCTGCATGAGGACTGGGGGTCGACGCCCGCTGTCATCGACAGCGCGCTCGACGTGGCCGACGAAGAGGACGTGCAGGTCTGTATCCACACCGACACGCTGAACGAATCCGGCTTCGTCGAGGACACCTTCGAGGCCATCGATGGCCGGACGATCCACACCTTCCACATCGAGGGCGCGGGCGGTGGCCACGCGCCGGACGTACTCGAACTCATCGGCCACGAGCACATGTTGCCGTCGTCGACGAACCCCTCGATGCCGTACACGGTCAACACGTTCGACGAACACCTCGATATGGTGATGGTCTGTCACCACCTGAACCCCGACGTGCCGGAGGACGTGGCATTTGCCGAATCGCGGATTCGCTCCGAGACGATTGCGGCGGAGGACGTGCTCCACGACATGGGCGCGATCAGCATGATGACCTCCGACTCCCAGGCGATGGGGCGGATGGCCGAGGTCATCTGCCGGACGTGGCAGACAGCCCACAAGATGAAAGCCCAGCGCGGGCCGCTGCCGGCCGACGAGGGCACCGACGCGGACAACAGCCGGATCGAACGCTACATTGCGAAATACACGATCAACCCCGCGAAGGTCGCCGGTATTGATCAGTATATTGGCTCGCTGGAACCGGGAAAGATGGCCGACATCGCCCTCTGGGAGCCGGAGTTCTTCGGCATAAAACCAAAGTACGTCATCAAGAGCGGCTTCCCCGTCCACAGCGAGATGGGCGAGGCCAACGGCTCGCTGATGACCTGCGAACCCGTGATGCAACGCTCACGAGAAGGCGCGGTCGGCAAGGCGAAAAACGCCCTGAGCACGACGTTCGTCAGCAAAGCTGCCTATGAAAACGACATCGGCGACGAACTCGATCTCGATTCGACCGTCCGCCCCGTCGAGGGGACGCGAGCGGTCGGCAAATCAGACATGCTGCACAACGATTACGCACCCGACGACATCGAGATCGACGCCCAGACCTTCGAGGTCGAGGTCGACGGCGAACACGTCACCTGTGAACCGGCCGAGGAACTCCCACTCGCACAGAGGTACACGCTATGAAACTCTCACCCAAGGACAACGAACGACTCACGATCTTCATGGCGGCAGAGCTCGCCAGACGACGGAAGGAACGCGGTATCGAACTCAACCACCCGGAGACGGTCGCCTACATCTCCGATTGGGTCTGTGAGCGCGCCCGCGAGGGCGAAAACGTCGCGGAAATCCGCGAGGAGGCGACGAGCCTGCTGAGTCGGGAGGACGTGATGGAGGGCGTCCCCGAGATGGTCGATATGGTACAGGTCGAGCCGACATTCCCCGACGGCACCAAACTTGTGACCGTCCACGAGCCGATCCGCGCCGACACCGAGGAGCAACTCGACTGATGGGATACAGAGACGTGGCGAAAGTCGGCCTCGGCGGCCCCGTCGGCTCGGGGAAGACCGCCCTCGTCCAGCAGCTTGTCCCCCGGATCGACGATGCCGGCTACAACGTCGGCGTCATCGCCAACGACATCATGACACAGGAGGACGCCGACCGACTCCAGGCGTCGTTCGCCGGCCGGATCGACGAGGAGCTCGTCGCCGGCGTCGAGACCGGTGCCTGCCCACACACGGGTATCCGTGAAGACCCCTCGATGAACCTCGATAAGATCGACGAGTTCACCGAGGCCCACCCAGAGCTTGACGTAGTGCTCATCGAATCCGGCGGCGACAACCTCGCGGCGACGTTCAACCCCGAACTCGCCGACTACTTCATGTTCATCATCTCGGTCGCCGAGGGCGACGACATCCCCCGGAAGCGCGGGCCGGGCGTCACGCAGGCCGACCTGCTGGTCATCAACAAGACCGACCTCGCCCCGCACGTCGATGTCGATCTCGACGTGCTGGAGGAGGACGCCGAGACGGTTCGCGGCGAGGAGCCGACGATCTTCACGAACTGCAAAGCCGAGGAGGGAATCGACGACGTCGTTGACAACATCGAACGGAGCGTTCTGTTCGCGTGAGCACCGACAGCGACAGCGGGGGCGGCACCGACGGCGACGCCGGCATCGATAGCGATGCGGATACCAGCATCGACAACGACACCGACAGCGATAGCGACGCGGCTACCGACCACACCATCCCGCCGGCGTT
Organism: Halonotius sp. GCM10025705; assembly: GCF_042662885.1. Lineage (NCBI taxonomy): Archaea > Methanobacteriati > Methanobacteriota > Halobacteria > Halobacteriales > Haloferacaceae > Halonotius > Halonotius sp. GCM10025705. Next base: position 1,576,432 of record NZ_JBHSZD010000001.1, on the reverse strand, counting down.
CCGCGAGTACGGCACAGAACACCTGCCGCAGTCGCCGGCGTTCGGTCACGGGAAAGAGGGCATCGCCGACCTCGTCGTCGCCCGCGAGGGCGACAATCCGACGCGGCTGATTTCGGATCTCGTCAAGGTGCCGTACCACTTGACGGGAACGCTCGACAGCGATCCAGTTGCGGGGATGACGACGATCTGTCTGCAGGACCCAACGGGCGCGGTCACCCAAGGCGACCGCCAGACGCTCTCGGTCGAGGCGCGCCCCGGCTCGCGCGCACACGTCACAACACAAAGCGCGACGAAAATCCAGACGATGAAGGCGAGCTACGCCCATCTCGACGCGACACTCGTCGCCGAATCAGGGGCCCATCTCGAATACATTCCCGGGCCGACGATCCTCAACGAGGACGCCCGGTGTCTGCAGACGACAACCGTCGACGTAGCCCCGGATGCGACCGTCATCGTCGGCGATGTCTTCGTTCCGAACGGGCTGACCGATCACGAGCCGTTCAGCTTCGACCACTTCCACAGTCGGCTGGAGGCCCGCGTCGATGACTCGCTCGTGTGTGCTGACGCGGTCGATCTGCGACCGGACGAACGCGATCCACGCGATCCGGCGACCGTCGGCGAGCACGCTGTCGTCGGGACGCTCTACGTCTTTGCACTATCGGCCGATGCCGACGCGCTCGCTGACGCCATCCACGACCGGCTGACCGACCACGAGATCGCTGCCGGCGCGTCAGTCCTCAAAGACGACGCAGGCGTGACCGTCCGTGCCCTCGGCGACCGGAGTGCGGACGTGACCGCCGCCGTCGAGGCTGCGTGGGACGAAGCCCGCCAGACACTGCTCGGTACGGGCGCGCCACTGGAGGGTCGCGGCCGATGAAACGCGTCGATGGCGTCGTCGGCAACGTCGACGACGACCCCGACCTCGCCGCCGAAATCGACGCCCATGAGGCGGCCGGCACGCTGGAGACGGTCGTCCTCGACGACACCGAACGCAAACGATCCCGGCTCCGTGTGACGACGGATGCGGGCACCGATCTCGGCGTGCTCGTCGACCAGCCGGAACTCGTCGCCGGCGACGTGCTGCTGTGCAACGACGACCGCGCTGTCGTCGTCGCGTTTGAGGAGCGGGAGGCGTTCGTCATCGAGTTCCCGGCCACCGAAGCGGCAGTCTCGACAGGGGTCGAACTCGGCCACCGGATCGGCAACCAACACTGGGATCTCGCTGTCGAGGCCGCCACGCTCTACATCCCGGTCGAAGCCGACCGCGCGATCATCGAGGACGTGTTGGGCCCATACATTCCGGCGGGGGCGACGACGCGCTACGAGACTGTCGACGCCGAGCGGTTCATCGAGGGCGACGACGACACCGCCGCAGCCGACCACGGCGTCGATCACGACCACGTTAGCGATCAGAGCCACGACGATCACGACCACGAGCATGAACACAGCCACGACCATGGCCACTCCCACGATCATGATCATGATCACACCGACTCGGCGACCGCGACAGGTGAGACGCGATGACCTCGTCTGAGGCGTTGCTGACGGCGTTGCGGCTGTCGGATTCGATGCTGCCGGTCGGAACCTACACCGCCTCCTACGGCGTCGAACAGTACCTCAACGAGGACGACATCGAGGCGGCCGACGAGCTCGGCGAGCTCATCGAAGGCTATCTTCGAGGGGTTATTGGCCCCGCCGAGATCGTCGCCCTCGGCCATGCCCACCGGTCGGCAGCGGCCGGCGATCTCGACGGCGTGCTCGCGGCCGACGAACGCCTCGGCGCGGCGACGTTGCCGGCGGAGTTCCGCGACTCCTCGACGAAAGCCGGCGGCAAACTGCTGGAACTCCTTGATGAAATTGACGACGGCCCGTTCGCTGCGACCGATACAGCCGGATTCCTCGGCGAGTACACGGCCGCTTGCGAGGATGGTCTCGCTGAGGGTCACTACCCAGTCGTGCTCGGCGTCGTCTGTCAGCAGGCTGGCCTCGGCTGTCGGGAGGCCGCACTGGTGAGTGCCTACGGCTCGGTCACTGGGTTGCTCGGCGCGGCCCAGCGGCTCGGCCGGTTCGGCCATACCGCGATTCAAGCGCAGTTGTCGACGCTGTTTCCGGTAATCGAGGAGGTCTGCGAGCAGTATTACGACGCCGAGCTAACGGCGATGTGTTCGTTCGCCCCACTGGCCGACGTTCGAGGGATGGCCCACGAACGCGCGGATCGGCGGCTCTTCATGAGTTAACGGTCGCCAGTCACACTGCCATCTTTTGTTTCGTATCGATCACAGAAGCGTGGGTTCTTACTGTCCCACAGCAAAGTTCCGATGGTGGCGATGATGATAGTTACCCCCACCGAGCCCCGTGTGACGAGGGATTATTCTGAGCCACCGTTACTACCTAATCAACGATCAAATCGCCAACAATCAGCGGTACGCTACCATCAGCCTCGGTGAGTGAGCCCTGCTCAATTGACTTTCAGATTTTGGGAATCCAAGTGCTGATTTTATATGTGACACAGCTATGCGTGGATATGAGCGATCACCAGTCACAAACACCGGACAGTCGCATGGAGCTCCTGTTCAACGCCATCGGGATCGCGCTGGTCGGCCTTTCGGCGGTCGTCCTTGCGGCGATCCTCTACGTCTCCCTTGGCGGCCTGTCAGGGATCAAAAGTATCAATCCAGCCATCTTCGGGACGATCCTCTTCTCAGGACTCGTCGGTGTCGCCGCGTGGCTCACCAAACGGGTCACCGATCGGTCGACGGCGCGAACAGTCTAATTGGCCTACCGCTGGCAGGTGTTGATGCCTAACAGCCGGTGTAGCAGGCAGAACTGTGTCACTCCGGTTCCGAAGACAACGAGCCCGACCGCAAGGAGTGCGGCCCCGACAGCGGTACCGACGGGAACGAACTGTAGTAGTGCCAAGATCCCAACAAGCGCGACAATAGGGCCGCCAACGAGGCGGGCCGTCCGATCGAAGCCACCGACGTTTTGTTCCATACATCTACTTCGTTCCCTGCTGGTATAACGGTTGTGTGTTTGTCAAACAATAGTACGAGCTGGTTTCTTCAACACCCGCGCCAGCAGCGCAGACACGTACCGTACAGTTTGTCATCCCCACTCGATGGTGTGTGCTGTGCCCACTGCTACAGTAACTATCTCAGTGGCTCGTCGTCGACGCCGCTGGACGCCACTCGGCGTTTGAGCGATGTTGGGCGGCGACGAGTTCGATCCCGCGTTGATCCAGCAGGCCATCCTCGGTGAGCACACCCTCGATGAGATCACCCGGTGTGAGATCGAACTGTGGATTAGCCACGTTCAATTCGGCCTCACCGTCGTAGATATCGGTGGCTGGCCCCTCCTCAGGATGGAATGTATCATCCTTCGAAACCTTATCGCGGGCGGTGACCACATACACCGGGATATCGGCCGCCTCAGCCGCGAGTGCCAGCCCGCGTGTCCCGGCCTTGTTGACGACATCGCCGGTCGGCAGGATCGTGTCGGCCCCGACGAGGACGGCGCCGAACTCCTCGCGGGCGAGCACCGACGCCAGCGCGGCATCGGTCGTCACTGTCACGTCGCCACCGTCGTCGGCGAGGGCCTCCGCGAGCTCGATCCCCTCGCGGTTCGGTCGCGCCTCGCCGATGGTGACCGGCGCGTCAAGTTCGAGCAGTGCGTCTTTGACCGTCCCAGACCACGACAGCGTTGCGATCGGCCCGGAGAGCCGGTCGGCGGCGGTTGCGGCCGCGGCGGCGTCGGCATCAAGGGCGGCATCGATCTCCTCGATGGCGCGATCGTGGACGGCTCCTGGCGACTGTTCGGCACCGTTCATCACGCGGTTGACGCGGTTGGCAAGCACCGCCATGCTTGGCTGGGCGGCTTGCAGCTCGGCGGCAACCTCGGCCAGCGCGTCCCAGTCGTCGACGACAGCGGCGCGATCACGGAGTACCTCCAGGGCGCGGATCGACAGCGCGGCCGAGCCATGGGCCGTGTCGGCGGCGATCGTCTCCGGCGAGGGGGCGACCTGCTGGTAGGCCTCCCAGAGCCCGGGGACGGTTTCGCGGTCGACGATCGCGGTTGGTGTCGTCCACTCGGCGTCGGCAACGTCAGGGAGATCCGCGAGGTCGCGGCTCGGGGCCTCGAAACAGAACGGATAGTGGGTGCGTTCATCGCCGTCGCGGCTGACGGTCACCGGCTCGCCCGCGGAGGCCAACGGCACCTCCGGGTTGCCGGTCGCCTCGCGGACGAGGCTGCGGGCTTCCGTTGCGGCGGCTGCCGAACCGCCCGCAGAAGGCGCGGACAGCCCATCCCATCGGTCGGGATCAGTGTCGGCGTCGGCTGCCCGTTGGGTCAACAGCACCGCACCACGATGTTTGAGGAAGGTGGTGACGACGTGTGTCATCAGCCATGCTTGGGGCCCCACCATACTATGCTTTCCATCCCTCGGGGTTTCGACAGGTCGGCGGCAGCGACGCGGACAGCCACAGCCGTCGGCACCGCCGCTTGCCGCAACACCGGTTCGTTCGACCCCTATGGCCGGCCTTTTTAGCCCGCATCCCCACCGCATGGTATGGAACTGTTTACCGTCGCCGACATCCCTGAGATCGAACCGGGCGACGATCTCGCGGCGATCATCGCCGACCGGGCTGACCTCCGAGCAGACGATGTGGTCTGTGTCGCCAGCACGGTCGTCTCGAAGGCTGAGGGCCGTATCGCCGATCTCGCTGACTTCCCGCCCGGCCCGCGAGCCCGCGAAATCGCCGACCGTCTCGCGGCGATCACCGGCGAGGAGAAGGATCCCCGCTTTGCCCAGGCCGTCCTCGAAGAGAGCGTCGACCTCCTGATGGAAGCCCCGTTTCTGCTGACTGAAACCCGCTTCGGCCATATCGGCGTCAACGCCGGCATCGACCGCTCGAACGTTCCCGACGGCGATCTGCTGCTGTTGCCAAAACGACCCTCCGAAAGCGCGGCTCGCATCGCTGACGGGTTGCCGACCGACCGCGTCGTCGTCACCGACACCTGCGGGCGACCGTTCCGCTACGGCCAACGCGGCGTCGCCATCGGCTGGGATGGCCTGCCGGCAAGCCGTGACTGGCGCGGGCAACGCGACCGCGACGGCCGTGAGATGGGCGTCACAGTGCAAAATGTGATCGACGAACTCGCCGCGGCGGCCAACCTCGTCGCCGGCGAGGGAGCGGGCGGGACGCCAGCGGTCGTCGCCCGCGACTTCGAGTTCGGCGACCTCCCCGGCAGCGACAACCACTTTCGGGAAATCGAGGGTGACTACGTCCGGCAGGCATTGCGTGGCTGGTCGTACCAGGCGGGAGGTGAGGCCTGATGTTCGGCATCGAACTCACGCCGGAGCACCCGATCGACCGGATCACCGAGCTCGGCGTCCAGGCCGAGTCCGCCGGCTACGACACGGTGTTTGTCTCCTCACACTACAACAACCGCGACCCATTCGCCGCGCTCCACCGCATCGGCGTGGAAACCGACGACGTTCGACTGGGGCCGGGCGTCGCCAACCCCTTCGAGATCCACCCCGTCACGCTGGCCTCGAAGGTCGCCACCGTCGACGAGGCGACCGGCGGCCGCGGCGTGTTCGGCATCGACCGGGCGATCCCTCGACCGCCCGAAATCTCGGCTTCGACGACGACCGCGGGCTCCGCCCCGTCCTTGAGGCGTTCAAAACCGCCCAACAGCTGTGGGCTGGTGAGCGCGTCGACAACGACGGCACCTTCGCGGCCGACGACGCTGGCCTCAACTACGAGCCACCGAGCGGGGCTGACCTCCCGGTCTATGTCGGCGGCGAAGGGCCGCACATGTGCCGGATGGCCGCGAAACACGCCGACGGGCTGCTGTTCAACGGCTCCCACAAAGCCGATCTCGCGTGGGCGCGCGAGCAAGCCGAGAAGGGCGAAGCCGACCGCCCCGACCACCGCGGCGAGTTCGACCTCGCGGCCTACGCCAGTGTCAGTGTCGCCGCCGAGCGCGAGGCCGCCCGTGAGGCCGCCCGCCCGCCGGTCGCCTACATCACCGCGGGCGCGGCCCCGCCCGTCCTTGATCGCCACGATATCGACGGCGAGACGGCCGAGGCGATCGGCACAAAGATCAGCGCGGGTGAGTTTTCGGCGGCCTTCGAGTTGGTGACGCCGGCGATGATCGACGCCTTCTGTATGGCCGGCACGGTCGACGACGTAGCCGCACAGATGGCCGCGGTCACCGACCACGCCGACAGCATCGTTGTTGGGTCGCCACTCGGCCCCGACCTGGAGGACGCTGTCGAACTCGCAGCCGAGGCCTACGAGCAGGCGACGAACTGAGCCCCCGTCGTCGCGAACTTCTAAGTGGCCACCAGTTGAGACATCGCCATGCACCGGCGACGACTGGGAGCCCTGCTTGCTGGAAGCCTGCCGCTGGCACTTGCTGGCTGTCAGACCGATCGCACCGACGACGAGGCCGACACAAACGAGACTGCTAGCGGTATCCCCGACTTTACCACCGAGGAACAAGCCGCTGCTGAAGCACTTGATCCCGACTGGCCGACCGGTCCATATGCGAGCTACGAGACGACACCGGTCGTTGTCCGCGGCGACGATGGGGAACTCCGAGGAGCAGTGCTGGCAGCGATCGCAGATACCAGTGAAAAAAGCGGCTCGGGCTCAGCGCGGCCGAGTCGATGCCAACGGATGGCGGTATGCTGTTCACGTACGATTCAGTTGGCGACCACACTTACATTATGCCGGATATGAGCTTCGGCCTCGACATCATCTACGCCGATGCCACCGGCGAGATCACGGAGATTCACAACGCCCCCGAGCCAGGGCCGGACGAAAATGGTGCGGAGCAGACGTATCCGGGCCGCGGACAGTACGTCTTCGAGGTCAACCGCAACTGGACAACCGACAACAACGTCGCAGTCGGCGATCGACTTGTGTTTGAGCGATAACGCGCTATTCAACCGGATCAGACGGCCCACGGCCGAGATTTGGCAGTGGAATCCCCAGCGCGCCAGCGACAACATAGCCGAAGGCGCCGACCGCCCCAAGCACAAACAGACTGCCGAAGGCGATCAGGATCGCCGCAATCGGATCGCCGTTGATCACCTGCTCGACGAAGACGACCGGCATCTCGATGAGGTTACCCAACAGCCGTAGGATGAAGCCGCCGAATGCGTTCATGCATCACCCTTTGTGATCCCGGTATATGTGTGTTCAGGTGTTGATCGCGGTGGCGGCGGTCGTCGTGCCCACCAGTCGTCGTGGTGACCCGAATTACCTTTCCGTACCGGTCTCTAATGGCAGCCAATGAGTACGCTGTCGTGGGTTCTTGCGGGCGTCGTCATCTATACCGCGGTGGTGCTTGCAGCCGACCGCCGGGGACTGCTTCCCGATGCCATCTCGGTCAGCGGGCCGCTGCTGACGATCCATACCAAACGCGGTCGTCGGTTTCTGACCCGACTGGCGCGGCCAAAGCGGTTCTGGCGCGCGATCGGCAACGTTGGCGTCGGGGCCGCCCTCGTCATCATGGTCGGCACCTTCGTGCTGTTGATCTATCAGAGTGCCCAGATCATCGAGTCCCCGCCAATGGAAAGCACTCTCCAGAGCCCGCAAAATGTCCTTGTGATACCCGGCGTCAACGATTTTCTACCGCTGTCTGTTGCCCCGGAGATCGTCTTCGGCCTGCTGGTCGGCATGGTTGTCCACGAGGGCGGCCACGGCTTGCTCTGCCGGGTTGAGGACATCGAAATCGACTCGATGGGGGTCGCGCTGCTCGCCTTCCTCCCGGTCGGCGCGTTCGTCGAACCCGACGAGGACAGCGTCGACGCCGCCGCCCGCGGCCCTCGTACACGGATGTACGCAGCCGGGATTCTCAACAACCTCATCATCACGGTTCTCGCCTTCGCGCTGCTGTTCGGCCCGGTCGTCGGTGCGATTGCCGTCGCCGACGGCGCGAGTGTCGGTGGCGTGTATCCGAACAGCGCGGCTGCCGACGCCGACATCGCCGCCGGCGACCAGATCGTGATGATCGACGATCAGCCGGTCGACTCCAACGCCGCCCTCGATGACGCGCTGGCGGCTGCCGGATCGCCCACCGTTTCAGCGACCCTCGCCGACGGCACCGAAACAACCGTCGAACAACGGCCGCTTGTGACCCGCATGATCGCCGACTCGCCGTTTGCGACCGGTGATGGGAGCGGTGACAGCGGCGACACCCCACGACTCACCACCGACGATACGATCACCGCGGTCGCCGGGACGGCCGTCCAGACCAACGCCGAGATCCACGCGGCGGCCGCTGACGCCGACTCCCCGGTTGTCGAGATCGCTGCCGAGGATGGCGAAACCGGTGAGACCAAACGCCTCACCGGCCCGGTCGGCGTCCTCGGCAGTGTCGCCCCTGAGGGGCCGCTGTCGATGACGCCCGCCGAAGCGGGCGATCGGCTCATCCTGACGCAGGTTGCTGGCGAGCGCACCGTTACATTTGGTGATCTTGAAACGGCACTCGACGACACGACTGTCGGCGAGACGATCGAGGTTGTCGCCTACGCTGACGGCGAGGCCGACACCTACACAATCGAGTTGGCTGAACACCCCGAGGAGCCGACAGGCACCTACATCGGGATCACCGATGCGACAGGGCTGAGTGGCATCGGCGTCGACAGCTTTGGCATTCAGCCGTATCCCGCGAGCACGTATCTCTCGATTCTCGGCGGTGAGATCGCCGATGGGGTCGCTGTCGTCCTGTTGTTCCTGTTGATCCTGCCGTTTGCGGCGGTCGTCGATCCGACCCTGAACTACAATTTCGCCGGCTTTGTCGACGGCAACATGGCCTTCTACGAGGCTGTCGGCCCGCTGGCTGCCCTCGGTGACGGCGGCGTGTTCCTGCTGGCAAATCTGCTGTTTTGGACTGGCTGGATCAATATCAACCTCGCATTGTTCAACTGCATCCCGGCGTTCCCGCTTGATGGCGGCCACATCCTTCGTACCTCAACGGAGGCGATCGTCTCGCGGTTGCCGACGACGGCGAAGCCCACGCTCACGCGGGTTGTGACAACCGGGGTCGGGCTGATGATGCTCATCAGCCTGGTGTTGATGGTGTTTGGCCCGCGGCTGTTGAACTGAATAGCCCGCTGGCTCCCCGCCCTTCGCGACGAATTGTTTTACCGCTACCCGGCAATGCCTACTCGATGGAGCAGCGTTTCGACCACATCGGCGACCACGAACTTGATGCGGCCACAAAAGAGGAGCTTCGTGCGGTAACAAACGGCTTCTTCGAGCGACCATTGGAAAAGGCCGAACAGTTCGACTGGGATGAATTCAAGCGCAACGAGGCGTTCAAGGCGATCATGATGCCGTCGCCGCTGTTTTGGGTGTTGGCAAACTTTGAGCGGAGCTTCACCCAGAAACTTGGCCAGCAGATGTACGAGGCCTTCGGGCAGGCGGTCGCGGAGACGAACGATGCGGTTGGTTCGGCAGCAACACAGCATGCCTGTACTGACCTCCACCTTAGCCATGCAGCGGAGAACCGAATCGAGACGATCATCGCCGAGTTGGCTGACGGCGACAGAGAACCGGACTGGCAACAGGAGCAGGCGGAGATTACTGATGGTGCCGCCGCCGACACCGACCGCAAATCGATCGGGAAGATCACGTGGGATCTGTGGGTCGAAGACTTCGAGAACGGGCGACCGCTTGCGGCGGAGATCAAAACGCCGAAACCAAACCGCGATCAGACGATGGAGTCGAAACGCCAGATGCTGAAGACCGTCGCGGCCTACAGCCACCGCGAGGAGCCGACGCCGATCTGTCGGTATGTGTTTCCGTTCAACCCCTACGGCAGCCTGGCTGACTACGAGTGGTGGCCGCCACAGGCGTTTTTCGACGTGCAAGCCAGCGACGGCATGCTGATCGCCGAGGACTTTTGGGATGCACTCGGCGGCCCGGGTACGATGGATGGTCTGTTTAATTTCCTCTTAGAGGAATCCGAGGACAACATCGAGAAGCTACAGACCTTGGCCGGCGACAAGACGTTGTAGTCCCGGGAGGCTAAATACGGGCGTCTGTAACACCGCATACGACATGCACGCCGTCGATCTGTTCTGTGGGGCCGGAGGCTTTAGCGCGGGGATCGAAGCGGCCGGTATCGATGTCGACTACGGCGTCGATATCGCCGACCACGCGCTGGCGACCTTCGAGGCCAATCACGCGGCGACAGCCATCACTCACGACCTCAGCGACGGCCTGCCCGCCGAACTCCACGACGAGAATGTCGACATTGTCTTCGGGAGCCCACCTTGCAAGGGATTCAGCGACGCCCGCGGCGAGCGCAGCCTCGACGACGAGCGAAACCAACTCGTGTTCTCCTTCATTCGGGCGGTCGAACAGCTCCAGCCGAAGTATGTGCTGATGGAGAACGTCGCCGGGATGACGACGATCAGCGACGCCTTTCTCGACGCCATCGACGATGAATACGACGCTGCCGGCTACACGGTCGCCTGGGAGACGCTGAACGCCGCCGATTTCGGGGTGCCACAGACGCGCGAGCGGGTGATCTACTGTGGCGTTCGCAACGATCTGCCAGCCGAGCCATCCCTCCCCGAGGGCCCCTACACCGAACACAGCGACGGCCAACAGACACTCACCGGCGAGCCGGTGCAAAGCTGGACGACCGTCGCCGACGCGCTGGCGGACTTGCCGGCACCGACCGAGACCGGCGAGGTCGACCTGCCGCCGCTGTCTGAGTACCCTGACAACGCGTATCTCCAACAAATCCGCGATGGGGCCGAAAAGACGTGGAATCACGTTGCCAAGGAGCCCGCCAGCGACGAGGATACCCAACACATCGTCGCCGCGTTGAACCCTGGTGAGATGTACCGCTCTAGCCGGTTCGGCGACCGGTATCGTCAGGTCTGGGAACTGCTCGCCCATCGATTTAGCGACACCGAGCAGGCTGTCCTCGAATTCATCGCCCGTCATCGCTCTCGGAAGGATTTCCGTATGAGCGGGAAATCCGTGGGGGCGGTTCCCGACGACCTCATCGCCGACCATCTCGACGCCGACGACGCGGCGGTGCAGTCGGCACTAACCCGGCTCCACGACGACGGCTGGCTCCGCACCGACGAGGACGGCGACACCCTCGGCTACGACCTCAACACGAAATCCGGGATTCGACCGCGATACATGCGGCTCGATCCCGACGGGCAGTCGAATACGATCCTGACGACCGATTTTGTGCCACGTGATAAGCTCCACCCGACCGAAAACCGCGGGCTGTCGCTCCGCGAAGGCGCTCGTATCCAGAGCTTCCCCGATACATTCGAATTCAGGGGCTCATTCGATGAGATCGCCACCCAGATCGGCAACGCCGTCCCACCACTGCTGGCTCAACACCTTGGTGAGCATCTGCTCCAGCTTGCCGATGTCGACACCGAGGCGACCGTTGTCGACTGATTCGCTCTGGCCGTCGGTTGCCACTTGGTGAAAAGACACGTAAGTTCCATACCCGCGTAGCGCGAACCACAGGCATGGTCGAAGTCCCGCAAACCGACGAAGGCTGGTATATGCTGCATGACTTCCGGCAGATCGATTGGGATGCGTGGCGCAACGCTCCTGAGCAGAAACGCGAGCGGGCGGCCCGCGCCGGGCGTGAGTATCTGGCAAGCCACGAGTCGGCCGCCGACAGCCCCGACGGCGAGGGTACCTCGGCGGTGTTCTCGATCATCGGTCACAAGGCTGACCTCATGATCGTCCATCTTCGCCCGACGCTTGATCTGCTCTCGAAGGCTGAACGCCAGTTCGAACGCACCGCACTCGCGGAGTTTACGACCCAACCCACCTCCTACGTGTCGGTCACGGAGGTCTCGGGCTACGTCTCTGATGACTACTTCAAAGGCGATGAGATCAACGAGGGCCTCCGGCAGTATATCGAGGGGAAGCTCAAACCCGAGATCCCCGACAACGAGTACGCCTGTTTCTACCCGATGAGCAAGCGTCGCGGCGAGGAGCACAACTGGTACACCCTCCCCTTCGAGGAGCGCGCCGAGATGATGAGCGGCCACGGCGCAACCGGCAAGCAGTACGCCGGCGACATCGACCAGATCATCGCCTCCTCGATCGGCTTCGACGACCACGAGTGGGGCGTGACGCTGTTCGCTGAGGATCCCGTCAAAATCAAGGATATCGTCTACGAGATGCGGTTCGACGAGGCCACCTCGAAGTACGGCGAGTTCCCCGGCTTCTACATCGGCCGGCGGTTCCCACCCGAGGATCTATTGGCCTACCTCAACGGCGAGGCGGTGCCGACTGCCGAGCACGACGACCACGGTGGCCATCATCACGGTGAGGGCCACGGTGACGGTCATCACCACGGCGACGGCGACGGTAGCCACCACGGCGATGCTGGCGGCCACCACGGCGACGACGGCCATCACGATGGCGACGGGCACCACGATAGCGACGATGGCGACGCTGACGATGAGGAGATCCGTGGCCAACTCGCGGATATGGACATCTACGCCGGCCAACCTCACGGCGAGGATGTGTATGCGACCGTCCTGTACTCGGAGGCCGACACCGACGAGCTCTTCGAGGAGGTCGAGGGGCTTCGCGGCAACTTCGAACACTACGGCACCCACGTCAAAACCGCAGTCTACGAGGCTGCCGACCGCGACCGCAGCGCGGTCGTCTCCATCTGGGATACCGCCAGCGCGGCCGACACCGCCGCCGGCTTCCTCTCGGAGCTACCGGGGATCGTTGAGCGTGCTGGCGAGGAATCCGGCTTCGGGACGATGGGCATGTTCTACACCGTCAAACCCGACTCCCGCGAGGACTTTGTCGACAAATTCGAGACTGTCGGCGGCGTTCTCGCCGAGATGGACGGCCACCTCGAAACGGATCTGATGGTCAACGAGGAGGACGAAAACGACATGTTCATCGCCAGCCAGTGGGAGTCCCAGGAGGACGCGATGAGCTTCTTCCGCTCGGATGACTTCCAAGATACTGTCGAGTGGGGCCGCGACGTGCTGGCCGACCGCCCGCGACACGTCTTCCTCGCCTAACTCGACCGAGAAACCGCTCTCTACGCCTGGATTCGGCTGCTTAACAGTCGCCGACTGTACTTCGAAGCGTTTTGATGCGACGATACCCCAGGGGTGACATGGCTGATCTAACCGCCCACCACGTTGGTATCACCGTCGCCGACCTCGATGCCGCAACTGAATTCTATCAGTCCGTCTTCGACTGTGACCGCCTCGCCGAGTTCAGCGTCGACGGCGATGCCTTCGCCACCGGTGTCGACATCGAAAACGCAAGCGCGGAATTCGTCCACCTCGAGCTTGACTCGGTGCGGCTTGAACTCGTCGCCTACGACCCAGCCGGTGACGACCGCTCCCCGGCTGCCCTCAACGACGCGGGCGCGACACATCTCGGTGTCGAGGTCGACGACGTGGACGACTTTACGACTCGTTACCGGCGTCAGTCGAGACGTTGAGCCCGCCGCAGACGACCGCGACGGGGACGAAAATCTGCTTCCTGCGTGACCCTGATGGCACGCTGATCGAAGTGCTCAATCCGAACGCCGATTCGTCGTGAGCGTTAGGCGAGGGCGTACGGCCAGGCGGTCGTGCTGATCGCCAGCAGCGCGAGGGCCGCGCCGGTCATGGCGACGTTTTTCAGAAAGTTGATCATCTCGTTTTGTTTCTGCTCTTCGGGTGCCGCCCAGAAGTCGTGCATCACGGGCGTTGTGACGAGGAGGAAGACGACCAGCGCGCCGGCCGCCAGCGTCGGGAGGACGCCCGCGGCGACGCCGAGGCCGCCAAACAGCAGGAGCCCGCCGGTCGCCGGCACCGCAAGTCCGGGTGCGGGCACGCCTTTCGCGCCAGCGTAGCCCGCCATCGACTCAGCATCGAGGAAGTGGTTCAGCCCGTTGAACGCGAGCACACCGCCGAACAGGAGTCGGCCAAGCAGAAACAACTCGCCGGTTAGCGGCCCGTCGCCGCCAAGTTGGAGTGGTGTGAGTCCGATCGCAGTTCCGCAGCTTCAGTTACTAACATTTTGCAACCAGTTGTACGGCTGCAACCTATATATCGATTCCCGGACACGACAGCAACCGGGTAACGGCTGTGATACCGGCACATGCCTCGTCGCCTCCACGCAGCCACGGCGGCGCGACCGGCGGAACGGTTTTGCTGGTTCGGTGCCAGCACATATCTAATGGCAACGCACTCGACAGTCGAGGCGACCGACCCCTGTCCGGTCGTCGAATCGATCGAACAGATCGGCTCGCCGTGGCGGCTCGTGATCCTTCATGACCTCCAAGAGGGTGAAAAACGGTTCAACGAGCTGAAACGCTCGACGGACGCCAACTCCCGAACCCTCTCGCGGGTGCTTGATGACCTCCAGGAGACCGGCTTTGTCGACCGCCGGCTGGAGGAGGATGCCCCCGTGGCAACCTACTACAGCCTGACAGCGAAAGGGCAGTCACTGTGTCCCGTCTTCGACGAAATCGAGTCGTGGGCTGACGACTGGCTGGCCGAGGAAACTGCTGAGGCCGCGACCAGCGACTAGCTGGCCGTCGTCGACAATGACATAGCCGGTGATGTCGACGCCGACTACTCTGCGTCGTGTTCGGCTGTCGGTACCGCGTCCTGCGTTTCGTCTGCGGCAACGGTTACGGCCACGTCGCTTGGCTTGTGAGTCAGCGACACCGGATGGGTGGTGTGGCGGGCATGAGTCTCGGCCCACCGCCGGGCCGGCTCCTCGTCGAGATACTGTTCAGTCGCGGGACACCGATCGCAGTCGGCGATCCAGGGCGTTACGTCGTCGGGGAAATGGCCTGTATGCCGTTTGTGATCGAGGGCGAACTGCTCGAAGGCTTGGTTGCCGGCATACAGCGCGTCAAGCTCGTACTCAAGGGCCCACGTACGATCGCACTGACTACACGTGACCGTCGGCGTATTGTCGGCGGGATCGGCGGCCTCGTCGACGGCGGCCTCAGGCCGGTCAGGATCGCGTGGCGGGTTCGACACGTCTCTGCTGTTGTGGGCTGTCCATTTGTATCTACCGAGCTACACCGGTTGTGAGAGCCGCCGGCACCGAAAACAAAACCGCAACGACAAAACACGACGACGAAAACTGTCGTTCAATGCCGGATCTGCTGACCCATGCGCTGGTCGCCTACACGCTTGCGGTGGGGTTGTCTGTCCGGTATCAGTGGCTGACGCCACCGTACGTGACTGTCGCTATGATGGGTGCGTTTATCCCGGATCTCACCAAGATCCGACTCCTCGTTCCGTCGTGGCAGCTGGAGGCCTGGCTGGGGTTGCCCTTCGATTGGGGTGCGCTCCACACGGTCGGTGGCACACTGGTGTCGGTGCTGATCGGTGTCGCTGTCGTCCGACACACCGATCGACGGCGTGTCTTCGGGCTGCTCGCTGTGGGTACGAGCTCGCATCTTGTTCTCGATTCGCTGTTGGCGTTTCCAGCCGGCCGCATGAAATTCGTGCTGTGGCCGTTGACGACCTATCGACCCGTTTTTGATGGGCTGTTTCTCTCGACGGATCGATGGCCGGTCGTCGTTGCTGCCGGCCTCGCGGCGTCGGCATGGTATCTGCGATATTATCGTGGTTCTCCCGACGCGTAGTGCGGTCAGTCGACCGGTTCGAAGCGTGCCTCGTCGGCCAACTGTTCGGTAACGATCCGCCGACCCTTCTCGACGTTGAGATCCCGGCCGCGGAGATGCCAGTAGGCGGTCAGCGCTGAGTACGCCGCTCGCTCGTGGTGGGCGGTCACGAGATAGCCATCGCCGTCCTCGCATTCGAAGACCGTCACGTGAGTCTGCCATGTTCGCAACTGGAGTTCGAGCACGCCGAGCAGCCCCGAACAGACCGGGCCGCCGACATCGACCCAGCTGCTGACCTCCCGCCGCCCATCGGGCAGCTCCTTGTGGGACGCCAACAGCCCGAAGTGATAGCCTTCCTCGCGGAGCGTCGCCTCAAGCTCGTCCAGCGAGCCATGCCAAACCCCGACGGCCTCGGCTTCCGGGCGGATCGTGTAGGTGGTGTAGAAGCCGCGATCGTTGGCCACGCTGTCAGCGTGTGGCAGCAGGCTTCGAACCCACCGAAAACAGTAGCTGTCGACGACGCTCTCTCCGGGTTTGAACACGGCTCCGATCGCGCCGAGCACGGCAACAACCGGCGCGAGGATCGTCACCGGCTCCTCGGGGTCGACGGTGTCGAGTGCGGTCGTCGTCACCACGATGTTGCGGGCTGAGGCGACCGCTGTGGCGACCGCCCGGAGGCTGACGGTCACCAAGGCACCGAAGATCATCCGGCGATCAGCGGCCGGCGGCGCGATGAGGCCGGGTCGCAGCCGGCGGGCGACGCGGCGCGGGCGAGCGTGTGCATACCCTATGTCGACTCGGGAATCAAATTAAGTGTTGTTCACTGTCCCGCCGCGGTCAGATCGACGATGGGACTCGCTGGCGGTCATCGACAGCGACAGGCTCGCCGCGATAGATCGCTTCCAGATCATCGATCGTCCGATCGACCGCGAACCGCTCGACGGCGGCCCGCGTCTGACGGTCGGTGGTGAGACAGTCCTCGATCGCTGCCTGCATCTTATCGAGCTCACCATACTCGAAGCGCGCGCCGTTGTCGGGGCCGATTGTCTCCCGGAACGGCTGGACGTTGGCGGCGGCCACAGGCGTTCCACAGGCGTTGGCTTCCAGCGTCGATAGCCCCAGCGTGTCACAGGTTGAGGCGGTCACGAAGACATCCAGCGAACTGTAGAAGGTCGGCAACTGCTCTCGGGGAGGAAGTCTCGGAACTCAACATTGTCCGGAGCCTGTTGTTCGAGCTGTGGTCGTGCCGGCCCCTCGCCGACCAACACGTAGCGGTAGTCAGGCGTTTCGGCGGCGACCCGAAGGATCTCGTCGATGTTTTTCTTTTCTGTCATCCGGCCGCTGTAGCCGATGATCGGCCGGGAATCGGTAAACAGCGATTCGGATTGCGGCGTAAACGTGTCCAACTCGATGCCGACCGGGAGCTTCTCGTGGTCGACATCGCGCCTGATCTTTGAGGTTGAGGCGGTGACACAGTCGAACGACCGGAGGAACCGGGTCTCGTAGGCAACGTACCCCTGGCCGACGACCTGTGCGAGCCCGTCGAACTTGAGCGCGCGGATCAGATACTCTTCGATCGGGGTGTGGTGAGTGTAGACGGAACGAAGATCGTGTTTTGCCGCATACCGACGGCCCAACAGCCCTGTCGTCGCCGGCCCGTGGCAGTGGACGACATCAAGATCGGGCAGCGTCGAGAGCCGCCGACCGATCGGCAGTCGGTAGGGGGCATAGAACGGGTTCGGCAGCGACGGCACCGGATACTCGTGTGGCCCCGGCTCGTGGCTGCTGTCGGGGTAGATGATCGAGACCTCGTGGCCGCGGGCCTCCAGCCGCTCGCGCCAGGTCTTGATCGTGTAGGTGACGCCATCGATCCCCGGAAAATAGCTGTCCGTAAAAAAGCCGATATGCATAGCGCGTTGTCGACTAATTAGTGTCATCCGGTTTCAATCTGCCGGCATTCGGCGGTATCCCCGCCGATCGACCGTGATAGACGGCGATCTGAGTTGGCGGTACCCGGAGAAAATCAGGCTCACGCCGCGTCGTCGACCCCGGCCAACACCGTGTCGACAAACGCGGGCGCACCGTTGTCGTAGTCGGGCGACACATCGCTGCCGACGTATTCCTCGACGCGGTCGATCACGCGGTCGACGGTCGTCGCCATCGAGATCCCGGTGAGATGCTTGGCCTCGGCGCGTTCCGCAAGGGCCTGTTGGAACGGCAGGAAGGGATAGATCACACACGGCGTGCCGGCGACGACTGTGTCGGCGATCGACGAAAAGCCGGTACAGACGACGACGTCGGCGGCGGCGGTGTACGGTGTCATCGTCGGTTTGGTCTCCCAGTCGTCGTCGCCGACGGTGCGAACGTCGTAGCCGTCTGCTTCCAGTCGGTCGCGGAGCGTTTCGAAGTTCTCGCCGTGACTCCCGGGGTTCAGCAACACGTCGTATGGCTCAACGGCTTCCTCGGGGTCGCCCTCCTGAGCCAGTGGGCCAACGCGGGTTGTCCCTTCGGGAGCGGGATCATCCGGCCACAGCGACGTGACGATGATCCCCTCGGCGAACCGAAGGGAGACCTGATTGTAAACCGCCAGTGGGATGCCCCAGACCGGCCCAAAGAGGTCGGTCGTCAGATGGTCGATCCGGTAGAAGTCGATATCGAGATGGGCTGCCGCCAGCCCCGCAAAGATGTCGTCGGTGATCACCACGTCGGGCTCCTCCTCGCGAAGCCACCCGGTGACCTCTCGGAGACGACGCACCGAGGATGGGGCGAGATCTAATAGCGTGTGTTCGAGGAACGCTCGTGGGCTGTTCCCTTCGACAGTAACGGTCGTGAGATCCGGCTGGTCGAAGCCGTTGAGATCGACGAACCGCTCGCCGGGGCCGCCGCCGCCGATCGCCACCTCGATCCCCCGCGACCGGAACTCCTTGGCGACCGGGATGCTCCGGGCCGCATGGCCCGCGCCGTCACACCAGTAGACGATTGCGACCTTCTCGATCATTCGCTGGCTGTGTCAATCCGCTCCGCCCATATAAGCCGCCCGTGAGAGCGATCGCCACGCGTCGTCGACGGTCGACCTCGGTGCCGCTGAGCCAGCAATCCGAGTTACTAATTACCCGCTGGCCATAGCCGGGCGTATGACCGAGATCACGGGGCCGAACAACGTCGTCTTCCTCGTGTTGGATTCCCTGCGAAAGGATCGGCTCTCCGTCTACAACGACGACATCGAGTTCACCGACAATCTCGGGGCCCTCGCCGACGACGCCGTCGTCTTCGATGACGCCGTCACCCAGGCCCCGTGGACGCTCCCCTCCCATGCCTCAATGTTCACCGGGCGCTACCCGTGGGAACACAGCACAACCCACGCCCGGAGCTACTTCGATGGAAGCCACGAGACGTTCATTTCGGAATTCGCCGACGCCGGCTACGACACCGCCGCGATCACCTCGAACATCTGGATCACCCCACATAAGGGGATGACCGACGACTTCGATTTCGTCGAAAACTTCCTCGGCACCGCCGACAACACCATCAGCCAGCGACTCTCAAAACTCTCGACGAAACTGTACGACTCGCTTGGGACGCTGCCGAAACGTGTGATCGGCCGGCAACTCGACCGCGCGTTCCGGCTGTTCGGCGTCGACGACTCCTGTAAATCCGAGGAGACGGTCGCCGCGGTTGAATCCTATCTTGACGCCCAACCCGCCGACGATCCCTTTTTCTGCTATGTCAATCTGATGGAGCCCCACGAACCGTACCACCCGCCAGCCGAGTATCTCGACACACACGGCGTGGGCGACACCGCTGACATTCCCCAGCGACAGAAGGATCTGTTCACGATGGACGACCCCGACTTCGATGCGCTCCGGCGGATCTACAATGCTTCTGTCGACTACACCGACGACCTGATTGGCCGAATCACCGACAGCCTTGCGGCCAATGGCGTTGCTGACGACACCGTCGTCGTCGTCCTCTCTGATCACGGCCAAGCCCTCGGCGAGGACGACGGCTTGTTCGGCCACCAGTTCACGACGATCGATCCCGTTATCGAGACGGTTCTCTTCGTCGACCATCCCGACCTTGCGGGCGCCCGTCACGACCAGCTGTTTGAACTCCGGCGGCTCAACGAGCTTGTGCCGTACTACGCCGGCCTTGCGCCGGAACCCGACGAGATATTCGCCGACACGGCTCGCGGCGGCTGTCAGTTCCCGGAGAATTTCACGGGCTTCATTCCAAGTGACGCGTGGGACGAATACTATCGAAAACACCGGTATCTCATCCGCGGTGGCATCACCGTCCGCAAATCGGTCAGCGAGCACGGCGACGTCCGGTATCAGGCCCTCGACCGCGAGACGGGTGCGGCCGTGGCGATCCCCGATACACTGCGGGCAGCTATCGACGACATCGACGCCGGAGCCGACACAGGAGCCGACAGCACAGCCGAGGGGAGCCCGCCTGATGACCCAGACTCTGAGGCCGACGAGGAGATCCAACAGCGACTCGAAGCCTTAGGCTATCGGTGATGTCCGTCTAATCTAAGTGGCTCCCCTGTGTTTGCCCAGCCACCGAATGCTTGCCACCGCCCTCCACACTGTGGTCGCCACGCCAACCCCTCTGGGGAGGTCGCCTGATCGATGTCGCTCCCGGGCCGTCCCGACTGGTCGTGGCAGGAACTCGGCTGGTATGCTGTCACCCTGCTGTTGTTTGCCGGGCTGTTGTATTTCGCTGACACCCGCGAGTTCCTACGCGCAATCGCTCGTGTCGACCGCTCGACCTTTGGGGTCGCTGTCGCGGTTGGCCTCTCGTCGCTGTTCGTCTGGGCGTGGGTCTGGCACCGATTTTTCGGCCAACTGGGGATCACCGCCACCGCCTCGAAAACGGTTCGGCTGTTTTTCAGCGGCCACTTCCTCAACTCGATTACGCCGCTGGGGCAGTTCGGCGGCGAGCCGGTGATGGCCTACATCATCGCCGATACGACCGACACGGAGTACGAGGGCGCGCTGGCGGCGGTCGTCTCCTCGGATATGGTGAACGCGGTGCCGTTTTTCACGTTCACCATCGGCGGGGTCGCCTACCTCTATCTGTTTGGCTCCCTGCATGGCTTTCTGTTCGATGTTGGCTGGATCGCCCTGCTGATTCTGCTGGTTGGCGGTGGTCTGGCCTACCTTCTGTGGTCGCCTGATGGGACACTCGGTCGGGCAGCGTTGGGCCTCCTTTCGGCGATCGAACGCCGGGTGAGTTGGGGCGAAGGCGTCTTGCAGTCGTTGCAGGATCGGGTGCGCCGAACCGAAGCGCTCTTCGAGCGGGCTGGCCGGGATTCCTCGTTTCTGTTGACGACGATCCTCGGCTCGCATCTTGCGATCGTCGCCCAGATCATCTCGCTGTATGTCGTCTTTCTCGCGATGGATCTTGAGCCAACCTTCGTCCCGCTGTATTTCATCGTCAACCTCTCGACGATCGCCACGCTGTCGCCGACGCCCGGCGGGAGCGGCACCTACGAGGCCGCCTTCTCGTGGCTCATGACGCTGTTTTACTCGGTTGACTTGGCGACGGCGTTGACGGCGGCGGTGTTGTTCCGGCTGACGACCTACTGGCCGGGACTGCTTGTCGGCTTTCTGACGCTGCTCACGCTCGATCGCGAGGGTGATGTCGAGCCACCACAGGACGCCGAGTTGTAGACTGGATTTCTCTGGTCGATTACAGCCATTCCGCAAACGAGTCGGTGCTGCGGCTTCGCCGGATGTACTCGTGTTGCATGCCTCCGATTGCGTTCTCGAAGCCATCGCCGTCTGCGAGTCGCTCCCGAACCTGCTGTTTCTTCCACGCACTCGGCGTCAGACCAGCATCCACCCGCGCTTCGATCGGCGCGAGGTAGTCGTCGATCGCCTCGCTGGATAGCCCGCTGATCTCCAAGCCGTGGCGGGCGTACTCGAACAGCTCCGCGAAAATTTCACCGCTGTCTGCGGTCTGCTCGCCGTCGGCGGTCACCCACGCCAACTCGGCGTCGATCCCGTCGGCCATCGCCGCATAGAAGCTCTCCTCGGCGGCCGCCCAGGGTAGTGTCGTCAGCGGGTGATCGGCGGCGACGAGGCCGCGAACCCCGCCGACGACAAGCGCCTGTAGCCCGACGATGTCGGTCACCGTCGGCTGGGTTGGGATCGGACGGTACTCGATCCGCAGCGAGTGGGTGTCGTTGGCGTCGTCGATGTGGTCGCCGCCGACCACACAGCGCAGCCACCGCCAGTAGGTACCGCGTTTGTGGGTGAACTCCCAGAGTCGATCCGCGAGCGTTTCGCGGTCGTCGTCGGCTAGCCACTCCCGGAGGAACGGTGCGTAGGGGTCGTCTGCCAGGACGCGGTCGACGATATCGGTTGTGGCGTCGATATCTTGCGGCACCCTGACTTTCGCGTGAGCGGTCTGATTGACCGACTGCTCGAAGACCGCGATCCGGAGTTCGTGTGGTGTCTCGTCGATGACGGCTGCCGGATCGCTCCCATCGTAGAACTCGGCCGGCAAAAACGGCGAGTTTGTCGACAACGCAAGCACCGGCCCGAGCGTTCGGATCGCGGTGTTGTAGTAGGCCGGGAACTCCTCGGCCGAGGGAATCTGCAGGTGTGGCTGGATCGAGGTTGCCAGCGATTCGAAGAGAATTGAGGGAAAGGTGGCCTCGACGCCGGGGGCCGAAAACGGGATCTCGCCGTCAGCGTGGGCGAGGGCATCGTTGTCGATGGCGACATAGCGGGGGTACTGCCGCATGTTGTCGGCAAACACGACGCTATCGCACTCCTCGGTCGCCGAGAGGTAGGCGGCAGCCCCTCCGCCGGCGGGATCGTCCACATCGCATCGAGAACGATCTCTTTCTTGTGGTCGTCTGCGGCCGCCCGCGCCGCTGCGGTTCGCTCGCGGATCTCATCGGCTTGGGCAGCGAGGCCGGCCTCGCTGAGTAGCGTTGGATCGGTGTTGATTTCGATATTATGGAGGCCGAGTTCTTTGTTGGCTGCTGGTTCCTCGAAGACGGTCGCCGGGAGGCGAGCAAGGTGCGGGTGGGTGGTGTCGCCGGCACCCACGTCATCGACGGCTGTGGGCTGTCCGCCGTCACTGACAGCGTCGTCGCCGGTCACCGCGTAGGCTTCCAGTTCAAGCCCGACCGCGAAGTCGGCGTTGTCAAACTGCCCGTCGTTGATGGCGGTGCGAAGCCACTCGGCTTGTTCCTCAAGTCGCTCGCGGAACGCTGCCGCTGTCTCCGGGCTGAGCGACTGAGTGACCAATTCGACGGTGCGTGCCTGCTTGTCGGTCATCGCATGCTGCTCCTCTTGAGGGTCGCCACGACGCAGGTGGCAGATGGTCGCTGTGAGACGTCCGTCATTGGCTACTATGGCAAGCGAACGGCAGGTCGTGGCATAATTCTTGCTGCATTGATGGTCGATCTCGTTCGGTTTCCCACCTGGTGGCGTTGTATCCGATGGCTGCGAACACCTGGTGTCGAGTCGTTTCACGCTGATCGAGACTGGTTGCACACCACCACGGTGTCGATATCGGCGCGATGACACGCTGTTTATGTAGGATCACCGATAGCACCCAGATATGAATGAGAAACGCGCCGTGGTCGCCGCCTTCGGGATCGGGGTGGCCGCGATCATCGGCTATCTCATCTCTCGGTTCATTGCCGCCTTCACGATCGCCGTGTTTCTGTACTACTCCTCGCGCGGGTTCTATCACAAGCTCAGTCGCGTACAGCTCTTGAATCGGTTCGGGATGCCGCGACAGCTTCGGGCGCTCACGACGATCTCACTGCTCGTTGTACCCTTCGTGTTGTTGATCAGTTATACGATCGTCCTGCTCGTCTTGGAGGTGCGGAACTTCGTCCAAACCTACCCCGTGATTGAATCGGTGCCCGACAGCGTGGCGTGGTTTGAGGGCGTCAACGAACTTCCTGCCCTGACGTTCAACGGGCTCATCAGTGCGTATCAAGCGGGGCAACTGGAGCCGTTCATCCAGTTCGGCGTCGACCACGCGTCGTTCGCGACGAGCCTCGTCAGCGGGCTGCTGTTGAACCTCTTTATCATCGCTGTCGTCACCTACTATCTGCTCATCGAGGGGTCGACGTTTCGGGCGTGGCTGCTCCGGTTCGATGACGACGATCTTGCCCGCGAGTTTTTCGAGGCCGCTGATGACGAGTTGGAGGCGGTGTTGTTCGGCAACCTGCTGAACGTGATCGTGATCTCGCTGATCGGGGCTATCGTCTTCATGGGATACAACGCCGTGGCACCCAGTGCGGTCGAGGTGCCCTACCCTGTCTTATCCGGCGCGCTGACGGGGATTGCGAGTCTGATTCCGGTGATTGGGATGAAGATCGTCTACATCCCGCTGACGCTCTTCGCGGCTGTCCCGGTTGTCCTCGATGGACAGTACCCGCTGTTGGCGTATCTCGTCGGCTTCCTCCTGCTTGCAGTCGTTGTCGTCGATACGATCCCGGATATCGTCCTCCGACCGTATCTGAGCGGCGACCGAACGCATGTCGGATTGCTCATGCTGGCGTATATCTTCGGCCCGGTCGTGTTGGGATTTTATGGCCTGTTTTTCGCCCCGATGGTGTTGGTGATCGCGCTCACGTTTGCCGATACGGCACTGCCGCGGCTGCTCGGTGCTGATCCAAGTTAACACGCGACCACCCCGTTTTGGTGTCGACGCCCCACTACGTGCTGTGGTGTCGACGCGAGGTTTTTGTTCCGCTCGCACCACCGTCACCTGTGGCACCGTTTGACGCGGTCTGCTTCGATCTTGACGGCACGCTGTGTCAGCACACACAGGATACCCATGCGATGTACGAGCAGGCCTTCGACCGGGCTGGCGAACCGCTCGTCGGCGAGCCAGCAGCCCTCTGGGCCGCACTATCCGGCCCGCCGGATCACGACGATCCGGTCGGCTACTTCGCGGCAGGGGTTGCTCGTGTGGCCGCCCAACACGGCCGTCCCGATCTCGACACGCTCGCTGTCGCCCGCGCGCTCCGCTCGGTGATCGACGACTGCGCCGTCGGGCTCCGCCCAGGTGCGACCGATGCACTCGATGCGGCATCGGCTGTTGGGCCGATCGGCGTTATCACCAATGGGCCGAAAGCTCGCCAGCAGACAAAACTCGATGCGTTGGGGATCGTCGATCGCTTCGAGACAGCCGTTTACGCGGCGGAGCTTGCTCGCTCGAAGCCCCACGCCGAGCCGTTTGAACAGGCTGTTTCCGACCTTGACGTTGCTGCGGAGCGAACGCTGTATGTCGGCAATTCGCTGGCCTACGATGTGGCTGGTGCCCAAAACGCCGGGCTGCCGGTCGCGTGGCTGTGCGGCGACGACGAGCGCGGCGACTACGACCCGGAGTATGTGATCGACTCGCTCGCGGAGTTGCCACCGATCCTGCGGGGTGAGTCGTGAGCGACCCGCTGGTGGCACAGGCGTTTGCCGATGACTCAGTTCGGGCCGCGGCCGAAGTCGCGCTCGGAGCACTCAGGGAGTCGCCGACAGCCCTCGAATTGATCACCCGTGGCAACCGCAAGGAGACGGCTGTCGCGCGATTTCCGACCCGCGGGCCGGTCGTCGTACAACTGTCGACAGAGCCGATGTGGCTCCGTACCGAGGCGGCACTACTCGAAGAGATCCGACAGCGTACGTTCGTGCCGGTGCCGCCCGTGTTGGCGGCGGGTAGCCACGAAGGGGTTGCCTATCTGCTCACCGCCTACGTTGCCGGCAGCGACCTCCACACGTCGTTTTCTGCGGTCGATTGTGCGACACGGCGCAGTCTCGCTCGCTGGTTCGGCCGCGCACTCGCCCGCCTGCATGAGGCCTTTCGATTCGATGCTTGCGGTCGGCTTGAACGCGGCGAGGCGGGGCTAACCGCGAGCCAGCAGGACTGTGCGGGGTGGGTTGCGGGCTACGGCAGCCGCGCTATCAGTCGGCTGCCGTCGGCGTTCGACGATCTCACCCCCGACCTTCGAGGGCTGCTTGCGTCATCGCCGTCGACCGACCGCACGCCCCTGCTGTTCCCGTGGGATTTTCGACCTGGCAACGCCTTAGTCGCCGACGGCTCAGTGACGGCTGTCGTCGACTGGGAGGCCCCACTGGCGGCCCCACCCGCGTTGTCGGTCGCCAAAGTTGAATACCTCGTCGCCGACTGGTACGTCGACGATCCCGAACCGCTGCGGGCGGCGTTCAGGGAGGGGTATGCGTCGGTTCGAGAGTACCCGTCGATTAGTCCCGCCCATCGCGCCGCCGCGATCGCCGCCAGTGCGGTCGACTCTAAGGGTCGGGTGACGAACCCACAGTATCCACCGGTTGACCGCGAGGCGGCGATCGCGTTCCACCGGGACGCGCTGCATTCGGTGTTGGCGACCGCCTAAGACGACGGTGAAAGCCGGATACAGGAGCGATTGTCTCCGGTGGATGTGGCCATCACCGCACCGTGTGGTTGCTGCGAGCAATCGGAAGACAGACTCAAGACTGGTCTCACCGTGGCTACTCTCCCACGATCGAAAACCCCCACGTCGCTGAGTCGTCGGCCTCGGCGTCGTCGCCGGTGAGCGAGATCGTCGTTTCGAAGCGGTGCTCACCGACCGGGAGACAGCCGTCGGCCTCGGTCGTCGCATACAGGTCGACGGGTCGGCTGCTCGAACCGCCGCCTGCGATCTCGATCGTGCGGTACTCGTCGGTCGTGGCGATCCCCTCGGTGAGCCGCCAGCAGTCGGCCTCGGCGGGGTAGCCGTCATCGCCCGCGGGTGGCAGGAGCGTCAGGAGCCCGCCGTCGGCGGTCACGTACTCGAAGTGGACGGCGCGGCCCTCGCCGACGCTGACAGCCGTATCGCTCGTGTTGGTGAGCGTCGTCCGGAGCCGCGGGGGATGGTCGGTCGTGGCAGCCTCGCGGACGACCGCGACGGCCGGCTGGATTGGGAGGTCGGGATCGTCGTCAGTCGCGCTGAGGGTGACCCCTGGCCCGCCCGTGCCTGTGGGACGGGTTTCGGTGCCGCCGTTGGTCGCGTTGTCCGGCCCGTCGTCGGGAACGGTGCCGACACAGCCAGCAAGCGAGGTGGGGATGGCGATCCCGCCGGTGTACTGGAGGTAGCGTCGTCGTGTCGTGGCCATAGGGTGACAGAGGCCGGCGAGCTATGTAACCGTATCTGCTGGCGTGGGGGTGACGACCGCGCGCGGCGAAACCGTTTAGCGTCCGTGTCGGCATGCAAAACCATGAACGATATTCCGGGGGACGCGCCCGCGCGGTGCCCGGCCTGTGGCCGCGCGTATGCGTCCGTGAGTGCCCACAGTGGTAGCCTGATGGTGAATCTGCTCGACAACGAGCGGTACCAGCGGGTCTGTTTCGAACCAACATCACAAGACGGCGATCCGTGTGTGTACTTTTATCACCACACCCACGAGCAGGCGACACTGTCGGAGAGCACCGAAACGGCGACGACGGGGTGAGCTGGTCGCTACCCACCTTTTCAACAGGAACTCCGTGAGTACGACGCGCTGTGCGTTTTATTTGATATAAGATAGAGCAACCCAAATCGCCCACCGTGCAGTGGCGGCGAGTGGTTTCAAGTTGCCACAGACGTAGGAGCGACCAATGGCCCTCCAAGACCGCTACGACATCAGTGGCATCGCGCTTGCGGACGACACCTACACCGTCATCCAGGGCGTGTTCCGGAACAAGTACAAAGCCGTCGACGCCGCCGGACAGACGGTTCTGCGCGGGAAACAGGAACTGTTCAAGCTGAAAGAGAAGTTTCCGTTTGTCGACGGCGACGGCACGGAGGTGTTCACCGTCACCGCCAGCGGCATCATCGACATCGCCGGCGACTACGTCCTCTCGGATGCTGCCACCGACGAGCCGGTTGTGATCCTCGACAACGATTTCTCGCTGCTCCAAGATACGTGGACGATCCGCGATCCCGACACGCGGGAGGCGTTAGCCGAGATCGACTCCCGCGGTGCAGGGGTGACGCTGGCCCGGAATCTGCTCCCGTTTGGTGAGTTGATCCCACACAAATACGAGATCACCGATCCACAGGGCGGTCACGTCGGCTCGATCGACGGCCAGTTCACGCTCCTCAAAGACACCTACGAGGTGACCATCGACGATGCCAGCCGCGTGCCGAAGGAGCCGATCCTCGCGGCGGCGATGGTGATCGACGCGATTCAGGGCAACTGACCACGATCACAGCACGACCGTCTCGATACCGTCGATCCCATCGATACCGCCAAAATCCGGATCACCGGTGTAGAGGGCGTCACAGTCATCGTGAACGATCGCGGTGGCGAGGTGGATCGCATCCGCGTACGACAGCTCTCGCTCGCCGGGATCGTAATACTCTGCCCGGAGCTCGGCGGCGTACTCCGCGATCTCGTCGACCAGCGGCAGACTTTCGATATACTCGAAATCGTGGATCGCCTGGACGGTCTCCGTGGCGGTTGCGTTGTCCTCGACGCGTCGAACACGATATGAGACCTCTGTGATGACCGTCGGGGCAATGAGCCCGCCGGTATCGGCCGTGTTCGCCCGCTGGATGACGGCTTCCGCCGCCTCGGTTTTCTCACCACTGAAGACGTATTCAAGCCAGACCCACGAATCCAGAAAGATCACGACTCCTCCTCGGTGAGCTGTGACTCCCAGGCCTGTTTCGATTCTCGGCGCAGCTGATCGATGTCGATCTCGTGAGTCGACAGCTGGTCTTGAATCGCACGCAACCGCTCCATCGGCGGCTCCTTCGGTTGGACGCGGAGTGACCCGTCGTCATCGAGGATGAACTCGACTTCTGTCCCCGCTTCAAGGCCGAGCTTTTCTCGAATCCGCTTTGGGATCGTCACCTGTCCTTTGCTCGTGAGGGTGGCGTTCTCTGAAACACTCATCTTACTGAATATATTGTCCTTACACACATAAATTTACATTACTCACGGGTGTGGATCAGCCCAATCCTTGTCGGCTCTCGACGATTCCGGCGACGACGAATCGTAGACGGCGGCGACCCGCGTTCGGGAAACAGTTGAACTCCTCCACACGAAGCGCACGCAGGATCGTGTGAAACAGTCGATTTCGGCGTTTTTAGAGCCTTACACAGAGTTCTCTATTCGGCTTGAAATCGAGTGAAAAAGGTATGGGCCGACACGGATTTGAACCGTGCACCTCCCGGTTATCAGCCGAGCGCTCAACCTGACTGAGCTATCGGCCCCAACGCAACTGCTCGTAGCGGGGGACTCTGTTTAACAGTTTCCTTTCGCCACCGCGGCTCCGTCAGTCGGTTTCGGAGAACACAGTTTGCGTCTCGGTGCGGGTCGGCTACGACTCTCGGCTGTTGTCGTCGTTGACCTCAAAGTCGACATCGACGTACTCCTCGTCGTCTGTCGCCGACCCGCTGGCACCCAGTGGATCGTCGCTACCGGTGTCACCTGCGTCGCCCGCTCCGGGGCCGGAGCCACCAACGTCGAACCCGCCGGAGCCGAACGGGTCGCTGTCACCGTCGCCGTCCGGAAAGCCGAACGTCCAGACGTTGCCGGTGGCGAAGCCGTCGGTCTTGTTGTCGATGTAGGGGACGACCACCCAGCGTTTGAGCGCGATCCGGATCGGGTACCGTGTCGGCGGCAACACGAGCAGAAACCCAATGAGGTCGGTGACCAGCCCCGGCGTGAGCAAAAACGCGCCTGCCGCGATCAACAGCCCGCCGTCGAGCAGTTCGTCGGTCGGTGCCGACCCGGCGGCGGCCTTCTGTTGGAACCGCACCAGCGTGTTGCGGCCCTCCGCGCGAACGAGGATCATGCCGATCAGCCCCGTCAGGACGACTAACGCGACCGTTTGGAGCGGCGTGAGCCACCCTGAGCCGACGATGGCGACGAGGACGAAGGCGTCGACCAGCGGGATCAACAGCAACAGCGCGAGCAGGGAGCGCGTGCGCATACCTCCAGTTGCGGGCCATCGGTGATAACGTCTTTCGTCGCGGACGAAGGCCTTAGGCAGCGGCCCACCCGAACACTGGTATGCATGATTCGACGGCGGCCGCGGCAGCCGCGGAGTCTACACGGGTTGAGTGGCGAGCGTGGGGTGCCGACGCGTTTGCCGAGGCGGACGCAACCGAGACCCCGATCCTGCTGTCGTTGTCGGCGACATGGTGTGGGGCTTGCCACGAGATGGACGCCCGCACCTACAGCGAGCCACGGATCGCCGCCAACATCAACGATAGCTTCGTGCCGATTCGGGTCGATGTCGACCGCAATCCACGCGTCCGGGAACGCTACAACATGGGCGGTTTCCCGACGACCGCCTTTCTCACCCCAACCGGCGAGCTCCTGACGGGCGCGACCTATCTCGGGCCCGATGGGATGCGGAGCATCGTCGACCGCATCCGCCAGGTGTGGGACGAGAAAGGCGCCGACGCGGGTCGGGTGCCGCGCGCCGTCGCCGACGAGCCGACACCAGCCGACGACCTCGATACCCGAATTGAGGAACATATCGCCGGCCAACTCACCGAACAGTTCGATCCACACCACGGCGGCTGGGGCACCGACGCCAAGTTTCCGCTCCCCGAACCATCGAGTTCGCACTCAAACGCGAACCCCAACAGGCTCGCCAGACCCTCGACGCTATCGCCCAACATCTCTATGACACCGTTGATGGCGGCTTCTTTCGGTTTGCCACCGAACGCGACTGGTCGGACGTTCGCCACGAGAAAGTCCTTGAGACAAACGCCGCCCTCATCCGGGCCTTCGCCAACGGCTATCTGTACACCGGCGAGGACGCCTACCGTGAACCCGCCGGGGCCACAATCGACTATCTCACCGATACGCTGTGGACGGGCGTCGCTGTCGGCGGCAGCCAAGGCCCCGGCCAAGGCGCAAGCTACTACAGCGCCGACGCCGACGAGCGTGCCGATCAGCCGGGCCCCCGAACCGACCTGACAGTCTTCGCTGGCGGCAACGCACTCGCCGCCGACGCCCTGCTGACCTACGCCGCCTACACCGATGACGACCACGCCCGCGAGTACGCCGAGCGTATTCTTGCCGCCGTTGAGTCCGATCTTATCGACACTGACAGCGGTGTCGTCACCCATTACCGCACCGATGATGCGGTCGGCGACACCGACCTGCTTGAGGATGCTGCTCGCGTTGTCACGGCGTGGAGCACCGCCCGGCAGGTGCTCGGTGACGACGACTACACCGCGGTCGCAACGGCTGTCGCCGACAACGCTCTCGAAACACTGGGTGACGGCGCGGCGTTCCGCGATGGCCCCGCCAGTGGCCACGGGCTCTGTGCCCGCCCGCTGCGACCCATCGACACGGGCATGGAGTTCGCCGAGGGGTTGTTGGATCTCGCGGCGATCACCGGCGAGGATCGCTACCGCGAGGCCGCAACCGACGCCGTTGAGGCCTTCGCCGGCGCGTGGGATCGCATCGGCGTGCAGGTTGCTCACTACGGTAGTGTCGCCGCCCGCCTCACCGGCGGCGATCTCGTTGTCGACGTTGGCGATCCAGCCGGCTCGGAGCTCCACCGTGCGGCGCTCCGGATCGCCGACCACGAAGCGGTGGTTGTCCCTGACGCTGCGGACGTAGAGCCCGGAACCGCACGTGTCCGCGGCAGCGACACGGCGGCGTCGACCCCCGAGGAACTGATGACACAGGTCAGCGAGTCCATCGAGCCGCCGGCAACATAGCCGCTTGGCTCCTGTCACGATACCGAAACCACCGAGCTGTATAGCGGTATATATCCTACATAGACAATCATTACTTTTATCCGAAAACCGTCGTGACTCTTTCCTATGGGAGTGGGTCACGACAGCACTCCCATGAGAGAACCTATGACTGACAACCACAACCGACGCACGTTTCTGAAGGTTGCGGGAGGGACAGGCGCACTGGGGCTCACTGGACTGGCCGGCTGTGCCGGCAACAGTTCTAACGGCGATGGTGGTGGCGACAGCGGCGGCAGCGGTGACACCATCACCCTCGGCGGCTCGATGAGCCTCACGGGCGACAACGCCGACCTCGGTCGGCTGTATAAGGACGCCTATCAGGAGACGATCGATCGGATCAACGAAAGCGGTGGCGTTGAAGCCGGCGACGGCAACACCTACGAACTTGAGATGGTGCTTCGGGACGACGGCACCGATGCCTCCACGTCGCGGAGCATCTATCAGGAGTTGATCGACCGCGAGGGGATCGACTACCTGCTTGGGCCGTACTCCAGTTCGGTGACGCTGCCGGCGAGTGCGGTGGCCGCCGAAAACGAGAAGCCGATGGTCGAGGGTGGCGGTGCGAGCCCCGAGATTTTCAGTCAGGGCAACGAGTGGATCTTCGGGCTGTTGCCGACGGCAAACAAGTACGCCAAGAGCTACATCGATATGGCGCTCGCCCAGAGCCCGACACCGGAGTCGATCGCAATCCTCGCTGAGGATGGCACCTTCAGCCAGTCGACCGCCGAGGGCGCGCGCAACAAGATCGAGCAGACAGATCTGGAGCTCGTCGTCGACCAGACGTTCCCCTCGGGAACCTCAGATCTCTCGACGAACCTCGGTCGCGTCCGCGATCAGGGTGCCGATGTGTTGCTGCTGTGTGCCCACCAAAAACACAACATCATCCTTGCCAACCAGATGGAGTCCCAAGGCGTCAATGTTGACGCCGCGATGGGGACGGTCGGCAGCCTCAACGACTCGTTCAAAGGCGAGGTCGGCGGTAACGGCGATTACATCTACGGGCCGACCTCCTGGGACATTAACGCCGACTTCGAGGATCCGGTCTACGGCGGCACACAGGACTTCGTGGCGGCCATCGAGGACAACTACGATTATACGCCGGACTACCACAGCGCGGCCGGTGAGGCGGTCATTCTGACGTTCGTCAACGCCTTCGAGTCGGTTGACGAACTCACCCCGACCGCCGTCCGCAACGCGATCCGGGATAGTGACCCGTTCTCGACGGTGTATGGCGACGTGAGCTTCGACGACAGCGGCGTCATCGCCAAGAACATGCTGATCCGGCAATGGCAGCCTGAGCCGGGCCTCCAGACGGTCTATCCGTCCTCGGTCGCACAGTCCGATCCCCTCTACCCGATGCCGGACTGGAGCGAGCGATAAGACAGATGGCCATCGCGCAGTTCGTGGTCAACGGCCTGCTCGTCGGCGCGTTGTTTGCGGCCGTAGCTGTCGGCTTCGCGCTCATCTGGGGCGTTGTCGACATCATCAATCTCGCACACGGCGAGATGGTGATGCTCGGCGGCTACACCGCCTACTGGTTGTTGAGCATCGCCACCGGCACCGCCGAGGGGTCGGTGCTGCTGTTTTTGGCGACGATCCCGGTTGTCGTCGGCGTCCTGTTTGTCGTCGGCTACGTGCTGCAGCGAACGCTGGTCTCGCGTGTGATCGGTACCGATATCTTCCTGACGCTGTTGGTCACCTTCGGGATCAGTATCGCTATCCAACAGCTGGCGATTCAGGCGTGGACGGCCAACCCCCGATCGATCCAGGTCGCCTTCGCCGATCCGTCGATGGTCGTCGGCGGACTCGTCGTCCCGAAGATGAAGGTTGTCGCCTTCGCTGGCGCGATCGTCCTGACGGCGATCCTGTACCTGTTCCTGCAGCGAACCAGAACCGGGCGGGCGATCCGCGCGGTCTCACAGAATCCCGAGGCCGCCGCGCTTGTCGGGATCGATGTCGAGCACACGCGTGCGGTGACGTTCGGTATCTCCTCGGCAGTTGCCGGCGGCGCCGGGGCGTTCATCGCGACGATCCTCAATATTCAGCCGCAGATGGGATTGATCTACACGCTGAAGAGCTTCGTCATCGTCGTCTTCGGCGGTGTCGGCTCGATCCCTGGCGCGCTTACTGGCGGGCTACTGCTCGGTGTCGTCGAAGAGTTGACCGCCGGGTTGGTCTCTTCGCAGTGGACGCTCGCGGTGAGCTTCACGCTGCTGATCGTCCTGCTTGTCGTCAAACCAAAGGGGCTGTTCGGCACGGGGGCTGACAATGAGCACTGATCCCGATACCAGCGGCCTGCTGCGGTCGATCCTGCCACCCAAGCGACTTGATCGCCTGTTCGATCTCTGCGGGGCCCACGGCTGGAAGCTTATCGGCGCCGGCGCGGTTGTCGGCGCGTTGCCGCCGGTGTTTGGGCTGCGCGAAGGCTATATGATGACCGTCCTCTCGGAGATGTTCCTGTTTGCGATCCTCGCGCTGTCGTGGGATATCGTCGGTGGACAAACCGGCTACCCCAGCTTCGGGAACATGGCCTTCTTCGGGATCGGCGGCTACGCGACGGCGATCTTGGTCAAGGATGCCGCCGTCTCGTTCCCGATCGCGATGGTCGGCGCCGTTGTGGCCGTTCTCGTCTTTGCGGCGATCAACGGGCTCATCGTGCTGCGACTGCGCGGCCACTACTTTGCGATCGCCACCCTCGGGATTCTGCTGGCGATCCAGCAGGTCACCCGCAATCTTGAGATCACCGGCGGTGCCAGCGGGAAGATCCTCTTCGACGTGCCGCCGGGGATCGTGTTCTACTACTTCTTCCTCGCCGTCCTCGTGGTGGAGATGGCGGTCGTCTACTATCTCACCCAGACCCGGTTTGGCTTCATCCTCAATGCGATCCGCGACGATGAGGGGAAGGCAACCGCGATGGGGTTCAACACCACCTACTACAAGACGGCGGCGTGGATGCTGGCCGCGCTGTTCACCGGCCTTGCCGGTGGTGCCTACGGGCTGTTCAACACGTTCCTTGATCCACAGACCGCCTACAACGGCGCGTGGAATGTCGAGTTGATCGCGATGGCGCTGATGGGTGGCACCGGCACCGTTGCCGGCCCGGTCATCGGGGCCTTCGGGCTGCATACGATCATCGAGTACGTCGAATCCAGCTTTGTCGGCTGGCAACTCGTCTTGCTCGGTGTCGCGATCATCGTGACTGTGATCCGCTTCCCGAAAGGGGTCGTTGGCACCCTCCGAGCGTATGCGAATGAGATGGACTACTACGAACGCGGCGGGATGGCCGCCACTGACGACGAGGAGGTGGCGACCGATGAGTAACACACCTGAGACCGACGACCACGCGGCGACAGCCACCGCTGACGACACTGTCCTCCGAACTGAGGGGATCACCAAGCGGTTCGGCGGCCTCACCGCTGTCAACGAGGTCAATGTTGAGGTACACGAAGGCGAGATCGTCGGACTCATCGGCCCCAACGGGGCCGGAAAATCGACGCTGTTCAACTGCATCACCGGCACGCTTACCGCTGATGAGGGTCGGGTCACCCTGCAGGGCGAGGATGTCACCGACTGGCCGGAGTACAAGATCGCTCGGGCCGGCCTCGGCCGGATGTTCCAGGAGACCCGGATCTTCGGCGGGATGAGCGTCCGGAAGAACCTGCTGTTGGCCGCCCAAGAGGGCGGCGCCGACATCGGCGGGCTCCTCCGGCGACCGGACGATTCGCTGATGGAGCGAACGAACGAACTGCTTGAGTACGTCGATCTCGCCGGGCTCGCTGACACACGGGCCGGTCGGTTGAGCTTCGGCCAACAGAAACTCATCGAGTTCGCCATGGAGTTGATGGCTGAACCCGATCTGTTGTTGATGGACGAGCCAGCCGGCGGGATCAACCCGACGATGCTGGAGAATCTCATCGACTACATCCGAACCGCCAACGACGAGGAGGAGGCGACGATCTTCCTCATCGAGCACAACATGGATTTCGTCATGGAGATCGCCGATCGGATCTACGTGTTGGCTCACGGCGAGCGGATCGCCACCGGCACACCGGACGAGATCCAAAATAACCAACACGTCATCGACGCCTATCTTGGGAGGGAATAAGCATGGCCGAACCCATCCTCGAAATGGAACACGTCGTTGCCGGCTACGGCAACACGACTGTCCTCCACGATGTCAACATCGAGATCGAGGACGGCCAGATCGCCTGTCTCATCGGCCCCAACGGGTCTGGGAAGTCGACGCTGATGAAGAGCATCTACGGCTTCGCCGACGTAATGGATGGGACAATCACGCTCCGTGATCGAGAGATCACCGGGCGATCCCCCCAGGAGAATCTCGCCAACGGAATGAGCTACGTCCTCCAGGACGCCAGCGTCTTCCCGGGATGAGTGTCCACGAAAACATGCTCATGGGTGGCTACGTTTTCGAGGACGACGACCGCGCGCTCGCCCGCGCCGAGGAGCTCTACGATGAGTTCCCGATCCTCGGCGACATCCGCGACCAGCAGGCGGGGACGCTGTCGGGTGGGCAGCGCCGACTTCTCGAACTCGCCCGGGCGTTGATGGTCGACCCCGAGGTCATGCTGCTTGATGAGCCATCGATTGGGCTCGAACCGAAGTTCATCGACGATGTCTTCGAGCGGATCGAACAGCTCAACGAGTTGGGCACGACGATCCTGCTGGTCGAACAGAACGCCCAAAAGGGGCTGTCGGTCGCTGATCGTGGCTTTGTGTTGGCCAGCGGTGAGATCAAATACACCGGCTCCGGCGAGGAACTGCTCAACGATGAGGAGGTCGGCCGACTCTACCTCGGCGGCTGACCTTCCATCTGCTCCGCACGACCCAAATAAACCGCCGGTGCGTTTTTATCACCACGCAACGACACCGATGTATGGCGAGTCTCCGCGATCTCGGGCTGTCGGAGTATGAAGCCCGAGCGTATCGTGCGCTGCTCCGGAGTGGCCCGACAACCGCAAAGGAGTTGTCACGCAAAAGCGAGGTGCCGATGGGCCGGATCTACGACGTGCTCAACGGGCTCGAACAGCACCGGTTGGTCAGAAGTCAGGACGCCAGCCGGCCGAAGAAGTACGTCGCCGTCGAACCCGAGGTCGGGCTGGATCGCTTACTTGAGGCCAAACAGCGCGAACTCGACGAACAGGCCGAACAGTACGCCGACACCGTCGACACGCTGATGGACGATCTCGAAGCCGCCGCGCCGGTCAACGGTCAGTTCTGGACCGCGGCGGTCGGCCCCGAGGAGACGATGGAGCTCATCTTAGAACGGATCGACGCCGCCGACGAGGAGTTGATTTTCGTCGGCGGTTCACCCGGCGTTGGGTTGGATCTCAAAACAGCCACTGGCCGCGTCGTTGAGCGTCTCGAATCAGCCCTCGAACGCGGTGTCGAGGTGGAACTGTTGCTCACTCCCGAAGTCCTCTGTGGTCTCCCGGAGGAAGTGAACGTCGAGTACAACGAGCGACTGAATAAATACGACAACTACAGCGTTCGTACCCACGAGGCCGTCGAGGGAACGTTCAACCTGATCGACGGTGTCGAAGTCTGTCTTGAGGTGCCGAACCCGCTGGACCCCGAGCAGGCGTTTGCGATGATTGATCTCAAGGATCGCAACTTTGCGGCCGACGTGCGGGAGGTTTTCCAGCCCCGGTGGGAGGACGCCGACCCGCTCAAACTACCGCAGCACCACTGAACCTATTGATCGCTTGTGCCGCTGAGCTCCGCCCGCAGCTGTCCGATTGTGACCTCGCGTTCGGCGTGGGCGTTGTGTTGGTGGATCGATTCATCGTTCGACTGGCGGATGTAGACGACAGCGTCGTCAGAGAGCTGGTCGAACTGCTCGACGGCGCCCTCCGCTAAGGAACGGACACAGTCTTCGACGAACTTGGCATCGGAGTGAGCGGCGAAGGTCATATGATCCTCGTCGGGCCGTTTCGCCATGTTGTAGATCCGCGCGCTCATCGCATCGCGGGCGATGTCGATGATGTCGCCGAGGTCGACGTCGGGGCTGCCCTCGCTGGTGATCGTCAGCGTCGCGTGGCCGCGCTGTGAGTGGCCGGGCTGGGGAACGGTATCGAGGAACTCGTCGATAACCTCGCGTTCGACATCGAGCTCTTGGAGCTTCTCGCGGGCGCGTGATTCGGACATCCCCTGTGAGCAGGGACAGACGGTCATCCCCGTAACCTCTGCGCCGATCTCCTCGTGTGTGCCGTCGTCGGTGGCGGTCGCACTGGCGATGATCGTCGCGGTGTTTTGGGTCGGTTTCCCGCTGGCCGGCGTTTCCTCTTTTGTCACGAGGTCGGCGGTCATCTCAACGGTCGCCGTCGAGGTGTAGTCGTGTTTCGACAGCAGGCGTTCGGCGGCCTCCCCACAGACATCCTCGACGCGGTAGGCCTCGGTTTCGGTTGTCTCCTCTAAGATCTCGTCGACGACCTCCATGTTGCGGCTCATATCGATTCCTTTGCGGCCGCCTGGCAGATCGACAAAGACCTCGAACTCGGCCATGAGGACGATCGGCCGTTTGTCCTCGCGTGCAAGTTTGACCAGTTTTTCGACACCTGTTACGCCAACCTGACTGAGCCCGACGGCCACATCCGGCTGGGTGGCCTGGACATCGGGCAGCTGGTGACTCATTAACCCTGATAGGCGTGTCGCCTGATTAGGACTTTCGGTGCCCTGAATGGGTCGGACACAACCGTCAGCGACGACCACAGTGTGCCGCCCACCGCCTACGTCGCCGCAACGAGGTTGATGACGCCGATGGTTTCGGCGATCACCCACACGACAAAGAGCCCATAGGCGACAAGCAGTGCGTACGCCTCCGGCGTTGTCAACGAGAGATCGGTGCGAAGGAATCCAAACAATAGCACGGTCGCCAGCGTGAGCACGCCAAACATCGGGACGGCGACGGCGAAGTTGATCGAGACGGTGCCGATGAGCAACACGCCGATCGGGATCGCCACCAGGAGATCAAACGTGTTTGAGCCCAAGACGTTGCCGAGGCTGGTCAGCCCTCTCCCCTCGCGGGCGGCCCGCACGCTGACCAGCGTATCCGGTAGGCTTGTCACCGCGGCGATGATCGTCACGCCGGCGAGAAACTCCGGGATCCCGAAGGTATGCGTAAGGATCTCAACAGCACTCACAAGCTGTTCGACGCCGACCAGAATCAACAGCAACCCACCGGCCAGCGTCGCCCACTGCCGACCGATCGCATCGCTGAGCTCGACGTCGCCGGTGTATTCGCTGACATCCTGCCACTGGATGAAGAGATACAGCCCATACAGCAACAGCGGCAGCATCGCCAGCGGGCGGGTGATCTGCCCGACAAGCGGCGGTGTCTCGGGGGCCGGAATGTAGATCACGCCAAGCGCAAAGGTGATCACCAACGCCGAGACGGCGATCATGTAGAATTGGGCCTCCTTGTAGACGAGTTCGCGGTTTGTTTCGAGGTTTCCGGTCGCCGCCAGTCCGGCTAACGCGGGGATCACAAGAATGTTGAAGATGGCCGAGCCGACGATCCCGCCGACGCCCATATCGAACACGCCAGCGAGTGCGGTGAAGACGACACTGGAGAGCTCCGGAAAGCTTGAACCGACGGCGACGACGATCGACCCCTGGATGACCGGCGGCAGCCCGTAGTGCGCCGACAGCTGTTCGGCGGATGATTCCAGCCAGCCGCTGCCGACCCAGATGACCGCGGTTGTGACGACGATCATCCCGACGGCGACGGCCGGCGACGCGGGCAACAGGCCACCGAGCATTACCCTCGGCTTCCGTGTCGGGGGTGTTAATACTGTTTACTCAGCGGGTGCGCCGCGTGCTGGATGGCTCCCTATACCCCAGTCGGGCGTGTTCCAAGTTCGATCTGCACGGTTTGTTCACGGCCATCCCGCAACACCGTCACATCGACCGTCTCACCGGGGTTGGTCTCCAAGGCGAGATAGCTCCCTAACGCCTCGCTCGTTTCGATTGTGGTGTCGTCGACCGCGCGGATCACGTCGCCGCCGACGGGGACACGCTCGCCGTCGACGATCGATATCTCGCTGCTTGGTTGCAGTCGACCGTCGCTTGGGCCGCCGGGTGCGACGCCAACGACGAGTAGCCCACGAGAGGCTGGCAGATCGTTGACCCGGGCGACCGTTGGCGTCACGTCCTCGAAGGAGACGCCCATGTAGGCGTGCTCGTAGTCGCCGGTGGTGAGCAACTCGGGGATGACACGCTGGGTGAGCGCGGCCGAGATGCCGAAGCCGATGTTGTCGCCGCCACCGGAGTTGATGACGGCGACGACATCGCCGTCGAGATTGACCAGCGGGCCGCCGCTGTTGCCCGGATTGACCGGGGCGTCGGTTTGGATCGCATCCGGGATGTCGAAGCCGGCCGGCGAGGGGATCGAGCGGTCGATCCCGCTGATAATCCCGCTTGTCATCGTCCCGTTGAGGTTGTATGGGTTGCCGATCGCCAGCACCCGTTGGCCCACCTCGGGGTCATCGTCGGCAAACGACAGCGGGCTTGCTGCCTCGGGCACATCGTCGACAGCGAGAACCGCAAGATCGCTGTGGGGGTCGCTGCCGACGACTCTGGCGGTGCTCCACCGGCCTTCAGTAAATCTAACCCTCGCCGACTGTGCGGTGCCGACGACGTGGGCGTTGGTGATGACGTGCTGGTCGTCGTACATGAACCCGGTTCCCTGCCCGTCGGTCTCAACGAGAACAACCGAGTCGATCGTCGCCTCATAGATTTCGGTGTAGTCATCGGGCTGTGCGTCCGGTTGTGTCCCGTCGCTGTCGTCCGTCTCTGGTTCCGGTGATGACGTTGACAGTGGTGAGCTACAGCCAGCGAGCCCGACGAGCGCTGCGGTTCCGCCCGTGAGAATGATCTCTCTCCGGGTTGGCTGAGAACTCATACTGGATTGAAATCGGCTGGTGGTATGTGAATATCTTCTGGTCGTGCCGATCGGCTGCCCGTTGCTGTCGACCGTTAGGGCCAGTCGTCTCGCGTCTCGCCCTCGAAGTGATCCTCGTCAGCTGACTCCGCGGCGAGTTCCCACTCGGCGGCCTCGGCGGCCTCCTCTAAGGGCAGGTACTCCCAGCCAGCCTCCTCGGCGATGGCTGCGTCGTCTTCGTCTGTCCCGACGAAGACGTGCCGAGGGGTCTCGAACTGCTCGGCGACGTTTTCAAGACTTTCACCGACACCGCGGGGCCCCGAAAAGAAGTCCTGTCGTACCCGGTGTTTCCGGGTAAAATTCGTCACGACGTAGGTCGGCTTCTCGCTGACGACGCCGACGTACTCTGTCCACTGTCGGGCATCAGTCACCACAACCCCTGGATCCGCCAGCGATTGTAGGGCCGCAAGCTCGAATGCGAGGGTCATCTCGCCGCTGCCTCCGTCCATACCTGCGGTAACCTACGGGTGCCGAAAACCGCTTCGTTTCACTGACTGTCGCTGCTGGCCCGGCCTCGCCGGCGCGGTCGCTACTGCTGTTGTTCCTGTACCGGCGCGATGTCGTCGGCCTCGAACTCCTCGTTGAGCAGCGTTTCCGTCTGGTCGCCGACCGGGATCTCCTCGCGCATGAGCTCCTTGTAGCCGCTCTGGGGGCGAGATCGCCGATCAACACGCCGCCGACGACCTTGCCGTCCTTGATGGCGACGCGCCGCCACTCATTGTCGCCGTAGGACTGCGACACATACTCGTCGCCGATCGTCGGGTGGCCAAACGAGAGGAAGGGGAAATCGAAGTGTGTGATCGAATACGAGGACACCCAGCGGAAGGCGTCGCTTTCGGGCTCGATCATGTTTTTCGCGGCGATGGTGCCCTGCTCCTTGGCCGACCCCCACGAGCCATTCTGTGCGTACTCGCCGAGGATCGTATCGTAGTACCGTGTCAGGTCGCCAGCGGCGAACACGTCGTCGAGACTGGTGCGCATATACTCGTCGACGACGACACCGTCGTCCTGTTCGATATCAAGATCCTGCAACAGCTCGATGTTGAAGTTCAGCCCGATGGCGATGCCGACGAAATCGGAGTCGAACCGCTCGCCGTTGGGGTCGATCGTCGCCTCGACGTGGCCGTCATCGTCGGTTTCGAAGTGATCGACGCCGCTCTGGAAGACGGGTGTGACGCCGCGTTCCCGCATCGCGTCGTGCATGATCTCCGCGCCCTCCTCGGTGAGGGCGTACCGCCACCAACAGTCACCGCGCATGAGGTAGTTGGCTTCGACCTCCTGTTCGCCACAGATCGCCGCAAGGTCGACGCCGAGCAGCCCCGCACCGACGATGGTCGCCGAGTCGGCGTCCTCGATATGCTCACGGATGTTCCGGGCGTCTTGGAACGTCCAGAAGTGATGAATCCCGTCGGCGTCGCTGTTGTCGACCGGGAGTTGGGTTGGGGTGCCGCCGGTGGCGACCAGCAGCTTGTCATAGTCGATCGTCTCGCCCTCGTGGGTCGAGACGGTGTGGCCGTCGGGATCGATGTTGGTGACGACGGTGTTGAGCCGGAGGTCGATATCGCGGTCGACATACCAGCTCTCGTCGTGGATCGAAATGGGGGCCTCGGGGAGTTTGCCCTTGGCGTACTCCTTGATGAGGATCCGGTTGTAGAGGGCCTCGCCCTCTTCGGTGATGACGGTGATCTCGGCGTCCGGGGCCTCTTCCCGGAGTGTCTCCGCGGCGGAGCTGCCCGCGATCCCGTCACCGATAACGACGTACGATGCTGTCATATCCCCGCGTTCGTGATCCGGGGTAAAGGAGGTTGCTATCGACGCGGAACCGTTGACAACCGTCCATACCGGGGGCTGCGACCGGACAAACCCGTGTTTTTCGTCGCTCCTGTCGGTGGGTTTTCGCCCGATTTTATCCAATCGTCGTCGCCGTCGATCGGCGTTCACTGTCGACGCTGACGGAGTTCCGGTGTCGACACTGACGATTTTCCCGCCGTGCCGTGGCCTTCAAACCTATCCATCCCCAACAAAGCGTACGATGAAAATCCGCCAAAACCTCCGTCACTGGGCCGCAAAAAACGCCCTGACCGCACCCGTGATCGGCGATATCGCCAACGACAAGCTCGTCGATATGCACACGGACATCTTCCTCGGAAAAGCCGACGAAGCGGCCCGCGAGGCCCGCCGTGACCACCTCGATGGCTTCTTTGATGCGACGATGGACACCTACGTCGCCGCGCTCGAAGCCGGGCTCTCGGAGGCCAAGGCCCGTGAGATCACCCACATTCAGGCCAACTTCGATTTCTTCAACCACGGCTGGACGGAGATGATGGAGATCCCCGCCGAGGAGTTTGAACAGCACTTCCGGCGGTACGAGGAGTTTTTCAAACGCTACGGGATCAGCGTCGACGACCCACTCGGTGAGTTCCGGCCAGCCGGCGGGATTCCCGACGCCCCTGAAACGCCAGAGAAACGCGACCAGCCGGCCTACGAGAACGCCATCGCCGGCTTCGCCGACGACGTATACGTCGAGGACGGTGACGGCGAACTCCACGTCGGCCATGGCACCGCTGAGCCTGCCGACGCCGATCCGAGCAACGCCCCCGGACTGAGCGACGCTGTCGACGACGCCGAGCGCGCCGACAGCTAAGGCGATCAGTCGATAACACGGGATTTAATCACTCCTCACCCGAACACCATCCATGGCTACCCCACGCGTCCCGGGCGACCGCGGCGAGCAGCTCGACCTCCCCTGCGGTGAGTCGGTTGCCGTCACCGATCTCGATCTCGGGATGCGCGAGTACGACTGTGACTGTGGCGCAACCCATGCTGTGGTGATGGACGTTCATCCGCCGGATCGGTTCCTCCCGGAGTTTCTGGTCGCGGTACTCCAGGAGGCGATCGAAACCACCAGCGAGGAGATGCCGGAGTTTGGAACCCCACACCTGCTTGGGATTGTCCTTGAGGAGTTCCCCGAACAGGTCGTCTCCTACGACGCCACCGAGGAGCCGGATGTCGGCTTCGCGCTGCTGTGGATCACCGACTTTGACTCCCGAACCCTCCATGAACGCATCGTCGAACTCGTCATCGAGTTGATGGAGCATGCGGTCAGCCACGCCGACGACACCAGCGCGCTCACCGAGTTTGAGGCGAAGATGC
The DNA here is from genome assembly GCF_042662885.1 of Halonotius sp. GCM10025705. Classification (NCBI taxonomy): domain Archaea; kingdom Methanobacteriati; phylum Methanobacteriota; class Halobacteria; order Halobacteriales; family Haloferacaceae; genus Halonotius; species Halonotius sp. GCM10025705. The sequence continues at coordinate 1,532,987 of NZ_JBHSZD010000001.1, read as the reverse complement.
ACGAGTTTGACGTGGCCGAGTTTGTCGAGCAGTACCGCGAGGAACGAAACCTCGAAGAGGAGACGTTCACCCCGTAGTCGCTCGCTCGACGGTCACACGTCGCCTATTGGTTTGTTCCTTGTCACGAACTTATTTCGTCGAAACAGCCAGCTTGGCGCTCTTATCGGCCATCCAGCCGGATGTCTGACAGTCGTCACACACAGATTGAAACCGATCGCGCTGCAAGTGTGTGTATGCAGACCACACCGAGCGATTTCGACCGTGTTGAAGGTGTGCTTGCGGCCGCCGATGAGCCGTTGACGGCGCGTGAGATTCTTGCGGCCCTCGAAGCTGATGACGGTGAGACAACGTTTGAGAGCCCACACCAGCTGGCGACAGTGCTTGGCCGCCGGGCGAAAACCGGTGAAGTCACGGTGATCGCTCAACAGCCCTACCGGTATACGATCAGCGAGGACTGACCGCTGGCTCCGCGAACGGGTCAGTTTCGTGGGACAGCGATGTTTCTGACGGTTGCCCCACAGGTTGGACACCGTCGGCTGCCGTCCGTTTCTTCGAGCCGCGTGCCGCAGTCTGTGCATTCAAATCGGCTCCCGGTATCTGCTGCCGAGTGGAGCGTGGGGAAGTGGAGTGCCATACAGTCACAATGGCGATTGTGTATATAACACTCACGGCGGGTTTGTGGGGATGACTAGCCATACTTTAGGGTATATTAATTCTATTTTGTCTGATTTTAACCCAATAAATTTGAATATCTCATTTCTTATTTGAGCATTTACACCGATAGCCGGCTGGAGACTCGCTGTCGACGTGGCTGTCGCCGACTGAGAAAGCGTTAACTCGGTGGACGACTCCCCGTTAGGTATGTCGATTAGTCTCCGCCACCCCACGGAGCGCGTTTGTGAACGGTGTGGGCGGACAGAACAGTGGGATGCCGACACCGAATCGTGGCAGGTCGCCACCGACAGCGTCGGGAGCATCTACTGCATCCACGAATGGGACATCAACGGCTCGTTTGTCCCGTTTGCGGAGTCAGAGTAATCACGCGCTGCCGCCACCCTGTGTGCCGCGGTCGGACGCGACCAGCCTACGCCTCTGCTTGAAGCGACTCAAGGACGCCAAGCGTTCCGTCGAAGTATTCGCTGTCGATCACCGTCTCGGCGGCCCCTTTCGCGCGCTTGTCGGCGTTGCCAACCGCATAGGAGTCGCCGGCGGCCCCAAACAGCGAGACATCGTTTTCGCTGTCGCCGATCGCCACGAACGACCCGGCGTCCAGCCCGAGTATATCGGCGACAGCAGCCAAGCCATCGCCTTTCTCAACTCCTGGCGTCTTCAGATGATAGGCGTAGCCGGTATCGACGACCTCCAGCCCAAACTCCTCGGCGACCGCCCGGAGCAACTCCTCGTCGGCGTCGATGTGGGCGGCGAGTTCGCTCTCCCGCCACCGGTTTGTTGTATCAGCGGCGTCCCAGCCAAGGTCGCCGCCGCGGTCTCGAAACGCGTCGATCGCCTGTTCGGCGCGGTCGCGGTCGCCCTGAAACGAGACCTGCCCGTCGGCACACACAACGCCGCCGTTTTCGGCGACGACTTGTTCCGGAATCCCCAAAAAGTGACAGAGTGCAACCGGGTAGGGAAATGATTTGCCGGTTGCCACCACGATCGGTGCCTCCCACGCCGGCAACACCTCAAAGACCCGTGGGTCGATCTGGTCGTGACGCGTCGTCAGTGTGCCGTCGATATCGAGTGCCAGCGGCGGTACCATACCGCCTCTCGGCGACCCGGATAAAAAACCGCTCCGCCGTCCCCGTTTTACCTGCGTGGGCTCACATTCGCTCACGCGGTGGCATCGCCGGCAAGATCGGATTCACCCGCTGGCGTCGTGATAACGTTTTCCAGCGCGTCGAGTGCGGGTTCGGCCTCCGGCCCTTCGGCGTGCAGCGTTACGTCGTCGCCGCGGCGGACGCCAAGCCCGGTGACACCGAGAATACTGTCGGCGGCGACGGGTGGTCGGGTGTCAGCGGCCGCTTCGACCGTGATCTCGGCGTCGAAGTTGCCTGCGGCTTCGACGAACGTGGTTGCCGGTCGTGCGTGCAGTCCATCCTCCGGGACAACCGTTACTGTTCGTTCCATACGTTTCCTGCGGCTGCCTGTGGCTTAGTAGTGGGTGGTCGCCGCCGTTACCGACCTTGCTCGGCGGCGTAGTTTGCAAGCTGTTGTTCGACCGTATTGCTGAGGGTGGCGAGCTCTTCTTCGGTATCGCCGTTCTTGATATCCTCGTAGGCCTCGGCGACAAGCGTCCGCACCGTATCGAACGGCCCGATCCGCGCGCCGTTGGTCGCTGGCGTGTCGGGGCTGCCGAGCAGCTCTTGGATCCCGACCTCGTGGCCCGGATTCTCGCGGAACCAGCCGTCGTTGCGCAGCTTCTCGACGCCCTGCTCGTGTACCGGCAAGTAGCCGGTTTCCTGGTGCCAGCGTGCCTGCTGTTCCGGCGCGGTCATCCACGCAAGGAATTCGCCGGCGGCCTCCTGTTGGTCGCGGGTTGCATCCTCGGAGACCCACAGCGACGCGCCGCCAACGATGAGCCCGACGCGCTCGCCCGCGGCGGGCATTCCGCTGACATTCGTCTCGAACTCCGCGCCCTCGATGATCGAGCCACACGACGAGGAGGAACCAACCAACATCGCCGCGGTGCCATCATGGAAGGCCTCCTTGGCCTTTCCGCGGGCCTCGATTCCGGGGTTATGATAGAGCCCACGCTCGTCGAGGCCTGTCCACCAGTCGTAGAGTTCGACGCCGGCCTCGCTGTCGTAGAAGGCTGTATCAGGCGTCCCCGCGCGGCCGTTCTGTTTGTTGACGATCTCTTGGCCCGCGCTGGCAAACCACTGCTCGACGAACCAGCCGTAGTTGGCGAAGGTGATCCCGGTGTCGGTGACGCCGGCGTTGACCAGTTCCTCGGCGGCCGCGGTGACCTCCGCGAAGGTTTCGGGTGGGTTGTTCGGGTCGAGTCCGGCGGCCTCGAAGGCATCTTGATTGATCGCCAAGATCGGTACCGAGGAGTTGAACGGCATCGAGTACAGTGTGCCGTCGGTGCGGTAGTAGCTCAAGACCGGATCGAGGTAGTTGCGGAGCTGTGTTCGGCTTGGCAACACGTTTTCGACCGGCTCGAAGGCACCGCTGTCGACGGCTTTTGCGGTGCCGATCTCGTAGATCTGTGACAGTGTCGGCGTGTCGCCGCGCTCGGCGGCGTTCAGCGTCGACTCCAAGTTGCCACGGTAGCTGCCCTTGTTGGTCGCCTCGATCCGGATCCCGTCGGCCTGTTCCTCGAACTCCCGGATCAGGTTCTCCAACAGCAGCCCCTTGTCGCCGCCCATCGCGTGCCAGAACTCGAAGACGGTCACGTCGCTGTCGGCGGCCAGCTGCGAGCTCACGCCGCCGAACTCGTAGTTGGTTGTGAGCTGGTTGAGCGAACTACTGCGTTCATCCAGCGTCGTCGCCGCGGTTGACACCTCAGCTAAGGCTGTCGTCTGCTGTTGGGCGGCTGAGGCGGCGTTTTCGGTTCGACTGGCCGTATCGTCGGCGATCGCACTCACGTCGTCGACCATCGCCGCCGCCTCCTGCAGTGAGTTGGCCTGCTGGTCGGTCGCCTCACTGATCTCTTGGACGCCGACGTTTGTCTCCTCGACGTCGTCGGCGATCTGTTGGAAGTTTTCGACCGCGCCTTCGATCGTATCGACACCCGAATCGATCCGCTCGCGGGTTTCGTGCATCTCCTCGACGGTGGTATCGGCCTGTTCGCGGATCGTACTCACCGAGCTCTCGATGTCGCCGGCGGCCTCCTCGGCGTCCTCGGCGAGACTTTTGACCTCGTCGGCGACGACAGCGAACCCTTCGCCGGCCTCGCCCGCGCGGGCGGCCTCGATTGAGGCGTTGAGCGCGAGGATGTTCGTCTGGCTGGCGACATCGCCGATGAATTCCGCGATCTCCTCGATCTCGTCGATCCGGCTGTCGAGCTCTTGGGTGGCCTCCAACATCCGGGTCGTTCGGGTGTCGATATCGTCGAGTTCGGCCAGCGCGTCCGTTGCCAGCTCCCGACCCTTCTCGCCGCGTTCGGCGGCCTGTTCGGACGCTTCGGCGACCTCGCTGGCTGAGGAGGCAACCTCCTGGGTGGCTGCTGACAGCGATCGGATCTCATCGGAAAGCTCCTCCAGTTGGGTGTTCTGCTTGCTGGCGTCGTCTGCGATCGCGTTGACCTCACCGCTCATATCCTTGCTGGCGGATTTGACCTCCTCAACCCGCCCGGTGACGCGATTTGTCGCGCCGGTCACCTGATCGCTGAAGTCATCGACCGTCTGTACCGTTTCGCTGAACTCACTGACCAACTCGTTGAACATTTCGGCGGTTTCGGTCGCCTCCGCCGGTGCGTCGTCCGGATCGACCCGGACGGTCAGATCCCCATCAGCACCCTCGGCCATCGCGTCGGTCAGCTGTTCGCAAAATGACTTCCACTCGTCGACTGACTCGCTGTCGTCGCCTTGATTCGGCACAACCTCGCCGCCGTCGGTGGTCACGCCCGGCGGCTGTCCCTCGATTGTGACGCCGGTGTCGGTGGTCGATGCCGCCGTTGTGGCTGTCGCTGTGTCCTCGGCAGCCGTTCGCTCCGTCTCAGCGGTCGAGCCCGATTGTTCGTCGGTCGTCGCGTTCTCGTCGGCTGTCTCATCGTGTTCAGATCGCCAAAACGCCGGAATAAAACTGAACAGGCCGGCAGTCGCGAGGCCGGCTGTCGGGTCGCGCGCGAGCCACGCGAGCCCGAGTGCGGCCGCACAGAGGCCGATACGCACCCCGTTTCCGGCTCGTATGCCGGTGTCGACCCTCCGACCCCGACGAGACGTGATCCACCGTAGACTCATACTTACGACCATTACAGTATGGGCCACATAAATGTGTGTATCGGATTATTATGTCCAATCGCCCGACTCATCTCGACCGATGTGCCACCCGCACCGACTGCGACAGTCGTCTCGGCGTGTCGCCTGCGGGCCGGGATTAGACTGTCTCGGTCAACTGCTCGAAGACGAGCGTCGGGAACCGCGGCTCTAAGCGCGACGGCGGGCGGCCGGTCTCGGAGGGCTGTTCGGCTTTCACTCGGCGGATGATCCCGGCCTCCGCAAGCTCATACAGCACGCGTTCGATCGTCGCCCGCGAGAGATCAAGTCCGTCGCTGCTGATCGCTTCGGCGGCTGCCTTCACCGAGCTACGAGCGGCCTCCGGCAGCCCGATCAACCGCCCGACGATGCGTTGCCGACTCGTCGGCAGCGACATGACTCGGCCGAGTGCGACACACGGCTGGGGCACCGCCGCCATCCCGGTCGCCAACGCCTCGTCGTCGATCCGGGTGTCGGTATCCGCACCGGCGGTCACCGCCGCGCCGAACAACGCCGCAAGCGCGTCGTGGGCATCGCCGTTGGCCCATGTCGCCACCTCGGTGAGCATTTCGGTCGTCGTCGCCGCTCGCAGTTGAGCGTCGGTGACCCGGCTGGTCAACACCTCGATCAGCGTGTGTTGGGTGTAGGGCTCGACGTGGACTCGCTTGATCGTCGATCGGTCGCTGATCGCGGTAGCCCCCGGCTTCTCGCGGCCGATCGCCAGACAGCTCACCGACGATCGAAACGGCGCGAACTGCTCGAAGACTGTCTCACAGTCGAGTGTCTCGGGGTCGCCGACGTGATCGACGGCGACGACAACCTGTCGATCTCGCTGTGTCAGTTGGGTCGCAAGGCGGTCACGCATCGCCGCGCTGCCGACCCCCTGTTTTGGCACCGTTTTCGCGGAGAGTGCCGCAACGACCGTGTGTAAGAGCGCGAATGTCGATTGGGCCCGTCGGCTGTCAACATACAGGAATCGGAGTTCGGTTGTCGGGGCTGCCCGCGTCGAGGTGTACATCTGTGTCGACCGCTCGCCGTGCTGGCGGCTACACTCGGCAAACAGCGCGCGGACGACCGCGGATTTGCCCGCGCCTTTCGGCCCCCAGATGTAGCTGTCGGCCGGGCGGTCGGCCTCGAAGATGGGGCTGAGGATGTCCAGTAGCTGCTCGATGACGGCGCCCCGGCCGACCGGCTCGCTGGGATGGCCCAGCGGGCTGATCGCGTCGTACTCCGGGTCGGCGTCGTCGGCACGCTGTCGACGGGCGATTCGGTCGTGTAGTTCCATGGTGTGCTCCCGGCGTGGTCAGTGCTCGGTGTGGTTCGTGGTCAGTACTACAGTGTGGATGATCCGTGCGTTGGAATGAGTGAAAAAGCGAAAACCGCATCACCAAACAGCCGTCGTCGAGCGACGGGTGTCAGCGACTCCGGCTCACCAACGGGGTGAGCAAGGAGTGGTTGGCGGATGCCGGCTTAGAGTCCGATGCCGCCGAGACCGCCCCAGAAGGTGTCTCCGAGGAGGCCCGCAGCGGTCAGGACTGCCGACAGCAGACCGGAGGCCGCGATTGCGAACGCCGGCGGGTCAACGTGGGTCTTGCCGTGCATGTAGAAGACACGGTTACAGACCTCGCCCATCAGGGCACCGAAGACGCCGAAGAGTCCACCGAAGATCAGCACGACCGTCGGACTGTAGCCAGCGGCATTGGCACCCAGAGCCCCGACTGCGCCGGGGAGGGTGATGTGGTGGGTGACCGGGATGTTGTCGACGCCGCACTGCAGGAACACGAGGCTCGCTGCACTGATACCGAAGCCGATAAGCGGGCTACCGGTACCTTGGTAGGCGGCTGTCCCGAGGAGACCACCGATGAGACCGATCATGGCGACACCGCTCCATTTGTACTGCCACGGCAGCCAGATGCCGGGTGCTTCGTCTTCGTCGCGCTCCCACGGACCAACATCGAAGAGGCCGTCACCGGTGACCTCGCCGATGATGCTGTAGCCGAAGGCAACGCGGTGGATCAGCGCGGAGACGAAGACCATCAGCGCGATGTTGTCAGTCGGGATGCCGACCGTTCGACCGAGGCCGGTGCCGACCATCCCGAGGATGCCGAAGATCCCACCGACGAGCAGCACGTCGATCTTCTGGGTACCGGCAGCCCACAGGATGTTCTTTCCATCGTCGATGTAGCCTTGCTTGGCTGCGTATGCGGCTGCGGCCGCACCAGCGGCGAAGCTGATGTGCGGGCCGAAGACCGGACCGAAGCCGAGGAAGCCAGTGAACCCACTGGCGGTCAGTGAAGCACCTTCTCCTGCACCGTCGACACCGATCGCATTTGCTGCCTCACCGGCGATCACCATGAAGCCGGTGAAGATGAATGCCGGGAGTGCACCGATTGCGGCACCGAAGGCACCACCAGCGAACGCAGAGATGTACCACGTCGGGTCAACAAGCGTTGGATTCAGTACCATCGTTAGTCACCACCCTCGTCTCGGGCCCAGTCTTCAGACCGTTCGACGGCGTCCTTCCAGCGTCCGTAGTTGACCTCGATGTCTGCGTCGGGGTCTTGTGGGAAGCGTCGGTCGACCTGCCAGTTGTCGCGGAGTTCGTCAACCGTGTCCCAGTAGCCGACGGCGAGGCCGGCGGCGTAGGCGGCACCGAGGGCGGTCGTCTCGTCGACGACCGGGCGGACGATCTCCGTGCCGATGATGTTGGCCTGGAGCTGACAGAGGAAGTTGTTTTTGACCGCACCGCCGTCGACGCGGAGGCTCGACAGGTCGATGTCGGCGTCGGAGACCATCGCTTCGGCGACGTCTTTGGTCTGGTAGGCGATGGATTCGAGCGTGGCGCGAACGATGTGTTCGCGTCGGGTACCACGGGTCATGCCGACGATCGTCCCGCGTGCGCGCTGATCCCAGTGTGGAGCACCGAGACCAGTGAAGGCAGGAACGACATAGACGCCATCCGTTGAATCAACGCTGCGTGCGAGTTCTTCGGATTCGGCAGCGTCTTCGATGAGCGTCATGTCTTCGAGCCACTCGATCGCGGCACCGGTAATGAAGATCGAGCCTTCGAGGGCGTACTGCACGTCGCCACCGGATTTCTGGAAGCCGATGGTGGTAAGGAGGCCGTGATCGGAGCTGACGGCCTCGTTGCCGGTGTTCATGAGCATGAACGAGCCGGTACCGTAGGTATTCTTGGCGTCACCGGCGTCGAAGCAGGTCTGGCCGAACAGGGCGGCCTGCTGGTCGCCGAGGGCACCCGCGACTGGCACTTCGGCGCCGAGGAAGCCGTCGGCGTCCGTGGAACCGTAGGTCTCGTCGTCCGAAGACGGACGAACCTCGGGCAGAATCTCTCGGGGCACGTTGAACTCATCGAGGAGTTCGTCGTCCCATTCGAGCTCGTTGATGTCGTAGAGCATCGTGCGGGATGCGTTGGACACGTCGGTGATGTGGTTGCCAGTAAGGTTGTAGATGACCCACGTGTCCGGGGTACCCATCATGAGCTCGCCGTCTTCGGCGCGGTCGCGGACGTCTTCCGGTCGCGATCGCTGAAGCTTAATCGGGTCGGCGTTGTCGAGGATCCACTCGGTCTTCGTTGCCGAGAAGTAGGCGTCACATTCGAGGCCGGTCTTCGCGCGGATCTCCTCGACGGTCAGCGTGTCGGTGCTCTCGTCTTGGATCTCTTCGACGCGATCCGTCGTACGTCGATCCTGCCAGACGAGGGCGTTGTGTACTGGTTTGCCGGTTTCGGCATCCCAGATAATCGTGGTCTCGCGCTGGTTGGTAATCCCGATCGATTCGAGCTGCTCGGCATCAAGACCCTCTTTGTCGAGGGCCTCGTTGATGACGAGCTTGGTGTTCTCCCAGATTTCCATCGGGTCGTGTTCGACCCAGCCGGGCTCCGGATAGATCTGTTCGTGTTTTTCGTAGGCTTGCGATACGACGTTCCCGTCATGGTCAAAGACCATGAAACGAGTTCCAGTCGTCCCTTGGTCAATTGAACCAACGTATGTTTCTGACATGTGTATTCACCACACTCCTTGTGGGGGCCACTCCCCCGCTGGCGGCGAACCGTTCTTTACGACCGGTTCCACCACCACGGGTAAACACTATAGAAGAACGTGATAAATGTTACTCCTGTGCCCAAACTTGACTGTATCTCCCCGCCGCTTCGGGTAGTTTGCGAGACAGTCACACCCATGAATAGAACGTCAGACATGCTGGTATCGTGACTGGTTGGTGAACCGTCTCGTCGTTAGGGGGTAAACTAAAGTCATTATAGTTCAAACGGGAATTGAACGGATGAGTAGCCAACCACACGTTCTCGTGATCGGCGGCGGTTCGACCGGGTGCGGCATCGCGCGCGACCTCGCGATGCGCGGACTCGACGTGACGCTCGTCGAACAGGGGAACCTCACCCACGGAACGACAGGGCGGATGCACGGCCTCCTCCACAGCGGTGGCCGGTATGCGGTTGCCGACCAAGCCAGCGCAAAGGAGTGTATGATCGAAAACCGAATCCTGCGGGATATCGCCAGCCACTGTGTCGAAGAAACCGGCGGGCTCTTCGTCAAACGACCGGAGGACTCCGAGGAGTACTTCCAGAAGAAACTGGAGGGCTGCAAGGAGTGTGACATCCCGGTTGAGGTGCTGTCGGGCGAGGAAGCACGGAAAGAAGAGCCATACCTCGCGAAAGATGTCGAGAAGGCGATCCGCGTCCCTGACGGCGCGGTCGACCCCTTCCGGCTCTGTGTGGCGAACGCCGCCAGCGCGGAGGAACACGGCGCGCGCATCGAGACACACGCGCCCGTCGTCGATGTTCTCAAAGAGGGCGACGAGGTCGTCGGCGTCGAGGTTGAACACGAATCGGGGCCGGGCAAACGCGTTCACCGCGAACCGGGCACCCGCGAGGAGATCCGCGCCGACTACGTCGTCAACGCCACCGGGGCGTGGGCCGGCCAGATCGGTGAGATGGCTGGCCTCGAACAGGAGATCGAGGTTCGACCCGGCAAGGGCGTCATGACGATCATGAACACCCGCCAGGTCGATACCGTCATCAACCGCTGTAAGCCGAAGGGCGACGCCGACATCGTCGTCCCTCACGAGACGACGGCGATTCTCGGCACGACAGACGTCGAGGTCGACGATCCCGAGGACTACCCCGAAGAGCAGTGGGAGGTCGACCTGATGATCGACACGCTCAAAGAGCTGGTGCCGATCATCGAAGAGGCCCGCACGATCCGCTCCTTCTGGGGTGTCCGGCCGCTGTACGAGCCGCCGGGAACCGGCACGAGCGATTCGACGGATATCACCCGAGACTTCTTTCTGCTCGATCACTCCGAGCGTGACGGCGTCGAGAACTTCACCTCGATCGTCGGCGGGAAGTTCACCACCTACCGCATGATGGGTGAGGATATCTCCGACCACGTCTGTGACAAACTCGGCGTCGACGCCGAGTGTCGCACCGACGAGGTGCCGCTGCCCGGCAGCGAGGATTTCTCGGTGCTGCGAGACTATATGGACGAGTTCGGCATCCGCTCGCCGATCGGCCGGCGGAGCGCCCAGCGGCTTGGCTCCCGCACCGACGAGGTGCTGGATGTCGACGGCCCGAACCCGACGGTCTGTGAGTGTGAAGCGGTCACGCGCGCGGAGGTACAAGATGGCATCGAGGGCTCGGGCTCGGATCTCAACGCTGTGCGGCTTCGCACGCGTGCGTCAATGGGCAACTGTCAGGGCGCGTTCTGTTGTCACCGGATGGCCTCGGAGCTCTACGACGAGTACGACGAGGAGACGGCCTACGACGCGTGGGACGAACTCTACCAGGAACGCTGGAAGGGTGAACGCCACGCGATGTGGGGTCGACAGCTCTCACAGGCCGCGCTCAAATACTCGCTGCACGGCACGACCATGAACCGTGATAAGGACGCCGCGACGACCGATACCGTCATCAGCGACTTCACCGCCTTCGACACCGGGGCCGGGGCATCACCGAGCGACGGAACGGCTGGGACGGCGGCAACCGACGGCGGCCGGCGGGGAGGCGACTGATGGCTATCCGCGAGGATGTGATCGTCATCGGTGGCGGGCTTGCCGGCTCGATGGCCGCGCTCGAAGCGGCCGACGGCGACGCCTCAGTCCGACTGATCACCCACAAAAAGAGCACGCTGCGACACGCCAGCGGGCTGATCGACGTGCTGGGCTATCTCGACGAAGCAGAGCCGGTCGCCGATCCCTTTGCGGCGATCAGCGAACTGCCGGATGACCACCCCTACTCGATCGCCGGCGAGGCCGCGATCCGCGATGGGCTCGCCCGCTTCGACGAGGCGGTTGGCGACACCTATCAGGTGGCCACACCGACAGCAACGCGTTGCTGCCGACGTTCGGCGGCGCGGTCAAACCGACCGCCCGGTATCCGGCCGCGGCCGCGGCCGGGCTTGCCAGCGACAGCCGCGATATGCTGATTGTCGGCTTTGAGGAACTCACCGAGTACAACGCCGGCATGCTGGCCGACCATCTCGACGCTGCCGACGTGCCGTTCGATGTCGAGGGCGTCGAACTCAATTTCCCCGGCGAGTACGCCCACGACTCCCGGGTGACGCGATTCGCTAAACGCTTGGATATCAACGAGGATGTCGACCACGAGGGCCAAACGATGGGCGCTCGCCAGGCCCTCGCCGACGCGGTCAAACCCCACGTCGGCGACGCCGAGCGCGTCGGCTTCCCGGCCTTCCTCGGTGACGACCACACGGCCGACGTGCGGGCCGATCTCGAACGCGAACTCGGGGTCGATGTCTTCGAGATCCCGATGGGCCCGCCGAGCTTCCCCGGGATGCGGCTGGCCGACCAGTTGAAAGACGCTCTCGACGACGCCGGTGTCCACATCTCCGCCGGCAACCCAGTCATCAACTACGAGGCCGACGGCGACGAGATCGAGGCAGTCATCGTCGACAGCAAGGGCCGAGAGGTGCCGTACCACGCCGAGGAGTTCATTCTCGCCACTGGCGGGCTCGTCGGCAAGGGGATTGACTCCGACCGCGATGGCACCGTCGAGGAACCGGTCTTCGACTGCCACATCCCGCATTCTGACGACCGCTACGACTGGTTCGACGAGGAGGCCTTCGGCAACCAACCGTTCGCCCACTTTGGCGTCCGAATCGACGAAGGGATGCGCCCGCTGGATGCCGACGGCGAGCCGGAGTTCGCCAATCTCCGTGCCGCCGGCGGCGTCGTCGGCGGGACAGATCCGGTCACCGAGAAATCCCAGAGCGGCATCTCGCTGACGACCGCCGCGGTCGCGGGGCAACGCGCGCGTGAACGAGCTGCGAAACGAGAGGTGAGTCAATGAGCGACGCACAACAACCTGGTGAGTTTGATGCCACGACAGCAGTAGATGAGTACGAGCCGGTCGATGTCTTCCCGTCCAGTGAGGATATGGATCTCCGGCCGGGTGCCGACAACTGTTATAAATGCACCAGCTGTGACACCTCGTGTCCGGTCGCCGAGGTCAACGAGGACTTCCCGGGGCCGAAGTTCCAAGGGCCCGAACAGTGGCGGCTCAAACGCCACGAGGACGTCGACATCGACGACTCGATCATGTCGTGTTCGAACTGCATGCGGTGTGACGACGCCTGTCCGTCGAGCGTCCCGCTGAGCCAGATGCACAACACCGCTCGCGGTGAGTACGTCGAAGAGCATCTGGACAAACGCTCGATGGAGTATCTCCGCAACCGGATGCTCTCGAACTATCGGACGCTTGCCTCCATCGGGAGCAAGGTGCCGCGGCTGGCCAACTTCGTGATGGGACTGGGCGTCACGAGCTATCTTGGCGAGAAGATCATGGGCATCCCCAGCGAGCGTGACGTGCCCGAATTCGCCACCGAAACCTTCCGGCAGTGGTGGAAAAAGCGGGGCGGCTCGAAAGTCTCGAACCCGGACAAACAGGTTGCGTACTTCCATGGCTGTTACTCCAACTACAACACCGTCGAGGTCGGTAAGGCGATGGTGCGTGTCTTCGAGGAGTTCGGCTACGAAGTGCTCGTCCCGAAACAGCAGTGTTCCGGGACGCCGATGTTCGCCAACGGCATGCTGAAAGACGCCCGCCGTGAGGCCGAGGTCAACGTCCGCGAACTCGGCGAGGCCATCGACAACGGCGCGGAGGTCATCGCCTCCTGTACGTCCTGTTCGATGGCACTCCGCCAGGAGTACCCTGAGCTGTTCGATATCGACGGCGTTGAGGAACTCTCCGAGCACACGTGGGAAGCCCTTGAGTTCCTGCGCGTTAATGAGGATCTTGGCCGAGCGATCCAGGAAAGCGAGGTTGACCCGCAGGCCTTCGCCTACCACGCACCGTGTCACGCCCGCAATCAGGGCCTCGACCGTCAGGCGGTCGAGCTCTTCCGTGATCTCGACGGCGTCACCATCGAGGATGTCGGTGACTCCTGCTCGGGGATCTCGGGCACCTACGGCTGGAAGTCCGAGAAGTACGAGACCTCGATGAAGATCGGCGCGGAGATGTTCGACCACATGGAACACGCGGAAGGCGACGTGGGAATGACCGAATGTCCGACCTGTGCGATGCAGATGAACCACGGGACGGGCTACGAGATCCGCCACCCCCTGGAACTGCTCGAAAGAGCCCTCGTATAAGCGCTGTTTCTCCCCGCTTCTGTTGGCCGTCGGTCACGCAGTCACCAGCAACGCACGCGTCGATAACTGATGCTGGGGTTTTTGCCTGTGGGAACCATACACATGTTGCTCCCGGTTCGCGCACGCGAAACTAACACCCACCGGAAGCTGTATCCATGACTCAGACAACAACCGTACTCGTAATCGGCGGTGGCGGCACCGGTGTTGGAACAGCACGTGATCTCGCACTTCGCGGCGTCGATGTGACGCTCGTTGAACGCGGTGGGCTCGCCAGCGGTACCTCAGGCAGCTCACATGGGCTGCTGCACAGCGGCGCCCGATACGCCGAATCGGATCCCGAGGGTGCCGTCGAGTGTATCGACGAAAACGAAACGCTTCGGGATATCGCCGGCCACTGTATCAACGACACCGGTGGCTTGTTCGTCCAACTGGAACAGGATGATCCCGACTACTTCGAGGAAAAACTCGATGCCTGCCACGAACACGGCATCGATGCGGAACTGATCGACGGCGACGAGGCACGCGACCGTGTCCCTGACCTCAGCGAGGGCGTCGAACGGGCGATGGTCGTCCCCGACGCGGCGATCTATCCGTCCCGCCTTACCGCGGCCAACGCCGAAAGCGCAGCCAACCACGGCGCGACGATCCACACCAACGCGCCGGTGACCGATATCACCGTCAGCGACGGCCGCATCGAGCGGGTCGAGATCGGCGGCGAGACGAACACCACTATCGAGCCGGAGTACGTCGTCAACGCGACCGGCGCGTGGGCCGACAAGATCGGCGCGATGGCCGGCGTTGACTTTGAGATGAAGCCAACCAAGGGTGTCATGATCAGCGTCGAATACGAGGGCCTTGAGCCGGTGCTCAACCGCTGTCGGGAGCCCTCCGACGGCGATATCATCATCCCACACGAGGGTGAGGCCGTCCTCGGCACGACAAGCATCGAGGTTGATGACCCCGATGACTACCCCAAAGAGGAGTGGGAGGTCGAGCGGATGTTCGAGGAGTGCGGCGCGATGGTACCCGGCATCGAGTCCCACGAGATCCGTCGCAAATGGTGGGCCTGCCGCCCGCTGTATGCCCCCGACGAGAGCAACCGATCAGACTCCGGTACCGGTGACGAACGCGGCATCTCGCGGGATTTCACCCTACTGGATCACGCTGACGACGGCGTCGAGAACTTCGCCAGTGTTGTCGGTGGGAAGCTGACGACCTACCGAATGATGGCTGAGGCAACCGCCGATCACGTCGCCGCGGAGCTGGGTGTTGCTGCGTCCTCGACGACAGCCACGGAGCAACTCCCCGGGGCTGCTGACCCTGCCGAACTCGATCGCTTGGTCGCCAAGTACAGCGAACCACAGCCCACTGACGCTGGTGTTGTTGCCGATCTGTCTGGGTCGACCGCTGCCGGCGACTGAGGCGGCTTGCTGGTGTGACCGCTTGCAGCGGCTCGGGTACGGTCGCCTCCGTCTGGCTGCCCGCTGGTTTATACACTTCAGTTCTCTACGGCAGCTATGCCATCCGATTCCGACGCCGATGCGGTGCGGGATCGGTTATTTGAGCAGCCAACAGACGGTACTGAGGCCGCGCTTACTGACGCTCCGGTTGGGGTGCGACACCCGGCTCGTCGTGGTGGCCGCGTCACCGACGTGCCCGCGGTCGCCGCGCGGCTGACGCTGGCCGATGAGACGATTCGTCTCCACGACGCGCCGGACGAGCGGGTCACGATCACGCTTCGGTTTGCTGATATCGTCTACGTCCGCGAGGGCCGCCAGGAGATCAACGGCACCCCCGTCGAGAGCCTGGTGATCCGGCATATCGATCCACCCGCAAGCGCCGTGACAACGACTCTTAGCCTCTGGGATGACGCGGCGCATGCCCGTCTTACCGAGATCGTCACCACCTACTACCGACAGCAGCGATCGGCCATCGAGCAACTACGTCTGTCGACTACTCAGTTAGAGATCCTTGTCGCCGCCTACTCCGCCGGCCGCGAGTTCGACCCCGCAAGCGTCCTCCCGAAGTCGGCCGACGACATCGCCGCACTCTTCGAGCCGCTTCGCGACGCTGACCTGCTCCGGGAGGGTGATACCGGCGTCTTTCTCACCGGCCGCGGCCACATGGTTGTCAACGAAACACTTGACGACGAAACGATGTAAGCATCGACGGTTGCAGCCGCCGGTGTGTGTTGACAGCGGTGGTTGCGCGGCTGAGCTGGTCGATCCGAGCGTTCTTATTCCCCCACCGACTCCCTCCGGCCATGTTCCGGGATCGGTCGGCCGCGATCGCCGACAATCAGCCAGTCACCGGTGCCGGCGCGGCGGTCACGCCCGGCTCTGCGGGGCCGATCATCCTGGTCACCGGCGTCGGCTGCCCAAACCAACTCCGCTCGTGGGTCGACGGCCACCTCCAAGACCGCGCCTGTGGGATCATCGCCGACGCAAACCGACAGGCCATCGGCGTCGCGGCGGCCGATCTCGACGCCGACGGCGAGGAGGAACTGTACGTTCACAACACCGACACCGACGGCGGCGCGTGTGCGACGACCGATCTCTTACTCGACCGGATCGACCACAACGGCCGGACGGTCTGGTGTGATGCCTTCGCCAACGCGGTCAACGCCGACCGCGGGAACTTCACCGCCGGCCGGTCGGTCGCCGCCGTCGATCGCTTCGGCACCGGTCGCTACGGCATGGTCGTCGCCGGCTCCGGGGCAGCTACCCGGTGTTATGAGCTCGGCGACGACGGCGAGATCACCGATATGGCTGACGCGATCGGGCTGGATGCCACCTGTGGGGCGCGCTCGCTGCTCGCCGCCCCGCTTGTTACCGAGCGGATGGATCTGTTCGTCGGCGTCGACGACGGCCCCAACCGCCTGTTCCGAAACGACGACGGCCATTTCGTCGATGTCGCTGATACAGTTGGTGTCGACGCCCCCGAGGCCGATGCCCGCGGTGCGACCCTCGTTGACGCCGGCGACGGCACTGTCGCTGTCGCGGTCGGCAGTTGGGACGGCGCGAACCACCTCTTCGTGCCGACTGACACCGGCTTCAGGGACGCGTCGCCACCGGGCTTTGCCGATCCGGCGCGCGTTCGAACGGTTCTTGCGGCGGATTTTGACAACGACGGCCGCCAAGAGCTCTTCGTCAATGTGTGTGGCGGCCCCAACCGCCTGTTTGCGCCGGTCGTCGACGAGGCGGCAGTCGACGATGCAGCAGTCGACGACGTGTCGGCCGCAGATGGAGCGGCCACCGCCACAGCGACCGAGTGGGAACCTCGCCCGCTTGATGCGGCGGCCGAACCTGCGGGACGTGGCACGGGTGCGGTCGTCGTCGACCTCGATGGCGATGGCCGGTTGGAACTGCTGATCGTCCATGGTGATTGCGACGCCCAACCCTTGTCATTGTACGACGCCCCGACCGACAACGACTGGCTCCGCGTGCGGCCAACAACCCAGTACGGCGCGGCAGCCCGCGGCGCGGTCGTCACCCTCGATACCGACCGTGGTCGCCAGCGACGCGTGATCGACGCCGGCAGCGGCTATCTCTGCCAATCCGAGCCGGTCGCCCACTTCGGTCTCGGCGGTGCGACCACACCCAAACAGACACCACGCCGGCTCACGGTTCGGTGGCTCGATGGCCGCGAGCGGACGATCGAGAACCCAGCCCCGAAGACGACCCATGAGATCGCTCATCCGGCCAGCGAGTAGCGGGCGCGGCGGTCGCCCTGAGCTTTTTGCGTCCGTCTGACACAGTAGTGAGACAGTGATCCGGAACCGCGATCAACTGTCAGCTACCCCCGCCCACAAGGTTGCCCTTGACTGTCTCACCGCCGGGATCAAGGCCGCCGATCCCGCGCGACTGACTCGTGAGGCGGTGTCACTGGCTGACGGGACGCTGACCGTCGGCGATGCGAGTTACAATCTCGCTGACTACGACGAGGTGACCGTCCTCGGCGGCGGAAAGGCCGCGGCTGTCGTCGCCGCGGAGCTGGAAGCGATCCTCTGTGACGCCCTCGATGGCGGCCTTGTTATCACCGACTCACCGGACGCCTCGCCTGCGGGTGTCGATCCCACACCCGTCGACCCCGACCGCGTCGAGGTGCTCGCTGGCGACCACCCGATCCCCAGCGAACCCGGCGTCGAGAGTACCCGCCGGCTGTTGGAGGCCGCCGAGGCAGCCGACGAATCCACGCTGATACTCGGTGTCATCACCGGTGGCGGCAGCGCGCTCATGGCCGCTCCTGCGGCAGGGCTCTCGCTGGCTGACCTGCAGGCGACGACCGACGCGCTGTTGGCCTCGGGCGCAACGATCGACGAGATCAACGCCGTCCGCAAACACTGCTCGGCGATCAAGGGTGGTCGGCTCGCCGCGGCGACACAGCCAGCCGATGTGTGTTCGCTCGTTGTCAGCGATGTCGTCGGCAACGATCTTGCGACGATCGCCAGCGGCCCGCTCGTCGCTGATCCGACGACCTACGCTGACGCCCGGGCGGTACTCGACCGCTACGACTGCGACGTGCCGGCCGCGGTCGCCGACCATCTCGAAGGCGGTGCAGCCGGCAAGATCGCCGAAACACCATCACCCGGCGACCCGGTCTTTGCGTCGGTAACGACGACGATCATCGGTGATGGGCGAACCGCCGTTGAGGCTGCCGCCGACCGCGCACGCGAGGCCGGCTTTGACCCACTGGTTCTCTCCTCGCAGATCCGTGGCGAAGCGCGCGAGGCGGCGAAAACACAGGTCGCGATCGCCGAGGAGATACAGGCCAGCGGCCAGCCGATCGCCCCGCCAGCGGTTGTCGTCTCCGGCGGGGAGACGACTGTCACCGTCGACGGCGACGGCGTTGGCGGCCCGAACCAGGAATTCGCGCTGTCGGCCGCGGTCGAACTCGGCGTCGCCGCTGGCGACAGCGATGCGGGTAACGACACAGTCGTTGCCGCTGTCGACACCGACGGGATCGACGGGCCGACCGACGCTGCCGGCGGGATCGTCGACAGCGAGACGATCGCTCCCGGGGTCGGGCGGAACGCACTCGCCGCCAACGACGCGACCGCGGCTCTCGATGCGGCCGACGCGCTCATCGAGACCGGCCCGACCGGAACGAACGTCAACGATCTACGGGTCGTTGTGGTCGATGTGCCGTGACGAAGCGGCAACATCCGTCACGACGAGTAGACAGCTTAACATACCGAGGCCAACCTGTTCCGATATGGTCGATCCGACATCCGATATCGGGGAGGACGTCGACGAAGCTGACGCCCCCGACTGTGCGGTCTGCGGCGAACGTATCGTCGAACTCCCGACTCATCGCGTCATCGCCACTGTCGAGGACGGACAGATCGAACACACCCACTTTTGCTCCGACGACTGCCGGGCGAGCTATCTGGAGTAGGGCGGCCGACCCGCGGGGAGCGTTTTTATGATCCGCGGTGTAACGCTCTGGTATGATCTCCCTTGAGGATGCAGTCACCGCGCGGCTGGAATCCCACGGCGCGCGCTTTGAGGTACTGATCGATCCCGACGCCGCCCTCGAAATCAAACGCGATGAGTTCGACGGCGAGCTTGAGGACGTGATCGCCGCCGAGGACGTCTTCGAGGACGCCTCTCGCGGCGATCGCCCAGCCGAAACCGATCTGGAGGACGTTTTTGACACCACTGAGCCACTGGAGATCATCCCCGAGGTGATCACACGCGGCGAGATTCAGATCACCGCCGAGCAGCGCCGCGAGATGCAGGAACAGAAGCGCAAACAGCTCATCAACACCATCGCGCGCAACGCGGTCAACCCACAGATGGACGACGCCCCACATCCGCCGGAACGGATCGAACGCGCCCTTGAGGAGGCCGGCTTCCGGATCGATCCGATGGAGCCCGTCTCCGAGCAGGTCGACGAGGCCTTGGAGGATCTCCGTCCGGTCATCCCGATCCGGTTTGATGAGGTGACCATGGCGGTACAGCTTCCGGCCGACCACGCCGGCAGCGGGCAGGCCGAGGTGCGGCAGTACGGCGAACTGGAGCGCGAGGAGTGGCAAAGCGACGGCTCGTGGGTCGGCGTCGTCACGTTCCCAGCAGGGCTGCAAAACGATTTCTACGATATGGTCAACGAGCTCACCAGCGGCGAGGCCGAAACACGGGTGATCAAAGACGAAGACGATATCAAAACTCGGTGAGTTCGCCGAGAGATTCTTGATGTTCCCGGCCCACTCTCTGGTATGGACGTGGTTTGGACTGTCCGTGCGTAACCACGGCTTTGACCGACCGGGGCGGCCGCCCGGCGTGGAGGCCACCGATGAAGGCGTTACTCGCCAAGCGCGTCGACAGTGGCACCGCTGATCTGTCTGAGCTCCGCGACCTTGCGGCAGCGGCCGGCTACGAGGTTGTCGGCGAACTCACCCAGACCAGAAAAGAGGATACGGCCCACCACTTCGGACAGGGGAAGGTGACCGAACTCGCCGAGTTGGTCGCCCGCACCGACGCCGGGACGGTCATCATCGACAACGAGGTCGGCCCCTACCAGATGTTCAACATCGGCCGTATCCTCCCCGGTGAAACTGAGGTACTTGATCGGTTTACGCTCATCCTCACGATCTTCGGGCAGCGCGCCCAGACCCGGAAAGCCCAACTGCAGGTCGAACTCGCCGAGCTTCGCTATGAGCTCCCGCGGGCGTCGGCGAAAACGAGTCTTGCCAAACGCGATGAACGACCCGGATTCATGGGGCTCGGCGAGTACGACGAGAGCCGCGAGCAGGATATCAAAGCCCAGATCGCCTCGATCAAACGCGAGTTGGATTCGATCGCCGAGAAGGAAGCCCAGCGACGCGCCGAACGCCGCGACTCCGGGTTTGACCTGGTCGCCCTCGCGGGGTACACCAATGCCGGCAAGTCGACACTGCTCCGGCAGTTAGCGGCCGAACTCGATGTCGACGAAAACGCCGAGAAACATCCCGATCTTGATGAGGTCGCCGAATCCCAGGATATGTTGTTTACCACCCTCGGGACGACAACCCGGCGGGCGGAGTTGGAGCGACGGGAGGTGTTGTTGACCGACACCGTCGGCTTTATCGCTGATCTCCCACACTGGCTTGTCGAATCCTTCGAGTCGACGTTGGATTCGGTCTACCGGGCGGATCTGGTGTTACTCGTCGTCGACGCCAGCGAGCCGGTCGCCGAGATGCGCGAGAAGCTTGTCACCTCCCACGATACCCTCCATGAGCGCAACGAGGCTCCGATCCTCACCGTCTTCAACAAGACCGATCTGCTCTCGGCGGCGGAACTGGCTGAGAAACAGGCCGCGCTGTCGACGCTTGCGCCGAACCCGATCGCCGTCTCGGGAAAAACCGGCGATAATATCGAGGCACTTCGCGCGCGCGTCGAAGCCGAACTCCCCGATTGGGAACACGAACGCCTGCTGGTGCCGATGGCCGACGACACAATGAGCTTTGTTTCGTGGCTCTACGATCACGCTCACGTCGAGACCGAATCCTACGAGGGCGATCAGGTGCTGTTGGAGTTTGACGCGCGACCGGCGATCGTTGAGCAGGCCCGCGCGAAAGCCGCCGCGCTCACCCCCGTCGAATCAGCCTGATCGTCGCTACTATCGACCGACCCCCTTCACAGCGGGAGAAACGACCGCCCGATCGTGTAGGCGGCGACGATATCGAGGCCGAACAGCACGAAGATGCCGGCGGCCACCCGGTGAAACCACGTCTGGTCGAGCCGGTGGGCTGTTTTGCTGAAAAACAGCGCGGTCGCCAGACTTACGGGGATGATCGCCAACATCTCGCCGATCCAGATCGCCGGCGTCGCCCCGTACTGGACGGCCAACCCAATCGTGACTAGCTGTGTTTTATCGCCGAACTCGCCGAAGACCATGAACCAAAACGAGGGCAGAAATCCATGAAGCCGCTCCGGGAGCCGTGACTGGATCGCAGCCAGCCGACTGCCTTCGGGGGCGACTTCCGGGGTGTCGACGCTGTCAACGGTTGTGTACAACAGCCAGGCCCCAAAGATGAAAAACAGCCCTGCGGTGATGCCATCGAGATACACCGCCGGTAGCGCGCCCTTCAGCGCGTTGCCCAGCAGGATCTCGATGACCGTCCAGCCGCCGAAGGCTGTTGAGGCCCCGGCAACGACCATATAGGGGTTGTACCGCGTCGCCAACCCGGCGATCACGAGCTGTCCTTTCTCGCCGGGGAGGGCGGTCAGTTGGAGAATAAATGCGGTGCCGACAATACTGATAAACGACTCCATTCAGTGTATGAAAATTAGATGGATCTAAGTATTATATTTATTGATCCGAACTACCGATCGTCGCGGCGGTACCGCTCGGGCACGTATTCGACGACTGGGTCGGGAACGAACTCGGCGAGCACCGGTGCGAGTGCGGCGAGCCACCGCCGAAGCAGCCCGTAGCTGATAGCGGTGATGAGTGCGGCGACAACAAGCCAGCGGAACAGTGGCGGCACCACGGCGACAAGCGGGAGGCCGACCAGCAGTGACAGCCCCACATCCTCGGGCGCGCCATCGTAGCGCACCCACCGCTTGGGCGCGCGCCACTCGCCGGCAACGTGATCGTAGACCGCCCGTTCGGACGTGTTCTCCCATGGCCGGAGTTCGAGGCCGCCACCGAAGCGATCCATCTGACAGTGAGCGGCGGCGGCAACGAGGGCGACACCGAGGCCGATCGCAAGCGGCGACCCAACAACGGCCGCGACGATCACCGCCGGGATCGCTGCCAGCGAGTAGCCCGTCGGGTAGTGGAGTGTCCGCCGATGGCCGACGTACAGATCCAGATCCGGCCAGATCCCTCCGAGTAGCCCGCCGGCCAGGGCGGCGGTCGCCGACTCAGGGGCCAGCCACAGCAGCGGCGCGCCGATCGCAAGCCCGACCAGCGCGTGGGTTGGCAGCATCATACCGTTCGGGAGGTGGTGGGTCGGAATAAACACGTCGCTGACGTGTTGTCCCCGCGTCGCTGGCTTTATCGCCATCTCGCGGCTTTGATCGGGTATGCCCTCACCCCCATCTACGCCACCGGGTGCCGACGCGATCCCTGACGCGCTCGAACGGCTGTTCCGTGACGGTCGCTACAACGCTGGCCTGGCGTGGCTGCTGATCGCCGTTCTTGTTGGCGTGTTCGTTGAGAGTCTGTTGGGACTTGATTATCGGTGGATCCTGTTTGTTGCCGTTGTCGGTGCGGTTGTCTGTCTCCCGCCGATCGCCTATCGGGAATGGCGCGTGATGCTGCCCTGGGAGTTGCTTGTCGTCGCGTTGCTGCCGATTCTCGTGCGTGGCTTGGTTGGTGGCACTGTTGGCACGGTTGCGACCTACATCTCCTTGGCGGCTCTCGCGTTGCTCGTCGTTGTCGAACTGCATATGTTCACGTCGCTGACGGTGACCCACTGGTTTGCGGTCGTCCTTGTCGTGTTGACAACGCTTGCGGTCGTCGGCGTCTGGACGATCTTCCGGTGGAGTGCCGACCAGTATCTCGGCACCGCCTTCCTCGTTGATAATGAGACGCTGATGATCGAGTGGCTCTACGTAACCCTCGCCGGCATCGTCGCCGGCGTGTTGTTTGATGGCTACTTCAGCCGTCGTGATCGCCAGCTGTGGCGTGTGCTTCGGCGGGTGATCGGCCGATGATGTTGCCCCGACCATCGCCGTCGACGCAGCGACGACTCACGCTTGTGATGCAACTCCTGTTATTTGCTATCGTTGTATATGGTTTATATGCTGGTCAGCCGAAGGCGATCACCAACGGAGGAATCGGGCTGGGAGTGACGCTGTTGCCCGCGATCGTCCGGCGTAACTACCAGTTTTCACTCGATCCGTGGCTTGGGCTGTGGATCACGACGGCGGTCTTTCTGCACACCCTGGGGTCGGCCGGGCTCTACGTGCAGTTCTCGTGGTGGGATAGCGTGACCCACGCGCTGTCGGCGTCGCTGGTCGCCGGCGTCGGCTACACCGCCGCGCGCGTGATCGACTTGCACAATGAGGAGATCCACATCCCCACGCAGTTCGTCTTCGTCTACCTGTTTATCGTCGTGTTGGCCTTCGGCGTGATCTGGGAGCTCTTCGAGTTTGCGCTCGATCTGATCAGCGCTGAAACGGGACTGACCATGCCGCTGGCCCAACACGGGCTGGACGATACGGTCGTCGATATGCTCTACAACTCCCTTGGTGCGCTCCTCGTCGCGCTGTTCGGCCAGGTGCATCTTACTGGGGTCGCCGAGTCGCTGCGTGATCGGCTGTTGACCCCTGGGTCGTAATCGACAGCATTGCCGCAGTCGTGTGGTTAGTGCGTGTGGATTGACTCACCTTGCGCGTCGGCTGCGGCCTCCATGACCGCTTCTGAGAGCGTCGGATGTGGGTGGATGGTTTGGGTGATCGCCGAGAGATCCAACCCCGCGTTGATGGCGACGGTGAGTTCGCCGATCAACTCAGAGGCGTTCGGCGCGACCATCTGTGCGCCAAGCAGTCGGCCGGTCGGCTCGTCGGCGACGACCCGGACAAAGCCATCCGTTGCGGCCGTCGTCCGCGCTCGCCCGTTGGCGGCCAGCGGAATCTTCCCGACGACCGGTGTGTAACCGGCTGCCTCGGCGTCCGCTTCGGTCTGTCCAACGGTGGTGATCTCGGGATCGGTGAAGACGGCCGCCGGCACCGCGGTGGTGTCGATGGCTGCGGGGTCGCCGGCGATCGCGGCCGCGGCGATCGCGCCCTCGTACATGGCTGTGTGGGCTAACATCGGCTCGCTGGCCACGTCGCCGACCGCGAAGATGTGGTCGTGGGGTGTTCGGCCCTGGGCATCCGTCGGAATGAAGCCGTCGTCGGTGGGGTCGATGTCGACCGCCGAGAGATTGACCGTATCAGGGGCTGGCTGCCGGCCGGCGACGACCAACGCCGCGTCGGCCGCATACTCACTCGTCTCTCCGTCTTCCGTCTCCGTAGTAACAACAACGCCGTCGTCGACTTGCTCCCACTCGGTCGCTGCCTCGCCGAACTGGAAGTCAACCCCGAGATCGGTCGCCTGCTGGCGGACGACCGCTGAGATCTCATCGTCGTACATCGGGAGCACGTCGTCGAACATCTCGACGACCGTCACATCGGTGCCGAGTTTGGTGAGCGCCGTCGAAAGTTCCATCCCGATGTAGCCGGCCCCGACGACGAGCAGTTCGTCGGGCATCGACGACCGCGAGAGGATGTCGGTCGAGCTCAGGATGTATTCGCCGTCGGGCGCAAAGCCGGGAAGCTCGATCGGCCGGCTCCCGGTTGCAATGATGGCGTACTCGAAGTCGACCGTGTGATCACCATCGTCGGTGCTGACCCGTGCTTGGTGGTCGTCGACGAATTCTGCTGTGCCATCGACCACGGTGACACCGTTGGCCTGGCAGATCTGCTCGACGCCGCCGGTCAACTGGGCAACGACGCTGTCTTTCCAGTCGATCAGCCCTTCCATGTCGACATCGACTGACGCCGAAATGCCGAGTTCCTCGGCAGTGGTCGCCTCATGGGCGATATCCGCGCCGTGGATCACGGCTTTCGAGGGGATACACCCCGTGTTGAGGCAGGTGCCACCGAGGGCATCTCGCTCGACGAGCGTGACATCGAGCCCGCGTTGGGCCGCCTTGATCGCCGCCACATAGCCGCCGGCCCCGCCGCCAAGTATCAGTACCTCTGTCGTGTCGGGAATGTCGCCAGCGGTGGAGTCAGCAGCCGTTGGCTCACCCTCACCGGCTTCGGTGTCGGTTGAATCAGTTGTCATCGTCTCAAGATACACACCTGCCACTAATATTGTTTGTGATGCACAATACAAAAGTTTGGGATGGTGGTGTCTTAATCTGAGATCTGATTTTACCGTGAAAACCCGAAATAGAAGTCGAACTCAGCAACACGAGGATGGCTGTGGGATATAGTATTGTTCTAAACAATCACTATATCTGCTGTAAAACGAATCTCTACCCTGCTGATCACGTCGCGATAAACTATTCAGTGCTATACTGAATTTTTCCTTGCTGCTGACTTGCACCTCGTCGATCCGGGTGTCGGGATACCCCCGTCAGCATCTTTTTCGGCGGCCTTACACATATCCCAGATGACGTTCAGCCCGGTCGTTACGCCCTCCAGCGCTTCCATCTCACAGCCAGTCTTTCCCGTCGTCTCGACGGCGATGGTAAGTTCGATCCGGTCGTCGTCGACCGAAAACTCGGTGTCGACGTTCGTGATCGGGATCTGGTGGCACATCGGAATCGACTCCCAGGTGTGTTTGACCGCCTGAATCGCGCCGATCCGGGCGGTGGCGAGCACATCGCCTTTCGCTACGTCGTTGGCTTCGATCGCCTCGATTGTCGACGCCTGGAGGTGGATGCTGCCTTTAGCGACGGCCCGGCGCTTGCTATCGGGTTTGTCGCCGACATCGACCATCTGGGCAGTTCCCGAGTCGTCGGTGTGGGTCAGTTCGTCGGTCACATCGGTCGTCGATTGTGTCGGCTCGTCGGTTGGCTCACTCATCAGTTACAAACGCCTCCGGGAGTCGGTCGAGTAGATCTGTCGCCACGAGGCTGTCGCCGACGGCGTCGGCTGCCAGATCGCCGGCGCGGCCGGTCACGTAGGCCCCGACCGCCGCGGCCGCCCGCGGCTCCTCGGTTGCCAGAAGCGCGCCGACGACCCCCGCCAGCACGTCGCCGGTGCCGCCGACGGTCATCCCGGGGTTGCCGGTACGATTCTGCCGTGTCGTCTCGCCGTCGCTGATGATGTCGTGGGCTCCCTTCACCAGCAGCGTGTGGCCAAGTTCGGCCGCGAAATCGGCAACGCGGTCGGCCAACTGCTCGCGGTCATCGGTGCTCGGCCCGCCCATTCCGACCAACTCGCCTTGGTGGGGCGTGCAGATCAGCGTCGCGTCGGTGTCAACCTCGGGGACGACGCTCAGCGCGTCGGCGTCGATGACGGCCCGCCCGTCGTAGCCATTCAGCAACGCGCGCACAGCCGCCCGGGTCGATTCGCTATCGCCGAGCCCTGGGCCACAGACAACGGCGTCGACCCCGGCAGCCCGTGTCAACAGGTCGTCGACAACACTTCGTGTCACCAACTCACCAGCGAGGGGTGGACGATCAGGTTCTCGCTGTACCCCTGCACCTGCGGGGCGACCGACTCGGGGCAGGCGACATGGACGAGGTCGGCACCCGCTCGGAGAGCAGCCTGGCCGGCCAACGCTGGCGCGCCGGTGTAGGGGCCGCCACCGATCACGAGTAGTTCGCCGTGGTCGCCCTTGTGGCTCTCGGCGGCCCGCTCGCGGCCCAGCAGATCACCGGGGCCGACGAACCGCTCGGCGGCTGACGGGATCCCGATATCGGCGACGGTCACCGCGGCATCGAGGGAATCGAGTCCGGGCTTGGTGTCGTGGAAGGTAACAACGTGATCGGCCTCGACAGCGTCGCCGGCAGCCTCCCCGGTGGCGGCATCGACACCAGAGGGTACATCGACGGCGACAACCGCCGTGTCGGCGTCGGTGATCGCGCTGGCCGCTGTCGCCGCCGGCTCTCTGAGCGCGCCGGTGACGCCGGTGCCGAGCATCGCGTCGACGATGCAGTCGGCCCCGGCGAGATCGAGGTCATCGATGGCGGTCGAATCGGTGATCGTCGTCGTCGGGATCTCGGCTGTCTGGAGGGCCGCCCAGTTTTCGCGGGCGATGTCGGTGCCGATGCGATCGGAGTGACCGAGCAGGGCGACTTCGACATCGTAGTCTTTGAGGAACCGGGCGGCGACGAAGGCGTCGCCCCCGTTGTTGCCGCGGCCACAGACGAGGATCACGCGGTCGTTGGGATCAACGTACTCTTGGACGACGCGGGCGACGGCGTTGCCGCTTGACTCCATCAACTGTTTGCGTGGGACACCGAGGGCCGCCGCGTTCGCGTCGACGGCTGCCATGCGGTCGGCGGTGAGCATACGCTTGCTGGGTGGTCGAGGAGTTAATCGTCGGGGTCAGTTACTAGATTATGCTCAGATACGGTGTTGTGTACGACGAATAGATATTGAAAGCCCTCGACCCGCTCGGCTCCCGGGCCTCGCTGCGCGCTTCGTCGCTCACTGCGTTCACTCCTGCAGTGCTTACGTCGGTCGGGTTCGCCGAGCGCGCCTCGCCCTTTCAGTCCACCAAGTAAGCGGTTGATCGGCCAGTCTGCTCACCTGTTTGGCTGTTCGTCTCTAAAACCGGATTACTGGTTAGCGTCAGAGGAACGATTCCTGCAAGAACCCGATGTAGTCCCGCACCGACAGCGCGAGCGTGATCGCAAGCACGATCGGCACCACGTAGCGCAGTGTGGTCACCCAGATGGCTTCGATCCGGCCATCGCTGGCTCGTCCCTTGCCGAGTTCTTCGACTGCCTCGCCGGCGTACACCCAGCCGATGAAGATCGACAACAGCAGCCCACTAAGAATCAGGAGGATGTTGTTAGCAAAGAGGTCGTAGGCATCGAGATAGGTCAGATCGAGGGCGGTCGGGATCCCAACGACGAACAGTATCGCCGCCATCCCAATGGCCGTCGGCACGCGGTCGACATCGAAGGTGTCGGTGACGTAGGAGACGACGACCTCGAAGATGCTGAACGCGCTGGTCAACGCGGCGACCAACAGCATGAGGAAGAAGACGCCACCGATGATCTCACCGCCGGGTAGCTGTTGGAACGCGCCCGCGAGGCTGATGAAGATCGAGCCAGCTCCACCCTCGCCGGGTTCGATCCCCTGGGTGAAGAGGAACGGAAAGACGACCAATCCAGCCAACAGCGCGATCACCGTATCGAGGACGACGATGACGCCCGCGTCCTGCAGGAGATTGCGATCCTCGCCGATGTAGGAGGCGTAGGTGATCATGATCCCCATCCCCAGCGACAGCGTGTAGAACGCTTGGCCGGCCGCCGCTGGGAGGATCGAGACGGCGTCGCCGACGATCGTACTGAGATCCGGTGCGAGATAGTAGCTGTAGGCGGCTCCCGCGCCGTCGAGCGTTGCTCCGTAGCCGGCCAGCCCGACGAGCAAGACGACGACCGTCGGCACCATCACCGTGGCAGCCTTTTCGAGTCCGTTGCGAATCCCAAGCGCAACGATGCCGGCGACCGTCGCCATGAACAGCCCGTGGTAGGCGATGGCGTTGGTGCCCGACGCCGTACTCAGGAAGAACGCCTCAGCGTCAGCGCCGTAGCCACCGGTGAAGCTGGCGACGACGTACTGGATCACCCAGCCGCCGACGACGCTGTAGTACGAGAAGATGATGAACGCGGCGATCGCGCCGACCGCGCCGGCAGCCTTCCAGCCGGGGTGGCCGAGTCGTTCGAAGGCCCCGATCGGGTTGCGGTTCGATCGCCGTCCGATGACGAACTCGACGAGCAACACCGGGACGCCGACCCCGACGACCAACAGCAGGTAGACGACGAGAAACGCCGCCCCACCCGACTCACCGGTCAAGAACGGGAATCGCCAGATGTTGCCCAGCCCGACCGCGCTGCCGGCGGCCGCGAGGATGAAGCCGATGCGTGTCGCCCAGGTTGCGCGTTCGTCCATTAGGCGCCTGTTTTGCGAACAGGCAAATAAGGCCGTTTGTTGCCGCCGACAATCGGTTGCGGAACCCTTTTTGCGCCCGTCGGTGTCGGAGATAGCAATGACTGGTGGTCGCCGATGACGATGGACGACCGCATCGATGAGCTGCGGGAGAAGCGTGCGGAGGCCCGCCAAGGCGGCGGTGAAGACCGCATCGCCAAACAGCACGACAAGGGCAAAAAGACCGCCCGCGAGCGGATCGATTATTTCCTTGATGACGGCAGCTTCCATGAGTTCGACCAGTTCCGCACCCACCGAAACCACACCTTCGGGATGGAGGAACAACAGCTCCTCACTGACGGCGTCGTCACCGGCTACGGCGAGGTCAACGGCCGCACCGTCTTCGTTTTCGCGCACGATTTCACCGTCTTCGGTGGCTCACTCGGCGAGGTCTTTGCCGAGAAGATCTGTAAGGTGATGGATAAGGCGATGGAGGTCGGCGCGCCCGTCGTCGGGCTCAACGACTCGGCCGGCGCGAGAATCCAGGAGGGCGTCGGCTCACTCGGCGGCTTCGGCGAGATCTTCCAGCGCAACGTTGACGCCAGCGGCGTCATCCCCCAGATATCAGGCATCTTCGGGCCGTGTGCCGGTGGCGCGGTCTACTCGCCGGCGATTACGGACTTCGTTTTCATGGTCAAAGAAACGAGCCACATGTTCATCACCGGTCCGATGTCGTCGAGACGGTCACCGGCGAGGAGGTCAGCTTCGAGGAACTTGGCGGCGCGGTCACTCATGCCTCGACCTCCGGGTCGGCGCACTTCGCCGAGGCAAGTGAGGAGGAAGCCCTCGACAACATCGCGCGTCTGTTGTCGTACCTGCCGCAGAACAACGTCGAAGATCCACCCCGGATCGATCCGTGGGACGATCCCGACCGCGACACCACGGCGGCCGGCGAGATCGTCCCCGACGCGCCGAAGAAACCCTACGATTCGACCGCGGTCATCGACGAGATCGTCGACGAGGGCTCGTTTTTCGAGGTTCACGAGGACTTTGCGAAGAACCTCGTCGTCGGCTTCGCCCGCCTCGATGGCCGCTCGGTCGGTGTCGTCGCCAACCAACCGCGGGTCAACGCTGGCACCCTCGATATCGAAGCCAGCGAGAAGGGCGCACGATTTGTTCGGTTCTGTGATGCGTTCAACATCCCGATCGTCACCTTCGAGGACGTCCCCGGCTTCATGCCCGGCACCGACCAAGAGCACGGTGGGATCATCCGCCACGGTGCGAAGTTGCTGTATGCCTACGCCGAGGCAACCGTCCCGCTGTTGACCGTCATCACGCGGAAGGCCTACGGCGGTGCCTACTGTGTCATGGCCTCGAAACATATCGGCGGCGACGTGAACTACGCCTGGCCGACCGCCGAGATCGCCGTCATGGGGCCGAAAGGCGCGGTCAACATCCTCTATCGGGAGGAACTCGCCGACGCCGACGATACCGAGGCCCGCCGTCAAGAGCTGATCGACGAATACCGCGAGGAGTTCGCGAATCCCTACACCGCCGCCGACCGCGGCTTCATCGACGACGTGATCGAGCCCGCTGAAACCCGCCAGCGACTGGTCGACGATCTGGAAATGCTGCTCTCGAAACGCGAGGAGAAACCGTCGAAGAAACACGGGAACATTCCGATCTGATGTCGCCGGAAATCGCAATCGACGCCGACGCACTCGACGGGCTTGCCGCCGCCAGCGACGAGGAAGCCGCCGCCATCGTTGCCGCGATCAGTGCCCACATCCAAACCCAGGAAGCCGCCGCGGCCGCTGCCGCCGCAGCCGACGCCGATGGTGAAGACGCAAGCCAGCGGTCATGGCAGTTTGCCGGCCGGCTGTCCGGGCTGGGGGTCACCGCCAACCGCCCCCGTCGTCGACGCCGTCGGACGGCTGGACAGCCGCGGATCGCGCCGATCGATTCTGACGCCGATGCTGTTCAGTTAGCCACTACGTCGCTTCTATCAGCTCCGAGACCGTTACCCCGAGCTATATTACGATAGCCTACGTTCGTCCAGCAATGACAGCGAACCAGCCTGACATCGATGCTGAGGGGGCCTTCGAGTTCGGTGCTGACACGAACGGGGCCAGCGATGCAACCGTTAGCGGTGATGTCGACGACACGATCGCCGACGTGTACACCGCCTCCCAAGATGTCGCCGACGGCGTCGAAGAGATCTCGAACCGAGCCCACAAACAGTCGAACAACATGCGGGAGGTCTCCGCGGAGGTCTCAGATCTCAGCGCGGCCGTCCAGGAGATCGCCTCCTCAGCCGAGGAGGTCGCCTCCGCTGCCGAACAGGCCGACGACCGCGCCCAGGAGGGCGAGGCAGCGACCCAGGAGGTCGTCGAGGCGATGTCCGAGATTCAGGATGCGACCGAGGAGGCTGTCGACGAGATCCGGACGATCCGCGAGGGCGTCGAGGAGATTACCGCACTGGCCGACGTGATCGACGAGATCGCCGACCAGACGAACCTGCTTGCGCTCAACGCCTCGATCGAGGCCGCCCGGGTCGGTGAGGAGGGCGAAGGCTTTGCGGTCGTCGCCGACGAGATCAAATCCCTTGCCCAGGAGTCCCGCGAACAAGCCGAGGATATCGATGCGACCGTCCAGCGAGTCACCGAGGACGCCGCCGGCGCGGTCGACACGCTGGAATCCAGCGTCGACGAGGTCGAAACCGGGATGAGCCGCGCCAACGAGGCGAAATCCAGTCTCGATGAGATCACGGATGCTGTCGGCGAAGTGTCGGCCGGTGTCGACGAGATCGCCGCCGCGACCGACGAGCAGGCCCAAAGTGCAAGCACCGTTGCCTCGATGGTTGATGAAACCGCCAGCAACGCCGACAAGATCGACAGCGAGACCGAGACGATCAGCGACCGGATCGAAGAGCAGATCGCCATGCTCGATCGACTTCGGTAACCTCGCCGGGGTTCCGTCGACGTCGACAGATTTGTTCGACAGATTCGCTGTGTTGCGTTCGATCAGTAGTTTCACCCGCCGGTACCCTGTTTTCCACCAACTACATCGCGTCGGGATCGACCGATAGAATCAGGTAACCCTTCGGTCAATGGGGCGGTAAGAATGTTCAGGAAGGTGCTGGTTGCCAACCGCGGGGAGATCGCGGTTCGGGTGATGCGTGCCTGCGAGGAGTTGGGCGTCCGAACCGTGGCTGTCTACAGCGAGGCCGACAAACACGCCGGCCACGTTCGCTACGCCGACGAGGCCTACAATATCGGCCCGGCCCGCGCCGCTGACTCCTATCTCGACCAGGAAGCTGTGCTTGAGGCGGCCTCGAAAGCCGGCGTTGACGCGATCCACCCCGGCTATGGCTTTCTGGCTGAAAACGCCGAATTCGCCCAAAATGTCGTCGACAGCGGCTTTGTTTGGATCGGCCCGGATCCGGCGGCGATGGAAGCCCTCGGCGAGAAGACAAACGCTCGCACGCTCATGCAGGAAGCCGACGTCCCGGTCGTTCCCGGGACGACGGAGCCGGTCTCGTCGGTCGAGGAGATCACCGCTGTCGCCGACGACTACGGCTATCCCGTTGCGATCAAAGCGGAGGGCGGCGGCGGCGGTCGCGGGCTGAAGGTTGTCCACAGCGAGGATGAGGTCGAAGCCCAATTTGAAACCGCCCAACGAGAGGGCGAAGCTTACTTCGACAACAGCTCCGTCTACGTCGAGAAATATCTCGAAGCGCCCCACCATATCGAAGTCCAGATCCTCGCCGACGAACACGGCAATGTCCGCCATCTCGGCGAACGCGACTGTTCACTCCAGCGTCGCCACCAGAAGGTCATCGAGGAAGCGCCCTCCTCGATTCTCGACGACGACCTCCGCGAAGAGATCGGTGAAGCCGCCAAACGCGGCGTCGACGCCGCCGGCTACACCAACGCCGGCACCGTCGAATTCCTCGTTGAGGACGGCGAGTTCTACTTCATGGAGGTCAACACCCGGATTCAGGTCGAACACACCGTCACCGAAGCGATCACCGGCCTCGATATCGTCAAATGGCAACTCCGCGTCGCCGCCGGCCAAGCGATCGATTTCACGCAGGACGACATCACCTTCGACGGCCACGCCATGGAGTTCCGGATCAACGCCGAGAACGCCGCCGCCGAGTTTGAGCCCGCGACCGGCACCCTTGAGACGTACGATCCCGCCGGCGGCATCGGCGTCCGCATCGACGACGCGGTTCGGCAGGGCGACGCAATCGGCGGCGATTATGACTCGATGATCGCGAAGCTGATCGTCTCAGCGAGCGACCGCGAGGAGTGTCTCACCCGCTCGGAACGCGCCCTTGCCGAATTTGAGATCGAGGGCTTCCACACGATCATCCCCTTCCACCGCCTCATGTTGACCGACGAGGCCTTTTCGAACAGCGAGCATACGACAAAATACCTCGATGAGGAACTGGATCACAGCCGCATCGAGGAAGCGGTCTCCCAGTGGGGCCCACGCAATGTCGGCGACAGCGACGACACCGATGGCGACGACAGCGACGGTGACGAGGAGCCAACCGAACGCGAGTACACCGTCGAGGTCAACGGCAAACGCTTCGATGTCAACCTCGAAGCACACGACACGCCGGCGATCGACGTTGGCTCGGTCGCTGTCGACGACAGCGGGGGATGGATCGCCCGCCGCAAGCCGACAGCGACGACGAGGACGAGGCGGTGAGCGTCGAGGGCGGCGACACCGTCACCGCTGAGATGCAGGGGACAATCCTCTCAGTCGACGTGGCGGCAGGCGATGAGATCGCCGCCGGCGACGTGGTCTGTGTGCTGGAGGCAATGAAGATGGAAAACGACGTGGTGACCGAACGCGGCGGCACCGTCACCGAGATCATGGTTGACGAGGGAGACAGCGTCGATATGGGTGACGTGCTGGTCGTCGTAGAATAGCTCGCTGCTGCGGTCGGCGTTGACGAACTACTTACGCGCTGTCGGGGAGTGGTTCGACGCGGAACACGTAGTCCTCATAGACGGCATCGAGATTAACTGGACTCTCTTCTGCGGTGTGAGTTTCACACAACTCGACTCGGGCCTCGACAGCGCCGTGGCCGCCCTCTGCCTGATAGCGTTCGAGGACGACAAACGCCGCGGGCTCGGCACAGTCACGGCGGTAACACGTCGCCGGCGCGTCGCCGTCCTCGGCGTCGGGTTCGGCCTCATCGCCTCGCTTGCGGGCCTCCTCAGGTCGCGCTCGCGCTGTCGTTTGGCTTCGTCGTCGGCCTGTTTGTCCCGTCCTTGTTTGGTATCTGCCATACAGAGGGGAGGCGTGGCAGCGGCATAACGTTGTGGCTACCCGCTTTGGCTCCCGGTGGCGTCGAGCTGTCGCGTCCGTCGCTCGACGATGAGCAGTGTCGCCAACCCCAGAATAATCAGCGTGTAGGAGCCGGCAGCCATCAGGGCCGCGCCCTCGTCGGCATACTCGCCGGTACGGAAGATGATCGCCTTCCGCACCATGGCGATGACACCGGTGTAGATCACCAGCCGGACGATCCGTCGGGTTTCGCTCTCTTGGGTGTAGGCGACGACTGTCTGGTAGACCTCAACGATGATGAACAGCAGCAACGCGGTATCGATGAAGCCGACGACGACGAGTGGATCGGTGATGCTGCCGTCCAGCGCGCTGTTGAATATCTGGAGGCCCAGATCGAAAACGCCGATCGCAAATAGGATGACAAGCACCACCGCGGCGATCACCTCGACGTAGCGCAGGAGGTGCTCGCTGGTGCTCAACACTCGCTCGTCGAGTGACTCAGCCGGCGGGAGCGGGCCCCCGACCGGCTCTGTCTCCTCGTCGTCCATACCGTCCCATGGTGGTCACGCGGCATTAGTGTCGTCCCTAACGTGGCTTGTCCAGTCCAGCGACGCGACCCTCCAGATGCGACGACCGGTGCCGTCGGTTGCGCTGGCAACGATTTTTCACCCGAGCCGCAAATAGCTCGCCTATGGCCACAATCAAGGACAGCGTCCACGACCACATCGAGATCAGCGGCGTCGCCGAGGCCCTGCTCGATACGCCGACCGTCCAGCGGCTCCGCCACATCAGCCAACTCGGGACGGTGCAAATCGTCTACCCCTCGGCGAACCACACCCGCTTTGAACACAGCCTCGGGGTCTACCATCTCGCCGACCGCGCGCTCGCCGAACTCGGCATCGAGGGTCGAGAGGCCGAACGCATCCGGGCGGCCGCCTTGCTGCACGATGTTGGCCACGGCCCGTTCAGTCACAATATCGAGGAGCTCACCTACCGCAAGACCGGCAAATACCATGACGATGTCGACGAACTCCTCGCGTCGGGCGATGTCGGCGAGATCCTCCGTGAGCATGATCTCGATCCCACCCACATCGCCGGGCTCGTCGCTGGCGACGGCCAGTTTGGCCAACTCGTCTCCGGCGAACTCGATGTCGACCGGATGGACTACCTCGTCCGTGATGCCCACCACACCGGTGTCCCGTACGGCACCATCGACGCCGAGCGACTCCTTCGGGAGGTCACATTCGTTGACAATGAGCTGGTGCTTGCGGAGGGCAACGTCCAGACCGCCGAGAGCCTGCTGCTCGCCCGCGCGCTGATGAACCCGACTGTCTACATGCATCCTGTCGCCCGCATCAGCAAGGCGATGTTGCGTCGGGCCAGCGAGCGACTGTTGGCGACAACCGATATTGACGCCCATGAGCTCCGACGGATGGATGACCACGACCTGCTGGTCGCGCTCCGTACCACGCAAGCGACCGAGGCCTTCGCCGAGCGATACGACGAGCGCCGGCTGTTCAAACGCGCTATCTGGACGGAACTCCAACACGTCCCTGACGATCTGCTCGATCTCGACCACGACGAGCTCCGCGAGTTGGAGGCCACGATCGCCGACCGGGCCGACGTGGCCGAAACGAACGTGATCATCGAGATTCCCGACGAGCCCTCGATGCGGGAGTCCTCGACGCGCGTCGTCGTCAACGGCGAGATCCGGAACCTCGGCGCACAGTCGCCGCTGGTGAACGCGCTCCGAACCGCCCAGCGCGGCCAGTGGCGACTCGGCGTTTACACGACGCCGTCGGCCGCCGAGCGTGTCGGCCGGCTCGCTGCTGCGGAACTTGGCCTCGATATCCCCGGCGGGCTCGTGACTGAATCCCGGCAGGGACTCCACGCAACGCTGGATGAGTTCGAGTAACGGGGCCGACGGCGACGCCGCTGGTAACAATCATACCGGCTCCAGCCCCTACAGTCGGGTGTGACTACATGGGTTGAGACGCCGACCGACGGTCGGGGTCGCGGACCGATCGGGATCGCTCGTGCGTGGGCTGCGGTGCTCCGCAGCCCCCGGCAGTTTTTCACGAACGGTGTCGCCCCCGGTGATCAGGCCCCCGGCCTTGCCTTCGCGGTCGTCATTGCTGTCGTCTATGTGGCCGGGCTGTTAGCCGTCCAACCCGAACTCATCCTCGGCACGTCGGTTGTACCGATTCTCGGCGGTAGCACTGGACTGACGATGTTGTTAGTTCTGCTCGTGACCGCTGTCGTCGCTGCGCCCGCCGGATTGCATCTGATCGCGGCGATCCAGACGGTGTTGTTGATGCTGACAGTCGATGATCGTGCCGGCGTCAGCGAGACGGTACAGGTGGTCGCCTACGCGACTGCACCCTGTGCGCTGGCATGGATTCCGGTGCCGGCGGTGGCGGCGGCCTGTACGCTGTATGGGGTCGGATTGTTGCTCTTTGGGCTCGCAACCGTTCACGAAACGTCGCTCATGCGGGCGATTATAGCCGGCGGGATCCCGGCTGCCCTCGTTTTCGGGGTTGGCTTCCGTGGGTTTTGGCTGTTGGCGTCACTCGTGGGATAGCTGACAGCCGCGTTTCGACAACCGTTAAAGGGAGGCCCCTGGTTCGGGAACAAATGGGTACCTGTATCATCTGTGGCACGCCCGTCGACGGCGGCCACGTTTGTGCGAGTCATCAAGAAGACGTCCTTTTCGAGTTCCGTGGCAACAACGCCGCTCAACTCGTTCCAAGCCGTTTCTATGAGGGAACGGTCGACGGCTACGCCGATTTCGGTGTCTTTGTCGATATCGCTCCCGGCGTGACCGGCCTCCTGCACCGGAGCGAACTTGATCGGCGACTCGATAGCCTTGATTGGGAGCCCGGCGACACCGTCTGTGTCAAGGTGACCAACGTCCGGGATAACGGCAACATCGACCTCGCCAAATCGATCCGCCAGTCCGAACGCGAGTTCCGCGGGAAGATCATCCTCGATGGCGACGGCGAGACGCTTCCGAGCGACGAGGACAACGATGCCGACGCTGACGCCGACGAGGAGACCCCCGACCCGGAGTCGACACCGGCTGAGTCCGCCAGTGACTCAGCCGATACCGACGACGCTGCTATCGACACCGACGACACCGCGATCGACACCGACGCCGACGAGTCAGCACCGACGGAGAACGACCCATCGCCGACCGACGCGACGGCCGATCCGACACCGGCCGAGACCGATGGCGATGCGGCAGCCGTCACTGAATCAACCGGCGACAATGTCGCATCCGAATCCGTTGCCGACACGGCTGGTGACACCACAGACGCTGCTGTCGACGCTGAAGCTGTCACCGATACTGACGCCGACACGAACGGCACGGCGGCCGTCGCTGTCGCCGAGTCTGACGACGCCGACGCCGAAACCGTGGACGCAGACGATGCTGACCCCGCCCCCGACACCGTGAACACTGACGATGCCGACGCTGACAGCGACACAACGGTCGCAGCCCTCACCGATCAGGTCGGCGAGTCGGTTCGCCTCGACGGCGAGATCGTCAGCGTCCGCCAGACCGGCGGCCCAACCATCTTCGAACTCCGCGATGAGACCGGTGTCGTCGACTGTGCGGCCTTCGTTGAGGCTGGCGTTCGCGCCTATCCCGACATTGAGGTCGGCGATGTCGTCCGTCTCGACGGCGAGGTGGAACAACGGCGTGGCGAACTCCAGGTTGAAACCGAAGCACTCGTCGCGTTAGAGGGGTCGGCCCGCGATGCTGTAACCGATCGGCTGGCCGACGCGCTGACCGATCGCGCCCGACCCGATGAGCTCGATCCGATCGGCGATCACAACACTGTCGCCGAGATGGCCGAGTCGCTGCTGGATGTCGCCGAGGCGATCCGGCGAGCGATCTTGGAATCGCGGCCGGT
This sequence comes from Halonotius sp. GCM10025705, assembly GCF_042662885.1. Taxonomy (NCBI): domain Archaea; kingdom Methanobacteriati; phylum Methanobacteriota; class Halobacteria; order Halobacteriales; family Haloferacaceae; genus Halonotius; species Halonotius sp. GCM10025705. Next base: position 1,494,677 of record NZ_JBHSZD010000001.1, on the reverse strand, counting down.
TGTCATCCGCCACCCCGCGACCGCCGCAGGCTACGTTGCCGGGGCGGCCATCGAGCGCGCTGTGTTGCCCCTCGTTCGGGAGGAACACGCCCGCTCGGACGCCGAGTACCACTACATCGTCCGCCGGCCGCTGGAGAACGCGGTCTACGACATGGACGATGCGACCAACGACGCCACCCAGATGCTGCAGGATCGGGATCGACACGACGAGAAGCTACCCCTGTTCTGCTTCGTCGGCGCGGGCTCGACGGCTGACTCCGTCGACGGGCTTGGGCTGCTCGGTGTCTACGGTGCCGAACGGATCGTCCTCGATGCTATCGCCGCCGACCCCGAGATCAGCGACGTGGCCGAGCAGGTTGTCACCGGCGACGCCGCCGACCTCTCGATCGGCGCGTTGACGGCGACGCTTGCGGCCGCGCTTAACCCCGAGGTGCGCGAGGAGATGCAGCACCTCCCTGCGGTCAGCTACTGGGAGAACACGCCCGTAGCGTACACCGAGGCCGCCGAACAGGCCGGCTACGATGCCGAACAGGTGCGACACCTTCGGGAAGCCATCGCGCTTGAGGCCTACTACCAGTCCTACCAGGACAAACGTGAGTTGATTACGGATCTCCTGTTCGACGATGCCGGCGGGCTTGCGGGCCACATCGCCGAGCAGTTCCGACAGAAACTCGACGATGAGCTGGCAACCGCTCAAGCCAACCTCGACCGCCGAGAGCACGATGATGTTGGTGTTGCGGTACTCGATACCGACCAGTTCACCCACCGCTTTGATTTCCCACCGACGACGCTGCTGCTTGATGAGCTGCATTACGTCGAACGCGACGAGGGTGCGTTCCTCACCATCGGCGTTGGGATGGATGAACTGTATCTTCGGAGCAGCCAGTCTCTCGATGTTCGTGCGATCGCCGAGGCGGCGGCCGAGGCCGCGCCTGAAGCCGACGTGACCGCTCGCGGCATCCGCGAGGGGCGCATCGAGTTCCTTTCGGGCCGACGCGAGGCTGCCCGTGAGGCCGTTATCGACGCGGCTGTCGACCGCTTCGAGTAACTGTCACGTCTCGGTGTTTTCGACACCGGGTTCAACAGCGGTGTGTCACAGTGTCGCAAACGTATCGTGCCGCTGGTAAGTACATGAAACGTTTTATACCGTCATATCCATAGTTGTAGATAAGGTACCGGTGTCGTATCGGCTGCGGTGATCGCACCCCTCAACCACCATGTTCAGCACCAACGAGCGCGGTCAGGTCGGGATAGGAACCCTTATCGTTTTCATAGCCATGGTGCTCGTTGCCGCGATCGCCTCCGGTGTGCTGATTACGACCGCTGGACAACTGCAGTCTCAAGCCTCCCAGACCGGCGAGGAAACGACCTCACAGGTCAGTGATGTACTCCGGATTACGGACATAATTGGATCCGTCAACTCAACCGGTAATAATACCGAGATTGAAACACTCAAGGTGAAAATTCGGTTAGCTTCTGGCGCTGACTCCGTCGAAATGAATGAAAGTTCCTATACGATTGCAACCATGGGTGACAGAAATTCTGCTACGGTCGTCTCTGGGAACGAAACTACGACCGGACTCAGTTACAATCAATCACAAGGGTTGGACGATGGTGAGACTACACTAACTGAACAAAATCAAGTTATCATAGCTGTGTTTAAATTACATAAAATCAGCGACATTGATACTCTCGCCGCTGACGACCGTGTTTCGATCAGTATCGAAGCCCCCGCCGGCGGTCGAACTGTCACCGAAAAGCAGGCACCTGGACAGCTTGAAGACGGCAGCTCCTACGTCCTCAGGTAACTGGCTCGCGGTGGTATTGGTCGTTGCTGCTGTCAGCTTCGCGTAGACTACGATTTCTACCGGTTCACTTCTTGATTTCGATGGTGAGGTACAGTCTCACACCAGCGGTATCTTTTTGAGCTCTGACTATAATATATTATCATGAATGTTTCTCAGACCACACAGCAGGTTCGGGGAACCGTCGTGACCGAGTTAAACCGGCACAGCGCGATGACACTCCGGTCTGAGGACGATCGCACGTATCAGATCGTCGACTGCGCGTCACCAGGGCTTGCCGACGAGCTCGCCGCACTAACGGTCGGCGACACTGTTTCGGTCACCCTCACCGAGGCCGCCTGCCGTGGCAACGGATGGCGGGTAACCGCCGTTGACACCGACTGTGCGGTCGTTGACGCATCGCTTGTCGCCTGAGCTCGTCGACGCAGCTGACGTCCACCCCACCCCTGGCGACGCATACCGGAACGACACCCCTTTTTCCCGTCGTCGTGAGAGGTCGGTATGAACGCCAAGCGGGAGCTCTCTAGTATTGATCTCGCCGCCCTCGTCACCGAGATGGGCCGCTACGAGGGCGCGAAGGTCGACAAGGCGTATCTCTACGGCGACGATCTGCTCCGGCTCAAATGCCGGGATTTCGACCGCGGTCGCGTCGAGTTGCTGCTTGAGGTCGGCGAGGTCAAACGCGCGCACATGGCCGCCCCCGAGCACGTTGCTGACGCCCCCGGCCGGCCGCCCAACTTCGCGAAGATGCTGCGCAACCGTCTCGGCGGCGCGGATTTCGCCGGCGTCTCCCAGTATGAGTTCGATCGGATCCTCGTCTTCGAGTTTGAACGCCCCGACGCCAATACGACCCTTGTGGTCGAGCTGTTCGCCGAAGGTAACATCGCCGCCCTCGATGAAACCGGCGAGGTCATCCAGAGCCTCCAGACCGTCCGGCTGAAATCTCGCACGATCGCTCCCGGCAGCCAGTATGAGTACCCTGACTCCCGGATCGATCCGCTTTCGATCGGCTACGATACCTTTGTCCGAGAGATGGAGGACTCCACCAGCGACGTGGTGCGCACCATCGCTACCCAACTCAATCTCGGCGGCCTCTACGCTGAGGAGGTCTGCACGCGGGCTGGCGTCCCGAAAGAGACCACAATCGACGAGGCCGACGAAGATGACTACCGAGCCCTCTACGACGCCCTCAACGAGTTGGCTACCCGCGTCGATACCGGCGATTTCGAGCCGCGAATCTACCTCGATGACGACCGCGTTGTCGACGTGACACCGTTCCCGTTGGCCGAACGCGAAGCTGAGGGGCTTGACGAAGCCCACTACGACGATTTCACCACCGCCGTCGACGACTACTTTCACCGGTTTGATCGCTCCGACGACGACACCGATAGCTCCGAGCCACACGACGGCAAGCCGGATTTCGAGGCCGAGATCGCCAAACAACAGCGCATCATCGACCAACAGGAGGGTGCTATCGAGGGCTTCGAGCAGCAGGCCGCCGCCGAACGCGCCAAAGCCGAAGCCCTCTACGAGCAGTACGACCGCGTTGATGAGATCCTCACAACGATCCAGGATGCCCGCGAGGATGGCGTCCCGTGGGACGAGATCGATACCACCCTCCAAGAGGCCGCCGACTCCGGCCTGCCGGCTGCTGAGGCCGTCGTTGAGGTCGATGGCTCCGAAGGAACGGTCACGGTCGATCTTGGTGAGACACAGACGACCTTAGACGCGACTGTTGGCGTCGAAAAGAACGCCGACCACCTGTATCAGGAAGCCAAACGCATCGAGGACAAAAAGGAGGGCGCGAAAGCCGCGATCGAAAACACCCGCGAGGAACTTGCGGCGATTAAAGCGCGCCGCGATGCGTGGGAGGCCGACGATGCTGACAGCGACGATGACGATAGCGAGGGTGACGACAGTGATGCCGACGCCGATGAGTTCGCCGAGACCGACTGGCTCACGCGGTCGTCGATCCCAATTAAACGCGATGAGGGCTGGTACGAACGGTTCCGCTGGTTCCATACGACCGACGACTTCCTCGTTATCGGCGGCCGCAATGCCGATCAAAACGAGGCTCTCGTGAAGAAATATATGAGCAGCGGCGACCGCTTCTTCCACGCCCAAGCTCACGGCGGCCCGGTGACGATCCTGAAGGCAACCGGCCCGAGCGAACCCGCCAAAGCGGTCGATTTCCCCGAGACAACCCTCCGACAGGCCGCACAGTTCGCTGTGTCGCACTCGTCGGTCTGGAAGGCTGGTCAACACGCCGGCGACGTGTACATGGTCGAGCCTGACCAAGTGTCCAAAACGCCGGAGAGCGGCGAATATATCGAAAAGGGAAGCTTCGTGATCCGGGGCGACCGCACCTACTTCACCGATCTCGCTGTCGACCTCGCTGTTGGGATTCAGTGTGAGCCACAAACGCGTGTCGTCGGCGGGCCGACCGCCGCTGTCGCCGACAACGCCGCGACACACCTCGAACTGCAACCCGGCAAATACGCCCAAAACGACATGGCGAAACGCTGTTATCGCTCGCTCAAGGGTCGCTTCGCCGACGAAAGCTTCGTCCGCTCGGTTGCCAGCCCGGATCTGATTCAGGAACACCTGCCCGCCGGCGGCAGCGAAATCGTCGACTGATCGCTCTCGATGGAGTTGTCGTCGCCGCGACGCGCAGGTATAACTGCCCGGAGCGTCTGGGCTGAGGTGATGCTCAATGAGGCCCTCCGCGTCCCCTACCGCGCTGTCGACGCAACAGGGACGCTGCTTGTCGGGGCGGTGCTGACAGGACTCACCGTTGTTGCCGCCGCCGGCTGGTTCGCGTTGCTGGCGGTCGAGCCTCTGATCGGTGCCGCGGTGACGCCGCTCATCTTTCTGTTGAGTCTGGTGGTGCGGGGGTATCTGGTTCGTGTTGTCGCCGCCGGGATCAGCGAGCGTTCCGACGCGCCTTCCTTTGTCCGGTGGGGGTCGCTGCTCCGTACTGGGACACAATCAACGTTTGTCTCGGCGATCTACGCGCTCCCGGCGGCGGTGTGTGTCGGCCTTGCTGGGGGAGCGGCCGCAGCCACGATCATCGACCCACCCGGCTTCGAGGGGATGCCGCAGGTGCTTGCGGCGGTCGCAATGCTGATCGGTGGGTTTGGGCTTCTCATCTATGGGCTCGTCTATCTGTATCTTCGCCCAGCCGCACGGGCTGTCTTGGCGGCGACCGGGTCGCTGTGGGCGGCCGTCAACCCCCGCCGCGTGGTCGGCGTTTCGCTGTCGGGATCTTATCTCGCCGGCTGGCTGATCGCGATGGGATTGTTGACCGTCGGCCCGCTGTTGGTGACGCCGTTGGTCGTGGTCTCGGTGCTCGCCGGACTGTATGATATCGCGTTAGCTGCCATCGGTGGCCTGCTCACCCTGCTTGTCACGGTGGTGCTGTTGTTTTCGTTGCGGATGTCGGCAGCGTGGGCGACAGGACGGGGGCTGCCGACGCGTTGCGACCCGACACTGGCATCGGATTCGTTGCTGACGCGTTGCCGGATTCACCCACGGTCGTCGATACCGGGCTCCCGGATCGTCCGACCGAGGCGCCGCCGTCGGTACAGGTTGGGCGTGAGGTTGACGCCGGCACGGGCGGTGTCACCCAGCACACCGACGGCGGTGCTGACCAGTCGATCGAGTTCGGGATGCCGGAGTCGACGACACCGCCGACGGCCGCGGGCGACGACGATCCCGAGGATTTCGACTGGGACGTTGCTGAGCGGGAGTAGTCGCCGCGGCTCAGGAAAACTGGGCGGCGATATCGGCTTCGGTGATGATGCCGACGGTCGCGCCACCCTGGGTGACCATCACGGCTTTGTAGTGCTCCAAGAGATTCCGGATCTCGTCGACGGTGGCGTCCTCGCTGACCGTCGGGAACGATTCGCTCATGACCTCGCTGACCGGGTAGTCGCTGACGTCCTCGCCGGCTTGGATCACGTCGTGTTGGCTGATCGAGCCGACCGGGACGCCGTTCTGCAACACCGGGAGTTGGGAGTAGGCTTCGGACTCCATCGTCTCGACGGCGTCGCCGACAGCGTCGTCAGGGGCAACGCTGATAACGGTCTTGTTCATCAGATCAGCAGCGCGAACGACCTCGCCTTCGGCCTCGTCTAAGGCGTTGACGATCCGGCGAAGCGTCGAGAGCCGTGGGTCGACATCGCCGCCCTCGATGCGGGCGATCAGCGGCTGTGAGACGCCGGCGGCCTCGGCGAGTGCACTCTGGGTGAGTTCCAAGGCGGTGCGGCGTTCCTTGAGATCCTGTGGCGTCGGCAGATCCATACAGGCCTATTACCCCAAGTTATTGAAAAGCTTTCGTCGGCACCGCTGGGTGGCGACAGTTACGCCGCGGCCTCTGGGTCGTCTTCGTCCTCGTCGATCACGTCGATGACCGTCAGCGGCACGTCTCGCAGCGCGCCGCCGACCTCGCTTTTGGCGATCCGGGAGGCGTGTTCGACGCTGTCGGCGTTGAAGACATCGATCTCAAGCAGCAGGCCGACGAGTGCGGTGTCGGCGGCGATAAACGCCGAGTCGAAGGGCTCGCCGCAGGCCGGACAGCCGGTGACGCCGACCTCGACGTCGACGTACTCCTTGTCGGCCTCGTTGAGCCGCTTGCCGGCGGAGCTCACGGCGACGCCGATGGCGTCGTCGACATCCTCAACATCACGAACCAACCAAGCCGCTTCCATGGCGACGAGATAGTTGCTCATATACGTTCCTTGGGCCGGAGGGTTTCGTGTCTTGTGATTCGTTCCTGCAGGAGAGCAGGGTCTACTGGTCGGCTATATCGAGGCTCACACACTGGTTTGGATAGGCGCAAGAGCCTCGTTGGTTTCCCATAAGTTACGACAATCAGGCCGGTTTGTCACACGGTTTACGTCGGATGAGCGGCCGTTCGCCGGTCACGCGGCTCCGTTCGCGGCGACAACCCAAAACCGCACGACAGCGCCGATGTTGGCGCAGACCTCGCCTCCAAACACTTATATACCGCTACTGGCCAGGGGTGAGTACGGACATGATCGAAACGGTTTCGCGGTTCACTGCGTTCGCGCTGTATCAGCTCACGGTGCTGCTCGGGATCGTCCTGCTGCCGGTCGCGTTGGCGACCCGTCGCCTTGGCGTCCAGCCGCCGGTTGCCTCACTTCTCGACCGTCTGGAAGCCACCTACGAGTCGATCTAATTTGTTCGGCCGCAGCCGTTAGCGTTCATTCTGCCAGTAGTCGACGGCAGCGTCCTGCTCGAAATAGCCTTCGAGATCGCGTTCTTCGCGGCCACCGGGTGGGGAGCCCACGTAGACGCCGAATTTCTCCGAATCGGGATAGACAGTCACGTCCGGCTCGGTCATCGTTGAGACCGCCAGATACCGGAGCGGCTCGTCGGTGTCGTTGATGACGCGATGGCCGCCCTCGGCGTTGGCTGGGAACGTGAGATAGTCGCCCTCGCTGATGGCGGCTTTCTCACCGTCACACCGCACCGTTCCCCCGCCCGACAGCACGAAGATGGCCTCCTCGTTGGCCGTGTGATAGTGGTATGGCCACGACCGGCTGCCGGCCGGCAGTTCATAGAGGCTACAGCCGAGTTGGTCGCCGCCGGCGGCCTCGCCGAGGTGTTTGCGCTTGAAGTTGGTCTCGCCGTTTTCAGTCGTCGACCACTCCATGTCGTCGGCGTTAACGCGTCGCATAGGCTGCGTTGTGCCGGCGGTGTCATGGGCTCGCTGGGTTGCGGCGAGGGTTGCCGAATGGTTGCATTTATCCGCTCGCCGACCGAATAGGTAGTAATGCGAACTCCGACAAGCGGTTTTGCTGATGAGTTGGGTCAGCTTGATGGTGACAACAGCAACGTCTTCGGCCCGGAACTCGGCGAGTTCAGCGGTGAGGGCAACCAGCATGCGGGCGACGCTGACGACGCCGGGATGAAAACAGGGACGACGACGGTCGGTCTCAAAACTGACGAAGGCGTCGTGCTCGCCACAGACATGCGTGCGAGCCTGGGCAACATGGTCTCCAGCAAGGATGTCCAGAAGGTCGAGGAGATCCACCCGACGGGCGCGCTCACGATCGCGGGCTCGGTCTCAGCGGCCCAGAACCTGATCAGCTCGCTGCAGGCCGAGGTGCGACTCTATGAGGCCCGCCGCGGCGAGGATATGAGCATGCAGGCGCTGTCGACGCTGACCGGGAACTTCCTCCGCTCGGGGGCGTTCCTCATCGTGAGCCCGATCCTCGGCGGCGTCGACGACGAGGGTAGCCACATCTACTCCATCGACGCACTCGGCGGGACGACCGAAGAGGAGTACACGGTCACCGGCTCCGGCAGCCAGTTCGCCCTCGGTGTGCTCGAACAGCACTACGAGGACGACCTCTCCTTGGACGAGGCCGAAACGGTCGCCGCTCGCGCGATCAAGAGCGCGGTCGAGCGCGATCTGGCCTCCGGCAACGGGATCAATGTTGCCGTCGTCACCGAGGACGGCGTCGATGTCAGCAAGTACAAAGACATCGACCAGTTGCTGTAAGCGACACCCGCGATCAGGTTTCTGCTGACGAGTTTTCCACACGATCCAGTGCTATCGGTTTCGGTTGCACCTGCGCCCAACGCAACCGTGTGTTTTAGTGATCTGAGTCGTCAGCCTCTCCCAATGGCTGTCTTCGACCGATTGCGGGAGGCTGGGGCAGGCGTCTTCACGCGAGCTCCCCACCAGCGGATGTCACGTGCGCTCGCCAAGACGCTTGGCTACCGTGCGTTGATGATCGTGATCACCGTCACCGTCGCCTTCTGGTTCACCGGCGACACCCGGCAGGCCCTTAGTATCGGCCTCGTTGCCAACGTCGTGAAAACGGGGACATACTACGGCTATGAACGGCTCTGGGATCGGATCTCGTGGGGAGTTCACCACGGAAACAGTGAATGAGCGCCTGTCAGGGAACCACTGGTGAACCCCCGACAGCACGCCGGATCGCTCTGTTCACGCCGCTGGGTGTGGCAGGCTCACTGCGATTGTGTTGCCGTCTTCGTCTGTCTCAACGAACTGAACGGTACCACCTGATCGAGAGATGATCAGCTTCACGAGCCAGAGCCCGAGTCCACTTCCGTGATAGAGCGGACTTCGATTCTCCGGATGTTGTATCACATCACGTTCCATCTCGGAGATTCGCGGCCCGTTGTCGGCGACCGTTATCTGCACTTGGTCGCTGGATTGTTCGACTGTCACCGCAACGCTTGGCTCGTCGCCGTCGTTGTGAATAATCGCGTTCGTGATGAGTTCCTCCAGCGCGTAGACAAACTTATCACCTACCTGTAACCGAACTGTGCTCTCACAATCGATGCGTATCGTCGCCTCCGGATGGGTCGACTGGAGGGTTGACTGCACCTCATGCAGTATCGTCTGGAGGTCGATCTCAGATTGGGTCGGCGGCTCACGCAGTAGCTGGGTGATCTCCCGCTGTTTTTCGGTTGTTGCGAGCAGTTTATCACACATCTTTTGAATCTTCCCGGCGAGCCACGCGACATCCCCTGATCCCGTTTCCTGAATCGTATCAGCAGAGCCGCGGATGACGTTCATATCGTTGCGAAGGTTGTGCCGGAGGACGCGGTCGAATAGCGCCAACTGTTGTTGGCGTTCCTTGCGGGCGGTGATCTCTCGGCTGTTGATCAGATAGCCGCTGACACCAGGGGTTTCGGTATGGGCTCGTCCGCTGGCCTCCATCCACCGCCATGAGCCATCGGCGTGTCGCGCGCGATACTCGATCGACTCAAGGCTTGCTTGGTCGGTTGTTACCCACGACGTGAACGCTGTTTTCACCCCGTCTCTGTCGTCAGGATGGATGTATTCCCAGGCGAACTCGCCGATCGTGTCAGCCGGTGAGTGCCCCAAGATCCGTTCGATCGAGGGGCTCTGATACTGAAACCGGCCCTCGGAGTCGACGACAGAGATGATATCGTTTGTCTCCTCGATCAGTGCTTGGAAGCGGTGCTCTCGTTGTCGCTGCTCGGTGATATCACGGAGCGTCCCAACCGAGCCCACAAACTCCTCGCCGTCGTAAGGCAGCACCGCCATCTGATCCTCACACAGGATCGTGTCGCCGTCTGCCCGCTGTATCGGAACCTCGAATGTCACCGTCTCCGGCCCCTCACTGGAGAGCAGTCGCCCGAGATGTTGTTCCGCTCGCTCAATTGCCTCCGCGTCTTTCAGCAATGAGGGGGTGCTTCCGATGATCGTCTCTCGATCGTAGCCGACCAACGCAACGAACTCATCGTTGACAAACGTGAATCGTCCCTCGGCATCGAGGACATAGATCCCGTCGGTCAGTGCCTCGATGATCGTCTCGTTCTTTTCGAGTTCGGCTTTCCGTTCGACGCTGTCGGTGACATCATGGAATTTTGAGAAAATCGACTGAACAGTCCCATCCTGGTTAGTCACAGCCCGGTTGTGCCATTTGTAGATGCGCACCTCGCCGTCTTTGTGGACGTTTTTGTTCACGACGTGGACGCCGCCGTCGGCGGTGAGTAAGTTCCCAACAGCCGCGCCAACGTGTGCTTGATCCTCTGGGGCGACAATGCGCTCCCATGATTCGCCTGTGAGCTCTGCTTCGGTGTAGCCGAGCATCGCTTCGGCTCGTTTGTTGATGCGTTCAAACCGAAACGACTCGTCCCACTGGACGGCACCGAGCGGTGATTCCTCGAAAAAGTGTTTGAGCGTCTGTTCCTGTTGGGCCGCAACCCGCTGTGCCCGGTCGGCTGCAACCGCGTTTTCGATCCGGTTCAACAGCACGCTCGTCGGCGGCTGCTCGCCGCTGGTATCGACATACTCTGTGCCCCCGGCAGCGAGCAGCTCCTGGACGACTGATTCGCTTGGCTCCGACACGACACCGATCACCGGAAGCGTCGAATGCTGCGTGCGAACGCGTTCGATAAACGTTGTCGCCGCGTCCTCCGGGAGCGGCGCTCCAACGAGAACACAGTCAGGCCGGTTGTCGGTAAGCGTCGCCAGTGCTGCGTCGGCGTCTGCGGCTGTTTCGACGCGACCGGCCGCTTCACCGTCTTCGACCGATGCGATGACCGCTCGCTGCACACCCACAGCGAGCAGAGCGATCGGCGCATCGGCCGGGGTTGTCATACCTCAGTCTGGTGTTCCATCGATAAAACAATTCGTACGGCACCGCAGCGGCGTTGTGTTACCAGTCGCGAAAGTCGCCGTCGATCAGCGTCTCGGATTGCTGTTGGATATATGTTCGCTGCATCCCATGGATCGCCTCCTCGAACCCCTCGCCGTCGTTGAGTCGCTGTCGCACCTGCTTTCGCTTCCAGCCGGCGGGCGTCAGTTCGTTGTCGACGCGCCACATCAGCGGTTGGAGGTAGGCATCGACCGCCTCATCGGTGAGGCCGACCGCGCGCAGCCCCTCGGCGGCGTGATCTAAGAGATCAGTGATCGCGGCGGTGCTGTCACTCGTCTCGGTGCCATCGGCGAGGATCCATTCGATATCGGCCTCAAGCCCGTTGCGCATCGCGGCGTAGAAATTGTCGCGGGCGGCGTCCCACGGGAGGTCGCCGACCGGGTGTTCGGTGCGGGTAAGGCCCTCCATCGCGCCGGCAAAGGCGACTGTCAGAGCCATCGAGTCCCGGACGGTTGGTTGGGCGGGTAGGGGGCGGAACTCGATTCTGGCGTTGGCCGCCGATCGGGAGGGGCCGCCGAACACCGGTCGCACCCACCGCCAGAAGGTGCCGTGCTTGCGGCGGAGCGTGGCAAAGTTGTCGTGGAAGCGGTCGCTGCGGTCGACATCCATCGGGACGATCACCTCGTCGTCGACGACGCGGCGAATCGCTGCCTCAGGGTGTCGATATCCTCGGGGAAGGCCACCTTATCGGTCTCGGTGGCGGTGTTGAGCACCGACTCGAAAACGGCGATCCGATTTTCGTGCCAGCCCTCAGCGAGGACTGTCTCGGGGTCGACACCGTCCTCGTAGAGATCCGGCGGGAAGAACGGCGCGTTGACGCCGAGGGCGAGCAGCGGCCCGGCGAGCCGGAGCGCGTAGGTGAAACACCGCGGGAGATCCATCGCCTGCTGCATCTGGTAGTGGGGCTGAATGGATGTAATCAGGCTCTCGGGCATCAGCGTCTCGGCGGCGATATCGACGTGGGGGGCCTCGACGCGGAACGTGTCTGCGAGATTCCCGTTGGCCATCGCGTGGTACCGGACGGCGTCGGTCATGTTGGTGGCGATTCGGACGCCGTCGTCGTCGACGCTGTCGGTGAGATACTCCCGGGCGGTTTCGCCGGTCGGTGGGATCGTCCACAGCCCGTCGCTGACCAGCCGCAGGCCCTCGGGGGCCGTACAGTCGAGGGCGGCTGTGAGCTGGCTGCGAACCTCCGATTCGATGGCGCGGACGCCGTCAGCGTTGAACGGTTGGGGGTGGCGGTCATCTCGGCGTTGTGTAAGCCGAGTTCCTTCTCGAAGCCGATCAGCTCCAGCAGGCGGCGCGGCACGCGGGCCAGTCCGTAGGCTCCATCGTCGCCGGGATTCCAGCGGTTTTCCGAGACAGCGTAAAACTCGTATTCGAGGCCGAGAATCGACTGGTGGTTGTCGAAGGTGCCGTCGCTGAGCTCCGACAGCACGAAGTCGGCATCGGTCGCGGCGTCCGTCCGGTACGATTCGGGGTCGACGGCCAGCACGTCGCGGACGGCGGCGGCCAGCGAGGACTCTGTCATCGCACGGGTGTGTGTTTTCAAGCCTCTTGAAGGCATCTAGCTTCGTCGGCGTTGCTGCCGAGGGTTGGGGTGTGTCGTCGGCGGGGTACTGGATCACGATCAGCGGGGATGGTCGTTGGTGGTCGCGTGATCGGTGTCGATACCCGATCAGCGGCGGTCAATCGTTGAATCGTTGCACTCGCTGGCTTGTGGAAACTGCCATGTAGCAGCGGACTAGATACAATATCGCTATCGAGGCGTCGATCCGCCACCGAACTCTGGCTATTTTGGATCGGCCAGTGGTAATGTTACTTCGATCACCTTTCGCTCTGCGTTATTTTCCTTGAGTTTCAGGATTCCTTGATGTCGATTTACGATCGTTTGCACTTCCCACAACCCGATTTTGTCGCCGTGTTTCAGCTGATCAGGTTCATCGCTATTTAGCAGGGGTGCGATCTCGATATCCGGGATCGGTTCGCCGGTATCGATGATCTGAATATTTATCTGTTGATCAGCGACGTTTTCGCTTGCAGACACCGTGATCGCCAAATCCTCGTGCGCATTGTGTCTCACCGCGTTATCAATGAGTTCGTGAAAGGCCTTCTGTAACAGCGGATTCGCATCGATATACAGATTTTCGCTCGCAAGCTCCCAGTTGATGTCTGGATAGTTGGATCTGTATTTTTCCACCTCCGCTTCCAACAGCGTATGCACATTCACTCGGTCTGTGTTCTTCTCATCACCGGTGAGTGATGTGATCTTGTTCACCCAGCTGGTTAGCCGCACCAATTCGGCGATGGCCCGTCGCATCTGGTCGAAGACCTTATTCCCATTCGATCGGGTGTCGATCTGTGAGAATCCGCCGCTCACGATTTGCAGCTTATTGCGGAAATTGTGGCGAATAATCCGATTTAGGAGATAGAAGTGCCGAAGCTTCATCTTGTAATCGTCGATATTCTGGATGACCGCGATAACGTACGACTGATCCTCTACCGAGAGCTCCGACAGGCGCATCTCGATCCACAGTATTTCGCCTGATGGGCGTGTCACGCGCCATTCGAACTGCTGGGGGTGACCCGCTGCTGCCGCACGTATCTGTTTGATGAATTTGGATTTCGACAGCGAATCGGTGCTGACATCGACGATGTCGATTGTCCTGAGTTTCTCCGCTGGATAGCCATACACGTCTTCAGCATACTCGTTCGCATAGCAGATGTCCCCGGTCGTCGAATCATGAACCGTCACACCGACCTCTAAGCTACTGTAGAACTGGTCGGCTTCGTCGTCAAATTCAAATGATGATGAGGTCATCTGCGTCGCTGTTATCGTTTAAATACCGCTGGTCTGTGTAAATAATTAATGATAGCAAAGTGACTATAATCGGCCGCAGTGGCCGTGTAACGCCTGTTAGCACTCGCCGCAATTCTGCATTTCAATCTGCTCAATGCTATCTGTGGCGCACAAGCTTCCGAAACTGACGATGTACCGGCAAAGAATGAAGGCCACAGCACCAGTATGTTCCATCATGTCGAAGCAGATGAACACCGTCGTCGCCGGTGATGAGTCGGAGATTCACGACGAGCCCCATATTCGAGACCGGCGAATCACCGTGAGCCACATTCACGCGCTGGTCGAGGAGCGCGGGCTCGACGCCCAGACGGTTGCCGAGCGGTTCGACCTCACTGCCGCAGCGGTCTACCACGCCCTGGCGTACTATCACGACCATCCCGAAAAGATGCGGGCAGTCGAAGAAACCCGTCGAGAGCGGCACGACGCCGCAGCGGACGACCCGAGAATCGTTACCGGGCCCGAGGATCTGCCGGACTCGTAGGCATGCAGATATCGTTGCTGCTCGACGAGAACATCGCGGCGTCGCTGGCGACCAAACTGGGCAAAGCAGACCACGACGTAGAGCGTGTCGTCGACGTGAGCGAGTTGGGCGAAGGGGTTGACGATACTGCGATTTGTCGGTACGCCGCCGAAGAACACCGGATCATCGTCACCAGCGACGACGATTTTGTCGAGCTACCACTCGACGCACACGCCGGCGTGTTCTACGTCCCACCAGTCACTGCCGGCCTACAAATGCTACCACATCATCCAGCGCGGTATCGTTCTGTGAGGTCTATGCCTTCAAATAACTACGTCAGTCAACATAACCAATACCGTAGATTAAGTGAAAAAGAACGATTGCTTGATTCAGTCGGCAACTCTTTTGAACCAAGATTCTGTATCATCCCAAAAAGAAATAAAATCAGCATTTAATTCGCCGAAGTAGCACATGGGATTCTCTTCTAACCGCTTGTCTATCCCCCAGAGGTAATCACCAACCTCTTCAAGATCTCCTGCCCCCTGGGATCAAATTGTGTCTTGTGAAATTCTACTTTTAGATAAGAGTCAGAAGTGGAGTCATCTACAGTAATAGTAAGACAGCGATAGTTCCCATGAGTAAATTGATTCCGCAGTCCCCATGCAAACGGAAGCTTACGAATGAATGGTGAGTATTTTTCACCACCTCCGGACGAGCCATGGAGAAAGGTGAATTTATTAACATTATTTTCTACGCAAGTATCAATAGTTCGATGGAGTTCTTCAATCAGAGAATAAAGAGATGTCAGATAGTTGTGGATATCTGTGAAAATATTCACTCTTAATGCGTCTGTACCCCAGCTATCGTACTCTTCAAGATAAATATAACCATCAGTATCCATATCACACCACTCACTCAGCTGAGTGAAATTGATATTGACAATTTGTTTTGAGTACTCAAGCCGTGTTGCCTTTTGACCGTCGGGAGGGCTTTGTGCACCGTTACTATGGCCTAAGAGCCGGTCTATTGCGTTGTTGGAAAAATTAGAGTTACTGCCCATCCGACCGTTGGAAAATCAATCGTCTGAAAACATGCGGTGAGAGTCAGTAGATGATTCAGAAGACTCAGATGATTCAGTTTTGACTTGACGCTGATCGTCAGCAATATCGTGCCAAGATCGTGCTACAGACTCAACTGACTGCCCGGTTGCTTTTGCTACATCATCTGCTGTGACGATACGCTGCTTCATATCTGTATCATAGGCTGACACAGGTATAACCCTTATTATTATTATGAGAAAGTAAGCTATTATCTGACAGAAGAAAGTTTTAAAACTCCAAAGCCGCACTCCAAAAACACAAATGAAAATAGCTACCGACCGGGATGAATTCAAAGAGGTTAGCAAGGAGACAGAATGGACAGTCGGGGCAGCTAAAGATGAAATAGAGTTCACAGAAGATGAATTTGAGGAATTAAAAAGAGTCCTCCGGATCAAGAATATGGATGGAGAACGTGAGTCTCCATTGATATTGAATCCATCTGGAGATTCCATAGACGATTTCTTGATTGACTTTTCCCTGCTTCAAAAGATTTTGTATGAGCACCGGCGATATGCCATTGCTGAAGGGTTTTCAGATGCCGAGATGGATGTGCTACGTGCTATTGAATTTCATCCAGCAGACCGTGTAGGAGTTGATGAAATTATGGATCACAAACACGCAAAAGAATATTCTGAATCAACAGTATACAGATACCTTCGCAAACTTAGAGATAAAGATCTAATTGAAAAAGTGAGGTCCGGCCTTTATCGATACGATGGGCCGTAATTGTAGTAAATAAATGACAGAACCCGAAGGTTGAATAGATAGGGAAGCGGTCGAGAGTTAGTTATCGCCCTCTTCAGCGTACATTAGGTTATCGAATGGTATATACCCAATTTGATCACCTGTTGAATCTAAAAGAATAATCCCGGAATCACCTTCTTGGATTGAATCACACTTTTGTGTTTCTTGCGTTGTTCTTCCCGTGCCTGAAACGAAATGGACTATCATACAAATAGAAATTTAATACCAATCCACAAAAGAGCATTTATTTTATGATTTAGCAGTCGTCAGGTGTAATCTTCGTATGTAGCGGCAACACCGGGAGTTCGTCGAAACCCGATTTTCTTTTTTGCTGCTGCTTGTCGCGCATGCTTGCGACAGACAAGAGCAGTCTACTAAGCCGCAACAAAACAAAAATCTGCAGTCTAGCCGATCAGTCAGCCGTCGGCACCGGCTCTTCGAGGTCGATCTCGCCGCTGTCGAGTTCGGCTTCGACCTGGCGGGTCGCCTCGACCATGTTCTCCATCTTGCCGTAGGCGACATCTCGCGGGAGGAGTTTCAGTCCGCAGTCGGGGCTGATCGTGAGCCGTTCCGGCGGCACGACCTTCAGGCCCTGTTTGATGTTCTCTTTGATCTCGTCGACCGGTTCGACCTCGGCGGTGTGCACGTCGACGACGCCGAGTGCGAGATCCGGCACGAACTCCGGCTCGCTGAACACCTCGATCTGCTCGTAGTTGCCGTTGCAGAGTTCGAGGTCAACCTCGTCGACCGGGTAGTCGTTGAGTTCGGGGTAGATCCGCGAGTAGTCGCCGTAACAGACGTGCAGGCCGATGCGCACGTCCTCGTCGATCCCGCTGACGATCCGGTCGAGGGCTTTGCCGACGATGGCGTGGTCATCGGGCGTGGTCGCCAGGGCGGGCTCGTCGATCTGGATGTACTGCGCGCCGGCGTCGACGAGGCGCTCGATCTCGATGTTGACGAGGTCGGCGAGTTCGTAGACGAGTTCCTCCTCGGTGTCGTAGGCCTCGTTGAACGCCCAGTTGCCCAGCGTATAGGGCCCCGTAATCGGCACCTTGACCGGCTTGCTGGCGACATTGTTCGTGAACTCGAACTCATCGACGAGCCACGGTTCGTCGTAGGCGACCTCCGACGAGACGGAGGGTTTGTCGAAGTAGTTGTGCCCCCAGACCTTGACCGGGCCGTTGAACTCGTAGCCGTCGATCCGCTCGGCGAAGTACTCGACCATTTCATTCCTCCTGACCTCGCCGTCGACGACGGTGTCGAGCCCGCAGCGTTCGTGTTCGTGTGTGATGACGCGTGCGGCGTCGTCGTGGGCCTCCTGGAGGTTCTCCTCGTCGAATTTGGAGTCGGGGTCGTCGACGAGGTCGTCAGCGCGGTTCAGCCACTTCGGCTTGGGGTAAGAGCCGACGACGGTCGTCAGTAGGAAGCTGTCGTTGGGGTGGTCGTCGGGACGGAACTGCGCGCGGTTGTCGGCGGGGCGGCTCATGCTGTCACCTCCTCGGCATCAACATTGCCAGCCGCGGCCGCAATCGCCGCCAGCTTGGCGCGGTGTTTGTTCACCGGCAGGTAGAACGGCTCGGTGTTGGTCGACAGATACAGGCGGTCGAACTCCTGGACCGGAATCTGATCTTCGAACCACTCGACGCGCTCTTCGAGCGTGTCGGCGGATTCGACGAGGGTGTTCTGGCCGTCGGCGATGCCGAGGGCGGCGGCGTCCTTCGTGCCGAACTCGGTGATGTTCGACAGCGTCTCCTCGCGGTCGCCCGCGACGAGATCGAAGCCGAGCGCCTCCACGTCGGCGTCCATCAGGTGGGCGTAGGTCGTCTCATCGAGCGCGCCGAAGTAGGTGTGGACGACCACGTCGGCGTCGGTCTCGCTGGCGACGGTGTCGACGGCGTCGGCGAGTCGTTCGACGAGATCCTCGCTCGGCGGGTTCTCGACCAGCGAGGGCTCGTGCAGCGTGAGCGTCTTATGGGCCGGAAACGCCTCAACCTCGCCGGCGAGGAAGTCCGCGATCGCGCCGAAAAAGTCGGCGTCGTCGCCGTAGTGTTCGTCGGAGGCGAGATCGAACAGCGAGTACGGGCCCGGGAGGACGGCCTGCAGCGAGTCGGCCGGATCGTCGATAGTCTCGCTGGCAGCCTCCAGTTCGTCGGCCACATCGCCCGAGAAGTCGAGTTCGCCGCGAACCTGTGGATCACGATAGAAGTTGTTGTTGTCGTAGTAGCGGACGATCCCGTTGGGGTCGACGTTGTCGTGGGTCGTCAGCGGGTGGGCGAGCATGTCGTCCCACCGGAGCTGTCCTTCCGTAACGCGGTCGAGACCAGCGGACTCCTGATCGCTGATTACTTCGCGGCGATACTCGGCGTAGGCACTGGCGACCTCCTCGCCTTCGTCACCGGAGATCAGATCGTGCTTTTGGTGGCCTTTGAGGTCGAGAGCTCCTCTTTAGCCGGGTCAGGAAGGGGAGTAGCCCCGTCGTCGTCGCAACGCGTTCAGTCATCTATCCGAACTTGGTGATTCGGCTGCTTAATATTTACTAATACAGAATATGTTTGAAAGTAATTTTGAGGGCAAATCACTGCGTCAGTCGCAGCACCGACAACACCTCGAACGGGTAGGATTCCTGTGTGATCTCCGTGGTCTCGAAGCCAGCGTCCTCCGCGAGATCGACGACGATCTCATAGCCGGTGAGGCTGCTGACCAAGAGATAGACCGCACCGTCGGTGGTCAACACGCGACCCACGTCGTCGAGAAATGGGACGATCAGCCGGCGGCCATCAGTTCCACCGGAGAGGGCGTGTTCCATCCAGTCGTCCCACTCGTTGTCCGGCTCGGTCGGCAGATACGGCGGATTGAACAGGATCGCATCGAAACTGTCGGCCGCAAACGGAGCGAGCAGATCAGCGCGAACAGTGTCGATCCCGCGCTCGCGGGCCTGCCGACAGGCATAGGGATTCAGGTCGCTGCCGACGACGCGGGCGGTGGTCTCGTCGGCGACCTGTTCGGCGACCCAACCCGAGCCGGTACCGACCTCCAACACATGCTGTGGCGAGTCGAGATCGTCAATCGCTGCCTTCGCCAACAGCGCGGAGTCCTCAGCGGGCTGGTAGACGTGACCATCAACGCCGCGCTGCTCGGCGAGCGACGGGCGGTCGTCGCTGTCGTCTGTCTCGCCGCCGTTGTCGGCGTCACCCATTGTCGGAGTCGTCAAAACCGTGTTTGACTGCGGTCTGTGCGAGGGCGGCGAACTCCGCGGGCGCGACGTTGCCGGCTCGTCGTCCCAACAGTTCTTCGTCGGCCGCGTCGACGACCGCGTCGGCATCGTCCAGCCCGGAGATATGCGCCGTGTTGCGGATCGCGTTGCGGATCGTTTTGCGGCGTTGGGTGAAGATCGCCTTGACGAACCGGAGGAAGAACTCTTCGTCGGCGACGCTGTACTCGGGTTCGCGGGGCGTCAGCCGGACAAGCGCGCTCTGGACAGCGGGCTGAGGGTCGAAGGCGGTGTTCGGGACTGATTCGACGATCTCGCAGTCGGCGTAGTGTTGGGCACTCACCGAGAGCCGGCCGTAGTCGTCCTCGCCGACGCCGGCGACCATGCGCTCGGCGAACTCCTGTTGGAACATCAAGACCAACGGAATATCGAGCGGCAACAGTCGAAAGGCGATCTCGCTGGACGCGCTGTACGGGAGGTTCGACACGCAAGCGGTCACATCCGGCAGCGCAACCTCGAGGGCATCGTCTTCGATGACGGTCAGTCGGTCGTCGTCGGTGGCGTCGGCGAACTCCTCGCGGAGGTGGGCGGCGAACGTCGGATCGCGTTCGATGACTGTCACGCGGTCGGCGACTGCAAGCAGGCGGTCGGTGAGGACGCCCGGCCCGCCGCCGATTTCGAGAATGTGGCTGCGGTCAGCGTCGTCGGGCAGATAGCCGGGGATACGGTCGACGACGCGGTCATCGACGAGAAAGTGCTGGTCGAAATCCGGGTTGCCGCGGTCGCCGGCCCGTCGGATCAACGCGTCGGGATCGCGGCTTCCTGCGGGCGGTTCGGAACGAGTCATGCCACAGCGTTCGCCGCCGTCGGCCTAAACATCCCGTTTTGCTGTCGCTGTGGGGGACGGGGGCGGGAGTGTCGGTGGTGTCGTTGCTGCAGGGCTATCCCTACGCTTCGTCGTTGCGGACGAAGATCTTGTATTTCAGATCCTCATCGCGGAGCTCTTCCATGATCCGCTCGGCGATTACCTCCTTAGGGTTGTGGAGGCCGCCGACGCGGTCGGCGAGATCCTCGAAGCTCTCGAATGGCTGGCGTTTTCGCTTGTCGATGATCTTGTTGCGGAGTTTTTTGCCGATCCCGGGCAACAGATTCAGTTGGTGGAGCCGGAGACTGATCGGCTGGGCGTCGTTGTAGAAGTCGACGAATCGCTGTTCGTCGGCGTCGATGATCGCTTCGACAGCATATTCGAGCTCTGAGACCCCGGAGTTCGAGAGATCGTCGTACTCGATGTCGGTGACGTCCTCGATAACTGCGTCGTCGGCCGCCTCGTCGATTGGAATGCGGTCGACGATGTTGACGTCGGCATCCTCGGTAAGAGTCAACTCCAGCAGATCGAAGGTCTCAGTTTCGAGGGCGTAGGCCAGCGCCGCCTTCTGGTACTGCGGACGGGTGTCGTCGGGCCGGCCGTGGGGGAGGTAATCGACGATCACGGCCTCGCGGCTCGCAGCCTCGGGCTCGCAGCATCGTCCTCGGTGTTGGACATATCAGTCCCTATGCAAACGAGCTATTTAAAAAATCGCCTCGACCGGCCGGCCGCGATACCGTCGACGGGTGTGGGTTAGACGTATTTCGCGACAACATCAAGGATGTCGTCGAGTTCCTCACCGTCGAGGGTAAACCGTTCGTTGGCGTAGATCGCCCGCAGCTCGGTGCGATCCTCGGGCAGCAGGTCGGCGATCCGGTGGGCGATCTCCTCGGAGACCTTATCGAGTTCAAGGAGATCGTCGACGAGTTCGCGGGATTCCTCGGCCTCCAAAACCGCGTGTCGGTTGACGTGCTCGATGGCACGGGCGAGTTCATACCGCAGGTCGCGATCCTCGTCGTCGGCACGCTCGTCTTCGACCTCGTTGAGGAGTGACTTCGCCTCGGAGATGGTGATGTACTCCTCGTCGAGTTTCTCCTTGAAGATCGTCATTCCTCTTGGGCGCGCAGGTGAGCCGGGCGGGCGATGATGGTCTTCTCTTTGCCGCCGTCGGTGATCGACACGGTGTAGGCACTGCCCTGAGTGCCGGTGACCTCACCGGTGTGGCCGTTAAATCGTGGGTGGAACCGACCCTCCGGCACGCTCGGATCCAGCGTCAGGTGGACGCTTTGGCCGACATCGAACGCTTCGATCGCTCGCTGCGGTGGTGAGGTGCCGCTTTCGCGGGGTGGATTTGAGAGTTTACCACGCGTCGTGTTCAGGGGCCCGTTGGAACTTGGCATAGTAGTACCGGCGGTTGTCCGCGTCGGGGTATAAATGGTGCGTTCCGTCGCCCCCACGTGAGGTCGTCACACGGCGTCGCCACGGTGGTGTCACCCGCGGCGCTGCGACCACTACCGGCGCAAAAATTCCGAGAGTCGCTTGCGAATCCCGTCTTGCTCGCCGAGTTTGAGATAGAAGGCGTCGCCGTTGTCCTCGTAGTAGCTGTCGATCCGGCGGTCGATCTCGAAGCCGAGATGCTGATAGAAGCCCAACGCCGACTCGTTGGTCGTGCGGGCGTGACAGGTGATTGTCGTGTGCTCTTCGGCGATCTCCGCGACCAACCGCTCGCCGTACCCTTGTCCACGCGCCTCGGGGGCGACAGCCAAAAAGAGGATGTAGCCGTCGCGTCGCACCGAGCCGAAGGCGACGAGTGTGCCATCCTCGAAGTACAGCAGCGTTGTCGCCCGGCGGTAGGCATCGGTGAAAAAGCCGCGCCGCTGTTTGAGCACACCCTCTTTGCGGTGGATGCGCTCTTTGAGTTGCCACGCGCGGTCGACGTGGTCGGTCTCACCCGGCCCGTCACGCCGCCGTTCGAGATTGACACTCACTACCTGTGGTATGCACCACGAGAGTATTAATTCCACCGTCCCGGCAGCCGATGGAGGTGACTCTCAGCTTGGTGGCGCTTCCCAGATGCGGTGTGGACTGATGAGCCACCAACGCGACGACTGCTTGACGGTGTGAGGACTGCATCGATCTATCATCGACCGGTGGTATTAGGAGGTTCACGTCCGTATGGGAGCTATGCACCACCGCTTGCGTCACGTGGTCGGACTCCTGACTGCCCTCCTTGTGGCCGCCCAATTTCTCATTGGGTCGGCGGCCGCTCACATCGAGTATGTCACACCGGGTGGCGACCCACAGGATGTCGTCACCTTCCTGACCGATGCGTTGACAACGCCGTTTATCATCGCCGTCTTACTCGGCGGCTTTCTCGTCATCGTCGCCGGGCTGGCCGTCTATCTTTACGTCCGGCCGTTTCCGGCTGATATCGCCGCGTTTCGGGCGATCATGGACGACTACGAGGATCTGTTGCCGTGGCTCTTCCGGCTGAGCATGGGGATGCCGATGATCGGGGCGGGTTTCGGCGGCTACTTTTTCAGCCCGGCTGTTGAGTTGCCGTATCCGACCGCCCTCCGGCTGTTCGGGATCAGCGTCGGCTTTCTGCTGTTGTTCGGGCTGGCGACCCGCGTTGTTGCCGTCGGCACCCTCTTGATCTATCTGGCTGTGTTGCCATCGGAGCCGGGACTGCTGTTGGCCTTCGAGTATATCCCTGGCCTCTTGGCGATCGCCTTACTCGGCGGCGGCCGGCCGAGCGCTGACGCGATGATCGCCCGGATGGCCGATGACGACCGCACCGTCTACTCCGATATCGACCCCTTCTACCGGCGGGTTGCGGTGCCGTTCGCCGAGCGGATCGAGCCCTACACCGCGATGGTGCCGACGCTGCTGCGGGGTGGGATCGGTGTCGCCTTTATCTATCTCGGCATCACCCAGAAACTGCTGCGCCCCGGCCAGTCGTTGGCCGTTGTCGCCAAATATGATCTTACGGCTGTCGTCCCGGTCGCCCCCGAACTGTGGGTGATCGGGGCTGGGTTGACCGAAGCCCTCGTCGGGGTGATGTTCCTCCTTGGGGCGTTCACGCGTGGCTTTTCGCTGGTCGCCTTCGGGCTGTTCGTAACGACGCTGTTCGGGCTGCCGGATGATCCGGTCGTCGCCCACATCTCGCTGTTCGGGCTGGTGTCGGCGCTGTTGATCACCGGTAGTGGGCCGTACTCGGTTGATGCGTGGCTCAAATCGAAGTTTGGAGCGGCTGCCGAGGTGGTCGGTCGCGACGACAGTGACCAACGCGAGCCGCCGACAGCAGAGGAACCTGTCGGCGACGATTGAGGTAGGTATTATGCAAACTGCTTGAAGTTGGGTGAGCCGGAGAAGCTTGTTGTTGACGCAGCACGGCTCCGCTGATTGATTGTAAAATCGAGCCTGGGGTTAGAGGAACGCGAAGAGTGCGACCCCACCGAGGATCGACAGCACGAACAGCGCGACGATGATCCCCCAGAGGATCTTCGCACCCTTCCGGCCGCCAAGTTCCACGGCGGCAATCCCGAAGATGCCGACGAGGATAACGGTCCAGACCTCTGGGCGCTTTGCTCTCTGCCTTCGCCTCTGTCGGCCTTAATGTAGAAGTATGCCGGCACAAGGAGACCGACCGGGATGGTCAACAGTCCAACAAGGATCGCCGCAAGCCAGACGATGATCGAGTACTGATCGGTGAGGGAGTCAGTGTCCATACATCCGAACGTGTTTCTGATCGTGAAAAACCCAGTGATCGATCGTCGTTCCGATGTGAGTTCTGTTGTTTTGTGCGTTCACAACCCACATGCATCTACATTTCTGGGCCGATAGCATCGCTGTTTCCGACCCTGACACACGGGCATGGATTTAACAGTCCATCCTCGTAACTGCCAGCTATGACAACCCAGGCAGACGGTGATACCACGCTCGCAGCCTTAGGCATGCTTCCGCCCTCGTCGCAGTGTTTTTCGGGCCGCTGTTGTTCCTGATTCTCGCTGCTGACGACGACGAACTGGTTCGTGAGAACGCAGCAAACGCCCTGAACTTTCAGATCGTACTCTTCATCGCTACGGTGATTGCGGCCATCTTGGTGTTCGCATTCATCGGTATTCTGCTGCTCCCGATTCTCGGCGTGATCGATATCGTCTTTGTGCTCATCGGGACAGTCAAAGCCAGCAACGGTGAGATCTACACCTACCCGTTGACGCCCGATATCGTCTAAACCGCTACACAGCCTGTGGTCGCTCTGTCCCCGCGACGATCAGCCCGAAGGCGATCAGTGTCAACACCGCTGTCAGGAGGATCGCCACGGTGTAGCCATCGGTGGCGGCGATGGTCGCGGTGCCGAGCGGCGGCATCACCAGTGAGCCGACCCCGGCAGCAACGTTGAACACGCCGATGACCGCGGTATCCTTCTCCGGCGGGTAGACCGTGAGCAACACCGGAATGTACAGCGTCGCACAGCCACCCAGCCCGAGGCCGATGAGGCCGACGCTGCCGATCAACAGCACCGGCGACGGCGCGGCCAGCAGCGTGAGCCCGGCGGTGGCACAGCCAAGCGAAAGCAAAAACGCCCGCCGCGATCCCAGTCGGTCGCCGAGGTAGCCGCCGCCGATCCGGGAGATGATGCTCACGCCGCCGATGAGCCCGAACGCTGTCGACGCCGCGGTCTCGCTCAGCCCACGAGACGCAAAGAGGTCGACGGCGAACGCCGCCAGCAGCTGGTACCACGCGAAGGCCAACCCGATGCCAACAAAGAGATACTGGAACTGCCGGGTTCGGGCCAGCCCGCCAACCCAGCCGACCAGATCGCCGACCGTCGTCGACGCCTCCTCGACCCACGGCGGGCGGCGACACAGCAGGCCGGCGGCCAGAAAGGTGAGCGTCGTCACCGACATGATCGCCAGAAACCCCTGTCGGACGCCGAAGTCGGCGATGGCGACCTGCCAGATCGGCGGCAACACGAACAGCCCCAGCCCGTTGCCGACGAAGATCAACCCGGTCGCCGCGCCGCGTCGCCGCTCAAACCACCGAGGGACGACCGAGGCGACAACAACGAACTGCGTGCCGAGGGCTAACCCCAAGACCGCAAAGACGACGAGCAAGCCGAGATACGAATCAAGGACGTACAGCGCGGGCGCGGTCAGCCCGGTTGCTGCCGCCGCGGCCAGCAACACCGCCCGCGCGGGCCACCGCACCGACAGCACGCCGACGATCCCCGAACCGATAAAGAACGTAAACAACATGACCGAAAACACCGTCGACAGCGCGACCGGCGCGATCCCGAAGGCGTTGCTGAAGGGCTCCCGGAAAATACCATACGAGAGCGGCGTCCCGAAGGTGAAGATCATCGCCACCGCGCCGACAGTAGCGACCAGCCAGCTGTAGCGACTATCAGGGCCTGCGTCAAGCGACACACAGACGCTATCCATCGCCGAGCAAAAGGGCCCGCGGTCGCCGTCGAACGGTAGTTCTTTTGCCGAACCGGCCGACCCCTCCTATGACCAGTGTGGGACTGGTGGTCGCCCAATTCAACAGCGCGGTCACCACCGAGATGCAAGCGGCCGCCGAGGACGCCGCCGCCGAGCGTGACGCCGAGCTCAGTGAGGTACTGGAAGTGCCCGGGGCCTACGACGCGCCGCTGGCGGCCGACCGCCTCGCCCGCCGCGACGACATCGACGCAGTCGCCGTCATCGGGGCGATCGTCACCGGCGACACCGACCACGATCAGGTGATCGCCGACGCCGCCGCACAGGGACTGACCGACGTGAGCCTTGACCGGGATACGCCGGTGACCTTCGGCGTCAGCGGCCCGGGGATGAGCGGCGCGGAAGCCCGCGAGCGCGAACAGAAAGGAGCGGAAGCGGTAAACGCCGCCGTGGACATGGTCAAGGTACTACCATGAACATGGAGTTCGCAGACCGCGTTCAGCGGGTTGAACCGAGCGCGACGCTGGCGATCAGCAACCTCTCCAGTGAGCTTGAAGCTGAGGGGATCGACGTCGTCGATCTCTCGGTCGGCGAACCTGACTTCCCGACCCCCGAAAATATCGTCGAGGCCGGCAAGGAAGCGATGGACGCCGGCCACACCGGCTACACGTCCTCGAACGGGATTCTCGAACTCCGAGAAGCCCTCGCCGAGAAACTCACCGGTCAGGGCATTGACGCCGACGCCGACGAGATCATCGTCACCCCCGGCGGAAAACAGGGCCTCTATGAGGCGATCAACACCCTGATCGACGACGGCGACGAGGTCGTTTTGCTCGATCCGGCGTGGGTCTCCTACGAGGCGATGGTGAAACTCTCCGGTGGCTCGCTCAACCGCGTCGACCTCTCGCCGTACGACTTCCAGCTCGAACCCGGCCTCGACGACCTCGCCGACGCCGTCTCCGACGACACCGAGCTTGTCATCGTCAACTCGCCGTCGAATCCAACTGGAGCCGTGTACTCCGACGAAGCCCTCGAAGGCGTCCGCGATCTCGCGGTCGAACACGACTTTGCCGTGATCTCAGATGAGATCTACGAGCGGATCACCTACGGTGTCGAGCCGACCTCGCTGGGCTCTCTTGCGGGGATGGAAGACCGGACGATCACGCTCAACGGCTTCTCGAAGGCGTTCTCGATGACGGGCTGGCGGCTCGGCTACATCCACGCCCCGCAGGATCTCATCGATCAGGCCGGCAAACTTCACTCCCATTCTGTCTCCTGTGCGGTGAACTTCGTCCAACGGGCTGGCCTCGAAGCGCTCTCGGAGCGCACCGATGATTCGGTCGTCGAGATGCGTGAGGCCTTCCGCGAGCGACGCGATATGCTGGCCGACCTCTTCGCCGAGCACGGCGTCGATGTCC
Organism: Halonotius sp. GCM10025705; assembly: GCF_042662885.1. Taxonomy (NCBI): domain Archaea; kingdom Methanobacteriati; phylum Methanobacteriota; class Halobacteria; order Halobacteriales; family Haloferacaceae; genus Halonotius; species Halonotius sp. GCM10025705. The sequence continues at coordinate 1,467,582 of NZ_JBHSZD010000001.1, read as the reverse complement.
CTGTCGGCGACGGCGCGTTCTACATGATGATCCCCGTCGACGACGACGATCAGACGTGGTGTGAGGAGGCGATTCAGGAAGCCCACGTCGCCACCGTTCCGGGCAGTGCCTTCGGCGCGCCCGGCTACGCCCGGATTTCCTACGCTGCCAGTGAAGAGCGACTCCGCGAAGCGGTCGACCGCCTCGTCGAAGGCGGCTTCCTGTAAGCCGGGATCGTATCACGATCACCGCCAGCGGTTGTCGCTTCTTTCTGCTCGCTACGCTTCTCTTCTCGCCTCGAAAAATCAGAAAACGGGAGCCGCGTTACTCGTCGGAGACGACGCTGTAGGAGCCGATCAGGCTCTCGGTGAGGTCGATCCCTTCGACGGTTGCTTTCTCGTCGAAGACCGTGTCGGTGAGTTCGGCGTCCTCGACGTGCGCATCGGGGAAGACGAGCGTGTCCGTTAGCGTCGCGTTCTTGACGGTCGCGCCGTCCATCACGTGCGTTGAGCCGTTGAGATCGCTGTTTTCGACGGTCGCACCCTCGGCGATCTTCGGCTCGCCACCGAGCTTCCAGTCGACGGCATCGAGGTAGGCCGCGGCTTCGCCGATGTCGAACCAGACGTCATCGAAGGTGAACGCGTAGACGGATTGGCGATCCTGGAGCCACTGGAGGAACCAGCCAGGCTCGTCGGGGTTCTCGTCGTTGGCGAGGTAGGTGTCGAACTTCGGCAGCACATCAGCCGGGAAGGCGTAACACGCAATCGAGGCCAGCGTCGTGTTCGGCTCATCGGGCTTCTCCTGGAAGTTGACGACCTCGTCGCCGTCGAGTTCGACGAGCCCGTAGGATTTCGCGCGTTCGCGGTCGCCGACATCGTAGGCGGCCAGTACCGGCGACTCCTTGTCCTCGAAGAAGCCGACGAAGTCCTCGATGTCGAAGCCGACCATGTTGTCGCCGGCGATGATGAGCAGGTCGTCGTCGAGGCCTTCTCGGTCGATGAGCTGGGCGAGCGCGCCGACGACGCCGAACTTCTCGTCTTCGTCGCTGGTGTCCTCGACGGAGAGGACGGGCTTCTCGTAGCCCTGCTCGTCGACGTAGTTCTCGAAGTCCGCGGCGAACCGCTCGTTGGTGCTGATGTAGACGTCCTCGACGTCGTCGTTGTCGTCGAGTTGGGCGAGCGTCTTGTCGATCACCGTCGTGTCGCCGACCGGGAGAAGCATCTTCGGTCGGTTCCGCGTGATCGGCCACATTCGGGTTGCATAGCCACCTGCAAGAACAATTGCATCCATGGACGGACAAGCCACCGCCGATGACTTATACTCTGTTATTGGTATGGTATACCGTCACAACCGGACTTCCCGTCACAGGGACTCGGAGCTGGAATCGAGCCAGTCAGCGACCGGTTTCCGGTTGGTTGTGGCCGCGATCGACCGCAGCGTTGCGGTCGCCTCAGCATCAAACCACAGTCGGCGTCGCCACCACGGCCCTTGCCCGGAATCGTTCGACAGCTCAGTGACGATCCGGTTGGCAGTCGCCCCCGATTCGGGCGTGCTGAGCGGGGTCGCGCGATCAAACAGTCGGGAGCCCTCACCGCCGCGAACCAACACCTTCGCGTCGACCGCGGCGCGCTTGCAGTGGGCGTTGTTGGCGAACGCCGCCTTATCGGCTGGCGACAGCGACTGACAGGCGTCGCTGTCGAGGACACGAGCGACCCGAAATTCGCCGATCAGATACGCGCCCCACTCGGGGGCGACCCACTCGACGGCCGGATCGGTGTCGACCTCGGCGGGCGGGTCGTGGCGCGTCAGCGTCGCATAGAACAACAGCGAATCCCCCGGCCGCAACTCGCTGATCGGGCCGGCCTTGACGGCGTGTTCGTCGCCGTAGGTGTCGGATTCACAGCAGGGATAGCCCGCAAACTCAGGGTCGAGATGCACCGGGGTATCCCGGCTCTCACTCGGCAACTCGAACGGGAGCGGCGCAAGCTCGGCCAGCAGGTCGTCGTAGGTTGGTACCTCAGCCGCAGGGTCGACCGGTTCGCGCTCGGGGATCGGGAGGTAGACAAAGCTTCCATCGGGATAGATCGGCCCTCGCACGCCGGGAAGGTTCGTATTGGCGGCGACGTTGATGGCGAGGGCACGAGCCATGGCTACCTACTCACGCGCTGACGGCGCGTCGGGTGGTGACAACGTCCGCTGGAACTCATCAAAGATCTCGACCTCGTCGTCGATCTCGTGGTCGATCTCGCGGTCGTCCTGTCGGTTCGGGAGTCGGCCGTCATCGATTGGCTCAGCGACCGCTTCCCAGCCGGGTTTGATCTTGACGCTGTTGGCGGGGGAGCCGACGACGACATGGTGGGCTGGCACGTCGCCTTGCACCATCGCACGCGCGCCGACCACCGCGTTCTCGCCGACCCGACAGCCGGCTCGCACCATCGCATCGTAGGTGACGCGGGCGTCGTCGTCGATAATCGTGTGGTAGTTGTCAACATGTGTTTGGTCGACCAGATCGTGGTCGTGGCTGTAGATGTGGACGCCATCGGAGATGGAGACACGGTCGCCGACGGTCAGTTTCCCGCGGTCGTCGAGGTGGACATCGTCGTGGACGACGACGTTGTCACCGATCGAGATGTTGTGGCCGTAGGTGAACGTGATCCCCTTGAAGAAGCGGCAGTTGTCGCCACACTCATCGAAGAGGTGGTCTGCGAGCATCTGGCGGAACTGCAGCGCGAAGGCGACGTTGTCGGCCATCGGCGTCGCGTCGAACTGCCGCCAGAGCCACTGGAGATGTTTTGACTCCTCGAATCGGTCTTCGTCTTTCTCGGCATAGTATTCGGATTCCAGCGTGGCGTTACAGGGGTCATACCCCTGGAGCCGAACCCGGGTTGCTGGCGAGACGTCCTCGCCACGCTGCCATGCCTCGTAGGCCTCCCGATCGCCGAACAGATCGACGAGTACGTCGGTGACGACCTCGCAGGTATCTTCCGGCCCCGAGAGCCGTTCATCCACCGACTCGATAAAGCGATCAACCCCGTCGGCCGCCGCGGCCGGCAGGGAGACGTGTCGCTTGGTCATTGGCGTGCGTTGCCTACGAGTAAATAAATGGATTCGGTTGTGTGGGTGTTACCGGCTCCACCATCCGAGTCACCGAGGGAGACGGCGAATCAGTTTTGTACCTTGCGATACAATACCACACAATGCTCGTCCGTGAGTTGATGACAACTGACCTCGTAACTGCCCCGATCGAGGCCGATATGGACCGTCGCCAAGCGCATGCTTGAGGAGCGGGTCGGGAGTGTCATCATCACGAACGACGGGACGCCAACCGGGATCGTCACCGAATCCGACGCGCTACTGGTCGGTTATGCCGCCGACAAACCCTTTTCGGCGGTGTCGGCACAAGCGGCGATGAGCCACCCGCTTGCCACTATCGAGCCGACGACGACGATCAGAACTGCCACCGACCGGATGGTCGATGATGGGGTGAAGAAGCTCCCCGTCGTCTCGGAGTTGGAGCTTCAGGGGATTCTCACGATGACCGACATTGTTCGCGCCCACAGCGACCTCCTCAAGGAGGTTCGACAGATCGAACGCGGACGGGGCCTCCACGATCCTGACGATTGGCAACTCTCCGAAGAGTAGCCCCAGCAGCCAAAACAGACCGGCTAACTGTCTCGACCGATATCGATTGGATATGTACTCGCACCCCACAATTGAAACACTGCACGTCAACCGCGGAGGCGGTCGATGATATCGCTGCCATCCGTTCTTGGCATCACCGTTGTCGCCCACACGTTGCTTGCGGTCGGTGTGGTCATCCATGGCCGTCGCACCGACACTGATCCCGGCTACTGGCCGCTGGCGACGCTGTTGGTCGGCGTTATCGGTGTCGCCGGCTACCTGTGGCGCCGATAACACACCCACTGCACCCATCTCTCATCTGGCCTCTGAACCCCTCAGCTTCTGCTCGAAATCGCCAGCCAACGAGCCGACGGGCCGACGCAACACCACTTTCACTCCGCCGTCAGACACGCGGCACAGTAGTCGTAACGGTATTACCCTCGGCCCCGTCTTGATTGGGTATGGTCGAAAACGTACTCTGGCCGGCGTATTTTGACGCCGACCTGACGCGATCCGAAGGCCGGCGGGTCGCGACCGATCTCGCGGTCGACGAACCCGCTGTCGACGAGATCGCCACCGCAGTCCAGCAGATCGGCTATGATGCCGTGATCGAACGCGACAAGACGTATCCCCGAGCCGTCGAAACCCGCGGTCGCGTACTTGTCACGGGCGCAGAGGATACGAAAAACGATCTTGTCCAGGCCGTCGGTGCCTATCTCGGCGTCCTCCGGGAGTAAGATGCAGCGGATCGGCACTGTCGACAAAACCGCCCAAGGGCTCGGGATCGTCGCCCTCGATACTGAGGATACGCCCGACATCGGGCTGATGGTAATCGACGAGTCGCTGTCGACGGTCGGCCGGATCGTCGACATCTTTGGCCCGGTTGCCAGCCCGTATGCGGCGATCACACCGACCGATAGCGCGTCGCTGACGGATCTGGTTGGGACGACGCTGTACGCAGAGTAGCACCACCGACCCCGTTTTCTCAGGTCGGGCTGCAAACACAACGGCCAAACCCCCCACCGTCCAAAGGCGACCATGTTCCCCCGGGAGTATCGCGGCGTCGCCGTTGCCGTCGTGTTGTTCCTCCTCGTCCAGCTCGGCGCGCTCGCGTTGGTGGAGACGTTTTTCCAGCAGGGCTATCAGCCGGTCGAGGATCCGAGCGACCCGACCAACAGCCTGTTTTATATCGGGGCGGTGTTGGTCGCGACGGTGTTCTTTCTGGCGGCGTTCAAGTATGATCTCGACTGGGTCGTCCGCGTCGTCATCGTCGCCACCAGCGGGATGCTCTCGTGGTACGTCTTCAGCGCGATTGTCCCGCCCGGAGTCGCCGCAGTTCTCGGTGCCGGCGTCGCCGTCGGACTGTGGGTCTACCCTGAGTGGTACGTCGTCGACACCGCCGGGGTGTTGATGGGCGCGGGCGCGGCAGGCCTGTTCGGTATTACCTTTGGACTCCTGCCGGCGATCGTCCTGCTGTCGGTGCTGGCGGTCTACGATGCGATCAGCGTCTACAAGACCGAACACATGCTGGATCTTGCGGATGGCGTGATGGATCTCAGAATCCCCGTCATCCTCGTGATCCCGCTGTCGTGGTCGTACTCGCTGTTGGACGACGTTGGCGACGACGCGGGCAGCGATAGCGACGACGTTGGCGACGACGCTGGCGAGGATGATGACACCGAGGCTGACGAAGCAGACGACGCCAACGCCGATCCGAGCGTTGACATCGCCCCCGGCGACGACGAACGCGAGGCCTTTTTCATCGGCCTCGGCGACGCCGTGATCCCGGGCGTGATGGTCGCCAGCGCGGCCTTCTTCTCGTCGGCCCCACAGTACGCTGTGCCCATCATTGAACTCAACACGCCCGCGCTGTTCTCGTTGGTCGGCACACTCGCCGGACTGCTCGTGCTCATGTCGATGGTAATGAAAGGGAAACCGCATGCCGGCCTCCCGTTGCTCAACGGCGGCGCGATCGGTGGCTACCTGGTTGGCGCGCTGTGGGTCGGCATCCCGCTTGCTGAAGCGGTCGGGATCACTGGATTCCTCTAACTCGCGGTTAGCACCCCATCAGTCGTCGACGCCTTCTCGCACTTTGACCGCCATCCCGCTGTCGAAATCAGCCATCGCGTCCGCCGAGAGTTCGGCCCGCCCAACCGCCAGCAGGTCGCCGCGCTCGTGGACGACCAACACCTCGTCGCCGGGTCGGATCTCGGGGTCGACTTTGCTGACGAACTTGGCGAAAGCGTTCTTGCCATCCCGCACAAACGGCTCGGAGTCGTCGCCGACGACGACACGGCATCGCGGTCGATCGAAGGCCGCCGCCAGTCGCCGACCGCCGGCGATGCCGAGCGTGAATCGGCCGTCGACACCGTAAGAAACGAGGCGGTTGCCGTCGGCAACAAGTTGCCGCGGACGACCGCTGCTGGAGCGGCGGATCTCGATGGCCTCGCCGGGTGGGAACAGTGCCGCGCCCGCGCCGGCGCCGAACTGGTAGTCGGCAATCGTCCGGAGTTCATCGAGGCCGCGGTCGTGAGTGCTGTCGTCGGGTGTCCCGTCGCTTGGGGGTGTCGCCCCCGGCTGGCTGCCTCATCGCTCATACAGTTGGTGTCTCGTCGGGCGTACAAAAGCGGGGTTGTCTGTGGCGACGATACCGGGTGTAGCTATGAGACGAGTCGCTGCCGAACCCACGCCAACAGCGCGAACAGGACAAGCCCGATGGCGACGCCGGCGAGCGTGCTCTGGAGCAGTGTTCGGCCGAGTGCAAGGCCGATCGCCACGCCGAACGTAAACGGGAGGGCAAGCCCCTCGATCTGGGTGCTTGTGGGCATCTACAGGAGGAACTGCTCTTTGTTGTCGGCGAGATCGGTGAACTCATCTGTCGCGTCGATCAGCTCCTCAGCTGTCGAGGAGCCAAAGGCCATCACCTCAACGCGGACGCCCTCATGACGGAGGTGCGAACAGAGCCGCGAGAAGTCGCCATCGCCGGTACACAGTACGACCGTATCGACGTGGTCGGCCAGCGTGATCGCATCGAGGCTCATCCCGACATCCCAGTCGGCCTTCTTGCTGCCGTCACCGAACGTCTTGATCGCCTTGATCTTGGTCTCGAAGCCGATGTCGACGAGGGCGTCGAAGAAATCCTCCTCGTTGGGTGCGTCCGCCCGGATCACATAGGCGATCGCTCGGGTCAACTCGCGGCCGGCGACCGCCTCGGTCAACAGCCCCTCGTAGTCGATGTTCCGTGAGTAGTCGCTGTGGGCCGTATGATACAGGTTCTGGGAGTCAGCGAGCACGGCAACCCGCTGATCAGGGTGAATGTCGGTCATATCGATCCACGACCGGCCGGCGTGTTGAGCCTGTCGCACCGCTGGTCGGTCGGCTCCCCTCGGCCGCTCTCGGGCTCAGCGATTGAATTTCACGTTCGCGTCGGTGATCGACTCTCGGAGAAACGGGTGTTCAACGGTTTTCTCGATCGACCCGTCTCGTGCGTGCACCGCCAATTCCTTAAAATCAAACTGCTCTTGGGCCTGTTTGCCGTACTCGTAGGCCTGTTTGACCGCGCTTGCGGAGCCGAACACGTAGCGTTCGCCCTCGGGGACGACGAGCCATTTTTTCAACAGCTGGCTGTAGGTGACCCGCAGCGTGCTAAACAGATCGTTCCAGTAGACATCGCCGACGCTTGTCTCTGAGTCCCACCGCAGCGTACAGGGGTGGCGGTCGGCCTCCAACCGATCTGAGGCGGCCGCCATCGCCTCCATCCGCCGGCGGTGAACCGAAAAGATCGTCGCCTCCTCGGGGGTGCGCCGGAACTCACGACAGACGTAGCCCTGCTCGGTCTCAATGACCTCTAAGGGCTGTTTGCAGGGCGGCGCGTCCCCGCCGCCGAGATGCCCAACGGCGGATCGGTTGTTCGACACGGATACAGATAGCTCCGCTGGAACGCATAAATAAGTTCCCAAGAACTGACCGATCGGGCTGCAGTCTGCCGGATCGTCAAAGAAATAGTATTGAGATAATACTCTCCTCGTCTTCCCGACGGCGACTCACCAAGCTTAGAGCTGTGTGCGGACGCGGCTGATCGCCGGCAACGAGACCCCAAGCACGTCGGCGACGGCGTCGGCCGCGCTCAACAGCCAGTCGGCGCGCTCGATCCGTGAATCAAGATCACCGGGGCCGAGGCGATACCGTTCGACGAGCGTCTCGATCGTGGCGCCCTCGCTCCATTCGGCGAGGATACGGGCGGTTTTAACCGCTTCAAGCCATCGCTCGAAGTCCTCGGCGTCGCCCATCGCCGTCGTGAACTCGTCGGCGTGCTGGCGGGCGTACTCGTAGATCGCCGCCCGCTCCTCGTTGCCGAGGTAGGTATCGTGCATATCCGGCGTGTCACAGATGATCTCCAAGGCGGTGAGCGCGGTTGGCTCGGCCATTTCTCCGGCTGTCCGCAGTCCCTCAACGATCCGCACCCCGGTTTCGGGGGTGATGTACTGCGTTGAGACGGTCGCGCCGATCTCAGTTGCCGCCAGCACGCGACTGTCCGCGTTGTCGGTGCCATCAGCCGAGTTGTGGATGACCAGTCCCATCTCGATCAACTCCTCGATGACGGCGGCGACGATGCCAGCGAGGTCGTCGACCGGCGTTTGGTGGGCGTAAAACGTCGCCGCCAGTACATCCAAGATCCCGGATTCGGTCTCCGCGAAGCCGGAGGCGATAATCGACAGCACGTGGGTTCGCAGCGCGGCCTCGCTCGCAGCTTCGATTCGACGGCTTCGGGGTCGGCACCGAGATACCGCTCGGCCAACGCCTCAGGGTCGTCGGTATCGACGAGGATCGCCTCGCCGTAGGGGTCGAGATGCGGTCGACCGGCCCGCCCGCACATCTGGTGGATTTCGAGGACGGGCAGCCACTCCGTTCCCGAGCCGGTGTAGCGTTGCTGGTCGCGGACGACGACCCGGCGGGCAGGGACGTTGACACCGGCGGCCAGCGTCGGCGTCGCACAGATGGCATCCAGCGTCCGCTCCCGGAACGCCGACTCGACAAGCGCACGGTGGCCGCTTCGGAGCCCGGCGTGATGGAAGGCGACGCCATCGCGAACACAGTCGGCGAGTCGCTGGCCGGTGACGGTGCCGTCGAGGGTCTCGATCTCGTCGGCGACGGCCTCGCGGTCGGCCTGCGTGGTGTCGCTGATATCGTCAGCGTCGCCGCGCAGTCGCTCGGCGAGCGATTCGGCTTCCCGCCGGGAGCGGACAAACGCCAGCGACTGGCCGCCGTCGGCGAGGGCGTCGTCGACGAGCCGGGCGGTCGTTTCGGTATCGAGATCCGCATCTGGTGGTAGTTCCGCGGCGTCGATCCCGAGTGGATCGGACGTGTTGTCGTCATATGTGATGGCGTCGCTGTCGGCGACACCGGTACGGAGATCGACGGGTCGCCAGTCGGATTCGACGAGTTCCGCGCCGAGCCAGTCGGCGATCTCGTCGGCGTTGGCGACGGTCGCCGACAGCGCGACCAGTTGGACACCTGGTGTGAGCCGCCGGAGGTGCGCCAGCGTGACCTCAAGTGTCGGCCCGCGATCCGCCTGGCCGAGTAGGTGGACTTCGTCGACGACGACACAGCCGATGTCGTCGACCCACGACGCGCCGTTGCGAATCGCGGAGTCGACCTTCTCGCTTGTGGCGACGACGATATCGTGGTCGGCGAGCTCCGCAGCCGGCGAATCATAATCGCCGGTGGCGATGCCGACATCGACACCCGGTAACTCGCTGAACGTGGCGTGTTTTTCCGTGGCGAGGGCCCGCAGCGGGACGATATACAGCCCTGGCCCGTCGGCGGTCAGCATAGCGAGTTGGGCGATCAGGGTCTTGCCGCTGGCGGTCGGGATCGCCGCGATAACGTTTCCGCCGGCACAGATCCCGGCCTCAACCGTCTCGGCTTGGGGTGGGTACAGCTCTTCGATCCCCTGTCGCTGGAAGTGGGCGACGTGTGGCGTCGCAAGCGGCAACGCATCAACCTGCATCTATCGCTCCCTGCGGCCTACTGGGGTAAAAGGCTATGCGGGCCAACCGGCTCAGGCGCGGCTGATCTGCTCGGTGACAACGCGCACGCCGACATCGACGCCGGTTCGCTCCCGGATACGCTCCCTGAGTGCGGCTGCTGTCGGTGGATTCTCACCGTAGACACGCACTGTCACGGTGTCGGGCTGTTGGGTCAGGAGGTTTGGCTCGTAGGTGAACTCCACAGCAAGCAGGTTCTCGGTTGCATCGTCGGCGATCGTCTCAACCTCGGTTTCGAACTGGGCGTTTTCGCGGGCTGCCAGCGAACTGGTCGCCAAAAACGACGTAAGAATCAGGATCGACACCCCGAATATCAGCAGTCGCCGCCCGGTCAACCGCCGGGCTTCCTTGGCATCGTACCAGTGGGTCGGCTTGTATCGCCGCACCCAGACGGTCGCCACGCCGGCGACGTTGATCGACAACAGATTGACCGACACCAACACGCCCGCGCCGACCGCAAGCGTCGGGTCGACGTAGGCGATCCCAAGGCCGACCGCCGCCGCCGGCGGCATCAACGCGACGGCGATCATGACCCCGACCAACGCCTCGTCGGCCCCGGAAGTAAGCGACAGCGCGCCGGCGATCCCTGCGCCCAGTGCGATCGCCAACGAGAGCAGGCCGGGGTGGGCGCGTTCGGCGACCTGCTGGATGAGGAGCAATTCGAGTTCCGGCGCGAGGACGGCCCGGTAGCCGGCGGCAAACAGCGTCGCACTGACAACTGCGACCGCGAGGCCGATCGCCTGCGAGCGCATCCTCCCAGAACAGCGCGTCGTCGCTGATGACCGTGCCAACACAGGAGGCCATCGCCGGCCCGATCAGCGGCGCGATCACCATCGAGCCGACGACGACCGCCGCGCTGTCCTGCAGGAGGCCGGCGGTGGCGACAATCGCGCTGATCAGCGTCAACGCGATGTAGTTGGTGGTGCTCCGGGAGAGATTTCGCGCCTTCGTCTGGAGTTCCTCTCTGGAGATGCGTTCGTCCTCGGCGACGCCGTTTGTCTCCTCGTCGTCCTCGTCGTCGGCCTGCTGTTGTTCGAAGCGATCGGAGACGATGGTCTCGACATCGGAGACGATCATGTAGCCGTCGCGCTCGACGCCGACATCTCGAAGCTCATCGAGGATCCCCTCGACGCTGTCGACATCGGTCGGGATGTAGACGATGTCGCTGTAATCGCTCCGGGAGGTCTCACTCGTCATCGCGTAATCGATCTCCGCGTCCTCTAAGAGATCGATGACAAGCTGCCGTTTCCCCTCCGGGACGAGTGTTTGGATCAGGCGCATGGCTGATGGCTGGTTGGTGGCGACTCTCTCGATCGACTCGGTGTGAACACTACAGGCCCGTTTCGGAGCCGGGAGTAAAACAGTCGTGGGTGTTGGTGTCGACGCCACCGGCGGCCGGGCTGGCTCTACGTAGCTCGCGGCGCGGTCGTTTGGGAACGTTCTTACAACTGTAGTGCCGTCACTCGGGCATGTCACAATCCGCCTACGCTATTGGCCACCAACAGCCCGACACGGATACGGTCATTTCTGCGATCGCCCTCGCTCGCCTGAAACAGGCGCAGGGCACCGATGTCGTTGCCGCCCGCGCCGGCGAACTCAACCCTGAAACCGAATTCGTCCTTGATCGGTGGGGCGTCGACTCGCCGACGCTGCTGGAGGACGCAACCGACGAGGAACTGCTGCTCGTCGATCACAACGAATACAGCCAAACTGTCGCGGGCGCACGCGAGGCGACGATCACCCAGGTCGTCGACCACCACCGCATCGGCGACGTGACGACCGGCGATCCGATCTCCTTCCGCGCCGAACCGGTCGGCTCGACGGGGACGATCCTCACCGGCCTCTACGATGAGGCCGGCGTCGACATCGACGAAGAAACCGCGGGACTGCTGCTCAGTGGCCTGCTCAGCGACACCGTCGTGCTCCGGTCGCCGACGACGACCGATACCGACCGTGAGGTCGCCGAGCGACTGGCCGACATCGCCGGCGTCGACTACGAGGACTACGGCAAGGAACTGTTGGCCCAAAAGAGCAAACTCGGCGAGAAAAGCCCCCGCGAGATGGTGCTTGGGGACTTCAAGGAGTACGACATCGGCGACGACGTGCTGGGCATCGGTCAGATCGAGACGGTCGAACCCGAAACCGTGCTCGACCAGCGCGATGCGGTCATCGAGGCGATGGACGAGGTTGTCGCCGAGCGCGGCTACGCCGTGTTGCTCGTGCTCGTCACCGACCTGCTCGAAGAGGAGTCAACGGCGTTCATCGCTGGCGACCACACCGAGGCTGTCGGCGACGCTCTCGATGCGACATTCACCGACCGGGAGGCGTTCCTGCCGGGCGTGATGTCCCGCAAAAAACAGGTCGTCCCGCCGGTCGAAGACGCCCTGAAATAGGCCGTGTTTCGACGCGGAGACCAGAGTACTAATCGGCTGTCGTCGCTGAGTTGTGGCCAGTTGTGAGCCAGACCGCACGGCAGCCGACCACCGGGCTGATAGCAGTCTGTGGGGTGCCGACTCCCCCACACCAGCGCACAATGATCCCACTTTATCACGATTTCACTGACGCGACGGTGCTCATCTTCGGCGGCGGCAGCGTCGGCGCACGGAAGGCCAAGCGGTTCGCCGCCGAAGCCGACGTGATCGTTGTCAGCCCAACCTTCGACGATCGCTTCGCGGAGCCCGAATTTCCGCCTGTCGAGCGGGTTCGGGCCGCACCAACGTCGGCGACTGTCGCCGACTGGTTCAGCCGCGTCGACCCCGCGTTGGCTGTTGCAGCCACCGACGACAGCGAGCTCAACGCCGCTGTCGCCGAGACAGCTGCCGACCGCGACGTACTTGTCAACCGCACCGATCGCGCGGGCGAGCGGTCGGTCGGCAGCGTCGTCGTCCCCGCCACCGTCGACGATGGATCGGTCTCGGTGGCCATTTCGACCGGCGGGCAGAGCCCAGCACTCGCTCGCTATCTCCGTGAACAGATCGACAGCGAGATCGACCAGGCAGGGAAGATGGCCGAGCTGACGGGTCGGCTTCGGGCTGAGTTGAAGGAAACTGAGTCCCCCGAGACGCGGCGGGCGATGCTCCGTGCGGTCGTCCGCTCGCCGGCGGTTTGGAAGGCTTTACATACGGGAATCGCCAACGCTGAAGAAGAGGCAGCACGCGTAATGCAGGATCACCGCACAGGGGAGGATACATGATACGCAACGGCGTCATCACCGGCGTCCGCGTCGCCCACGATACGGCGACCGTCGACGAGATCGAGGCCGCCAGCGCGGACGATGTTGCCGACCGGATCGCCGACCTGCTGGCGACGCCGGGCGTCCGGGAAGCGTTCGCTATCCAGACGTGCAACCGCGCGGAGGCCTACGTCGTCACCGACCGTGCCGATCAGGGCCGCGACGCCCTCGCGGAGATCGCCGAGCCAGTTCGCTCCGGGGCGGTCGTCACGATGGCCCACGAGGCGAGCCTGCGCCATCTGATGCGACTGGCCGCCGGGCTCGAATCGCTCGTCCTCGGCGAGGATCAGATCATCGGGCAGCTGAAAGACGCCATCGAGATCGCCCGACGCGCTGAGGGGCTTGGGCCGATGTTAGAGGACGCGCTGATGAAGGCCGTCCACGTCGGCGAGCGCGCCCGCACCGAGACCGCGATCAACGAGGGCGTCGTCTCGCTTGGCTCGGCCGCCGTCACGCTCGCCGACCGCGAGATTGATCTTGACGGCGCGACCGCCCTGATTCTTGGGGCCGGCGAGATGGGGACGATCGCCGCCGAAGCGATCGCCGAAACCGCGGTTGATCGCCTGTTGATCGCCAACCGAACGATCCCGCATGCAACCCACGTCGCCGACACCGTGTCGACCGACGCAAGTGCGATCGGGCTGTCGGCAGCCGGGGCCGCCGCCGACCGAGCCGATGTGGTGATCGCCGCAACCGGGAGCCCAGATCACGTCCTCGCAGCCGAGGAGCTGGCGAGTGCCGGCGAGACACTCTGTATTGACCTCGCCCAACCGCGGGATATCGAGCCCGACGCCGACGCCGAGGCCGGGGTGACGATCCACGATATCGACGCCCTGGAGGCGATCACCGCCGAAACCCACGCTCGCCGAGAGGATGCCGCCGCTGAGGTTGAGACGATGATCGACGAGGAGTTCGACCGCTTGCTCGCGCTATTCAAACGCAAGCGCGCCGACGAGGCGATCAGTACGATGTACGAGAGTGCCGAACGCGTCAAAAACCGGGAGGTCGGCACCGCGATGGCCAAGCTCGATGCCAACGCCGAGCTGACCGAGACCCACCGCGAGGTTATCGAGTCGCTGGCGGACTCGCTGGTCAGCCAACTGCTGGCCGCGCCGACGAAGAGCCTGCGTGAGGCCGCCGCCGAGGACGATTGGACGACGATCCAGACGGCGATGCAGCTGTTCAATCCTGAGTTTGACGGCCCGGTTCCGACAGACGACGCTGTCGACGAGTTGGACGTCGACAATGCTGACACCGAGGCCGATGACAACGACGAGACGCCTGCTGGCAGCGACAGCGATACACAAGCCGGCCCGCCGAAGTCGCCTGCGGGACTCCCTGACGGTGTCGATCCCGAAGAAATCCCTCAGCACGTGCTCGAACAGCTCTCTGATAACTGAGCCTGCGGGGAAGCCAGTATGCAGGCGAACTACGTGTTTCGGGTGACAGTCCAGCTCGATCCATCAGGGGCTCATCTCGATCCTCATCGCTTTGAGACGGTCTGTCGACTCCCGGCTGCGACGCCGGGAACTGATGGCTGGCTGTTTTTCCAGTACAATCTCTGGCGCGGCGATATTGCTGACGCCGAGCATATGCAATCTCTCTTGACGGAGAAACTCGGCGTGGAGGTTGTCGACGCCAGCTTCAGCGAACTTGAAACCGACGCGGCCTACCGGGCCGCACTTGAAAACGAAATCGAGACCGATCTCTCGCGGTTCAATGCCGACTCGGTCGACGCCGTCGTCCACCAACATCTCGGCAGTTCGATCCACGTCCGGGACGCCGAGGCGATCCCCGACACCTAACGAGTGGGGTCGTCGTCTGTCAACTCTTCCGTGCAGTGACCGATCATGCTATCAGAAGCCCGATGGCCTCGTTGCCATCGCCTCTATGATGAGTGTTCGGCCAGTGTCTCCACCAGCACGCGGTTGTAATCGGGGATATCCGCGACGACGCGGCCCCAGACGATGTTGCCGTCCCGAAACGCCGGTTCGTCGACCCAGTTCGCCCCGGCGTTGATGAGGTCGTCTTTGATCCCCTGCGATCCCGTTGCGTCCGAGCCTTCGACGATGCCGGCGGAAATCCCGACCAGTCCGGCGTGACAGATCAGGCCGATGATCTTGCCGGCCTCGTGGGCTTCCCGGACAAGCGCACACACCGACTCATCGCGGCGGATCTTGTCGGGTGTCCAGCCACCAGGTACCAACACCGCATCAACAGCCGTCGGGTCGATGTCCGCGGCGGCGACCTCGGTTTCGGCGGTGAGCCCGCCGCTTTTGCCTGTATACTCGACGCCGGCCTCTGTGCCGACGACATCGATCGCTGCGCCTTCCTCTTGCATGCGCATGTAGACGGCCCAAAATTCGAGGTCTTCGAAGCCCGGCCCGACCAACATGGCGATATGTGTGTCATCAAGTTTCATCTGTGACCACTGTCCCGATATAGCTCCTATCTCGGCATAACCTTTTGTCCCGATCCGATTCCTGGCTCGCCACAACACAAATATAGCTGCCCGCCGTAGCTTTCGGTCGATGGTCACCGACGAGTACGACTTCTGGCTATTCGATCTCGATGGCACGATCATCGACGCGGAGTGGGGGTATATCCGCGATATCTTCGATCGTGTTGGCCAGCGACTCGACCGTCGGTTCACCGATCGGGAAGCCGAGATCCTCTGGCATGGTCTCGGTGGCCCACGAAACGCAACGCTGCAGGAGTTCGGTGTCGACCCTGATCCGTTCTGGGCGGCCTTCCACGAGATCGAAGAGCCACAGCAGCGCGCGGAAGCGACCTACCTCCACGACGACGCCGCCACGTTGCTTCGGACGATCACTGACCGATCAACACCGGTCGGCCTCGTCACCCACTGCCAGGAGTTTTTGACGACCCCTGTGTTGCAGCATCTCGATATCGCCGACTGGTTCGACGAGGTCGTCTGCTGTACTGACGAGCTGGGCTGGAAGCCCGATCCCGACCCGGTACGGCAGGCGATGGCTGGATTGGGCGTCGACGACGACCACCACGGCGCGCTCGTCGGCGATGCGGCTGTCGACATCGGCGCGGCGTGGAACGCCGGCCTTGATGGCGTCCATGTCGAACGCCACGGCCACGACACCCGCGGGCGGTGTGTCCTCGGCGACTATCGCGTCAGAACGCTTGAGTCCTTGCTGGCCGCACCGGCGACTGATGGCGGTGTCGACAACGTGGCCGACGAGTAAGCGCCGTCAGTCAGAGCCCTGTCGGGTGGCTGTGATAGCTTGTCGTTAGCCCCCACTCCTCGGCGAGGGCCTGGAGTTGTTGGACGCCGCCGGTCTCGGTGGCGTAGTGGCCGGCCAAGATGACGTTGATGCCGGCCTCTCTCGCGCGATGGTAGACCTGCTGTTTGCCCTCGCCCGTAATCAGCGTGTCCGCGCCAACCTCGCGGGCTTCATCTAGCCAGTCCGTCCCGCTGCCGGTGACGATGGCGACCTGGTCGATATCCTCGGACCAAAATCGAGTACCTGCAGGTCGTCGGCTTCGAGTTCGGCTTCGAGCGTCGCCGTCAACTCCGCCCGTGTCAACGATGCTGGCGCGGCCCCCTGCTGGCCGACGGTGACCGGCCCCATCGAGCCGAAGGGGTCGGTCTCATCGAGATCGAGCAGGTCGGCGAGGACGGCCGCGTTCCCCAGCGTCTGGTGGCCGTCAAGCGGGAGATGCGAGACGTACAGCGCGATGTCGTTGTCGACGAGGGCGGCGATCCGGTCATACTGGCGGTCGGTGACACGCTCGATCCCGCCCCACGAGAGCCCGTGGTGGACGACGAGGACATCGCTGTCAGCGCCGGCCGCGGCGCTGATCGTCGCCTCGGCGGCATCGACAGCAAAGGCCGCATGCTCGACGGTCGCGTCGGTCGGGCCGACCTGTAGCCCGTTCGCGCTGGCGTCGACATCGCTGTAGGCATCGGTGGCAAGACGGTCGTCAAGTCGGCTGACGAACTCGGCGAGTTCCATATCGGTCTCTCGGCGTGGGCCGGCTTGTAAGCGGCGAAAGAAGAAACCCCGTTAGTCGAGGGCGACGGCGTTGACCTGGCCGACTTGGCCGGGTCGGGAGGTGACACGGGCCTGGCCCTCGCTGGTCTCGATAATTGCGCCCTTGGTGATGATGTTTCGGCGGGCGTAGTTGACGTTCGCCGGGTTTTCGACGACATCCTCGATTTCGACCTCGATCGTCTCGCCGCCGTCGGCGAGCTGGGCGACATTCGTCGAGAGGGCTCGCAGTTTGTCATCGGTGCCACGGGCGTCGATGACGCGGAATCGTGGGTCGTCGACGGTTGTCTCGGCTGGTTCGCGTCCGAGCTGGTGTCGTTTCTTCTTGCTGGCGTGCTTGAGTCGGCCGCCGGTGCGTTTCCGCGCCGAGCGTCCCTGATCTTTCATACCCATCACAACCCCCAGCAGCTACTTGAATCGCTCGGAACGCCCCCGGAGTCGCAAGCGTTAGGTTCCTCTCGCTGTCTCCCTTCGCTATGAGCCTGCAGGTCGCTGTCGCGGTGCCGTTTCGGCAGGAGGGCACCGACCGGCTGGGCGAGGGGGCCTTTGTCGTCGCGCTCTCGCTTGACCGGGAGTGGTTCTCGCCGGATCAGGCCAAACGGCTGGTCGATGTGGCGGTCGGCCGCGGCCTCTTAGAGAAGGTCGATGGTGATCTCGTGGCCACGTTCGATCTCGATGCCGTCGATATCCCGGCGGACTACACGCCCGACACCGATATTCTCCGTGAGCAGTCGACCTTCGAGCAACTCTTAGATCGCATGACCGACGCTGGGATGGCCAAACAGGAGGCTGTTGCCGCCGCCAACGAAACCCAACGCCGCCTTGGAATCACACTTGAGGCGGCGGCGGTGCTTGTCGCCACCCGCGAGGGGATCGATGTTGCTGCCGCCGCCAACGCGGTTCGGACAGAGCTGGCGACCGACGATGAGTAAGCCCCGCGGCCAGCAAACACGACCCATTTGCGTGTGGATCACGCATTCGCAGCTATGGTACAGGATCGCCTCCGCGACGGCAAACGCATCGCGCAACTACTGGCCAGCGAACTGACCGGCGACCAGTCCGCCCTCGCCACTGTTGTTGTCGCCGACGCCGACCCGGATGTCGAGGCGACCGACGAGGAGCGTTCGCCTACCGTGTCGTTCATGTCGCCGACAGTGCCGCCCTTACGACTGACGACCGCGGCCGACCGACGCTCGCCGCCGATTCCGCAAGCGATGTCGACGCCGAAACAACCGAGATTGCGACCGTCTCTGTCCAGCCAGCACGTGCCCAAGTCAAGTTCAGTGTCGCGGCTGATCGCGCTGCCGAGGCCGCGACGACGGCTGCTCTCGATGTTGGATCGACTGTCGATGTTGACGACGACACCGCACTGATCAGTATTACCGACGGCGTTGACGCAAAACGGGTGATTCCGGTCTTCGAGGCTGTCGTCACCGCAGTGTCGACGACCGCAGAGTAAGTGGCGGCTGTGCGTCACCTGCCCCCAACCGCAGTACATACAAATCGAATGGGTCGAATCGTTTGGCCAGCGGTGCGGACTACCCAGTGGTGAGCTATGACACGATACATTCGGACTGCCGACGACGGGCGAATCACCGACACACAAACCGACCAACCCGCGGGCGACGACTGGATCGAGATCTCTGAGTTGGCGTATCTCAGCGATGCCGCGCCTGATGGCCACGAGGCGATCCGGTACTACAAGCCCGAGGCCGAGGAACCGGCCGACGGCTGGGGGATCGAATCTGAGACGCTCGGCAAGCAGTTTGTTGAAGCATAGACCGCCGACGCTGTTGGCTCAAACCGTGCGTGCTGTCGCTCGGCGTGTTGAAACCGCCCGGCCGTGGATTATGGCAACACCGGCGTGTGCCGATGTGGGTTCGTCCTCCGGGCAGACAGGACGACCACCATAACAATTCGAAACCGGTTATATAAACCCTGTAGGCGACGACACGACTTGCCAGTAGTATCTGTCGTCAGCTGAACAATACTGTTGGCGTCGTCGATCGGCTGACTGGTTACGATGCTCTCAGAAGGCGGCGAGTAGTCCCGGAAGATCGGCGGCAAGCCGGTCGCGCTCGATGTAGGCATCGGCTCGCGGATCCTTCTGTGGGCCACCGTCGAACAGCACTTGAATGGTGTGGATACCGACAGCGTCGGCACCGGAGATATCCTCGTCGGGTGTATCGCCGATAAAGATCGTCTCCTGGGGGTTGTTCCAAGTGCGTCCAACAGCGCGTCGAAGGCGGCTGCATCGGGTTTCCCCGCGTCGAGTTCGCCGGTCACGAGTGTCGTATCAAACAGCGGCTCCCAGTCGAGATACTCAATCTTTGATCGTTGGGCGCGAACTGGGCCATTCGTGAGAAGGCCAACACGGTAGTCAGCCCGAAGCTCACGCAACAGGGCTTCGGCATCGGGGATCGGCACGAGGGCGTTGGTGACAGCATCACGGTAGGCGGCGGCCAACTGGTCGGGATCGGTCTCTGTGGTATCGTCGGCCAGCAACTCGGCGAAGATCGGCGCGCGGCTGTCTGTCGTGAGGTGATTGCGGTGGGCTTGAATGTACTCGCCTCGGGAGATCGGCGGCGCGTCGGCTTGCTCGACAGCCTCCGCCAGTAGCGTCTCCCGGTCGCGATCAGGCACCGCGAGCGTATAATCGAGGTCGAAGGCGACCCCGCGTATCGACATGGATGGTCGTTCTGGCTCCAAGGGTATGAGGCTAGCGACACCGGGGGCTGACCACCGTTCTTTTCACGATCCCTCACCCCGGTAGGGGTATGACACTTGATCCGATCCACGTCGACGCCATCGCCCGGCTTGCGGGATCGGTCGCCGACTCGGTCGACGACAGCGACCACGACGATGTCGCCGAAACCGTCTGGGAGTCGTGGCTCGATCCGCTTACCGACGCCCGCGGCCGCACCGTGGTCGAACCGCTCGGCGAGCAACAGCGGGCCCGTGTCGCTATCGACGATATCGCGCTGGCGGAGCGACCGTTTCCGACCGTCCACGGCATCGACTCGGGGACGATCAACCCGACCTCGTTCAAAAATGGGCTCGTGCTGGATCTCGCCCACGCCGCGATGGCGGTCGATCCGTCGGATCTTTCGATCCATCGCGCTCGGACGATTGTCGCAACTGTCCACACGAACGACCGCACCCGATCGTTGGACTCCGACTGGGTGTCCATTGACGAAGGCCACAGCCAGCGGCGCGTGATCCGCGCGCCACAGGTCAACCGATATGCGGAGGCGGTCGTCCACGCACTCTCGCTGTATCTCGCGGAGGGACACCACGCCAGAAAACACGCCAACACGGTTGAGGATCTCCTCTTACTCGATGGGCCACTGTATCCAAAAGAGATCCTGACGTGGCGAGATCGCAACCCCGAACTCGACGCGCTGACCTATGAGGCGCGTCCGAAGAACGTCCTCAAAAATTACGTTCGGCTTGTCGAACGGTTTGTTGAGGAAGGAACCCCGATTGCGGGGTTCGTCAAGAACCCCTCGGCTCGTGTGATCACCGGTGCGCTCGCCGACAAAGAGGTTGGCTTTGACGCGCCGTGGCCTGACGATACCGGCTTCTTCACGCGGTTGCTCGAACAGCAGGTTGACGACACTGGATCGGCTGTCGAAGCCGAACCCGGAGCGAACCGCCGTACAGACGAACTTACCGTCACCTCATGGTTCATCTCTCGCGGCGGGCCTGATGGCGCAATGGCGGCTGACGGCGACGCCCTTGGTGTCGAGAGAACACTTGAGCCCGAATGCTACGAGGTGACGTTCTTTGTGATCTACGACCCCCGAACCGACCTTTGTTACAAGGTCGAAGCTCCCTACGCGGTCAGTCGTGATCCGGAGACGCGCCAGCAGCTTCAAACGCAGATTCTTTCGGAGGTAGCCGCTGAACGCGGGCCGCCGACGGCCGTCGATAAAGCCGACGAACTCGCCAAAATCAGCGCTTCGGAGAAGGCAGCCCTCCGTAGGAAGTTCGAAACCATCCTCCACAGCGAACAACAGTCAACCCACGACAAACGCCGCTGGGGAGACGAATATTAGTCGACTGTTGGTTCGGCGGATTCGACCTCGACATCGACGGTGTCGCTGTCGACGCCGATGCGGACGAACTGCGTGACGACGTGTTCTTTGGCCGCCTCGACGGCCTGCTCTTTGTCTCGAAGCCGCGCGGCATCGGCGACTCGAAGGCGATCCGCACCTCCTCGCCGTCGACCTCGATCGGCGAGCCACCGCTCTCGACCGCATAAAAGGAGTCACAGACCCAGACGTAGGGCGCGTCGGCGTTTGGGGTGCCCTTGTAGCTCGGTGGCTCCTCGCCGCGCTCGAAGACCGTGCCCGTGAGATCCGTCCCGCCGCCGTGACCGCGCACGAGTAGCATACCCGATGTTACGGGCTCAACTGTAAAAAGCAGGCCGTCGGCCACTATGTTCACACCGGTCACTACATCGTCGCATCGAGATGTGCCAGCAACGCTTCGGCCGTTTCTTCAGGTCGCTCATGCAGTACCCAATGCGTCGCTGACGGAAACGTCACCAACTGCCCCTCCTCGCAGTAGTCTAGACTCTCCTCGGCCATCGTTGATTCCAGAAATTCGTCCTGCTGTCCCCACATGACGAGCGTCGGCACCGACACCTGCTGTTGTGGCGGCCGCGGTCGATACCGCCCCATCGCCCGATACCAGTTGATCATCGCGGTTACCGCCCCCGGCTGTGTCCACGCCTCGTGGTATCGCCGAAGATCCGTCGCCGAGAACGTCCCGGGGCGACTGCTCTCGGTCAGTCCGCGCTGCAGTGCCCGAAAGTCGTTGGCAGTCGCAATCGTCTCCGGCAGCACCGGGAGCTGAAACGCAAACATGTACCAGCTTTTCCGCAGTTGTGAGAGACTGCGCCGGAGTGTGTCCTCCATCACCGTCGGGTGCGGCACGTTGACCGCGGTCAGCGACGCGATCCGCGCAGGATGACTGAGCGCGAGCCACCACGCGACGGCCGCCCCCAGTCGTGGCCCGCGACCGCCGCAGTCTCACGGTCGGCATCGTCGATAAGGCCGATCACATCGGCGGCCAACTCCTCGATGTGGTAGCTGGCGACACCGTCGGGTTTGTCGCTGCGGTTGTAGCCGCGCTGGTCGGGGACGACGACGCGGTAGCCGGCATCGGCCAGCGGCTCGATCTGTCGATGCCAGCCGT
The DNA here is from genome assembly GCF_042662885.1 of Halonotius sp. GCM10025705. NCBI lineage: Archaea > Methanobacteriati > Methanobacteriota > Halobacteria > Halobacteriales > Haloferacaceae > Halonotius > Halonotius sp. GCM10025705. The sequence goes on along the minus strand of NZ_JBHSZD010000001.1, from coordinate 1,445,476 downwards.
CCCAAAACTCCGGAAACCCATGCAGTAAGATTACGAGTGGCCCGTCTTTGGGGCCAGCCTGTCGTGTGTGGAGCCGAATCCCGTTGGTCTCGACGACGACCGATTCGCCCGGCCGGTCGTCACCTCTGGCGGTTGCTGCGTCCGACCGTACAGAAGCGTCCATACGATACCAACGGGCTGGACTGCGTAATACCTGCTGCCGGCGTGCGTCAGTGACTCACTCCGACGATGGCGTCAACAGTTCCTCGGCGTCGAACTTCTGTTTCTCATAGAAGCCACGCCCCTTCAGCCGCGGGACGGTGTGGGTATGCAGCGTGTCGCTGTCGAGATCATACAGCAGCGGAAAGACGTTTGTTCGTCGGTTGGCGACGGTGAACTCCTCGGTGGCAAACTCGATCAACTCCGCGTCGGGTGAGGCCCGCGGGTAGACGATGTAGCCAAAGAGATTCTGGAAGGAGCCGTCGGTCGGCGGCGAGGCCGAGCCGACAAGCGTTCGGAAGGATTCGGTCGTCGTCTTGACGGTCTCAGGATCAAGCTCGAGATCCTCGTTGATCGTCACGTAGACCTTTGTTCGGCCGATCGTCGGATCTTCGTCTTCCTTGTACCACACCGGATCGAACGGGTTTGCCTCTTCGGGCGGCAGTGGGTCGTACTCGTGATCTACCACCTGCGCTTCGACGTGATCACGATACTCGTCGATGTCCATGTGACGTACTCTGTGGGTCGTTGTATATGTTATTCGGTATCCGAGTGCGGCCCACCCAGTTGCGGAGTTAGCTCACGTCTCCCTCGCGTGTTCAGGCGGCCGCCCGCATCGACCACACAGCCAACAGCCCGAGTAGTACCGCCGGTACCAGCGGGAGGATCAGAAACGTCGCAAAGAACGGCAACCCCGCGGCAGCCGGGATGGCTGGCCGGAGATAGATGAGTCCAGGTACAACTAAGAAACAGGCCACGACACCGGCGACCAACACCCAGCCGTGTCGATCGAACCCCTCGCCGTCTGGTTTTTCGTCTGCGCCTACCTGCGTCACATCGCCATCGGGCGCATCCGACTGGCGGACTGGATCGTTGGCCGTGTCGTCCCCACCGGCTTCGGAACTCACTGTCTGTCGTTTTTGCCCGGCGGGCAAAGCCCTCACGGTTCGACACCACACCGCATGCGAGCAGTTTTAACACATCCGGGGGCTACGAGAGCGTATGAGCAAACAGGAACCCAAAGCAGAGTCGGGGAAAGACCCGGAGTTGCGGAGCAGCGAAGTCACCGAGGGCGTCGATCAGGCTCCCTCACGGGCGATGTTCCGCGCGATGGGGTACGACGACGCGGATCTCTCCTCGCCGATGGTCGGCATCGCCAACCCGGCCGCCGACATCACGCCCTGTAACGTCCATCTCGATGATGTCGCCGACGCAGCCTACGAGGGTGTCGACGACGGCGACGGCATGCCGATCGAGTTCGGGACGATCACGATCTCTGATGCCGTCTCGATGGGGACTGAGGGGATGAAGGCCTCACTCATCTCCCGGGAAATGATCGCCGACAGCGTCGAACTCGTCTCCTTCGGCGAGCGCATGGACGGCCTCGTCACTATCGGCGGTTGCGACAAGAACATGCCGGGGATGATGATGGCCTCGATCCGAACCGACCTCCCGAGTGTCTTCCTCTACGGCGGGTCGATCATGCCCGGCGAGCACGACGGTCGGGAGATCACCATCCAGAACGTCTTTGAGGGCGTCGGCGCGGTCGCCCAAGGCGAGATGGAGGAAGACGAACTCGACGAGATGGAACGCCACGCCTGTCCCGGTGCGGGCTCCTGTGGCGGGATGTTTACCGCCAACACGATGGCCTCGGTTTCCGAAGCCTTGGGCCTCGCCCCGCTCGGCTCGGCCGCGGCCCCCGCCGAACACGAGAAACGCTACGAGATCGCCGAACGCGCCGGCGAGATCGCCGTCGACGCCATCGAGAACGACCGCCGTCCCTCCGACATCCTCTCGAAGAAGAGCTTCGAGAACGCCATCGCCCTGCAGGTCGCCACCGGCGGCTCGACGAACGCGGTGCTGCACATCCTGGCGATGGCCGCCGAGGCTGGCATCGACCTCGATATCACGGAGTTCGACGAGATCTCTCGGCGCACACCAAAGATCGCCAACCTCCAGCCCGGCGGCGAGCGCGTCATGAACGACCTCTTCGAGATCGGCGGCGTCCCGGTCGTCCTTCGTCGCCTACTTGAAGCCGATCTGATCCACGGCGACGCGATGACCGTCACCGGTCGCACGATCGCCGAGGAACTCGCCCATCTCGAAGAGGAAGGACGAATTCCCGACGACGACTCTATCGACGCCGACTATCTCTACACCGTCGACGACCCCTACTCCGAGGAGGGCGCGATCAAGATCCTCACCGGCAATCTCGCGCCGGACGGCGGCGTCCTCAAGGTGACCGGCGACGACAAGTTCCACCACGAGGGCCCCGCTCGCGTCTTTGAAAACGAGGAGGACGCGATGGCTTACGTCCAAGAGGGTCACATCGAATCTGGCGACGTGATCGTCATCCGCAACGAAGGGCCGAGCGGCGGCCCCGGCATGCGGGAGATGCTCGGCGTCACCGCCGCGGTCGTCGGCGCGGGCCACGAGGACGACGTGGCCCTGCTGACCGATGGTCGTTTCTCGGGTGCGACTCGCGGCCCGATGATCGGCCACGTCGCGCCCGAAGCCGCCGACGGCGGCCCCATCGCGCTGCTCGAAGAGGGTGACACCGTCACCGTCGATATCCCCGAACGGGAGCTGTCGGTCGACCGCTCTGAGGAGGAACTCGACGCCCGCCGCGAGGCGTGGGAACCACGCGATCCAGCCTACACCAGCGGCGTCCTCGGCAAGTACGCTCGCGACTTCGGCTCAGCCGCGAAGGGTGCAGTGACGAACCCCGGACTCGTCGACAACGACTGAGTCGGTCGTTGTGTTTGCTGGGTCGATCAGGCGCGGTGGGCGTGCATGAGTGCGAAGTGTGCGACGATCGCAGAGGGGCCGACAGCGATCGCCAGAAGCGCGCCCTCCCCAAGCAGGATGTACAGCAGTGGGCCCATCAACAACATCGACGCGCCAACCCCACCGATAATGAGCCGCTCGCTGCGATCGATCCGATCGGGGTGCCGCTCTCCGCAGCCATCCTTCGGAGCCGCGGTGCAACTTCCGGAGCGACCGCCGCGGGCACGGCAAGCAGATGTGGGCCTTTGTACCACTGTTTTCCGCGGTTTGCGAAGACAAACAGGCTTCGACCGAACAGCTCACCCCTCCGAATCTTCACCGTGTTGTCGAGTGAACGACGCTTCGTTCGGTTCGGTTGCTCCCGTTCGATAACGCCAGCTTCCGGATCGACTGTCGTGGTCATCCCCCAGTTGTTCTGGACGAGCAGCGATGCAAACACCACCGTCAGCTGTATCGCGTAGAGTCGTTCCTGTACACCGGTGAAAACCCACAGGACTCCGCCACCGATGGCAGCACCACATCCGACCCAGCCAAGCCGAATCGACGACCACTCCAACTGTTGACGCAGTTGATGGGTATCGGAATCGACTTCCTCAGCAGCCCAGTCCCGCGCGTGAATGATAAACGGCGTCAACACGAACAGCACCACCCCAAGGGTCAACACGACATCAACCGATATTTCGCCAACGAGAGCTGGCAGCGATCGGCCAATCAGCAGACATCCGACGCCACCGAGCCCGAGTAGTCCCCCGATCCCGACTGATCGGAGACGATTCCAGTTGCCGGCCGTCGTTTCCCACGAGATCGCGCTGTCGGCTTCGGCGTGTCGGTCGGCCGGCTGCTCATCCGCCGTGGTAATGGTGCTCTCGCCGGAGTCCGACGCGACTGAACGCATTCGCGGTATGCTATCGTGTTATCCGCCAAGTAAGTTCGGTTGGCGACCGTTGCTGCAGACGGGCCGCCGTCACGATGCAGCTACTCGTTGTCCTCACCACGTTGCAAACGAGTCGTGTTGGTGAGACAGCCGGTTGTACGTCGTCTGCATTTCGGTAATCGCCGCGGCCAGCGACGCGCCGTCTGATAGTGCGTCCGCCACCTGTGTTTTTTTCCACTGGCTCGGTGTCATCTGTTGCTCCCAGCGAGCCCGGATCGGTGCGATGCGGTCGGCGGCCTCGGTATCGCTGAGCCCCTGTTCGCGAAGCCCACGCTCGGCGAGTGTGAATACCTCACTGTAGATCACATCGTGGTCGGTCGTTTTCTCGCCGTCGGCGGTCACCCAGTGTAACTCGGCATCGAGCCCATTGTCAACCGCATCGTAGAAGCTGGTTTCTGCCGCGTCCCACTGCAACGCCGTCAGCGGGTGCTCGGCGGCAACAAGCCCGCGCAACAGGCCGACGACCAGCCAGTGCAGCGCGAGGGTGTCCTCGACGGTCGGTTGTGTTGGCAGCGGGCGGTATTCGATCCGAAGCGTTCCCTCGCTGGCCGGACTCTCGTCGGTCTGCGTGCTGGCGTCGTCGCCAACGATCCCACGCACCCACCGCCAGTAGGTGCCGTATTTGTGTTGAAACTCCCAGTAGGGGTCATCACGGGTCGCATGCTCCCATTCGTGGAGAAACGGCCCACATGTCCAGTCGTCGACAACGCGATCGATGATGTCGGTCGGTGTGTCAATATCGGCTGGACAGCCGGCCTTCTGATAGCCGGCACTGTTGACCGTTCCCTCGAAGACCGGCACCCGGAGCTCGTGTGGTGTGGCTTCGATCAGTTCCTCGGGGTCGTCGACCGCGGTGTACAGATCGGCTGGGAGAAACGGCGAGTTGGTTGCCAGCGCCACCACCGGCCCGAGCGTCCGGATGGCGGCGTTGAAATATTCTGGAAACGCTGCTGCCGCGGGGATCTGAAGATGCGGCTGGATCGAGGTCGTCAGCGACTCGACGAGGATTGTTGGAAATGACGCGTCGGTGCCGGGGACGGACAGCGGGATTGTACCGCCAGCCTGCTCGACGAGTGCGTTATCGATCGCCTGGTACCGTGGCTTTGGCTGCATATTCTCAGCAATAACCAGCCCGTCGTCTTCGCTGACCGCGCCAAGATACGCTTGACTCCCTTCGATCGGTGGGATCGTCCACATCCCATCGAGTATAATTTGATGGTCGGCGTCGCCAGCGGCCGCCTCGTCGCGAATGTCGTCGATAGCTGTCCGCAACTCGGTGGCTTGTGCGGTGAGTCCCGCAGGGTTGAATGGCTGTGGTGTGCTGTTGAGTTCGATGTTGTGCCGGCCGATCTCCCCGGTGCGACCCGAAGCCGCAAACAGCGTTTCGGGCACCGTTGTTAGCTTTCCGTCATCATCGACGGCGTAGCATTCCACCTCAAGCCCGACTGCGAACCCCTCGCCATCGAAGTCGCCATCGTGGATCGCCGCCCGGAGCGCCGCCGCCTGCTCGTCTACCCGCCGGTCGAACGTCTCGCGGGTGTCGGCAGCAAGTGCCTGTCGAACCATCGCCCGGTCGTCCATACCCGGTGGTTCGTGGCTCCCCTGTTAGGTGTTTGGTCGCCGCTCCGCGCTCGTTGTTGTCGTGCTATCGTAGACTGCTGCCAACAGCAGGATGGCGATCAGGGCGTCAAGCCCGTGTTCGAGAAAGTGGTGGCTGCCGGGTGACAACAGTCCGCGAAGGGTCAACAGCCCGGCGACCGACCGGGAGAGCAACGCCGCCAGTACTGCACTGATGAGCAGATACCGGCGGCTCCGACGGCGGTATGCGACGATCAGACTCAGCCCGAACAGCACGGTCGTCACCCCTGCGGCGGTGAGCAAGACCCACGAGAGAACCTGCTCGCCACTACCAGCATGCAACAGCGGTGGCGACGCCAGCGACGGGGTCGATGCAGGCGGCACACCCACCGGTATCCAACCCATTAGGGTCGTTTACCGTTGCTGTCTTCAAATCGGTTGTGGCTGGATGATGAAATGTTGGTGGCGATCGCTGTTCTCACTCAGTGGGAAGCTATCTGGTATACTTGTAGTCGTACCAACTACAGTGTTGTGAGGCGAACACACCCATGACAACCACGCGGGAGCAGATCAAAACCCACGTCACCGAGCATCCCGGCGTCCACTTCAACGAGATCGGCCGGGCCCTCGACATCGCAACCGGACAGACACAGTATCACCTCCGCCGGCTGATGAATGATGACGCGATCGACTCCCAGTCACTTGTGGGACGCACCCACTACTATCCTGCCGGCTACGAGCCCTGGGAGCAACGCGCCCTCGCATTGCTGCGCCGGGAGACAGCCCGCGATATTCTCCTGACACTGCTGGAAACCGGCACGCAATCCGCCCCGGCACTCACCGACGAGATCGGTATCGCCCGCAGCACGCTCTCGTGGCATCTTTCGAATCTGGCGGACGCCGATCTGATCGAAACCGAGACCGTCGACGGCGAGGTTCGTGTCACCCCGCGTCGCCCGGAGCGACTCGCCGACCTTGCTCGCACCGTCTCGCCGTCGCTGCCGAGTCGGTTTGTCGATCGGTTCGAACGCCTTGTCGACGACGCCCTGGTCGGCTGACTACTCGTGGGTAAAGAGGAACGCCCGATCGTCGTCGCTGACGGAGACACAGAGATCCATCACCTCATCCAACGATAGACTGCTCTCGGGGCCTTTTGAGGCGATGAGGTAATCGAAGGGCTCCTCACAGACGGGACAGGCAATCGCGGTGGTGTTCTGATAGGTGGCGATCATCTCGTTGTCCCGCCGCGGCGTGAGGTAGTTGACGAGTTCGGTCAGTGGTTCGTCGGACGGATCGTCTGGATCGGCGGGCTCACTGTCCATGCGAGTACTAGCCACGGCCGCGAAAATAAAGACTCCGCTCACCCAGATGAGTCGGCGGTCGCTGTCACCGCCGCACGCAGCGTCGCCACCGCGTCGGTCGCATCGTCGCCGAAGACGTAGGTGATCGGTTCGATCCCGAAGGCCCCCTCGTGGTAGAGTACCTCGGGGGTCGGCTCAGTCGACGCCAGTAGATCGGTGAGCCGTTCATATCGATCCTCGTAGCCGGCCTCAAATTCGGCTGTTGACAGTCCGGCCGCGGTGAGGGCATCCAACAGCGCGTCGCTCGTCTTGAGGTTGAGCGCGCCCCGTCGCTCGGGGGCGACGGTGCCCATCGCCAACACAGCGGTCGCAACGTGTTCCGAGGCACCGAACTCCGGGTCGGCTGGGACGTTCGCCTGCCCACCCATGGCGTGAATTCGTCCTGGCACGGCCGCCACATCCGTTGTTCCCTCAGCGTCGGGCATCGCCATGGCGATGTTGGTACCGACGTTTGGGATGTGGTCGACGACCGCCGCCGTGTTGGCAAACGTTCGCACCGCGCCCCGGACGTTTCGCAACACCTCCCGTTCGGTCTCAACGCGGGGATCCTGACCGCGCACACAGAGGTCACAGCCGAGTCCTTGGAGGGATGGCATCTCTGCTTCGTGCACCGCACAGATCGGGCCACGATCCTCGAAGGATTCGATCAGTTCGAGCAGTTCGGCGAGGGCCTCGTACTCATCGACGCTGCCGTCGGCGAAGCCGCTGGCGATATACTCGATGGTCGCCTGCATCTCGGCGTTGTCGGCGAATCGCGGGTCACCGGACTGCTCGCCGCTGAGATACTTGCTGACGGCAGCCTGTGAGAGGCCGAGTTTGTCGGCGATCGTCTGCTGGGAGCACCCCTCGGCGGCGAGTTCCCTCGCCAACATCGCGCGGGCGGTCGGCAGAAACCGCTCGACGACGATCTCGCTGGGCAGCTGCAGCGTCACGGCGGCCCCACCCGCCGATCGGCGTCATCTCTGCGTGTCATAGCTAACCATTCCGGGCAACGGCGTATGTAGCTTTGGCGATCATGACATGGCGTCGATGTCTGTTGCTGTGGTTGTGTCCGATCCGAATCTTAGTGGCGTTCACTTTGTCTGGGTGTCGAGACCGCGTATAACGTGCCTGTCACACCACGCAACACAATATTCCTGTCCGAGGGATATTACTACATGTTCCGCGACACGGACACCCCATACTGTCTACGCGGGACGTATCATAGTCATCACACCGTCTGGATCACTGGCCACCGTTCCACCGTGGCCTTTCAGGAAACTTCGATAGCGGCTGCTCTTCGTCGGTGGACTGCTGGCGATGTCAACACGGATACAGTACCGACACACAGCTCCCAGCAAATCGTCAATCCTGCTTGTCAGGCCTCATACAACCGCACACCCCACAGACTGGCATCGATTCACAAGCGGGGGTGGAGAATCAGCAGTCGAGCCACCAGTTTGCGCGATAAAACTCTGAAACCGATAGGTGGCTACTCAACCAGTATCGGGGCTACTGTCTCCCCTTCATCGGTTTCAGTAACTGCCAGCACCCTCCCGCACTCACAGCTCACCCGTTTGTGTTGTGTATCTGCGTCGAGCCACCTGCCACAGCCGCACTGTACGTGGATCGTCGTCGCCGCAGATTCGGGATCGGCTTCGGATTGTGGCTGTTCTGTTCCCATACTAGTACCCTAACCGTTCACAGGGATGAGACTATGCGCTTGTCTACCAAGCTGCTTATGTCACCTGAGCCGAGGGCGGAAACGTCGATAGCAAACGCGTCTGAATCGCGCTCACATCTTCTTGAGGCTCTTGCCTGCTGAGCAAAACAACGGTCAGATAAACGATATTGTGACTAATTGGCGTGCAAGATGGAACGCGCGTATCTTGCAGCCGATTGCTGCTGAATTCCCTGTAAAGCAGATATGCGGATTGAACGAATAATTGAACGGTATAAATCCGTAGGGGAACTATTAATTGGCTTAGTTTACGACGGTTCTGCGCTGCCAGAGATACACTCCGCCAGTGATCAGTGATCAAATTATTTTCTCTAAGACTTTCACAAGTAGTTTTATTAGAGGTTTCTCATACAATACAGATACCGTCTGACCTCTTCCGGGCAGGCGGAATCCGCCACCTTTCCGGGCAGGCGGGTTGAACAGTCAACGCACGTTGACACTGGTTTGGTATCGCCTGACCCCGTCTTACAGGCGGGAAGGCGGTTTTCGTGGAAGGCTCTTACCGAAGATAGCGAAACAGGCTTGTCGGATTTCTATTAGGATAGGTATTGCAAGATGGAGTGCGCGAATACAGTACCTCACCTCCATTTGTGAGGGGACTGTAAACGGTGTTCCCACAGTTGAAAGGTGGTCTCATAGCTATACAACGGCGGACTTATCCAATGCTGTGTCTTCCACGCATCTCATTTAGCGTGTCTTGTTGGATGTCGCTAGCTCCTGATTCAAGCTCTTCAAGCACTGATCGGGCGTTTCGGAGTTCTTCGTTAAACGCTTGCAGCTCTGAGGCTGCTTCAGTGAACACATCATTCGCTGTGCCGTATACCGTCTCAACCTCATCGGTTAGATCAACCTCATTTGATCTAAATTCGCCCGAATTATTCGCAATAGTCTCAGATATCTCTGCAAATGAAGAGAGATCTTCCTGTAGATTGTTGCTTCTTGATTCTAACTCATCGAGATTTTCTAGTGCCTTCGCAATATTGGTAGCGAGTTGATCAAGTTGGTCGCCCTGCAGAGTTTGCGCTTGGAGTTGGTTCCGAATCAGTCGTAAGCTATCCTCAAGCGTTTCTGTGACGCTTGAGATAAGAGTGCGCCAGTCTCTTACCTCGTGCAGTGATGTCTTGACCGCTTCATCGAAGGCCTGCGCTGAAGAAAACAATCCCGTTGCGATTTCCCACGCCGAGACAGGACCGATTTGTCGGTTTTTCATCGTCCTAATTAACTCATCAACCTGTTCAAGAGTAGTTTCCACCTCTTGAAGGGTTTGCTCGGTTTCTATGGCTGTCTCTAAGAAGGATTCAACTGGATCTAACCTACTTGTTTCAAGTTCTTCGAGTTGGTGAGCCCATCCAACAATTAAACCAACACGAATGGCGTCAGTCTCTGATTCGATTTCTTCCGGAGGCAATCCGGCATCTCTAATCAGTTGTAGTTCCGATTCTGTGAGCGTATTCCGAGCTGCCTCCGGCCATGGTTCGCCCTCTCTGACTTCATTACCACCTAAACAACCGCCCGCAGCGATGAGACTGACCACGCTGAATCGTCTCAAGAATCTTCGTCGGTGATGAAATCTCTGCATAGTGGTATAGAATAGATATGTTGTTAATAATATTACCTGCTGCATGGATCCTCTGTATTGGTCACTCTACGATCTATCGAGTAAGTGATGATATGTCGCGGAGTCTTTCATGACATAAGGTGTTTCACCCCTTAGTGGCGAGCCAGTTGGAGAGTAAGTTGCCGGGGACTAGGTGGGATGCACATCGCCCCTCTCAGAGCATGACGAACGAGAGGTTGCCTACTGACTAACCAAAATTTGATCGAATTCCCCACCTTTGTTTGTTAGCACACAAAATTTTGATCAGGATCAGTGCTTACTTTTTGATCCAATAATCAGAATAGCGATACTGGTACCACATACTGTCCACCCACTGAAGCCGAGCCCTGTTGTGTGATACCACGCCCATTGGACTCGTATGCCTGAGTTTCATCCACAGGAGTGGATCACGATTGTCGAAGCGTTGTCGGTATACAATCTGTAGCTTGGGACAAAGAGTGCGTAAGGTTACACGCTCGGTAGTGTTTAAGCAGGTAGAAATGAACTACTGTGTTGAGAGACGAAATTACCGATACTGGTTGACTACTCCACGAATCATAAATATAGAAGTGTGCTGTTTATAAAACTATAATTTGTCATACTAATATTTATATATGCGATAAACACCCAATAATATCAACAATATGCCACAGATATTGAGTACACCGACGAGCGGTAGGATATTTCCGAATGGTAGAAACACTCCTCCAACAATTGGAACAGCAGTTGTTATCGCCGTCAAACCAATTCCTACAAGGAGAACAGACCACGTTCGTTTTGTTGCTTCTGGATTAGTATCCGCAGACTCAGTATCTTTTGATGACTTGGATGGTGCTGTATCAGATTCAATTTCAGGGGTAGTGGCCCCCTGAGAATCCTTTTCTGTTTCTGTAGCAGTATTTGGGGCTGGTTCGTACACTGCATTTTGCACACCACACTCGGTACATATCTCAGTATACTTAGATATTATTCCGCCGCAATTCCGGCAGTATACCTCATCTGAACCCAGGGATTCATCATTTGTTTGGCTCCCTGATTCCGTTGAGTCCTCCTCACTAGTTGCAGAGGTATCAAAGGCTGATAAGGAATTATTCTCTGGTTGGAACGTAATCTCGGATTCAGTGACGATGACAGTGATTTCATCTATGTTCTCATCGTTTTCGTATTGCTTGGCAGACCTGGGCCCATCTTCGATGTTAACCGCAATTTCAAATTCGTCTTCTGGCAGATTGGTGAACTCCGTTTTATCTCCAGGCGAAATCTGATTACTTTGATCGAACAGAACAGTCCCATTCGATTGGCACCCAGTAACAATGGTTTGCGAAGATTCGGCTTCATTTTTAACCAGTAGGTGCGGCGAATCGTTTGCCTCTGTGGCCATAGTCCAATTGAAAAAACCAGACATATTAAAATATCTCCTTTACTAATTTTTGCGAATAAATAAAGATAAAATTCACTCAGTGATATTTTGCTCGGTTGGTTTTATACATGTATAAAATTATTATTGAGATGTGATTATTTGTATTCTTAGTGCGATTTATTCTATGGTACATAAATTTTGAACCAAATCAGGAAGTGAAAATTATATTTATTCTTTTCATTCCGAGAATCAAAATGTATATATTATCGAATTTCGTGGGGCCTCGTATGTCAGCAAATCAAGAAAGTGATGTTGTATACTGTTATGAGTGTGGTGACAAAATTAACCCCAAAGCAGAAATCTGTCCTGGATGTGGGGTTAGACAACCAATTGATGATGATCAAGAAGTGACTGCTACACAGAGCGAAGAGTCAATAGATTCAAACGAACCAGTTTCATGTGGAAACTGCGAGGAAGCTATAGAAGAAAGAACCGTGAGATGCCCACACTGTGGGTATAGTGCCCGCAGGAATATGCGGAAACGAGGAATATTTATCATAATTATTGGAATAGCAGCCTCAGCGACTGTCTACGGTGCAGTTGCTGGAGTTCCAATCATTCTTTGGGGGTTTAGACGTATGAAGAAGGCTACCAGAGCAAGCGCAGCATACACCAATTCAAAAGGAAAACCATTCACATTTTTCGGTCTTTGAATGTTTGTATCTTAGTCAGAAATTTAATTAAACGATGATTGAGCCTAGATTTGATAATTTCTGTGTTTGGTACGATTCGGTCTGACAACAAGACGAACGGATCCGTTAGTTTCCGTCGGAATGAGCAAAATCAGTATCCAGCTGGCGGGTGGTTCGGTCGAACACACTCGATGAAATAACGATCCCGCCAAGAGTCTCATTTTGCATCGCCGGACCAACACCGCCTTTTGGCCGACCTGCACCCACAGCAGTGGATCACGATTGTCGAAGCGTTGTCGGTCTACAATCAGTGGCTCGGTGGGATCACGACCGCAGGGCGGATATTTTCGCGGTGCAGGTGCCAATTGCTGGGCAGCATGGCTCCAAGTCGTCCATTGCCTTCGTTCGGCAGTGGTGTGACCGGAACCGTAGCGGGGATCCAGTAGGGGAGTGAGTCCGCGAAGTTGGCATAGGATGGAGATGGTTTCTGAGTGAGAATTGGGGATAAGTGGTGGCTACCTAGCTAACCAACAAATTGGCCATTATTTCCAAATCTGTTGGTTAGTATGGCACAGGCGAATTACCCTTTGCAGACTTCTTGACCAACCAAACAGTCCACTGATATTGCTATCGGGTGCCGTGCAAGATGGAACCTCTATATCTTGCACAGCCTGATCTCCCAGCTTCGAGATAGATCCCGCTGTTTCACTGTTTTCAGGAGGAGCCATCCGTCATTGTCGCCGCAGGGCTCGTTGTCGACGACAAGTCATCGGCTATTTATATCTCGGGCCCAGCTATTCGGATAACCAACGCGCTGTTCCCCGTGCGTCGGTGCGTTCGCTTCGGCTGTCGCTCCCTGCGGTGCGGACGGTTCCGCTGGTTTGACACGGCCGGGCGTCGCCCGCGCCACCGGCGGAACGGCTCTTGTTTGGACTACCTATGGAAATCGAAATTGCAACCGTTGGCGGCTACGAAGAGGTTGGACGACAGATGACGGCCGTGCGGATGGACGACGAGATCGTCGTCTTCGATATGGGCCTCAACCTCTCGCAGGTACTGATTCACGACAACGTCCAGACCGAGACGATGCACAGTCTCGATCTGATCGATATGGGCGCGATCCCTGACGACCGGATCATGAGCGAACTCGACGGCGAGGTCACGGCCATCGTCCCCACCCACGGCCACCTCGACCACATCGGCGCGATCCCGAAACTCGCCCACCGCTACGACGCGCCGGTCGTCGCCACGCCGTTTACCATCGAGCTCGTCCGCGACCAGATCGCCGACGAGGACAAGTTCGATGTCGACATCGACCTGCAGGTGATGAACTCCGGCGAGCAGATGCGGATCAGCGACCAGGTGCAGATGGAGTTCGTCAACGTTACTCACTCTACGATCGACGCCATCAACCCGGTGCTTCACACGCCGGAGGGCGCGATCGTCTACGGGCTGGACAAACGCCTCGATCACGACCCCGTGCTCGGCGACCCGATCGACATGAAACGGTTCCGCGAGATCGGCCGCGAGGGCGACGGCGTCCTCTGTTACATCGAGGACTGTACGAACGCCAACCAGAAGGGCCGCACGCCCTCGGAGTCGGTCGCCCGCAAAGAGCTCCACGACACAATGTTGAGCCTCGAAGATTACGACGGCGGGATGGTGGCGACGACGTTCGCCAGCCACATCGCCCGCGTGTCGAGTCTGCTTGAGTTCGCCCAAGAGATCGGCCGCGAGCCGATCCTGCTGGGTCGTTCGATGGAGAAATACACCGGCACCGCGACCAATCTCGATGTCGCCCTGCCGGACAACATCGAGATGTATGGCCACCGGCGCGCGATCGACCAGAGCCTCGAACGGATCATGGAGGACGGCAAGGAGAACTTCCTGCCGATCGTGACGGGCCACCAGGGCGAGCCGCGCGCGCTGCTCACCCGGATGGGCCGCGGCGAGACCAACTACGACTTCGACACCGGCGACAAGGTGATCTTCTCGGCCGGCATCATCCCCGAGCCGACAAACGAGGGCAACCGGTATCAGTCCGAGCGCCTCCTCAAAATGCAGGGCGCGCGCATCTACGACGACATCCACGTTTCGGGCCACCTGAGCCAAGAGGGTCACTACCAGATGCTTGAGGCACTCCAGCCACAGCAACTGATTCCGGCCCACCAAGATCTGAAAGGGCTGTCAGGCTACGTCAACACGGCCAACGCCTTCGGCTACGAGGTCGGCCGCGACATGCATCTCAGCCGGAACGGCAACATCATCCAGCTGACCGAGTAACGCCCGCAGTTCTCCCACCGGGCGCGCTGTTACTCTGTTGTTTCGTCACTGTCGACAGCGATAGCACCCTCATTTTCATCGTCGGCAGCGAGTTCAGCCTCGTCGACCGTGGGATCGTCAGCCTCGCTGTTGGTGTCGACGAGCGGCAGTTCGATCACGACGCTTGCGCCGTCGCCATCGACCTGCCGACTGAGCGTCCCGCCGTAGCCTTCGACCACCCAGCGGACGAGCCACAGCCCGAGGCCGCTGCCGTGTTCTAGCTGTGAGATCTCGGCGTCGCCGGTGACGATCGCCCACTCCGCGGCCGGCACCCCCGCGCCGTTGTCGCTGACGGTGATCGAGGCCGTGTCTGCGTCGGCCGCAACGGTAATCTCGACGCTCGGGGTCGCTGCCGTGGTGTGTTCGATCCCGTTTTCGATCAGTTCGCCGACGGCGGTTGCGAGGTGATCGCCCGCCTCAACCGTGATCGGTGTCGACTGCGAGAGCGTGACTGTTGCCTCGGGATTGTCGGCTTGGTAGTCCGTGATTGTCGGCTCCAAGAGCGCGCCCAACTCAACCGAGGTGCGATCGAGACTCCCATGGCCTGCAACGGCCTCGATCGTTTTTGCGGTCTCGCTGAGCTCGATCAGCGCGCTCGTGTTTGTGACGATCCGCTCGGCGAAATCACGGTGTCGCTCACCATCCAGTTCGGATGCAAGGATCTCCGCGAACCCGGAGACCACGTTGAGATCGTTTCGGAGGTTGTGTCGCAGCATACGGTGGAGCACCTGCAGCTGCAGCTCCCGTTGTTTGAGCGTCGTGATATCGGTGTACAGCTCGAAGCGACGGCGCTCATCGTTGAGTTCGTAGGGCACCTGCCGGAAGAGGAAGTATCGGATCCCATCCTCTGTCCGCAGTTTGAGCTCCCGGTCGCCATCCTGTCGTTGCCCCGGCGTGTCGGTGTCGACGATCCGGTCGGCGTCGATCGCCAGCGGCTGTGGTGTCTCGCTGTTCGGGATCGATCCGTTGATCGCTGGCTCGCCGAACAGCCGCCGGAACGCGCCGTTGACGGTTTCGACGTTTGGCTCTCGGGGGCCGATATCGATCTCGTTGATCGGATCGGTGAGATTTTCGAACAGATAGCTGAACCGCTCGCGTTCGGCGGCGGCCGCCTGCTTGGCCGACAACAGCTCCGAGCGATCGTGAATCGTGATGATGACCTCGCCCTGCCCGCCGGCTTGGGTGAGTCGAGCCGCCTCGATCGTCACCGGAAGCGATTCGCCGTCGCTCGGTGTCAGCGTCGTGTCGATGGTGATCGTTTCGTCGTCGCCGAGTTCCTGGAAGGCATCGGTCACACGCTGTTGTTCTTCGTCGGCAACGAACTCGATGGCGGGCTCACCGAGCAGCCCAGCCCGGCTGTGACCCAGGCGATCGGCCAGCGGCTCGGTCAGCAGCTTAAACCGGCCGTCGGCGTCGATAACACACAGCATTTCCCGGACGGTTTCGACGATCGACTCGTAGCGACGCAGGCTCTGTTGGCGGTCGGTACGGGCAAAGGCGGCTTCGGCGTTGGTCGTCACCAGTTGGATCAGCTGTCGGGTCTGTTGGGAACACTCTTGGGGATCTGGGACGCCGACGACGAGAACGGCGGTTTCGCCGATCGGCACCGCCGACAGCGTTGCGGCCTCGCCGGCATCGGTGCCCTCGCCGACGGGTTCACAGACGATGGCCTCGCCACTCGCAAACGTCTCCCCGACCAGCCCCTCGCCGGGGGCGATCGGCTTACGCGGGTCGGTTTCGGCCGCCAGCCGGCCGGACGTGGCTGCCGGCACCAACTGCTCGGTTTCATCGTCGTACCACCGAACCATCGCTCGCTCGAAGCCGAGAGCTTCGGTCACCGTTTCAACGACCGTTTCAGCGACCGCTCCCGGCGTTTCGGCGACCATCAGCTCTTGAGTTCTGGTTAGCAGTTCGTTGAGCGTCGCCTCCCGTTCGACCTGGTCGCTCACATCTCGGATCGTCCCGACACTGCCGCGGAACTCCTCCTCGAAGGGCAACAGCGCGATGTGATCCTGACACGGCACCTCCCGGCCGTCGGCGGTTTCGACGGTGAGGTCGATCTTGGTTTCGCCGTCGCCGTCGCCGGTTCGTTGCTCGTGGAACGCCTCGGTGACCGCCTCGCGGGCGAGTTTGATCGTCGACTCGCTTTTGAACAAGCCGATATGAGAGCCAACCAACTCCTCGCGGTCGTAACCGGTGAGGTTGGCCAGCCCGTCGTTGACGTAGGTGAACTGTTCGTCCTCGTTGAGCGCGTAGACGCCGTCAGAGACCGTATCAAGGATCTGCTCGTAGCGTTCAAGCTCGTCCCGTCGTTGTTTGCGGTCGGTGACATCCCGGAAGTACACTGACAGCCCCTCATCGTCGGGGTAGGCGGTGACCTCGAACCACGCATCCAGCGGCTCAAAGGGGGCCTCAAAGGAGACGGACTCCTGGGTGTCGACAGCGCGGGTGTATTGTTCCTCGAAGATGGTGTCTTTGGCGGCCGGGAAGGCATCCCAGACGATCTCGCCGACGACCGTCTCGGCGTCGATCCCGAGCAACGATTCCGCCCGATCGTTGACGTAGACAAACCGCCAGTCGTCATCAAGCGCGAAGAAGGCGTCGTCAACCCGGCTGAACACCGCTTGAAGCTCGTTTTGAGTCGCCCGAAGCTCTTCCTTCTGGATGTGGTGTTGGAGCTCGTAGGTGACCAACTGGGCCATAAACTCAACGAGCAGCTGGTCGTCGTCGGTGAGCGATGGGCCGTCGCTGTCGGTGCCGTGGAAACACAGCGTTCCGTACGTTGCGCCGTCGATCTGGATCGGGGTGCCGATATACTGGACGCTGCCGTAGGTCTCGGCGGCCGCGAGATCAGTCAACTCTGGGGCGTCGACGTGGACATTGTCGATCCGGTAGGTCGCCTCCCGATCCAGCGTCCGGTCGCAGTAGGTCTCCGACAGCGGGATTGCTGTCCCGGTGGGGATCGAGCCGAACAGTTCGTCGTCGCTGTCGATGATCTCGACGCGGTAGCTGTCATTGCTCACCGAGGCGACGATGCCGGCGTCCATCCCAAGATACGTTTGGCCGACATCGAGCATCGCCTCGACGCGGTTCTCGAATGTGCCGCTGGTCTCAGTTAGGGTTCGGTGGAGCGCGGCAAACGGATCGGTGTCTGCGTCTGTCACCGGTGGTGTCTCATCGTCGGGGGCGGCGGCCTCAGTCGAGTTGCTGGTCGCCGCCTCGTGGCTTACGTTTTGTTCATTGGTCGACCCTCGCTCACTGACTGCTCGAAGCCGATCCAAGAGGGCGACCGTGTCGTCTTCGGGGGCCGCATGGCGGAGATGAGCGTCGACGACGCCGCGATCACGCGCCGCCGACAGTGCCGTCGCCGACTCACAGTAAGCCACACAGGGAGCACCCGCGTCAGTGGCGACGCGCTCACAGGCGGTCGCGGCTGCCTCGGATTCCCCGTAGGGCACGACGACGCAGTCGACGCCCGCCGCGTTTGCGGCTGCTATGAGTTCTTCGGGGTCGGTGATCACGGTGAGATCGACGGTCGCTGTTGCGGCGAGACGATCGAACACGTCGGTGCGTGCGTGGCCGGCGTCAGCACCGCTTGCTGTATACCCGAGAACAGTGAGTGGCGCTTTTGTTGGCTCGGTGGCCGCGTTCTGCCCGGTCATGTCGCTTCCGTCCATCTACACGTGTCATGTTCTTAAACGTCTCTCTGAATATCACGGGTGGGAATCAGTGAGCCCGTGGTGCCCTCGCCGCAGGGGTTTTGCGAGTCTGGGTGCCACCCACGGTATGCATCCCCCACTCTGTCTCGTCGGCCCCAGCGATGCCGGCAAGACGACGCTGCTGGAATCGTTGGTCGCCGAACTCGCCGACACCGGCCGGGTCGGCACGATCAAATCAATCCACCACGACATCGAGATCGACACGCCCGGAAAGGACACCCACCGCCACCGCACCGCCGGGGCCGACACGGTCGTCGGGCTGACGCCGTCGCTGTCGTTCGAGATCACCCCTGGCGGAAAGGACGCTGCCGACAGCGAACTCGCCCTGCTGGAATCGACCATCGACGATCTCCGAGCGGCCGGCTACGAGTTCGTTCTCATCGAGGGATTCCACAATGCACCCTACCCAAAACTCGTCGTCGGCGACCGCCCGGTTGCCCCGCCGGTCGTCGCTCGCGGCCCGCCGGCTGCCTTCGATATCTCGGCGCTTGCGACCGCGATGGTCGAGGGGACGCTCGTCGACGTCGACGCCGACTCGGCGTGACCGCGGCTCCGACCGGAACGCCCAAACCACCCAACCGCCAACACGGGCGCATGTACGAGGCGGTCGCGGCCTATCCTGCGGGTGACAGCACTGTCAGCCGGCAGGCGCGGACGGCCGCCGACTACGGCTACGACGGCCTTGTCGTCCGCACCCGCGAAGCCGACTTCGACGCCGAGGCGATCAGCGATCGCTACGGGATCGAGGTCGTCCGCGGGATCGAGGTCGACGCCGCCGATCCTGAATCCGCGGCGGGCGCGGTTGGCAACTATCGCCCCGAGTGTTCCGTTCTCCTCGTTCGTGGTGGCACCGACGCACTCAACCGCTATGCTGTCGAAACTGACCGCATCGACGTACTAACGCGCCCGATGGCTGGTGACGGCGATTTTAATCATGTGCTTGCTCGCGCCGCAACAACCCACAACGTCCACGTCGAGTTCGACCTCGGGCCGGTGTTGCGCACAAGCGGCGGCCCTCGGGTGCAGGCCCTCCAGGGGCTCCGCAAGCTTCGTGAACTCGTCGAGCAGTACGACGCGCCCTTCGTTGTCAGCGTGACCGCCGACTCCCATCGGCAGCTTCGCGCCCCACGCGAGCTGCGGGCGGTCGGCGAACAGATCGGCTTTAGTCCCGACCAGCTCACCGCGGGCCTCAACGCGTGGGGTGAGATCGTCGCTCGCAACCGTGAGCGCGCCGATGAGCGCTTCATCGAACCCGGCGTTCGGCGGGGGCGATACGAGTCATGAAACACCTCCCAAAACACATCCGGCCGCGGTGGCGGTATCTCGCCGTCGAGATCGAGGCTGCTCCAGATGCCGATATCGACCGCGGAGCGTTCCAGCGCGCGCTGTGGTATGCTGCCGGCAACCTCCTCGGCGACGCCGGGAGTGCCGACGCCGACCTGACGGTGTTCGGCTTCGAGTACGCCGACGGTATCGGCGAGGCGATCGTCCGCGCTCGCCGCGAGGAGACGGCTGCCGCCCGAGCCGCCCTGGCCTGTATCGACAGTGTCGACGACGAGCCGATCGGCCTCGTCGTTCGCGGGATCTCCGGGACGGTACGTGCCTGTGAAGAAAGCTATTTACGCGACCGGAGCCCAGATTTGACAGAGGAATCCGTCGCGTTTGCGGACGACCAACGGCCGGCGATTCGCCGTGACGATGTCGCCGAACTCTCGCTGCCCGAGGGGTTCGTGGCGGCGACGGAACTCGATTTCCACTAGTATGCAGGGACAACAACAGCAGGCCTACGACCGTGGCACCACGATCTTCTCGCCGGACGGCCGGCTCTACCAAGTCGAATACGCCCGTGAAGCCGTCAAACGCGGGTCGGCATCGATCGGCGTCCGAACGCCGGAAGGTGTCGTGTTGCTCGCCGACAAACAGAGTCACTCGCCGCTCCTTGAGCCGTCCAGCGTCGAAAAGCTGCATAAGGCCGACGACCACGTCGGGATGGCCTCTGCGGGCCACGTTGCCGACGCCCGCCAACTCATCGATTTTGCCCGCCGACAAGCACAGGTCAACCGCCTCCGGTTCGGCGAGGTGATGGGCGTTGAGACGCTGACGAAGACGGTCACCGACTTCATCCAGCGGTACACGCAGGTCGGCGGAGCCCGCCCGTTCGGTGTCGCCCTCGTTGTCGGTGGGATCGAAAACGGTGAACCGCGGCTCTTCGAGACCGACCCCTCGGGAACACCGTACGAGTGGGAGGCCCTCGCTATCGGCGAGAGTCGGGATACGATTCAGGACTACTTCGAGGAGCACTACGAGCCGGATCTCTCGCTGGAGGAGGGGATCGAACTCGCGCTTCGCGCACTGGCGTCCGTTAGCGACGATGGACTCGAGGCTGCTGGCCTGGGCTTGGCGACGATCGATGTCGACACCGAACAGTACCACCAGTACCCACTCGACGAACTTGACGACGTCCTGGCTGAACACGAGCTGTTAGCCGACGACGACTAATATAGCCCGGCTCCGTTTGATCACCGTCTGTTGTTTTTCGCTGTCTGCTCCCGTGTGAGTCGCCGTCGAAGCGAATCCTGAAAGGAGTCGCCGACCACGTTGCGGTATGGACTACGAGCAGACGACCGACACCGACGAGTTCACCGAATGGGAGCGCGATGACGGCCATGCCACGATCCGCCTCCGCAAGCGCGCTGATGGCCAGTTTGCGGTGCGATACGATCAGTTGCATCAGGCCGACGCTGGGCGGGCCTACGCCTACGAAACCGTCGAGAGCCGTGAGGCCGCCGAGGCGTTGGTCGTCGAGTGGCGGAACGATTCCCCTGCCTAACTCCCGGGAGTTTTACTTGTCGCCGTTGTCGCCATCTGTATGACCAGATTTGACGCCACCGAGGCCGAGAGCCGCAAAGAGTTGTTCGCGGCGACCGTCACGGCCCACCGTGAGCGCGGCAGCGAGTTCTGTACGCTCGAACCCGATGAAACACTACCCGACAGCGACGACGACCTGGTGCCGTGGATTCAGTTTGGCGGCACCACAGTAGCCCTTGATTGCACTGACAGCGAACTTGATCGCCTGAAAGAACTCCTCGGTGAGTATCCCGATTTCCGGATCGACGACCTCGAAAGCCCCGAGGAGGCCGAGGGAACGCACGTCCGAATTACGACGCACTCCGACGAAGCCCGGCTGGCTGAGTTTTTCGATGCTGTGTTTCAGCAGGCCTTCGGCTACCCCACGGACTACCGAGCCTGGGCCGTGTCGATATAGCAGTCAGCTGCTTGCTTACCCATTGGATTCGGCGTTGTCCGGTTCCAGTGGTCGTCGGTCGGGATCGACTTCCTCGTAGGCACCGTCGGATGACTGAATCGGAAGCCCGCGTGTTTCGGCGGTCGCAGCGTGGAACGCATCAAACGGTGTCAGCCCCTCCTCGAAGTACGTCACTGCCTTCAGCACCACCTGTCGCTCCTCGTCATCACTAACAGGAACAAGATCAAGGAGGTTGGCGAACAGCCGTGCGTAGTCGAACTGATGGCGTTCCAACACGAGAAGCAATTCGAGATACGCCAACGGCGACGTAACGACTTCGTTGGACGCCAAAACTGACTCGGCGCTTTGCTGTAACCAATCATCGTCCTTTGCGAGCGCGAGCAGAAAATCGGTCTCAACGAAGACCGTCATTTAGTGGGCTCCGTTGCACCCTCAGAAACGTCCCGAGCATCGCCGACATCGTCGATGGCTTCGGCTTTTGCTGCACTGTGTGCAGCCTCACGAAGGTTAGCTCTCGACTGGCCGTCGAGGGCATCCCCGATCTCCTCGCGGATCGCAGCCAACGGGTCATCCGCAATCGGGATGAGTTCGATCCGATCCTCGTATTCGACGACGTGAAACTTCTCGCCGTACTTTTCGCGCAGTGTCGCCGGTAAATAGAGCCGACCGTTGGCGTCCGTTTCGACTGACATAGCAGTGTGTTTGAATGGAACGAACAAAGATATTTCCCATAGATGTCGAATTCATACCACAACACTGTCGCCGAACCCGACGCTGGAACTGTTTCGGAACGACCTGGCTGACGCTGCTGCTGACAGTGCTGTGGACTGGCCAGTCTGTCGAGATAAAGAGTTTTCGCCCTCGGGTGTTCAGTCGTATCAATGACGACTCACGAGTACGACGTTGCCATCGTCGGCGCGGGTACCTCCGGCTGTTATGCGGCGGCGACGATCGCCAACGCGGGCCTCGATGCGGTCATCATCGAGCGCAAAGACGCCGAGGAGGCCGGCCACATCGCCTGTGGCGACGCGCTGAAAGGTGCCGACAAGTTCCCGAGTGCGATCCCGAAATCCAAAATCGAACCCGCCTTCACGAACACGGGCGTCGATCACGGTCGCTTCGAGATCCCGAGCCACGACACGGTACTGGAGATCCCTGTCCCGGGTGAACTCGCGGTTATCGACCGCCTCAAATACGGCAAGCTCCTGATCGAAGGCGCGGAGGAAGCCGGCGCGGAGCTCCACTACGACACCGTCGTCAACGATGTGAAACAGACCGAAGACGGCCAGGTCACGGGCGTCGTCGGCAAGCGCAAGGGCGACCCCGTCGAGTACGACGCCGAGGTCATCATCGACGGCGCGGGCGCGCTCTCACTCTTGCAGGACAAAGCTGACTTTGAGGACGCAACCTTCGACACCAACGTCCGGTACTCGCAGTTCTGTTCGGCCTACCGCGAGATCGTGGAGGTCGACGAGGAAGTTGAGTGGGACGACGCCCTCGTCTTCAAACCGACCGAGCGCGCCGCCGGCTATCTCTGGTATTTCCCGCGTACCTCGACGGAGATCAACGCCGGACTGGGCTTCCAGATGAACGAGGAGCCAATGCAGATGATCGACGACCTCAAAGACGACCTCCGCGACCGCGAGGAGTTCGAAAACGCCGAGGTCACCGACAAACTCGGCGCGGCTCTCCCGACCCGCCGAACCTACGACTCGGCGGTCGCGCCGGGCTACATGGCCGTCGGCGACGCCGCCGCCCACGTCAACCCGACGACCGGCGGCGGGATCGCGGGCGCGGCCTACGCCGGCCAGTACGCCGCCGAGCAGGCGATCGAAGCCATCGACGCCGGCGACGTGAGCGAGGAGGCCCTCTGGCACTACAACGAGCGCGTGATGGAGCACTTCGGCGCGCGCTACGCCGGCCTCGACGTGTACAACATCCTCTCGACGGCGGTCGATGTCGACGATCTGATGGGCCTCCTTGCTGCGCTGCCGGGCAGGAAACTGGCCGAGGCGCTCTACGATGGCAAGACCTCAATGGGCCCGCTGCTGGCAGCCCGAACCGCGATCAACAGCTTTGGCTACTGGCGACAGATTCTCGATTTCTACAAGGTCAAACAGGTCGCCGAGCAGGTGATCGATCACTACGAGCGATACCCATCCAGCCCTGACGCGCTCGAAGCCTGGCAACGACAGCGCGACGAACTCATGGAGACGGTCTACGACGTGACGGGCGCGGAGCCGAAGTACTGAGATCGACCGGCTATTTTTGATCTACGTGTCGTTGTCGACGTGCCGAGTATCGTTCTCGCGTTGAACCGCTAACCTCCCGCTTTCTGTATCGACCTTGATCTCGTTGATCGCGCAGTTGCCCTGCTCTTGTTCCATAACCGTCGCCACGATGTCGAGGTCTTTGATCCATCCCAGTATTAGATACAGCGGCCCGCCGTGGGTGACAACGACGACGGTTTCGTTGCTGTCCATATCGTCGACGAGACTAGTCAGGGCGTCGATGATGCGGTCGCGCTGCTCGATGAGACTCTCGCCGCCCTCAGGGCGTGTCTCTGCGGCTGTGTACCCAACCTCAGTGAGGGTAAACTCAGGATAGCCGAGAAACAGTTCGCCGTAGCTGAGTCCTTGGAGAACACCAAAATCCCGCTCTCGCCAGCGACGATCCGGTGTCGGTTCACAGCCGACGGCTCGACCCAGTGGCCGCGCGGTCTCCAGTGTTCGTCGGAGGTCAGAGCTGACGAGGCGGTCGACCGCGTACTGATCGGTAACAGTTGCCGCGAGCGCGTCGGCTTGGCGGCGACCCGTCTCTGTCAGGGCGACCGGTGCCCATCCTTGCACCCGCTGTTCGCGGTTCCACATCGTCTCGCCGTGCCGAACGACAACCAGCGTCGCCATACCACGGCTCGCGGCCGACGAGTCGTAACGCTTGCTACCCACCCTGCCCTCTGGGTCGATATGAGCGATCCGGTCGAGATGACGGTCTACAGCCGCGAGAACTGTCACCTTTGTGCGTCAGCCATGGAGACGATCGACCGCGTCATCGACGATACCGATGTCGCCGTGACGGTCGAGGAGATCGATGTCGACGCCGACGCGGAGCTGGCCGACACCTACGGCGACCGCGTACCACACATTCTGATCGACGGCGAGGACGCCTTCAGCTATCGTGTCCACGCCGCCGAACTCCGAACGAAACTCCGGGCGGCCGCAGACTCTGTTGATTCATCACCAACAGAGTAGTGAATTCATAGGTCAGCTCGCTTACGACCTGCTTTATGTGGATGGTGGTGTAATCCTTGGCTGTCTGATGTTTCGTCCGATCCGGGTGATCCATGTCGATGACAGACCGGAGTACGGTGAGATCGTCACCGCCTATCTTGCGGAGCACGACGAGCCGTTTACCGTCGTCACCAAGACCACCCCGAACGCCGCCCTGGAAACTCTCGCCGAGGAGCCCTTTGACTGTCTGGTGACCGATTATGAGATGCCGGAGATGGACGGACTTGAACTGCTTTCGGTGGTACAACGCCGCTATCCCGACCTGCCGGTGATACTGCTGACCGCAAAGGGCAACGAATCGATCGCCAGCGACGCGATCGCCGCCGGCGTCACCGACTACATTCCGAAAGACGACCTCACGGAGAGCCCCGCTGTCTTGGCGAAACGCATCACCAACGCGGTCGAACGGCAAGCCTACAGCCGCCAGTTTGAGACGCTTGTTGAGACGCTACCCGGGGTTGTCTACCGCACCCGGGAGACCCCCGAGTGGGACACTGAGTTTGTCGGCGGCAACTGCGAATCCTTGATCGGCTACCCGGCTGACGCGCTCGTCGCCGGGGAGGTCACCTGGGGCTCGGACATCATCCACCCTGACGACCGGGCGGCTGTCCGCGAGGCGGTCGATTCACAACTCGAAGATGGTGACACCTTCGAGTTGACTTACCGGATTGTCACCGCTGACGGCGACGAGAAGTGGGTCAACGAGCACGGCCAGCAGGTCGCCATCGAGGACGGCGAGGGCATCTTCGAGGGGTTCATCACCGATGTGACCGCCCTCAAAGAGAATGAACGTCGGCTGGCGCAGTACAGCGACACCCTTGAAGGACTCCAGCGAACCACCCGGCGGCTGTTGGAGGCGACGACGCCGGAAGCCGCCGCGGAGATTGTCGTCGACGGCCTTGAGTCTGCCTTCGCGTTCGATACCGCCGGCGTCTGGCTGGCGACTGACGACCAGCTTGAACCGATCGCACAGACCGAACGCGGCCAGTCATTGATCGACGAGCCACCAACGTACTCGCCGGACACGGAGTCGCTGTCGTGGACGGCCTTCGAGGAGGGGGCGACCAAGCGGATCACCACGATGGCCGATTACCCCGACCGGGCGAACACGGAGACACCGATCAGCAGCGAACTGATCGTCCCGTTGGGTGAGTACGCGCTGATAAATATCGGCTCGACGGAGCCCGACGCGTTTAGCGAGGCCGACGCCGAGCGCGTCCAACTGTGGGCCGACACCGTCACCGAGGCCTTCGCCCGGATCGACCAACTCCAGCGGCTCAAAGCCCGCGAGGACGAACTCACCCGCCAACGGGATCGCCTCGACCAGTTCGCCAGCGTCGTCTCCCATGACCTCCGCAATCCGATCAACGTTGCCAGCGGGCGGCTCAAACTCGCTGCCGACGACTGCGACAGCGATCAACTCGACGTCATCGACCGCGCACTCACCCGCATGGAGGAACTCATCGACGACGCGCTACTGTTGGCGCGGCAGGGCCAGACCGTCGGTGAGACCGAACCTGTCGCCTTAGCTGACCTCGTCAGCCAGTGTTGGGGAACGGTTGCGACTGCCGACGCGACAATCGAGGCGGATTGTGACGTCACGTTTCAGGCCGATCCCAGCCGGCTGGCTGATGTCTTCGAGAATCTGTTTCGGAACGCGGTCGAACACGGCGACGAGAACGCGTCGATCACCGTCGCGACGACCGACGACGGCTTCTACATCGCCGACGATGGCTCAGGGATCCCCGAAGACAAACGCGAGCAGATCTTCGAAACCGGTTACTCGACCAACCGGGATGGCACCGGCTTCGGGCTGGCGATCGTCCGGGAGATCATCGAAGCCCACGGCTGGGAGATCAGCGTCGGCGACAGTGAGACTGGTGGTGCCCGATTCGATATTACCGGCGTCGCGTTCGAGTGAGTGCTGTCACGTCCGGTCGCCGGTCAGTTGCCCGTCCACCGGAGCAACGCCAGGGTGCCCTCAAACAGGACAACCATCGTGAGCGCGACGATGATCGGTGCCATCCCGGTCGGATCTGGGCTGAAGAGGAACGCGATCCCGAGGAACGAGCCCCAAAATATGAGCCGCTTGGCCTCAAGCCACTGTCGAGTCACGAGGTTCATCATGATCGCCAACATGATAAACAGCGGAATCTGGAAGATGATCGCCATCCACCCCATCAACACCAAGATCAGGTTGAACGTCTCTTGGAGTCCGAAGGCGATGACGGCGGCCTCGGCGGTGTAGGTCGTAAAGTACGCGAAGACGAACGGAAGGACGACAAAGTGGGCGAACAACACGCCGAGTGTTCCTAACACGAGGCTCGTCGGCACGGCCGCGAGGTAGTAGCGTCGCTCAGTCGGATACAGCCCGGGCCGCATGAAGCGGTAGGTCTGATAGACGAACATCGGGAGCCCGACGATCAGCCCGGCGAGCCCGGCGACCTTGAGCTTCGTGAGGATGAACTCCAGTGGCCCATACAGCCGCGGGCGATTTGTCACCGGCTCAGGAATGTGCACCGACCACAGATAGTTGACGAGATCGCCCGCAAACGGGTAGGCGATCGCCAAGGCGATGCCGCCGATAAGGAACACGAGCCCCAACCGCCGCATCATCTCCTCGATGTGGTCGGCCAGCGGCATCTCCTCGTCGGTGGCCGGCCCCTCGCCGGCGAGGCCCTCTTCGACGGCCGCATCGCCGGCCGTGGCTGGCGGCTGGTCGGCGGCAACCGAGTTGCCGGTGCCGCCGTCGGCGGCCGGGTTCGCTGGTGGTGTCGCCTCAGCAGTCGACGCTGCAGCCGCCTCATCGGTGTCACTTGCGTCGTCGTCGCCCTCGGCGGCAGCATCGGCAGTATCGGCAGCGTCGCCGTCAGCCGCGGGCGCCGACGGCTCACCGTCCGCTGGTGGTGACTCCTCGCGGTCGGGTGGATCGTCGCTGCCATCCGGCGACTCGGCCATACGACCAGGCAAGGCTTCCCTGTGGGTATATGCCTTTTCGGATTCGGCTGGCGGCGGCTGTCGTCGCTGACCACTGCTCGCGCCGAGAGACAACGTTGATAACGCCGACCCGACTGGGTTCCGGTATGGCAAGCGCGCTCGACGACGACACCCAACGCGCGCTCGGCGAGGCGACCGCAACCGGGCGGGCGATGTTGCGGTCGGCCCAGAAGGATCTCCAGAAAGTCTTTATCGTCTTCCTTCTCGGCTTCCTCGGCACGTTCTATGCCCTGCGGCTCTACATCTGGGATTTTCTCCGCACCGTCACCGAATCCCGCATGCGGGCAGAGGTCGGTGAGAGCTTCGAGATCATCGCCCAAACCCCGTTTGATGTGATCCTCCTGCAGGCGAAAATCGGCCTTGTTGTTGGGTTGATCGTCGCCCTACCAGCGTTTTTGTACTTCGCTCGTGACGCGCTCAAGCGACGGGGTGTTTGGCGACAACTGCCCGCGGCCCGCTGGAAGGTGGCCACGGTCGCTGGCTTTGCGGCCGCGTTGTTCATCGGCGGGGCAGCCTACGGCTACGCTGTCTTCTTCCCGGTGATGTTCAGCTTTCTGGCGGAGTTTGGCTTCGAGGCCGGCTTTGCGCCGCGGTACTCGATCGTGTTGTGGACGGAGTTTATCGTCCTGTTGACGCTGTCGTTTGGCCTCGCGGCGCAGATGCCGCTGGCGATCACCGGCCTCTCCTACGCCGAGATCGTTCGATATGAGACGTTCCGCGACAAGTGGCGACACGCCGTCGTCGGCATCTTCGTCTTCGGGGCGGTCTTCTCGCCGCCCGATCCGTTCACCCAGATCATGTGGGCGATCCCGCTGGTCATTCTCTACGGGCTGAGCCTCTATCTGGCGAAAGTGATCGTCACGACCAAACGCGGCAGCGACCAGATCGACATCCGAGCGACGCTTCGTGCCCACTGGAACGTCCTCGCAGGGTTAGCGATCGTCGGCGCGATCCTTCCGTCTGCCTTCTACACCTATGGCGGTCGCAGCGCGGTCAACGCCGTGTTATCGTATCCGCTGATCGACAGCCGCTACCGGGTTCTCCCGCCTGGCGCGGGCCTCGGCGTCGACCCCCAGATGGCGATGGCGATCTACGGGGGGATCGTCGCCGTGCTCCTCGCGGTTGGCGGCCTCGCCGCCCTGATCTACGCCGGGCTTGAGGTTGATCCCGACGGCGAGTTCGGCGATCCGACCGCGATCGATCTGACGACGCTGGATGCTGGTGGGATCAAGGCGGCCCCACCTGAGGCGTTTATCGAACTCAGCGAAGACGAGGCGATGCGGTACGCCAGCGAGGCCATCGACGAGGGCGACGAGGCCAAAGCCCAGGCGATCCTCGATCGCTTCGACGAAACCGAGGCTGCCCGCCAGGCGGCCCAGGACGACGGCGAGGGTAGCGGCGATGCGGACGGCGGCGATGGGGCGGATGACGCTGCCGCTGAACCGGGACTGGGCGACCGCGCAAGCCGCGCCGGCGATTCGTTCCTCAGCGAACTCACCGACGGCGAGCAGGATGCCGACGACATCGGCGGCTACTACACTGATATCGCCTTCGTCGCCGGCAGCTTGCGATCAAAATCCTTCCGGCTGGTAGCGACGTTTATGATCGTGCTGGTGGCGACGTTTACCTGGTTCTACATCGGCGGACTGGGGGCCGTCCGCGAGAACTTCCTGAGTCGACTCCCGCCGGAGCTTGTCGGTGAAACCGCCTTAGAGATCATCACGCTCCATCCGGTCGAAGCCCTGCTGTTTATCGTGAAGTTCTCGGTGCTGGCTGGGGCCGTTGCTGTGGTGCCGATGGTCGCCTACTATGCCTGGCCTGCCCTGCGGGAACTCGGCGCGGTGCGCGGCCGCCAATCGGTGGTCTTCCTGTGGGTTGGCTCGCTGACCGCTGGTCTGCTCGGCGGTCTCGCGCTCGGCTACGTCTACATCGCGCCGGCGATCATCTCCTATCTTGTCGCCGATGCGCGGGCCTACGACATGCTGCTTACCTACCGCATCAACGACTTCTTTTGGCTCATCTTGTTCACGACCGTCGGGATCGGGCTACTGGCTGACGTACCGATTGTGATGCTCCTGCTCAATCGAGCCGGCATCCCCTACCGGGCGATGCGAACGCGCTGGCGGGAGGTCACCGTCGGGATGCTGACTGTCGGCGCGCTGTTGACGCCGGCGGATATCGTGACGATGTTCCTTGTGACGGTGCCGCTGATGGCAGCCTATGGTGTCGGCCTGCTCGTGCTGTTTCTGGTGACCGGCGGCGGGCGACGCAACCTCGCCCCGCCGGCGGATATCGTCAGCTGCGCTGCGAGTGCTGTGGTTGACGATTAGCCGATTGAGACGAGTACCACACCACCAACGGCCAACCCGCCGGCCAGCAGCCGTAGTCTGGCGTGTGGCTCTCCGAGCAGCAGGCTTCCGAGCACGACCGCGATGACGGCCTGGGTGTTGACGATCGGCGAGACAACGCTGGCCGGCAGCGCGACGAAGGCTACCGAAACGAGGTGTTGGCCCGCCGCGAGGACGCCGCCAGCAAGGAGGAGCTTCCAGCGGTCGCCGCGAAGGCTGCCCCGCCTCGCCGGCGGAGAGCCCACGGCAGCAACGCGATCGGGACGATCACCAGCGTCAGGATCACAAACGCACGGGCGGGGACGGCCAACTCCTGCATGCTTACCCGTTTACCGACATCGACAACGCCGAAAACGGCCGCGCTGGCGAGCGCGAGCAGCGCGTCACGCCGCCGAACCACCGTTCGAAGCGGTGCCAGCAGCGACCCGCCGCGGTAGTTAGCAACATACACCGCAGTCGTGGCGACGAGGACGCCGATGACCTGTATCCCCGAGAGGTGCTGGCCGAGCAACAGCACCTCAAGCGGCAGCACAAAGACGGGGACGATCTTGCTGATCGGCGCGACATACGACACGTCGCCGATCGCTAAGGCGTGATAAAAGGCCGCCAGCGCGACCGCAATGAGACCGACCGTGCCGACGACCAACCCCGTCTCGGCTGCCGTCAGTGGCGGCAAAAGGTCGTCGACACCGCCCGTTGCGACGACGATCGGCAGATACCAACAGAGCCCGACAGCATGGACGACAGCGAGATACAGTGTTGGCGGATAGTGACTGAAATACCGCTTGACGCCGACGAGATAGCTGCCCAGCAGCACCGCCGCGGCGACGGCGGCGACGAGACTGCCCGTCATCGGGGCGGCGACCTGCGACTCCGGGTCACGTGATTACAGGTACTCGCCCAGCGCGGTCAACGAGTCGATCGTGGCGCGTGGCTCGACCGGCAGCGACACGTCGCCGTTGTGCGGTCGGCGGATAAAGATCGCGTCCAACCCCGCCCGTCGTGCGGCCATCACATCGGTCGCGCGGTCGCCAACGTAGACGCCGTCGGTGCCGCCGAGGGCTTCCCGGCCGGCCAGCAGATAGTGCGGATTTGGTTTGCGCCGATAGAAGCCACCGACGCCAGGTTCGCGGCCGCGGGCGTAGGCGAACCCATCGAGGTCGTAGTGGTCGACGACGAATTCGACGACGGCGTCGTAGTTGTTGCTGATGAGGCCGAGGGTGTAGTCGTCGGCAAACCCATCGAGCGCGTCGCTGTCGGGATACAGCGTTCGGTCGCCGGCCGCAAGCCGGTCGATCGTGTGGCTCGCGCTGTGACGCTCCCGCCGGCGATAGAAGGCGACGGGATCGATCCCGAGGCGCTCACAGCCGCGGACAAACTCGGTGTCGTACTCGTAGCCGGCCAACAGCGATCGCGTATCGTCGTCGACGCTGAGTCCGGCTTCGGCGATTGCCTCGTCGAGTGCGTCGTCGTGGACAGCCGGATCGGTGCCGTGGCCCTCCAGGATGACGCCATCCATATCGAACAACAGGAGTTGGTCGCCGTCGGTCATATCGGGTGCTGGGGTGGCGGCCGCATCTACCTGTCGGTGGGCCATCTCAGCGCACCAACCCCCGCGTGTAGGCTGACAGCCCCTCGGTGACGACGACAACGCCGAGGATGATCAGGAGGATCATCGCGGTCGACTGCCAAGCGAAGGCGTTGACCGACTGGAACAGCTGGACGCCGATCCCGCCGGCACCGACGAAGCCAAGCACTGTCGAATCCCGGATGTTGATATCCCACCGGTAGATCGCCAGACCGATCAGCGCAGGCTTGACCTGCGGTAAGATGCCGTACAAGAGGAGTTGCAGCGACGAGGCCCCGGTCGCCCGGACGGCTTCAACTTGGCCGAAGTCGATCTCCTCGATCTCCTCGCCGAGCAGCTTGCCGAGGAAGCCGACCGATCGGAAGGCGATCGCGACTGCGCCGGCCAGCGGCCCGGAGCCGAATGTCACCACAAAGATCAACGCCCAGATGATCGTGTTGACCGACCGGCTGACGGTGACGATCAGCTTTCCCAGCCAGAAGGTCGCCGCGTTCGGCGTGGTGTTTTCGGCGGCCAACAGCGCGACCGGGAGCGACAACACCAGCGCGCCGACCGTTCCGAGCGCGGCGATATGGATCGTCTCGATCAGCGGCCCGATGATCTGGGGTGTGTAGGCGACATCCGGCGGATACATCCGCGTCAGGAGGTCGGCGATCTCTCGGGGGACGGTGTTGGGATCGACAGCCCCGATATCCATAAACTGCCAGGAGGCGATCACGACGACAGCGGCGGTAAGCACCGCGAGAAACCGGCCGATCCGGCGGCGACGATCGAACCGCTGCCACCTCGGTTGTTCCGTCGACATTATTGGTACCTCCGTCTGACAACCGCGCTGACGCCCTCAGCGAACAGGACGACAACGATGATCGACAGTAGGATCGCCGAGACGTACTGGTAGTCATAGCGGTTGAACGCCGTCAACAGCACCGAGCCGATGCCGCCCGCGCCGACGATGCCGATCACCGTCGAGGTGCGGATGTTGATATCCCACCGGTACACAGACAAACCGGCAAACCGCGGGATGATCTGGGGCACAACACCGTACAGCAGCGTTTGGATCGGCGACGAGCCGGTGGCTCGCACGGCGTCGACCGCGCCCATATCGATATCCTCGATATCCTCGGCCAGTAGCTTCGAGAAGAAGCCGACCGTTTTGAACGTGATCGTGATAATGCCGGCCAGCGGGCCGAAGCCGACGGCCTTGACCGCGAGGATGGCGACGATGATCGCGTTGAACGCCCGGGAGATCGAGATGAAGCCGCGGTTGAGCGCGTACAGCGGTTTCGGCGAGATGTTCTCGGCAGCCATGAACGCGATGGGGATGCTGACGGCGATCCCGGTGACGGTAGCGACCATCGCCATCGCCACGCTTTCGAGCATCTTGGCGACGATTCGGTCGAACTCGCGGGCGGTCGCATCCGGCGGCAGGAAGTCGCCGATGAGTACCGCCGTGTTGCCGATCCCCTGCAGCACCCGGCTTGGATCGAATCCGATGCCAACCGCTGACCACGCGAAAAACGCGAGCAAGCCGGCGTAGACGGCCCACTTGACGCGCCGGGTGCGGAAGATCGTCGGCCGCTGCCACGTCCGTTCACCCGTCGCCACGTCAGACGCCTCCCGCCGCCGATCCGGTGGCCGTCAGCGGCACCTCCTGGTCATCTGTGTGGGGTTGGTTCTCGCCGTCGGCGGTCGCCTCAGGGATATCGGCTCCGCGGTAGACACGGTCGAGGGCGTCCTCATCAAGGTCGTCGGGTGTCCCCTCGAAGACGAGCTCGCCGTCGTGGAGGCCGACGATGCGGTCGGCGTGATCGAGTGCAAGGTTCACCTCATGGATGTTGATCAACACCGGAATCGATCGATCGGCGGCGATGTCGGTCAGCAACTGCATGACGGTGTTTGAGGTTTCGGGATCGAGACTGGAGGTTGGCTCATCGACCAGCAGGATCTTCGGCTCTTGGATCACCGCGCGTGCGATGCCGACCCGCTGGCGTTGGCCACCGGAGAGCTCATCGACGCGCTTGTCGGCCATCTCACCAAGGCCAACCTGCTCAAGGATCTCGTAGGCGCGCTCGATATCCGCCGGCGGGAACGACCGCCGGAACGCCTGCCACGCCGAAACGTAGCCCAATCGCCCCGACAGGACGTTTTCCATAACGGTGAGCCGCTCGATGAGATTGTACTCCTGGAAGATCATCCCGATATCCCGGCGGGCGGCCCGCAGGTCGTCGGTGTCGAGCGCCGTTAGCTCAGTGCCGTCAAGGTCGATCTCGCCGCCGCTGGGCTCGGTGAGTCGATTGACACACCGGATGAAGGTGCTTTTGCCGGCCCCGCTTGGGCCGATCATCGCGACGGTTTCGCTGCCTTCGACCGATGTGGTGACACCACGCAGCGCCTCGTCGCCGGTGTCGTAGGTCTTCTGTAGGTTGGTGACGTGGAGCATTATTCTCCCAGCGCGCTTTGAGTGTAGTTGACGTCGTTGTACCGTTGGATGACCATGATGTCCTTCCAGTGTTTGCGGTAGGTGATCGGGACGAACTGATTGTATCCCGTCCGGTCGGCATAGGCGGTTCCGGAGTAGTCAGTGTCGAGCCACGCCGCTTCGATTCCCTCGACGATGTCTGGATGGAGGTTGTAGCGGTAGGCGATGGGGCCGTTCGGGAACGGTGCAGAGGCCCATACAACCTTGAAATCGTCGTACGAGAGGCTGCTGTTCGCATCGACGGTGTCCTTGAAACAGGTCGAACAGATTGGGCCGGCATCGTAATCGCCGTTGGCGATCCCACGGGTCGTGTTGCCGTGCCCGCCCGAGAAGTTCACCTCATAATCCTCGGTAGGTGTCACATCGAAGTACTGATCGAACAGTGCCGACGGGGCTTGATGGCCGGAGTTTGAGGCCGGCTCGGAGTGGCCGATTGTCACGTCGTCGCGGCCGAAGTCCTTCACACTCTGGATGCTGTCGGCGTCGGCTCGGGTCGTCGCAAACAGCCGGTAGCCGAAGGCTCCGTCGGCGGTGAGCCCGGCCGCAAACGGGACGGCGCCGGCGAGGTTGACCGCAAACGCCGTCGTCCCCGTCGAGAAGTTGGCGATATGGGCGCGCTCCGAGCGCATCGCCTCGACGGAGGCGGCGTAGCTGTTGACCTTGTTGAACTCGACTTCCTTGCCGGTCTCTTCGCGGATGCTCTCGAAGAGGGCCGCGAAGTCATCCTCGTAGCGGCCCTGGACGTCCTCGCTTGGGCTGACAGTGAACACGAGGGTGTCGGGATCGAGGAACTCGCCCTCGTCGCTGGGGGCCTCCCGAACCGGATCTCCGTGCGGCACTTCCTCGACCTCACGGTTCCCCATGTTTTCGAGATCGGCTTCCGAACCGCGTTCATACCCCTTGTCGACCAACGGCGTCGAGAGGTAGTTGTTCTCCTCCCATTGGGGGTTTGCGGGGTCGAACGAGCTGGCGTCTGCCAGTAGCGGATCCTCGCCACCACCACTCGATCCGTCATCGGTACTTGTCGATTGGGAGCCGGTACAGCCGGCAACAGCGATCGTCAGTGCGGCGGCTGAACCTTTCAGGAACTGTCGTCGTCGATCGTTGGGTGCCATCAGGTGTGGCAAACAGCTTCTCGCCCTTGAACTATCGTAATAGTTATATGTTGGTCGATAGAGTGATTTCAACCGCTGGGTAGCGATAGCTACCGCTACAGCAACGCTATAGTGGACTAGCTATCACAATAGATCTATATACGGGACAGCGACGGGTGGGCGTGTCGTGGCACGTCTGGAAGACGACGGACAGCGGGAGCAAGCGGTGAGATGACACGCCCACTGACGCCGTTCAGCAGTGAGAGACAAAAACGTCGCTATGAGTGATATATACTGATCTATTGTGGTTCTGGCACTGACGCGCCGAGGTCGGAACGTACAAATATGTTCTTGGGATATTACCCAGCGATGACCAAGATAAGCGTGGAGGTACCAGATGAGTTGCTTGCGGATCTCGACGCCCATGTCGGTGAGGGTAAGAAGTTCGTCAACCGGAGTGAAGCCGTACGGGCCTCAATCCGAAAGACGCTGGATCAGCTTGATGAGATCGACGCCAGACAGGGGCGGATCGACGATGAGTAATGCTGCTGCGCCCGGCGGCGGCACCGACCGGCAGGCGGTCGGCCAGGTTGCCTTGCTTGGGTTGTTTGTCACCGCATTGGTGACCGCACAGCTCACCGCCGCGAAGGTGTTGGCACTCCCCTGCCGACTGAGCTCCCGGTCGTCGGGGCGTCGGTCATGCTGCCCGGCGCAGCCCTCGCCTACGCATTGACGTTTTTTGCCTCGGATTGTTACTCGGAACTCTACGGTCGCCGGGCGGCACAGATAATGGTCAACGTCGGCTTCGCGCTCAACTTTGTCGTCCTGCTATTGGTGTTTTCGACGCTTCGAGCGCCTGGCGCCGATCCCGAGTTCGCGGAGACCTTCCAGGCCGCGCTTGCCCCCAGCGTTAACATCGTCTTGGGAAGCCTGCTGGCGTATCTTGTTAGCCAAAACTGGGATGTGCTCGTCTTCCATAAGATCCGAGAATTTACCGGCCAAGGCCAACTCTGGCTACGAAATCTCGCCTCAACAGCGAGCAGTCAGGCGATCGATACGGTGATCTTCGTCGGAATCGCCTTCTATCTCGCGCCGACGCTGTTGGGGGTTGGCTCGGCGTTGCCGACAAACGTGCTTATCGGGCTCATTGCTGGCCAATACCTCCTGAAACTACTGATCGCTGTGGTAGATACGCCGGTCGTCTATCTTGTCGTTCGGCTCGTCGGCCGCGTCGACGCAAAACCGAATCCGACTGCCTTTGGCAACTGAGCAGGATCGCCGCCTACTGCTGTTCCGGCGGTCGTGTTTTCCGCTCCTGTTCAGGATGCTTGATGAAGACGGTTGTGTGATCCGGCACGTCGTCGGTGACCCACGCATTGGCCTCGATACTCACGTGATTACCGATGGTGATCGGGCCGAGGAGCTTACTTCCGGCCCCAAGCACGACGTTGTCGCCGATCGTCGGATGCCGTTTGTACCCTTTCTTGAGTGCGTGTTCGTCGTTTTCGTCCTCCTCGAAGTGCAGCGCGCCCAGCGTGACCTCCTGGTAGATGCGAGCCCAGTCGCCCACCTCGGCGGTTTCGCCGATGACGACGCCGCTGCCGTGATCGATAAAGAAGTACTCGCCGAGCTCCGCACCGGGATGGATGTCGATCCCGCTGACGCTTTTGGCGGCCTCCGAGAGCTCCCGAGCGTAGACGCCCTCGCCTTCTTCGTAGATCGCGTGTGCAACGCGGTGTACCATCGTCGCATGAAAGCCCGGGTACGATCGGATGATCTCGACGTAGCTCTTGGCGGCGGGATCGCCCTTGTAGGCGGCCTCGACGTCGCGTTTGAGGAGCTCCCGGATCGCCGGCAGCTGGTCGAGGACGTTGGTGACGACCGTTGCCAGACACTGGTTGGCATACGGCTGAATCCCCTGACAGAACCGCTGGCCTAACTGATCGAGCGTTTCGTTGACCGCGTCGGCGTCGCCAACGAGCTCCGACCCGTTCCAACAGCCCGGAAACAGCAGCCGGCGGAGCAAACCGATCTCCTCGACTGTCGCCGCCCGCTCCGGAAACGCTGACTGCTGGTGTGTCCGGAATCGGTCGTCATCGTCGGCCGCGTAGGCCTCAACCAACGACTCGTGGGCGGTACCGGTATACGTGTACTCCATTGGCTGATACTTGCGCTCTGAGAACTTTAGTACCTCGCGTTCGTGCGACAGCCGAGCACAGCGAGCCGCCCGCCGCGATGTTATCGATTGAACTTCACGCCGGATTTTGTCAGCGAGTGCCTGATAAATCGGTGTTCGACAACCTTCTCGACCTCACCGCGGCGCGAACAGACCTCAAGTTCCTTGAAATCGTACTCCTGTTGGATTCGTTTGCCGTACTTGTAGGCCTTTTTGGCGCTTGGCGCGGAGGCGAAGGCGAAGCGGTCGGTCGACGGCACGACGAGCCACGACGAAAGGAAATCGCTGTACTCGACCCGTAGGGACTCGAAGTGCTCGTTCCAGTAGATGTCGCCGACGCTGTTTGGGGTATCCCATCGCAGCGTGCAGGGATGGTGGTCGCTGGTCAGCTGTTTCGAGGCGGTTCGCATTGCCATCATCCGCCGGTCATGGCGGGAAAACACCGTTGCCTCGCTTGGATCCCGGCGGTACTCTCGGACGAGATAGCCGTCGTCGCTGGCGATAACCTCAAGCGGCTGTCTCGATGGCGGCAGATCGATCGTCCCGATCGCCTTCGGGATCGGCCCGGTTCGTTCCTCAAGCTCACCCTCGGACTCACCGCCGGGCACTGTCGGCCCCGATGGCCCGGTTGGGCCGCCGATGCCGCCGGGCTGACCCCCGCCGACCGGCGACGCGCGATCGGTTGTCACACCGGTATCGGCTGGCCGGCCGCCGTCGGCTGGCTGCACCGTTGGATCCGGGACATCGGCGATCGCGGCAGCGAGATCACGGATGGTTCTGAACCGATCCTGTTTGTCCGGCGCCATCGCCCGTTCGATCACCTGATCGAGTTCGGTCGGAAGCTCGGGACGGTGCTCGCTTGGCGGGGTCGGCCCGTCGACGACCGCCTGTGAGATCTCGATTTGGCTTCCCTCGTAGGGTGGCTCGCCGACCGCTAGCGTGTAGATGATCGCCCCGACCTGGTAGATGTCGGTCATCGAGTCAGGCTCGCCGAACTGGTCGGGGTGGAACTGCTCGGGTGCGCTGAAGGCGACCGAGACGCCGCTGTCGGTGCTGCCCTCTAAGGGTCGCGAGGAGGTGCCCCAGTCGGCGATCTTAGCGACATCCCACATGCCGGCCTCGGTCGTCCGGAACAACACGTTCTCCGGCTTGAGATCGAGATGCGAGATCCCCTCGTAGTGGGCGAGTTCGACCCCGCGGGCAATGCAGTCGATGATCCACTGCAACTCTGGGATCTCGTATGGCTCGCTTCGGCTCGCCAGCCGGTCGCCGAGCGAGCCGCCGTCCATGTACTCCATGGCGATCCACGGCAACTCCTCACCGGTGTCGATAACGCCGACAAGGTGTTCGTAGTCGGTGTAGAGCTGTTTTTCACGCTCTCGGGTATCGAGCTTTCGCCACGTCTGGGCCTCGCGAATAAACTCCTTGGCAGCCGACGCCGGCAGTGTTCGCTCCTCGTGGGTCGGCTCCTTGACCGCGACCACCCGCGGCTCAGCGTGTGTCGTCACCCTCGCCTTGTAGACGGTGGCGTGGCCGCCGCCGCCAAGCCGGTCGACGATCTGGAGGTCGTCGTACGTCAGCGACCGGCGTGGCGGACTCGCCACGGACGAGACATCCGGGCGACGCGACGGTGGCATGCCTCAACGTTAGGACTGGATTCGTATAGAGGTTAGCACTCCGACAGTGTTCAGCCCGACGCTCGGGCATAGAGCCCCTCGATCCGGTCGCTGAGGGCGGACAGTTCCGACTGCCATTCTTCATCTAACTCCTCTGTATGGTGGAGGCCGCCCGCCTTGCTGTCGAGGCGTCGCTCGATCTGTTCGACACGGGCGTGAATCTCCTCGTAGTCCGACGAGTCCAGCGGGTGTGAGGCAAGAAACGACTGGAGTTCGGCGATAACGCTCCGGCTTTCGGCAACCGAGTCCGTGCTGGCGGCTCGCAACG
Organism: Halonotius sp. GCM10025705; assembly: GCF_042662885.1. Lineage (NCBI taxonomy): Archaea > Methanobacteriati > Methanobacteriota > Halobacteria > Halobacteriales > Haloferacaceae > Halonotius > Halonotius sp. GCM10025705. Next base: position 1,406,027 of record NZ_JBHSZD010000001.1, on the reverse strand, counting down.
CGTTGGCTAGCGTTCTGGCGTGGGCGGCCGGGCTGACGCCAGCGGCCTGCTCGGCTGCTGGACTGCGTTGAGAGCCCTCACGCTCGACAGTAGCCTGCAGCGTGAGACTGATGCCGATTGTCAGCCGACAGTCGTCGGTGATCGCGGCGGCGTCACCCGCCGTCAGCGTGTGGGTTCGGAGATTGGTGCTGAGGCTGACCGGATTCGTGCTCCCGTGGTTGCGGACGCTGATCCCGCGTGAGATCGGCGAGAGTTCAACCGGGGGTCGGCCCTCCGTCTTTCGTGAGACGGTTGCATCACGGACGCCGAGGTCGACGCGCTGACCGTCGGTTTCGGCTACGATCGTCTTGCTGCCGTCGCCGAGCCGGTAGATCCCCACCCGCGAGTCGATCGGCACGCGGGTCGGGGTTGCGTCCTCGCTGGCCGGATCCGACAACAGGTATCGCTTCATCCCCCATCCCACGCGTCCAAACTCGGGTCGGTTGCCTCGATGGCGGCTGTCAGGTGGGCCTGTGAGATCGGGACGACCGAGTCGGCATCCCGGGCCTCTTTCAGGGCGTTGCGTGCGGCTGTCGAGGCGATGATCTCGAGGTCGCTGGCAACGTAGCCATCGGTCTGTGCTTTGATCTCCTCCCAATCGATCTCGTCGGTGACGACCGGTCGATCCCGGAGATGAATCCGCAGGATCGCCGCCCGCGCCGTCGCATCCGGCGGTGGCACCTCGATGCGCTCGTCGAACCGCCGCCAGGCCGCGCCGTCGAGTTCCTCCGGCAGGTTTGTTGCGCCAACGACCACCACATCCTCGCCTTTCGTTTCAGACATCTCGGTGAGGAACTGGGTGATCATCTGGCTCTCGCTCATGGTTTTGTTTGTCGATCCGCTGCGCTCGGCGGCGATGGCGTCGATCTCATCGAGAAAGAGCAGACAGGGCTGGTTGTCGCGGGCGACCGCGAACAGGTCGGCCATGTTGTCGGCGGCCTCCCCGACCAGCGAGCTGGTGATATCTGAGGCTTGGGCGATGACAACGTTGTACCCCAACTCGCCGGCCAGTGCCTCCGTGATGTATGTCTTGCCGGTGCCCGGCGGGCCGTGTAGGAGGACGCCGTTGACGACGCCGAGATCGTACTCCTCGTACAACTCAGGCCGTTGCAGCGGGTCGATGACCTGATCTTTCAGCGTCTCCTTGAGGTCGGTCATCCCACCAACGTCGCTGAAATCCATCTCCGGTGGGGGTTCGAGAAACGTTTCGGGATCGGTGCCGGTGTCGTCGACATCGCCCCGTTGGTCGGCTGTGGTGCCGTCGCCGGTGGCTGTCGTCGTGGCCGCCGAACCACCGGTGCTGCCACCACCCTCGTCGACAAGCGGCTTGTCGCTTTCGAGCCGTTCGGCCGCGGTTGCAAGATTGGCCGCCAACTCCTTGCGCTCGGTGGCCAGCCGTGGGTTGGTTTCGAGGTCAGCGAGATCCTCAAGCACGCCGACACACTGCCGGTAGTAGCGGGCGGCCGCTGACGGCTGGCCCTCCTCGCGGGCGGCCTCGGCGTGGCTCCGGTAGCGCTCGTACTCGGATTCGAGGTGGCTCTTCTGGGCACTCCGCTTCAGCGACATGGGTTAGAGGCTTGGCTCGCTGTCCTCGATGTCGACATCGAAGTCATCCGGCTCGACCTCGACGGTGTCGTCGATATCGACCTGTTCGTGGTTGATGTCGCCGGCGGCCATCTCTTCCATGAGCTCTATCTCCTCGTCGGCCCCGGTTTCGAGATCCTGGTCGAGGATCTCAACATCGAGGGCCTCCTGTACCTGCTTCATATCCTCGATCTCAAGCCCGAATTCGGCCATCTGATCCATCACTTCTCGTTGGAGTTCTTGGGCGTTGAGTTCGTCATCGAAGAGGTGATCGAGTTCGTAGGACTCGCCGTCGCCGTTGTGCATCGCCAACACCTCACGCATCCCCTCGATGGAGATGACGGTGCCGAGCTTGATGCTGTTAGTTTTGTGTTTTTTCTTTTTGACCTCGTATTTTTTCTTCTCGAATTTGGCCTTTTGGGCGTACTGCTGGCGGCGGAACTCATCGGCCTCCGCGCCCTTTTGGAGCAGCTTTTGATACCGCTCGGCGTGTTTGTCCATCTCGGATTCGATCTGTCTGAGGCTCTGTTCGAGTTTCGTCTTATCCTTCCGGAGCTCAGTCCGACTGTAGACGCTTTCATCGAGTAGCGTCGCCGTGTCGGCGGTGCCGAACCGCTCTTGTACCCACGATCGAATGTCCATTATCTTCCTCTATGGATTCGAGGTATAATGCCTTTTGCCCATGGGTAAGGGGTTAGCGGTCGCGCATGCTGCTATATCGGGATCTCAGTCGTCGTGATAGCGCGATGGCCAGCTCATGGCACACCTGGACTAAACTCGTCTGGCGTCCGCAACTGAAGGGGCCGCTCCAACAGTGAACCTATTAGTGAGGAAAACATACATTTATGAGACTATCAGGCGTCTCATGATCTTCCCCTCGACTCCCCTGTTGGTTCAGGGACGGCCGTCGTCGCCGCCATCGACAGCGGCGCGTGGGAGATCGTCGGCGACACCGCCGGCGGGGACGCCCCAAGCTACCCTCCATTCGCGGCTGCCGGTCGTCCGGCCGGCCGCTCCTACCGCTTTCGTATGACCGACTGTCAAGACTGGCTCACCGAGCTCACTCACGCCGCCGATCGCATCCTCAACGAGGATCTCGCCGCCCTCCAGCGGATGCCGGAGCTTGCCAGACTCGACCGGTATGAATCGATCACACGCGACGAGGAGGCTCTCCGCTGGGAGTTCACCAAGGAGTGCAACGGGTTTCTGACCAGCAGCGAGGAGGATCGACTGCGCGGCGAACTCCGCCTCGCGCGGTTGCTGTTGGCGGCGAGCTTCTACGCCGAGGGCGAGGTGCCGGAATCGATCGCTGATGACTTCATCGAGCCGGAGCTCCAGGCTGTCGTCGACTTCGATCGCTTCAAACGGTTCGATACGCTGGATGAATCGCAACTCGAAGCGCGTATCCAGCGATTAGACGGGGAGGTGACCGAGTTGCTGGAGACGTACGCCGACTCGACGGTCGCCAACATCGACGCCCTGCTGGAAAACCCGGATGTCCAACAGGATGTGATTGACCGCCTGCTCGACCGGTATGAGGAACGTCGCGAGCGTGTTCGCCAGGCGATCTTCCTCTATGCTGAGACCCACGGCCTCGACACCCTTGGCGGTGACCTCGCACTCGACGACGTCGAGCAACCCGCGGAACCCGGCGGTCGCTCGACCGATGCCACCGGCGGGGCAGGCGCTGCTGCCCTCGCTGCCGACGCCAGTGATCAATCAGCCGATAGCACCGGTAAATCGCCGACTGACACCCGGCCTGCGGCTACGGCCGCCGACAGCGACACCGTCACCGCCGCGACCGCCCGGCTTTTCGAGTTGGATTATCTCGGCCGCTTCGAGACCTCGATGCAGGAGGCAGACCTGATCCACTTGCCTGATGGGTCGTTTTCGGTTCCTGATGACTACTGGGCGGGTCGTTGTAGCCGCCGAAACGAACGTGATCGCATGGCTGACCTCCTCGATACGAACGGTGGCGACGTGGCGGCCCATCCGGTCAACCCGACGGCGCGCTATGCGATCACCGACTCGAAGTACTTCGGCCTCACCAGCGAGACGCGGATGGTCATCGAGGCGACGGTCTACTCCCACCTCACCCAGCACGCCAGCGAAGGCGTCGATGCAACCCCGGCCGGCGTCGATGACCTCGTCGCCATCGTCGGTGAGACGGTCGATGAGGCGGCCGACCGCGCAGCCCCGTCGCTGCTTGGGATCGCCTCGCCAACCGGCTGGACAGATCGTGTTATTAGCCACGTGCAGGACGATGATCTCAGCCGAACACATTACGGCCCGCACGTGAGCGTCTGCCTGATCGATCTCCAGCGCGGCGACCTCATCTACGATTCGACCGATTCTGTCGTCAGCGAAAACGCCGACCTCTTTGAGCGCGCGGTGCAGGCAGACGCTGTCGCCGACTGCGTTGACACTCTCCGGGCCCAGTACTTGGAGGGACTTGGCCGAGAAACGCTTCTGCTTACTGCTGCCACCGAGGAAACGGGGTATGACCGCCACGTCGTCAGACAGGCCTTCTCCCGCTTGGAAGCCGACGACGAGGGCGAAGTGTTCTCGATCGACGAGGACGGCGTTGCCTTCGAGTTCCGGTAGCGGTCAGCGTAACCTCCGTCGAACGACTACGCTTCGCTGTCAGTGTCGTCGTTGTTTTCGGTGTCGTTGTTGCTGTCCGTGCTGTCGTCATCGACTCCATCAGCTGGGTCGCTGTCGTCGATCCCGTTGTTGTCGCTGTCAGCGTCCGCGCCACGCTCGTCGCTGTTGTCGCCGAGTGCCGGTAGCTCGATCCGCACGGTTGTTCCGGCGTCGGTCTCGAAGGCAAGGTCGCCGTTGAGCGCGTCGACACCCCATTTGAGCTGCCACAGTCCCAGCCCCCGACCGTGCTGGAGGTCGGTTTCGGTGCCGGCCGCAAGCGAGTCGAGTTCTGCCGCCGGGATCCCCGGGCCGTCGTCGCTGATGACGACACGACACCCCGCCGGCGTCGATGTGACCGACACCTGAACCGTCGAATCGGCGTACTTGACCGCGTTTTCCAGCGGACTCACCAGCGTCGTTCGGAGCGTTTCGGCGTCTGTTCGGAGCTCCGCGGTGGCTGGCAGCGTAGTTTCGATGGTGGTCTCATTCTCTTCCGTGTCTACACTCTCAAGCAACTCGTTGATGACGGCGACCACATCAACGGTGGTCGGATTGGGATCGCGTGCCACCAACTGATCGATTCGTCGGGCGCGACTTCCGAGGGTCGCCAGCCGATCGGCTGCGGTCAACACCGCCTCGGCGTGGTCGCCCTCGGTGTGGTCGGCCAGCCGCTCGGCGTGGCCCTTGATCACATCAAGCCGGTTCCGGAAGTTATGCCGGAGCAGTCGGTTAAACACCGTCAGCCGTTGCTCACGACGCTGTCGCTCGGTGATGTCGCGAGCGTTGATCAACACTGCCGGTTCGCCGTCGTGGATGATCTTTGAGCCGGTGGCTTCGATGCGGCGTCGCTGGCCGGTCTTCGTTTCGATATCGTGGACGTACTGATCGGCCGGGTTTGCATCGGTAAGCACGCGCTGGGCCTGCTCGTGGGCCCCAGCGAGATCCTCCTCGACAACGAGATTGGCATACGACATGCCAACCAACTCTTCGCGGCTGTAGCCGGTGATGTCGGCCAATCGATCGTTGACGAAGACGAGTGATTCGCCGTGGACGACCGCGATCCCGTCTTTGCTCTGTTCGACCAGCGTGGAGTACCGCTGGCGTTCGGTCTCCAGTTCGTTGATAAACCGCCGGAGATCGCCGCGCATGTCGGCCATCGCTGTCCCGATCCGGCCGGGGATCGCCGCCTCGAAGGCGTCGTCGTCGAACGCCTGCCGAGAGAGGGCGTCGGCTTGGCTGGCGATCGTCTCGATGTAGGCTTTCGTGTTGCGGAATGCTGTCCGGAGGTCGCCGATCTCATCCTCGCGGCCCTCGTCTTCGATCTCGACAGCCAACTCCCCGTCGGCGATGGCGTCGGCCTGCCTCGCCAGCCGCTGGATCGAGCGGATCGGGCCGCGTTGGATCACCACGCCGATCAGCAGAAATCCAAGCAGGGTGATGCCGACGAGCGTCGTCAGATCGCCACGGATCGACTCGCTGACCGCAAGCGCGTTCTGCCGTGGGGCTTCCTTGACAACGACCCAATCGACAGCCTCGCCGGGGACACTGTGGTAGCCTTTAACGCTGTTTTCGGTTAGTACAGAGCCGTTTAATTCGGCACCGGGGTCGGTATCGAGGATGCGGTTCCCGATCGTCGTATTCGCGCGGTCGCCCTCGTAGGGGGTGATAACGTTCGTCTCGTTTTCGTCAAACAGGACAAAGGCGGTAAAGCCACCCAGCACCTGCGTTTTGGTTCCATCGATGACGCTGGTAAACGATTCGGCCTGTATGTCGGTTCGGTACTCGCCGACAAGGACGTGGTCGCCGTCGGGTGTTGGCGATGCAACAGCGACGAGTGCCGCATCATCTTCGTTGGTGTACACCCACGAAAGGATCACGTCATCAGTGCTGTCGAAATTGAAGCCGACCGTCGGCTTCCAGTTGACATCGGTCACAGACAGCGATCGGCCGACATAGGTCGGCTCCGTGCTGGCAAGGATCTGTTCGTCGGTGCCTTCCGAAAACGTCGCTGGACTGCGTTCGACCACCGACAGCGTTGCCACCTCCGCCGACAACGCCTCGCGTTCACGCGCCAGGACGGCCGCCGTCTCCTCGGGTGCCGCCGGGTCGAGTCCCCGGTGACTTGAGAGGGCTCGAATCGTCTGTTGGTTGCCCTCGATCCACTGGGCGAGGGCGTTGGCCTCTAGTTCCGCGTTCGTCTCCATCGAGTACAGTTGCTCGTCTCTGACGTTGTCGGTCACGTCGATGACGGTCGTTGCACTGAACGCGGTAATCAGTAGGCCGATGAGTAGCGCGCCGCCAAGCAGTTTCAGCGCGTACCGCGAGCGGATTGACTCGGGGAGCAACGATTCGATAGCCATGCGGGGTTACGCGCCGGGTGGGGTGGATCTCCCCTCGGCGTCCATACGTCGTGTATCCGAACCCCACATCTTAACGCTTGGTCATGCCGACTCACTCGGCACTACGCACTCATCGGTCTCAACTCGCTCACGACAGCAATGCGCCGTCCGGGAATTGAACCGGAGCCAGACGGTCACCCTCGCCGTGCTCGGGTGTTGCGACTGGCAGGGTTCAATTCCGTGCCGATTTCGTCGTTCGCTTCGCTCACAACAGCATGCGCCGTCCGGGAATTGAACCCGGGCAGAGCCTTGGGAAGGCTCTGTCCTACCACTGGACCAACGGCGCGCTCGATCCATCGCTACTGTGCGACGACGCATAAATCTCTTCTTTCACCGCTTCTGTGATCGCCTTCGAGCGGCGTGTAGAATAACGCAATCTCGGCGGTCGCTGCGTTGCCTTTGGCAGAAATTCTCCTGGAATCGATTGCCAGCAGCACACGTGTCCACAAACTGGGGGTAGTACAAGCCTATTTGACGATGCCGACCAATACGTCTGATATGTCTACCACTCCCGCCCCTGTTTTGTCCGAGAGCGCGCCGCTCGACCTCCGGTTTTCGGCATCCGAACTCGACACCGTCAGCGAGACGCTCACCTCGTTTATCGAGGATACCGTCGACGACGCCAACGCCGAGGGTGCGACCCTCGGCCTCTCAGGTGGGATCGACTCGACGACGACCGCCTACCTCGCGGTCGAAGCACTCGGAACTGATGGCCTCCATGGACTCGTCATGCCCAGCGAGGTCAACGACCCAGACAACATGAGCGACGCCGAGCGCGTCGCCGAGGAGTTGGGTATCGAATACGATGTCATCGAGATCCAACCGATCGCCGAGCAGGTCTTTGAGGCTGTGCCGACCGCGACCGAGGATCGGATGGCGATGGGCAACGTCTACGTTCGCACGCGAGCCGTACTCAACTATTTTGTCGCCAACGCCAACGATCGGGTTGTCCTCGGCACCGGCAACCGCGCGGAGGCGATGACCGGCTACTTCACGAAGTACGGCGACCAGGCCGTCGACTGTAATCCGATCGGCGGGCTCTACAAACAACAGGTGCGACAGCTTGCTGACTCCCTGGGTGTCCCCGCTGATCTCGTCGCGCAGACGCCAACCGCCGGTATGTGGGACGGCCAGACCGATGAGGAGGAACTCGGGCTCGATTACGATACCGTGGACGCAATTCTCGCACTCCACATCGATGGCCCGCTGTCGACGGCGGCGACGCTCCGCGCACTCGACGGCGTCGATCACGACCAGATCCGGCGTGTCAAATCGCTCGTCGAAGGCAGCAAACACAAGCGTTCCATGCCGCCGGCCCCCGATCCGCTTGGGGAGTAATCACGCTGTTGGCGCCCCATGACGACTGCTCACGCACCGAACGTCCCAACGTGCTGGTAGATAGCGACGACGAAAGCGGTAAACCATCCCCTTGCTAATCGGCGGGCAATGAAGGAGTACAAGATGCGCCGCGGGGAGCATCTCGATGATCGCATCCCCGACCTCAAGGCAACGATCGAATCGTACTTCGGCACCGTCGCCGGCACCGAAGAGCACAATGGCCACGAACTGTACGTCGTCGAGGAGCCAGACAACGCCGTCTTCGAGCGTATTCTCGCGGGGGCCGCCGAATACAGCAGCAAGAAGGACAAGATCGCTGTCCACTTCGAGGAGCGACCGGCCGAGGAGGTCATTGCCGCCGGTGAGGCCGACGCCGCTGAGGAGGCCGTCTCGCTGAAAAACGAGTTCCTGCTTGAGGCGACGGGCCGTGACGCGAAATCCCGGCGTGAGTCGCTGAAACGAGAGGTCGAAGACGACGCCCCTGACTACTGATCGCGCTTTGATGTGCCGCGGCAGCGACCGACCCGCACAGAGTAAAAACACCCTAATTAAGTGCGGTCGCTCCCCGAGGTCAGGTGATGGCCGTCTACGTGGGTGTCGACCTCGGGGCGACGAATATCCGGGCTGTTGTCGCCGACGGCTCGGCGACTATCCTTGGGAGTGCCATGGCCGAAACGCCGCGCGGGCCAACAGGCATCGCGGTCACCGAGGCGATTCTGGAGTTGATCCGGGAGGCCTGCGGGCAAGCCGGCGTCACACCCGGCACCGCGACCGCCTGCGGGATCGGCTCGATCGGGCCGCTGGATCTCGCCGCGGGCGTCGTCGAAAACCCGGCAAACCTCCCGGATCGGATCGACCGTATTCCGCTCACCGGTCCGATATCAAAGCTGTTGGCGACCGACGACGTGTATCTTCACAATGACACGATCGCGGGTGTCATCGGCGAGCGATTCCACAGCGAGCGCAACCCCGACGATATGGTGTATCTCACCATCTCCTCGGGGATCGGTGCGGGCGTCTGTGTCGACGGCACTGTCATCGCCGGCTGGGACGGCAACGCCGGCGAGGTCGGCCACATGACACTCGACCCGCAGGGATTCATGACCTGTGGCTGTGGCCACGACGGCCACTGGGAAGCCTACTGCTCAGGCAACAACATCCCTCGCTATGCCGAGCGCCTCCACGCTGAGGATCCGATCGAGACCGCCCTCCCGCTGGATGACCCTGATTTTTCCGCGGCTGAGCTCTTTGATCACGCTGGCGAGGACGAGTTTGCCGATCACGTTATCGACCAACTCGGGCACTGGAACGCGATGGGCGTCGCCAATATCATCCACGCCTATGCCCCGCTCGTGATCAACGTCGGCGGCGCGGTCGCGCTCAACAACCCCGAGTTGGTGTTAGATCCCATCCGCGACCGCCTCGATGAGATGGTGATGACGAATATTCCCGAAGTTAATCTCACCGATCTCGGCGACGATGTCGTCGTCAAGGGCGCGGTCGCCAGCGCGCTCACCGGCGGGACAGGCGACCGCTCGAAGCTCTGAGCCGGAGTCGTTCACGATTATTCGCCGGTGTTGGAACTGCTGGAACCGCAACTTACCCATACATTGAGCCCATAGACGGAGCTATGTCCGACGAGAGCCTCAAATCCCGCGTTGAAACCTGGATGGTCAAACAGATGCCGATCATCCAGATGCATGGGGGACAAGCATGGTTCGAGAGGCCGACCCCGAGACCGGCCAGGTCGTCGTCGAACTCGGCGGCACCTGCTCTGGCTGTGGCATCTCGAATGTCACCGCCCAAAACATCAAGCGCGATATGTATATGGAGTTCGAGGAAATCGAGGATGTGCAGGTCAAAGTCCCCTCCACCGGCGACACCGGTGCCGACACGGTCGAAGGCGGCCGCGGCGGCGACGTGCAGTACTCCAACGAGTCGGCCGGCCACTTCTGAGTCCTCTGCGGGTCGCCAGCAACACCTCCAGATAGCTACGACAGCGATGTTTCCAACGCGGTCGCAACGGCTCTCGCTTTCTCAGCCAGTTCCTCGCTAATCTCCCCCGCGTCGACAGCCCCGTCGAGTTCGTCGTCGTCGACGCGCTCGACGGTGCCATCGGGGTATTTCAACACGTCGACATGGAGGTCGATGTAGCGAACGCCGTCCGGAAAACATTCCAGCGGCGTACAGACGTTGACATAGGTGCCGATGAGGTCGTCGTCGCGGTCGCGGTAGACGGTCGGATACCACCACCGGCCCTCCTGGAACGTTGTCGTCGCGGTGTCGCCGTCGGATCGCGGCACGTCCAGCCCATCGTAGCGGCCGCCACCGGAGAGTTCGCGGACGAGCGTGATCGAGTCGGCGTCCCGTTCGGTCACAGTGCCAGAGCCGAGGCTGAACAGCCGGCCGTCGGGCTTGCCGTGGTTGATGTCGATCTCGTCGCCGACGGCTGGCCCGAAGTTGTCGGCGACGACTCCAAAGGGAAATTCGGCGTCAGTGTCGCCGAGGTCGGCCGTCGAACAGAGCGATTCGACGAAGTCGACCGCCGCGCTCGCGCCGTCGCTGCCGGCTTTGATCCGGTGGTGGCCGGCCATCGTGTCGGTCACCTCGCGGCGAATGCCATCGAGGGCGAACCGTGACTCACGGCCGAACCAACACCACGTGCCGGCTCGCTGGCTGAACACTTCCTGCGGTGTAGCATTTCCATCTGCACCTCCAGCATCGCCACCAGTGTCGTCAGCCAGCTTCCTCGGCGACAGTCTCCGCCTGTGTGGTCGCCGTCTCCAGTGCCGCCCGTAGCTCGTCCATCGACGCCTCGGTCGCGGCGTGCTGCCACTGAATCCGCCAGCCCTCGGGCGCGTCGATCTCCAGCAACTCGGCCATCCCGAGGAGTTCGCGGGCGGCAGCGTCGTCATGGCTGTCGACGGTCGGTGAGCCGTCCTCAGGAAGCAGGGTCACGAGATCAGTCGAGACCCGAATCCCGCCGCCAAGTTGGCGGCGACTGTCTCCCCACGGCGGTGTCGACTCACGAACCTGCACCCGAACCATATCGCCGGTGTCGATGTGGTTTTCGACCGCCGCAAAGGGGAGATAGCCCTCGGTCGAACCAAGGTCGACGATTGCCCCGCGGCCCGTGGTGTCGGTGACCTGCCCATCGACGACCGCGCCAACCGGGGTTGGATCGCGCCACCAGCAGGTGTCGATCCCGATGTCGGCGAGGCGGCTCGTTAGCGGCTCAACCGCCGCGGGCGCGCCGGCAACGCCGACGCCCTGTCGGTCGGCTGTTGTCTCGATGGCGACATCGTGACCGCCGCTCTCGAAGTCGGCGTCGAACCGGCGTTCGATCGGTGCTGAGGCGTCGACGACCGTCCAGCCGGCATCGAGCGCCAGCTTCGTCAGTGCGGTCGTGTAGATCCCGCGAATCCGGACGCGTCGGTCGTCTCCGGTCGACTCACTCATCGCTGCCTCCGGACGTGTGCATACTGGGTTGTAGGTCGTGACGGCGTTTGAAATGTTGTTGGTTCCTGCCCGGTTCTCGCGGGGCGACACCACGGCCAAGTTATTATGTCCCGGCGTGGCGAACACCGAGGTATGTATGACACGATCCTTGTTCCGACCGATGGCAGCGAGCCCGCGGGCGCGGCTGTCGATCACGCCGTCGACCTCGCCGCCAACTCCGGGGCGACGCTACACGCGCTCTCGGTCGTCGACAGCTCGGCGTACGCCTCACTCGATGTGAGCTCCGAGCAGGTACTCGACAGCCTGGAAACCCGCGCTGGAGAGGCCACTGAGACCATCGCCGAGACCGCTGCCGATGCCGGTGTTGAGGCCGTCACCGAGGTCTCGGTCGGCTCGCCACACGAGCAGATCACCGACTACGCCGAGGCTGTCGATGCGGATCTCATCGTCATGGGCACCCACGGTCGAACCGGCCTCGATCGCTTCCTGCTTGGCAGTGTCACCGAACGTGTTGTCCGCGCCGCGCCCTGTCCGGTGTTGACCGTGCGAGCCGCGGAGTCCTGAGGATGCGGCTGTTCCCCGCTAGCCGATCGGTGATCAGTGATGCGTGACTGGCTCTCCCACCGCGCGGCGGCAACCCCCGATGAGCTCGCGCTGATCGACGCCGACAGCGACACCCGGTGGTCATACAGCGGCCTTGACGCCGCTGTCGACGAAACCGCCGGCCGACTGGCCAACCTCGGGGTCGACGCCGGCGACCAGGTCGGTACCCTGCTGCCGCGCACCTTTCTTGGCGTCTGTCTCCTCCATGCGGCTCAGCGACTTGGCGTCACACTCGTTCCGCTGAACCACCGGTTGACAGCCGAGGAGCTTGCCGCCCAAATCGACCAACTGGAGCTCACGCTCGTCGTCTGTGATATCGACACCGAACCGGTTGCCGTTGAGGCGGTTGAGGAGGTGCCGATCGCCTCGGTCGATGAGCCACAGTGGGCGGCCGTCAAATCGTTCAAGGATGTCGAGCCCGCGGCGATCGAGCCCGTCGAGTGGGAACGCGAGGAGCCACAGCTAATCGTTTTTACCTCCGGTTCGACCGGTCGACCAAAGCCGGTCGTGTTAACCATGGGGAATCTGCTTTCGAGTGCGATCGCCTCGGCGTTCCGGCTCGGCGTCGACCCGGCCGATCGCTGGCTGCTGACGCTGTCGCTGTATCACGTCGGCGGGATCGCCCCGATCTTCCGGTCGACGCTGTACGGGACGGCCGTCGTGGTTCGCTCCGACTTCGATCCCGGGCAGGCGGCCGACGATCTCGATCGCTACGACGTGACGGTGGTGTCGTTGGTTCCGACAATGCTCAAGCAAATGTTGGATCGCCGTGGGACGCTCTCGGATTCCCTGCGGGTCGTCCTCCTTGGCGGCGCGCCGGCCGATGACGCGCTGTTGCAGCGGTGTGAGAACTACTCGGTGCCGGTGCATCCGACCTACGGGATGACCGAAACCGCCTCCCAGGTAGCGACCGCTCGGCCAACCGACGCCTTCGACCGACCGGGGACTGTTGGCCGCCCGCTGTTGTGGACGGAGGTGACGGTACTCGGTGACGACGACGAACCGGTTGCGCCCGGCGAGTCGGGCGAACTCGTTGTTAGCGGGCCGACAGTGACCCCCGGCTACTACGGCGAGGATGGCGAGGCATTCTGCCCGTATGGGCTCCGCACCGGCGATATCGGCTACCGAACCGAGGACGGCTCACTGTTCATCGTCAACCGGATCGACGACCGGATCACCAGCGGCGGCGAAACGATCGATCCCGGTGCGATCGTCGCTGTGCTCACCGACCACGCTGCGATCGAGGCGGCGGCGGTCGTCGGGGTTCCCGACGAGCAGTGGGGTGAACGCGTGACTGCATTTGTCGTATCCACTGACGACGACCTGTCCGCCGAGGCCGTCGACAGCCACTGCCGGGAGCACCTTGCGGGATTCAAATGCCCGAAAACGATCGTCTTTGCCGACGAACTTCCCCGAACCGCCTCGGGATCGGTCGACCGACCGGCTGTTCGTGAGGCCGTGACTGCAGCCATCGAAAATGAGTCTGTCGCGGCCGAAGCCGACCCCGGTGACGACGGCGCGGATGAGACGGAACCCGCGATCGAGTCAGTAGATGCGGCCGCTGTCGACGATGATGCCGATGGCGAGCCAGGGGTCGCCGGCCGCCGACCGCCGTCGCCGATGTCGCCAGCCGAGAAGCCGACCACGACACCAACTGACACCGAGCCGATCCCCGATGCCGAATCCGATGTCGCGGACGACGTTTCGGCCGCTGTCGACGACGATGCTGTCGTTGATGCCGACGACGACGACGCCGCACCCGATGTCGACGACGATGCTACTGACAACAGCGACGGCGAGTAACCGCCAGCAGAAACCGAAACCCACACCCGCGGTCACCGACTGCGGTGGGACATGCAGGGTTCACAGGAGGTCGTCGTGCTCCGGTATGGCCACCGCCCCGGCCGCGACGACCGGATGACGACACACGTCGGGTTGACTGCCCGCGCCCTCGGTGCGGATCGCGTGATCTTCCCCGACAACGCCACCCAGGGAGCCGAAACCGTCGCCGACATCACCGACCGCTTCGGTGGCCCCTTTGAGATCGAGCAAACCGACAGCCAGGCGGCGGTCGTCCGCAATTGGGATGGCCCGATTGTTCATCTCACGATGTACGGGCTGCCGATCCAGGATGTCGAGGGTGAGATCCGAGCGGCTGTCGACACCGACCCGTTGCTCGTCGTTGTCGGCGGCGAGAAAGTCCCCTTCGATCTCTATGAACACGCCGACTGGAACGTTGGGGTGACCAATCAGCCCCACTCAGAGGTCGCCGGGCTGGCGGTGTTTTTGGATCGGTTCTTCGAGGGCCGAGAGTTAGACGCCGAGTGGGCCGATGCCGAGCGCACGGTGATCCCGAAAGCGACGGGCAAAACGGTCGTTTCTGACGACGACGTGGCTCCTGACGCGACCGACACCGACGGCGACTCGTAGCCGCGATCCCGGCGGGCTTCGATAGTCGGAGCTTTTAACCGAGTTCACCGCCGATTATTCCTCAATGGCTTTTGAGGAGTTACTGAACGATCCAGTCATCCAAAAATACCTCCACGAGCTGGTCGGCCCGGAAGGGATGCCGGTCGCCGCCGCGCCGCCGGAGGGTGAGGTGACCGACGAGGAGCTCGCCGAGGAACTCGATCTCGAACTCAACGACGTGCGCCGCGCGCTGTTTATTCTCTACGAGAACGACCTTGCCTCCTACCGCCGCGTCCGCGATGAGGACTCCGGTTGGCTCACCTATCTGTGGACTTTCCACTACGACAACATCCCCGAAAACCTCGAAGAGGAGATGGAACGCCTCCTGACCGCAATCGAGGAACGCGAGGAGTACGAGCGCACCCACGAGTTCTACCTCTGTGAGGTCTGTTCGATCCGCTTTGAGTTCGGTGAGGCGATGGATCAGGGGTTCCAGTGTCCGGAGTGTGCCTCCCCGCTTGAATCGATGGACAACGACGCGCTTGTCGAGGCGATGGAGGAACGCGGCGCGGCCCTCCGTGAGGAACTGAACGTCGAGATCCACGCGGACGCCGACTAAATGGTCGTCTTAGCTACCAAATGCTACGTCGAGGGCGACGCCCGCCAGCGAGCCCTGAAGAGCCTCGGCTCACTGCTCGACAACACTGTCGGCGACCTGCATGTCGATTACGAGATCGGCGTCCGCAGCGACGAGTTCGTCACGGTGACGGTCACCGGCGACGACGCGACCGCCGCCCGCAACGCCTTGCGGGCGGAGTGGGTGAGATCACCGACCACTTCGAGGTCGGCGAAACCTACACCGGCACGCTCGAATCCTGGGACGACGATGGGATCACCCTCGACGCCGGCGAGCAAATCCGGATCCCGGCCAGCGAACTTGGCCTCGGTCAGGGAACTCCCACTCAGATCCGCGAGCGGTTCGGTCTGGTTCAACATCTCCCAATGGAATTCGTCTACGGCGATCCCTCGCGGCTCGCCGACGATGAACGCGACCGCCTCTACGAGTGGCCGCGCGGCCCCGGTCGCGTCAACGTCAACAGCGCGACCCGCGGTGAGGTACGGGCAACCGTCAACCGCGCCGGCCACGCGCAAGATATCGTCACTGTCGAACGCCTCGGCTTACTCGAACAGTCAATCATCTGCGGTGAGGGCACCGATCCGCCAGGGCTGCTGGCGGCGATCGGTGACTACCTCCCGGCGGAACTTCGGGCTGTGATCGGCGACGACTAACATGAATCGACGCCTCGGCCTCGCCGTCCTCGTGGTGCTCATTCTCACGCTCACGGCCGGCTGTCTCGATTACGTTACCGATGGCGGGGAGATCAGCGACGATGTCCTCGACGCCGAACCGGCTGACGCCTACGACTGGGAGACCGATCGCAACGCCAGCCTGACACTCGATACCGGCTCGGAACTCCAAGCCGTCTACAACGTCTCGGCCGGCCAGCGACTCCGGCTGTATCAACCGACCAGCATCGGCCAAGAGGGGCCTCTCGATATCTCGGCCGTCCGGTTCCGCTATGCGAACGGCACCGTCATCTCCGGCACCGAACTTCGGGCTCGCGGTGAGATCGACCAGACGCCGGATGAGGTGTACGTGACCACCCCCGCCGACGGCCGCCTCGCGTTTACCGCGGGAGCGACGCCTCGCCGGCTGACGCTGCCCGTCTACATCGAGGGCTCCTACGAGGTTGTGCTCCCGGAGGGCAGCCGGATGGACTTCTTCCTCTTTAGCAACACCGTCCCCGCGGGGGCGACGACCGAACGGGTTGACAACCGCGTCCACGTAACCTGGGAGAACGTTGAGTCGAGTTCGATCCTCGTGCAGTACTACCAGAACAACGATCTCACTATCTTCGGCGCTATCATCGGGATCCTCTCGGCGATCGCCGTCGGTGGGCTCTACTACTACCGCCGGCAGATCGACCGGTTACACGAGACACGCGTCGAGATGGGGCTTGACGACGAGGACGAGCAATGAACGTCGCCATCGTCACGGTCGGCGATGAACTGCTGGCCGGCGAGACCGTCGATACGAACAGCACGTGGCTGGCCTCGGAGTTGACTGATCGCGGCTGTACTGTCACCCGAATCACGACCGTTCCCGATCAGATCGAGGTGATCGCCGCCGTCGTCAACGAGTACCGGGCCGCCGCCGACGCGGTCATCGTCACCGGCGGGCTGGGGCCGACTCACGACGATCGCACGATGGAAGCGGTCGCCGCGGCGGTTGGCCGCGATCTTGAACACCATCCCGAAGCGGCAGCGTGGCTCACCAGCGAGGGCGGCTACAGTGCCGACGAACTCGATGCAGGCACCACCGATCTGCCGGCTGGCGCGCGAATGTTACCCAACGAAGCCGGTGTCGCCCCCGGTGCGGTCATCGAGTCGATCTACGTGCTCCCAGGGGTGCCCACAGAGATGAAAGCGATGTTTGGGCATATCGCCGCGGAGTTCAGCGGCGAGCCGATCTACACTGAGGTGGTCGTCGTCGACGAACCCGAAAGCGCGCTGCTCGACCGGCTTGAGACGGTACAACAGCGGTTCGCTGTCGATGTCGGCAGCTATCCGGGTGAGCACGTTCGCGTCAAGTTCCGCGGCGGCGACCCCGAGGCTGTCACGGCGGCGGCTGACTGGTTTGGCCAGCAGGTGACCGTCGCCGACAGCGACACCAGCGAGGAACCGTAGCCCGGGCGGCTACGACCGGAAAAGATGCGCCAGCCAGCCGAGGGTCAAGGCGATACTCGCAACCAACACGACGGCGGCCGTCTCGAAGATCGGCAGCGGCGCGGTCTCCAGTGGGGTCATTACTCGCCGGTAGCGTGCCGACCGGCTTAATTCTTTGAGTCTTCGCGTCGGTGCAGGCCACTTTTTACCGCGCCCGCCGTCCGGTTGGTATGCGCCTTGGGTTCCTCGTTAATCCGATCGCCGGTATGGGCGGGCGGGTCGGCCTGAAAGGAACCGACGGGAAGGTCGCTGATGCTGTCGCCCGCGGTGCTGAACCCCGCTCGCCGGCGCGTGCCCGTCGGGCACTGACGCGGCTGGCTGATCGCAACGTCGATATTGATCTCGTTACCGCCGGCAAGCCGATGGGGGCAGCCGAAGCGCGGGCCGCTGGATTTGAGCCAACGATTGTGTGCGAACCGGCTGTCGGTGACAGTGAGACGGCGACCAATGGCGACAACGACGACGTGCCCACCACAACCGCCAGCGACACCGCCAGCAGCGTCGCCGCCTTCGTCGATCACGGGGTTGATCTCGTGGTCTTCGTCGGCGGCGACGGGACGGCGGTTGACGTCGCCGAGGGGCTGGCCGACACCGAAATTCCGATGCTCGGTGTACCCGCCGGCGTCAAGGTCTACTCCTCGGTGTTTGCGGTCTCTCCCGAGGCGGCCGCCGATATCGTCGCCGAATTCGATCGGACTGAACAGCGGGAGGTCATGGATATCGACGAGGATGACTACCGGGCCGGCGAGGTCAGCCCCGAAATCCGAGCGATCGCGACAGTGCCGGTCGCCGATGGCCTCCAGTCGGCCAAACAGCGCGGTGGCGGAACGGTTGCGGCCCTTGCCGAAGGGATCGCCAGCAGCGTTGACCCCGAGACAACCTACGTGCTTGGCCCCGGGTCGACGCTTGGGGCGATCAAAACGGCCCTCGGCTTCGAGGGCTCACCGCTTGGGGTTGATGTCTGGCGAGACGGACAGGTGATCGCAGCCGACGCGAGTGAAGCCGAGATCCTGGAGTCCCTCGGCGAAACCAATACCATCATCGTCTCGCCGATCGGCGGACAGGGGTTCGTTTTCGGGCGCGGGAATCCCCAACTCTCACCGGCGGTCATCCGACAGGCGAGTGTTGCGATCGTCGCCTCGCGGGCAAAACTCGATGATTTGCGGGTGTTGCGTGTCGACACCGACGATCCGGAACTTGACGCTGAACTTCGCGGCTGGCGGGAGGTTCGCGTCGGCCGATTCGAAACACGCATGCTTCGAATCGTCAGCGTGGTACACAACCACATATTAATATGTGCTGTGGTCAGCATATCAGTTCAACATTTGTTGTTCAATACACTGTGTATGCATACAATTAAGATGTCGCCACCCTGAGGAAGGGTATGGAAACACGGAAGGTACAGCGGTTAGGGCCCTCAACGCTAGCGATGACGCTGCCGGCGGAGTGGACGAAGGAACATTACGTCGAGAAAGGCGATGAGGTCTCGATCCGGATGGGTGGGAAGGGAACCCTCACCGTGCTCCCGGAGTCCGCCAGCACCGGCGAAAGCGAGGCGGTGATCCACGCCGACAATCTCGATGCCGGCTCCGTCGAACGAGCGATCGTCGCCCAGTACGTGCTGGGCCGGCGGGTGATCCACGTGCAGATGGAATCTGACGCCCTCGATTCCGAACACATCAACGCGGTCTATCAGGCCGAAACGCAGCTGATGGGGCTGGGCGTCATCGAGGAGACCCCGAACGCATTGCGATCCGGTGTTCGGCTGACCCCGAGGATTTCACCCTGGATAACCTCTTGGAGCGACTCGAAAACACCGGCAGCACCATGCGCGGGGAGGCTGTCAAGGCGTTGGCCCACGGCAACCGCGATCTCGCCGAGCGCGCGCTCAACCGCGAGCGACAGGCCAACAAGATCTTCGTCCTCCTGCTCCGACTCATCTTCACCGCCTACCAGAACCCGAACCTCTGTCGGGCGGTCGGTCTTGATTCGAGCTTCCCGCTGATCGGTTACCGATCGGTGGCGAAAAATCTCGAACTCACCGCCGACAACGCCGAGGATATCGCCGAGATCGTCGCCTCAGCCGACGAGCTGCCGGATGTCGACAGCTCGACGATCCGCCGGATCCGGGAGTTCACCGACCAGATCGATGAGTTGACCGCGATGGCTGTCCGCTCGGTCGTCGAACGCGACTACGATCTGACGATCCGGTGTCGACACCTCTTCGGTGAGATATCTGATCGCGAACAGGAGATCCTCAACGATCTCGAAGAGATGCCAAACGAGGAACTGCTCCAGATCCGAGAGGTACTCGTCAGTCTCCAGCATACCGCCGAGTACGCGATGCGAAACGCCGAGATCGCCGCGAACCTCGCGCTCAACGAGGAGTCAGAACACGTCGATATCACCTGAGGCGGTCACCGACGCCGCTGTTGGCCTGTTCCGGCGTTCGAATGAACTAAGCCATCCGGCAGGGAACACGCTCGTATGGCTACTCACGGAACGACGACCGACAAAGGACTCGGCGTTGCGATCGCCTGCGGGACGGTTGCGGTGCTTGGTGCCGGACTCATGTTTGCTGGCGGCACCCAACTCACGAAGGCCTGGGGCTTTGCGGCGGCTGTCATCGCCGCCGGGCTCTCGGTGGCCGCACTCCAACTGTACGACGCCTGAGCCCCCGCCCGATTCGAGCGAGCCGACGTAATCATTAAGCCGGTCAGTCCCCAGCTATCGTAGATGACACAGTATACCGAGGAGGAACAACGGATCGTCGCCTATCTCCGTGACAGCGTCGCCCGCGGTGAGCGATATTTCCGGGCGAAGACCATCGCCGAGGCGATCGGCCTCTCCTCGAAGCAGGTTGGTGTCCGCCTGCCGCAGCTCGCCGAGAAATCCGACGATGTTGATATCGAAAAATGGAGTCGTGCCCGCTCGACGACGTGGCGTGTCACCCCTGAGTAACGATCGACCGCCGCTTCCGCGCCCTTTTTACCCCGCCATCCCACTACTCTATAATGACTGTCCGTGTCTCACGGACCTTCGAGTTCGACGTTCCCGGCGAGCAGATCTGGGCGTTTATCGCCGATCCCGAGCAACGCGCCGGCGCGATCAGCGTCGTCGACACCTTCACCATCCACGACGACAGCCGCGCGACGTGGCAGGTTCGACTGCCGATCCCCTTGCTCAACTCGACGGTCACCGTCGAAACAGAGGAGTTGATCCGCGAGCCGCCGACCAGAGTGAAATTTGAAGGTCGTTCACGTGCACTCCGGGTGACCGGCGAACACACGATCACCGACACCGAGGACGGCTGTCAACTCCACAATGAGTTTGTCGTCGACGGCCAACTCCCCGGCGTCGAGCGATTCTTCAAGCGCAACCTCGATGCCGAACTCGACAATCTTGAGGCCGCTCTCCGGGCGGATATCGACTGACGATGCAGGTCGCTGCAATCCAACTCGACATCGAACCCGAGGCCGTCGAGGCAAATCTTGACCGCGCCCATGAGGCGGTCGCCGATGCCGCAGCAGCGGGTGCAGATCTCGCTGTCCTGCCTGAACAGTTCTACGTCGGCTTCTTTGCTTTCGACGCCTATCCGACCCACGCCGCCGGGCTTGACGACCCACTGTTCGACCGCCTTGCCGATGTGGCCGCCGACAACGATATTGGGCTTGTTGCGGGTAGCGTCGTCGAATCGCTTGCCGATAGCGCGGCCGCCGGCTACGACGTGCCGGCGACGGAGGGGTACGCCAACACGTCAGTCTTCTTTGACCGCGACGGCACGCGGCGCGGCATCTACCGAAAACACCATCTCTTCGGCTACGAATCCGCGGAATCCGAGCTGTTGGTGCCCGGTGACTCGCTGTCAGTCGTCGACTTCGAGGGGTTGACGATCGGCACAACGACCTGCTATGACCTCCGGTTTCCGTCGCTGTACCGCCGGCTGCTTGACCGCGGTGTCGACTGTCTGGTCGTCCCGAGTGCGTGGCCCTATCCGCGGATCGAACACTGGGAAACGTTGGGTCGGGCCCGTGCGATCGAAAACCTCAGCTACGTGATCGCGGTCAACGGCTCGGGCTCGTTCCCCGCGGCGGATGCAACGCTCTGTGGCCGCTCGACGATCTACGATCCGTGGGGGACGGCCCGGGCCGCCGCTGGCGACGAGCCGACGACGCTCACCGCGACCGTCGAGCCCGCGGTCGTCGACCGAGTTCGATCCGCTTTCCCGGCGCTCGATGACCGCCGGTAGGGACTCACGTCGTGCATCTGGGGGCCTGGCTGTACGCCGAGACGACGCGGACGGTGGGTTTATACGCCGCACTGACATACGTTTCTCTGCCGACGTATTGACGCTTTTCTCGTCACTGTCGGCACACACAACTCGCCGCCACGCCCGTCGGCCGCCACGCGGCACGATCCACTCCGGGGATCGGGGGCGTCCTCGATCGGATCATCCGCCGCGCTCCTCGCCTTGTTGCAGTCAGTGAGTTTCCAACGAGACACGTGTCGACTCTTCTATGGCGCTATGGAGCTATACAGTTGCCAACAACACGCCGCCATACCCCAAGAGTATCACACAATATCAGCGAAAATTGATTTTTATGTAGCAAATATCAGGCTATTGCCGGGCACCGTGCAGTATATATACATTCCAGCCCGTTAATTAAGGTAATGTTAATATCGGAGGTGACAGCCAACGGCGGTTGAGGCGGGACGCTGGGCTGTGAGCCAACAGTGTGCTCCGCCCGGCGTATCGTGGTTGGTCACTCCCACACTGCCAGTGGCTGTCGCTGTGACGGTCACTCTCCACCGGGTGATGGATGTGCAACCACGGTGCCCAACGTACTGACGACCACCACACTCCACCCGCCTTCCACATCCGGGCGGCCACTCGTTTTCAGCGACCTACGTATTGTCGACAGCGGCGCCTCTCGGGTATGTGGAGACTGTCGCACGCTCGTCACACGGGATGCTTTTAGGCTACAGCACAAAATGGGAGGTATGAAATCAACACGAAAGGGGCTCCGCAACGACGATCTCTATAAGGACAACTACGAGCGGATCGCCTGCAGCGAGTGCGAAGAGACGCTCCAACGAGAGAACGATCCCGACGAAGTGTTCGATATTCGAACCTGTCCAAACTGCGGGAAACAGTGGAAGGAACTACCCTGATCGGTTAGCGGAACCGGAACGTTTCGAGGTTTTTCGGGGCGAACGTCCGGATGTCGAACTCGTGGTAGAGGGCCGATGAGAGGTCTTGAACGGAGCGTTCATCGCCGTGCACACAAAGGATCTTTTCTGGCCGTGGGTTCATCGTGCGGACGAAATCCATCAACCCCTTGCGGTCGGCGTGTCCGGAGAACCCATCAACGGTTTCGACGCCCATGTTCAGGGTGAGGGTGTCGCCGCGGCCGCCGTTGTAGTCGTTGTTGACTGGAATCTCATCCCAGCCGTTCTGGATGCGATTGCCAAGCGTTCCCTGTGCCTGATAGCCAACGAAGACGAGTCGAGAGCTCGGATCGGTGCCGAGATGCCGGAGCCACGACATGATCGGTGCACCGGTGATCATCCCCGATGTTGAGAGGATGATCGACTGCTCGTCGTCGGCGACCTCTTGGCGTTCGTCCTCGCCGGCGTCGATGTGGTTGAATTGATCGGCGAGGAACGGGTTTTTGTCCTCATGGAAGATTCGATCCTGCAGGTCATCTCGCAGATATTCCGGATAGGTTGTGTGGATCGCTGTTGCCTCCCAGATCATCCCATCGAGGTGGATCGGCATCTCCGGGATCTTGCCGGTGCGCATCGCCTCTTCTAAGACAAGCATGATCTCTTGGGAGCGACCGACGGCGAAGGCCGGAATCAACACCTTCCCGCCGTCGTCGTAGGTCTCGTTGATGACCTCCAAGAGCTTCTCCTCGGAATCCGCTTGATCGGTCTGGTAGTCGTTGCGACCGCCGTAGGTCGATTCCAGCACGAGCGTTTCGACCCGTGGGAAGTCGTTGACCGCGCCGTTGAACAACCGCGTGTCGGTGTAGTGGATATCGCCGGAGAAGGCGACGTTGTAGAGCCCATCGCCGATATGGAAGTGGGTGACCGCCGAGCCGAGAATGTGGCCTGCGTTGTGGAAGGTGACCTTGATGTCGGGGGCGATGTCGGTCACGTCACCGTATTCGAGCGGAATCGCGTGTTTGATCGCCTCTCTGACCTGTTCGGACTCATACGGCGGCGTGCGACCCTCTTTCGAGGCGACATCGAGATAATCGAGTTGGAGCAGCCCCATCAGATCCCGTGTCGGCTCTGTACAGTAGATCGGGCCGTCGTAGCCGTATTTGAACAGCAGCGGAATGAGCGCGGAGTGATCGAGGTGGGCGTGGGTGAGCACGACGGCATCAATCGAGTTCGGCCCGGAGCCGAGGGCTTCCGGTACTTGGAGGTATGGGACTTCGCCCTCCGCGCCCGGTTTGTCGCCACAGTCGATCAAGACCCGCGTCTCCGCGGTTTGGAGGAGAAATGCCGCTCGGCCGACCTCTCGACAGCACCCCAGCGTTGAGATCCTCACCCACTGGTCGCGGCCGATCTCCTCGCGGTGGATTTGTCGGCCGACGCGTTCGAGCACGTCGCGCCGCTCATCGCGTTCCTGCTTGAGGAAGTTCCGGACGTTCGAGACGGTCGAGGATTCGATCGGCGGCGTGCGGACGACTTCGGGTGTCCACCCGACTTCTCGGGTGATCTCCCGGAGCGTTGAGCCGTGGCGGCCGATCACCATGCCGGGTTTTTGTGCTTCGATGACGACTTCGCCGGTGTCCTCGTGGAAATCGAGATCGGTGACGCCAGCGTCATCGGGGATGACTGACCGAATTTTCGCGTCGGCACTGGCCGGATCCGAGAGTGCTTCCGGGTCGGGACGGACGGTGATCCGCTTTCGGAGCTTGCTGGCGAGGTTGCGGACGAGATCGCCGTCCTCCGCGAACTCCTTGGGGTGTGGCGTGTAGATCACCAGCTCCGGGCCCTCGTATTTCACATCCGAGACGGTAATGTCGGGTGGAACTTCTTCGTCGATCTCCGCTTTCAGGTCGTCGAGTTGCTTATCTACTGAGCTCATACGTCAAAGAAACCTGCGCTGATCGCCGCCTCGCCGGGTGTTCGCTCGCCGGACTGCACCCCTGGGTAGTCGGGACGCCGTGGGGTACTGCCGGTCGAACTGGAACATACTGAATACGGTCTGACAACTCCGCATGCGGGAACAGGCAGCGAAAACCCGCTTAACCCAACCTACGAAACTCTCGTTATAAAACCCCTTCGCAACGGCCTGTTGGACGCCCGCTCGTTTCGGCCGAAATCACCCACACATCCAAGCCGATTCGTTGCCTCCGCCCGTGTATGCACATTACGCCGGATCGGGTGGCCGCCGAACATGACTGGGTTCGCCGGCGCGCCGATGTCGTCGTGCCGATTCTCAACGAGACTCGGGGTCGCCTCGGAGAGCTTTTCGAGACCGAGGTCGACACCGTGCGCGAACCCACCTACCAACAGGAGGTCGATCGTGTGTTCGCCGACGGCGAGGTCGCGGTTAATCTCGCTGGCTACGTCGCGCTGCTCCGGGAACTCGATGTCGACGGTGACTATCCGGGCTTCGTTGTCGATGAGGTGCTGGGTCGCCAGCTTGCGGCGACGATCGCCGGCGGGCAACCGCTGTCGGTGCTCGCGCAGGCAACCTTCCACGTCGTGGATGTCCACACCAACGGCGACGCCGACGAGGTGGCCGGCGCCGACGACCTTGATGCCGCGTTGGCCGCCGGGTTTCAGACGCGACTGCCGGGGTGGGACTGGCGAGCAGCCGAGAGTCCGTTCAGTGTTGATTCCTGGTCAGTCAGCATCGGCATCAACCGCTTCGGCGCGCGGGATCGTCACGTCGCTGAGGTCAGCTTCGATCTGCTCGCGTTGGTTGGCGAAGTTCCCAGGCAGAATCAGCTCCTCGCCTAACTCGTCGAGGGGTTCGTCGCTGGTGTACCCCGGCCCGCTGGTGGCGAGTTCGAAGAGCACCCCATTTGGCTCACGGAAGTACACCGATCGGAACCAGTGGCGGTCGATCTGTTGGGTCGGGCGAACGCCGTGGGTGGAGACTGCTTTCCGCATCGCCGTTTGATCCGCGTCGCTTGGCGTCTGGAAGGCGACGTGGTGGACGGTGCCGTGGCCCTGCCGTGCGCCCTCAATCGTTGGTAACACGTCGACGTACTGGCCGACGGTACCGGCTGCCTCGAAGCGCGTGCGCTCATCGCCCGGCGTATCGCCCGGTGAGTCCTCAGTGCCGGTTTCTTCGAGGCCCATCGTTCGCAGCACTTCCTCAGTTTGATGCGGGTCAGCCAACCACAGCGTCACCGAGTGGAAGCCGCGGATCGCGGCCGTCTCGGGAACAAATTCGGTCCACGGGACTGTGGGGTCGTCCGCTGGGATCTCGACGGCGACGAGTTCGACCGGGAGACCGTCTGGATCGTAAAACGGCAGGACGGTCTCGCCGAACCGCTCGATGCGATCCTCGTAGTCGACACCGTAGTCGTCGAACCGCTCTTCCCAGAACTCAAGGCTGCCCTCAGGAACCCGGAACGCGGTGCGGGAGACCTGTCCGGAGCCAACCTTGCCCTGGCGGAGGTTCTCCCACGGGAAGAACGTCATACTGGTGCCGGGGGTGCCCTCGCTGTCGGCGAAAAAGAAATGATAGGTGCTGGGGTCATCTTGGTTGATTGACCGCTTGACGAGGCGGAGGCCGAGCGTTTCGACCCAGAAATCCATGTTCTGTTGGGGGTCGCCAGCGATGCAGGTGACGTGGTGAATACCCGGTGTTGGTGGTGCGTCTGTCATTGCACTCAGTACGTGCTGGAGGTACTTGACTTCGCGCTGACACGGGGGTTACCGGTTAGGCAGTTGTGCCGGCCGAACGCTTATTCACGATTCTTCCGTAACGGTAGTATGGGAACTGACCACGAAATCCGACTCATTGAGGCAGATGACGGATGGTGGTCTGCTATCGACGAGAAAGCAGGTGTAGCGAGCCAAGGGCCAACTCGACAGACTGCTCTCGAAAATCTTGACAAGGCAACAAAACTGACTGTGGAGGCTCGGAACACCGAGACAGCCGCGCCAGAACCGGATGCACCGTGGTTTCAGGCCTGATTCGATGTTTTGGCACAAGAATCTACAGCCGTGAATTCCTACTGCCGGCTATGAACTTCACCGTTATCCGCGGCGATATCGCCACCCAGTCAGCCGACGCGCTGGTGAACGCGGCGGGAACGAGCCTCAAGATGGGCAGCGGCGTCGCCGGCGCACTCCGTCGCGGTGCGGGCGGCGACATCAACGCCGAAGCAATGTCGAACGGGCCGGTCGATCTCGGCGAGGTCGCCGTTACCGACGCCTACGACCTTGATGCCGAGTACGTGATTCACGCGGCGGCGATGCCGCACTACGGCGACGGGCAGGCGACGACGGAGAGTATTCGGGATGCGACGCGGAACTCCTTGGAGAAGGCTGACGAATTGGGGTGTGAGTCGGTTGTGTTTCCGATTCTTGGTACTGGCGTTGCTGGCTTCGACTTTGAGCGCGGCGCGGAACTGATCTGTTCGGTGATCGCTGACTATGAGTCGTCGTCTCTGACCGACGTGCGTGTGATCGCCTATTCGGATTCGGAGTACGAGATGTTGCAGTCGGTTGCTGCTGAGATTCGGGACTAGTCGAATCGGTCGATATCGTTTACGACTTCGATAATCCGTAGAAAGCCCTCAACGCTCTCGACTCCCGCGGCTCGTTGCGCTCCTCGCTCACTGCGTTCGCTGCGGTGCTTACGTCGCCGGGGTTCGTCGAGAGCGTTTCGCCCTTTCAGTCCGCCAGGAAATCGGTTGCTAAGTATGTCGTATGAGTGTGGTTGCCGAGTGATTCGACTCAGCGGTTGAAAAGAACGAAAATTGCAGTATCGCCGTGAGGCGAGGACTGTAGTTAGTTGCGAACGACGTTCGTCGCGCGCGGGCCTTTCGGGGACTGTTCGATATCGAAGTCGATCTCTTCGCCTTCAGTGAGATCCTCGCCGCCGACATCCTCCATGTGGAAGAAAACGTCGTCGTCAGCATCGTCCGTGTCGATAAATCCGTAGCCGCCAGTGTCGTTGAAGAAATCAACTTTGCCGTGTGCCATTGCAATCAAACGTACAGGCCACCGAGGGATAACCCTTCCGAGAGTCGTGGTACCACGACCGTCGGCAGCGGTTTTTGCTTATGTTTCCTCGCTTGCGGTCTCTCGAAGCGTCGTGAGCCGCTGTTTGTACTCCTGGTGGCTCACCTCGCCGTCGGCGTATCGTCGGCGCAGTCGCGCTGTTGAGCTCGACTGCTCGGTATCCGATGCGGCCGCGTCGTGGGTGTCCTGTCGGTCGAGTGCAGCCGCGCTTTCGACGACGGTTTCGGTGTCGACCGCGCCAACCGAATCGTCCGCTGATCGCAGCCGTTCGAGCTGGCCGGTGAGCGTCTCGCGGTCGATCTCGCCGCGGGCGTACTGGATCGCCAGCCGACTAACCCGCGGGTGGCTGTCGCCGTCGGCGTCGATATCGAAGAGCTGGTCGAGTCGCCGTTCGTACTCTGCAAGGTCGATGTCACCGTCGAGATAGCGGTCTTCGAGTATCTCCAAGGGGTCGGCTGTCGCCTCCGAGTCAGTCGGGGTCGACGCCGACTGGCTGCGTCGCTGGATCGTATAGAGGAGCACGGCGAACCCGACTATCGGGGGGACAAACAGCGGCAGCCAGAGCCATGGGCTGGCAACCATCCCACCGCCCATGCCGCCGCCCATCATGCCACCACCCATCATGCCGCCACTGAGCCCGGACAGTGCTGTGAGCATGGTGAAAAACACCAGCACCGCCAAAACAAGGAGGCCACCGATCACCGGCGTGGTCGTCGCCAGCCAGGCCTCGCGTGCTGGCGTGGGCGTATCGCCGTCCGAATCAGTGCGGCGATCTGTGGAACTCATATCGCTGACTACGTCCCCTGATGCAACAAGGTTGTCGCTGCGATGCTGGCAGGCGCTCGCGGGTGATCCGAAACACACTGCGTTTATTTGTCCCGGTTGCGGAGTGCCGGCAATGAGTAGCGAGCAAGATCTCGGAATTACTGAGAGCAAACAGCACAACACGGGCGAATGGTACGCCGAGGTCGTCAAAAAGGCCGGCCTCGCTAACTACGGCCCCGACGGGATGAGCGGGTTCATCGTTACGCGCCCGCGTGGCTACGCCCTCTGGGAGGCGATCCAGCAGGAGCTCGATAGCAAATTCAAGGCTACGGGCGTCCAGAACGCCTACTTCCCGATGTTCATCCCCGAGAGCTATCTCGAACGCGAAAAGGACATCGTGGAGGGCTTTGACCCCGAAGTCGCGTGGGTCACCCACGGCGGCCACGACGAGCTCGAAGAGCGACTGGCTGTCCGCCCGACCAGCGAGTCGATCATCGCGCCCTACATGGCCCAATGGGTTCGCAGCCACCGCGACCTTCCGCTACGGGTCAATCAGTGGTGTTCGGTCGTCCGGTGGGAAGCAACGGAGACGAAACCGTTCTTCCGCACGAAGGAGTTCCTCTGGCAGGAGGGCCACACGGCCCACGAGACTCACGACGAGGCGTGGGACGAAACGATGACGCGCCTCGATCAGTACGCCGAGCTCTACGAGGATCTGCTTGCGATTCCCGTGCTCAAGGGACAAAAACCGGGTCACGACAAGTTCCCGGGTGCGCACAAAACCACGACTGTCGAAGCCCTGATGCCGGATGGCAAATCAGTGCAGGCCGGTACGAGCCACCACCTCGGCACCTCCTTCGCTGAGGCGTTCGACATCACCTTCTCCGATGAGGACGAGGAAACCCAACCCGCCCATACGACCTCGTGGGGGCTCTCGTGGCGCGCACTCGGCGCGCTCATCATGACTCATTCCGACGATCAGGGGCTTGTGCTCCCGCCGACAATCGCCCCCGAGCAGGTCGTCGTCGTCCCGATCTGGCAGGAGGATACGAAAGATGACGTACTCGACTACGCCGATGGAGTCGCCGACGATCTCGCCGACAGCGGCGTCCGCGTCGAACTTGACGACCGCGACGAGCGGAATCCCGGATTCAAGTTCAACGAGTGGGAGCTGAAAGGCGTCCCCGTCCGGATTGAGATCGGCCCCCACGAGGTCGAGGACGACGAGGTGACGATCATCCACCGCCCCGACGGCGAGTCGATCACGGCTGACCGCGATGATATCGGCGAAACGATCCAAGAACAGTTTGACGAGGTCTACGCCAAACTCTACGCGGCTGCCGAAGAAAATCTCGATGACAGCGTCCGCGACGCTGACTCACGAGAGGAGATCCTGGGGACGCTTGGCCAACACGGTGGCTACGTCAAAGCCCCGTGGTGTGGCGACGAAGAGTGTGAAGACCCGATCAAGGAACCACTGGCCGCCGAGATCGTGATGTGTCCCTTCGATGACGAAGAGACCGTCGGCGACGACGAGACGTGTGCGATCTGTGGCGACGACGCCACTCAAACCGCCTACTTCGCCAAGAACTACTGACTGTTCGGGAGCGATTGTTCTCGTTTTTGCGCTGTTTTGGAATTGACGATCGATGAGCTTTCCATCCGTCTGTGGTGACTCTCACAGAGTGAATCCCACATGATTGTTAGGACTAATTACGTGTGATCGTTTCAACCTGCTAACTATCAATTCTTAATACCTCCTAATATGGGACTTAGGAACCCTTATTTTCGCATCAGCAGGCATTTATTTGGGCGATTGCTCGGTTCGTGTATGGCCAAGTATCACAGCGAGTCGCATGCGCAAGCGGACGATGCGCATGGTGACCCTGTCGGGCTCGCCGACCCGACCGATACCAAATCCAACTGCGGCGTTGGCGCGGTCGTCGATCTCGACGGCGGCGCCTCACACGATGTCGTCGCCGACGGCATCGAACTACTCTGCAACCTCGAACACCGCGGCACGACCGGCGCCGAAGAGGGCACCGGCGATGGGGCCGGCATCATGATCCAACGCCCCGATACGTTCTTCGAGGCGGTTGTCGGCAACCTCCCTGAGACCTACGCTGTCGGCTCGGTGTTCATGCCACAGGACGACGCGGTTCAAGACCAACTCGTCGAGCTTTTTGAATCCACGCTCGCCGACTACGACCTTGATGTCTTCCACTGGCGGGATGTCCCGACGGACAACAGCGATCTCGGCCAGACCGCACTCGACTCCGAGCCCGATGTGTGGCAGGTCTTCGTCACGCCGTCGGAGTCGATGGCTGACGATGCCTTCGATCGCGCGCTGTTCCTTGTCCGCCGCGAGCTTGAAGCGGCCGCCGAGGATGTCGCCGGCGCGGGCCGGTTCTACGTCTGCTCGCTGCACCGTAAAACGCTGGTCTACAAGGGGTTGCTGAAGGGCGAACAGCTCGCCGGCTACTACCCGGATCTCGAAGATGAGCGACTGCAGACGACGCTGACGCTCGTCCACGCGCGGTTTTCGACCAACACACTCGGCGCGTGGCATCTCGCCCACCCCTACCGGCGGATCATCCACAACGGTGAGATCAACACGATCCGCGGCAACATCAACTGGATGCGCGCCCGCGAAAACCAGCTGGCCCACGAGGATTTCGGCGACGACATGGAGACGCTCAAGCCCGTCACCGAGGCCGGCCAGTCCGATACCGCCAGCGTCGACAACGCCATCGAGCTGTTGATGCACTCCGACCGCGACCTGCCGCACATCCTCCGCATGCTGATCCCGGAGGCCCACGAGAACGACGACTCGATGGATCCTGATCGACAGGACTTCTATGATTACCACGCTGCCTCGTCGAGCCGTGGGATGGCCCCGCGCTCGTCGCAGCCACCGACGGCGACAAGATCGCCGCCGTCCTCGACCGCAACGGGCTGCGGCCCTGCCGGTACGATATCACCGAGGACAACACCCTGATCGCCGCCAGTGAGGTCGGCGCGATCGAGACCGATCCCAACGAGATCCGCGAACGCGGCCGGCTCCAACCGGGGCAGATCTTCGTTGCCGACCCCGAGAAGGGCGAAGTCACGCCCGACGCCGAGGTCTTCGACGAACTCACCGACGACAAGTACGGTGAGTGGGTTGACGAGCACCAACAGGAGCTTGACCACATCGCCGGCGACAGCCTCGAACCCCACGGCGATGTCGACTCCCTGCGGGCTCACCAAGCGGCCTTCGGCTATACGGAAGATCAACTGACGCACCTCCTAGAGCCGATGGCCAACCAGGGGATGGATCCGGTCGGCTCGATGGGCGATGACACGCCGCTGTCAGTGCTTGGGGAGTTCAACCGCCCGCTGTTCACGTATTTCAAACAGCTGTTCGCGCAGGTGTCGAATCCGCCGATCGACTACATCCGTGAGGAGCTGGTGACGAGTCTCCAGTCCCGGCTCGGCAAACAGCGAAACCTGATGACTGAATCGCCGGAACACGCCCACCAGCTTGTCCTTGAATCGCCGGTGCTCTCCGACGAGCAGACAGCGAGTATCAAGGATCTCGACCGCGACGAGGACGGCTTCGAGACCACGACGCTGGATATGACCTACGATCCGGAGACTGATCTCGAAGCCGCCATCGAACGCCTGCGAGATGACGCCCGCGCGGCCATCGACGACGGCGCGGACATTATCGTGTTGTCGGATCGCGGCACCAACGAGGAGCGGATTCCGATCCCGAGCCTGCTGGCAACGGGTGGCGTCCACCACGATCTCGTCCGCCACGGGCTCCGCACCGATGTCGGGCTCGTCGTCGAATCCGGCGACCCACGCGAGGTGCACCACCTTGCCACGCTGGTCGGCTACGGGGCAGGGGCGGTCAACCCGTATCTCGCCTACCAGACCATTTCGGATCTGTGTGCCGGCCCCGACGGTGCCGACGAGGAGGAGGCCATCGAGGGCTACATCCACGCCCTCGAACACGGGCTGCTGAAGATCATGGCGAAGATGGGGATCTCGACGGTCGAATCCTACCAAGGTGCCCAGATCTTCGAGGCCGTCGGCCTCAGCTCCGATCTCATCGCCGAATACTTCGAGGGCACCGAGATTCGGACGGAAGGCATCGGTCTCGACGTGATCGAAGACGACGTGCGGACGCGACACGCCGTCGGCTTCGGGAGCGACCCCGAACTCGAAACCCAAGGCGAGTACGAACACCGCTCCTCGGGGATCTACCACCAGTGGAACCCCGAGACGGTCGGCACGCTCCAGCAGGCCGTCCGCAGCGGCGACTACGACCGCTATCTGGAGTTCGCCGAACTGATCAACGATCAAAACGAGAACCTCCAGACGCTCCGGGGCTGCTCGAATTCGACGCCGACCGCGAGCCAGTCGACATCGAGGAGGTACAGCCGATCCACGAGATCGTCGAGAACTTCTCGACGGCCGCGATGAGCCTGGGCAGCCTCTCGCCGGAAGCTCACGAAACCAACTCCATCGCCATGAATCGCCTCGGCGGCAAATCGAATACTGGTGAGGGCGGCGAACCGCCGGAACGGTTCGACACCGAAAAGGAGTGTAACGTCAAGCAGGTCGCCTCCGGCCGGTTTGGCGTCACGTCTCACTATCTGACCTCCGCCGAGGAGATCCAGATCAAGATGGCACAGGGCTCGAAACCCGGCGAAGGTGGCCACCTGCCTGGGAAGAAGGTCAACGAGATGATCGCCCACGTTCGGTACGCAACACCAGGTGTCGGCCTCATCTCGCCGCCGCCGCTGCACGACATCTACTCCATCGAGGATCTCAAACAGTTGATCCACGATCTCAAGGCAGCCAACCCGGACGCCGACATCAACGTCAAACTCGTCTCCGAGGCGGGAATTGGCACCATCGCGGCGGGCGTCGCAAAGGCCAACGCTGACGTGGTGCACGTCTCCGGCGACTCGGGTGGTACCGGTGCCTCCCCCAAGACGTCGATCAAAAACGCCGGCCTGCCGTGGGAGCTCGGCGTCGCCGAGGCCAATCAGATGCTGTGTGCCACGGGGCTGCGCGATCGGATCAAGATCACCGCCGACGGCGGGATGAAAACCGGCCGCGACGTGGCGATCGCCGCCCTGCTCGGCGCGGAAGAGTACACTTTCGGCACCGCCTCGCTCGTCACCGCGGGCTGTGTGATGGCTCGGCAGTGCCACGCTAACACCTGCCCGGTGGGCGTGGCAACGCAGGATGAAAACCTCCGCGAGCGGTTCCCCGGCGAGCCACAGCACGTCATCAACTACATGACGTTCATGGCCCAGGAGCTTCGGGAGATCATGGCCGAGCTCGGCTTTACCTCCCTCGATGAGATGATCGGCCGACCGGAACTGCTCAGCCAGCGCGAAACCGACCACGAGAAGGCCAAACATCTCGATCTCTCGACGGTGATCGCGCCGACGGCGGGCGATCAGCGACACAAGACCCGCGAACAGCAACACACCGACATCGCCGAGCAACTTGACTGGGAGCTGATTGACGAGGCCGAACCCGCGCTTGAATCCGGCCAGCCAGTCACCCTCGACAAGGAGATCTCCAACGTCGACCGCGCGGTCGGCGCGACACTCTCCCATGAGATTTCGACGGAGTACGGCGGTGCGGGGCTGGCCGACGATACGATCACCATCGACTTCGATGGGATCGCCGGCCAGAGCTTCGGGGCGTTCCTCGCCGATGGCGTGACGATGCAGCTCACCGGTGCGGCCAACGACTACCTCGGCAAGGGGCTCTCGGGCGGCAAACTCGTCGTCCAGACCCCACCAACAGCAGCCTACGAGGCAGACGAGAACATCCTTATCGGCAACGTCGCACTCTACGGCGCGACTCAGGGTGAGGCCTACATCAACGGCGTCGCCGGCGAGCGGTTTGGCGTGCGCAACTCCGGTGTGAAAGCCGTCGTCGAGGGTGTCGGCGACCACGGCTGTGAGTATATGACCGGCGGCGTTGTTGCCGTCTTGGGTGAGACGGGCCGGAACTTCGCGGCTGGGATGTCCGGCGGCGTCGCCTACGTCTACGACCCCGACGGCGAGTTCGAATCAAAGCTTAACACAGAGATGGTCACGTTCTCCGAGGAGCTGACACAGAAAGACGAGCGCATGTTGACCCGGCTGGTCGAAAACCACGTCGAGTACACCAACAGCGCGCGTGCCGCTGAGCTACTCGAT
Organism: Halonotius sp. GCM10025705; assembly: GCF_042662885.1. Classification (NCBI taxonomy): domain Archaea; kingdom Methanobacteriati; phylum Methanobacteriota; class Halobacteria; order Halobacteriales; family Haloferacaceae; genus Halonotius; species Halonotius sp. GCM10025705. The sequence continues at coordinate 1,371,565 of NZ_JBHSZD010000001.1, read as the reverse complement.
GACTGGGCCGCTGAACTCAGCAATTTCGCCCGGGTCTTCCCGGATGCCTACCGCAACTCCATCGAGAACAAGGGTGCCGACGACGTGCGCGAGGAGATGCCGGAGACGCCGGCCGCCGCAGCCGAGGCCGGGCCTGACACCGGGGCTGTCTCCAGCGACGACTAAGCTGTTTCCTCGGATACTGTTTTGACAGCTTTCGGGAGTGAGAGATCGTCAAGCTCCCACAAATGACTGTTGCAGTCGCAGTCTGACGCGCCGAAGGCAGCCTCCGGTTCACACCCGGCGTCAGCGAATGCGGTCGCCAGCGCGCACTCGATGTCCTCATTTGGATACGTTTCGACGCCCGCAAGCCGGGTTGCTGTCGCACCGAGCAGATAATCGATATGCCAGTGGCGGGTGTCGTGGTCGCCGCTGGCAACTCGGCGGTGGCGGTCGACACGTGAGAGTCCACCGGGGCCAAACGCGCTGCCGACGTAGGCATACCCTCCGGCTGTAAATTCGCGGTCGCCGAGCGCGCCGACCTCGATCGTGGTCGGTTCTTCAACCGCGATGATCAGCACGTAGCTCCCGGGCTCGGCCATCAGTCATCCCCGGTCGCCGGCGGCTGTGGTGCCGCGCCTGTTGCATCGCCATCGGTGGCTCGCTGTTGCAGCAGTCGAATCCGCTCCGGGATCGGCGGATGGCTGTAGTGGAACGTCGCATACCACGGATGCGGGAAGGGGTTGGCGAGATTCTCGCCGGCAGCCGCCCCAGCGCGTCGATCATCGGCTGGGGGCCCATCACCTCGGCGGCGTAGGCGTCGGCCTCGCGTTCGTGTTTCAGTGACAGCGCGTTTGATAGCGGCGCGGTAACCTGCAGCAGCGGGCTGACAATGAGAGCGGCCAGCAACAGGCCGGCGTACGTTGCCGACGCGGGAATCCCGAAGGCAGCATACAGCGGCTTGAAATCGACCAGCCAGCCGAGGGCGGCGACAACCACGGCCATCTGGATCGCCCCGGCGGCGAACTGCTTCCAGATGTGGGCTTCCTTCCAGTGGGCCAACTCGTGGGCGAGGACGCTCTGTAGTTCGGCCCGTTCCATCTTTTCGACAAGGGTATCGAACAGCACGACCCGCTTTGTTCGGCCAAAGCCGATGAAGTAGGCGTTGAGTTGGGTTGATCGCCGGCTGGCGTCCATGGTGTAGATATCACTGGTCTCGAAGCCGGCACGTTCGAAGACAGCTTCGACGGACTCGCGCAACTCGCCGTCCGCGACCGGCTCGAAATCGTTGAACAGCGGCGCGATCACCCGCGGATAGAGGATCTGCATCACCAACGAGACGACAACGAACAAGCCCCACGCCGCCGCGGGCCACAGCGTTGGAAATCGATCGATAGCGGCCAGCACCGCGCCGCTGAGGATCGTCACGAACCCGACAGACAAGCCGAGTTGCACCAGGGTATCGCGGACGAAGAGCGTCGGCGTTTGGTTGTTGAACCCAAAGATTTCTTCGACCCCAAACGTCGAAACGAGACTAAATGGGAGCGACGCCAGCTGGGCGGCGACAGCCAGGCCGACAAAGAAGGCGACGCCCTGCAGGACGACCGAGAGGCCGGTCGCCGCCAACAGGTCGACAGCCCACGAGAGGCCGCCACCATAGATGACGACCACCACCGCGGCGAGGCCGATCCAAGACTCCAGTTCGCCGATCGCTGTGGTGAGTCGGTGGTAGCTCCGGAGTTCGTCGCTGTCGTCGATGCCGAGGGTCGATTCCAGCCAGTCGCGGTGCTGGCCTACCAACTGGTCGGCATACTGGACGTTTCGGATCGAGAGGAACGAGAAGACCGCCCGCGTTGTGACCAACAGCACGAACACGCCAAGGGCAATCGCTGACAGTTGCATTATCGGTGTCAACGCGATCGATCGGCTAAACGGTGACGCGCTGCGGTCGGGCTGTCGTCGTCTCCGTGGCGGTCGACGATTGCTCGACGGTGTGTGTCAGTCCTCGCTTACGCCAGGTGGCTTGTCCTCGGGGCGGTCGGCGTCCATCTCGGCGACCTCACTTTCCAGCCAGTCGCGGAACCACTTCACGCGCTTGAGTCGCTTGTGGCCGATGCTTTCGGCGGTATCGGATTCGACGCGATCAAGATGGTCTTTCCCGCGTTCGAGCACGCGGTCGACCATCCGGGCGGCATCCATGTGGGTGCGTGACTCATACCCCATCCGCAACAGCATCAGCGCGGTGCCGTTGGCCCCGACCTTATCGAGCACATCGGCTTCCATCAGACAGCGGGATTCCAGCGACACCTCCGAGAGCGGCCCCTGAAAAGAGTGGTCGGCGACGGACTGACAGACGGCGTCGATAAACGACGGCGGGTACTCCCCGCGGCTTTCGAGGAACTCACGGGCGACGTGGGCGCCTTCCTCGGCGTGTCGATCCTGTGGGGCGTCGAGTTTTGCGACATCGTGAAACAGCGCGGCGACAACGACGATATCGACATCGGCACCCTCTTTTTCTGCGATCGTTTCGGCGAGGTCGGCAACGTTGAGGATGTGATTAAATCGGTACTCCGCGCTGTGCCATGGATACCACCGCATGCGTCCGCCGTCGTCTTCGGTTTCGACGCTGGCAGCCAGATAGTCGTAGACAAACTGCTCCATCTCCGCGCGGGCGTCGTCGCTGACCGCTGACTCCTTGATCTCAACACCCATGGAGCCACCTCCGATCGCAACGTCGTAACTGATTCATTGTGGAGAGACAGGGTCGTTTGACTCTTAGGCGTTACGACACCCTGCCCGCAGGTGGACGGATTTCGGCGTTTCGCGCAATGACGCCGTCGATCAGTCGCTCCGGGCGGCTCTCAGATCTGAGAATCAAAGCAGTGAACTTACGGGATGGGGGTGTCTGCGGCCTGTATGGAACGAAGACAGTATCTCGCGGCCGCGGCGGCCGGCGGTGCCATCGGTGTTGGCGGGGTCGGTGGCTACGTCATGTTGAGTGATGATGTGGGGTTCGGCCCACCCGGAGTGCCAACAGCGCCGTATCCGCCCTATCCGACCGCCGACGGCGATGGTTCGATCGAGCCGATTTCGCTTTCTGGCTCGGGACAGGCGACCACCGACACCTTTGCGTTACAACGCGATGGCCCGACGATCATCGACACCGATGCCGGTGATGCGGCCTCCGACGAGCGGTTTCTGGTCACGCTGGTCTCAGCGACCGATGGCACCGAATACCGAGTGATCGAGGTGCTCGGCCCGTTTACCGGGCGGAATCTGATCAACCCGCCCCCTGGCGAGTACCGACTGGCTGTTAAACAGGCAAGTGCCGACTGGACGGCAACTGTCTACGACGTGCCGGCCTACGACACCGACAGCGGGGTTGCCCTCGAAATGGAACCGCCGGTTGTGTTCAGCGACGGCCTTGATGCGGTACTCGGGCCGATCAATTTCGGCACACAGCAACCGATCGAGTTCAGCCTCTCTGTTGACGCGGATGTCGATTACAACCTCTCGCTTATCGACAGCAACGGTGAGCGAGTCGAACTTTTGATCCAGAGCATTGTCGGCCAAACCGACCCACAGGTTCGAGATGTCGGTGGGATCGGCTATCTCGCCGTCGACACCAACACCACATGGACGCTCCGCGCTGAACCCGTCGACGACACGGGATCGTAGCGCGCCAGTTAGGCCGTGGCGATGGCGATGAGATTTGAGGCCGTCAAAATCGCCCCAAGCAGTGCGACAAACGCCGGCGGGCCGTAGTAGCCAAGCCAGTCTGTCCGCTTTCGGCCGTACAGATTGATCGTGATTGCGATCAGGAAAACGAGTATCTTCAGGCCGAAGAGCCCTCGAATCCCGAACTCGGCCAACAGTACGGCGACCAGCGGATTGCCCTCACCGAGCCCATCGACCAGATACACCGCGATGATTGTCGAGACGGAGTCGCCGACCCCGTAGGTTGCCACCGCGATCACCCACAGCACCCAGAGGCCGAGGCGGTGTGTCATCGGCCGCGTGTCGTCGGCTGTGTCCTCGGCGGCGTCGGTATCAGCGGCTGAAAGCGGGCGAGCCGCCAGCCGCTTACACCGCGCCGACACCAACGCGGTCGGGATCCCGGTCTCCGTTCGGGGAACGTGGGCAACGTCCTCGGCAGTCTCTAATCGCTCGATAAACGCCGTGTCGCCGCCCGTGGTGATCACGACCAGCGGTTTGGCCGGATACAGGTCGCGTATCTGCTCGTAGACCGTCGCTGATGCTACTTCCGGGGCTGAACAATCAGCCAGTAGACAGTCGACCGCGTGTATTTCGAGCGGATTGGCGTCGCGGCCGACGACGCGCAACTCGGCGTCAGGGAGTCCACGCTCCAGTTCGGATTTGATGGGTGTTGTACTGGGCTCCCAGAGGCCGATGGTGAGCGCGCGCGTCGGCTGCTCACCTGTGTCCGGTGGCGACCCAGGAGGCTTCTCACCGTCGGGCATTTAGATCACCGCGGCTCCCTGTCGGGAAGCGGGTGAGTCGTCAGTGTCGACGCCGCAGTCCACGGTGTCTGTAGCTACTGCCAAGACAAAGATAGTAGTGGTGATCCCAGCCCCGTTTACCCGTTTCAGGAAGCAACTCACTGTACGAGCAGTGTGGCTCAATTCCCGTTGCCGTTATTGCCGTTGTTGCCGTTACCGGAAGTTCCACCACTCGATGGTCGCGGATCGTTCCCGTTGATCGTTCCGGTACCGTCGACGATGCCGTCGGCGAAGACGCCTCCTTCGACTGTTCCGTTGACAGTTACATCCCCGCTTGCATCGACCTTCCCTTTCACCACCGCGTTGTTGCTGACATCGACATCGCCTTCTGGATCGGTAATGACGTTCCCGAAGACAGTTGCCTTGTTTTTGAGGTTGACATCGCCGCCAGCGGTCACATTACCGCCGATATTCGAGTTTAGAATCTCTTTGACGGCACCGCCAGCGTGTACTGCGCCACAGACGGTCGTTTGCTTGATCGTCACCTCGCCGTTGTCCCCGGCTTCGACCGCGCCACCGATCGTCGATTGGGTCTCGATTGTAATATCGCCGCCGGCGACGAGACCACCGCCGAACGTCGCCTTCTTGATGCTCATATTACCACCAGCATTGGCTCCGTTGCCGATGATACTGTTTGTCTCGACGGTGAGATTGCCGCCAGCGTCAAGCCCGTTGCCAACGGTTGCCTTCTTGACCGTCATATTGCCACCTGCGGTGACTGAACCGCTGATCTCGCTGTTGTTGCTGAGTGTGACATCACCGTCGGCGGTGACGTTGCCGTCGACGCGGCTGTTTTTGATCTCGATATCGCCACTGACGGTGATATCGCCCGAGATGTCCTCGTTGGTGATGTCGCCGGTGACGCTGTCACCGTCGGGTGCGGAGTCATCCACATCGACGGTGATATTGAGGGACACTGGGCAACCCTCCGGAAGCCCGTCAGCGAGGTCGGCAACGACATCGACTGTTCGTGTCGTCTCAATCTGTTCGGTATCGGTGCTGACGGTAATCGTCAGCGTCACTTCCTGGGTGGTACTCTCGTCTGCTGAGACCGTTCCGCTGACAGTTCGCTTTTCCGTTGGCTGTAACGTGACACCAGACAGCGACTCAACAGCGAGCAGGTCACTATCGGTCGATACCGAGAGGTTCGTCAGCTCCGAGTCGGCAAATCGGTTCTGCAACTCCAGGATGTCAACCGTTGCTGGCGAACTGCTGATCTCGATCGGACTAAACACCTCAATGCCGAGCAAGGCGTTGTCATCGTTGACAGAGAGATCGAATGGGCGTTGGCCCTGCACCTGATCAAACGCACCTGTAGAGCTGATACCCAGTAGTCCGCCGCCGCCGATCAGGGCTAACGCTGCTCGCCGGCTGAGTCCACCGCCGCCACGTCGTGGTGCCATTAGCTCCCCACCCCCGTTGCGGTGAACTGGAGTGTGTCGAGTCGTTCGAGGTCGTCGTCACCGTTGGTCGTATCGACGACGATCACGACCTCGATCACGTGGCCGTCAGCCAGGGTGACACCACCGGCAGAAAGCAGGTTCTGTCCGCGGGCGACTGTTGCTCCGCTGCTGTCGACAACGCGGTAGGGGAATCGTAGCTGATCGGTCTCAAGTACCGCCCCGTCGGCGAACAGTGTCGCTGTGACGCTGACCGAGCCGGTTGGGTTGCCGCTCTCGGCTGGGCCGACGTTGGCGATAATGAACGCAGCCTCGCCGTTCGGATAGCCGTTGTTGAGGCGGCCGACCGTCGAGGTCGCGTTGCGGTTGACGTTCTCGGCGGTGACACCGCGGAAGAAGCCATCGCTCGTCCCGCGAACCGCACTGGATGCGACGATCGTTCCGTTCCAGGTGGCCGAGCCGTCGCCGTTGACCGCGTTGCCGGGATTGTCCGGATCCGTGACGACCTGTATGCGGGTGGTACCGGTTTCGCCTCCACCATCGCCCCCATCGTCGGTGCCACCATCACCGCCGTCTGTGTCGTCCTGCGGCTCCTCGTCAGCCCCATCTTCGGTACCGTCGTCGGTCTGCTCCCCACCATCGTTCGTCCCATCGTCGGTGGCGTCGTTATCGGTGGTGTCGTCGGTGCCATCATCACCGCCGTCGGCACCGTCACCGTCGTTGCCGTCTCCAACATCGACCTGTTGTGGTGACTCAAAGCTCACCGCTTGATCTGTCCCGGCGACCTGAATCCAGTTATCGCCGAGGTTGCCCTGTGAGCCCGTGGTAAACGCACCGCTGGCGACAAAGCCGCTGGCCCCGAAGACCAGCGTGCCAAGTCCGATGAGCGTCCGTCGGCGGTTGATACGTGGCATGACTGTGTGGCTCCTGTTTTTTCGGTGGTTGTTCGGGGTGATACTACGGTGGCTGTACGCTTGAGCCTACTGGACAGACACGGCCCGGATCGTGATCTGGTAGGGCTCGTTGGTCGGCGGTTCGACGTAGCCACCATCTTCGGTCGTGTCGATCCGAAGATCAACTGATACCGACTCACCTTGGCTCAGATTGACACTGTCGACAGCTAGATCTGTCGGTTCAGAATCATTCCGTTCCTCAGCGAGCGTGAATCTGACGCCATTGATCTCTTCAGGGAGGAGGATACTCACGCTCACTGTTTGATTGGAACCATTGTTCGTTATCCGAAACGCATCCCAGAACTCGGTGACTGCGTCTTCGTTGATCGCAGCGTCACCCTCAGTGCCTTCCTCATTGAGTTCGAAGTAGATGACATTGTTGCCACCGGCTCCGCCGCTTTCCATCCCGGCGATCGTGTCATTGGTCGCTTCAAGCCCGAGGAGTGCCCCGGCATCACCGGAAACGTTGACCTCGAAGGAGCGGTTTGCTTCAACGGAGTCGAACGCGCCGCTCCCGCCGATGACGCCTGCGCCCGCGGCGATCGTTCCCAGCCCGATGATCGTGTTCCGTCGTGTGAGTTGCATAGTATGTTAGTTTCCGTGTGCGTTCGCTGTGGTGTGTCTCTGTGTGAAGTCCCGATCACTGTGATCCAGTTAAAAACTGGGTGCCCGGCTTAGTTGCTTTGGCTGACCGAGATTGCGAGGACAGCGTCAGTTGGGAAGGAACTTGCATCGTTCTCTGTGAGGTCGATTTCGATATCGACATCGACCTGTGTCCCGCCGGAGACGCCAGTCCCGTTGTTTACTGTGGTGGTGACCCAGCTGATACTGTCGCCGTTTCCGTCTACCAGTGAGACAGTCACATCGTAGGGGCCGTTGCTTCCCTGGGGGTGATCGTTAGCGCGTCATCGTAGGACGTGGTCGAATTCGGATTGAGTCCATCAAAGCTGAGCGACACGGCATCGCCGCCGGTATCGGTGAGGCTGTCGTGTTTGTCCAGCCTGTCAACAACGATCTGGACGTTTGCGTCCGCGTCGCTCGTTGATTCGATGGAGATCTCACGATCCGCATCGACTGATGTGAACGCGCCTGTGCCGCCGATTACGCCCGCGCCTGCCGCGACCGTGCCGAGTCCGATGAGTGCGTTGCGTCGTGTTAGTCTCATGATGTACTTCATAGTAGGCGCCCTATGGGCTTTGTATTACGCTGCCTGATTGGCCGGCTGGCCGTGCCTGAACATCGACTGGCACCGCCTGAACCGGGTGTAGGCAGTGCCTGAAGTCGACGCAGTCATGCGATCCACAAAAATAGCCTATTCACGCCATGTGTCAGCAATCACCGCGAGATATTCGTTGTCACTGAGGTCGTCGCTGAGGAACTGCCGGGCCCACGCGGCCTCGATCCGGAACCGGCCTTGGTCGAGGCCGCGATCCTCGACTCGCACCCGCAGGTCGCGGTCGACAGCTGGCTCGCTGTTGAGTAATGTCGCAAACGCACTGGCGGCAATTTGGATGTCGCTGTCGGTGTCGCCGGTCGTCTGTACCGTTAGTTGGATCGCCTCATCGGTCGTTGTCGTCGACTGGACGGTCAGGCCGCGCTCATCGAGATTATCGACCAACTGCTGGGTCGTCGCCGAGAGTTCATTGTCGCTGTCGTCATCGGTGTCGGAGTCGTCGGTTCCGTCATCGCCGCCGAAGCCGGTTCCCGGCTCGCCGGTGAGACAGCCGGCCATCCCAACGGTTACCCCCACTGTCGTCGCACCGAACTGCCGCCGGGTAGGTGTCATACCGCCCGTAACGCCACGCGATAGCCTAAGCACTCCGGTTGGTGTGGCTTTTTTGACAGCTGGTCACATCTGTGATCGAGTCCCAACGCTCACAGACTCGCAGCGGCCTCCAGCGTGATCGTGATCGCGCGTTCAACGTTGTTTCGCGCTTTCGGTGGGAGCTCCTCGTCGCCATCGGCTCCTTTCTGGGTGCCTTCGACGAGGTTGCCGTCGACCGTACAGATCGCCCCAGCCCGCATCCCCTTCCGGCGGGCCAGCGAGAAGACGGCGGCGGCCTCCATCTCGATTGCCAGCAGATTCGCCGCTTCCCAATCGTCGACATATTCCTCGTTTTCGGCGTAGAAAGCATCGTCGGAGACGATCGGCCCAACGTGGACGTCCTCGTCGTTTGCTTCGGCGGTGTCAACGAGCGCGCTAAGGACATCATAGTCCGGTGCGGCGGGATACATGGCCGACTCGTAGCGTTTCGTCGTCCCTTCCTCCTTGGCAGCCGCGGTGGCAACGACCATATCACCGATCTCGATGCCGGACTGGAGTGCGCCGGTCGTCCCACAGCGGATGACGGTTTCGACGCCGACCGCGTTAAGCTCCTCGATGGCGATGGCGGCGGAGGGACAGCCGATCCCTGTCGAGCAGATCGTCAGTGGTGTGCCCTTATACTCGGCGTTGACGAGCGTGTACTCGCGGTTTTCCGCAACCGACTCGACGTTTGTACACTGCTCGGCGATGCGATCGACGCGGCCCGGATCGCCGGGGATGAGTGCGATGTCGTGGCAGTCGCCCGGTTCGACCAAGAGATGCGGCTGGGTCGCCATACCGGCGGTTGCCCACCAGGGGGCAAAGCTTTGTTGTGTAGCCTCCCAACCAGCGTGTATGTACAGTGCGCGCGAACAGGTCGAAAACCAGCCGTGGCTCGACCGCATCGAGTCGGCGGCCGACGAGCTCGATATCGGGCAAGCGGGCCGCACCACCGCCGGTGACCTCTTTTTATCGCATGTGCCCGACGACGACCGATCGAAGCCGGCGGTCGCCGCCGCCAGCCTGTACGCCGGCGCGCTCATCGCCGGTGAGGAACGCTCTCAGCAGGCTGTCGCCGACGCGATGGATGTCTCCCGGCTCAGCGTCCATTCACGGTGGAAATCGCTGCTGGAGTCCGCTGGGTTTCAGGCTCCGACGTGGTAGCGAGGGTTTTACTCGGACTGTCGACCGCTCGCTGTCGGCGTCAGATTGCCGTGGCGATCGATCTCGCCGTTCAAGATCCGCGTCGAGGAAATCCGGTCACCGTCTTCGGCCATGACGTGGTCGACAACCTCAATCTGGAGCGGGTCAAGCCCATCCTCAACGCGCAGTTCGTTGATGCGCTCGGCTCCGTCGACGGTTTCCGGTGAAACAACGAGGGCATCGAACCGTGGTTCAGTGGCGATCCCGGTCGGCTCATGGAGGGTGCGGATCTCGAACTCGCGGTCGTGGGCGGCTGCCAGCGGTTCGAGTTCGTCGGCAAGTGCGGCCTTTCGCGTCTCGTAGTCGCGGATCGGTCGATCGACGGCTCTGGTCTTCGGCGCAAGCGAATCCGCGGTCAGCCCGACGGTCACATCCCCCAGCGAGAACGCCCGCTCGAACAACGCGTGATGGCCGTCATGGACGGGATCAAACGTCCCGCCCAATGCCACGTTCATACCTTCGCCTGCGGGCGGATCGACTTAAACGTCCTCTCTCTCGGCGTCGCCACCGTCGTCGCTGCTGTCAGTGTCGGCGTCGACTGCGGCGTCATCGTCGTCGGTGGCAGCATCGCTTTCAGCGTTGTCTGGGCTGTCGATCGTGATTGTCACCGGGCCGTCGTCGGTTTTGGCGTCCGAGTCGTCGGATTCCAGCGTGAACACCGTATTGAGCTCCTGTTGTACCTCGCCGACGACGCCGCGAACGAGGCTGCTTGGGGCGATCGCCTCGTACTCGTAGGGGTTGTTGCCCGCGCCGTTGCTGTCGCGTTTTTGGCGTTTGAGGGCGTCCTCATCGTGGAGATCGGCCAGTGCCTCTCGAACGGTACTCGGGTACAGGCCCGTCCCCTCGGCGATCTCGTCGCTCGTGCTGTGGGGGTGTTGGCGGAGATAGACATAGATCCGCGCGCGAGTCTCGGTATCTAACAGCCACGCCAACAGATCAACGATCCCCTCGTCGAACTCCGAGACCGCCCGGTCGGCCTCGGCTTCGAGCCGTTCCTTCGTTTTTCGGAGTTCGGCTCGCGGCCCCTCCTCGCCGGCTGCTGGCTCTGCTGTGTCGTCGCCGGCGGTTTCGGTTGTCTCCGCGTCGTCGTTGGTGTCGTCGCCGATAGCAGTCTCGTCACTCATAGCTACTATTGTGTTGGGACTGAGCCAACAAAAGGGTTCGTGTCGTCGTCAAAACGACAAAATCTTACAGACGGAGATCGGCACACAGCGCGTCCATGCCTTCCGTCTCCATCAGTCGTCGCTGCCGCTGGCTGCCGCTTTCGCGGTCGAAGACGGCTCGAAGCCCGTCGACACCGAGCCGATCGCATTCCTGTTCGACCACATCGGCGAGACCGATGGTATCCGCACCGTCACGGGTGATGAAACTCGCCTCGTGGCCGTGGCGGATCGCTCGCCATTTGTTTTCATCGAGGAGTTCTCGGCGCAACGTCGGGGTGGTCTCGTTGTCCTCGTATCGTGCCGTGAGATCCTCGACGAGCGCGTGGATGTATTCGACGAACGCGAGGACGACATCGGGATCTGACTGAGCGTCGGGGGTGCGGATCTCGACGGTGCCGTGGCCGGTGTGCGGGCGGACATCGAACCAGAGTTCCCCGCGGTCGTTGATCGATCCCTGCTCGACCATCCGCCGCTCGTACTGGTCGTACGCCTCGAAATCCTCGAAATAGCCCGGAATCCCGGTGTTTGGGAGATTCTCGAAGATCTTCGCCCGTGCTGACGCCAGCCCGGTGTCAAACCCGTTCCAGTACGGTGAGTTCGCCGACAGCGCGAGCAGCGGCGGGAGATACCAGCGGAGCTCGTTTGCGATCCACACGGCCGTGTCGGCATCGTCAACCCCGATATGAATATGGAGGCCGGAAGTCGTATTGCGATGTTGGGGGTACTGAATCCGCTCCAGTTGGGCCTGATACCTGGGTTTAGTCGCGTGTTCCTGCTCGCGCCATTTCGCGGCCGGATGCAACCCGGCGGCGGCGATCCGAAAGCCGTGGGTCTCGGCGTGCTCCGTCAGCGCCTCACGGATCGTCGTCAACGCCGCCTCCGCCTCACTCGGTGATTCGATAATCGGCGTTTGGGTCTCGATCGTGAACTGAAACAGCTCGTGGTCGAGTCGGCCCTGAAGCGCTGCTGGCGGCTCAGAATCGTAGATCAGCTCTTGGATGCCCGACACCGGGCGACCGGCCTCGTTGACAATGAAAAACTCCTCCTCAATACCGATCGTCCCCGACTGGCTGAATACGTCCGCCGAGCCTGTCTCCATCAGCCTGCCGTATGCAACCGACTCCTAAATACCTCCTGAAGCCGGCGACCCGCTGCCGATTGTTGGTCTCCTTACTGGTCGACCCGCCGCTCGGAGCCGAGCCGTCCCCGCAGCCGATTGGCCGCGGTTTCGACGCCTACGATCAGCACGAGAATAGCGACGATGACGGCCATCACGCGGGTGTAGTTGCGCGCCCGGAACGCCATGATCAGCGGGAACCCGAGCCCGCCCGCGCCGACGATGCCGAGCACCGAACTCTTCCGAGCGTTAATTTCCAGATAGAAGAGCGTCCAGGCGATGTAGGCGGTCGTCACCTGCGGGAGTCGAGCGGCGGCTGTCGTCGCCACCGCGCCCGCGCCGGTCGACTGGACGGCCTCAACGGGTCGCTCGTCGATCTCTTCCATCTCGTCGGCGAACAGCCGTCCCAGATCGCCGATCGTTCCGACGGCGATCGCCAACGCGCCAGCGACTGGGCCGAGCCCAGCGAGGATGACGAACAACAGCGCGTAGACCATACTCGGGACGGCGCGGATGCCCCCGAGCAGCAAGCGAACCGGCGTGTGGATCCGCCGCGGCGTCACGGTGTTTGCCGCAAGCGTTCCGAAAACGAGCGCGACCGGGAGGCCGAGTGCGGTGCCGACGGCGGCGATAGCGATCGTTTCGGCCGCGGCCGGCACCAACATCCCTGCATCGCCCTGCAGTTGCGCCCACAGTGCCCGCGGTGCGAGCATTTCCTCGATCAGCACCGACCATAGATTCATTCGGTGGGCGTAGAGATAGCCGAGATCAAAGCCAAGCCACCGGGCGACGGCGATGACGGCGACGGCGACCCCGACGGTGACGCCGATTCGCGTACCGAACTTTCGTCGCCACCGCTGCTGGTGTCGATCGAACTCGTCGGCAACGCTCAGTGCTGAGTTTCCACTCCCGTTGTCGCTCTCGGCCTGATCACTCATCGGCGTACACCTCCTCGATATCGTCGCTGTCGACCTGCGCAGCCGGCCGATCAAGCACCAACCGCCCATCTGCCATCCCGAGATAGTGATCGGCGACGGCACTCGCCAATCCCGGCTGGTGGAGGCTCACCAGTCCAATCAGGTCGTGCTCGCGGACGGCACGGGCCAACACCGCCAGCACCGACCGCCCGGTTTCGGGATCGAGCGACGCGACGGGCTCGTCGGCCAGGAGTACGTCGGGCTGTTGTTGGAGCGCGCGGGCAATCCCGACCCGCTGCTGTTGGCCGCCGGAAAGCGCCTCGACCGGTCGGTCGGCATACCCCGCCAGTCCCACGTCGTGAAGCCGTTCGATGGCGGCGCGTTTCTCGTCCGGCGAGTGCCAGCCGATCAGTTCGCGCCACGCTGGCTCGCGGCCGAGCGCGCCGTCGAGGACGTTTCCGACCGCTGATTTGCCGTCGACGAGTGCGCCCGACTGAAAGACCAGGGCGGCGTCGGTCGCCGCAAGCGGCGCGTCGTCAACGGTGATTCTGCCCTCGTCGGGTTGCTCCAACCCATCGAGACACCGCAGTAGGGTCGTCTTGCCTGCGCCAGAGCGGCCGATGAGCACAGTGAGTTCCCCCGTGTAAGCCGCGTCGAGAGCCCGTCCACTGCGGTTTCGGCTCCGTAATGTCGGGTGAGGCCCTCGATTTCGAGCATGGTGTGGTAGTTGATCGCCGATCCTGTGGAGCGCGGTTACGTGTCGCTCTCGTTGGTTGTGGTTGATTCGTTGGTGCTGGTCGACGCGTTTGTGGTCGACTCGTTGGTTTCGCTGGTGCTGTTCGTTGCGCTGTCGTCTTCGGACTCACTCTCGGGGTCGAGCGTATCGATCTCGACGCCCATCTCCTCGGCGACGCCGCGAACAGGGTCGTAGGTGCCCTCCTCGATCTCACCGAATCGGTCGATCCGGTGGTCTTCGAGTGCTGATTCGGGCGTGTTGAGCAGTCGTTCGATCAGTGCCTGCTGGATCGCATCCGGGGTGTCGGGTTTGGCGACGAGCGGATCGAACGGGATGGGGTCGCTTTCGGCGACTTTGACGATGCTGTCGTCGTCTCCCGGATGCTGGAAATCACCGTAGGCCGCCGCGTCGACGTGGCCGTTCTGGAGTGCTGCCAGCGAGGCGTCGTGGCCACCGGCCCACTGGATGTCGAAATCTTCCGGTGCCGAGTTCACGGTGCCGGCGTCGAGACCGGCCTGTGCGAGCATATACCGGGGGAAGAGCCCGCCGCTGCTCGATAGTGGGTCGACCATCGCAATCGTCGAGCCTTCGATGTCTTCGAGGGCGTCGATATCCGAATCCGCGTGGGTTGCGATGTAGGAATGGTAGCTATCCGCGCCGTGTGACCAGTTGATCACAAGCGGGTTGACGCCGTCCTCGCGGGCCAAAACCGAGATAATCGGCGAGAGATTCGCCATCTCGGTGTGGCCGTTGACGACGCTCTCGACGGTCGCGCTGTAGCTCGTCGTCTGGACGCCCTCGACGGTGTCGACGCCGTCGAAGCCGTCAGCGAGCCACTCGAAGACCGGTGCGTACTGTTCGTTGAGTTGTTCGGCGTCTTGGAACGGCGGCAGGCCGAACTCGATGGTGCCATCGCCAGCCCACTCGCCGACCGTCTCAGGGGTGTCGCTTTCGCTCTGGCCGGTACAGCCGGCAACTGCCACTGCACTTGTGCTCCCAACCGCCTGCAGGAACGTCCGTCTGTCCATACCTGGCGTACTGATTACTCAGGGATAACACTCTCGAATCACTCCGATTGTCGGCTATCGCTTGCGTGCGACGACGCCGAGATGGTCGTCGTGAGAGGGTTCGAGCCGCTGGCGGTCGATAATCTCGTAGGCCTCGGTCAACTCCTCGCAAACCGAATCAAAGACGCTCTCTGGGTCGGCGGTCACGTCCTCGCTGCGGGCCTTGATCGCCAACAGGAGCTGTCCGTCGTCGGCGAGAAACCGAGCGTTGTCGACGGCGACGCTCGCCTGCCCGCGGGTGGCGACATCCTGGACGAGCAAGTCGAGATCGCTCTCGACGACGTGGCTGTAGGTTCCTGGCTTGCGGGCGTCTTTGAGCAGCGGAAAGAGATTGTTGCGGGCCTCAGCCACGTCAAGGAGGTCGCCCATCGGTCGCGGCGCGAACTCGACGGCGTATGTCGGCCCCGCGAAGTCGGCGACGTGGCTGACGGTCGTCCCGCTGGCCGCGCCGAGATACAGCACCCCCTCACCGCCGGTGAGATCGACTTCCATCCCGCTTTCGAGCATCGCGCCGAGTTTCGAGCGGCCGGCATCCCAACACCGCCACTCGCCGTCAGTCGGCTCGCCGTACACTGGTTCGCCGCGCGTCGCCAGCCGAGTTCGGCCGTCGAACTCACGTCGCTGAATGCCGTCGGGGAGGTCGGTCATTGGTCGCCCTCCTCGTCGCCATCGGTATCGCTGCCGCCGCCGTCGCCATCGCCTGCTCGCGCGCGGATCGTCGTCATCCGGTCGTCGAGTTCGTCGTGTATTTCCGGCCGGAAGTCGCCGCTGTAGTGGTCGATTCGAGCCGCGATGGTGAGCTTGCCGGCAAGTGCGCGAGCGGCCGAGCCGCGATCCTCGGGGCGGGTGCCGTTGACCGCGGGGTGGGTGTAGATGATCCCATGTTTCGGCGAAGGGCCACGGCCGGCAAGGTGGGCGAACAGTGCGTCCTCCGCGCCGAGGACTTGCACGGTGCCGCTGGGTTTCTTTGCCAGCGAGTCGAGGCCGCCGGCCAGTGAGATGAGCCGCGCTGCCAACACGGGGCCGGCCATCTCCGCGAGGTTGGGGGCGACATCAGGGGCGAGTCGCTCGATGAAGTCGCGGAGTTCCTCGGCCTCGGTTGCGAGATCGTCAATTCGCTCGGCCAGCGAGACGACGCGTTCCTCGACCGGATCGGTCGGCTCGCGGCTGGCGACATCGCGGGCCCCGTCGATACCGCTGTCGACATCGTCGAACTGTGTGGCCGCCCACTCGTGGCATCGCTCGGCGAGTTCGTTGGCCGTCCGGGTGGCGTCGTCCATCGCGCGAACGGCGTGGAGGAGTTGCTGGTCGTCGGCTTGCTGGCGCTCGGCGACGGCCTCGCGGGCTGCCTCGATGGTGGCGTCCCGCAGTGTGACGTAGTAGTCGTCGGTGTCGTCGGCGAACCCGGCGTCGACGGCGGCGGTCGGCCAGTCGGCGGGCGCGTCGGCCGCGCCGGTTCTGATCGCCGCTTGGAGGTCGGCGGCGGTCGCCTGGTCGGCGAACCACCCCGAATCGGTGGACTGATCGCTCATATATGATGTCTCTTGGCTGGGGGCCTATATCCATCCCCTTTCGGCTGTGTCGTCGCTGCTGCTGTCGAGCCGGATGAGAGTCCTTTTTCCGGCCGCTCTCGAAGAGTCACCATGCCCCGAGTCCCGTTTCACTATATCGATCTGCGAACGTTCTGTTATGCGACTGAGGACGAAAAGCGGGTCGAGGAGGCCCTGCGGCACTTTCTGCCCGAGGAGTTCGAGATCGACCGCGTCGAGAACACGGGCCACCACGGCGACCGGATCGTCGTCCTCTCGGCACGGGTCGAAACCGCCGACGGGATGCGGGTTGTTCTCGACCGACTGGCCGCCCTCGATTCCATCGACCGCGTGCTGGAGGAGCTCGACGAACGCGTCGACGACAACTGTTCGTTCTTCCTCCGAATCGACAAACAGGCCGCGTTCAACGGCCTCGTTCGGTTGGGCGAGGGGATCACGCTGCGGGCGAAAGTCGAGGCCTACCCGGCCAAACACGAGAAAGCGGTAGCCAACGCTCGCGAAGCAATCGAGCTGGCTGGCGGCGACGCTGATGAGTAAGCACGGCTCGGACTGTTTGCTCGCTCGATAGCGTCGCGTTGCAGCTGTTGGTGATCTGCCCAACACAGTTTTACTGTTGGGCTCCGTCCCAACAACTACGGATGGGTGATGATCTCACGTATCGATACACCCACGTTGAGGCCGGGCTCGTCGAGAACGTCGTGATCCGGCGCACGAGCGACACCGACACCTACCCGTCCGGCTGGAAGTACACGCTCCACCCAGGAACGCTGGGCGACCTGACACTCATCCGCTATGACAACGCCCACGAAGACACGAAAGGGCACGAACGCCACACCGGCACCGACGAGACAAGCGTCGAGTTCCCTGGAATGGAAGCGCTCATCGTAGAGTTCTGGGCCAGTGCGGACGAGTACTGGGAGCCAACCGACGGCACGCCGCCACGACCCTACTAACCATCACCCTCACCATGACCTCGCTACACATCACAGTCGGCGACCGCGAACAGATTCGAGGCGATACGCTCCAGTTCATCCAGCAGGCCGACGCTGGCGAACTCAGCGCGGATGACGAGCGGGCCGTCCTCCAGTTCGGCAGCTACAGCGATCTCGTCGATAGCCTCACGCCGCTCCGACTCGAACTGATCCAAGCGATAGCGTCGGAATCTCCCGAGAGTATGCGCGAGGCAGCACGGCTCGTCGATCGTGATGTTTCCGATGTCCATGCCGATCTCAAGCAGTTAGAAGTGCTGGGAATTCTCGATCTCGATGAAGGAGGTTCCGGTGGAGCAATACGGCCGTCAGTCCCGTTCGATGCTATCGAAATGCACATCGAGTATCCCTTACTGGCCGACGGTGACGCTGACAGCACGCCAGCCAGCGCGGACTGATTGGTGGTGAGTCGTCGTTCGCTGTTCCGATCGACTATTCCTCGCGCCACTTGATCGAACAGCCGCGGGAGGGTCGATCCGGGTGGTCGACCTCTTCGCCAGCGAGGATCGATTCGATCGCCTCCTCGACGTAGAATTCCGTCGGCTCCGAGTCGGGATCGAGCGCGTCGTCAAGGCGGCCGTGGTAGGCGAGTTGCCAGTCGTCGCCGTCGCGCCGGAAGAGGAACGGATCGGGCGTACAGACCGCGCCGTACTCGCGGGCGACGTTCTGGGTTTCGTCGTAGAGGTAGGCGTCGTAGTCGATGGTGCCGTCGGCGACGAGTTCGACCATGTTCTCGTAGGAGTCGTCCGGATACTCCGCGTTCGCGTTGGGGTTGATGCCGACGATTGCAGCATCGTCGAATTCGTCGCTGAGTTCGTTGAGGTGGTCGAACTTGGCTTGGGCGTACGGACAGTGATTGCAGGTAAAGACGACCAGCAGGGCGTCGTTGTCGGCGAACTTGTCGGGGCTGTAGTCGTCGCCGTCGGTGCCACGAAGCTCAAAATCGGGGGCGGTGTCGCCGCGGGCGAGTTCCGAGTCGGACTCTTTGAGTACCATACCAACCCTTGCGGAGCGACGAGCAAATCCATTACGGCTATGCGGCCTACCACAAAATATGTCCGAAAGTTATATTTAAAGTAGAAAGTATTATTATAGAGAATCCGTTATCGGCAACTACGATGAGTGCAACTGTCGCTGCGAGTACACAGGAATCGTCTGATCGCTGGGAGCCCGTCCGCGAGCTGCCGCCGAGCGCGAAGCTCGTCGCCAAGGAATTAGATCGTCACGAGCAACTCACTCAAACCCAACTGGCCGACGCAACGCTGTTGTCGACTCGAACGGTGCGACAGGCCGTCAGCCGGCTTGAGGATGTTGGGGCCGTCGAGTCCCGTGTCTCCTTCCGCGATGCCAGAAAACAGCTCTACACGCTGACCCTCTAACCGCCGACTCAGTCGTGGGCGTAGTAGACAACTGAGTCGTCGACAGCGTGGTCGTCGACCCGAACGAAACCGATCCGCTCGAACTGGATGATCTCAGCAACGTCGGTCTCAGCAAAGCCTGGTTCGGCATCGCCCGTCACATCGCCATCGGGTGTTCGCATCGTCACCGACACGGTGCCGTCGGCCGGCACCCAGTGGATCACGTCGACGCCCTCCTCACGTACTGCATCGATGTCGTCACCGGTGGCGACGAACGCGCCGTCGTCGTACCGCACGCAGCCGTAGCCTTTCAGCCAGATTCGCTCGCCGTTTTTCGGCAGGTCGTCCGGCTCGACGAGTACCGCGTCGTCGACCGGGATCTCTCGTCGACCGCGATCCTCGTGGTTCGGATGCAGCGGTGGGCTGCCGGCAGCGGGTTTCTCGTCGCCGACGACAGGGACGCGCTCGCCGTCGCGGACGAGGAAATAGCGGTTGGCATCGTCGTCAACGAGATCACGGTTGTTGGCGTAGATCGACGACATGGCGAGATCGACATCCGAGGTCGACATCCCGAGGCCGATCATCGACTCGACGACCGCCTCGCCGCGAATCCCGCGACGGCGGATCGATTGGAGGGTAGGTGCGCGTGGATCGTCCCAGCCGTCGAGGTCGCCGGCGTCGATGAGCTGTTTGATTGTTGAGGTCGAAATGTCGATATCGTAGGCGTCGATCTGGACGTGCCCCCAGTGGAGGACTTCGGGATACTCCCAGTCGAAGTAGTCGTAGACGAACTGCTGTCGCTTGGCGGAGTCCTGCAGGTCGATGCCGCGAATGATGTGGGTGATGCCGGTCAGGTGGTCGTCGATGCCAGACTGGAAATCGAGCATCGGCCAGCAGCGGTAGTCGGCGGCTTCCTCGCGTGGATGCGGCGTGTCGATCATGCGGAAGGCGACCCAGTCGCGCAGCGCGGGGTTCTTGTGTTCGATGTCGGTTTTGACCCGCAGCACCATCTCGCCCGCGCTGTACTCGCCGTCAACCATGGCTTCGAACTCCTCACGGACGGTTTCGGGATCCTTGTCGCGGTTCGGCGAGGGCGTCCCCTCGCGTTTGAGCTCCGAAAATTCCTCGGCCGGCAGATCGCAGGTGTAGGCCCCGCCCATCTCGATCAGTTCGCGGGCGTACTCGTAGTAGGTCTCGACGCGGTCGGAGGCCCGCAGCACCTCGTCGGGCTCAAACCCGAGATAAGAAATATCGTCGAGAATCGCGTCATAGGCCGAGCGATCCGGTCGCTTCGTCTCGGGATCGGTGTCGTCGAAGCGGACGACGAACTCGCCGTCGTAGCGGTCGCAGTAGGTACCGATGACCGCGGGCATGCGGGCGTGGCCGAGATGCCACGGGCCGTTGGGGTTCGGCGCGGCGCGCAAGCGAACGGTCTCGTAGTCGTCAACGTTCGGGAGGTCGGGCAGCGTGTGGTCGTCGCCTTCGTCCTCGGCGTCGAGTTCGGCGACGAGGTCGGCATCGAGTTCGGCAAGTCGCTCGCGACGGGCCTCGCGGTCGAGATTCCCAACTTTGCCGACGACCTGCCCGACGACGCCCGGAATCTCGTCGCCGTGCGGGCGGAACTCGGGGTTGTCGCCCATCAGGGGGCCCATGATCGCGCCCACGTCGGGATCGCTGTCGTGTTTGAGCGCGTTGAACAGGGCGTGCTTCTCGGCTTCCGCCTGCACGCGCTCGCGGAGTTCGTCGTCCATTGGGTGTGCATTCGGGCGACTGCTCAAAAACGGCGTGGATCGAACGCCGGGTCGCAACGATCCGCGAATAGCTACTATCCATCCAATACAGCTAATACACAAATCGACAAAGAAATACATATGCCAATCGACATCGAGACGTTCGAATCAGCACCCGACGACCGGCTCCAACACGACGGCGAGACCAACGCCGACCGCGTTATGGAATTCCTCGCTTCCTCTCCCGACAAAGCGTTCACACAGAGTGAAATCCGCGAGGCGACTGGCGTCAAAGCCGGGAGTATCAGCGTCGTGCTCTCGCGGCTCGAAGACCGCGGGCTCGTTCGGCATCGAGGCACCTACTGGGCACTGGGTGAGGCCGACGACGTGGCGGCCTACACCAGTTTCACCGAGAGTACTCGAACCGCCAACGACCGCTTTGGAGCCGAGGAGATGGACGAATGGGTAGCACGCCGTTGAGGAGGAGCCTGAATGAGCTACCAGCGTGGCGATGGCGTCTGGGGCCCAGACCCGTTCAAGTCAGTCGAAAACCCTCGACCATGGCTCATCCTGAACAACGACCGCCACCCGTTCAGCGACGAGGAGTACATGACAGTCACATTGACCACGACAGCACACGATGCGGGGATTCCGATCGACGACGCCGACTGGATCGAGGGTGGAATGCCACGCCAAAGCTACGCCTCGCCGTGGACGGTTGCCTCGCCGAAACACGCCGCACTCGTCCGCCGACAGGGCCGCCTCACTGACTCGTTCGTTCAGCGCGTTGTTGCTGCGGTCGAGACCTACCTCGAACCCCGACTGCGGACTGATGTGAGATGTCTTGGGAGCCGAGAGAAGACACGTCGTCGTAGTGACGCATCCTGCATCCGGAACGCTTGAAACCCTCACGAGCAAACCATCGGTGTGAGTCGCCGACGCCTCTTCGGCTCGCTGTGTGGGCTCGTCTTCTTTCTCAATCTCGCCAGAATCGTCTTTGCGCCGCTGTTGGACGTGTTTATCGCCGAGTTCGGGATCGGCGAGGCGACCGCCGGTCTCATCGTGACACTTGCGTGGGTCGGCAGCGCGTCGCTCCGGCTGCCGGCGGGCTGGCTGCTCACCAAAGTCCCACGGCACTACCTGGTCATCATCTCGGGGACGATCCTTTCGCTGTCGGCCGCTGCGGCCGGCGCGGCGGTGACCGTCCGCCAACTGATGGTTGGGGCGTTTTTCATGGGCACCGCCTCCGGCGTCTACTTCGTGTCGGCGAACCCGCTGTTGAGCGAGTTGTTCCCGGATCGCGTTGGCCGCGTGATGGGGATTCACGGCGCTGCTACCCAGATTGCTGCTGTTGCGGCCGCCCCGTTGGTCGCCGTTTCGCTGTGGGTCGACTGGCGGTTCGCACTGTGGGCTATTGCTGTTGGTACCGCCGTCGTGACCATCGTTACGGTGATCGTTGCCCGGCAGACAGCGATGCCCGCGGCGGGCGAAGACGACCGATCGCTGCTGGCTGGCGCGCGCTCGGAGTGGCGGATCATCCTCGCTGCCCTCGGTTTGGCCGGCGTCGCCGTCTTCGTTTGGCAGGGCGTGTTCAACTTCTATGAGCTGTACATGCAGTCCCGGGGGCTCTCGCCGAATGAGGCCTCGACGATGCTGACGATCGTGTTTGCCGCGGGCGTCCCCGCCTTCTTCATCGCCGGCGAGTTGGCCGACGACCTTCCCTCGGTACCGCTGTTGCTCGGCATCGTCGCCTCCTTTGCCGGCTGCCTGCTGTTGGTCGTTGCCTTCGATGGGCTCGTCGCCTTAGCGATCAGCTCCGCGCTGATCGGCTTTGTGATCCACGCGCTGTTTCCGGCGACTGACGCCTACATTCTGACCGCGCTGCCGGATTCGGCCCGTGGGAGTGCCTATGCCGTTTTCAGTTCCGTTTGGATGCTATCCCAATCGGGCGGCTCTTCGGTTGTCGGTGAGTTGATCGAACGTGGGTTCGCCTACGGGACGGTCTTCACCGCCGCGGCACTCGTGCTTGTGGCGACGGTCATTGTGCTCGGTGGGCTCGAACGCGCTGGCCGACTACCGGCGTAGCTGTCAAGTGACTGACGCCCGTTCCCCGTGTTTTCACCAGACCCTATCCCCAGAGATATGTGTCCTGTCGTTCAACTCAGTTGCAACACTGCAATTCCACAGTGAGCAAGCGAACCCAGTATGACCGATCTTTCATCGAGCACCCCCACAGAGGAAATCCACATTCTTCATGTCGACGACGAACCCGATTTCGCTCGGCTGGTGACCGACAATCTCAGGGCTGAACGCGACCGGTTTACCGTCGAGTGGACGACCGACCCCGACGAGGTTGCGACCATCGTCGCTGACCGCACCGTCGACTGCGTCATCAGCGACTACATGATGCCGGAGATGACGGGATTGGATGTCCTTGAGGAGGTTCGCGCGGTCGATCCCGATCTCCCATTTATCCTTTTTACCGATACCGGCAGCGAATCCGTCGCCAGCGAAGCCATCTCCGCCGGTGTCTCCGATTACATCATCAAACGGCGGGTCAAAGAACAGTACACGCTGTTGGCTGAGAAGGTCGCCAACACCGTTGACCAGCGGCGCGCCGAAAGCGCCGCCGAACGCACCAAACAGCAACTCCACGAACTCACCGAGAACACCCACGACGTGCTGTTCATCTTTTCCGCCGACTGGACTGAACTGCAGTACATCAACTCCCGTTACGAGGAGATGTTCGGGCAGTCGGTGGCGACGCTGCGTGCAGAACCCACCTCGTTCCTCCAAGCAGTCCATCCCGACGATGTCGACGACCTCAAACAGGCGATGCAGCGATCCGGAGAGGGCCACACACAGGAAGTCGAGTACCGGATCCAGATTGGCGACGACACGAAATGGGTCGAATCCCACGCTGTGCCGATCTTCGAGGACGACACCGTCGTGCGGGTTGCTGGCTACACACACGACATCACCGAGCGCAAGCAGCGTGAACTCGAACTCCGCGCAAAAAACGAGCGGCTCGAACGCTTCGCCTCAATCGTCTCCCACGACCTCCGAAACCCTCTGAGCGTCGCCGACGGCTACCTTACGATGGCGCGCGAGGAGGCCGACAGCGACCATCTCGAAACCGTCGCCAGCGCGCTCGACCGGATGGAGACGCTGATCAGCGAGATCCTTGTGCTCGCACAGGAGGGCCAAGAGCTGACCGAGCTAGAGCCCGTTGTCCTCGACAACATCGTCCAATCGAGTTGGAGCAACATCGACCAAGGGGCCGCCACCCTGCGATCGGATACGAACGTCCGCATCGAGGCCGACAAGATTCGGTTGGGCCAAGTGTTTGAGAATCTGTTTCGGAACGCCATCGAACACGGGGGAGCGACGTCACGATCACCGTCGGCGTTCTCGACGACGACGCGGGCTTTTACGTCGAAAACGACGGCGAGCCGATCCCCGAGGCGAAGCGAGAACAGATCTTCGAAACCGGGTATACAACGAACAAACAGGGCACCGGCTTCGGGTTGGCGATCGTCAACCGGATCGTCGACGCCCACAGCTGGGAGATTCAGGCGACCGACGGCTCCGCTGGCGGCGCGCGCTTCGAGATCACCGGCGTCGAACTCACGGCACAGATCTAAGCCGCAAAACAGCGCTGAAAAACGACAGCTAAAAATCCGAAAAATAACCTCCCAGCGAGGTGCTTACTGGAACGCTTCGCCGACGACCGGGTCGTCAGCATCGTCGACATCGCTGCGGTTGAACTTGCGTTCGATCTCCTCGTAGTGGCGTTTCGTCTCCTCGGTGACGCTGGGTTGAACCTCGTCGAGTGCCTGCTCGAAGTGCTCCATCGTCACCCGGACGTTGCTGACGGATTCGCCAACCTCCTCGCGGGGGACGCTGCCGATGAACTCCCGGCTGGCAGCCATCGAGGCCTCTCGGCTGACGGCTTCGATATCCGCACCGACGTAGCCATCGGTTTTGCGGGCGAGTTTGTCGAGGTCGACATCGTCGGCCAGCGGTTTGGCCTCGGTGTGCACCTCGAAGATCTTCCGGCGAGCGTCTTCGTCCGGTACCGGGACGTGGACGTGGCGATCCAGACGGCCGGGCCGCAGCAGCGCGGAGTCGATCAGGTCGGGCCGGTTTGAGGTGGCGATGACGACCACGTCTTCCAGCGATTCGAGGCCGTCAAGCTCGGTCAGCAGCTGGCTGACCATGCGCTCGCCGACACCGGAGTCACCGGAGTTTTGGCCGCGTTCGCTGGCGATCGAGTCGATCTCATCGAAGAACACCACGGTCGGGGCGTTCTCGCGGGCCTTGCTGAAGACCTCTCGAATCCCTTTCTCGCTTTCGCCGACGAACTTGTTGAGGAGTTCGGGGCCTTTGATCGAGATGAAGTTCGATTCGGCCTCGTTGGCAACGGCCTTCGCCAGCAGCGTCTTGCCAGTCCCTGGTGGGCCGTAGAGCATGACGCCTTTCGCGGCGGCCATGTCGAGTTCCTCGAAGACCTCAGGGTACTCAAGGGGCCACTGGATCGTCTCGCGAAGCCGTTCTTTGGTATCCTCTAAGCCACCAACGTCCTCCCAGGTGACATCGGGCACTTCGACAAAGACCTCACGGAGTGCGCTCGGCTCGATGCCTTTGAGCGCGGCCTTGAGGTCGGATTCCAACACCTCGATGGATTCCAGCACCTCGGCGTCGATCTCGTCGCTTTCAAGATCGAGTCGCGGGCGGATCCGTCGGAGCGCCGACATCGCAGCTTCCTTGGCCAGCGATTCGAGATCCGCGCCGACGAAGCCGTGTGTGTTCTCGGCGTAGACATCGAGGTCGATGTCCTCACCCAGCGGCATGTTCCGGGTGTGGACTTGGAGGATCTCCTTGCGACCCTCCCGGTCTGGGACGCCGATCTCAATCTCGCGATCGAAGCGGCCACCGCGGCGGAGCGCGGGATCGATGGCGTCGACGCGGTTGGTCGCGCCGATGACGACAACCTCGCCGCGCTCTTCGAGCCCATCCATCAGCGAGAGGAGTTGGGCGACCACACGGCGCTCAACGTCGCCGCCGGCCTCCTCGCGTTTGGCGGCGATGGAGTCGAGTTCGTCCATGAAGATGATCGCAGGGGCCTCCTCGGAGGCCTCCTCGAAGATATCACGGAGTTGCTCCTCGCTTTCGCCGTAGTATTTCGACATGATCTCGGGGCCGGAGACCGTGTGGAAGGAGGCGTCAATCTCGTTGGCGACGGCCTTCGCGATGAGGGTCTTCCCGGTGCCCGGCGGCCCGTGGAGCAGAACGCCCTTCGGCGGGTCGATGCCGAGGCGTTTGAACAGCTCCGGGTGTCGCATCGGCAGCTCGATCATCTCTCGAACCTGTTCGAGCTCCTCGTCGAGGCCGCCGATGTCCTCGTAGGCGACATTCGGTGCCTCGGACGATCCCTCGGCGGCCTCCGGCGGCGCGTCAGCGATCTGCTCGGCGGGCTGTTCGGAGATCTGCACCTGCGTCGAATCGGTGATAACGACCGTCCCGGAGGGCGTCGTCGAGGCGATCTTCAGCGGGACGGCCTGTGATTGCCCGCCCATGAAGCCAAAGCCAAGCGGAAGCCGGATGCTCTGGCCCTGGGTGACCGGCTGGCCGCCGAGTTCGCGGCGGATCAGTGAATCGATGTTGCCGCGGATTCCGAGCCGCTGGGGGAGGGCGACGGTGATTGTTTCGGCGGGCTGGAGATCGGCCTTTTCAACCTCGACTTTGTCGTCGATGCCGACGCCGGCCGCACTGCGGAGGCGGCCGTCGATCCGGACGACACCGGTGCCGTCATCTTCCGGGTAGCCGGGCCAGACGCGGGCGATGGCGGTGCCATCGTCGCTGTCGAGACGGATGAAGTCGCCACCGGAGAGGTCGAGCTCATCGGCAGCAACGCGGTCGATCGCGGCCAGTCGGCGGCCGGCGTCCTTCTGTTTGATCGGTTTGACTGTGAGTTTCATTGGTGCACCTGCACGGTGAGTACACCGTTGTTCACTGTTACTGCTGCATCGGGGCCGGGGAGGTCGAGTTCGGTCTCGGTGACCTGCCCGTCGGCGTCGATCACGAGGATCAGGGTGTCGCCGACGGTGTCGTACTGCACGCTGTCGTCTTCGACAGGGAGGTCGGCGGCGAGTACCCACTCGTCCTCGTAGTCGTACTCTCGGAGCAACCGGTCGTCACGGTTTGCTAACTGGGTATTATTCATCACTCTATTACATGAATAGATGCGCTTCTATATAAACCTTTGCCTGCAAAACCGCAAGACGGCAGTATGCGACGGGATAGCGATGGTGTTGCGGTTCACACCCTCGCTGCCTTCGGATTTCGGCGGCAATCGTGGGCCCAAAGCGGGCGGCTCAGCCGAGGTCATCGAGGCCGTCTTCGATATGGCTGTGTTCGTCGGCCGGGAACGAGCCGGCTTCGACAGCGGCTTTGTAGTCCTCGATGGCGTCTGCCATTGCCGCCCGCACGTCACCAAACTGCTCGGCAAACGGTGGGGCGTTCTCGCTGAGGCCCAACACATCGCTGATCACCAGCACCTGGCCGTCGCAGTCGCCGCCGGCACCGATTCCGATCGTTGGGATATCGAGGGCGTCGGTCACTTGGGCGGCAACGTTGGCCGGAACGTGTTCGACGACGAGTGCGAACGCGCCGGCGTCCTCGTGTGCGCGGGCAAGCGAGAGAATCTCCTCGGCGGCGGCCTCGGTCGTCCCCTGTCGGGTGTAGCCACCGAGTTGGTTGACGTGTTGGGGGTCAAGCCGAGGTGCGCCATCACCGGAATCCCAAGCTGGGTGAGCCGTTCGGTCATCTCGACAGTGTGGGGGCCGCTTTCGAGTTTGACCGCGTCGGCACCGGCTTCTTTCAGCATGCGACCGGCGTTGCGGACGGTTTCAGCCTCGTCGACACCAACTGAGAGGAAGGGCATATCAGCGACGACAAGCGCGTCATCGCTCCCGCGGGCGACGGCGGCGGTGTGGCGTTCGACATCATCGACGGTGACCGGCAGCGTCGAGTCATACCCCAACGCCTCGGTGCCCATGCTGTCGCCGACCAGCAGGATGTCGATCCCGCAGTCGTCGATGACGCTGGCAGTGTGGGCATCGTAGGCCGTCAGCATCGTAATTGGCTCAGCTTGTTGGCGGAGCTCCCGCGTCGTGGTCATACCCCTGTTTGGATCGCCAGCCGTTAAATCGGCTGTGTCCGACGGTGGTGCCGCGTGGAACCGTCACATCTTAGCGCGCCGAGTCGAACGCCCCAGTGTGGCAGATCCCGTCGCAACGACCACCCCCGACGGCGTCGATTTCGGCTGGGTGATGCAGGTCACCTTCGTCGTGACGATCCTCGTCGGCGCGCCGCTGGTCGCGCTGCTGTCGACGACCGTCGAGCTTTCGACATGGGGAGCCCGCGCCAACTTTGCGATCCGGGTTGGTGCGCCGATCTGGCTGACGACGAACGTGACGGCCTACCTGTACGCGAAATACAAACGCGAGGATACAGATGATGACGAACAGCCCGACAGCGCGGAATCGACGGCGACTGACGACGAGTAATCTCAGACGTATTCGAAGGCGACGCCAGCCCGCTCGGCGGTCTCCTTATCGCGTGGCGAATCGCCGACGAACAGCGCGTTTGCGGGTTCGACACCAAGATCCTCCAGCGTCGCCAACAGCGGTGCCGGATCGGGTTTGTGTGTCGCCACCGAGTCGCGACCGATGACCGCCGCTACGTCGGCAGCGAGCCCGTGGGTTTCAAGCGCGATCCGGCAGGCGGCCTCACAGTTCAGCGAGCAGATACCGACCGGGACGGTTTGCTCGGCGAGTTCGTCGGCGAGTCCACAGCGACGGGAGCGGCGGGCTCCTCGCGTTCGTGGCGGCTGATCGCCGCTTCAACATCCGCCGTGATACCGTGGTCGTCGGCGTCTTCCAGCAGCGACCACAGACCCGCACCGGCGGCGTCGATGCCGGCGTCGGCGTAGACCTGAATCACATCGTCGGCGACAGCCTCCCAGTTGACAGCGAGCGTCAGTAGCGTGCCGTCAAGGTCGTAGACGATGCCGGCGTACTGCTTGTCGCTCACGAATCGTCCTCCCAGAGCGGATAGAGTTGGTCGGTTGGCGCCGTCGTGATTCGCTCGCCGTCCAGCACCAACGCGCCGTCGTTGTCGTCGCCGCTGGATTCTCTGACCTCGCCGATGACTGCCGCGTCAATGTCGGCTCTATCGAGCGCGTCGAGCGCGGTATCGACGGCTTCGGACGGCACCGTCGCCAACAGCGCCCCGGAGCCGAAGATCCGCAGCGGATCGACGCCAATCGCCTCACAGATCGCGGCTGTCTCAGGCCGAATCGGAATCGACTCACGCTCAACGACGAGATCGACACCGGAAGCCGCTGCCAACTCGACACACCCGGTGACAACGCCGCCCTCCGTGGGATCGTGCATCGCCGTCGCCGCCGAGCGCAGCCGTTCGGCCTCCGGATGAACAGAAATCTCCTCGAAGAAGTCGGCCGCGCGGTCGAGGGTCGCCTGCTCGATACCGGCCTCGCGTGCCTCGTCGGCAAAATCGGTCGCTAAGATGCCGGTTCCCTCGATGGCAGCGCCTTTTGTGAGGAGCAGTGTGTCGCCCGGCTGGGCACCGCCGGTCGGGATATAGTGGTCGGTGCGGCCGAACGCTGTCAGACTCAACAAGGGTCGGTCTAAGGCGGGCACGTACTCGGTGTGGCCGCCGACGATGGTGACACCGAGGTCGTCGGCTGCGGCGTCTAACTGGTCGGTCAGTGTTGCCAGTGTCTCGTCGTTCTCCTCGGGGAGAAAAATCACGTTCGTCAGGAACTCCGGGGTAGCACCCGAGGCGGCTACATCGTTGCAGGCAACGTAGACGCCGAGCGTCCCGGCGCGGTCGGCCGCCAGCGAGATCGGATCGCTGCTCACGACCAGCGTTTCGCCGTCGCCGAGATCGATGGCGGCGGCGTCCTCACCGTAGGCCGCGCCGGTCAGCAGATCCGCACTCGACGCGCCTGTGCGGTCGAGGACGCGGCCGAGCGTGTCGGGATCGAGTTTGCCGATCATCGTGCGGTGGGTCAGGCGGCCTCAACGCAGGGCTACTCATCGACGAGGTCGATATCGAATTTCTCTTCGAGTGCCCGAACAACAGAGCCGCCGACGCCGGCTCGGGTCGCCCGGTCGTCCTCGATGGCTTCGAGATCAGCTTCCTCGACGTCGAGTTCGTCGGCGAGGTCGGAAATCGAGCGGTCGGCGTCCTTTCTGGCGTCGCTGACGCGGTCACCGTAGTCGGACACGAGATACGGGAGCCGGTCGCCCTCGTAGTTGGTGCCCTCCTTTTCCCAGTGAGTTGAGTCGCCCTTGGCGGCGTCGTAGACCTCGGCTTGTCGCTGGGCGGCGCGTTTCTTGCGGTCTTTTGGGCCGTCGCTGCCCCCACCGCTGGAGCCGCTGGAGCTATCGCCGGAACTCCCGCCCTCGTCGCTCGTCGTCTTCCGGTTGTCGTCGTGGGGGGCACAGTCCGGACAGACCAACAGCACCGCGCCTTCGACGTTGGCTTTGCTGAGCTGACTGCTGGCGGTGCCACACAGCTCACAGCTGTCGCCGTCACCACCGCCGCTGCTGTCGCCGGTCGAATATTTCGCCATGTCTCCCGGTTAGGCCGTCGATGGTTTAACTCTTCACGCGAGGGCCGCGGGCTGCTGTGTCGAGTGCTGTCGATCCGGGAGCCCCGGAGCCGGTGCTCATCGATCAAGGTTGTCGGTAGAATGTGCGTGGGTGCTGTCGTAGAGACAACACCACATCGTGGCGGCTGAACCGCCTGCGATGCGTGGGAAGAGATTTGAACTCGGACCTCTACAGGACAGCGCCCTCAACGCTGCGCCGTTGGCCTAGCTTGGCTACCCACGCTCGCGGGTGTTTTGTACGCTTTCGCGCACTCGGTTGTTCACCGGGGTTGAATAAAAGCCCTTTCTTTTCGGGGTCGCCGCTGCCGGATCGACCCCGGTGCCGACGCTCGATTTGTCCGTGGCGGCGACAGACAAACAAACGGTTTTGATTGTCGCTCTCAAAACGAAGATATGCAACTGCAGGCCCGCGACAATGTGCCGTTGCTGACCGTCGTGTTGTCCGCCCTCGCCCTCGGGGCGGTGTTTGCCGCTGTCGGTGGCGTGATCCCGACCAGCCTCATCCCCCGGATCGACGGGCTGATCGCGGTGATCCCGGAGCTCAATGCCATTATCAGCCTCACCGCCATCGGGACGATCATCGCCGGCTGGCGAGCGATCCGCCGCAAGGATGTCTCCAGCCATCGAAACTATATGCTGGCCTCGACGGTGTTGTTTGCCGGGTTTCTTGTGTTCTATCTCTATCGCATCACACTTGCGGGGACGACAGATTTTGGCGGCCCAGTCGCGATCGAGCAGTTCGTCTACCTGCCGATCCTCGCGGTGCATATCTTGTTGGCTATCATCTGTGTGCCGTTGGTGATCTACACCCTGTTGCTTGCGGTCACTCGCCCGATTGAGGATATCTACACCAGCCGGCACCGAAGTGTCGGCCAGCTCGCGGCCGTCCTCTGGCTGATCTCGTTTAGCCTCGGGATCGTCGTCTACGCGATGCTGTACGTGGTGTACTAACATACCGAGCCGGCGTCAGTCGTCGGCCGCGAACGCTTCTTGGCCGCCGATGATCGGGCGATTGACCTCCCGGTCGGTCGTTTCGCCCTCGATGTCGTAGGGGTATTCGCCGGTCACACAGCCCAAACAGAGATCGAGCTGTTGACTGTCGAGACTCTCGGCGATGGCGTCGATCGATAGATAGGCCAGACTGTCGGCGTTGATCTCCTCGCGGATCTCCTCGACGGATTTGTCCGCAGCGATCAACTCCTCGCGGGTCGCCATGTTGATGCCCATATAGCACGGTGCGACGATCGGCGGGGAGCCAACGCGCATATGGACTTCCTCCGCGCCAGCGTCTTTCAGCAGATCGACCAGTTGGTTTGAGGTTGTTCCCCGGACAATCGAGTCGTCGATGATGGTGACGGTTTTGCCCTCGATCGTTGATTTGATCGGGTTGAGCTTTAGGCGGACGGCGCGTTCGCGTTCGTCCTGGGTCGGCATGATGAACGTTCGGCCGACGTAGCGATTTTTCATCAGGCCCTCGGCGAATCGGACACCGGCGTCGTCTTCGGCGCGGGGCTCGCCGTCGGCGGTCGTTTCGCTGGCGGCGTCGGCGTAGCCGGAGGCAAACGCCCGCCCGGAGTCCGGTACCGGGAGGACAACATCGCTTTCGATGCCGCTTTCCTCCCAGAGTTTGCGGCCGAGATTGCGCCGCACCTCATACACGAGATTGTCGTCGATGACTGAGTCGGGCCGGGCAAAATAGACGTGTTCGAAAAAGCAGTGGGCCGTGGTGTCGCGGTCGACGAGTTGATAGGAGTCATAGCCCGTCCCATCGGTGTCGAGGACGATGAGTTCACCCGGTTCGACATCTCGGATCAACTCCCCGCCGAGGGTGTCGATGACAGTCGATTCGGAGGCCAGCACGTAGCCATCATCGAGGCGGCCGATACACAGTGGGCGGTTGCCCTGTGGGTCGCGGACGCCGATGACGGATTCGTCGTGCATGATCGTCAGCGAATAGGAGCCATGCAGTCGCTCCATCGTGTGTTTGACCGCTTGGATGAGATCTTCATCAAGGAGATTGCGGGCGATGTCATGGGCGATGACTTCGGTGTCGCCGTCGGAGGTGAATGCGTGGCCGAGATTGGCGAGTTCGTCGCGGATCTCGTCGGCGTTGACGAGGTTGCCGTTGTGCGAGAGCCCCAGCGAGCCGGATTTGAACGAGACCGAAAACGGCTGGGCACAGCAGGTACCGATCGAGCCCTCGGTCGGGTAGCGGACGTGGCCGATGCCGGTCGCGCCGTTCAGGGAGTTGAGATCACCCTCGTCGAAGGCGTCGCCGACGAGGCCCATATCGACGTGGCTGTACTGCTGGAAGCCATCGTGGGTGACGATGCCGGCGGACTCCTGGCCGCGGTGTTGGAGTGCGTACAGCGAGTAATAGAGTGGTCGTGCGACGGGTCGATCTTCCAGTGCGATCCCGACGACCCCGCATTTCTCGGTTGGGCCCTCGGTGGCATGGTGGGTCGACTCCCGGCCGTGTTCCATACCAGCCATACCGTGCTCAGCCGCTAAAAAGCCCCGTGTTTGTGCTGTCTCGGCGTTGTATAGATTCAAATATATCCACGATCGTGGATATGTGTTGGACGGCGGGCTGACGCGTTTTTCTCTGGTAGCCATCTCGGTACGGTCTCACTCGGGCGGAATCGTGTTCAAACCACTAACGACTGGCCGTCAACGCCCTGCCTGTGTCAGGCGGTCACCTGCGGATGATTTAAGATACCGGTGGCTGTGTGGTGTGGTCAACAGAGACAGTCCGCGAAAATCAGCCGCTTAGTTGTCGCCGGACTTCGACTGCCATTCGTAGTCGCGCCGTTTCGCCGATTTGCCGAAGCCACACGAGGAGCAGACCTTCTTTTTGCTGTGGTAGGACTTCTCGCCGCAGCGGCGGCATTTGACGTGTGTCGTGGTGTTCTTCTTGCCTTGTGTTGGGGTTCCTGCACCGGTCATAGATTGATCGAAACGACGTTGTCGCCGCGTATAATGGTTGTGTCTTCGACTTCCTCGACGGCGATCTCGTCGACGCCGCCCTCGTCGATCGGCTCGTCGTCGACCCCGGTCGATGGGTCAAGCACGACGTTCATATGTTGGTCGTAGCCCGCCAGCGTGCCGGTGAATGCCGTTCCGTCTTTCAGCCTGACGGTCACGGCCTCCTCCAGTGACGCTTCAAGCACATCGAGGGGTCGTCCACTCATACACCAACAGGGTTGTGTTTCGGTCTTAAACGTACCGGAACCGCTATTGCGTCGGTGGTTTGTCGCCTGCGAGCCGGCTGTCGGCGGCTTGGGCGTCTCACTGCTGGCGACACCGGCGGCTGGTGAGCGACGAGGCTTTGCCGCCGCCGGGCCAACACCCGGTATGGAGGCGTCTGTCATCGGTGACCTGCTGCCGCGAGATCGCCGTCGGGAGCAGCCCGCCATCGTCGTTCCGGCCACCGACCGCGCGATGAGCTATCACGATTTCTTTACCAACGCCTACAAATCCGGCAACGTCCTGCGGTTTCTCGGGGTTCGAGAGGCGGCGACGGTCGCCGTCGATATTACGCCGGCCCCCGAGCCACTCCTGGCGTTTCTCGGGGCGGCCCAACTCGGCGCGGTGACGACGTTCGAGCCGACCAGCGAGGCGCGGGTGACGCTGGTGCCGGTCGCCGAGGAGGCCGCCTACGACCTCCCGCCGGGCGCGAAGCTCGCGGTCTACGGCGGTCCGCCGGAGTCGCCGGCGACGACTCACTGGGAGCAGGAGGTCTGGAGCGAAAACCCCGGTTTCCCGGAGACACCCGTCGATCCTGACTCGCCGGTGGTGCGCGCCGACGGCGAGCCCTACAGCCACCGCGACCTGCTCGCCGCAGGCGACGACGTTGTCGACGCCCTCGCCCTCGATGGCGATTCGCGGCTGGCGATTCGGACGCCGCTTGCGGCCCCTGCCACGCTCGTTGGCCTCGTGGCCGCGCTCGCTGCTGAGGCGACCGCAGTGCTCGTTGGCGATTCGGAGCGACCGGTCGATGCCGACGCCGCACTCGTCGCTGCGGATGTAACTGCGCCCGAACCGGTGTTGGTTTCGGTCGACGCCGTCTCGTTGTGATCGCCGGTTGCGGCCGATTGGCCTCTGTGACCGCACGGTGACTGTGGCAGTAGTCTCACTCCTCAGGCCGATCGTCGGCCGAATCGGCGCGGCGCGTCACGTCGACGTGGTAGTGTTCGAGAATATCCCGCCCGAGCAGGAGCGGGAAATCCATGTGGCTCCGGTCTTCGACGCTGGCGGTGACGGTGTGTTGGGTGCCGCCGACGCCGACGACGATGTCGACGACCGGGCGTGATTTGCCCTGTTTGAGACTACCCGATCGGACGGTGATAATATCCTTGATCGGCCCGGAGCCGATGTCTGTTGCGAGGTGGGAGTCGATGCTCGTCCGGGTCGCGCCGGTGTCGGATTTCGCCATCACCAGCCGCGAGCCGCGGGTTCCGCTGACGACGACCTCCTCGATGTAGCCGATGACAGCGGGCTCGTTCGGCTCCAGGGATGGTTGTCTCGGCATGCAGGCCGGTTTTGAGTCGTCAAGCGTCTCGGCGAGTTCTGCAACGCGGTCGGGATCGACGCTGCCGCCGCCGCGCTCGACGGCGAGGGCGGCGATGTACGGGGCCGGACTCCGACCGGTCGCCTTGAACAGGCCGCGGAAGCCGGCTGTCGGATTGATTTCGAGAACCTGCCACTCGCCGTCGGTTTCGATGAGGTCGACACCGGCGTAATCGAGGTCGATCACATCCGCCGCGCGCCGGGCGGTCTCGACGGCGGCCGCCGGCAGGTCGTCGGTTGCGTCTTCGACTTTGCCGCCGAAGGAGACGTTCGTCCGCCACTCGCCGTCCGGGGCGTAGCGGTACATCGAGCCGATGTGTTCGCCGTCGACGACGTAGACGCGTGTGTCGCGGGGGCGGCCATCGCGCTCGATGAACTGCTGGAGGAACGCCTGGCGGTCGCCCACGCGGGGATTCACTGGCTCGGCGAGATCGACGACCCACGCGCCGCCGCCGTGGGTACCGATAGCGGTCTTGTACACGCCCTGTTCGCCGAACCGCTCGCGGCCGGTGTTGAGCCGCTCACTCGACAGTGCGAGGAGGGCATCTGGCACCGGGATGTCGGCGTCGGCGAGGGCCGCCGCAGTAGCGAACTTATGCATCGCGGTCGTCACCGGGGCCGGACGGTTTAACATCGGATACAGATTTTCGAAGAGGCGCGCGAGCCCAATCTCGTCGGCCGGATGCGTGCTCGTCGATAACAGCAGTCGATTCGCGATGACATCGATGTCTGGTTCGACTGTGAGCTCGCCGTCGGTGATTGAGACAGCGATGTTCTCACGGCGGAGCCACTCGGCATCGTAGCCCAGTGCCTCGATGGCATTCAGAATCGCCTTGGTTTCCTTGCTACTGTGGAGGCCGGACACCGACGGTGAGGTCGGCGTGGGAGTCGGCTGGCATATCTGGCTCTTCGGTGTCGACACATTAGTCACTATGGGCAGTCGGTGTGCATTCACCGCCGGTAGATGTAAACCCGTTCGTCGCCCAGATCGTCCAATGTCGGACGCTGAGCCGTTCACGTTCAACGGCGGACGGGTTGAACCGGGGAAACCCAGCGGTTCCGGTATACGATCTCCGAAACCTACCTTGGCGATCCCGTGCGCATGCCAGTCATGATCATCAACGGCGTTGCGTCGGGGCCGACGGTGTTTCTCTCGGCGGCCGGCCACGGCGACGAACTCAACGGCGTTGAGGTGGTTCGAGAGGTCTCCGATGAGTGGGATCACAACGATCTCTGTGGCACGCTGGTCTGTTTGCCGGTGTTGAACGTCCCGGGATTTATCGCCCAACAGCGGTATCTTCCGATCTACGACCGCGACCTGAACCGATCGTTTCCCGGCGATCCCGATAGCACGAGCGCCAAACGCATGGCCGACAGCATCTTTCGGAACTTCATCGAACCCTGCGATATCGGGATCGACTTCCACACCTCAACCCGAGGGCGGACGAACATGCTCCACGTTCGCGCCGAGATGGGCAACGACACCACCGCTCGCGTCGCCAACGCGTTCGCGTCGAACGTCATCATCGACAGCGAGGGGCCGTCGGGGACGCTGCGCCGTGAGGCGACCGACGCCGGTGTCCCGACGGTGACCGTCGAGATGGGCGAAGCCCACCGGTTTCAACGCGAGTTCATCGACCGCGCGCTGGCGGGGACGAAAAGCGTCCTCGCGGAGTTTGGCGCGAAGCCGACCGCAGCGGTCGACTGGCCCGGCTGGCGAACCGTCATCCAAGGATCGGAAGAAAAAACGTGGATTCGGGCCGACGCCGGCGGGATGGTCGAAATGCACGCCGACCGCGGCGATGTGGTGCAGGAGGGCAATCGGATCGCCACGATCGCCAGTCCGTTTAAGACCGATACCAGTATCGTCGAGGCCCCGTTTACCGGGCTGCTCGTCGGGGTCTTGGAGAATCCGGTGGTGTATCCCGGCAATCCGCTCTGTCATCTCGTCGAGGTGAGCGAGCGGCGACGCCGGGTGATCGAATCCCACCGCGGGTGAGGGCTGCCGGTCGGCGGTGTCCGGCCCCACCGCTGTCGCTTGATAGGAGCGTTTTTATTGTTTGATCGGTTGACTCAATCTGTCGGACGGCACAGTCCGTGTGACATGCGCGCGGGTAGCCAAGCTAGGCCAACGGCGCAGCGCTTAGGACGCTGTCTCGTAGGAGTCCGCCGGTTCGAATCCGGTCCCGCGCATACCGTCTCGAACGAACGTGAGAGACGTGTCTGCGGGACGAGGATTCGAATCAGGGAACGGAGCGACGCGGAGTGACCGTGGTTCGAATCCGGTTCTGCGCATCTTTTCAACACCTCAAAAATATCAACCAAATGTGACTCAATCCAAATCAGAATTTTCGGTTGGGATCGAGTTTTGCATAAGCAAGAAGCCCCAAAATCGAAATCATGGTAACAGCCATAGCGTTAGTGATTCCGGGGATTGATGTTGGAATTGAACTGGTGAATTGATTCCAGAACATCACCAGCAGGATTGCAAACAGAATCGCAACCGCAGCTCCTACTCTGTCTACCATGTTTGATTACCTCCGTTGTATTGTTCTATCTGTTGGACGGTGCCACATTGATGCTGTGATTGTTGTCGGAGCATCACTAATCTAAAGCGACGGTAATTACTTGTATCAGCCACCTGTCGTAACTGTTGACAACCGTTGAAATGAAATTTAACCACGGTAACGCTTGTTTAAACGGCTGTTAATCTAACTATGAGTGAGCTACCAGACTGGATTGAACAAAAAGTACAGTTAAATCCAGATCACGATCTACAAGAAAGAACTGTCGCAGAAGTATTTATAAATGAAGACGAAAGGCCATATCTGACAAGAAAACAGGTGGAAGCACGTTTAGATGGTGATTATTCGAGAGCTACAGTATTGAGCCGGCTTAACGGCTTAGTCAGCGTTGATGTTCTGGACGTGGATGAATTGGAAAATGGAGGAATCTACTGGATTAAGAACGATATTTCACAATGGCCAATTCCTACAGATGTTAGCGTAGAAGGAAGGCCCGATGAAATGACGGTCTCCGAATTTTTTAATCAGAGGCCAGTATCATACGGACAATGGGGAGTAGCGGTGATTTTATCCGCCACTCTTTCAATCTGGATCGGTGGAATACTGGGTACACAAAACGTGGAGTTTGCAGGTATCACAGGTCAATTAGTAATAAACGTGAGCCTTTTTGCTATCTTTATAGGATGGGGGATAATTGGATATGCTGTTCTTGTATCGTTAAAAGATCCCCCAGAAGGCATATAACCGGCTGATTACTCGTATTCTCGGACAAGCAATACACAAACCCAGCATGATTCTTTTTACACAGGCGATATGACGAATGATGTAAAAACCAATGCTCGCAAAAGAATGTAGTATACAATTCGCCAGACCTGAGAAAGAATTCTCACACCGCACTACTCTTCCTCCCCAACACTCGGATGCTGCTGCGGTTCCTCAGGATGCGGCGCGGCGAACCATTCCTGCATCGCCGCCACTGACTCGGCCTCCCGCGATTCGCGTTCGGCGGCGTCGATCTCCTCACAGCCCGGCGGGAGTTCACGCCCACGGTCGGTAAAGTAGCCCTCGGGCGTCACCCAGTCGTGATAGAAATCGACATCTGAATCCTCGATCAGCGTCACGCCGACGGTCGCGCCGTGGCCGGCGACGATGATCGCCTGATGCGGCTGGGCGGCCAGCCGCCCCGCGGCGTAGAGGCCCGCCACGCCCGTCCGGCCGCGGTCGTCAGTGTCGACGAACGCCTTCCCGTGATCCAGAATCTCAACGCCGTCGATGCCGGCGAGGAAATCGACCGTGTTCTTCGTCGCGGCGACGACGGTGCTCGCGGCGAGCGTGCGGCCCTCGGCGGTTTCGGCGATGAAGCCGCCGTCGGATTCCCGGAGGTCGACGACGCGGCCCTCCCGGCGATCACACCCAGCGCGGTCGGCCTGCTCGCCCATGAGTTCCAGCAAGCGGTGGCTGTTGACGCCGGCCGGAAAGCCGGGGTAGTTCTCCAGATGGGCGTTCCGCCGGAGGATCGGATCGCCGTCGTTGAGAAGTAGCGTATCCAGGTCGGCGCGGGCGGTGAACAGCCCGGCTGACAGGCCTGCGGGGCCGCCACCGATGATCAACACATCGCAGTCGAGTTCGGGTGTCATGATGGCCGTACGTTACGGGAGTGTTGTGTTATACTCCTCGCTCATAGCACGCCGCTACGCCCGAACGATCAACCACACCGCCAATCCCAGCGCAATCGCCTCAAAGCCAGCCAACATCACGAACAGCGTCGTCTGCGACCCGTAGGTGAGCGCGGCCCCCGCCAGCGACGCCCCGAGCGCGCCGATCCCGAAAATGGCGAGATACGTAAAGCCGAACGACAGTCCCCGATAGGCCGGCGGCGAATACTTCGCAATCGTCGCCTGGCTCAGCGGCTGGAGCCCGAACAGCGCAAACCCCAACGCGGTGCTGATCGCCAGCAACGTCGGCAACGACCCCGAGGCGGGAACGAAGAGTAGCGCGATGACGACGAGCAGTGTCAACATTACCGCCAGCCCGCGCTCGGGCTCGATGGCGTCGGTCAGCCGTCCGCCGACGTACTGCCCGGCGACGCCGACCGCCAGCAGGCCGGCATACAGATATTGGGAGAGATCGAACTCGCTGGCCGCCGGGCTGTCGGCAACCGGGCCGATGGCAGCCGCCGGATCGACCGCCAGCAACGGATCAAGCACGTCGCTCAACACCTCCGGCAGGAACGTTACCATCCCCCGATAATACAGCCCGTTGAACAACACGAGCACGAAGACGGTCAGAAAGCCCGCGGTGAACAACTCCCGGGAGGCGGTCACAAACGCTGCCAACGAGTCGACATCGGGCGCGGTGGCGGTGTCGCTCGCGTCGTCTCTGACCTTCTCGCCAGCGCGTTCGTCGCCAGCGCGCTTGCCGCTATCATCGTCGCCTGCCGTTGTGTCGCCGTCGACGGCGGCGGTTTCGTCGAACTCGACGGTTAGGCCGACGGCTCCGGCGATGAACGCCGGGATGGCCAACAGCACAACCGCAAGCCGCCACTCGACGACGACCAACAGCAGCGCGGTGAGAAACGGCCCGCCGGCGATGCCGACGTTGGCGGCCATCCCGTGGTAGGCGAACGCCGCCCCGCGCTCGTCGGCTCCCTTGCTAATCAGCGTCAATCCCGCTGGATGGTAGACGCTGGCAGCGAGGCCCCACACGGCCAGCGCGACCGCGATGCCGGCGACGCCGGGCAGCAGCCCCAGCAGGACGAACGCCGAGCCCATCCCGAACAGGCAGGCGACGATGAGCCGCCGGGAGCCAAACAGATCGACCAACACACCGCCGGGCAGCGCGCCGACGCCGAACAGCCCGTAGCCGACGGCGACGACAGTCCCCAGCGTCGCCGACGTAACTGAAAACTCCACGAGCCAGACGGTCAGCAAAATCGGCACCGCTAACTCGTAGGTGTGTACCATCGCGTGGCCGGCCATCGCAAAGCCGGTGATCGCCCGATCGTTGGCGTTCATCGGTCACCTCCGATGGCAAACCGCTGAGTGGTCACGACACTTCCTGGTTGGCGGCGGTCGTTGAATGCGCTTTTCATTCGCCTCTGGGCTTCGCTCCGGGCCCGCGTGTGTCAGCCGTGCGTCTGACACTTCCAGTACAGCTTTAAGAATCCAGCCAACATATATACGCCAATGGGCTCCTTTGATGACGTTCTTGCGGACATCATGGCAGATATCGACAGTGTGTTCCTCTTTTCGCCCAACGGGGCGTTCTACGAGCGGTTTGCGGACACCGACAACGTCGTTGTCGTCGCCGGCGAAAACACCGTCGAGGCCGAGACTTTCGTCGAACTCCCGATCGAGTTCACCAACATCAAAGATCGGATCCGATTCGGTATTGAGGGCGCGATGGACAACGATCTCGTCGAGGAAGGTAACACGATCGCCTGCTTCGGCTCGATCTTCGCCGACGACGCCGATTCGGCTGTCCGGGTGCGGGTCAGCGAAGACCTGCGCTCGGGACTCTACGACCTCTTTACGAACTCACGGGCCGACCCCAACGTCATCCGCGACGTGTTCGATGTTGCCCTCGAACTCGGCCGGAAAGGCCAGAAGGGCAGCCCGGTCGGCGCGCTCTTCGTCGTCGGCGACGCGGGCAAGGTGATGAACAAATCCCGCCCGCTGAGCTACAACCCCTTTGAGAAATCTCACGTCCACGTCGGCGACCCCATCGTCAACGTGATGCTCAAGGAGTTTTCCCGACTCGACGGCGCGTTCGTCATCTCCGATTCCGGCAAGATCGTCTCCGCCTACCGCTATCTCGAACCGAGCGCGGAGGGCATCGACATCCCGAAAGGCCTCGGCGCGCGCCACATGGCCGGCGGTGCGATCACCCGCGACACCAACGCGACGGCGATCGTGCTGTCGGAATCCGATGGGCTGGTCAGAGCGTTCAAAGGCGGCGAACTCATACTCGAACTCGATCCAGAGGAGCACTGATCGAGGTGTCGGTACTCCAAGTTGCGCTTCCCGACTGGCTCGCGGTCATCTCCACACGCTTGTGGGTTGCCGCCGGGATCGTCCTGCTGGGCATCGTCCTTGGATATCTGACGATGCTCATGGGTCGGCGACTGCTCCATCGCCTCGGCATCGACGACGCTGTCGAGGGCACAGCCGTCGAGCGCGCGGCCGGCGAATACGGCACCTCGACAGTCGGCCTCATCACCAAGTTGGCGGGCTACTTCGTGATCGTCCTCTCGGTGTTTATCGCCGGCACCTTTACCAATATTCAGTTCGCTGACCTCTTTTTGCGGGCGGCGGCGGTTTTCCTCCCGCAGCTTGCGACCGCGCTGCTCATCCTCGTCGTCGGGATCATCATCGGCGATAAGATCGAGGTGTTGGTCTCCGAACGGCTTCGGGGGATCAAACTCCCCGAGATCGGCGTCATTCCGGCGACCGCCCGCTACAGCGTTTTGTTCGTCGCGACCCTGATCGCCCTCGGGCAGATCGGCGTCGCCACGAATGCGTTGATCGTCCTGTTGGGTGCCTATGCGTTAGCCCTCATCGTCTTCACCGCGATTGCGACCCAAGAACTGCTGGCCTCCGGTGCGGTCGGCGTCTATCTCCTCCTCACGGAACCCTACAGCATCGGCGACGAGGTTGCTGTCGCCGGCCAACAGGGGATTGTCCAAGAGATCGACCTCTTTGTCACCCGCATCGACACGGACGGCGAGGAACATATCGTCCCGAATCGAACGGTGCTTCGAGACGGGATCGTTCGGATCCAGTAATCCCGTCGCTCGCTGTGTCAGCGGTGTCGCTATCATCGTCGGTTTCCCTATTCGTGTCAGCACGCCACCACGGTGACTAGTCGCTGTCCTCGCCGAGCAGCTGTTTGGAGGCTTCCTCGGCGTCGCGTTTCCCGATCGCGGAGTTCGCCAGCAGTCGGCCACCGATCTCGGCGGGGCTGATGACGCGGTCGGCCCCGGCGTGGCGGAGTTTGGCGACGTTTTCTCGCTGCATCGCGGCCGCGAGGACGGTCAGGTCGTCGCTGAGCTGTTTGGCGGTGAGGATCGCCAAGGCGTCTTGGGCGTCGTTTTCGGTGGCGGCGATCGCCGCCCGGGCGTCGCTGATTCTGACCTGCTGTAGCGGGGCCTCATCGCTCGGTTCGGCGGTCAACACGGCGATATCGCGCTCTGCGAGCCGCCGGGCCGCGGCTTCGTCTGTCGTGACGACGGCAAACTGGGTCTCGTCGCCGAGATTTTCGATAATCGGTTCGGTCAGATCCCCATAGCCGAGGAGGATCACGTGATCGTCGAGGAGGTTGAACTGGCTGTCTGTCATGCGTCCGAGTGCTTTCGAAAGTTGGGCTTCGATCGCGGGCGTCAACAGGACACCGAGGGCGACCGCGAAGGCGGCGACGTTGATCAGCAGCACCGAGATCGAAAACAGCTTGCCGAGCTCGGAGGCAGCGGTCACGTCGCCGTAGCCGACGGTACTGGCGGTGACAATCGTATAGTAGAACGCGTCGGTCAGCGTCGTCACCCCGCTGAACTCATCGCGGAGCGCGTAGGAACCAAACGTCCCATAGGAGATCGCCGTGACGAGGGCCACACCGGCGGCCAACTGCGTTGGCGACGGCGAAAACGAGCGATCGAACCGCGAGCGATTGAGGAGTAATGCCGGCACAGAGATGAGTGATAGTCCGACCAACGGCAGCGAAAACGTCGATACCT
Organism: Halonotius sp. GCM10025705; assembly: GCF_042662885.1. NCBI lineage: Archaea > Methanobacteriati > Methanobacteriota > Halobacteria > Halobacteriales > Haloferacaceae > Halonotius > Halonotius sp. GCM10025705. The sequence continues at coordinate 1,328,554 of NZ_JBHSZD010000001.1, read as the reverse complement.
GCAATAGCCCTTGGATCGCCGTGATCGGGAGCAACACGACCGTCGCATACCAGCCGATCCGAAAGCGGCTTTTCAGGGCATACGCGCTGCCGAGCATCGTAAACCCGGTCAGCGTCCCGGTGAAGCCGACCGTTCGTCGCACCGCTGTCGGCACGACCGCGGCGAGTTCGCTGTCGACGCCGCCGGTCGTGATATGCACGAGGCCAACGATGATCGACAGGATGGCGACGGCGAACGTCAGCAGGATCGACGCTCTGACGCTCACCCACTCCCGTGTCCACGTCATCGGAGTGGCCTCTGGTGGCTGACTACTAATACACCCCGGATCGTCACTGCCCCCGAAGACAGGGGTCGTCGCCTGCGCCGAAACCCGCTGAAGAGAACGATTTAACCGAATCCGCCTGCATACCACGCCAATGACCGCGCTTCCGTTTGATATCCTCCTGGGCGTCTATCTCGGCGTGCTAACCGGGATCATCCCCGCGTTAGTCTCCGGGGTGCTCGGCTTCCTGTTTAAATACGTCACCGATGTGTCGATCCCCGGACTCGGTGTCGTCGTCCTCGCCTTGGCGATCGCCGGCATCAACGGCGGGCTGCTCGCACTCAACGATCCGACGATCCGCTCCTCGGAGAACGCCGCCTCGATCCTCACCGCCATCGTGGTCGTGTTGATGCTCGCACTGTACGCCCACGCCCAGGGCGACAAACTCGGCGCGTCAGCCCCGAAACGGCTCACGATCAAATCGCTCCGCGACCGAACGCTGAACACGGACGTGATCGAACTCGTCGGCGGGCGGAATCAGGTGCGACTCACCGTGTTGGGCGAGGTCAGCGACATCGAGGGCTACCCACCGCTGCCTGCGGCGCTTCGCCAGGAGATCGGCGACGGCGAGTGGACGTTTCCGGCCGACCTGCCGATCGCCGAGCTCGAAAGCCGGTTTGCCGATCGCCTGCAGTCGGAGTTCGATCTCGCCGACGTGACTGTCTCCTTGGACGAAGCCGCCCGCGCCCGCGTTGCTGCCGCGCCGCCGATGGGCAGCACCTCACGGCGCGTCCCCGCTGGCAAGCGGGCCGTCTCGCTTTCGGCGTTGGTGCCGTCCGGCATCGCTCGCGGCGAGTCGGTACGGATCGTCACCTCTGAGACGACGGTGACCGGAACGGTGATCGCCGCCCGATCGGGAGCACCGATGACGACTGATTCCTCGCCACCGCCAGCCGACGACACGCTCGCGACTGATGGTGGCGAGGAGCCGCCGGTACCGCTGCCCGCGGCCGCGACGACGACCGGCGGCGAGGGCCGCATTACCGTCGCTGTCTCCCGGTCAGACGCGACGACGTTGTTGTCGGCGACCGATCCACAGGTCGTCGTCCGTTCGCGGGGGACGCGCCGGGAGTTCGAGTTGGTGTCGCTGCTGCGTCGCTCCGGCATCCAGTTCAAGAAAGTGACTGTCGCCGGCGGCGGCCCACTTGATGGGCATACCATCGGCGAGGTGGGTGTCCGGGACAGCTACAATGTGTTGGTTCTCGCGGCCAACCACGAGAAATGGCAGGTTGCCCCCGAGGCGACCAGCCGTTGTCGGCGGGAGATACACTGTATGTCATCGGGACGAGCGAGTCGCTGACGCGGTTTGCGGAGGCCGCAACATGACCGCCACCGATTCGCTGGTCGATGCGTTCACGACCGGCCCGCCATCGCCAGTTACCTTCGAGTCACCCACCGCGGCCCTGATCAATCTCATCATCTACGCGCTGCTGTCGTTGCTCGCCGCTGGTGGCCTTGCGGTCGCCTACCGCTGGTATTTCAAACAGACCGTCCCGGAGGGGTTGTCGCCTTTGTCGGCGTCTCGGTCGTCGCTTTGTACATCAACACGACCTCGTTGGGTGTCGCCGTCAGCGACATCTCCGTTGACCTCTTTGAGCCTGGCGTCGTCTTCTTCAATGTCGTCGCGCTCAGCATCGCAGCGGTGGCCGCGCCGGTCGGCCGCCGACTCGGCGATGCGGTCAGTAGCAATCTGTTCTCGCTGGCCGGACTCCGAGAGTTCGAAGGTGAGGTCGGGACGGTCGTCCGCTCGGCCGGCCGGGTGACCACGATCACCCTCCCGGATGAGATCGACGACATGGAGAGCTACGATCCCGTCACGGATGAGACCAAAGCCGAACTCGCCGGCAAGACGCTGCTGTTCCCGCGGCGGCTCACCGTCGAGGAACTCCGGAGTCGGTTGATAGAGCGACTGAAGGAGGATTACGCGGTCGGCTACGTTGATATCGATCTCACAGCCGAGGGCACCGTCGAGTATCTTGCCGTCGGCTCCCGGGCGGCGGGCATCGGCGCGACGATCGCGCCCGGCAGCGTCGCCGTGGCGATCCGTGCCGACCCGCCGAACAACGCTTCGCCGGGCGATACCGTACAGGTCTGGACGACCGGCGAGACGCCGGAACGACTAACAACCGGCGAACTCCGCGGCGTCGCCGGCGACACGGTGACCCTGGTTGTCGATGACGGCGACGAGACGCTGTTGTCACCGACCGCCGGCTATCGGCTGGTGACGATGCCCGCCGAACCGCAGGCCGACCGCGAGTTTGCGACCCTGCTGCGCGGTGTCGACGAGACGATGGGAACGGTTACCATCGAGGCCGACAGCGAACTTGTTGGGTTGACGCCGCGCGCGTTGACAGCGACGGTCGTGGCGATCCGCCCCGACGGCGGGAAGCTAACAGCCCTCCCGGATCGGGATCGTGGCTTTGCGGTTGCGGAAACGATCTATGTCCTTGGCCGCCCGGACGTACTGCGAGGGCTGGAAGACCGAGCGAAAGCGGTCGCCGCTGCGGAGTCAGCAACCGAAACAGACGACGCAGCGACATCGTAGCACGCTGATCAGGACTCAGCGTCACCCGCATCGTCATCGGTGTGGGTAGTCTCGCCGTGATCAATCGGCTCCGCCGGCACGCCGGCGACGGTCGCGCCGGCCGGGACATCACGTGTCACCAGCGAGTTGGCCGCGACCTGCGCGCCGTCGCCGATCTCGACGCCCGGCAGCACTGTCGCGCCCGCGCCGATCATCGCCTCCTCGCCGACTACGACCTCACCAAGCCGATATTCGTCCTGTAAAAACTCGTGACAGAGCAGCGTCGCGTCGTAGCCGATGATCGCGTGGTCGCCAACGGATATGCGCTCCGGCCAGAACACATCTGGGGTCGCCTCAAGCCCCCACGAAACGCCGGTGCCAACGCTCGCGCCCAACCGCCGCAGCAGCCAGTTTTTCAGCCGCAGGCTCGGTGAGATGCGGATCAGCCAGACGACGAGGTAGTTGCGGACAACCCGCCACGGCGATCGGATCGACGCCCACCCCCACAGCGAGTTGTGCGGGCCGGCGGTCGGCCGTCGCTGGAGGCGATCATGGCGGCGCACATCGTCGCTATCGTCGGTGTCGGCTGGCGGCACGGCTTGCCCTTCGGGCGGTGGCTACAAAAACATCGAGTGTGCCCTGCGATTACTCGCTGCGCAACTCGCTCATGTGGTCAATCCGCTGTTGGACGAGGTTGGCCTTGCCGATGTCGTGGCGGATGTGGAATCCCTCGCCGGCGGCCGCCAGCGCGTCCTCGGCGATTTCCTCGGCGGCGGCGATGGAGTCAGCGCGGCCGACGACCGCAAAGGAACGGGAGGTCGTCGTGTATAGCCCGTCCTCGCGGGCGTCGACGCTGGCGTAGAAGAGTAGTCCGTCGCCGACCGTCTCCTCGTTGACCTCGATCTTTGCGCCGGCGTCAGGATCAGTTGGGTAGCCGTCAGGAACCGCGTACTTACAGACCGTCGCTTCCCCCGAGAAGTCGAGTTCTGGGAGGTCGTCGCCGTCGCGGGCGGCGGTCAGCACGTCGAGGAACGGCGTGTCGAGGATCGGCAGCGTGTTCATCGCCTCGGGGTCGCCGAAGCGGGCGTTGAACTCGACGACCTTCGGCCCCTCCGTGGTCAACATGAACTGGCCGTACAGCACGCCCTTGTAGTCGGGCATCGCTGCGACCGTCTGCTCCATGATGTCGACGGCGGCCTCATAGTCGCCGTCCTGCATGAAGGGAAGCTCGAAGCCGGTGTCGCTGTAACTGCCCATGCCGCCGGTGTTCGGTCCTCATCGCCCTCGTAGGCGCGTTTGTGATCCTGCACGGCGGGCGCTGTTCGCAGCTCGCCGTCAGCGACGAAGGCTTGGATCGTGAACTCCTCGCCGATCAACCGCTCTTCGAGGACGACGCCCTCGTAGTCGGACTCCTGCAGATAGGCTTTGGCCTCCTCGCTGGTCACCTGATCGCCGATAACTTTCACGCCCTTGCCGCCGGTCAGGCCGACCGGTTTGACGGCCAGATCGCCGTCGTAGTCGTCGATGAACTCGCAGGCGGCGTCCATGTCGTCGAACGTCTCGAAGACCGGACAGCCCGGGATGTCGTTGTCCTGCATGAACCGCCGCTGGAACGCTTTGTCGGTTTCAATTCTGGCTTCCGCAGCCTGTGGGCCAAAGGTGTAGATCCCCGCCGCGTCGAGTTCGTCGGCGACACCGGCCTGCAAGCCGGCTTCCGGGCCGACGATGGCGAGTGTCGCGTCGATCTCTTCGGCGTACTCGCGGATCGCCTCGGCGTCGGTGCCGTCGATCTGTTCGAATCCATCGGCGAGTTCGGTGATGCCAGGGTTGCGGTTGCCGGCAACAGCGTACAACGAACAGTCAGGAGCCAACGCGCGGGCGATCGCGTGTTCGCGGCCGCCACCGCCGACTAACAGCACGGTTTCACTCATATCCGAGAAAGACCGCGGGCCGCGTGTAAGTGTTACTTTGTCCGCTCAGCAGGCAACAGCACCGGCGAGTTCCGCCGGCTTACTGCTCGAAGGGGTTGTCGAGGACGACTGTCTCGTCGCGCCCGGGGCCGATGCCGACCGCGTAGATCGGCGTCGACATCTCGTCGCTGATGTAGTCGAGGTACTCGCGGGCATTCGCGGGCATCGCCTCATACCCCTCCTCGGCGACAGCGGTCCAATCAACCTCGTCCCACGGCTCGAAGGATTTGAGCACGGGCTCGCAGTCGCCCCACCGTTCGGTCGTCGCCGGCATCGTCAGCAGTTCCTCGCCATCGAGCTCGTAGGCGTGGCCGACGTTGATCTCATCAAGTCCGGCCAGCACGTCGATGTGGTTGACCGCGATGCCGGTGAAGCCGTTGGCGCGGGATGCGTGTCGCAACATCGGCATATCGAGCCAGCCGATCCGTCGTGGTCGGCCCGTCACGGTGCCGAACTCGCCGCCTTTCTCGCGGATGAAGTCCGCCAGTTCCTCCTCGCTGTCGGTGCCATCGAGTTCCGTCGGCAGCGGGCCGGTGCCGACTCGGGAGAGGTAGGCCTTCACGATGCCGACGACCTCGCCTTGGCCGATGACTGTCGGGGCGACACCGGAGCCGACGGCTGCGCCGCCGGCGGTCGGATTTGAGGAGGTGACGTAGGGGTAGATCCCGTGGTCGATGTCGATGGAGGTGCCCTGGGCACCCTCGAAGAGCAGTTCGTCGTCGCCGGTGTGTTTGTCGCTGAGGAACTCGCCGGCGTTGACGGTCATCGATTCCGATTTGAGCCGCTCGCCGTACTCCCGATAGGTTGCAAAGAGATGGTCGATATCGAAGGCGTCGGCATGCTCGGAGTTCTCGACGTCGAGCCCGTAGATCTCCTCGGCGAGCGCGCGTTTCTGGGGCACCGCGTATTCGAGGCGGTCGCGCAGCACGTCGGGATCGAGGAGGTCGCCGACGCGGATCCCGCGGCGACCCGCCTTATCCTCGTAGGTTGGGCCGATGCCGCGACCGGTGGTGCCGGCTGCGAGATCATCGTCGCTTTTGGCCTCTTCCTCGATGCCGTCGAGGACGCGGTGATACGGGAGGATAACGTGCGCCCGGCGGGCGAGTCGCACATCCGGTTCAAGTCCTTGGTCGCGGAGGGTATCAAGTTCGTCAAACAGCGTCTCGGGATTGATGACACAGCCGTTGCCCAACACACCGACCTTCCCGCGGATCGCCCCGCTGGGAACCAAGGAGAGTTTGTACTCCGTCCCATCTTGGACAACAGTGTGGCCGGCGTTGTCGCCGCCCTGATACCGGACGACGACATCGGCGTCGCCTCCCCAGATGTCGACGAGCGCGCCCTTGCCCTCATCGCCCAGCTGGGAGCCGACGATAGTTACGGTCATAACGACTGTGGGTTTCCAACCACCGGGTAAACAGATTACGGTACAGCGCCTCGCGCGGCCAGACCATGATGCAACCACCGGTCGAAGCCCCGCGGCTGTGGTCTCGACCGATTGCTGTCAGCGTACCGACCCGAAGTGTTAACTACTCGCACAACCAGCCATCAGCACGAGCCTTTTTCCCAGCCGACAGCAACACTTAAATCACGCCAAGACAAGTTAGCACATGTCATGATTGACCGACTCGAAAAAGAAGTCGACATGCTTGAACGGCACCTCCAAGTGCTCCGGATGGTCATCGAAAACGAGCCCATCGGCATCGTCAAGATGTCCAACGAAACCGGCTACCCCCACCACAAGGTTCGGTACTCCCTGCGCGTCCTCGAAGAGGAAAACCTCATCGAGCCATCCAGCCAGGGCGCGATTCAGACCGACCACACCGAGGAGTTCGTCGACGACCTCGACAACAAGATCGACTCCATCGTCGACAAGCTGCGGACGATGCGCATCGACGACACCGCCGAGATCGAAAACTAACGCGCTTCGATTGGTTGTTACGCGCTGTCTTGTTCCGTTCTGTTTTGTGCCGTCTGTGAGCCACTGCCGCGTCAACTACAGTTCAGGTTTCTGGAGTTCGAACCCGCCTTTGATTCGGTCGACAAGACAGAGGTGGAAACCCTGTTTGCGGGAGATGTTGACGAAGCTTTTGCCGCCGCTGCGGCTGAACAGGCCGCTGCCGGTCGCGTCGTCGGCCATCTCGTAGGCGTCTTCGGTGAAGTAGCTGCTCGTCACCGCGAAGCTGGCGGCGAAGCTGTCGTTGCGCTCGCGGAGGGCGTTGCCATCGCGGATCAGCCCTTCGACCAACTCCGCGCCGACCGGTTCTTTTGAGCTATCAAAGTTGGCGACACACAGCGGTTTGCCGCGCTTATCCCGAACGACACAGTCAAACTCGCGTTCGATCGGCTCGTCGTCTTCGTCGGTGCCAAGCTCAATCGTCCCGTGCAGCTCGACCCGATCGATCTCCGGGATCGTATCAGCGACCGCGCTGAGCGCGGTTGTTCCCCCTGTCGCCCGCAGTTCGAACAGCAGATCGGTCACCAACCACTCCGCGAAGGCGACCTCGATCCGCTCGGCGAGGAACGTCTCGAAGGGGGTGCCATCGACTTCCAGCCCCTCGGTATTGAACGTCGTGTGGGTGTCAAGTCGGATATTCGCCGCCACATCCTCCTTCGATGCCTCGCCGTCGTGGGCATCGGCAAGCGTCGCTTCACCCTTCGAATCATAGCGGACAAACAGGTTGGTTCCCGCAAGCGCGCTGGCGGTATCCATCGTGTGGCTCGGTGCCGTCGTGGATGTGTCACCGGCCGCGTCGGTTCCGCCGGCTGACTCAGCAGCCTCGAGTTGCGCTTCGAGCTCTTCGATCCGCTCTTTGGCGGCCGCCAGATCAGCTTCGAGTTCGTCGATTCGCTCCTCGGCGACAGCGAGTTCTTCGCGGGCGTCGTCGCGTTCGGCGGCCAACTGCCTGTGTTTTTCTTCGGCCTTCTCCATTACCTCCTCGGCTTTCTGGAGTCGCTGTTGGAGCTGCTTGCGTGAGACGCGGTCGTCCGACCGGGTGACTGTCTGTTGGCCACCGCCGCCGCCGCTCCGCCTGGCACTGTCGGCGCGGCCTCCACTCCCGTTGTCGGCTGTGTCGTCGTCGCTGGGATCAAGCGACGGGATCGTTGTCGTGTTCCGCCAGGCAGCTTCCTCTTCGAAGGGTTCGGGATCTGTCGTGGTGGTACCTGCTGATCCGGTATCAGCTGGTGTGGTGGTGTCGGCTGTCGATCTGGTATCAGTAGTCGATCCGGTGTCGGCTGTCGACGTGGGTTCGGTCGATGTCCCGCTGTCAACCGTCGATCCACTACCGTCGACGCCTGAGTGATCCGTGTCGTGGGTGTCGTCGCTGGCCGCTGTCGCGCCGGTCGGATCGATGCCTTCGGGTGGTTCGGACGCTTCCGTGGTGGCTGTCTCCTCGTCGTCGGTGTCAGCCGCGACGGTCGGTTCCGTCCCATCCTCGCTGGTATCGGCCGCGGTCGTCGTCTCCGCGCCAGCATCGTCTGCCGCGGTGTCGTCGCTTGCTGGACTGTCGTCAGCCGACCCTGCTTGTGGGATGTCGATCGCTTCCCGACGACGATCACTCGTCGTGGATTCGGTATCGGCGTCGTCCTCGTCGGTCGTCGGTGGTGACGTGTCGGTCGCGGGTGCGGAGCCGTCGCTGGTGGCTCCGACATCAGTCTGTTCGTCGTCGGTTGTCGCTGCCGGGGTGTCACGCTCTGGCAGGTCGATCACGTCGATGTCGGCGGCGTACACATCGTAGATCCCGACCTCGTCGTTGGCGCGGTCGAAGGCTTCCTCGTCGGTGAGGAGGCGGCGACTGTTGCCGACGAAGGCGACGCTCATCGAGCGGCCACCGTAGTAGACAATGTAGTAATCTCCCGACAGGACGTTCTCGGAGAGCTCAATATAGCCGGTGAAGTTGCCACCTGAGAGGGTTGAATCGGCCTCGGCGATCGCCGTCTCGTTGGTGTAATACTCCGCCTGCTTCTCGTTGTCCTGTGTCTGCATCGTATACAGCAACGGAAGCGCAGGCGTTGGCGCCTCGTAGGCGGTCTGGGCTGCCCCGTCAAAGGCCCCGAGTGAGCCATCGCGGATCCCGACCAGCCGGCCGTTAAGCATGAACCCCCAGGCGTCACCGGCGTTGACCGCCCCGGAGAACTCCGCGTCGGCGAGGGCATGGAGGCCCGCATACCCCGCGTCGACCGGAACGGTCTCCCAGTCGGTCACTGCGGTAACTATGTCGCTATCCATTTGGTATACCGACGCCCGAGACGCATAAAATACTTTCCAGAGCGTCGGACGTTGGATTCAGCGTTTTCCGTGTGGAAAATATCCTCCTTCGAGTGTGACCGTGCGTCAAAATCGATCGTTGACGTAGGCCTTGATCCGCTCGACGCGGTCGCGGTCGTAGGTGCACATGCTCCGCCAGACGTTCGGGCCAGTCTCGATGGCAACAAGCGCGACGGGGTTGCAGGCGTCGGCTGCGGCGATGTCGCCGTCGCTGGCATCGCCTGTTTCCGACTCCGGGGTAAATAACACAACCCACGACCGGCGGTACTCATGCGTTTCGCCGGCATGATCAATCACAGCAAGATCGTCGACGATACCGGGATCGTCCCGAACCCCATACACATGGGTTTCGACATCACTGTCGCCGAGCCACTCATACATTTTGCGCGTCCCGTACTCGTCGTCAAGCCGGGAGAGCCGCTGAAACGTACTGTGGAACTCGCCGTTGCCACAGGCCAGCGCGCGATCCTCGATAAATCGTGAGATGACAACCAACAGTAGCTTCTCCTTGTTGGATTCCGGAAACCCCCGAACCGTGAACTCGATATCATCGAGCCCGGTCAACACGTCCGGAAATGAGCCAGTTGAGGAGCGACCGGTGCTGGTTCGGTAACGGTCGGCGTTGACAAGCAGAAATGTCTCACTGAGATCCGCAAACGATGAGACCGCCGTCACTCGTCCGTCCTCGATCAGACAAACCAGGTCGGTGTCGCCTTCAGGGATGTTCCGTTCTTGGATCTGTATGGATTGGTTCTCAAAGGCGCGATCTAAGAGGTTTACGAGCGGCTGGGGCTCGGTTCGGTTTATCAGGAGCAGCGTCTTCTCCCGTCTGCCGGTGGTTTCGTCGATAAATCCCGACAGCGAGTCCGGCAGCTCGTCGTTCATACCAGCTGTAGGGACTGTAGACGGAAAAATCGGTGCGGATTCCCGCCCACTGTTACATCGGCTCTTTCGGCGCGCGATCGATCGCGTTAAACGCGGCTTCGAAGTCGTCTAACTGCTCGATGAGATCGCTTTGGTCGGCTCGGAGTTCCTCAATACGTTGGGTGAGGTCTTGATACTCTGCCGACTCTTCGAGCTCCTCGGTGGACTTCTCGGCTTCGAGGACGCCCACCTTTGAAGTCGCTCGGAACAGTTCTTGGACGGTTTCGCCGTACTCGCGGGCGGTCAGCTGGTGTTCGACGGCCTCCAACAGCGTCTCCTTGCCGATCGGCTTACAGAGATAATCGTCGAAGTCCATATCGACGATGTCGACATCGGGATCGATCGCGGTGACCATCACGACGCGAGCGTCCGAATCGGCCTCGCGGACACGTTGGAGCACCTCGTCGCCGGTGAGCCCTGGCATCCGGCGGTCTAAGAGGATTACGTCGACATCGCCGTCGAATGCGTCAAGTGCCTCCTGTCCGCCGTAGGCGGTGCGGACAGTGTAGTGTTCTTCAAGCCGGAAGGCGTAGAGATCGGCGACATCGCGTTCATCGTCGACAACGAGCACCGTCGCGTCATCTGTAGAGATATCAACCATGAATATTGGGTGCCTTAGTCACTCATAGTATGGGGTGCTACGACCTTTATACTTCCGCTGCGGCGTGGTGATTGGTGTCATACAGCCAACACGGCGTAGACGAGCAAAAATCCAAAATAGAGCACCACGAGTCCGCCCAGGGCGATGATTCGAAACCGGGTGAGTGCCGCTTCCTCCTGCTGGTACGCCTCACGAAACGCCTGCTGGTCGGCATCATCCAAGGTGTCGTAGTGGTTGAGCCCGAGATGAAGTTGATACTGGTCGTCGGCCGGGAGTTCAAACCCGCAGTGCGGACACTGTCGTGGGTTCTCGCCGTCGGGGACGTGTGTCTCCGGCCGTAGCTCAGCGGTGGCCTGTGCGTGACTGGTGTCGTTGCTATTTTGCGCCTCGCCGTCGTCGCCAGCCCGCCCGGTCGCCATCACACACCACCTCCGCCGAGGAACGGCGGTGTGACCGTCGGCGTTGTCACGATCCAGAGGCTGATGATCGTGTAGGCGATCATCACCAGCGTGATCCCGTATTGGCTTTTGATCGCCTCCAGTCGCCCGGGCAGGAGTTCGTAGGCCGCGGCGTGGGCGATCCACACCGCGATGAAGTGCCCAACCAACACGAAGGCGAGTTCAAGTCCCGAGATCCAGCCCGGCAGGGTCGTCAGCACCGGCGGCTGCTGGGGTGGCGACAGCGGGCTCGCGGCGACAACGGCGAGTGACGGGGCCACTCCGAGGATGAAGCCGAGATTGTGGGCGATGTGGTAGCCGGCGGCGATCGCCACCAGCGACGGCGCGAACCGCTCGGCCAACGCCGCCTGGGTGATGTAGGTACGGCCAAACCGCCGGGCGAGACTGATCGCCCACCAGAACGCAGCGACAAACAGCCCGAAGCCGGCGAGATATGCGCCCAGATAGCCGGCCAGCGGCGGCACACCGATCTCGACGACCGCGGTGATAAGGCGGGCCCAGAGCCCGGTGCCAACGAAGCCATCGAAGGTCGTCACATAGAGCACCGCGACGACGAAGACGGTCTCCGCGCGGCCCGACACAGCACCGCGATCGGTGAGCGCGCCCCCGGGCAGCCGGAGTGAGAGCCCGTCGTCGGTCCGTTTGAGTGGTGCGAACTGACCAAACAACGCAAACACCCGTGAGATCGGATCGACGCGGCCGAACCACGTGTCGGTGCCGTAGACGACGCTGCCGGCAGCACTGACAGCCGTGTAGGCTCCAATCGTCGTCGCCAACAGCCGTGGATCGTCGGCCAGCGGACTGACCACCTCGATCCAGATGAGCGCGAGTAACCCGGCGACACTTGGCCACGCGCTGAGCCGAGCAGGATACGGCCGATCCAGTGATGGCAGCAGCGATGCCACCGTGCGGAAGGGGTTCAGCGTCGGCCACGTGTTGCCGATGAGATACGTCGAGGCGACGTAGCCACCCCACCAGCCGACCCAGACGACGAGGATCGCCAGATTGCGATACCCCGTCTCTGGGCCGAGATAGCCGATCCCAACGGTTGCCGCCAGCACCGCGAGCCCGACGAGTTGGCCGCCGAGTCTGAGCAGCCGACCCGGCGCGGGGAGTGTGAATCCCCAGTTGTGGATCGACCGCATGAACGCTCGATCGGTGACAAACGACGCCAGCAGAAACGACGCGCCGACCGTGCCGCCGCCGGTCGTCAGGAAGAGCCAGGTTGGCACCTCCACAGAGCTTGTCGACCCCCGGAGCGCAGCCGCATGGGCGATCGCCGGCTCCGAGAGGAGTGCCACCAGTGGGGCCGCAACCGCGGCCATAAGTACCACCCGTAGGGCCATTCGTTGCCAGCGACCGCCAGCGTCCGTGGTTGGTCGTCCAGCACCGCGTTCAGTCATTATCGTGGGTTGCGCCAGCCGACAGGAGTAGCTTGCGGATCTTCGGAATCAACGCCTTGGTGGCGACGCCAGCCGATCTCGTGTCACCCACGCGGTTAAGAGGATTTTTAATCACACACTTGCAACGGGGTAGTATGAGCACCGAAACGGAGGACGGACACGACGACCACCACCTCCCGGCGGTCGAAGACTGGCCGCGCGGCTTCGGCGAGGCGAGCTGGTGGCCGTTTGTGACCGCACTCGGGGCGGCCGGCATCTACATCGGCGTGGCACTCTGGATCATCGGGGATGCGATCAGCCCGCTTCTCGGGCCGGCGGCGGTCGCCGGCAGCGTTGGGCTGTTCTTAGTCGGCATTTACGGCTGGCTGTATCACGCTTTCATCACCAAATTCTGGAGCCGCGATACAACTGAACACGGCCATGCCTCCTTGCGATGGGGGATGATCGCGTTCCTCGGCTCCGAGTTGGCTACGTTCGGGGCGATCTTCAGCTACTACTTCTACTTCCGTGCTGGCGCGGAGTGGACGTTGCCGTCGACAACACCGGATCTGATCAGTTCGCTGATCCTCGCTAACACGGCGATCCTGATCGCCTCCTCGTTTACGCTCCACTGGGCCCACGTCGCCCTGCGCGACGGTGACCGAACGAATTTCCTGCGTGGGATGGGACTGACGATCCTGTTTGCGGTTGTCTTCCTCGGCGGGCAAGCGCTGGAATACTTCGAGTTTATCGGCGAATACGGCTTCACGTGGACACAGGGAGTCTACTCCTCGGCGTTCTTCGGGCTGACCGGGCTCCACGGCCTCCACGTTGGGCTGGGAGCAGCCATCCTCGGGATCGTCTTCGTGCGCGCGCTGTACGGCCAGTATTCCGCTGAACGACACCTCTCGGTGTCGACGGCGTCGATGTACTGGCACTTTGTCGACGCCGTCTGGATCTTCCTCGTCGTCGTCCTCTACGTCGGCGCGGGCCAAGCGTAGCGACTCGCTCGGGACTGTTTTTGACGCTGTTGCTCCGTCTCGACTGTATCACACCAGCAGCTGTCGGCACCGACAGCTTACGGCATCCGGATTAGGTGATCGATGTTGTGCGCCAGATAGGTTAGCTCCCCGCGATCGATCTGGGCGTGTCGCTGCCGCGCCCACGCCCGGATCGCGTCGTCGCTGACGGTGTCGATGGCGGCTTCGGGCGTCTCCGTCAGCAACGCGGTTTCGATCGTATCGACGATATGGCGGAGAAACATCGCTTCATCGGCGGGATAGCCATCATTGCTCGGTGTCACAACCCAGTCGGAGCCGCCGGCTGCGAGATGGGCGGCACCGGCGGCCGGCAATTCGGTAAACAGCCGGCGGCCGGTCTGACTGCCGCCCGGCCGGTCGGGGGCATCCATCGCAGCGTGAAAGCCATCCAGCAGGGTCGCCGTCATCCCCGGATCGTCAACCGGTCGCACGTCGGTGACGCCGTCGAAGGTGATCGGGAAGTAGCCAAGGCCGCCGCCAGAAATCAGCGGAAGTAGCTGTTGGGCAACCTGCGCAAACGGCACGATATCGAGAAAGGCCATCCCGATCAGCAGATCGAACTGTGGATCGGCCGCCGTCGGATCATGGCGGTTGGCCGCGAACTCGAAGGCATCAGCGGCGTGCAACTCGACGGTCACCGTTTCGTCGTCGTTGGTGCGTGAGAACTGGTGGCTGGCAGTTTGCTCAAAGTCGCCGTCGGTCAGACGGTCGCTTGCCGCCGCGATGTTTGTATCATCGATGTCGACGCCGACATACTCGACCTGCGAGGGAAGTGCGTCCCAGGCGCGGAGTCGCTCCAGCATCGTGCCGATCCCGAAGCCGACTTCGAGGATTCGAATCGGCTCTCCATCACGGGCCGTCGCTCGGCTGTCGAGTTCGGCAACAAGGCGATCGACGGTCGGTCGGTGGAGCGCGCGGTCGTCGACCGATTCCTTGGCGTCGAGATACCGCACAAAATCGTCGAACGAGCGGGGCACGTCGTGTGGTTAGTCGGCGTCAGCGGGGGTTGGGTCATCATCCGCGCTGGCGGCGGTTGGCTCGTCGTCAGCGTCGACGGTGTCGTCCGCGTCGGCGTCGTCTGTCAGCGGCGGCAGCGGCTCCTTAGCCATCTGTGTGCCCCACATCCCGGGGTATTTCTCGACGGTTACATCGCCCATGACCTTCGTCTGGCAGGCCAAGCGGAGGTCGTAGTTCGGGTGGTGTGGCGGCACCAACAGGCGCCCTTTCTCGCGGATGCCCTTGTCGCTGACCTCGCCGTCGACCTTGACCGCACAGGTGCCGCAGTTACCGAACCCGTGGCAGTTGAGTACCTTCGATTTGCCATTGTGTGGGGTCAGATCTGCATCCAACAGCACATCTCTGAGCGTCGCGCCTTCTCGGCATTCGATTTCCTCACCGCGGAAGTGAACCGTCGGCATGGTCGACTCAACGGGGTGGCTCCTCAAAGGCTTACCGACAGCCTGTCGCTGTCTTTCGGTCTCAACGAAGCTAAATATCGCCGTGACAACACGGAGGTATGCCATCAACGCGACGCGCGTATCTCACGACTGTTGGGACGGCCGCCGCTGTCGGCCTCGCCGGCTGTGCCGGTGACACCGGGCCGGGAACGACGAGCCACAGCTGTGAGCTCACCGAGCGCGAGCCCGTCGCAGACCTCTCTCAACCTGTCGCGGGCCCGAGCGACGCCACCGTCACGGTGGATGTGTTCGAGGATTTTGCCTGTCCGCACTGTGCGGACTTCGCCACCGGCGGACTTAGCCAACTCAAAACCGACTATCTTGCGGGCGAGACCGTTCGGTTCCGCCATTTCGATTTCCCAATCCCTGTCTCCGATTGGTCGAACCGCGTTGCCAACGCCGCTCGGAGCGTTCAACAGACACAGGACGATGCGGCGTTTTTCGAGTTTAGCCTTGCGGCCTACGAGAACCAGGCCGACTACTCCTGGCAGCTCATCGGTGACCTCGCTGACGAAGTCGGTGCCGATCCCTGTCGCGTGCTAAGTGATGCCAGCAACGCTACCTACGAGCAGGTGCTGAGCGCAAACCGACAAACTGGGATCGACAGGGGCGTTGAATCAACACCTGGCATCTTTGTCAACGACACGCTGATCGAGCCGCCCGAAAGCGGTGGCTGGTACGAGCCGGTCAGCAGCGTGATCGACGACGCCCTGTAGCTTACCCCGCGTCCCCGCCTTGTGGCGTCGGAAATGCTCGCCGCGACCGCGGCGGAATGAGAAAGTTGCCGCGGTTTTCGACGAAGATATAGCGGAAGATCCCGTTTCTGACCCGCGGATCGATCTCCGGGTTGTCGGCAACGATGTCCGTCCCGTTCATCGCTTCCTGTACCGCCTCGAACTCGCTGATTTCCTGTTGGTAAGAGGGAAAATGCAGACTGGCGTTATCGTTGTCGGTCGATTCAACGTGGCGACGTAGCGTGCGGACGTTGCCCTCGCTGTCGCGGTTGCCGCGGGCGGCCTTTTCTGCGTGCCCAACGAGCCCGAATTCGTCGGCGGTCTCGTCGATTGCCTCAAACAGCTCCGTGGTGATCCCGCTGTCGTCGCCGAGATTTTCGCCGACGCCCTCGACAGCCCCCGACTCAGCGAGCTGCGGGCTAAACAGCTTCGCGACCATCTCCTCGTGGCTGTTTTCGTCGTACCACTTGTCGAGTTGCTGGCGGATCCGGGCGACGTGTTTCGTTGTGCCGCCGGCGAAGGGGCCGTCCTCGATGGCCACCGATGCCTCGCTGGCTTGGTTGGCCGCAAAGCCGGCCTTGAAGCCCATAAACAGCGGTGCAGCCTCAGGAACGGGGCCATCTTCGGGAATCCCGCCGACGCCCTGGTTGGCGGCGGGCAGTCCCGGCCCAATGAATCCGGTTCGGCGGTCGTCGATCCGGAACACCTCGCCCAGTCGACCCGTCACCTCAACACCGTTGAGCGTTTCTGGGGTGTCGTCGCCGTCCGGGAATAGCGTTTCCTCGATCGCCAGCAAGGCGTCGCTACGATCCGACGCCAGTTGCAGGAGGGCGTCCTGTTCGTCCAGCGTCGGCGTATCGACCGGAGTGAGCCGACGCGGCGGGGGAAGATCGACAGACTCCGGCAGCGAGGACTCGAACCGATCGAAGTACGACGGCGAGTAGCCGAGATCAAAGACGACGCCGCGGTTGCTCCGTTCGTAGGCGCGTTCGATCGTTCGCAGGGCGGCGGTTAGCCGTTCGCGGTCGGCGTCAGTGGGGGTTCCATCGTTGCCGGCCTCGCCGTCGTAGGTGAGATACAAAAACAGGTGGTGTTCTGGAAGGACGACGTTGCCAGCCTCGTCGCGGTCGAGGCTGTCGTTCCACGCAAATTGGCGATCCGGGAGAGTCTCTGGATCGTCGACGCCGTGTGGGATCGGCTCGTCATCGACGGCCTCCAGACAGGCCGACAGCGCGGCCGCGCCCCCGGTCGCTAGTGCCGCCTTCAGTACGTCCCGACGGGACGCAGACGTGTCGGGCAGTGTCATATCCGCTGTAGTCGACTGCGTCAGATATGGGTTCTGGTAGTCGTTCCCATGGGTTTCGTCGCCTACACCAGAACTCGTTTGGTCGCTGAGCAGCTAACCGGATTATGAAGCGACGACAGTTTCTCGCCGGTACAACGGCCGGGCTGGCAGTTGGTGCTGCCGGCTGTGTTGATTCGTTTACCTCTCTCGATGGCGTGAGCTATGGGCGGGAACCCGAGCTGGCCGCTGACCGCCCGGCGGCGATCTACTATCCAACCCACACCGAGGAGATGGCCATGGGCGGGATGGCACAGACCGACGATGGGCTGGCGGTCTCGCTGGCCTACACCTTCCCCCACCGGTTCTGGCGGGTGTTCAAACGCGAGGGGCGCTACGAGGCCGAGCAGTTCAGCGTCGACGGCGACGATGCGGTTCATATCATGGCGAATATCTGGGACGCCGAGACCGGTGTCGTGTTGCCGGTCTCAAGCGTCGACATCGCGGCCCGCGGCGGCAACAACGTCGACGAACGTGAGACGGTGTACCCGATGCTCTCCCAGCGCATGGGCTTTCATTACGGCGATAACTACCATCTCGATGGCGACGACACCTACACGGTCAACGTCACTGTTGGCGCGACGACCGCCACCCGGTTCGGTGGCTTCGAGGGTCGATTCGGCGAGCCCCAGACGGTCACCATCGACCTCGATTACAGCGAGGCCGCCCGCAACGAACTCGCCTACGAAACTTACGAGGATCGACAGGGCGACCCAGGTGCGCTGTCGCCAATGCGCATGGAAATGAACGGGATGTCGATGCCGACCGGTAGCGTCCGCGACCTTGGCGGCACCCAACTGGGAACGGGACGTGCCGACGACATCCGCTATGCGGCTGCCGTCCTGACCGACGACCGCTTCGGCGACGCGCCGTATCTCGCGGTCACCGCGGCGACGCGGTACAACGAGTTGGTCATCCCGAGTATGGGGCTGTCCGGGACGCTCACCGACTCGAGTGGCGAGACAGTTGTTGAGAGCACCTCCCTGGAACCGTCACTGGATCCGGAACTCGGCTTCCACTACGGCGCGGTTGTCCCCGGCGCGACCGGCGAAGAGACCGCCACAATCGATGTGACGACGCCGCCACAGGTCGCCCGCCACGAGGGCTATGAGACCGCCTTCTTCGAGACACCGACCGTCGAGTTGGACTAAGCGGGGCTCGGTAGTGTCGCTGCCAGCAACGCACTGATCACAGCGTCAGTGAACCGGTTGCTCGCGGAGCCGATCCGCGAATTTTTCGCGTACCTTGTCAAGTTTTGGCGGAATATGCATCGAGCAGTAAGCCTGTGAGGGATTCTTTTCGTAGTAGTCCTGATGGTGTTCTTCGGCCCGATAGAATGTGTCGAGCGGTTCGACCTCGGTGACGATCTCGTCATCGTAGGCCCCGCTGGCGTCGAGTTCGGCGAGAAACGCCTCGGCGGCGTCCTGCTGGTCGTCGTCGTGAGTAAAGATCGCCGAGCGGTACTGCGTTCCGACATCTGGCCCCTGTCGGTTGAGTTGGGTCGGATCGTGCACGGTGAAGAAGACTTCCAGCAGGTCGCCGTAGCTGATCACGTCGGGATCGTACTCGACTTGGACAACCTCGGCGTGACCGGTCGTCCCCGAACAGACTTCCTTGTAGCTGGGATCAGGCGTGTCGCCGCCGGCGTAGCCGGAGACGGCCGACTCGACGCCTGCGAGTTCCTTGAACGGGGCTTCGATACACCAGAAACAGCCGCCGCCGAATGTCGCTGCTGCGCTTGCCATAGGGGTCATTGGGGCGGGAGCAACAAGAAGCCACGGCCAGCGCAGCCCACACCGACAGCTAGCCGCCACCAGCCCAGCCGCCGTGGTGGCTGAGCGTCCCGAGGTTTACCCGCGAGTCGGTGCTGGAGCCACGGACGCCAGCCCCAAGCGCGTAGATAGTCCCGTCGTCGCTGGTGACATACACCGTCTCGTTGACGACGACCGGCGCGGTGTCGACCCAGTCCTCGGCATCGAACATCCAGTCGCGCTGTCCGGTTGTCGTACTGATCGCGTAGACGTAGCCGTCGTTGCTGCCAACATAGACGGTGCCGCTGGCGACCGTCGGCGACGACCACACCCGGCTGTCCGTCTCGAACGACCACTGCCGGTCGCCAGCGGCGGCATCGATCGCATACAGCGCGCCATCGTCGCTGCCGACGAAGACGCTCCCCTCGGCGACCGTCGGCGAGGAGTTGATCGCGTCGCCGGTGGCAAACTCCCACCGCTTGTCGCCCCATTTGGCGTCCAGCGCGTAGAGGGTGCCGTCGCCGCTCCCGATGAAGACGGTGCCGCCGGCGACCGTCGGCGAGGAGCGCACCGGGCCGCCGGTCTCGAAGGCCCAGCGTTGGTCGCCGGAGGCCGCGCTCAACGCGTACACGTGGCCGTCGTCGCTGCCGATGTAGACGGTGCTGTTGGTCACTGTTGGGGAGGCGTAGATCGGGCCATCGGTGCCGACCGCCCACCGCTCTTTGCCCATCCCGGCGTGTAGCGAGTAGACGTAGCCGTCGCCCCCACCGACGAAAACCGCGTTGCCGGCGATCGTCGGCGACGACTCGATGAACCGTGCGGTTCGAAATGCCCACTGTTGGGTGCCGGTGTCGGCGTCAATCGCGTAGACATGGCCGTCGTCGCTGCCGACGACGACCTGTCCATCGACGACGGTTGGGGCGGATTCGACGAAGTCGTCGGTTTCGAAAACCCACTGCTCTTCGCCTGTCTTCGCGTTGACAGCGTAGATACTGTCGCCGTCGCCGCCGGCGACGACCGTGCCGCCGACGACCGTCGGCGCGGAGCCGCCGAGGCCGCCGGTGCTGTATGACCATTTGACCTTGCCGGCGGCCTCTTCGAGGCGGATCTGGTAGCTGTCGTCTTCCTCGTCGTCTTCGGTGATCGAATCCGGGAGGCCGGCGTCAACCTCGAAATCCCAGTATTCGCCCTTGGCCTCCAACCGGTCTTCGTCGTCGCTCACACCTACCGCTGTATACCCCCACCTGCAAAAAGGAGTCGGCCGCACGCCACACGCGTTTCGGGCTTTATTCAGCCAGCAAACAGGTCAACGCGAGGTTAGCCGGACACCTGATCAACCACGGTTTCGCCGTCGACAACGAGATTGTAAGCTTCCTCGTCGTCATTCCATAAGACGAGGGCGTTCTCGAAGGCCAGTACCGCGCCGTAGTCGGCGCTCGCCAACGCCCGATTCAGCCCAGACTCCTTTGTCACCACGGCGTAGTGATCGGTCGTCTGGCTGCCGTCGCCGATCTTGAACACCGCGTTGTCGCCGTCGCTGAGGTCATGGCTCAGTTTGACCGCCAGCAGGTCGATCCGCTCGGTGACATGGTCGTCCATCGCGGCCATCTTCGCGTGTCGATCCCGACTCGCACGGAACGGGTAGCGTCGCTCGTCGTCTCGGCGCAGCAGGCTGTAGGCGAACTGGACATCGACGTTGCGGAATGCGTCCGGATCGTCCTCGTCGGCCTCGGCGGCCGCCTCGGCGAGTCGATCCTGAAACGCCGGCACGGCGATCTCCGGGCGCACGTCGAACGACCAGCCGCGGTCGTCGGGCTCGGCCCCGTCCCAGAGCCGCAGTGTGGGCGCGTAGACGGTTGCGTCGGTGTCGCCGCCGGCGATCGCTCGCTCGATCTCCCGGAGTTCGATTGCGGTGTTGCGGTCGGCGGGTTCGAGCAGTAGCACTGTCCCGTCGTCAGCCAGGTGTGACAGCGAGTCCTCGACGACGGCGACCGGATCGTCGAGTTCGTTGCAGACGTTGCCGAAGATGAGCAGATCAAACGGATCGTCGTTTGTGTCGCCCGCATCGTAGTCGAACGTCTCGATCGTCGACCGGTGGATCGTCGACCGGAAGTTGCGGCTGGTCTCGCTGAGCACACGATCCAACACGTCAGCCGCCGCGCTTGGCTCGACGGCGTGGTAGTCGACGAGGCCGGCTGTCGGCTCGCGGTCGTCCGCGTCGCCGAAGACAAAATCGTGGAGCCCGAGTGCCGGCCCACCGACGCCGGCGCCCACATCGAGGACGCGCAGCGACGCCGGCAGCAACCCTCGCTCGGTGAGCGTCGCCAGCACGTAGCCGATGGTCGCATAGTAGGCCGGCAGGTGATAGATCGCATACCCTGCGGCGGTCGCCGTGTCGTATTCGATGTCGTCGCCGGTGAGATAGTCGGCTTTTAGCGTTCGGATCGTCGACCGAAGCGTCGTTCCGGACTCCCCGAGATGCCAGTTGGCTCCGTACTGCTTGACGAGGAAATCCTCGACAGCACGACTATACGCCGCAGGCAACGCCGCTGGCGACCACTCTCGGTGGGGGATCGCCTCCGACTCAAGCGGGACGAAGGTTCCATCCGCACGCTCGATGAGGCCAAGATCGAACGCCTCCTCCCGCAACGTTTGGGCGACAACGGCGGGGTGTGGCTGGCCGTCGATGTATTCGGCGATCTCGTCGGGATCGATCGGCCGCACCTGCTGGAGATACTTCGCGTTCGAGCGGACAGCCTCTCGGTCGATCACTCGTCGGTCACCCGGCTGTCGGCGTCGACGTTGCGCTTGGCTTCCGCATAGAGGTCAGCAAAGGCCTCGCTGTCCGCGTCGGCGATCCGCTGGGCGGCTGCCGCGATGTCGTCGGCCCCATCAAACGCCGCTTGGATCTCGCTGTACACCTCGGGGCTCCCCTCGGTGACCGTCGTCGCCAGCGATTCGAGCCGTTCGGACACCGGCGTAGCGAACTCCTCGCGGATGTCGCCGGCAACGAGCGCGTAGGCCAGCACGGCCGTGTGGGCGCCGGCCTGAATCGTCTCCATCGCGCTGTCGTGGTCGGCGGCTGTTGTCTCGAAGACGGTGTTGCCGGCCTCGACCATGGCTTCACGGATCGTCGCCAGCGTCGGGCCGGCGGTCGCGGTGACAACCGCGATGTTGCCGGGGACTCGCGGCGGTGCAAATAGGGGATGAAAACTGGCCTGCTCGCAGTCGGGGGCATGGTCGGCCATCGCCGCCAGCGGTCGATCCATGACTCCTGAGATATCGAAGACGGCCGTCTCGGCCAGCGGCGCGTAGGTGGCGATCGCCTCGTCGACGACCGACATCGGCACCGCAACCCCGACGGCATCAAAGGATTCCGCGGTGTCGCTTGGCACCGCTCGCGCCGCTCGGGGTCGGCTGCCGCCTCGGCGACGGCGGGGTCAGCATCGGTAAACGCAACGTCGGCGTCGACGGTGTCGGCCAGCCACCGCCCCATCTCGCCTGCGCCGACGATGAGTAGCTTCATACCCGCCTTTCCGGGTGATGTCTCAAAAGGGGTTCGATGGGGGCGACGCGCCTGCTGTCGTCGACCACTCGGTGCCGACTGGGTGGGTGTCGGTAGCCGCATCGCCTCCGTGCTCTCGTCAGCTGGCTGGCCTAAACTATATTAGGTATATAGTCGTATTTATCCGAATTCTTTTACGATCCGTCCTCTAATTTGCTGACAGACAAGACGAAGCTGACTAATAGCTGTTCAGAAATGAATAATCAACTACTACATTCCGGGCAGAATGAATCGCACGGTGCTGCCGGGGTAGCGGCTGCCGATCAGGCAGCACTCGAAGCGTTCGTCCGCGACGCCGAAAACGGGGCCTACGACGATGGCGACGCCGAGCATCTCGCAGCAGCAGTTGAGACTATCCAGACGCTGTTGGAGACATCGGCACCCGCTGAGCCGACGACCGAGCCGACACCGGCAGCAACAAAATGGGCCGACGCAGCCGATTACAGTGGCTCACCTGATGCGGACGCCTCGACAGCCGTCGCGTCTCATCCGATCGACCGCACCGAGCTTCCCGATCCCGTCGAGGCGACGGCCGCGCGAGCGGCGTACGATGCGGTCGTGGAGTTTCTCGTCGCCGCTGGGCCGGCTACCGACAGTGAGATCGCTGGCAGTGTCATGCCAGACCATCCACTCGGCTACGCGCCACCTTCGGCGACAGACCACGAGGCAGCGACGTGGTGGCACGAGGTGATCAAACCCACACTCGATGCTGATCCAACTGTCCGCTACAGTTCACGCTACGGGTACGAACTCGGTGGCTGACGGGCGTGACGACGGGCGTGGTTACTCGATCGCGTCGAAGCGCACCGCCTCATCCGGGATCGTCTCCTCGGTGTGATCCTGAATCGTCTCGAAGGTGAGCGTGATCGACTCCGCTGGCACGGCCTCGCTAAACCTGATCGTAAACAGCGAGGCGGGGTCGGTGAGCGAGCCGGCCTCGCCGGTCATATCGACCGCTCGGGCTCGGACAAACGCCGATCCTGTGCCGCCGTCGACGACCTCGAAGTAGCGTTCCAACAGGCCGGGCTCGACAGCCTCGATGACCGCCTCGCCGGCGGCGTCGCAGGCGACCCGGGCGGTGTACTTCCGCACGCCGGCCGGCGCGTCGGTGACGACGACGCTAACGGCGGTTGTAGGGTGCTCGTTGCTCATGCAGGATGATGGCCCGCGGGCGGCCTGTGGGTTTCGGTTCGCCACATCGTCTCAGTCGACGACGAATGTCCGTGGGTAGTCGGTTAGATTCTCGTAGCCGTCCTCGGTGACGACGATGATGTCCTCGATGCGAACGCCACCCACGTCAGGATCGTAGAGCCCGGGTTCGACCGTGATGACCTGACCGGCGTTGAGTTCGCCACCCTCGGTACTGAGTCGTGGCTGTTCGTGAACCGCCAACCCGACGCCGTGGCCGGTCGTATGGATGAAGCCGGTCTCGGTCGACGGATCGGTTCGGAAGGTTGGGAGCCCCGCGTCCTCGTAAACCTCGCAGGCGGCGGCATGGATGTCTGCGCCGCTCGCGCCGGCTTCGACCGCACCGAGGGCCGCATCGAGGGCGCGCTCGGTGAGGTCGTACCACTCGCTGATTGTTTCGCCGGGCTCGCCGATACAGAACGTCCGAGTCATATCCGCGTGGTAGCCCGTCGTCTTATCCTGCGGGAAGATATCGATGATGATCGCCTCGCCGGCCCGCAGCGGGCCGCTGCCGCGGTCGTGTGGGTCGGCGGCTTGGGTGCCGCCGGCGACGATCGTCGAATCGAGCCCGTAGCCTTCCTCCAGCAGCGTCGCCTCGATCTCGTGTTTGACGCGCTCGCTGGTGAGAGGTTCGCCCTCGTGGATAAGTCGCCCATCGCTGTCGACGCTCGCGGCCGCGAGCAGCGACTCCGCGGCTGCCATCGCCGCCTCGTTGGCAGCTTGGGCTGCGCGGATGTGATCGATCTCGTCGGGTTGTTTCACCGCTCGGATATCCATCAACACATCGTCGGTGTCGACGCTGACGGTGTGGCCCTGCTCGCGGAGCCCGTCGGCGGTTGACAGCGGGAACCGATCGGGCACGAAGACGCTGTCGACGCCGCAGTCGGACAGAAACGCGCTGTTGACCCGGTGGCTGGCTTCGGTTGGGCCATACTCCGCCACAAGCTGGCGGCGGTCGTAGTCGGCCGGGCGTTTCACCGTCTCGGCGCGGCTCTCGGTGACCGCGCGGCCGTACTCCAGTCCGGAGACGAGCACGGCGAGGCCGTCGGGCGTATAGCAGGTCAGAAACGGATCCGGGGCGTCGAACCCCGAGAGGTATCGCTGGTTCGGGTCGGTGCTGTCGGCATCGATGAGATAGCCGTCGATGTCGTGGCTGGCGAGGTGGTCGTCGAGGGCGGTGAGATCCGGCTCCATACTGGTGTGTAACGGCCCCGATACGTAGTGGTCTCGTTTTGTGCGATGGATGCGGCGTGTTCGGACAAGCAGTTGCATGAGGTGGAGAAGTGTCGAAAGCCCTCGACACGCTCGACTCCCGGGACTCGCTGCGCTCCTCGTCGTTCGCGTTGCTCACTCCTGAGGTGCTTGCGTCGTCCGGGTTCGCCGAGCGCGTCTCGCCCTTTCAGTCCGCCAGGCCGGCAGTTGGTTGGCCGGTAGACCCCTCTGATCATTTGCTCGCATTAGAGCACCACGGGTCGCCGCATAACAAACGCTAAGCCGCCGGCTCCAAACCCTCGGATATGCGCTTAGAGGAGTTTTGGGGCATCGGGCCGAAGACGGCCGCGCTGCTCCGTGAGTCGATCGGCGAACCCGACGCCATCGCCGCAATCGAGAACGCCGATATCCGGACGCTCGCCGCGGCTGGCGTCCCGCGCGGCCGAGCAGTCAGGATCCTCCGGCGGGCCAGCGGCACCGACGGGATCGAGGTACTCGGCACCGGCGACACCCGCGATGTCTACGACGAGTTGCTCTCGGTCGCCAGCGAGTACGCCCTCACGAACCATGCCGCCGACCGAATCCGCGTGATGACGCCGCTGTCAACGCGGGAGGCGATGGCCGACAGGCTTGATCGCGTGTTGGCCGCGAAAGCCGCCTGGATCGACCTCGGCGACGACGACCGCGAGCGGGTGATCGACGCCTTTGACGCCTACGACGACGACGGCGGCACCGACAGCGCGGCCGTTGAGGCCGCCCTCGAACTCGATGCTGTCGGGCTCGCGGGCGAACCGTTCGACGCGCTGGCCGGGATCGACAGCGACGCCCTCGAAGCAGCGAAAGGCGCGCTCGGAGCCGTCGAAGAGACTGACGACGGCGTAGTCGTTGCCGAGGAGCCGACGACGAACTCGACGCGCTTCGAGCCGAGCGCGACGCGGCGACCGATCTCAACAACGCGGCTTTCGATATCATCGAGACAGTGCGGAGCGACGGCATCCGCGATATGGACGCCCTCCAAGCGGGCGTCATCGAGCACATCGCGAGCGAGACCGGGATCGAACCGCCGCGGGTGCGGTCGGCCGCAGCCGACGACGCCGTCGACGCCGCCGACTTCGTTAGCCAGACACTGCGCGCGCTGGTCGACGACCTCGAAACGGCGGTCGCCGAGCGCGAAGAAACGGTCGCCGCCGAGCTACAGGATCGCATCGGCGCGGCCGATGCCGACGTGACCGCCGCCGTCACGGCGATCGGCGACATCGCCGTTGAGCTCTCGTTGGGCCGGTTTGCGGCCGCCTTCGACCTCCAGCGACCCGAACTTGTCGACGACGGTCTGGCGGTGCGAAACGCGCGCAATCTCTTTCTCGACGGCGATATCCAGCCCATCACCTACGCGGTTGGGAATCACGGCCTCACCGACACCGCCCGGTCGCTGTCGCCGCCGACCGGTGATCGCGTGGCGGTGCTGACAGGGGCGAACTCCGGCGGGAAAACGACCCTACTGGAGACGCTGAGTCAGATCGCGCTCTTAGCGGCGATGGGGCTGCCAGTCCCGGCCGACGAGGCCGAGGTTGGACAGTTCGAGACGATCGTCTTCCATCGCCGCCATGCCTCGTTCAACGCCGGCGTCCTCGAATCGACGCTGAAATCCATCGTTCCGCCGCTGACGGGCGATGGCCGGACGCTCATGTTGGTCGATGAGTTCGAGGCGATCACCGAACCCGGCCGGGCCGCCGACCTGCTCAACGGGCTGGTGTCGCTGACCGTCGACCAAGCGGCTCTCGGTGTCTACGTGACCCATCTCGCCGACGATCTGAGCCCCCTGCCCGAGACCGCCCGGATCGACGGCATCTTCGCGGAGGGCTTGATCCCGAGCTTGAACTGCAGGTCGACTACCAGCCACGGTTTGGGACGGTCGGCAAATCGACCCCGGAGTTCATCGTCTCACGGCTCGTCGCCAACGCGACCGACCGCGCCGAGCGCGCTGGTTTCGAGTCGCTGGCAGCAGCAGTCGGCGAGGAAGCAGTCCAGCGAACGCTGTCGGATGTTGAGTGGCAGTAAAGCGTCACCGCGGACAGCAGCCAGAAACTGTTTTTGATCTTCTCGAAGAAGCCCTCGGAGACATCGACCTCCTCGCCGCCGGCCTCCGCGAAGGCTTCGAGGGCTTCCTTCTGGTCGTCGTTGAGCGATTCAGGGGTGACGACTTGGACGGTCACATAGAGGTGGCCGTTGCGCCGGCTGCGGAGCTTCGGCATGCCGAGGCCCTTCAGGCGGAACCGCTCGCCGCTTTGGGTGCCCTCGGGGATGTCGAGTTTCTTTGGGCCGTCAAGTGTTGGCACCTCGATGGTGTCGCCGAAGACCGCCTGCGGGAATGAGATCGGCTGATTGTAGTGGAGGTCGTCGCCGTCGCGTTCGAACTCCTCGTGCTCCTGTACCTCGACGTCGATGAGAAGATCGCCGGCCGGGCCGCCGTTCTCGCCGGGTGCACCCTCGCCGTCCATCCGGAGGGTTTGGCCGGTTTTGATGCCGGCTGGCACCTCGACAGTGAGCGTCACCTCGGTTTCGACGATGCCGTCGCCGCCGCAGGTGCCACAGGTCTGGTCGGCGACCTCGCCCTCGCCGCCACAGCGCCGACAGGTCGATCGCTGCTGGACGCGGCCAAACGGCGTCTGCTGGACTTGCCGCACCTCGCCGGCCCCATTACACTCCGGACAGGTCGAAACCTCCGCTTCCGGCGGATGGCCCTCACCGCCGCAGGTGTCACACTCCTCGGGGCGGGTGACGGTGAACTCCTTGTCGACGCCCTCGTAGGCCTCTTCAAGGGTGATCTCCATCGACGTGCGGAGATTTCGACCCTGCCGGGGGCGGTTGCCACCGCCGCCACCACCGCCGCCGCGGCCGCCGCCGAAGAACTGCTCGAAGATGTCCTCGAAACCGCCACCGCCAGCACCGCCACCGCCGAAGCCACCCATGCCGCCCATCCCGCCGGCTCCGCCGCGGCCGTCGTCGAAGCCGCCGCGCTTTTCGGCCTCTTCGAACCGCTCGTGGCCCATCTGGTCGTAGGCCTGGCGTTTCTCCTCGTCGGTCAAGACCTCCTTGGCCGTCTTGATCTTCTTGAATTTTTCCTCGGCGTCGGGCTCGTCGCTTACGTCCGGATGGTATTTCGAGGCTTTCTCCCGATAGGCCTGCTTGATCTCGTCTTCTGAGGCGTCACGTGAGACGCCCAGCACATCATAGAAGTCCTCGCTCATCAGTTATCCTTCGCTAGTTAGCGCGAGTACTTGAAAAACGCGGCTTCCGGACTCAGGCTCTCGACGCCCGCAGCACCGGCTACTGTCGTGTTTCGACTGTCTCCGGCGGTCTGCGTGCGTTCGATGTCGACGACGAATGGCGTTCATCATCGACGACGAATCATCCACCCCCGCTGTCGCCGAAAGCGTTTATAAGGGGGCCTTTTATCCCTTGGGCCCCTCCATACTGATAGCAATGAGCGCGCCGGCTGACTCTATCGAGATCCAGAACGTTGTCGCATCGACGGGGATCGGGCAGGAACTCGACCTCGAAGCACTCGCTACCGACCTGCCGGGAGCGGATTTCAACCCCGACAACTTCCCCGGGTTGGTCTACCGCACCCAAGAGCCGAAGGCCGCCGCGTTGATCTTCCGCTCCGGCAAGATCGTCTGTACCGGCGCGAAAAGCATCGATGATGTCCATGAGGCCCTTGACATCATCTTCGGCAAGCTTCGAGATCTGGGAATTCCGGTCGAGGATTCGCCCGAGGTGACTGTCCAAAATATCGTTTCTAGTGCCGATTTGGGCCACAGTCTCAACCTCAACGCGCTTGCGATCGGGCTCGGCCTCGAAGACGTCGAGTACGAACCCGAGCAGTTCCCTGGACTCGTCTACCGGATGGACGATCCCGAGGTCGTGATCCTGTTGTTCGGCAGCGGCAAGGTCGTCATCACCGGCGGCAAAACGGTCGACGACGCGAGTGCGGCTGTCGAGCGGATCGTCGACCGTATCGACGATCTCGGCCTGTTGGGCTGATCGGCTCAGTGGAACTGTGAGATTCACCACGAAATCGCATGAAAACTTATGTTCCTCCCTGTGATACGTTCACGTAGTGGCATCCAGACAGCCCAGTCCGGGTGTCGAGGAGACGCCCGGCGGTAGGTCGCTTCCCGAACCGACGGCGTACGCCGATGCGGTCGGCCGCGCCGAACCGAGTGCCGACACGCCAAGCCGGCACCGTTCTCCCGAGGATCCCCCACCGCGAACGCCCGCGGTGTATGCCCACACAGACCACTTCCGGCAGCGACTGCACCAGCAGGGCCGGTATGTGTCTGTCCCGATCGTCGCCGAGGCGATCAAACAGGGGCAACTCCGCTGGAACACGACCGACGGCTGGCGGTTCGCGCTCGTGAAACATGGCATCCGGTATGTGATCGTTGTCAGCGACACCGAAACCCAGTCGCCGGTCGTCGTCACCGGCTGGACGGCGATCGACGACTGGGAAACCGCGCATACGGACTCCAGATGGAACGAGACCGACCTCCAGACGATCCGACTGCGGGCGGATCTCAGCAGTCACCGTGACGAACAGATCCCTGACCGGATTCGGCCCCGCGATGTCGACCGCGCCTTCGAGATCGGCGGCCACCGCGTCGTCACCGAGGCCGGCGCGGGCTCGGTCGAATGTGTCGAGTGCGATGGTCGGTTCCGCTCGAAGGACGAACTGAATCGACGACACTGCCGGCGGTAGGGCGTCGCCGATTCTTCGGCCGTCCGCCGTCGGTCACAACGGGTTTGTGGCTCGACAGCTTTGGTTCCCCAATGACGGATTCTGACCGCGATATCGACGATAGTAACTCTTCTCCTGAGGGTGATTCTTCGACTGCTGCTGTCGATGTCGACGCTGCTGCCGACGCTGCCGACGACGGTGGCCTCCCGGATGACGCCGACGCGACCGACCTCCCGACGGCGTCACTCTCGCTTGATGACTTCTACGAAGTTGTCGACGCCGAGGAACGACCGGTGCTCACGGCCAGCCAAGTCGCTCGCCGCCTCGACTGTAGTCGCGAGGAAGCGAAAGCGGGACTCGATGCGCTCGAAACCGCCGGCAAGCTCGATCGTGCCGATGTCGAACACGACCCTGTCGTCTGGTACCCCTCAACCGTCGGCGACCTGGCGGGACGGGAGCGCGTTGTCCTCTTTCCGACTCGGCGAGAGATCGTTGTCGATGAGCCGACCCAGTACACTCGCGCGCAACTCGCGCAGTTCGCCCATCTCGTCGATTCGACCGGCACCGAGCCCGGCACCCGCGGCTATCTCTATCGCATCCGGCAGGAGGATATCTGGGCCGCGCCGTTCGACGACCTCGATGAGTTGCTTGCCGCGATGCACTCGGTGTTGCCCCGTGAATCGCCGCATCTTGACGAGTGGGTGACCGCCCAATGGGAGCGCGCCAGCCAGTTCATCCTCCGAACCCACGACGACGGCTACACCGTCCTTGAGGCCGCCAACGAGAACCTGCTGGGTAACGTCGCCGAGCAGAAACTCCCCGAGGACGCCCTGCGCGCGCCGATTTCCGAGACCGAGGCGTGGGTCAACAGCGACGAGGTCGCTACGGTGAAGCGAACGCTCTACGAGGCGGGCTATCCAGTTGCCGACGACCGCGATCTCGACACCGGCGACGCCCTCGATGCTGAGTTGACGGCGACACTCCGAGAGTACCAGCAGGCGTGGGTCGACACGTTCCTCGATCAGCAGGCCGGCGTTTTTGTCGGCCCGCCCGGCAGCGGCAAAACCATCGCTGCCATCGCCGCCCTCGTCGCGGTCGGCGGCGAGACGCTGATCCTCGTGCCGAGCCGCGAACTCGCTGCTCAGTGGCGCGAGGAGTTGACGACGCACTCGACGCTGACCGACGCCGACATCGGCGAGTACCACGGCGGCACGAAGGAGATCCGCCCGGTTACCATCGCCACCTATCAGACCGCCGGGATGGATCGCCACCGCCAGCTGTTCGACTCCCGTGGTTGGGGCCTCATCATTTACGACGAAGTCCAACACATTCCGAGTCCGATCTTCCGCCGGAGCACGCAACTGCAGGCCGCTCACAGATTAGGCCTCTCAGCCACGCCAGTCCGGGAAGACGACAAGGAAAAAGAGATCTTCACCCTCATTGGCCCGCCGATCGGCACCGACTGGGCCGCGCTCTTCGAGGCCGGCTTCGTCGCCGAACCCGAAGTCCAAATCCGCTACGTTCCGTGGCGCGACGACGACGCCAAAAACGCCTATTCGAGTGCTGACACGCAGGATCGCCACCGAATCGCGGCCCAAAACCCAGCGAAGATCGACGAGATCAGGGCCCTCCGTGGACGGCATCCCGACGCCAAGACGCTGATCTTCGTCGACTATCTCGACCAAGGCGAGGAGATCGCCGACGCACTCGACGTGCCCTTTATCAGCGGCGAAACCGCCCATCACGAACGCCAGCGGCAGTTCGCCGCGTTCCGCGACGGCGAGCAGCGGACGCTCGTCGTCTCCAGAATCGCCGACGAGGGGATCGACCTGCCGAACGCCGAACTCGCGGTCGTCGCCTCCGGGCTCGGCGGCTCCCGGCGGCAGGGCACCCAACGGGCCGGTCGGACGATGCGCCCCGTCGGCAACGCGGTGCTGTACGTGTTGGCGACCCGCGGCAGCCGCGAGGAGGATTTCGCTCAGCGACAGATGCGACATCTGGCCGGCAAGGGTGTCCGGATCAGCGAAACGACGATCAGCGAGTAGCGACTTGACGGCGACTGCAAGTTACGCGATCACGTCGGCGATAGCGTCCATCACGCGGTCGACTTTCTCGCCATCCGCGTTGTAGCCCATGTGTCCCACTCGCAGAATATCGTTAGCGAGGTCGCCGAGGCTCGTCGCCAACACGATGTCGTGGTCGTCCTCGACGCGTTGCTGGATTCGTTTCGCTTCGCCGGGCATGTGGAACGCCGTCACCGTCGGCGACGCCCGCTCCTCGTCGGGATACAGCGACAGGCCGAGTTCGCGGCCGCGTTGGCGACATCGCTCGCCGGCGCGCTCGTGGCGGTCATAGACGTTCTCGATTCCTTCCTCACGCAGCCGCGAAACCGCCTTCGCGAGCGCGGCGACGTTGGCGTCGAGATGCGTGTACGGGAAACCCTCGGAGACATCGCGCCACGGGAGCAGGTTCGTGTATAGCGACGTCGGTTCGCGCTCTTCCATTGCCGCCCATGCACGATCGCTGACGGCCGCCGTCGTGAGGCCGGGCGGCGCGCTGAAACACTTCTGGGAGGCACCGAGACAGACATCGATCCGGTCGGTCGGCACCGGCGTCCCGCCGAGCGAAGAGACGGCGTCGACAACGCTCAGCACGTCGTACTCCTCCAGTAGATCCAACACCGGTGAGAGGTCGTTGAGCGTCCCCGTCGGCGTCTCACAGTGAACCAGCGTCGCCAGTGTGAACGGCTCGTTGGCTTCCTCGGCCGCAGCGAGTGCGTCCTTGATCGCGTCGAGGTCGTAGCCCTCCTGGTAGGGGGCGGAAACGAGTTCCGCCTCGCCGTCGTAGTCGGTGACAAAATCCGCAAACCCGTCGCCGTAGATTCCGTTCGAGAGACAGAGCACGCGGTCGCCCGGCGCGACCAGCGAGGCGATGGCGGCCTCCAGTCCAAGAATTCCCTCGCCGCCGGGGACGATCACGTCGTGGTCGGTGTCGTAGACGGCTGCGAGGTCATCACAGAGACGGTGGTAGCGGTCGGCGAACTCTGGTTGGACGGCTGAGTTCGGTTGCGGTTGGGCCATCGCTTCCCGGACTTCGGACGGGACGGCGGTCGGCCCCGGCGTGAACAACATAGCCCTTCGTCAACGGGCGACCCAGTAGTGGGTTGCGATCCCGGGTGTTATTCGATCTTGTCTGGCTCGTCCCATTTCTCATCGCTGTCGACGGGCTCGATGGCGTGGCTGATCTCGGCCTCCGAGTAGTCGATCTCGTCGAGTACCATACTCAGGCGTTGCCAGCGCGCGCTTTGCTCGTCTTCGCCGTCGGGGCCGACCCGCGCGCCGCGAGTTTTGAAAAAGCGCGTCCCGCGGTCACGCTTGGCTCCTTCGCCGGTGTGGCCGTCGAAGATCGCGTCGAACTCGCCGTCGGGTTCGAGGTCGCCAGCCGGGAAATCGAACCGTGGTTCCTCGCCTGCCTCGCGGGCCGCGGCGCGCTCGTCGGCGACTTTCCGAAAGTATTCGTCGGCGTTGGCGGCCTCCCGTGTCGAGGTCGCTCGCGCGGCGGCCAAGGCGGCGTGGATCGCACAGAGGCGTTGCCGCCAGTCGTCGGTTTCCCAGCGGTCGGTCGCCAACTCCTCGTATCGCTGGATCGTGAGGGCGACCGACTCGCCGGCCCGGAGGTCTTCGACGACGTAGAGGTTGAGGCGATCCCAGAGGTTCCAGCCGTAGCCCGACCGCTGGAGTTCCCACGCGGCCCACGTGGCGACCTCCTCGTCGGAGCGGCGGACGGCCTTCTGGAGCAGGCTGGAGACGGTATAGCGGCTATAGCCGCCGTCGGTTTCGTCGGCCTGCTTTGGCTCACCGAAGTCGTTTTCGGTGGCAGCGTCGGGGTCACGCTTGGTGTCGAGGTCGCCGTCGCTGCCGAAGGTGGCCTGTCGGGGCTCGTCGTCGCTCATATCGACCCTGAGAGGGGCAGCGGCTAAAACACGGTGAAACCAGCAGCCCGTCCGGAGGAGTCCGGCCTACGTGGCTTCCGTATTTACCTCCAGATCCAACTCGGCCAGCAGCCGCGCGGTAATCACCTGCTCGACGATCTCCAGTAAGTTGTCGTCGTTGCTCGTGAAATCCGCGAAGAGGCCCAGCGGGATCTCGCCGCCGGCAACGTCGTGGTGGCCGCCCGCACTGCCGACATCGGCGAACGTCTCCCGCAGGATGTCACCGACGTGTACCCGCGGATCGGGTGAGCGCGCCGAGAGGTGGATCGACTCCTCGATGAGGCCGAAGACGATCACCGTCTCGACGCCTTCCAGCGTGGCGAGGTAGTCCGCAGCCTGCGGGACGGCGTCGCGCTCGCTCGTTCGGCCGACGTGGGAGATGAGCACCGCCGAGGTCGTCGTCCGGTTGCTGATCGCCGTCGCAATCGCATCCAGCGTCGCCCCCGAGACCGACGGCGTCGATAACGTCTGCAACAGATCGAGATCCGCGTGATCGTGGAGGAAGCCGGCGGCGTCGTACTCGGCGGCGGTCGGCCCACGGAGGAAGTTTAGCGTCTCCCGCCGGATGGCGAACAACAGCGCGGTCGCCAGCATGGGATCGACCTCCATCTCAAGGGTCTCGACGTATTCGGCGAGGATCGTCGCCGCCGCGCCAAGCTCCTCGCGGTGGTCGACGAAGCGGGCGTCGATGGCGTCCGCCGGGTGGTGGTC
The DNA here is from genome assembly GCF_042662885.1 of Halonotius sp. GCM10025705. Lineage (NCBI taxonomy): Archaea > Methanobacteriati > Methanobacteriota > Halobacteria > Halobacteriales > Haloferacaceae > Halonotius > Halonotius sp. GCM10025705. The sequence goes on along the minus strand of NZ_JBHSZD010000001.1, from coordinate 1,294,374 downwards.
GATCACGATGTCGATGGCCGTCTCCGGGAGGACGTTATTGTTCGCGCCCGGCGTCGAATGATCGACAAAGGCGACGAGGGAGTCCGCGGAGCGTTCCTGCAGCGCGGCGGCGTCGAACGGTTTGAGATCGATTTCGAGCAGATTGACGAACGCGCGGTTCTCTTGGTGGGAGATGTCGCCGCTGTAGAGGATGTGTCGCTCGTCGATGCCGGCGTCGGCGGCGATCCGGCCCAACGCGAGCGCGCTGGCGAGACAGTCCGGATCGGGGTTGTTGTGGCAGACGATGTTGAGTTCGCTGCCCTCGGAGAGGATCTGGTGGAGATCGTGGACGGTACTCATTAGTTGGTCTTTCGGTGCCACTTACTTAGGCGTATATCGCTGTTCGTGCGGAGTTTAGCCCTGCTCCGATTCGATTGGCGTCCCGTCAGGATGCTTCTGTCCCTCGGAATCGTGAACAACGACGCCATCGACATCGGCAGGCACGTAGTTCTCCCGCACGCTGATCGCTTCTTCAAGCTCCCGCACGGCGCGTTCCTTGAGTGCGGCGGCCAACTCTTCAGCTTCGCTCCGCGAAATATCGCGGCCGAGCCCTTCGCACTCGTGAGCGCGCACCATCCCCTCGCCGTCAACCGCTTCGCCCATCGGCTGGCTCGTCCCGCCGAGGGCGACGCTGAACGGGTAGGTTTTGCAGATCAGCGGGCGGTCGTCGTGGACGCCGCAGTGGCCGGTGCCGTCGTCGCTCTCCTCGTAGAACGTACAGTCGCCACAAGCGTCGGTCTGGAGGGCCCACTCGAAGGTCTCGCCGCCTTCCGCGCCGTCCTCGCCCTCAAGCCCGTACGGCATCGGCCGCGCCACATCGCGCCAGTCGTAGTCGCCAGCGGCTTGCAGATCGCGGATTTCGTCGGGAAACACGGTCGCCGTGTGCGGTTCGCGGTCGGTCGAATCGGATTCGTTCTGTTCCGCGTCGCCATCGCTGTCGGGATCGTAGCCCTTGCAGCACGCGCCACAGCGCGTACACTCAAAGCCAATCGATTCGATTGCGTCGGCAAGGTCGTCGACCGCAAGCGAGCGCGCACGGTCGAGTTCCGATTCCAAACTCTCCATCAGTCTGAGGGCTGACTCGCCCCGCCGTCGGTCGTGACGAACGCCGAGAGGTCGATCTCGCCGCCGACGGCGTCGGGCGTCTCGTACGGGCGGTTGACGACGAGATCGCCGGCGCGCTGCTTGCCGATACCCGGCAGGGCTTCGAGTTCGGTCATGCTCGCACTGTTGATATCCAGCGGATACGGCACCGCCGTCACCGAGCGATAGCCGTGGTCAACGATGACGGCGTCAACCGTCTGGCCGAGCGGTCGCTCCTCGGGGAAGCCGACGAGTAGCGGGTACGTCCCGAGTTGGCGGCCGAACGTGCGGCCGTCCTCGTGGTATTCGAGATGCACGTCCGGCAGGACGGTGCCGGCGGGCGCAACGCGCTCTAACATCGGCTGGTCGATGGTCTCCCGAACTTCCTGTTTGTAGGATTTGAACAGCTCCTTGTGCTCTTCGGCGATGGCCGCGCCCGTCTCGGACATGTCGGTGCCCTCGAAGGCCATCACCTGCCGGATGTTGATACGGCGGAGCATCAGGCCCGCGTCGTAGACGCGCTGGAGGAACGCCCGGTTGTGGTCGTACGTGGCGCGGCGTTCCTCCTGGAGGCCGTGCAGGAGATTGATCCCGGGCAGCAGTTTCGGCAGCCGGTTCGCCGCGCTGTCGCCGTGGGTCGGCGCGTCGCTGCGGTCGTCGCCGGGTCGCCAGCCGGCCTCCTCGTTGACGATTTTGACCGCCTGAAAACACTCCTCGGCGGTGACGTTGAGATTGTTGGCCTCCTGGACGACGGGGTCGGCGGATTCCAGGCCGAAGGCGGCGGTGTCGCCGGGGGTGTTGTGTTCGGCGATGATCCGAATGCCCTCGCGGCTCTTTTCGGGCCACTCGACAATCGTGATCGGGTTCATGTTGTCGAGATGCAGGGTTTCGAGATCGGGGGCAACCTCCCGAATCCCGCTGTAGAGCCGCCGGAGTGCGTCGGGGTTGGGGGCCTCGCCGTCGCCGCCGAAGGCAAGGATGTCTGCCTGCCGGCCGAGCCGGAAGTGTTTGACGCCGTAGTCCGATAAGGTGTCGACCTCGTCGACAACGGCGTCGGCCGTGCGGAAGGCAGGATTCCCATAGAGGGGTTCGGTACAGAACGAACACCGGTAGGCACAGCCGCGAGAGGTTTCCATCTCGCAGATCAGGTAGTCCGGGTGGTTGGGGTGTTGTTCGACGATGAACGCGCCGTCGGGGGCCCACCGGCTGAGTTCGTCGTTGTCGCGCATCCGGTTGTTGAACCCTTCTAACCCGGAGTCGACGAGATCGTACGCGGCCGCCTCAACGTCGCCTTTGGCAACAAAGTCAAAGTCGAGATCTTTCCGCTCGGTCTCGGTTGCGCCGGCGTTCTCGTCGCCGACGCCAAACTTGACCGGGCCGCCCATGAGCGAGGTGCCCTCGGCGACCCATGCGAGTTCTTTCACCTCTTCGGGTTCGGCGGGCGTCCCACCAACGTAGCTGCCCGGAACGGTCATCCCGCCGACGTAGATCATGAGGTCGGCGTCGGCGACCGCGTTCCATTTTTGCTTATCCTCGCGGAGTTCGTCAATCGTGTGGTAGGTGATCTGCGATTGGGGGACGCCAGCGTCGACGAGCGCGCCGGCGGTAAAGCGCGGATACGTCGAGATGTAGGGTGGCACGCCGAAATGTGCCGGCTCGTCGACGTAGCCGTCGACGATGGTAACCGCGAGCTCCGAGGGCCGAGTCATACCCCGCTGTTCAGCGTCAAGCGGCTAAAGCCGTGTGATCCGGCCTGCAGGTGTGCCGCTTCCACCAGCGTGCCACGTCATTTAACTTCATGGCAGCCCTCCCTTCTGGTATGCCCGAAACCGTCGAAGTCGAATGCGACAACGGGGACTGCGAACTCGATATGTTCGAAGTCCACTACACCTACGACGTGCCTGACGACCACGGCGTCGATGATCTCAGCTGTCCGTACTGCGCCGACAGCGCGAGCCTCTCGGAGATCGTCCTATGACTCGGCTGGAAACCTACGGCCGGGAGGCCCTCAACACGGTGCTCGAACGGATCGGCCGCGGCGTCAGCCAGGTGCAGTCCCGCAAGCCGCTCTCGTATGATCTCTTGGAGAGCGACACCGCATATCTCGTCGTCTTCGACGCGCCGGGTGCGACCGCGGAGGATGTCCAAGTGCAGTTTGTCGACGGCGAACTGGAGGTGCGGATCGACCGCTTCCGGGCGTTCCACAAGGGCTTCGAGATGCGCTTCCCGGGTCGCGGACTGACGCTTTCGGGAACGGCGACGCTGCCCGATGCCGCCAGCGTCACCGGCAGTGAGACGACCCCGGATGCGACACTGACCCAGGATGGAACCCTCCATGTGACGATCCCGAAAGCTGCCTCAGCGCACACGGTTGCCGTCGAAGACGATGACACCACCCACGACGAGCAGGCCGGCGATACAGATCACGACGATACCTCCGATAACCACACAGACGACGCCTAACAGCGTCCTGCGCATGAGCGCCCCCCGTATCGGCTGTTTCTCTCGTTCCATTGAGGCAGCGTCCCGATATGCGCCGCATGGTTGAGCCGCCGTGGGCAGTGTTGTCCTAAATCAATCATTCCGCTACGGAGGTCTACATATGCATACGAAATGTCCAGTAGTTGCTGATTTTTAGTTACGTACAATCTCTGGATCTGCCAATACGTTTTTACACTTCAATCAGTAATACGCAATTGAACTGAACTGTCACCGCAAGCGATCCGTTCCACCCCAGCCATGAAAGACCTCACCGCGTTTCAGCGAGACCTCTTGTACGTCATTGCGAGCCTCGACGACCCATACGGACTCGGGATCAAGGAGGAACTTGAATCGTACTACGACGACGATGTCAACACCGGACGTGTCTACCAGAATCTCGGGAAACTGGTCGACAGCGGCTACGTCGAAAAGGCCGCCATCGACAAGCGAACCAACTCCTACACGCTCACCGCAAGCGCCACTACCGCGATAGATGATCGCCAGGCGTGGGAGAGCAAACAGGTGCGGCGGATCGACGCCGGCGACCCAACCCCGTCGCCGGAGGCCGAAACCCACTCGTAGCTACACCGGAAGATCGGCGTCAGCGTCGACGACCCGGTCGGCCTCCGGGGGATCTCCCAGTCGGTCGTGAGTTCCAGCAGTTGCGCCAGCATGCGGCCGGTCGCCCCCAAACGGTGTAGCCCGCCACGTGGAAGAAATGAATCCGGATCGGCCCGTAGTGTGGGTGATCGCGGTGTTCTGACTCGTAGTTCGTGCGGTCGATGAGTTCGGCGACCGGCAGCCGGACGATCTCGGCGACCTCGTACTCGTCGGGGGTGTACTCGCGATCGGGTATCCGGCCAACGAAGGGGCGGACGATGTATCGGGTGATCGTTTCGATGTCGTCGATCCGCCCGACTACCTCGGCTTCATCGGGTCGAAGGCCGATCTCCTCGTCGGCCTCTCGGAGGGCGGTAGCTTGGAGATCCGCGTCCGACGGCTCGCGGCCGCCGCCTGGAAAACTCATCTGGCCGGGGTGGTCGCCAAGCTGCTCGGAGCGTTTGGTGAAGAGGATCGCCGGCTCGCCGTCTTGGTCGATGATCGGTGCGAGCACCGCAGCCTCCTTTGCGGGGTCGGCGATCGCCGACGGCGTATACTGGGCCACCCCCGTCAGATCCATATCTGTGCTTGGGTGGCAGTCCTCTTAGTCCTGCGGGAGCAGCGGTGTCAGCGACGCCCTGACAGCGTCGGTCTCGACGGTGGCCCACGCTTCGAGGTCGTAGCTCACATCAAGCAGTGCCGCGGCGCGGTCGGCGTCATCGGCGGCAACGGCCTCGTCGGCTTCGGCTTCAAGCCGGGTTTGCACCTGTTCGGCCAGTCGGTCGCGATCGACAGATCGTGTCTCGTAGTCGAGAATATGGGGTAGATCCTCAGCGTTCGGTGGCAACGTCGGAAATGCTGCCGGGCCGACCGTGAGCAACGACTCGCTGTCAGCGTCGCTCGCGTCGCTTGCAGCGGGCTCGTACTCGACGAGCACGTACTCGGTGATCGCGGTCTCGATGGCGTCGGTGACGGCTGCGTCGTCAACGGCTGCCCCCTGTTTGAATGCTAACTCGGTGAGGGCTTGGGAGAGTTCCTCCCGCGTCAATGCGCCAAAGAGGTCGACGACGCCGGCGAGTTCGTCACCTGTCGCGGTCATACCACGCTGGTGTCGCTGCTGTCATTTGAGTCTACCTCACTCAGTGGTCGCCGCTTCCCCACCGGTCGCCGCCGCCAAATCGGCGGCGGCAGCCTCGGCGACCGCCTCGGGGCTGATCGGCGCGTTGTTCCAGGCTGGCAGGCGGCTATCCGCACCCGGTTCCCGCAGGGCGTCGGCGTAGGTGTCGATCTGCTCGCGCTCGTCGTCGCGGTCGTAGGCCAGATCGTTGTAGGCGGCGTCGACGCCATACTGTCGACGCAGCGTTTCGGCAGCCGCCCGGTAGCGGTCTGGCAGCGTCGCATAATCGATGTCGACACCGTGCTCGGTGACGACCCGGAACAGGGCCTCGCCGACGGCCGCGCTCATCTCCGAGAGCCCGGTCGGGCCGCCGACCGCGCGGTGGTCGTGCTCGTAGGCGCCGAGGTCGACCTGCGCGCTGCCATCAACGCCAGCGTGGGCGAACGCCTCTCCGAGCGTGCCAACCTCAAGGCCCCACGATCGCTGAACGCGCATATTGGCGATGAGATCGCCCGTCGCGGCAAACTCGCCGGCCAGCGCGTACCGGAACGCATCGAGATACTGCAAGATCTCGGCGTCGGCGGCCCCGTCGGCTAACGCCCGGACGAGCGGCGCGTAAAACAGCCGGAAGAGCCGACCGTAGAGCTGGCCGTTTTCGACGCGGGCGTAGTACCCTTTCGAGAACTGATGGCCGTGTTCCAACGGGAACAACAGCCGCGGGACGTAGGAGCGGTCGTAGGTCTTGGTGTCGGCATCATGGCAGACGACGTAGTCGGCATCGAGCACCTGTCCGAGCGCGAGCCACACGTCTCGGCCCTTGCCCGCTGAGCCGTTGAGCCCGTTGTCAGCCAGCAGGTCGGCGAGCGTCGGGCCGTTACACCACAGCACCTCCAGTGGGAGGTCGAAGTCGGCGAGCCAGTCCCGAAACGGGCCGACCTTCTCGGCGGGGGCGCGCAGCGGGACGACCACGCGTTTGGGCGCGACGGCTTCCAGTTCGGACAGGACACCCTCGGCGGCGAGGCCGGCGTACTCCCGTTCGGTCATCGGGACGACGACCGCGGCGCGATCGGTCGGTGCGGCCGGCGTGGTCTCTCGGAGATGGTGGAGCGTTGTAATCCGTTCTTGGACGTACTCCATTTACGATCTGTTGTGGCTGTGCGGACATAGACCCCGCGGTCGGTGACGCGTCGGCAGCGCGCTCTCACCGCAATGTCAGCCTACCATCGAACCTCGAAGCCAGCGATCCCCTCGGGTGCTTCCATCGTAACATCGACGCTGTCGACCTCGGCGGCACGGCTGCCGGTTTCACACCACTCACACATCGCCTCGACGCGATCTTCGTCGCCTTCGAAGACGGCTTCGACGCGACCGTCATCGAGGTTTTTGACCCAGCCGTCGACGCCGCGTTCGCGGGCGGCATCGCGGGTGCTGGCGCGGTAGTAGACGCCTTGGACGCGACCACTGACGAACACATGGGCACGAACACGGTCGGAGTCGGACATACCGCCCGTTTTTGCTGCGACGCTGATAAACGCTCAGTTCGTGGTCGAACTGACTGACGACGCCTCCTGGTCAGGGGTCGACACGATCGAGCCACTGGATCGGCTCGGCCAACTCGGTGTCAGTCGGGAGATTTTCTGGTTGCTCCCAGACAACGCTGGCGGCTTCCAACCCGCGGGCATCGGCAACGGTCTCGAAAAAGCGCGCGCCGCGTTCGTACTGATCGCGTTTGAGGCCCAGCCCGAGCAGTCGGCTCATCAGGCGTTTCAGCGGCCCGCCGGAGCCACGCCGAGCGTCGAGTTTGGCCCGCAGATCGGCGTACTCCTCGTCGAAGGCGCGATCCATCAGCAACTCGGCGTAGCCTTCGACGGCGGTCATCGCGGTGGTTAACTCCTCGAAGGTTGCCTGATCGAGGTCGCCCGCCGAGATGGCTGTGACGCTGTCCTGCATCCGCGTTTCGAGGTACTCCGGCAGCCACGGCGCGACGCCGAACTCCGCGGCGTGGGCGACCTCGTGAAAGGCGATCCACCGACGGAAGCGCGGATACGCCACATTGAGGTCGTCGGCGACCCGGCGGATGTTCGGGCGGACGAAGTACAGCGCGTGGCCGCCGTCGGCGAGCAACAGCGGGTCGTACTGCCCGAGAACGTTTCGGCCCAGAAAGCCGAGCGTGACCGCCATCGTCCCGGTGTTGATCGTCCGTGAGACACCCGGCAGTACCGTCGTCGACGGCTCCAAGGGGTCGACAACCCGCCGGAAGGTTTCGATGTTGGCGTCGATCCAGTGGTGGCGGTGCTGGATTTCGATCGTTTCCGGGAGGTCGAAGTCGACGCCGCCGGCCGCACGCAGGCGGTCGCGGGCGTCCCGCACGTCGGCTCGAAAACCAGCCTGCTCCTCGGCCGAGAGCGTGAGATCGCCGGCCGGCGTCGAAGCCTTGGCCGCCTCGGCGACACTTCCCCAGTCGATGATGCCGCCGCCGTCGGCGTCGGCGACCGCTTGGGCGCTGCGAAAGAGATTCATACGCTCGCTGGGGTGGCGGCGAGTAAAGTCCTTGTGCGTCCACCAACCGCCGCGTGGGTGCCCTAACCGTGACGTTGATACGCCTGCTGCCGCTTCAAAATAGCATGCAGGAGTCCCAACGAGCGTTTCTTGAATCGCTGTTGACGACGGCCAGCCCCTCGGGGTTCGAAACCGACGGCCAACGCGTCTGGGTTGATTACGTCGAGGAGTTCGCTGACGAGGTCACGACCGACGACTACGGGAACGCGGTCGCCGTCCACGAGGGGTCGGGCGACGGCCCCGAGATCGCCTTCAGCGGCCATGCCGACGAGATCGGCTTCATCGTCCGCGACATCGACGACAACGGGTTCATCCGGATGAGTCGAATCGGGGGCTCCGATCGGACGGTCTCACAGGGCCAGCACGTCACGATCCACACCAGCGAGGGCCCAGTACAGGGCGTTGTCGGCCAGACAGCGATCCACCTCCGGGAGGCCGGGGTGAGGAGTACCCCGACATCGCCGAGCAGTTTATCGATATCGGCGCGACCGACGGCGACGAGGCCGCCGAACTGGTCGAGGTTGGCGATCCGATCACGTTCTCTAGTGAGCTGTATGAACTCCAGGGCAGTCGACTCACCGCCCGTGGGATGGACAACCGGATCGGCACGTGGAGCGCGGCCGAAGGCCTGCGCCGGGCGGTCGAGGCCGATGTCGACGCAACGGTGTATGCGGTCAGCACCGTCCAAGAGGAGGTCGGCATCAAGGGGCCCAGATGGTCGGCTTTGATCTCGATCCTGACGCCGCCATCGCTGTCGACGTAACGCATGCCACCGACAACCCAGATGTACCGGGCGACAAGCAGGGCCCCGTCGAGTTGGGCGAGGGGCCGGTCGTCTCCCGGGGCAGCGCGAACCATCCGCGCGTCGTCGACCTCGCCCGCACGGCCGCCGAAGCCGACGATATCGAGATCCAGCTGCAGGCCACCGGCACCCGCACCGGCACCGACGCCGACGGCTTCTACACGAGTCGCGGCGGCATCCCTTCGCTCAACATCGGGCTGCCGAACCGCTATATGCACACGCCGGTTGAGGTGATCGACACCGAAGATCTCGATGCGGTTGCCGACCTCCTCGGGTCGATCGCGGCGCGGGCCGGCGAGATCGACTCCTTTGCGGTCGATATCTAAGGCCGGTCAGTCGGCGACAAACTCGATCAATACGCCGCCCGTCGATGAGGGGTGGAGAAACGCGACCTCATGACCCCACGCGCCGGGGCGTGGTTCCTCGTCGATGCGATCGATACCCTGCTCGGCGGCCCGCGTCAGGGCGGCCTCGATATCGGCCGTGCTGAGTGCGAGGTGGTGGATCCCAGAGCCGTGGCTGTCGAGATAGCGGGCGATCGGCCCGTCCTCGCGTGGTTCTAAGAGTTCAAAATACCCTGAGCCGAGGTCGAGAAAGCTGACCGCCATCCCGTCGAATCGCTCCTCGTGGACGATCGACGCGTCGAACAACGCGGCGTAGCGATCGGCGAGGGTGTCGGCATCGTCGGTGGCGATCCCGGCGTGATGAAAGTCCATGCCGAGCGTTGCGGCGAGAGCTGCATAAAGTCGGGCGGTCGATGGCGGTGCCAGCGGGGCCGTCGATTCAGCAGATTACGCGCTGATCAGCGCGCGATCGAAGGCGATCCGGACGGTCGTCCCGCCGCTTTCGGGTGTTTCGATCGTTAACTCGGCGCCGTATCGATCCGTGATCCACCGCACCAACCAGAGGCCGAGTCCGCTGCCGTGGTGGAGTGGCGTGATATCCCGGTTGCCGGTAACGACTTCCCGTTCGGTCGCCGGAATCCCCGGCCCGTTGTCGGCGATGATCAACTCGGCGGTGGCATCGTCGACAACGCGGGCGGTTACTGTCACGTTCGGTTTGGCGGCCGTGTTGTGTCGAATCGCGTTGTCAACGAGGCTTTCGACGAGTACTCGGAGGCTGGCGTCGGCGGCAACGAGCAGGGCTGTCGGGCAGTCGGTCGTAATCGCGGCGGCTGGGAATTCCTCGTTGCAGGCCGTGACGACCCGATCGATGATGGCCGTAATATCGGTTGGCTCCAGCGTTGGTGACTCTCCGAGCACCCGCTGGACGGTTTTGGCCTCCTCGCTGAGTCGGGCCAGCCCGCTTGCGGTGTCGCTGATTGCGTCGGCGGCTGCCTGTATCTCCTCGGTGTCGGCAGCTCGCTGATCTTCTCTGCTTGCCCGGCGATCACGTTCACGTCGTTGCGGAGGTTGTGCCTGAGGACACGCTGGAGGACATCGAGGTGGCGTTCCCGGCGGAGTTCCGCGGTCACGTCGGTGTAGATCGCAAACCCGTGGCCCTCTCGGATCGGGACGCTCCGATAGACAAACTGTCGGCGACCGTTGGCGGTCACCCGTTCGACGACCGCGGCGTTTGACTCACCGGCGGCGGTCTGCTGATCGAACTGTTTGGCCTCCTCACGGCGATCGGTCGGGACGATAAGATCGTTGAGCGAGACGCCGCTCAGTGACTCGGTGCCGTGGCCGAAGGTGTCGGCGAACGTCCCGTTGGCCTGGACGATAACCGGGTCGCCGTCGACCAACTTGAACTCGACAACAGCCTCGTTGAGTTCGTTGAATAGTCGCTCGAATCGATTCGTGCCGTCGGTGCGTGGATAGGCGGTCACTGTGTCCCTCCTCTCATTGTCATCATCTCGGCAACCATGTCAGCTGGTTCAGTTCATCAGCGTATTGCGATTCATACCTAATAAAACGCGACTAATGATTCAGAAACCGATACGAATGTCTTGGTTTTCGGAAAAATAGTATTCGTTACTGCACAGAAATCCGTATGCAGCGATCGTCGTTGATATTTGTAGAGTTAGTGGCTCACACAGAGTGCCAACCGGTGCTGAAATCGATCGGTGCCATCAGACGCCGGGTTGGTACTCGCCGAACTCCTCGCGGAACACGTCACAGATCTCTTGGACGGTCGCGTAGGCTTTCACCGCCTTGATCACCGGCGGCAACACGTTGTCGTCGCCGGCTGCCGCCGCGGCCACCGCATCGAGTGCCTCGTCGACAGCGTCGTCGTCGCGCTCGGCCTTCACCTCCTCTAGCTGCTCGATCTGTCGTTGTTCGTCTTCCTCGTCGACGGATTCGAGATCCATCTCGGGGTCGTCGTCGACCTCGAACTCGTTGACGCCGACGATGATCCGCTCGCCCGCCTCGATCTCCTGTTGGCGCTCGAAGGCGACATCCTGGATCTCTTGTTGGATGTAGCCCGCATCCACCGCGCGCAACATCCCGCCGCGGTCGTCGATGTCGTCGATGATATCGCGGGCCTCGGCTTCGACCTCATCGGTCAGCGATTCGACGTAGTAGCTGCCGGCCAGCGGGTCGATCGTGTCGGCGACGCCGGATTCGTGGGCGAGGATCTGTTGGGTACGGAGCGCGGTTCGCACCGACTGCTCGGTCGGCAGCGAGAGCGCTTCGTCCTTGCCGTTGGTGTGCAGGCTTTGGGTACCGCCGAGCACCGCCGCGAGCGCTTGGTAGCCGACGCGAACGACGTTGTTTTCGATCTGTTGGGCCGTCAGCGTCGAGCCGCCGGTCTGGGTGTGGAACTTCAGCTGTTTGGATTTTGGATTCTCAGCCCCAAATCGCTCGTCCATAATCCGCGCCCAGAGCCGGCGGGCCGCCCGGAACTTGGCGACCTCCTCGAAGATGTTGTTGTGAGCATTGAAAAAGAAGGAGAGCTGCGGCGCGAACTCATCGACATCTTGGCCGGCGTCGATGGCGGCCTCGACGTACTCGATCCCGTTGGCGAGCGTAAAGGCGATTTCTTGGGCCGCAGTCGACCCCGCCTCCCGAATGTGATAGCCTGAAATCGAGATCGTGTTGAAGTTCGGCACCGCCTCGGCCGCGAACCCGAAGGTGTCTGTAATCAACCGCATCGAGGGCTCTGGCGGGTAGATGAAGAGGTTGCGAGCGATATACTCCTTCATGATGTCGTTTTGGATCGTCCCGCGCAACTCCGCGCGGTCGACGCCCTGCTTGTCGCCGACGGCGATATACATCGCCAGCAACACCACGGCGGGGGCGTTGATCGTCATGCTCGTCGAGACCTCGTCGAGCGGAATCCCATCAAAAACGGTCTCGAAATCCGCGAGCGTGTCGATGGCGACGCCGGCCTTGCCGACCTCGCCGGCGGCCATCCCCGCGTCGGAGTCGTAGCCCATCTGCGTCGGGAGATCGAACGCCATTGAGAGCCCCGAGGAGCCTTGGTCGATCAGGTAGTTGAACCGCTCGTTGGTTTCGCTGGCGGTACCCATGCCGGCGTACTGCCGCATCGTCCACAGCCGCCCGCGGTGCATCGTGGAGTAGACGCCGCGCGTGTATGGTTCCTCACCCGGAAAGCCGATATCGTCCTCGTAGTCGAGGTCAGCAATGTCATCGGGTGTATAGAGCCGCTTGACCGCCTGGCCACCGGTGTCGGTGGTGAACGTCTCCTCGCGCTCGCCGAAGCGATCCAGCGTCGGGCCGGCCGTCTCGGCCTCCCAGTCGGCTTTCGCCTCGCGGATCGCTTCCAGATCGTCCTCATCAAACATGCCTCGACAGAGACGGCGACCCCTGTTAAAATCCGTTGGCGACGCGATGAGATCCCAGTGGCACGCATGCCCTCCCGGCAGCCCGCTTCGCCATGCTTTTGCTGCCGCCACCAGAAGCACGAGGCATGTTTGGAGGCGGCGGTATGAATCCACGGAAGATGCAACAGATGATGGAACAGATGGGGATCGACGTGACCGAGATCGACGCCGAGTCGGTCACGATCACGACGAGCGACGGCGAACAACTCGTCTTTGAGGCCCCGGAGATCACCCGAATGGACGCCCAGGGAACCCAAACCTACCAGATCGTCGGCGAACCCGACCGACAGGAAGCCTCGGGTGCGGCCGGTGCCGTCGAAAGCGGTAACGCCGGCAGTGACGCCGGCGACGATAGTGGTGGCGACGCTGACGACGAGATCCCCGAATCCGATATCAAGCTCGTTGCCTCTCAGACCGGCGTCTCGCCCAGCGAGGCCCGAGAGGCACTTGAAGCCGAGGACGGCGAACCCGCCGCAGCGATCAGTCGCCTGGAGTGATCCTCCTCGTTCACGGCGACCGAGAGTATCTCCGGGAACCGGGTGCAGAACTCCACACCGATCTCGGCGTCGTCGAGATCCCCGAAGACGTGGAATCCGGTGACACGCTGGAGACGCATCTCGGTGAGGCGTTCCGCGCCCGCGAACTCCGCGGCCCCGACCTGTTCAACCATCTCGAACGCACCGGCGCGCCGATGATGCCGCGAGATATCGGTCTCGTGATCGGCCATACGGGCGCGTCAGCCGGCGACCGCGTGCTCGACGCCGGCACCGGAACTGGTATTCTCGCCGCGTATCTTGGCCGGCTCGGAGCCGAGGTGACGACCTACGAGCAGGACGCCGAGTTCGCCGAGGTTGCCCGCGACAACATGGCTGTCGCTGGCGTCGACGACACCGTTGAGGTACGCACTGGCGACATCACCGAGGAAATCGATGCGCTTGCCGGAGGCGAACCCTTCGACCTACTGACGCTCGATACCGAGGATGCTCCCGAAGTCGTTGCCGACGCGGCTGATCTGCTCGCCTATGGCGGCTATCTCGCCGTCTACTCGCCGTTCGTCGAGAACTCACGGGCGAGCGTCGAGGCTGCCGAGGCGGCCGGGCTGGCTGATATCGAGACCGTCGAGACGATCCAGCGGGAACTCACCGTCGACGACCGGGGGACGCGGCCGTCGACTGCGGGTGTCGGCCACACGGGCTATCTGACGTTCGCGCGACGATAACGGTCGGTACCCCGACAAGGAATCGACCTGTTTTCGCTCTTTCTCTTTTGTGTTCGGCACAGTCCCCACGGCTATGCCAGTACTGCTCGGATCTCGTAGTCGTTGTCAAACTTGTATGTTGTGTGGAAATCGACGCGTTTTGTCTCGTCGGCATCGATCTGAACCGTGGTTTCCGTGATGGTGGTCTCATCGACTGGATCGACCATGAAAACTCGCACGTCGGCCGCGCTGCCGGTGTTTCGGATGGTCGCCACGAATCGCGTGCCACGCGTCACAAATCCAAACTGCTCGGCCCACGGCGGCCGGTCGGCGGTGACACTGAGTTCGAGGCGCTCGCCCGCATCAAGCATCGTTTCTTGACTCGCTGCCGGCGTGGACGCTGTGGTGCCGTCAGCGCGGAAGTATAGCTCGGTCAGGATCGTCCCCTCGATCCCCTCGTTTTCGATTTCGGCTGTGTACGTACTCCCGCTGGCTGTCATCTCGATCAGCCGTCCCTCTGAACTCGCTGTTTCGGTGACTCGGAGGTCGGGACTGAGTGGCTCGGTTGCCTTTTCAAGTTCACGCGCGAGCGGCTCCGCTGATATCTCCGGATCGGCAGCACAACCGGTCAGCGAGGCGAGTCCTGCCGTACAGCCGAGCAGGTATCGTCGGCGACTCACCATATTTGTTGATTGAACGCTTGGAACCGCTGCTCACCGCTCACGACGAGACCTGTCCTTGGTTGAGTATATGATTCGGTCGGCAGCGGTCAAAGTTGCGGGTTCGTCCGGCGTGTCTGCGTGATCGCTACGTTCGGTTCGCCGGAAGCACTATGCCGTTGCCGACCGTGTGTCGAGATACAATGGCATCCGATGATACCGAGATCGACGAGACGCGAACGTGGCCGGAACTGGCGATCGGGCTCTACGAGCGACTGACGGGCCGCGGTGCCGAGATCGCCTACGAGTTCGAGGACATGCAGGTCGATGTACCCGATCGGGTCGGTGACGACGCAAACCACGCTCGCTGGCGGCTTGATGGGACGCTGACGATCCGAACAAGCGAAAACGACGAGTAACGAGTGTGACCGACGCCGAGTCCGGATCGGCCCCCAGCAACTCGTCGTGGGGGTGGATCTAACCCTCCAGTCCGACCGCGCGGACGTGTCGATCACGACCGCCGACGGCATGCTCGTCGTCGATGTCGACAGCCTCGGCGGGCTGTTCGCCCTATACGACCTCCAGCAGAACGTCACCGCAACAGCCGGCCACTGGCTTCCCGAGACGGACGAACTCCCTGAGGAGACACCCCTGGTGTTCAACTCACCGGCCGTCATCCGGGTTCGTGAACGGGTGGTTGCTACCTACGTTTCGGATGGCACCGGCGGCCTGCTGGCTCGTGTGTCGTCGCTGTCGATGATACAGCTTTCTCCACGGGGATTGGTCGGCGCGGTTGCCGCCGAAACGGCCGCCCGCCTTCGCGGCTGGCTCGGCGCGTAACCGACACCATCCCGCGGCATCCCGTCTTTTATCGAGAACGCGTCAGCGCCAACTGTCTGTGTTGTAGTATTGTGGCAATAGCCCAAAACAGTTTTACGTCGATAGCTCCTACCCTGTGGTGATGAGTTCACAATCCGATGCTGCGCCAGCCGAACCGATCCACCTGACTGACGCCGACGAGTACGCGGATATCGTCTCGCGGTATGATACCGTTCTCGTTGACTTCTACGCTGATTGGTGTGGCCCCTGTCAGATGATGGAGCCGACGATCGAGGCCCTCGCCGAGGACACTGCGGCGGCGGTACTCAAGGTCGATGTCGACCAGTTCCAAGCATTGGCGAGCCAACACGGTGTCCAGGGCATTCCAACGCTGTTGGTCTATGCTGACGGCGAACAGGCCGAGCGCATGGTCGGTGCCCAAACCGGCGACGCGCTCGAAAATACCCTCACCGGCTACACGGCCTAACCGCCGTGGCGGCGCGCTGTCTCGGCCGCGACGATTTTCCGTCCGCTCCCCGGAGTGGTAAGCAATGACACCGCGAGAGCTCCGTGCCGACGTGCCGGGGTTACAGGAGTCGGCGTATCTCAACTTCGGGGCCCACGGGCCGAGCCCGGAGTATGTTGTTGAGGCGGTCAGCGACGCCGTCGCCGACCACGAGTTCAACTCCGGCACCGACGACCCCTACACGACCGCTTTTGCCGGCTACGACCGTGCCCGCGAGCGCGTCGCCGAGTTCATCGGAGCCGAACCCGAGGAGGTTGCCCTCACCGAAAGCACGACCGACGGGATCAACCGGATCGCCACCGCCATCGACTTCGACCCCGGCGACGTGGTCGTCCGCACCGACCTGGAACATCCGGCCGGCACGCTGCCGTGGCAACAACTCGAAGCGCAGGGTGTCGAGGTGCGCGTCGTCGAAACCACCGACGGCCGGGTCGATATCGACGCCTACACCGAGGCCGTCGCCGACGCGCGGCTCGTCTGTTTCAGCGCGGTGACGTGGACACACGGCACACAACTACCCGTTTCCGAGCTGGTCGATATCGCCGCCGAGGCCGGCGCGTTCACACTCGTCGATGCGGTGCAGGTACCTGGCGAGCTCCCGATGGACGTTCATGAATGGGGTGCTGATGCCGTGGCTGCAGCCGGCCACAAATGGCTGCTTGGGCCCTGGGGCACGGGATTCCTCTATGTCGACCGAGAAGTCGCCGACACCATGGTACCAGGTGCGGTCGGCTACCGCAGTGTCACCGAGCCGACGGCCGCCGAATTGACCTACGAACCCGGCGCGAAACGCTTCGAGATCGGCACCACCTCGCCGGGGCCCCACGCCGGCCTGATCGAGGCGATCGATGCCATCGAATCGGTCGGCGTCGAGCGGATCGCCGATCGGATCGAGACGCTGACTGACCGACTGAAAGCCGGCATCGACGACGAGGCCCTGTTGAGCCCACAGGCACACGAATCGGGGCTGGTGTCGATCGCCGTCGATGACCCCGAGGCAACCGTCGAGCGGTTTGCCGAGGAGGGGATCGTCATCCGGTCGCTGCCACACCCCGATGCGATCCGCGTATCGGTGCATGCGGTTTCGACGGCCGCCGAAATCGATTCGGTGCTCGCGGCGTTGGAGATGGTATAATGCCAACCGAAACGCGCGTCTGGCTCGTCGAGCGCACCTACTCGGATGACGAACAGAACCTGATCATCCTCACGTACGCCACGCCCGACGGCCGACAGGATTTCCGCAAAGAGCGCGCGCTGACGAGTTTCAGCGGCGACCACCGTGAGACGCCGGTCAGTCTCACGGTGCCGGCTGACAACCTCGGTGTCGTTGATGACCCCGACACCCGCGAGCGCTACGAAACGGAAGCGACGCGGATGGCCGAAGAGTACGACGCCGACGACGCGCTGTAATTGCTGTCCGGCTTACGTGTCTTCTTTGTCTTGCTGTTGGCCGAGGGCTTTGGCAACCGCAAACAGATAACCCAAGCCCTGTTTGATCTCCGGATCGCGGAGCCCTTTTGCGAGTCCAATTGCCCCAACGGATGAGGTGTCGGCTTGTTCAGCCGCGCCAACGCTGTCGAGGAGTGCCGTGAGCCCCTCGCGGGTGTGGTCATCGCTGGCGGTGTCGGCAAGCTCGCCCAGCGAGGAGCCGGTGCCGGCCAGCGAGACGACCATCTCGTCGGTCAGCGCCGCGTTGGCGAGCCCGGCGACGTTGCCAAGCTCGGCGAGATCATCGAGCGTGCCGTCTCGCTGTAGCTCCAACACCGTTTCAAGCGCGTCGGTGAGGTCGTCGCCGTTTTCGCCGACTGTTTCGGCCAGTCTGACGGTTTCGTCGGTCGCAACGCCGTCGGCCGAGGCCGCCAGCGTCTCAGCGGTGCCGGTGAGTTCGACGACCATCTCGTCGGTCATCGCGGCGTCGCCGAGGGCGACGACATCGAGCAGTTCGTTGACCGCGTCCAGTCGCCGAACGAAGTCGGCGACCGCTTCGGGGTTCTCTGCGATGGCGGCTTCAAGCGCGGCATCGTTGCCGACACCGTCGGTATCGCCGTTGCTGGCGTCATCGTAACCGTCGCTGTCGTCGACGGCAGCCGACTCTGTCTCCGTGTCAGCCATCTCAGATCAGCCCCCGTGCGGTGAGCCAGTAGGATTCGTTGTAGGCGAGTTTCGACCAGTGAATCGATTGGGACGGCGCGATCGGCGACGGTGGGTTCTGGTAGTCAAACTCGACGAAGGAGGCCGAATCCATCCCCGTCTCGATGAAACAGATGGTTTTGCCGTCGTAGATCGCTGTCGGCACTTGGCCGCGTACCTCGCTGGCGAGCCGCTGTCCGATCGTGCCAGCTTGGTAGTGGGCCACGCTGCCGGCTTTCGGGACGCCGGTTGCGGCCGCATCGCCGAGCGCGTAGACGTCCTCGGCGTGTTCGGCTTCGAGGGTGTGTTTGTCGACATCGACCCAGCCGCGGTCGCCCAGTCCGGCCTCCTCAACGATGTCGACCCCGCGGTGCGGGGGATCGCGACCAGCAGGTCGTAGTCGAGTTCGGCGCCTTCCATCGACGTGAGCACCCCCTCATCTGGATCGACCGACTCGGCGTTGAAGAATGTCTCAATGTTAATGTCGCGTTCTTCCATGAGTGGCTGGGCCCACTCGGCGATCTGGGCGTTGCCGTGGACGCGCTGGATCGGGTAGGTGTAGGTGATCTCGATGTCCTCCCGAAGTCCGCGTTTGCGGAACCAGTCGTCGGTCATAAACGAGAACTCCAGCGGCGCGGCCGGACACATGTGTGGGCTGCCGATGACGCTCAACACGAGGTGGCCTTCGGTGAACGACAGCAGTTCCTCGCGGAGGGCCAGCGAGCCGTCCTCGCTGTAGAAGTCGTGGCCGCCCTCCTGTAGGCCGGGTACCTCGTCGGCCGCCAGCGTTGAGCCGGTGCCGACAACGAGGTGATCGTAGCCGATCGGCGTTGCGTCCGTGGTCGTCTGGAGCTGCTTGGCGTCGGTATCGATCTCGGTGACTCGGGTGTCTTCGATCTCGATGCGGTTGTCGATCAACTCTCGAAGTGGCCGCCGCCCGTCGGCCGGCTCGCGCTTGCCGAACGGGACGTACAGCCAGACGGGCTTGTAGACGTGATCCGGGCCGTCGTTGAGGAGCCGGACGCGTACCTCGCCGGCATCGATCTCGTCGTCGAGTCGTTCCGCAAGGTCGTTGGCAAGCACGGCCCCACCGGTACCGCCGCCGATGATGACAATGTCGTCGGTCATACGTTCTCCACGTAGAACGCCGTGTAGTCGTCGTGCTCTTCGATCTCGTGTAGCGTGTTCCCAGCCTCGTCGACCCACTCGGGCACGTCGGTGCGTGACTGCTCGGCATCGCTGAGGAGTCGCACGACGTCGCCCGATTCCGCATCGCGGATCGCGCCGATCAGATCCATCAGCGGGCCGGGGCAGGTCGCGCCGCGTGCATCGACGGTCGTGGTCGGTTCGATAGATGTACTCATCGTTACACCTACACCTTTGATCTCCATCGTATTAATATTGTGCGTTCGTTCCAAAACAATGAAAAACCGATCGTCGCAGATGATATCACGCAGGTATCGCTCTCTCGCGACGACCAGAAGCGACCGACAGCAGTCTACTGGAGCGCGTCAGCGACCTTCTCGATGGGGTGTGACGGTTTGCCATCGTACCGGTCAGTGTCACCGAGTTGCGAGCGACAGGAGGTACCCGGCGCGACGACTGTGTTGGCCGGCGAGTCGTCGACGGCGTCGAACAACAGGCGGCCGATTGCCTGGCTCATCGAGTAGTGTTCGGCCTCATAGCCGAAGGAGCCGGCCATCCCACAGCAGGTGGTATCGAGAACGTCGACCTCGTAGCCGACCCGCCGGAGCACGCCGACCGCGTGGTGCTCACGGCTAGCGGCGGTCTGGTGGCAGTGGCCGTGGTATGATAGTGTTTCGTCACCGTCAGCGTCGAGAGCGTCGTCCAGCCGGAAGGTGTCGATGTACTCCAACACGCTGTAGGTGTTGTCGGCGACGGCTTCGACCGCGTCGCCGGAGAGCAGATCGAGATAGTCCTCCTGGTACATCACCGCGTCGCTGGGTTCGACGCTGACGAGCTCCCAGCCGTCGGCGACACGCTCGGCCAGCACCTCGACATTGACCTCGGCGGTCGCTTTCGACTGATCGAGCAGCCCCTTCGAGTGGGCTGGTCGCCCGCTGTCAGTCACCTCGTCGGCGATGGCGACATGGACGCCGGCGGCTTCGAGTACTTGAACCGCGGCTTTGCCGACGTCGGGCTGGGTGTAGTTGGTGTATGGATCAGGGATCAGCAAGGCCTTGCGGTCGGCCTCGCGTTCGCTGACAGCTGGCGTTCGGTTTCGATCCCACTCTTGTAGGGTGGTGCGGCTGAACGTCGGTAGCTCGCGCTCGCGGGCGATGCCGAGGGTTTTCTCAGCGAGCAGGCCGCTGCCGGGAAGCTTCGTCGCCAGGTTCGACAGCGGCGCGAGCGTGCTCCCGAGGCTGTACAGCGTTTCGACGTTGGCGAAGAGTTTGTCGCGGAGGCCGACGCCATCGCGCTGATGGCGTTCGTGAGCAACCTCGGTTTTCAGCTTCGCCATATCGACGCCGCTGGGGCAATCGCGCTTACAGCCCTTACAGCCAATACAGAGATCCAGCACCTCGTGGCTGAACTCCTCGCTGAACACGTCGTCCGGCAGGTCGCCGCTCATCGCCCGCCGGAGCATGTTGGCGCGCCCCCGCGTTGAGGTGATCTCTTCGTTTTCTGTCGCCCGGTAGGTTGGGCACATGACGCCGCCTGTGGTCTCCTGATGGCCGGTACAGCCTGCACAGCCGTGACAGAGTTCGGCCATCCCCTGAAACCCATTTTCGTTGTCCCAGTTGAGCGTTGGCTCAAAATTGGCATCAAACTCGTAGTCGGCGTCGTATCGCAGATGCTCGGTCGGGTCGGCGTCGCCGCTGACGTTGCCAGGGTTGAGCAGGTCGTCGGGGTCGAAGGCGGCTTTGAGTCGCTGGAACAGCGACCAGATCTCGTCGCCGTAGAGCTTCTCATTCCATGTCGTCCGCGCGCGGCCGTCGCCGTGTTCGCCCGACACCGAGCCGCCGTACTCGATGACGAGATCAGTCACGTCGTCGCAGATCTCATACATCGTTTCGATGCCGTCGTCGGCTTTGAGATCAAGCAGCGGGCGGATGTGGAGCACACCGGACCAGCGTGGGCGTAGTAGGAGGCGAAGGTGTCGTACTCCTCGAAGAGCGTCTGGATGTCGGCGACGTACTCCGGGAGGTTCTCGGCAGGAACCGCGGTGTCTTCGATGAACGGCCAGTGTTTCGCGTCGCTCGTCCGAGAGAGGAGAATGGGGAGGCCGGCCTTCCGCATCTTCCAGAATTTGGTCTGGCGGTCGGCGTCGTAGGCTTCCAGGGCGTCGACAGCGTAGGTCTCGTCGGTCTTCGTCGATCCTGCGTCGTCGCTGGGCGCGACCGCCGCAGCAACGCCCGGCAGGCGGTCAGCGAGTAGGTCGGCGACTTTCTGTTTCCCGTCAGCAACCGAATCGGCATAGAACTCGACGAGCAGCGTCGAATCCGTGCCCTCGGGGAGAATATCGACCACATCGGCAAACTCCGGGCGGTCGGCCGCGAGATCGAGGAAGACGTCGTCCATCACCTCGACGGCTGCGGGATCGTGTTCGAGGATTGGGGCCACGTCTTCCATCGCGTCGAGCACATCGTCGTAGGTCAGCATCACGACCGCCGTCTCGTTGGGGATCGGCTCCAGCGAGACGGTCGCTTCGGTGACGATCCCGAGCGTGCCTTCGCTGCCGGCCAGCAGGCGACCGACGTTGACCGCGCCGTGTTCCTCGGCGTCGGCGATCAGTTTGTCGAGATTGTACCCTGAGACGTTGCGCATGAGATCCGGGTAGCGAGACTCGATCTCATCGCGGTGGTTACGGAGAATGTCGCTGACGACGGCGTAGACCTGGTCTTCGATGCTCGGGTCGTCGTCGCTCGCGGCGGCCTCGGCGCGGTCGTGGAGTTTGTCGAGTGGCATCCAGTCGAACGTCGTCACGGTGCCGTCAGCGAGGACGGTCTCGCAGGCTTCGAGATAGCCGTCGGCCTTCTCGTATTTCAGCGAGTGCGCGCCGGTGGAGTTGTTGCCGATACAGCCGCCCAGCACACTCTTGTCACCCCACGCGGGATCAGGAGCGTATTTGAGGCCGTGGGATTCCAGTTTGTCGTTCAGCCGGGCGAGCGTGATCCCCGGCTGGGCGGTCACGGTTTCGGCGTCGGGATCGATGTCGACGACGCCGTCCATCTCCTTTTTAAAATCGAGGACGACAGCCTCGTTGACGGTTTGGCCGGCGAGGCTGGTGCCGCCGCCGCGGGGAGCACCGGGATGTCGTTGTCGGCGCAGTACGTCATGACCGCCTGCACGTCGGCCGTGGATGTCGGGATGACGACGCCGATCGGGAGTTGGTGGTACGCGCTGGCGTCGGTCGCATACAGGTTTCGGGTGTAGCTGTCGAAGCGTACCTCGCCATCGACGAGGGCGTCGAGATCGGCGACGAGGCCCGCGTCGTCGATCTCACTGCTCCGGTAGTCGTAGTTGCTTCGCGGATCGGCGGCTGGCTCCGGCCGCGACCGCTCGGATGGCGTTGGTTTGCTCATGGGGTTGTTGGCTGGGAATTGGGAAACCGGATGAATGAATCTATGGTTGGCATCCGTGGTGAGAGCGCCGTCGCTATGCGCGCTGTAGGGTGATCTGTGCGATCGTCCCGCCGTCGATATCGACAGCAAACACGCCGTCGGAGTAGGTGACGATCCGATCGATGAGCCAGAGGCCGACACCGCTGGCGTGGCTGAGCGTGGATTCATCCGCTTGGTCGATGACCGCAAGCTCGTTCGTCGGGATCCCCGGGCCGTCGTCGGCGACGGTGATCTGTACCTCGTCGTCGGCTGTGGCTGTCACCCGGATCTCCCCGCCATCTTGCACCGCGTGTTCCAGTGCGTTCTCGATGAGGTGGGTGATCGCTGTCGGGAGCTTTGGATGCGCAATGACGGCTGCCGTGGTGTCGATATCGACGACGAGATCCACGTCGGCTGGTGGGTCAGGGGCCGCCGTGATCGCGTCGTCGATGACCGTCTCGACCGGGAGCTCCCGGCGGTCATTCCGGCTTTGGACGACCGATCGCATCGTCCGGGCGTTTTCGGCGGTCGCCTCAAGCCCCTCGGCGTGGGCCAATATGCGGTCGGTGAATGCGGCGTCATCACAGGCCTCGGCGAGCTGTTGGGTTCGGGATTTGATCACACTGAGATCCGTCCGTAGATTGTGCCGGAGCACGCGGTCGATGACGGCCTCCAGGAGCTGGAGATCTCGTCGGTTCTCGATCAGCTCGATCGCTGTTTCAAGGCTTGAGGCCAGCGTTTCGGCGATCTTTTGATCAGCAGTCGTAATGTTCTGCGGGCGCATCGCCGCCGGGATTAACACCCCAAACTCGCCGATCGGCGTGATCGCCTCAGAGCGGATCACGCTGTCTTCGTTGTAGGCCTCTGGGTGCTCCCGCACATCCGAGACCAGCCGCGTTTCACCCGCCTCGTAGGCTTCCCAGGCGATACTGTTTCCGGGTTCGAACGTCGGATGCGTCCCGATAAGCTCCGCGGCGCGTCCGGTCGCGCCGATCGGTTCGAGTCGATCCGTGGCGGGGTCGGCTCGCCAGATCCCTGCGGTCGGGAAGTTGGTCGCTGTCGGGAGTTGATCGACGACCCTCTCGACCATCTCATCGACGCTATCGGCGGTGACAGCGTCTTGGGTGATCGACTGGATCGCCTCAAGGCTCTGGACGCGTTCCGTCCGGGTCAACGCGATGCGACCGAAGGCCGCCAGCAGTTGCCCCAACTGTCGGGCCGTTTCGTCGAAGCTCTCCGGTCGGTCGTCGCCGACGATGACAACGCCGTGATCGCCCAGCGGCAGCAACAGCACACTTTCGATCGTCTCGTCGTCACAGCGGAGCGTCGTGTCGGCGCTTGACAGCGCGTCGATCCGATGGGGCGTCCCATCGTACGTTGCCCACAGCAGCGAGTCGCCGTCTGGGTCGGTATCGACAAATATCGGCTCCGTTGCGGTTGTTGCTGCCGGCTGTAGTGTGTCGGTACCGCGGTCGTAGCGGTGAATCTCGGCGACCGCCACGTCGAGCACCGACACCATTGTCGCTACTGTTCGGTCGCAGGCTGTCGCCTGATCCTCGCTGGTCAGGATCGCCGCTGACTCCTCGGAGAGTGATGCTAACGTCCGCTGGCGGCGTCGTTCCTCGGTGATATCCACATACAGCAGGAAGATTTCCTGGCCTTGTGGCGTCCGCACCGGCACGCCGCGCAGGAGAAACTCGCCCGTTCCGGTTGGTGTCTGTCGGCGCACCGCCTCGGTTACGGGATGGCCATCCCGCAGGCGTGATTCGATCTCGATCAGCCGGTCGGGGTCGCTGTCGGGGGCCGGGTCGGTTGGATCAATCCCGTCGGCTGGGGCTGTCGGCTGGCCGAACGTCGCTGTGAAGGCCGCGTTCGTGCGGCCGATCTCACAGCCCGTTTCGCTGACAACGACGGTGACCATCGGCTCGTCGATCGTCGTGAACAGGGCCTCAAACCGCCGGCGGGCATCGCTTAGCGTCGTTTTGACCTGCTTGGTGCTGCAGGCTGTTGCCAGCTGTTCGTTGAGCGGCGTTACCCCCGTTAGCATCGCGTCATCGAGCGGCTCGCCACGCCGAGCGAGTAACAGCACGCCGAACTCAGGCAGGTCAAACAGCCAGTAGTATCCATCGTCGTCGACCGTTCCGGTGATCGGCAGCGACGCCCGGTGCTCCTCGTCGGTGGCCGCCCACGTTGTCAGTCGCTCTTCGGCGGCGTCATACAGCGGGTCGTCCGTTCCGACGGCCGCATCCGGGTCGACGAGCCGATACTCGTCCGTGTCGTGTCGCTCGAAGACCGCGCCGACCGAACAGTCGAGGTGGTCAAGATACGCGTCCAGTGCGGTCACCGCTGTTGCTTCGAGTGTCTCCTCGGGGGTGATCGCAAGCGACAGCGCGTACAGCGTCTCGATCCGTTGGTGGCTATCCATTCGTGACTTCGAGTGATATCGACGACGGAATTGTCTCGCTTAGTGGTCAGTCAGCGATACTACATCGTATACGGGATCAGTATCGACTCCGCCTACCGCCAACTCCATTTGCGGCCACGGATCACACGCATGGCAATAAATCCGATCAGCACCATCGAGACGAAGGTGATCGAACTCGGCACCGTGAGATAGCCGGCCGACACCAGCACCCCTGCCATGATAACCCCCATCACCACGGTCAACACCAGTTCGAGATCATTGACGCTGGACATACCCGGAGGGATACCGGCGACCCGAAAAGTCGTTTCGGTCAGTCACCCCCGGGCATCGATCCGGTATCAAGGTCGATCCACGCCCCGGTGGTGTCGGCGCGCTCGATGGCATCGAGGACGCGCTGGACGGCATAGCCGTCGGCAAACGATGGCTGAAACGTCGTCTTGTCGGCGACCGCCGAGAGGAAGGCCGCACTCTCGTGGACGAAGGTGTGTTCCCACCCGAGGACGTGGCCCGGCGGCCACCAGGCGTCCAGATAGGGGTCGCTCTCCTCGGTTACCAACACCGTCTCGTAGCCGCGGTTGTCACCGGTCAGCACCGCCAGTTCGTTGAGCCGTTCAAGTGAAAATCGCAGACTTCCTCGGTGCCGTGGATTGTGATGGTGTGGTCGTTTTTGTGGCCGGCGGCGACCCGGGAGGCTTCGAAGCAGCGGTCGCCCCGTTGGCGAAGACGGCTTCGGCGGTGTAGGCGTCGTCGACGGTGACCGGCCGATACTCGGCGACGGTCTCGCCATCGTCGGCGTAGACTGGCCGTTCGTCAACGAACGTCTGTTGCTGGCCGGTGATGCGGTCGATCCCGCCGGTGTGGTCACCAACGAGGAACCGTGCGAGGTCGATCGTGTGCGCTCCCAGATCACCGAGCGCACCGGAGCCTGCGGCGTCGCTGTCCATCCGCCACGTCCAGGGTGCCTCGGGATCGACGAGCCAGTCCTGTAGATACCGCCCGCGAAACTGCCGAATCTCGCCGAGTTCGCCGCGATCGATCAACTCCTTGGCGTACTGGATCGCCGGGACAAAGCGGTAGTTGAAGCCACAGCCCGCCGGAACCGTCGCCTCGTCTGCGGCCTCGGTCATCGCCTCAGCGTCGGCCAGCGTCGCCGCCAGCGGCTTCTCACAGAGCACGGCTGTGTCAGCATCGAGAGCGGCAATCGATGGCTCGGCGTGGAGGTGATTCGGCCCGAGATTGTACAGCACGTCCATGTCGTCGATGACGGCTCGCCAGTCGGTCGCTGTGTGCTCGAAGCCGAGTCGATCGGCGGCCTCGCTGAGCGCGGCCTCATCGCGGCCGATCAGCGTGTGCCGTTCTGTCGCTGGCGCTTCGGGGACGAACATCGGAAGGCGGGCGATGGCGTTGGCATGAGCGCGACCCATGAACCCATAGCCGAGCATTCCGATCCGCAGCGGATCAGTCATCGCGCTCACCGCGTGGCTGGCGGTTGGCCTGCTGCGATATGCGTTGTTGTGGCATAGTCGCCGCAACAGCGACCAGCCGAATAACAGTTCGCCCGCCAGCGCGGTACAGTGCCGGCCAGTCTCACCCTCATTCAAGCCCGACGGCGTGGCCCGCGTCCGCAGAGCGATAGATGGCGTCGATCACCCGCTGGACAGCCACCCCCTGTTCGACCGTGTTTGTTGTCGGTGCTTCTCCCTCCCGGACGTGCTCAAGGAAGTAGCCAACCTCGGCCGCATGCGTGTTGCTGTCGCGGGTTTCGACGGTTGTTTCGGTAAGGTGTTCCTGCCCGGCTGTGTCTGCCTCATAGAGGGTGAGCGAATCGGCTTTTCGGTCATAAACTGCGCCGGCGTCGGTACCCCGAAACACGAACTCGTCGGTTCGCGGTCGGTTGGTCGCCCACGCGACCTCAGGGAGATAGTGCGGTCGTCAGCGGTGCGGATGAACGCGCTAGCGGCATCCTCAACATCGAAGGCCTCGGGGCCCTCGTCGTCGCCCCACATGTGGAGATAGGTGTACTCTTCGCGGGTGCCGAACTCCGCCCGTGTTGTCGCCGAGACCTCGGTGATCTCAGGGAAGTCAAGCACCGATAACGCGAGGTCGATGGCATGGACGCCGATGTCGATGATCGCGCCGCCGCCAGCGATCTCCGTCGCGGTGAACCACGAGCCTCGACCGGGGATGCCGCGTCGCCGCACGTAGTTCGCCTCGATGTGGGTGATCTCCCCGAACCGACCCGCCGCGCGGTAGCTGGTGAGGACGTCGATCGGGGCGGCAAACCGGTTGTTGAAGCCGACCATACAGAACCCCTCAGCGTCGGCGGCCGCCGCCGCGATCCGCTTCGCGCTATCGAGCGTGTGCGCGAGCGGTTTTTCGATCAGTACGTCACAGCCAGCCGCCAATGCGGTGGTTGCATACTCCTCGTGGTATTTGTTTGGCGTCGTGACGAAGATGGCCTCGGCGTCATCAAGCAGTGGCTCTGACTCTCGTACGTTGGCACCGACCATTCGGCGTTAAACTCCCGGCGGGCGGTTTCGTCGATGTCGACGCCGCCAACGAGGTCGGCGTCGTGGTCGGCAAGGATTTCGGCGTGGTGGGCGGCGATCCCCCCAAGGCCGACGATGCCGACGCTGACTGGCTCCGATGTCATTGGCATGGTTCGGGTACCGCCAGCCGATAAACCTGTGGCCCCGCGATAGTTACCCCCGATTGAATCAGGATCGTCGAGCGCAGCCACGACGTCGACCGCGGATCGGTTCTCGGCGACATCGTGGACGCGAACGATATCGGCCCCGCGCTCGGCGGCCAGGGCGGTCGCCGCGACCGTCGCGTCACGTCGGTTGTCGGGCTCACTGTCGATTTTGCTGAACATGGATTTCCGGGAGTGGCCGACGAGAACGGGGCAGCCGAGTGCATCAAATTCGCCGAGGCGATCCAGCAGTTCAAAACTCTCCGCGCTGGTTTTCCCAAAGCCGAGGCCGGGATCGACGATAATCCGCTCGCGGGGGATACCGGCTTTTTCGGCAAGCAGCAGTCGCTCGTTGAGGACAGCGAGAATATCCTCAACCACGTCGTCGTAATCGATCTCCTTGTCGGGGACGACCGGTGCGTCGATCGAGTGCATGAGGATCACCGGCACCTCGCGGTCGGCGACCAACTCCCGCATCGCCGAATCGTCAAGCCCGGTTACGTCGTTGACGATATCAGCACCGGCATCGAGCGCGGCCTCCGCAACCGCGGCTTTCCGGGTGTCGACGGAGATAGCAACGTCCAGTTCTGAGACGGCCTCGATGACCGGTACGACGCGGTCGATTTCTTCCGCAACGCTCACTGGCTCCGCGCCGGGACGCGTACTCTCGCCGCCGATGTCGATGATATCTGCTCCCGCATCGACGAGTGCGCTTGCTCCTTCGATGGCCGCATCTTGATCAAAGAAATCGCCGCCGTCGTAGAAGCTGTCGGGCGTGACGTTGAGAATCCCCATGACTGCGGTGCCGTCATCCCACGGTCTGTGCTCGGTCGATGTCGCGGTGGCAGTGGACTCGGCAGTGAGGCCCAACTGCTCGCGGAGGTCAGCCGCGATCGCCGGGAGGCCGACACCGCAGTCAGCGAGTTGGGTTGTCAACGCACGGAACTCGGCGAGTGTCCCCGAGAGGACGAGCTCGTGGCGTTCGCCCGGTGTTGTAACGCCCGAAGCGACGCAGTTGCCGCCGAGCGCCGCGAACTGCTCGCGGAGGATGGCCGCTTGTCTGTCGTCAACACGGGTCGCGATCGTTCGGTGGACTGTCTTCTCGTGGCCGCTGTCGATGTCACCGGCTGTTGCGTGAATCCTCCAACACATCGGTCGCTGTTTCGGTGTCGTCGACGCGTTTCGGGATATCGAGCCGCGTCACGGCCGATCGGGCCTCGCCGACCGCAAACAGCGAGCCTGTGACGAGCAGGCAGTCGTCGGGGCCGACCCGCGTTTCAGCCTCGCTGACGGCGTC
Organism: Halonotius sp. GCM10025705; assembly: GCF_042662885.1. Taxonomy (NCBI): domain Archaea; kingdom Methanobacteriati; phylum Methanobacteriota; class Halobacteria; order Halobacteriales; family Haloferacaceae; genus Halonotius; species Halonotius sp. GCM10025705. The sequence continues at coordinate 1,265,595 of NZ_JBHSZD010000001.1, read as the reverse complement.
GGCGACCGCCTCGCCTGCGGTCACCGAGTCGATGCCCTCGGTTTCGAAACAGCGGGCCAGGACGGCCGGATCTTCGGCGCGGTCGAGATTTGGGCGACAGGTGATCACCGAGGTTGGTGTCGGCAGCGCGGCGATCATCTCGGCGTGGGGCTTGTCGTGCATCGCGCCGAAGACGATATGCAGGTCGTCGTACTCGAAGGTCGACAGCGTCTCGGCGACCTTCTCGATGGCGTCGGCGTTGTGCGCGCCGTCGAAGACAGTCAGCGGCTCCGTTTCCAGCACCTCAAATCGACCGGGCCAGTGAGCGTTGCGCAACCCCGGCGGAGGGTTTCGGTGTCGAGGGTAGCGGCTGTGTCGTCGCCATCCTCGTCGAACGTTTCGACGACTTGGCCGGCCAGCGTCGTTGCGATCCCGGCGTTGAGGGCCTGGTGTTCGCCGAGTAATGCGAGTCGGGCCGAACAATCCAGCCCGTCGGCAAACGGTGCTGGGAATCTGGCGGTTCCGTCACCGCTGCTCTCAGCATCTCTGTTGCCCGGTATCGACACTGAGATCTGCGATTCGGTTGTGGTCACGCGACCATCGTAGCCGACGGTCACGTCTGTTGTTTCGTCGGTGCCGACCGTCACCACGTCGCCTGCGTCGGCTCGAAGCGTCGCAAGCGCGTCACCGGTCGTCCCGGTTACCAGCGGCGTTCCGTCGTCGGGGGCGACTGCCGCTTTTGTCGCCGCGATCTCCTCGATGGTATCCCCCAAGACGCTCGTATGCTCCAAGGAGATGGTCGTCACGCAGCTGGCGACGGGATCGATGACGCTGGTTGCATCGAACTCGCCGCCGAGACCGACTTCGAGGACGGCGACGTCGACGTCCTGCCGATCGAAATACCAGATCCCAAGCAGGGTGACAACTTCGAAAAACGTCAGCGGCTCACCCGCAGCGGCGCGGTCGATCAGCCACGGTTTGACCTGCTCGACGAACTCAGTAATCGCGCGGTCGGTGATCGGCCGGCCGTCGACCTGAATCCGCTCGTTCAGCGTTTCGAGGTGTGGCGAGGTGTAGAGGCCGACCGAGTAGCCGGCTTCCCGCAGCACGGACTCCGTCAACTTTGCCGTGCTGCCCTTCCCGTTGGAGCCGGCGATCTGCACGAACCGGATGTCCGTGCCGGGCTCGCCGAGCTCCGACCGCAACGCGGCCGCGGATTCGATCCCTGGCCGCACCTGAAACCGGCGGAGGTCGAAGAGGAAATCCACCGCCTCGTGATACTCCATACGTTCGGATCTCACCGCCGCCGCTTATGGGTAACGAAGGGGTCGGCACCGCGGCTGGTGACTCGTGGTGATGTCGGCGCTTACGTGTCGTTAACGCGAACCCACTCCTCCAAGCGGAAGCGGTCGTACTCAGTCGTCGATTCCAGTTGCCAGTCCGCGTCGTCCCACGCGGGATAAAACGCGTCGCCCTCGTAGGCGCCGGCGACCCAGCTCAACACCATCCGGTCGAGATGCGGTTGAAACAGGTCGTAGATCACCGCGCCGCCGATCACGTAGACCGTCTCCGCATCCAACGCCTCGGCGACAGCGACCGCGTCGTCGACGCCGCCGGCGTGGTGAGCAGTCGGCACGTCGAATTCGCGCTCGCTTCGGCTGAGAACGATCTGGGCTGCGCCCGGCAGGTCATCCAGCATCGATTCGAAGGTGACTCGCCCCAAAATGACAGGATCGGTGGCGATCCGCTCGCGGTACTGTTGTTTGTCGGCTGGGATCGACGGCCACGGGAGCTCGCCGTCGTCACCGATCACGCGGTTGTCGGCGATAGCGGCAACTGACACCAGTTCCATAGCCAGCGTACGGGCGGCGGTGAGAAAACCGTTGGCGTGTCGACTCAGCTCGGTTCGTTGATCGTAAGATCGGCCGTGGCGGTGGGCTCCTCGGTGGCCAGCGAGTAGAGCCGTTTGCGGGCGTCCTGAATGTGGAGCCGCTCCTCGATGAGGTCATCGTCGGCCAGCGTCGTCAGCGCGTAGCGAACAGTACGGGAGGGGAGCAACGATTCGGTTGCGAGGTCACCCTGCGTCAACGGCCCCTCGTATTCGAGCGTTTTGTAGACCAGCTTCGCGCTCGGCGGGAGGTCTTCAAGGGTCGAACGGGTGGCGTCGTCCATACGAGAAGACCGCTACGCCGGCAATTAAACACCACGGGGTTGTGCGTCGCCTGCGGTCGACCGCCTGTGTCGCCACTGTTGGTAAGCTGTGCTGTCGAGCGTGAAATCAGCAACAAAACCCGATCGTCGATCGAAATCCCCGCGGCGACGCCCGGTCGCTACGGTGCTTCGCCGGTTTCGAGCGTGAAGTCCGCAATCGGGTAGGCCACGCAGGTCAGCGTGTAGCCCTCCTCCATTTCTTCGTCGGTGAACGTTTCCTGCTCGTAGTGGATCACGTGATCCTCGGCGGGGCCGTCTTCGATGTGGCCCGCACAGGAGACACACTGCCCCTGTCGGCAGGCATACGGGAGATCGAACCCTTCGTCTTCGGCCTTGTCGAGGATCGTCTCGTTGCTGGCGACCTCGATCGTTTCGCCCTGTTTGGCGAGTTCGATCTCGTGGTACTCAACCTCGTCTTCGGGCATCTCCGCGGGGCTCTGTTCTTCCGGCTCGGCCTCTTCAAGTTCGCCGTCTTCGCCTGTTTCGGCACCGCCTTCGATGGCGACCGCGCCGCCACCGCCGCCGATCGACCGGTTCATCGGCTCAGGGAAGCTGGTCTCCGGCACTGCCGCTGCGCGCTTCTCAAGGATCTCCTGGGAGATATCGGGGTTTGCCTCCCATTCGGTTCCATTGGCAAAGTGCAGCACGACGAACATCCCCGTCAGGGCTGCAGCGATGCCGAACGCCACAAGATCAACCATATTGAGGCGTTAGGAATCGGGGGTTAATTACCTTACGAGGTTCCGCCTGCGTGTGTCGGTGTGCGTCTGTGATGCTTATTCGTTGCGAGCGACATGATGTCGCCCAAACCCGTATCGCAGCCGGTTGGCCAACCGCCGGGAGAATCGCCCCTCGTTGCGGCTGTCGAACCGTTCGGCAAGAGCTTGGTAGATGAGTGGCACCGGCACCTCCTGTTCGAGTGATTCCTGCACCGTCCAGGTGCCTGTCGAGCCGCCAGCGACGTGGTCGGCGACGTCGCCGAGGTCGTTGCCCTCCTCGACGAAAGCTTCCTCACAGAGCTCAAGCAGCCATGAGCGGATCACCGCGCCGTTGTTCCAGGTTCGCGCGATCGACTCCATATCGAGGTCGTAGCGGCCGTTGGCCAACAGCTCAAAGCCCTCGCCGTAGGCCTGCATCAGCGCGTACTCAACGCCGTTGTGCACCATCTTCACGTAGTGGCCCGCGCCGGATGGGCCCATTCGGTCGTGGCCCTCCGGGCCGGTGGCGACCGCATCGAAGACAGGGGTGAGCTCCTCGTAGGCCCACTCGGGGCCGCCGATCATCAGTGAGAAGCCAACCTCTGCGCCCGCGGGCCCGCCGCTGGTGCCACAGTCGAGGTAGGCCGCTGAACAGGCGTCGGCGCGGTCGACCGATCGCTGGAACTTGGAGTTGCCGCCGTCGACGACCACGTCGTCCTCGGTGAGGTGTGGATCAAGGTCGTTGAGGGTTGCATCGACCGCCTTGCCGGCCGGCACCATCAGCCAGATCCGTTTGTCCGCACCGAGTTGCTCGACGAAGTCGGCAATCGAGTCGGCTGGCGTTGCCCCCGCGTCGGCTGCCGTTGCGACCGCGTCGTCGTCGAGATCGAAGGCGACCACATCGTGGCCGCCGTCGACGGTTCGGTCAACAACGATCTGTCCCATCCGGCCAAGGCCGATCACGCCGAGTTGCATGCGCGAGGGAAGACGGTGGGGGTGGTAGTGGTTGTGATTGCACTCGCCCCAACACAGGGGAGTTTTCACCGTTGCCGATAGAGCCAGCCTATGGACGATTCGCTCATCGACAGCAGCGAGCTTTCGCTTGATCGCCGGTCGGTTCTGCCGGGCACCGGCTTCTTTTACCCGAATTCGCTCGACGAGGATCGAAGTGAGGAACGCGCTAAGGCCGCCATCGACGGCGCGGAGGCCGTCGTCGTCACCGACTCCGATGCCGACGGACTGGGCTGTGTCGCGCTCATCCGCGAGCGGTACGACGCCGCCCTCGATGTTGAGCCGTTCCTCAACGAGATCAACGCTCGACTCGACGATGGCGACGACAGCGATGAGACAGCCGTTGCGACGGACGATGGGGTTGACTCCGCGGTCGGCCTCATTGCCGCCGGGCCACACTCTCTGACAGAATCCTTGGAGTACGTTGCTGCGTATGCCGAGCCCGGAACCGATGTCTACATTTGTGATATCGCGCCCGATAGCTACGAAGCGGTCGCCGATCCCCTTGAGACACTCCGCGATCGAGACGACCGTGTCTCGTGGTACGACCACCACCAGTGGCCCGAAGCGGTTGCCGACGCTGTCCGTGATATCGGTGTCGACCTCGTTGTCGGCGATTCCGACGCGGAGTGCAGCACGGATGTCACGCTGCGCTCCTGAGTATGACTTCGACGAGCAGTTCACCGAGTTGGCGGCGGTCACCCGCGATCACGACCTCTGGATCAATGACGATCCACGGAGCAAGGATCTGGCTGACTACGCTTTCTGGACGGACGCCGAGGAGTACGCCGCCGTCGTCGGTGCCTATGGGGCGTCGCTGCCACAGCCGGTCGAGGAGTACATCAGTCACCGCCGCGTCGAAAAAGAACAGTTGATCGCGAAAGCCGTCGATCGGGCGGCATACAAATCGGTTGGCCCGTGGACGGTCGGCGTCACCTACGGTCGCTGCTCACAAAACGAGGTCGCCGACGAACTGCAGGCCGCGGGCGCGGACGCGGCGGTCATCGTCAAACCCTCCGGAAGTGCGAGCATCCGCGGTGGCGAGGGCTTCGAGTCTGCCCATTTGGTTGCCCGACAGGTCAACGGCGGCGGCCACCCAAAAGCCGCGGGCTGTAAACCCGATATCTACGATGATATGATGGATTACGCCTACCACTGGACGACGAAGGGTGAGACGACGAAACGCGTGATCCTGCAGGCCTTCGAGCGCGTCGCTGAAGAGTTGGATGCAGCCGACGAGGCTGATGCGGCTGACGAGGACGACACCGACACAGCCGACGAGTAGCGACGGACGCTGATCGCCCTGCTCTCCCCCTCGACCCCCGACACTTATAATCGTGTAAACGACACAGATGATCGTGGTTTACGAGACAGGAAACAGAACCATCGACGACGCTGTTGCGTGCGTTCTCGATGGCGGGATGATCGACCGCACGGACGCCATCGCACTGTTGGCCCAACCGGTCGATGACCTCGCCGCAGCGGCCGACACGGTGCGGGCAACACTCGGTGATGGCACCGTCGACGCCTGCAGCATCGTTAACGCCAAAGCCGGCAACTGCGCTGAGGACTGCGGGTTTTGTGCTCAATCGGCACACTTCGATACCGGCATCGAGACCCACGGCTTCCTCGATCCCGAGGAAATCTTAGCGGCCGCCAAACGCGCCGAAGCCGACGGCGCACAGCGGTTCGGCATCGTCGTCGCCGAGAAAGGCGTGAGCAAAGAAAAGCGACCCGAGGAGTGGGCCGATGTCCTCCGTGCGGTTCGACTGGTTCGCGATGAAACCGATGTCGAAATCGACGCCAGTCTCGGGCTGCTCACACAGGCGGAAGCCGATATCCTCGCCGACGAAGGACTCAATCACTACAATCACAACATCGAGACCTCCCCGCAGTACTTCGATGAGATTGTCTCGACGCACTCCTTCGAGGATCGCCTCAAGACGCTCCGCCGCGCCAAGAACGCTGGGATGGATCTCTGTGCCGGCGTCATCCTGGGGATGGGTGAAACACCCGCTGACCGTGTTGATGCCGCGCTCGAACTCCGAAAGATCGGTGTCTCCTCGCTGCCGGTCAACATTTTGAACCCGATTGAGGGGACGCCGCTCGGTGACCGCGAGTCGGCAGCGATCTCGAAAACCGATCTCATCAAAACCATCGCTGTCTACCGACTGCTCCATCCGACTGCCCGCGTTCGCCTGACGGGTGGCCGCGAGGTTAATCTCGCCGAGGATGAACAACACTGGCCTTTCGAGGCCGGTGCCGACGGCCTGCTGACCGGCGACTATCTCACGACCGGCGGGCAGGACGCCGCAACCGATATCGAGGTCATCGAAGACGCCGGCCTTGCGCCCAACATGGCAGTCAACGAGTTCGATCCTGAGAACGTCAAAGCAAACGCCAACCGCGACGGTGCGGACGCCGCCGTCGAATCGCGTCCTGACGACTAATTATTCGCCAGTAAACGCCGGGTCGTCGTCATTTTCGAATGCGGTGACACCTTCGTTGAAGTCCTCGGTATCGAGCAGTTGCCCGAAAGCGTGAGCCTCGATTTCGAGGCCGGCATCGGTGTCGTCGCGGCCGGCGCGCATCGCGCGTTTCGTGTATTTCTGGGCGAGCGGCGGGCCAGCGGCGACCTGTTCGGCTACCTCCATTGCTCGCTCGGCGAACTCGTCGGCGTCGACGACGCGGGCCAGAAAGCCGTAATCGGCCATCTCTGCTGCGGTGTAGCGGTCGCCGGTGAAGATGATCTCTTTGGCGCGACTTTCGCCGATGAGGTTCGGGAGTCGCTGGGTGCCGCCCCACCCTGGCAGCAACCCGAGGTCGCGTTCGGGCTGGCCGAACGTCGAGTCGACGGTTGCGACTCGGAGATCCGCAGCCGTCGCCAACTCCATCCCGCCGCCAAGACAGAAGCCGTCGATGGCAGCGACGACGGGGGTGTCGCAAGCCTCCAGTTTGCCGAAGGTTTGCTGACCCTGACGGGCGAGTTCGACGCCGTCGGCGGCGGTCATCTCGTCGGCAGCCAACGCTGCGAGTTCGGCTCCCGCTGAGAATGCGCGGTCGCCTGCGCCGGAGAGGAGGAGACAGCGCACGTCGCTGTCGTCGTCGAGGGTGTCGATGGCGGTTGCCAACTCGTCGAGAAGTGCCGGCGTGATCGTGTTTAGCTCAGCCGGACGGTCAAGAATAATGCGGGCGACCGCATCGGTTCGCTCGATTCGAAGCGTTTCGAATGCGGTGGGAGTCGCGTCGCTATCGTCGCTGTCTGCGTCCATACTCGACCTACTGGCGGGTGGCGATTCAACGTTCCGTCTTGCCGTCTATGTGCTGTGGACGCTGCGATCTGATGCGATGCCGAGGGCATCGGCGTCGTTCACCTCATGGCCGACAACATGGCCGTTGAGCGTTGCGGCCGCTGGCGACTCCCGAATCGCCGTCTCGTCGTAGCCGGCGTCCTCGAAGGCACCCATGATCGACCGCTTGTTTCGGAGGCTGTACTTCTGGTGGTAGTCCTCAGCCGGAACAAACCGGGATAGGTGTTCGACACGGGTTGCGATCCCGTCGACCGTGTAGTCGTTGGCGTCGAGATAGTCGGTGAGCGCCTCGCGCTGGTCGGCGGTTGCGACAAAGATAATGTTTTGATACTGGGTTTTCCGTGTCTGCTGGGTCGGATCGTGACTCCGGAAGACGAGATCGAGCAGGTCGCGAAAGGATCGTTCCGCAGGGTCGTAGTCGACCTGGAATGCTTCGGTGTGATCGCCGAGATCGTGATACGTTGGATCAGTTTTTGTGCCGCCGGCATAGCCAACGCGGGTGCGGACGACGCCGTCGAGCGCGCCGAACTGGGCGTCCGGCCCCCAGAAACAGCCGACTGCGAACGTCGCCGTCTCGGTTGCTGCTGGGTCGGGGGCTGCGTCGTCGTACGCTTTGATCGTAGACGCTGTGGGAGCCATCGCGGTCGCTATTCGTCCTCGAAATCGAGGGCGATCCCGTTGATGCAGTAGCGTTTGCCGGTCGGCTCTGGGCCGTCCTCGAAGACGTGACCGAGATGGCCCTCACAACTGCTGCAGACAACTTCGGTGCGCGTGCGGCCGAGGCTGTGATCTGGTCGGGTCTCAACAGCGTCGCTGTCGGCTGGATCGTAAAAACTCGGCCAGCCGGTGCCGGACTCGAATTTCTCGTCGGTCGTGAATAGCTCTTGGCCACAGCCGGCACAGCGGAAGACACCATCGTCGCTGATATCTAACAGCGGTGAGGTGCCAGCGGGCTCGGTTCCTGCCTCACGAAGGATCTTGTACTCCTCGGCTGAGAGAATCTCCTGCCACTCCTCGTCGCTGTCGGGCTGCTGGCTGTCGGGCTGATTGCTCATACACATAACAGGGGCTACAGCGGTATAGTTCTCGTGGCGGTGTCCGCCCGGCTTGCACAGCCCCGTCAACGTGTATCGACTACGATGACGATGGCCGCGACGACACCCCAGCTACGCCTCCGGCACGTCGGCGGGTGTGAGCTCCTCGGCGGCCGCCTGGATCGACGCATAGCGGTCGGCTGCCCACTCGACGGCGGCCGGCGTGTCGTTGATAACAACCCCGTGGACGCCACGGTCGGCATACACGATGAGGCCGATGTGATCCGGCTCCTCACCGATCCAGAAGCCGAATTCGATATCAACCGGCGCGCGATATACCGAAAACAGCGGTCGCTGAAGTCGATCAGCGACCGTCTCAGGATCGAGCGTCGACAGCCGTTCAAATACGGACTCCGCAAGCGTCATCTCCAGAGTGGTGTCGTTGTCGGCAGCGATCCGGAAGACCCGATCTGTGTACCCTGATAGCGCGCGCGGTGCCACCCCACGAACCCGGTCGGCGGTGGCGATCCGATCGAGAAACTCCGTGAGCACCGCATCGGGCACCGGCTCCTCGGCCGGAAAGCTGTCGGCATCCTCAAGCGCGACGGTTGGAACCTCGTGATCACCCGACAGCGGCGATAACACCTCTCCCGCGGCGGTGATCGATCGGATCGAGTCGACGGTGTTGGCATACACCGCCGCGGTGGCCTCACCGGCGACTGTCGGCTGCCAGACGCCATCGTGGTAGGTCACCAGATCAGCCCCTTCGAGCTCTCTGACGACGGTATCCAACGTTGATCGCGGCATCGACAGTGTGTCGACGAGCGCGCGTTTTTCCTGTGGCTCCTCGACGATCGCTTGCAGGCAATCCCACCGTCGATTGACGGTGTACAGAAGCTCGTGGGGGCTCTGATCCGACATCTGTTCGTTGCTCGTATCCATATTCGTGTAGGGGAATATACTTTCGGTAGGGGTACACGAATTCGGAACACCTAGAGATTCTTCGAACGAGGAACCGTAGATGGCATAATATGGGTGGGACTTCTACCACGGACTGTCCACCACTGACCCCTCGGCCCTCTCCACCTGTCCGTCCCACCGTGGTCTGCCTCGTCCACGCCTCGGCCCTCCACTGACGGCTCTTAGTCGTCTCTCCGAGCGGGTTGCGTGGTGGAAGAACACATCCACGTTTCACGAGCTGCTGATCTATTTATCGACTGCCAACCTCGCATGGTCGACAGCCGTCCAGTCGTCTGGCGCGGCCACCACAGCTATACGCCGCTGTCCCGAGACCCCAGCCATGACCGATAGCGTGTGGGTTGTTCGGCACGGCCAACGACAGGACACAGTCGATCCGGACTGGGAGTTGACCGCCGCTCGTGTTCACGATCCGGGCCTGACCGAACTCGGTCGCTGGCAGGCGTGGCGATGTGGCCGATTTTTCGCCGACAACGGGATCGATTTCGAGGCGATCTACTGCTCGCCATTTCTCCGGGCCGTCCAGACGACCGCTGAGATCTGTGGGGTGATCGGTGGAACAGGCTGGCTGGAACCCGGCCTCGGCGAACACCGCAACAACGAGTGGTTCGACAGCGAGCCCGAAACGCTCTCGTTCAAAACGCTGGCGGACTACTTCGATCCGATCCGCGACGACCACGAGCCAGTTGTCGTCCCAGATTTCCCTGAGTCCCACGACGAAGCCGAATCGCGGGCCGGCGAGACCGCTCGCCGGCTCGCCGACGCCCACGAGGGTCGGGTGCTCATGGTCGGCCACGGGCTGACGATCGGTGGCGTCGTCCGGGGCCTCGTCGGCTCGACCGAGGGTGTCGACGCGCCACTCTGTGGACTCACCCGGATCGACCGCGTAGATGACCGCTGGGAACTCGGATTGTCGGGCAAGACTGACCACCTCGATTAGCTGTGGTGTCCCGACGACGTAACTTCTATACCAGCGCGGGACGCACCCCCACACGATATGAGTCAGTCGTACAATCGCGGCACAATCGAGAGCTTCGGTCGGTGGCGGGAGTTCTCCGCCGGGATGTGGGCGTGGATCTTCCACAAGTTCACCGGCTGGGTGCTCGTTGGCTATCTCTTCACGCACATTGCCGTCCTCAGCACCGCCATTGAGGGCGCGGAGATGTACACAAACACGATCGTCACCCTCGAAGGGCTGTTGTTGGTTCGGATTCTTGAGGTCGGCCTGCTGGCGGTTGCCGTCTTCCACATCCTCAACGGCCTTCGACTGCTGTTGGTCGATCTTGGGGTCGGACTGGAATCGCAGGACAAGAGCTTCTACGCGTCGGTGATCCTGACCGGAGCGATCACGGTTGCCTCGGTGCCGACGTTCATCGCGGGGGCGTTCTAACGATGGCTGAACACTACTCCTCGTTTACTGAGGGCGGCCGACTCTGGCTGTGGCAGCGCATCACCGCGGCGTTTCTCGTTGTCGTGTTAGCCTTCCACTTCTTCCTGCTGCATTTCGTCTACCACGCCGACGAGGTCACCTTCGGGCTGAGCGCGGCCCGCATGCAGACGTGGACGTACTACTCGCTGATGGTGTTGTTCCTGATCACGGCGACGTTCCACGGTGTCAACGGCGTCTACAACGCCCTCATCAACCAAGGGTTGACAGGGACGAAACGACAAGTCGTCAAATGGACACTCGTCGTCGCCAGCGGGATCCTCCTCGTTCAGGGGATTCGCACCGCAAACGCCTGGGCAGGCATCGGAGTATTCTAATATGAGCACGCAACCACCACAACAGCAGTCCGAGGAACCGGCCGCCGAACAGTCCGCCGACGCGGAGTCGACGCCGGCGGCCCAACAGCGACGCGAGGACAAAAAGGCGGCCGACCGTGAGGCCCGGGACAAACGACAGGCTGAGGAAGCCGAACGAGAGGCCAAAGCCAACGAGGATACCCGCGAGATCAAGGTATTCCGCTACGATCCCGAGGTCGAAGCCAAACAGGAACCGCGGTTCGACACCTTCCACGTTCCCTTCACGAAGGGGATGACCGTTCTCGATGCCGTGATCTACGCCCGGGATCACTTCGATCCCTCACTCACCTTCCGTCACTCCTGTCGGCAGGCGGTCTGTGGCTCGGATGCCTTCTTTGTCAACGGCCAGCAGCGACTCGGCTGCAAAACCCAGATTTCTGACTTGGAGGAGCCGATCCGGATCGAACCGCTCCCACATCAGGATGTCGTCAAGGATCTCGTCGTCGACATGGATCACTTCTACGAGGAGATGGAGGCGGTCGATCCGTACTTCGATCCCGACGAGACGCCGGACGGCGAGCTTGAAGAGCAGCGACAGTCACGCGCCAACCGCGAGAAGGTGAAGATGTCGACGCGGTGTATCTGGTGTGGAGCGTGTTTCTCCTCCTGTAACATCGCTGCTGGCGACAACGAGTATCTTGGCCCGGCCGCGCTCAACAAGGCCTACCGGTTTGCGATGGACGACCGCGAGGGCGACGCCAAAACCCAGGATCGCCTCGAAACAATCGAACAGGAACACGGCGTCTGGCGGTGTCAGACCCAATTCTCCTGTACGAACGTCTGCCCGAAGGATATCCCACTGACCGAGCACATCCAAGAGCTGAAACGCGAAGCGGTCAAGAAGAACCTCAAGTTCTGGTAGACGCTGGCGACATCTTTTATTGCCTTTTTCATGCGTGCCGCTGGTGGTTTGTGAGCCGAACGACAGCGGGACAGCCGGGCATTCCCGGCTGAACCGCCGCCGAGTGGTACAATGAATCCTGTCGGCCGGCCGCTGCGAATGCAAGCGACCATCTATCCACCTGTTCGCCATCAAGTAAACGTTGTCGCAACTCGGTCTGTAAACTAGTTCCTATTACTACCTCATGAACATTAATTAGTGACTAAACGGCGACCTGGCATGTCATGCAAAGACGCGGGGCTTGCCAACCTGGTGTTGTCGCTTCGAAAGGCGGGACGGCGGTGGATGTGGGTCGACCCGCCAGGGGAAGTCGGTACAATGAACGGTCTCGGGCATGGCCGTGGCGGGTGGCACACGACCAGTTGGTTGAAGCGTCGAAAGCCACTAAAAGATTCTGCAAGGTATTAGCCAAATAGTGTAATAGTAGATCATAATCGTTGTATCTCTATAGTATATTTATTCTACTACAGGGATTCCACCATGATGTCCGTAGTCTTTCTATCGTCGCTTGTGGGCTCTCACAGCGCGCTCAACAGTGGGTCTTAACCCGGTGTTGCCCCCGTCGAATCCGAATGTTTTACTCCGTGCCTCCCGTTGCCATAGCTATGGTTGGGAGCACCGTTGCTCGGCCGCCGATAGTCGGGGCTTGCTCGACGATGTGGCCGCAGCCGAGCCCGTGTTCCCGAAACTGCTGGTAACGCACACGACCGTCAGAACCCAACACTACTCAACTATGTACGAACACGATGTCGTCGTCGTCGGCGCGGGCGGAGCCGGACTTCGGGCTGCCATCGCCGCCGACGAGGCCGGTGCGGATGTCGCTATCGTCTCGAAACTCCACCCGGTGCGCAGCCACACGGGCGCGGCCGAAGGCGGGATCAACGCCGCCCTTCGGGACGCCGACTCCTGGGAAGATCACGCCTACGACACGATGAAGGGGTCGGACTATCTCGGCGACGCCCCCGCGATCGAAACGCTCTGTCAGAACAGCCCCTATGAGGTCATCCAACTCGAACACTGGGGGATGGCCTTCTCCCGTGAGGACGACGGCCGCGTCTCCCAGCGACCCTTCGGTGGCCTCTCGTTCCCCCGGACGACCTACGCCGGCGCCGAAACCGGCCACCACCTGCTGCATACGATGTACGAGCAGGTCGTCAAGCGAGGCATCGAGGTCTACGACGAGTGGCACGTCCTTGATCTCGCGGTCACCGACGAGGAACGCCCCGAGGATCGGCACTGCCACGGCGTCGTCGGCTACGATGTTGCGACCGGCGAAGTTTCGGGCTTCAAGGCCCGCGACGGGGTCATCCTTGCGACCGGCGGCCCCGGTCAGGCCTTCGATCACACGACCAACGCCGTCTCCTGTACCGGCGACGGCCAGGCGATGGCCTACCGTGCCGGCGTCCCCCTGGAGGACATGGAGTTCATCCAGTTCCACCCGACGACACTCCCCTCGACCGGCGTCCTCATCTCCGAGGGTGTTCGCGGCGAGGGCGGGATTCTCTACAACAAGGACGGCGAGCGGTTCATGTTCGAACACGGCTACGCCAACAACGACGGCGAACTCGCCTCCCGTGACGTGGTCTCCCGTGCCGAGTTGACCGAGGTCAACGAGGGCCGCGGCATTGAAGACGAGTACGTCCACCTCGATATGCGCCACCTCGGCGAGGAGCGCATCCTCGACCGCCTCGAAAACATCCTCCATCTCGCGGAGGACTTCGAGGGCGCGGATGGCCTCGAAGAGCCGATGCCGGTCAAACCCGGCCAACATTACGCGATGGGTGGCATCGAGACCGACGAGAACGGCGAGACCTGCGTCGGCGGGCTCTACGCTGCCGGTGAGTGTGCCTGTGCCTCCGTCCACGGTGCGAACCGCCTCGGCGGCAACGCCCTCCCCGAACTCATCGTCTTCGGCAAACGCGCGGGCTACCACGCCGCCGGCAAGGAGATGGAGCCCGCAGAGATCGAGACCGGTCAGCGCGGCGAGTTTGAGCGAGCGACCGTCGACAGCCCGGTCGAACTCGGCGACCCCGGCTCACCTGGCGACGCCGTCGCCGACGGTGGGGCTGTCGCCGCCGGCGGATCGGCCGACGCCGACTCCGTTATCGACACCACCGTCGAGCAGGCGCGCCGACGAATCGATGAGCTGCTGAACAGCGACGGGATCCACCACTCGGAGGTACGCGCCGATGTCCAAGAGACGATGACAGCGAAAGTCAACGTCTTCCGCGAGGAGGATGGCCTGAAGGAAGCTCTGCGGGAGATTCGGCAGGCACGGGAAGAGTACGAGAACGTGGCTGTCTCTGATCCCTCCCAGACGTTCAACACCGATCTGTTGCAGACGATCGAGACCCGCAATCTGTTGGATCTCGCCGAGGCGATCACCGTCGGTGCGCTCGCCCGCGATGAGTTCCGCGGTGCCCACTGGCGGGCCGAACACCAGGAGCGCAAAGACGACGAGTGGCTGAAACACACGCTGCTGTCGTGGAACGATGGCTCCCCGGAGCTGTGGTTCCGGCCGGTCATCCTTGAGGGCGAAGAGAAGACCTACGAGCCGAAAACCCGGAGCTACTGAGCGTCGACACCGATTCCGCCGCTGTGTGGTCTCGTCTCCGGTGACCGACCCGCGCCCGCAACACATTTTGCCCGAGGGAAATACGTTGAGGTATGATTAACGAGACCGTCGAGGAGATTCAGGGGATGCACTCCCACAGCTCCTCGACAATCGCGATCAAGGCGACGGAAGCGCTGTCGGAACTGCTTGACCGCGAGTACGCCTCCGTCGACGAGTTCGAACTCGACCTCCAGCGCAACGCCGGCGCGCTTCGGCGGGCCAACCCCTCGCATGCCTCCCTCCACAACGCGGTGCGGGCGGTCGAACGCTCGGTCGTCGATGTTACCGACACCGTCTCAGAGGCTAAGGAGCTGACCCGGGAGATGATCGACCGCGTTGTCGACGATATCGAGACGGGCAAGCGGCGGGCCGCCGAGAACGCCGCCGAAACCTTCGACGACGGCGAGACGTTCATGACACACGATTTCTCCTCGACCGCCTTAGCCGCGGTCGAAACCGCCGCCCAGGAGGGCCACTATCTCGACGCCTACGTCATGGAGGCCCGGCCGCGCTACATCGGCCGCGGAACGGCGCGGATGCTGTCGGCGATCGACCGCGTCGAACCACATCTGATTGTTGACAACGCGATGGGCCACTTCCTCCAGGAGTGTGACCGCGTGGTTATCGGGATGGACTGTATCGTCGACGATACGCTATACAACCGCGTGGGCACGTTCCCGCTGGCGGCGACAGCCAACCAGCTTGATGTCCCAGTCGTCGCCGTCGGCTCCGGTGCGAAGGTCATCGAGGAGGGCTTCGTCTTCGAGAATCAACAGCGCGACCCCTCGGAGGTCATGTTGGAGCCGGTCGAAGGGATCACCATCGAGAACCCGGCCTACGACGCAACCCCGGTTGAGCTCATCGATACGCTGATCACCGACACCGGCGTCCACGACGTCTGAGCCACTGGTGATCGCTGACCTGCACGCACTGTTTCAACCGAGATATCCTTACGACCGCACCACCCACACACGGTATGGACGACACACAAGAGCCCGTGGAGGCCGCCGCCGAGGAGTCACGGGATCTGTATGAGATCGCCTCCTGGGAGGAACGCACCTCGATCGACGGGGCGGCGGTCGCCCTCTACTGGCTGTTGACGCGGGCGGCAAAGTGGATCGTCGTCCTGCTGGCGCTTGGGATTCTCGCCGGGATCGGCGGGTTGGCCGCCCTCAGCGATCCCGCTGTTGGTATGTTGACGCTGTTGTCGGTGGTGCCGGCCGCCGGACTCACGATCTACGTCTACCGCTCGGATGTGACCGACGCCGAGCCGCTGTCGCTGCTCGTGACGACGTTTTTGCTCTCGATTCTGTTTGCGACGTTTGCAGCCGTGTTCAACTCAACAGCCGAACGGTTCTTTGAGCCGCTTGGCGTCCTGGGAATGCCGCTTTTTTCTTCCTGATTGTTGGCCCCGGCGAGGAGACAGTGAAGCTGCTTGCGGTGCGGCTGTACGCCTACACCGACCGCCGGTTCGACGCCGTCATCGACGGGGCGGTGTACGGCGCGGTCGCCGGCCTCGGCTTTGCGACGATCGAAAACTCGCTGTATATCCTCCGCCAACTCTCCGAGAGCGGTGAGTTGGCCGAACTGACGATCGGGCTGAGCGCGGTCGCCGCCGGCGGCGACATCACCGCAGTACGCGCCCTGGCAGGGCCGGGCCACGTCATCTACTCGTCGATCGCCGGCTACTATCTTGGATTAGCAAAATTCAATCCGGCCAACCGAGGGCCGATCGTCGTCAAGGGACTCCTGCTTGCGGCCGTGATTCACGCGACCTACAACTCAACGGTAAGCATCGGCTCCTACGTTGTGACCTCGATCACCGGGCTGCCGGGGTTGGGTGGGTTTCTCGTCTACGTCATTATCTTCGACAGCATCTTCGGGCTCTTTTTGCTGCGGAAGCTCTGGCGATACCGGCGGCACTATCTGGAGACAAATGGCACGGAGCCCGCCGACCCGACGGCCGACAGCTGAGGCCTACAGCTTTTCGCGGTCGATCCCGATCCCGGTCGGGGTGACGATCAGTTGATCGTCGCCCTTCTGAACGATATCGCCGTCGACCTCGCGGGTGACCTGCCGGAGCTCGTCGATGATGTGTTCGATCGTCCGGTCGCTCGTGCTGTGGCGGGTGATATCCGCAAGCACGAGATCGCCGTCGTAGATGGCGTCTTTGATGTCGATCACGTCGTGTTTGTCGCTGATCTCGGCGATCCTGACTGACATCCCCGCGCTCTCGGCGGCCCCCGACACGTCCTGCATATCGAGTTCGACGTACTCCGACGCCGAGTGGCCGTCATCGCTACCGAGGATCTTGCTCATGATACCCATAGAGTACCGGAGCCGGCGTTCAACAATAGTTCTTACGTCAGACACGCCCCTGACAGATCACGAGCATCCCCGATCTGTGGGGTTTTGGCACTCCGGCCCGAGCCACCGGTATGACGGTCAGTCTCTGCGTGCGGGAACCCTACCGTGTCGATGGCGACCGCCAGTTCCGATTTGGTGTCGTCGCGGCCGCCGCGGTGCCGGGGATCGGCGCGCTCTCACCGGTCGTCTCCCCCAACGGTGCGGCCGCGATGGGCGGCCACATCGACGATACCCTCGGCAACCGACTCAGTCGGTATCTCGCCGATGGCGTCGCGATCGACGACGCGGTTGAGGCCCTGCTTGGTGCCGAGGATGTGGCCTCCCGGCGCGGCCGACAACTCCACGGTGTCGGCCGTTCCTCACAGGTGACAGCCACCGGCCGCGACTGCGTGGCGGCCGCCGACCGCGATGGCGATCACTACACCGTCGCAGGAACACATCTGCCGAACGAGGCGGCGCTTGATGCGATGGTTGATCGATACACCGGGGCAGCTTTCGGTGATGATCCGCTGGCCGAGCGGTTAATCGACGCGCTGACGGCGGCACGCGAGGTCGGCATCGACAGCCGCCGCGGCGATAGCGACAGCGATGGGCCGCTCACCGTCGGCAGTGCGGCGGTTCGCGTTGTCACCACCGAGTCGACTGACGACCGGCGATTCTACAACGATCTCCGGGTTGATGCCAGCGAGTCGCCGATCACCGATCTCGAAACAACGTACAACGCCGCGCTGTTGGGGTACGAGCAAACGGTCGACGCCTACGGCGAGCCGGATGCTCCGTCGTCTCCCTGACAGCGAGCACTGAACGGTGGAGGCTGTTCAGCGTTAGACGGAAAATTCGTAGAGGTCGTCGCCGACGTGGTGGATCGAGTCGACGACCTTCCCGGAGTCGCCGAGCATGTCGTCGCTGGCGGTCTGTGCGCGACCGACGGCGAGCACCTTGCCGTGGGTTTCCTCGGCGATAGCGACCAGATCACCGGGGTGATCCCGTCGTCGACCTCGACGATCCCCGGCCGCATCACGTCCGCGCCGTTGGAGACAAACTCGATCGCGCCGGCATCGACGGTCACGAGCCCGCGCTGTGGCGGGTATTCGTTGGCCCCCTCGACGGTGAGAAACGGTTCGTCGTCGACGTAAGCGACCAGCTTGTCGCCGTCAACGAGGATGATATCGAACTCGGTGCCGTCGAGTTCGACGAGTTCGAAGGTGTCGCCCTCGATGTCGACCCCGAGGGCGTCCGCCAGCGACGCCGTGAGGTCGTCGATGGCGTCACTGCGGAGATGGTGTCTGGAGCTGACCTGCATGCGCGCCCGGAGGGTGTCGGGGCGAATAAATCGCCCGTTTCGATCAGACGTACGTGGTCAGCTGGGTGAGCCGGCCGTCGGGCCCAAACTCGAAAACGTCGATGAACGCAAACAGCTCGTTGCCGTTGGCATCCAGCAGGTGCCCGCTGGCTGCGCGGCCGCCTTCGGAGGCACAGACGGTGGTTAGCTTGTGGGTTGTTTCAGTCAGCGGCCGCTCCGAGCGCATGAACTCCAGAAACGACGCCCGATCCTCGAAGGTGCGGTCTGGGCGTCGCTGGACGAAGGTCGGATGCAGCAGCGACTCCAATTCGGCGTACTCGCCGTCGTCAAGTCGCCGGTAGTAGGCCCGGACGCGACTGTCTCGATCCATATTCATTCTTTGTCGGGGTACCTAAGAGCGTTGCCGGTCTGACCGCTGATCCACCTGGGTCAGTATATCACCACGCCACGAACGCGCCGCTTTTGATGGTCGCAAACGAACGCCGACCCAACTGTGGAGCTACATATCCGGTATGCGGGCGACGACGACCCCGAGAAGTGTACCGCCCGCAAGCTGGCGCGCTTCGAGTTGGCAACGCTCCACCGAAGCCACAGCGAGACCCCCTACGGCGTCGTGCTCAACCCCCACGCCGAGCAGGCACTCTCACCAGCCGACCGCGAGCATGCTGAGGATGGCGCGCTCGTCGCTCTCGATTGCTCGTGGGAATCCGCGGGCGAAGCGCGCTTCTCGCTGGCCGGCGAGCACCGCGCGCTACCCTATCTCGTCGCCGCCAACCCCGTCAACTTCGGTCGGCCGATGGAACTCACGACCGTCGAAGCGCTTGCTGCCGCGCTCGCTATTTTCGGCGAAACCGAGCAGGCCGAAGCGATCCTCAGCAAATTCACGTGGGGTGAGACGTTCCTCGAACTCAACGCTGAACCCCTCGATCGGTACGCCGACTGTGCGGATTCCAGCGAAGTCGTCGCCGTCCAGCAGGAATACCTTGACCGTGGGGAGGAGTAACACCTGCCCGTGGCGACACGTGAGTCAGCGGCGACAGTAATGCACAGATTCAGGCCGCGAGCAACGCGCCGAGTGCGCCCCCGAGCGCGCTATCGAGGGCCATAATCAGGGTGATGATGACGCCGCCGATGACGACGCCACCGAAGCCGAGCAGGCCGCCGAAAGGGCCGCCGGCAGCGACCCCGATGACGCCAACGCCGAGCGCGAAGACCACGGCGACGGCGACGCCAGCGATCGAGCCGGCGAGCAGGCCGTGCCACGCGCCGCTGGTGATCCCGCCCCCGGCGACGTAGCCAGCCGCGACCCCGCCGATGAGGCCCGCGCCGACGTGGCCGACGATCGGGACACCCGTCGCCAACGCGCCGGCGACGAACAAGACGACGAAGCCGATGCCGACCGCACGCCAGTTGGGCATACACGCCGGAGGCAGCCAGTCCGCAAAAGCCCGCGGATCCTGGGGCGGAGTATCCTGATCGCGGTAGCGGCCCTGTTGTTAACGATGTTGCCGCGAGAAGCAATCTTTCAGCAATATCCGCGCTATTTAGCAGTTGAGTTAATAACCATCGAGCGAGTAGTCCCAATCAATGAGCGACGATACCGCGGAGGCGACCCCGTCTACACCACCGGATGCGACAGGGTCAACCACGACTGATTCGGTCGACAGCGATCCCGATACCCTCTCGCTGTCGGTGCCCTCGATGGACTGCCCATCCTGTGCTGGCAAAGTTGAATCCAGCGTGAGCGACCTCGATGGCATTGCCGATATCGACCCTCGAACCACCTCGGGGACGCTTGTCGTCGGCTACGATCCCGATCGGACGACACCCGAGGCGATCCGCGGTCGTGTCGAAGCCGCCGGCTACGAGATCGTCGACGACGACGAACCCTACGACCCGATGGCGATCTGGACAAGCGGGCGGGCGGTTCGCACCGCCGTCGGCGGGGCGTTGTTGCTGGTCGGGATTGTGTTTGAGTGGGTGCTCCCTGCCGCAAATCCAACGCTCACAACGATCGCAGGCGCGGAGATCGGTCTTGATACGGTCGCCTACGTGGCCGCGGCTGCGGCTCCGGGTGTGATCATCCTGCGGAATGGCTATGCCTCGCTCCGCAATCGCAGCTTGGATATCGACCTGCTGATGACCGGCGGGATCCTCGGCGCGCTCGCGGTCAACCTTCCCTTTGAGGCGGCGACGCTGGCGGTGCTGTTCAGCATCGCCGAACTGCTGGAACGCTATTCGATGGATCGCGCCCGCGGCTCGCTCCGAGAGTTGATGGCGCTGTCCCCGGAAACCGCGACCGTCCGACGGGACGGCGAGGAGCAGGTGGTCGCCGCCGACGCCGTCGAGATCGGTGACCGCGTGATCGTCCGGCCCGGCGAGAAGATCCCTGTCGACGGCGTGATTCGGGAGGGCTCCAGCGCGATCGATGAGTCGCCGATCACCGGCGAGAGCGTCCCCGCCGACAAGGAACCGGGCGCGGAGGTGTATGCGGGTAGTCTGACCGAGACCGGCTACATCGAGATCGAGGCGACCGCGCCGGCCAGCGAGTCGACGATCGCTCGTGTGATCGACTTGGTTGAGGCTGCCGAAGGCGAGGAGACCGACACCGAGCAGTTTGTCGATCGCTTCGCGGCGGTCTACACCCCGATCGTCGTCGCCGCCGCGTTGCTGACGATGGCGGTCCCGCCGCTGCTCGGGTGGGGCGCGTTCACCGAGTGGTTCGTTCGCGGGCTGACGCTGCTGGTGATCGCCTGCCCCTGTGCGTTCGTCATCTCGACGCCCGTTTCTGTCGTCTCCGGGCTGACGAGTGCGGCGCGCAACGGCGTGTTGATCAAGGGTGGCCCGCATCTCGAAGCGATGGGTGATGTTGAGGCTGTTGCGCTCGATAAGACGGGGACGCTGACGACCGGTGATCTCGGCGTCACCGACGTGATCCCGCTCAACGACACAACCGAAGCTGAGCTCTTAGACTGCGCGAGCACGCTCGAACAACGCAGCGAACATCCGATCGCCGACGCGATCGTCGACCAGGCCCGCGAGGCCGGTGCCGTCGGCGACCGCCCGGTCGAGGATTTCGAGGCGCTGACCGGCGAGGGCGTTCGCGCCGAGATCGACGGCGTCACCCACTACGCCGGCAAGCCATCGGTGTTCACCGAATTGGGCTTCGAACTCGATCATGCCCACCTCAAAACGGACGGCGGGCTGACGACCGACGCGATCGACGCCGATGAGACGGGTGCCGCCGACCCCAGCGACGAGCACCCGACTCTCGTCGAGGAGGCAACCGACTGCGAACACGGTCAGTACGTCGACCTGCTGGCGGAGACGATCCCACGGCTCCAACAGGCGGGCAAAACCGTCGTGCTTGTCGGCACCGATGAAACCCTGGAGGGGCTGATCGCCATTGCTGACACGGTACGCCCCGAGGCAAAGTGGGCTGTCGATCAGCTTCGGGCCAACGGGATCGAGCGGATCGTCATGCTGACCGGTGACAACGAGCGCACCGCCCAAGCGATCGGCGAGCAGGTCGGTGTCGACGAGGTGCAGGCGAGCCTGCTCCCCGAGGCGAAAGTCGATGCGGTGCGTGACCTCCGGGAGGCCCACCCAGGTGGGGTGGCGATGGTCGGCGACGGCATCAACGACGCCCCGGCGTTGGCGACGGCGACCGTCGGGGTCGCCATGGGTGCCGCCGGCACCGACACCGCACTGGAGACCGCCGACATCGCGTTGATGGCTGACGATCTGAGTCGGCTGCCCTACCTCCACACCCTCGCGGAGACCGCCGATGGCGTCATCCGGCAGAATATCTGGTCGAGTCTGGGCGTGAAGGTGCTGCTGGCGATCGCCGCGCCGTTTGGCTACGTCTCGGTGCTTGGCGCGATCGTCATCGGCGACATGGGGATGAGCCTCGGGGTAACCGGCAACGCGATGCGACTGGCCGGCCTGACACCCGCGGAGCCGCCGACGGACAGCGAGTAGCTGCTACCTGCTGCTGTCGGTCGCGCTGCGAGGTGGTCACCGCAAGTCCTATTCGGCCCGGTGATGTATTTGTTCTATGACAATCGAATCCGGCGATGAGGTCGTTATCGAGTATGTTGGTCGCGCTGACGACGGAACTGTCTTTGACACCTCACGCGAGGATGTTGCAACCGAATCCGGGCTGGCCGACGCCCAGCCAGACCGAGAGTTCACTCCGTTGACCGTCTCTGTTGGGGCCGGCGAGGTCATCGCCGGGATCGAAGAAGCCCTCCCAGGGTTAGACGAGGGTGAGACCACATCTGTCGAAGTGCCGCCGGAGAAAGGCTACGGTGAATGGTCAGAAGAGCACGTCCAGGAGTACGAGACCGACGAGCTGACCGCCACTCTCGGTGGCCAACGGCCGGAGGTCGGCCAGTACGTCGAAACCGAGCAGGGCGCAGCCGCCGAGATCACCGACGTTGCCGACGATGTCTCGAAAGTGGATTTCAACCCGCCGCTGGCCGGCGAAACGCTCCACTTTGAGCTTGAAGTGGTCGCTATCAACTAAGGAGTCGTTGTTGACACTGTAGGGCCGCGGACAGCGTTTCTTTGGAGCCGTCTTGGCACAGTGAGTCGCTCTAAAACCGGACAAGGGGAGCTATGTCGCTACCGAAGTTTCTGTACCTGCCAGAGAATTCCTGCGCCGGATACCAACAGGATTGTGAGGTTGAACAGCGCCTGAAACAGCGACCGATACTCCCGTGCGACCCAGGTATCGATCGTTGCTCCGGCAGCGAAATAAAAGCGGAGCGTCGCGATCAGGGCCAACAACGCGAGGCCGGCGACGACCGCATACCGAAGCGTCCGCTCGATATCGCCGGAAAGGAATCTGCTCTTGCCGGTGTCCCCGTCCACCGATGGTGGTGATTCGGGATCAGTCGACGCCTGTTCATCTGTCGTCGTGGGGTCGTTGTGATCAGAACTCATGCTGTTCGCCTCCGTGCCAGTAGCCCACCGAGCAGGAGAGCCAGTGCCGCGACCGGAACACCGAACCCGGGGGTTGCTGAATCGCTTTCGCCCCCTGCTTCTACCCGTTCTTCGTCACGATCCGGTCGTCGGTCGCGTTCGAAATCGCTGACCTCGAGTTCGACCGACTGTCTGGTCTCGTTGACCGCGATCCGTTCACTCGGGTTGAGATTCACCGCCGTCCGGGTGGTATCGACGATAACACCGTCTTTTTTCAGGACGCCGTCGACGTAGTAGTTGTAGTTGTTTGGCACCGAGACGGTCAGCGTGGTGCCGGTTGTTCGTCCGGGCTCGATCGTAGCAACATCAGCAGCGTCGCGGTCGGCCACGAGATTCGAGTCGGCCTGTCGGGCGATCACGCTTACTTCCACATCATCCGACTGCACTGATCCTCGGTTGATCAGTTGGGCGGTGATATCCAGCGTTGCTTGGCTCTCGGTTGCCGCCTGGACTGAGACGCCAAGCGGTGGCAGCGTCGTCTCGTCGGCGAACTGGATCGGTGTGCGTGCGTATTCGGGCACCAACGCTGCCAGTCCACGCACCTCCTGGCGACCGGTATCGACTCGCTGGCCGTCCTGATACACCACGGTCTCGATGCGGTAGCCACCCTCACGGGCGACGCTGAGCGTCGCGGGAACGACCCGCTCGCGGTCACCGGCCAACTCGCCGACTTCGACTGTCCGGGTGGTCTCGCAACCCGGACTCGGCGTCGATGGCTCGCAGGCGAACCGTGACATTCGGGCTTGGATTCCCGCGATGGCGCAGTGTCGTGTTGACCTGGAGGGCGACGGTTTGGCCGCCGACAGCCTGTGGCTGGATGGTGGTGTCGGCGATATCGACGTTGCCGGGCTGGGTCGCCGCACGCGGGGCTGAGAGCGCGCCCGGTACGAGCACGGCAACGAGGAGGGCCACCACAACCACGCCGGCGGCTCCGGCTGCGAGGGTTTTCGTCCGATCCATACCGGCGAACCACCCGCCGTCTGTAAGTGTTTTTGGGAGGCTATAACGTCGCCTTGAGTGACGGCTGCGATGGTGCTGGTGTCTTGGCGGGCGGGTTGACGCTTGGATGGCTATGACCGCCGGTGCGATTGGCTGTGTCGGTAATTATTCTATTATTGTGACATTTTATCCAGTCAGTATGTGTATTCAGCCAGTATTTTTTTACTCTACCGAGCATAGTATGTGACAATGGCACAAGAACCCTCCTCGGAGATGTTCGACCACTTCTATTCGTTGTCGAGCCGAGGAGCCTACGGTGAGCTCATCCGGTATATTCGGGATCACGACGACGAGGATGTGCGGTACGGTGCGGCTGGGGTGCTTTCGGAGTCCGTGTCGGGATTCGCCGAGCAGATGACGCCGCCGGCGCGGAAGGCGCTCGTTGACGCCGTGCTCAACGATCCCAGCGACGCCGTGCGGGCAAACGTCGTCAAGACGCTGCTCGCCATCGATGAGTCGATCGCCGACAACATCATCACGCGGTTGGAGATGGCTCCGGACTCGACGCCGACCGACACGCCGTATCCGCTGATCTTGACCAAATGGCACGAGCGACAGTGGCCCGAACTCCGATTTCTCGCTGTCGTCGGGTTTGGACGCGTCGGCAGCCACACCATGATCGAAAAGCTGCGGACGACGATCCAACGGGAGACCGATCTGCGGGTGATCCGCCGGGCGATCGAGGCCAGCGGCACGGTCGGCGATGAGACGTTTGTCACGCCGATCAAGAACTATCTGCGGATCGACGACGAGAGCATGTACCAGTCAGCCGACGCTGAGGAGATCAGACGCACCAAACAAGCCGCCGTTGAGGCGCTGGTCAAACTCGGTACCAACGGTGCCTACGAGGCGTTACACACAGCCTCCCGCGGGACGGATGCCGAACTCAAAGCCTGCGCGCTCAGCGAGATCGGCCGGCTTGCCCCCGACGAGGCGGTCGATCTGATCGTTGACGAACTGCACAACGATGATGACGATGCGGTACGCGAGGAGGCCGCCGAGGGGTTGATCACCACCTTCACCGAATCCGACTTTGAGGATGGTCACACTGTCCGCGAGCAGGCCCTTGCTGAGATGGACGACGACGTCGACGATGCGGTGTCGGATGAGTTTGCTTCGATCGTTGATGAGTCGCCCCGGAAACCCGAACAGCGCAACGCGGCGTGGGTGTTGGGCCAACTTGAATCCGACACTGAAGACACCGTCGAGAGCCTGCTTGCGGCCTTGGATGATGACGACGACTATCTCAGAATCATCGCTGCCGCCGGGTTGACGACGCTTGACTCCTCGCTGGTCGAAGAGAAGCTTGAAGCCTTCCTTGAGTCGGTCGACGAGGAGTCTATGGCCCACAACTTGGCGTCGTCGATCCGCTCGAATCTACAGGACGGCCCGGAGAAAGTGATCTGGGGCTCGTGACCGATCGAATCCGCCTGTTGTAGAGTGAGTCACGACTGGCTGCAAAATCAGGGGTCGATACCCTCGTCGTTGAGGATATAGTAGGTTTCACCGGTATCAAAGCCGAACGACTCCAACACATCCCATTCAACCATCGTTGCGACGGCATCCTCGATCGTGTCCTGTGGTGGTGTGTCCTCGCCAAACAGTTCCTCACAGACACGGCTGACCTCCTCGACTGAGAAGCCAGCCTGTTCGTTCGATACCCGAAGTACCCCCGCCCATACGCGGTCACGATCCGTTCCCACGAGATATACCTACTGCCGGTGGCGACCAAAATACTATCGCTAAGCGTGAGCAAAACAGTATCGCGTCGCTGACAGACGTTGAATGGTTTCACTGAATGGACTCGGCGGGACTCCCGCGAGCGAACGGCGTGAGCGAGTGGGAGGTCGCCGAGTTCACTGAACGAGTTCGAGCGCAGCGAGAACGAAGTGAAGTGGACTCGGCGGGATTTGAACCCGCGGCCTTCCCCGTGCCAGGGGGATGATCTACCGCTGATCTACGAGCCCGCGAACGCATCCTGTCGTTTTCCGGTTTTGGTATTAAGGCCTTCGACTCGGGGGAATGAACCCGTCAGCAAATAGAAAGCCCTTAACGCCCACAGCGGAGAGCAATCGGTGGGAACAGCACAGTCGTAACTCTGACTCGCCCACATGGGCTTGGGATTGCGACAGTGCGCCACCAGCCCGCGACGACTAGTCGGTCGTCTCTGGGCTGTGTGGACACGTCGTTTCTGCGGCCTGTGCCGTTCCAATATCAGACAATGGCA
This sequence comes from Halonotius sp. GCM10025705, assembly GCF_042662885.1. Classification (NCBI taxonomy): domain Archaea; kingdom Methanobacteriati; phylum Methanobacteriota; class Halobacteria; order Halobacteriales; family Haloferacaceae; genus Halonotius; species Halonotius sp. GCM10025705. Next base: position 1,239,173 of record NZ_JBHSZD010000001.1, on the reverse strand, counting down.
CGAATGCATACCCGTCGCCGCGGCTCATCCGGTTCGGATCGCCCGGCGGCAGACGAACCAGCCGAGTGGAGCGATGTCGACGCCGATGCCATCGAGGATCGCGTCGTTGAACTCGCCGAACAGGGCCACGACCCCAGCGTCATCGGAATGAAACTCCGCGACGAGGGCGTCAAAGGCACGCCGATCCCGAACGTCAAACTTGCCACCGGCAAGAAGGTCGGCGAGATTCTCGAGGACAACGACGCCGCCCCGGAGCTCCCCGAGGATCTCCGGCGGCTCATGGAGCGCGCTATTACGCTCACCGAGCACCTGGATGACAACGGCCAAGACCACCAGAACAAACGCGCACTCCAGAACACGGAGTCGAAGATCCGTCGCCTCGCCAACTACTACCGCGGCGACGAGATCGACGCGGACTTCAACTACAGCTACGAGCAAGCGAAAGAACGCCTCGAATAAGGATTCACGATGTCGGACTCCCGGACTGACGCCGCAGCCGCGACCGCTCCCGACGCCGCCAACAGGGTGGCCTCGGCGGTAGCGGCCGCGCCGTTCGTCCGGGTCTTCGGCCACGCCGACGGCGACGCACTCGCCGCCTGTGGGCTGTTGGCGGTCGCGCTCCGCGACCGGGAGATCCCGTTCCGCGTCCACGTCTCGGCCGATCCGGTCGGCGACGCTGTCGCCGCTGAAACTGCCGAAGACAACAGTAGCGGAGCCGGCGAGCCCGACGCTGACGCCGAGAGCCAATCCCTTGTGGTCAGTCGTGGCCAGCGCGGCCCTGCTGATCTCACGGTGCCGGCTCGCGGCGACCGCCAGCCGGCGAGCGTTGCGGCCGCGGCGATCAGCCGCGAACTCGGCGTCGATCCCGACCCGGTGCTCGCCTTAGCGGGCATCATTGCCGCCGGCGAGACACCCGGCGGTGCCGGGAGCGACGACCTCCTCGCGGCGGCCGAGTCGGCCGGCCTCGTCGAGCGTCGCCCTGGCGTTGCGGTGCCGACCGCCGATATCGCAACCGATCTCGCCCACTCGACACGGCTCGATGCGCCCTTCTCGGGTGCTGTCGACGCCGCGAGCGACCTCCTCGCCGACCTTGGCAGCCAATCAGATTCGGACGCCGAACTCGACGAGGGGATACGCACCCAACTCGCCTCGGCCGTTGCTGTCGCAACCGCGACCGCCGACACGGCTGCCCCGCAGGCTGCCGATTCGGTGGAACCCGTGTTGCGACCGTACGCGACGCCGACCGCCCCGTTCGCCACGCTCGGCGGCTACGCTGACGTGGTGTCAGCACTTGCCCGCGAGGCTCCAGGGGTGGCGGTGTCTCTGGCGTTCGGCGCGCCGGGAGCCGTCAGCGAGGCGGTTGGCGTTTGGCGCGAGCACGCCGCCGCGGCGCATGCCGCACTCGACTCGCCGACGACGGGGCGCTACGATGGCGTCTTCGTCCTCCGTGTCGAGACGGATCGCCCGGCGGTGTTGCCGACAGTCGCCCGCCTCGCACGCGCGTACCGTTCGCCGGAACCCGTCGCGCTCGTCGCCACCGATGACCCGGTTGATGGCCGCCGACAGGCCGCCCTCGCGGCAACCGAGCCGCGCGGGCTTGACGACGCGACAGCGACCGTCGCCCGCGAGTTCGACGGCGACGCCGGCGGGACACCGACGCAGGCGACACTCACTGTTGCCGGCAGCGTTGCCGACGGCGAGTTGATCGCCGCGGTCAGGGAGGCACTTGACGATGACTGACGCCACCCACAGCGCGGTCGCCACCAGCGCGACTGTGACAATCGAGTACGCGACACCGACGCGCGCCGAGCGCGTCGCCCGCGCGGTCGGCCCCGACAACACCGCGTCGATGACGACGCGGGTTGAGTCGGCGACCGTGACGACAGAGATCGATCGGGACACCACCGGTGGGCTGCAATCAACCGTCGACGACTACGTCGTCAACCTCGGCGTTGCCGAGGGCGTGCTCGACGCCGTCGACAACCCAGCCGACGTTGGAGGCCAATCCGACATCACGCCGACCGAGGACAGCACAGCAGCCGAAACCACGACAGACGAGACAACCCAACTATGAGCGAACGATCAGTATCTAAGCAGCAACAGGACGGAAAACGATGGTACACCGTACAGGCCCCCGAGCAGTTCGACCGGGCCGAACTCGGTGAGACCATCGCCGCAGAGCCACAGCAGGTCGTCGGCCGCACGATCGAGACGACCCTCGGCGACATCAAGGATGACGCCGGATCAGACAACACCAAACTCACGTTCAAGATCAACGACGTGGGCTCGGATACGGCCTACACCGAGTTTATCAAACACGAGTTGACCCGCGATTACCTGCGGAGCCTCGTGCGACGCGGGGCCTCGAAAACCGAGGCCAACATCACGGTCGTCACGACCGACGACTACCGCGTGAAGATCCAGCCGGTCGCCTTCACGACGAAGAAGGCCGACAACAGCCAAGAGCACGCCATTCGGCGTGTCATGATCGACCTCGTCAACGAGGCCGCCGAAGAGCGAACCTTCGAGGAGCTGGCCGACAGCGTTATCGAAGGACGCCTCTCGTCGGCGATCTACGGCGAGGCCAAACAGATCTATCCGCTGCGACGTGTCGAAGTGACGAAACTCGAACTCGAAGCCCGCCCCGAAGAGCTGGCCGAAGAGGAAGCCACGGCCGTCGATGTCGACGAAGACGACGTGGCCACCGACGTCGCAGACGACTAAGCTGGCGACCACATTTTCGCAGTTTCTACCCGCCCAGCGACGCAGCTATGCTTCGACAACAATCGTCCCGACCATGCTGCTTGTCTCATGGGGAATACAGACATAGCTGTACTCGCCGGGTACCTCGAAGGTGTGGCGAAACGTCTCACCGGTTTCGATGCGGCCGCCGCTGTCGTTGTGCCAGGCTTCTCGGGCTTCGTCGGTTGAGTCGTAGCCGCCGCTGGCGAAGAAGGCTGCCCCGTCAGGGAGCGTGCTCTCGTAGGCCGTAACGGTGTGGCCGCGGGCACTTGTGTTCCGCCAGACAACGGTTGTTCCGGCGTCAACGGTGATCTCTTCGGGGGCGAAGGCTGTCGCCCGCATCCCGATGTCGTAGTCGGGGCGATCAAAGGTGCTGAGACAGCCCGCGAGCCCGCCCACTCCGGCGGCCCCAAGCGTGGCCAAAACACGCCGTCGCGTCCGCAATTCGACCATACAAGGGGTAGGGGTGGGAGCCATATAGGCCGCGTGGTTCGACCGGCTGTCTGTCACCTGTATCGAGGGCTCGGCCACGAAGATAACAACACATAACCTCCCACTGGCCAACGAGCAGGTATGCAACCGCGGTTCGTCGGGCGACTCGGCGCTGCCGATGCGGTCACCGTCGCCAACGCTGCGCTTGGCTTTCTGGCGACCGCGGCCGCGCTCATCGACGTGACCCTGGCCGCCCGGCTCATCCTCGTCGGCGCGATCACCGATGCCCTCGATGGGATCGTCGCCCGCCGCCGAGGGAGTACCCCGGCTGGCGTCTATCTCGACTCGCTGGCCGATGTCGCCTCTTTCGGTGTCGCCCCTGCCGTGCTCGTCGTCGCCGTCGTCTTTGAACAGTGGATGCCGAACGGCGAGCCGGCGATCGTCGGCGTTGGCGTCTGTCTCCCCGCGCTATTTGTGGCGATGGCGGTCACCCGATTGGGGATGTACACCGCCTACGACTACGACAGTGCCGAAACCCAAGGCGTCCAGACGACGCTGGCGGCGACGATCCTCGCGGCGGCCGTCCTGGCTGGCTTCACCGCGGTCTGGCAACTCATCGGCCTTGTTGGGGTTCTCGCGGTGCTGATGGTTACTCAGATCACCTATCCGGATCTCCATCCACAGGACGCGCTGATTATGGGCGTGGTTCAGGGGTTAGCGATCCTCACGTCGGGTTACTACGGCCGCGTCTTTGCGTTCGCCCTGCTGTTTCTGGCGGTGGCGTATCTCGTCTTCGCGCCGCGATTTTACTGGCGGGATCACCTCGACAGCGACTTCCTGCAGTCGTCGTTCGGCGAGAACGGATAACGCGCTTACATCCCCATGTCGGCGGCCGCCTCTGGCACCGGGAGCCCGTTGGGGTCAACACCGAGTAGTTCTGCGGCGTGATCGAGTGCCATATCGAACCCGTAGTAGCGTTCGAGTTCGTCGCCGTCGGCTGTCTGTCGCACCCGCAACATCGCATATCCCTCGCTGTTTTGTGCGACGACCGCGGTTTGACCCTCGCGCTCGAAGCTGAGTCGTCGCTCCCCCGCAGTTTCGGTGTAGGTGGCCTGGATGTCACCGGTGACTGCGGTGGTCTCGCTGTCTCCCTCAGATACTGTGTCGTCGCGGTCGGTCGTCGCGTCGTCGGTCATACCGACAGCAGGGGCTGGTGATAGTCGAAGCTATCGGTGGAGAGTGGCGTCGCAGCGAAAACCGCGTATGAATGGCGGACAGGCCGACTTGCCGGCCGTTCCAAACACAGGGATTCTCGGTTGCCTCCTCCACCCCGCGATCCGGCGAGCGACGGGCGTCCGGCGATGGGCTGCTCGCTTCCGCGCCTGACCCACTGTCGCCGACAAACCGGTGTGGAACACCCCTGCGGGTGTACACACCGAACCGCTGTCCCCGACGGACGAGGTTTCCACGTTGGCTCCCGAGGCCTGTGTCGGTTCAACCGACGCCCCGGCTGTTCGGCCCCCGCTAAAGACTGTCTCACGGGTGAAGAGCAGGGCCTACCTGCCCGGCCTAGTCCACTCCGGGATACAGCCGAGGGCGTTAAGTCCCTTTCGGCTCGCCGTCCAGCCATGCCGACGCCATCGGGGGTTGCTGCGTTGTCGCCGTCAGTCGCGTGTTGCCGTGACCAGCAGCGTCTCGCCGCGTTCTTCCGCGCGATCGACGCTGAAACCAGCCTCGGTCAGCGATTCCCGAAGGTCGGCCGCACTGAGGCGTTCGCTTCGCGGCGGGCCAGCCTCACCCTGTCCTTCGGCCGACCAGTCGACGATCACGAATCGCCCGCCGGTGCCGAGCACCCGCCGAAGCTCTGCCAGCGTCGCCGCAAGCGGGAGCTCGTGGGCCGTCATCGTCGACAGCACCGCGTCAACCGAGCCATCATCGAGCGGGAGGCTATCGGTCGAACTCTCGACCAGCGAGACGTTTGCCGGCACCCCGTTCTCCCGGAAGTGGTCGTGCATTTCCGACTGGATATCGACCGCCGAAACCTGCCCAAAGAAGGGGGCAAGCGCGGTCGTGTAGAAGCCGGTACCGCTGCCGAGATCAACAAGGTGGTCGTCGGTGCCGCCGCCGGCCGCAAACGCGCCGAGCAGCTCCTCCCGCGAGCAGAACTGATAGCGGCTTTCGTCGTCTAACTTGGCTGCCTTCGCCGGATCAAACGTGTGAAATCCCATTGGTCGATTGTGGGAACCAAGCCCAATAGAGCCTCGGGTTTGGCTCCTCGTGGGCGAGGATCTATGTGGACGGCGGCGAAAGCGACGCTATGATCGACTCCTCGCTGTTGCCATCCGACTCCGCACTGTTAGGTGGTTATCGATGACTGACCGGTCGGGGCTGCTCACGCGGCCGATCGTCCCGGTGTCAGATGCTGACGACGCCGTCGAGACTTACAACGCGCTTCGTCCCGAGATTGATCCCGAGTGCTGTCAACCACTGGTGGTCAGCGTCGTCGCGGCCACCGATGGCGACGACACCACTCAGCGCGCCGCGACTGACCGCGCTACCGACGCTGTCGATCGGTTTGTGTCGCTTGCGGCCGCCGACGGGATTGATATCGACACTGACGTGCTGACCGGCGACGACATTGCCGCGTCGATTATCGAGGCTGCCAGCGACAACGATGCTTCGGCGATCGCCTTTCACTCACGAGGCGGCAGCGATTGGTTGGATATCGTCGCCGGTGGCGTCCGAACCGCACTTATCGTCAAAAGCGACATCCCGATTGTGGTGTTGCCAGCCGACGACCAGTAGAGGCTGTCACTCTATTCCAGTTTACGCCTCAGTGTCGCGATCTGCCGGCGGGACGACCAACACGGGTACCGATGCGGTTCGGATCAGCTTCTCGGTGACGCTTCCCAGTAGGTATCGATCAAGGCCGGTTCGACCGTGGGTGCCGACAACGATGCAATCGCTGTCGGCGTCGGCGGCATACGACTGAATCCCTGCGACCACCGACTCGTCTTCCTCCACAGCGGTGACAACATCGTTGACACCGGCGGCTGTGGCCCGATCGCGGGCCGCAGTAACGATCTCGGTGGCGGTCTCGCTCAGACTGTCAGCGTACTGGTCAGCCTGTAGCTCGCTGCCGAACAGCGAGGTGTCGATAACCGACAACAGCTGGAGCGTACTGCTGTCGGCGACTGCGAGATCGATGCCAACATCGAGGGCCGCGGCGGCGGTGTCGCTGCCGTCAGTCGGCACGAGCAGCCGCTCGAAGGGGGCGACACCCCTGCGGTGTCGGGGCCAAGCGTAAGCAACGGCACGGGTGTCTCGCGGCTGACGCGTTCGGTCGTGCTGCCCAGCAGGTGCTCCTCGATGCCGGTTCGCCCCTGTGTCGGCATCACAATGAGATCGACATCGGCGGTCGCCGCATACTCGGTGATCGTCGCGGCGACACCACCCTGTATCACCGCCGTCTTCGTCGGAATCCCGCGTTCAGCCGCTTGGGTTGCGGTCTCGGTGACGAGTTCTTCGCCCTCGATTTCGAGGGCATCAACGACCTCGTCGCCGATCCGGGTGACGCTGTCGTGGGCGGTGTCGGCGACATTGAGCACGTGGAGGGTCGCGTCGTGGGCGGCCGCAAGGGCATAGACGCTCTCGCGGATGGAGACTGCACCGTCGCTATCGTCGATCGGGAACAAGATACGGTCGAACATGGTTGCCTCTTCGGGCGGCGACCTAATAACAACCCTTGCCGACTCCGCTGTCAACCGACCTCCTCTCTCCTTTGATTGCTCCGTTATACGACGGGTGCTGCTGTCGGTTATTTAGGCGTCGTCTTCAGGTGACTCCTCGGGTCTCGATGACGTGTCGTTCAGTCGCCCGTACAGATACCCGAAGTGGACGATTCCCGGGAGGACGAACCCGCCGACCGCCCAGCCGGCCGCCACCGGGATCGATCGCTGTCGACGACGTGCATCCCGAAACAGCCACACGGAGATGGCGAGTGTGATCCCGTAGATGACGACCAAAATTGGCTGGTCGATGACGGCGGCGACGAGCAACGGCGAGCCGGCGGCTGTTGGCGACGCCGCTACTGCCACGGCTGGGATTCCTCGGTGAGCTCGCCGGCCAGCGACCGCCCCATCGCCTCAGTGGGGTTGCCGACGTTCGCCAACGCCCACATCAGCTTCACCTTCGCGGTGCCGGGCAGCGTATCGCCGGCTTCGACGATGCCGGCATCCAGCAGATCGCGGCCGGTGTCGTACACCCGATCGCAGACCCGCCCCTCCAAACATTGGCTCGTCATCGCGACCACGGTTCCGTTGTCGACGAGTTCCTCGACTCGCGGGATCAGCTCAGTGTGGATGTGGCCGAGGCCGGTGCCCTCGATGATCACGCCCTCGGCGTCATCGAGGTAGTCCCACGCCGCGGGATCCATGCCGGGGGTGAATTTGACGAGTTCGACCGCGGGATTGAGGTCGTCGCTGAGCGCGAGGTCGGTCTCGCCGCGGGCTGCGTACTCACGGTTGAATGCGATGGCGTCGTCGGCAGCATCGCCATCCGCGCCGTCGTCTCTGGCGGTTTCGTACTCGATCGTCGCCAGCGGCTTGTTGCCAACGGTTTCGAAGGCGTCCCGCCGGGAGGTGTGATTCTTTCGGACGCGGGTGCCGCGGTGGAGCGCGCAGCGATCGTCACTGGCCGACGCGTGCATACAGAGCAGCACCTCCGCGCAGTCGGATTTTGCGGCTTCGACCGCGGACACCGCGTTCATGACGTTGTCGGAGGAGGGTCGGTCAGCCGATCGCTGGCTGCCGGTGAAGACGATCGGAACCGGCGTGTCGAGCATGAACGATAGCGCGGCCGCCGAATACTGCATCGTGTCGGTACCGTGCATGACGACGACGCCGTCCGCGCCGGCCTCGATTTCCTCGTAGACGGCGGTGGCCAACTCCTGCCAGATTGAGGGCTCCATATTCTCGCTGAGGATGTTGGCGACGACACGGCCACGGTAGTTGGCGCGACCGGCGAGTTCGGGGACGGCTCGCAGCACATCTTCGGCGGTGAACTGTGCGGTCACCGCGCCGGTGCGGTAATCAACCGTTGAGGCGATCGTGCCGCCCGTTGAGATGAGCGAGATCGTCGGCCGGTCGTCGCCGAACTCGATTTCCGAAACAGCTCCGTCGTCGGGTTCGCCATCGTCGTCGATATCGTGAACGTCGGTTTCGAGCACGTCGACGCTGGCTGCCTCGCGGTCGATCCCGATGTTGTAGCCGCCGTCGAGTTTGAGGACGATGTGATCGGTCGTCGAGGAGGGCAGCACCACCCCTTCGTTGGTGGTACCGCCGCGCTCGACGCGGACGCGGTCGCCTGGATTCATACTCCCGCGTTGCCCGGGGGTCGACTTGAAACCACGCTTTCGCGGTTTAGATAGTGGGAATTCCACCGGACCTTCCGACTCCACTTGTCTTGAAACGGGAGCGACCGGGAACAACCTTGATGTGTACCCAAACCCATACACAAAACACGGATGGCCTCGAAAAATATCGGCATCAAAGAAGCGGTCTACGAGCGGCTGAAAGCGCACAAACGCGGTGACGAGAGCTTCAGCGATACACTCGACCGCCTCTTGGAGGAACTCGATTCCGATTGGCGGACGAACGCCGGATTTCTTTCTCAGCAAGCGGCTGACGACCTCGAAGCGGCGGTTGAGCAAGGCTTTGCGGATCTCGATGCTGCGTTCGATGAAGATGGCGATGAAATCGACGAGCGACTTTCAGGGGAATCGTGAAGCTCGTCGACGCGTCGTTTCTCATCGACTACGCCCGAGGTGACGATGCCGCAATCGCGTATTTAGCTGCCCACGACAGCGAAGAGATCGGTGCACCGACCATCGTCCTCTCGGAGCTGTATCGCGGGTTGATGATCACCCAAGAGATGACACAAGCGGAGGCGATGTCGAAGTACGAGTGGGTGCAGCCGGTGCCGTTCACGAACGAAACGGCTGCGGAAGCCGCCGAAATCTATGCCAGCCTCCGTGCCGACGGCGAAATGATCAACAAAAGCGACATCTACATCGCTGGAACTGCTCGTTCGCTCGGTGTGTCACTCGTCGTCGACGACACTCATTTTGCTGCTATCGAGGATCTACAAATCGAGACGTATCGAGACTAGTTCGTAGCGGTTGTGCGACAGACGGCACGCTGTACAGTATCGTCGCTGTCGGCACAACAGCCAAACCGCTGGGGCGTCAGCTACCGGTATGCAGCAGACGGACGAACTGACCGAGACGGTCGAAGGGGTCGACACCGAGATCCCATCAAGTGCCGACGATGATGGTGGCTCGGGCCGCCTCGGCGGCCGCTTCTCGGCGAAAGCCCTCCTTGTGTCGCTGGTCGCCGTCGCAGTCGGTGTCGGCGTCGGTGGGATGATCCCGATTATCGGCAGTATCGGCTCGTTGGCCGGCGTTTTCGCGGCCACATTCATCCTTGGTGCCCTCGCCGGTGAATCGCGCTATCTCGAAACCGGCCTTGCTGGTGGTGTCGTCATCGGTGTCAAATTTGCGTTGAGTCTGCTCACCTCTGTCGCACTACCCATCGGCGTCGACTTCTTTCAGCAGTACGGCCTCGCCTTCGGCGGCCTCGGCGTTGTCATCGGTGCAGGCCTCGCGCTTGTCGGCCACTACTTCGGCCGCGATCTGCGTGATGGGCTAACCCGGGAGATTTAATCCGCTCTCACGTCGCTAAGGTGGTCGAACTGCCAGGCCGCCAGCGCGACGACACCGATCGACAGCGCGACCGTGAGCAGCGGCACCACGATCCCAGGCTCGTAGCGCAGCGGCGGGTAATAGCCAAACCCGTAGTCGACGATGTCGTTGAGAAGCAACAGTCCCAGCGAGAGCCCAAGCGCGCCCCGGGTCGTCCGCCCGTAGTGGAGGATGGCGAAGGCCAGCGCGACAAACAAGAGGTGGGTGCCGATGATCCCCCAGTAGGCATAGAGTGCGTCGGCGTCGAATCCGATATACAACCCCACTCGGCGGTTGAGCGCGATGACGACCCAGAGCCCGTACTTGATGAGCCAGACATACGCGAGGGTATGCAGATACGCCAGCGGTCGATTCATTGGGGTCGCCGCCAGCGGGCGGCCGAGTGTCGGCAGCAACGTCGCCAGCGACAGCGTCGCCAGCGCGATAGCGGTTGGGGAATCCGCATACAGCGGCCACAGCAGTGTCGACACCGCGGGCATGGTGTCAACGTAGAACCGTACCCCGACGAGAAAGGCGGCCGCGCTGGCGACCAACAACATGACCAAACTCGGGCCGTGGGAGAGATACGACTCGGCGGTCGCCCGCGACACCGGTCGCCGCATCGATGGGGTTGTCTCCCACTCCGCTGACTGCGACATGGCTGGTCTCTGTACGGCCAGCTACAGGTGTCTGTCGGTCGGCCAATACGTGGCGATCACGACGACAACAACCCCGACAGCGGCGACAGCCGCGCCGACGGCGAAGACGCCGGTGACGCCGACAGCCGGCACTAACGGTCAAACAACACCGGTGCGAGAAATTGGCCGGTGTAGCCAACTGAGGCGAGATAGGCACTGAACTGGCCCTGTTTGGTTGCCGGCGCGAACTGCTCGACCCACGCGAAGGCGGACGGAAAGACCAGTCCGATGCCGGCCCCGAATAGGACGACCGGCAGCAACGCGCCCCTGGCGGTTGTGACGGCACTCACACCAGCAAAGCCGAGCGTCCACAGCCCGACGGCAATGCCGACGAGCGTGAGCCGACTGACCCGTTTGCGCAGCCGATCGTAGGCAACGGCGGTCACGCCGCCGGCCGCGCCGTTGACGGCCAGATAGAGGCTGATCGCCGCCGAGGACTTGACGCCGACACCGTCGAGAAACTGTGGGTAGAAGACGACCACGACGTACAGCAGCGTGTTCGCGGTGAAATAGAGCAGATAGACCGCGAGCAGCTGCGGACGAGCACCGACGATGGCGGCTGTTGCCGCAAGTCGCTCTCGGAGCGTGGTGGTGGTCTCGGCTGTATTCCCAGATTTATCGCTCGCTGTCGACGTTGCTGCCGGTTCCGGGATCGTGAGCAACGCGAGTGCTCCCAGCGGGAGCGCGATCAGATAGACGGCAAACGGCAGATTCCAGGTTACTGTCCCGGCCGCACCGCCGACCAGCGGCCACACCGCCGCGCCCGCGCTGTTGGCGCTGCTCCGATAGCCGAGGGCCCGCTCCATCGCTTGGCCCGCATAGAGTTGGTAGAGCAACACCGTGATCGACGTGTAGACCGCGGCGGTGCCGACTCCGAGCACAACCCGGGAAGCCAACAGCGGGAGGTAGCTGTCGACAAGGAGCCCGGCCCCACCGCCGAGGCCGTAGATCGCCAGTCCGCCAATAAACGGTCGCCGCGGGCCAATCCGATCGATCAGCGCGCCGACAATCGGGCTGGCAAGAACGATCACGCCGCCGTGGGTCGTGATGATCAGCCCGGCAGCGGTGTCGGAGACGCCAAGGGCCGACTGGATCTCTGGGACAACCGGCCCGAGGATCGCGCCGGCCATCACCGTCAGCGTCGCGGCGGCGACGATCACCCAGAGGACGATCCGGGTCGGCGAGGACTCGGTCTCGGCCATCTACCGTGGTGTTTGTGTGTGACTACTCATTCGTGTCGGAGCGCGTCGATGGGATCGATTCGGGCGGCCCGCCAGGCCGGATACAAGCCGGCGACGATCCCGACAACGACGCCGACACCGACGGCGAGAGCGATCCAATCCGGTGCCAACGCGAATGTTACGTCCGCGTAGGCGGCAGCCCCCGACCGACAAGGAGACCGAGCGGGACGCCGAGCAGCGAACCGAGCGTCCCCAACAGCGCGGCCTCGATGACGAAGATACTCATGATATCGCGGTTGCGCGCGCCGACGGCTTTCATGATCCCGATCTCCCGGGTGCGTTCGGTGACGCTGACCAACATCACGTTGGCGATGCCGATCGCGCCGACGACCAGCGAGATGACGCCGATGCCGGTCACAAACCGGGTGATGCGCTCGATCACATCGCTGATCTCATCGATGAAGTCACTGCCCGACCGGGCGACCAACTCGGTGTCGCTCGCCGAGAGTTGGCGGGCATCGGCGGCGCCAGCGAGATACTCCTTGATGGCGGCTCGCGTCTCGGCGGTCTGTCGTGGGTCGGTGACGACGGTCACCTGTGGGTAGGCCCGCTGCCGCACCCCAGCCGAGGGACTCTCGACGACCGCCTCGTAGAAGGGATCGACCGGCGCGAACAGCCGCGGCTGGCGAGCAAAGTTGCTGACCGGCAACTCACCGCGGGTGCCGTTGACGACCCCCGTTACCGTAACCGGTCGCTCCTCGCCGTCAGGATAGCGCAGCGTCAGCGTCGACCCGGCCGTCAGATTCTTGCTGAAGCCGGTCGCCAGTCGCTCGTTGACAACGACCTCGCGTTCGCCGCTGGTGAACGAACGCCCCGCCACGATCGACCCGGCGGTGATGCTTTCAGGCGTTGTTGCGGTCACCTGCGATCTGGCCAGCGTTTGATTCCCGGCGCGTATCGATGACACTTGTATCGAGCCGCGTGGTAAGACAGCCGTGACGCCGTCGATCTCACTGATCGCCGCAAGATCGGCTTCGGTGAACACCGGCTGCAACACTCGATCGAAGCCCTCGTCGTCGCTGGGGGTGCCGAAGACGTAGATATTGCCCGCGTTGCTGTCGCCGATATCGCCGATGATCTCGGCTTGGACGCTGGCCCCGAACGTTGCAAACGTAATCACCGAGGCGATGCCGATGACGATGCCGACGACGGTCAACGCCGAGCGAAGCTTGTGGGCCCGCACCGACCGCACAGCGATCCGGAGTTCTTCGCGGCCGTCCATTAGGCCTCACCCGTGGCTTCGATTGAGCCGATCTCGCCGTCCGTGATGTGGACGATCCGGTCGGCCCGCTCGGCGACATGGCGTTCGTGAGTGACAAGCAGGATAGTGTTGCCCGCGGCGTGGAGCTCATCAAAGATATCGAGGACGGTCGCGCCGGTGTCGGTGTCGACATTGCCGGTGGGTTCGTCGGCCAGGATGAGTGCCGGATCGGGCGCGAGCGCGCGGGCGATGGCGACTCGCTGGCGTTGGCCGCCGCTGAGCTCGCTGGGGACGTGGTCGGTGCGATCGGCCAGCCCGACCGCCTCCAAGCGGTCGGTCGCGCGGTCGAGCCGCTCGGCCCGCGACCAGCCATCGAACACCAACGGGAGGGCGACATTTTCGACGGCGGTCAGCCGCGGCATGAGGTTGAACGTCTGAAAGACAAAGCCGATGTCGGTGCCGCGGATCGCGGCGCGTTCGTCTTCACTCGCTGTCGAGACCGGCTTGCCGTCGACGGCAACATGCCCCGAGGATGGCGTATCGAGTCCGCCGATCAGGTTCAACAGGCTGCTTTTGCCGGAGCCACTCGGCCCCATGATCGCGGTGTACGACCCCGTTGGGAGTGTGAGGCTCACCCCATCGAGTGCGGTCACCCGGCTGCCGACCGTGTAATGTTTCGACACCGCCTCAACGACGACCGTCGGCTCGGCGTCGTCGCTGGCTGCTGTTGCGGTCGCTGCTGTTTCGCTCACAGGTGAGTATGGCTGTCTGTGGGTATCAACGTTGGCCGCCGGCTCGACGGGACTGGACGGCGCAGGTGGTCGCTGGGTGGTATATCGACGGCTGCTTGTGGTTATTCATCGGAGGCAGTCAACAACAGTGTATTTGAGACCAGCGTGTCGATTGCCCGCCGGAGCCGCTCGGAGGCGGCCTGATCGGAGATGTCGAACTCATCGGCGATCTCTTGGGTCGAGATCTGCCGCGGCAGGGAGTAATACCCCATCTCAACGGCGTACATCAGCGTCTCTCGCTGGGGTGCGGTCAGGCCGTACCATGGCCCAGCGTCGGGTTTGGTTGGGTTGTAGATCCGCCTGATATCGATGGGGATCCCGCCATCGAAACAGACCTGCTGGAACGCTGAGAGCGCGTCGTGGGTTCGGAACCGAATCTGAAAGACCCACGTCTCGTGGCCGCCACTCGCCTCAAGAATATGGCCGTCCAGTGATATCACACTATCAAAAAACGTGTCGTCAGCGATCTCCCAATCTAACCCATACAGTGTTTCGCCGTTATGTGAACTGACCCCGTAGAGATTCGAGACCGAGGTATGGTTCCGAACGTTCGCCTCGAAGGCCTCCCGGGCGTGGTCGACGACGTGAAAAAACGGGACTGATCGCCCCCAAGCGGAACCATTGTTTTGAGGGTTACTTTTCCCTCTCCCTCCGTGGCCAGAATCCGCCCGAGTTGAAACTCGGCTGCCGGGAGGGCCAGTTCGATGATAACAGGCACAGGTGTTTACAAACGGACAGGTGAGATAAACCCTCGCCATATAATCGTGTGGGGCTATCGGAAAACCATGGTTGATCATGCATTTCGGTACGCCTATCCCCGTGGCGACGAATGTCTAGCTATGTCAATAGCCACCAGCACTCTGCGAGCGTGTTCTTGCCGCCACCATGGCGCTGTCAGGACGCAGCAGCCTGCCAAGCGACAGCGGTTTGAGGCGGCGGTATGAGCGACACGCAGTGGACAGAGTCTCTGACGACCACAACTGAGTTCGAAACCGCGCTTAGAGAGCTGCTTACCGCGGCCGAAAAAAACGATGTCGACATCGAAGGTAGCTGGGTCTACCATGCCGATGGGAACACTGATCCCAACTGGGAAGTGCTCGTCTACGAGTTGGAGTAGCGCGGACTCAACGCCCACCTCGTTAGGTCATTTATATACCTTGGTGCATCAAGCTAAACGAACTTCGGGGTAGCTGAGAAACGACTACTATGGCCCCTGCTGACGTTTTCTTCCGTCTAACGAGTGGTACAGCGCGAGCTACAGTTCACGGGTCGACTGCCACCACCGACAAGCGGAGTGAGTCCATTCCGCCCGCTTCTCCTGTCACTGGTGCTGGTATCTCTCTGTCCCGCCGGACGGGGGCTCTCGATAGCAACGCCCGCTGTCTGAGTCCAGTGCGGCTGGGATACCTCCACCTCCGTCGACTCGGTCGTCGCTTGGAGGGGCCACAATGACTGTAGAACAGCAGCTACAGGCAGAGACAACAGCTGACACGGCCAGAGAAGCACTGTATAACCTTATGCAATCTGACGTAAGCTTTGAGGAAAAGGCCCGCAAGGCACTCGATCTGGGTACCGCATATCTTGATGTTGACGCCGGTCATCTCACACGAATTAACCAAGCAACCAATCATTGGCACGTGACTATCAGTACTGATGGGCCGGACGGTCAGTTTTCACCTGGTCTGGAACTTGATCTGAACACTACATATTGTCGACGAGTGATCGAAACCAACGAGACGATTGCTATTTCAGACGCCCCGGCCCAAGGGTGGGGTGACGATCCAGCCTTCGAAGCGCATGGCCTCCATTGCTACCACGGCACGGAGATAACCGTCAACGGAACCGTATACGGAACCCTCTGTTTCGTTGCCAAAGATGCGAATAAAGAACCGTTCACCGAGGAGAAAACAAAGTACGCCACGTTGATCGCTAGGTTGCTTGAACATGAGCTTGAATACGAACGATTCGAGACCCAAATCACCCGACAATCAAACCTCGCAGTGGTGCTTAATCGGGTACTTCGGCATAATCTTCGGAATGATCTCTCCGTGGTTCGTGGCTATACGCAGGCGATGGCGAATGAACTGGATAACGACGCATTATCCGAACCGCCACTCCGGAATATCGATAAACTGCTCAGTTTGAGTGACAAAGCTCGTGAATTAGGTCGTCTGGTCACCCAGAACATGGAAAGCGAATCGGCTGATCTGTCGACTTTAGTTCGTGACAAATTTAAACAGGTTGAGGCGGAGTACCCAACGGCAGCCTTCGCTATTGAGGCCGAGGGTAATCTCACCACCACGGTACTCCCTTGTTTCGAGAAGGTAATCAGAGAACTCGCTGAAAATGCGGCCAAACACGGCGGTTCAGCACCGACTATCTCTGCGGATCTGTCTGTAGTTGACGCCGATATCGTGATTGAGATCTCGGATGATGGCCCGGGGTTACCGAAACAGGAGGCACAAGTGTTCGAAACAGGCGACGAAACACCGCTGGTGCATGGTTCTGGACTCGGCCTTTGGCTTGCCTATTGGATCGTCTCGATTCATGACGGCTCGATTAACGCGACGGCCACGGCCAGTGGGACAACAGTGACGATTACCCTACCCCGAACCACCAAGACCTACCGAGCATACCAACAAAACAGCCATCTCTGTCAGCATGATCAGTATAAGCAGTGCTTCGATACCGCCGGCGAGGGGATGACAATCACTGACGACGACGCACGAATCATCGATATTAACGATGAAGCAGCCCGTATCTTCGGTGAAAAGAAAGACGAGCTCATCGGCCGCTCAATCCGGGAGTTCTTGCCCGCCGATTTCGATTTCGAATCGGAGTGGGGTGAGATTCAATCGGGTGCTGTCACCCGAGATACGCTTCCTGTTGTCAGTGCGGATGGCGGCACCAGCCCAATCGAATACACGGCAAAAACGGATGTTGTGTCTGGCTCGCATCTGCTCATGAGCCGAGATCCAAACAAACGCTGATCCTTCCGCTGTTTCTTCTCAGTCTTCGTCACAACGAATGCTGCAAGCGGTCGCTGATTGTCCTCTTTACCGGAGAATATAAGCACCATTGTATATCACCGGGTAGAGCTATCGGGAAACAAGAGAATGGTAGTAGTATGCAGCAGCTACCAGCAGAAAGCTCCCCATACCGCGTCCGTCATCCGATGGATCCACACGGTATACTGCTGCTTACCGCGCCATCGGCAGAGCGGGTGTTCCAAGTCGTCACATACGAAGATACACCGTTGCGAACACAGTTCCAACACGCCACCCGCGGTGATATGCTCCACCTCAACTTGGAACGTGTTGAAGGGCGTGCGAGTGTCTACCGAGCAACTCGGGAACCCGACCATCCGGTGACAACAGAAAACCGACCAGTTATGCCGCGATTGCTGCATGCGGCTCTGGAATTACTCTTCGAGCCTCAGGAAAACACCACCCCCGACACAGTTCGCGGGGATCCGCAACTGACACAAAAACTGACCCTCGGCCGGTCAAGACAGAGAAACAGAGCATAAAACGATGAGTAAATTCCAACAAGTACTGGTTGTTGAAGCTGACACTGAAGAGACGGAATCACCATTGACGTTGTCAGAAACGGCCGGGTTCAATGTTGAAACCGCACGAACCCCAGATGAAACTCGTGACCGTCTTAGTCGAAACGACATCGACTGTGTTGTGACTTCTCTCGATAGTGCGACGACAAATACAATGGCTATCGTTGCCCGGCATCCTGATATCCCTGTGTTGGTCGTCGCTGAATCCGGCTCAGAGTCAGTTGTCGTCGAACTTGATACGCCAATGGCAATTGACGATGTATCAAGTATGGCTGCCCAACAAACAGTCCTGAGCCATCAAGTTGAGTCGGCTGTGACCAACGGGCAGGCACCATCGGAGAGTTCAACCCCAGATGCAAGGACTGTCTGTGAACGAGTGACTGATGGTATCTTTGGCGTCGATACGAACTGGCGTTACACGTACGCCAACAGTGAGGCCGCAGCCCTCACGGATCGATCTAAAAATGATCTGATCGGGATGTCGATTTGGGAAGCGTTTCCCGAGCTCGCTGATTCAGCATTTGAAGATGCCCTCCGGCGTGGAATGGAGTCTGGCGAATCACTCTCAGTGGAAGCCAAATATGAACCACACGGAGTTTGGTACAATGTGCGTGTCTATCCGGATGATGATGGAATTTCAATCTATTTCAAGGATATCACCGAAGCTATCGCCCGGCGTGAAAAGTTACAACGTGAAAACGAACGGCTAGAGAAGTTCGTCAGTATCGTAAGCCACGACCTTCGGAACCCATTGAATGTCATCCGAGGGGCCCTCGAGCTTATCGAAGACAGCGGCGATACATCCCACACAGAAATGGGACTTCGAGGTGTTCAGCGAATGGAAAACCTGATTGAAGATCTCTTGACGCTCGCCCGAGAGGGAGATCGGATCGAGGAATTTGAAGAAGTAAAGCTAAATCATATTTGCACTCAATGTTGGGAGACTGTCGATACACATACCGCAACCCTCGATATCGTCGGCGATCACACAATACAAGCAGACAGAAGCCGTCTCAAGCAACTCTTAGAGAATTTGTTCCGTAATGCAGTTGAACATGGTGGTGAGGAAGTAACTGTTACTGTAGGAGTGCTTGCGAACTCTCAGGGATTCTATGTCGCTGACAACGGTTCCGGTATCCCACACGAAGACCGAGAGTCAGTGTTTGAACATGGATACTCAACCTCAACCACTGGAACCGGGTTTGGCCTTTCAATTGTAAAGGAAATTGTCAATGCACACAGCTGGCAAATTACGGTCGATGATAGCGACTCTGGTGGCGCGCAATTCAACATCACGGGAGTTTCCAGAGTTGCTAACCCACAAGAGATTGATTGAGTTACAGGATAAGCCCTGCGTTCAACACTTGATACCCCATTCTATACAGTACCTGATAGACATCCGAGTGATCGATACAGAAGACAGAGGATCTATCCATTATCCTGAAAATTCACTGGATGGATTCTAACTGCTCCAGTAGGAGTTTGCCACGCATCCAACCAACATATGCTACTCGTCGGATGCGGTCAACAGCAATGTATTCGTCACGAGCGTCTCGATCGCGCGTCTGAGCCGTTCGGAGACCGCCTGATCAGAAATGTCGAACTCCGCGGCGATCTCTTCGGTCGAAATTTGTCGTGGTAGCGAGTAGTAGCCCATTTCCACAGCATAGGTGAGCGTTTCGCGTTGCGGCGGCGTCAGCCCATACCACGGCCCTGCGTCGGGTTTGGTCGGATTATAGATCTTCAATACGTCAATCGGAATATCCGCATCGAAACAGGTTTCCTGAAACTCTGAGAGTGCGTCGTGGGTTCTGAAGCGGAGCTGGAAAACCCACTGGTCGGTGCCACCAGACGCTTTCAGCACCGAGCCGCCCAGCCCAATGATACTGCCAAAGAAGGTGTCGTCACCGATGTCCCAATCCAGTCCATACAGCGTCTCGCCGTCGTGGGAATTGACCACATAGAGATCTGAAACACTGGGCTGCTTGCGAACGTGTCCCTCAAATGACTCGCGGGTGTCATCGGAGACATTAAAGAATGGAACGGAGCGCTCTCCGAGCGGAACCATCGTTTTGAGAGTTATTTCTTGGTCTTCAAAGATGGATAAAATCTCTCCGAGGCGAAACGCGGAGGCGGGGAGAGCCAGCTCAACGATGACGCTCATAGGCGTATAATATGGGCAAGCGGATTAAAACGCGGGGAAAATTATTGATAATCGTCAGATTATGCATGGTATACCATGCTTTCCAGAACCCCTATCCGATTAAGGATAGTAATAGAGTTGTGAGACAACTAAGACGGTTCGCGCACGAAAGTTTGGCTACCGCTGTGGAGAGCCGAGTCGGTGGCATATGATGAGTGATCCCCCGTGGGAAGATGCCCCAACAACTGATGCAGAGTTCAAAACGGCGCTGGATAAACTCATTGTTGCAGCAGAAACGAACGATATTGATATTGCTGGAAGTTGGGTCTACGATGGCGATGCCGCAGCGACCAACTGGGAAGTCCTCATGTACGAATTAGCATAAGCGGAAACTCATGGTTGTGCTCGGTAGGAGGGTCAGTTCGAGTTACACGCCTTTGATTCGGCACTTGGCGAATCGGTATTAGATCAAGTGACCGATTCGTTGTTTAAATGGGTTTGTCTACCAAGCAATTGGATATCATACACTCACGGGTATATTCAGTTGTCTCGCTGACCGGAGTTGCGTGTCCACTCGGCGAGACACTGGTTGATCAGAATAACCCACTCCGTGTTGCCTTTTCGAACGTGGCTTTGAAAACTTTCCAAGATATGCGCTGTCTATTCCTGTCTCTTACCCACAAATCGAGTCAGGATTTTGGGGGTGCGAAATCGGCGAGCACGACCGAAATCCTCGATACCTACGGTTTCAACATCTCTTTGGAACAATTGTAGCGAGCGTGATTACTGTCGTTCTGTAACCCTCGCGGCCAATATCACTGTCTGAATCACTCCTCGTCTCGATTTTCTGTTCAAACTGCGTCGGAGAGGGTCTGAAACGTCCGTCTACGACTCCACGAACTTATGGGTAAGAGACAGGCCTAAAGATGCAGGAATTCTCCTCGAATCTCTATCGCTTGACCCTTTGCTTAACGCAAAGGTTGGCACCTCCCTCGCTCAGATTGTAAGACTGTTTTAGTAGGTTGATTTATCAAGCACAAATAGGAACCGGTAGTCGGGACAACCATCGAGTGCATGTCATCAGATGCCCAAGCTGGTGCAGAGTCACCCAGCACCGAGATGAAGAATGGCACTCAGACCAAACCTGCTCCCGAGACCGAATCCAGTACCGATGCCATCCCAAGTTCGGGAGGCGAGCAAGTAGTTGTCGAGCGCAACCGGCTCGAAGAGCTGCAGGGCTCGATGCAAGAGCTTGCGTCGGCTGCAACGCAGATTTCCGAGAGCACCGATAAAGTCAACGGCGTCGCTGCTGAGCAGGCCGAAAACATGGCGGAGGTATCCAACGAAGCCTCGGATCTCTCGGCGACCATCGAGGAGATTGCTTCCAGCGCAGATCAGGTTCGTGCTGAAAGCCAGAAAGCGCGAGAACTTGCTAATGAAAGTCAAAATGCAGCCAACGATGCGATCAACGCAATGGATGCTGTCGATGAAGCCGCCGACGAGGTCGCGGACGATATCTCGACACTTCGTAGTCGTGTCGACGAAATTGACGATGTCGTTTCTGTCATCCAAGAGATAGCTGATCAAACAAATCTCCTCGCACTGAATGCCTCTATTGAGGCAGCTAGAGCCGGCGAGGAGGGTGATGGGTTCGCTGTCGTCGCCGACGAGATCAAGACCTTGGCGGAGGAAACCCAAGAGCAATCTGTCGATATTGAGGAGATGGCAGACCGAATCAAATCCAACACCGACGAGACCGTCGACAGCATCAACCGTGCCAACCAGCGCATCGACGATGGGGTCGAGAAGGTCGATACCGCACTTGACAGTCTCAACGAAATTGGCAATGCCGTTGGCGAAATCAATACCGGGATTGAAGAGGTTGCTACTGCGACCGACGAACAGGCCGCCAGTACCGAAGAGATAGCGTCGATGACCGAAGACGCAAACGACAACGCCCGGATGCTCGCCGACGAGATGGACGAACTCGCCGCGGCCAATCAAGAACAGACGAGCATGGTCACGGAGATCGCCGATCTCATTGAGGCATTCAGTGAGGACACGACTGTAGACTTCGAAGCCAGCCGTAACTGAGGTGGTTCGATGAGCGACACTACACAAGTACTCACGTTCACACTGGGCGAGGACGAGTACTGTATCCCAATCGACTACGTCGCCGAGATCGTCGGTGGTGACACAGTGCGGTCGGTTCCGAATACCGATACTCATGTTGAGGGCATCACTGACCTTCGTGGGGAGACAACTACTATCGTCGATCCAAGCGAGCTGTTAGAGGTCGATACTGGCGAACTGCTGACCGACGGTGGCGAGGCAACCGAGCGAATCATCGTGCTTGATGCTGACGCTTTGGATACCGACTCGCCGGTCGGCTGGCTCGTCTCGGAGGTTCGGGCCGTCAGTGAAGTCGCGGGCGACGCGCTTGATTCCAGTAGCATCACCGACAGTCCGTACCTCCGTGGCTTTCTGAAAGACGACGGCAATGATAGCTTCACGCTGTGGCTTGATCCACACGAACTGATTGCCTGAACACAAGACAGGTATGCACGGATCCGTGGCGGGTAGGCCGTTTTCGAATAGATGCGAACCCAATGCAGTTACACCGCTGATATATGATATCAACTCACCGAACCGAGACAACGAATCATTTTACGACGCTGTTCACGCAATTACCTGATCCAGTCGTCGAATTTAGACAGGAGACTGACAGCGAGCCGACCATCGTTAATGCAAATGTTGCGTTCCATGATATGTTTGCATCGATCGAGTCAGTTGTCGGCCATCCGCTCCGCGAGCTTATCGTCCCGGCTGATAGCCGCGATGGTGCTACGGCTTTCGACCAACGAAGCAGCGATGGGATAGAGACGCAGGCCGTGGTCGAACGGGCGACCTCGAACGGTCGCCGGAAGTTCCGCTGTCGCCGTATCCACATTAGCGATAGTAACGGGTTCGCTATTTACTCGGATGTCACCGAGAAATACCACCAAGAGCAGTATCTCGATGTGTTGCATCGTGTTCTCCGTCATAATCTCCGCAATGATCTGACCGTTATCAACGGCCAAATCGAACGTGCATTCGAGGCGGTCGATAGCGACGAGGGCCGCGAGGCACTCGAATCGGTACAGGAGACGGTCAGTTCGCTCAGGCAACTCTGTTCGGAGGCTCAGACGATCCGGAAGGTCACCGGCCAGCCGTCGACACTGGAGGTGACGCCGCTCATGGATCTCCTGTGGCCGGTCATCGAGGACTGTCGTGAAAGGTTTCCGGCGGCCACGATATCGGTCGACTGCCCGGCCGATCTCGCAGTGTTGGCCGACAACCGACTCCGGATCGTCGTCGACAGTCTCGTCGACAACGCAGCCCGGCACAATACATCGGAAACGCCCAGCGTGACCATGAGCGTGGCTGCTGTAGACGACGAAACCGTCGAACTTGCCGTCGCCGACGATGGCCCTGGGATACCCGAATCCGAACGGCGTGTGATCATGGAGGACACTGAGGTCTCGCCGCTATCTCACGGTAGCGGGCTTGGGCTGTGGATCGTCAAATGGCTCACTGAGAGCTACGGTGGTTGTCTCGATATCGACACACTGAACGTGAATGGTAGTATCGTTCGGATCCGACTCCCTCAGGCGAGTACTTGACATCCTCCCCGCGCTAAAGCGCGAGGCTTTTCCTTGTACTTCCGTAACCCTCTTGTCGTCGGTCGTAGTGAGCACAGCACCATCCTGATGACGTTATCGGCGATATCGAAAGGTAGCTAACGCCGACTAAGTGATAGCCCTCTTTCCCCGATATTCCCTCACGATAGCTGAGGGAACTGCTTCGCTCAGAGCGATAACTCCATTGTGAACCGCCTCGGGGTCAGCCCCGAGGCACTCGGCCTGCTCAGCCTGTAGATCCCCATTCGCCCATGGGAAGACTAATTTAATGACCATTATCTATCAAGCTAAAGTCCATTACCGGTAGCTAAGAAAAAAGCATATGGCCCCCGGTGACGTTTCTTCCCAGCCAAAGAGTCGTATAGAGCGATTTACTAGTCGCAGATCGACTGCGATTATCTCCGACAGGTGTGGATTCGACCCCCGGCTGTCTCTGGATGTGTTCATATTAGGGCACGACACCGACACCTTCCGAGCAGTAGTCTCGGAGCCATTGACAGTAGTCTCCGTCGTGCTGTATCAGGCGTACCGGGTGGATCTCAACTATATCAAGTGGTACATCTCCGTCTGGAGGGCTCACGATGCCCGTAGAGAATCAGACACAAACGGGGACAGCGGCCGATACAGCCCGTTGGGAGCTCTACGAGCTGATGCAAACCGAGGCAAGCTTCGAGGAGAAGGCCAACCAAGCGCTCAAACTCGGCACTGAGTATCTCGGTGCCGAGGCTGGACATCTCACACGCATCAACACGGCAGACGACCACTGGAAAGTGACAGTCAGCACGGAGGGGTCGAATGGTTTGTTCCCCCCGGGCTCGAACTCGATCTCAGTACTACGTACTGCCGGCATGTGGTCAAAACCAACGACACGGTCGCGCTCTCAAACGCGACAGCACAAGGGTGGGACGATGATCCTGCATTCAAAACACACAATATCCACTGCTACCACGGTACAGCAATCAATCTGAATGGAGAGTTATACGGCACTCTGTGCTTCGTTTCCACCGATCCACACGAGGAGTCGTTCAGCAACGAGGAAACCATGTATGCTGCGTTGATCGCTCGACTACTGGCGCACGAACTCGAACAAGAGCGATTCGAAACGCAAATAACCTGTCAATCAAACCTCGCAGTCGTCCTCAATCGAATCCTCCGGCATAACCTTCGGAACGATCTCTCGGTGGTTCGGGGCTATACACAGGTGATGGCGGAGCAACTGGGTGACGATGTCGTATCCGATCCGCCGCTGCGAGCTATCGATGGGCTTCTTGAGTTGAGCGACAAGGCTCGTGAACTGGGCCGGGTGGTTACGGAGAACATGGACAGCGAAGCACTTGATATACCGAGCCTTGTTGAGGATCAAATCGAACTAGTCGGCGAGGAGTATCCAAACGCGGTATTCGACCTCGAAACGGATAAGCGAATCACCACGACAGTCCTCCCTTGTTTCCACAAGGCGATCAGGGAACTCGTCGAAAACGCCGCGGAACACGGCGGGTCGCCACCGCAGATCACTGCAGCCATATCGACGACTGACACCGAGATCGAGGTCGAGATCTCCGATAACGGATCGGGGTTACCGGCGCAGGAAGCAAAGGTGTTCGAATCGGGGGACGAAACACCGCTAATTCACGGCTCTGGACTGGGACTGTGGCTCGTCTACTGGATCGTGGCGATTCATGACGGGTCGACAGACGTAACGGCCACTGCTGACGGGACGACGGTGACGATTACGCTCCCCCGAACCACAAAAACGTACCGGGCCTATCAGCAGAACACAAACCTCTGTCAGTACGACCAGTACAAGCAGTGTTTCGACACAGCAGGCGAAGGAATGACAATCACCAATGATGATGCAAAAATCCTTGACATCAACGATGAGGCTGCCCGTATCTTTGGTGAGGAGAAACAGGCCCTAATCGGTCGCTCGGTTCGGGATTTTCTGCCCGCCGAGTTCGATTTTGAAGCGGAGTGGGGAGATATTCAATCGGCGGCCGTCACCCGCGATACGCTACCAGTCCTCAGCGCGGATGGCGGTGCCAGCTCCATTGAGTACACCGCACAGACGGATGTCGTTCCCGGCTCACACCTCATTATGAGCCGAGATCCGGACAAGCGCAGTAATTCCACAGAGTGCCTCTATAGTAGATGCGCTCTTTGTCACTCTACAGGCCCGTTGTGATCCTCACGACGGTGGCTTTGCTACCGGGGGCAGCGGTCTGATAGCGGTATAAGTGTCATTGTATATCAGCGCGTAGTCATATCGGGACGTACAAAAATTATCTCGTATGCGACGGATAACACCAGAAGGGTCTACATATCGGGTTAGTGACCCGATGGACGAATACGGTATTCTGTTCGTCACCTCACCAACAAGAAAACGGGTGTTCCAAGTCGTCACATACGAAGATACACCGTTGCGAACACAGCTCCAACACGCCACCCGCGGTGATATGCTCCACCTCAGCTTGGATCGACTTGAGGGGCGTGCGAGTGTCTACCGGGCAACTCGGGAACCCGACCATCCGGTGACAAGGAGTCGACCACTCATCCCACGTTTACTGCAAGCGGCTCTCGAATTGCTCTTCGAGCCTCAAGAAGAGGCCACTTCGCAACACAAGTCATCGGAATCCGCGGTTGATTCGACTAGTGACGTACAGTCGATCAAGTCGGAGAAACTAAAATTATGAGCAAATTTCAACAGATACTGGTCATCGAAGATGGCCCTGAAGGAACGGAGTCACCATTGACGTTGTCAGAAACGACCGGATTTAATGTTGAAACCGCACGAACCTCTAATGAGGCTCGTGATCGGCTTAGCCGTGACAATATCGACTGTATCATAACCTCTCTTGATGGTGCGACGACAAATACAATGGCTATCGTTGCCGTCATCCTGATATCCCTGTGTTGGTTGTCGCTAAATCCGGCTCAGAGTCAGTTGTCGTCGAACTTGACACACCAATAGCGATTGACGATGTACAAAGTATGGCTGCGCAACGAACCGTGCTGAGTCACCAAGTTGAGTCGGCGGTGACCAACGGACACGACACAGCCGCCAGCCCATCCCCAGATCCAAAAGCGGTCGCTGAACGTGTGACAGATGGTATCTTCGCCGTCGACACAAACTGGCGGTACACATACGCCAACAGTGACGCCGCAGCACTCACAAATCGGTCGTCGGCTGACCTCATCGGGATGTCAATCTGGAAGGCGTTTCCCGAACTTGCCGGGTCGCCGTTTGCGGACGCGCTCCGCCGCGGGATGGCGTCGAAAGACACGCTGATAGTGGAGGCGAAATACAAGCCACGCGGATTGTGGTATGATGTTCGTATCTATCCCGACGATGATGGCATCTCGGTTTATTTCAAGGACATCACCGAGGCCGTCGCCCGTCGTGAGAAGTTACAGCGCGAAAATGAACGGCTTGAACGGTTCGTCAAAATCGTCAGTCATGACCTTCGAAACCCGCTTACTGTGATCAGAGGGGCCTTCGAACTCATCGAAGAGAGCGCCGATATCTCCCATACAGAGTTGGGTCTTCGAGGCGTCACGCGAATGGAGAACCTAATCAGTGATCTCCTCACGCTGGCCAGAGAGGGGAAGCGAATCGATTCGTCTGAAACGATCGATCTCAACGAGATCTGCACCCAGTGCTGGGAGACTGTCGAAACCAATACCGCGACCTTAGCTGTTGTCGACGAGTACATTCTCTCTGCGGATCGGGGCCGCCTCAAGCAACTCTTCGAGAATCTGTTCCACAATGCCGTCGAACATGGCCCCGAGGGAGTCACCGTGACAGTGGGGGCGCTCGCGGACGAACAGGGATTTTATGTCGCTGACGACGGCCCAGGTATTCCGGCGGCCGACCGCGAGTCCGTGTTTGACCAGGGTTACTCACTGTCGTCGACTGGTACCGGCGTCGGTCTCTCGATCGTCGCCGACATCGCCAGTGCCCATAGCTGGGAGATTTCGGTCACCGATAGCGACGGCGGCGGCGCGAAGTTCATGATCACCGGTGTTTCCAGCGTTGCGGATCCGCATGCGGCGGACTGACTCACACGCCCTTTCACTCATCTCAGCCCCCTCCACCAGCGAGTAGCGACGTGTGCAACTCGACTGAGGTTGACTCCGGAGCAATGTACTTACGGCGCAAGCACGTACACCAGATGATGACTTCCACCCCTTTCAGTCGTCGCCTCGGTGTGCTAGCCGCCCTCCTTGTGGTCGGCTTGCTGGCCGCTGGCGCGGCGACCGGGCTCCCCGGCATGGCTGTCGACGACCAGCCGTCCGGCGACGAGATTCTTGATCGCGTCGAGACCCGATACGATTCCGCCGACACGCTCAGCGGGACGGCGACCGTGACGGTCGAAAACGCAACCGCATCGTCGACGGCAACCGTCTCCTTCGCCGCCAAACAGCCCGAGAAGGTGGCCTACACGGTCGAAAAGGCCGGCATAACCTACGAGGCTGGCTCGAACGGCAGCGTCGCCTGGGCGGTCGGTGAGAACCGATCGTACGCCCGTGAGATCCCGACCGAAGCCGAGCTTGAAGCCTACGAGGCGAGTGGCGACCGCGAGCGGCTCCCAGGCGAGGCCAGCCAGTATGGCTCGCTGACCGATCCGGTCGCTGCATCGAACGTCACCGCGACGCTCGTTGAGACCACCGAGATCGACGGCGAATCCGCCTACGTTGTCGACATCGAGCCAACTGACGACGCTGCTACCGTCGCCGGCACGCTCTGGGTCGCCACCGATGACAGCCGCCTGCTGCAGGCGACCGCGACCGACGGCACCAACGAGACGACCGTTCGGGTCAGCGAAACTCAGTTTAACGTTAGCATCCACGACAGCACCTTCGAGCCGCCGGCCGATCGGGTGTCGGTGACGACAACTGACACCTACGACAGCTTCGCGGCTGTTCAGTCGGCGACCGAGCTCTCAGTACCGCCCTCCGACGCCGGCACGTTCACCACCGCCACCGTGATCAGTCGGGCAAACGGCCAGGCTGTCGTCCAGCAGTACGCCGTCGACAACGACACGGTCTCGGTGATCACGGCAAGCGGTGTGTCGATGCCGTTCGATCAACTCGACAATGAGACGACGGTGGCCGTCGATGGGCGGTCGGCAACCGCCGTCGAGCGTGACGACCGTGCGGTCGTCTTCTGGACGGCCGACGGGGTCACCACCGCCGTCGCTGTCGAGGGAACGATCGAGGAGGCGACCGCGGCCGCAGCGGAGCTGTAACGCGCTGTTGTGGGCCGCCGTGCGTACGTCATTATCCTAATTATCGCTGGTGATACCCGCGGGCGAACGCTTTTTGACTGAGCTACCGACCATCCGATATCAAGTAGATGGCGTCCCAGTCACCACACCACCTCCAGTGCTGTTGTTGCGGCACACCCGTGTCGTGGGCGACCGACGACACCGACGCCGCAGAGCCGCCCACACAGCGGTCGGTCGGTTCGGGACCGCCCGCGACTCTGGGAGGCCCGCCGACGATCGGTTCTGACCCGGCGGGGGAGGGCGCTCCCGAACCAGACGGCGGGGTTCAACTCCCCCGCCGATCCCGAACCCGGTGTGTCGGGACTGTGCGACCACGGCAACCACGACTGCCGGCGACCCGATCGACGCACCGCCGACACCCCAGGGCACTTCCGCCCTCCCGGCTACCGCCCCAAAATCCGGCCCGAATCCCGTCGTTGTCGACGGCGTCACCTGTTGGCGCGTCGGCACCGACGACCGGTGGCAACTCGCCCGGGACGCGGTCGGCTGTGACTCAGCCCGTGAGTTTCTTCGACGCCATACCGACGCCGACGGCACCCCGCTGCGATGGTTCGGGATCGACCACCGCGGCTCGCCGCAACAGGTGCGGATCGACCCTGACGGCGTTGTCGATCTGCTCAGTTTTTGTGAGACGTTTGGCTCCGGCACCGCCTTCGACATCGAGACAGCCCGTCCTGCGTCGCCGATTGAGCCGCCGGTTGTTGACCTACAGCGCGTGACGGCGTCCCGCTCGACGCACGACACCCCACAGGTGTCAGCGTTGACAGCCGAACCCGCCCCGCGTCGGGTTGTGGTGTCGATCGATGCGGTCGAGACCATCGCTGTGGCTCCACAGCCAACGGTAGCGACCCCTGATCCCGGAGCCACTACACAGCAACTCGATCGCTACGGGCAGTTGGCGGCGGTCGCTCCCGGGGTTATCAACCCCAGCGGCCTCGAAACGCTGCTTCGGACGCCCGATCCACAGGCGCGAGCGACCGCCGTAGAGATCTTTGAATCCGTTCTCGCCGCGACAGCTACCTCCGGGTTGACAGCGATCTCGTCGCTGGTGGACTGTCTCGATGCGGGGCGGGTGAGCACGCTGTATGCCCTGCGCTCGCTGGCGCATATCGCGGAGCTGTATCCCGATATCGTCGCCGAGGAGGTCGACCCCGTCATCGACACCGTCACCGCTGATAGCCGGCTGGTGGCGGCAGCGGCAACACGGCTGTTGCTTTACGTAGCCGAACACAACCCCGGTGCCGTCTTGGATGCCGTCCCCGCCTTCGGCTCGCTGTTGGCTCCGACGCCGACCCGCGCGCGCCGGCAGGCGTTGGCGACGGTCGGCCTCCTCGCCAAACCACACCCCGGGGCGGTACGACCGCTCGTCCCACAGCTCTGTTCGCTGTTGGACACTGATGACACCGCCTTTCGGATCAGCAGCACCGCCGCGCTCGGCCGCGTGACGGCTGCCTACCCGGCGGCGGCGACGCCGGCGGTGCCGACGCTGGTGGCCCAACTCGACGCCGACCATCCGGAGCTCCGCGCCAACGCGGTCGGCGTCCTCGGCGACATCGCCAGGGAATACCCCACCGATATCGCGCCGTATACCGACGAACTCGCCGCCCGTCTCACCGACGATGATCCGACCGTGCGGTCGAATACGGCTGGCGCATTCGCTCGCATCGCATCGGTGAAACCCCGACACGTCGAACCGTTTACCGATGCGTTGATCGAGTTGTTGGATGACGAGTGGACACGAAGCCGTGTCCATGCCTGCTGGGCGTTGGGTCGGTGTGATGCCACCGCGGCTGCCGACGCACTCGCTGAGTGTCACCACACTGATCCCGAGGAGTCAGTGCGACAGCGGGCAGCGTGGGCGCTGGAACGCATCGAGTGAAAGGGCGCACAAAGGGCTCAATAGCGTTGCCGCCCAAGAACTGGTAATGAGCTTTACTGTCACCTACTACTGTCCTCACTGTGAGGCCCTCGTCGAACTCGACCGCGAGGGGTATCTCGATGATAAGGCTGTCACCCCCTATCCCTTCGAGGGCTGGTCGTATGTCTCCCCTGATGAGCCGTTTGAGGACGAAGCCGATGTTGACGGCGTCGCCTTCACCTGTGGCGAGGATGGGACGCTCCGGGATGGCGAAACCGGCTGTGGGGAGTCGTTTTATCTCAGCTTCATCAAGTTCGACGACGGCCGTGAGATCGATCCACGGCAGCCAACTGAACAGGTCGAACTCGCTGACGAATCGCCCTCAGCACCCAGTGGCCCGCGCGGCCCCTCCGGCCCGGGCGGCTTCTGGTCGTAATCAGCCTTTGATATTGCAGACCGGCACGGTTCGAGCAACAGGATCGGCGAGATCGAGATCCTTGGAGACGGCGACCACGTCGTCGATATCCTTGTAGACACCGGGTGCTTCCTCGGCGATGGTCTCGCCGTCCTCGGCTTTGATGTAGATCTGCTGGTGATCGCGGAGGTCGGTTTGGACGTCGCTTGCGCCGTACTCGCGTTTGGCCTGCGTGCGGCTCATGAGCCGCCCCGCGCCGTGGGCGGTGGAGCCGAAACTCTCCGACAGCGAGCCATCTCCGCCGCGGAGCACGTAGCTGCCGGTGCCCATGCTGCCCGGCAGAAGGACGGGCTGGCCCACCTCACGGTAGGCCCGTGGCACCTCCTCGCGGCCGGCCGGGAAGGCTCGCGTCGCGCCCTTCCGATGGACGTAGAGCTCCCGATTTTCGCCGTCGACCGCGTGGATCTCCTTCTTGGCGATGTTGTGAGCGACATCGTACAGCAGTTCCATCCCCATGTCTTCCCAAGAGCGACCAAAGACGCGCTCGAAGACCTGCCGTGTTTGGTAGGTGAGCAGCTGGCGGTTGACCCACGCGAAGTTGATCGCCGCGCCCATGGCCCCGTAGTACGCCTCGGCAACCTGGCTGCCGGCGGGGGCGGCCGCGAGGTTGTCATCGGGGAGGTCAGCGTTGAACTCGGCGTGTTCTTCGCTGATGCGGTTGACATAGTCCTTACAGACCTGGTGACCGAGCCCGCGGCTCCCACAATGGATCATCACGACGATCTGGTCGGACTGAAGCCCGTAGGCGTCGGCCACGTTGTCGTCGAAGACCTCGGTTACCCGCTGGACTTCGAGGAAGTGGTTGCCGGAGCCGAGACTCCCGATCTGGTTTTTGCCGCGGTTTTTTGCATCTTCGGAGACGAAGGCGCTGTCGGCGTCGGGGCGGCGACCCTCGTCCTCGCAGTGCAGCATGTCGTCCCGTGTTGCATACCCTTCCTCGACCGCCCAGTCGAGCCCGCGGTCAAGCACCTCGGTGACGGTTCCCACATCGGTTTCGACAACGCCGCCGTGACCGATGCCGGTCGGAATATTCGCAAACAGCGCGTTGACGAGTTCCTCTTCTCGGCCGCGGAGGTCGTCGTAGGTGAGATTTGTCCGGATCAGTCGGACGCCGCAGTTGATGTCGAAGCCGACCGCCCCCGGCGATATACAGCCATTTTCCGCGTCGATTGCGCCGACGCCCCCGACCGGAAAGCCGTAGCCTTGGTGACCATCCGGCATACAGAGCGCGTGGGTCGTGATCCCCGGCAGTTGGGTGGCGTTGGTGATCTGATCGAGGGTGTTGTCGTCGCCGATCTGATCGAGAAGGGATTCGCTGGCGAGCAGCCGCGCCGGGACACGCATTTCGCCTTCTTGGGGGATCTCCCAGACGTGTTCCCGAACCCGCTGCAGCTGATAGCCGTTGATCTCCCGTGTGGTCATGGCTGGCTGTCGGCGACCGACGCGAAAGAGCGTTGCGTCCGCTATCGGTCAGTTCGCGTCAGCCGCACGTTGAGACAGACATTGAGTTCGTGCGGCGCGTACGACCGGACGACGTGTTCGGTCTCAACGCTCACAGCGTACTCCGGTTCGGCGGCCGCTTTGATCGCCTCAATTCCCGGGCCGAAGGGGTCGTCCTCGTGTTGGATGTCGTAGTAGTGGAGGACACACTCCTCGCCGGCGAGATCGACCGCTGTGGCAACAAACTCGTTCGCACTGTGGGGAAGGTTCATCACGAGCCGGTCGGCCCAGCCGCGGTAGTCGTCGGCGACCTCGCGCACGTCGCCGGCGATCGCGGTTACCGCGTCAGCGACACCGTTGCGACGGGCGTTTTCTCGGCAGTAGTCGACCGCCGTCTCGTTGAGATCGACGGCGACGACATCGCCCCCGCGGCTGGCGGCAGGGATCGCAAACGGGCCGACACCGGCAAACATATCGAGTACCTGCTCGCCCGGATCGATCTGTTCGACGACGCGGTGGCGTTCGGTGGCGAGCCGCGGCGAGAAGTAGACGGCGGCGAGATCAAGGCAAAACTCGTGGCCGTACTCCCGATGTATCGTTTCGGTCGGTGAGAGCTCGCTGTCGGCGGCTGCGTCGTCGTCGACGGCAACCACCTCCCAGTCTCGCACCCGGAGTTCACCTTTGATCTTCGAGGCACGATTGAGCACCGATCGAGCCGGCAGGTCGGCGTCGATGACGGCCTCGGCGATCGCCGCCGCGCGGTCGGGATCATCCTCGTCGATGACGACGATGTCGCCGATCCGTTCCACGGAGGGTTCGAAGCCGAGGATGTCGGCGGGCGTGCGGACACCCTGGCGGACGGGAAGATCGTGGGTCGTCATCTCGGTGTCGCCATCGAGTGCGGCAACAGCGTCGGCTGCGGCCTCGGCGTCGGTGACCGGAATATAGATCGTGCCGTCCTCGACAGCGATCTCGTGGTCGTCGTCGAGCACCCCTGCCTCCGCGAGCGCGGTGCGGGTCGCCTCGCCGGCCTCGCGGGCGACGGCGACACACGGAACGTCCATAGCGACCTTGGAGTGTCGCCGTGCCTAAGCGTGACGTTTGGCGGCGACCACGAGGGCTTTGAGGGTAGCATCCCAACGAACGCCAATGAGCGACAGCGAGTTTCCCGATCCCCGCCCCGGGCCATCGTGGGAACGCCTTCGGGTACGGGCCGCCTGTAGTGCGGGCGTCGCGCTGCTGCAGCTCGCCGTCTTCTGGGAGTTTGTCGTCCGGACGATCCCGATGTTGTGGCCACCGGTCGAACCGTTGACCCAGTGGGTGAGCTTTCTGATGGTCTCGCTCGGCTCGTTTGTCATCATCTCCGGACTGTTTGGAACGCTGCTCGGCGACCAACTCTACGATCGGTATCTGCGCGACACCTCAGAATCGCCGTAACCAGCTGTTTTCGGCCTGCGACGAACGGTCTATTCCTCCTCGTCAGCGGTCGCTGTCGACTCCGCCGCCAGCGCGGTCACCCGTGGTGTGTCGGTCACCTCGTCGTGGGAGACAACCGCGGTTGCATCAAAGGCGTCGTCCAAGGTTTCGCTTGTTAGCACCCTCTCCGGGTCGCCTGCGGCGACAACGTCGCCCTCAGCCAACAGCACAAGCCGATCGCAGTAGCGGGCTGCCAGATCCAGATCGTGGATCGCGGCGACCGCAGCGGTGCCGTCGTCGACGACTGACCGAACGGTCTCCAGCGTGCGGATCGCGTGGTTAATATCGAGACTTGCGGTCGGCTCATCCAACAAGAGCACCGGCGTCGCCTGCGCCAACGCCCGGGCCAACAGCACCCGTTGGCGCTCGCCGCCGCTGAGGTCGGTGACCGGCCGATCGGCCAGCGATTCCAGCGATGTTCGCGCCAGGGCGTCGGCGATCGCCTCTTGATCCGTCTCATCGGGGGTGCCGAACCGACCGATGTGGGCGTGTCGTCCCATCGCCACCGCTTGCTCGACGGAGAACCCAAAGGAAAGTTCGGTCTCCTGTGGGACAGTCGCTACCCGCCGGCCAATCTCGCGGGCCGTCAGCGATGACACCGATTGGCCGGTTACCGTGACCGCGCCGGTCGTCGGGGTGACGCCGCCGCGGATCGCTCGCAACAACGTGGTTTTTCCCGCGCCGTTCGGCCCGATAAGCCCGACGAGTTCACCGCGCTCAGCTGTGAGTGAGACACCTGACAACACCGCTCGACCGCCGAGAGCGACTGATACGTCGTCGACGACGAGTGGGGGTCGCTCACAGCGCGTGCACCTCTCGACTGCGGAGCAGATATAGGAAAAAGGGCGCGCCCAAGGCTGCGGTGACGATGCCGACCGGAATCTCCGTCGCCCCCGCCCGAGCGATCGTATCCGTGATCACGAGAAATGACGCGCCGCCCAGCGCGGCCGCCGGCAGCAACACCCGATGGTCGGGGCCGACGACCAACCGCAGCATATGCGGAACGATGAGCCCGACAAAGCCGATCACGCCGGAGACGGCGACCGCGGCGGCGGTCAGCACCGCCGACACCGCAAGCAGGAGCCGCTTCGTGCGCTCAACCTCAACGCCCAGTCCAGCGGCAGCCTCCTCGCCGAGCAGGAGGACGTTCAGATCGCGGGCGTACGCCAGCAGAATCCCAAACAGCACGGGGACGATGAGCAGTGTAATCGTCACATCACCCCAGCCGGCGTTGCCGAGATGGCCCATCAGCCAGCGCACGACCGCTCGAAGTCCCTCGCCACTGTACAGCTGGAGGGCGGCGATAACGGCCCCAAGAAAGGCTTGGATCGCGACCCCGGCCAACAGCAGCGTTGCAACCGGCGTTCGACCGCCATCGGTGGCGATCAGATAGACGACAAAAGCCGTTATCACCGCGCCGAGAAACGCCGCGCCGCGAAGCCCCAAGCCGAAGGGAATCGCCGCGGGCGCAACGATGGCGGCGACCGCACCGACCGCGGCTCCCGAGGAGACGCCGATGATCGAGGGATCGGCCATCGGATTGCGGAAAAAGCCCTGCATCACGGTGCCGGCGGCCGCCAGCGCGAAGCCGACCGTTGCCGCCAACACAATTCGTGGGAGCCGAACGCGCATGATGATCGTTTCGGCCGTGTTGTCGACGGGGTAGGCAACCGCTGACTGCCACTGCAGTGTCGGCACCGGTACCTGGAGGGTGCCGGCAACCGACAGCGGTGCGACCTCGATTCCGGCCGGCAGCGACACCGCGTTGAGCAGGATCTTCACGACCGTTGCCGGCGGAATTGAAACCGGCCCGATCCCCGCACTGAGCGTCCCCGCGACAGCGAGCACCGTGGTGAGCCCCAGCGACCACGTTACGGCGCGCTGTCGCACTCGCATGAATGAAAGCCGAGTTGCAGTAGGCAAATACTTATTGTCTTCACCCGGAGATGGCGTATGATCACGAATCGACGACTGCGTGTTGTGTGTCTGTTGGCGGCTGTGGCCATCGGTATTGGCCTGGTCGCTGTCACACCTGTGTCGGCTACAGCGTCGCCATCGGCAGGTGAATCTGTGTCGACCGCAAACGACACGTTCCCCGTTACGCTCACCGACGCGACCGGCACGGCGGTCACTGTTGAGTCCCGTCCTGAGAATGTGACGACGACCAACCCGAGTGCGGCCCAGACGATGTGGACGCTTGGCGCGGCCGACCAGGTCGTCGGGGTGACACAGTACGCGAGCTACCTCGATGGGGCCGAGAAGCGGGACAACGTCTCGGCGGCCGGTCTCGGCGTCAGCATCGAGCGGGTGGTAGCGACCGAACCGGATCTGGTGCTCGCACCGAATGCGACCAGTGTTGAGACCGTGCGAACGCTTCGCGCAGCCAACCTCACCGTGTATCATTTCCCGGCGGCAACCGATTTTGAGGCGGTTGCCACGAAAACACAGACCATCGGTCGGCTGACGGGCAACACCGCCGCGGCCGCTGAGACGAATGCGTGGATGTGGCGCAATGTTGCGGCGACCGAGTCGGAACTGAACGATGTCGACCGACCACGCGTGCTCTATCCGCTACTCGGTGGGTTCGCGGTCGGCAACAACACGTTCATCGACGAGATCATCACCACCGCTGGCGGCACAAACGTCGCTGCCAGCGAGTTCGAGGGCTACCGACAGCTGAACGATGAAACTGTCATCACTCTCGCCCCGGAGGTGCTGATCGTCACAGAGCAAACGGAGGGCCAGATCCTCGGTTCGGAGCCCTACTCGCTCACCCCGGCAGGGGAAACCAATCGCACAGCGACCTTGTCGGTGCAGTATCTCAACCAACCTGCCCCACGGAGTGTCGTCTTTGCGACCGGTAATCTCAGTGCTCAGCTGCATCCGGATGCGGCGGCTAACGTGACCACGACACCCGGCGCCGACGGCGATGATGGGCCGGCGACAGACGTTTCGGCCCCTGGATTCGGTGTTGTTGTCGCTGTCCTCTCCTTGGTGGCAGTCGTTGCCAGCGCGCGATTCTATCACGGGCGGTAGTCGACGACGCCGGTGGAGCTATTTTAATGTCGACACCGTCGCTGTCGCCGTCGTTGCAGCGCCATAGTCAGCGTCGGCTACCGATCGCGGCAGCTCACCGTCCGGATATCGTGCGTCTACGGCGGCGGTGAGGCCGTCTCGAACACAGGCCCGGGCCGCTTGGCCAACCGTCGTCGCCGAGCCAGCAAACTGTGCTGGCTCACCGGTGGGGTCGCTGCCGACGATCACCGCATCGCTCGTCGTGCCGGTGAAGTCGGTTCGGTGGCTGAGCGTGGCGGTCTTCGCCTCGGCGACCCCTGCAAGCAGGCTGGCCAACGCGGCCGGCGGGAGTGCTCGCGTTGTGCCGACGATGATGTTGATTGTTCCATAGTGGTCGGTGGTGTCGGGGGTCGTGCTGTCACCTTCGACCGTCGTCGACGACTCGGTAGCCCCCTGCGGCGGCAACGTGGCCGGATTTGAGAGCCCAGCGGTGACGAGCACCTCAACCGGGTCGAGGACGGCTCGTCTGGCGTGTCGTTGCTCGACACCTGTCAACAACGCTGGCCCATCGATCTCGAAGCCGGCGGCTGCCGTCCGCCGATCGACGTACCTGCTGAGGTCGGTGACGTCCCACCCGGTCGGCACCGTGATGTTGTAGGCGGCGTCGGCGCGCCCTCGGCCGCCATCGACGCCCGTCGAGAGCCAGTCGGTATCGGGCCGGCCAGCCTGTAGCACGCCGTCGGTGATCGTTGTCTCGAAAACGCCGTTGGCCATCGTTGCTGGCAATCAATCGCAAACCAAGTAGCCCTGTCGACTCCGAATGCAGCATAATTATCTATGAATATAGAATTATACCA
This sequence comes from Halonotius sp. GCM10025705, assembly GCF_042662885.1. Lineage (NCBI taxonomy): Archaea > Methanobacteriati > Methanobacteriota > Halobacteria > Halobacteriales > Haloferacaceae > Halonotius > Halonotius sp. GCM10025705. The sequence goes on along the minus strand of NZ_JBHSZD010000001.1, from coordinate 1,201,532 downwards.
ATTATAATACAACAAATATTTGAATAAAAGCGTATTGTGATTGTACTTCACAGATATAGCCGCAATTCTTTTGACAATCGCAGTTACTACTGTTGTTGTATGAAGACGGAGCGATCAAAACCACACGAATACCGCGTTATCGACGAAATGAATACAAACGATGCGATTAATCTCCTCAACCCATCAGCAAACCGTGTGTTTCAGGTGGTTGCCTATGAAGATGATGCGCTCCGGAAAGAGCTTGCAACGTTGCCGGCCGGCAAACTCGTCGAGCTCAAACTCGATCGCGTCGGGGCGCGGGCCAACGTGTGGCGAGCGCGTCGACCGGCAAACGTGACATCGCTTACCGCGTGATCAGTTTCCTTCGTCTCTGGTGATCTCGTAGCGGAAGTCGATCGTGTTCTCCGGCATGATCCGCACCGACCACTCGCCGGCGGCTGGCTCATCCAGCTCGTAAGTGAACGTCTGTTGGCCGCCGCGGGCGGCGTAGGTGCCGTCGGTTGTTTCTCTCGGCCGCTGGGCGCCGAGATTGACGCTGCCGGAGTCCGTCAGGCTGGTTCGTTCGGCGTCGATCTCACGGCCGTCAGGTGCGACAAAGGTCACATCGAACGACGCGTCTTGGCTGCGCTCGCCGGCTCGGCGCCGTTGGTTGGCGGTGAGTTCCAGCGTTGCATTACTCGTCGTCTCGCTGACGCTGAAGCTCGTCTCGAATGGTTCCTCGGGGGCAGTCCATACCTGGAAGTTGAGATCGACCTCCTGCCAGTAGGTGTTGTCGGCGTTGCGAGCCGGATCGGTAAGGCCGAGGTCGACGGTCGCGCTGTAGTCGCCGCGCTCGGCGTCAGCGGGGGTTCGACGGTAAGCTCGATAGTCTCGGTTTCGCCCGGGGCGACCTCGCTGGGGGCCTCGATCGTCACCCACGAGCGATCCAACGTGGTGCGACCGCCTGGGCGATGGCGGCGTCGGTTCTCAGCGTTGAACTGCGGGTTGACCGGGACAGCCTCCTCGCCGGTGTTCGAGACTGAAATCTCTCGGGTGATCGTTTCGCCGGCTTGGAGGTGGGTGTAGATGTGTGTCTCCGAGTTGAGCTGGACGGTCGGCTCCTGCCAGACATCAACGCTGAGGGAGACGCTGTGGATCGGTTGCGGCGGCCGGCCTGGATACCGAACCGTCTCATCGGTGAAGGCGATGACACCGCGGTAGTCGCCGATCTCGGCATCATCTGGAACGTCAACCGAGATCTCAACCTCGGTGGATTCACCGGCATCGAGCGTAGTCTCACCATTCGGAATCGATACCCAATCCGGTTCGACCGGCGGCTGGCTCCGGGTCGGCGGGGTAGCGATTCGTGGGGCGATGTCGACGGCCTCGTCTTCGCCGTTTTCGATGCTAACGGTGACCGTGTCGCTTTCGCCCGGCTTGAGTTCGAGGTTTCGGTACCCCTCATCGACATAGAGGCGCGTGTAGTTGCCGGGATCAGGGGCGGTGACTCCGTCGCTGGCGGTCGCTGTCTCGGTTGCTGTTGCGGTGCTTCCCGTCGTTGCGGCGACCACGCCCGTGGCAGCGACGGCACCGACTACCACCAGCGTGATCAACATGAGCGTTCGACTGTTCATAGTGGATGCCAGCGTCTGTGGATCCGGCCTGTCTGGAGGGCGGTGTACTGGCAGCTACAACTCGGTGATCGTGGGTACTACCCCTTATGGAGACTCAAAGCTTGATTTGTGTTATATATTCACACTCCTACCGTACGCGACGACGGCGACCTGCGAAGTTGATTCCCAGTTCGTGAGAACAGTAGTGTTCATCTTTTGCACACTCGTCGTACCTCCTGACATGTCGGAGACACCGAACTCACGCCGACAGTTCCTGCGTGTCGCCGGTGCCGCAGCCATCACCACCAGCCTCGCCGGCTGCGGTGGCAGCGGCGGCGGTACAGACAATTCGGAATCGACGACTGAGAGCACTGACGAATCGGGTGGCGGCGGTAGCAAGTCTGAACCGGTTCCTGAGTCAGAGCGCACCGCCGAGGCACTTGGCGGCATCGAACGCGATCCCGAAGCACTCCAAGACCCCGAGGCACTCAACTACCAGTCAACGCCGAACAACGGCCAGCAGTGTAACGGCTGTCAGTACTATGTCCCGGATCAAAACGGTGACGGGATGGGTGCCTGTACGCTGGTTTCCGGCCAGATCGACCCTGAAGGCTGGTGTATCAGCTACGCCGCGTACAACGGCTAACCTGACTCGCAGTCGTCACGCCCGTCACCGCGTCGCCGTGCAGTAGGTTCTTGCCACGATAGGGCAGCTATCGAGTATGCGTCGCTCTCGTGGTGGTCGCCTGACTCGCCTGCGACAGCGAGTCCGGACAGCGGTCGAGGCCTCTTTTGATGACGATCAGCCGCCCGAGGAGATCGCTGGGAGCTTTGCGATCGGCGTATTTTTGACCACGTTGCCGACCCTCGGCGGCAACCTCCTTGTGATGGTCGCGTTGGCAGCCCGCGTCGCCTGGATCAACCCGGTCGCACTGTTTAGCTCAGGGATTGTGGTCAATCCTCTCGTCAAGTGGGGAGTGTATGCGGTCAGCGTTCCGATCGGTGTCGCACTGCTCGGCCCGATCGATGGCGGCCTCAGCGTCGACCTCTCGCTGTCGGGCAATCGACCCTTATTGGTGCGCGTTGCTGTCGGCTCGTCGATTATCGCGGCTCTCGCAGGCCTGCTTAGCTACGGGCTCGTCCGTCAGATGGTCATCGCCTACCGCCGTCGTGAGATCGATGTTGTCGAGGAACTGGTCGACACCGTACTCACCGGTGACGACGAGCCCACCGCTCCCGCCGAAGACGCCAAATAACTGATCGGCCGGGGGTGCCTACCGTGTGCGTCGCAGACGAATAAGTTGGTGTTATTAGCAAGTTATAACTGCGAGAACCCGAACACACGCCCATGGCCGGCAGCGACCACCTCCTCGATGCAGGCGAATCGATCTGGCAGGCCCAGAAATCCCATCCCTTCGTTGTCGAACTCGCCGATGGCAGCCTCGACCGCGCGGCGTTCGAACACTGGGTCAAACAGGATTATCGCTACCTCCAAGATTACGCCCGATTGTGGGCCCTCGCCGGGACGAAAGCCCGCGAGGAGACGACGATGACCGACCTGTTGGGTATCGCCCACAACATCCTCGACACTGAGATGGATCTCCACCGCTCGTTTGCGGCCGACTACGGGATCAGTCAAGAAGCGTTGGAGGCGACAGAGAAGGCACCGACCTGCGTCGCCTACACGAACTTCCTGCTGCGAACGGCCTACGAGGGGAGCCTCGCCGAGATCGCCGCCGCGCTGTACCCCTGTATGCAGGGCTATCTCGATATCGCTGATCACATGGCCGAGGTGGCCGACGACACCCACGCGTACACCCCGTTTATTGAGACCTACACCGGCGATGAGTTCCGCGACGACGTGGCGTGGGGACGGGCATTCGTTGATGACTGCTGGGAGCAATACCCCGGCGAACGCGAGGCGATGGAAGAGGCGTTTCTGATGAGTGCGAAACTCGAATACCGATTCTGGGAGATGGCCTACAGCGAGGAGGGGTGGGGCCTATGAGCGATGCGTCGACTGTGGCGACGATCGAAGACGCTGACACCTTCGACGACTACGCTGAGAGCCACGACGATCCGCGATTCACCGACTGGCTCCGTGAGCGAAGCGAGCCGGCGTGGAGCGACGCCGTCGACCATAGATTCACTCGGGAGTTGGGTGCAGGCACGCTTGACGAGGCCGTGATGGCCGCCTACCTCACCCAAGATTACGCCTTTGTCGACACGCTGGTCGGCGTCTTCGGCTACGCTGTCGGACAGGCGACGACGATGGCGGCAAAACGCCGCTTTGTCGAGTTTCTTGACGTGGTCACCGACGACGAGGATGCCTACTTCGAACGCTCCTTCGATGCCCTTGCGGTGCCGCCAGAGAACTGGCAGACACCCGAGCGAACCGCAACGACAGAGGGGTTTATCGACCTCCTGCTTGCCGCCAAGGAACAGGGCGGCTACGCCGAGACGCTGGCCGTCCTGGTGCCCGCCGAATGGATCTACCGCTCGTGGGCGACCCGTGAAGCCGAGGATCGCCCCGAGCAGTTTTACCTCGCCGAGTGGATCGACCTCCATGCCAACGACGACTTTGTCGCCTTCGTTACCTGGCTGCGAGAGCAACTCGATACGGTTGGGCCGACGCTGTCGCCGCGTCGCCAACAGCGGGTGGCTCGGTTGTTCCAGCGGACGGTTGTTCAGGAGGTCGCCTTCTTCGACGCTGCCTACGACGCCGTCAGTTCGACTCGGCAGTCTCGCAGTCGCCGGCTTCAAGACGCCTGCCCTGCCTTGCTGAGACAACAATGTCGGCGGTCATCACCGGCGGGTTGCCGCTTGCGACCGGCGGGCTCGCCGCGGGTGTGACCGTCGAGACGCTTGTTGTCTTCGGGATCATTCTGCTGGCGTTGGTGTTGTTTGTCACCGAGTGGCTGCCCATCGACGTGACGGCCATCTTCGTGATGGTGCTGTTGATCCTCTTGGGCCCTGACGGGATCGTCAATTTCACGCAGATCACGACAACCGAGGGTGTGTCGGGCTTTTCGAATCCGGCGACGATCACGGTGTTGGCGATGTTGATCCTCAGTTCCGGGATCAGCCGAACTGGCGTCGTCCAGATTCTCGGCCGCAAGATGGCCAACTTCGCCGGCGATAGTCCGCACAAACAGCTGCTGGCGACCATCGGCGTCGCCGGCCCCGTCTCGGGCTTTATCAACAACACGCCGGTCGTAGCAATTCTCGTCCCCATCGTCTCCGATATCGCTCACAAGGGCAACACCTCGCCGTCAAAGCTGCTGATGCCGCTGTCGTTTGCCTCCATGTTCGGCGGGATGCTCACGCTGATCGGCACCTCAACGAACATCCTCGCCAGCGACGTGTCGGCGCGACTGCTCGGCCAGCCGTTTTCGATGTTCGAGTTCACCAAACTCGGGATCATCGTCTTCATCGTCGGCTCGGTGTACCTGCTGACGATCGGCCACCGGCTGCTGCCCGAGCGCGTTCCAGCCGAGGAGGATTACATCCAGGAGTACGAGCTTGAACCGTATCTGACCGAGGTCGCTGTCGTCGAGGGCTCGCCGATGGTTGGCAAGACCGTCCCGGCTGCCATCGACGACGCCGCATTCAACGCTGATATCCTCGGATTAGTCCGCGACGACGAGCAGTTTATCGAGCCGGCCAACGCGACAACGATCCGTGCCGGCGACGAACTGCAACTCCGCACCGACCGCGACACACTCGCCTCGCTGGTCGATGAAGCGACGCTTGGCGTGGTTGGCACCCCCGATTCGGATGCTGACCTTGTGGCTGACGAGCAGGCCGAACAGACGCTTGTCGAGGTCGTCATCCCGCGTGGTTCCTTCCTTGCCGGCAAGACACTGGCAAGCTCGACGTTCCGGAAGCGATACGACGCCACCGTCTTGGCGTTCCGCAGCCGTGGCGGGACGATCCGTGATGGCCTTGAACACCGTCCCATTCACGTCGGCGACACACTCCTCGTGCAAGCGCCACCGGACAGTATCGACCGCCTCTCGCGTACCTCGGACTTCATCGTCGCCCACGAGCCCGACAAACCTGAGTACCGAACCGACAAGATCCCCCACGCCGCGGCGATCATGCTCGGCGTCGTCGGCCTCGTCGCTGTCCCGTTCGAGGCCATCGGCGCGTGGCTCGCGTCGGCGACAGGGATCGGTGCGTTCACCGCGCTGTCGGCGTTGTCGCTGCCGATCATGCTGACCGCGCTGATGGGCGTCGTGGCGATGGTGGCGACGGGCGTGATCAAGGCACCCGAACTCTACGACGCCGTCGAGTGGGATGTGATCCTGTTGCTTGCTGGGATCATCCCCTTGGGCATCGCCCTCGAACAGACCGGCGGGGCCGACCTGCTGGGTGCGCTTGTCGCCGCGACGGCGAACTATCTCCCTGTGATCGGTGTGCTGTGGGTGTTTTATCTCGCAACGGGGTTGATCACGGGCGTTATCTCGAACAATGCGAGTGTCGTGTTGATGCTCCCGGTTGCCATCGAGGCGGCGACAGCTATCGGCGCGAACCCGTTTGCGTTCGTGTTGGCGGTGACCTTTGCGGCCTCGACGGCGTTTCTGACGCCGGTCGGCTACCAGACGAACCTCTTCGTGTACGGGCCGGGTGGCTACAAGTTCTCGGATTTCCTCAGAGTTGGCGCGCCGCTGCAGTTGCTGCTGTCGGTGGTGACGGTGCTTGGGATCGCGTTCTTCTGGGGATTGCGCCCCGCTTAATCTCGCGCTATAGTATCGGTGTCGCAATCGCCGGTCGCATCGGGTGGGGTGTCAACGACGTGGTGCGGCCCCAGTGGGCCATGCGTTGGACAGACGCCGTCGATGGTTGTCGCGTTGAGACAGCAGGCCCGCTGCTCGCTGGCGATCGCTCCTTGGAGGAGCGTCGCACCACAGAGCCGGCAGTATCTGTCGGTGCTGACCATGTGATATGTTGACGTGGGATTGTGTTATGTGTCTCGGTCGTCAGTCCAGCAACGTTGTTATTCCAGTCGCCTCATTACTCAGCCAGATGCCGCGTCGCCAATCCGACGAGATGTGGGGCCTCGGGCAGGATGATCGCCTCGGTCGCCAACTCGACGGCGTTGGTGCTGCCCGGCAGGACGAAGACGGGCGTGTCGCGGGCGATGCCGCCGGTCGCCCGCGAGGCAATGGTTCGCGTCCCGATCTCCTCATACGAGAGCTGCCGAAACAGCTCGCCGAACCCCGGTAGCTCACGGTCGAAGCGGTCGGCGACGGCGTCAGGGGTTACATCGTCGACGGTCGCGCCGGTGCCGCCGGTGGTGACGACTAGATCAACGGTATCGGCATCAAGGAGGTCGTCGAGAGCGCGCTGAATCTCGCCAACACTGTCGGCGACAAGTCGGCGGTCGACGACGCGATGGCCGCCGTCTTCGAACAGCGACTCGATGTGGTCGCCGCCGGGATCGTCGACCGCGCCGTCAGCCTCGGCTCTGGAGGTCGAAACTGTCAGGATCGCCGCCTGGAGCGGCGAGACGATATCGTGGCCGTGGTCGTCGGTGGTTCGGCGGTCGGGATCGGTCGTCGGTGTCGGCGTCGAATTGGTTGTCATGTCCCCCTTGCGTGTCGCCGTCATCTTAGCGGTGGCGGCTACTCGATGCTGACGAGCGCGACGGCAACGACCGCCAACACGATGCCAGCCAGTTTTCGCGGTGTCGGTGCCTCCCCGAGGACAGCGATCCCGAGGATCGAACTCGTCACCAGAAACATCCCAAAGATGGGTGTCACAACGCTGACCGGGCCGCGAGCCAGCGCGCGGTAGTACGCCAAGATCCCCACCGTGAGACAGATGCCGGCGGCGAGAATGTAGCCGGCATTCGGCCCGCGAAGATGTGACATCACCGGCTGATCGGTGGCGACGACGAGTGTGCTGACGACGCCAACCAACAACCCATTGGTGAGCAGCATGGCTACGTCGCTCGGCACCGCGTTTGGCCCGGTTGTCGCCACCCGCAGCAACACGGGCACGAGTGTGTATCCAACCAATGCCAAGAGCGCCCACGGCAAATAGCTCATACCGTTGGTCGGTTCGCTGGCATGATAGCGGTTCTGGATACCGGCTGCGGCAGCCCCTTCGAGCGGGATGCCAGCGGAGTGTCGCAAATGCTATGCAACCCGGGGCCCCACCACATGTATGGACGAGAAACAGGAGCTCCTGTCGCTGCTGTCGACCGATGCGCGGGAGGCTGTCGACGACATCGCCCGCCAGCTCGGCACCGACACCGAGACGGTCGAGAGCCTGCTCGATGAGTTGGAGTCCGACGGCACCGTTCACGGCTACCAGGCGGTCATCGACTGGGACAACACCGACACCGAGCATGTCGCCGCGTTCGTCGAACTCAACGTTGAGCTTGACCGTGAAACCGGCTACAAGGAGATCGCCGACCGGATCGCCAAATTCCCCGAGGTTGAATCCCTCCGACTCGTCTCCGGCGACTACGACTTCGCGATCGAGGTCACCGGCGACTCGATGCAGGACGTCTCCCAATTTATCTCCGAGCAGATCGCACCCATCCCGGAGATCACCCAGACGGTGACCCACTTCATCATGGAGACCTACAAGGAGGCCGGCATCGACTTCGGCGACCGCGACGACGATGATCGCCTCTCTGTGTCGCCATGACGCTGCAGCCGAACGACCGCGTCGCGGCCACCCCCGAGTCCGGAATTAGAAAGTTCTTCGAACTCGCCGAGGAGCGCGACGACGTGATCTCGCTGGGCGTCGGCGAGCCCGATTTCTCCGCGCCGTGGGCCGCACGCACCGCCGCGATCCACTCCTTGGAGGCGGGCAAGACCTCCTACACCGCCAACCGCGGGAAGCTGGAACTCCGCCAAGAGATCGCCAACCACGTCGAGCAGTGGGAGCTCGACTACGACCCCGACAGTGAGATCCTTGTAACGACGGGCGCAAGCGAGGCCGTCGATCTCGCGCTCCGCACCTTCGTCGATCCCGGCGATACGGTCGCCGTCCACCAGCCGACCTACATCTCGTATAAGCCGGGCGTCCGCTTTGCGGGCGGTGAGCCACTGCCGGTGCCGACGGGCGCGGACAACGACTTCGTGTTGACGCCGGAGGCCCTCCGCGAGGCTGGTGCAGCCGACGCCGACGCGCTCATCCTCTGTTACCCGAATAACCCGACCGGCGCGGTGATGAACGAGGATGAGATCGCAGCCGTCGCCGAGTTCTGCGTTGACAACGACATCGACGTGATCGCCGACGAGATCTACGCCGCGCTCACCTACGACGGCGACCACACCTCGATCGCCACGATGCCGAACATGCGGGAGCGAACGGTCGTCATCAACGGCTTCTCGAAGGCCTACGCGATGACCGGGCTTCGACTCGGCTACGCGATGGGGCCGCCCGACGCGGTTGAGGCGATGAACCGCGTCCATCAGTATACGATGCTGTCGGCACCGACCACTGCCCAGTACGCTGCGATCGAGGCCCTCCGGAGTTGTGACGAGAGCGTCGACGAGATGGCGACCGCGTTCAATCGACGACGGCGGTTTGTCCTCTCGCGGTTCGAGGAGATGGGCCTCGACTGCTTTACCGCCAAGGGCGCGTTCTACGCCTTCCCGGCCTGCGGCGGCGACGACGAGGCCTTCGCTGAGAGTCTCCTCGAAGAGCAAGGTGTTGCCGTCGTTCCGGGTAGTGTCTTCGGCCCCGGCGGGGCGGGCCATCTCCGAATCTCGTATGCAACGGGGATGCGTGACCTCAAAGAAGCGATGAACCGGATCGACGCGTTCGTCGCTGATCGATAACTGACCGCTGTCGGGGAACTACTCGAAGGAGACTTCCTCGTCGGCGTCGTCGAACTCCTGATAGAAGCCAGCGTAATCCTCGTGGTCGGTGAAGGCATCCATCGTGTTGTCGAGGTCGTCCCGAAGCTCGTTGATCTGTTCGGTGAGTTCTTGATACTCCTCGTTGTCGGCGAGAGCGGATTGGCTCTTTTCAGACTCCAAGAGCGCCTTCTTCGAGGACAGCGAGAACAGCTGTTGGACACCTTCCTCGTAGGAGTTCCGCGAGAGCAGATCCTCGATCGTCTCCTCCAGCGTTTCTCTGGTGACGGGTTTGACGAGGTAGGTGTCGAACCCCATCTCGATGATGTCGAAATCGGGTTCGACGGCGGTCACCATCGACACCCGGCAGTCGATCCCGCGGTCACGGACTTCCTCCAGTACTTCGTCGCCGGAGAGTCCGGGCATCCGCCGGTCGAGAAGGATAATATCGATCTCGTCGTCCAGCTGTTCGACGGCCTCCTCGCCGCCGTAGGCCGTCCGAACCCGGTAATCCGCGCGGAGCCAGGTGGCATACAGATCAGCAAGGTCAGGTTCGTCCTCGACAACAAGTACGAGTGGGGGTTCGTCAGTCATATCTCGATGGATCCCTCGTCGCTCATAGAGGGTATGGTGGCCGAGGATATATGAAAATACCCCTTCCGGCGATGGGGCACAAACAGTGTTTTCAAGCCCCCACCGATCTACCACCACATATGGACGAAGACGCATCGGAGACGATCGCCGCCTACTACGAGGCGTTAGAAGCCAGCGAGCCGCTGTCGCCGTTTTTCGCGGAGTCGCTGTCGACGGTCAAAGTCGGCCTCAGCGAACAGCTGGTCGGCTACCCCGATGTCGCCGACGCCTTGGCCGAACAGACGGCGACCACGGCCGATTGGCGCGTCGAAGACGCTGATCCATCGGTCACCGAACGCGATTCGTTTGCGTGGTTTCACGACCGGCTGACGCTGGCGTGGACTGACACCACCCTCGATACCGACTACGAGTTCGACACGCGGTGGACGGGCACTCTCGAAGCGAACCCGGATGGCACCTGGCAGTTTGTCTCACTTCACGTGTCGTCGCCCTGTGAGGAGCTCGAGGACGCCGAAGACGACCTGTTTTCTTGGGACGACTGATGGTTGGTTCAAGCCTCACCGACGACGAGAAGAAAACCGCAAACACGCGGCTCAAAGTTGGCTTCGTGGTGCTTGTCGCCGCGTCGATGGGGCTGATGGCACTGCAGGTCGATCCGACACCGCTACAGTTGGCTGTCGTCATCGCCGTCGGGCTCGTGGTTGGCGTCGGACTGCTGTGGTTTGTGCTGCGAAATCTTGCGGATTATCGGTCGTCGCTGCGCTGAGCGTCGGCTACTTCGACGCGACCGACGGTTCCCTGCGTCGTCGCGCGCGGATCGCTGAACACTAAGTGAGCCAGGCCATTGGGCTGGTATGGTCGAGTTTGGAACCGCTGGTATCCGCGGTTCGGTCGTCGAGACGGTTACGCCCCACGTTGCCCTCAGCGTTGGGAGCGCGGTCGGCCGCCTTGCGGTCGCGGATGCACCGACTAAACACCCGGAGATTGTCATCGGCCGGGATGGCCGGCTGACGGGGCCAGCCCTCGCCGCGGCGGTTGAAGCCGGCGTCGCCGCCGCGGGCGCGCTACCGGTTCGGGTTGGAACTGTGCCGACGCCGACGCTGGCATTTGCGTCCCGTGGTCGCTACGGGGTGATGCTGACGGCCTCGCATAACCCGCCGGCGGACAACGGGATCAAATGCTTCGTCGACGGCGAAGAGTTCGGCGACGAGTTAGAGGCACGGATTGAAGCACTCGTTGACGACGCGGCCGCCAGCCCAGCCGACTTTTCGGCGTGGGGGTCACCACGCCGCCGCGAGCCACTGCCTGATTACCGGACTGCCGTCACCGGGTATGTCCGCGACCAACTCCCGCGTGACGGCGAGTCAGCCATCGGCGATGGGCTTCGTGTCGCTGTCGACTGCGGCAACGGGATGGCCGCGCTGGCGACACCACAGGTGTTGGATGCCCTTGGGGCGACCACCGTCGCACTCAACGCCAATGTTGACGGTCGGTTCCCGGGCCGACCGAGCAAGCCAACGCCGGAAACGCTTGGCGACCTCCAGGCTTTCGTCGCCGACGGCGACTTTGATCTCGGGATCGCCCACGACGGCGACGCCGACCGGATCGTGATCCTCGATAGTGACGGCGAGATCGTCCATGAGGATAGCGTGGTGGCGATCCTGGCGGGCTACTACACGCGCCGGGCGGTTTCGGACGACGGCGACCCAGACGACGCTGACGATGCTGCTGCTACCGACCGCGGCGACGACCCGGTCGTCGTCACGACGCCCAACGCCTCAGGGCGCATCGACGAACAGGTGACCGCCGCCGGCGGACGCGTTGAGCGGGTGCGTCTCGGCGCGCTGCATGAGGGGATCGCCGCCGCCGAACGTGACGGCGGCTCGGTTGTTTTTGCGGCCGAACCGTGGAAACACATCCACCCCGGATTCGGCGGCTGGATCGACGGCGTTGTCAGCGCAGCCCTGCTCACTGGCCTTGTTGCCACCCACGGGCTTGCGGCCCTTCGGGAGCCGATCACCGAACGACCCTACAGAAAGGTCAGCATTGATTGTCCAGACGGGGCCAAAGCCGTGGCGATGACGACGCTGGAATCGTCGTTGCCCGACGCCTTCTCCGAGGCAACGGTCTCTGGAGAGCACGGGGTTCGGCTTTCCCTGCCGGATGGCTCGTGGCTGCTCGTGCGACCCTCCGGCACCGAGCCCTACATTCGGCTCTATGCTGAAAGTGAGTCTGTCGACGAGATCGTCGATACGGCGACTGAGCGGATCGAGGTGGCCATCGCCGACGCTGACGGTAAGTCGAACTGACGGCTCTCTGCGACGGAAAAATACGGTGAAAACTGCGGGTCGTGTTAGGCGTCTTCGGCGGCGGCGACGAGTTCCTCGTAATCCGGCTCGTCGGTCGGCTCGTCGGCAACCCAGTCGTAGGTGACCGTGCCGTCCTCGTCGAGAACGTAGACCGCGCGGTTGGCGATGCCGTAGAGGCCGAGATCCGGGATCTCCATCTCAAGGCCGTAGTCGCGGATCGCCTCACCGGCCATGTCGCTGACGAGCGTAAACGAGAGGTTGTACTCGTCGCTGAAGGCACCCAGTGAGAACGCCGAGTCGGCGCTGAGGCCGAGGACGGTCGCGCCAGCATCCTCGAAGGCATCGAGGTGTTCCTCCAGGGCGACCATCTCGTTGGAACACGGCGGCGTGAACGCGCCGGGGAAGAAGGCCAACACGACAGGGCCATCGCCGAGATAGTCGGACAGCTCAAACTCCTCGTGGTCGCTTGTACCGATCGTTGCGGAAATGTCGGGGGCGGTGTCTCCGGTTGAAACCATAAGCACTCACCTCATCGGGTGCAATCATGATAAGCCCGTTGTGCCACTAAATCGCACACGCAACCACTTCTCGCTACATAGCAACTGTTGTGTCGGTCGCGGTCGTATGCGATGTATGCACACCAACGACAACGGCCACTACGCGGCAGCGGTCGCCGCACTTGCTGACCGACGCTACGAGGCGGCCGGCGACGCCTACACTCGGGCCGGCTGGTCGGTGCTTGCCGACCCCCGTGACGACCACGACCCGTTTGCCCCGGACGACCGTGGGTCGATCGGTGACGGCCCCCGCCACCTGCTGACGGCCGCCCTCTGCTATCGCGTCGCCGACTGTCCAGCGCGAGCGACCCGGCGAGCCACCGCCGGGATCGCCCTCGTCGGCGACCTTGGGGCGACAATGGCAACCCCGCTCCAGGCCGCCTGTTTCGACGAATTTGCCGCCGATTTCCGGGTCGCCGGTGGGTTGGAGGGGGCCGCCGACGCCTATGCCGCTGCCGCCGACGCTTACCGGGCGGCTGCCGACGAGACAACTGATCCCCAGACGGTTGGGGCGACACCCCTCTTCTTGGCCGCGGCCGCGCCAGCAAAACAGCTCGCTCGCACGCTTGAAAACGGCGAGATCGCAATCGAGTGGGAAGATCTCCACGGCGCAGATCCGTCCGATCCGGGCGACTTCTTGGCCGCCCGCGCCGAGTACAAACGCCAGCGGTTCGCGTCGTTGGTCGACGGCTGTGTCGACAAGGGTGTTCTCGCTGCACCGCGTGGGACGACCGAGTATGCAACCGATCACCACGCGTGTCCGGCCTGTGGCTCCCGCGACGTCAACTGGGTTGCCAACAGCACCCTCTGTCTTCGCTGTTCACGCCCGACCGAGCCACAGTAGCTACCCGGTGTATTCGGCGAGGACGAACTCGGTGCTGCTGCCGAGTGGATCGGTCGCCGTCGGCGTGGCGAGGATCTCGAAGCCGGCCGTCTGCAACTGCGCAAGCGTACGGTCTCGTCCCGGCGCGGAAAAGAACATCTCACCGCCCATCCAGCCGCGCCGCACCGTCTCGAACCGCCCACCGGGAAGCGTACTCAGCAGCATCCCACCCGATCGCAACACGCGAGCGAACTCCGCGTACACCTCAGGGTGTCGCGTCCGCGGGACGTGAAAGACCGCGTGGTAGGCAGTTATTCCGTCGGCGACGGTTTCAGCCAGCGGCAGCTGTCGCATGTCAGCCTGCACCAGTCGTGCGTCGGGGACGGTATCGGCCGCCAGTGAGAGGCCGGTGCGGGCAAAGTCGACCCCGATGCTGTCGGCCGGGAGATTCGCAAGCGTCCGCGCGCCGTCCCCACAGCCGATATCGACGATGGTTGGATCAGGCGGACAGCGGTCGAGCAGGTCGTCGATGAGGGCTGCATCCGAGCCATCTGGATCGCGGCGGTCGGCATACGTTGTCGACAGCTCCTCCCATGCCGCCTGTCGCTCGTGGGGTTCCATAGGGTGGCTACGGGCGCGATCGCAATGAGTGGTCGCCCACCCGACACTCGCCAGCCAGCCCTACGACTCGCGGCCGCCCCAGACCAGTTTGTCATCCAGCAGTTCGACCCGCATATCGCGGTCAACGGCCACCTGACACGACAGTCGCGGGTAGCCAAACCGGTCGGCCAGCCGGTCGTGCCAGTGGTTGGGTGCCACATCGTCAGCGAGTCGTACCCCACAGGTCGCACACAGCCCGCGGCCGCCGCAGTTCGCTCGTTCGGACAGTCGCCCGTACGGCGAGCGGTCGGCTGCCAGCAACGCATCCCGGAGTGTCGTTCCGGCCGCCACCGAGAGTTCGGTTTCGGTTCCCTCGCTTGCGACGACGACACGGTAGGACTCACCCATAGGTGAAACCTGTCGCTGCAGCGACCTGAATCCGTTGCTGCGGCCGCGATAGTGTCGATTATGACACGACGAGACAGGAAAATTGATACCCCCCACGGCCAAACGGTAGCTATGAGCAGTGCGGAGGCGTCGTTTCAGCTGCTGTATATCGACGCCGATGAGAGCCGCCGCGAGGCGGTTCGGGGGCATTTGAGCCAGAGTGGACGGTGACAGCCGTCGAGAGCGGCGCGGCGGCGACAACCGCCGCTGACGTCGCTGTCGACTGTTTTGTCGCCTCGGCTACGCTGCCGGAGACGACCTGGCAGTCGCTGTATGAGTCGCTGACGACCTCATCTGAGGCACCCTTTGTGTTGTTCGCCGACGAACCTGACGCTGATATGGTGCGGCAGGCGTTCCGGCTCGGTGTCGACGACGTTGTTTACACAGCGAGCGACAGCGGTGCGGCAACGCCAACTAATGCTGGACTGGGCGCACCAGCTGATCCCGCCGGCGAACCCGTCGCTGACAGTGGCATCGACTCATTCGACGCTGAGGCTCTGACCGTCAAAGAGCCCACAACGTCAGCATCGGCCGTTGAGCCACTTGACGGGGTCGTGGGCCTGCGTACCCGCGTTGAATCGCTTGTGGCCGCCCAACGCCTCGATATCCGGGATACAACCCTCGATGTTTCCCGATCGCTGATGAGCGCGGCCATCGACGAGGTCGACGTCAAAATCGAGTGGGCGCTGCAGTCGCTGGCGACCGAGCTTGAAGCGGTGCAGTGTCTGCTGTATCACTACGATGACGAAACCGGGCTTCTCACCGAGGACTTTGGTTGGCGGGATACCGACGCTGCCGCCGCCGACCTCGCCATCGAGCCACTGGACGACGAGGAGATCCCAGCCGCTGAGTTCCCCGGCTTCGCCGAACGATTGGAACAGTTCGAAGCCGTCTGTTATGATGCGACGACTGACGAATCGACCTTTGACGCCGAAACTGGGACACTACTGGCGGTGCCGATCGTCATCGACTGGGAGTTGGCCGGTACGCTCGTCGTGACGACAGCCACCCCGCGGCGGTGGCCGGAATCGGTGCGTCAACAGCTCACATCCGTCGGTGAGTTCATCGGCTACACCGAACGCCGCCGCCGCCGGCGCGCTGAACTCGAACGCCAGAACGAACGCCTCGAACAGTTTACCTCGGTCATCAGCCACGACCTCCAAAACCCCCTCAGCGTTGTCACCGGCTATCTTGAGTTGGCGACCGAAACCGGCGATGTTGACCGCCTCGACCCTGCGGTCGACGCCGCCGAGCGCATGGAGACGATGCTCGACGAGCTGTTGACACTCGCCCGCGAGGGCCGGGCCGTCGGCGACACCGAACCGGTCGCGGTCGATACAATCGTTGCCAACGCGTGGGACAGCGTCGACACCCCCGAGGCGTCGCTGGAAACTGAGAAGTTAGAGCCGATGGAGATGGTCGAGGCTGATCCGACACGGCTGCGTGAGGTCTTCGAGAACCTGTTCCGCAACGCGATCGACCATGCCGGCGAGGACGTGACGGTGACCGTCCGGGCGACCGACGGCGGGGTTGTCGTCGGCGACGATGGTGCAGGCATCCCCGCCGATGAGCAAGACGCCGTCTTCGATCACGGCTACACCGGCGGCGGCGGCACCGGTCTCGGGCTGTCAATCGTTGAGACGATCGTCGAGGGCCACGGCTGGGAAATCAGTGTCGGCGATAGCGAGGCCGGCGGCGCAGCATTCGAAATCGATTTCGACGCCTGATCTCGCCTGTGGCTGTTTTGTTGCGTCAGTGGAGTTTGAGTTCGACCCGTCGCCCATCTGGATCCCGGACGTAGATCGCCCAGTCGTTGCCGTAGGCACCGTACCGCTCGTACGGTTCGCCCGCCTCAACCGTGTAGCCGGCTCTCTCGATCTCGTCGATCAGGGCATCAATCTCCGCGCGTGTGTCAACCGAATCCGATCGCACCAACAGACAGAGGTGTTCTCCGCCGACATCGATCGGTTCGTCGGTTGGGACGAGATGGATATGCCGGCCGCCAGCCACGACCGCAACAAATGGCACTTCGCCGGCGTCGAACCGATCCTCGTCACGCGTTTCGAGCCCCAGCAGATCATGGTAGAAGCGAAGTGATTCCTCAATATCCCTGACGCGGATCGCACTGTGGTCGATATCGACAACGTCGATCGTCATGGCGGGCACACGGCCGCGAGCGACTAAGCGATACTGGTGATGCGTTTGCGGTGGGATCAGTGCTGCTATTGGTCAATTAGGTGTCGCCCTCGGCACCCGCTGGTGTGTCACGGTCGACAGCCGGCATCCAGTCCGGATAGGAACCACCTTCCAGCAGGGCCTTTGTCTGGCGATGTCGGTACCGAAACATCGGCTCGAAGCCGACGACAGCAAGCCGATCGACCAGTGGGCCAACCGGGCCGGCTGGGAATTCGTACTCAACGGTGTCGATCATGACGGTTTCATCGCCGTCGCCGTAGAACTCGTGGGTGTGTACCCACACCGCGAAGGGGCCACCGAGCATGTCGTCGCGGAACATCCGATAGCCGTCATCGCGCTCGCGGGCCACGATCCGCGACAGCCACCGGCTTTCGGGGGCGACACCGAACGGTCGACTCGCCATCGTGATCTCGCTGCCCTCGAATAGCTCCGCGGGATCAGCATCGCCGTCGGGGCCGACGACGCCCTCGACGCGGAGGCCCATCCACCCCGGCGTCAACGCCTCAAGCCCGTCGATCTGCCCGTGAAACGCCCAGACGGCCTCCAGTGGGGCGTCGATCCGTGTCCGGCGGCTATAGGTTGCCATACCACCTGTAGGCACGGGGGTCGCAAAAACACCCGGTCAGATGGTGAAGCGTTCGACCGTCGTCCCCGCCGTGGTCAGGTCAGTGTCGGTGGCAGCGGCGACCGTGACTATCGTCTTGCCGTGGCCGGCTGGCAGCGTTAGCTCAAAGCTGCCGTTGTCGACGGTGACTGTCGTCGATTCGCCGTCGGCACTGGCCGCGACAACCGTGCCATCGGTTTCACCAGTGATTGTCAGCGTATCTTTCGACACGTTGCGCTCGACTGACAGTGCCGGCCCAGCAGGCCGCGGGCCGCTGCGATACCGGTCAGCGACGGCCGTCGGCGTTTCGACTGGTTCACCCTCAGCGATGCCGTGGGCAGGCGGATGAACTGCGCCATACTCCAGGCCAGCGGTGTTGCCGAGCCGGTGCCGTCGCCGATCTCCCAGTTGTACTCGTTGTCGATGTGGCGATCCCAGACCTGCTCGGCGATCATCCGGCCGCTGTTGGCGAATCGGGCCATCGTCTTCAAGAGGTTTTGTGGCGCGAGGTCGCCCTCGTCGGTGCCGGCCAACAGCTCGTACTCGCCGCGCTCGCCGGTGAAGATCGGCCACAGCCGCCCTTTGCCTTTGGTTTGGACTGACCACGGCGCGCCCTTCTCGCCCATCGCGCGCTCGCCGTAGCCATCGCCGTTGTAGCGGTAGAACGCCGGGCCTTGCGGTGTGTCCAGCCGGATCGTCTCATCGACCTCGACCAGCGAGTTGGTGATGATCTCGTCGTCAGGTGATTTGATGCCGAGTCGCGTGAGTTCGAGGAAGCCGCCGTCGATAATCTCTCGCTCATCGAGTGTTGGCCCCGCGTTGGCAGCGTCCGCAGGTGGCCGGCTTCGGGGTTGCCGTCGCGGGTCACCCGGACGTAGTACGGCGTGTTCGTGTGGAGTTGCGTCCCGGTTTTGGTCGCACACCACTCCTCGACGCGATCAGCCCACTCGTCGGCCAACGCGAGCCAGACGATCGCATCGCCGGTCTCGCCGGCGTCGTTTGCGATGTCTGCCGCACAAACGAGGCCGGCGACCTCGGCGGCGATCGATGACGGCGAGTAGCCGGCTTCTTCCTCCCAGCGCTCTTGGGCGGTCGCTGGCCCGTTGCGGGCGACGTAATCCGCCGAGCGTTTGACGTTGATGTAGTCGTAGCTTACGTCCTCGAAGTCGATGCCCACCTCGGCCAACTGGTAGGCCATGATCAGCGGGAAGGAGATGTTGTCGATCTGTTCGCCACCCCAGCGAGTCAGCCCGTTGACGTAGGTGTTCTGGGGGATGAAGCCCTCGTCGTCCTGCTGGTATTCGAAGATGTACTGGAGGGCGTCGGTCGCGGTTTTGTGGTCGCCGATCGCCTCGAAGACGGTAAAGACCTGATACAGATCCCGTGACCACACGAAGTTGTAGCCGTACCCCTTCGGCTCGTCGGCGGTGACCGCTTCACCCCACGGCACCGAGGGGCTGGCGATTCCCGCGCCGAGATAGGTTTTGTCCTCGACGGCCCGCAGGGCCATCAGACAGCTCTTGTACTGTTTGTAGAGAGCCTCGTCGTCGACGACGAACTCGGGGATCTCCTTGTCGGCGAGGAAGTCCCCCAAGTCTCGCGGTAGGCCGCCCGCACGTCGTCGTAGCCGTTTGCCAACGCGCCTTCGGCTTCGCCGAGTGCGGCGGCCGTGTCGGCGTTCTCGCCGAACCCGATCGACAGCGTCTCGCCGACGGTTGTTCCGGTTCCGAGCAGGCCTGCAAGCACGATGTTGTCGTCGTCAAGTCGGTCGTTTGGCAGCGGGCGATCTCCTCGCTGAATAGCTTTGCGAGGTGTTCGGAGCCCGCAGCCCCGACGGTCGCCCAATCGAACTGATTCGGCGTCGTCATCGCCATGGCGACGCTGTAGACATCGCCGTCCTCGTCGGTGAGGAGGGCTTCCGCGCCGGTGTCGTAGGCCTCGGCGTCGCGGGCCGCCAGATGGTAGTTGCCGCGCTCGCCGAGCCGGTAGCCACGATCCCGGGTGCCCGTGTTGGTCAGCGAGATGTCGGCGACAGCGTAGATGTCGTACTCGTTGTCGTCGGCGCTCTCGAAGTCGATGTCGGCGACGATGGCGTCGTGGTCGGGATCGATCGCGTACTCCACGGTCAGCGTCCACTCGTGGCCGCGCCCATCGCCCTGTTCGGTGATGATGTGCCGGAAGAGCAGCGCGTCGTCGTCGGCCGGCTCGACCCGCCGGTCGATCGTTTCGGTGTCGTCGTCGGTGCGGGTCTCGTTGTGAGTGCGAGCGGTGTAGTCGGTGGTGTCGCCGGCATCAGCCACGACAAAGTCGACCGTTCGGAGGTTCATCAGATCGACTCGGGGGAACCGCGCCTCGGTGAGCGCGCCCTCGGTGAGCGTAAACCACACCTTCGAGGCGTCATCGTTGCCGTGGTCGGCGACCGTCGCCACGCCGTATTTTTCGCCGGTCGTCCACCGCGGTCGGCTCTCCGGGCCGGATGGCGCGGGCGCGATGATCGGCAGCGCGTTCTGCTCTCGCAGCGTCGCCGTCGCCCGCAGGCGGAGGGCGTGTGACCAGCCCAGCGGGGCCGCGCTGTCGACGGTGCCGTCGTCGAAGGCCTGCTCGGCGAGATAGCCGGCCCGCGTCGTCAACGGCCCGTTTGGAAGGAGATGTTCGTACAGAGTTCCGGCCTGATCGAAACACTCCTCGGCGTCGTCTTCGCGGTCATACGTCGACAGCAGGACGCCGAGTTCGGTGGCGGCGACCGCACCCCACGCCGTCGAGGGTGTCCAAATCTTCTCGCCCTGTTGGCCCTCTGAGCGCCAGGTGTCGCCTTCGAATCGTGCGAGCCCAGCGACAGTGCTATCCTCGGGATCGCGGTACAGCGCGTCGAAGACGTGTTGGACGTGGTCGCTGAGTCGATCAAGCGTCTCCGTGGAAAGCTCCGTCTCAACAAGGTCATCGTAGGCAACGACCGCCTCAACGATCGCGAAGCTCGCCGAATCGATCCGGTCGTCGAGCTTGCCGCTGTTGTTGAGCCGGATGCCGTAGGCCGCCCGCGTCTCACTCCAGAACCGATCGAGCCCATCGAACACTGTCGTCGCTTGCGCCTGTGCGTGTGACTGCAGGTCGGCTGCGACCGGGGCGTCGGCGACCGCCACATAGGCCGCGAGATAGGTCGCTGCGGTGTGGCTGAACCGCCCGGTCATGTTTTCCCAGAGGTTCTGACAGGCGACCGGCAGCCCATCGTCGGCCAGCGTCTCATCGAGGACATCGACCGCATCGCGGATCGTCGTGCGGATCTGCTCCCGCAACGGCTCTGAGAAGGTGTCGCCGCGCTCGCTCAACAGCTCCGCCAGGAAGGTAACCGCACTCGCCGTCTGGTCGGCCTGATAATCGTCGTTGCCGCCCTCGATGCGGCCGTGGGCCCACCCTGGGGCGAGGGAGCCATCCATCGCCCACACGCGGTGTGACCACGAGCCGTCATCTTCCTGTGTCTCACAGAAGAACTCGGCTGTCGCTGCCAGCGACTCTTGGAGGTCGAGATCCAACAGCGAGTCCGCTGTCAGGAGATGGCGGCCAACCTCAGCCTCATCGCGGAACCAGGTGTAGCCGTAGCCGCCGGAGTGCGCATAGAAGGGGTCGAACTCCGGGGCCGCGATGTGGGCACCGGTTGGGGCTTTCAGCAGCGAGAGGGCCCGCAGATCCTCACGGACGACGTTGCCGTTGGGGGCTGACTCCGGCACCGAGACCTCCGCGCGCTGGCGGCCGGCCTCGCGGATATCGTCGGCCCCACGGTGGGCGGCCGCACACTGCCGGAGATCAGCGAGGGCGGCCTCCCGATCGACCGTCTCGTGATCCGATAGCTGGGTGACGATCGTCGTCTTCGCTGCCCGGCCACTCTGTTCTAGTGGGGCGTTGATGACGACATCGCCGCTGAGGTGGGTGTCCTCAAAGCGGTTGATGACGGCCTCACGCGGGAACTCATAGGCCTCCTCGGAGAGAATCTCCTCGAAGCGTTCGGGGATCTGGCCCCGCACGTCGATGATGCCGGTCGAGGCGGTGACGTAATCGTGTTCGCTCCGGTGGAATACCTCTACGACATCGGTGTCGTTGGGGCCGGCTTCGCCGTGGATCAGCCGACCGACCTGGGATTCCTGGCCTTCCGGGGCGAAGGTGAGAAACGCCGTGAGCTCGGCGTTCGGTGGGATCGCTCCCCGAAGCTCGATGTGGGTGACGTGAGCCCGTCCAAGCGTGAGATCGTACTGGTGGACAGTGAAGCCGTCGGCGGCATACTCGGTTTCGACGACATTTGTCTCCCGGTAGTAGTGTTGGCGAACCGTCGAAAACTCGTCGAACCACTGGGTGCCGGTTTCGGTTTCGATGCCGAGTCGTGCCCGATCAATCCCAGAGAGGCCTGACAGCGGCGCGGAGTAGTCTCGGAGCCCGCCATCCGGATCGACGTAGACAAGCCGATCCCCGTGCGCAGAAAACGCCCCGTCGGTGGTTCGGCACTCGGCCGGAAACCGCCCATCGCGGGTGCGTTTGAACTCGTTGAGCGCGGTGCGGAGTCGCATGTAGGTGGGGATTCGCTGTCCATAACTAAGTATTGGCGGCTTTGCGTTCGCTCAGATTCGTCCATGATAATGAACAAATGTGACAAAATAGCCCGGATCACGCCGTCACGATACACCCAGATATCGGCTGATTCAAACGCTCTCTGTCGAATATAGCCGCTTGTCGCTCGATTTATTATGTTTGTACACAGTTTCTCGCAGATACACAAGACCAAAGTAACCCTCTGTGTAGATACGACTATGAACCATCCAGGGCAGCCGCAGTTCATTGCTGTTGGGGATGCTATTCAGTTAGCACCCCGCGATCCAGACCCAGATGCCGAGTATAGTTGGACGATCAGCGACGCCCCGATCGACACCGACACCAGCCTCGGTGACGACCCTGTCGAGCATTTTGTCCCCGACGCACCGGGCCGATACGTGGCGACGTTGACGACGCCACACGACACGTTCAATCAGACTATCCGTGTCTTCCCCAGTTCGTACCAGCCGACAGGCGAGGGCACCGGCGCAACCGGTGTCAGCGGCTACAGCGGGTACAGCGGCTACAGTGGTCAAAGCGGCTCCGGGCGCCCACAACAGCGCAGCGGGAGCGGCTTTGCCTCCGGCTCCGGGTCGGGCGCACTCGGTGAGTCACAAGGCGAGGGCGAGGGTCGCCCGCGGGTTCGCCTTGACGGCGACATCGTCGACGATGAAGCCGTCATCACGGCGACGCCGAAACCACACCCTGATTCCTCGCGTGACGCCGAGGAGCTCGACGTTGAGTTCCTGCTTGACGACCGCGACGGCGTCGAGGAGTCCGCGGTCACCATCGACGGCCACGAACTCCGCGCGCCGCTCGATGTGATCGACGACGAACTGCGTGTGCACGCTGTCGCCATCGGTGACAGTTACAGCGTGGCCGACGCCGTCAGCATCGATCGGCTCGGCGACGAGGGTGATTTTGCTGTTCACCGACTCTACGACCCGCCGCAGTGGGGCAAGGAGGTTACCCTCTATGAGATCTACGTCCGCGGCTATGCGGCCGACGACGACGAGGCCGAAACGACGTTCGAAGCCCTCGAAAAACGCCTCGACTACATGGAGGATCTCGGCGTCGACTGTCTGTGGCTGACGCCCGTCCTCCAACACGACGGCGCGCCACACGGCTACAACATCACCGACTTCTTCTCGATCGCCGATGATCTCGGCGACCGCGAGGATTACGAGTCCTTCGTCGACGCCGCCCACGAGCGCGGGATGTCGGTGCTGTTTGACCTCGTGTTGAATCACTCCGCGCGTGACCATCCGTACTTCGAGGACGCCTACCAGAACCCGGACTCAGAGTACTACGACTGGTACGAATGGCAGGATAACGGCGAGCCCGGCACCTACTTCGGCTGGGAGTTCATCGCCAACTTCGATTTCACCAATCTCGAAGTCCGTCGTCACCTGCTTGATGCCCTCGACACGTGGGCCGAAGTTGCCGACGGCTTCCGGTGTGATATGGCGTGGGCCGTTCCCGAATCCTTCTGGAAGGAGATGCGCGAGCGGCTGAAGGCCATCGACCCCGAGTTTCTGCTGCTCGATGAGACGATCCCGTATATCGCCGACTTCCACGAGGGGATGTTCGACATCCACTTCGATACGACGACGTACTTCACGCTCCGGCAGGTCGGCGACGGCAACCAGCCCGCCGAGGCGATTCTTGACGCCGTTGAGGGCCGCCAGCGCTCAGCGTTCCCCGACCACGCCGCCTTCATGCTCTACATGGAGAACCACGACGAGACCCGATACATCGTCGACTGTGGTGACGCCGCGACGAAGGCTGCCGCGGGCGCGGTGTTTACCTTGCCTGGCGTGCCGATGCTGTACGGTGGTCAGGAGCTCGGCCAGCGTGGTCGGCGTGACCACCTCGCGTGGAATCACGTCCGCGAGGAGATCCGCGATCACTACGATCAGCTGATCGATCTCAAACAGGAGTACCCGGCACTCAGCTCGAACGGTGATCTCCAGCGGATCGACTACGACGCCGACAACGAGGATGAGGTCGTCGCCTTCGGCCGCGAGAGCGACGATGACCGCTATATTGTCGTGCTCAACTTCGGCGAGGGCGAGACGGTCGTTGGTGTCGACGAAACGGTTGATGCGACCGATCTCGTCTCCGGTGAGTCCCGGGCCGCCGAAGAAGGGCTGACCGTCGACAGCGTGGCCGTCTTCGAAGCCGCCGACTAAGCGCGACGTCTCGTTTTTCGGTTTCGCCACCGACAGTTTTGACGCTGGCCCTCGTAGGCCCATGTATGTACGACCGACTACTCCTGCCAACAGACATGAGTCCCGGTGTCGACCAGGCGACCGCCCACGCGATCGACGCGGCCCAGCGGTATGACGCTGACCTGCACGTGCTCTACGTTGTCGACTCCGACGCCTACAGCTCGTATCCCGGCGACGAGTACGTCCACGAGTTTGAGGGGTTGGAGGCCGCGCTTGAACAGGCTGGTGCGGATGCCATCGCGGCGATCACCGACCAGGCCGCTGACGCCGGCGTCGAGACCGAATCGACCATCCGGCACGGCGTCCCCCACGAGGAGATCCTCGCCTACGTTGACGAGGCCGCGATCGAGCTGACGATCATGGGCTCGAAGCATCGCTCAGGGGAGTACCGAAGCCTGCTCGGGAGTGTCGCCGAACGTGTTGTGACGATGGCCGACGGGCCGGTGACCGTCGTGAAAACCCCGGTCGATGACGACTAATTGGTCGTGTTGCGTCCCTCAACGGCGTCGACGACGATGCCATGTGAGCGGTCGACACACAATCACCCATGTGTCCAATTCTCATGGCTTGGGGGCGCTGCTGACGTGACGAACGGCTGAAATTCCTGCTTTGTTTTCGAATCTCGGACTGTATCAGAGGCCTTTTGTAGTAACCCCGTCTTCGATAGGATGCACTGGTCGTGTGTGGAAACACGCCCGACCACCACCGTCCGGAATCGCCGGACGGCACCCAGATCGAACCAACGCCCTTAAGTACAACAGGGCGCTCGACTGGAATGCAGCAAAAACACACCGCGAGCCGCCGACCGTTCGAATCGGTCAGCACTCGCATGGATCGAGTGGACGACAGTCCACGAGTGATCCGACGGGCTTATACGGCCCAATCGGATACACTCAGATCCGACACAATGGGGATCCCACCCCTGCGGTACGCCGTACAGACGGGATCCGACGTTAGCCTTGGTAGTTCGGTGCCACCCGATTGCTCGCGTGGCCCCGAACACAGACCATGCAATGAGACACATTTGGTGACCGATTCCTGTCAAGGAATCGTTCCCGCCAACCCCCAACTCGCTCTCCGAGTGAGTTGGACACATTCCGGTTGATCCTGCCGGAGGACATTGCTATTGGGATTCGATTTAGCCATGCTAGTCGAACGAGTTCACACTCGTGGCAGATAGCTCAGTAACACGTGGCCAAGCTACCCTTCAGTCGGCAATACCCTCGGGAAACTGAGGCTAATGGCCGATATGAAACAGTCGCTGGAATGCACTGTTTTCTAAAGACACCGCTGAAGGATGCGGCTGCGGCCGATTAGGTAGACGGTGGGGTAACGGCCCACCGTGCCAGTAATCGGTACGGGTGATGAGAGTCAGAGCCCGGAGACGGAATCTGAGACAAGATTCCGGGCCCTACGGGGCGCAGCAGGCGCGAAACCTTTACACTGCACGGAAGTGCGATAGGGGAATCCCAAGTGCGAGGGCATATTAGCCCTCGCTTTTGTTGACTGTAAGGTGGTCAACGAATAAGAGCTGGGCAAGACCGGTGCCAGCCGCCGCGGTAATACCGGCAGCTCGAGTGATGTCCCATATTATTGGGCCTAAAGCGTCCGTAGCTGGCCACCCAAGTCCATCGGGAAATCCACCTGCCCAACGGGTGGGCGTCCGGTGGAAACTGGCTGGCTTGGAACCGGAAGGCTCAGAGAGTACGTCCGGGGTAGGAGTGAAATCCCGTAATCCCGGACGGACTACCGATGGCGAAAGCACTCTGAGAAGACGGCTTCGACAGTGAGGGACGAAAGCTAGGGTCTCAAACCGGATTAGATACCCGGGTAGTCCTAGCTGTAAACGATGCTCGTTAGGTGTGGCACCCACTACGAGTGGGTGCTGTGCCGTAGGGAAGCCGCTAAACGAGCCGCCTGGGAAGTACGTCCGCAAGGATGAAACTTAAAGGAATTGGCGGGGGAGCACTACAACCGGAGGAGCCTGCGGTTTAATTGGACTCAACGCCGGACATCTCACCAGCCCCGACATCAGTAATGACAGTCATGTTGACGACATCTGCTCGAGCTGATGAGAGGAGGTGCATGGCCGCCGTCAGCTCGTACCGTGAGGCATCCTGTTAAGTCAGGCAACGAGCGAGATCCACGTTCCTAATTGCCAGCACCATCGCACGATGGGTGGGTACATTAGGAAGACTGCCAGTGCTAAACTGGAGGAAGGAATGGGCAACGGTAGGTCAGTATGCCCCGAATGGGCTGGGCAACACGCGGGCTACAATGGTCAGGACAACGGGTTCCAACACTGAGAAGTGACGGTAATCTCGCAAACCTGGTCGTAGTTCGGATTGCGGGCTGAAACTCGCCCGCATGAAGCTGGATTCGGTAGTAATCGCGTGTCAGCAGCGCGCGGTGAATACGTCCCTGCTCCTTGCACACACCGCCCGTCAAAGCACCCGAGTGAGGTCCGGATGAGGCCCTGTTACCAGGGTCGAATCTGGGCTTCGCAAGGGGCTTAAGTCGTAACAAGGTAGCCGTAGGGGAATCTGCGGCTGGATCACCTCCTAACGTCCGAGATCTGGCCTTCAGGCCAGACTCACCCTTCATACTCATTGCGTCTGCTCGCTCACCCCGGTCATCCCCGACCAGTGAGCACTCGTTCGGCCCACGCGTGCAATCGGGCACCTTCGAACTACCAAGGCTAACACGCTCGGTCGATTCCTCGACCGAGGCGGGCTCATAGCTCAGCGGCAGAGTGCCTCCTTTGCAAGGAGGATGCCGTGGGTTCAAATCCCACTGAGTCCATGTCAGCACGCACCCAAACCGTGTCCCTTATACGGGTTACACGGTTCGGGTGTGATACGACAAGATCGATGCACCATCCCGTGCAAGCGGGTTGGGAAGGATCGAGCGTCCCAGATCTACCACCCTGGGTCGCCATGAGATCGTGTGTACGTGCAATCCAGGCGTCCACTGGACCCATTACAGTTTGTGTGCTCTTCCGAGCACGCATACCGGGTACAGTGAACATACATTGAGGCGAGTTATACTCGTCTCGCGAGGTGATCCTTTGGATCACCTCACCAGCGATAACATTCGTCCGAATGTTATCTCTTCAACTGGCTACTGTGCCAGCTGGTGAACGGCTCGGCTCGAGTGCCGATGAAGGACGTGCCAAGCTGCGATAAGCCTACGGGAGCCGCATGGAGGCGAAGAACGTAGGATCTCCGAATGGGAATCCCTCTCACAATTGCCTTGCGCAATAGGGAACGTCGGGAATTGAAACATCTCAGTACCGACAGGAAAAGAACGCAACCGCGATATCGTTAGTAACCGCGAGTGAACACGACACAGTCCAAACCGAAGCCCTCACGGGCAATGTGGTGTCAGGACTGACAATCACCGATCGAACGCTTTTGAGAAGTCTTCTGGAACGGAGCGTGATACAGGGTGACAACCCCGTATCAAAAGCAAGTACATCGCGCGTCAGCTCCAGAGTAGCATGGGTCGGAACTCCCGTGTGAAAACTCCCGGGCATCCCCCGGAAAGACTAAACACTCCTCGAGACCGATAGCGAACAAGTAGCGTGAGCGAACGCTGAAAAGCACTCCGAGAAGGATCGTGCAATAGGGCCCGAAATCAGCTGGCGATCGAACGACGTGGCATACAAGGTCTCACTCAGAATGACCGAGGTGCAAGCCTCCAGTAAGACGAGTGAGAAGCCGATGTTGCGTCGTACGTTTTGAAAAACGACCCAGAGAGTGTATCTCCATGGCAAGCCTAACCCGATGATCGGGGCAGGCAGAGCGAAAGCGACATGGCCGCAGTGCTTTGCACCAGGGCCGCCGTGTTCAAGCGCGGGGAGTCGTGGGGATACGACCCGAAACCGAGTGATCTACACATGGGCAGGGTGAAGCGTGCCGAAAGGCACGTGGAGGCCCGTTAGCGTTGGTGTCTTACAATACCCTCGCGTGACCTATGTGTAGGGGTGAAAGGCCCATCGAACTCGGCAACAGCTGGTTCCAACCGAAACATGTCGAAGCATGACCTCACCCGAGATAGTCCGTGAGGTAGAGCGACCGATTACTCGTCCCGCCCTCGAGAGAGGTCGGCCGGGTTGTCGAACTCCAAACTTACGGACGTTGTAGACGGTGGGAGTCCGGACTGCGGGGTAAGCCTGTGGTGTAAGGGAGACAACCCAGCGTACGGTTAGGACCCAAAATACGGATTAAGTGCAACCGAAGGTGGTCTCGAGCCCTAAACAGCCGGGAGGTGAGCTTAGAAGCAGCAACCCTCTAAGAAAAGCGTAACAGCTTACCGGCCGAGGTTCGAGGCGCCCAAAATGATCGGGGCTCAAATCCGTTTCCGAGACCGTACAACACCAATCATGGTGACTACGTAGGTTGGCGTACTGTTCGAGTGGAAATACGGGTGAGAACTCGTATGGATCGTACAGTAACGACAATTCTGGTCACAGTAGCAGCGATAGTCGGGTGAGAACCTCGACGACCTTACGAGCAAGGGTTCCTTGGCACTGTCATTCAGCCAAGGGTTAGTCGGTCCTAAGTCCCCTCGCAACTCGACGGGGACAACAGGGAAACTGGTTAATATTCCAGTACCAACACCACTCAAAGCCAACGCTTTGGGAAACACCGCACCGGGTTTTCGCCCGGTCGAATCGGTCACGCCCGTGGAAGCCGTCATGGCACGAAGCGGGTAACTACCGAGACAGGGAAACGCGGTGGTACCAGAGCCCGTGAAACGGCAAGCGTGTTGTCCGTACCAAGATCCGACACAGGTGCTCAGGCAGCGAAAGCCAAGGTCTGTCGGGCCCCAACCGGCGTTAGGGAATTCGGCAAGTTAGTCCCGTACGTTCGCAAGAAGGGATGCCTGCCTCCAGCGAGGCAGGTTGCAATAACTCGGACGCTCCGACTGTCTAGTAACAACACAGGTGACCGCAAATGCGCAAGCACTCGTACGGTCACTGAATCCTGCCCAGTGCGGGTATCTGAACACCTCGTACAAGAGGACGAAGGACCCGTCAACGGCGGGGGTAACTATGACCCTCTTAAGGTAGCGTAGTACCTTGTCGCTTCAGTAGCGACTTGCATGAATGGATCAACGAGAGCGTCACTGTCCCAACGCTGGCCCCGGTGAACTGTACGTTCCAGTGCGGAGTCTGGAGACCCCCAAGGGGAAGCGAAGACCCTATAGAGCTTCACTGCAGGCTGTCGCTGAGACGTGGTCGCTACTGTGCAGCATAGGTAGGAGGCGTTACACAGGTACCCGCGCTAGCGGCCACCGAGCCAACATTGAAATACTACCCGGTAGTGACTGCGACTCTCACTCCTGGCGGAGGACACCGGTAGCCGGGCAGTTTGACTGGGGCGGTACGCGCTCGAAAAGATATCGAGCGCGCCCCAAGATTTCCTCACTCGGGTCGGGAACCCGAGGCAGAGCGCAAGAGCAGAAGGAAGTCTGACAGTGATCTTCCCAACGAGGATCGCTGACGCGAAAGCGTGGTCTAGCGAACCCACAGAGCCTATTGATGAGGCTTGTGGATGACAGAAAAGCTACCTTAGGGATAACAGAGTCGTCACTCGCAAGAGCACATATCGACCGAGTGGCTTGCTACCTCGATGTCGGTTCCCTCCATCCTGCCCGTGCAGACGCGGGCAAGGGTGAGGTTGTTCGCCTATTAAAGGAGGTCGTGAGCTGGGTTTAGACCGTCGTGAGACAGGTCGGCTGCTATCTATTGGGGGTGTAAGGTACGTGCCATGAACGATCGTATAGTACGAGAGGAACTACGATTGGGCACCACTGGTGTATCGGTTGTCTGAGAAGGCAGTTGCCGAGTAGCCACGTGCCGCGGGGTAAGAGCTGAACGCATCTAAGCTCGAAACCCACATGAAAAAGACGTACCATTGAGGACACTCGTAGAAGACGAGTTCGATAGACTCGGGATGTACGCACCAAGGCAACGAGGTGTTGAGTCCACGAGCACTAACAGTCCAAGCCAATATTCATACTATGCACTGTGACCCACTGTAATGGGTCCAGGCGCGAACTGGATTGCACATACACGCGATAAGCAAACGAGCGATCGTGAGGTGGTAGAATTGCCGACAGTGGTCTGGTAAGATACCAGTTCGATTCTGGTAGTCGGTTTCGGCGGCCATAGCGACGAGGTTCCACCCGTGCCCATCCCGAACACGGTAGTTAAGCTCGTCAGCGTACCACGCGGTACTGGAGTGGGAGACCCTCTGGGAGTTGTGGTTCGCCGCCACCCATTCATACTTCATTCATCCTGGCGAGTCACTTCCATGGCTCGCCGACACATTTCGACCGGGTAGCGGCAGCCCTCGCGATTCCACTCACACGAGGCCGGTCGTGTCAAGACCGGCAGCGATAGCTGTCACTGCCACGCCATTCTGGACGCAATACTGGTGTACGTCAAATGGCGTGCGTAGGAAACGCTGCACATAGCGGTATCGCTGTCGACTTATTCGGCGTCAACAACGTCGGCGTCGGCGGCATTTTCTTTGACGCTTTCGAGTCCTTGCTTACATTTCTGGCGGCTAGCATAGCCCTCTCCACTGTCGGCGATGATGTTGCCGTTTGTGTGGACAAGCCGCCATCGCCACTGATCCGCGCTGTCGACGAAGAGTTCAAAGGTTGCTGTCACAGTATGGTATTAGCTCACACACATATGACTCTACCGGTGATCGAGGCTATTTTCAGCCGTTGGTGCTGTCAACTCGGCGTCGACAACGGTTCCGTCCGGTTGCAGTGTCACATGCCCAAGCGTAACCGTCTCGCCGGGCTCGCCGGTGGCGGCGATCGTTTGCAGCGTGGCTTCCTGATCGAGGTGTTCCCACGTCACGTCTGCGACCAACTGTTGAAACGCCTCGGGATCGCGCCACCCTGAATCGATCTCACTTGGCACGTGGACAACAAACTTGAGTTGGTCATCGGTGACCTGTACGCCAACGACAAACCGATCGCCGTCGTCAGCGGTAGCCGTGTCAGCGTCGGGTTGTCCCGCCGTGTCATCACTCTCAGCATCATCCATGGGTCTCCGTTCGCCAAGCGACAGCAAAACCGCTGTGGGTTGGCCCTGTCATACGCTACCAGCCGGCGACGCGCCGACGGGTAGAACGGTTTTTGCCCGTCGGTCGACCACCACGGACAATGAGTTATCGCATCGGCTTGGTTGGCAAGCCATCGGTCGGTAAATCCAGTTTCTTCAATGCGGCGACGATGAACGATGTGCCGGAAGGGGCCTACCCCTTCACGACGATCGACCCCAGCGTCGGCGAGGCCTACGTCCGCGTCGAGTGTGCGGCCCCAGAGTTCGATGAGACCTGTAGCCCAAACCTTGGCGTCTGCCGGGATGGCACCCGCTTTGTGCCGACGAAACTCGTCGACGTTGCCGGGCTGATCCCTGGAGCCCACGAGGGCAACGGGCTCGGCAATCAGTTTCTGACCGATCTCAACGAGACCGATGTCCTGATCCACATTGTCGACTTCTCAGGGACGACCGACAGCGAGGGCGAACCCACTGCGGGCCACGACCCACGCGAGGACATCGATTTCCTCGAAACTGAACTCGACATGTGGTATCTCGATATTCTCGAAAAGGGCATCGAGAGCCACGAAACGACATACGAGGGCGCGGATGCGAAGATTGAGGTCGACCTCGCCGAACAGATGAGCGCGTTCAAAACCAACAAGGATGAGATCAAACAGATCATCCTCTCGCTTGGTCTCGAACTCGACACCGACACGTGGGACGCCGACGACCGCGAGGCCCTCGCCCGCGAGATCAGAAAGCGAACCAAACCCATGTTGATTGCGGCCAACAAGATGGACACCCCCGAGGCCCAGGCCAACTGGGACGAGATCACTGACGACCCCGACTACGACCACCTCACGTTTGTGCCAACAAGTGCCCACGCCGAAGGTGCCCTAAAAACCGCCGACGACAACGGTGTCGTCGACTACACACCGGGCGACGACGACTTCGAGATCATCGGTGATCCATCCGCCGACCAGAAGGCCGGCCTCGAACAGATCCGGGAGTTCATCGCCGACTACGGCGGCACCGGCGTCCAACAGGCGATCGAAACCGCGCTGTTCGATGTGCTGGGCTGTATCGCCGTCTTCCCGGGCAGTGCCAACGGGAGCGACGACACAGATGGTGTGTTCCGAGATTGTTTCATCCTCCCTGAGGAAGCGACTACCGAGGACTTCGCGTATTTCTTGCACTCCGATATCGGCGACGGGCTCCTCCACGGGATCGACTGCCGAACTGAGCGACAGGTTGGCGCAGATCACGATCTCACCCACCGCGACGTGGTCGAGATCGTCTCGACCAACTAAGCTGCCCTACGCCTCGGCGACGTCATCGATCGCCCTCGCCAGCGCGGTAAGTGCCTCGGTCGCGGTCGTCGATTTCACCGCTGCGCGGTCACCATCGAAGACATGGCGAGTCACCCGCACGAACGACTCGTCGGTGCCCCACGGAGCGGCGTAGGCAACGCCGATGTAGACGAGGCCGACCGGTTTCTCATCCGTGCCACCGGTTGGGCCGGCAATCCCGGTCGTCGAGATCGCCCACGTTGTTTCGGCGGTATCTCGCATCCCTTGGGCCATCTCGGCGGCAACGGGCTCGCTGACCGCTCCGTGGGCGTCAAGTGCCTCCCGAGAGACGCCGAGTGCGGTCTGTTTTGACCGGTTTGAATAGGTGACGACGGCGCGGTCAACATACGCACTTGCGCCGGGAATGTCAGTGAGTCGCGAACAGAGTAACCCGCCGGTGAGCGATTCAGCAACCGCCACCGTCTCTTCGCGGGCGGTGAGGCGGTCACCGAGGGTTGCTTCGATGGTGTTGGTGGAGGTATCCATATCGGGTGTCGTCGATCCGGCAGTTTGAATCATCGGATCGTCGCCCCTGAATCCAACGTGGGCGTGATCCGGCTATTCGATAAACAGTGAGTAGGTGATAATCGAAAAGCCGATCGCTGTCAGCACGGCATTGATGACGACCCCAACGTCAAGGCCAACCTCAAGCAGTTGGTGAGCGATCCCACCAAACAGCGCGCCAAGGGTGACAAACCCGAAGCCGATCATCAGCCCACGCAGTGAGGGATCACCCGTTCGTCGGTAGGCCTTGAACGCAAAGTAGGTGATTGCACTCCCCAACACGAGGATCGAAGCCATCACGCCAATGATGATCGTTTCAAGGTGCATTAGGTCTCCTCCCGCATTCGCGTCCAGAGCTCTTCGAGCCGCCGGTCGGCGGTCTGTTCGTCGGCCGGTCGCTCGACGGCGACAACCAGCTGCTCGTCGTCGTCGACAGACACGGTAATCTGGCTGAAGCCACGAGCATACAGCGTCGCATGCTGGCCGCTGCGGCGGATCTCCGTCGATTCGGTCAGCAGGTTGGCGTCGGTCAGGCGGTCGAGTTTGCGGTACATCGTTGACAGCGGAATATCACACGCATCCGAGAGTTCGTTTGCCGTCATTGGTTCTGAGAGTTCGGTGATAATAGCTCTGGTAGGTTCGTCGCCGAGTGCGTTGAGAACCTCCTCAGTGGTAGGAGCATCGTCCCGTTGTGACGGGTCACGCACCATTGCATATCCGTTGTGCCGAAGCGTGCATAAACGTACTCGTTCGACGACTCGCGGTGTCACCGTTATCGACTGACGCCGGCGACCACCGACTGACGCGCTGGCGTGTCCCAGTCAACACAGTCTCTCACCGGTGCGTTTCTGTCTGTGAAACCCGCGTGGGCGATTTATATACCGCCACCGAGTTAGTTCCAGTAGCGTCCCCCATGTGTCACCCGTTTCAACAGCCTGACTGTATCGACCGCGTCCGTCGTGGAGGTGCCCGCTGATGCACGCCCTCTCGACGCGCCCTGAGCCAACGCCGACGCCGACCGATGAGACGCGTGTCATCGAGTTCGACGATGACGCCTTCGGCGACGTGCTGGCAGCGATTCACTCCGAAACCGCCCGTGAGATCCTGTTGAGCGTCCGCGACGAGCCGTTGACAGCCTCGGAGATCGCCGACCGCGTCGACACCTCGGTGCAGAATGCGAGCTACCACCTCCGAAAGCTCGTCGACGCCGAGCTTGTCCGTATCTGCGACAACGTTTACTCCGAAAAGGGGTGTGAGATGAAATGCTACCGCGCCGTCGACACGGCGTTGCTGCTCACCACTGAGTCCCGATGAAGGAGTTGAGCGCGTTCCAACGCGATCTGTTGTTTGTCATCGACGGGATGGACGAGCCCTACGGCCTCGGGATCAAAGCCGAACTCGAAGCCTACCGCGAGACAACAATCAACCCCGGGCAGCTGTATCCAAACCTCAATTCTCTCGTCGAGCAGGGGTATCTCAGCAAACAACAAAAGGATGACCGGACGAATCTCTACCTGCCGACCGACCGCGTCGCTGCGGCGATCGCCGACCGACGGAGGTGGGAAGCCGAGCAGTGCACCGAACCGGCGACGACAACCCCCTCGCCGTAATCAGCCCGACAGCCCGAGTTCGGCGATCCGCTCGGTCATATTTTCGACGCCCGCCGTTGCGTCTTCGGGTTTTTTGCCGCCGGTGATGACGATCTTCCCGCTGCCGAACAGCAGGATGACAACCTCAGGATCGTCCATCCGATAGACGAGCCCGGGGAACTGCTCGGGTTCGTACTCGACGTCTTCAAGTCCCAACCCGATGGCGAGGGCGTTGAGATTGAGGCTATCGCCGAGATCCGCACTGGAGACGATGTTTTGGACGGTGATTTCCGGATCATCACCGACCGGGATGCCGAGGCCACGAAGCTTCTCGAAGACGATATCGAGCGCGCCGTGAACCTCGTCGGTGCTGGCCGCGCCGGTACAGACGATCTTTCCTGACCGGAAGATCAACGCAGCGGCTTTCGGATCTTGGGTGCGGTAGACCA
This sequence comes from Halonotius sp. GCM10025705, assembly GCF_042662885.1. NCBI lineage: Archaea > Methanobacteriati > Methanobacteriota > Halobacteria > Halobacteriales > Haloferacaceae > Halonotius > Halonotius sp. GCM10025705. The sequence continues at coordinate 1,166,221 of NZ_JBHSZD010000001.1, read as the reverse complement.
ACCCAGGGAAGTTGTCAGGGTTGAAGTCCGCCCCCGGGATGTCGGTCGCAAGTGCTTCGAGATCGAGCTCCTGACCGATCCCTGTCGAGGCAACGACGTTTTGGATTTCGATAGTTTCTGTCGGATCGACCATATGTCAGTAGTACGTGCGACTGGTAGAACACGAACCAATATAAAAGTGGTACATAAACGACTGATAAAAGCCCCCATCAGTGTCGGCTGTGCGCCAGCAACTCAGAACCCCCAACGACCTAATGGCTTCGTTGACACTGATCCCACAATGGCCACACCGTCGACGCGTTGGAAGCGGTACGGCGGGTTCGGGATCGCTGCGGTGGGGTTTCTTATCACACGACTCTTTGTCGCCGAGACGATCGGAGCTGGGATGCCGTTGCCGTTTCTGCTGGCGAGTCTGCCGCCGCTGTTGGTCGGCCTTGGATTGACGGTCTTCGGCGTGATCCTCGCTGTCGGGCGGTTCTCGACGACCTACGTGCGAACAGTCACGGTTTGGTGTGGCCTCGGGATCGTCGCCTTGGTCGCGCTGTTGGTGGCGACACAACTCAGTGCGATCCTCCGCGAGGGGATGATGACAACACTGCTCGATTCACAACTCCTCGTGGGTAACCTCTTGTTGGGCGGTGCTGTTGTCGGCGTTCTCATGGGGGATCGATCGGCTGCCAACACCCGAAAGCGACAGGAGATCCGGCGGACGGCCAACCGCGCGGCGTTTGTTAATCGACTGTTGCGCCATGATGTGCTCAACGCCGCTGCAATCATCGAGGGCCATGCCGGTCTGCTGGCCGAGACGCCAGACCGACCGGAGTCGGTTTCGGCGATCGACAACGCTGCCGGCACGATCAAACAGACGATCACTGAGGTCGGCCGAATCGCCAGCCCCAACGAGGACAGCGAGATCACACCGGTGCCGCTTGCGGGGACGCTTTCGACGGCTATCGATGAGCTTCGTGAGCGCTACCCGGATCGGGAGATTCGCGTCGAGTCAGTGCCAGACGAGTTGACCGTCGCTGCCGACGACCGTCTCGACATCGTTGTCACCGAATTAGTCGAGAACGCGATCCGGTACGGCGACGACGCTGTCCGCGTTGCGATCGAATCAACACCGCAGTCGGTTGCGATCAGCGTGGTCGACTACGGCCCCGGGCTTCCGCCGGCCCAACGTGAGTTGTTGACGATGGGGGAGTTTCCGGAGTACGACGATCCAGGTGCCGGCTTTGGCTTACAGGCGGTCAGCCTGTTAGTCGAGCGGTACGGCGGGCAGATTATGACCGCGGGCGGTGCGGGGAGCGAAGAGCCACACCGGATCACGGTTCGGCTTCCCCGGGAGCCATTGTCGGGATCGATGACGGAAACGACCGGGATTAGCATGTTCGCCGTCGGTCGCGCAACGACAGCCGGGGTCGTTGCCGGCGTGGTGATGGGATCGTTCCTGCAACTCGCCGCGGACTCGCTGCCGGTGATCGGCGCGCTCTACAGCGTCAACAGTCCCGGGATCGGGTGGCTGACACACCTCTTTCACAGCGTGATCTTCGCGCTCCTATTTGCGACCGGCTATCAGTACACTGACCGCGGCACATTGCTGTCCCCACGGCGACGGGCATCGCTGTTCGGGCTTGGGTGGGGTACAGTGCTGTGGTTTGTTGCTGCCGGGTTCGTGATGCCGGCCTGGCTGTCGATCCTCGGCCAGCCGGCAACGCTTCCGAATCTCACGCCGATCGGCCTGCTCGCTCACCTCCTTTGGGGACTCACGCTTGGATTGAGCTACACGCTACTCGGCCGTCTGTCGTGGTTCGAACAGTGTGTCCAGTGGTATCGCGGCTGAGTAGTTCGCCGGGGGCGGGCAACTGACAGCAATATTTGCGGCTATATCTGACATAATCTGCTGGAGCAAACGGAAGCAAACACCTGCATCAAACGGCTCGGATCGGGCTTTTCGATATCAACGGGTATTCGGTATCGGCAGGTATCCGACCTATCCGACGGTTAAACCACTCTGATAGCCGATATGTGGTAATGACAGACGACCATACACCCGTTTCCCGGCGGACATACCTGAGCGGGCTGGCAACAGCCGGTGCAGCAGGGCTGGCCGGCTGTGCAGGCGGTGGAAATGGCGGTAGCATCGACACATTGCGCGTCGCACATATGCCGATCTATCCCGACATCCAGTCTCATATTATGCTGGAGGAGGGCTACTTTGAGGAACTCCCGGTCGAGGTTGAGACCGAACTCTTCTCCGATGGGCCGAGTATCGTCCAAGCCTCCGCAACCGGCGAGTATGACGTGATGCTGTTCGGAATCATCCCGGCGATGATCGTCATCGATCGGGGGATCCCCGCGAAGATCACGAACGCAAATATCGTTGATCCGATGTTGATCATGGGAACCAACGAGTTTGCTGCGGACTACGAGGAATCCGGTGCCGATGCCTTCGCGGCTTTCGAGGAGGAAACCGGCGAACGCTTCGAGTTCGGCACCTACCCACCGGGGTCGGTTCCCGACATCACACTGCGGTACTGGCTGATCGAGGAGTTAGGACTGGAACCCGGCAGCGACGTCGATGTTACCTCGCTGGGCGGTGCAGGCCCGGTTCGGCAGGCACTACTTTCGGGACAGATCGATGGCACGAGCATGATCGAGCCGGTGCCGACGATCGCCAAACGGCGCAACGCCGGCTACACCGATCTCGACTGGAGCGGGAACTTCTTCCCTGGTGGCCAGCCCGGTGCGATCACCCTCATGCACGAACGAGTCTACGACGGCGCGCCCGCGATCGCCGAAGCCTTCGTCGAACAACACATCCGGGCGACGGAGTTCGTCGCGGAGAATCCCGATGGAGCCGCCCAAGCGACGAGCAACGTCGTTGGGTCGGAAGCACTCCCCGTCGAGGACGCCCGCGCCGCGCTTGACTCCCGGGCCTCGAACTTCATCTCTGATCCCCACCAGATCGAAGACGGGACGCCGATCTTCGCCGACTGGGCCAATCGGCTTGAGCGAACAGAACAGGAGTTAACCAACGACCAGCTTCTTCGAGTTCAGTCACTACGACAACGTCGCGTGATCGGATGAGCATCGACACAAGCACCGACTCAGAAAGCGGATTGTTTGCCGACGAGGAACTGATCGCCTCCGGCCGACGGCAACGACTCCTTCGCGGAGCCGTCGGCTCGGCGATCTTTCTGGTGGTGTGGCAGGTCGCCGCGATGCCGGTGCCGACCTATCTGCTGCCGACGCCGCTTGAGGTCGCCCAAGCCTTCGTCGTCGAGTTGACCGCGCCGGCCGTCTTTACCGTCCCACTGCTCGATCTTGAGATTGGGCTCACCAGAATGCTGGTCAACCTTTCCGACAGCCTCTATCACTACATTCCGGGGCTGTTTGTCGGCGGCGCGGCCGGGATCGCCTTCGGGATCGCCCTCGGCTGGAGCGAACTGCTCGACGATGCGATCACACCCGTCCAGCGCGTGTTACGCCCGATCCCACCGCTGGCCTGGATCGCCTTCGCCATCGTCTGGCTCGGTGTCAACCATCAGGGAGCCGCGTTCATCGTCGGCATCGGGGCCTTTTGGATCAACTTCTACAATGCCTACGCCGGCGTCAAGAGTGTCCCCCAGAGCACGAAGGAGGTTGCCGCCTCACTCGGCGTCGACGATGACCTCACAATGATCCGCAAGGTGGTCGTGCCGAAGGCGAGCCCGGAGATCATGACCGGCATCCGCACCAGCATCGGCCAGTCGTGGATGATCGTCGTCGCCGCCGAACTGTTCGGCGCACCCGGCGTTGGCTTCCAGATCATCAACGCCGCCCAGAACCTCGCACTCGATGTGAGCGTCGCCTACATGTTCGTCATCAGCATCGTCTTCCTGATCAGCGACGGGATCTTCCAACGCGTTGAATCGAGGGTGCTCGTATGGCGCGAATGAGCCAACAGCCGACCGACGGCAAGATCGTCGTCGACGGGATAGATAAGCGATTCCGCTCGGAATCGGGGCCGGTCGACGCATTACGCGACGTGAACTTCGCGGTCGAGGAAGGCGAGTTCGTCTGTATCATCGGTGCGTCAGGGGCGGGGAAGACAACACTGTTCCGCATCATTGCCGGCCTCGAATCCGCAACTGAGGGCACCGTCTGGCTTGACGGCGAACCGATCGATGGCCCCGGCACCGACCGCGGGATGGTGTTTCAGGAATACGGGTTGTTCCCGTGGCGCACCGTGCTCAAAAACGTCACCTTCGGACTCGAAGAGCGTGGCCTCGACAAACAGGCTCGCCTGCAGCGGGCCCGCGAGATGATTGACCTCGTCGGGCTCGACGGGTTTGAGGATAGCTACCCCAAGGAGCTCTCCGGCGGGATGAAACAGCGCGTCGGGATCGCCCGCGCGCTGGCCGTCGACCCCGAGATCCTGCTGATGGACGAACCGTTCGGCAGCGTCGACGCCCAGACCAAACAGCGGCTCCACGAGGAACTGCTCGATATCTGGTCGGCGACAAACAAGACTATCCTGTTTGTGACACACGATGTCGACGAAGCCGTCACGCTGGCCGACCGCGTGGTCGTGCTGACTGGGTCGCCGGGGTCAGTACACGAGGTCGTCGACATCGACCTTGCTCGGCCACGCTCCCGGACGGACGACGCCTTCGCCGACTACGAACAACAGTTACGGGATGCGATCGAGTAACCGGATCCCGTTCTCATACCCCAAAGGTCGCTCGCAACACATCCCGCGTCCCGGGGCCAAGGCCGACCGCTAACACCGCGATCAACAACAGGATCGAGTATCGTGGCGACTCCTCAAGCAGATCCGGTTCAAACACCCAGATGACGAACGTTGCTGCCGCCAGTTTGAGCACCAGAAACGGCCATGTGTCGCCGGTGACCGCCAGCACGGACGGCGGCAACACCGCACCGGTAATATCGACGACGGCCGCGTTCACCGGGTGTTTCGGGACGAGATTCGATCCTGCTCCGAGGGCCGGCATCCAATCGAGGCCAACGACGTTGGCAACGCCGTCGATCGAATGGCCCCACAGCAACACCAGGCCCATCAGGCCGGTGCCGGCGTTGATCGCCGGCGCGACCCGTTCGATGAGCAGCCACGTCGCCGCCGCCGACAGCGTCGCGCCGATCACCACGACAGCCAGCACCTGCGGCCGCAGGCTGACGTATGTTGTCGTCACCGCGAGATAGGTGAGATAGCCGACGCTTGCGGCAAGAAGCAGTGTCCCGATCGCTGCGACCGGGTACTCGTAGGCGTCAACGACCTCTCGGCGTTCGAGGGTGACGCCAACACCAACGGCCGCAAGCGTCATCGCAAACACCGTCACGTAGATGAACGGGCTGATGATGAGCGCGCTCCACGGGAAGGCGATCAGCGGTTCGCTTCCCGCGGCGAGGGCAGCGATCCCCGCGTCCTCGATTGTGCGGAGCGCGCCGCCGAACAGCATGAACGGAAACAGCGCGTAGAACAGCGACCGGCTGTCGCCGATCGCAAGCCGGCGAAGGAGCAGATAGACGCCGACGAGTGCGAGCAGCAAAACGAGCACATAGCCAACCTCCGAGACAAGTGTGTAGCCCGGGTAGGCGACGATCTCACCCGCTGCCTCGGCGGACGTACACTCGGTAGTCGAGAAGAGATACGACACGTCGCCGTCGCGGATCACCGCACACTGCGCGCCGTTGCCGTCGGCCGCGACCGGCCCCCAGAAATACTGCCAGATGAAGCGGTCGTAAACCAACTCGCGGGCAAGCACTGTGCCGACAACGAGGACGGTGGTCAGTGTGCCGACAACACCGAGCCACAACTGTTCGGGGTCGGCATCAAGACGTGCGGAGAAGCCGGCCATACGAGCGTGTCCGGCCGAGACCGAATTGAGGGTTCCGGTCTCTCGTGGCTGGGCAGCACAGCCGACCAACCACGATGCCCTACACCGTGTTGTCGATCCCGCGGGTTGCGGCCAACAGCGAGTCGTGAACTGCACCGTTTGAGACGACCAGCCCTTCGGAATCGTGTCGCCACCGGTCGCCGTGGCGGTCGGTGACCGTACCGCCGGCCTGCCGGATGAGATGGACGCCGGCAACGCTGTCCCAGGGATACGAGACAAGATTTGTGAACCCACCGTCCAGCGACCCCGCGGCGATCAGCGAGAGCGTTGCCTGCGCGGAGCCGAACCGCCGGAGATCAGTATATCGCGTCACGAGTTCGCGTGTCGCCGCCGCGTACTGTTTGCGGTTGTTAACGTCCCACAACATCAGCGGCGAGACGGTCGCCAACTCCGGCTCGCTCGTTTCGCTGACGCTGATGGCGGTGCCGTTCAGATAGGCCGCCTCTCGGTCGGCGGTGTAGCTGTCGTCGAGTGCGGGTAGCACGACCGCCGCGCCGACTGGTTCGCCGTCCTTGACGGCGGCGACGGCGGTGCCCCACACGCGGATGTCGTTGACGAAGTTGGTGGTGCCGTCGATCGGATCGACGATCCACGCCGGCCCCGAATCGGGCACCGTCTTTAGGGCGTCATCTTCCTCGCCGACAATCGGTTCGTCGGGGTACTCGGATTCGATGACCTCGATCACCCGGGCTTGGGCGTCGCGGTCGGCCTGCGTCACCACGTCGATATCGCTTGCCTTGGTCTCGGTGGCGATATCGGTTCGGAACGATTCAAGCGCCAGCTCCGCCCCGGCGGTTGCAGCGCGCGTGGCGACTCCCGGTCGGCTTGTGGCGTCTGCGTTCACGGGTTAGCTCTCGGCTGACGCTGGTCTATATCCGTCGTTTCCGACCGGCTTTTGCCGACCGACGTGCGTACTCACACCACGTATTGATGCGGGTATTCAGGAAGCTGCGGCGATGGCTCGCCAACAATGTCGACACCGAGGTCGAACCAGCAACAGCCGATTCAGCCGACAGCGACGCAAAAACTACCATCGACGACCCGGAAGCCACCTCACTTCGAGCGATCAAACTACCAGACTCGGAGCGGGAGGCACGCGACGCAGAAGAACGCGAGCCCTAAGCAGCCGAATCGACGCTCAATAGCTCACTCGAAGCGGACGCCCAGATCGTGGAGGCCGTCATTGTGCATGGCGACGTTGATCAACAGCGGCGTCACCGACTCGATTTCAGGGGCGTTGGCGAGCCCACCGGCGTCAAGCGCACGAAGCCCGTCGATATCCTCTGCAAGCCCACTGACGGTCGCTTTCGCGCTGGCGTCGTCGGCGACGACGAGCGTGTCGATCCCAGGTCAGCATCGAGATCCGCTAATCGCCCGGCAGCAAGGTTGTGGAACGCGCCGACGACCGGAATCTCGTCGGGAGCCGCGGCGGCGGCGATGGCGGTCACGCTACCGGCGTCGGGCGGATGATAGTGGAAGCCGTCCTCGTCGCGCTGCATGCCTGTTGCCGGCGAGATAATGATATTGTCCTCGGCCAGTGAGTCGGCGACGGCCTCGATCGTCTCGGCGACATGATACGGCGGGACGGCGACGACGACCACGTCGGCACGGTCGGCGGCCATCGCGTTTTCGAAGCCAGTGATCTTGGCGTCGACGCCGCGGTCAGCAAGTTCGGTCTCGTAGTCATCGGCTGCTTCGCGTGCCTTTTCGGGGTCGCGGGAGCCGATGACGACATCGTGGTCGGTGTCGTGGCCCCATCTGAGTGCCAACCCTTCACCGATCTCACCAGTGCCGCCAAGGAGTGCGATTCGCATGGTTTTCGTGAGGGCTGTTTGGGGGTAAGCGTTACGTGACCGGCGGGCCGCCCCGGTAGTTAGTCCATACGCTGCAGATACGCGGGAAGGTCGTTGACCGAATCGAGCACCGCGGCCGCGCCAGCGTCCTCAAAGGCCGCTTGGCCTTCGTCGCCGGTCAACCCGCCGGTGAGGACGCCGACGCCATGGTACTCGCGGCGGTCGTCTTCGACGGCTGCGTTGCCCGCAGTTCGTACGTCATCGAGCGTGTCGCCGACAAAGACAACTTGCTTGGCGTCGAACCGGTCGGCGAGCGTCAATAGGGCGTAGGGATGTGGTTTGCCCTGTTTCCAGTTATCCATCGTAAAGCGGTGCTCGTCGGCGACCGAGAGGCCAACACGGTCGAGGGCAATCGACGCCTCTGCCGCCGGTCGACCGGTGATGACACCGACAGCGTAGCGGTCGGTCAGCGCGGTCAGGGTGTCGTCGTCGACGAGAACGGGCTCGTCGTGGATGTATCCGTCCGCGTCGTACGGTGGTTTCTCGCCTTCCAGTTCCGCAAAGAGATCGCTCCCAAGATACAGTGCCTGAAACACGGTGCGGAGCTGATCTGGCTCCCACGCGTCGGTCACCCTCTCGTAGTTGTCCGACGACAACTCGGATTTGAGAACCGTCTTCGTCGCTTCGAGGCCGCCGCCGGCGTCGGCGATGCGGTCGGCAAACGTCGGGACATCCTGCTCGAAGCCCTGCCGTCGGGCGAGGACGTAGAGTGCGATCGCGTCAGTGACCAGCCAGTCGTTGTTGAAGCCGCCGGCGTCTTTGAACGGCTGGATCGCTGCGCGATCAAGTGTTTCGTCGTACACGCGACGCACTGATTCGATGACGGCCCGGCGGTAGGAGTCGGCGACATCGACTAAGACGCCGTCGATATCCAACACGACAGCAAGCTCACTCATTGTCCCGACGGTCGCCGGCCGATACAAAAAGCGTACCGAGACACCCGCGTCAAAACACGGGTCGGGCGTCGCCACGGAACCGCCGACCGGCGTCAGACAATCGCACGACGCCGAGGTGGTTGGGGCGTGAAATTTAAGAACCGGCTTGTCGTATGCTGTGTCATGCATGCCGACATCGTGCCGATTGGGGATGTCCCCGCCCACGTCAAGCGCGAGTCGTCGGCTGTCCTGCGGTCGGTCTACGACTGTGACGTGACCGTCCACGACAGCCAGTCGATCCCCGACGGCGCGTTCGACCAATCCCGGAACCAATACCGGGCCGAAGACTTCATCGAACTCGTCAGCCGTGTCGGCACCGGTGATACGAACATCGGCATTACCTCCAACGACCTCTACTACCGTCGCCGAAACTACGTCTTCGGGCTGGCGTATCTCAACGGCAACGGCTCGGTGATCTCAACGCACCGCCTCCGGACGTCTTCTGATGGAGGGATCACGACCAAGCCGGAAGACGAGGTGTTTGCGGATCGCGTCCGAAAGGAAGTTGTCCACGAGATCGGCCACACCCTTGGGCTGGAGCACTGTGATAACTCGAAGTGTGTGATGAGCTTCTCGCCGACCGTCCGCGAGGTCGACGTGAAAGAGGAGAACCTCTGTGGCTCCTGTAGTCGGATTCTGCGATAACGACCTGATTCTACTCCAGTAATTCCTCGTTGTCTCCGCGGTTGCTATGGTATCGGTCTCATAGCCAATCACCGGTAACTGTTGACGGCGACACTTCTATACTGTATCAGGTGATAGCATATCGTGTAGACTCGCATGGCTGACGGTGATGTCGTCATCGAGCGCAACTTCGAGGTTGATACTGTTGCCGGCACTCGGGTCGAACTGTTCGCCGTCGAGGATTCGACGGCCCCGGGCGGCTACGCTTACCGGTTTCAGTACGACGACCCAGATGATGAAACAGCGATCTTGCGGTACGACAACGCCCACGACAGCACCGTTGGCCCACACCACCGACACCACAACGGCGAGGTAACTGGGATCGAGGTTACGGATCTCGAATCCCACCTTGCCCGGTTCCGAACGGAGGTCTTCCAGCTCAATGAGCAATGATACCCACACAACGCCCGTCCCCGAATCGACACAGTATCCGGAAACGCTCCGTCTGACGATCCAGTCCGGCGCGGCGGCGTTCGATGCTGCACTGGAGGCCGTCGCCGACGATCCGGCTGCCGCCGAGGCGGCGGTCGTTTCCTTCGAAACCGCTGAGGGAATCCGCCGGCTGCTTACCGATCGTCGGTTGGAACTCATTCAGTCACTGATGGCGGCCCCAGCAGCAAGCATCACCGAGTTAGCCGAGCGTGTCGACCGCAGCTATTCGGTCGTCCACGAGGATATCGAGCTATTAGCCGACACCGGGATCGTCAAATTTCGGCAGGATGGGCAGTCAAAAGCCCCCTTCATCCCCTACGAGACTGTCGAGCTTGATGTAACAATCAGTGCAGCAGGCGTCGCAGGTGGTGCTGAACTGTCTGTGTAACCGTCTCAGCTCACTCAAACGACCCAAGACTCGACTGTAGCTCCCGGCTGCTGCGCCCTCGATCAGTTCGCAGCCGACCAACTCCCGCATATCGACGGCGTACGTCGATCCGTCGCGGTCAACGATCAGGAGTCGCCCTTTCGTGCCTCGCACGGTGCCGGCGGCGACCGTTTCGGCGACCGGCTGGCTGTCGAGGGCGAGCCCATACTCGACGTCGAACCGTTCGATCGGGGCAAATTCAGCCAGCAGTGTCTCCCACGCGTCGGTGTCGACCGCCTGCCCGAGGCCAGCCTGTTTGGTCGGCACCCGAACCCGATCCGGAATCTCGGTGGCGATCTCGGCTTCGCGCTCGCGGGCGATCCGGCCGTTTTCGACGGTCGCGATGTGGGCTCCCCGGTCGGCTCCCTGCTCGCGGAGCCGGGTCTCTAGTCGCCATGCCTTCGTCACGCCGACTTTGAACGTCGCTGGCGCGAACGCTGCGAGATAGATCGCGTGGTTGTCATGGCAGTCCATCTCGTCTTTCAGACAGGTGCCGGTACAGCGCGCACAGACCCATGTTTGGTTGTGTTCCGGGCAGTACGGCGCGGTGGGGTTCTCGCAGGCGATATGGCTGTCATCGTGGATCGTGCCGGCGCAGTGCCGCTCACCGAGGCTGTAGTCGAGTTCGGTGCCGGGATCGAGCGGCTGATAGGTGATCTTCTCATCGCTTGTCGCAGCGGTATCGGCGGCTTCGCCCGACGCAGCATCGCCGTTGCTGGGGCTCACCAAAAACCCACCGTCGGCGGCATCGTAGCCAACGATCTGCACAGCGGTGCTTCGATAGCTGGCAGTAAATCGCTGTCCCTTGTGGCCGCTGCCACCTGCTGTCGTCGCTGTCGAGCTATGACGTGTCGGTCGGCGACTGCGATGGCGAATCGCTGCCGTCCTTCCACTCGCCAAGTCCGGCGGGATCAAGGTGAATGTGGGCGTCGCCGACCTCACCCATCCCGGTAAGCTGGGTGACGAGATCGGTTTCGATATCGTGGGCCTCCGCGATGGTCAACTCGCCGTCGACCTCGACGTGGGCTTCGACCTCCAACACGGTGCCATCGTAGAACACCGTCAGATCGTGGTAGCCTTCGACCGCGGCGTGGTTTGCGATGATCGACTCGATCTCCTCGCGTTTGCCGGCTGTGGGGGCCGCGCCGACAAGGTAATCAAGGTTCTCTTGGCCGATCTCGACGCCCTGATAGATGACCAGCAGGCTGACGAGTGCGCCGGCGATCGGATCGAGCACCGGAAAGCCCAGCCGGACGCCGACAACGCCGATGATCGCTGCGACAGTCGTGTAGATGTCGTTGAGGCAGTCTTTCGCTAAGGCGGCCAGCGCGGTCGAATCTAATCCGACGTTGGCCCGCTGGGTATACCAGTAGGCGAGATACATATCGGCCATGGCGAATCCGAGCGCGCCGAGCAGGTAGTAGCTAAACTCGATCTCTGAGCCGGCAAGCAGGCCGCGAGCGGATTCATAGAGGAGATACCCGCCGAGCACGACGATCACCGCCCCGACAAACAGCGCGCTCAGCGGTTCAATACGGGCGTGGCCATGTGGGTGGTTGACATCTGCTGATTCGAAGGAACTGCTACCCCAGACGAGGACAACGACGCTGGCGACGAGATCGGCCACCGAGTGGGCCGCGTCGGCGACGAGAGCAACCGAGCCAAAGAGGATGCCGACAGCGCCTTCGGCGATGATCTTGGCGAGATTAGCTCCGACATTGACCCACGAGGCGCGTCGAAACCGGCGTCTTGCGTCCTCGCGGTGCATACAGCAAATTGCCCCAGAAGTGACTTCAGGGTTCGGGTTGTCCGGGTCTAATTTCGAGTTTCGATCGATCTACCGAGTGGTGTCGCGGGCCAGCGGATCGGTGCCGGGGCGCGCTGTTACTCCTCGATATCCCCACTCGTTGCTGGCTGGGTCACCGTCTCCGTCTCGGAGGTATCACGGTTGCTGACCGTGCGCTGTGGGAAGGGGATCGAGATCGACTCGGTGGCAAACCGTGATTTGACGCCCTCGACGACGCCGGCTGTCGCCCGCCACCGACGCTGTGGTGTCGGCGGTGCGATCCAAAACCGGATATCCAGCGTCACCGCTGACCCGCCGAATGCGACGGGGAAGACCTGTGGCTTTGGGTTGTTTTCGACCATCTTCACGTCCTCGACGGCCTCGCGGGCGATCTCCTTGGCGCGTTCGGGATCGTCCTCGTAGTCGATGCCGACCTCGACGTGGATGCGGAGTTTACCGTCGCGGCTCCGGTTTGTGATCGCCTGATTGGCAACGTTGTCGTTCGGGATGACGACGTGTTCGCCGTCGAAGTTTCGCAGGATCGTGTTCATGATCGTGATCTTGGTGATGATCCCCTCCTTGTCGCCGATCGCAACCCAGTCGCCGATCTCGAAGGGCCGAGAGAACATGAGCACAAAGCCCGCAAGCAGCGAGCCAAGCGTCTGTCGGGCCGCAAGTCCGATAACGACGCCGAGGAAGCCAGCCCCGACCAGCAGACTCCCGATATCAATCCCCCAGATCGTGAAGATCGCCACCACAACAACGAGGATCAACGCGACCTGTAACACCCGCGTGAGGATCTGCTCTTGGTGGGCTGTGACGCGTTTGGTGTTGGCCGTATACTCTCTGACGATATCGCGGATGAAGTCGTTGGCGACGAATGCTGCGAGGAGGACGAGGCCCGTCGTGACGAACTGCCCGACCGCCGGCAACGCGAGTTGCCCGAGCCCGATCAACTGGAGTGCCGTCGATATCTGCCCCCAGACAACGAGCAACACGAACGTTGCCGCCGAAAGGACAGCCAGTTGGATGAGTCGAACAAAAATCGTAATCAGTACGCCTACCGGTGCGACCGCATCGACACGGTCGAAGGTCTCGCTGGCGGACTCGCCAAACCGACCTTTGGCCCATCCCGCGACGAACAGTCTAATTCGGGTTGTCACCCGTGGGACAACCACCCCGGCGATCACCACCGCAAGCAGCGCGATGCCGAGACTCGCCGCGATCCGCAGTTCCGTCGAGACGCCATCAACCAACAGGGACTCGACCCGCGTGGTGATGCCGGACACGGTCATACAAGCCCCTGACACTAAAGGATAAAAACGATGCTGATGTCGACAAGCCCTGGTTGGCTGTGAGGCCGATGCTGCCTTCGTCGTGACGCCGCCTCAGTCGTGGGCGGCGAGTTTCGCTTCGACGGTGTCGATCAGTTCCTCGTTGCCGAGATGGACGGGCACGCGCTGGTGGAACCGTTCGGGGTCGACATCGAGGATCGACTGTGTGCCGTCAGAGGAGACACCGCCGGCACACTCCACGATGTAGGCCATCGGAATCCCCTCAAACTGCAATCGGAGTTTCCCGTTTTCAGCCGATTTGAGCGCGGGATACGAGAAGCTCCCACCGTAGGTCAACACCTGGTTCACGTCGGCAACCATCGCCCCGCCGTAGCGGAGTTTGTACTCCTGTTCGACCTCCTCGATGAACGCGGCAAAGCCTTCGGTCCAGTCGGGGACGCGACCGCCCATACTGTAGACGGTCGGCTCGTCTGGGATCGTCACATCATCGTTGATCACGTCGATCTCGCCGTCCTCAACGATAGCCTCGGTGACACGCCCGTCGCGAGCGATATCCATCGTCAAGATCGGCCCGAAGAGAATGAAGCCCGAAGCCAAGAATCGTCGCCGCTGGCTGGGAGGTCGCCTTCATAGACCGCGATGATCGTCCCCATCGGGCTGTTTGGTTTGATGTTTGAGGAGCCATCAAGCGGGTCACAGGCGATCGAGACATCGCCGCTGCCCACGTCAATCGGCTCGGCTTGCTCTTCGCTGGCGTAGGTACCAACGCCGTCGATGCCGCCGAGTGCCTCCTCGATCAGTTCGTCGGCGTAGGCGTCGGCCTCCAGGCGTGTTTCGCCGCTGGGATTTGTTTCGTCGCTTTTCACGCGCCGGCCCGGCAGCGAGGCGCGAATCTCGGGGGCGAGCGCCGCAAGCGTCTCGAAGATCTCGTCGAGGATCGCGTCCTGATCGCGGCTCATTAGAGGGCCTCGGGGTTGGTGGGTTCGACGCCCATGACGTCGAGTGCTTCTTTGACGCTGGCGTCCTCGAAGATGACCGCTTCGAGGCCATCAAGAATCTGTTCGGGGTTATCGCGCTGGAAGACGTTGCGACCGACGGCCAGCCCATTGGCACCGGCATCCATCGCGTTGCGAACCGTCGTCAGGAAGTCCTGGTCGTCCGTTTTCGAACCACCGCTCATAACGACCTTTGAATCAGCGGCCTGGGTGACTGCATGCGACATCGCCTCCGGCGAGCCGGGATATTTCACCTTCGTGATATCTGCGCCGAGTTCGAGCCCCAGTCGTGTCGAGTAGGCGATCGTCGAGGGGGTGGTCGCGTTTTTCAGTCCTTGGCCGCGTGGATACGACCACATGACCACGCCGAGGTCGTGTTCCCGGGCAGCCTCTTGGGCGTCGCGGAATTCCTCGACCATTTCGATCTCGTGGTTCGAGCCACCGTAGACGGTGAACCCGATGGCCTCCGCGCCGACCTCGACGGCGTTTTCGACCGTCCAGTTGACCGCCGAGTTTGGCTCGCCCATCCAGAGGTTTGAGGTGCCGTTAAGCTTGGCCAGCAGGGTCACATCGTCCTCATAGGAGGGATAGTAGCCCTCGGCGATCCCTTTCTGGACGGCGACCGCTGTCACCGCATCGTGGGTGCCGATCTCGAACACCCGATCCGGATCGGCCGTCGCGGGGTTCGGCTCGAAGTCAACTGGCCCGTGCTCCAAGCCGTGGTCGTAGGCCAAGATCAGGGACTTTTCATTGCGCGTGATCGCGGAATCAGCACCTGGGATCATCGTTTGATGGGTCGGTGAACTATACTAAAAGTCCTATGGGAAATATACGTACTTTGAGGTATCTAATTTCCCATCTGTTTTCGATCTCGCCGTCGATATCGCGCTGTTTGGTACTTCGCTCTGTGTGTACAGTTGCCGTTAATACAATGATCGTTGGTGTATATACCGATAGAACCAATCAATCGATAGAATCTCAGATGTTGCTCGCCGGGGACGATCTGTCTTCACCGCCAACTGGCTTACTCTTCGACCGGGAATGCTTCGTGGAGCGTATCGTGGGCTTTGCCAAGCCCCTCAAACACGCTCTCACCTTGCGCGGTCAGTCGGTGAATCGCCAGCTCGGCGTCGCGGACGGCCACAAGTCGACCACGGAGATAGTCGTACTCCGGGTCGTCTGCATCTGTTGCGGCGATTTCTTCTTCGAGATCGACGAGGGCAGCATCGAGATGGCGTTCGATCGCCGACAGCGTTTCAGCCTCGGCCAGCGCGCCGATCGGGCCGGTGAGATGGCCCTCCAACTCCTGTTCCGCGTGTTCGCGGGCCGCGGTGTCTTCGGTTCCCAGTACGTTCATCAAGCCGAGTTTGAGTGCTTCGAGTTCGTGACAGCTCATACGGATTACAGTGTTTGATCGACCAAGTCGCTGACGATCCGATCGCGGTCTAAGTGCGATGAGACGATGCGCTCGGTGTCATCGGCGTCGACGCCGCCGTACCAGACGTTTTCGGGGTAGACAGCGACGATCGGCCCTTCGCCACAGCGGCCAAGACACGAGCTTCGGGTGATGCGGGCATCACATTGTTCGGAATCGCGGGCTGCCTGCCGGAGTCCTTCGAGGACGGCCGGTGCACCGTCGGCCGCGCAGGTCTGGTTGGTGCAGACGGCGACGTGTTTTTCGGGGGCGTCGTGAGTGTGTGGCTCGTCGTCGACATCGCTACGATCAGCATGAGTCTCTTGATGCGTCAGCGCGCGCAGCATGGCGCGTGCGCCGCCAGTGTCCTCCTCGTAGCCGGTGAGGTCGACCTTGTACTTGCAGGTGTCACACGACATTTCGACGCTGTCTGTCCGTGCCTCCTGCCAGCGGTCGCCAAGCACGTCCAGCAGCCGGGAGTCGGTGCCGAGCGGGTCGCCGGCGAGGGCATCGACGTAGGGGTACTCCTCGTCGAAGTCGTCGGTCCACTCCCGGATCCGGCCGGTGAGCACGCCGTCGCCGAGCATGTACGGGACGACGACAACGGCGTCCGGTCGCTGTTTGGCGAGTGTCGACAGCGAGTCGTCCAGGGTCGGCTCGGTGATGCCGATGAACGACGCCTCGACAGTACTGAACTCCCGGCCCTCGTGGAGGAGGCGGGCGAGTTTGTGGAGGTCAGCGTTGGCGTCGGGATCGCTCGAACCGCGACCGCAGACGACGACGGCGATCTCGTCCTCCTCGCGGTCGACTCCGAGATCGGATTCGACTGCTCTCGCGCGGTCGTCGAGCAAATCGACGATAGCGGGGTGGATCCCGAGGTGCGCGCCATTGTTAATCTCAGCCTCGTGGGTTGAGCGGGCGCGCTGGACGGCCAGCGGCACGTCGTTTTTGACGTGGCTGGCTGCGAACAGCGAAAGCTGGACGACCGTGATCGAATCGACTGCGCCGGCCAATCCCTCGATACCGTCCTCGATTGCTGGCTCGGCGAGTTCGAGGAAGGCGGCGTCGACTGGAATCTCCAGTCGGTCTTCGAGCATCGCTGCCAACTCCCGAACCTGCTCGTTGGACTTCTCGCGGCGGGAACCGTGGCCGACCAGCAGAACGGCCTCGTTGTCGACGCTTTCGATGGTGTCGTGGAGTTGGCTCATGCTTCGAACTGTGAGCGGTCGAACTCGACGTCGGTTGCCTGATCGAGACTCTGTACCAGTTTGCGACGGCGACTGGGCGCGAATAGTCCCGTTGCCTCGGTGCCCTCGTAGAGCCACATGCCGAAATCAGCGGCCGCGTCGTCGTCGATGCCGAACCAGTAGCCGCCGGACGACGTATCCGAAAGGTCACCGTACGGCGCGTCGACCGGCGCGTCGTCGATGAGCTCTTGGACAAGTTCGAGGAGGTTGGCGTCGTCGTGGACGAAGGAGACGCCGACGGTGCCGCTGGAGGACTTGAAGCAGATCGTTCCGCAGCCCTCCAAGATGCCGCGCAGCAGGTCGCGGCGGTAGTCCGCAAAGGCACCGAACCGGTAGTTGCCACGGCCGTCGACCGGGAGGCCGAGCGCGCCGCTCATCCCGAAGAGGTCGTCGCTCGTGACTTCGACCGTGTACTCGTCTTCGGTCTTCGTGATGTCGGTGTTGTGAGCGTAGTCGCGGGTTTTCTGATCGTGGTCGATCTCGCTGCCGACGATTTCGCTGAGCGTTTCGGCGGCAGCCTCGTCGTTGGTCGTCACGGTAAGGCTGTCGCGGCCGACCTCGCCGTTGCCGGCGACGCGGCCCCAGAAGTAGGCTGTTGAGGAGTGGCCCGCCAGCAGGTCGTCGGGGACGGCGACGCTCATGCGTCGACCTCCTCGACGACGATGGCATTGGTCGGACAGGCTGCGGCGGCCTGCCTGGCCTCCTCGATGCGGTCGTCGTCGAAGGTGGCGATCACGTCGCCGTTTTCCTCCCGAACCTCGCCGTCACCGTCGTAAACTGGATCGCCGTCGGAGTCGATGGTGGCGAGGCCGTCGTCGTCCTCGACGAACCGGGGGTCGCGGGTGAGACAGGCGAAAACGCCGTCGCAGGGCTCCTTCTTCAGGGTGACTTGATAGGTGGGCATGTTAGTAGTCGTATTTGGTCTCGTAGCCGCGCGGGGTGACCATCCGGTCGTCCCAGACGTAGGTCTCCTCGTTGCCGACGAGGATCGTCGTCGTCATGTCGATGATGTCCTCTTCGCCGAGCTCTTCTAGCTGGTCGAGTGTCGTGATCATTACCTCCTCGTCGTCCCGTCCTGCGCCGTGGACGATGCCGACCGGCGTATCGGGGTCGCGGTGGGCGAGCAGGATCTCGCAGGCCTTCTGGAAGTTCTCGCGGCGTTTGCGGCTCCAGGGGTTGTAGATAACGATGGTGAAGCTCTCGCCGGCAGCCGAGTGCAGGCGGGACTCGATCTCCGGCATCGGCACCAGGTGGTCGGACAGCGAGATCGACACGGTGTCGTTGACCAGCGGCGCGCCCAGTAGCGCGGAACAGGATTGGGCGGCGGGGACACCGGGGACGACCTCGTAATCGACCATCGAGGCGGTCGCGCCTTTTGATTCCAGAATTTCGAGGGCGAGCCCAGACAGCGCGTACACGTTGGGGTCGCCGCTGCCGATGATCGCCACGTCGTTGCCGGCGAGCGCGCGGTCGATGGCCTCCTCCGTCCGGGAAACCTCGCCGCACATCGGCGTGTCGTAGAGTTCCTCGGCTTCCTCGGTGATCTCGTCGGGTAGGAGTTCGATGTAGGTCGTGTAGCCGACGATGTGTTCGGCATCGAGCAGCGCGGCACGAGCGCGCTGTGTCATACCTTCCGGGTGGCCAGGGCCAAGACCGACGGCCGTGAGTTGGCCGGGGTCGGCGTCGAAATCGTCGACTGTCGAGCCGACTTTTTCATCGACCGACTGCTGTTTCGACGACGAGTCAGATTTGGCGGTACAGCCGCCGGTATCGTCGCTCGATTCGCTTGCCTGTTCCGTTGTCGTCTCCGCTGTCGTGTTGGTGTCCGTACTCATGATTAGAAATCCTCCACGTCACGCCCGCCGCGCGGGGTGACAAGGAACGTCCGGTAGTCGTTGCTCCAGGTTTCCGTCTCGTGGTTGCCGATGATTAGCGAGGTGCCCATCCCCGACACTTTGTCGTCGTGGGCGGTCGCTTCGCCGAGCGTCGTGATGACGTGGCTCTCGCCGTTGCGGCCGGCGTCGGCGCGGCCGGCGTCGTTGACAATCGCCACTAAGGCGTCGTCAGTGCGCTCCTCGCGGACGATGTCGACGGCCTTCTCGTAGTTTCGCCAGCAGTTGTACAAGACGATGACGAAATCGCTGATCGCGGCCGCGCGCAGTTTCTCTTCTATCTCTTCCCACCCGCGCCACTTGTCGGAGAGCGAAATCGTGCAGAAGTCGTTACAGAGCGGCGCGCCGACCATCGCCCCGCCGCCGAGTGCGGCGGTGACGCCGGGGACGATCTCGATGGGAACGTCCGTCGCGGCTTCCTCCTCAGCCATCTTGAAAATGAGGTCGGATTTGCCGTAGACGGAGGGGTCGCCGCCGGAGACGTGGGCTACGTCGTCGCCGGCACGGACGCGCTCGAAGGCGACTTTCGCCAGCTCAATCTGTCGGCCCATCGTCGAGCGGATGATCTCCTGTTCGTGGCCGTTCTCGCGGGTGACCCGTCCCTCGTCGTCGACCTGCTCGGCGGGCGGCAGCGTGCCGTCCTCCCGCAAAAACGCCTGGTAGAGGTCGGAGGCGATCACGCAGTCGGCCGTCTCGATGACGTCCTTGGCGCGTTTGGTCATGTCGGCCGGCAGGCCCGGCCCGATGCCGACGACCGACAGCGTGCCGAGATCGTCGGGGCGCTCGGCGGCCGTCGCGCTCGTTGACTCGCTGCTCATTTGCTGATCGCCACCGTGACCTCGTTGTCGTAGCTCTGCTTTTCGAGCAGGAGTTCCTGGTCGCTCCCGCCGGCGATGGCGGAGGCCTCCGAGATACCGGGCCAGCCGATCAGTTCCTTCGATTTCGATGGACTCGGCCCCTCGTGCTCCAACAGCGTCTCTTTGTCGAAGGCGACAACGCCGAGATCGAGTTCTTCAGCGGCCTCCAGAAGCCCCTCCTCGTCTTCTTTCCGGGTCGCCGTGGCGACGAACTCCACGTCGTCGAAGTCGTACTCGGTTTCGTCGAGGGCGTTCTCCCACGCTGCGATGAAGGAGTCGGCGGCCGCGCCGGAGACGCTGCCGGTGCCGAGGACGATGCCGTCGTCTTTGTTGCGCTTCAGAACGGTCACGTCGTCGCCAACGAGGACGGCCTGTGGGCCGTCGAGGCGGGCTACGGGACCGAGTTCGTCGTCGAGGACTGCGAGATTGGTCTGGATCGTCGAGCGGCCGTTGACGACGTGGGTGTCCATCGCTTTCGCGCGGGCCTCGACGCCCTGCTTGCCGGCGGCCTCGCTGGCCGTCGTCATCGCCGGGATCGCGCCCATTGTGGCGAGGTCTTGGGCGACCTGGTTCGCGCCGTGGTGGCCGCCGGTGATCGGGATCGCCCACGTGAGTTCCTCGTCGACGACGCAGATCGCGGGATCGTCCCACTTGTCGTCGAGCAGGTGGGCGGTTTTCCGCATAGCGATCCCGCTGGCCATCAGGCCGATAAAGCAGTCGTACTCGCCCCAGTGCTCGTCGAAGACCTCGCCGTGGTACTCGATGATGTCGATGGACTCGTAGCGGTCGGCGAGTTCGCTTGCGATCTCCTCGGCGGTGTCCATCTTCCGACCGAAGGAGATGATGGCTATCTCCTCGGCGACTTCGCCATCGCTGTCGGGCGTGCTACAGTGACCGCCGCTGTCGGTGTTGTCGCTCGTCTCGCTGTTCGTCGTCGTGGATTCGTTGTCGGTGCTCATTGGGTTGTCTCCGCTGTTTCGGACTGCTCGCTGTCCGCTGTCTCACTACTATCGTCGCTCTCGCTGTCCGCATCGTCGCAATCGGGGCCGCGATCTGCCCAACCGTCGTACAAGTAGGATCGCTCGTAGCCCGCGCCGGTCACGGCGTCGCCGATGACCACCATCGCCGAGGCGCGGTAGCCGGCGTCCTTGACTTTCTCGCCGATGGTGCCGATTGTGCCGTAGATCACGTCCTCGTCGGGCCACGAAGCGTGATAGACGACCGCGACCGGAATCTCGGGATCGTGGCCGTCGTCGATGAGTCGATCCATCGTATCGGCGACAGCGTGGGTGCCGAGGTAGATACAGGTCGTCACGTCGCCCATCTCGACGAACTCGCCGATGTGGTCGTCCTCCTCGGTCAGCGTCTTGCCCTGCGGGCGGGTGAACGCGACGTGGTTCGAGACCTCGTTGAGCGTGAGTTGGGTGCGGAGGGTCGCGCTCGCCGCGAACGCCGACGTGACGCCGGGGACGAAGTAGGTGGGGACACCTTCGTGTTCGAGGGCGTCCATCTGTTCGAGGGCCGCGCCGTAGATCGCGGGGTCGCCGCTGTGGAGTCGGACGACGTTGTCGCCGTCCTCGTGGGCGTCCCGCATCAGCGGGATCAGCTCTTCGAGATCCTTGCCGATTGAGCTGACTGTTTCGGCGTGATCGCAGTATGCTTCCAGCAGTTCGCTGTTGACCAGCGAGCCCGCGTGGACGACGAGGTCGGCGTCCTCCAGCAGTTCTTTGCCGGCAACCGTCAGCAGCCGTGGATCGCCGGGGCCGGCACCGACGAAGGGAATCCCCTCCTGTTCGTCGCCAGCGTTGTGCTCAAAGATTCGGTTGTCGAGTTCGGCACGCCGCTGCTCGCCTTGGGTGTCGATAGCGGATTGGGGGTCGGTTTCGTCGCCGTCGGTCTCAACTGGCTCGCTCATGCGCGCTCCTCCACCCCGGTCGCGTCGCCCAACTCTTCGAATCGGGCGGTCGCGGGTTCGATATCGAGGTCGCGCTTGACCGCATACGCCAGCGTATAGTAGTCGCGTTCGTCGATTTCCGCTGGATCGTCGGTGATGACGGTCTCACCTTGCTCCATGTAGAGCCGCCGGCCATAGGTCACGTCGTAGCCCGCGGCGACCAGCTTCTCGTGGGTCGCTGGCGCGTCGGTGACTTTGAACAGGATCATTCGGTCGGGGCCGGTCGGCGCGTGGCCGTTGGCAGCTTCTCGCAACGCGAGGCCCGCGCCGGCTTCGATTTCGACATCAAACGCGGTCGCAAACGCCGTCATCGCGCTGATGCCGGGGACGATCTCGACGTCCACGTCGGGGTGGAAGGCATCGAGCGTGCGTCGCAGGTGGCCGAACGTCGAGTAGACGTTCGGATCGCCCAGCGTGACGAAGGCGGCGTCGCCATCGCGGGCTTGCGGGGCGATTTCGGCGGCGGCTTCTTTCCACGCCGCTCGCAGTTTCTCCTCGTCGCGGGTCATCGGGAAGTCGAGGTCGCCGATCTTCGCCTCGTCGACGTGGTTCAGTGCGACCGTCCGCGAGAGGCGGCCCGGCGAGTAAACCACGTCGACCGATTCCAGCACCTCCTTGCCGCGCACCGTCACCAGGTCGCCCTCGCCGGGGCCGAGACCGATGCCGTAGAGGGTCACTGTGTGGCCTCCGCTCGTTCGCCGTCGTCGCCGTCGTCACTGCCGCTCGCACTGCCGACCAGCATGTAGACCGGATTGTCGGAGTTGAAGCTCGTCGCGCCGGCGAGTTCGTAGCCGTGGCTGACCTGGAACTGGACGACCTCCTCCAGAATCCCGCGCTCGCGGAACGCTTCGGTCGCGCGGCCGGCGACTTCGAGCCGCGAGACGTTCATCACGATCCGGTCGATTGCGGTGTCGACAGCGTGATCGAGCACGGCTTCGAAGTTCCGGCTCCCGCCCAGAAAAAGGGCGTCGGCGTCGTCGGGCAACCCCTCTGGGGCCTCGGCATTTCGGAGGTCGATATCGGCGGTGATCGACTCTTCGTTGGCCGCCAGGTTTTGCTCGGTTACGTCGAGTCGGTCGGCCTTGCGTTCGAGGGCGGTCACGCGGCCGGCGCGGCGGGCCGCTTCGATGGTGACCGCGCCGGTACAGGAGCCAACCTCAGCGAAGTGATCGTCCGGGCCGAGATCGAGTTTGCCGAGCGTGACCGACCGGACTTCCGACTTGGTCGGTCCGCTTTGGCGTCGTGTGGCAGTGCGATAGGCATCATCCCGACTCTCAAACCGGACCGATAAAACAATTGTGCTTGGGGTAGCGAAAGTTCGGTTGTATACGACACCCAGTGATCATCTGAACGGAAGGGACAAGACGGCAGCTACAGGCGTTAGCGGTTCAGCAGGATGCGTTAGCCGCCGTACTGCCCAGACGACAGACTGGCTCGCCCAAACAAGACAGCAGCCTCAATTGAACGGATTCTCTGCCGTCTATAGCCGCGAAATACCCTCGATCCCGTCGAAGTCGTCGTCGAAGGAGTACAGAAACTGGATTCCGGTTCGCTCCAAGTACGCCGGGATGGTCGCATCACCGAACGAGACCCGCTCGTGGCTCTCGAACAGTTCGTCGACTCGGTGGAAACCTTTCCGGGCGCACTGCACGAGTTCGAAGCCCGCCGAATCAGCAAGCCGGTTCCGTATCCGCTCTCCAAGAGCGATTTCAATATCCCAGTAGCTTATTACGAGGCAACCCCTTCTTTGAGATAGCAATGAACGACGAGGCACAGCGGCAAATGGATAAAGATATCGAGGAAAACGCCGAACTGTACGAAGCCCTCGCTGACGAGAGCGACGAGTAGATTCCTTACTCCGTATATTCTTCTTTCAGTACGTCGGTGAAATACGCTCGCCAGAGTTCGAATAGCTCGTCCCGTTCGTACAGCGTATCCATCCGAATCGGTGGCAACGCCGCTCGAACGTCGTGTGACTCCTCCCGCACCCGTTTGGTACGCTCAATCGGCCATTTCCCCGGTTCGATCCCGTTTTCACGAAGCAGTTGCCGTAACAGCGCAATCGCAGTGCGGTGGTTCGCATCCGGAAAGAAGTGTTTCCCGACGACAGCGTGCATCCAGTGCGCACATTGATCGACGAGGGGTTCATCCGTCGGGAACTCACGGAGCACCCGGCGAAGATCGTGATTCCGAACGGCCCAAATATCATGCCGAATTTGCACCGACAGCGAATACTGATTCATGTCGTAGTGGGCGTCTCCTTCCAAGAATTTCGTGTTTCGGTGTTTGAAATCTTCCGCAGAGAGATGGGAGAGATCAGTAATCCGCACCTCCTCGTCACACATTGGCTACTGTTCAGGGCTGAAGAACCTAATTCCCAGCGGTACGTCAACGAAACGGTGGCAGAAGTGGGATAGCGATTCGGTTCTGATTTGCGATCAAAACACGCTATCCTCACGGGAAGGATGGCCAGTTTCACCCTCCAGCACGCCGATCAGACTGTATAGCCGGTACGTCCCGTAGCTATGCGTCCAGGATGTAGTCAGCCGCTTTCTCGGCGATCATGGTCGTCGGGGCGTCAGTGTTTCCGCTGGTGATCCTCGGCATGATCGAGGCATCAACAACGCGGAGCCCTTCGATCCCGTGAACAGCGAGGCGGTCGTCAACGACCGCCATCTCATCGCCACCCATCTTGCAGGTTCCCACGGGATGATAGAGTGATTCGGCCGTCTCACGGATATGCTCGATCAGCTTCTCGTCCGATTGGGCATCGGCACCCGGCGCTACCTCATCGCCGCGGTACTCGTCGAACGGGGCGGCTTGCAGGATTTCGCGGACTAATTTGACCCCTTCGAGCAGGACTTCTAGATCGTCACCTTCGGTCAGGTACTGCGGATCGATGACCGGATCTGCCGTTGGCTCGTCCGACCGAAGCCTGATCTCTCCACGACTCTCCGGGCGAAGACACAGCGCGCCAAGCCAGAACCCATGCCCGTCGGGATTGTCGAACCCGTGGTTAACCGAGTACGAGGGGCCGAAGTGGAACTGGATGTCGGGGCGATCAGATTCCTCCGACACGGACGTGAAGCCGCCGGCCTCAGCGACGTTCGAGGTCAACGGCCCGCGTTTCAAGACCAGATACTTGAGTAGGTTCCACAGTGAGTCCGCCCCTTCCAGCGTGATCGATTTCTCGCAGGCATAATTGATCTTCACTTGGAGGTGATCCTGCAGATTCTTGCCGACACCGGGGAGATCCTGCACGACCGAAATATCGTGGGCTTCGAGATGCTCTGCCGGCCCAACTCCGGACAGCATGAGCAGTTGCGGTGAGTTGATCGTCCCTGCGGACAGAATGACTTCCTCGGCGGCATCGACCGTTTCAGTTGATCCGTCTTTGACGTACTCCACGCCGACTGCCGTGTGGCCGTCGAACCGAACCTGCGTTACCTGTGCACCGGTGGTCGCAGTCAGGTTCGATCGATCAAGCACCGGTTTGAGATAGCCGTCGGCAGCACTGTGTCGCTGGCCGTCCTTCTGTGTCACCTGATAGAGCCCCACACCGGACTGCTCGCCGGCGTTGAAATCGTCGTTGTGGGGCAGGCCGACCGCCTCTCCCGCCTCGATGAACGCCTCGGTGAGTTCGTTTGGCTGCTGGAGGTCGGCCACGTTGCGTGGGCCGCCGGTACCGTGATACTCGGAGGGGCCGCGTTCGTTGTGTTCAGCCCGCTTGAAATAGTCCAGCGCGTCGTCGTAGGCCCAGCCATCGTTGCCGAGGTCAGCCCAGTGATCGTAGTCTTCGGGGTGGCCGCGCGCATAGATCATCGCATTGATCGAACTCGATCCACCGAGAGTTTTCCCGCGTGGCCAGTAGCACTCCCGGTCGTTCAGTTCGGGCTGTGGTTCGGTGTCGAAGGCCCAGTCGACCTCGGATTTGAATAACTCTGAAAACGCCGCTGGAATGCCGATTTCATTTTTCTCATCAGGGGTGCCCGCTTCCAACAGCAGCACGTCAGTGTCGTCGTCGGCCGAGAGCCGATTGGCGAGGACACACCCCGCCGATCCCGCGCCAACGATCACGTAGTCATAGGGTTCGCCACCTGCGGTTGACATGCTATCACACCATCGAAAACAGCGGCATAAATCCCACAGTATCGCAGAGACGACCCGTGAACCGCCGGGGGAGCGGTCACCGGGCGGCTCGCGCTTCCGTTTGTTTTGGAATCTGATAAATTAAGTAGGAGGCCCACGGGGATATGGGTGAATGCCGTCGCAGTCGCCAAACGAGTTTGTCCTCACGTCCTCGGTGCGGACAGAGATCGTGCTTCGGGTCGCCGAGCGTGTGACACCGACCGACATGCTGCTGTCCGAAATCACGGCGAGCGACTCAGCGATCTACGACGCACTTGGGACGCTGCGGGATCGTGGGCTGCTGACCCAAAGCGACACCGGGTGGGAACTCACGGCCCACGGCTCGCTTGTCGCAGACAGCGTCGAGGCATGGCAGTCCTCGGAAGCGTTTCTCGAAACGAATCCGATGTTCTGGAAAACCCACCGCACCAGCGTCATTCCACCACAGTTTCGTCGACGACTGCCAGAGATCGGCGACTACGAGATCATCCGCGATACGCCGCAGGATCCCAATCGATCCGAAGACGTGGCCATCAGTATCCTCGAATCGGCCGACGCCTGTGAGTTGACAACGCCGTACTACTCACGCCGCCATCAGGAGGCGATCCCAACGACCCCCGACACACGCTTGTTGGTCACCCGCGGCGTGATTGATGTCAGTTTCCAGCGGTACAAGGACGGCCACCGCGAGGAGCTAAACAACTTAGCGCCAGCGACCATCCGGCTGACTGACTGCCAGTTCGCGTCGGTTGTCACCGACGAGAAACTAAAATTCGAACTGCCGACAGTGAGCGAGCCTACGACGGATCGATACGACGAGCCTGGATCGACTGACCCGTCAGACCGTGGCTCGGTCGCTGACACCACGGCCCTGTTTGTCTCCGAGACTGAGGCAGCACTCCAGTGGGGCCGCGACCTCTTTGCAATGCTCTGGGCGGAGTCAGATCCGCTCGACCCGTACGTCAAACGCAATTTCCCTGACCTGTGGGAGTGACACAGATCGTATTGTGTGGCTGCGTCGTGTTCAGGACGGATCGGAAGTTGACAGATATATCCGACGCCCGTGCATTCTGACAGTGTATGCAATTCTGTGATGAGTGTGGGTCGCTGATGCACACGGCGGGCGACAGGTGGGTGTGTCGCTCCTGTGAAAACGAGGCCCCCGGGACGCCGAGGCAGAAGCGGCGATGACGACCCAGGATGGACAGCAAACCGACGAGAAACCCGCTGTCGCCGACGCGACGCAGGACGCCAGCGAGACGGTCGAAGAGTCCTGTCCGGCTGAGGGCTGCGACAGCGACCGGGCTTCCTCGGAGATGATGCCGAAGCCGGGCGGCTCCTACGAGGTTCGGCTGTTCACCTGCGTCGAGTGCGGCCACAAATGGCGCGAGACCTGATTGCGCGTCTGTTCGCTGTCACCGACACCGACTCGATAAACGAGGGTTCACGCACCGTCTCCCGCCGTTGTTTCTCCACCGTCACCGTCCGCATCGGCTTCCTGCACCCATTTCTTCTCTACATCGCGGTTGGCACCAACGATCAGATCGCCGCCGTCGCCGCAAATCCGCGTTTTCCGAAGGCTGATCCCGGCGACCGTGTCCGTTACGGGGGCTGTCGTCACGCGATTACTCTCGTTGAAATCGGCATCCTGTAGCAAATAGACGCCGGCAACGGTGTGGGCGAGCATCTCCTTGAGCGCGGAGGCAACGCCGAGGGCGACGAAGCCGGTCGCCGTCCCGAGGCTGGCGGCGACATCCGGCGCAAGCGACAGGCAGATTTGCTGCGGCGTGCCCTCAGTCCACCAACGACTCGATGAACCGGTCGAACGCACCACTTTCAGGATGGACGTGGGCGTAGGTGCCCAGCGAGTCGTATTCCAGAAGGCCGTCGTGGTCGGCGGCGATGCCGTCGCCGCGCCGCACGTCGAAGGCGAACCGCGCGTCGTCGCCAACGGTCGCCTCCGAGTAGTGGAACTCGTGGCCGCGGATCGACTCGCCGCTGCCCGCGGTCAGCGTCTCCGTCGTAGCGTCGAGTTCGACGTGATCGAGCGCCTGATACCGGTCGCGCATCGTCACGTCCGCTGGCAGAATCCCGGCCATCTCGTAGGTGTCGCCATCGACGGTCGTCAGCGACTGACTCATCGCCATTAGGCCGCCGCACTCGCCGACGACCGGCAGGCCGTCGCTGGCCTGCTCGCTGAGGTCGGCAAGCGTCCGCGATGACGCCAACGCCTCGGCGTGGAGTTCGGGATAGCCACCGGGCAGATAGACCCCGTCGCAGTCGGGCACCGGATCGCCGGCGACCGGCGAGAACGTCTTGACGGTCGCCCGCTCGCGGAGCCGTTCGATGGTTGCTGGATAGCGGAAACAGAACGCGGCGTCGCTGGCGACGGCGACCGTCGCGTTTGTCGGCTCGGCTGGGAGCCACTCGGCGTCAGTCGGGGGTTCCTGCGCCACATCGACCAGTCCCTCAGTGTTAAGATACGCGGCAGCCTCGGCGAGCGCATCACGGGGAAGCGCGGCTTCCTCACCCATCTCCAAGCCAAGGTGCCGATCCGGGATTTCGAGATCGCTCGATGGCGGAATCCGCCCGAAATACGTCATTTCGTCGGGCAGTGCGTCCCGAATCCCCTCGGCGTGGCGGCCGCCGTGAGCACGCTGGGCGACGACACCCGCAACGTCGATCTCGCGGTCGATCGTCGCCGCGTACTCGCGGAACCCGTAGGCTGTGGCGGCGACGCTCTCCATGCCGGCCTTCGCGTCGACGACGAGGACGACCGGCAGATCGAGGGCTTCGGCGACCATCGCCGTGCTGGAGCCATCACCGTCGTAGAGACCCATCACGCCCTCAACGACGCAGATGTCGCCATCGCCGCGGGCGTAGTTGCGAGTGATCCCCTCGTTGCCTTCCAGCCACAGATCGAGTGTGCGTGAGGGCCGGCCCGCAATCGCCTCGTGGTGGCTCGGGTCGATGAAGTCCGGGCCGGCCTTCGCCGGCTGTACCTTGTAGCCCGCATCATTGAGCGCGTGGATGATGGCGAGCGTGGCGACGGTCTTACCGACGCCGGAACTCACGCCGCCGAGGACGACCCCTTCATGCGACCTCCCGTCGCACAGCCAGCACCGACAGATCCGAAAACGGCGTGTCGTCGGGTTCCGAGCCACCGGCGTGGTCGCACAGCGCGCCGAGCGACGACCGCGTGATCGACTCGTCGTCGTGGGTGAGTTTTTCCAGCACCAATGCCTCTAATTCGGGGTCGGCTCCGTGATCCAGCAGGTGGGCGGCGATGTCGCCGGGCATCCAGTCGAACGGCCGCGGCAAGACGAGGAGGTGCCGGTCGCCGACAGCATCGGTGAGCCTCGCGATGTCGTCGGCGATGTCCCCGCTTTTGTGCAGCGTGACGAACTCGGTATCTTCCATCGGCGTCCGGGCGCGGCCCGCTGCGATCTGCAGCGAGGAAATCCCCGGAATCACACGGACGGGGCTGTCAACGACGCCCTGAACCTTGCCGACGAACTGATACCCCGAGTGGTTCGGATCGCCCATCAGCACGGCCGTCCCGCGCTCGCCGTCGGCAACGCGGTCGGCGAAGCTCGTGAGAGCCTCACGCTCATCCTTGTATCCACAGGTCAGCAGGTCGGCGTCGGTCTCGTCGGCGATGAACTCGACGACAGTCTCGAAGCCGACGACGACATCGGCGTCTTCGATAGCGCGGCGACCACGCGGCGTCAAGTAGTCAAGGTTGCCGGGGCCGATCCCGACCGCATAGACCGGGTCATTTGACTCGTCGATTGCGGACTCGGCTGTGGCTGCCGCGACCGTCGCCGGATCAGGGCCGGAATCGAGGTCGTAGTCGCTCACGACCCCGACTCCAGGTCGATCTCACCGTCGCGTGCGTCGCTGGCGACGTGAATCAGTTCGTTCGTCAGTGCGGCCGCCAGCCCGCTGCCGCCACGGCGACCGACGTTCGTGATCGCCGGCACGTCGTACTCGGCGGCGACTTCGCGGATGCGCTCGCGGCTCTCGACGGCTTTGACGAAACCGACTGGCGTAGCGACGATGACGGCGGGCCGGGTGCCGTTTTCGATGCAGTCTGCGAGCGCGAAAGCGGCGGTCGGCGCGTTGCCGACGACAGCGATGGCGTCTTCGTAGACGCCCTGTTTGTCGAGTTCGAGCACCGAGGCGGCGGTACGGGTCATCCCCGTCTCCTTGGCGAGTTTCGCGCCGTTGCCGATGGCCTTGCGCTTCTCGCAGTTGTGGCCACGTCCCGTCACGCCGGCTTTCGACATCGTGATATCGGTGACGATGGTCGCTTCGCGGTTGACGGCGCGTGCGCCGGCACGGATCGGCGCGGCATCGTCGGCGTTGCCGTCGCTGTCGGTGCCAGTAAATCGCAGAAGGTGCTGGAACTCGATGTCGCCCATCGAGTGGACGGCCTTCTGGCGGAACCGATCAGCGAGCGTCTCGTCGGGGACGAACTGCCGGACGATGTCCATACTCGTCTCGGCGATGTCCATCGCCTCCTCGGTGGTCGCGCCGAGATCGGCGTACTCCTCATCGACGCCGTCGGAGCCGTCGCCCGCTTCCGCGTCCTGCTTAGTCATCGGCTGCCTCCGGGGTTGCCTCGCTCGCACGCGCTTCCAGGTCGCCCTCCACGCTGAGGTTGATATCCCGTAGCTGATCGACGGTTTCGTCATCGGCCTCCCAGAGGTCGCGGTCGATGGCCTCCAGCAAGGTATCGGTGATCGATTCGAGCGCCCAGGGGTTCACGTCGCGCATCCACTCTTGGCGGTCTTGGTCGAACGCGAACTTCTCGGCGACATCTTCCCAGAGCGTGTCGCTGATGACGCCCGTCGTGGCGTCCCAGCCGAGAACGACATCGACCGTCGTCGAGAGGTCGCCCGCACCCTTGTAGCCGTGTTCCTCCATCGAATCGAGCCACTCAGGGTTGAGGACACGAGCCCGCATCGCCTTCCGGACTTTCTCCTCGTTGGTGTAGACATCGACGTTCTCGGGATCGGAGGAGTCGCCGACGTAGGAGGCTGGTTCGCTGCCGGCGATTTCGGAGACAGCCGAAATAAATCCGCCGTGGAAGGCGTACCAGTCCGAGGAGTCGAGTTCGTCCTGTTCCATCGTGTCCTCGATTTTGACCGTCGCATCGACGCTTGAGAGGCGGCGTTCGAAGCTATCGTGGGCCTCGCTGACTTTCCCGCGTTTACCCATCGCGTACCCGCCCCACTGGACGTACACGTCGGCGAGGTCGCCGCGGTCGTCCCAGTTGCCCTCGTCGACGGCCTTGTTCGTGCCCGCGCCGTAGCCGCCCGGGCGGGTCGTGAACACGCGGTTCGTTGCCGCGCTTTTCGCTTCGTCAGGATCAAGCCCGTCGGCTTCGAGTTCGTCGGCTTCCTCCTCGACGTGTTTCTTGATGTAGTTCATGTCGTGGGATTCGTCGAGATCGACAACCGCGGAGACGGCGTCGTGAATGACACCGGCTGCGGCAGGGAAGGCATCCCGAAAGAGCCCTGAGACACGCGTCGTCACGTCGATCCGGGGACGGCCGAGTTCGTCGAGGTCGATTGGCTCCACGTCGTCGATCCGGCCGGCGTCAGTCCAGACCGGCCGCACGCCCATCATCGCCAGCACCTGGCCGATGGTCTCGCCTTTCGTTCGCACCGTGGGCGTCCCCCAAGCGACGACGCCGATCTCCTCGGGATACTCGTCGTTGTCATCGTGGTGGCGGTCGAGGACGCCCTCGGCGACGTTTTTGCCGACTTGCCACGCGTATTTCGCCGGCACCTTGCGCGGATCGAGCGTGTAGAAATTGCGCGCTGTCGGCAGCAGGTCGACGCCGCCCCGGGTCGGCGCACCGGAGCCGCCTGGTGGGACGTACTCGCCGTTGAGCGCGTCGGCCGTGCGTGGAACCTCGTCTTCGGCACCCTGCACTCGCGGGGCGGCCTCCTCGCAGATAAACGCGAGTGCCTCTCGCAGGTCGTTGTGCGCGCCGGAGTTCGCCCGGCCGTCGCCGAGGGTATCGATATCGACGACGAGTAGATTGATGTTGACCTCGTCGTCCGGGCCGGCCTCTCGCTCGGAGTCCGGCACGTCGAAGTCATTGGCTGCGAGGGTTTCGACTAACTCGACACAGGTCTCGTGGACGTGGTCGGCGGCCTCGGCATATGTCATCTCGAGGGCGTCATCGTACTCGCCGGGGCGGTTCCGCATCGCGTCGTAATCGACGCCGAGCGCGCCGGCGACGCTCTCCCGGAGGCTCGGTGTGTCGCCATTTTCGAGGCGAGTGAGCGCGACGAGATACTCCACAAGCCGGTCGTCGACCGGCGGTTCGCTCATCGTATGCAGGCCGAGACGGATCTGTGTCGTCTTCACGTCGGTCAGATACTCGTGAATCCGCTCGACCAGTTCGTCGATAGCGAGGTCGTCACCAGCAACATCGCCTTCGGCGAGTGTCGAGCCGGCTTCGTCGGGGCCGCGAACCTCCATCGCTTCGTCGATTGTGCCGCTCGTCCCGAGTTCGACCGCGAGATCGAGATCGTCGACTCGTTCGCGGATGAGATCTGCCAGTTGCTCGCCGCTGTCGTTGCGGGCGTCTTCCATCCCGGCCTCGCGGTACTCGTTGGCAAGCTCTTCTAGTTCGCTGAGTTCGTCATACGTCCCTGCGTTGGCCATCACCGGCGTCAAGTAGTCGACGATGGCGGCGTATGAGCGTCGCTTCGCCTGGGTTCCCTCCCCGGGGTTGTTGACGATGTAGGGGTAGACGTTCGGCAGGTCGCCGATCAGCTGGTCGGGCGCGCTCGCGCCGTTGAGCCCGACGGTTTTGCCGGGCAGCCACTCCAGCGAGCCGTGGGTGCCGAGGTGGACGACGGCGTCGGCCTCGAAGCTGTTGCGCAGCCACGCGTAGAACGCGTAGTAGTCGTGTGGTGGCTGGAGGTCAGAGTCGTGATAGACTTTTGCGGGATCCATCCCGAACCCACGCGGCGGCTGAACGGTGACGAGGACGTTGCCGAATTCAGCTCCTGGAATCGCAAACGGCCGGTCGGGTGGGTCGCCCCACTCCTCGATAATATTTTCCCGAAACCGCTCGTCGGCGTCGGCGAACCACTCGCGGTACTGGTCGGTCGCAACGACATCGACCGAGCGGTCGCGCACGTCCTCAGGGGCGACCCAGCGGTTGTCGAGCGTCAGCTGGCTGGTGAGCGTGTCGATGAGTTGCTGGCCCGAATTTGGGTGGCTGTCGCCGAGGTCGTAGCCACGAGCGTCGAGTTCGTCGAGGAGGTTGATCGTGCTCTCGGGGGAGTCAAGCCCGAAGGCCGTCCCGATACCGTCGTCGCTCGGCGGGTAGTTGTGGAGGACGACAGCGACGTTTTTGTCGTCGTTGTCCAGGTGGCGGAGTCGTGCCCAATTGACAGCGAGGCAGGCGGCGTGGTCGACGCGGTCCTCGATCGGGAAATGGTGTTTCGGCGCGCTGCCGATGTCGGCGGCGTCGTCCATGCGCTCCTTGCCGGAGATCGGGTGGGTGATGACGTTGCCGTCGAACTCGGGGAGCGCGACCGAGAGTGCGAGTTCGAAGCC
Organism: Halonotius sp. GCM10025705; assembly: GCF_042662885.1. Classification (NCBI taxonomy): domain Archaea; kingdom Methanobacteriati; phylum Methanobacteriota; class Halobacteria; order Halobacteriales; family Haloferacaceae; genus Halonotius; species Halonotius sp. GCM10025705. The sequence continues at coordinate 1,132,838 of NZ_JBHSZD010000001.1, read as the reverse complement.
CATCACGCCGGTGTCGCTTGATTCGTATCGGGAGCGGGAGCGCATCGTCGTGATCGTCTGGAGGACGGGGACGCCGAGGCGGTCGAGAAACACGCCCTCGGCCGAGTCGCCCTCGTCGCTGGCCGAGCGGCCGCGTTCGTCCATCGACAGCGAGAACATGAACGAGGAGAGAACAGCATCGACAATCGGCTCACCATCTTCGAGCAGCCAGTTGTCAGTGACCCACTCCGCGTTTTCCTGCCCTTCTTCCTCGGCTGCAGGATTGCAGAAAATAGGGAGTGCATTCGCGCCCTGCGATTCGAGCGCGCGGACTTGGGCATCGACGTAGCGGGTGTTCTCGTGTGTCCAGTGAGATTCGTAGAACCAGATAGCGATCGTCGGTTTGTCAGGATCGAACGTCTTCCGGAGGGCGTCGTACTCGATACCGGGGTGGTCAGGGTGATAGACGCCTTCGGTCGGGAGTTCCGTGGGGTGGTCGTACTCGGTGTCGACGCCGCCGTACTCGCTTGCCAGGAACCGACAGCAGTGTTCGACATTGATGGTGCCGCCGCGTTCGAGATACGCGTAGACCAGATCGCGGTCGGCGTCGGCGACGGAGGTGTCCTCGAAGGCGAAAGCGTCGCCGGTTCCCTTGACGATCAGCGGGACGCCCATTTCTCGCAGCCGGTCGACGGCGTACTCGTAGCCAGGCATGCTGTCCTCGCCGCCATGAAGCCACAGGACAACTGCCGCCGCGTCCGCGCAGTTGTCGACGAACGCCTCCACGTCCGTCTGCTCATCGAGGTCGCCCTCCGAGCGGACGACGAGATCGATACCATCGAGTCGGCCCGCCGCCCGCTGGACGGAGCCGAGTTCGTTTTCCGTTGCCGTATAGAGGCCAATCCGTGTCATCTTTATAAACCAGCGTTGTAGTAGCGCAAGTATGGTTGCAGACCCGGTGAGCAAAAAACTGTCGTCAGTGCCTTTCCCCGCCATCGTCGGCCAAGATGACCTCAAACGGGTGCTGCTGCTCGCTGCGACCCACGACGACCTCAGCGGTGCGGTCATCACCGGCGAGAAAGGCACCGCGAAATCGACGGCGGTGCGCGGGCTCGTCGATTTGCTGCCCGAACAGCAGGCTGTCGCCGACTGTCCGTACGGCTGTGCTCCTGACGATCCAGCCAGCCAGTGCGAGGACTGCCGCGCCCGCGACCGCGAGAACCTCCCGGTCGAGACGCGACAGGTGCCGCTGGTCACCCTCCCGCTGGGAGCGACCCGCGACCGCGTCGTCGGCACGCTCTCGATCGAGGATGCGATGGCCGGCGACGCGGAGTTCGACCCCGGCCTGCTCGCGGCGGCGAACCGGGGGATTCTCTACGTCGACGAGATCAATCTGCTCGACGACCACCTCGTCGACGTACTGCTCGATGCCGCCGCCAGCGGCGTCAACACGGTCGAACGCGACGGGATCAGTGTCTCTCACCCCGCCGAATTTACACTGATCGGGACGATGAACCCCGAAGAGGGTGATCTCCGGCCGCAGCTCCGCGACCGCTTTGATTTGCAAGCGACAGTGACAGGCTGTCAGGAACTCGACGACCGCGTCGAAATCATCGACCGCGCGCTGGCCGAGGGCGACGAAGATGCCGCCGCGAAGTACGACGAAGCGGTCACCGATCTCCGCGAGTCGTTACGCACTGCCCGCGACGGCGTCGCGTCGGTGTCGCTTCCGGATGAGTTCAAGGAATCAATCGCCGAACTCTGTACCGACGCCGAGGTCGACGGCCACCGAGCCGACATCGCCACGGCGCGGGCGGCGATCGCTTCGGCCGCGCTGGATGGACGCCCGAAAGTCATCGAATCCGACATCCAAGAGGCTGCCCGATACACTCTCCCGCATCGGCTCAAGAGCCAACCCTTCGAGGAGCCGCCCGATCCCGAGGAGTTGCTTGATGATCATTTCGACGACGATGACGCCAGTGGCGAGGATGATGCTGAGAACACCGGTGACGGCGATGCCGACGAATCAGGTGATGCCGAGGACTCGGAAGCTTCAGCGGACGAAAACCAGGAGACAGGTGAATCCGACGACGGCAACGAAGGCAAGCGCGACGACGAGGGCGTTGACGACGGCGGTAGCGACACCGACAGCGAGGGACCGATGAGAATACCGGAAGCAAAGCCTCGGCCCCCAGCGGGGCCGATGGTGAGCCAGATAGTGGGCAAGCCGATACTTCGGAAAGCGGTGGAGACAGCGACGATGGCGACGACCCGGGATCGAACGAACGCGACGACGAAACTGAGGGAACACCGCTCGTTCCCGGCCAGCAGCGGACCGGCGTCGGCGACGCGGCCGCGCCCGATATCGACGACACGGTCGATGAGGGCGATATCGATGCAAACAGCGGATCACCGGGAGAACGTGGCCACCAGCAACAGGCCGGCGGTCGGGGGACACGCGTTCGGACTGAGCCAGCGACAGGCGAGGCCCCAGTCGATGCCGCCGCGTCGGTGCGGACAGCCGCGAGTCGTGGCCATAACCGAGTCACTAATGACGATCTCCAGCAGTCGGTGCGAGAACGCGAGCAGGCGGCGACCATCGTGTTCGCCGTCGATGCGAGCGCGTCGATGACGCCGGCGATGAAGGCCGCGAAAGGCGTCGTACTCGAACTCCTCCGGGACGCCTACGAGCAACGCGATGAGGTCGCCTTCGTCGCCTTTGGCGGCGACGACGCGGAGGTGTTGTTGCCGCCGACCCGGAGCGTCTCGCTGGCCGCGCGGCATCTCAAATCGTTACCGACGGGCGACCGGACGCCGCTGCCGGCCGGCCTCTCGACGGCTGCCACGGTTCTCGACGATGCCGACTCCCCGATTGGGGTGGCCGTCATTATCACCGATGGACGGGCCAACGTCGCCGATGGGAGCCCGACGCAAGCGACGCGCCGGGCAGCCGAGCAGTTGGCCGGTGTCGCCGCCGCCGTCGTCGTTGTTGCGGCCGGTGATGACGCCCGCGGACTTATTCCAACGATCGTTGAGGTGGCCGGTGCGGAGACGGTGCCGTTGGCGGAGCTATCGCCACAAGTGGTCGCTACTGCGGTGGCGCAGGCCCAGCAGGCTGGTGACTCTGGGCCGTCCCCACCCGAGTCCTGAAAGCAGGTGTACCCATCTCACAACCCGTTGTGGTGTAATCGTCGATCACTCATAGACGGATGACGACACAATTAAACTCCCCACAGCCGCCTGTTTGGGTATGGCTGACCAAGCCAACCCTTTTGAGAGCCTACAGACACAGGTCGAGGACGCAGCGGCCTACACTGATGTACCATCCGATGTCATCGAGCGGCTCAAACACCCCGAACGGGTCTTAGAGACGAATCTCTCGATCGAGTTGGATGACGGCACCGTCGAGGTATTCAAGGCGTTCCGCTCGCAGTACAACGGTGACCGCGACCGTATAAAGGCGGCATTCGGTATCATCCGGGCGTCACCCGCGATGAGGTCAAGGCACTGTCCGGCTGGATGGCCGCGAAATGTGCGATTGTCGATATCCCGTACGGTGGCGGCAAAGGCGGGATCGAAATCGATCCCGCGGAATACAGCGAGAGCGAACTGAGCGGCTCACGCGTGCGTTCGCAACCGAACTCCGTCCGCTGATCGGCGAGGATCGAGACATCCCCGCGCCGGATGTCAACACCGGCCAGCGAGAGATGAACTGGATCAAAGACACCTACGAAACGCTGGAGCACACAACTGCCCCAGGTGTCATCACCGGGAAAGCCATCGACTCCGGCGGCTCCGAAGGGCGTGTCGAGGCGACCGGTCGGTCAACCATGCTGGCCGCCCGAGAGGCCTTCGAGTGGCTCGGTCGTGATCTCGCTGATGCGACCGTCGCCGTCCAAGGCTACGGCAACGCCGGCGCGATCGCCGCTCGACTCATCGACGAGGCCGGCGGGACTGTCGTCGCCGCCTCCGACTCGACCGGCGGCATCTACGATCCAGATGGGTTCGATGCTGCTGCGGCCGCCGAGCACAAAGCCGAGACCGGTACCGTGGTCGGCTACAACGACAGCGAGGAGATCACAAACGAGGAACTGCTCACGCTGGATGTTGACCTGTTGATCCCAGCAGCCCTCGAAAACGCGATCGACGAGTCGCTGGCCGCGGATGTCGAAGCCGACGTGATCGCCGAGGCCGCAAACGGCCCGATCACGCCCGCCGCTGACGAGGTGCTGACTGAGAAGGATGTCTACGTTGTCCCTGATATCCTCGCCAATGCCGGCGGGGTGACCGTCTCGTACTTCGAGTGGGTACAGAACCGACAACGGTTCTCGTGGACGGAAGAACGCGTCAACGACGAACTCGAACGCGTCATCACGACTGCCTTCGATGATCTCATCGAGGCCTTCGATGCTACCGAGACGCCGAACCTCCGGACTGCGGCCTACGTCGTTGCGATCGAACGGATCGTCAGCGCATACGACCAGGGCGGCAACTGGCCATAGCGACCGCGTTACTCCCCTGTTGTCGTCGTTTCCGGGTTGCTTATTTTGTGGAGGTCACGGCCAAGCGTTACGGCGATCGAGTCAGGCGCTGACTCGACAAACCGAGCGACCTCTTCACCATCACGCTCGACAACCACAGTCGGGATATACTCGATCCCGTATTCGTCGACGCCCGGCCCGGTCTTCGAGCCGTCGTCGTCTTTTTCGACCGGGTAGTGTTCGATCTGATCGTCGTCGACACCGGCGTAGCTGAGCGCCGCGCCGAAGGCTGGTAATTGGTGTTGGCAGTCGATACACCAATCGCCGCCCCAGACGTGGAACGTGTACTCCGCAGCCCCTAAGGCCTCAATCGCGGCCTCGGTGCCGGCCTCGGGTTCCCAGTCGTCGGCTGGCGTCATCGTCTCCAGTTGCATACGTTGGGTTGGCTCTCGGAGGCTAAAAACATTCTCGGCGTCGACGGGAACACTTTCGGCGTCAACGGGAACACTTTCGGCGTCGACGGGAACACTTTCGGCGTCAACGGATGGTGTCAGAGACGACAGCACGTCCTGAAGTTTATATCCGGCCTCTGTGTGAGTGTGTCATATGACAGCCGCTCACTCACTGTTGGGCTTGGAACTCGACGATGCTGCGATCGACGACGTGTTGACAGAGATGGGGATCGGCGTGCTTTCGATGAGTGCTGATGGTGTGCCGTACGGCGTCCCGTTGTCGTTTGGCTACGATGGCGAGGACACACTGTACTTCCTCTTTCTCGATGCCAGCACTGACCTCCGAAAGGAAACGTATGCCGAACAGGCCGACACCGTGAGCTTCACGACCTTCGACGTCGACCCTGAGGGGTCGTGGCGGAGTGTGATCGTCTCTGGCTCACTTGACCGGATCACGATCGACGAGTGGGACGCTGCGCGTGCGGCGATGGCTGACAACGCCTACCAATCAGAACTGCTTGAAAAATACGAACTCCAAGAAAACCCCAACGTGTGGGCGCTTACAATCGACGACCGAGCCGGTCGGGCTGTCGGCCAGGAGTGACCTGGTCGTCCACCAGTCGTCCGCTTGTTGCCATCTCAACCAACCCTGTGACTCCGGGATTCGATAGGGCTCCGTCGAGGCTCATCGGCGTCGCCAAGAGCGTCACGCGTTTAGGCCTGTGACGCGAACCGCCGCCAATGGACGACACTATCGTAGACACCATCGGCTCGCCGTTAGTCGAGGTTGACGCCCCCGAGGGCGCGACCATCGCCGCGAAGATCGAGTCGCAAAACCCCGGTGGGTCCGCGAAGGATCGTGCCGCGCTGTGGATGATCGAAGCCGCCGAGCGCGACGGTGACCTCACCGGCGACGACACCATCGTTGAACCGACCAGCGGCAACACCGGCATCGGGATTGCCATGGTCGGCGCGGCGAAAGGCTACGATGTCCAGATCGTGATGCCGGCCTCGAAATCCCCGGAACGCCGGTCGATCATGCAAGCCTACGGAGCCGATCTCGAACTCGTCGAGGGAGATATCTCCGACGCCAAGGATCGTGCCGATGAACTAGAAGCAGAGCAAGGCTACGTGCAACTCCGCCAGTTCGACAATCCCGCGAACCCCCAAGCGCACTACGAGTCGACCGGCCCCGAAATCCTCGATCAGGTCGGCGATCGCGAGATCGATGCCCTCGTCGCGGGTGTGGGCACCGGCGGGACGATCACCGGCATCGGCCGCCGACTGCGCGAGGCGTTCCCAGAGATGGAGATCGTCGCGGTCGAACCCGACGACTCGGCAGTCATTTCCGGCGAAGAACCCACTGGCGATAGCTTCCAGGGGATGGGGCCGGGCTTCATCAGCCCGAATCTTGATACCGACCTGCTCGATGACGTTGAACTCGTCTCCGCCGACAATGCCGAAGCCGAGTGTCGCCGCCTCGTGGGTGAGGAGGGGATCTTCGTCGGCCAGTCAAGCGGGGCGTCGAACCTCGCTGCCAAACGTGTTGCCGAGCGATTAGTCGACGACGGCCGCGACGACCCACTCGTGATTACGGTCTTCTGGGACAGCGGCGAACGCTACGTCTCGACGGGGATGTTCGACGCCGAATAGCGAAATCAGCGACCGCAGGCGCTTCCGTCAGTCCGCTGTCGCCGCGGCCGCTGGCGTCGGTTCGGCCTTGGTCTCGGTTGGGATTGCTATCATAACGACTGTGCCGCGCGGTTTGCGATCCTCGAAAGCCAGTTCGCCACCGAGTTGGACGGCACCCCACTTGACAGCCCAAAGCCCGAGGCCGCTGCCGTGGGCAAGCGCGTCCTCGTCGCCGGTCTCGACAACGGCTCGTTCGGTGCTGGGGATCCCGGGCCCGTTGTCGGCGACAGACACCTCGATACCGGTGTCGGTCGCGCGTGCGCCGACCGTGACCACCGGCGTCGGCGCATCGTTGTGAACGACGGCGTTCTCGACGAGGTTATCGAGGACGTGGGCCAACACCTGTTCGTTAATCGGTGCGGTCAGTGAGTCATCGATATCGACCGAAAGCGTGGCGTCGGGATACATCGACTGATACTCCTCGACGACCGTCTCGGCGATGGTGACAAGCGACGCGGGCTCCTCGATCGCCGACGGGGTCGACATCATCTGTTCGACCTGTCGCGCGCGTTCGCCCGTCGACATGAGATCGTCGGCCGATGAGACGATGGTCTCAGCGTGATCGACGTACCCCTGCCCGCCGTCGGCGATCAGCTCCGCGCGCCCTCTGATCTTGTTCATCTCGTTGCGGAGGTTGTGTCGGAGCACCCGGTTGAGTACCGAGAGCCGCTGTGACCGAACCCGCTGTTGGGTAACATCAGTAAACACGATCGCGTACCCCGGCTGTCGGTCGAAGCGATCGGCGATTGGTGACACTGTTGTCTCAAGCTGTCGGGTTCCCGCAGAACCGGACAGCTCAACTGTGTCGCTGTCACGCAGCGTCTTGAGGTCGAAGCCGACACACGACGAAAGTGGGGTGGCGGTGGCAGTCTCGGGGTCGACCTCGAAGCTGTCGGCGGCCGCATCATTGAGCGTGACGATCCGGTGGTCGCGGTCGACGACGACAACGGCGTCATCAAGATCGGCCAGCACCGTCTCTGGGCCGAGCGTGCCGGCCGCCGGGGCCGCATCGAAGATGCCGCCACGGGTGACCGCAAACCCGACGGCCGCGAGGCTCAGGGTGTAGCCGCTCGCGTTGAGGCTGATAATCGTCTCCACACCGACGCTGCTGACGATCGCTGGGGTCACGACGTAGGCCAGCCACGGCCAGACGGCAACAAACGAGAGAGCCCCCGCGAGTCGGCGGTCGAGATACTCGTAGTCGGAGACGGTTTGCACGAGCAGGGCTACCCCGGCAAGCATGACGCCGCCCGCGTAGTAGAGGCCGATCTGCTCGGCGAGGGCGGCGAACCCAAGCGGCGCGGGCACCGCCGGTGCCGTTGGCCCGCCGCCGGCCATCGAGCCGGTGCTTTCCGGCGTGAGAATCAGTGCGATCCCACCCACCAGTGCGATCACCGCCGGGGCCAGAAACGCCGCTTTCCGACGCGGCGACGCCAGATACGGCAGGCCATAGTATTCGATGACAAACCACGTGAACGCACACGGAATCGCAAGCACGGTGAGCAGCCAGACCGTCGACAGCGACGTGAGCGCGCCCGCAGCCACGGCATCGGCGACCGCCAGCGTGCCGACGACACCGACAAACAGCGCGAACGGCCGCAGCGCAGCCGTTTCACGTCGCCGAGCGATCCAGACGGCCGCACCCAGCAGGGCGATTCCAACCACGCCAGCGCGATCCGAGCGGCCACCACCGATGCTAGCATCGGTTGTCACCCCTGTCGGTACTCCGCTGTCGGTTCGGTCGAGCTGTGTTCATCCAAGAATAGGTTCGACCAACATCACGTAAAACCGTTTTCCAAATTTCATTCAGAATTCGACCAAAATGGCTTTTCACGGCCTGAGAACGGAGAACTCGCCGCACGGTTGTGTCGGTTTATAAGCGCCCTTTCTTAGCCGGAAAACTCCTCGGCTGTCACCCGGACGACGACCGTGTCATCTACGTCTCGCAGATCGTAGTCCGGGATCTCGCCGTCGACACGGGTGACATACATCGGCTCGACGAGTTGGTCGTCATCGACACCGTAGACACAGAGCCGTTGGTCGGTTTCCTCCGGTGGAAGTTCGCGGTCGCGGACGGCGGTTGCGAGATCGCGTGAGAGCCATTCGGTCTCGCTAATGCTCGGTTCTTGGACGAGGGCAGTGTCGGCGAATCGAACCAGGTACCAGTTGAGGTCGTTGAGGAGGGCGACCGCGGCTCCAAGACTGACCGTCTCAAGGGCGACTGTGTTGGCGAATGGTTGACTGAGATCGTACGTCGAGACGGCCGCCCGGGCTGTCTCTCGGGAGAGCAGTTCGTATCTGAGGTCGACATCGTCGCTCCCGACAAGACAGACACGGGTCACGCTCGGGGACAGCAGGCCACACAGTAAAGCGGTTTCGGCTACTCGGGATCGGTGCGAAACTCGAAGCGCGCGCCGCCGCCGTCGGCGTCAGTCACCGAGACCGTCCAGCCGTGGGCCTGAGCGATCCGACGGACGATCGCGAGCCCAAGGCCGCTGCCGGTGCCGGAGCTTGAGACCCCGGCTTCAAAGATGTCCTCGCGTTCCTCCTCCGGGATTCCATCGCCGTTGTCGGCGACGTAAAATCCCTTGGCGTCGGTGAGCTCTCCGACGGTAATCGAGAGGCCATCTAAGACGGACTCGGATGGCTCATCGTCGCCGTAATCATCCGGCAGGCCGGCGGCGATGGGGTCACCGCCGTCGTCGCTGTCGTCGCCGTCGGCCCCGTGTTCGATCGCGTTCCGGAAGAGATTCTCCAGCAGTCGCAGGAGGCGTTCCGGATCGGCATCCAACTGCATCTCGGTGGCGACAGACAGCGTCTCATCGTCGCCGCCGACGGTCTGCCACGCCTGGGTGGCGATCTCGGTGAGCTCGACCGGTTCGGGGTCGGTGACCTCGTTGCCACCGCGGGCCAAAGCGAGTGAGTCTTCGATGATCTCCGACATCCGGTCGTGAGCGAACTCGACGTGGGCGATCAGTTCCTCGTCGACGGCGTCGTTGTCGCCGATGAGCTCCATGTTGCCTTTGGCGACGGTCAGGGGGCTCCGGAGGTCATGGGAGACGACCGAGGCAAACTCCTCAAGCCGATCGACCTGTCGCTCAAGTTCCGCGCCGCGGCGTTTGGTGCGTCGGCGCTCGATATCGAACAGCCCAAAGGCGATGCCGAGGGCGGCTCCCCGGGCGGCGGCGGTCGTGAGTGCCCGAAGCAACTCGATCTCCGCGGCCCCAGCCGCATACAGCGACAGCGCGGTCAGCAACTCGAAGCCGCCGATAGCGATGCTGCCGGCAAGACACCAGCCGGCCAGCCGGACGATATCCCAGTCGGGGCGGTCGGTGGTCTGGGCCCAGTAGCCCGCACCGATGACCAACGCAGAAAAGAGAATACTGAGCACGCCATCGGTGATCAGCCCGACGATGCCATCGTAGGCTCCGGCGATGACGCCATAGACCGTCAGCTGGGCGGTGGCAACTCCGATCCCGGCGATGACGCCAATGCCCAGTTGCCGGCGCATGCTTCACTCACCTTGTGGCAGTACCAAAACGGTACCCCTTCTCAGAATGTCGACAGCTCACCGTCGATGACCTGTCGGGTGATCTCGGTCACGTCGCCGAGCTCTCGGTCGATGATCGCCTCGATCTCGTCCGTTCGGTCGGCGAGGGCAACGCCGTCGTCGGTGACAACCTGTGCGTCGGCAACGTGTGGCTGATCGATCGGCTGACCGATCTGGCTCAACAGCCGCAACTGGAGATCCCGGATCCCGTCGACCTCGTCGACAACCGATTCGGCGATCTTCGTCGACAGCAGATTGTAGATCTTCCCGATGTGGTTGACCGGATTTTTGCCGCTCGTGGCCTCCATGCTCATCGGCCGGTTCGGCGTAATGAGGCCGTTGGCGCGGTTGCCGCGGCCGACCGAGCCGTCGTCGCCCTGTTCAGCGGAGGTGCCGGTGACGGTGAGGTAGATCGACCCCTCATCGTAGTCGTCGGCCGTGTTGACATCGACGGTTACCTCGCGGTCGGTGATGTCCTCGGCGAGTTCGGTGACGTACTCTCGAACACCCTCGACGGCGTCGATGTAGGCGTCAAGATCGGCGATATATGCATCGACCATGGCGGCGGCGACGGTGATCGTGATGTGGTCGCCCTCGCGTTTACCCATGATCTTCACGTCAGGGCCGAGTTCCGGATTGGTGGCGACGTACTCCGTGTTCAGCTTGTGTTCGGCCGTGTGGACGATCTCTTCGGTTTCGGTCAGCGGCGCGTGGCCGACACCGAAGGAGGTATCGTTGGCCATCGGGACGGTCGCGCCGTCCTCACCGAAGACCTCTTGGAGATCACCGGAGCCTTCGCCGAGTTTGACATCCACGATCACGTCGGTAGCGGGATCGAGTTCCGGGATCGTCTCATCAAGATACTCACGCGCCGCGGTCAGGGCAGTCGAATCCACCGGGAGCTGTTGGCCGTCGTACTCCTTTGTGGCACGGCCAACGATCAGTAGATAGATCGGCTCGACGACCTCGCCGCCGCCGAAGGCAGGTGCGGCGCGGCCGGCGACCAACTGGGTCTCGTCGGTGTTGTAGTGGAGCACCTTCCCAACACGATCAAGATACAGCGCCGAGAGTGCGCGGGAGACTGCCTCCGCAACCCCGTCGCTGATCGAATCCGGATGGCCAACCCCTTGCGCTCGACGATCTCAACCGACTGATCCTCGACCGCCTGCCGGTCGAGTTCGCTAACCTGAATATTGCGACTCATTACCGGCTCTTTGCTATCGGTCGTGCTATAACTTGCGGAAACTTCTCGCCGATGCAAAATAACTGGGAGACATTATTCGTCGGCTGCCAGTAACAGTCCGAGATACGAGGTTCGGATCTGGTCGTCTGGGTCGAGCCCGAGTTGTTCCAGGAGATCGATCGCTTCCTCACGGGCAGCTTCGACCTCGGCTTCGGGCACCTCGCGTTCGATCTCGACGAACTCGCCGAGGCCATCGACCGCATCGAGGACGACGGTGTACCCCTCGAAGCTGAAGTACGTCCGGTCTTTTCTGACGGTCGCAGCCGGCTCAAAACCCAGTCCCGCAAGCACACCCTGGAGTGCCTCGTCGTCGTCGACGACCGTCTCGTGTTCTTCCCGCGTCTTTGAGGCCGCCTCAACCAGCGGCCCCTTGTAGGTGAGTTTTGTGACGTCATCGCCGTTGGCTGGCTCCTCTCGACGGATACGGAGCGCTTCGTCGGTCTCCGCGAAGGATCGATGCGGGGCGTCGTAGTAGGTATCGACCTGTCGGCGAGACTCGACGCGGTCGCCCCCGGCGGTCGTGAGTCGCCCCCGGAGTGCCTCGTGGTCGGCCCGGAGTTTGAGTTCGACTTCGTACATGGCCGTCCCGACTGCGCGGAGGTGAAAAACTCCTGTGGCTTGCGGGATTCGGCCGCCTGAGCCAGCCTGCCTGTCGGGACACCGCAGTGGCATCGAACCGTGCTTCTTAAGGGTACCTCGGCAGTGTATCGGGGTATGAGTGAAAACGAGGCCGAGGCTACTGATGCCGACGACGCCGACGCTGAGGGACTGCAAGACGGCGATTTCGTCGAGCTTGACTACACGCTTCGAACGACCGACGACGACGATGTTATCGATACGACTCATGAGTCGGTCGCCGAGGAGGCCGGCATCGCCGACGAGGAGAACCGCGATTTCACCCCGCGGACGATCATTGTCGGCGACGGCCACGTGTTCGAATCCGTCGATGAGTCGCTGCGTGGCAGCGAGGTCGGCGACAGCGACACCGTGATCATCTCCCCTGAGGAAGGCTTCGGCGAGTACGACCCCGAAGAAGTCCGAACGGTCAGCGCCGACAAGATCCCCGAGGACGACCGCTACCCCGGCGCGACGGTGCAGATCGACCGCCAGCAGGGTCACATCGAGACGATCATCGGCGGCCGTGCGCGCGTCAACTTCAACCATCCGCTGGCCGGCGAAGAGCCGAATACGACTACGAGATCGCTTCCGTCGTCGACGACCGCGAACAGCAGGCCGAGGGGATTCTCGGCATGCACCTCCAGGAAGTGCCTGACCTCTGGATCGAGACCGACGAAGTCGAAGAGGAGGTCACCGTCGACTCCGACGAGGACAGCGAGACTCCGGAGGAGTCTCTGGCAGACGGCGAAGCCGTCGACGACGAGGATGCTGAGCCGACGACGGAAACCCAGACCGTCGAGAAGGAAACGCTGTACATCGAGGCGACTCAGCAGTTGACGATGAACCAACAGTGGATGATGGGGAAAACCCAGATCGCCCAGGAGATCACCGACAAACTCGGTCTCGACCGCGTGATCGTCCAGGAGATCCTCGACGGCGGCGGGATGATGGGCGGCATGGGCGGGATGATGGGCGGCGGCATGGGTGGCGGCGATGTCGAGGACGCCCTCGACGATGTCGACCTCGATGACGTCGACCTTGACGCTGACGAACTCGCCGAAAGCCTCGACGAATAACAGCACGCTGCCTTGATCGTGGATGGATAACGCGACGCTCCGAAGGGATGTTGCTGTCGCTGGTGCCGCCGCCGGGGTGACAGTGGCACTCTCGTTGCTGTATGCCTACGGCCTCGGCATTGATGTCGGATTCGTCGGTACGGCTACACCACTCGGGGTGTACTTTCTTTACACATTCACCCACAACCGGCTCCCCGAACAACTAGATACCGCGGTCACCTGGATTGGGTTGACTGTTGTCGTTGCCGCGGTCACGATTCTGGCAGTGACAACGCCGTCGACTGGCCTGTGATGACGCCGTCGACTACCGGCGGTGCTCCTGGGTGTGCGTGTGCCCGCGACCAAATTGGTGCGTCGCATGGGTAGCCTCCACCGGACAGCTAAATCGACGATGCACCCACGCTGGAATCGTTTCCCGATCGAGTAGCCGAATCTGTGCTGTTACGTGTGATCGAGTCGTCTCACAAACTCGTTCGGCGGCCTGTATTGAGACTGCACACAGTCGCACACAAACGGTAACGTTCTGCACTGGTTGGGTCGGTGGGAGTCGACCACAGCGTGTCGCCCGCACCACTCTTTGAGCACCCTCGTTGGTGATTGCTGTCCTGGCTGCCGCGGTGCTCACACCTGGGGTGGCAACGACAAGGTGCATACCCCCGGTGGCCGCGGTTTGGTATCTAAACCTTTGGCACGCAGCTGGGAGCGTATATTTGTGGTCGTTACGACACTGCATCGAGCGTGACGGTAAACACGCTGCCTGTCGGCTCGTTGTCTGTGAGAGTCACTGAGCCGTTGTACATATCGACGAGGGTATCAACAAGATATAGTCCGATCCCAGAGCCGGAGCTTTCTAGACCCATCTCCCCGCGACCGAAGATCTCATCCTTTTGGGTATCGGGCACTCCTGGTCCGTTGTCAGCGATTTCGACAGCGATGCTGTCGCCGTCGTCGGTAACGGTCACCGTGATCTCCGGGTCGGCTTTGTCGTTATGCGAAACAGCATTGTTCAGGATGTTGCGAAACACCGAGGACAGCAGGTCTGTCGCAACAACCTCACAGCCGCTGTCAAGATCGCCGCTGACAGTGATCGTCGCGTTGTCGTAGGCTGACCGGGCCTTTTCGATCTCGTTTGTCAGTATCCGGTCGAGGGTGACCGGGTGGAGCTCCGGATCACTCTCGCCTTCGAGGACGCTGAGGAAATCGCCGATCGTCTCGGTGATGTTCGTGATGTGTTCACTGGCATTTAACATTCGTTCCAGATGGGCTTCGCCCTCGCTGTCAACATGGGCTTTGAGCCCCTCGCCCCAGCCGACAATCACGGCGACATCGTTGCGGATATCGTGGCGAACAACCTGATTCAACAGGGCCAACTCGGCGTTCCGCTGTCGGAGCTCCTGTTGTTGCTGTTCCCGACGGATCGCATACCGCAGTGTCTGTTGGAGCAACCGCGGTGAAATATCGTCTTTGACAAGGTAATCTTGTGCGCCGTGTTCGACGGCGTCGACACCAACGCGTTCGTCATCGAGCCCGGTCAGGACAACCACAGGGGCCGACGCCCCAACAGCCAGCAGTTGGTCAAGCGTTTCAACACCGCTGCTATCCGGGAGGCCGAGATCCGAGAGGACGAGATCAACCTCGTCGGTGAGTGCCTCACGAGCCTCCGCAAGCCGTTCGACGTGGGTGATCGTCGGCGCGTCGGCATTGAGGTTCGGCCACGACTGTTCGGCGATGTACTCTGTGATCAGGCGCGCGTCGGCCGGATTATCCTCGACAAGGAGGATATGGGTTAGCGATTGCTTACTCATTGGTTGGCGAGTGGGTGGCGGTTGTAATCCAGAAATCGATTGTCGCGTCAATCATGTCGATATAGTTGTCGGGATCAGCTGGCTTTGTGATGTAGGCGTTGGCGGCGTGTTCATACACGCGGTTGATATCGTCGCGGCTCTCCGAACTCGAAATGATCACCACGGGGACATCCTGAAACGGGGTTTCGGTGCGAACCAAGGTGAGCAGCTCAAGTCCGGATGTCCCTGGAAGATTCAGATCTAAGAGTATTAAATCCGGGTGATCACCGGGCACATCGGCGTCGATCGCCCGAAGTTGATCGGCGGCCGTTCGGCCACTGTTGTAGACGGTGAGTGCCAGTTCGACACCGGCGGCCGCAACACCCTCTTCCATCAGTCGCACATCGGCCGGATTATCTTCGACCGCAATTACCCGTGGCACCGCTGTGTGAGCAGTTTGTTCACTCATCTGTTTGTTTCCCCATGTGGTAGCGAGATCGTGAATGTCGACCCCTCTCCCGGGGTGGATTGCACATCAATCGTCCCATCGTGGCGATCGACGATCTTCCGGCAGATCGACAGTCCGATCCCCGTGCCATCGAACTCCTCGCGTGTATGGAGCCGCTGGAACACCTCAAAGATGTCGTCGAGCTGGTCGGCTTCCATTCCGATCCCGTTGTCGGTGATATCGATGACAACCATCTCACCGTCGTGTCGTGCCGAGATGTCGATCGCTGGACGGTCGGTGTTGTACTTGATGCCGTTGTCGATGAGGTTCTGGAACAGTTGGGCCAGTTGGCTGTGATCGCCGGTGACTGTCGCCGCAGTCGCCGGCAGCGACACCGTTGCGTCAGCTTCGTCGATCTTGACGCTGAGATCATCGGTGACCTGTTCTAAGAGCGGTTTCACCTCGACCGGCTCGAAGGATTCTCTGCGGGTGTCAACCCGTGAGTAGGCCAACAGCGCTTGGATCATCTTTCGCATGCGATCGGCCCCATCGACGGCAAACTCGATGAACTCGCTGGCGTCCCCATCAAGTTCCTCGCCGTATCGGCGCTCTAGCAGCGTCAGATAGCTTGATACTGTGCGGAGTGGTTCCTGAAGGTCGTGTGAGGCCGCGTACGCGAACTGTTCGAGTTCCTCGTTGGATCGTTTGAGCTCGGCTTGGGTTTCGCGGAGCACTGTCTCCCGTTCGGCTCGGGTGAGGGCGGCCTCGACAGTCGAGGACAACACCTCAAAGAGGTTCAGATCCGCCTCGGAGAATGCCTGCGGCTTCACTGCGCCCGCACTTATCACCCCGTGATCGCCGAGTGGCACGATCGCCTCGGATTCGAGCATCGTTTCATTGTTGTGTAACGCATCGACCGCACTCAGATCATCATAGGCTTGGAACTCGCCGGATTCGAAGACCCGCCAGGCGAGAGCTGTGTCATCCTCGAAGACTGGCTGTTCGTCGATGTACTCTGTCGCCGACTCAGCCATCCCTGCCGGAACAAGGGCTTCGCGGTCGTCGTCGTACCACCAGATTCCTGTCAACGGCGTATGCAACAGTTCTGTGGCGCTCTCAACCGCGATTGACGCGATCTGTGACCGATCAGGAACGGTCATGAGCTGTTTGGCTGTGTCATTGATATCTCGTAGTTTCCGTTCGACGGTTTGGGTGGCAAGCTCGTGGCTAATCCACTGGACAAGGAGTTCCACAAACGCGCGCTCTGCGTCGGTGAACTCGTGATCACGCCGCTGTTGGTCGGCGAAACAGAGTGTGCCGTACTGGTCGCCGTCAACAGTGACGGTGCCGCCGATATAACAGCCGAGGGCATATCGTTCGTATGCCGGATCATTACCCCACCCCTCAGCAACCGCATCCTGCACATCGAGTGGCTCAGATTGGGTGATCGTTTTTCGACAGTAGGTGTCTGATTTCGGGGCTGAGGCACCAGTCTGAAGCTCGGGATGATCGCCAACAGCCTGCACGACGTGTTGTGTGCCGTCGTCGATGCGGTTCAAAAAGCCGAACGGGAGTCCGAGTCGTTCGGTACCGAGCGTGAGGAGGGCATCAAGCTTTTCGTCAAACTCGCGGTCGGTATCGGCGGCGATGGTGGTGAGTTCACGAACCGACTGTTCGCTCTCCCGTAGTGACCGTTCAAGTCGTTTCTGTTCGGTCACATCGATCAGGTAGCCGAGGTAGTGGGTGATCTCCCCGTCAGTCCGAATAATCTTGGTATTATCTGTCACCCACCGAATCTCCCCGTCGGCCGTCACCATCCGGTATGGGTCGTGTCTGAATCGGTCGACGGCGTTGTCCTTGGCCTCGGCGACCTCATCCATGACGCGATCGAGATCGTCGTCGTGGATCAGGTCGGCATACGGAATTTCCCCGGATCGGAACTGTTCGGGGGTGTAGCCAAACGTCTCAGCGACGTTCTTCGAGACGTATTCGACCGGCCACCCATCGGCGTTCTCCCATTTGAACACGACGGCTGGCCCCTCGGCGAACATGTCTCGCTCCTCTTCAAGTTGGAGCTTCGATTCCTTCTCCTCGGTGATATCGAGGTGAATACCGACTGCCCGCGTTGGTGTCCCGTCGTCATCGCGGTCGACGACCTTCCCGACATCCCTGATCCACCGGTAGTCGCCGGCTTTGGTCTGCATCCGGTGTTCGCAGTCATACAGGTCGGCGTCGCCGTCGATATGGGCGTTCAGGGCCGCCTCAACGTCCGGCATATCGGCGGGATGGACGCGGTTTTCCCACGTTTCAAGCCGTGGTTCGAGTTCATCCAGCGAGAACCCGAGTATCGATGCCCACTGCTCGTTGAACGTGACCGCGTCTGTTTCCATATCCCAGTCCCAGACGCCGAGGTTCGCGCCCTCAACGGCCAGATCGAGCCGTTCTTTTACTTCCCGGAGTTCCTCATCGCGTTCCTTGCGGTCGGTGATATCCTGGAAGATGCCCAACGCTCCGGTGATATTTCCCGCCTCATCGAACTGTGGATCGCCGACTGCCCGAACCCACCGCGTCCGGTCGGCCGCGGTGATGAGCCGAAGTTCGAGATCGTACGACTCACCGTCGCTGATGAGTCGATCAAAGGCCGCTTCGATCTGTGGTCTGTCATCCGGGTGGTAAAATTCGATGCCGTCACTGAGGTCTATGTCGGTGTCGGTCGGGAGGTCGTGAATCCGGTAGACCTCGTCAGTCCAGCGGAGTGAGTCCGTCGTAAGGTCGACTTCCCACCCGCCGATGGACGCACTCTCTTGGGCCTGCTCGATGAACTCCCGGCTTCGTTTGAGTTCCGTTTCCCGCTGTTTTCGCTCGGTGATATCCCGAGCCACAGCGATGTATCGGGCGTTGCCGTCGACGGCGATCTTGTTCACCCAGACTTCAACCGGGTACGTCTCGCCGTCTGCTCGGCGGTGGTTGCCTTCGACTTTCAGGGTGTCGTTCATCGCCATCTCCCCCAGATGTCGGCGAGTTCCGACTGCTCGATCTCGGCTTCGAACTCGGCGACATTCATCGAACTCAGCGTTTCCCGGTCGTAGCCCAGCGAGTCGGCCATGGTTTGGTTGACATCGATCACGGTGCCGTCGGCGGTGTGGATTACGATGCTGTCCGGTGAGTTGTCGAACAGGGCTCGTAGCCGGCTTCGCTGCTGGCGGAGTTCTGCTTCCCGTTGTTTTTGGGCGGTTATGTCTCGGTTCGTACAGATCAACTCGCCGCTGTCGAGTAGCGCGAGGCCGAGATCCTGTGTGACCGTGGTTCCATCCCGTTTGCGGCCAACTGTTTCCCCACGCCACGAGCCGGTGTCGGCGAGCTCCGGAAACACCTTTGCTTCGAGTCGTTCGATCTCGTCGTCGTCGTAGAGGGTACGCCACTCCTCGCCGAGCAGTTCCTCGGGCTCGTAGTCGAAGACATCAGCGTGCGCCTGATTCATGTAGACATACTCATCGCCATCGAGGATGGCGATCCCGTCCATCGCAACCTCCATCGCCGCCGACTGGAGTTCGATCTCGGCGTCCCGCTGTTTGCGCTCGGTCACATCGGTGGCGATCCCGACCAGTCGTCGTGGGGTGTTTGGCCCCGCGTGTAGTTCGGCCCGCGCCTCGATCCACAGCTCTGTTCCATCGTCTTGCTCGACTCGGTACTCCACCTGGAGGGAGTCACCGTTCTCGGTTGCTTCCTTGAGTGACGCCTCTACCGCCGGGACATCGTCCGGATGGACAAGCTCCAAGAACTCCTCGTAGGTGCCCTCGGATGTGCCGGGGTCGAGGCCGAACAGTTGTTCCATCGACTCCGTCCAGATGACCTCATTCGTTTCGAGGTTTAGTTCCCAGACACCCGCGTTTGTTGCCTCTAAGGCCACAGTGAGCCGCTGTGAGGTCTCTTCGAGTGCCCGCCGCTGTTCGGTCATCTCGGTGATATCGGTTGCGACACCCAAGACTGCCTCTGTGTCGTGGTCGACCGGTTCGTACGGGATCTTGATCGTCTGGAGCATCACCGTTTCGCCGTCTGCTTTCGTCAGTGGCTCCTCCGGGATGTGTTTCGGCTCACCGGAGTCCATCACGGCGAGGTCGTCCTGTCTGAACTGTTCGGCTTCGGCCTCCGAGGAGACGAAATCGGCGTCGGTCGAGCCTTCGACATCCTCGACGGTCGTCCCGTAGGCGTCGGCAATCGCTTGGTTGGCCAGAATATACTCGTTGTTTCGATCCTTGGCGAACACCAACTGTGGCAACAGATCGATGATCTGCCGGAGTCGATCCCGGTTTGCGGTCGCTCGCTGTTTGTTTTGCTGTCGGCTCAGTTCCTTGCCGACCCATTGGGCGAAGAGGCGCACAAGCGTCCGTTCGCTCTCGGTAAACGGTTGTTCGCGTGGGGTTGCCTGCGAAAAGTTCAGCGTGCCGTACCGCTCGCCGTCGACGATCACCGCCGTCCCGATATACGATCTAAGCCCGTGTTTCTCGTAGGCTGGATGGTCGGCCAGATCGCTGTTGCTGGCGTCGGCCACGGCGATGAGTGCCTCGGTGTCGACGACGCGATCACAAAACGTCTCACTGAGAGCAAACTGCTCGCCCGGCTGTATGCTGTCGTCTGTGGCTTTGACCTGCTCAACGGTGTACTCGGTGTCGTCGATCGCCGAGAGAATCCCGATATCGAGCCCGAGATGGTCACAGCCCAGTTCCAGCACTGCATCGATCCGCTCGTCGACTGATCGCTCATCGTCGGTCGAGATCTCGTGAAATCGCTGGAGGGTGTCGGTGTGCGATTCCAGCGTTTGTTCGTACTCGATCCGTGCGCTGGCGTCCCGCACCGAGCCAAGGAATGCCAGCGTTTCGCCGTTCGGGCCTTTGAGGGGTGTCCCAAGTGTTTCACCCATGAACGTCGTGCCATCGGCCCGCTCGTATTCGACGATATACGTCTCCTCGTTCACCGCGGCGTGTTCGTTGAACCGCTCGTCGCCCTGTTGGTCGTAGGCCTCGTCGTTGGCATAGAGCAGTCGAGTCGTTTCGCCGAGTACGTCGCTGGCCGCGTAGCCAAAGAGCTGTTCGGCTGCGGCGTTGAAATCGGTGATCCGACGGTCGGCGTCGGCAACGATCAACGCGTCTTCTGTCTCCTCGAATACCGTTTCGAACAGCCGACGCTGTCGGTGTTGATCGAGTCGCTCGCCGCGCTCATCGGTGATGTCGTAAAAGAACGCTGTGGCCCCGTCGTCGTCGGGATAGATCCTGATTTTGAACCACCGATCGAGATCATCGCTGTAGCGTTCGAAACGGGTGGGTGTCTGGGTGGCTACCGCTTCTTCGAGCTCGGTGCCGACAGTTGTTTCATCAATCCCTGGCACCGCTGTCCAGATTTCGGCCCCCAGTAGTTCGTCAGGTGACTGTTCCAACATCGCTGCCGCCTGGTCGTTGACAAAGGTGAGTTGCCAGTTGTCATCAAGTGCGCAGATGGCCTCATCAACCCGCTGGAGAACGCTCTCGGCGTTGCAGCCTTCCAGTGAGTGAACCGCTGATTCAGTGCTCATCGGGCACCCGCAATCCGGCTCCCGGCGACTGCTCTCGAGTCGACCGCTTCGATCTCATTGCATCGCTGCCCGACATTGTCACTGACTCGTTTTCCATTGTCGTCTACACAGCATGCACTGGTGGGATGCCACTTTGTGCCGAGCAGTGAGGCCCTGCCAACGATCCCTGTAACCACCGGTGGCGTTCGTGAATAGAAATTCTGCATACAATACTAACGATCGGTCAGGATATAAGCACATTGCCGGATGCTGAGCACATTACCGGATGCTGTGTTCAGTTGCACAGCGTGTGTCGACACAAACCCCTACTGGCACACCACCCTGGGAGTCAGTTCGAGCTGATAGTCTCCCCCATCTACGACGATCGGTTTGCGGTTGACAAACCGCCCAATCAACGCTCTTGGCGACCGAATTGAAATACCTGCCGCCCAACCGAGGTCACATGCAACGCTTCACGCTGCTCGTGCCGTCGCTTCTCGCTGTTGGTGTGTTGGTGGGCCTCAGCGCGTTTTTCTCCAGTAGTGAATCGGCGATCTTCTCGTTGTCCGACGAGTGGATCGATTCGGCTGCCGGCGATGGTGCCCGTGACAGCCAGACCCTCCAGCGGTTGCGCGAGGATCCCCATCGCCTTCTCGTCACGCTGTTGGTCGGCAACAATCTCGTCAACATCGCGATCACGAGTATTGTCACGCTGTTGGTCGCTCGGTTCGTCCCGCCCGGAGCCACCGTCGTAGTGGCGACACTTCTTGTGAGCGTCGTCGTGCTTGTGTTCGGCGAGATCATGCCAAAATCCTACGGGCTCGGCCACGCCGGATCGTGGAGCCGTCGGGTCGCCCGACCGATCGCCGCCATTGAGCGACTGTTGGGGCCTGTTGTGGCGGTGTTTGATCTGGTAACCCGGTGGCTCACGGCGCGGATCGGTGGCGACCAACAGATCGAAAAACCGTACGTTGACGACTAGCTATCTGGTACTGAGGCCTCAGTCCTGACAGCAGCCGCCGGCCTCGCCGCCGAAATCAACTGCCAGCGGTTCGGAGATCGCCTTGTTGACCGCTTCGAGTTTGGCTTGGAGTTCCTCTTGGGCCTCAAGGTAGTCTTCCATCAGCGGCATGCTGTGGAGCTCTTCTTGGGCGTCTTGCACCTCACGCATCGATTCGCGGTCGGCGGTTCCGGCCTCTCGATCGAGCATGAACTGGTGGCGTAGCTCCTCAAACTCCTTGATCGCCTCCTGGGTTTCGGCGTCGTTTTCGACAGCCTCGCTGGCCTCGCGGAACGCCGTATGTTCTGGACAGTCTGCGATTTTCTCGCCGAGTTCTCGACCCAGGTCTTCCAGTGACGCGGTTTCAACGCTCATAGATGACGTTGGTGATCAATTCGCTTCAATGTGCCGGACGGGTGGCCCCGGAGACCACATCACCGAACCCAGCACGTCAGGCAATCCCGAGCCCACCGAGCACAAGCCGACCCCCGATGACCGTAAGCAAACCCAGCACTGCGATCGCGCGATGGCGGCTGGCCACCCGGCGGCGGAGCCGTCGACCGACCGCAACGCCGAGCACCGAGGGGACGACCGCCGCCACCGAGAGCGCGACGACCGCCGACGACGGATACAATCCCAAGGCCCCGGCCGCGGCGACACGCACCCCGTTGATCCCAAGAAACACCATCGCGACGACGCTGACAAAGAGGCCATGCGAGAGGTCAAACGAGCGGAGGTAGGCAACGAGCTGGACGCCGACGTTGGTCGCGCCGAACAACAGCCCCGAGCCGCCGCCGACTACGAGCATGACGACCGTCCCCCGCGGTCGATACCGCTGTCGCCGCCAAGCGAGGGCAGCGGCAGCGTCGACTGCCGGGAGCCCACGAACGCCAGCGTGATGAGGCCCAACCCGACCCGGACTGGCGCGCCCGGCAGGCGGTCGATAACAGCCATCCCGATGATCGTTCCCACAAGGGCTGCGAGCATCAGCGGCCAAAACCGCCGGCTACAACGGGTCAGCTCTGGGGCTGAGAGTTCGCTAACGAGCGTAGCGTTCGCCGACAGGATCGGGATAATCATAAGCACGACAGCGGTTGCGGGCTCGATCACCGTCGCCAACGCCATCGTGCCGACGAGCGCAAACCCAAAGCCGGCTAAGCCGTTGACCGCTCCGGAGACCAACAACACAACCACGAGGATCACCAGCAACGACGGCGAGAAGCCAGCGATCATCGATGGCTCCGAAGCGAGATAGTTGCGGTGCTGGCGGTCGATCTCGCTGTCGTCGTCGGCGCGTGAGGATTCGCCACAGTCGGCAGTTGCGCCGAGTTGAAATATGCCTCCCCCGATTGTGCACGCGGCGTGCCCTGCCGCCTTACGCCACCTGCTCGGTGACGAACTCGACGACGGCCTCGTGTTCGGCGGGGCCGATCCCGTGGCCGCCGGCGTAGCTCGCGTATTCGACGGCCGCACCGAGCGTCTCAAATCGATCGGCAGCGGCCTCTGTGCGGGCAGCAGGAATGATCTCGTCGGCGTCGCCAGCCGCGAGCAACACCGGTTTGTCAGCGATCCCGTCGGGGTCGACATCGCCGTGGGAGTCCGGCAGGTAGCCATGCAACGCGACAACCCACGCATACCGGTCTGGGGCATCGAGCAGCAGCGAGAGGCTGGTGATCGCCCCCTGGCTGAACCCAAACAGACCGATGTGGTCGTCGTCGATCCCGTAGGCCTCGACGGCGGCATCGATGCTCTCGATAATTAGCTCTCGGCTGCGCTTGAAGTCTACCGCGTCGGGTTGACTCTGATGGAGCCCCCGCCGGAGAGGTTGAGGTCGTACCATGTGTAGCCGCCCTGCAGGCGATTCGGGGCCTGCAGGCTCACGATATGAAGCCTGTCCGGGAGCGATCGGGCGACCGGCAACAGATCCTCCTCGTTGGCACCGCGGCCGTGAAGAACGATGACGGCAGGGGCCGGCTCCTCGTGTGGGTTCTCTGGGGCGACGTGAACGTGTTCGAGTGGCAGATCGCTCATGGTCGCTATAGCCGGGCGACCCACATTAATACGGGAGTAACATCGATGCCACCGATCTGCGGCCAATGCCGATGCCGCCGGCTACTTGGGGCGAAGTTATTTGCGGATACTGATTCATCACTACCCATGAGCGATACGTCCATCGACGCGGTTGACCAAGCGATTCTCCATGCGTTACAGGCGGACGCCCGCAATCTCTCGTCGGCTGACATCGCTGAGCGAACCGGCACCGCCGACAGCACGGTTCGCAAGCGCATCCAACACCTCGAAGCCGACGGTGTGATCAAAGGCTACAGTGCGGATGTCGACTACGAGCAATCGGGGTATCCCCTTCGTATGTTGCTGTACTGTACGGCATCGATCGCCGATCGCGGCGACCTGATCCCCGATATCCTGGCCATCGACGGCGTCATCTCGGTTCAGGAGTTGGTCACCGGTGAGGAGAATCTGCTTGTCACCGCAGTCGGCGAATCTGATAGCGATATCACGCCGGTCGCCCAGGAACTCCTCGATATGGGCCTGACCGTCGCCGACGAGGTACTGGTTCGGAGCCACAAGACGACACCGTTCAGCGAGTTCGACTCGACGTAGCCGCTTCGCCGTGTCTGCGGCTTGCATGATCAGGCAACAACCTGTTTGATATCCAGTCCGGTCGCCCGACGAACAACAGCCGAGATCGGATTGCCCGTTCCCGAGAGATTGTCGGAATCGCCATCAAGGACGAGCAGTGCCGCCCGCCGCCCGGGCTCGATCACCCCGCAGTTGAGATCGGCAATCTCCGCCCCGGCCCGCGTCGCCATCCGCAAGACTTCACGGTCGGTCACATCGTAGGTTTTCGCCGTAAACGCCATCTCGCGGAACATCGACGGCGGGTTGAGCATGACATTATCTGTCCCAAGCGCGACAGTTGTGTGAGCAAGCAACTCACGGATCGGTGGTCGCCCGACGCCGAGGACGGCGTTTGCGCGTGGACAGACCGCAATCGGGATCGCTTGCTCGGCCACCCGCTCGAGATGCCCGGATTCGGCATGCACCATGTGAACCAGTAGCTCCGGCTCGTAGTCTAAGGCGGGGTGGATGTCGGTTGCATCGGGCTCGCCGGCGTGGATGGCGAACGGTTTGTTCGCCTCGCGGGCGGCCGCACGCTCGTCGGTAAACTCGTCGTCGTTTGCGCCGCTGGCCCCGTAACCATCGGCGAGTTCGAGGACTGACGCCGGGCCGCTGCCGAAAATGACCGCGTCGGTTGCTGTTTCGCTGGCAGCTGTTCGGAGGGCCTCGGTGCCCGCCTCACCTGACTCCCGGAAATCGAGATGTGCCGCAGTCCCCGTGTCTGCCATGAATCGGAGGGTGCGGCGCATCGCCGTGATGAGTTCATCACGGCTGGCGGCGGCCAGCCGGCGGTGTTTCTCGCTGTCCGGTGGCGCGACCGCCTCGTCTAACGAGAGGCCGACACCGGCTTCTTTGGCCACCGAGTCACCGATGTGGGTGTGGGCGTTGACGAATGCCGGCAGGACGATATCGGTCGAGTCCGTGGCCGTCTCCTCGACGGCCGTAATCTGCCCGTCGTCGACGACGACCCGGCCACGAACCGGTGCAAAGGAGTCCTCGGCGAGAATCGTCCCCTCAAACTGTTGCATACCTCAGTCCACCAGTTCAGCCCCGATATGTGTTTCCACCATCGGCGAACGAACAGGCTGGTAAATTTTATATCAAATACGAACAGATTGGTATTCAAGATGGGATTTCGGCGATCTGTGGAGAGACTCTGTCGGATGCGTGGAGGCCAGCATGGCTGACGACGACCTCGCGACGTTAGTCTCGGCGTTAGATGTTGAGCCGACTCGTGGGAACGACCGCGCAGCGACCGGGTCGACCGTCCTCTCTGTTTCCTGTACGCTCGCCGACTGCGATCACGATCCAGCATGGCTGACCGAGTCCCCGTCCGACCACGTCGGCGTGACGACGCTTGGCCCCCGAACGTGGGCCCAACAGAACGGCGAACGGGTGCTCTCGGCGTCGATTCGCCGGCTCATCGCCGACCGGCCGGTTGCGGCGATCGTCGTCGTTGGCCACACTGACTGCGACGTGGTGGCTGATGCGTACGATCACGCGCACGGCGCGACGGCGTCCGCGGCGGCCGGTATCCAGGCGACGCTCGCGCCGCTGGCAACGATGATCGATGAGGCGACTGCAGCAGGCGTTGTTGGGCCCGAGGACTCCCCCAGACAGGCCCGGGAGCGACTCGCCGAGTACAACGTTGTTCGCAACGTCGCCTTTCTGCGCTCGCAGTTCCCCGCGATGACCGTCGCCGGCGTCGTCGCCGATGAGGCCGGCGTCTACGGCTCGTTTCCTGGCAAACAGTATTTAGTGGCTCTCGACGACGCGGCCGAGCCGACAGCCCTCCGTGCGCGACTCCCCGATGATGCTCAGCTATCGGTCGGCTGCCAGCTATCGCTGGCGTCGACCCGGTAGTTCGTCGGCGTCGACAGTGAGCCCCGCCGATTTACGCCCAGCCGAAACCATAATGTTCTATAATTTTGTTTTGGAGAACAATCTGATCAAATAAACAGATTTATTGCACATTTTGTTCTACAACGGAGCGAATGCGACCAGTGTTCGTCAGGCGCGGTCGTCCTGGCGGATCGGTTGCTCGACTCAACCCATGACAGACGGAACCCAGCGCAGATCAGTCGGATCGCTTCCCGAACCGAATGGTGCGTCCTCGCGTGTGCCAGCGGCCCTCACCCGGTTCGTGTGGGCGATGTGGCTCGGCACGCTCGCCGTTGCGGCTGTCTTCGTCCGATCCGACCCCCTGTGGGCGGTCGAGGGGCTCGTCGCCATCGACGGGCTAACGGTCGTCATGTGGACGGTTGTTGCCTTCTTCAGCGGGATCGTCCACAGCTACTCACGTCGGTATCTGGCCGGCAACCCCGACAAGACCCGGTTCATCACGCAGGTCTTTGCGTTCACGCTGGTCGTGATGGTCGTCGTCGCCGCCGACCATATCGCGTTGTTCGCGGCAGCGTGGCTGGCGATGGGCCTGCTCATGGCTGAGTTGATCGGCCACGTCGACGGCTGGCCGCAGGCACAGGCCGCAGCCCGCACCGCCCGTCGATACTTCGTCGGGGGCTGCGTTAGTCGCCGCCAGCCTCACACTGCTGTGGTCGGCGACGGGCGCGACCACCATTACCGGGCTGCTTGACGCCGTCGGCGGCCTGTCGACGACGACCACCGTCCTCGCCGCGGGCGGGCTCGTCGTCGCGGCGATGATTCAGTCGGCACTGCTGCCGTTCCACACGTGGATCCTCTCGTCGATGACCGCGCCGACGCCGGCCTCCGCGCTGATGCACGCTGGCTTTGTCAACGCCGGCGGCGTCCTGCTGGCGCGGTTCGCACCGGTCGTCACCGTCGAGCCAACCGTGATGCTCGCTATTGTCGCCGTTGGCGCGATCAGCGCGCTCGGCGGGAAGCTCCTCAAATCCGTGCAGTCGGATATCAAGGGCCAACTCGGCTGCTCGACGGTCGGTCAGATGGGCTTTATGATCATGCAGGCCGGGCTGGGCTTCTTCGGCGCGGCGATCACCCACCTCATCCTGCATGGCTTCTACAAAGCCTACCAGTTCCTCTCCTCGGGGGTGAGGTCGAACACACGAGCCCGGCGGCGGTGAGCGATCACACGGTTGGCTTCAACGGTATCGGCAGCGTTGTCGTGACGCTTGTCACCGGGATTCTCGGCGGCGCACTCTTTGCCGTGTTGACCGGCAAGGGAACGATTATCAACGGCGGGCTGCTGTTGACGTTCTTCGTCACCTTCGCCACGCTACACGCCGCCCGCAGCGCGGTTCAACACACCTCGTTGCCGGCGACGTTCCGCTACGGGGCTGTTCCGCTGGTCTTCTTCCCGGCGATTACGATCTACGCCATCGTCTACGAGGCGGTCTCGTTCCTGCTGGCTGACCTCCCGGTCGTGACGGCCTCGACGGAGCTAACGCTGTTGCATGGCGTCATCGCCGCTGTTTTCGTCGGCGTCTATCTCGCCATCGAGACCGGAGTTCACGAGGGGAGTGGGCGTCTCTACGTTGCACTGCTGAATTTGGGCCAACCGACATCTGACACGCTGCTGACGACCACGGAGGACTACAATGAGTACTGAATCCACAATCGACGACAGTATCGACAGCGCAGCAACCACAGTCGGCTCCGTCTGGCCGATCCACTCGTTCGTGACGGCCAACCCGCTTTCGGGGTTCGAAGACCAACCCTTCGAGCACGCCGTCTCACAGGCGACCGACCTGCTCGGTGGGCGCGGCTACCCCAGCGCGGACACGTTCAAGCAGGCACTCACACGAGGGCAGATCGATCCCGAACTCCTCGAATCGGAGCTCGCCGACCGCGGCTACGATGCCGCTCCTGAGACGCTGCTCGATCGGATGGCCGACGCCGACGACAGCGGCATCGACGACGATGCCGGCGACAGCGACAGCGAGCGCGTCGATGCCATCCTGACAAAGTGGTTGCCGGTCTTCCTCGATGAGGGTCGAGCCCACTGGTCGATGCCAAATCGTGAGGACGGCTTTTACAGCGCGTTCCGTGCGTTGGCGGCTCACGACGGCGAAATCCCCAACTCCGGTATCGTTGCTGACCTGCCAGACTCACCGACAGCAGCGATCGACGCCGTCATCCAGTCGTATCCGGAACACCAGTGGGAAGCGATCTTCGAGGAACAGCTGGCCGCCCTACCGGGCTGGACGGGCTTCATCAAACAGCGCGTCGACGATGGCGGCGAGTGGCACTCAGCGTACCCGATCACGCTCGACGGCTACCTCGCTGTGAGATTGTCGCTGCTGGATGCCTTCGGTGTCGACCTCTCCCCCGAAACAGACGGCGAAGCCACGGAGGTCGACACCGTCGATGAACTCAGCGAGGCGTTCCTGAGCGCGTGGGAGGCAACCTACCGCGAGGAGGTAGTCGACACTGTCGCCGCCGAGAGCGAGGCGATCGTCGACACCGAAGGCGGAGCATCGAGCCGCCCGGACGCCCAACTGACCTTCTGTATCGACACGCGCTCTGCGGTGATCCGCCGCCACATCGAAGCCACCGGTGCGTACGAAACGTTCGGCTACGCGGGCTTTTTCGGGGTTCCCATCGAATACAACGGCTACGAATCTGACGTGTCGGTCGAGGCCTGTCCACCGATCCTCGACCCACAACACCGTATCACGGAACTGCCGACCGACGACGAGACCCAGGCAAGCCACGACCGCCTGGCGGGCGTTCGTGACGCCACCCGCGAGGTCATCGACACACTCCAAGCGAACGCGGCGAGTGCCTACGGGTTCGTCGAGAGCGCCGGCAGCGGCTATGGGCTCGCCTTGGCGGCGCGGACGCTCGTCCCCGGCCGCGTCCACGACCTCTTTGATGCCGTCGCCGGCGCCGAACCCGACAGCCACGAGTTCTGTGAGCCGATGGTGCACCACCAACACACCTACGCCGGCGACCTCCCGGTCGGGCTGACGACAGACGAAAAAGTCGAGTACGCCGCGACGGCTTTCGAGTTGATGGGCATCGAGACGTTCAGCCGTGTGGTCGCCTTCGTTGGCCACGCCAGCGAGACCGAAAACAACCCATATGATTCGAGTCTCGACTGTGGGGCGTGTGCCGGCAACCCCGGCGGGCCGAACGCCCGCGTGCTGGCGGCGATCTGCAACGACGAGGCGGTACACGACGAACTCCGCGATCAGGGCCATGCGATCCCCGAGGATACCGTCTTCGTCGCCGGCGAACACAACACGACGACCGACGAGATCGACCTCTTCGACAGCGACGTGCCTGCAACCCACGCCGACGATATCGAGCACCTCCGCGCTGACCTCGCCACCGCTCGCGAAACCGCGACCGCCGAACGCACCGACGCGATGGGCGCAGCGGCCACAAACGGTATCGACGAGACCGAACGCCGCGCAGCCGACTGGGCGGAGACCCGCCCTGAGTGGGGGCTGGCCGGCAACGCCGCCTTCGTTATCGGGCCGCGTGAACTCACGGAGGATGTCGACCTCGACGGGCGTGCGTTTCTCCACTCCTACGACCACACAACCGACCCCGATGGCGACGCCCTCGAAGCGATCCTCACGGGGCCGATGGTCGTCACCCAGTGGATCAACAACCAGTATTACTTCTCGACGGTCGACTCTGGCGTCTACGGCAGCGGCTCGAAGATCACCCACAACCCCGTCGGCAACGTCGGCGTCTATCAGGGCAACGGCGGCGACCTGCTGACCGGCCTCCCGCTGCAGTCGGTGGCTGCGGGGCCTGATGATCCATACCACCAGCCGTTGCGTCTCTCGACGGTGGTTCACGCGCCCGTTGACAGCGTTACCGAGATCCTTGCCGACCACGCGGAACTCACGACCCTGTTGGACAACGGGTGGCTCTCGCTGACGGTCGTCGATCCGACCCGTGACCACGACGTCTTCCACTACGAGGGCGGCCTGTCATGGACAGGCTCCCCCGATCTCGAGGCGGCTATCGACGACGCTGAACCGGCCGCCCCAACGGTTCCCGCTGACGACTGACGCGGCCCTCCGTTTCGGTTGAGTAGTGCTGGTTGATCGATCGTGACAGTGTGGCGATAACGCCGTGGTTATACGGCTTCGACAGATATGAGGGTGTAATGAGCCACGACGCCAGCGACGACAGCTACTCCGAGGGTGACCTCCGAAACACGGGGATGGATCTCCGCCACGACCGCGAGTGGGATTACGAACTCGAACGCATCGTCGACGAGATCGAGGAACGCGATGCTGAGAAGGTCGGCCTTCAGTTCCCTGAAGGCCTCAAGCGCCGGGGCCCCGCCGTCGCTGACGATCTCCGGGAAGTCGTTGACGACGACGTGACGATTCTCCTCTCCGGGCAACCGTGCTATGGTGCCTGTGATCTCGATACCTATCTGATGCGCCGAACCGACGTATTCGTCCACTTTGGGCACTCCCCGATGAAGGAGTCCGACCAGATCATCTACGTGCCGCTGTTCTCTAACGTCGACCCCTTCCCGATCCTTGAGGACTCCCTCGCGGAGATCCCTGATCCCGATGACGACCCTGCGGTCGGGCTGGTGACGACCGCCCAACACATGAACCGCTTCGGCGAGATGGTTGAGTGGCTGGAAGAGCGTGGCTACGAGGTGCATACCCGCAAGGGCGACGACCGCCTAACCTACGAGGGCCAAGTGCTTGGCTGCAACTACGCCTCCGCCGATATCGATGCCGACAACGTGCTCTACGTCGGCGGCGGGAAGTTCCACCCAATGGGGCTGGCGATGGAACACCAGGACAAACACATTGTCATCGCCGATCCCGTCAACAATGTCGTGACCATCGCCGACCCCGACCAGTTCCTCAAAGAACGGTATGCGACCGTTCACAAGGCGATGGACGCCGAGAAGTGGGGTGTCATCTTCTGTACCAAGATCGGCCAAGGCCGGTGGGAGAAAGCCGAGGAAATCCTCGACAACAACGATGATGCCTACCTCATTACGATGGATGAGGTCACGCCTGATCGCCTACTGAATTTTGATATGGATGCCTTCGTCAACACCGGCTGTCCGCGGATCACAACCGACGACGGCCCGCAGTTCCACAAGCCGATGGTGACCCCCGGCGAGTACGAGATCGCGATGGGCAACAAACCGCTTGACGAACTCGAATTCGACACGTTCCACGGCACGTGGTGAGGCGGTCGGCGGTCGTCAGCGACCGATTAGTCCTGCGCTAATTCGCTCTCGCTTTGCGCTTCGTCGTCAGCAGCAGGGCGTACCCCGGTGATCTCGAATCGGGCCCCACCGTCGCTGCTGTCGGTCACGGTGATCTCCCAGTTGTGCGCGGCGACGATATCCTGTACGATCGCCAGCCCGAAGCCGGTGCCACCGCTCGCAGCGGTGTACCCGCTTTCGAACACGTCGTCGTGGTCGGTCGCGTCGATCCCGGTGCCATCATCGGCCACGTAAAACCCGGATCGCTGCCCGGCATCGGTGGCCAACTCGCCATCGCCAAGCACGCCAACACGCACCGTGACCGGTGTCTCATTATGCTCGGCGGCGTTTCCATAGAGATTCTCGAAGACCTGTAACAATCGTTCACGATCGGCTGCAATCTTGACATTTTCTGGAACTGACGCCTGCAGTGTGCACTCATCAACATCGCTGTACGTCCACGCTGTCCGGGCCGCCGCCGCAAGGCCGACCGGCTCGGTTGCGTCGATCGTCTGACTCGTGCGGGCCATCGTGAGCAGGTCATCGATCATCGACTCCATCCGTGTCAACGCCGCCTGCGCGTCCTCGATCTCCTCGCTGTCGGACTCCCAGCCAGCGATCTTGAGTCGGCCTTTCGCCACGTTGAGTGGGCTCCGGAGGTCATGGGAGACGATGCTGGCGAACTCGTCGAGATGCTCGTTTTGGTCGCGGAGCTGTTGCTCACGCGCTTTGCGCTCGGTGATCTCGTGGAGTCGTATCAACTGTCCCGCCTGCGTGTCGGTTCGGTTTTCGATCGGCACACTGTCGACGGTAAATGTTCGTTCTGTCCCGGCTTCCGCGAGCGTTGTCTCGCCTGCCTCCCCTGTGGTAAACCAGTCGACGGGATCGGGAAACGGCGCAAAAAATTCAGTTGCGGGCATCCCACGCCACCCCGCTGGGGCGTCGACTAACCTGCGCGCCGCGGGGTTGCAGTCGACGACGCGCTGGTGGTCGTCAAGCATGACCACTGGATCAGCCAGTTGTTCGACAAGCTGTTTCCGCCCGATGGGGGCGACTTCGAGCAGTCGATACCGAAAGATTGCGACCGCGAATGCGACGGCGGTCACACCGAAGGCGACATGTGATGGATTCCACTCCGGAGGAAGTATCCGAAGAAAGAGCGCTGTGCTCGCTACTGGCGGCGCGCCGGCACCAAGACACAATGCGGCAGCCTGTCCGGTGTAGATGTCACCGCGATTTGCTACGAGATAGCGGGCGATAATCCCACCACCCAGGAGCAGTACCGCATAGATATAGAGCTGAAAGAGGCGAAATGCAGGGGTGAGTGTGAGATCAAGCGTGACCCACTCCGGGAAGGTGAGTCCGGCAATCGTCACCGGTCCTGTGTCATCAGTCCATTCGCTTTGAGCATGAACTCCGGGTTGAGTACGATCGTCACACTAGTTGCAGCGATCGTCGCCAGCGCGAAGCCAGCCGTCCACCGGTTTATCCAGCGTGTCTGCTCGGTATATGCCAACGCAAACCAGGTAAAAGAGTAGGCAAACCCGAACACGAGGACAGCGTTGCCGAAGTTGTTGCCGGCCAAGATGAGTCCAGGAACCGTTATCACGCTCACAAAGATCGCGTTGAGTTGCCACACACAGATTACAGACAGCAACACGATGAACGCGAGCAGTTCGGGTGTCCGACCGCGTCGATGATACTGCCGGAGCGAATAGACCAGCAGTGACGCCGTCACCAGCAGGATCCCCACGAAGACGGGCACCTCTGGTTGCAGTTGAAAGGTCATGCCCGGGCGAATGCTACAGCAATGTTTCGCCCGAACAATAAAAATAGTACTGCATTGCTTGGGATTTCGATTATTTTATTCAACTATTATTTTGCATAAGTAGACAAACCTAGTGCGTGAATAGCGAGAGATTTAGATGTCTCATAGCTGCAATCCTGGCTTACTCGCTTTGACCGTTGCCGGTTATATTTGTCAGTCCCGACAGCTGCCCCCACGCATTGAGAACCAAAGTAACGCTTCATATGCCTGCAGGCAAAATACTCTGGCATGCCAACTGTTGTTATCAACGACGATCCGATGATCCGCGCTGAAACCCTCCGTCACGTCCTCGGCGACGACGTGACAGTCGAGGTCGCTGACCTGCAGACGACCGACGATATCATTGCGGTGGCCGCCGATGCCGCGGCCCTCGTTGTCGACGTCCAGACCGACGTTCCTGCCGCGGTTTTTGAGGCCTGTGAGGACTTAGAGATTGTCGCCCGCGCAGGCGTCGGCGTCGACGGCGTTGATATCCCCGCGGCGGCCGACCACGGTGTCACCGTCGTCAACGTCCCCGATTACTGCCGCGAGGAGGTCTCGACACACGCGGTCTCGTTGCTGCTGGCCTCGGTGCGGCGACTCAACGTCTACGATCGATCGGTCAAAGGCGGCCGCTGGGAGTGGGAAGATGGCGCGCCGATCCATCGCCTGACCGGCGAAACTGTTGGCTTCCTCTCGTTCGGTCAACTTGCCAAGGCAACCGCCGAGAAACTTGCCGGCTTCAACTGCGATGTCGTCGCGGCTGATCCCTACGTCGACAGCGAGGCGATGGCCGACTACGGCGTCGAGAAAGTCCCGCTTGACGAACTGCTCGAAACGGCCGATCACGTCTCGGTGCATGCGCCACTGACCGATGAGACGCGGCACCTCTTTGACCGTGATGCGTTCCGCAAGATGAGCGAGAGCGCCGTCCTCGTCAATGTTGGCCGTGGCCCGATTGTCAAAGAGGATGCCTTGGTGTGGGCGCTTGAAAACGACGAGATCGCCGCTGCCGGGCTCGATGTCCTCGAAGACGAGCCGCTGACGGACTCGCCGCTGGCTGACCGCGATGATGTCATCCTGACACCGCATACCGCCTTCTACTCGGAGGAGTCGCTGGCGGATCTCAACGAACACATCGGCCACGATATCCTCGCAGTCTTCGACGACGAGGAGCCAGCAGGCTACATCGATCCCGAGGCTGACTGGCTGTAACCGCTTTGGCCCGGCTCCGACCGCGACGGCAACGTTTAGAATGGCCCATCACGGATAGCCACCTATGACAGTCAGCGATTGGGGCGATTGGCTGCCGACCGCCGTCGCCGACGCCGACCCTGAGACCGTCGCCATCTGGTATCTCGGCTGCAATGGCTTTGTGATCAAGGGCAGTGAGGGCACAACGATCTGGATCGATCCCTACGTCGGCCTCGGCGATCCACCGCGGACGATCCGGATGATTCCGGTGCCGTTCGATCCCGAGGACGTGCCGGAATCGGCGGCCGATGCTGTGTTGGCAACACACGAACACACCGATCACACGCACGGCCCAAGTCAGGGGCCCATTCTCGAACGCACGGGCGCAGACTTCTATGCCCCCGACGACAGCCTCGCGGTCGCTTTCGACGACGAAAATTGGCTCGACAGCTACGATATCAGCGAATCACAGTTCACCGAGGTCGCCGAGGGTGACACCATTGCGATCGGTGAATTCTCAATCGATGTTGTCGAAACGCAGGACGCCGATTCGACCCACCCGGTCGGCTACATGAT
Source organism: Halonotius sp. GCM10025705 (assembly GCF_042662885.1). Lineage (NCBI taxonomy): Archaea > Methanobacteriati > Methanobacteriota > Halobacteria > Halobacteriales > Haloferacaceae > Halonotius > Halonotius sp. GCM10025705. The sequence continues at coordinate 1,097,612 of NZ_JBHSZD010000001.1, read as the reverse complement.
CCAACATGAGTCGGGAACGATCTTCCATGCCGGCGACAGCAAACCCGCCGACAATTTCGCCGATCTTGGCGAGGAGTACGATATCGATCTCGGGATTCTCGCCTTCGGGGCGATCGGCAATATCCCTGACAAGGAGACCCGCGAGCCGGTACGAACGAAGTGGTATGCGACCGAAAACGAGACGATCAAATCGGCGTCAGATCTCCAACTCGACCGACTGCTCCCGAGCCACTGGGATATGTGGAAAGGGATGACCGCCGATCCGACCGTCCTCCACCACCACGCCGCTTCCTATGCGTATCCCCAAACACTGGAGATCGTCGAGATCGGCGATCGGGTCGAACTGTAACATCAGCAGATCACCCACAAAACCGCTGCGCTGTTGTGAGTTCTCGATTGGGTCTATAGAAGATATTCGTACAACGTAACAGAAGATGATCGCCCGTATATACACATATAATCGCATTTTCACGGACACACTAACAGTTAAGTCTGTAGCAGACATACATATATCCGAAGCAACAGCGAGATCAGCACAACAAACGCTGTGTCACATTACGGAGAACAACACAATGATGACCGATTACGACCTCCCAGTGTGGTTCTGGGATCCGGAGACGACTGACGAAGACCGCAGCGACTGGATGACACAAGAGCGGTGTCGCCGCCAGGCGATGCGACAGCAAACCGCCTACCGCCGCCGCATGGAGCAATCAGCCGAGCGACGGGCGCGTCGCGAGGCAGCCAACCCCGCAACGGTTGCTGTCGAGGAGTACCGCTAAGCTCCCTTCTCACCCCAGTCGACGACAGTTATACTGCAGTTGCCGGTGGTGGGCGTCGACAGCCAGCGGTGGTGTGTGCCCGTCCACCAGCCCGCACATTTTAAGTCGTTGGTTGAATAGTCCTTTTTATGAGCCAGGGGCCAGACACGGATGACCTCGTGACGGTGTCCAACGACGGCGTTGTCGTCGAGAAGACCGTCACGGCCGAGGAGTTCCCCGTCCCAGCCGTCGCGTTTACACTCACGTCGAACACAGATGTGCCGGTGCATGTTCGACTAACCGACCAGATTCCGAGTTCCTTCCCGATGGAGCGGGTCGGTTTCCATCCCGACTACCACAGCGACGCGTGGACGGCCTACAAGAACCACCGGGTCGAGTTCGAGCACACGCTCGACCCAAACGAGACGATCGAAACCGTCTACGGCATCCGGACTGACGACCCTGAGGAGCTCCAACAGTTCCTGACCGAACCCACGATCAAAGAGATCGCCACCTCCGAGGACGATCCCAGCGACATCGAAGGGGTGCTTGGCCCAGACAACAGTCAACTCATCCGTGACGTGCTGGCCGGTGAACGCTCCTCACTCCCCGGCGCGGACGCCGGCGAGACCCCACTTGATGGCCCCATCGATCCCAGCGAGTCGGATGTCGACCCCGAAACGCCACCCGCAGACGCGACCGCAAGTGATCCCGCCGATGACGAAGGCACCGACAGCGATGAGACGGTCGCCAGCGATGAGACACCAACGCCCGATGCTGATGATGGGCCCGTCGACGCGGAGCCTCCGACCGACGACGGTGCCGATATCAACGAGACCGTAAGCGAACCATCAGCGGTCGACGACGATGGAGCCGCCGCCGATGACATCGAGCCCATCGATAGCGATTCAGCAGCCGCTGACGACGCTGCCGACCCAGAAGCCGACGATGCGGCCGATGATGATCCCGATATCGACCCGATCGATGATGTCGATATTGACGCCGATCCAACCGAGACCGACGACGAGTGGGGGCCAGCAACCGGCCCTGACGCCGATGCCGACGCGACTGCGGACGACGAGTGGGGAACCGAAACCGGGCCTGACGCGACCAACGAGGATGATGCACCCGCCGAGGATGAGGCAGCTGACGAGGTTGACGCACCCGCCGAGGATGAGGCAGTCGACGAGCCGGTCGACGACGAAACAGCCGCTGCGGAGCCCGACTCGGACGCGGTCGACGACGCGGAATCTGCTGCCGATGACGCAGTGTCGACAGCCGACGAGGAGCCCGCCGATTCAGCGGCACCAGACGACGCGTCGTCATTCGACGATGCTGTCGATGAGGTCGATGACGAACCGCCGGTCGACGGTGCCGACGAGGCGGATGACACCGACGTCGCCTTTGACGACACCGAATCAGCGATTGATGCGGACGCCGCCGACGAGGGGTCGATCGACGACGAAATCGACAGCGACGAGGAACCGGATTCCGGTGTGGAATCCGACCCCGACGACGGTGGGACGGACACCGATGTTGATATCGAGCCCGAACTCGATACCGACTCTCCCGATGACAGTACCGAATCGATCGGCGCTGACGTCGACGACACTGCCGACATTGACGTTACCGACACCGACGATACTGACGTTGCCGACACCGACGATACTGACGTTGCCGACACTGACGGCACCGGCGACACTACGGCCGATGATGTAGCCGATCCTGAAGCGACCGCCGACAGCGACGATGCGGCCGAGGAGGATGCTATGACACCTGATTCTGAACCTCACACCGACGACGAGCCTGTTGCAGCGACGACCGACACCGAGCCAGCAACCGCGGCGACCACTGACACCCCCGAGGGGATCGCCGCCGCCCTCGCCGCGGAACTCCGTGAGGGAACGATCTCCGAGGAGGATCGCTCGACGATCAAATCCGAACTCGGGTTGGGGCTGCCCCGGAGCGCGGAGGTGCGGATCGAACGCCTCCAATCTCAGGTTGAGGATCTGGCCGCCTACACCGACGCCCTTGAGGAGTTCATCGACGACCGCGGGACGAGCGACGACATCCTTGATGGCCTCCGCGACGATGTCGACGACCTCTCAGCGACCGTCACGGCGATGGAAGAGGAACTGGCGACCGACACCGCCGATCGGGAGGCCCTCGAAGCCTCGGTTGAGTCGCTTGAAACCGAGGTTGAGACGACAACCGATGAGCTCACCACCCTCTCGGAGACAGTCGACAGCCACGCGCGGAACCTGGACGACATCGAGTCCGACATCACTGTCCTTGATGAACGGCTCGACGAGACCGACGACACCGCAACCGAGGCGGCGGAGACAGCCGACACAGCCCACGCGACGGCTACCGACGCCGAGGCCGCCGTCGATGCGGTTGAGGACGATCTTGACGACGCTGTCTCGGAGATCGATGCCGTCATCGACGAGGTTGACTCCCTTGCCACTGAGGTCGACACCGTCGACGACAGCGTCACCGACATCGAGGGGACGGTTGATACCCTTGAGGACTCGGTGGCCGCGCTTGACGATGCGGTCGTCGACACCCAAGGTGAGATCGACGATCTCGGTGACCAACTCGACTCGGTCGAGACAGAGCTCGGTGGGGACATCGACTCCCTCCGAGAGACGCTTGGCGAGGTCGAACGCATGGCGGATGCCGCCGCCGACGAAGACGATATCGCCGACATCGAAGCCCGGATCGACGATGTCGAGGAGAGCATCGAAACCCTCGAACGGTTCCGCGAGGGCCTGAGCTCGGCGTTCGGTGGCGTTGGCGACGGCGGCGACGACAGCTAACTTCCTTTTCGGGGTGCGTTTCCTGGTGGCCGGGAAAACGGAATCCGTTTAGTTGGGGACGATAAGAGTGAGTCAATGACCGCGACGATCCCGGTTGCCGTCCCCAGAAAGGGGCGGCCGCTGGAGGCGGTGCTCGAACGTATCGCCGCCGTAGCCGATATCGACGCCCTCGCAGACAGTATCATCTCCACGCTGCGCTACGAGAAGGCCCTCACCAAAGGCACGAAAACGGCCGACGCGAGCCCCTACGAACGGCTGGCCGACTACAGCGAGACAGGTGACCCCCATGCCCCGGAGTACACACTGCTGCGTGACGACCGAGAGGGGTTTCCCCGGCGGGTCGTGTTCGATAGTCTCACCGTTGCACTCGATGGGGTCGATCTCCGGCTGATCGGCCGCGAGGAGCCGTTTCGGTCGCTCCGAACCCATGAGTTTGCCCTCGGCTTCGACAGCGCGGATCTGGTGCTCGAAGAGGTCGTTGAACTCCGAGAGGCGGGCGTCGGCTCACTCTCTGAGATTAACGCCCGGATCAACCCACATGACACCGATGTCGCCGTCGTCACCGGCCTCGGCGACACGGTGTATCATACCTTGTTGGCAACCCCCGAGGTCGTCGGCGAGACGGCGACACTCGATCGTGAGTTTGTCACCGACTACCAGGGGCCGCTGTGCATCTCGCCGCGGTACGAACGCCTCGTTGAGGCCGTTCTCGGGACACGAGCGACCGATGGTGTCGAGTTTGTCTATCCGAGCGAGGCCGCAGAAGAGGAAGCCGCCATCGCCGAGGCCGGCCTTGGCGTCTACCTGACGGTCACCGGGTCGACAGCCCGGGAACACGGTCTTGTGCTCGGCGAGCACCTGTTCCCAAGCGAAACGGTTCTGATGGAAAACACGGTTGAGGCTGGTGGTGAAGCCGAATCGATCAAAACACTACTTACCGAGCCCGCTATTGATACCGCCTTGCAGGTGGAGTAACTACTGTTCTGGAGTGGTTTTTGCGTGGGTGCTGGCTTGTTGTCGCCGAACAATCCCGACATTGTTGGCGACGCGTTCGGTCATCGATTGGAATGCGGTCGCTGTCTCACCGTCCGATCGGACGATCGGTTCGCCGCCGTCGCCGCCGGCCCGGATCGCCGGATCGAGTGGGATCGCCCCGAGGAACGGGAGGTTCTCCTCGTCGGCAAAGTCCTCGCCGCCGCCGCTGCCGAAGATATCGTGACTGCCGCCACAGTCGGGACACCGGAACGACGACATGTTTTCGACGATCCCCAAGACGGGCGTTTCGTGCTCGCCGAACATGCGCAATCCCTTGACGGCGTCGTCAATCGCCACCTCCTGTGGTGTCGTGACGATCACAGCCCCCGTTAGTGGTAGCGTTTGGAGGACGGTGAGCTGTGTATCACCCGTTCCTGGTGGCAGGTCGACGACGAGATAATCAAGCTGGCCCCACTCGACATCTTCAACCAATTGGGTCAGCATCTTGTGTACCATCGGCCCACGCCAGATCACCGGGTCGTCGGGGCCGACAAGGAAATCCATGCTCATCAGTTTGAGGCCGTACTGCTCGGGGGAATCAGCGTCTTGTCGTCGGTTGCCTCCGGGGCGTCCTCGCTGTCGACCATGCGGGGGACATTTGGCCCGTAGATATCGGTATCGAACAACCCGACTCGCGCGCCACGCTTGGCGAGGCCAGCAGCGAGATTCACCGAGACCGTCGATTTCCCGACGCCGCCCTTCCCGGAGGCGACAGCGATGATATTCTGGATATTTGGAAGCACCTCCTCGTCGGTGTGGAGCCCCGGCGGCATCGCCGCGGTCAACTCGATCTCGCGGTCGGTGTCGGCAAGGGCGTCCCGCACCTGGTCGGCGATCTGGGACTCATTGGGGGCATACGGGGCACCGAGCGCAAGCGAGAGCCGGATCGTCTCGGCGTCGACATCGATGGCGTTGACCAAGCCAAGCGAGACGATATCGTCGTCGAGATCCGGATCCTCGACGCTTGACAAGAGCGACCGCACCTCATCGGAGTTCATACCGATAGCTCGGCGAGTCCGTTGAATAAGGGTTTGGTACCGGGCTGTGGTACAGCCTCAGTCTCTACTCCCGCCGTCGATCAACGTGCCCGGCGCGTCGCCAGCGAGAAACGCGCCGACAGCGTCAGGCCCGAAGATACGCGCTGGCCGTGCCAACGCGAGTAACTCCTCGACCTTGCCGGCCATTCCGCCGCTCACATCGGTCGATTCGCTGTCGCCCAACGCGGCAGCGACTGATTCGAAGTCGGTGATCGACTCGATCACGTCGCCCTCGCCGTCCAAGACGCCCGGAACCGTCGAACAGAGCCCCACCCGCGCGGCACCAAGCCGGTCGGCCAGTCCCGTCACGAGTTCGTCGCCGCTGATCACTGTAACCCCCTGTCCAGCGTGAGCGATCACATCGCCGTGCAGCACGGGCACGAAGCCCTCGGCGCGGAGGCTCCCAACAGCAGCCGTCGGCAACGACACTGCCGCCTCGCCGTCGCGGGCGACTGCTGACAGCGGATGGACGGGAACAGCTGCCACGCCGGCGGATTGCAGGCGATCGACGACGACACTGTTCAGCCGCTTCATCGCGCCATGGATCGCTGTTACTGCTGCCGGATCATGTGTTCCCTCAGTTGTCGAGACGCCGTGGTCGGACGCATGGACGTGCCCGAAGCTTCCGCCGCCGTGGACGATAATTAGGTTTGCTTCGTCGCTCCCGTCATCGATCGCCGGGGACTCGGCGATCGCCGCGACCGCCGCAGCAAGCGCGTCGTCGTCGACTGTTTCGGGGGTATCCTTGTCGGTGATGACGCTCCCACCGAGTTTGAGGATCGTTAGGTTGTCACCCCCGCTCGCGTCGGCCATTATTCGTCCTCCACGCGAACGCCGTCGGTGGCGAGTTCGGCACGGAACGCCTGCTCACAGTCCGGCGTATACTGAAGACTCGTCTCGGTTTCAGTGGTTGCATCGAGGGCGACGATACAGCCGCCACCGCCTGCACCGGTCAGCTTTGCCCCATCTGCGCCGGCCTCACGGGCGGCCCAGACCATCGTATCCAGCGACCGCGAGGAGACCCCGAGTGCCGAGAGGAGGCCGTGATTGATATCCATCAGCTCGCCGAGTTCGCCGATCAGCTCCGCACTGGGGTCGCTCTCGGGGTCGGCTGCCGCCAGCAACGACTCGCCTTCCCTGACAATATCACCGATCGCGTCGACTGTATCAGCCGCAAAGTCATAGCGGTCGCGCAGCGAGCGCACGCCGGCGACGAGTTGGCCGGTGTCGCCCGCGCCGCCATCGAAACCGACGACGAACGGGAGTTCCGGCGTCTCAAGGCGGCTGCAGTCGTCGCCCTCGACGCGGACGGCTCCTCCCATCGTCGAACAGAACGTGTCGGCTCGGGAGGCTTGGCCATCCTGAACGTCGTACTCCGCTTGGTAGGCGCGATCCGCAAGTTCACGACGGTCGAGTGGCTCGCCCAGCGCGCGGGTTGCGGCGTCGATGCCCGCGACAACAACGGCTGCCGAGGAGCCCAGCCCCGCTCCGAGTGGGATCTCGCTGTCGACAGAGATATCGAAGCCGGCGGCGGGCGCGTCGGCGGCATCCCGAGCCTGTTCGACGGCGGCATCAACATAGCCGGTTGCGGCTTCGATCAGCGGTTTCGGCACGTCAACATCGGGCCCGCTGGCCGGCGAGTCGGCGTACTCAACGGCAAACCCATTGAGCGTGAGATCCTGAGCCTCGACGCGGACGTGGCCGTCGTCGCGCGGTTCGACCGTGACGGTCGCGCGTTTCTCGATGGCACACGGGACGGCTGGCTCGCCGTAGACGACGGCGTGTTCGCCGAAGAGATACACCTTCCCCGGCGCGCTGACGACGGTCATCGGGTGCCCCCGTCGTCGCCCGCCAGTTCGTGTGTTGCGATCGAATTGTACATCTATATTCCCGTACGATAGCGTAGGTTTTTATATGGTTGCATGGTAACAACGGAGTGTGAACGTCAACCACACCGTGGTTGACACTCACGTGTTTGGGGTGTGGCCCTCGCCCTCCTCAAACGGGAACGGGGAATGCACGCTGCGTCCGCACGGTGGTGCGGACACCGGTTTTCACTATTTTGACTGAGTAGCTTCGCCTTCGGCTCGCGTATCCAGCGGATCCTCGAGGTCGCCCATCACGGCTTCGAGTGTGTCGGTCGCTGTCACCAATCCGACGACGTCGCCGTCCTGCACCACGAGGGCCAACTCCTGATCCTCGGCTTGGAACTGATCGAAGGCGTCGCTCACGCTTGTCTCGGCGGCGACGGTCATCGTCGCCGCGGCGATATCCTCGAACCGCTCCTCGCCGGCCTGCAAGGCGTCGTAGTGGTCGATGATCGACGGCGAGTAGACGACACCCCGGAAATCCGTTAGCGCGTCGCCGACGAGCGGGAACCGGGTGTGTGGCGTATGGCGAATCCGGTCGAGGTTGTCGTCGACTGACCGCTCTGTTGACAGAGCGACGATATCGTCGGCAGCCACCATGACCTCGCTGATCGGGAGTTCACCGACTTCGAGGGCGTTGAGCACCTCCTCGCGGCGTTCGTCAGGAATCTCGCCCTCCTTCAGTAGCGACCCGAGTTCGTTCCGCAGGTCGGCGCGGGATTCCAGTACGTCTTCCTCAGTTTCCAGCCATGCGCCGGTCATCTCGATCCCGAACAGTTTCAGCGTCCCCTTGGCGACCCAGTCGCCGAGGGTGATCACCGGCGAGATAACGCGGTGAAACCAGTACAGCGGCGATGCACCGTACCGACAGACAAACCGTGAGCGCTCGACACCGAGGTAGGTCGGCGTCTGCTCGCCGTGGGTGAGATGGACGAGGTTGATGATCAGAAAGGCGATCACGCCGCCCGCTCCGATCGACGCCAGCGGCCCGCCGACGAACAACGGTTCGAAGATGGCTGCGAGCGCCGGCTCGGCGACGATCCCAACGGCGATCGAGGAGGCGGTAATCCCGACCTGACAGGTCGTCAGGTAGATTTCGAGGTTTTGGGTCATCTCCCACGCCCGTTCGAGCGCGGGCCGGTCGCCGATAAACTCGCTTTTCTCAAACTGTCTGGCACGCGTCAGCGCGAACTCGATAGCGACGAAGAAGCCGTTGGTGAGGATCAACGCAACCCCAGCAACGAGACGGAGGGTCAACTCAAGCGGTGTCATCGCCCGCGGCAGGTCGGTGCTCGCCAAAGAAGGCCATGGAATCGACAGCCACGCGGGGACGCCCGCTTACTCCGGTGTGTCGATGTAGAGCCCGTAGCGGTACAGCTGGTCGTCATACCACAGCAGCCTGCCGTTCAGGCTCTCGTCGGCAGTCGCCACGCCGAGGGCCGCAAGCACCGCCTCGAAGGCCGTCGACAGCGGCGTCGACTCCGTATACTCACCACCGAGCGTTTGCTCCAGCAGTTCACGGGCTGGAGTCGACAGCGAGGCCCCGTCGAGTTCGGCGTCGATCTCGGCGGCAAACACAACGTCGCGGAACGCGGCCTCGCTGTCGGCAACAGGGATCGCTCGCGTCGTGTACGCTGTTTCGCGGATCAATTCGGTGGTGACGGAGACGCGATATAGGAATCCGCCGTCTGTTGTCATCGTGACGACTCGGCCGTCAAGGTCGCCCGTTGCCAGCCGGCTGTCGCGCTCGGCCGGCCGCCGGAGGACGTAGGCGTCATCTCGGAGCAGGTCGGCCGACGCCCCCGCGCCGCCGGTTGCGCTGTTGCTGTGGAGGATTTTGATCACCCGCGCACTCGGCCGGTCGAGCGCGTCGACGTGGAGCGCCTCCTCGCCGGTTCTCTCGCCGCTTTCGTCGTCGTCCTCACCGACAGCGTCGTCGTCGAGTGACTCCACACGGATCAGCGTTCGATCCATCTCCTGCCGACCGGTGATCGCCGTCTCGATCTGGAAATATGCCCTCTCGCCGGCGACGTAGCTGTCGTCCGGCACCGGTGTGTAGCCGTAGGTCATATGGGTGCCCTCGGGGATGATGTCGGCCAGTGCGGCGCGGGCGGGATCACCGAACAGCGCGTCGTCGCTCGGCTCATACAGCGCATGCTCGGTCGGGCTGGCGTCGATCGTGTCGATGCTGAGTGTGTATTCGGTTGATTGGTCGCTCTCACCGAAGCCACCGCTCGTACAGCCGGCAACCCCGGCTATCAGCGTCGGTGCAGCCGTCTGGAGGAGTCGGCGTCGACTTGGGGACATACGCGGCAGTTTGTCCGAACACACTTGCGAGTATCGAAGCCGACCATAACGCAAAATCGAACGGTAAAACCAGCTTACAGCGCGTCTTCGAAGTCTTCCAGCTCGTAGAGCGTGCCGGCGTTGCGTCGGTCGAGCGTCTCGTTGGCAAGCAGCCAGTAGACGACGCTCAGCGCGCGGCGACCCTTGTTGTTGGTCGGCACAACGAGGTCAACATTGCTGACCTGGTTGTTGGAGTCACACATCGCAATCACCGGGATGCCGACGGTGATCGCCTCTTTGACCGCCTGGGCGTCACCGATCGGGTCAGTGACCACAACGACATCAGGCTCGATGTAGCCGGCGTAGTCGGGGTTGGTCAGCGTCCCAGGGATGAATCGCCCGGTGCGGGCGCGTGCGCCGATGGCCTCGGCGAACTTTTCGGCCGGGAACCGACCGTACTGCCGCGAGGAGGTCACGAGGATCTGCTCGGGATCGTAGTTCGCCAGGAAGTCAGCCGCCGTCCGGATGCGGCTGTCGGTCTGACTCACATCGAGCACGTAGAGCCCATCGTCACGGACGCGGTGGATGAACCGCTCCATGTCGTCGGTCTTCTGTTGGGTACCGATGTGGACACCCGCGCCGAGGTAGTCCTCGACTGGGATGAGGAGGTCAGCCTCGTCGTCCGGCATCACGTCGTCATCGAACGGTGTGGCTTCCTCTTCGGCCTCGTCGTCGGCATCGCCCTCGGCTTCGGCGTCAGCGTCAGCAGCCTCGTCGGCCGCCGCAGCGTCTGCGTCGCCGTCGTTGGCTGCCTCGGTTGCTTCAGCCTCCTCGGCGGCCTCGCTGGCGGCGTCGGTGGCGTCCGATTCATCATCGACAGGCGCGTCGTCCGCGTCGGCCTCGTCGGCTGCGGCGTCGTCCTGTTCTTCGAGTTCTGTGTTGTTGTCGCTCATACTGCGTCGTCTGCGATTCGGATCAGTTCATTTAGCTTGGCGGTGCGTTCGCCGGCAACGGTGCCGGTCTTGATGTAGTCGGCGTCGGTGGCGACCGCCAGATGGGCGATCGTCGTATCCTCGGTCTCTCCGGAGCGGTGGGAGATGATCGTCTTGTAGCCGTGTTTGACGGCCAGTTCGATCGCATCGAAGGTATCCGACAGTGAGCCGATCTGGTTCGGCTTGATGAGGATGCTGTTGGCCGCGCCGGCGTCGATGCCGTCCTGCAGCCGCGAGACGTTGGTGACGAAGAGGTCGTCGCCACAGATCAGCGTCTGGTCGCCAACCTGCTCGGTCAGCTCGGCGAAGGCCTCGTAGTCGTTTTCGTCGAGTGGATCCTCGACGTACGCAAGGTCGTACTCCTCGACGAGATCAGCGACGTACTCGATCTGTTCGTCGGTGGATTTCTCGCCGTCGCTGTACTGGTAGGCACCGTCTTCGTACATCTCTGCAGCGGCCATATCGAGGCCGAACTTGATCTCAAAGCCAACCTCATCGGCGACCTGCGAGACCGCCTCGTCGACGATCTCGAAGGCTTCCTCGTCGTCAATCGGTGGGGCCCACGCGCCCTCGTCGCCTTTGCCCGCGCCGATGCCGCGCTCATCGAAGATGTCGCCGATCGCCGCGTGGACGGCGGCGTTGGCGAAGACAGCTTCCTCGACGCTCGGCGCGCCGACCGGCGCCGAGAGGAACTCCTGGATGTCGGTAGCGTCTTTGGCGTGTTCGCCGCCGCCGACAACGTTGCCCAGCGGGATCGGGAAGTTGTCGCCGCGGAACGCGCCGCCGAGATGCTGGTATAGCGGCGCACCCAGCGTGTCCGCGCCGGCTTTTGCGGCGGCCATCGAGATGGCGACCGCGCTGTTGGCACCGATCTCAGAGAAGTTGTCAGTACCGTCAGCCGCCCGGAGTGCGTTGTCGACCGCGCGCTGGTCGCCCGCGTAGACGGTGTCGACCAGCCGCGGCACCGCGTGTTCGCGGGCGTTGGCGATGGCTTCCTGGGCCGGCAGTTCGATCGCTTCGTACTCGCCGGTCGAGGCACCCGAGGGTGCTGCGGCGCGGCCGAAGCCACCGGCGTCGGTCAGGACGTCTGCTTCAACCGTGGCGTTGCCACGGGAGTCGAGCACGCGTCGGAGTGAAACGGAGCTGATTCGTGTCATTGGTCTCGATTGATCGTAAACGGCAGGACGCCCGCGTCGTACTCCTCGGCGGCGATGAGGATCGGTTCGCTCTGGTCAGTCTCGACGAGCACCGGGGCCCCATAGGAGATCTGCAGCGACCGCGCGCCGAGAATGCGGGCCTTCTCGTAGCGGTTGTAGTGTACTGTCATTGGTATGGGGCAACGACATCGACGAGGTCAGTGTGCGATACCATCATGCGCCGACAGCAGTGGCGGGTGATCCCCAGGTCGTCGAGTACCTCCGCGGGGTCTTCATCGCCCTCGCTGGCGCGTGTCTCGAACTCCTCGTAGTGTTCACCGATGACCGTGCCACAGGTGAAACACCGGACTGGGATCATCATGCGTGGATCACCTCAGCGGTAGGACTTCTGGTAGCGGGCCCGTGCACCCGGGCCGCCCCACTTCTTTTTCTCGGATTGCCGAACATCGTTGACGAGCAGCGAGCGATCGAACTCGCGGTAGGCCTCGCGCAGTTCGGCGTCATTGTGATGCTGGACGAGCCCGCGGGCGAGGGCGGTGCGAACGGCGTCGGCCTGACCGCTGAAGCCGCCGCCTTCGACGGTCACGTCGATGTCGACGCTGTCTCGCAGATCGTCGTCAGCGATGCGGAACGGTTCAAGCATCTTGAGCTGTGCCATCTCCGGCTCAACCAGCTCGACGGGCTGGGAGTTGATCCGGACACGGCCCTCACCCTCACGCACGGTTGCGCGGGCGATGGCCGTCTTCTTCTTACCTGATGTGTTGGTTACCATGTAACGTTTGCCCCCAGTTTCTCTGAGATCTCGCCAAGCGAGATGAACTTGATATTCGAGAGTCGATCCAGTGAGGTGCCGTCAAGCACCTCGCCATCCTCGTCGTAGGGGTTGCCGAGGTAGACGCGGACGTTCTCGAAGGCCGCTCGACCGTGATCCTGCTTGTACGGCAGCATGCCGCGGATCGACCGCTTGAAGATGCGATCCGGTCGTTTCGGGTAGTACGGCCCGCTGTCGGAGCCGACATCGGCGCGTTTCCGGTAGGTCTCCATCGTCGACTCCGGATTGCCGGTGATGACGGCGTCTTCGGCGTTGACGACGGCGACGCGTTGATCATCGAGGGCCTTCTGTGCGACCTCGCTGGCGACGCGACCAAGGATGCAGTCTCTGGCGTCGACAACAACGTCGACATCAAACTTGGCCGCGCTCATCGAATCACCCGGACGTTACTGCCCTCTGGGTTGCTGTCGAGGGCCTCTTCGAGTGTCACCGCGTCGCCGACCTGCCCGATCTTCGTGCGGGCGGTCGAGGAGAAGTCGACGGCGGCGATCGTGACGTTTGTTTCGAGCACACCACTGCCCAGCACCTTGCCGGGGACAACGACGGTCTCGTCTTCCCGGGCGTATCGCTCGATACGACCAAGGTTGACTTCCGCGTGGGTGCGCCGTGGCTTTGCGAGACGGTCGGCGATATCGCGCCAGACACCGGCGTCTGACTCGCCTGCGACCGTCCGTAGCTCGGCGATGAGACTCTGTAGTCTCGGATTCGTTTTGCTGCTCATGAATACTGCTCCTGAGAGAAATCGGAGTGCAGGGAGCAGGATTTGAACCTGCGACCCCTATGGGACAGCGCCCTGAACGCTGCGCCGTTGGCCTGACTTGGCTATCCCTGCACGCACTCCGAGGTACCGCACACCACGGCTTACCTGTTTCGATCCCACGCCAGTCTGTCATCGACCGACGGCCGCGGCTCGACGGCCACACAGCTGTGCGGCCATGGCGGCGAGCGCGTGAGTGGATCGGGTGTGTCGTCATGTGCGGTGAATGCAGTCTAAGCGGTGACTGCGTCGTGTAGTTCGTCCGCGCGGTCGCCGAGCGATTCGGCGGCGCGGAGCACCAATTCTGCAACCTCGAAGGAGCCGTCCGTCTCAACGTGGAACACGTAGGCTCCGGGCACGTCTTCGACGGTCAGCTCCTTGCCGGGATACTTGTTGGTGAGGTCGTGATCGAACTCCTTGGTGAGGACAACGTCGCCCTCGTCGGTTTCGATCGCCCCACGCAGGATCTCCGGCTCCTGTTCGTCGAACTCGCCGATATCGTCGCCAACGGTGACCGACTGGAGGTGGCGGAAGCCGACAGCCACGCCGCCCTGCTGTTTGGCGTGTTCCTTGCCGGTGTCCAACACCGCGTCGGCCTCGAATTCGAGGCTGTGGCCGTCTTTGAGCTCAACGATCGGGATGTTCTCGTCAGCCGGCTGCACCAGCTCATCACTGGATTCGATATCGCCGGAGTAGGCCGTCGCCGGCCCCTCGACGTCGAGAGCGACGGTGACGGTGTCACCGATCTCAAACTCGTCTAACGGTGTTGTCAACGGGACGAGGCCCAATCGGAGGCCGATCATCTCGTCGAACATGACAGAGGAGTTCTCGGTGAACCGAACGGAGTCGATGGCAAACGTCGGCACATCGGCGATCATCGCCCGGCGGAAGCCGTTGGCTAACGCCGGTGTCAGCCCGCGAACAACGAAGCGGGCTTGCCGATCGTCGCGTTCGATAATCTGAACGTCGAATTCGCCTGACATACTAGAGTCGCTTGTTTTTCGGCGCGCGTGTCCCGTCGTGTGGGATCGGGGTTACGTCCTCGATGCGGCCGATCTCGATGCCGGCCCGAGCCAGCGCGCGGATCGTCGCCTGCGCGCCGGGGCCGGGGGATTTGTTGCCGTTTCCGCCAGGGCCGCGCACGCGAACGTGGACGCCCTCGATGCCCGCGGCCTTCGCCTTCTCGGCGACGACCTCGGCCATCTGCATGGCGGCGTACGGCGACGCTTCGTCGCGGTTCTGCTTGACCACAGTCCCACCGGAGGACTTGGCGAGGGTTTCCGCGCCAGTCTGGTCGGTGATCGTGATCAGCGTGTTGTTAAACGAGGAGAACACGTGGGCGATGCCCCACTTGTCGTCTTGTGATTCACTCATTGGTTACTCCTGGGCCTCCGCCCGGGCTGGGTGCAGATCGTCTGCAAGCGGACTGGTCTCATCGTAGCTGATCGCCGACTCTTCGGCGACCTCGATGGTACGGGACGGGGTCGTCGCCCGCGCGCCATCGACGGTAATGTGGCCGTGAGAGATGAACTGCCGGGCCTGCTGTGGGGTGCTGGCCAGGCCATCCCGGTAGACGACCGTCTGGAGTCGTCGTTCGAGGATGTCGGTGACCTCAAGCGACAGAATATCCGTAATGGTGTCGTTGTCACCGAGGATCCCGTAGCGGCGGAGTTTGGCAAGGAACTCGCTGCCGGCTTCGGCAGCGGCCTCGGTGTCACCCTGGGCCTCACCGATGAGGCGACGGGCCTCCCGTCGGATCGATCGGAGTTCCGACTGGGCGCGCCAGAGTTCTTCCTTGTTTTTCAGGCCGTAGCGGCCGATGAGGCCACTTTCTTCGGCGATCCGTTCACCCTGGTAGGGGTGGTTAGGCGTCTCGTAGCCGACGGTGTTTTGGCCGGTCGTCATTCGTCGTCATCTCCTGCGGCCTCTTCCTCGGCGGCCGCGTCTTCCGCTTGCTCCTCTTTGATCCGTTCGACGTTGACACCGATCGTCCCTTCGGTACGACCGGTGGATTTGGTGCGCTGGCCGCGAACCTTCTGGCCGCGCTTGTGGCGGATCCCTTTGTAGGAGTCGATCATCTGCATGCGGTTGATATCCTGTCGGCGCTGCTCTTCGAGATCACTGCCCACGATGTGGGTGGATTCGCCGGTAAAGAAGTCGTCTTGCCGGTTGACCATCCACTCCGGAAGGTGTGATTCGAGGTTTTCGACGACGTCGACAACGCTGTCGATCTCGTCGTCCTCAAGCAGGCCGAAGGTGGCTGTACGGTCGATACCGGCCGCCTCGGTCACGATGCGTGCCGTGCGCTGGCCGATACCTTTCATGTCTGTGAGACTGCGTTCGACGCTCTTCGTGCCGTCGAGATCGGTCTGGCCGATCCGGACGAAGTACCGGAGGTCTTCGTCGTCCTCCTCCGTCGAACCGTCTTGTGGGTCTTCTGCACTCATAGCTAGTTCAGTTGTGCGAGCGTTGCGGCGGGGATTCGAACCCCGGAGGCAGTGACGCCACAGAGTTAGCAACCCTGCGCCTTGGGCCAAGCTTGGCTACCGCAACCCGCGGTTGTCGGTCATATTGTCGCCCGTCACGGACTCGGGGCCGGTCGCCCCTACAGTACTACGAGTAAGCGAAGCCTTGTCGGTTACTTAAGGGTCACGGATAGTCGGAGGCATGCGGCGGTGTCGCATGGCTGTCAGCGACCGAGAAAACCGGATTCATTTTAGTAACCCACCGAAACACTGAGATATGACTGACCACAGCGACGACCCCGAGGTGCCGATCATCTGTGAGGAATGCGGGACGGAGACGACGGTGCCGCTGTCGGAGCTTGAAACGCAACTCGATCGACACAACGAGAATCGCCACGACGGCGAGGAACACGCCACCGTCGATCCGACGCTGAAATCCCAACTCCAGGATCTCGTCGCCGAGGATCTCGGGCTGTTTGAGTAGCGGCCCTTAGAACACCTGTTGTGTTGCGTCCTCGGAGTCGAACGTCCGGTTATGAACCGCAACCCCGGAGTCGGTATCGAAGAGATGGATCGAATCCGGTGGGAAGGTGGCGACGACCTCGTCGCCAGCCGAGATATTTCTGAGGCCGCTGACGGTCGCGGTGAACGTCACTGGGTCGTCGACGCTGCGGTCGAAGGTGAGATGGATCGTGTTCTCGTCGCCGCGGGGTTCGACAACGTCGACGGTCACCTCAAACTGGTAGTTGTCGCTGAGCCCGCCGGGTTCCTTGATCCGGATGTCCTCCGGCCGGATGCCGAAGACAACGTCGGATCTGCCACTGATAGCCTCCTGTTGGGCCGGCTTGAGCGGATACTCAAAGCGGTCGATGACGAGCGTTTCGCCGTCGACGTCCATCTCGAAGAAGTTCATCGAGGGGTCGCCGATGAAGCCGGCGACAAACCGATTATTTGGTGTGTGGTAACACTCCAAAGGTGTGCCGACCTGTTGGAGAATCCCATCGTTGAGGATGGCGATTCGGTCGCCCATCGTCATCGCCTCCGTCTGGTCGTGGGTGACGTAGACGGTCGTCACGTCGAGGTCGTCCTGAATGCGCTGGAGCTCTGTCCGCATCGTCGCCCGCAGTTTCGCATCAAGATTGCTCAGCGGTTCATCCATCAGGAATGCTTCGGGCGCACGCACGATAGCCCGCCCGAGGGCGACACGTTGCTGCTGGCCGCCGGAGAGATCGCTCGGCTTTCGATCCAACAGCTCCTTGATCTCCATGAGCTCAGCGGTGTCAGCGACTGTGGATTCGATCTCGTCGTCGCTCATCTCGGTCGACTCCTCCAGCCCGAAGCTCATGTTCTGCCGGACGGTCATATGCGGGTACAGCGCGTAGGATTGGAACACCATCGCGATGTCCCGCTCGGCGGGTGGCTTCTCGTTGATGCGCCGGCCGGCTGGCCGGATCTCGCCGGTCGTGATCGTCTCTAAGCCGGCGATCATCCGCAACGTTGTCGACTTCCCGCAGCCGGAGGGGCCGACCAACACGAGGAATTCGCCGTCCTCGATGTCGACCGATACCTCATCAACTGCGGTGATCTCGTTGCCGTCGTCTTCGGTGAATACCTTCGTTACGTCGTCGAGTGTTAGCTCTGCCATGCGTGGGTTCCTCCTGTGAGTTCAGTGATCATGCTATGCGGCGACCCCCTTGGCGAACTTGTCGCCGAAGAAGATGTACACCAACAGCGTCGGCAACGCCGCCAGCAACGCCGCGGCCATCCGCAGCGGGAAGTTCGTCCCCGACTGGGAGACGCCGATGCCGACGAGATCCTGCGTGACGACCGCCGCATCGCCGAACTGGACGATGGTCAGCGCAAACAGCAGGTCATTCCAGATCTGGGTGAACTGGTAGATGAACACAACCGCGAACATCGGGATCGACAGCGGCAGGATGATTCGCCGGTAGATCGTTGCCACCGACGCGCCGTCGAGTTGGGCGGCTTCGACCATCTCGTCGGAGAGCTTCTTGTAGTGGGCGCGGAACAGCAGCGTACAGATCGGCAGCCCGTAGGCCGTGTGGGTGATAATCAACGCCAGCAGTTTCCAGTGGTACGTCTCGACCAACGGCAACGCCGCCAGCGGTTCGAAGGCGGCCCGCAGTGGGACGACGTTGTACCAAAACTGCGTCAGCGGCACCAACACTGCTTGGTAGGGGATGAAAATCCCCGCGACAAACAGGATGTAGATACCGATCTGTCCGCGCCAACTGATCGTTGTCAACCCGAAGGCAGCCATACTGCCAAGCAGCCCCGAGAGAATCGTCGCCGGCACGACGAGGATGACGCTGTTGACAAGCCCTTGTCCAAGGCCGTCGATAGCACCCCGCCATGGCTCTGGGAGAGTTCACCCGTTCCCGGCACCAGCGGCTCCAGCGGCGGAAGATACGGGAAGTTCCCGGAGTAGGTCTCGGGGCTGATGATCGAGGTCATCAGCCCGGTCTCGATCGGGATAAGATAGAACGCCCCCATCCCGATGAGGACGAGATACAGGACGATCCGTCGCCACGAGTGGCCGAACAGGGTGCGTTCGCCTGCGCGACCCGTCTCGGTGCTCATAGCTCACCCCGCTGGTACTGCGTGTAGATGTACGGGGCGACGATAGCGAGTGCCATAATGAACAGCAGCACCGCGATCGCCGAGCCGTAGGCCCAGTTGCCGTTGGCGTAGGCTTCTCGCACCATGCGGGTGGCAAGAATATCAGCCGACGGCCCCGGCTGGTAGCCGCCGTACATCGAGAACAGGAAGTCGAAGGCCTTCAGCGAGAACACCGTCAACACGACGAGCGCGCTCACCGTAGCCGTCCTGAGTTGCGGGATAATCACGCGCCAGTACATCCGGATCGTGCTCGCGCCGTCGACGCGGGCGGCCTCGAAGTGGCTGGTCGGGATCGCTCGTAACCCGGCCAGATAGACGATCATCGCATAGCCGCTGAACTGCCAGATCAACGCAAAGGCGACCGCCGCCAACTTCAGGTCGGGGTTCTGGACGATTTCGATCGGGCCAACGCCGACCGCCCCGAGGATGATGTTGACGAGGCCGGTTTCGACGTTGTACATGTAGAGCCAGAACTTCGCCGTAACGACAAAGGAGAGGCTCATTGGCAGCAGGTAGATCGTCCGGAACGTGTTCTCAAAGCGGATTTCCTGATCGACGAGGATCGCCATCACCAGTCCGACAGCCAGACAGACCACCGAAAACGACACCATCAGGACGACCGTGTTCCAGGCCGCGTTCCAAACCGGCGAGACGGTCAACTCCGACCACGACGGTGTCCCGCCGACAAAGGCGATGACGTAGTTTTCGAAGTCAAGCGCGCTGTAGTCTGGTGAACCGAGCCCTTGGAAATCGGTCAACGAGAGGACGATATTCCAGATGATCGCCCCATAGATGAACAGCCCGATCAACAGGAACGGCGGGAGCCAAAACGGGGCCGATCGCACCGAATCGCGATCGAGGATTGACCCCGCCTCCGTGGCGGTGCCGCCGTCGGCGCGTACCTCACGGTGGTCTGCGAGGCGTTGTCTGAGTATGGTAAGTGGATTACGCATAATGCGGGGATGGGAGTGTCCCGATTAGTTGAACGCGTTAATTAGTGCGTCGGCTGTGGCGGCGGCATCGTAATCCTCGAGGAAGCCACTGAACGCGCTGCTGATGTTCGTGGAGACACCGGGTGAGACAGCCAGGCCGTGTTGGATTGACGGCGGCTGGTTGTCAGCGGCGTTGAAGTCCTCGAACTGATCCTGCTGGAAGTTGTTCAGTGAGGACACATCGGCGTCGCTCCGTGGCGGGATCGAGCCCTTCTCGGCGTTAAACAGGACTTGCCCTTCCGCGCTGCCACAGTAGCTGAGGAACTGCTTTGTCGCCTCCGGTGAGGGGTTGTTGGCGAGATACGGGAAGGAGTCCATGTTGAGGAGGTAGCTCCCGCTGCCAGGGTAGGTAACTTGGCCCCAGTCGTCGCCGTAATTGAAGTCGTCGGCATTGCTGTAGGCGCCAGCGGCCCAGTCGCCTTGGTGGATGAACGCGGCGTCGCCGTCCATCACCATCGTGTTGGCCTCGGTGAAGCTGATCGACGAGGAGTCACTCGGGTAGTACTCGCTGAGATCGACGACCGACTGGAGGGCACTTTCCACAGCCGCGGTGTCGCCGTTGCCGTTGATGAACGCTTCGTAGCCATCGATGCCGGCCTGACCGAGCAGGATCGTCTCCCACAGTTGGACGGTCGACCACCCACCGCTGGTCTGTTGGGCGAAGGGCACGGCGTCGGTTTCGGCGGCAATCGTCTCACAGGCGTCGACAACATCGCTCGGCGACGAGAGGCTTTCAGGGTCGACTCCGGCCTCCTCAAGGACGGCCGTGTTGTAAAACAGGTTGTTGATCCGGTGGATGTTCAGCGGGACAGTGACGTAGCTCCCGTCGTATTGGGCTTGTTCCTGTGGCCCCGCCAGATAGTTCTCCTTGAGATCATCGTCCCACACATCGCCCTCGATGTCCTCGTAGGCTCCGTCGAACTTGGCGAGGGTTTTGCCGGGCCACGTCTGGAACGTACTCGGCGGATCGTTGGCCTGCAGTTTGTTGAGGACGACCTGATCGAGATTGCTACGGGCCGCGCCGTCGACCGGCTCCTCGGCGAACTCAACATCGGGGTGTTCCTCTTGGAACCCTTCGATGAGGGCCGCGATCGCGGCGTTGCCGTCGCCGGATGACCATGCGTGAAGCAGTTCAAGCTCGTTGCCGCCGCTTCCACCGTCGCCGCCATCGCCGCCACCGCCGCCACCGCTACAGCCGGCCAGCCCAGCGACAGCGGCAGCACTGGTAGTCGTGAGGACGGTACGGCGTGACACATTGGGTTCGTGTTCAGACATTGGATATCATTCCTTGGCGGGGATCGTGGTGCCGGTAGACTGCTCGATGTCTACCGTCAACGGCAGCGCACGAATCCACTGGTCACTCTGAAACACTAAGGCACATTAACAATTATGTAGAATTTAATTTATATAGCATTTCGAAACCGGATACTATACACAATTTGTAAACTAATTCCGATTGCAACTTTTGCAGTATTTGCTACAGAGGACGAGTGGTACAACCGTCTCATCAGGGATATCGCCCACGGGTTCTCGATTAAATCGAACGTTCATTAAACTGGCCGCGACGACCAAGCGATCACACCAGCGACGGCGCGCACGTATCAACGAACGCTGATGAGCAGCCAGCCGATGTAGCCGAAGGCCACCAACACCGCCGCGATCGATCCCCAGACGATCCCGCCGAACAGGAGGCTGCCGACCATCAGTCGGACACCTCCGAGGCTGCCGTGCCGTCCTCGGTCGTCGTCTCAGCCCCGGGCGGATCGAAGGATCGAATCTCTGTTGTCAACGACTCGAAGGCGAAGCCGTCGCCGCCAATGGCGGATGCAACAGCCGTCACAGCTGTCGAGACGGCGGTCGCGCCGAGGAACGCCGGCAGAAACGCCGGTTCGGGCAGCACGCCAGCGATCCCAGGAATCGTTGCGACCAGCCCGCGAAGCATCGGGAAGTAGGTGATCCCGACGACGAGACCGGCGAGACTCGCCGCCAACGCGCCGCCCTGCGTGAGCTCCTGAGAGAACAACCCCCAGATCAGCGGCACAAACACGGCGGCCGCAAGCAGGTCAGCCGTCAGGAACAACTGAAGAACGCTGTACTGTTGGGCCCCGATGATGACCGCTCCAAGCGCGACGAGCGCGGTGAGACCCCGACCCGTCAGGCGGAGCGAGCGGTCGTCCTCAACGTCGATGAGACGGGCAAGATCGACGGTGATGAGACTCGAAATCGCGTTGAGCATCGTGTCGGCTGAGCTCATCACCAACAGGACGACCAGCATGACGACGACGAAGGCGATCGCATCAGGCAGGGCCTCGGTGACGACGAGGAAGAAGGCGACGCTGTTGGTTTCCGGTGTCGTGAGCCCTAAGCCAGCGGCTGCGACGCCGAAAAGCCCGGCCAACAGCACCATCGGAATCACGGTCAGGGCGGCCACGCTGAACGATCGGGAGAGCGTCGACTCGCCGTCGGCCGCATACACGCGCTGCCAGATCCCCTGATTCAGCATATTGGCTCCGAGCACGGCGAAGACGACATACAAGCCGAACTCAAGCCCGGGCCGGAAGCCCGGATCCAGCAGCGTCGGATCGGTTGCCATCGCTGTCTGGTAGAGGTCGCCGGTGCCGCCGAGCGAGACGACGGCTGCGGCGAAGCCAACCGCCAACAGCGGGAGGATCACGAGCGTCTGAACTGTATCGGTAAAGATGCTGGCGACGAGGCCGCCGTAGGCCGTATACACCAACACGAACGCGCCGACAACCGTGGCGGTCTGCCACGCTGGAACGCCGGCGATCAACTCCAGCGCGCCCGCGATCCCGGTCATCTCCGCGGCGAGGAAGATGAACATGTAGAACACTGAAACGATGAGCACGAAGACGTACATCACCGGACCAAACCGAACAAGGACGAACTCCGTCAGCGAGTGTCCTGTCGGCATCAACTCCCGAATCCGTTTGCCGACCGGGACGAACAACAGCAGCGGGATCGCACTGCCGATAGCGTAGCCGAAGACGGCGGTGATGCCGCCGAAGGCCGCGCCGGCCTCCGCGGGACTGAACAGGATCCACGCGCCCATCGTTGAGGCGATCAACGTCGCGGTCGTCATCCCCGTCCCCGTGGAGTTGCGTGCGGTCAGCAGATCCTCGACGCTGCCAACGCGCCCGCGAGAGTACCACAGACCCGCGATGGTAAAGACCGCCAGCGTGGCGATTGTCAACCCGAGTCCGAGTGTTGTCGAAACCATGCTATGTCCCCTCCAGTGACTCGATTTGGGCGTCGTCGTGTCGAGACATTCAGTTCAGTCAAGCCGTACCGACCGCGACCTATATAATTGACGAATATAACTGCTGAATAACTGGGTTCTGTATCGCGAGAGATACCAGCGAGTCGAATGCCGTGCAGCTACGAAACTGAAACGCGAAGCCCATCGCGGGCGACGTGCACCTCGCCGTCGAAGGATTCGGCAACGCTCGCACACATCTCCTCGTGGGTGCCCTCGGTATGCGGGTAGAGGTGCGTCAGATAGAGATGGTCGACATCGCTGTCGGCGAAGGCCTCGCCGAGTTGACTCGGCGTCGGGTGGCCGTCGACATCGACAGAATCGGGAAACGAGCAGTCGTGGGCGACGACCCGGCAGCCCTCGACAAACCGCGCCATCCCGGCGAAGGCCTCGGTATCGCCCGAGAAGGCGAATTCAGCATCGTCGCCGTCGACAGTAAACCGGTAGGCGAGGCCGTCGATCGAGTGCTGTGTTTCACGACTTTCGACGCTGAACCCGCCGACAGACACGGTCTCGCTGGCCACAATCTCCCGCACCTGGAGGTCGACCCGCCCGTCAAGATACCCATGGACGGAAAGAAGGCCATCGACCAGCCCTTTCGTGCCGACGGGACCGACGACTTCCAGGTGTTCCTCACCGGCGAGCCACCGTGCTTTGAGCAGGGGTAGCAGGTCGGCGACGTGGTCGAGATGAAGGTGTGTTAGCAGGACGGTACTCACGCCCTCGTAGCCGGCGTCGGTCGCGGCAAGGCGGTGGAGCACGCCGCTGCCGCAGTCGACCAACAGGCGTCGGTCGTCGTGTGTCACCAGCAGCCCGGTCTGCATGCGGTCGCCGGTCGGCATCGCGCTGCCCGTTCCGAGAAACGTGACCTCCATACGCGAACCGTACGGGGCAGCGTGGAAAGCGGTTGTGACACACTGTGAGTCGGAAGGGGTATTCCGACGCCCACAACCGACTTACGGACGCGTGACCAAGCCTTCTCATCAATGGCGCGCTCCGGGCGGGATCGACTCTGCGACGCTGACAGCGACTACGAGTTCGATCCCGAAACGGTCGAGATCGCCGACGAGGACGTCCTCTCCTTGTTCGAACCCGCTGTCGCTGACTGGTGGATCGACCAGTTTGGCGAGTTCGTCGCCGGCAACGGCGGCTTCTTCACGCCGCCGCAACGCGGCGCAATCCCCCACATTCACAACGAGCAAAACGCCCTGATCTGCGCGCCGACCGGCTCCGGCAAGACACTGGCCTCGTTTGCGGCGATCATCAACGAACTCTTCGCCCGCGAGCAGGCCAGCCCGGACGGCCTTGAGAATTCGGTGTACTGTCTCTATATCTCGCCGCTGAAATCGCTCGCCAACGACATCCACCGGAATCTCACCGTTCCGCTTGAGGGGATCGCCGACCGCCTCGCAGACGACGGCGTCGACACCGACATCCGGCATGCGATCCGCCACGGTGACACCAGTAGTAGCGACCGGCAGGCCATGCTGGAGACGACGCCACACATCCTCAACACGACGCCAGAGACGCTGGCGATTCTACTCAACAGCCCCAAATTCAAGCAGAAACTCGAAACCGTCGAGTATGTCATCGTCGACGAGATCCACAGTCTCGCCGAAAACAAACGCGGCACCCACCTCGCGGTCTCGCTGGAACGCCTCGAAGCGATGGCCGAGGAGTCGCCGACGCGAATCGGCTGTTCGGCGACGGTCGAACCACTTTCGACGGTTGGTGAGTTCCTCGTCGGCCGCCAGCAGCCGGGTGGCGAGCCACGCGACTACGAACTCGTTGACAGCCGGTTCGTCCGGGAATTCGACATCCAACTGGAGTGTCCGACCGACGACCTGATCAACACGCCCAGAGAGATCGTCCAAGGCCGATTTTACGACCGGCTGCACGAACTGATCGGCGACAACGACCAGACGCTCGTCTTTACCAACACGCGCTCTGGAGCCGAACGCGTTCTCCAGACCTTGCGGGAGCGGTTCCCCAACGAGTACGACGACACGAACTCTGGCTGTCACCACGGCAGTCTCTCGAAGGGCCGACGCAAGGAGATCGAGACCGGCCTCAAAGACGGCGATCTCGACGTCGTGACGACCTCGACGAGCCTCGAACTCGGGATCGACATGCCACACCTCGATATGGTCGTCCAGGTCGGCTCGCCGAAATCCGTCGCCGCCTTGCTCCAGCGGATCGGCCGGGCGGGCCACCAACTCGGCGAAACCGTCGCCGGCCGGGTGATCGCACTCGACCGCGACGAACTCGTCGAGTGTGCGGTGATGCTCCGGAAAGCCGAGGAGGGATTCGTCGACCGTGTCTTCATTCCCGAGAACGCCGCCGATGTGGCCTCTCAGCACGTCTACGGCATGGCGATCAACCGCGTTTGGCGCGAAGCCGAACTCAAGGCGACACTCCGGCGTGCCTATCCCTACCGGAACTTCGACGACACCGAGTGGGAGCGGCTCATGCGGTATCTCACCGCCGACTACGCCGGCCTCGAATCGAAGGACGTCTATGCCAAAATATGGCGCGATACCAACGACGCGCCCGATGGCGACCATCACTACGATGAGTTCCCGGTCGGCGAGCCGTTGATCGGCAAGCGAGGTCGCCTTGCGCGGGTGATCTACATGACCAACATCGGGACGATCCCCGATTCATTCAGTTGCGACGTGCTCACCCGACAGGGCGACGAGTGGGTCGGCAGTCTCGACGAGAACTATCTCGATACGCTCGAACCGGGTGACGTGTTCGTCCTCGGCGGCTCGAACTACGAGTACAGCTATCGGCGCGGCTCGAAGGTCTACGTCGACCCGACGAGCGCACGCCCGACTGTCCCCTCGTGGTTTTCCGAGCGGTTGCCGCTGTCCTATGATCTGGGCCGCGAGATCGTCGTCTTTCAGGGCAACCTCTGTGAGCGATTCGACTCCGGCGGCGTCGCCGGCTGTCGGGAGTGGCTGCGGGAGTTCCCGATTGACGAAAACGCCGTCCGAGCAATTAGCCGACTGTTCGAAGAGCAGTTGCAGTATCTCGGCCCCGATGCCGTGAGCACCCCTGACCGCATCGTCGTTGAGGAGGAGTTAGATCGCGCCGAGTATCAGCGGCGGTTCTACGTCCACTCGAACTACGGTCGGCAGTTCAACGACGGCCTCTCGCGGCTGGTGGCCTTCCACTGCGCCCAGCAGGCGACCGCGAACGTGCAGGTCGCCGTCGCCGACAACGGGTTTTCGGTGCAGATGCCGCTCAACCGCAAGGTCGACATCGCCGGCATCATCCGCGATCTCGATCCCGGCGACGTGACGACCGACCTCCGGGCCGCCCTCGACGGCACCGACCTGTTGCAGCGGTATTTCCGCATCAACGCGACGCGCTCGCTGATGATTCTCAAACGGTACAAAGGCTATGAGAAGTCGGCGGCCCAACAGCAGGTTTCCAGTGAGATGCTGTTGTCGTTTGCACAGGATCTCGATTCCTTCGCCGTGATCGAGGAGACCTATCGGGAGATCATGGAGGACAAACTCAACGTGAGCGGGATTCGAGAGGTGTTGCAGCGAGTCGACCGCGACGAGATCGAGATCGTCGCCCACGAGGTCGACTCGCCGAGCCCGCGGGCCTTCGGGTTGGCGACGCTGATGGCCAGCGACGTGGTGCTCGCCGAGGACGAAAGCGCGGTGCTCCAGGAGTTCCACGAACGCGTGGTCGCGGCGATCGACGATAACTCGTCGTCAGTTTCCGAGGCCATTGAAACTGATTAAGTCACTGCCGGAGATGTGATGCTGAGAGGTACACCTATGTAGCTCGATCATCACGGAATATACAGTAGGAGTAGCTGGTGACCACCCAGACCCATTGCACTACAGCATCAGATATGTCTAATACAGCAAATCACTCATCCGAGCGACGCCGAGCATGAGCGAGACAGACTCGATCAGTGCTGCGTCGAACCAAATTTCGACGATCATCTCGCGGATCAGAGATGCGGTCATTACCGACGAGCAGTTCCTCGAAACGGTAGTATCCGGGCTGCTGGCCAGAGGCCATGTCCTCCTAGAGGATGTTCCGGGAACCGGGAAAACGCTGACCGCTGTCGCGCTCGCCGACGCATTGAACCTCGAGTTCAACCGAATCCAGTTCACCCCTGATCTGTTGCCGAGTGATATCACCGGCTCGCAGATCTACAACGAGCAGGCTGGTGAGTTTCGCTTTCAGCGTGGGCCGGTCTTTGCGAATATCGTGCTTGCCGATGAGATCAATCGCGCCCCACCGAAAACGCAGTCCGCCCTGCTTGAGGCCATGGATGAAGGCCAGGTGACCGTCGGCGGAACCACCTACGAGCTTCCGGATCCCTTCTTCGTGATTGCGACCCAGAACCCGATCGAACAGGAAGGGACGTTTCGGCTGCCGGAGGCCCAACGCGATCGGTTTGTCGTGAAGACCTCACTCGGCTATCCGGATCGTGACGGCGAGATCGAACTCCTTTCGCGACGCGAAGACCGAACAACAAAGCTGCCCACCGTCGATCCCGTCGTCGACGCCGAGCAGGTTTCGACGCTCCGGCAACTCCCGGAACAGGTGCGGATGGACGCAGAGCTGAAAGGTTATCTTGTTGATCTCGTTCGCGAAAGCCGAGCGGATTCCCGTGTTGACGTTGGTGTCTCGCCGCGTGGGATCCAGCGATTTTTCGAAGCCGCTCGGGCACGGGCGGTGATTCGCGGCCGAGACTACGTGACACCGGATGACATCAAGACGATCGCCCTCCCTGTGATGACACACCGTCTCGTGTTGACCTCGGAGGCAGCGATCCAGGATGTTGATGCGGCGACGATTGTTGCAGAAGTGCTTGAGAGCGTCCCTGTTCCAGGAGCGACCGGCGAGGCCTGAGTCTCAGCCCTGAATTGCGGCGAGGATCACGACAACACCCAAAATGGCGGCCAGCATCGCAACCACCGTTCCGCCTTCAGGGACGATCCCGCCGAGCACAGTCGCATACAGCACCCACGCGATGGTGATTCCACCGATCGTGACCACGGCCGCCGACAGTGTATGAATCAACTCGATCTGCAGCGGTGACTCGGTTTTGAGCTCCGCCCACGTGGTCGCACCCCGGTCGCCGATATCCCAGACGAACACCGAGAGTCCGACCACAGCAAACACTGTGAGCCCTGAGGCCCCGAAGATGCCGATCGCAATCGCGCCGATTGCAAGCCCGGTCGCCGCCATCGCGCTGCCGGCGGTCTCGACGGGGAAGTAGTTGATTCCGCTCCCGAAGATGACGACGCCGAGAACAAATGTCAGGAGCGACATGCCGATGACAATGACACCAGCGATCACACCAGCCGGCGTGAGCGCGGTTGTCACCTGTTCAACGATGGGCGCGACCGCTGCTGGAACGCGGTCTTGAAGCATCGATACCGCCGGCGTCCCGACAACAGCGAGCGTGCCCGTGGTAGCACCTGCAAGTATCCCTGGCACAAACCAGCCGACGGTACTGGCAATCCGGCCGGTGAGCAGCTGTACTCCGCCAAATACGGCTGCGATCAGCATCGCCCCGCCAAACGCGACAAGCAGGACGCGACGGAGACCGGGGGCCGCAAACAGCGCAAATAATGCGGGATAGCGACCGGCGATGGCAGCGATATCGACCGACGACACAACTGCCACCAGTCCACCGACTGTCAGCGATACAATCACCCACAGCGAGATATTCAGTAGCCGGCTGAGTTGGTTCACGCCGGCTTCAACCCGCTCTTGGCTTGTTTGCGGGGTGAGCTGGACGATCGGTGCGGCCGCAAGAATGAGCTGTCCGCCTGCGATAACGAAACTACACAAGACAAGGAAGGTGATCATCGCCACGGTCGCAGTTCGCGGCGCGAGGAGCACGGACGTGATGCCCAGGCTGTCGAATCCAACTGCCGGCACCTGCGTCAGGGCATCGAACCGTCCCACGATGATTCCCGCAAAGAGAACACTGGGCCCAACTGCGGCCTTGTTGTTCACCGTCCACATGGCTGCGATACTCCCGTTGCCGACCGTGGCGTTGAACAGCCCGAGAACGCCGAATCCAGCCAGCCAGGCGGCTCCCACGAGCCCGAATAATCCGATCGCCGTCGGGATCGTTGCGAGAATCGCGTCGACTGGCACCGGCACCAACACACGCACTGGCAGGACGACCGCTGCCAACACGCTGACACCAACGATCGGCAGCAACAGTGCGGTGATGGCGAGGCCGGCTGGCGTCTCTGTATCACGCAGAATTGTTAGCGCGCCGACGCTCACTCCGGAGCAGCCAGCGACGAGTGCCGGCGATGTCCGGCCAACGACGGTTGTGAGCAGCCAGATCCCCACCGCGACCGCGACCGCGATGAGTACCGCTGTCGACCGTGTGCCATTCGGTTCTGGGATCGACAGTCGGCCACGAAGCATCGTTATCGACCCATCCCCGTGAGTCGTGTGAGAGCATCCCGAAGGCTGTCTTCAGACTCCCAATCGATGACGGTCGCCCCCAGCAGTCGCAGAGATTCGAGCCGTACCGCCCGTTGCATCCCGGTGATGCGACCGCCGATTGTCGCCGGCGTCGTGGCCGGCGAGAGAATCGTCACCGCATGGCCATCAGCGCGGAGGGATTCGACGAGGTCGGTGATCGGCGCGTCTGTCACCGGGCTACAGAGAATTACCTGTGCCCCGGTCGGCACGAGCGACCGCGTTCGATTCCACGCCACCCCGCCGTCGGCGACAGACGCACCGGGGGTGTGTTGTCAGCGGTCGGGTCATCGGTCGTTGCCGAGCCGGGAGCCGTGTGAGACCCATCTGTCGTGCTGGTCGCAGCGGCGTTACAGATGGCGGTGGCATGCGGCACAAATGAGCGCCCCTCCTCGGCGGCAGCCCAGGCTGGCGGATGGCGATCGGTTTCTGGGTCTGCGACACCGAGAGCCCCCAGCGAGACCTCGTGACCCTCGTTGATGAGTACCTCAAGGGCGATCGTTGCGGCATACGCGCTCAGTGTTGCCCCCGTTGGTGCGTTGCGGTCGGCTGCGGTATGAGCCGCCCGACGACTGTCGATGAGGACGGTGATGTGTGCGGCATGCTGTTCACGGAACTCAATGGTCGCCAGCTCCCCGGTTTTGGCGTAGCTGCGCCAGTCAAGCCGCTTGACCGGGTCGCCAGGACGATACTCGCGGGTTGCATGGAATTCGACACCCGGCCCGCCGCTGTCTGTCGCTAACTGGCCCGCATAGGCTGTTGTCTGTTGTACCGGGATATCTTCGATCGTTACCCGACACTCGAAGCGATCGATGCCGTCGGCCGTTTTCGTTGTCTCCGCGAGTCGGGTGCCGTTGGTATTTCTGGCTCTGAGCGTGACCGGCTCGAAGCTGTAGCTCCCGCGGTCAGCTCTGATTGTGTAGGTTACCGTATACTGGTCGCCGGGCTGGAGCGCGCCCCCGGATCGAGGCGAGCCATCAGTGACACCGATCTCTGGGGGACTCCGTCGACAACCCGCAGATCCGGGATCGTCGACGGCCCCGTGTTTTCGACAGTCAATGTGACAGCGATCGATTCCCCCGGTGCTGGTGTTTCAGGTGTGAGCTCTCGGGTGACGTGGACGGCGTCGTCGATCGCTGGTGTGGTGGCCACAGCCGCAGTCAACACAAAGAGCAGTGGAATCCCGGCTGCGAGAATCAGGGTGTATGTCCCAGTGAGAATCCCTGTGGCAGCTAAGAGCAGTGCATACGCCCGAAACCCGCTGAATCGTCTGATCCGCATTAGCTGTCACCACCGGTGTCCGTCTGCAGTCGACCACGCAGTTTGTCGATCCAGGACTGCTGGGTGGCGGCAGGTGCAAAGCCGGTCGTCGCCTCAGCACACTGTGTTTCGACAACCCGCAACGTTCGCCGCATACGGTAGTCGTAGGCATGGGTTGGATACAGCCACTCGTAGAGCCGGTACCACAGCGGGAAGTCCGCGGCATTGGTCGTCGTCACCGTTGCTGCCGCGACAGCATCGGTCGTCCAATCGCCGCCGTCAACATACCTGATTGCGTCCTGTTTCTGTTTGTCCTGTGTGTAGAGTGCGATGAGTATTTGTCTCAGTGCATCCTCGATGGATGTCTCCGCGCTGTGTGCGTGGGCTGTCTGTTCAAACGCTGTCGTGAGTCGCTCACCCGTAATCGACACGTCGCGAGTTGGTGTTTCGACCGACGTGGTGTCCAACCCGCTGTCTGCATCGCGGCCGTTCCAGACCCCGAATCCGATCAATCCAGTAAGCGCGAGTAGTCCGCCAGTTAGCAGGACAATGCGCCGATCGCCAAGCGCCTCGGTTCCCTGGGTGAGTGGCTCGGTCACGCTAGCCGGCAGGGCCGACGGGCGGTAGCCGATCAGCAGCGCAAAGCCGACTATCAGACACACACTCCCAGCGAGCGCGATAGTGCGAGCGGTGAGTGTCTGTCTCATGGGTCGTCGTCCTCCGAGGACTCGGTGATCTCTGCGAGGGCCTGTCGGGCTGCGTCGAGCCGTGAGTCCCCCGGTGATTGCTGGCCGTACTCAACGGCCCGATACAGATCCGTGAGGTAGGTGACTGGTTGGTTCGGAACCCCCTTCTCGATCGCGTACTGTCCGATCTCAACGGGCGTTCGGGTTACGGCCTGTGGGGGACGGATGAGCGAGACGAATGTCTGCCACATCGACCGGAGCTGTCGATCCGGCTCAGCCCCGTTAGCCTCACTGTGTGTCGATTCCGTGTCTGCGTTGCCAGCGGTTGCTTGCCACCGGTGACGAAGGTGCTCCAGCCACGATTTGAGCGCGGCTAACAGCCGGCGTGGATCGAGTCGCTGCTGGATCTCACTTACCGACAGAGCAAACACCGACCGCCACGCCCGGAGCCGGGCGAGAAGCCGCCTCATCGCGGTGGTCAACCGATCTGCTGCCCCACTGGAGTGTCGTTGCTCGATCGGGGAGTCGCCGCAGAAACGCCCTGATGACAGCCAATCGATCTGTCACCGAACCGCTGGTCACGCCGCGACGACGGGCAGCAATCACGATCCCAGCGATGACGACGAGGACGCCACCAACAACGATAGCAGCGTTTCGGTAGAGCCCACCGACCTGTGTCTCGCCTGTTACACCAGTCCCCGTCGTTGCAACTGTGGCGGTGTTTGCGATCGGGAAATTGAACGCAAGCGTGCCGTTTTCATCTGTCTCGCCGACCGTCTCACCGTTGACGCGGACTGGAACCCCGTCGATCGGCTCTCCGGATCGGGTTACCTTCGCCGTCGCTGGCCCCGCGGGGAGCGCGATGCCACCCGGACTGACTGAGACATTTGGTGTCAAGGCAGTCCGCTCGTCGTTCGGCGTGTCGGCATTTGCTGGGGTGACCTCGAAGGTGGTCGACTCACTCACGGCTCCTCGGGAGACGGTGACGCGATACGTGCCCGGAGTGACATCGGCCAAGGAGAGGTCGTAGTATCCCTCCCTGTTTGTTGTTCCGACCTCGGTTCCATCGAACGAGACTGTTGCATCGCTGATCGGGATATCCTCGACGCTGGCGACGACTCTGGCGGTTTCGCCAGCTGTTCGGCTGCCGACGACCGCGAGTGTGGCGTTTTTCGCCAGCGGATAGGTCGCTGTTGAGTCTGCTGTCTCCCCATCGATCTGTGGGATCACTGTATTGCCTGGTGTCAGTGGTGTCGCTGCACTCAGCAGCGGGAGACCGTTGGTGATCGCGCCGACCGAGGCCACAGCGAGTGGTCTCACTTGGGGGTCGGTGTGGCATCGGTGTATTCGGTCTGGGTGGTGTCGTCGCCGGCCCGGATCGTGACGCGGTCGGTATAGGGCAGTGTGGTCTCGACGGATCCGGTCGCATCTGTCCACCCGACTCGCTGATCGTTGACGAACACCGGGACACCGCTGATCGACTCATTTTCTTTGGTGACTCGCACTGATACCGGCGCGCCGACAACAGCCGATCGGTTCAACGAAACCTCGTACGGTGGGTCTGGTGTCGACACCGAGAGCTCGTCGGCTGGCGTGGGATCGAACCGAACCCAGCCGACATCCGGGAAGTACACCTCGACCCACGCGTGGCCGCGGTCGCTCGTGACGAGATAGGTATCATCGCCGACCGGTCTGCCCTTCCGGAAGCCGACGACATACCGGGCGGGGACGCCCTGGCTTCGGAGCATGGCGGCCATCGTGGTCGCAAACTGCTGGCAGTAGGCGGCATCGACCTCAAAGATCAGTTGGTCGGCGATCGGCTGGCTCGGGTCGAGCGATGTGTTCAGCGAATAGCCCTTGTTCGATGTGAGCCACCGCTGGACGGTTATCGCGCGGTCGTATCGGGTGTCCGTCCCCGCCAAGAGTTCGCCGGTGAAGTCGCCGACGCGATCGGGGGTGTCCCTCGGCATCCGGGTGTACGTTTCGCGGATTTCCCGTGGTGTTTGGCCCTCCGCGTTTCGAAGCACCGACGGCTGCCGCGGTGGGAGCGCACTCGTTGCGGTGTAGGTCGTCTCCGCCGGCAGCGACTCGTCGGTTTGAATGCCGCCGGTCGCCGAGGTTTGGAGAGTTGGCTGGGTGCCGTCGCCGCGGAACGAGACTGATTCGGGTTGCCACGCCGTCGGCAGCGAGCGGCCACCCTCCAAGAGGGTGACATCGTAGGTGATGCGTCGATTGCCGCCGGTGAGGTCGTCGTTTGGAATCCCCTCATCGAGTGGGGTGGGGGCCTCGGCCTGCTGCCAGCCGGTGCCGGTGTAGGTCTCGTAGGCGGTCTGTCGCCAGTAGGTGTTCACCGGCGATTCGACGGTAAACAGCGGGGCTTGGCTGGGTTGCTCGCTGAGGCTCCCGCTGATCTGAGCCGACTGTGGTGGGTTGGTGAGCGAGCCCCCGGCGGTCTGTCCGGGCGCGCCGATCCCGGTTGGCTCACCACTCCCAGCAGACTGGCTCTCGCCGGACTCGCCGTCGCCGGTGGATCCCATCTCGCCGGATTGGGCGCCTGCTTGCGTGCCAGCGGGCAGTTGGCTGCCCTCTGGGAGTTGCTCGGCGATGGCTTCGTTTGAGCCGAAGATGTCGACGGCCGGGAGAAACGCGGCCGAAAACAGGAGGGCGACGATTGCGATCACGACCAAGATGGCCTCGCCGATCCGCCTGTCGTCGCCCATGGTATAGTAGCTGTCTCGGGTGCAGCGCAGGTAAATGTGACCCCTGAAGCGGTGAGTCGTTATCTGTGTCGAGCGGGCGATGATCCACCCAATCGAGAGCGCGCAGTCCGGGCGGTTCGGGTTTCTCGATCTCGACGCCGTCTATGTCGCCGACGGTGCGGGCAACGTCCTCGAATGCCTCTGCGACGACGGCGACGCGGCCGAGTCGCTCGCGGGCGGGGTGCCGATAGCCGGCGTGACCGAGGTCGGGCTGCCGGCTTCCGACGTGTTGGCGCTCGTCGAGTGGCTCGAATCGGCCGTCGGGCTGTCGGCGTGGGGCTCGCCGAGCGAGTCGTTCGCCTGGGTCGGCGACCGCGGGGCGCGGTTCGTCGTGCTGCCCGCCGGCAGCGAGTGGTATCCGACCGAGCAGGTGGCCGACAGCGAGCCGATGGGCGCGACCGTTGTGAACGACGAGGCGACACCGGGGACGTATGAGCATCCGGAGTTACCCTATGAAATTACCGTTCTCGAAGAATAGCTCGTGGTGTAGCGTCAGAACTTATTCGCATGGCCATCAGTAATTTCGACAAGAACCATGAGTAATTTCGACAAACAGGACGACGACCCCGAATTGGGGAACGGTGACAGGGTATCCGAGCGACTGGAAGAACTCGATTTAGAAGAAGCCGACACTTGTTCCACCGAGGAACTCCGCAAGCGACTTGATCTGTAGACGACTTCGATAGACGGTATCGAAGCGGTCGAGACTCTCAAGAAGTGCGTATAGATCGATCCACAATTAATCTTCATTTTCGGACACTTCTGTTGTGAGCAGAGGCCACAATAGTCTGTTTACGACCGCCTGAAATGGCCCCAGTGCAGTGACAACACCTCCAGCAGCAAATGAGCTAATACCCAGTACGAGATAGGCTCTCACTGGAAATCCAGTGGATTGTCCACCAAGTGAAAATCCGATATATGTCCCAATCAAAATGAGTGCCGTTGCGAACATCAAAGAGCCAATTATTACATACATACCGGGGGCGGTTCTGGAGTGTCGTTTCAACAGACCCCAGAGATCTCGATAAAATCCACCCACCGCCGTCTTAGTCTCTGTTGAGGCTGGGTTGTGTGTTTCTGTATTCCAAACGACCGTCATTTGTCCCTCTGTTTTGTCAATCCATGCCTCATCTCCCTCTTCCATTTCCTGAATAAGTTCACTGACACGGGTTTTCGAAACCGAGACAGCCTCACCTATCTCATCAAGTGTTAACTGCTTCCCGTGATTCATGTACAAGAGTTCTGCAATCTCGAAGAACGTTTCTCCCTTAGAACTGAATTCATTCTGGAAGCTATCCGGAATTTGAGCCATATGAAAATATCACGAATCCCGAAAGTAAATAATTAGTTCCGGTGTTGATGACGATCAATACCCCGGTTGATAGCGATAAACCCCTGTATTAGCCGATTTAAACATCTTCTGTGTTTTTTGACCCCCGAACAGTGGTTACGGTTGGCTATGTCAGGCCACAAAGAATCAGACACAACGAAGCAGCGACTCAAAACACTCTCGGCTGATCCGAACTGGAATGAATACATTATTCCGGAGAGGACGATAGGAGTAATAGGCGTCTTGATGGTGATCGTGGTGTCGGTACTATTCTATCCGGAGGAAATCATTCGGTTCGGGAGCGAGTTGGATCAGGGCTATATTAGCGCGCTACAAAGTATCGCCCCAGAAATAGGTCTTATTCTCCTGCTGGTTGTTGTCCACGAGTGTATCCATTATGCGGTAGCAGTCGCAGAAGGAAAGAAGCCACAATTCGGATTCCGAGTCCGTAAGACGGTTGGACTACCCTTAGAGATAAATCCGTATGTTATTGCACTCAAACAACGGATTTCTCGTAACGAGAATATTTTGGTGCTTATCGCACCGCTGGTTTTGATTAATTCGCTCGCAGTCGGTGTATTGTTACTTCCCATGCCGAATAAAGTGAGTTACTACGCAGAGTTAGTTTTCGTAGTCAATACTATCGGTTCAATTCAAGATATATACAATGTGATTCGGTTACTTGGCTTTCCCAAGACGACTGAATTTGTGAATTTCGTTGACGACGAGGTTAGAACATTCTACACGACTCAATCAAAGTAATCGAATTAGAACCCCTGTGACGCAATTTTTTCACTCACCGATCCGCCCACTCTAGCATCCGCTCGTAGAACGGCTCACTCGACAGCGCGGCCCCGTCACCGACCAACACGAGCCCCTTTTTCGCCCGCGTCAGCGCGACGTTGATCCGGCGGTAATCCTCGAACAACGGCCCATCCAACCCCCGGTGGCGACAAAGGAGACGATGATGACCTCTTTGCTTGAGCCCTGAAACCGATCGACGGTATCGACGGTGACGCCGACCCTGCGGCTGATCTCGGCGACCTGCGCGCGGAACGGCGCGATGACACCGATGTCCTCGGCGGCGACGCCGGCAGCGCGATACGACTCGACGATGGAGGCGACCCGGTCGGCCTCAACGGGGTTGGTGTTGCCGACGCGCTCGCCGTCGGGGTCGATAAACGCGACTGCATCACCCAACTCGGCCGGCAGCGACGCCGGATCGACGAGGTCGCCAAGCGACTGGCCTGCGACCGCGCCCGTCGCCGGACGGAGCGCGCCGTCGTAGAACTCCGCCGACGAGAAGGCCTGAATCCGCTGGCACATGCGGTACTGCCGGGTGAGCATCACGCTCGCCTCGGGATAGGCCTCGATCAGCCGCTCGAACAGCGAGGTCGACAGCGGATTGTCCGCGGCCGGTTCGTCGGCGACGCCGCCCTCGCCACCGGGGTCGGCGGCTTGGACGACCGGCGGCAACTGCTCGTGGTCGCCGACGAGCACGAACCGCTCGGCACGATTCAGCGCGGCCAACGCGTCCGGCTCAGTGAGTTGACTGGCCTCGTCGACGACCGCCACGTCGAACTCCTGTTCGCGCATCACGCGGGAGCCACAGCTCGCCGTCGTCGCCGCCACCACGGGCGCGCTGTGGAGCGAGCCGGCCAACTCCTGTGGGTCGCCGGCCTTCTCAAGCCGCACATCGAGCATATCTTCGCGAACCCCGGTCGTCGTCCCGACGCGCTGGATGTCCTCGAACCCTTGCTCACGAAGGGCCTCCAAGGCGTTGTCGACCGCGCGATTGGTAAACGCCGTCAGCAACACCCGATCCCCGCGAGCGACGAGCGCGCGGATCAGCCGCGCGATTGTATACGTTTTCCCCGTCCCAGGCGGGCCGTGAATCAGCGCGCAGTCCTCGGCGTTGACCGCGAGATTCACCGCCTGATTTTGCCCGTCGTTGTTGTCGATGAATATCTCCTCGCCCTCGCTAAATTCGGGCTCACGTCGCCCAAAGAGGATGTCCTTGCGGTCATCGCTGCCTTTCAGCACCGTGTCGTGCAGCGCGGTCAACATCCGATCAACCGAGAGTTCAGAGGGATACACGTCGAGCCGCCGGAGTTCGACCGGTTCGTCGGCCGTGACGACGATCTCCTCGTCGAGTTGGGTGATCCGACAAAGTTCGGCGTGGCCGGAAACCGGGTTCCCGTCGCTGGCGAGGGCAACGTCGCCTTCGCGGAGTTTCGACACCGCCTCGGCCGGTTTCCGCGCTCGAAGCTCCCAGCGATTGCCGTCGATCTCCTCGCGACCCAGTGGTTCGAGGTCGATCAACGCACGGTCGTCGGCCGCTCGCTCTTCAGCGTCTTGCTCCCAGAGTTTGCGATATTCGGCGTGGATCGCCCGACGTTCGGCCTCAATTGCGTGATACAATCGCTCGAAGTACTGCTGTTCTTCTTCGGGTACCGCAGTCCCGATCTGACCGGCTTTCGATTCCTGATCGAGTCGCCCGGAGACGACCATGCAGGTGTCCTGCTCGAAACAATACTCGCATTTCGCATCGGCCTCATAGCCGGTCGGTACCTCGCCGCGGGCCTCCATCGCCGCCAGTTCGTTACGACTGCGGACGACGAAATCGAGCAGACCTTTCCCCACCGAGAATTCTTTCGCGGGCGAGAGATCACCGGACTCCTCAGTCCGCTCCAGCGTCGTGTTCTTCGTGTACAGCAGCGTCCCAGTGTCGGCGTCGATCCCGCGTTCCTCCAGCATCAGCGCATAGCAGGCAGCCTGGATCTTGTCCTGAAACCGCGGCTCGCGGGTCGTGTTTTTGCCCGTTTTGAGTTCGACCGGCATCCCACGGCGGAGCGCGTCGGCTCGGCCCTTCAGGCCGAAGGTCGGGCTGATGAGCGTGTACTCCGAGCGCCAGTTGTCCTCCTCAGTGAGCGTTCCCTGCTGGAGCCAGCCTTCGATGGCGGCGGCGTTCTGTTTGACCTCGCCTACGACTTCGGCCACGTCGCGACCGAGAACACCGAGTTCGAGGCCAGCCTCTTCAACGCGGTCGGCGACAGCGGTATCGAGATCGCGGCCGCGGAGCAGGTCGCCGAAGACCTCGTGGACGATGGTTCCCTTAATGACGGGGTAGTTCAACGGAATCGCAGACAGTTTGTTGAGGTAGTACATTCGCGGGCACTGCACCCACGACCGCACGCTGGTCACGTCGACGATGAAATCGGGTTCAAGCACGACATAGGAACCGCCGCCCGTGCTGTAGGTTGTTGACCCTTGATACTCGCTTTCTTCGGGGTCGGTGAGCAGCAAGTCCATCCCGGTCTCGGCGTCCGCAGCTGTGTCGGCCCACTTGCCCCACAGCGTCACGTCGACGGCGTCGTCGCCGTCAGTCGGCGTGTCGTCGGTCGGTCGCACGCGGAGTTCGGCCAGCCGTCGCTCACCGTGTTGGGTTTCGACTGTCGTCGCCCCGTCGCAGGCGACGATCTCGCCGCGAAGCTCGTCGGTCACTACCGGGACTCTGCGCGGCGGCCTGAAAAACGCTGTCGGTGGCCGCGCCGCGAGTGATTGTCGACCCGCTCAGGCATCGACTGGCTCGATCAGGTCGGGATCGTCGTTGGTCGGGCTGTTGACGCGGTCGGAGACACGGAAATAGTCGAACTCGTCGGCCGGATACGGATCGAGCAAAGCCGCGGCCGCATCAGGATCCTCGTTGAGCCACTGTTCTTCCTCATCAGGTTCGAGCACGACGGCCATCCGATGATGGAGCTTCGAAACGAGGTCGTTCGGTTCTGTCGTAATCACGGTAAACGTCTCCAGCGGTTCGGGGTCATCGTCGGCATCGCCACCACCGAAGGAGTCGAGCCCGAGTTGCTGGGTCGGCGGCTCCCAGCGTTCCCATAGCCCGGCCATCGCAAACGGGCGGTCGTCCTCGAAGGCGACGCGGTAGGGTTCCTTCCCGTCGCCGAGATCAGCCCACTCGTAGAAGCCGTCAGCCGGGACGAGACAGCGGCGCGATTCATAGGCAGCGGCGAAGCTTCGCTTCTCGCGGACGGTCTCGGAACGGGCGTTGATCAGGCCCTGTTTCTCGTCAGCCCACGAGGGCGTCAACCCCCAGGTGAACCGCTGAAGCTGGTCAGCGTCGTCGCCCGTGATGACCGGCAACTCCTGGCCGGGCGAACAGTTGTACCGTGGTTCGAGCGAGTCAGGAACGGCGACATCGAACCGCTCGGCGAGGCGTTCCGGCGACGTATGCAGGGTGTACCGGCCGCACATACCGTCGCCTCGGGCCGCGGCGGCTTAGCTGCCGTGATCCGCGCCGAGCCGGAGAATTAAACTACACCCACCGCTCGGATGCATGTGTGCGAATCGAGAACAGTTTTATTCCTGTCAGCGGGGTCGGTGAGACAACCGAGCGAAAGCTCTGGGCCAACGGCGCGACCGACTGGGACTGCTTCGATCCCTCGCTGGTCGGGCCGACGACCGCCGAGAAGATCGAGTCGTTCATCGACACGGCACGGGATCACCTCGCCGCCGAGAACCCCGCGTTCTTCGATCAGACCTTCCCCAGCAGCGAGCGGTGGCGACTTTACGAGAATTTCCGGGATGACGCCTGTTTCTTCGATATCGAGACGACCGGGCTGGACGAACAGCGCGACATCGTCACGACCGTTAGTTACCATCAGGCCGGCGAGACGACGACGCTCGTTCGTGGCGACGACCTCACGGCCGACAGAATACAGGCGATGGTCGACGACGCCAGCCTGCTGGTCAGCTTCAACGGGATTCGGTTCGACCAGCCGTTTCTGGAGACCTCCTTCGGCGTCGATGTCGACGTCCCGCACCTCGATCTGATGTACCCCTGCAAAACCGTCGGGCTCGACGGTGGACTCAAACAGGTCGAACGCGATATCGGGGTTGAGCGCGACCGCCCCGACATCTCGGGACGGGACGCCGTCCGGCTGTGGCGCGAACACGAATCCGGTGTCGATGGCGCGCTGGACACTCTCATTTCCTACAACCGCGAGGACGCGGTCAACCTCAAAACGCTGGCTGACGAGGTGACGACAACGCTTCACGAGCAAGTTTTCGAACAAGCCCGCCAGCAGTCACTCGAGTAGGTGCGAGTTAGGAATCCGCAGTCGAATCGGGGTCGTCACCGTCGTTTTCGAGTTCGATATCGTCGCTCTCGGCGTCGGTGATGATGACCCCGCCGTCGTCAGTGTCGCTGGGGTCGCCGGCCGCGTTGTCGTCGTCATGGTCAGCATCATCAGGAGCAGCGTCGCCAGCGAGGTAATGGCTGCCGACCGTTTTCGCCGTCTCG
The DNA here is from genome assembly GCF_042662885.1 of Halonotius sp. GCM10025705. Classification (NCBI taxonomy): domain Archaea; kingdom Methanobacteriati; phylum Methanobacteriota; class Halobacteria; order Halobacteriales; family Haloferacaceae; genus Halonotius; species Halonotius sp. GCM10025705. The sequence continues at coordinate 1,056,862 of NZ_JBHSZD010000001.1, read as the reverse complement.
CTATCGGGCTTGGATTCCTCATCATCAGTTTCAGCGTCCGGCTCAGTGTCCGATTCGCTGTCAGGGTCATTACTACCACCGACGGTGTAGGCGGCACCGACCGGATCAGTGGCGGTGTCAGTGGGCTGCTCGTCGGTATCCGCTGGTTCGGTAGCGTCGTCCTCGACTGCAGCCGCTTCGCCTGCGTCGCTGCCGGTCGTGTACGACATCTTCAGTCCGGAATCCGTCTCGGCTGCGTCGGCTGCGTCCGGTTCTTCGGTGTCGGCGGCCGCTGAGTCACCGTTGTCAGCAGCGTCGCTATCCTCAGCTGCCTCCTCGTCGGCGTCGTCGCTCGCGTCGTCCTCCCTCGTATCATCCTCAGTTCGACGGATCAGCTTCATCTCGCCGCGGGCCCGGAGCGTCCCATCGACTTCCGCGCCCTCGTTGACGACAAGATCCTCGCAGGCGACATCGCCGCGGATGTGGGAGCCAGCAGCGAGGGTGATCGTTCCGCCACGGGTTGTGACGTCGCCGATGACAACCGTGTTCTCGCCGACCTCGATGTCGTCGCGGGCGCGCAGGCTGCCGAAAACCGTCGTATTCTCGCCGATGGCGATGGATTCGGCGCGGATGTTGCCGTGGAGCCGGCAGTCGTCGCCGATCTGGGCCGGCGTCGAGACGCGCCAGGCGTCGTCGGAGATCTCGGCCCCGCGGGGGACGACAAGCGGTGATCGCTCCTCGATGCCTTCGCCGGCGAGCGCGGAGGCGAACTCGTCGGCCTTGTCTGTATCGCCCACCCGGAGGAACTGCGAGAGGACGATGAAGTAGAAGACGAGGACAGGCACTGGGTTCCGGGTGACGATCCAGCCGTTGGCCTCGAAGCCTTCCTCGATGGTCACATCATCGCCGATATCGAGATCGCCGGAGACGAGGAGTTGGCCGTTGATCTCGACGCGCTCGCCGATGTAGGCATCCTCGCCGGCGAGCACACTCCCGTCGACCGCACACCACATGTCGAGGCGGCAGTCGCCGTCGGCCTCGATCTGCCGGCCGAAGTCGACACGTTCGCCAGCTGCGATCGTTCGACCCCGCAGCCCGAAATCCACGGTGCTGTTGCTCCCGATAAGGATGTCGCCGTCGGTGACGACATCGTGTTCCTCGACGGTCGTCCCGTCGGGGATCTGAAGCTCATCGAGCGGGTTCTGCGGGGGTTCACAGGCCGATCCAACACGCCGCGGCTATTAAACCGTCCGCAAGACGGGTGGCTGACACGTCGGTGTCGGGCTGACAACCCATCGCCGACAGCCTCGTGTCGTTTTTACTGCTTGGGGGCAACCGTTCAGGTATGACCGCGCTTTCGTTCGATGAAACCGGCGTCGACGTTGTCTACAACGGCACCGAGTTCCGCCTTGAGAAGGAACTCATCGAGGACGCGATCCAGAAATCCTATCCCGATATCACCGACCATGAGGTGCTCCAGATCGTCGAGGAGGCCCCAGATTTGTCGGGTGAGCCCCAGCAGATCAGCGATATTCTCTACGAGTAATCGCCGTTCAGCAACAACGCAGACCGAAAGACAGTTTCCAGCCGTCCGTGAACGGGAGGTATGCTCTCTCTGGCGCTCGCGGGGAAACCCAACGCGGGCAAATCGACGTTCTACACGGCGGCGACACGCGCCGATGTCGATGTCGCCAACTACCCCTTCACCACCATCGACGCCAACCGCGGCGTCGCCACGGTGCGCACCGACTGCCCCTGTCTCGAACTTGATGAGCGGTGCGACAACGACCGCTGCCACGACGGAATCCGCTACGTCCCCATCGAACTCTACGACGTGGCCGGCCTCGTTCCCGGTGCCCACGAGGGCCGCGGCCTCGGCAATCAGTTCCTCGATGAGTTGACGAATGCGGATGCGATCCTCAACGTGCTGGACGCCTCCGGCAGCACCGACGAGGAAGGCGAACCCGTTGAAGCCGGGAGCCACGACCCCGTTGAGGATGTCGAGTTCATCGAACAGGAGATGAATCAGTGGCTGACCGGGATCATCGACCGCAACTGGGAGTCGGTCGAACGCAAATCCCGCTCGCCTGATTTCGATATCAACGACGCCCTCACGGACCTCCTGACCGGCTTCGGTGCGACGACCGCTGACGTGGCGGCCTGTCTGCGAGACCTCGACTATCCCGACGATCCGATCCAGTGGGACGACGACGACACCGAAGCCCTCGCTGCGGCAGTCCGTTCGCGGACGAAACCGATCATCCTCGTCGCCAACAAAGCCGATATCGCCGACGAGGAGACCCTCGAACGATTGCAAGACGTCGCTGAGATCGTTATCCCCGCGACGGCCGACGGCGAACTCGCGCTCCGCCGGGCGTCCGAGGCCGGCGTCGTCGACTACAACCCTGGCGACGACGACTTCGAGATCGTCGGCGACATCAGCGACGAGCAGGCCGCGGGGCTTGAACAGATCCGCGACGTGATGACCGAACACGGCGGGACCGGCGTCCAGACCGCGCTCAACGCGGCTGTCTACGATCTCCTGGATCACATCACAGCCTACCCTGTTGAAAACGAGACAAAGTGGGTTGACGGACAGGGTAACGTCCTCCCTGATGCCTTCCTCCTGCCGGAGGGGTCGACGCCGACTGATCTCGCAGCTAAGATCCACTCGGATATCGCTGAAGGGTATCTCCACGCGGTCAACGGGAAAACAAACCGCCGGATCTCAGATAGCTACGAGCTCGAAGACGGCGATGTGATCAAGATCGTTAGCACGGCGAGTTGAGATCGATCGGCGTGGGCGGCTGCCGCGTTACAATTCGTGGTCGGCGTATATCTCGTCCATCTTTGCGGCCATCACGAAGTCGGCTTTGCGGAGGCCATCGATCTCGTGAGTGAATAGTTCGACACCAACTTCACCCCACGTCAGGCTGAGATCCGGGTGGTGCCACTCATCCTCGGCGAGTTCGCCAACAGCGTAGGTGAACTCCAAAGCATCCCGGAAATTATCGAACTCGTAGGTCGCCTCCAGATGATGACCACCGATGACATCCCAGACGCCGGTGTCGAGTTCCGCGAGATACCGTTGGGTCTCGTCTTCATCAAACGGTTCTTGATCGTCGCTGCAGTCCTCAACCGACTCGGACGCTAGGTCTGATACCATACCCCGTGCAACGCGCCCCACGGGTTTGTATCTTGACGCTACAGCAACAGGCACCCCGAGAGCTGCTTCGGCTATCGAACCGCAGCCGCCGCCTCACCCATACTCTCGATCGCCTCTCTGAGAGCGTCCTCGTCGGTCGCATACGAGATCCGCGCCAGTCCCGCGCCCTGTTCGCCGAAGGCATCACCCGGGACGACGATCACACCCCGGTCGAGACATTCTTCGACGAAGCCGTCGGGCACGCGTGGCATAGCGTAAAACGCGCCCTGCGGGGTCGGACACTCGATGCCATGATCGGACAACCCATCAAGCAGGATATCACGGCGACGCCGGAATGAGTCGGTCATCTCGCTGACCACGTCTTGGGGGCCAGTGAGGGCGGCCTCGGCGGCGAACTGTGCGGGCGCGCTCGCACAGGCTTGGGTGTATTGGTGGACGCGCAACATCCGTTCGATCCGGTCGCTGCTGGCGGTCACCCAGCCGAGTCGCCACCCGGTCATCGAGTACAGCTTCGAGGCGGAGTTGACGACGACGACGTTGTCGCTATCGGCGTACTCCAGCGGTGAGTGGTGTTCGCCCTCGAAGACGGTGTACTCGTAGACCTCATCCGACACGCAAACCACGTCATGTTCGTCGGCGATCCGGGCGAACTCGCGGATGTCGGCCTCGTCGGCGACCGCGCCGGTCGGATTGGCCGGCGAGTTGATGACGAACGCCGCAGTATCGTCGGTGATCGCGTCCTCGACGGCCGCGGGATCAAGGGTCAGATCCTCTCGCAGCCCGACCGGCATCGGATCGCCGCCGACCAGTTTTGTGAGGGCGTCGTAGGAGACAAAGCCCGGATCCGGGATGATGACCTCCTCGCCGGCGTCGACGTGGGCAGCCAGTGCGAGGTGGAGGGCTTCGCTGCCGCCGGAGGTAGCGATCACATCGTCAGGGTCGATATCGAGGCCCTGATCGCGCTCGTATTTCGCGGTGATAGCGTCCCGGAGTGCTGGCCGACCCTTGTTTTCGGTGTAGTCGTCGGCCTTGCCGGCTTCGATGGCGTCGACGGCGGCTTGCCGGGCATGTTCCGGGGTTGGGAAATCCGGCTGGCCCAATCCGAGGTTGATCGCGTCGTCGCCGGCGGCCTCAAACACATCTCGAATCCCACTGATCGAAATCCGTTCCACACGGTCAGCAAATCGGCTCATACCCACACACGGGGCGACCGCGCCCATAGCCTTTCGCACTCGGCGGCGGTGATCGAAACGCTCAGGCATTGCTCGGCCGTACCGTCGGTATGGAACGTTCCGGACTGCGGTATGTCGCCGGCATCCTTGCGCTTGCGGTCGCGGCGATCCACGTCTACTGGGGGTTCCCGCGGCTGGTGTTGTATCTCCAAGCCGGTCGGGCTCCCGACCCGCGACCGTTTCTCTTCGTTGGCTCGGCGGTGTTGATCTTTCTTGGCATCGCTCGCGTCCTTGACGGACGCAACGAGCGGGCGATCTATCTGGCCGGGATCGCGCTCATGGGCACCTACATCATCGGCTACGGGCTGTGGCACACCGGCCTCGAACACGGCGGCTTTTGGCCGTGGGGCCCCGAGCCAATCAGCCACAGCGAGCCCGCCTGGCAGGTACTTCTCGATCACATGCGGGCAGACGAACTCGGCGTTGTCTCAAAGATACTGGAGGCGACGCTTGCAGCCGTCTTAGCCCTGTTGTACCGAGTTGCCAGTGACGAAACGACCGCTGGTGACGATATTCCAGCGATCATTCGGGAGTAACGTTTTCCGTCCGGTTTCCGTTCGCTCGGACGTGAGCCGACTTCGCGCGATTATCGATCGCCTCTATGCTCTGGAGACGAACCTGCTTGAAGACTTAGCCGTCTCAGCCATCCTGTTTATCGGCATCTCGCTGCTGTGGGCGCAAGCGCCCGCAGCGTGGCCACAATTCATCTACTATATCGCGCTGGCTGTCGGGCTGTTTGGCTATTTCCGGTTCGTGAGCCCACCAGAGAACATCGATCGCAAAACGTAGTCGCTCCCGATCAGCAGACCGGCTTAGGGTTGACGCCCATCGCTTCCAGCGATTCGGTGTACTCGTCGTACGCTGCCTGAATCGCCTCGCTTGCGGCCTCGTGGGCACGCTCGCGATCGTCGTCCGTTGTACAGATTGCGTCGACAAGGTCGGCTGCCGCCTCGATCTGTGCGTCAACGTCGTCGCCGAGCCCCCGGAAGAGACTGGCTGTCTGCGGGTCGGCTTGGCCGGTAAAGTAGCCGGTGTACTGCTCTTTTGATTTCTTTGCGACCAGACAGCGCCCGACGAGCCCGCCGACGCGTTCGACTGTGTCATCGAAGGCCCGCAGCACTGACTGAACCGCCGGCGTCTCGCTGTCGGCTGCCTGCGGCGGATCGTCGAGTTCGCCGACGACTGTCTCGTAGTGGTCGGCCTCCTCGTCGGCAACAGTCGCAAAGAGCTCGGCCGCCTCGGCGTGTTCCTCGTCGTCAGCCCACGCGGCAAAGGTCTCGCTGGCGGCATCCTCCGCGATGGCGGCTGCGTGGAGTACCTGTTCGGTCTCAAGCTCGCCATTCGTCTCGGCATAGAGGGATTTTGAGGAGCCAAGCCGTGAGAGTGCCGTTTGGTTAGCCTCACTCACACTGTCGACGAAGTCGCTGGCTGTCATACGCGCTGTTAGACAACGAGGGGTCTTGAGTCCTATCGGTTGGGCTGCGTCGCTGAGGGCTGTCGTTCTATCGTCGCGAAAAAATCAATCGAGTCGGAAATACAGTGCGCGGTCGTCACTGCCGGTTCGTCAGCTACGGTGTTTAGTCGTCAGCTTCGCCCGTCTTCGCGGGTCGGCGATGCCTCCCCGCTCCGATTCGAGGCTTCCACCTTCGCTTCGCTTGCTCGCGGGCGATGCCCGCTCGCTCAAACCGAGACTCTTCCGTTGGTCGAGTCTCGCGTCAGTCGTCAGCCTCGCCCGTCTCGATCGGCGCGCCAACGAGGTTGCCCCACTCGGTCCAGGAGCCATCGTAGTTGATGGCGTCCTCGTAGCCGAGCAGTTCGTGCAGCGCGAACCACGCAACCGACGAGCGCTCGCCGATCCGGCAGTAGGCGACGGTCGTCTCGTCGCCGCTGATGCCTTTCTCAGCGTAAAGCTCCTCGATCTCGTCGGCGTCTTTGAACGTCCCGTCGTCGTTGGTGACGGCTGCCCACGAGATGTTCTGAGCACCGGGGATGTGGCCGCCGCGTTGGGCGGTCTCCTGTAGGCCGGTCGGGGCGAGAATCTCACCCGTGAACTCCTCGGGGGAGCGAACGTCGACGAGCGGTAGGCCACGGTCGATGGCGTTCTCGACATCGTCGCGGTAGGCCCGGATCGACTCCCGCGGGCCGGAGGCGTTGTACTCCTGCGCAGCAAACGACGGCACCTCGTCGGTCGTGGTATAGCCGTTCTCGATCCAATATTCGCGGCCGCCGTCGAGGAGCTTAACGTCGTCGTGACCGTAGTATTTGAACTGCCAGTAGGTGTAGGCCGCAAACCAGTTGGCGTTGTCACCGTAGAGGACGACCGTTGAGTCCTCGGTGATGCCGTGGGCACCCAGCAGGTTCTCGAAGTCCTCCTTCGTGAGGATGTCGCGGGTGGTCTGATCCTGCAGATCCTCTTCCCAGTTGAAACCGATGGCACCGGGGGCGTGGCTCTCCTCGTAGGCCTCGGTGTCGACATCGACTTCGACAAGTCGGTGGTCGGGGTCGTCGCTCTGGAAGGCGTCGAGATTGTCCTCGACCCAGTCGGCCGTGACAAGCACGTCTTTCGCGTAGTCTGATGACATACACAGCCTCCTATACCCCCTATCCGTATAGACCTACACCCAACGGTGGTTTCGACCGGTCCTAAACGATCCCGGATATTTTTGCAGGCATCGACCCCAGCTGTCGACAGCAGCCGTCGCTGGGGTCGCCGCAGTCCACGCCGCCCGGCTGGTGGCCCACGGTGACTCCACAAAAACAAGCAAGTATATCCGCTATCCGCGAACACCGGCGGCCATCGACCGCGGCGAACGCTTGAATGACCCGGGTGACAAACAGCGTGTATGCCCGAGACACCGCTGGTCGATCCTGCGTGGCTTGCCGACCACCGGGACGACCCGTCAGTCCATATCGTCGACGTTCGTGACTCGTGGGAGTACGACTCGATCGGCCACCTTCCCGGGGCAGTAAACATCCCCTTCGACAGCTACCGCGACGCTGACAGCAGCGACCCGGGCACACTCCCCGGTGCCGACGCCTTCGCCCGACTACTCGGCGAGGCCGGCATCGGCCCGGATGATACCATCGTCGCCTACGATGACACTCACGGCGTGTTTGCCGCCCGACTTCTCGTGACCGCGCTCGCCTATGGCCACGAGAATGTCGCCTTGCTTGACGGCGATTTCAGTTCCTGGCAGCGAGCCTTTGAGACCACAACCGAGTCGCCGACGGTCGAGTCCGTCACCTACGCGATCGATGGCCTCGCAGCAACGGCACCGATTGTTGATCGAACGGCTGTTGCGGCGGCGATCGATGATGAGACGGTGACGGTGCTTGACACCCGCGACGAAGCCGAGTACGAGGAACAACATATCCCGGGGGCGATCCGCATCGACTGGCGGGAGTTCGTCGACGACGAGAGCCGCGGCGTCAGGTCGGCCGCCGAGATTGAGAGCCTGCTGACCGATCGCGGGATCAGCACCGACCGCAACCAGCGGATTATCCTCTACTGCAATACATCCCGTCGCCTCAGCCACACCTTTGTCGTACTTCGCTCACTCGGCTTTACCGATGTCGTCATCTACGAGGGGAGTATGACCGACTGGACGGCTGCCGGCGGCGCGACTGAATCGCTCGTCTGACCGCGGCGATCATCGCCACGACTCGCCGACACCGTTTACGCGGTTGACGCCGAACCCATCGATATGTCTGATCAACCCGCTGACGACCCACCCAAGACAGCCGATCCAGCTGTCATCGAGTATCTCGTTGTCACTATTGAGGATGTAGTGACGGCGCTGGAAGCGACACTGGGCACCGGCCGTGAAACAGTGCTGCGGGTCACCCCACCGTTCAGTGGCCGCATGCGCGCTCGGCTCCACGTCGCCGGCACCGCAGGCTCCTACGACGGCCCCGATCCGATCCTTGTCGATCCCCGCGTCTTTGTCGACCCGCTACCGGAGTATCCGACCGCTGCGGATACCGCTGCTGAGTTGGACTCCCCAGCGGCAGTCAACACGGAGCACCATCAGGAAACCCACGCGGAGCGATTGGCTGACTGGCGTGACTCCGTTCGTGGCTCGATCGCTGACGAGGCGACGATCGAAACCGCGGACGGCGCGATCACCGTCGCGGTACGCGCACTTGGGTCGGCGGCTGACACTGACGACGGGGCGGCCGACTGAGTGGCACGAGCTATCGACACACGCCTCACAACATAGCCGCGCCGCTCTGGGCGTGAAAAATACGAAACCCCATTCGTCGACCGCTACAACCGCTGTAGGTTCGTCGCGCGGGGGCCTTTGTCTGCCTGTTCGATGTCGAATTCAACCTCTTGGCCCTCTTCGAGATCAGGGCCACCGACATCTTCCATGTGGAAGAACACGTCGTCGTCCGACTCCTCTGTTTCGATGAATCCGTAACCGCCTGTGTCGTTGAAGAACGCAACCGTACCTTGTGCCATTCGCAACTACTCCATGTGAATGAATGTCGTTCAGATACAAATATGTAAGGGTCACTCCGAATCGTAGGGTTCGCCCGCGGCGGTACCGCTGTCGCGGCAATCTCGTGGACGACCGGCGGTCGCTGTCACACGGATTTAAATAGCTGAGCGGTGAATCCGAGGGTATGTCGGAGGACGACCCACTCAGCAGGCCGAGCGGACGGGAGTTCGGGTTCGGGCCGATCATGGTGGCACTCCTGTTGCTCATCGCTGTCGGTATCGCTGGCGTCGTCGGCCTCATTTTTCTCGCCCCTGATCTCGTCGAGGTTTCGCCGGGTGGAACCGTTATTGCGCACCAGTTCTGATCGCTTCCTCGGCGGCCGCCAAGGCGTCGCTGCCAACAAACTGATCGACAATGGTTTGCAGTGTTTCCGACTCTGAGCCTTGCAGTTCCTCGGCGTGTGCAGTCATGTTCGGAACGGCGCGAATGATGTTGTCGACGATCGGGATCGCTGCCGTCTGGGCTGACCGGGAGAGGGGATTCAGGTCGATGACGATCTCAGTTTTACCGAGATCGGCGAGTGCCTCGGCGCGGTCGCCGTCCTCCAGTGGCACGACAACCACGTCGGCCGCGCCGATCCCGTCGGCATCGACCTTCGCGCGCTCGTGGCTCAGGTTCGGGATACGGCCGTCGGCTGTGAGTCCTTTCACCTCGTCAGCACCGTGCTCGCGGAGGTGAGCGGCGATGGCCTCCATTCGTTTCTCGGTGCGATTGAACAGGTTGACCTCGATGTCGGCGTCGACGGCGGCGGCAAGCGCGACGATTTCCGGGGCGACCAACGCAGCGACGTTGCCGTTGACCGAGAGCACCGGGTGGTCGGCCAGCAACAACTGGGCAGCTGCGGCACGTTCGGCCCTATCCGCACTCGGAATCGTTTGCTCACCCAACAGATAGTCGAAGGCCTCGCCGCGGCCTTGGGCGATCAGCCCCTGTTTGCTTGTGATCCCCTTCTCGACGCCTGCCTCGATTCGGTGCCGCGTCAGCAACGACGCATACCGCGGGTGATCCTCCGGTAGATCGATCTCGCTCATTGTCGGGTCTTCGACTCCGGCGGCAAAACGTTCGCTCTTCGGGGTCGACAGCCGACCGTGAGCCGGCATCGCTCACCGCTGCTCAGAGTTTGTCGGCTGCCTGGGCCTGCTCGGATCGCCGCTGTGACTGCGCCAGCCGTCGTTTACTCGCCCGCTCAATCTCGTTGGGCAGCGAGTCGCTGGCTTCCGCCAGCCGGGTGGTGGCTCGCTCAAGCCGGTCTTCGACGTTGGCGAGGCTTTGGTCGGCCTGCCCGCGGTCGCCGGCCGTGGCCCGCTCGGCGGCCCGGCGGGCGGCGTCGGCGATGGCATCGAGGGCCCGTCGCAGGCCACGGATCGCGTTTTCCGATCCCTCCAGCGTCTCGTTGCGGCCACCCGCGCCGCCGGAACCATTCGTTTCGTCATCACCATCGTCAGCGGTCTCCTCGACGGCTGCGATGGCGGCACTCGTTTCTTCGGCCACGTCGGCGAGATACGTTGCCAGCGAAGCCTTGCCGGTCTGGGGATTGTTGAGTCGAACTCGCTCGTCGGCGTCCGTGGCGGCTTGATTGATGCGGATCGCGCCGATCTCGTCGGCGCTATCCCTGACTTCGGTCGTGTAGGCGCCGCCGCGGTGGACGTAGACGGCGTCCGGCCCCGACAGCGGCGCGTCGTAGAGCCGCCCGGCGAAGTCATCCTCGACGGCGAGATCGGTGAGCTCGCTGTCGGTGTCGGCGGGATCGACTTCGAGTTTCGTTGCGTTCTCGCGAGCAACAAGCGGAATCGAGCCCTCGACGCCCGCCGGTGTCGTTTCCGCCTCCTCCTCGACGCCGACTGTCTCGCTGTGGGGCTCCACACCGGCTCCGTTGACGGTCAGCCGGTGGTCGCCCGCGGGTACGTCGTCGACGACGGCGACGCCGTTGAACGTCGGGACAGCTGCTGGATCGCTCTCCAGCAGCGCGACCCCTTCGATCCCGAGGTCGGCGGTTGTGAGCCCCTCATCCTCGGGAGCGTCGTCGTTGCTGACAGCCTGTGAAAGGCTGGCGACGACGGTTGACGCCGAAGCCGGCGCGCCGATGGCGTCGTATCGCTCGGCCAGCGTCGCGCGGTGGTTTCGATCCGAGATATCCGCGGCCGGATCGTTGTACCGGGGTTGCCCCCACGGCACGCCCGTCGTCGTGATGTGGCCGGCAAAGGCGTCTTCGGCGAACTGCGGCACCGCAAACTCGAAGCTCAACTGCGGGCCGGTGAACGCCGTGATGTGCTCGATCTGCCGGGTCGAGACGAGATCGTACTCGGCGTCGATGCTGGCCTCGTTGTCAATTTGGTTGGGTTCGTCTCGGCCCGCGTATTGGAAGACTGAGCCCGTGGCTCTGGCGGGGAGTTCACTCGGTGGCGAGGCAAGCTCCTGAAACGAGCTCACGGTCAACGAATCAGGGAGCAGGTCGCCGCGCTCGACAGCGGGCAGTCGGTCGTGCTCGTAGAGCGGCGCGCCCTCATACTCCGGGACGAGATACGGGAGTCGCGACCCCTCATCGCGGGGCAACCCGTAGGCGATTGGGAGATTGATGACGTCCTCGATGGTATCGATCGCACTGTTGGTGATGTCCGCGAGCGCGCCGTCGATCGACAGCCGTTGGAACCGATCGGCGAGGTCGTTGACTGACAGCGCGCTGGAATGTGATCCCAACTCCGAGAGGATCCGGGGCTGGGCGTCTGGATCGGGATCGAGGAACTCGTTGTTCGGAACCTTCCGGGAGTGTGAGCTGGCGACGTAGAGTTGTGGTTCGTCGGTGTCGGTGTCGACGAACACGTGGAGAACTTCCCAATCATGCCAGTGGAAGTTGGTCGTGAACTGGTCGAACGCCGAATAGTACCAAAATTGGACAACCGACAGCGGCGAATCTTCATACGAGACCCCGTGGTAGAACAGTGTCGGCTCCGGTGGCGATGCTAACTCGTTCGACGCCGCCGTATAGTCGTTGAGCGCGTCGAATCCGTCGACAACCGTTTCGCCGTCCTGTTCGGATTCGAACGCCCTGGGATCGGTCGGAAACCATCTTTCGGCATCATCGAAGTACAGCGTCGGGGCATACTCTTCGGCGAGTTCCTGGGTTCGCTCCTCGCTTAGCGTCGTGGTGCTGCGATCCGGCGCGGGCTCAGTGGCCGAACAGCCGGCGAGCGACGCCGTCCCGGCAATGCCAAGCGATGTGAGGAGACTGCGACGGTCAAGGGTCAGCGGTGGTGAGGGCATCGCTCACCAAACACATCCCGGAGCTCCGATTGGGGAAAAAGTCATGTGTTTGTTTCAGCGAGCGGACGAATAGGTCTTCTGGCGGACGAACGCCACAAAATAGTATCAACTCATTCGCTTCGCGGTCGCGTTGTCGTCACCGCTCATCGATGAGTCGAGCCCCGGCGGCGTCGACCCGGCACTGGTGGGCGTCGTAGCCGGCCGCCGAGAGTCCCTCGCCGGTCGCAAAGACGGTGTTGCCGAGCATCGCCATTGCGGCACCGGTGTGGATGTCGTTGCCGGTGTCGCCGCCGACCTCATCGACGGCGTCGAGAGCCGCAGCCACCTCGTCGGTCACGAGTCCCGCCTCAGCAGCGAATTCCCGGGAGGCGGTCATAAATCGGTCGAGCGTCGGCCACTCCAACAGGTGGCTGAGTGCAGACTCACCGGCGCGGGTCAGTTCGTCGGTATCACCGGACAGCACCGTTTCAGTCGATATCTCGCCAAACGTGACGTACTCGATTTGGGGGCGAGCGGGCAGTCCGTCAAGTCGGCCGTGGCTCGGCGAGCCCGGATCAATCCGGATCGGCAGCCCGCCGCGGGCTTGGGCGACGACATCGCCGAGACCGGTGCCGGCGTCGACCTCCGCACAGTGAGCGAGTGTGATGAGTTCGTTTTCCGTCTTCCCGCAGTCGAAGACGGCGTTGGCGGCCAGCGCGGTGCCGAGGGCGAGCGCGCCGGAAACGCCGAACCCCGCGCCGAGCGGCAGCGACGTGGTGGCATCGACGGCGGCATCGACGCCAAGGCGGGTGCACACGTCGGCGACCGGTAGCATCTCGATGACCTCGCCGTTGAGTCGGAGTCCCGAGCCGGGACTGACGGTTACCTCGACGCCGTCGGTGAGCGTAATGCCGGCTCCGCGGCTCCCTGCCTGTGCGCACGTGGTGGCTGTGTGCGCGCTGAAGAAGCCGGTGATATGCCCAGGAACGAACGCCGTCGCCGAGGAGTCGTTTTCCTGTGCCATGCGTTTATGTGTGGCAGATGGGTTGCAGTGCCTCGCAGTGACCGGCGGCTGCCGCTATGGGCTCAGCCGCTGTCGATCTCGCGGGAACAACACGCCCTCACGAATATTGTCGAGGCCGAGCAGCGTCATCACGAGTCGCTCGCCGCCGAGGCCGAAGCCGGCGTGCGGCGGCATCCCGTATTTGAACATCTTCGTGTAGTAGTCGAATGCCTCGGGGTCGAGACCCTGCTGTTCGAAGCCCTCGATAAGATGGTCGTAGCGGTGTTCACGCTGGCCGCCGGAGACGAGTTCCATCCGCGGGTGCATCAGGTCGAAGCCCGTGGACAGCTGGTCGTCGTCGTCCTGATCCATGATGTAGAACGGCTTGATCTCGCTGGGCCAGTCGGTGATGAAGTAGTGTTCGCCCACGTCCTCGCCGAGGGCGACCTCGCCCTCGGTCGGCAGGTCGTCGCCCCACAGCAGCTGTTCGTCGAGTTCGCCGGTCGCGTTGATGCGCTCGATGGCCTCCTCGTAGCTGAGTCGCGGGAAGTCGCCCGTCGGGACTTCGAACTCTTCGGCGAGGCCGAGGGCGTCGAGTTCGTCTTCGCAGTTTTCCGCAACCGCTTCGTAGGCGGCGGTGACAACAGCCTCGGCGACGTCCATCGCCTCGTGGTGATCGCAAAGGCCCCCTCGAAGTCGATCGAGGTTGCCTCGTTGAGGTGTCGCGGCGTGTTGTGTTCCTCGGCGCGGAAGATCGGCCCGATCTCGAAGACGCGCTCGACGTTGGAGCCGGCGATCAGCTGTTTGAACAGCTGTGGGCTCTGGTTCATGAACGCCTCCTCGCCGAAGTAGGTGATCGGGAAGAGTTCGGTGCCGCCCTCGGTACCGGTGGCGACGATCTTCGGCGTGTTGATCTCGGTACACTCGAGCTCGCGGAAGGTCTCGCGGGCGGCGTGCTGGATTTCCGCGCGGATCGTGAAGATCGCCTGCACCTCCTCTTTGCGGAGGTCGAGCGTCCGGTTGTCGAGCCGCGTCGAGAGTTCGGCGTCAACTTTCCCGGAGGGATCAAGCGGGAGTTCGGTGTCGGCCTCGGCGACAACCTCGACCGAGTCGGGCGTGATCTCGACGCCCGTCGGCGCGCGTGGCTCCTCGTCAACGTCGCCGGTGACCGAGATGACGCTCTCGCGGGCGACGTTGAGTCCGGTCTCGACGAGGTCGTCGTCCATCTCGTCTTTTTCAAACTTGATCTGGATCTTGCCGGTTGTATCGCGCAAGATCAGAAAGGCGATGCCACCGAGGTCGCGGAGCTCGTGCACCCAGCCGGCAACTGTGGCCGTCTCGCCGGGTTCAGTATCCGCAGTGTAGGTTCGGTTTTCCATACCCGAAACTGTCGGCGGCTGCCCTTAAACTCGGCTGATTCCGACTGCGCCACCCACGGGCGCGTGTCGACCCGCGCCTCGGGGCGTTTTTACCACCGCGCGACGAACGCGAGGGCGTGTTGACGAAGGATCTCCTCCGGGTCTCCCGCCGCGGCGGTCGCTACCGCCCCGAGTTCATCGGCCGGGCCCATCGCCCGTTGGCCGCGAAACTCATCGGCACCTATCAGAGCCACGTCGCCGAAACACGAGAGACGCTCGACGAGGCTGTCGAAGCCATTGAGCGCGAGGAAGACGATTTTAAGCTCGTCCGCGGATTTGCTGCCCTCCTTGATCGGGAGGCGACCTTCGAAACTGACGCGCCGCTGCCGCCCGAACGCGCCCGCCGCGTCGCCTTCGAGGCCGCCGAAGCCGTTGGTGTTGCCAACGAGTCCGAACGCGAGCAGGCGATCACACAGGCAGCTGACGACCTCGCGGTCGACGCTGACGCCATCGAGGACTCGCTGTATGCCGACCGCGACTGCAAGCAACGGCTGGCGGGGTTCGATCCGCGGTGGGATCCCGATAGCCTCATCGAGCAGTACAATCTTTCACTGGCCCAGACCGCGCTGTTCGATGCGACCGAGGTACGACTCAAAAGCGACGATCCGCGGGCAGTGATTACGGCCGTCAAGCGGCTGGGGTTGATGTATGAGATCGAACAGCCCGACAGCGACGGCGATGACGTGACCGACGACGACAGCCCGCTGGCGGGCCAGCGAACGGTGGTCGTCACCGGCCCTGACCGCCTCTTTCGGCGCACGCGGCGGTACGGTACTGCCTTCGCTCGCTTGCTGCGGTCGGTCGCGGGCACAAACGAGTGGGTACTCACAGCGACTGTCGACGACCACGGCACCGACCGCGAGATGACGCTCCGCAGTGGCGACGTGTCGGTGCCGGGTGTCGATCCCGTTGCCGAACCGAGCTACGACAGCGGCGTCGAGCGCGATTTCGCCGCGCGATTCGAGGCACTCGACCTCGACTGGGAACTACAGCGAGAGCCGGATCTGCTCGAAACCGGATCGAGTGTGATGATCCCGGATTTCGCCTTCGACTACCGCTATGCTGACTTTCGGGTCTACTTCGAGGTCATGGGGTTTTGGACGCCGGAGTACGTCGAAAAGAAGCTCGGCCAACTGGCTGACGTCGAGGCTGTCGAACTCATCGTCGCCGTCGACGAATCGCTGGGCGTCGGCGAAGAAATCGCTGCTGAGGATCACCGTGCGATCCCCTACTCCGGCACGGTTCGTGTCAAAGACGTTGTTGACGTGCTCAGAGAGTACGAGGCTGACCTCGTTGCCGACGCGGCTGCTGACCTGCCAGCCACGATTCAGCCCGATGACGACGTGACAACGCTGGCAGCCGTCGCCGAGGCGTACGGCGTCTCGGTCGATGCAATCGACGGTCGAACGTTCCCGGATCACGATCGACTCGGGCAGTTGCTCGTCCGACCGGCCGTGTTGGCGACGGTGGCCGAGGAGCTGTCGGCCGGAATGTCGCTGTCGGAGGCCGAAGCCGTGTTGGACGACTACGAGCTGACCGACACCAGCGCGGTGCTGTCGGCGGTCGGCTACCGCGTCAAGTGGGACGGGCTCTCAGGTGGGACGCTTGCGGAGCGAGAGCCGCAGACTAGCGAGTGACACGGTTGCTTTTCCCGACGTGTCCCAAAGGAAGGCTATGGCCCTCGCACACCTGTTCGGCTCAAAGTGGACACGGCTATTCAGTATGCTTTCGGTCGTTGTCACCGGCCTGCGAGCGTTGCTCGGGGGAATCGTCGCCTCGGCGCGCTGCTGCTTGGGGTTGCATTCCTCGCGTACCGCTGGTCGCCGGTCGGCATCGCACTCACGCTGCTGTACCACCGCTACGGCGATCAGATCACACGGCGGGCACTCGATGGCGACGCCTAATCCGTCGACAGCGGCGACAACGATTCCTGATTCCCTTTCGGTACGGTCGAGCGCAACTCGCCGTAGACGTACAGCCCAACACCGATGGGTTCGCGTTCGCCGCCGACTCCGTGGGCCGCGATGAGATAGCCCCAGTCGCCGTCCCAATCGAGTTCCTGATCCTCGCCGCGGGCGAACGTCGCCGCGGCTTCGCCGTCGATCTCGATGACGTTTTTCGTCGCGTGGCCGCCGAACCGCTGGATCGCGCTTTGGGTCGGCTTCCAGTGTTCCTGCCGTGTGCGCAACACGGTCATGCCGAGCCCCTCGACGCGGATCGGACTCGGCGCGTCGGCGGCGAAGATCCAGATCTTGCCTTTGCCCTTCTCCCAGAAAGAGAAGTCCTCGAAGACAGCGGGGTCGATGTCGAACCGTTCGGCGAAGAAGTCGATGACTTCCTCGCGTGAGGCGCGCCCCTCGACCTCGCGGTCGGCCGCCGTCGCCGGCAAGCGGCCGAACTGCTGGCCGACATTTTCTTGGGCGTCGCTCATGCCGTCACCTCCAGTTTCGCACAGTAGAAGCCGCCGGTGTCGTTGAGATGCGGGTAGATCCGGTGGGTTTGTTCGACACTCGAATCGTAGCTGTCGCCCTCCCACTCGGTGACACCGGAGACTGAATCAAGCGGGCAGTCAAAGTCGACGACCTCGCAGTCCTCGGTCTCCAGCACGTGATCGACAACGGCCTCGTTTTCTTCGGGTGCGAACGTACACGTCGAGTAGACGACCGTCCCGCCTGGCTTGGTCGCCTGTACGGCCCGCGAGAGGATACCTTTCTGGACGGCGGCGACGCTGTGAACGTGCTCCAGCGTCCACTCCTCCAGTGTCGTCGGGTTCTTGCGAATCGTTCCTTCACACGAGCAGGGCGCATCGACGATAGCGCGGTCGAACTCGTCGAAATCGAAGGGCTTGAGCGAGAAGTTTCGGCCGTCCTGTTTGGTGACGACGAGGTTCGTGACCCCCAGCCGTTCGGCGTTGTGCCGCAGCGAGGAGAGCCGCCCGAGGTTGTTGTCGTTGCCGACGACGACCCCGCGGTCGTCCATCATCGCCGATAGCTGGGTCGTTTTGCTACCTGGCGCGGCACAGCTATCCCAGATTTTTTCGCCGGGTTGTGGATCGAGTGCGAGTGCGGGCACCGCCGAAACCTCCTCTTGGCCGTGGAGCCAGCCGTGGAAATACGGCCAGTTTGTCCCCGGGCTGGCCTCGGGCAGCCGGAGAAGCTGGTCGTGCCACCCAACAGACTCGTATTCGATGCCTTCGTCGTCAAGGACGCGACGAGCGCGCTCTGGAGCAGTTTTGATCGTGTTGACGCGGACGACAGCGGGCAGCGGTCGCTCGCAGGCCGCAAAAAACGCCGCTTCGTCGTCGACGAGCGGGGCGTACCGCTCTAAGGGATTCATGGCGTCCGTTTCGCGGCCGCTGGTTTGTCGGTTTCGCTCCGTGTGACCCGTCTGGTGGCCCGCCCACCAGCGACACCAACGATTAGGTGGATCGCTGCTGTCGACCCTATATGGCTCGTATCGAGCACCAGCTGGATGAGGTTGCACTCGACAACCCGACGCTCATCGAAGGCTTTCCTGGCGTCGGGTTAGTCGGCAAGATCATCGTCGACCACCTGATCGAGCAGTTGGGGATGGAGCACTATGCAAACGTCCACTGCGAGGGGATTCCGCGGGTGGCGACCTACCAACCCGACAGCAGCGAGTTGGTGACGCCGGTCAGACTCTACGTCGACAGCGACCGCGAACTGATCGCCCTCCAGAGTGACGTGCCGATCAACCCGAATGCCGCCACCGCCTTCGCCGACTGCGTGACCGGCTGGTTCGAAACCGAGGACGTGTTGCCCATCTACGTCTCCGGGCTGCCGCGACAGCCTGACGAGCAGGCCGAACCACCAGCCCTCTACGGCGTTGGAACCGGCGGCGGCTCAGAACAATTGGCGGCAGCAGGCATCGATACGCCCGCAGAGATGGGTATGGTTTCGGGGCCGACCGGCGCGCTGCTGTCGCATGCCCTCGACAACGACACGACTGCAGTAGGGTACATCGTCGAATCCGACCCGCAGTTTCCTGATCCAGACGCCGCAAAAGCCGTGCTCGAACGCGGCATCGAGCCGATCGTCGATCGCGATATCGATACGAGTGAGCTCACAGACAAAGCTGCGGAGATCGAACAGGCTCGCAAACAACTGCTGAAGCGGATGCAGCAGGCCACAGAGGAAAGTAGCCGCGCCGAGCCGATCCGGATGTACCAGTAGGCTTCTGAACCCTTAAGCCGCCGAAGGGCCTCTTCCCGTGTATGAGTGAAGACGCAGCAGCGGTCGAGGAATCAGATCCCGAGACGGACGCTGCAGCCGACGAGCCGACCGACGACGACAGCGAGACCATCGAAGCTCTGCCCGCAGACGAACTCGTCGACCGCATCATCGACAGCGACGAGACACTCACCGAGCCGGCAACGGAACTTCGATCCCGGATCGAGGCGTTGGAAAATGAGGTCGCCGAAAAGAACAACGAGATCGACGAACTCACCGAGAAGCTCTCTCGTGCACGAGCCGACTTCAAGAACTACAAGAAACGAACCAAGCAACAACAGGAGGAGATGAAGGCGCGGGCGACCGAAGAGTTGGTCGAACGGCTGACTGATGTCCGGGACAACCTCGTTCGCGCACTCGATCAAGACGACGACGCCGACATCCGCCCCGGCGTTGAGTCGACGCTGGAATCCTTCGATCGGGCACTTGAAGACGAAAATGTCGCGTTCATCTCGCCGGCGGCCGGCGACGAGGTCGACCCTGAACGCCACGAGGTCATGCAGCGCGTCGACAGCGACCAGCCCGCAGGCACCATCGTCGACATCTACCAAGAGGGCTACGAGATGGCCGACAAGGTGCTCCAGCCGGCGCGAGTGACGGTCAGCACCGACGAGTAAGACCCCCACCGACGCTGCTGTGAGACCGAGACTGGTGCGTTTGCGGTTTATTTAAACACACCGACTGTCTCACCTCCTCTATCGGCCTAATCGCAAGACAGCGGCGATATTGTTGGTTCGCTTGTGTCGGCGTGTCAGTAACCTTTAACCGATCCAAGGCGGTAATTCAGGGCAAGATGGCCAGTGAGAAAATTCTCGGTATTGACCTTGGCACCACGAACAGCGCGTTTGCAGTGATGGAGGGTGGCGACCCGGAGATCATCGTCAACGGCGAGGGCGACCGGACGACCCCATCGGTCGTCGCCTTCGACGACGACGGCGAGCGACTGATCGGCAAGCCAGCGAAAAATCAGGCCGTTCAGAACCCCGACAAGACGATCCAGTCGATCAAACGCCACATGGGCGAAGAGGACTACGAGGTTGAGATCGACGACGAGAGCTATACGCCCGAACAGATCTCGGCGATGATCCTCCAGAAGATCAAACGCGACGCCGAGGAGTATCTCGGCCACGACGTCGAGAAAGCCGTTATCACCGTGCCGGCGTACTTCAACGACCGGCAGCGACAGGCGACGAAAAACGCCGGCGAGATCGCCGGCTTCGAGGTCGAACGCATCGTCAACGAGCCGACCGCGGCGTCGATGGCCTACGGGCTTGACGATGAATCCGACCAGACTGTTCTTGTCTACGACCTTGGTGGCGGCACGTTCGATGTCTCTGTGCTGGAACTCGGCGGCGGCGTCTACGACGTGGTTGCCACGAACGGTGACAACGACCTCGGTGGCGACGACTGGGATGAGGCGATCATCGACCACCTCGCCGACGAGTTCGAAGACGACCATGGGATCGACCTCCGCGACGATCGGCAGGCTCTCCAGCGACTCAAGGAAGCCGCCGAGGAGGCGAAGATCGAACTCTCCTCGCGGAAGGAAGCCAACATCAACCTCCCGTTCATCACGGCGACCGACTCCGGTCCTGTCCACCTCGAAACGTCGATCACGCGGGCAACGTTCGAGAACATCACCAAAGAGCTGATCGAGCGAACGGTTGAGCCGACCGAGCAGGCTCTGGACGACGCCGACAAATCGAAAGGCGACATCGACGAGGTCATTCTCGTCGGCGGATCGACCCGGATGCCGCAGGTGGCTGACCAGGTCGAAGAACTCGTCGGTCAGGAGCCCAAGAAAAACGTCAACCCCGACGAAGCCGTCGCGCTCGGCGCGGCGATTCAGGGCGGCGTCCTCGCCGGCGATGTCGACGACATCGTCCTGCTCGATGTGACGCCGCTGAGCCTCGGGATCGAGGTCAAGGGTGGCATCTTCGAGCGACTGATCGAAAAGAACACGACGATCCCGACCGACGCCTCGAAGGTCTTCACCACGGCGGCGGACAACCAGACCTCAGTCCAGGTTCGCGTCTTCCAAGGCGAACGCGAGATCGCCGAGGAGAACGAACTGCTCGGGGAGTTCATGCTGTCTGGGATCCCACCAGCGCCCGCAGGAACGCCGCAGATCGAAGTTGAGTTCTCGATCGACGCCGACGGCATCGTCAACGTCTCCGCCGAGGATCAGGGCTCGGGCAACGCCGAGTCGATCACCATCGAAGGCGGCGCCGGCCTCTCCGACGAGGAAGTCGAACGGATGCAGGAAGAAGCCGAGCAACACGCCGAGGAGGATCAGCAACGTCGCGAGCGGATCGAAGCCCGCAACGAGGCCGAGGGCGCGGTTCAGCGCGCCGAATCCCTGCTTGAGGAGAACGAAGAGCAGGTCGACGACGATCTTGAGGCCGATATTCAGGATGCGATCGAGGATGTCGAAGCAGTCCTCGAAGACGACGACGCCGAAACCGAGGAGCTGCAAGAGGTCACGGAAAACCTCTCGGAGGAACTCCAGGAGATCGGCAAACAGATGTACCAACAGCAGGCCCAGCAGGCTCAGGCCGGCCCCGGCGGCGCGGGCGGCCCTGAAGGCGGCTTCGGGCCCGATGGTGCCGGCGCAGGCGGTGCTGCTGGTGCTGACGGCGAGGGCGACGAGTACGTTGACGCTGACTTCGAAGACGCCGACGAAGACGACGAGAAAGACGAGTAAGCCCTCGCGCGCTGTCTGACTGTTACTGAGCTATTTCTTTCTGATTGTTGCTGCTGATTCAATCCTAAACACTGGGATAGTCGGCGTCGGCGATGACGCTGTCAGTTGTGATGATCGCATCCGTCCCTCGGGCACGATGACTGGCGACGATCAAGCCGTCGTGAATGCTAAACTCGCTTTCCACCTGCGCGTACTCGATGAGTGCCGCGTTGTCGACTGGGGCAACCGACACAGGGCCGTCCTCGACCAGTGCCCGTCTGGCGTCGTCCGGTGTGCCCGCGAGTGAAACACCCCGGATCGATTTGTCGTGGTCGACCGAATACAGCACTTCGGCGAGTGCTGTGCTCGGGGGCTGTATCACGGCTTCCCCGGCTTCAGCCTCGGCGAACACCCGGTCGGCAGCGTGAGGCAGCGCATCAACAAGATACACCAGCATCGAAACGGCGTCGGCTGTATACGACTCCATCTACTCCTCCTCGTAGTTTCGATCCCGGCGGGTTCGCAATCGGGTCGCCAGCTCCGATGCGATCTCGTCTCGCGTCTCCTGGGGGTATCGTCAGGAACGAGCATGCCGCGACCACTCCCCTGCGTTCGTTTTTTCACGACGATTCCGTCGTCTGTATCCACCCACACCACCTCGTCGCCGGGTTCCAGATCGTATTTCTCACGGAGGGGCTTGGGATCGTCGCTTGGCCCTTGTCCGTGACACGCGTTGACTTGCTCATGTAGGTAATACCATCTGTAATATCTCAAATCGTATGGAGAATTCTGTCCGTACTGTGGCCCAACATAGCACAGATTTCAGTCGCCAGTCGCATCGAATCAGTTCAAGCGTTCACTGTGTCGGAAAGCGTTAATGACATCCAGTGACAACAAGGGACGCAAATGCCCTATCACGTCGATGAACTCCGACGAGATGAGCCGTTCCCGGTCAGTCCGGAGACGAACGAACACGCCGCACTGCGATTCCTCGTCGCCAACCACGACTATGGTTTTTCACCATCAGAAATCGCCACCGAGACCGAGATCAGCAAGAGCAGTGCCTCGAAAACAATGAGCCGGCTTCATGAAAAGGGACTCGTCAATCGCTCTCAGGGAGCATACTATATCGATCCGGAACGGGTCGAATCGCTCAAACGCCGACTGGAGTCGCTGGATGCTGCTGTCGACCTCTTCGATGACGCGCCGGACGATGCCTACGCCGACGCGGGCTGGGAGGACGAACTCCCGGAACTCGATCCAAGCGAGGGATCCGCCAGCGGCGACACTGGTGGTATCGACGCCGAAACACTCGTTGCGAACTGTGAGGTCAACACCGAGGAGTAATTCGTGTCCTACAGTCATGGGGCGGTCGTATCAATCCCCGATCCGTACGACCGCCGACCATCGCGTCCCGCGGTCGTTATCTCCGACGAACAGTGCCCGGATTACGGGCGTCGCTACACCGTCGCCGCCCTCACCAGCAGCGACCGCTACGGCGACCACCCGTACGCCGTCGCCATCGACGCCGACGATCCAGAAACGGGTGAACTCCTGACTCGATCATATCTCGAACCGTGGGCAACCCATCGGATTGCTCACGAGGACATTCGAGCGATGCACGCCCGCTTGCCGCGGCGACGATGAAGCGGATCGCTACGGCCTACGCCGAAATGATCCTGCGCGGGTGAGCCGATTCCGTATCGGGCCAGCGAGTGTTATCGCTCCGCAGTCGGTTCCATTGTCGTCAGTGCTTCGAGGAGCGTCACAGCCGGTTCCTTCGCCAGCGGTTCGTTGCCGTTGCCACACTGCGGTGACTGCACGCAGGCCGGACAGCCATCGGCACAGTCACAGTCGTCAATTAGCCGAGCGGTACGGGTCATTAATTCCTCGACGATCTCGAAGCCGGCTTCGGTGAGGCCGACGCCACCGGGGTAGCCGTCGTAGATGAAGACGGTCGCCCGCTCGGTGTGGGGGTGGTGTGGGATCGACAGCCCGCCGATGTCGCCGCGGTCGCAGAGCAGCATGAACGGGAACAGCGAGATCATGCCGTGTTCGGCGGCGTGAATGCCGCCATTAAATTCCCAGTCTGAGTGGGTCTCCCGGAGGTCGCGTTCGACGGCCGGCGGGACGGTGAAATAGAGGGCTTTCGTTCGCAACGTCGTTTCCGGCAACTCCAGCGTTTCCTCGCCGATGACCTCGCCGGTGCGGCGATCCTTGCGTTGAAATCCGGTGATGCGCTCGGTGACGGTGGCATCGGCGAAGTGGACGGTCGCCTCGGGGACAGCCTCTGTATCCGCCTCAGCGTCACCCGTCGCGTACGGCAGTGACTTTTCGGTGAGATCGTCGTTGACAACGACCGATTTCTCCGCAAGGACTTGCGTGTAGTAGTCGGCCCACGAGGGTTGGAGTTCGGCGACATCGCGGTCGAGATCCAATTTACTTACCTCGTAGGTCTGGCCCTGCTGGTGGTAGATCGCACCGCGGTGGGCGTCCCGGAGGGCATCATCGAAGCCCAGCGTGGCGATCACGTCGTTGCTGCGAGCGTCAAGGAGGTCGATCTCGCGGTCGCCGATCGTTCGGAGGTTCATGGTGTGCTGTGGGCTGCCGTTGCCGTCGTGCAGCCAGCGAATGCCATCCTTCGTCTCACGGCGATCCAACCGACCCTCGTCGACTAACTCGCTGACAGCGTCAGGAAAGTCCGCGCCAAAGTGTGTCTCGTCGGCGGTCGACAGCCAGTTTTCAGCCGCGGCGCAGGCAACGTGATCCGCCAGCAACTCACGGTTGTCGGGATCGACGATGGCCTGCTCGGGGTCGGCCTCGAAAAACTCCTCGGGGTGTGTCATCAGATACTGGTCGAGTTGATCCTCCCCGCCGACGAACGCGACGAGGGCGGGATCGGTGCCACGACCGGCGCGGCCGGCCTGTTGGGAGGCCGACATTCGGGTACCCGGATAGCCGTCGAGGATGACAGCGTCGAGGCCGCCGATGTCGACGCCGAGTTCGAGGGCGTTCGTACTCCAGATGCCTCGCAAATCGCCGGACTGGAGGTCGCCTTCGATCGCCCGGCGGGTGTCATGGTTGAGTGCGGCCTGATAGGCGCGGATCTTGCCGGCGAGGTCGCGCTCGCCGCGATTGTGGAGTTCGTCGCTGCTCTCGGTGGCGTACTGCTCGGCGGCCTGCCGAGCGCGAGTGAACGCCAACGTCTGGTAGCCGCGGGCGACGAGGTCGACGAACAGCGATTTCGATTCGGTGTGACTCGACCGCCGACGGCCGCTGCCGTGACCGCGCTGGGCATCTTCGTACTCGGGCGGGTTCCACAGCAGCCAGTGTCGCGGGCCGCGCGCGCTGGTATCGTCGTCAACGAGGGCGAACGACGACTCGTCGCGGCCGGTGATCCGGGCGGCGTGTTCGACTGGGTTGCCGATCGTCGCCGAACAGCAGACGAACTGTGGATCGCTGTCGTATCGCTCACAGATGCGGTTCAGTCGGCGGAGCACGAGAGCGACCTGCGTGCCAAAAACGCCGCGATAGCCGTGAATTTCGTCGATGACAACGGTTTCCAGCGACGAGAAAAACCACTCCCACAGGCGGTTGGCATAGGGCAGCAGCGCGAAATGAAGCATATCCGGGTTTGATAGCAGGACTGTTGGCCGGCGGTCGCGGACATCTCGCTTTTCGCTATCGGAGAGGCGGCCGGTGTACTGATCGACCGACACCCGGCTGCCGAAGCCGAGGTCGTGAGCGAGTTCTGAGAGTGTTTCGTCCTGATCAGCGATCAG
The DNA here is from genome assembly GCF_042662885.1 of Halonotius sp. GCM10025705. Lineage (NCBI taxonomy): Archaea > Methanobacteriati > Methanobacteriota > Halobacteria > Halobacteriales > Haloferacaceae > Halonotius > Halonotius sp. GCM10025705. The sequence goes on along the minus strand of NZ_JBHSZD010000001.1, from coordinate 1,031,607 downwards.
CGCGTTCTGGGGGCCGAGATACAGCGTTCGCCCGCCGTGATCCATCGCGCGCTCGAATGCCGGCACGGTGTAGGCGAGACTCTTGCCGCTGGCGGTTTCGGTGGCGATGACGGCGTTGTCGCCGTCGCGGACGGCGTTGATAGCGGCGGCTTGATGCTCATAGAGCTGGTCGATCCCGCGGTCGGCAAGGGCTGATTCGAGCCGGGATTCGAGGTCGATATCGGCGAACTCGGCGTCGCGGGCTGGGAGGGTTCGGTGGGCGACGATCTGGCCATCGTAGTGGGGGCGTGTTCGCAGCCAGTCGACGAGCTCGTTCACACCCGTCGTTCGGTTCCAGCGATGCTAACGGTTGTGGTGGGTGGTCGCTGTGTAGGCGGATCGACAGCCAGTGAAGTCGCCAAACCGATTAATTCACAACGGCGCACGGAAACGTTGAGATATGTACGAGACGGTGCTGTTCCCGACCGACGGTAGTGAGGCGGCCAGCGAAGCCGCATCTCACGCGATCGATCTGGCGGACAAACATGACGCTGCCATGCATATTCTCTACGTCGTCGACCACGAGCGCGTGAGCCAGATGGCTCCCAAACTTGGCAGTGACCACATCAAAGGAACACTCCAGGAAGAGGGCGAACGCATCACCGATGAGGTTGCTGACGCTGCGAGTTCGGCAGGCCTCAATACGGTTGTGAGCATCCGTGAGGGCGCGCCCGGCGAGACTATCACGAACTACGCCGACGATATCGACGCCGATACGATCGTGATGGGTACCAACGGCCGAACGGGGATGGATCGGCTGCTGATGGGCAGTGTCGCCGAACGCGTGATCCAAAACACGGAGCTGCCGGTCATGACAGTCAAGCGAGCCGAGGACTGAGGCGGCTGGTCGGCGTGTGCGCACACAACGATAAGGGATTTATGAGGCTGTCTCCTTCCGACTGATATGACCGGCTCCCCCGTCGCGTGGCTCCGCGACGAACTGTTCACGATGGGGCCACTCTCGGATGCGTTGATCTGGGTCGTCGTGCTCCTCTTTGCGGCCGCCGGCATCACCGAGTGGTACGGCCGCCGCTCGGGAACGGATCTCATGCAGCAGGCACGGGTGACCGCGACAACCGCATGGGTGGGCTTTGGGCTCTTTTGGCTCAACTCGGTGCCATTCTGGTGGTTTGAACACCAGAGTTTCGTCGAGGCATTCCTGGCGTTGATTGGTGGCCCAGCCTGCTTCTATGCGGCTTACGAGCTCTACACCGGGCGGACGACGCTGTTCGTCCTCTCGCGAGCGATCGCCGTCATGGGCTTCATCTACCTCCCATTTGAGACGATTCCGGCAATTACGGTCGGTGGCCTCGCGCTACCGGCCCCCGGCAGTATCTCATCGAGATCACGACTGTCATCACCGGCTGGATCATCTCGGCGGCCGGCTACTCGCCGGCCCTCGTCGAGAGCCCGGAAGGATTCATGGCAACCTACCAGTGGACGCTGAGCGACGGCCACATCTACAACGTCTATATCGTCTTGGCCTGTACCGGCCTCGGCAGTATCGCCGTGTTCAGCGGCCTCATCGCGGCTGTGAGAGCCCCGCTCCGCCGAAAGCTCCGCGCGCTGGCGGTCGCCGTGCCGATCATCTTCGTGCTCAACGTGTTCCGCACCGCCTTCATCTCGATCGCCGCCGGCAACCAGTTGATGCACTGGTTTCCTGATGCGGTGTTGTTCCTGTTCGGGGAGACAAACCCCTATCGCGTGTCGTTCCTTGTCTCCGATCGCATCATCAGCCAACTCGGCGCGGTCGTCGCGCTCATGGCGATCACCTATCTCGTGGCTCGACAGCTTCCGGAGTTGTTGACCGTTCTGGAGGATGTCCTCTACCTCCTCACCGGTGAAGATCACGACCTGCAGGCTGCCTTGGAGCTACCGCGCGAGCCGGTTGCTGAACAGCCCGGTGCCCAACAGAGCGACTGACCTATCGATCTGACTCGGTTGGAAGAAGCGATTCTGGTGCGCCGGCAAGCGATTCCAGCGCGTCGGCCTCAACGTGGTGCAGCTCACCCGGAATGACGAGTAGGTGCAGCGGGTCGCCAAAAGACCGCTCGGCCAGCGCCGACAGCCGGTCGGCGGCAACGACAGGCTCCGGACTCCCAGCACGAGCGACGACAACAGCGAGTTCGTCTTCCCAGTCGTTTGCCAACAATCCGGCGGCGTGGTCGGCGGTCATGTAGGGATCGTCGGTGTCGAGGGCTGAGAGCTCGCGGTGGCTGTCAACCTTGATGTCGAGATAGACCAGCGTATGCAGCCCACGCTCGCGGTTGGCATCGATTGCGTCGATAACGCTTGGAGGCACGTCGCCCGATTCGTGCAGCCCAGGAAACGGGAGCGTGACGGCCTTGCCGAAGCGGTAGTTTTGCAGCCCAGTCAACCCGCTGGCGGCGGTTTCGGCGGTGACACCATGGATCACGCGGGTGTCGATCCCGCGGTCGGCCGCTCGCACCCGGAGGTCGGCGTGGGTCGTCGAGATCATCGTATCACCGGCGGTGAGAAAGACGGCGTCGCCGTTCTCGGCAGCCTGCAAGATCGGTTCCGGATCCTGTTCGACGCCAGCGCGATCCCGAACCTCGATCTCGATCCCGTGGTGGGCTTCGAGATCGTCGACATCGGCTCCAAGCAGGCGGCTGGTGTAGAACTCCGCAAACACGCGGTCGGCCGCCTGAAGTGCGGCTTCGCCCTCGCGGGTGATCGACCCCTCGTCGTAGAGCCCTAACCCAATGAACGTCAGCATACCCCGACAGAGCGTGGCGAGGTGAATAAACGCCCTGTTCGGTCGCGCAGTGTGGGGTTCACTGCTCAAAACACAACAACGATCACAACGAATGCGAGGAGAATCGTCCCGGTCAACAGCAGTTGCGCAAGTGCCGAGCCCAACACGCCGGCGGCAGTGTAGATCGATCGCCGGGCGGCCGTCTCCATATCGGCTCCCTCGGTGAGCTCTAACAAAAAGACAGTGCCGATGACGCCGACGATGATGCCCAGCGGGCCGAGCACGAACAGCAAAACGAAGCCAACAACGGCCGCGATAAGCGCGGTTCGGTTCGAAGAGCCGCTCAGCTTTGCCGCCACCGGGCCGCCGACGTGGTCGACGACGACCGTGCCAATCGCCGCCAGTGTCAGCCCACCGATGGCCAGCGGGCCGAGCGGATCGCTGCCGAACAGCGCGTACGCCCAGATTCCGGCCAGCGAAAAGAGCCCAGAGGGAACCGCTGGGAGGACGCTTCCGACTATCCCAGCGACCAACAGCCCGACGGCGACAACGAGAACCACCTCAACCATATCACCACTGGGCTGTCGAATGCGAAAAGGGATGCGGCCGGGTGGCTATCGGTGCTCCCGTTCGCTGTACCTTGCGCTTAGTCCTCGTACGTCGCGCGCTCCTCGGCGATGATGTCGCCGCCGGCTTCATCATCGACAGCCTCACAGAACTGCCTCGCAATTGTCCCGAAAGCACGTTTGCATTGCCGCTCAGAGACAAATCCGAGTTCGTCGGCGACGGTCGCCCACGGCGCGCACTGTAATACTTTCCGCACGAGCAGCCGCTCGGCTCGCGGCGACAACTCGGCGATCGGGCTGATGAGATGGGCCATCGCAAGCTGCTGAAACACATGCGGAGCCGCCTCATAGGTTCCTGGCCCGTAAGCGACGCCCGCGAGAACACGCCAGCCGCGGTCGTCAAGATCGAGTGTGCCCAGTTGGGTGTCATCAGCCGACACCGATACCGCACGCAACACACCACGGATCACGTCCGGCGAAACACCCGAAAGCGTGTCGGCTAACTGTCCCGCGATCCGCTCGCGGAACCATCGGCTATGGCGGGCAGTGAGGTCGGTGCCCGCCGTCGAACACGGCCGCAGCATGAGCGCGGAGTGTTCCCCACTTGTTTGGTTTCGCGTCACTGAGAAATGGACGGGTCGATACCCGTTTACGCGCCAAAACGACAGCAGACGCGGCGTTGCACCGAAGCCAACGCCGACCCAGTCGACGGCGTCACCGAACTCGTTGTGACACCGCGAGAGGAGTTCCGAACCCAATCCACGCGACCGGGCGGCGTGGTGGGTGGCGATCCGCATCACGCGATAGCCGACTGGCCCCGCCGCCGTCGGATCCCGCAGTTGGCTTGTCAGGACGTCCGGCAGCATATTCCCCTGGACGCGCTGGCCGCGGTAGATCTCCGCTTGCTGCTCGCTGCTGAGTCCCCCTTCGCGGGCGAGCAGCGCGACCGACACCGGATGGCCGTCGGCCAGCAACGCGCGCAGTTTGAGGTTCGGCGCGTCGAGCAGGCGAACGATGTCGTCGGGCTCAGTCTTGTAGTGGGCGGCGACCAACAACCCGACAACTGACCGGAACAGACTCTCGTCGTCGACGAGGTCGTCAGCTGTAAGTGTGCGATAGGACACCGTCTCGGGTGTTGCGTCGGCGACGAGCTGGTCGGCCGGCGGCTCCGCATCAAGCAGGAGCGTCCACGCAGCCACGCCTCGATTGGGTCGCCCTGCCCGTAGCGGATCGGTTCACGGAGTTCGATATCGGTCACATCGTGGGAGGACACAGCCAGTCGATCGCGGAACCGAACCGCAAACCCACGGCCCGATCCCTCGTAGCCGTGGACTGTCGTACAGAAGCCGACAGCCGGTGCGTCAAGCAAGCGTTCCAGCAATCGAACCGGGAGCGCGGCCGCCTCGTCGACGATCACCACGTCGGGCTCACTTGGGAGGTCGGCGGCGTCTGGCGGCGATGCAAACCGGATGCGACCGCCGGCTGTCGTCGCCAACGGCGGCTCGATTTCGTCAGTGTCGCTGTCAGCCGACTCGGCGGCAGCCGGATGATCGAGTGTCGCCAGCAACTTTGTGGCTCGCTCGAAGAGTTCGGCCGCGTTGTCGAAGTCGGGTGCCGTCACGAGGACATCCCGGCCATCAGCCGCCAACGCGGCGGCGGCCAGCCCGGCCGCACTCGACTTGCCACGGCCGCGGTCGGCTTCGACGACGACAGCGTTGCCCGGGCTCGACAATGCTGACAGGCCAGCAACCGCGCGAGCCTGATCGCCGGTTCGACAGGCTTCGTATGCGGCGTCGGGAAACGGGGTGTCGGTATATTTGCGTGGGTCAGATGGGGGTGTCGACTGTGACCGACTGATCAGGCCGTCGCGCTTGATCGTGATTTCGTCCGGGGTGTCGTCGTTCGTTGCCGCCGTCGATGGCGGCAGTCGCACGATCGCCACACCCGGATGTTGGCGTAGTGTTGTGACTAGCCGTCGCCGAAAGTGGTTGCCAACATCGTCGCGCGAAAATGGCGGAACGGCCACCTGATCGACCAGCGCGGTGAGTTGATTTGGAATCGCCTCCAGTGGCGGGAGCACCAACACGAGGAGTCCGCCGCCGTCGACCGCGCCGGTGACCTGACCGAGGGTGTTGGCCGAAAAGCCCTCGTGGCAATCAAGCACAACGATCTTGCGGGTTGTTCCGAGCAGCTCGTCGGCGTGATCAGGGTGTAGTCGGTGGTATCTGAACCCCTGCTGGGTCGTCACGAGACTCACCGCCTCGTCGTCGACGCCGGCCGCCGCAATCGCGGTGTAGGCGGCGTCGATGCCGGCCTCACGGTCGCCGGTGAGCGCGAGCAGCCGTCGCTCATTGGCGGCGTGGGCGTTCTCTCGGAGGCTGGCGACGAGACCCCGCAGATCCATACTCTGGCTTGCAGCAGCGTCGGCAAGGCTCTTTCCGTCTATGCGTCGTCGCCCGTTCGATCCGCGTCGCCATCGCTGGCTGTGTCGCCGCCAAATCGGTCTGGTTCGTCGTACCGGTCTAACAGTGCTTGGCGGTGTTCCAGTTGCTCCGTCGCCTGGCGGAGGACACCCAGCAGCGTGTGAATCTCTCTCCTGTCGGATGGGCACGCCCGATCAGCCGGCGCATGAGTCGCTGGGTTTTCTCGCGTTTTCGGTCGTTGTAGCGTTGGGCGTCGAGAAACTCGGCAAAATAGTCGTACAAGCGCTCGATGTCGGCTTCCGCGGCGCGCTCGTGTTCGCGGTCAGGCAGTTGGGTCTCGTCGACAGTGAGATCACGGAGTTCATAGAGGACGATCGTGGCGGCCTGTCCAAGATTGAGGACAGGGTAGTCGTCGCTGGCAGGGATCGAGCAGATCTGATCCAACTGCTCGATCTCCTCGTTGTAGAGTCCCCGCCCCTCGCGGCCGAAGACGATGGCTGTCCGGCTATCAACCGTCTGCAGCGTCTCGGCCAACTCGGCGGGTGTGGTGTAGGGGAATCGGCGGTGACGACGACTATCCTCGCCGGTGATCGCGGTACAGCCGACGGTGTGATAGGTGGTAACTACTTCCTCGAAAGAAATCTCCTCGGCATTCGGTAACACGTCCTCGCGGGCGTGACCGGCGAAGCCGTAGGCCTCGCCGTCAGGATCCAACGGCGGTGGATCGACCAGTTTGAGATCCGAGAGCCCGAAGTTCTTCATCGCTCGGGCGATGGTGCCGACGTTGCCCGGCGTTTCCGCGCCGACAACGACGACAATCGGTTCGTGGCCGCTCATTCGTCGGCGGTCGGGTAGTCCATGTCGGTCTCGTCGATAACCCCGTCAGCGAGCGCGTCGTTGGCGGCTTCGGCTGTCTCGTCGTCGACGTACTCCCGCAGGTCGATCCGTTCCGGCTCATACCCCTCCGACAGCATTGCGTTGAGCTCTTGGGCGTCCGGTGGATCAGGCAGCCCCTCGGGATCAGTCTCGACGTGTTCGACCGCCTCGAACTCCTCGGGGCGCGGCCGCCATTGTCGAACCACTCCTCGAAGGCATCATCGAAATCGGCGGTGCCGCGGTACTCGCTGCCACCCTCACTCTGGTACCAGTACAGAAAGTCTGCCTCGTGGTCGGTACAGAGGACAACCTCGTCGTTCGGTTCGCCGTAGACGACCGCCGCCTGTCTGGCGCGGTGAATCTCCTCTTCGCCGTGGATCAGCCGGCAGGCGTCACACGGCTTCTCGACCAGCGAGACGAGACGAAGCAGTCGCTGGCGGTCGTCTTTGGGGATCTCTTCAAGCTGTTTGAACATCCCATCGTCGTTGAAGATGTCAGCCTCCGCAAATCGCCAGCCGCGAAGCCCGACGTTGACCTTGCCCATAGCAGCCCTACCGGCGGGGCGAATAAAAACCGACTGGCTCCGCCGCCGCGGTAAATCTCCATCGGTAGCGGCACGACCGGACGGTCTATACTTCCCGCAACCGTGTCTGTGGTATGCGAACTGTCGATGCCGCCGGCCTGCGGATCGGTGACGACCACCCGCCCCGGATCATGGGCGTGTTGAACGTCAGCAGCGAATCACCCTATAAACCGAGCGTGTTCAACAGCCCGAGCGAGGCGGCCGAGTACGTCGACCGCGAGTTGATCGACGAAGGGGCGGATATCGTCGATATCGGCCTCGAATCGGCCAACAAGAAATTTGAGGTGCTCTCCGCGGAGGGCGAACTTGATCGCCTTGAGACCGCGCTGGAAACCATCGAGAGCGTCTCCGGGGATGCCGTCTTCTCGATCGAAACACGCTACCACGAGGTTGCCGAGGCAGCCCTCGACGGCGGCTTTGATATGGTCAACGACATTTGCGGCTTCGCCGACCCGAAGCTGCCCGAGATCTGCGAAGAGTACGACGTTGCAGTCGCGAAAATGGCCTCGCCGCCGGATCTCGAAGCTCCCGGTGCGATCGAGGATGTCGACGACATCTACGACGCACTGGAACTGAACGGCCTGACCGACAAAACGATCATCGACCCCGCCTTCGGCGGCTGGAGCGAAGACAAAACCATCGAGGACGACCGTGAGACGTTCCGCCGGCTGCGAGAGTTCCGCGGCTACGGCCACCCGATTTTGGTGTCGATTAACCGGAAGAACTTCCTTCGATCCGTGGCCGGCCGTGAGACCGAAGGAGCCCTCCCGGTCTCGCTGGCGGCGACGGCGATGGCGGTCGAACGCGGGGCGCACGTCATCCGAACCCACGACGTGGCCGAAACGCGGGATGCCGCGCTGATCGGCAACGAATTCAGTCGAGATCGGCTTCGGGAAACAATCGACGGAGTCGCCGTCGAGGAAGCTGGATATCACAACACAGCGAGAGGCTGAGCGACATCTCGACCGGTACGATACAACAGACACGGCTGCCGACGACAGTGTGACCAGAACGTTCGAACTCACTGGGCTGCACCCCGACAGTCGGGAGCAGTTGCTCAATACTGTTGGTGAGACGCCGGTGACCGCTGTCAGCGGTGCGTCTGACAACGGACTGGTATTGATTGGCACACCAGCCGGGTTCAAATCGCTTACACGCCGGATTACGGGCGACTCATCCCGGCTAGCCGCGACCATGGAATGTATCAGCGAACGGTGCTGTTAAGAGAAAACTTATGCCGGATGATGCTAAACGACAAGATGGACGCCGGAACGGCATTTGGGTAGGGGTACTTGATGCCACTCCGGCCCATACAATATCTCAGCTGACGAGCATCCCGCTTGTCAGCGGATTTTTATTACACCGATGAGCGACAGCCTCGCGTTTACCGAGTGGGAGCCGATCTACGAGGCGATCCTCGCGGATTTCGGCTTCAACCGGGTGGCAGACGAGCGTGCCCGTGACGTTGCCGCCGGAGTTGCCACGCCGTTTGACACCGATCGCCTCGCCGCGTTCGATGGTGCGACCGTCGCCATCGTCGGTGCCGCGCCGTCGCTGACGGCCGAACTCGCTGCGTTCGATCCCGACAGCGTCGACGCCATCGTTGCCGCCTCGACCGCGGTCGACGTACTGGCCGACGCCGACATCGCGGTCGATCTGATGGTTACCGATCTCGACAAAAACACGGCGACAGCGCGCGAGCTTACCCACCAGGGGACGCCGGTGGCGGCCCACGCCCACGGCGACAATATTCCGGCTGTTCGAGAGTGGCTACCGCAGTTCGACAGCCAGCACACACTGGTGACGACGCAGGCGGCTCCAACCGACGCTGTCGCAAACGTCGGCGGGTTTACCGACGGCGACCGCGCGGCGTTTTTCGCCGACGCCTTCGGTGCTGACGAACTTCGGTTTCTCGGCTGGGAGTTCGACGATCCGGCCGTCGGGCCAATGAAGACTCGCAAACTGCAGTGGGCTGAACATCTGCTGTACTGGCTGGAACGTCGCCGCGACGACCGCTTCGACGTGCTTGAGGGCCGCCGTGACGCGCTGACAACTGATCTGACGACGCTGTCGACGAGCCCCTGATCTGGCGACTCCGCAACTTTCCTTACCCGACCGCCCGTGGTGTGGGTATGCAACTCCACTGGCACCGTCGGGATCTCCGCGGGGCCGACAACCGCGCGCTGGCGGCGGCAGCCGAGGCGGTCGACAACGATGCGACCGACGGCGTCGTCTCGCTGTTCGTCTTCGACGATGACGTTCTCGACTGTGCTGGCCCGCCGCGTGTCGCCTACCTGCTGGACGCCCTCGCCAAACTCCGTGAGTGGTACCGCGACCGCGGCGGCGACCTGCTGATTCGCCACGGTGACCCCGAATCTGTCGTTGTCGATGTCGCTAACGCTGTTGCCGCCGACCGCGTGGTCTGGAACAAGGATTATTCAGGATTAACGCGCGAACGCGACGCCGCTGTTCGGCAAGCTCTCGCCGACGCCGATATCGCCCGCGAGTCTTTCCACGACGCGATCTGCCACGAACCAGGGTCGATCACCACCAACGACGGCGATCCGTACTCGGTGTTTACCTACTTCGGACGGAAGTGGCACGACCGCGAGAAAGACGATCCGTATCCGGCTCCTGACGCCGATAGCCTCCTCGACAGCGACGCAGTCGGCGTCGATGCCGGCTCACTGCCGACGCTGGCCGATCTCGGCTTCGATGAACCGGAGGCAGATCTGCTGCCGGCTGGCACCACGGCCGCCCGCAAGCGACTCGAACGGTTCTGCGAGGACGGAATTTACCGTTACGAGAGCGACCGCGATTACCCGACACGGAACTCGACCTCGCGGCTCTCGGCTGATCTGAAATACGGAACCATCGGGATTCGAGAGGTCTACTGGGCCAGCGAGGAGGCAAAAGCTGACGCCACCGACGACGAGCGCGAAGAGATCGAGGAGTTCCAATCACAACTCGCGTGGCGGGCGTTCTATACGCACGTCCTGTGGTTCAACCCCGAGGTCGTTTCGCAGAACTACAAGACGTACGAAAACGAAATCGAGTGGGAAAACGACCCTGATCTTCTGTCCGCGTGGCAGGATGGCGAAACCGGCTACCCCATCGTTGACGCCGGGATGCGGCAGCTCCGTGCGGAGGGGTTCATGCACAACCGCGTGCGGATGATCGTCGCCTCCTTTCTCACCAAGGATCTCCTGATCGACTGGCGCGAGGGCTACGACTGGTTCCGCACAAAACTGGTCGATCACGACACCGCCAATGACAACGGCGGCTGGCAGTGGGCGGCCTCGACCGGCACCGACGCCCAGCCGTACTTTCGTATCTTTAACCCGATGACACAGGGCGAACGCTACGATCCTGACGGCGAGTACATCACCGAATACGTCCCCGAGTTGGAGGGTGTCGATCCCGAGATCATCCACTCGTGGCACGAAGTATCACCGCTACAGCGACGAAACGCCGCCCCAGAGTATCCCGCACCGATTGTCGATCACAGCGAGCGACGCGAGCAGGCGTTGGCGATGTTTGAAGCCGCTCGCGGCGAGGACTGAGTTAGCGCTCCACGTGTCTGTCACGAGACTTCATATGTGATGCCGAAGTGACGGGAGATATGCCGACCGATAACAAACCGACAGACACTGAAAACAAGGCTCCGTGGCTGCGGTTCGGTGAGCAGCGCGAAGCCACCTTTCTCGACTCGGTTGCCCCGGCACTTGGACTGGCTGCCCGCGAAAATCCGGCCAAAGCGGACGATCCAACCGCGCTCGATCTGCTTGTCGAAGGAGAGCCGGCCGACCTCAAAACGCAGGAAACGCCGTTTTTCACCGCCGAAAGGAAGTATGGGCTCCCGCCGCAACATGTCGTGACGTTCAACGCAAACGATTACCAGCGGTACAAACAGACGGGAAATCCCGAGATCCTCTTTTGGGTGCGGTGGCGGGAGGAACTGTCTGGGTGGGGCGCTGAGGTCGAGGAGATGGAGGGTGTCTGGCGAACCTCAGTTGCACAGATCGAAGCCATCGTCGAGGCGGAGCAGGCACCGCTGCATCAGTACAAGCGTCGACAGGGTGATCAGGAAAACGCGAACGCGTCGTATCTGCTAGATCTTCGTGCGATGGACTGCCTCGACTGTTTCACCGGGCCGTGTGGGTAACGGAGCCGACGCACCCTGGCAATCACCGGAGTCGGCCCAGCAGTTTGTAGTCCGTCTCCGGCGAGTAGCGACGGAACAGCAGGCTGTTGGTCAGCACCGAGACGCTGGAGATCGCCATCGCACCCGCGGCTAAGACGGGCTGAAGCAGACCCAGCGACGCCAGCGGGATCATCGCCGTGTTGTAGCCGAGTGCCCACACGAGATTTTGCTTGATCTTCTGGAGCGTCGCCGCCGAGATGCGGATCGCCTTCACCACATCCTGCGGGTCGTCACGCATGAGCGTCACGTCGGCGGCTTCGATGGCAACATCAGTACCGGAGCCGATAGCGGTGCCGACGTAGGCGACCGCCAGCGCGGGCGCGTCGTTGACGCCGTCGCCGACCATCATCGCTTTGCGACCCTCCGATTGGATCGCCTCGACTGCGTCGGATTTGTCCTCGGGAAGGACGCCAGCGCGGACGTTGTCGGGGTCGATGCCGACCTGCTCGGCGACCGCGCGGGCGGTGCGCTCGTTGTCGCCGGTGATCATCATCACGTCGATCCCGCGGGCCTGGAGCGCGCTCACAGCCTCTTTCGCGCTCGGTTTGACCGTGTCGGCGTCGGCGACGATGCCGGCGAGGTCGCCGTCGATAGCGACGAGCATCGCGGTTTTGCCCTCGCTTTCGAGGCGTTCCATCGTCTCAGCTGCGGGTTCGGTGTCGACCCCGTTGCCCGACAGGAGTTTGCGGTTGCCGACCAGCACTTCTCGATCCTCCACAGTCGCACGGATCCCCTGTCCGGGGACGTTCTCAAAGTCTTCGGGATCACTGAGTTCGATCCCGCGCTCTTCGGCACCCTCGACGATAGCACGCGCGAGTGGGTGTTCGCTGCCGCGCTCGGCACTCGCAGCGAGTCGGAGCACGTCGTCCTCTTCGCGCGTCTCGCGTTCAGTGAGTTGCCCGCCGTCTGGCGTGGGATCTTCGCCTGCTGGCGTGCCCCCATCGGTGACCGCGTTGCCGTCGCTGTCGAAGGCGACCACGTCGGTCAACTCCATTTCGCCCTCGGTGAGCGTGCCGGTTTTATCGAAGACGACCGTGTCGACGTCTTTCGCGCGTTCGAGGATGTCGCCACCCTTGAACAGGACGCCGTTTTGGGCGCCGATTGTCGTGCCGACCATCGTCGCTGCGGGCGTCGCCAGTCCGAGCGCGCAGGGACAGGCGATGAGGACGGCGGAGGCGAAGACGATGACCGCGAACTCGAAGACCGAGACTGTCCCGCCGACGACTGTCGAGCCGCCGGCGACCGGATCCCACAGCGGGAGCCATGCAACGAAATTAGCCAGTGTTTCGGGCAGGAAGAACCACAACAGGCCCCACAGCACGGCGTTGGCGATGACGATGGGCACGAAGTACGCCGAGATGCGATCGGCGACATTTTGGATATCAGGTTGGCGGGACTGCGCTTCTTTGACCGTCTGGACGATCTGCTGGAGCGCGGTGTCCGACCCAACTTTTGTCGCCTCGACGGTGAGCACGCCGTTTTCGTTGATCGTCGAGCCGACGACCTCGTCGCCTTCGGTCTTTTCGACCGGCACCGACTCGCCGGTCACCATCGACTCATCGACCGCGCTCTGACCGTCGACGACGACGCCGTCGGTCGGGATCTGCTCGCCCGGTCGCACCTTCATCCGGTCGCCGACTTCGACATCCTCCAGTGGGATCTCCTCCTCGCCGTCGTCGGTGATGACTGTCGCGGTGTCGGCTTCCATTTCGAGTAACTCCCGAAGTGCGTCGCCGGCTTGCCCTTTCGAGCGAGCTTCGAGATAGTTGCCGAGGGTGATGAACACGAGGATCAACGCGGCCGTATCAAAGTAGAGGCTGCCGGCGATCAGCCCGGCGAGGACGGCAATCGAGTATGTGTAGGCCGTTGTTGAGCCCAGCGCGATCAGGACATCCATGTTCGCCCGCCGGTTTTTCACGAGCGCGTCGTAGGAGTTGCTGTAGAACGGCCGGCCGAGCACAAGCTGGACGGGTGTTGCCAGCAGGAACTCGATCCAGCCGAGTTCGACCCCGAACACCGAGTCGGGAACGACCGCGCCGCCCAGCAGGAATTTGTCGGCGAGGAAGACGAGCAGCGGAGCCGACAACACAGCCCCGAAGAGGGTGAGCCGAAGCTGTTTGCGGATCTCGCCTTCGCGGGCCGCATCGCGGGCGTCGGTGTCGCCGTCGCTGTCGTCGCCGTGCTCTCGCACCGGCTCGTAGCCGGCGTTTTCGATGGCCTCGTAGAAGGCGTCGATGTCGGCGGCGGCTGGATTGTATCGAACTTGCGCTTCGTCGGTCGCGTAGTTCACATCCGCCTCGATGACGCCGGGGAGGGCTTCGAGGGCCTCCGCGTTGGTGTCGGCGCAGTTTGCACACGACATGTCGGTGATGGCGATGGTCACCGTCTCGCTAACCGCGCCGTAGCCGGCGTCGTCAATCGCGTCGTAGATTTCCGCGAGCGATACTGCTGTGGCGTCGTACTCGACGGTCGCCTCGTCGGTGGCGTAGTTGGCACTCGCGTCGTCGACGCCGTCGAGCGCGCTGAGGGTGTCCTCGATGGTTGCCGAACAGTTGGCGCAGGACATCCCCGTGATATCGAGGGTGATTGTCTGTGTGGTCATGGTATCTGGTATACGGGTTCCATACTTACTGCGTTTTCTACTTCGAGACCACGGCTTAGCCAGGCCGTAAACTTTGGAATCAAAAGCAGCTACGCGTCTGATTCGAACTGCTGGTAGCGATCCTCAAAACGACTCAGACACGAGGAACAACAGAAGTGATAGACCTCACCGCCGATCCGTGTTGTTTCACCCTCGCTGTCAACGGTGTTGCCGCACTCCGCGCAGGTCAGGGCGAACTCGACGCCGTCGATTGTGGGCGTCCATTCAACGTCGTCGACGAGGGTGACTGTGTAGTCGTCGACGGCGATTTCCTCGAAGAGTCCGGCGACCCACTCCCGGACGTTCTGGGCTTCGACGCGGGCATAAAACCGGAGGTCGCCCTCGGCGGTGACGAAGATGTGTTCGACGGCATCGGCGTCTTGGAGCTGTTCTCGCGCTGCCGACAGCGACTCGGCTGGTAGGTCGAGATCGATCAACACCGGGACGCCGGCCCGAAGCGCACCGCGGTTGACATCGATCGTGAAGGTGTTGATAATGCCGGCCTCTTGCAGTCGCGTCACGCGGTCGGAGACGGCAGGCCCCGAAAGGCCGATTTCGTCACCGATCTCGCTGAAGGGGCGGCGGGAGTCGGCGGCCAGCATCGAGAGGATTTCCATGTCGGTTTCGTCGAGATCGCGCATGGTGGCTGTACGCATGCCGGATACAATACTATTGGCCACCATCCGCTTTGGAATCCATACTGTGACCAGCGCGCAGCCTTCGAGTTGAAGCAACAATTTACAAGCCACCGCAGACCCGATATGCAGCCGGCTATGGGACAGACGATTACGGTCGACGGGATGAGCTGTGAGCACTGCGAGGAAACTGTCAAAGACGCCCTCACATCGGTGGACGGTGTGACGGCAGCGAGCGCGGATCGAGAGGCGAGCACCGCCGAGATTGAGGGCTCGGCCGCGACCGACGACCTCCTGCGGCTGTGGAGGATGCCGGCTACGAGGCGTCGCCATAACTGCTCGCATCCGCGTGGTTTTCGGCCACTCCATCGGATCGAATAGTTGCTAACCTAACACCAACGCGGAATTACTTTTGATTACACACGCTTTCCTGAGGTGCCGAAACCGTTTGTTTCAGTGGCCAAATCGTGGGAATTGCTACCATACAACTCCTCAAGCTTTAACAGCGTGCCACCAGTACCGATGAGTGGAGGAATTACCTATGAGCTACGAACTCGACCCCCTTCCGTATGAGTATGACGCCCTTGAGCCGCACATTAGCGAACAAGTCCTGACGTGGCATCACGACACCCACCACCAGGGCTATGTCAACGGCTGGAACTCGGCCGAAGAAACCCTCGAAGAAAATCGTGAGAACCACGACTTCGGTTCCAGCGCGGGCGCAATCCGCGATGTGACCCACAACTCTTCGGGGCATATTCTGCACGATCTCTTCTGGCAGAACATGTCGCCGGAGGGTGGCGACGAGCCAAGCGGCGACCTCGCCGACCGGATCGCCGAGGACTTCGGCTCATATGAGGCGTGGAAAGGCGAGTTCGAAGCCGCAGCCGGCAACGCCTCCGGCTGGGCACTGCTCGTCTACGACTCGTTCTCAAACCAGCTTCGCAACGTCGTGGTCGACAAACACGACCAGGGCGCGATCTGGGGCGGTCACCCGATTCTCGCACTCGACGTCTGGGAGCACTCCTACTACTACGATTACGGTCCGGCCCGCGGCGACTTCGTTGATGCGTTCTTTAACGTCGTCGACTGGGAGGAACCGAGTGCACGGTACGAACAGGCCGTCGAGCTCTTCGAGTAATTCGGGCGTTCACGTTATTTTTTGCGACGCTGACTGCACAGCGGCAGGACTCGCCCATCAGCGACAGCTAATCCGTGCTGTTTTCGGGGTCGGCACTGCTATAAGTTGGTATGCCACGCCCGAAGGACGCCTTCGACGACCTGTATCCCTGTGACTTCTACACGCCCGAGGAACTGCTCGACGACGGGATGATGTACTCCGTCTACGAGATCGCCCGCCTCCTGCAGGGGCTTGAAACCGACGCTGAGATCGACGAAGGCGTCGAGGATGTCCTCCTCGATTGGGCCATCCCATGGATCATGCGCAACTCCGAGGAACTGGTCATCGCCGAGCCACCAAACGAGGAGGAACCAGGCTACTACGGCTTGAAAAACGACGGTGCCGACAGTGCCGACGACGCCGACAACGACGACACCGCCGCCAGCGACGACTAACCGATGAAACTACTCGTCGCTGGCGACGCCCGCGTTGACGCCGGCAAAACAACGTTCGCCGCCGGCCTGCTCGCGGCTCTTGACGGCGCGGTCGGCTTCAAACCCCGCGCCGGCAACGACTACTGGTACGACCACGACGACGCTGCGGCTGCCCTCAGTGACGGCCGC
Source organism: Halonotius sp. GCM10025705 (assembly GCF_042662885.1). Taxonomy (NCBI): domain Archaea; kingdom Methanobacteriati; phylum Methanobacteriota; class Halobacteria; order Halobacteriales; family Haloferacaceae; genus Halonotius; species Halonotius sp. GCM10025705. The sequence goes on along the minus strand of NZ_JBHSZD010000001.1, from coordinate 1,015,181 downwards.
CTCTACGGCAAGGATGTTGCCACGCTGGCGGCCGCTGGCGACACCGACCTCCCGGAAGAACAGCTGAATCCCGTCCACCGCCTCTGGCGACCGACACCTGGTCGAACCGGGATGCTCGGCGAAGCCGGCCGGACGTTTCTCGTCGACCGCGTGACGACGCCGGATGGGCCGTCATTCGTCGTCAACGGTGTTGCCGAACGCGAGGGACTGCTCCCCGACCACGTTGCTGCGTCGCTGCCGCTGGACGACGCGCTCCGCGTCGAAAGCGTCGATCGGTTCAACGACGTGATGTCCGAGCGGTATCTCCCGGCCTTCGAGCGTGTGGCCGACCGGATCGCTGAGACGACACCCGGGGTCGTCGAATCCTACGCCGACATCGCCCTGCCGGTCGACGGAATTGACTTCGATGCGGTCGCTGTCGTCGCCCCGACACGCGTGCGGCTCTATGATGGGTCGCGGTATCTGAAAGCCGACGAGGTCGCCAGTGGAAGCAGTCGAGAGGGCCAACTGGAGGAGCGTGTCAACCGCGTCGTCGAGATGATCGAGCCGGTGTCGACACACACGCTACAGCCACTCGGCAGCGATGAGCGCGGCGATCCCACCCGTGTCGCCGATGCCTACGCGGACGTCTACGAAGCACTCCTGGACGTGGCTCTCAGCGAGGAGCCGGCTGACAGCGACCGGTAGCGCAATACACTTGTAGCCGGCTCCGGTGGATCTACCAAGCCGCAATGCAGCAGTATCTCGATCTCGTCGCCGACACGCTCGCCGGCGGCGGGCACAAGCCAAACCGCACCGGCGTTGACACCATCGCCTCCTTCAGTCAACAGTACACCATCGATCTGCAGGAGGGGTTCCCACTGTTGACGACAAAAGATCTCTCCGGCTTTCGCTGGAACTCGCTGATCCACGAGTTCAAGTGGTATCTCTCCGGCGAGGAACACATCCGCAACCTCCGGGAAGAGACCGGCATCTGGGACGCGTGGGCCGACGAGCAGGGTCGGCTTGACACCGCCTACGGCCGCTTCTGGCGGCGGTTTCCGGTTCCCGACGAAGGTCTCGACGGCGAGGCGTGGCCCGACGACGACCACCGCTGGCGGAACGACGACGGCACCTTTGACCAGATTCAGTACGTCGTCGACACCCTGAAGGAGTCGCCAAACTCCCGCCGACTCGTTGTCTCAGCGTGGCACCCCGCTAACGCCGCGGTGAGCACGCTGCCGCCCTGCCATTACACCTTCGTGTTCAACGTCCAAGGCGACAAACTCAACTGCCATCTCACCCAGCGATCCGGCGATATCGCGCTGGGCGTCCCGTTTAACATCGCCGCCTACTCGCTGCTCACCCACGCCGTCGCCCAAGAAACTGGCTTCGAGGTCGGCGAGTTCGGCCACACCGTCGTCGATGCCCACATCTACTGCGGTACCGACGACCGCGGCGACTGGTACGCCGACAACCTCGACCGCATGCAGGATCGACTGGCCGCTGTCGACGACCCTGAGGAGTACCGCACCGTCCGCGACTGGCTCGAAACCGAAGCCCCCGACGAAACAGAAGACACCGATGGCTACGATCACGTCCCCGGACTCCTTACGCAACTGTCGCGTGAGCCACGCGAGCGGCCGCGCATCGAAATCGCCGACAAACCGCTCGACGAACTTGCGTTCGACGATATCGAACTAACTGACTACGATCCGGCCGACGGGATCAGCTTCGCGGTCGCGGAGTAACGATGGCCGAGGAGACACCTGCTGCCGACAACGACGACCCACCCATCGCTTTGATCGCCGCCGTCGCTGCCAACGGCGTCATCGGCGATGACGGCGAGATGCCGTGGCAGCTCCCTGCCGACCTCCAGCACTTCAAGGAGACAACGATGGGCAACCCGGTGATCATGGGTCGACGAACCTACGAGTCCATCGCCGCCCGGATCGACGGCCCACTCCCGGGGCGGCACAATATCGTGTTGAGTCGAAGCGAGCCCGACCTCGATGAGGGCGTCGTTGTCGCCGATTCGATCGATGCTGCTGTCGCCGAAGCCGAAGCTGTCTGTGCACTTGCCGACGGTGCCGAACGGATCTTCGTGATCGGTGGGGCGACCGTCTACGAACAGTTCCTTGCTCGGGCCGACGAACTGGTGTTGACTGAACTCGCCGACGCCTACGAGGGCGACACCGAGTTTCCCGAGTGGGACGACAGTGAATGGGTTGCGGTCGACCGCGATGACCGCGAAGACTTCGCGTTTGTCACGTATCGCCGACAGTAGGCGACCCAGTCAGTCTTCAGTTCTGGTCGTTGTTCCGATCGGTTCGCTATCGCCGATCGAGCCGTTAGCAAACGGAATGCCGTTGGCGACGCCGGCCGGTCGCTGATCCTCAATCTCATCCCACTCGTCGGCGTCAGCAGCCGGGAATGAAAGCGTCACGACCGTTCCGCGCGGGGAGTTTGAGCTGATCGACAGCGAACCGTCCATCCCGTCGACGATCCATTTGACCAACCAGAGGCCGAGGCCACTAATGTGTTCTAAGGGGGTCTCAGCCTCGTTGGTGATCGCCCGGCGCTCGCCTTCGGGGATGCCGGGCCCGTTGTCGCGGATCTCGACTTGCACGCGGTTGGTCTCGTGGCGGCGGTCGACCTCGACTTCGATCTCCGGACAGCTGTTGTCGTTGTGGACGATGGAGTTATCTAGCACGTTCCGAATCGCGGTTCGGATGAGCGTGTTACCGATAATCGATGTTTCGTCGATCCGCGAGCGGATGATAACGCTGGGATACTCGTCGTGGACGGCACTGATCTCCTCGCGGACGATCTGGGCGATGTTGATCTGGCGGAGCTGTCGGTCGACACCGTGGAGCTGTTGGTCGATCGTCCGCACCTTATCGCCGAGATTGACCAACGACAGTGCCTTCTGGCGGATCGTCTTGGCGTGGCCTGTCACCTGGTCATCGTCGGCCTGCAGCAACATATCGGCGTGGCCGACCACGACGTTCATGTCGTTGCGGAGGTCGTGGCGGAGGATGCGGTTCATCACCTGTCGGCGTTGTTCAAACTGGTGGCGGTCGGTCACATCGCGGGCGGTAACGATCAGCCCGTCGATGGCCGGCAGCGAGCCGTTTTCCCGCACCGCAACCTCAAACATCCGCCAGCCGTCGCCAGCCGTTTCCAACCGGCAGTGGTGGATGCTCGCATCACCAGTTTCGTCGGCGACTTCCAGCGCCGTCTCAAGGGTCGAGCGATCGTCCGGATGGACGACATCGAGAAGGTTCTTTGAGACGGAGATCTCACTCGGCGATTTGGTTGTGGTCTCCGGTGGGCCACTGACGTACCGGACGGTGCCATCCGATCGAGCAACGACGACCGTATCCGAGGTGTACCCCATCGCGGTCTTAAACTGCGATTCGATCCGGCGTTGGGCGCTGATCTCCTCGAATAACAGCAACCGGTCGGCTGCGGCCGTCGCCATCGATTTGGCCTTGACAACAAAACAGCGGTCGAGATCACCCTGCGGGATGACCAGTTCCACACCGCCGGTATGTGGCTGTAACGCTGGCTCGGTGTCGACCTCCCCTGGGTTGGGCGCTGGGGCTACCGTTGTCTCTGAAAGCGACTCGCCGGGCGATAGCTGCGCTAAATACTCACCGAGCGGCAAGGCCTCGCTGGCGCGAACGCCGATGTCGTTGTCTCCAAGGCCAAGCTCGTTGCGAACCGTTTCGTTCGCCCGCTGAATCCGATCGTCGTCGTCGAGAACGACCACGCCGGCGTCGATCGCCGAGAGGATCGCCGTCGTCAACTCATCGTCGGTGTGTTCCTCCGTCTGGCTCATCCGCTATCACATCCGCTGGGATGCCAGGCGAACACCGATGAGAGAGCGGCCGGCGTGAGGAACATGGATCGGGTTGCTCTGTTGAGAACAGATACCACATGAACATATATAATACACTCGGTCGCAGGTATGAGCTGATGGACTGTTGACAGCCGTTCAAATCGCCGACCGATCACCGGCTGTCGGCGTCGTCAGTGCGGTCCGAATCGCCGACCACACCCACGAGCCGGGTGTTTATATCCGCTCGCGTCATCACCTCCGATAGTGTCCCTCCGCCGATTCGTTCGCGGCCAACCCAGTTGGTCGGCGATCGAAACCGTCGTTCGCTCGGTCGTCGAGCGATACGACCGCGCGCCGGCCCACGTGCGGTTTCTGGAAGCCGACAACTGGCTGTCGACGCCGGTCGTCATCGACGACGCGCTGTTTGTCAAGGTGATCAGCCAGCAGAACACCCTCGTCCACGCGCTGTTTACGACCGGGCGAAATCTTGGCGCGGTCGCCAGCGGCACCGCCGGCTTCTTTGAATCCTTCCAGTCGCCCGCCGAGATGGCACAACACGAACTGGAGGCCACCCAAGAGATGCGTGAGTTGGGGCTCAACACCCCGGAACCGATCGAGGCCTTCGAAGCTGAAGGCTACGGGGTCGTTGTCTTTGAGTATCTCCCCGAGTTCCGGCCGCTGGATTCACTCGACCCCGAGACCGAGTCCTGGGTCGCCGAAGAGTTATTTGCCGCGCTCCGAACGCTACACGACGCCGGGTTAGCCCACGGCGATCTCCGGGCCGAAAACGTGCTGTTGCTTGATGAGGAACTCTACTTTATTGATGCGACAAGCGTCGACGGCGACGCCCAGGATGGGATTCGGTCATATGATCTCGCCTGCGCGCTGGCCGCGCTTGAACCGATTCTTGGCGCACGTGCGGCGGTCGCGGCCGCCGAACCCTCGTACGCAATGAGTGACCTGCTTTCGGCTGCGGACTTTCTACATTTTGTCCAACTCCGCCCGGATCACGACTTTGCGGCCGCCGGGCTCAGAAGCGAGATCGAACATCGGGCCACAGCAGAATAGCTCACCCTCGGAGTAAGTTCATCACTTCGTCGGCCACAGCGGGCTCAACGGCCACAAGATACCGATCGCCGGCCGTTAGCATCGTCTCCGGACGAGCAACCTGATCACCCTCGCCATCGGAGATAATGAGCGTTCCATCGGGGAACCGCACCTCGGATAACTGCTTGCCGGCCGCGGGGGCGTCGTCGCCAACGCGAATCAGCATGATATCGAGTGTTGCAGTGACATCCGCGAGCGTCTGGACATCGCTGCCGATGATCTCGTTGGCAGCAGTTCGTGCGCCGGCTCGCTCCGGGAAGACGAGGGCGTCGACAAAGCGCGTGTAGGATTCGCCGGCCGCTCGATCGATGCGAGCGATCGTGCGGATCGACGGCGACAGCTCCGCAGCGGCCAAACAAACCGCGAGATTCAGCCCGGTCTCACCGGTGAGGGCAGCGATCACATCGGCGTCTTCGATCCCTGCCTGTTCGATGATGTTCGGGTTTGTCGCATCGCCGGCGATGACGGTTGCCACCCATTCGTCGGCGATGGAGTTGATAACGGCTTCCTCGCGTTCGATAATCGTCACGTCGTGCCCGCGATCAGCCAGTATCTCGGCTGTCTGAAAGCCGACACGACCGCCGCCGGCGATGATGACATCACGCGTCGTGGTCATAGGTCAGCCTCACTGTCCGACGGCATTGTCTTGTCGGTCTCTGCGTCGGGCTCAGACTCGCTTCCAACCCGCTTCAATCCGAGATAGGCAACACCGCCGAGTGCGATCCAGCCGACGCTGAGAACGATCGCCAGCGGATCGGTTCGGAACAGATACTCGACAAGGACGACGGTCAACAGTAGATTCAACGCAATTCCGATCAGCGGCGGGGCCGGATAAAACGGCATCTTGTAGGGCCGATTCATCGCCGGACGCTCACGTCGGAGCCGAATCACGGCGACATTGACGATCACGAACGACAACAGGAAGAACAGACTCGACATGTTGCCCGCACTCTGGGTCGGCAACGCGACCGACCCAAGCATGACGACCGCGCTGGCGAGGATGGCAACGAACGGCGTCCCGTAGCGATGGTGTAGCCGACCGAACGAGGGCAGCAGTTGGCCCTCCCGCCCCATCGAGAAGGCGACCCGCGAAGAGGCGATGACGACCGCGTTGAGCGCGGTCAACGTCGAGAAAACCGCCCCAAAGACGATCAGCGCGCCGCCGTTTTGGATGATCGGAAGGCCGGTCGGCATGAACGAGGTGGCTGCCGTTGCGATCCCGGCCTCGCCGGCATTGGCCAAGCCGTCGGCCCCGAGGGTGCCGACAGCAACGGTTACCACCGCGAGATAGACGATCACGGTCGCGATCAGACTCAGGAAGATCGCCTTCGGGATGTTCTCGCGTGGATTTTTGACTTCCTCCGTAACCGTGGTGATGAGATCATACCCCTCGAAGGCGATGAATGTCAGCCCCATGGCCGGTAAGATTGCGGCCGCACCAGCGTTCGACGGGAAGAGGGGCTGAAACTCCGCGCCCGAAAACATCGGCGAGCTCAGCCCGAACAGGACGAACACCACGAGAATGCTCACCTTGATAATCGTGAAGATCGTTTCGGCACTCCCGCTTGCAGCCGTCGAGACGGCGTTGAGCGCGACCAACGCGAGGACGGCGACAAACGCCAGCAAAAACGCGAGTGGAACCGACAGATCGATCAGTGGGATGGCGATCGCACCGACCTCTCCTGGTGGGGCGACGAGCCCATAGACGTGCAGCAACTCCAGAAAGTTCGGCGCAAAGCCCAGCGCGTAGAGCGCGCCGGCGATCATATAGGCGAACCATAACATCCAGCCCATGATGAACGACGCGAAGTCGTCGAAGATCTCTCGGACGAAGGCGTAGCCGCCACCGCTTTTCGGGATCGATGCGGCGAGTTCGGCATACGACAGCCCGGTAAACGCTGTGACCGCGCCGTTGAGCGCGAAGACGATGATCGCGGCGGGGCCGGCAATCTCGGCAGCCAACCCCGTCAGCACAAAGATCCCGGCTCCGATCATCGCCCCCATGCCGATCATCGTCGCATCAAGCAGGCCGAGTTCGGCATTCGGCGAGCGGTTTTGGTTGCTCACTGCGCCCAACTCCTGTCGGATGAGACTGTAACGAGGGGCACCGTACGGGCTACTGGCGGCGAGTTCCAAAAGAAGCTATCGGTGCTCGCCCGAAAGTTGGACGATTTGACACGCTCGGTTACTCGGCTGTCGATGGCACCGCATCCAGCTCAGCGAGAGCGGCGTCGATCACCGCCGCTTCAACGAGGGCCCGCGTTTCGGTCATCGGATTGTCGGCGTCGGCCAACACTTCGCGGCTGCGCTCCAACAGGCGGGTTTCCATCTCCGCGTGGTCGACGGCTTCCTTCGTCTCGGTGAGCATGGCCTCAAAATCCTCTCGGAGGTCGAAGGAGGCGTAGGCAACATTGCACCGCGACAGTGGGTGATGATCCATCTCCAAGGCGAGATCACGAACCAACTCCCAGTCGTCGGCACAAAACTGGAGGGTCACCGGGGTGACGATATCCTGCCAGGCGATCGGCCCGCTGTTTTCCATCAGCGTCACCGCCCGCGGGGGACTTCGATCCGCCGGTCGGTTTTTGCGCTCCCACAGAGACAACACGGGGTGTCGGTGCGCCCGGTAAACATACCCGTTGTAGGGGGGCGAGAGATATGGAAGTTCCGGCGCGACCGCTACTGCTCAGCAACCGAGAGATGCTGGTGCCACGATGGATCGACATCAGGGACAACGATCTCCATCGGCAACCCAGCCTCATCGGTCGGTGGCTCGGGCGGCAGCGACGTGAGTGCATGCTGGCCGGCGGCAACCAACACCAGCGCGTCGATGATGTCGTCGCGGGCGAGATGTTTGCGGTAGTGCTCGTCAAGGGCGGTCTCATAACAGTCGCGCCAGCCATCGAGTTCGGAATCAAGGACGCCGAACCGCGCGGCTCGTCCGCTCGCTGTCGATTTTGGCTGAGCGATCGGGTACCAATCGTTGAGTGCGGCGAAACAGCATTCGGGGTGGCTTTCGCGAATGTCGGGGGTGGGGTGCGCCTCGCGGAGCACCGTATCCACCGCGGCAATCTTTGGGGTAATGTTCCACGCCTGCTTGGAGAGCCCAGAGCCAAGCCGCTCGCGCTGCAGCGTGTTCGCGTGGTCGTACTCAGCCGCGTCGCCCTCGCGTTGCACGTAGTCGACGACTGCCCGACATGGAACCGGAAACACGGAACTACTGCGTGCCCCAAGTCGCTGTCGAGCCACGCTATCGCAGGCTCGTGGCTCGCTGTCGGGAAGCCCGATCGGCATGTCGATAAGGAACGTGTCAGCAGCAGCGTGGTCGTCGACAACGGCTTCAATCGACCAATATCGTCCGCTGTGGAGGGTTTCGCCGCCATCGGTTGTCCACACCGCAATCCAACCGCCGGCACAGCCATCGACACCGACCACAGATCCAGTCACACAGCGTGTTACCGGCCCCGAACGCAAGGCAATACCGGTTGGGAACGATCGTCTGCCACCCGCCGAAGAGTACTTTCCCGTCAGCGACGAAGATCGGGGCGATGTCCTACACCAAAGTCGACTATGCGGATGTCGAGCCGGTCGGTGGTGGCCTCCACTTCCTGCGTGAGCCGCTGGACTGCGACCAGCTTGGGATCTCCGTGCTCGATTGTGAGCCGAACTGGAGCGGCAAGCCGCACAATCATGCCGACGAGCAACAGGAGGAAGTGTACATCCTTGTCGAGGGTACAGCGACGATCACCGTCGACGGCGACGATATTCCACTAGCGGCTGGCGAGGCGATCCGTGTCGACGCCGACAGCGACCGGCAGATCCACACCGGCGACGCGCCCAGCCAGTTTGTTATCGCTGGCGCGCCGTAGCGATGGCGACGCGTGATGGCGCGCCCGACGCCTTCGGATCGCCCTACAGACTGTTGTCGACGGCGATCACGCCGCGGCCGATCGGCTGGATCTCGACGACCAGTCCCGACGGCGTCGACAATCTCGCACCCTACAGCTTCTGTAACGTCGTCGCCGTCGACCCGCCGGTCGTCATGTTCGCGCCGGTCGGCCGCGACGACCTGAAGAACACCCCACAGAACGTCGCCGACACCGAGGAATTCGTTATCAACACTGTCACGCACGACATCGTCGAGGAAATGAACGCCACGAGTGCGACACTCCCGGCCGACGAAAGCGAATTCGACCACGTCGATATCGAGCGCGCAGAATCGGTCGTCGTCGACCCGCCACGCGTCGCGGCCGCGAGCGTCGCCCTGGAGTGTGAACTCTACGATTGGATCGAGGTCGGCGACAGCGTGCTGATCCTCGGTGAGGTTGTTCACGCCCATGTCGACGAGGCGGTTCTTACCGACGAGAAAATCGATATCGACGATCTCGATACAGTCGGGCGGCTCGCTGGCAACTACTACGCCTCGACACGAGATCGGTTCGAATTAGAGCGCCCGCCGTAGTTGCAGGAGTTCGGTGGGCCTCGACAACTCGTGCCTGCTGGCTATTATCACTGATAGCCAAGGCCGTGTGTTTTTGTACGCTGCGGTGGCACAAGAGGTATGATCGAGGTGTCGGGGCTGCGGAAGACCTACGGCGATTTCGCCGCCGTCGTTGGCAGCGAGTTCGAGATCGACCGCGGGGAGATCTTCGGCGTCGTCGGCCCGAACGGCGCGGGCAAGACGACGACGCTGAAGATGCTGGCCGGGCTGATCGAACCAACCGCCGGAACGGCAACCGTCGCGGGCTACGACGCCGGCGACCCCGAAATGCGGCACCAACTCGGCTTTCTGCCGGAGGAATCGCCGCTGTATGAGGATATGACGGCGCGATCGTATCTCCGATTTTTTGCTGATCTCTACGACGTGCCCCGCGAGGTGGCAAGCGAGCGCATTGAGTCGACGCTCGATCGACTGGATCTGGAATACCGTGACCGCCGACTGGGCGATGTTTCGAAGGGGATGAAACGCAAGGTCGCCATCGCCCGCTCGTTGGTCAACGATCCCGACGTGCTCATCTACGATGAACCCGCCAGCGGGCTCGACCCGTTGACGACAAACTCGGTGTTGGAGTTCACCGAAGAACTCCGCGAGGACGACAAGACGGTCATCTTCAGCGCGCACAATCTCTACCACGTCGAAAGCGTCTGTGACCGCGTCGTGATCATGAACGAGGGCCGGATCATCGCCCGCGGCTCGGTCGCTGACATCCGCGAACAGTACGGCGAAACGACCTACCACGTCTACAGCGACACCGCACTCGATGCCACCGACCCAACCGCTGACGGTCGTCACCGGGCGGTCGTCGAAACGATGGCTGCGGTCGAAGAGATCCAGGCCGCCGCGACGGACGCAGGTGGCAGTGTCACCGATATTCGCACCGACGAGCCAAGCTTAGAGTCGATCTTTTTGGAGCTGACCGGCCAACAGATGCCGAGTCCACGCACAGCCACGGACACCGAGCCAGCCAGTGGGCCCACGACTGACCAACACGAGGTGGAGGACGCGCCGTGACGCGGGTCGATCGCCTGCGAACACGGCTCACGACCGCCGGGCGTCGACTCCGCCGGATCGCCCGGATCGCCCGCTGGGAACTCGGCCAGTCGACGAGCAGCTATAATCGGCGCACCCTCGCCGTGATCGCCGTTCTCGTTGTCGTCGTTGCCAGCGTCGGCACCTCGGCTGTCGCCCTCGGCGTCGCCTCACCGTCGCCGAACACCGACATCTACCGGGTTGGCGTCGCCGACAACAGCCCCTACAACGCGGTGATCGACGACCACGCCAGCCTGACCGCCCGCCCGCCGGATCGAACCGCGTTGGCAACCGGCGAGATCGACCTCCTGATCGGCGGGGTTCGACAACCAGCCGCTGGCCCCGGCCCGCGCTCGCCAACGCTCCTCGTTGAGCCGGCCGACGGTGAGAAAGGTGATGCCGCACTCACCGCGTTCCGCTCGGCGGTGCAGTCCTACAACGACCGAGCGATGGCACTGGAACCGAATCAAACCGCCGCCTATCCGGTTATCGTCGAGCTACAGTACATCCCACAATCGACGCTCGGCCCGGCCGCCCCAACGAACGCGGGCAATCTGACCGATGATGATGCATCCGCAGACGATGCTGACGACGGTGATGGAACCGACACTGACGCCAACGACACCGACACCAATGGAACGACCAGCGACGCCGATGGTGGAACAGCCGATGGAGGCGGTGACAACACGACAGGCACCGATCGCACCGGCAGCGACGCGCCGCCCGTTGCCGACGGTGGTGGCGGCTCGCTACTCGATCGCGCGCTGTTCGGCGGCGGCACCAGCGGCTCGCCGGCGGAAATCCAGCCACCCTTCCCCTTTGGCTCGCTGCTACTGGCGTTTCTGTTCCTCGTGCCGATGAACTTCGTCATTCAATCCTACGGGAGCAGCATCCTCAACGAGCGAATCAGTCGTCGGGGGAGCTTTTATTGGTCGCACCCGTCGAGCGGCTGGACATCGTCGCCGGCAAAACCCTGCCGTACGCGGCTATCGCCGTCGCGGTCACAGCGGTTATCGCCGCGGCGATCGGCGGGAGCCTGCTGTCGGTGGCGGCGGTCGTCCCGATCGCGATGACCTTCTTGGCGGCGACGTTCCTCGGCGCGATGTTCGCTCGATCGTTCAAGGAACTCACGTTTGTGACGATCACGATCACTGTCTTCCTCACGAGCTACGTGTTCATCCCCTCGATCTTCACAAACGTGACGCCGATCGCGTTGATCTCGCCGCTGACGCTTGTGGTCATGGAGCTACAGGGTGAGGCCGTCACCCTCGGGAGCTACCTGTTTTCGACCGGCCCGTTCTATACGAGTGCCGGCGTGTTGTTCCTGCTCGGAACCGGCGTCTACCGAGAAGAGGATATGTTTTCACAAAAATCGGTACCGCTGAAGTTCCTCGACGCGCTTGATGCGCGATTGAGTGGGATTCGATCGGTTGGCGTGCTGACCGCGCTGTTTTTGCCGTTTGTGTTTATTGCTGAGCTGTTGGCGATCGCCGTCTTGTTCGTGTTGCCGATCGAGGTGTCGATCCCGCTGATGCTCGTGGTGATCGCCGCCGTCGAGGAGGTTGCGAAAAGCGTTCACGTGTTTGCCGGCTTTGAGAGTGATCGGTTCGATCGATCGGTGCGAACCGCACTGCTGTTGGGGATCGCCTCCGGGATCGGCTTTTTCGTCGCCGAGAAGTTCACCGCCGTTGCCCAGTTGGTCGGCCTCCCGAATCTCCAACTCGGCGAAGCCGCCCTGCAGCCCGCCGGCATCGGGGTTACGCCCTCGACATCGCTGCTGTTGTTGGCTGGCCCACTGGTGTTGCATACGGTGACCGCCGGTGTCGCCGCGCTTGGCGCGCGGAAGAATCTGCGGTGGTATCTGGTGTCGCTGGTCGCCGCAACGGCGATTCACGCGGCGTACAACTTCGGGGTGGTGACCCTCTATGGGTGATCGAGACTGGCTGCGCGCTCGGTGGCACGCCGTCGCCGACCGCGTAAGCGACCCGCGACTGACGATCGCCGGCCGCGAGCTGCGGGTGTTGGGCCGCGAGAAGACGATCATCCTCGCGGTCGTCATCCAACTGTTTGTCGCCGCGTTCTCGGGCTTTCTCGTTGTCGGCCTTGTCTCGTTGTACGACCCTGGCAGCGTTGATGGCTATCAGATCGACGCCGCCGTCACCGGCGAGGCTACCAACGAGATGCTGGCGGCGATTGAAGAGCGACCGGCCATCGAGGGCACGCGGTATGCGACGACCAGCGAGGCTTACGCCGACTTCCAGGATGGCGCGGTGAACGCGGTGTTTCAGACGACCCGCAGCGACGGCCGTATCGAGGTGGTGATGACCGCCCCGGAGGGCAGCATTGAGACCACCTTGGTTGTCTCAGAGGGCCAAGAAGCCTTGCGCGCTCTTGAGCGAAACCTTCGCACCGAACGCGCTGCCTCGCTGTCGAATCCACCCTTGCCGCTGCCGCCTGACACCGGCGGCAACCCCTACTACGATTTCACCTACACGATCCTACTACCGCTGTTGGTGTTCCTCCCGGTGTTTATCAGCGGCTCGATCACCGTCGACTCGCTGACCGCCGAAAGCGAACAGGGCACGCTTGAACTGTTGCGTGTCGCGCCGGTAACGATGGTCGATATCGTCGACGGCAAGTCGGCGGCGATGATTGCTATCGCTCCCCTGCAAGCGGTTGCGTGGCTGGGGCTGCTTTCGCTGAATGGTGTCGCCGTCGCCAACGTTGGCTGGCTGGCCACGCTTGTGACCGCGGTGACCGCGATCGTTGTCGCGCTGTCGGTGGCCGTCTCGCTGTTAGCTCCCGACCGGCGATCCGCACAACTGCTGTTTTCGGTTGCGGTGTTGCTGTTTTTCGCCGGGGCGACGCTGTTGCCCGGTGGGCCAGCCAACACCGCGGCACGGCTGGCGATCGACAGCGCGACGCTGTCGACGCGGCTGGCCGTTCTCGTCTACGGGATCGTCGGTGTTGCGGCCGTCGGTGCTGTCCGCCGGCTTGCAACGCGGATCAATCCGAACACGCTGTGAGCGAGCCCACATCGTACGGTCGGGTGCGAGGCGGGTTTCGACAACCGATTCTATTAGTGGATGTGGGCTGTATCCCTGTATATGGATCCTGACGTACTGCTTCGCCCATTCGCGTTGTTGATGGAGTACCGGATGTACCTGCTTGCAGTGAGTGGGTTCCTCATTGCGGGGGCGGCAGTCACCTACGGGCTGCGAACGGAGGATACCGTGATGGCTCTCGGCGCGCTGTTGTTCCTGCCAAACGCGCTCGTCCTGCTGGGTGTTGGACTTCGCGAACGCGGCTGGTTCGACGAGGGCTCGCCGATTACGCCGGAATAACAGGTATGATAACCCCTGCGCCACGACGGTCATATCGATGACGACCCCTGAGGCGGAGATTCGTCGACAGCTCATCGAGGTCTTTGGGGCCGCCGAGTATCCGGTGACCGACCCCTTCGAGTTGATTCCGGTGTTGCCCGACGGCGCGGCGACAACCTTCGAGGCCGGCGATGTGACGATCGGCGCGATGGAACTCGGGATGGAGTACGCCGACTACCAGGAGTATCCGTACGACAGCGTCGAGCCGCTGGTCGAGGATCTCATGACCGGGCTCCGCGCCAACAACGTGTTTTGATACGATCCCGTCCTAACGAGTCCCTGACGCCGTGTCCTCACGTCTCCCTGACGCCGTGTCCTCACGTCTCCCTGTCGTCGCGTCCTCACGTCTCCCTGTCGTCGCGTCCTCACGTCTCCCTGTCGTCGACACCGACGCTACTGCTCCCCGAGTCGCTGCTGAATCAGTTGATCGATATTGTACAGGAGCACAGCGACGGTCACCAGCGTCGTCGCAAAATAGACGATCAGCTCTGGGGGCCCAGAGACAGCCCCAGCGAGGGCTGTCCCGCCGAACCCCACGACGACGAGTTCGACCCAGGTCACGAAAACGCGGGAAGCCAGCAATGTCGACGAATCCCCCTCGCCCACGTCAGTAGGCCTCCTCCGGGGTGATCGGGCCGCTGAACGCCGTGTACAACACGACAAAGTAGACGACGACCAGCGGCAACAACAGCCCCGCCCCGATCGTCATCAGATTCAGCGGCAGCGTCGAGACGATGGTCTCCCGGATCGTCGCGCCGGTCGCCGGATCGATCGCCGGATACATGATCCGGGCGACGACGGTGATCAGCCCGTATGTCATCACGCCCGCGATGCCGAGGGCGATGAGATTTTGCTCCCGCCGCAACGCGAGGATGTAGCCCGCTGCCAACACGATAGAGGCGACAACCAAGACGATAATCAGTGGATCCAACAGCGTCGTGATCCCCTCTGGGAGCCGCACCGCCAACACGGCAAGCGTGGCAACCACGGCCAGCAGGTAGCCAACAACGGCGATCTGCCCGTAGGTCGACACTTCTGGCGGCAGGTCGTGTTGGGCTTTGAGCCGGAGGAACGCCGCCCCGGAGACGACCGTCAGCAGCGTCAGCGTCACGCCGACAACGAGGCCGATCAGCGAAACCGAGCCCTCGTTACCGACGAGCCAGTTGCCCGCGAAGACGCCGAGGAAAAACGGCGCGAGGACGCTGCCGGCGACGAAGGCGACACTCCAGGCGCGTTGCCAGAGATCATCGTGCCGCTGTTCGTACATCTCGGGGGCCAGCCCGCGGATGATGAGCGCGCCCAGGATGGCAAACATCAGTAGGTAATGGCGGCTGAAGAGCCCGGCATAGGCCGCCGGGAAGGCCGCAAACAGCGCGCCGCCGAAGACGACAAGCCAGACCTCGTTGCCGTCCCAAAACGGGCCGACAGCGGCGAGCACCGCCTCCCGTTGGCGATCGGTATCGACGAGCCCGTAGATCGCGCCGGCCCCGAAGTCGAAGCCATCGAGGAACAAAAACGTCGCCAGCAGGGTGAACATGAGGCCGAACCAGATCTCCGGCAGCGGCAGGCCGAACAGCGGGCCGGCGGTGAGCCCCTCGACGCTAATCATCGTCAGCCACCCCCACCGCCGGCGACTCAGGCGTTGGTGATGGCTCACGATTCGTCCGCAGGTCGTCGCCGCCGGGCGGCCCGTTGCGGATGATCCGAGCGATCACGTAGCCATACAGGATGAGCAACGCTGAGTAGAGGCCGACGAAGCCGGCGAAGGTGGCTGTGGCTTCGGCTCCCGTCAGCCCGGGTGAGACACCCTCGCTTGTCTTCATGATCCCCTGTATTACCCAGGGCTGGCGGCCCACCTCGGTGACGACCCAGCCGAGTTCGACGGCGACGATTCCCAACAGTGACGACCCCATCAACGCCTTATGCAGGAGGGCATCCTCGAAGAGTTGGCCCTGGAACCACCGGTAGCCACCCCAGAACGACAGCAGGATGAACCAAAAGCCCATCCCGACCATCGCCCGAAAGGCCCAGAAGACGATCGCCACCGGTGGCGACTCGGTTTCGAACTCGTTGAGGCCGGTTATTTCGGCTGTCGGATCACCCCCGCTGGCGAGCCACGACGCGCCGCCGGGGATCCCGATCCCGAACAGTTCCTTGGCGCGCGGATCGGTGATCGAATCGAGGCTGGTCGGGAAGGCGATGATGTATTCGGGGACGTAGGAGTCAGTTTCCCAGACAGCCTCCATCGCGGCGAATTTCTGGGGTTGGGTTTCGGCGACGTGGCGGCCGTACATGTCGCCGTGGAACGCCTGCAGCGGCGCGGTGATCAGTAGTGCGATCAGCGCGATCTTCAGCGTCGTCTCCCAGAAGTCGATGTTTTCGTGGTCGAACCCCCAGACGTGGTGTCGGAAGACGTAGTAGGCGGCGACACCGGCCATGAACAGCGCGACCGACTCGATGGCGGCGTTCTGCATGTGGACGTACATGTAGCCGAAGCGGGGGTTGAGATACGCCGCAATCGGGTCGACGAGATGGACGATCGTCTGGCCGCCCTCAGAAGCGAGTTCGTACCCCCGCGGCGTCTGCATCCACGAGTTGGCGATCAGAATCCAGACCGCCGACAGCCACGTGCCGAGGCCGACGGCGACACTGGAGATGAAGTAGAGTTTGTCGCCGACGCGCTCGCGCCCAAAGACGAAGATACCGAGGAACGTTGCCTCCAGCATGAACGCCATCATCCCCTCGACGGCAAGTGGGCCACCGAACAGTTCACCGGCGGCCGTCGAGAAGGCCGCGAAGTTCGTCCCGAACTCGAACTCAAGGACGATACCGGTGACCGTGCCGACAACGAAGGAGATGGCGAAGATCTTGGTCAAAAGCGACGCAACTGTTCGTAGACGGGTTTGCCAGTTCGGATATCCTTCCACGTGAAGTAGATGAGGAAGGGGCTAACCCCATGCTCATCACGGGGAAGATGATATGCACCATCGTGGTAAGGGCGAACTGGGCCCGACTGGCGATGACTGGATCCATCATGACTGACCCCGGAGTGGGACTCCGATGTACAATCGCATCTTTGACACTCGATTAGTTAAGCGTGTCCCTCTTTTCAGCGCGTATATCAGCAAAACGCTGGTTTAATCGCCTAAAACGGCTGTTTTCAATTTTTGTGTTTGTCACAATACAACTCAGATTAGCCTGCCGCACCACTATTGTTAAGAAAAGACACGACTATACGCTCGGCACCCAGTATCAGCTATATGGAGACCCGTCACCTCGTGCTCTTGATCGTGGTGCTCGTCACCAGTGTTCTGCTCGTTCGCGGTGTCGTCGGGCTGCTCAACGGGGATATCGGCACCGTGGCCAGACAGGCAGCGATCGGGCTGATCGTGTTTACTTTCGGCATCGCGCTCGTCTCTCGTTGGGACGATATCGGGTGAGAAACGACGGTCTCGGGACAGCGCCGCTCACCCCTCGCAGGTACATTCATGCGAGAGGGCTGCTGTGTCGGCGACGTGGGTATGCACCGCCACCGCGAGATCGAACATGGCGGTCGCATGCTGGGCGGCGGCTGCGGTATCACGTGTTCGGGTGCGCCTCCGGTTGTCGCGGTGGAGTTGTTTGAGCTGTTCGGCTGTCGTCTCGCTGACGAGCCCGAGGTCGCCGGCCCGAGCGAAGGCGGTGGCTCGCCCGGAGTCTGCTTTTCTGAGTGTCTCGCCGCGGCTGTGAGCGGCGGCCGCAAGGGAGTGTTCGATCGCGGCAAACGAGAGTTCGATCACGCTGGCGTGATAGCCGTCGGGCTCTCGAAGCGAGCGGCAGGCTGTCAGGAGCCGGCAGGCCGTCCGAAGGCTGACAACTGCGGTCTTCGTCTCAGTTGGCTCGACCGTGGGCGGAAACGACAACGTCTCCGGCGGTGCGTCGAAGGCCGCAGTAGCCCGGTCAAGCGCGTCACGAATAGCGGCTGGTTCCTCACCCATCTGTTTGACTCCATTCCAGTGGCGACGCTGGCTGATACGGTTCCGACTGCATAGCCGGGAATGCGCCCGAGGGCGACAAATCTCTTGGGGCTGCGATGAGCGGCACCGCGGTCAATGGAGAGATAGGTGTTCGGTCGGGGTCGACGCGGTGACCCACCACTCAGCGCAAGACGGCAGTGTTACCGCGCGTTTCGATCAGATCGGCACCGACGGAATCGGCCAACTCGGCTGCCAGCGTTTCGGTGTCGTCGCTCCCGCGGGCCGCGCGGAGAAACTTCACCTTCACGAGGCGGCGATTCTGTAGCTGATCGGCCAACTCATCGGTCACTGACTCGATGCCGTGTTTGCCGACCCAGACCGTGACGTCGAGATTATGCGCTTCCTTGCGAAGTTCGTCTGAAACCATGATACGCCATTTATCGGTCGACCGGGTTTCAACCTTTAGATCGCCGGAACGCCTGCCCAAGCGTTGTGAGCATCGCGATCAGCCGGACGGCCGGCCGATCGAGGCGGTGGGTAACAGGCGAATTTCGCGCTGCTCATATCGCCGAGTCTGACATAGGTTAATAAACCCAGAGTCCATTCATCCCACTAACGTATGGTTTCACTACCACGTGGTCGACTTCAGAGGAGTCAGCAATGAAACTCGCAACGATCGGTGTTGGCAACGCAGGCAGCAAGGTTATCGACCGGATGGTGGAGTTCGAGCAGGCGACCGGGCGGGATCTCTGCCGGCACACGCTCGTGATCAACACCGCACGGACGGATCTGGCCAAGCCGGAACACGTCCCCGAAGATCGACGGCTGTTGATCGGCGAGACCCACCAGAAGGCGAAAGGCCACGGCGTCGGCGGCGACGCCGCTATCGGCGCGGAAGTGGCACAAACGGAGATCGACGACATTCGTCGCATCTTCGACGATGTGGAGATCCACGAGGTCGACGCGATCCTCGTCGCTGCCGGACTCGGCGGCGGGACGGGCAGCGGAGCCGCACCGGTCGTCATCGAGGAGCTTCAAAAGATGTACGACGAGCCGGTCTACGGTCTCGGGATGCTGCCGGGTAAATACGAGGGTGGCCGTCCCGCGCTCAACGCCGCACGGTCGCTACAGTCGTTCGTCAACAAGGTGGACAACTTCATCGCCTTCGACAATGACGCCTGGCGATCCCGCGGCCAGACCATCGAAGAGGGCTATGAGGATATGAACCGTGAGCTGGCGACCCGCATCGTCACGCTGCTTGCGGCCGGCGAGGTTGACGAAAGCGAGGTCGGGGAGAACGCCATGGACTCCAGTGACATCATGCGAACCATGGAGGTCGGCGGCGTTTCCTCGATCGGCTACGCCTCGACCGGTGTTGATACCCCCGATGACGGGCTGCTCTCACGGTTCAGTGAGGAAGAGGTCTCGAATATGGAGTCAACCGATGCGGCGAAGATCAAAGGCCTCGTTCGGCGCGCGGTCAACTCCCGGCTGACCGTTCCCTGTGATGTCGCCAGTGCCGAGCGCGCGCTGATCATCTTTGCGGGGCCGCCGTCGGAGATCTCCCGGAAAGGTGTCGAATCCGCCCGCGATTGGCTCGAACAGGAGACCGAAACGGTCGACGTGCTCGCCGGCGACGACCCACGAACCGACTCCGATACGCTCGCGGCGGTTGTACTGCTGTCGAACGTGACCGACACCCCGCGGATCAAGGAGATTCAGGATCAAGCGGTCGACGCCCAAGACACGATCCAACAGCAGGAAGCGGTTCGCGAGGAGGAGATCGAGTCGCTGATCACCGACGATGACAATGATCTCGACCCAATCGTCTAACCGCACCTCGCGGGCAGCGATCGATAGACTCGCTCCGGAGGGGCGTGAATGAAGCTGTCGCTGTTCGGGGTCGGTGACGCGGGCACCCGGCTGGTCGACAAGCTCCTGCAGGCGGAAGTCGAGACCGGTCGGAACTTTACCGACGGCAATGTGCTGGCGTTCAACACCGCCGCCGAGGCCTTCGGTGAGACAGACACCCTCCCCGAAGAGCGACAGATCCTAATCGGCGACACCCATTCGGCGGTCAATCAGTACGTCGAACCGGATGCTGACGGCCCGGATACCGACGCCGCCAGCGCGACCGATCGCGACCACTCACCGGGCGTCGCCGGCGACCCGGAACTCGGCGCGGAGGTTGCTGATGACGAACTTCCGGAGATCCGCCGCGCGCTGATCTCGTTGACGACACCGAAGTCGACGCGGCGATGATCGTCGCCGGCTTCGGTGGCGGCACCGGCTGTGGCGTCGGCAGCGTCCTCTTAGAGGAGCTCAAAAGCATCTATGAGATCCCGGTGTATGTGCTCGGCGCGTTGCCGGCAGCCGACGAATCCGATGAGCGCGCACACACAGCCGCGCGAGCGGTGCGAACATTTGTCCCGTTGGCTGATGCGGTGCTCCCCGTCGATAATGACGCGTGGGCACGGAGCACCCAACCACTTACCGAGCAGTACGACGAGATCAACGAGATGGTTGCGACCCGGATGCTCTCACTGTTTGCGGCCGGGGAATCAGATCCGGCAACGGTCTCGGAGATGCGGATCGATCCGGCCGATGTGATGCGCACGCTGGCCGTCGGTGGACTCTCATCGATCGGCCATGCGAGCATCGAGGTCGACACCAGCGACGAGGGGCTGCTCGCCCGACTGATGCAGCTGTTGGGTCTTGCGGAGGAGACTCCCGACACGCAGACCGATGCAGCGACGATCAAGCGACTCGTTCGCAGCGCGCTGAACTCGAAGCTGACGCTTCCCTGTGATATCGAATCAACTGATCGGGTGCTGGTGATCCTTTCGGGGCCACCATCAGATATCTCCAGAAAAGGGTTCGAAACCGGCCGCTACCTGCTGGAAGAGGAGACAGGCACTGTTGAGGTACTGGCCGGCGACGAGCCGCTCCCGAACGCCTCGGAGATCACCGCTACCGTACTGTTTTCGAATGTGACGGACGTGCCCCGAATCGACGAGCTACAGGAGCGGGCGGTCGCCTACCAGCGCGAGCAGAACCCCGACACAGCCGTGGTCGACACGGCGACCTCAATTGAGGGGGCGACGGCGGTCGCCGCCGATGCGTCGACAGCGGCACCTGACGACGAGAGCGACCACCCCTTCGAGTTCCATGGAGCCGAGGAACAACAGGAGAATGGTGACGCACACGGCGGCGACACCGTCAGCGCGGACGCCGACGCGAGTGATGAATCAACAGCCACGGACACACCCGATGGCGATACGACCGACGGCAGCGCGGCTGACACATCGGCTGATTCTGACACCGCTACCGAAGATGGTGACGCGACCACCGCGACAGCCACATCGTCCGACGAACACGAGTAGTCGTCGCGAAACCGCGGTCATCGAACTCCCACCGACCCATCATATTGCTCCGGTAGGCTGATACCCCCGTGGTCGTATTCGCCGGTATGGACGCTCACATCTCGCCGTCGACCGTCTCGGGGACGGCGCGTGCACCACCCTCGAAGAGCTACACCCACCGAGCGATCTTGGCGGCCGGCTACAGCGACGAGGCGACCGTCTACGACCCACTCGACAGTGCTGACCCGCGGGCGACCCAGCGGGCGGTCAACGCCTTTGGTGGCGATGTCACTCCTGTCGGCGACGGTAATGCCTTGGAGATCACCGGCTTTGACGGCACCCCCTACGTGCCTGACGACGTCATCGACTGTGCTAACAGCGGAACGACGATGCGACTGGTTACCGCAACGGCCGCCCTCGGTGACGGATTGACGGTGCTAACGGGTGACGACTCGCTGCGCTCGCGGCCACAGGGGCCACTGTTGAACGCACTCTCGGAGCTGGACGTTCGGGCCGAAAGCACCCGCAGCAACGGGCAAGCCCCACTGGTCGTCGGCGGATCGCTTGCGGGTGGGACGGTCTCAATCCCCGGCGATGTCTCCTCACAGTATATCTCGGCGTTGCTCATGGCCGGCGCGGTCACCGACGAGGGGATCGAGCTTGCGCTGACGACTGAGCTCAAATCAGCTCCCTATGTCGACATCACGCTGGAAGTGCTCGAGGACTTCGGCGTGACCGCCGAGCCGGTCGGCACCAGCGGCACGGATGGTGTTCGATCGGCCGGCGCAGATGGCTTCGTCGTCGAAGGCGGCCAGCAGTACGCGCCAGCGAACGGCGAGTACCACGTCCCCGGTGATTTCTCGTCGATGTCGTATCTGTTGGCTGCGGGCGCGGTCGCTGCAGCCGACGGCGAGTCCGTTGTCGTCGAGGGCGCACAGCCGAGTGCGCAGGGTGACAGTGCTATCGTCGATGTGCTCGATCGCATGGGTGCCGACATCACGTGGGACAGGGACGCGGGAACGATCACAGTCGGTGCCGCGCCGCTGTCGGGGACGACTGTCGATGTGGGTAACACGCCGGATCTGTTGCCGACGATTGCCGTGCTTGGGGCGGTTGCCGACGGCGATACCGTCATCGAAAACTGCGAACACGTTCGCTACAAGGAGACCGATCGTGTGAGCGCGATGGCCACGGAACTCGAAACGATGGGGGCCGCGGTCACCGAAGAACAGGCGACACTGACGATCCACGGTGGGGAGTCAACGCTTGAAGGCGCCTCGGTGGAGGGGTACCACGACCACCGCGTCATCATGTCGCTGTCGGTCGCCGCCCTCGCGGCAGCCGGGTCGACGACGATCACCGGTGCCGAACACGTCGCCGTCTCGTTCCCGGACTTCTTCGAGGTGCTGTCGTCACTGGGTGCCGGGGTCGATCGCACCGAGTAACCCCCGCATGCTTTTGTCGTCGGTCATGTTGTGCTCTGTATGGATCGGGCTGTCATGCTACCGCCGTTGTCGGTGGGGATTGAGGGGATCCCACAGCCCGCGGATCTCGTTGCGGTCGGGGATCTCGTTGTCACCATCATCGTCGCGATCGGCTATCTGTCGATCACGCTGTTTGTGGGTGCGATGTTGGTCTCCAATGCCGGTGAGCGAATCCGAACCGTCGGCGAGGAGGTTCGACTTCACCCTCTCGAATCCGCGGGTTTCGGCCTTGGAACGGTCATCGCTGGCGTAGGTGGCTATCTCCTCGTGGGCGTCACGGCTGCGGCGCTCGCCGAACTTGGCGCGCCCCCACAGGTTGGCATCCTTGTGTTGATACCACTGGTCGTCGGCGTGATCGGGCTGATTGTTGCGACCACGCTTGGACAGCTCGTCGTCGGCATCATCCTGGTACGCCGATTGAGTGACGAGGGGCGACCGAATCTCTGGGCGGCACTCATTGTTGGCACAGTCGTTCTTGGGGTGGCGGCGATCTTCCCGGCCGGCAATCTGGTTGGCGTCGCTGTCACCGTGGGCGCGATCGGCGGCGTCACCCGTCGGGTATGGCGAACCAACAGCGAGCGCCTCCCTGCTCTTCGGGACACGCTGCTGGAGTGACTCATCGCCGACGGACTGCAAGGTTCAAATGCTCCGGGGCCCAGAGGCCGATAATGAATGGCAATCGGTTCGGTCGGCTCTTTCAGGTGACGACATACGGCGAGAGCCACGGGAAGGCGATGGGCGTGACGATCAGTGGCTGTCCGGCTGGGGTTGACCTCGACACCGAGGCAGTGCAGGCGGAACTCGACCGCCGCAAGCCCGGCCAGTCGATGATCACGACCTCCCGCGGTGAGCCCGACGACGTGACGATCAACTCCGGACTGCAGGACGGCTACACGACTGGAACGCCGATCGGGATGGTCATCGAGAACAAGGACGCCCGCTCGGGGAAGTACGAACCCTTCGTGACCGCACCGCGTCCCTCACACGGCGATTACACCTACTCCGCAAAGTTCGGCACCCGGAACTGGGGTGGCGGCGGTCGTTCCTCGGCCCGCGAAACGGTCAACTGGGTTGCCGCCGGCGCGGTCGCCAAACAGGTGCTTGAGCAGAGTGAGTACGACGTACAGGTGAAAGCCCACGTCAACCAGGTCGGCGACATCGAGGCACCCCCGTCAGCTTCGAGGAGATGCTCGAACACACCGAGAACAACGAGGTGCGGTGTGCCCATCCTGAAACCGCCGAGGAAATGCGGGATGCGATCGACGATTACCAGCAGGAAGGCGACTCGATCGGTGGGTCGGTGTACTTCGAATGTCGCGGCGTTCCCCGTGGCCTCGGCGCGCCGCGATTTGACTCCTTCCCCTCGCGGCTCGGCCGAGCGATGTTTGCGATCCCGGCGACGACGGCCTTCCAGTTCGGCAAAGGGCGTGAGGCCCGAACGATGCGCGGCAGCGAACGTAACGAGGACTGGGAGTTCGACGACGGCGATTCCCACCCGGATACCGTCAGCGACGAGGGCGATCCGGTGCCAGTCGGCAACGACCACGGCGGCCTTCAGGGCGGAATCACAACCGGCGAACCGATCTACGGCGAGGCGACCTGGCACGCCCCAACTAGCATCCCGAAAGAACAGACGACTGCTGACTGGGAGACCGGCGAGCGCAAGGATGTGCAGGTCGTCGGTCGCCACGATCCGGTGTTGATGCCGCGAGCGGTGCCGGTTGTCGAGGCGATGCTCAATCTGACGATTCTGACTTTATGCTGCTGGACGGCCGTATCAACCCCGACCGTCTTGATGGACAACCAGGCGAGTACGACACCGACTACCATCCACGCAGCCCGGACAATATGGAGTAATCGACGGCGACCAAAAATATCGGTTTGCTGTCATCGCGGACGCTATATATCAGTCTTTTTACTATATTGTAATTCACGTGAGCGACATCGCAGTGAGCGACACACCGCCTTGTTGCACCACGCCGGTTCAGCAGGCCTTCAGGCGCAGTGGCTGACAGGCGAGCAAGTAGGGTGATTGTGGCGTCCACTAACCCAGTTGTGTGGTGCCCATCGAGACGCCGTTGTAGATTGTGAAATACCCCGAATTCGGCTGGCTTATGAACGAATATCCACAATTATAGGTTCTTAATGATCTTTCCTTGCTAATGCATAGCAAACTCTTTTACCCGGGGCAGCATTCCCTTCATACTAGTGGCCCAGTGGGGCCGTGACAGCAACCTATGACTGATAACGAATTCATCTGGCGAATTGCCGGCGGCTCCGGTGACGGGATCGCCTCAACGAGTCAGAACTTTGCCAAAGCGCTGATGCGTTCCGGCTTGGACGTATTCACACATCGACACTATCCCTCCCGGATCCGTGGTGGCCACACCTACACCGAAGTTCGTGCCGCGGCGGAACCGGTCAAATCCCGTGGCGACGGCTATAATTTCCTGCTGGCGCTGGGCGACTCCTTCGCTCGCAACCCACAGGAAGATGCCTACTACGGCAACGAGGAGATCAAACCGCTCTCGGAGAACCTTGATGAGCTCCGAGAGGGTGGCGTCATCGTCTACGACTCGGGGCTGCTCGATGCCTCCGAGATCGAGGACTTCGACGCCCGTGTCGAGGAAAACAACTGGCACGTCTACGACATTGACCTCCGCAACATGGCCCGCGATGTCGGCCGTGAGGTCATGCGCAACACCGCCGGCGTCGGCGTGACCTGTGCGCTGGCCGGGATCGACCTCCACTGGATCGAGGAACTCATGTCGGATGCGATGCCGGAGAAGATCCTCGAACCAAACCTTGAGATCCTCAACAAGGCCCACGACATGGTCGTCGAGGAGTACGATGTCGACGCCAACGATGTGACCGTTCCTGAGGGCAGCCACGACGAAGAGCAGGTGCTTATGTCAGGCTCCGATGCGATCGCCTACGGCTCCCTCGACGAAGGCTGTCGGTTCATCGCGGGCTACCCGATGACCCCGTGGACTGAGGTCTTCACCATCATGTGTCAGAACCTTCCGGAGGTCGGCGGGATCTCCGAGCAGGTCGAAGACGAGATCGCCGCGGCCGCCCTCGCAGTCGGTGCGAGTCACGCCGGCGCGAAGGCGATGTCCGGCTCTTCCGGTGGCGGCTTCGCCTTGATGAGCGAACCGCTTGGTCTCGCAGAGATGACCGAAACGCCGGTCGTCCTCATCGAGGCGATGCGGGCCGGCCCCTCCACCGGGATGCCGACGAAGCCCGAACAGGCCGACCTCGAACACGTGCTGTACACCTCACAGGGAGACTCCCAGCGCGTTGTCTTCGCACCGGGAACAGTCGAAGAGGCCTACACCCAGACGCGGCGGGCCTTCCAGATCGCCTACGAGTACCAGATCCCGGCGATCGTGCTGTACGATCAGAAGCTCGGCGGCGAGCTCGTCAGCCTGCCGGCGTCGCACTTCGATGAGGAGCCCAACCCATCGCTCGGCTCGACGCTCACCGAAGCCGAGCTCGAAGAGGCTCCCCACGACGACAGCGGGAAGTACAGCCGCTTCCAGCACGATGTCGAAGACGGCGTCAGCCCGCGGTCGATCCCCGGCCAGAAGGGTGGTCGTTTCCTCGCCACCGGCAACGAGCACACCCCCGAGGGACATATCGCGGAAACAACATCGAACCGCGTCGCCCAGATGGATCGACGAACCGAGAAGCTTGAAGCGATCTCGGCCGATCTTGCCGCCCAAGACGAGACCCACCAGACCCACTACGGCCCCGACGAGGCCACCTACGGGCTGATGACGTTCGGCAGCCAGCAGGGCACCGTCGAGGAGGCCGTCGATATGCTCAACGAGCAGGGCCACTCGGTGAAGGCCCTCGGCGTCTCCGATATGGCTCCGTATCCGGTCGATGAGGTCAGTGAGTTCATCGAGAGCGTCGACGAGGTGCTCGTTGTTGAGATGAACGCCTCCGCACAGTTCCGCGGGCTCACCCAGAAGGAACTCGGCAAGTACGGCGAGAAACTGTCGAGTCTCCTCAAATACAACGGCAACCCCTTTGAACCGCTCGATATCGTTGAAGGGTTCAAATCGACGATCATCGAGGGCGGCGAGCTCTCCAGCAATAAGACCAAATTCGTTCCAGCAGCAGGTGATTAATTATGAGTGCATTCTCAGCAATCGGTGACGGACAGCCAACTGATCAAGACGACTACACGCCGGAACTCGAACCGCAGGCAACGTGGTGTCCCGGCTGTGGTGACTTCGGTGTCCTCAAAGCACTGAAAGGGGCCGCTGAAGAGCTTGGGAAATCCCCGAGGAAATGCTGTTGTGTACCGGGATCGGTTGTTCCGGCAAGCTCAACAGCTACTTCGACAGCTACGGGTTCCACACCATCCACGGTCGATCACTGCCGGTTGCGCGTGCGGCCAAACTCGCAAACCCTGGCGTCGAAGTGATCGCCGCCGGCGGCGACGGTGATGGCTACGGGATCGGTGGCAACCACTTCATGCACACCGCCCGCGAGAACCACGATATGACCTACATCGTCTTCAACAACGAGATCTTCGGCCTCACGAAGGGCCAGACCTCGCCGACGAGCCCGAAAGGTCATAAATCGAAAACCCAGCCCTCCGGAAGCGCAAAGGAGCCGCTCCGACCGCTCAGCCTCTCGCTGAACGCCGGCGCGTCCTACGTTGCCCGGACGGCCGCGGTCAACCCGAATCAGGCCAAAGAAATCATCGTTGAGGCGATGGAACACGATGGCTTCGCCCACGTGGACTTCCTCACCCAGTGTCCGACGTGGAACAAGGACGCCAAGCAGTACGTGCCCTACATCGACGTCAACGACTCCGATGACTACGAGTTCGACAAAACCGATCGGCGTGAGGCCGCCGACATGATGGCCGAAACCGAAAACGCCCTCCACGAGGGCAAAGTGCTCACCGGCCGGTACTACGTCGACAAGGATCGGATGTCCTACACCGAGGAGAAACAGGCGATCGGCGAGATGCCGGAGGAACCATTGGCCGAGCGGTACTTCGACGACTCCTACGAGTGGGAGCGATCGGCCGATCTCTTCCTCGATAAACACAAGTAACTGTCACGATAGCCCCGCTGCGGCGTTTACGCAGTCCAAATCGGTTTTTCGGTTCGCAAGGTATTTTTTTATCGGAACGAAAGGTTAGGTATGAGCACGACAGCGACAGAAGACCGGATTCTCTCGGTGTTGGAGGATGATGCCCAGGCCTCCTACGCCGAGATCGCCGATCGGGCCGATGTCTCAAAGCCCACGGTACGGAAGTATATTCAGCAGCTCGAAGAGGAGGGGGTGATCGTCGGTTACTCCGCTGAGGTCGATCCGAAAAAACTCTCCTCACAGAGCATCGCGATGGTCGGTGTCGACGTCGCCAGCGAGCTCTACGTTGAGGCGACGCGGGCACTCAAATCGTTGGACTCGATCGAGGCGTTGTATAGCTCCTCCGGCGATCACATGTTGATGGCCGAGGTTCGGGCCCAAGACGGTGACTCTCTTGGCGATGTGATCAGTGAGGATATTCTCTCTATTGAGGGTGTCACGGCCGCACATCCCTCGTTCTTGCAGGAACGACTCAAATAATCGCTTCCCGGGTTCTGTTGCTGTCGATCGGTTTTTCGGTTGGTACTTTCTCGATAATTTTGCTCGGATATTTGTATAGCAGTATACGATTTATGTGTTGATGGCTGGTCGTTTCTGGTTACTCTCACTATCGTATATTCCGGATTATTTGCAAATTTACTGTTACTGAACCCGGAATCTTGGGAACGTGATGGTACTAAGTCGGAGAGTTCACAGGAGAGTCAGCCCAACCGCGCCTCACTGACAGCGATACAGACGATCACCGCCCCAACGTGTCGACGGTTGCAGGTGACTGTCGTTGCATTGTTCTCACTGAGTAACGTTGCCTGCGAGCCATCTAATTCACGACAGGCCAATGCGTCGGCATCACACTTCGATCAGTTTGTGCTCCGGAGACGCTTCAGATGTGGCCATCCAATCTTTTTGCGGGAGTATCTGCGATTCGTGCTGATCGAGTTTGCGTTAAATACAGTCTTGACGATGGCCGAAGTAAATACTCCGGATTTTTCGTCGATTTCGTCGTAGCGATGCTGCGGTGAGACGGAATGGGCCTCCCAAGGGCGTCCGACACGCAGTAGAATCGGGAACAGATCTGGTCTCAGTTTTCTACAGCAACACAGGAGTATCACAAAACCACTGAGCCGCTTGTGAACTACCACGCGATCACACCGACAAAGCCCTCTATCGAGATGTGCAGACGTTTCGGCCCCCAGTTGTATCCTATATTATCGCTGAAGAGTAGGTTCTCTGAGGGACGGAGCGACGACCCGAAGCATGAGTGACATAGAAGGTACGATTTAATTACAGTAGCATCACAACCACTGGTGGTTCCATGTAACTGAGCCCCACATCACCCGAGTATTCTTTTCGACTGTAGTACACACAAAATATATTTTATCGTTTCTTATACCTATATAACTGGATGAATAAGAGACATAGAAACGCGCATAAGATCCCTTATCAGCTCCAGTGTGGGTAAATTCAAGTAGCTGTCCGACATACCACATTCCATGGCTGCTGACGAGAAGAACGACCGAGCACGTGTCGTTACCTACGTGCCGACGCAGCAAAAAACCGAATGGACAGAACATGCCGACGAGCTCGGCATGAGTCAGGCGGAGTTTGTTCGGACGATGGTACAAGCTGGGCGGAAGGATTTCACACTTGACGCAGGCGGTGCTGTGGAACCCGGTTCTGACACCACAGACCCAAGGGGTGGCGACCTCGAAACACAGGTTCTCGAGGCCCTCGATTCGAACGGCTCGCTGTCTTGGGAGGAGTTGGTTGACTCGCTATCGGCAGATTTCGAGGAGCGACTCGAAGCCTGTCTTGACTCACTACAGGCCACCAACCAGATTCGGTACAGCGGCCGAAACGGCGGCTACACAACGATCGACTCATGAGCACGACCGCCAGCACCGACAATCCGGACGATCCGATCGCATACTTTCTTGAAGACCTCACCTACCACGGCAAAACTGAACGGACACGCGACGCCTACGGCCGGGTGCTCCGGCGGTTTGAGACGTTTCTGGCAGATCCGGATCGTAACCCGAGCGGCGACGTACTCACGCCCGCAGAGGCAACCCATCGGGACTGCATGGCGTGGGTTCACACCCTTCGCGGGACAGTCACCGATAGTACAATCGCCAGCTACGCCGCCTATCTCCACCGGTTTTACGCCTATATGACACAGGTCGGCGTCTTCGAGTCGAATCCGATGACGCTTGTTGTCGAGGAACTGGACGAAACAATCGAGAAAGATCCTACCCGACGGGAGATCAGTATCGATCAGATGCGATCGTTTGTCGGCGATATCCACCACCCACTCGACCAAGCACTGATCGTCACACTGCTCAAAACCGGCATGCGGGTGGGTGAGCTCTGCAATCTCGATCTGCGTGATCTTGCTGTCGACGACGATGAGGTGGAAGCGGCATTTGATGGTAGTCCTCGACCACAGCTCGCAACTCGACCGAACTCTCTGTACGTCGACAGCGAGCCAGCAGTCGGCAAGCGGGTTAACGGTGAGAAGCGGACAGCCTCGAATAAACGCAAGCGGGCGACGGTCATCCCCGTCGACGAGGAGCTACAGCGCGTGCTCAAACGCTGGCTGGCGATTCGACCGGACAGTCCCTCACCGGCCGAACCGTTGTTCGTCTACACCACCGGTGAGTGGGGACAACGACTGACGCCACGGGCTGTCCGGAACATCGTCACCGAGCATGCCGAGGCTGCCGGCTGGTACGACACCGGCGGTGATGCCGCCGACAACGTAACGCCTCACTACTTTCGGCACTTCTTCACGACACACCTCCGAGATCGCACGGGCGACCGCGGCGTGGTGAAATATCTCCGTGGTGACGTAGCTGATGACATCATCGACACCTACACCCACAACTGGGGTGGCCAGGTCAGAGCAACCTACGACGCTAATATTTACTCAATCTTGAGATGAAATAAAATAGGTCGCTCGCGGAGTGCTGTCCAAGTTCGAACTCATAAATCGTATTCAGCTATACAAAATGCCTCGGTCAGTTCGGCGAACGTGGCTGTCGAAAACGGGCCACAGATATTCATGTCTCAAACCCCCTCTACTGGTGTGTGAATCAATCATATCGGTGTCTCGACTGTCTCGAAGGGGCGGTCACGCGGAGTTTCAATACCTCCCATCTCAAAACTCAGTGTTCGCGGTGCGGCTCATTTAGTCGGTTCATCAACGAGGCAGTCCTCGACCAGTTTCAGTCATTTGAGGAGTCACCACCAGACACGCTGCAGTGGTCACAGCTCGACCGCAAAGAAAAGCTGGTAATCAGCGAGCAAATCGTCCGACGGGGCCGGTCGATAGACGACTTTGCTGTCTCGACGTAACTATCGAAACGTGCCACGACACCCACCTGCGCAACGAGTCAATTCAAGCCGATTGCGTCCCAACCGCCTACCAGATGCTTTCTGAACTGTCGACAATATCGCCGGTGGTCAGATTCCCGATCGGACTGGCCGCGGCCGGGATTGCTGTTCTCGGCATGAACCGACTGATGGCTCACACTGCAGAAGGGACGACCCCACCGTCTGTCGCGGCAAGTGTACTCACCGGGCGGCCGGTGGATGCCGCGCCATCTCGGCTCGCGTCGGTGGTACATTACCTCGCTGGGCTTGGCACAGGCCTGCTATTTGTGTACTTCCTCTTGGTCGCAGAGCAACTCACAGGCGCCCTCTCAGCAACGACTGTCGCTGGAACAACAGTCGCCCTGTACGTCTTGATGGTCGGATTTTTCATACTCATTCCGCTGCCACGAGCAACGGGGCTGGATGACACCCGTCGGTCACAGACCGGGCTCGCGTGGGCGATTGCAGCCGCCGGCTACCTACTTGTGCTGGTACCAGCTACTGTCGGACTGAGTTTGGTCGTCGCATAGTGAGTCAGTTGAGCCTGGGTAGCGTCTCCCAAAGACATCCCCCTACGCGTTATTGTACATTGGACGCTGACGACGACTGACACCCTCACCCTGGGCATTATACACTCACAGCATCATCACGCGATAATGGAGACATACCCGGCGGCGTACAGTCCAACAAGCTACGGCCGTCACGATGGCGAGGCGGTGATTCGCACCCCCATGCGACCAAGACGCTACAGGGAGGTGGGCTTGAAGCGATATGCACGCTGCTGGCAACGATGGACGGTACCACACCGGCCAGCGACCTCATCGCACAGGTCCCGATAGCGACCCTGAGCAGATCGACCTTCTGTATGAGGCTGAGTTGGCATACGACGCACAGGCGATTCCGGCCGGACTCGCAGAGGCGGGTTGGGAGCGATATCTTGAGCCAGTCTTGCCGGCGATGTCACAGCCGACCCAGCAGACGCTCCCGGATCGATTGGCAGCACGCTCGGTCGCGGTGGTCGGCGAGTACGACCCTGTTTCGGGGGTCTGTGACCGGCTGCGTGCTGCGGGGGTGTCCGTCAGCGAGCGGTCTGCTACTGATCCGCAGAGCCATCTTGACGATCCAGACGTAATCTTCCTAAGCGAACAGCTCGAACGAAGCGACTCGTGGAGGGCAGCCAACGAGGCGTGGGCCACCTCGTCGGCAACGCTCATCAAAACACGGCTCACCGCAACAGGCTGGCGGCTTGGGCCAGTGCTCACAGCAGATGCCCGCGCCTGTCTGAACTGTGTGTATACGCGCGTGGATGCAAACAAAGCTGGCGGCCAACTGTTCGATGAGACGATCACTGGCACTCCACCATACATGCAAGCGTACACCGACACCGTCACCGAACTTCTGTTTCGTGCTCTGGTTGCACAGCTCCCCCGCTATCTTGACGACCAGTTCGTCGTCTATGACCACTATCAGGGACGCAGAGAAACACCACGCGTCTTCGCCAGCCCCCACTGTGAGGTCTGCGACAATGCGTCGTCTCGACAGGAGCGGTTCCCATGACTGATCGCGACGGAATCACTGTCACGGCTGCTGAAAGCTCCCCGACTGATGACGCCCAAAGCGACCGTGAACGGCTTCAACAGATCGAAAACCCAACGACAGGCATCATTACTGGCATTCGGCAGGTTCCGGTACCGCCGGGCGAGCCAGCCATCGAGAGCTACGTCGTTGAGCGAGAGGATTTCACCCCATTTACCGACGGCAACTCAATGCCTCACGACGAAGGTGGCGCTGCGTTCAACGAGGATGCCGCCCTTGTTGCCACCTACGGCGAGGCAATTGAGCGATACTGTGGCTGTGTCTACCGTGACGATTCATTCCAAACAGCCGCTTACGATGACCTTACAGTGCCCGCGCTTGATCCAACTGCGGTCGTCAACTTCTCACCTACCCAGCGGGACGCAATGGTCGACGACACCGACCTCTGTGGCACCGATGCTGACCTCTCATGGGTTGGCGGTGTCGACCTCGGGTCGGAGGCGACTACCCAGATCCCGGCGCAGTTGGTCTATCTGTCGTACCCGCCGACCGCAGACCCCTTTATCCGAAATCCGATCTCGACGGGGCTTGCGGCCGGCTCCGATCGGGAGATGGCGATCCACAACGGCCTTGCGGAGTGTCTCGAACGCGACGCGTTCATGACCTACTATCTCACGGCGACCGCGTTGCCCGTGATCGATCCCGAGACGCTCCCGGCACGAATCCACCGATTGGCTGATCGCATCACGGCACAGGGGCTTGAACTGACGCTGTTGGATGCAACAACCGATTTCGGGGTGCCGATTGCTATCGCGGTGCTTGTCGATCGGACGCGGCGACCGGCCGTGACCGTCGCCGCCGCCGCTGGCTCGACGGCGACAACGGTGATCGAGAGCGCGCTATCGGAGGTGCTTCAGACGCGATTGTCGACGATCCACCGATTGTCGTCAACCACCCGCTCGGCCGAGGAGATCGATCCCAGCGAAATCGACTCGTTTGCGGATCGCGCGCTGTTGTGGGCCGCCCATGACCGTCTCGCTGAGCTGGATTTCTGGATCGAAAGCGACCGAACAACCACGTTCGATGCGTTTGCCGTCGACGACCAAACCGATCTCGTTGACGCAGTCACTGCGGCTGGCTACGATGCCTACGCTGTCGATGTCACAACCCGAGATATCGACTCGGTGGGTGTTACTGTGCAGCGGGTTATCGTGCCGCAACTCCAGCCACTGTATCTCGTCGAGCGCCTCCGATATTTCGGCGGCGATCGGCTCACCCGCGTCCCGGTCGAAATGGGGTACCGAGACACGCCCATCACGGAAGCTGCGCTCAACACAGTGCCACACCCCTTCCCATAGCGATGACTGAATTCCCCTCACCCGACAACGCGGCCGTCGAGTATCTCTACGAACTGTACCACAAAAATTTCTCATCGTTTGTTTCGGAGTCGGCGCTTGAACCCGAGTCATCCCCGGAAGCGTCGTCAACGCCAGCGGACAAACAGTACCAGCGGGCACCACAGGTGCCACTGGCCGAACCCGACTCCGCGGCGGTGCCAGCGGCCATCCGGCGGCGGGCATCCTACAGGGAACCCGAGCGGCGGCCGATCACCGACACCGAGTTGGCGACGCTGTTGACGTATGCCTACGGTGAGATCCGCGAGGTCGATGGCGAGCCGCGCCGTCCCGTCGCCTCCGGGGGAGCATGTTACCCGTTAGAGCTGTATCCGATCGTGCTTGACTCCCCCGACATCGACGCTGGCATCTATCATTACAACGGCAGAGACGGCGCGCTCGATCAACTCGCTGCGGGCGATTACAGTGACTGGCTGCAGGAACAGTGGACGTGGATCACGTCTGCTGACACGGTTGCTGCGGCCATCGTGATCACGGCGCTCCCGGGCCAATCAGCCGACCGGTACGGCGAGATGGGGTATCTCCTCGCCGCCCTCGAAGCCGGCGCAGTCATCCAAAATCTCCAACTACTCGCCACAGAGATTGACATCGGGAGCCGCCCGCACAACGGGATCCAGTACCGCGCGCTCAGAGAGCAGCTCCGACTCCGCAGCGAGGAGTATCTGTTGTCAACTGTCGTGTTCGCCGGGAGGCCACCGGGTACCGGGGATTAGCTGTTCATTCAGTGTGTGAGTAGATAGTGCAACCCAATTGCTTTATCTGAACATCTCAAACCCTGCTGTATGACAAAGAAACCGAAGGTTCTCGACGGGATCTCGGAGTGGATCCGAAAGCAGGTCGGCCCGGAAGCCGAATACCGCGGTGACGACAATTCGGCTGACAATGATGGAAGTAGCGACCCCGAACCCGACAGCGATGACGACGACTCATCGAGTGAGTACGACTCGCCGGCATGTTGTTCAGCCGCTGGCAACAGTGATGTCACGGTGCTTGATCCGTAACTGCTTGCTGTTGGGGTCACCTCTCCCAAAACGCCTGTTTTCACGTTCCGATGGATTTATTGGTAATTACAGTCTCCCCAATAGCAGTGAATACTAACTCAGAGTCAAATGTTAATAACTCGGAGCTGGGTCGCTCTCGACTCGGGCTGTGGTCTCTCGGCGCGCTGCTCGTGCTCTCGGCAGCCGCGATCGGCGGGATTCGGTATGAGATCGGGGGGATCGACGACTCCGTGTTGAAAGTTGTCGTCATCGGCTGGGTTGCCTGCGGTGCGATGGTCGGCGGCGCGTGGCTTGGCGGCCGGGCGAATGAAACTGACCCCTTCGGACTCGTCTGGGGCTACGGGTTGGCCAGCGGCGCGATGATCATGAGCGCGGCGATGTTTCTGGTGCCACAGGCTATCGGGCTCGCGGGATCGGTTGGGACGCCACAGTTCGGCGGGATTGGACTCGCATTCGGCGTAATTCTCGGCTACAGTGCCCACACGATCGGCCACCGGCTGACACATCTTGATCTCTCAATGGATATCACCGCCGCCCAGATTTCGGTGCACGCGCTGTCAGCGGGGGCGATCATCGGGATCGTCTATGGCTCGATGCCGTCACTTGGCCTGTTGCTCGGCCTCGCTATCGTCTCACACAAAGGCCCGGCCGGCTACGCCGCGGCCCGTCGACTCCGGCGGGATGGCCGACCGGTAGCGGTGCTCCTGCTCCCAGCAGCGGGCGTCGGGCTCACGGCGATCCCGACTGCCGTATTGCCGATCCCCGAACAGCCGATCATCAACGCGCTTGTCTTCGGCTTCGCCGCCGGGATCTTTCTCCACGTCGCCATGGATTTCCTCCCGAAATGTGAGACCGGCAGCGAGATCGATCAGGTGCTCTCGCTGGAAGAAAACTCCCATCACCTCCTTGATCAACTTCGAACACATGCTGTCGCCAGCACGCTTGCGGGCAGTTTCGTTGTTGTTGTCGCTTGGTTCGTCGTCGGTTGATCGAACCGAGTGGGTGGGGATTCAGCTCATATCGGCCAGCGGGCCGAACTCATCGACCGGCAGCACGGAGTAATCGACGGTTAGCGTGTCTTTCGTCGCTCGAATCTTGCCGACAAACGTCGAGATCTCCTCTAAGGAGCCCTCAAGCACGAACAGTTCCATACAGTGGTGGCCGCCAACGTGGCTGTGGAAGTTTGAGGTAACGATCCCCTCGTGTTCGTGTCGAAGGTGCATCATTTTTTCCTCGACACTGGTTGTCTCGTAATCAAACAGGACGGTAACGACACCCATCAGTTCGCGGCCTTCAAGGCGTTTGTCCTCGAACTCTCCCAACAGTGTGCGGCTAGCCTCGCGGACAACCTCGCTGCGGCCGGTGTAGCCGTGATCGTCGGCAAACTCGTCGATTCGTTCGAGCAACTCTTCGGGCATCGAGACACTGACAACGCTCATATAACAACTGATACGGAGATTGTTAATAACTATTAGTATTTTTCGCGGCTCTATCCGTGCCGAGTTGCTATCACCGAACGCGAGAAATAAACAAAGTCTCAGGCAACCCTCTCACCGTCACAACAGTCATCGCCACAACAGCCATCGCCACCACTGACAACGACCCGCACTGTTGAGAGTCCCCGACCGACAGCGACATCTTTACCCCACACTCAGCCGTATAAACGATAATGAGCGATACCGACGATACGACACCGATCACGCTGTATCGGCTCCAAGCCTGTCCGTTCTGTGAACGGGTCGTCCGCAAGCTCTCGGCGTACGACCTCCCCTATACCTCCCGGTTCGTCGAACCGATGCACTCCGATCGCAACGCCGTTAAGCGAATCAGCGGCGCGCGTACCGTCCCCGCGATCGTTGATGAAAACACCGGCGTCACCATGTCGGAGAGCGGCAACATCGTCGAGTATCTTGACAAAACGTACGGAGGGGCCGACTAATGGAGCTTGATTTCGATATCATTGAGCTACCGGACACTGACCATCCAACCATCGGCGACACGGCACCTGATTTCACGCGTCCGCTGGTAACCGATGAATACTGGGAAGATGTGTCGCTGTCGTCATTGCTCGATGACGACCCGCTGTTGCTCGTCTGTTATCCGATGGATGGCGCGTTCCCGGCGACCTACATCTGGAACGAGCTTCGGGATCGCGATTTCGAGGGCACCTACCAACTCTCGATCGCCGGGCTCTCGATCTCGACGCCGTATGAACACACGACGTTCATCGAGGAACGCGGGATCGACGCCCCGCTGTTCAGCGATCCGAGCAACGAGGTGGCCGAACAGTACGACATCGTCAACGACCTCGATGGGATGACCGGCATCGCGGAGCCGCGCCCGGCGGTTTTCCTCATCGACACCGACCAGACGGTACAGTATGCCTGGGTTGCCGACGAGTGGCCGGCGTTCCCGCCGTACGACCAGCTCGAAGACGCGCTGGCGACCCACTGTGAGATGAAACCACTTGGGCAATAGCGTCCACAACTATCTTTCTGGGGGCCGCCCTATACGCGGCTATGCAGATACGCGATTGGCAGGAAATCCTCTCGACGGTCGTCGACAGCACCCACGACCCGGAGGGGTGGCGAGCGATCGCCGGCCAGCGAGCCACCGGCGTCGGCGAGGATTTCTATCTCGGCCACCCCGATAGCGGGGTGTTCCACCTCAAGACGTACGCAAAAAATCCAACCGAACTCCGCGGTGTCGGTACCCAAATCGCCCGCAAGATCGATGATGAGATCGACCCATTGCTGCCGCGGCGCGGCGACGACCCCGGTCGGTTTGCGATGCAACAGCCACCCGAAGACGAATCCGACGCCGAGGCGATAGCCTCACAGCTTGAATCGACGCTACAACACCACGCCGACGCCGACACCTCATCGGAGTCGTTCTTCCAGGATGTCATGGACGCCGTTGACAGTCCGGCGTTTGGCCCCATGGAGTACGAACTCAGTGAGCGTCCTGATCGCTTGGAGACTCTCTCGGACACCTTTACCGAGGCAGAAGAACTGTTGAACGCGGAATTGGATGAGCTTATCGAGGACGACGACGTTGGCCGTGGGTTCCAGTAGGAACGCAAACAGCACTAATCGACGATAGTTTTGATCCGAGCCAGCAGCCGGTGCATAATCCCGTGATCAGATTCAGGCGGGGAGAGCGTCCACCCGGCTTGCTCGGCGGCTTCGGAGACACGAACGTACTCCCAGCAAAACATCGTTGCCACCCGCATATCGTCGTCGCTCGCGCCAACATAGACGTGGCGTGGCGTCGTTGTCGTCTCACAGATCTCTTCGAGCGCAAACCACTTGTCGCGGTCGTGCATGTCGAAATCATCCCGAAGCTCATGTTCGTCGACAATCTGCCTGATTCGTTCGGTGTCGTCGTCGATGATTCCGATCGACTCACTCCACGCGTGCGCATCCGCAAACACGGCATTCGGTGAGTCGAGCCGCTCGATTGCCGACACCGAAAACGCAAGTGTGAGTTCACCGGCTTCGGCGTCGCTGTCGTCGTTCATCTGACTCCAAGCTTGGCATGCTGGTATTTCCCTCGCTGTCGATATTCAGGGAATCGCTGTCTCTGCGAGTCGGTGGTCATAGACAAACGAACCAGCCATCAGCTAATGAATCACCGGGCTGGCGCGTTCCACACCGACCCTCTCGCTTACTCGTCGGGGCTGTAGTTCGGGGCCTCGTCAGTGATCATCACATCGTGGGGGTGGCCCTCGGTTTGACCGGCCGAGGAGACCCGAATGAACTCGGATCGCTCCTTGAAGCCGGG
Organism: Halonotius sp. GCM10025705; assembly: GCF_042662885.1. Lineage (NCBI taxonomy): Archaea > Methanobacteriati > Methanobacteriota > Halobacteria > Halobacteriales > Haloferacaceae > Halonotius > Halonotius sp. GCM10025705. The sequence continues at coordinate 976,317 of NZ_JBHSZD010000001.1, read as the reverse complement.
GATCGTCTCCGCGCCGACGTAGCCCATCCCCGAGCGCATCCCGCCAACAAGCTGGTGGAGTTCAGAGGCGAGCGTGCCCTTGTACGGCGTTGCGGCCTCGACACCCTCTGGGACGAACTCCTCGCCGTCCTCGTCGTCTTTGAGATAGCGGTCGCCACCGCCGGATTTCATCGCGCCGACGCTTCCCATCCCGCGGTACTGCTTGTACTTCTTGCCGTTCATCGTAATCACGCGGCCGGGGGCTTCCTCGGTGCCGGCGAAGTACGAGCCGAGCATGACGGCGTCTGCGCCCGCCGCGATCGCCTTGATCGCATCACCGGAGTAGCGAATCCCGCCGTCGGCGATAACGGGGACGTCCTCGGGTGCGGCCACGTCGGCAACCTCGGCGACTGCGGTTATCTGTGGCATCCCCGCGCCGGTGACAACGCGTGTCGTACAGATCGAGCCCGGGCCGATGCCGACCTTGATCCCGTCGGCGAAGTCGACGACCTCCGCGGCGGCCTCGCTGGTGCCGACGTTGCCGACGACCACGTCAGCGTCGACCTCCTGTTTGATTTCCCGGGCGGCCTCGATGACGTTGAGATTGTGAGCGTGGGCGCAGTCGATAAACAGTACGTCCGCGCCGGCGTCGTCGGCCGCAGTTGCGCGATCGGTCTCGAAGGGACCGACGGCGACGCCACACCGGAGGCGGCCGTCCTCGTCGCGGGCGGCGTTTTGGTTTTCACGCCGTTGGAGGAGCCCCTGCATCGTCACGAGCCCAACGAGGGTCTCGTTGTCATCAACGATGGGGACGCGCTCGATCTTGTACTCGTACATCAACTCAAGGGCATCACGAGCGTTGATGTCCTCCTCGGCGGTGATGACCTCATCAGTCATCGCCTCACGGACATGGTCGGTCTCGCCGACCTCAAGGAACGGGCGGATGTCGGTGCCGGAGATGATGCCGAGGACGGTGTCGTCGTCGTCGACGACTGGCGCGCCGGAGACGCCCTCTCGACCCATCATCTGATCGACCTCGGCGATGGTCTGGTCGGGATTGGCGGTGACAACGTTTTCGCGGTCGATCACGAGCTCGTCGGCGCGTTTGACACGCTCGATCTCGGTGACGGTCTCCTCGATCTCCATATTGCGGTGGAGCACGCCGAGGCCACCCTCACGGGCCATCCCGATGGCGGTGTCGCTTTCGGTGACGGTGTCCATCGCCGCGGAAAGCACCGGGATATTGAGTTCGACATTCTTCGAGACACGCGTCGACACATCGGCATCGTCAGGTTCGACACGGCTCTCCTTGGGACGGAGCAACACATCGTCGAACGTCAACGCCTCCGGTACCTCAAGCTTCTGCGAGAAGGGACGGTCTGATTCCATATAAACCGTCGCCGTGGCCGGTGGAAAAACGTTGCGAGTCGCCCGCTCCGTGTGGCCTCGCCACACTCATCGCCCATGCGTCGGGGCAGCTGTCGATCCACACTGGCTGTGTCACGATGTTGATCCGTGGCTATGGCGGTGTGTCCCACGGAACGTTTAACAGCGATCCGGCCCTATCTGTGGGTGTATGTACTCCCAGCTGAATTCCACGTCGCTTCGGGTTGCACAGCAGCGCGGCTCATCTGCTGGAACAAATCCGACAAAGACGTGGACGCTGTTTTCGGCGATACTGGGAGTCGCGTTCGCTGTCGGCGGTCGGCGCAGCGACCGATTACGACGGGAACACCGTTCGGCCGATGGTGACGGCCCCTAATCCGCGATGAGTGTCTCGGAACACCCGGTTGCCCTCACCATCGAGCAGCGCGTCGGCGGTGCGACGGTGCTGTTGGCGACGGTGATGGCACTGCCGCTACTCGATGGGCTGTTCGTCGCGTTGCTGCTGGCCGGCACCCTTGAGACGACGGTCGGGATGCTTGAGACCGGCCTGTTAGTCTTCGGTGGGTCGGCAACCGTCGCGGTCATCCTCGCGGAGTTAGACGAGAGCCGGCGATCGATGGTGCGATCAGTCCTGCTGATCGGCGCGGGGTTGATTCCCCTCGCCGCGCTCCAGGCCATCATTGCGCCCACCATCGAGAGTGCCCTTGAGCTGGCGATCTTCCAGCGGTTCGCTGGGGTCGTCATCCTGGCGATCGCTGCCAGAACGGTCAGCGCGAAGGTAAGCGACTATCTCCCGTCCCCGGGTGTGATCATCCTGCTTGGGCTGCTGGCCAGCGTTCGCCCGTCGGCACTGACCGTCGAACTCGTTGTCGACGGCGAGCTGCTGGCGCGGGCGGCGATCACCGCCGCCATCGGCGTCGGCTTCGCACTCGCGGTGGCCCTCGCCGCACCCGCGCTCCGTGGCGTCGTTGATCTCGATCGATTCCGCTTCGGAAGTGCCGTCGCCCTCGGCGTGTTTGCGCTGCCGGTGGTTGGCGTCCTCGATACCGACGCGCCGATCGCACTGGCGGTGTTGATCGTCTCAGGGCTGTTGGCCTACTCGCCCGACGGCGGCGATGAGCCCGAGCAGGACGCCGAGGAGCCCCGGAGTCGGCGACTGATACCGACTACGCGCCGGAAGACACCGCGCGTGCACCCTGGCTGTAAGCGCAAGCACCGTGCTGTGAGCGCGATCGGGGGTTCGGCAGCATGACCCGTATTCTTTAGTCGTCGCCCCCGAGACTCGCAGGCGAATGGCGTTCGAATCGATCCCGGGTGTCGGCGAGAAGACCGCCGACGCCTTAGCCGAGCTTGACGATCCCGAAACCGCGTTACAGCAGGGAGACGTGCTGACGCTGATGGACGCGCCGGGGATCAGCGAGGGCCGGGCGGCTGCCATCGCCCGCGGGGCGATCCGGCAGCGACATGACGACCCCGGCGGGCTGTTGGCGACCGACCAGGCCCGCGAGTTGTACGATTCGGTTCTCGAACTCCTCCAGGAGCGTGCGGTCACCACCTACGCAAAAAAGCGGCTGGAAACGCTGTATCCCGCAACCAAACGGTCACGCATCGAGGAGGTGAGAGCCACGGTCGACGACGCCCTCACGCGGGAGCCGACACCCGAGCTTCGGGCGGCACTGGCCGATGTTTCCCCCTTGATTCACCGTCCGGGCTTCGCGTCCGCGAACGATGTTTAGCAACGACCGACGCCGAAACCTACGCCGCCGCCCGCGAGGCGATCCCCGAACTCTCCGCGGAGGTCGTCGACGACGGCCACGATATCGAGGAGCTGGCCCGATCGTATTCAACGGTCATTGTGCTGGATGAGGCCTTCGCCGGCGGTGATTTCAGCGGCGATGTGCGGGTACAGCCTGACGCGCTGGAGTCACCCGAGGATGTTGTCCCCGAACGCCTGTTGGCCTTCTTTGCCGAGAACCGCGAGACGCTGCTGGCGGCTGTTCGTGTCCACGAGGCAAGCGAGTTGGAGCCGCCGCTCGATTGTGACGCGCTGACCGAGAGCCTCTCGCGGGTCGACGAGGACGGCACCATCGTCGGCGACGAGGAACTGGAGCGGTTGGCCACCGCCGTCGACGATCTCGACGCCGCCGTTGGAACGGCCGAATCCGTCGCCAACGACCATCTCAGGGCGGCGATCAAGGAACGCGACGTGACCATCGAAGGGCAGGATTTCCTCTCCTTGGTCGAACAGGGGGCTCGCGTCGACTCCCTGCTGGCCCGTGAGCTTGATGACGCCTTTGACGCCGCGCTCCAGAAGGCTCACGACCACCTTACCGAAAGCCTCGCGCTCACCGACCACGAGGCCGAGCTGCCGACCATATCTTCGGTGGCGAGCCGACCTTTCCTGTCTCCCGGCGTGACGACGCCGTCTCGCGGCTCAACACCGAATTGACGAGTGCCCGCGACCGACGGTCAACCAAGCTGAAAGCCGACCTCGCCGACGACCTCGCAGCACTCAAAACACCGGCCGAGGAGTTGGTTCGCAACGCGCTCGAACTCGATGTCGAGTTAGCGATCGCCGCCTTCGCCCGCGACTTCGACTGTACGATGCCGGAGTTCGTCGGCGACGCTGTTGTCGACGATGGTGCTGATGACGATGGTGATCTCGATGGTTCTGAGGACGCCGCGTCCACGCCGGGGTTCGTCATCGAGGGCGGGCGGTCACCCATCCTTGATGTCGACTTCGAGGCTGTCGAGCCGGTCGACTACAGCGTCGAAGGGGTGACACTGTTGTCGGGTGTCAACTCTGGCGGAAAGACCTCCCTGTTGGATCTGGTTGGGCTGATCGTTATCGCCGCCCAGATGGGGCTGCCGGTGCCGGCTGAGGCGGTTCAGCTGTCACGATTCTCTGAGCTGCATTACTACGCCAAATCACAGGGTACCCTCGACGCCGGGGCTTTCGAAAGCACACTCCAGGATTTCGGCAACCTCGTCGCCGGTGCGGACGGTCGGCTCGTCCTCGTCGACGAGTTGGAAAGTATCACCGAACCCGGCGCGAGCGCGAAGCTCATCGCCGGCATCCTCGAAGCCCTCGACCGACAGGAGACCGCCGCGGTCTTCGTCTCCCATCTGGCACGTGAGATCCGCGAGGCCGCCGCCATCGACGTTGCTGTCGACGGGATCGAAGCCGTCGGGCTCGTTGACGGCGAACTGGAGGTCAATCGCTCGCCCGTGAAGGAACATCTCGCGCGGTCAACACCGGAGCTCATTGTCGAGAAGCTGGCTGCCGACGATGACGGCGACTTCTATGACTCGTTGTTGGCAAAATTTTGATCGAGAGCGAGGATATCGTCCCCGATCGAGTGATCCTTGCCACTGGAGTCACCACTTGTTTGCATGGAAACGGTCACCACAGCAGACGACACCGAGATCGCCTTCGAACGCTACGGTGATGGCCCATCACTGATCGCCCTGCATGGGAGTGCCGCCACCAGCGAAAGTCTCCAGCCGATTGTCTCTCAACTCGCCGGTGACTACACCGTCATCGTCCCGGATCGCCGCGGTCGAGGGGCCAGCGGCGACGGCGACGGGTACAGTCTGGATCGGGAGGTCGCCGATCTACAAGCTCTCGTCGACGCCGTCGACGGCGAGCCGGTAGTTCTGGCCCACTCCTTTGGCGGGCTGGTCGCGCTGGCGGCCGCGCCAACGCTGGATATCAGTCGACTCGTCCTGTATGAGCCGGCAGTCACAGTCGGCGATGGAGCCGATCCACCGCTGAGTGCGCAGGTGCGATCGGTGGCTGACGAGGGCAGCGAAACCGAGGCGATGCGGCTGTTCTTCGAGGCCGGCAGTGGGATTCCCGACGTGACGGCGATGCCGTGGTGGCCCGAACAGATCAACATGGGCTGGATCGACACGGTGATCCGAGAACTGGAAGCCGTCGAAGCCTTTGAGCTGCGGGCACTCGATTTCGAGATCCCAACGCTTCTGCTGACCGGCGAGCATGGCCCACAACACCTCGCCGAGGGAGCCCATGCCGTCGCCGACGCCCACCAAGAGAGTCGCCTCATCGAAATCGAGGGGGTCGGCCATCTTGGCCTGTTGTCGGAGCCGGAGCATGTGGCGGAGTTAGTGACGACGTTCGTTGACGATCCTGCTGTTGTCGGGCAATAGCGGCCGCGTGACTTTTTCGCAGGTGGCCGTCCTCGACAGCTATTGACTGTTCTGTAGTGGTCAGCTCTACGTCGACACCCCCAATTATACGGGAAAATATTACGTGAGACACGGTCGTACTACTATTCATGGGAACAACAGCCGACGAGCGGGGACGGATCTACCTCCCGAAAGATGTGCGGGATCGCTACGGGGATCGCTACCGGATCGTCGAACTCCCGACCCATGTCGTGTTGTTGCCAGTCGATGACGACCCGATCGAAGGGCTTCGAGATGCCGTCGGCGATGCGTTCGCAGACATCGACCACGATGATATTGAGGGAGAAGCGATTACGACGGCGACAGCCGAAATAGACGCCGAGATCGACGACCGCGAACGCCGGGCGTCGGAAAAGTAGAATGTACGTCGAAACCGACTTTCTGCTCGGTCTTGCGAAACAAGACGACTGGCTACAGGATGCCGCACACAACTCATTGGAGGAGTACGAGGAGATTCACACGTCAATCACTGCCTACACCGAGTTTCTCATGCTGGCATACGATGAAGAGACTGCCGACTACACCGTCGATGTCGGTCGTGTGGTTGCCAACCTCGTTGAGTTAGTTCCTGTCAGACCGCAAGAACACGAAGAAGCGGTACTCACCGCTTCCGTACTGGCCGCTGAGCAGGAGTTTACGCCGTTCGACGCGATCCATGCCGGTATTGCGATTGTCACCGACGAATCAGTGCTATCGACCGAGCAGGATTACGATACCATCGAACTCGATCGACTTCCGCTCGACGAACTCGGTTCGTAATCGGGTGACAGAGTTCAGGACGATGCCACCGCGGCAATGTATCTCCTCGATTCAGCTGACTGCCGAACGATTGTTTATCTACCTCAGTAATGCCACGGGAACTCGTCGAAATCTGGCTCCCGATCCTCTAAGAACGCATCCCGGCCTTCCTCCGCTTCGTCGGTCATGTAGGCCAGCCGCGTCGCCTCGCCGGCAAAGACTTGCTGGCCCATCATCCCGTCGTCGGTTGCGTTGAACGCGAATTTCAACATGCGCATCGCTGTCGGGCTCTTCGCTGTAATCTCCGCGGCCCACTCCAGCGCCACATCCTCAAGTTCGTCATGCGGGATCGCTTCGTTGACCATCCCCATGTCGGCGGCCTCCTCGGCGGAGTAGGTTTTGCCACGGAAGAACACCTCTCTGGCTTTCTTTTGGCCGATCTGTTTGGCGAGATATGCCGAGCCAAAGCCACCATCAAAGGAAGCCACATCAGGGTCAGTCTGGAGGAATTTGGCGTGCTCGTCGCTGGCGAGTGTGAGATCACAGATTACGTGCAGCGAATGGCCGCCGCCGACCGCCCAGCCCGGCACCACCGCGACGACGGGTTTCGGCATCGTGCGGATGAGCCGCTGCACTTCCAAAATGTGGAGTCGACCCGCCTTGGCCTGTTGGACGGCTGGATCATCGTCCGCACCCGCCTCATCGTCGTCGCGGTACTCATAGCCAGAGCCACCCCGAACCGACTGGTCGCCGCCGGAGCAGAACGCCCAGCCGCCATCCTCTGCGGGGCCGTTGCCGGTCAGCAGCACACAGCCGATGTCGGCCTGTTTCCGGGCGTGATCGAGGGCGGTGTAGAGTTCGTCGACTGTGCCGGGCCGGAAGGCGTTGCGCACCTCGGGGCGGTCGAAGGCGATCCGCACCGCCGGCACGTCGCTGCCGCGGTGGTAGGTAATATCGTCGAACGCGAAGTCGGCGACCGCTTCCCAGCGGTCAGGATCGAAGAGAGCCGAAACCATACTCACAGATGCGGCGGCGACGACAAAAAGCCAGCCGATCGGTCAGGGGAATCAGCCACGTTCGGCTCGTCGCCGCTGAGATCACGAACGAATGCGAGGACGCGCTCCTGCCCGCCGATCGTCGTGCGTTCAAGGACGACTTCGACCGGGAACGTCTCGCCGTCGCTGGTCTGGTCGCGCCACGTGAACCGTTGGGGCTCGCCATCGGCGGCCTCCTGAATCTTGTTGCGACCAGTCGCGGCCTCGTATGGTGGTTCGCCAGCGGAAAAATCACCGACGGTCATCCCGATGACCTCCTCGCGGTCATAGCCGAGCCGCTCACAGAAGTGACGGTTGGCGTCGACGATTGCACCGGTCTCGGGATCGTGGACGACCAAGCCAGCGGGCACCTTTTCGAATATCTCCCGGTAGTCGCGTTCAGCGCGCCGCCGGGCGACCGCCTGCTCGATCCGCCGAACCAGGAGTTCGTACTGTTCGGTCGTGGCGTCCTTCTGGATGTAGTCAGTCACGCCGGCTGAGATGGCGTCGCTGGCGACCGCCTCGCTGCCCTTGCTCGTATACAGGATAAACGGCAGGTTGGGGTACTCCGCTCGGAGGTCGGTGAGGAACTCGATCCCGTTGCGGCCGGGCATCTGGTAATCGGAGACGACACAGTCAGGCCGGTCGGCGGCGATCCGATCGAAGGCTGCGTTGGCGTCGGCAACGGTCTCGACGGTGATCGAAGCAGCCTCGCGTTCAAGACCCCGCCGTGTCAACGCCGCAAACTGGCTGTCGTCTTCGACGTGGAGCACGGTAATCGGGGCCAGCATGAACTATCAGGGTATTGCTACCTGCCGGTATAAAAATCGACCTTCTCAGAATGATCGTGTGTGACGAGTACAGCGGCGAGAAAAAACCAAAATACCGGTGGTGACCCGCTACGGTGACTGTCGTCGACCACCGCTGTCGCTGTCGGTCTCATGATGATCGTCCGTTGATGCTGTCTCGGGCTGTAATCGACGGCCACACCGTCGGCAGTATCGATCGGTGCCGGCGACAGCCGTCCCACAGCGAGGGCAGTTGTCTCCATCCTCGTCAGCCGTCGATTGGCGAAGCCGGGTTGCCTGCCACGGAATCAGGACGAATCCGACCAACACGGCCAGCACAGTGATCCACCGGCCGGCGACAGTCACCGGGATGATATCACCAAAGCCGACCGTCGAGACGGCGATGACGGTGTAGTAGAATGCGTCACCGAAGTTCGAGATAGCGGGATTGACGCCACCCTCGACGGCGTAGATGAACCCGGTCGACAGAAAAAAGATCAGAAAGATCGTCACTGAGAGCTCCAACCGGCGGACGGCCCGGATCGAGAGCCGACGGCCGAGAAGTTGCTGTTCGTCGATTAACAGTCGCAGAAATCGGAAAATGCGGAGCGTATGCAGTCCCCGAAGAAAGCCGATCCCGATCCCTTGAGTCACCAACACAGGCACCACCGCAAGCAGATCGAGCACGGTGTAGGGGTTGGTGATCTCCGCCCGCGGATCGTCGGCTGCCCGAATACGAATCCCATACTCGCCGAGAAACACGACAGCGAGGCCGATCTCGGTGGTGCGGATCGCCGCAAGCCACGCCACCGGCATATCGTACGTTGAGGCGATATACAGCAGCACAAACACGGTGTTCAGCGCGTAGAGGGCGGCGTTGGTCGCCCGCCCAGCCGGGGTTGTGCGATCCCGAAGCAGGAAGGCGATCCGGTCAATGAAGGCCACCAGTGTCGACACGATTTGAGTATCGCTGTGGGGCCACCTGATTGTTGTGGCTACACTGGTGTGTGAGGCACCAATCGTCTTCGGCTGATTGTCGCTCAGTTGGCATCAGATGACTTCTCATCCAGCGATTCACTGTCGAGTGCACCAGCCGCTGATTCCTCCTTCGGTGGTTCAACGAGGCTGCTGTCGCCTTGGGCGCGGAGCATCGCCTCCTGGAACACCTCGCCGCGGTCGCGGTTGGCCGCGGTGACACGGTGGTCGACCATCCAGCCGTCATCCTCGTAGACGGCAACGATCGCGGCGGCTTCTGTCTGGACTAACACCCGTTCGGACACCTCCCGGCCACCATGGGCTTCGGCCGTGATCGGAATTGCCGTCAGGATCGCTTCATGGCGCTCCAGATCAGCCAACGCGGTAGTTGGCACCGGGCTGTCGGGGAAGGTATCGAGCACCGCTCCCTCATCGAGCATAGTTGCAGTGTATTGATGGGTAGAACTCAAATCCTGTGGATCCTATCGATGCCTGTGGCCGACTGCTGCGTACTACTGCTCTGCCGCTGATGGCGGGTCAACGGTGGTGTCGATTTCGATCTCATCGGCGACCGCTGCCAACAGATCACCTTTCACCTCGGCGGTTCGAGTTTCGATTGTCGCAACAAGCTCCGGAGCAAACTCCTCACGGACGCGGGTAAGTCGCTTGGATTCTGTCGCGATCCGGTCGCGAAGATACTGCGCACCGCGGCCGGTTTCATCGTCATCCGGGGCGGGTGTCAGCTTGTTGGCGATGAGGCCACGAACCGACAGATCGCTTGCTTCGAGATCACTGATCGCCCGCGCTGTTTCGTTGAGTGAGAGTTCATCAGGGTTGAATACGAGGAAGAAAGCTGCATCTGACCGAAGTGTTTCGCCGGCGAACTCAAAGAAAGATTTCCGCTCCTGTAGCTGCGCTAACACCGGATCACCCTCCATGACGCGTCGCGGTTCGTTGTTCCCGACGGCTGCTTTCTCGAAGAGGTCGATGCTGACTTTCCGTTTCTGCATCAGCCGGTCGATCCAATCTTCCAGCAACTCCGGCAACCCGAGCAGCCGAAGTGTGCTCCCAGTTGGGGACGTATCGAAGACAACGCGGTCATACGGCTCAGCATTCCGCATCACCTCGACGAACCGATCGAACAGTGCTGCCTCGTAGGCTCCTGGTGTCCCATGAGCCATCTCCAGTTGGCGGTTGATCTCCGAGACCATCGCCGTTGATACCTGTTCGGACAGCTGTTGTCGCAGCTCGTTGAGATGGCGAGTGACCTCGTCGTCCGGATCGATCTGCATCGCCCAGAGATTCTCGACGCCGTCGACCGGGGTGGCCTCATCGCCGAACGATTGATCGAACACGTCGCCGACCGAGTGTGCTGGGTCGGTTGAAACCACCAGCGTGTCGTGGCCGTCACGGGCACACTTGAGCGCGTAGCTGCTGGAGACCGTCGTCTTGCCGACCCCACCTTTGCCGCCGAAGAAGACAAACGGTTCCATCAGAAGTGATACTGCTGTCCCTTCCGTTCGACATACGAGTCACGATCCCACAGCCGCCGTTCCCACCCCTCAAACTCAGATTCAAGATACGGGAGCAGCTCGGCGGTGTAGTATGACACCGGCGACGGGATGCCAAACGCATCGGGGAAACACGCAAGCATGAATGCGTCTTCCGTGTCTTCGGCCTCCTTTTCGACCTTTTCATATGCCGGATGGGTGATCATCCCGTGGTAGAGCCCGCGAAGCCACTGCTTCAGCGTCGTCCGAAATCGATCGATCTGTTCAGCGAGTCGCATACCGACTATCATGACAAACAACAATTAAAATCTGATGCGGATTCACCACCGCTTGGACACACCACCGTGCACTGAGCACGCAGTTCTGGGTGAGAGTTAACGGGATCGGCCTGCTACGACGCGGCATGAGCGATGTGATTCCGGTGACACTCCTCTCTGGAAGTCTTGGCGCGGGAAAGACAACACTGGTGAATCACCTGCTGTCGACAGCCGACGACACTGAGCTTGCGGTGTTGGTCAACGATATGGGAACGGTCAACGTTGATGCCGAACTCGTCGCCGACGGCTCGGAGCTCGATATTGACGACGGTGTCGCGGAGCTGTCGAACGGCTGCATCTGCTGTGAGCTACAGGATGATCTTGAAACCGCAGTCGTCAGACTGCCCAGGATCGGTCATTTGATCATCTCGTGGTGGAGCCGTCGGGCATCTCCGAGCCAGCCCCGATCGCACAGTTGTTCACGACCGAATCACGCGTCGCCGCCCTGTACGATGTTGACGCCATTGTCACCGTCCTCGACACCCCACTGTTTCTCGACCAGTTCAGCGACACCGCGGTGCCGGAACGCCGGGGCACCGACGCCGATCGACCCCTGTCGGATCTGCTGGTCGAGCAGGTGGAGCTCTCAAATGTCGTCCTGTTGAATAAGGCCGATCAGTGTACCGACGACGAGTTGACCGAGGCCCGGTCGCTGGTTGGGGGCTCCAGCCCACTGCCACGCAGATCGAAACCACGTTTTCGGCCGTTGAGCCCGATCGACTGCTCGGAGTCGATCGCTTTGCTGCCACGGCTATCGATTCACTACCAGGGTGGCAACGAGCACTGTCCGAGGAGGAAGCCGAACATACCCACGATCACCACGCCGAACAGCACGACGGGCACACCCATCCCGACGAGGTGTACGGCGTCTCGTCGACGACCGTCTGTCATCACCAGCCGGTGTCCCCAGATCAGTTTGCGAGATTTCTCCGAGAGTTGCCCACAGGCGTGATTCGGGCGAAAGGAACCGTCTGGATCGCCGGCAGTGACACCCGGATCACGATCAGCCAAGCGGGGCCATCGATCACAGCGACCGCACAGGGGCCGTGGATCGCCAGCCTCCCAGCCGTTGACCGTGAGATGTACCGATCAAACCGCCCCGACTTACCGTGGCATGATGAGCACGGCGACCGTCGCACAGAACTCGTTTTCATCGGCACCGACTACGACGAGACAGCCATTGAGACAGAGCTAACAAACACGTTCGTTGACACAGAGACAGCTGTGGCATCGGAGACGCACCCGTTTCCGACTGAGGCGGGCGAGGAGACTGTTCTCAGAGCACCCTGATCAGCAGGCACAGTCGCGCCCGGTGGCCCGTTCAAACCGCATCTCCGCGCCACAGTCCGGACACACCGGCTCGCCGTCTACCTCGACATCACGGATGCGATTGGCACAGTCATCACACCAGTAGGCTCCAGTGGAACCATCGTCCGGACGATCGGTGGGAGACGGCGAGGAAAGCGCGTCAGTTAGCGACTCAATGAGTCCCATAGCGGGTGTGTTCGTAGCCACGGATACAATGATACTGGTGCTGTGTAGGCTCGCTGCACAACCGATGAGCGGCCCAGACCGCCGGATCAGACGATCAGCGGGATCGCAAGCCCGACGAACACGACCGCAAGGATGACCATCAACTGGAAGAGTCGTTCGGCGCGCAACCCGACCGACAGCGCGCGGTCAACAGCCGGCTGGGCCGTCCAGATGTGTCGGTAGTAGGCGACGCCGGCGGCCACAGCGGTTAGCCCGATCGAGGCTGATAGCGCGACCGACAACGGGGCGCCAAGGGCCTGCCCGTACAGCGGCCCAAACGAGAGCAACATGAGGGCCGCAAGCCCGGAGACGACGACAAATGGAACCGGATCAACGGCGACGCCGTCACGATTAGAGAGGTGCATACTCCCTGTAGGGGCGGCGGCATCAAAAACTAAGTGTCAAACGAAAAATGATGTGATATGAGTGCTGATGACGGTGGGTTTGGCGAGGGGATCGCGACATCCGATGGCGATCCACGTGTACTCCTTGGGCTGAACGCTGTGTTGTCGACGCTGCTCGGCTGGACGCTCATCGGCGGTCTCTCGTTTCTTGATGTGGTGGCGTTTTCGATCATCAACGTCGCAACGGCAGCGATCATCGTATTCACGCTCACCTATGCGGTGACGATGGCGTAGGTGACACCCGTTACCGATTGTAGGTCAACTGTTGGGCGACCTCATTGAGCCGAGTCGTCACCCGTCCGAGCCACGCCCCGGGAGCAACCCGGCTGAGGGCGGTCTCGGAGATCTCGATCTGATCACCGGTGAGTGGGTCTCGATCCGCGTTCGACTCGTCGTCGGCAACGGCGTTAACAACGGTCGACATCGAACACCGACCACAGGCTTCAGTTTGTTTATCACTCATTAGTGATGGTGTAGGCTTTACGATACTTAAATCTCCCCGCCGGGTTTTTGTATCTACTTTCTGTGTAGGTGGCTGTGAGCAGAGAGGCCGAGGAGGTACCAGCGGCGATCCGTGAGGCCGTTCCCGAGTGGGACGACGAGTATCTATCAGCGGTTGCCGGACGACTGTTGTATAACTACGATCTCGAAAAGGACTATCAGGCGGCCGGGCGGCAATGGCAACTATACGGGGAGTTTCGTGCCAAAACCCAAAAGCAGTTTTTCCATCCGGCATTGAGTTATGCCGATCATGAGACCGAAGAGCACCTGTTTGTCCAGCGGATCGATCGGCCAACCGTCGAGACGTTGCAGACGTTCGTTGATGAGGGCCATGATCTTGCTGATGCCTGGATCGAACCGAATGAGGAACATTACGGCACCGACCTCACGTTCGTTGTCGTCGCTGAGACCATCCCGGATGCAGTCGCCGACTACGTATCGGACTTCCGGGATCGAACACTGCTGAAGTTTGGCTACTACGGTCACTACGAGGTGAATCTCGTTGTTGTGGCTCCCGATGCCGAGAACTGTGTCGCCAGCCAGACAGCCGATACCGCGGCAGCCTTCCGGCTCTGGGAGGATGTCCCGGACTCGGATGAGGGCTTGCTCTCACAGGTTGCAAAGCGGTTCTGGCGATAGCACCGCGACCGACACGAATCCACACCTATGACTCCAGGGATCACGCCATTTCACGAAAAATAGCGGAGAGACAGCTTAATCGTCGCTCGGATTCACCGCGGCACGGTCGGTTCCGGATCGCACCTCGCGGATGTTTTGGTAGCCGATACGCACTAACGACAACGCGAGGGTAATCAACACCAACCCAAGGATGGCTTGCACCGCCGAGGACGCGAGTGCTTCTGCCGCAAGTGGCTCCTCAAGCGCGCCGGTGAAATGGAGATAGAGGTTGCTGTACAGATTCTCGTAGAACACCAACCATGCGAGTCCAAGCACCGTGATGGTGACCATCAACGCCATCGGGACACCGGTGGTGGCGAGTTGTTTTGTCGCATCCCAGTTGGCGATCCAAACGGTTCCTGTGAGCAAGGCGAGGGCAGCCAACAGCTGGTTGGCACCACCGAACAGGGCCCACAGCGTCACCCATTGGCCGGACACGACGAGCAGGTAGGCTGGAATGGTTTGTACCAGCGGATTGGTGTAACGGCCACGGGCAATTGAGCCGATTTTGTCGAGCAGGGTGTCTTCCTGCATCGGATTGAGCCCTGTGTCAGTCTGGCCGGCTGGGAGTCCGACAATCTCTTCCATCATGTAGCGGCCGAGGCGAACCGCTGTGTCCGTTGAGGTCAGCAGGAAGCTAACGAGGACGAGTGCCATAAACACGGCACCAACCGTTTCAGGGATACCGAGACTCGTGAGGATGATCCCACCACCGGAGGCGAAGTTCGGGAGTGCAGCACCGATCCCGCCGGCAGGATCTGCGAAGCCCCACACGGCGAGTGCTGACAGAGCGACCGATGCGAGCAGCCCCTCTCCGAGCATCCCGCCGTAGCCGATCAGTCGGGCGTCGGTCTCTTTGTTCAGCTGCTTGGCTGTCGTTCCCGAGGAGACCAGCGAGTGGAAGCCGCTGATCGTCCCACAGGCGATCGTGATAAACAGCAGTGGGAACAGCGGTAAGAACACGCCTTCAACGCCCCAGAAGCCGTTGAACGCCCCAAGCGAGGAGTCGATCACGAGCGGCTCGGTTGCCGTCCCCAGCAGCGTCCCGACGATGATCGCAATGACCGCACCGCCGACACCTGCGTACAGCAGGAATGAGGAGAGATAATCTCGGGGCTGGAGCAACATCCAGACCGGCAGTGCGCTGGCGATGGCGGCGTATACCATCACAACTGGGATCCATGCGGCCGTGTTGGCACCGAGTGCTGCCGCGCCAGGCACCCACTGACCGGCACCGCCCAACAGGACGGTTACACCGAGTTCTGCCGTCCGTTCGGCGGTCGGCTCAAACAGGGCGATTGGATACTCCATCCCGACCCAGACGGCACCGAACACACCCGCAACGAAGACAACGGTGCCAGGGATGAATGGGCCATCAAACTGGTACAGATAGAGGCCGAACAGGAGTGCTAACGCGATGTAGACGGTGGACGCTGTCGACACCTCTGGATACGCGTTAAACACGATGCCAACGACGAGCGCAAACACCGCCACCACGAGGATGATCGTCAGGAAGGCGAACCACAGCAACATCTGTTTGCCACGGCCACCGACATATTCGCCGATAATGTATCCGATCGACTTCCCTTCGTGGCGGAGCGATCCCGACAGCGAAATGAAGTCATGAACGGCCCCCATCAACGGGTTCCCGATCGCAATCCACAGCAGTGCGGGTACCCAGCCCCACACCGCGCCGGCCGTGATCGGGCCAACGATGGGAGCTCCACCGGCGATACTTGAGAAGTGATGCCCAAGCAACACCGGCTTCTTTGAGGGGACATACTCCTGTCCATCCTCATACTTGTGTGCCGGTGTTTCCGCGTCCTCGTCCAGTTCAACGAACTGTGACAGGTACCGTGAGTAGCCGAGATATCCCACGGTGAACGTTACCAATGCTGCAACGATGATCCAGATCACCTGTGTCATTCGGTAACACCATTACTGTGAACAGTTTATCATTACTTAGTCCTTACCCAACTTTAATGAACTAATATGTTCTCATCCGGGCTGACATCCCGATTTTTACTGATATTTCAGATTCCATCGACACAATCACCAACTACCACCTGCCACCTAACAGACCCAACAGCGAAAATCAGTTGCTGCGCGCTGCTCGGCGTTGCCGTTAGTACAGCGAGAGATGGCCGGTGATATCGTCGACCTGCTCGGCATCGCCGGGGCCGACGGCGACCGTCGTCGCGGTTCCTGAGTCGAGTTGTGTATGGCCGGCATCACGGATGATTGCGTTCGGAAGCCCCTTGACGCGTGCTGCCTCGGCCAACTCGAACAGCGCGTCCTCGCCGGCGACCTTGACAACGACCTTCTTTTGGCCGCCACCTTTCCATGCCTTGCGCGTTTTTGCGTCGGTATCCTCGTAGGCCGATAGCGACGCGTGGGCGACTTGGGCGGCGAGTTTGCCCTGTCCCATCCCGAGATCGGTGCGGGCAGCGATGACCTGTTTCATACCCTGTGTTGCGATGGCGTCGCCAAGAGGCTGTGGATCGACGAGCCGAGCGATACCCGCTGGCGGATTACGTTGGTTTTTAGCCGGCTGCCCGCACTCTGAGAGGCATGATCCTCTCGGATACCGATCTCCTCGAACGCTTAGGCGAGGGCGACCTCGTCGTCGACCCCATCGACGACCTCGATACCCAAGTCCAACCGGCAAGTATCGATATGCGCCTCGGCTCCGAATTCCTCGAATTCCAGCGCACTAACATCCCCTGTATCCACCCCGACCGCGCCGACGAGGTCGACGAGTACGTCCGAGAAACCTACGTCGAAGAAGGCGAGGAGTTCATTCTGCACCCTGGTGATTTCGTCCTTGGCACGACGAAAGAACGCGTCGAGATTCCCTCCGACCTCGTTGCCACCGTTGAAGGCCGCTCATCGCTGGGTCGGCTTGCGGTTGTGGTTCATGCATCGCTGCCGTACGACGAGGAGGTCTTCCTCTGGACGCCGGCCGACGGGTTTGGCTTCTACGAAATCGGCGAGATCGTTGAGAACGAACAGCCCGCACATGCCGTGTCATTCGATCCAAAGACGCTGCGCGTCAGTACCCACCGCGTCTCCGACTACATCGAAAACCCGACGAAACGCATCTACCGCGTCGAACTCGAATCCGGCCGCGAGGTGCTGGTCACACGCGACCACAACCTGTTTACACTCGATGAATACGGCGGCGTCACCCGGATCGAAAGTGAGGCCGCCGAGGGCGAACTCGTCATGACGCCGAGAGAACTCCCTGAAACCGAGACCGAGACGGCGACGATTGATCTCCTCGAACGCCTCGACAACGACGAACTCACCGTCTACGCGTCCGACGGCCTCGGCTCGGTCGATTGGGAGTCGGTTCCGCAGGGTTCGGAAGACCACTATCAACAGCAGTCAAGCGCGCCGGCAAGCGCGGTCACACCGACGGCTGCACCCGACGATCTTGATGTCGCATTCAAACAGAGTACACTCCGGCTCCCCCGCCAACTGCCCATCACCGAAGAGTTCGGCTGGTGTCTCGGGTTCTATATCGCCGAGGGGTACGCCCGCCGGAAACAGGTCGTCGTCAACAACCAAACCGAAGCGTACGTCGAACGATTTGCCAATTTCTTCGATTCGTGGGACGCCTCGCTGTCGTGGGACGAACGGGAGAACGGTGTGACCGCCGTCACCGTCTGCTCGGCACTCTGGTCAGCAATCGTCCGCGACCTCTGTGGGAGCGGCAGCGAGAAGACGATCCCGGATGCAGCATGGGACTGGCCGACACCCGTTCTCGAAGCCCTCTACGAAGGGTTGATCGACGGCGATGGCAGCAGACGTGAGAGTCGGGATACCTTGTACACGGCCAATTCGGAGTTGGCTAATCGCGCCGCGTATCTCGGCACGCGACTCGGCTACAACACCTCGATGTACAGCCGCGACCGCGAGATGTACATCGAGCCGAGCGATTGCCACAACGAGATGACCGAGTGGTGTGTTGATTTCTCAACCGACGCCCACAAACGCGGCCAGTACGTCCCGACACCGAGCGCGCTGCTCCGGGAGTACCGTAACGAGGCCGGTCTCACGATGGCCGAGGCGGCTGATGCGATGGGCTACAACTCGAAATCGAGTATCTCGAACGTCGAGAACCGCGAGTACGAGTCCGTCAAGCGTAACACGCTCGAACGGTTCCGCGAGGTCTATGCCGAGGCCGGCGTCGATACCGCCCGCCTCGATGACCTGCTCGACGGCGATATCGTCTTTGACAAAGTCATCGCCGTTGAGAAAACCGACCGCGTCGAGCCGACCTACGACCTCGAAGTCCAGCCGCGCGGCCGAGTTATTGAAAACTTCCTCGGCGGCCGCGGCGGCATTTTCCTCTCCAATACTGCGGGCTTCGTGGATCCGGGGTACCGGGGGCAAATCACGCTCGAACTCTCGAATCTCGGTGCTGCGCCGGTCGCGCTGTCGCCGGGAATGCGCGTCTCCCAGCTCGTCTTCACCGAACTCAAGTCCGACTCAACGCGGCCCTATGGGGCCGAACGCGGCTCGAAATACCAAGATCAGGATGGGCCGAAGGCCTCAAAGATTCAGGACGACCCCGAATTCGAGCTTTGAATCCCGGATGAACCACAAACCACGACACTGATATCCGTTCCACATCCTACACCGAGTATGAAATTCATCGAGGAGGTGGTCGTCGAGGAGTTCTTGCCGACGATCCGGTCGCTGTTAGCGGAAGCCCTCCGTGATCGCGGCCTCACCCAACGGGAGGTCGCCGACGGACTGGGCATCAGCCAGTCAGCCGTCTCAAAATACGCCCACGGCGAGGTCGCCCACAACGAGGCCATCGCGGCCGACGACCGCGTCGTCGAGTTGGTCGAACGCGTCGCCGACGGGCTGGCGACCGGCGACATGAGCCGGGTACAGGCGCTGGTCGAAATCGAGGTGCTGATTCGCCAACTCGAAGACGGCGACCTGTTGGCCGAGGTGCACGAGGACGCTATGCCGGAACTCGCGGAGGCCGATATCGACTTCTCGGTTCATGATCCCGACAGCCGCATTCGACAGACCGAACAGGTGCGCTCCTCCGTCCGCCGCGGGCTGCGCACGCTGACGAGCATGAGTGGGTTTGCAACGCTGATCCCAAATGTCGGCTCAAACCTCGTTGAGTGCCTGCCGGAAGCAACAACCGTCGACGACGTAGCGGGCGTCCCGGGCCGCATCTTCGATATCAAGGGCCGTGCCACCGTGCCCGCGGAACCAGAGTTCGGTGTCAGCGAGCACGCCGCCTCGGTGTTGTTGGCAACTCGAAGCCACGGGGTTGACGTGTCGGCCGGTCTCAATATCGCCTACGACGCCGATCTCATCGAGGACTTCGAGGCGGCCGGCTACAGCACCGTCGAGTTTGATTCCGAGGCCAGCGAGGAGTTAGCGGCGACCATCGGCGACGCCGTCGCCGACGCCGACCTGACGGAGACGTTCGTACTGTATCAGACCGGCAGCTACGGGATCGAGCCGATCTCCTACGTGCTCGGCCCTGACGCGCCGACGGTCGCCGCGGTCGTCCGCGACGTAGTGTAGTCGGCTGTCACCGTAGAAAACTGCTAAGGAGAGTGTACGTCAGGGGGACTTTTTGCGGTGAAGATTGGAACTGCGAGCGTCGACAACTGCGAGTGTTGGCGCTTAGTCGTCGGCGGGTGTCGGCGACGCCGAGAAGTCGACGGCGGCCCCGTCCTTGCCGAGTTCGTCAAGCGCGACCGAGGCGGCGCGTTTGCCGGACAGCAGCATCGCGCCGAAGGTCGGCCCCATCCGCGGGAGGCCGTGCGTCGTTGCCGTCGCCAGTCCAGTGGCGATCACACCATCGTGGACTTTGCCAGTCTCTTCGACGACGACATCCTCGCTTTCGGTGACCCACATCGAGTCGTGGCCGGGCGAGTCGTGACCGGGCGCGCCGTACTCGCCGTCTTCCGACTGATCCATCCCGGTGTTGTTCTCTTTGGCGTGTTCGATACCGGGCGCGTCGAGGACGCCGCGCTCTTCGAGTTTGGAGACGACGACGGCCTCGTGGCCCGTCGCGTCGATGACGAGGTCACTCTCGACGGCGATGGGGTCGACACAGGTGAGCTCTCGGGGAGGGCGTGCACCGGCGTCCAGTTCATGACGATGCCGGCGACGCGGTGGTTCTCGCGGACGACGATGTCCGTGAACTCGGTCATATTCTGGATTTTTGCGCCCGCGTCACAGGCGGCCTTGATCAGTGAGGAACAGGCGTGTGGGCCTTTCGCGGTATGGAGCCCATCGACTTCCTCGCTCTCTTGGTGGGGGACATCGAGTTCATCGAGGACTTCATCGGCCGGTTCGCGGACGGTAAGCGTGTTCATCAGGAAGCCACCGAGCCAGAAGCCGCCGCCGAGATAGTTGTTCTTCTCGACGACCATCACCTTCACATCTTGTTCGGCGAGCTCCTTCGCGGCCATCAGTCCGGAGGGGCCACCGCCGACGATGATCACGTCGCTTTCGGTGAAATCCATGAACTCGTCGCTGAACTCCTCGGTGATTGCGCGCGTTACCTCAGCCTCGCCGGCCTTACTGAAACCGCTGAATGTTGATTCGGACATACCACCTGGTGATATCTGTTGGTGGTACAAGTCGGTTGCGGTCGTTGCCGCTGCCGACTATCCCCGAAAACACCCTATTTGAGCCGGTAACACTCATGTCACCCTCGCGAACGCTTTTGCCCGTTGCGCCCGTTGTACAACTACTCATGAACATGCTTGTCGACGGCGAGTGGCGAACCGATACCTTTCAGGCGACCAACGAGGAGGGAGCCTTCGAGCGGCAGACAACGCCGTTCCGCAACTGGATCGCCGGCAGCGACGTGCCCGAGCACATTGACGCCGACCCCGATGAGCGGTTCGAAGCCGAGGCCGGGCGCTACCACCTCTATGTTTCGTATGCCTGCCCGTGGGCCCACCGGACGCTGCTCGTCCGCGCGCTGATGGGACTGGAAGATGCGATCGATGTGTCGGTTGTCGACCCCTACCGCGGCGACGACGGCTGGCAGTTCAGCCCTGAAAAAGCGGGTTGCACCGAGGACAAACTCCACGGCAGCGACTACCTGCGGGAACTCTACGTCGAAGCCGACCCCGACGCGACCTGTCGGGTGACGGTGCCGGTGCTGTGGGACACAAAGGAAGAAACGATCGTCAATAACGAATCCCGGGAGATTATCCGCATGTTGACGACCGGATTCCAGGAAGTCGCCGAGCGGGATATCGATCTCGCGCCGGAAGCAAACCGCGAGCGGATCGACGAGGTCATCACCGACATCTACGAGCCGATCAACAACGGCGTCTACAAGGCCGGTTTTGCGACCAAACAGGAACCCTACGACGCGGCCATCGACGAGCTGTTTGACGCCCTCGATCACTACAACGAGCTACTGGCCGACCAGCGATTCTTGGCTGGCGATCAGCTCACCGAGGCCGACATCTGTATGTTCACGACGCTGATCCGCTTCGATCACGTCTACCACACACACTTCATGTGCAACGTGCAGTATATCCACCAGTACGACAATCTCTGGCCGTATCTCCGTGATGTGTACCAACAGCCCAGCGTCGCCGACACGGTCGATATCGACCACATCAAGGAACACTACTACACAACCCACCCCGACGTGACGCCACACGGGATCATCGCCCGTGGCCCAGATCTCGACTTCGACGCTCCACACGACCGCGAGCGACTCAGTAGCGCGGCGACACCGCAGTAATCGCTGTCTCGCGGCTGACTCTGGTTTCAACCATCAATTTTCAGCATCTCACAACACTACCAATCACAGGTTTATTTATATAACCCTATATCAAATCTTATCTCTTTTTTGTTCGGCTAGAGATAGTATTATTACCGTACCACCCACTACATGGTATATGCCAACTTGCCCCGAGTGCGACCACAGGGAGGAACCATCCGGCGCGTGGCTCACCGAGATTCTCGACGACGAGAAACGCCATCGCGGCCGTACCATCTGTCTGATCACCTGTCCGGACTGCGAGGCTGTCCTCGGCGGCACCGATTCCGAGTGGGTCGCCGCCTACTGACGATGTCGCCGCGCGCCGTAGACTTTTCACGCGGTATCGAATACCATCGACTATGCACACCGACAGACGGGCCGGTCGTCGATGGCGACGATCCAACATCGACCGGCGAGCCACGACAGCGAGGTGGTCGTGATGGCGACCAAACGCGAACTCGAAGGTCAACTCGCCGTCGTCGCCGGCTTCGAGGATCCACAGGCCGCCCTTGAGCAGTATCCAACGCCGCCGGCATTGGCCGCCCACGTCATCCATCTGGCCGATCTCCACGACGACATCGAGGGCCGCACCGTCCTCGATCTGGGGGCTGGTACCGGCATGTTCACGCTTGGCGCGGCTCTCCGCGGGCCGGCTCGCGTTATCGCCGTCGAACTCGACGGCGGGCCGCTGGCGACGGCCGTCGAGAACCGTCGCCGGGTCGGCACCCGAACGCCGATCCACTGGCTACAGGCCGATGCGACGCGGCTCCCACTGTCGATTCCCGAACCCGTCACGGTCGTCATGAACCCGCCGTTTGGAGCCCAAGATGGCCAAGCGGGTGCCGATCGTGGCTTTCTCGCAACGGTCGCCGATGTCGCCTCGGTGTCGTACTCAGTGCACAACGCCGGCAGCAAGGAGTTCATCGAGGCCTTTGCGGCCGACAACGGTGGCGAGGTGACCCATGCGTTCAGCGCGGCGTTTGCGGTCGACAAACAGTTTGAGCACCACGACGAGGAGCGCAGCGAGATCGATACCGAAGTCTATCGGATCGAGTGGAATAACTAACTCAGCGTCGGAACCGACGAGAATGTGCCGCAGACGGAGATCGGGTCAGCCGACCTTGTTGGCGACACGAACCGCCGTTTGGGTGCGGTTGTTGACAGCGATCAATCGACCAGCTCGCCGGCGTAGCTCAAGCCGACCCACCCGTACCGATTCATTCTGTGCCGGGAGGTCTGCGAGTTCGTCGTCGACGCCGACGCGGAAGCCAGTGTCTGTCGCATCAAGTGACACCTGCTGACCGGCAACGATCGGCTCAGCCTCGACGACGCCAGTGTTGTATAGCGGTCGGGTCTGATTGTCGTGGCTGAGCGTCACACGATAGGTGGTGTCGCCGCCGACAACCTGCCAGCCGGTACGGCTCGCGGTGACCGTCTCCTCCCAGGTGAGCCCGCCGAGGCGGATATCTGCCTTACCCCGATTTGCCAACTCGGATTTGCTGACCGCTGTCGACCAGATGTGGCGGTCGGTGTTGCGGACGATCACCCCCGAGGTGTTGAGCCGGGTCGACTCCCCGGCCCCCTCGATGTCGATGACGTTGAGTTGGCCGTTGGTGACGTTCTCGCCGTAGGTGAGCTCATACCCCCGCACCTCGATCGGCTCGCCTGGCAGGTCGCCGTCGGCGGCTGTCGTCGCATTGGTGGCGACGGCAGGGGCGATAAGGATGGCACTGGCAGTCACTACCAGCAACAACCCGACCTGTCGGCTCGAAATCGTCGTGAGATCGGTGACAAACGTTGTCGGGTTGTCGACCGCAACCTCAGGGAAGAGCGGGGTATCGTCGGCAACGACTGCGTAGGTGACCACCGTTGCGAGCACGAAGACAAGCCCGAGACCAACCGCCCGATAGAGCACGTAGCTGTTGTTGCCGCGATACCAGTAGACGGCCCACAGGGATCGCTCAACGGCAAACAACAGAACAGCAGCCCACAGTACCCCAGCGGAGGGCCGCTGTCGGCGCGTCACCCGTTGGTAGCCAAGTCCCAGGAGGACACCGACAAGCAGGCCGACCGCATGGCCCTGAATCGCGATCGACGCGAACCACGGCGTTGAGTATGTCGTCCCGCTGGCGGCGACCTGCTGGGGTGTTTGGATCGCATCAAGCAGGCGACGCAGCACGCCTTGACTCACACTCGCCAGGATGGTGAGCACCGGTGCTTGGACGAGCGTGAACCCCGCAAAGGCGAAGACGACCATCGAAAACCCGATGATCGGGCCCAACGCGACGAGCGCGCCGAGGATTGACAACAGCACCCCCGCCGCCGGGAAGATGATCAGGGCGCGAATGACGGGATGTGTCCACGCCGCGTGGAGTCGGGTTGTGGTTCGGCGGTTGGTGTGATGCCCCCAGAGCGCTTCCGCCACCGAGCCAAACAGCAGCGTGCCGAGTAGATTGCCGATCAGATGACTCGTGTTTGAGTGTGCAAGACCGGCTACCACCATTCCCACCGGGTCAAGATAGCTCCACGCCCGAAACGGCAGCACGATCGGGTCGGCCGCACCGAACCCGTCCTGCAGACCACCGTACACCGCGAGCAACACAGCCATCAGCACAAGCGTGCCCCACGGCACCCCAAACAGAAGGCGATCGGTGAGGCGGCGATACCAATCAGTTGGCCGACTCATCGCCGCAAGGCCGGCAAGCGCGACAGCCAACGCGACGCCCAACAGCAGGCGGCCCAGCAGTGGGCCACTCGCTGCGTTGTCAAGCCCAGCAAGGGCGAGGAAGACCGGTGTGGCCGTCATCCCGCGTTATCGTTGGGTCGGTCGCGGCTGTGGCTGTCGGCGCACGTCAGATCTTGCCCTCGGCGTCGTCGGCGAGTTCCTTCATCCGCTTGCCGACACGGCCGGCATTCGAGAACTCGTCTTCGCTCATGGCTGTCGCCAAGGCGTTGCCAAGGACAAACACCGCGTGTTTGTGCTCGCTTTTCGATTTGTGAACGTGATCCGGCTCGACGTCGAGTTCGTCGTAGGGATCAAACAGGGTGCCGTCGACGGATTCCTGCTCCCGGAAGTACTCCATGATCAACACCATCTGCTCGTGTAATTCGAGCAGCTCGTCTTTGTGCATACTCTGCCTATGGACGGTTCGGATTTAAGCGTTGTTGGGAAGGGGCTGCTGTGGTGGGGAGGAGGTACTGAAAACGCGCCTGTGCGGCTGACGAACGTAGTGGGACGGAACCGAACCTAGTGAGCGATCAGAACACGGTGCGTCGACTTGGGGCCAGTTAGAAGACGTACTCGTCGTCGTGGCCCATCATTCCGTCATCGCCCATCATCCCGTCGTCCTCAAGATCGGCATCGTCGTCCATCGGGCCGCTGGTTTTGTAGGCTTTCAGCCCCGTCGACAGCAGGTTCTCGATGGCTTCCTCACGGTTGATGAACTCGCCTTCATCGATCAGCTGGGTGATCTGCATTTCGAGGTGTTCCGGGATATTGATCTCGACTTTCGGCATTTGAACACCCGGTGGTTGCGGGGGTGCCCATTTAAAACTGCCGCCGAGTCCCGGCCGGTGGTGGCACCGCCAGCATGACCCCCAAACACGGTGGCTGGATAGTCACCCTCAAGGGCGACGGGCCCCTCCCTGGTGGTATGGAGTCGCCGCGTGCGGCCGACCGGCCGAGGCTGGTGAGTCGGTCGATTCCCCTTGCTGGCTCAGTGCCGTCGTTTCGAACGCTGGTGGACGCGATGGAGACCCCCGGACAGTCTGGAACGCGGCCGATGAGGCGCGCGTGGTCGCCGGCGGCGCAGCGGCAACGCTGACCGCTGATGGCCCCGATCGCTTCACGGAGATTCGCACCGCTGCCGAGCGGCTGTTTGAAACCGGTGACGTCCACGCCGGCACCGAAGCCGCCTGCCCACGGCTGTTCGGTGGGTTTGCCTTCCACGGCGACGGGGGTGTCGACGCTGCCGACGACACTGCTGGCGACGCTGCCGACGACACAGCTGACGGCGACAGCCGCCAATCGCCATGGGCGGACTTTCCGGACGCTCGATTCGTTTTCCCACGCGTGCAGATTACACAAACTGATAGTGGCCCGTGGCTGACGGTCAATGCTGTCGGGCCAGCTGCGACACCAGCCGCCGTCGAAGCGAAACTCGACGACGAACGCGAGCGACTTATGTCGTGTGCCGAGACCGCAGCGGCCGCCCCACGACCGGGGATCACCGACCGCCGGCGAACGACAACGCCGACCGGCTGGCGGACGGCTGTCCGGAACGCCGTCGAGCGGATCGATGCCGGGACGCTCCAGAAGGTCGTCCTTGCGCAGGCACTCGAAGCCGATCTCGGCGACGACCTTGCGATCCCGGATATCCTCGATCGGCTGAGCGACAAGTATCCTGACTGTACACGATTTCTCGTTGAGCCCGACAGCGAGCCGCCGGCGGCATTTTTCGGGGCGACCCCTGAGCGGCTGGTCTCCCTGCGGGGCCGCACCGTCGAAACCGGTGCACTGGCGGGCACAACCGGTCGCGGGGAGACGCCGGCCGAGGATGAGTGGCTTGCCGACGAACTGCTGACCGACGGGAAGAATGTCCACGAACACGAGTTGGTCGCCGACACCATCCGCGAGCAGCTGGCCCCGTTTGCGGCGTCGGTTTCGGTCGGTGAACGCGGGATCAAACGGCTGGCAACCGTCCAACACCTCCATACGCCGATCACCGCCGAGTTGGCCGACGATACCCACGTGCTCGATGTCGTCGAGGCGTTGCATCCGACGCCGGCCGTCGGCGGGCTGCCGCCGGATCGCGCCCTTGAGACGATCCGGGAAACCGAGCCCTTCGACCGGGGCTGGTATGCCGCCCCGGTCGGCTGGATCGACGCCGCCGGCAACGGCACCTTCGCCGTCGGGCTCCGCTCAGCGGTGGCGACTCGGCGGCGGGCGACGTTGTTTGCGGGTGTCGGGATCGTCGACGACAGCGACCCTGACGCCGAATGGGACGAGGTTGAACTCAAGTTCCGACCGATTCTCGACGAACTGGAAGCCTGAGCCATCGGCCGCGGTGGGCGGGTTCGACGTGTGTTTGCCACCTGATTGCTTCAGGTCGACAATACGTCAGTACGGCTGAAAGTACGGTTGTGTACACGTTCTATCCAGATAGAAGTTGACACTAATTTTTTATATCGTAGCATACACTATCTAGGTAACGTACCGAGCCGGGCACTCACGGAGGATGTTACCGATGACCGACCACAGACCTACGCCGTCGACCGACGCTGTTGAACTGCCACCGGGCGTCGATCAGGACAGCCTCGAAGCCTTTGTTCGTCGCGCCAACGCCGGCGTGTACGATGAGACCGAACTGGATGGCCTCACCGCGGCGGTGACCGTCATCGAGACGCTGCTCGACCGAACATCTCACGAGACGCCCGACGCCGCGACGGTGCCGACCGCAACCAAATGGGCGTCGGCGGCTGGCTACGAAGAAAACGTGACTGACGACAGCTAACTGCGGTAAGCCACAGATCGACTGTCACCCATCGATCGTGCCGGGGGTTGTCCCGCAGTGGTTGCTTCTCACCCAACCAGTTGGCTGTCGGCCCGTGTCTGTTGCCAGTTGTGGCGGTGTTCGATCGCCTGCAGGGCCGTTTCGGTCAGGGTGTAGGAGTTCGTTCGCTTATCGATAGCGGATTTTTCGAGGTAGCCCTCCTCGACGAGCGTGCTGAGGTTCTGGTAGACCCGTCCGGTGTTGACTTCCTCGCCGTAATACTCCTCTAAGGCATCCTTGATGCCGAGGCCGTAGGAAGTCTCAAGATCCGACACGACATAGAGGATGTCGCGTTGGAACGCCGAGAGGTGTTTGACAGTCGCGCTCATTGGCGGCCCTCCTGGCTGAAGATGGTTCCAAAGAGCTTCCGTTGGGCTGTTCGGAGGTGCTGGGTGAACGTTGCGCGAGCGATGCCGAAGCGATCGGCAAGCTCTGTCGCGTTGATTGCCCGTGGCTCCTCGAAGTAGCCGTCGTAGTACGCCTGCGAGAGGATCTCTCGCTGGCGGGTGGTGAGTGGGTCAAGTAGCTGTGCGGTCGTCGTGGTGGTTGCCCGGGGTTGTGTCATAGCTGAGGTTACGCGTGTCAGGGTTGTGTGTTCGAACGTCGATCTGAGGTCGGCAAGGAGGTTCGGCACGGCACTGTCCGTCGAGAGATAGCCGGTGATCGTCCGGAGCCCATCGTCGATTGTGATCGTCTCGAACTGCATCCCGTAGTCACGGGCGATGCTTTCCGGCGTCGGTGGGGTGACCAGAAAGCGACACTCATGGCCGTCGGCCGTTTCTGTGGTGTCATACAGTTCGAGATAGTCACTGGCGGTGACGTGCTCCCGACAGTCATCCGGCACCGCGCCGGTGATCTCGACGGCGTACAGCAGCTTTCCATCCTTGTGTTCGGCGACCGAGTGGATCGTCAACGCGGCGTCAGCGGGTAGGTGGCTGGCAAACGCGAGCAGCGGTTCGGTCGGGGCATCAATCTCGATTTCCAGTGTGACCGGCTCCTCGGCGATCAGCGACTCCGTCCATTCGTCGGTGCGGATGGTGTAGCTGATCAGCCGAGCAAACTCTCTGAGCAGATCGATCTGGTCGTCGTCGATCGAGGTGGTGGCCGTGTAGGCACCGAGCACGCCGAACTGGACGCGGTCGTCGCCGATGGGGACGCCGATCCCGGCCTCGAAGTCGAAGCCGGTTGTCGCTGCCGCCCACGCATCGCTCCAGGGCTCGGTTTCGTCGTCGACAGTGGCAACGGCGACGGAGTCGTCCGTCAAGGCGCGGATCGCCGGGTCGAACCGGTCGCCCCCGTCGCCGGAGAGATCAGCGCCTGGACGTAGGTCTCACAGCCGCTGATCGCCCGTGGGACGATCCGACCGCCTGCACCGACCGTCCCGATCCAGACGCCGCCGTAGCCGTAGTTGTCCTGCAACAGCGCGCAGAACCGGCGGTAGAGTTCCCGTTGGTTCGACATCGTCGTCAACAGCTCAAGGGCGGCCGTCTTGATCTCTCGTTCCTGTCGTAACGCGTGTTGGGTGCGATACGACCGGATGACCTTCCGGAGTTGGGTGTCGAGTACCGACTCGGTGGGATCGTCGAAATCCGATCGGATCAGCTCCTTGGGGATGTAGTCGGTCACCCCCTGGCTGATCGCGTCGGCAGCGACGGACTCATCGCCACGGCTCGTCACGAGCACAAAGGGCAGCTCAGGGTGAGCGTCTCGCACCTCCGTGAGGAGTTCGAGGCCCGTCCCATCGCCCAGCCGATAATCGCAGACGACACAGTCGAAGGCTCGCTCGGTGAACTGCTGGCGACCCGTCGCGAGGCTACTCGCCGTAACGACGTCAAAGTCGGATGCGGTCTCCGCCAGCAAGTCACTTGTGAGTGAGAGCCATTGTGCGTCGTCATCGA
Source organism: Halonotius sp. GCM10025705 (assembly GCF_042662885.1). NCBI lineage: Archaea > Methanobacteriati > Methanobacteriota > Halobacteria > Halobacteriales > Haloferacaceae > Halonotius > Halonotius sp. GCM10025705. Next base: position 947,040 of record NZ_JBHSZD010000001.1, on the reverse strand, counting down.
TCAGCAGAATCTTCGCCGGTGTCGACAAGGTGTCGCTGCCGGCCTGCTGTGTCATGTGCGTGCCCATTGTGTGTCAGTCAGTCGTGGCGTCTCGCGTGGTTGCTGTTGCCCGGTCGCCAATCATTGCAGTCCGCAATCCGATCAACGGGATAACACCTTATCAATTCTATACCGGCATACGAAGGTATGTGTAGAATTGTACTACCGACACCGGTATCTGCAGGGATATTGCGAGGGCGGTATCGACTGTACAGTCACACACGCTAGATGTGAATACTCGTTCGCACAATGTTTTTTACCGGGCATCGACCGCTAGCATACGGATACCACACAAGCATGGATGCAGTACTATCGCCCACAACCGCCGGGGGAATTATGCTGGCCGGCGGGATCATCCCGGGTTTTATCGTCTACTGGCTTCGCACCGAGCCACAGGGGATCGTCGTCCGCTGGTTTCGGTTTGCCATGCTGTGTGGCATGGTGTGGTCAGTAACCTTTGGACTGATCGCGCTGGTCGACGCCGCCGCTCTCCGGTTGGCACTCACAAACGTGTTCATCATCGCCGTCCCGTCGGCATCGATTGCGACGTTTGCGTTTGCCTACGAGTTCACCTTTCGGGAGCCGATCTCACGATGGTATCTGGTGTTGTTCATCCCGGTTGTGCTGCTGTTCGTGCTCTCGTGGTTCAACCCCGGGGAGCTGATCTATACTGTCGACGCACCCTATCAGACGAGTGAGATCCTCGTGCCGGCCGAGCCCGGCTCGATTCGGCTGCCGCTCAATATGATCGGGAGCCCGCTGTTGGTGGTGATGGCAGCCGGGTTGGCGGCCGGGGAGTTGATTCGGGCGACGACAACGATACGGCGGCTGCAAGCCGGAACTGTCATGCTGTTGATCACCGCAGCGATGGTTCCCGGGCTGATGAAGGTGTTCGAACTGGTGCCGCCGTATTTCGATCCGACGCCGATCGGCTGGTCGCTCATGGGGCTCGTGGTGGCGGTGACGATCAAGCGATTCGACCTGTTTCGGCTCTCGCCGAACTCGTTGCGTCGGGTCGTCGACGCGCTGACCGATCCGGTTGTCGTCGTCAACTCCGAGGGGATCGTCTCGGATGCCAACGAGGCGGCTTCCGAGGTCTTTCGGCTCGACCTCGGAATGGCCGTGTCGGCATTCAGCGAGGCAAATCCGGCACTCAGACCGGTGTTTGATGGTACTGAAACGCAGGTCGAACTGACCACTGGTGCCACCGAGCGGGTGTTTGATTACCGTGAGCTACCCGTCCCACAGGGGTATGGTACGACCGGTCGCATCCTCTATTTCAGCGACATCACCGAGCAGGCCGACACCGCCGAGGCGCTGCAGGCCAAAACCGACCGGCTGGACGCATTTGCCAGCCGCGTCAGCCACGACCTCCAAGGGCCGATCACGGTGGCAACAAGCTACGTTCAGATTGCCCGGCGGGCCGACGACCCGGCTGACGCGCTCGATGAGATCGAAACCGCACTCCAGCGCGCTGAAACACGGATTCAAGACATTCTTGCCATGGCACGAAGCGGCCAACAGCCAGCCCGTGAGTCGGTCGCCCTCGACACGGCAGCACACAAGGCCTGGGCGATGGTGACGACCGGTGACGCGTCGTTGGTCGTAGCAACCGACGCCACGCTCAGTGCGGATTCACAGCAGTTGTCGCGACTCTTTGAGAACCTGTTTCGCAACGCCGTTGAGCACGGCGGCGAGGGGGTGACCGTCCGGGTCGGGACGACCGATGGGGGCTTCTATGTCGCCGACGACGGCGTCGGCATCCAAGCCGACAAACAGGCGACGATCTTCGACGAACGGGTGAGCCATGACGCCGACGGCACCGGCTACGGGCTGGCGATCGTTCGCGATATCGTCACCGCCCACGGCTGGACGATCACCGCGACTGAGAGCACGGACGGCGGGGCACGCTTCGAGATCAGCGGTGTTGGCGTCGATACGGCTGCGTCAACGGCCGCTGATGACCACGGGCAACCGGCAGAGTGAGCGTCCGAACACGCCGGACATATGAGCGTCGACCCCGACATGTCGGCCATGACTGCACCGAACCGGAACACGCTGTGGGGCCGGGCGATCGCCGCCGAACTCGCCCGCAGCGGCGTTCGTACGGTCTGTGTCTCGCCGGGGAGCCGCTCGACGCCGCTGACGGTCGCCGTCGACGACCACGAGGAGCTACAGACGATCTCCGCGCTCGACGAGCGGTCGGCGGGCTACTTCGCCTTGGGGCGGGCCCGCCGCACGGGCGAGGTGACACCGCTGATCTGTACCTCCGGGACGGCCGCCGCCAACTACCATCCCGCGGTTGTCGAAGCGAATCAGGCACGGGTGCCGCTGCTGTTGCTGACGGCCGATCGACCGCCGGAGCTGCGGGACTCCGGGGCGAATCAGACCGTCGATCAGGAGAAGCTCTACGGCGACGCTGTCCGGTGGTACAAAGACCTCCCCGAGCCCGCCCCGCGGGAGCGCGCGCTGCGGTCGCTGCGAACCGATATCTGTCGGGCGGTTGGCACGGCCGAGGGGACGCCCGCTGGGCCGGTGCATCTGAACGTCCCCTTCCGGAAGCCGTTGGAACCGACCCCGGTCGAGGGCGACGTGCCAACCGATCTCGACCCGTTGGCAGCACTCGGTCGCGACGAAGAGACGCCGTTTGTGCGGCGAACGAGCGGCGAGCCACAGCTTGATGACCGTGACCTGCGACAGCTTGCGGAGACGCTGTCGATCGATCGTGGGCTGCTCGTCGCCGGGCCGGCCGATCCGCCGGGGCTCGACCCCGAGGCCGTGACAGCGTTTGCGCATGCGAGTGGATTTCCGATTCTCGCTGATCCGCTCTCGGGGCTGCGGTTCGGCGGCCATACCCGTGTCGCGCCGGTGATCGGCGGTTACGACGGGTTTGTGAACACCGCAGTGACCGAGGCGTGGCCCGATCCCGAGGTCGTGGTGCGGCTGGGCGCGTCGCCGACTTCGAAACCGCTGCGAAAGTATCTCGCTGGTGTCGATGCGCGGCAGGTGGTCGTCGATCCCGCGGGCGCGTGGCGCGAGGCGGAGTTCACCGCGAGTGATCTCGTCGTCGCCGATCCCGACCGGCTCTGTGGCCAGCTTGCGCAGGTGATTCGGGGCGGTGGGGCAGCCGAGTGGCGGGATCGCTGGGAGACCGCGGAGGCGGCCCAGCAGGCCGTGAGCGAGGCGGCCGCCGATCGACTGTTCGAGGGCGGGATCGTCGCCGACGTGGTCGCCGGGCTGCCCGATCCGGCGACGCTGGTCGTCTCAAACAGCATGCCGGTGCGTGATCTCGATCGGTTTGGTGCGGCCGGGACGACATCGATTACCGCGCTTGGCAACCGTGGCGCGTCGGGGATCGATGGGATCGTCTCGACGGCACTGGGCGCGGCCCACGGGACGACCGACGACGTGACGCTGGTGATCGGCGATCTGGCGTTCTATCACGATCTGAATGGGCTGTTGGCTGTCGGGCGCGCGGAGGTCGACGCGACGGTCGTGGTCATCAACAACGACGGCGGCGGGATCTTCCATAAGCTGCCGATCGAGAACTTCGAGCCGCCGTTTACGCGGCAGTTCAAAACGCCGCATGGGCTGGACTTCGAGCCCGCCGGCGAGCTCTACGGGCTGGGCTTTTCGCGTGTTGAGAGCCGTGAGGGGTTCCGAGAGGCCTACGCCGCGGCGGCCGACCGCGAGGGCAGCGAGATCATCGAGGTTGTTGTCGACGCCGAGGACAGCCACGCGATTCGGGATGAGTTACAGGCCGAAACAGTTGGGAAGCTGATCGAGTAGGCTACTCCTCGATCGGTTCGGGATCGGTGGTCGCCGACTGTGGCGCGTCGCCGACGTCGATATCGGCCGTTGCGACGGCCTCGTCAGCATCAAGTAGTTCGCTGAGTCGGCGTTCGAACTCGGCGTCGGAGAGCTCCCCGGCAGCATACCGGTGTTTGAGCTCCTCGATCGCCGCGCGGTCGGTTGGCTCCGCCCGGCGGATCGCCAGCCATCGCCAGCCGATCCACAGCGCGAAGGCGGCGTTTGTGAGCCCGGTGGTCAGGATGAACACCCAGCGGGAGACGTACCCGCCGAGGTACGCAAACCCCGTCAGCGCCATGAGGTCGGCGGCGAGTACAAACCACAGGCCGATCATCAGATCGGTGATGAGGCCTTCGTCTGGGTCGACAGCCATCGATGGGTCGGTATTGTGACTGCCGGCAGATTACTGCTGTGATTGCCACACCGGCACCCGGTTGAGGGTGTGGCGAGAGCCTGGCGGCGCAGCGCGGTCGGTGACAACAGCTTATAGCCGCCAGCCACAACGATCGGTATGGACGCGACGGAAACGATCTATGAGGGTGAGGCGGGGTCGGTACACAGCTCGGCGGATGTCTCGGTGTACCTGCCGGACTCGCTGTCGATGCCGGTGCCGAAGGCACTCCCGCAGGCGGTCAGTCGGAGCTTAGAGACCCCTGAGGGCGCGGTGCGGCTGGCGACCGATCCCGAGGCCGCTCGATCGCATCCGATTCGGGCGACGCTGTTGGCGGTGCTGTTCGAGCGGCTGCCGGCGTTTCGGTTTCGGCATTCTGATGCCTCGGCGACCAGCCCCGAGACCGCGCGGGTGCCGGTACAGGTCGCCGCCGCCGGCGACCGCCCGCTGGCCTGCTATCTCGCCGTCCAGGGGTTCAGCGACGCCCAGATCGCCGCGGTGATGGGCCTCGATGAGTCGACGGTGGCGACCGCGATCGATGAGATTCACGAGCAAGCGAAGTAGCCGGATTCTCATTTTTCGATCAATTGACGGAGCCTCAATCAGCGTGAGACGAATCGATAACAGCGCGGTCAGGGAGCTGTATCAGGGCGACAGTTCTATTAGAGCGAGATGTTGGCCAAAGCTACCGAGTGGCTACCCAAAGATAACTACAACAATCTGTCTAAGATTACTGGCAGAGAATCAGCGAGTTCAGAAGCTTGTAGAATTCTAATCGTGTCTTGATCTTCAATTGGTGCCGTCGATCGGCTTTCGAAATCTTGGACTACGAGCACACCGTTCCAACCCGATCCAAATGGGGTATCAGGGTCAAACACTAATTCGTTTTCTTGGCGGAGGAATGCGAGATATTCGAGTGTCTCGGTTACGCCTTTTTTCACTGTTTGCTCGCTGGTGGAGTTTTTGACCTCAGTGATCAAGTATTCGTATCCTTCCTCATGTTGTACTTCGAGTATGATAATATCAGGTCGGTTGGTTTGCAGTTGGAACCCTTTGTCAGTAAAGTAGTTCTCAACGATTTCTCGAGCCTGACGGTCTATCTGTTCTGACCGGGTCAGTTCGGCATCCTGTTTTTCGATTGGCTCGGGAACAAACGAGAGGTTTCGGTCATTGGCAGAGCTATCGTGGTACAACACGACATCGGTACCATCCTCGCTCTTTATCCGAGCGACCTCTTGTTTTCCAGATTCAATCGTTTTGACGGAGGTTTCGCTTTGCTGGTACTCCTCAATTGATTCAACATACTGGAACAGGACGTAGAGTTCGAAGAGTGTTTCCTCGTCCTCAGGCGTAATCAGCGTCTCTTCCAACAATTCCCTGAGAGCGTCCGGATTGCTTTCTCTGGCTCGTCTATGATCCTGCAACAACGAAGCAGCCTCTCGATAGACATCGCTACGCGACATGGCTGCTGTCTGAATCATTCGGTCTGTCGGCTCGTAGGTCTCGGGGTCACGAATACGCTTGATGTGGACGTTCCGTTCAAACAACTCTCGCATCTGCTCAACGAGCTCAAGGTTCTCCTGCCAGCGATCAGTTACCCATTCGTATTCCTGTTTGAGATACGTCTCACACTCCTCCAGAGTCGTGTAAATGATCGACAGGAGACGTTTGAGAACGATATTCTCGTCAATGTCATAGCTTTCGTGACGGTTGTCACAGACAAATAACGACGTATCGCCCGGTGCCTGCGAGGAGCGTTGTTTCATCGTCGAAGTCCAATCGATTTGCCCGGATATCTGTCCTCGCGTCGTCTGTTGGACGTTCTTCGTCTGTGTCTTGATACTCCGGAGTCGAGACGGGAGTTGGTCTACGAAATCGACGACTGCTGGTCGAAGAAGAAAATGAAGGTCAACAAGCGCGTCGAAGCTCTCGAAACGTTCATCCAGCCCTGTCGGTTTGAGTTGTGTCGTGACGTGTTGTTCAGAAATCTCTCCGTGCATCACATAGGCAAACAAATCCTCCGAGACAGCATCGATGAGTTCGGATCTATCCATCGATTTCTATCTGTAGCATATCACGGCCGAGTTCGCTGAGTCGACTGGAATCAACAGTATCGATCTGAGAGAGTTGTTTGACGGTCGCTTCTCGGCGAGGTGACCCTTCGAGTTGAGGCAGGACGTAGTTACCCACTGCGTCGGTGACAGCGCGTTCAGTGGTTCGAGAGGGTGAGTTCATGATGCCATCCAGCATGTCTCGAACGATGGCAGGACCGATTTTGCGGTCGCTCCGGCCGTCATTGAGTCTGAGCCAGATTTCAGACACAGCATCGAGCACATCTTCATTCGCCGGTCTGGACAGATCCATCCCCCAAGCGTCTGCGTAATGTTCGAGCAGGTCGATTCGTTCTGCTCGGGTTTCAGGCACTTGTGGGGCATCGACATGAATGAACGAAAACCGCCGCATGAAGGCGTACGACAGTTCGTACAATGAAGTCTTATCGTAGGTGTTCATCGTCGCCAGCAATCGCCACGAATTGGGCATGATATACTCGTGGGGTGCTGGTGTTCCGGAACTGCCGTCAGCCTGTTTGACAACGATCTCGTTGCCATCTCGGCGATAGGGCAATTGTACTTCCTGTCCGGAGAGAAGTGTGAATAACTGCCCGAACGCTTTGTCGATATCAGCGCGATTGATCTCATCAATTACCAAGAGTTCGTTCTCTTGAGTACCATCTTGTTTGAACCGCCGTAGCACCTGCCCAGTCTCGAACGAGAGATTCTCCCCGTCTGTCTCTGTTGGCATGTAGCCACCAACAGTCTCGAAGGTCGACCAATCGGCTGTGGCTGTCGTCATCTCATAGCCAGAATAGGTGTCGTTGTGAGATTTTACGAGCGAATGACAGACTCGTCTAGCGATTTCAGTTTTCCCTGTTCCGGGCGGCCCGGTGAAGATGACATGCTTACCAGCTTTGAACGCTGATTCGATTTGTTCAAGAATCTCGTTTCCGCGGTTGTCCTGAAAATACAACCCATCGAGAAGTCCCTCGTCTACGAGATCGAAATCCGGCGTACTGTGAATCTCGATATCTGTTATCGTCTCCGTGATTTCGGTCTGAGTCGAACCAGTTTCTCCGGAGGCTAACGCTTCTACAGAACCATACTTTCCGCGGATGCCACCAACGCCCATCTCGTTGAGCGGACTGAATCCAAGTGGATAGGAACGGTCGTATCCTGCAAGGTTGTGAATCTCTTCGGAGGATACGTTCATTTCGGTCGGTGGTGCAAGATAGATTATTCTATCCCACGGATCATCCTCGAAGTTCGACCAGACATCTCTACCGAGTGCCTCATTCTGTTCTGTACCGAGAACCCTCGCAGAGTACGTATACGTTCCATTACGGTAGAAAAACAGGTAATCCCCCTGTTCAATATTTTTCCACGTACCAGCTACCGACGGTTTTGTTCCCCATAATCGAATGACCTCATCAAATGCGTCCGGTGGCTGCTCAGTATACTGACGGACACGATCGGCATCGATACCATCCAAAACGCTGTTTTCGACGTTTTCTAGCGCGGCATCATTGCCATACGGTGCTAGAAAGACCTTCGGCCCATCGTATCCCATTAGCCTTCGATTCGTCAATCACCGTTAAATAATATTTGCTGCGAGGATTCAAAACTGAAGACGATTCCACCCTGCATGTGTTCGTGACTGAACTCACAGGGTATCGATGTCGACACTGCGTTGGAAAAGTGGGAACTGGGGTCAAAGAGGAGCCGAGTAGCTGGAAAGTGTATTCTGTTTGCCTAAGTGAGAACAGTGACTGCGGTACCGAGAGAATTGGAACGATTTTTCGTAGCTCTGTGAGCCATACGGATGAAATGAACGAACGCGCTGAGAAGTTAGTCAAAGCAGCGGCCATTGAGAAATAGCATCCGCGAGCGTAGCGAGCGGTTCACTGCCGACCGCAGGGAGGCAGCACTTTTTATCCAGCTTTTTCAAGGAGCGGTGGCCGGAGGCGACCCGACGCAGAAAAAGATGGGATTGAAGCAAATCCCGCATCCACAATGACACACCAAATCGTATGCACGCCGACACCCCAGCGTTCGACCGCGAGACAGTCCGGTCGATCATCGCGGTGCTGACACAGCTCAAAAACACCGACACAGCAACGGGCCACGACGACCTGCTCTCGGCGGCCATCGCCCGCGTCTGGGCATGCTACGACGGCGAGCCATTCGCGGTCGACACCGAGCCCATCACGGCCACCGATGTCGAAACCGCCTACACCGCCCTCACAGCCCACAGCCCGACCCAGCAGGACGCACAGGCCTACCGCGAGTCCCACGGCACGCCACACCCCGACATGCCACTCAAAGTCGGTGCCGAGTTCGTTGATACCGCCTCCCGGTACCGGATCGGCAGTCTCCCGTCGTTTCGCACCTGGAAGGCGATCTACAGTCTCGATGGGACGGTGATCGCCGAGCGCGCCTACGACCACGAGGACGCGATCGCGCTCCGCCCGGTGATCGACGACGTGCGATACACAGCGACGGCAACGAAGCGAGACGCCGACGGCACCGTGCGGGTTACCCTGAAAGAACGCCCGTTCCGACAGGATATCGATGTCTACATTCACGACCACACAGCCGAGACCGTGACGATCGAAGGCCACGATGGCCCAAACGTCCCGAGCGAAACCCACCCGATCAGCACACTGGAAGCCGCCCTCGACAGCGAGGGAGCCGACGACACCGAGATCCGCGTCACCGAATCCCTCGACGACGTGGTTGCGTTCATCGACGATCACGGCTGGGAATACGACGCCGCCGATGATGTCGACCTCCCGGAGTGACGGGAGCACCCGTGTTGGCGACGGCAGCCAGTATACGCACGAACCGACCGCGTCACTCGGCTGTCGCAGTTGTGTCCCGAACCGTGTTGCTGATACCGCGTCACCCAAGCCAGCAGCGCAGTCTGGTCGCTGTTCCCCGAGTATTTTATCGCTACAGCCCCTACACGGTTCTATGAGCACTGGTATCGAGATCGTGCGAACGCCCGATATTCTCCACGGCAAGCCACGAATCGACGGCACACGGATCGGCGTCTACACACTCGGGGCCGCCGCCGAGTCAGGTGCGAGCGTCGACGAGTTACTCGCCGAGTATCCCACGCTCGACCGCCCGCAGATTGAGGCTGCCATCGAATACTACGAGTCCCACCCCGAATTGATGGACTACATCCGGATGCAGAAGGCAGCCACTGAGCAAGCGATCGCGGCCGAGACTCACACCCCCGACACCGACGGCTAAGTGTCGATGCGGGTGCTGTGTGACCAGATGGTGAAAGCGTCGTACGTCGCTGTCCTCGAAACTGAGTCCACCCACACAGTCGACCGCGTTCGGGATGTTCTCAGGCCCACTGCGACCGATGATGCGATCGCCGCCTACGCAACAACTAACGACTGGGTCGTTCTGACTGCTGACGATGACTTTTTCGACGAGACAGTCCCACACGGGCTCTGTTATTACACAGACAGCGACCCACCCCCACCGCGAATCCTTGTTGAGGCAATCAACGCCATTGATACGGCTTACGACGATCCCGCTGCTATCACTGAGTGGGTTCCCGACGGTTGGGTGTGAGTAGAAGCTATCCTCCGTATCAGTAGATGATTGCCCGGTGGTAGGTTTGGAGTGGCTGTGCTCACTCGCCGTCGGGGTCGCCGAATGCAGCCGCGAGATCCAGCAGTTGCAACACGGCTGTATCACCGATCCGGTAGTACGTCCATTTTCCCTGCCGGCGTTTTCTGACGATTCCTGCGTCGGCGAGTTCCCGGAGGTGGCTGGCGACCGTCGACTGTGGCGCATCAAGGACGACCTGGAGTTCACACGCACACATTTCGCCATCGCGGAGGGCATCGAGAATCCGAACCCGAGACTCGTTGGCCAACGCTTTGAATACCGTCAGCTGGGCGTCGACCTGCGTCTCATCTGCGGCGAGGTCAAATAAGGAGGTCAATCGCTCATCGGGGTTCTCATAGAGGCGTTCGAGGGTCTGACGTGTTGATTCCGGGACGGTGTCTGTCATACTCAGATGTGTGTCGACGGCGGTTGTGTTTGATTCGATACTGATCGGGTCGGGCTAAAAGCGTTTGTGACCGTGACCGGGGTGGTCGACGGCGACTCAGAGCACGATGTTGAACAACAACCCGATCACCAGGATCCCCGATGCAAGCGTGCCCGCGTAGGCGGCGATCAGCTCCTTTTGCATCACCTTCTTGAGGATCATGAACTGCGGCAGCGAGAGCGCGGCCACCGACATCATAAACGCGAGGCCGGTGCCGATCGGCAGCCCCTTGCCGATCAGCGATTCGACGACCGGGATCACCCCGAGGATATCGGTGTACATCGGCACGCCGACGGCGACCGCGCCGACGACGCCCCACTGCCCCGAGAGGTAGGTCTCGACCAGCTGTTCGGGAAGGTAGCCGTGAATGAGCGCGCCGACCCCGACGCCGACAATGACATACGGGATGATCTCGACGATGATCTCTCTGGCCTCAACGTAGGCCTCTTCGAGCCGCTCGCGTCTGGTCGGCTCGTCGATCTCGACCCCCGAATCGCCGAACTCGAAGTCGTCAACGTAGCGGTCGAATCCGAGGAGGGTGAGCGAGTAGCCGCTTGTCATTCCGATGGCGATCCCGCTGACCGCATACAGCGCGGTGAGCTCAAAGCCGACAACTCCCGGTAATACGACCAACGCAGCCTCGTTGATCATCGGCGACACTGCCAAGAACGTGATCGTGATGCCGAACGGAATGCCCGCGCCGACCATCCCCAGAAAGATCGGGATCGTCGAACACGAACAGAACGGTGAGACGATCCCCAACAGCGCGGCCAGTACGTACCCGGTAACGGCTGTCTTCCCGTCAAGGTACTCGCGGATCTTCTCCGGCGGGAAGTACGTCCGAAGGTAGGTGACGGCGAAGATCACGGCCGTCAGAATGGCGAGAATCTTCAGCGTGTCGTACACCCAGAAATGCGCGGCGGCTCTGGCCGCGCCGGTAAGTCCGATGGTGTCGACAACCCACGTTGCAAACTGCTCGAAGACCATTCCGGGTTAGACGTGCTCCGTGATGATCGATTCCAGTTCGGCTTCCGACGGTGTTGAGCCGGCAAACACGATCTCATCGTCGATTGCGAACCCTGGCGTCGACATAACACCCTTCTGTGCCAACTTGGTCATATCTGGTTCCTTCGTTACGTCCGCATCGATGTCATTCCGATCGACGATCTCCGCGGCCGTTTCCTTAAGATCCGTACAGTTGCTACAGCCAGAGGGGCCGTAGACGGTGATATTCATTGTGTCACCCCACGAACGGCAAGTCCTGTGAGCCAACTACTCGGAGAACTATCGGTTGTTTCCGGGCTGATTCGTCGATCGATTCCCATCGCAGTACCGCTGGACGCTGCCATACATATCGATAAAAATCGATTTGTATTAAATACGTTTCGGTAAAATTCGAATCGTATCTGACCCGCCATCTTTGCTCAAGTTGGTAGATGCGATCTACCGACAAAGTAGGAGAGCTAAAAACGGCTGAATACGTGGAAAAGCGACCTTCAGACGCATTTTTTCACTGAGGTTCGTTTCAGCCACGCACACTGTGTGTCCAGACAGGCAATCTAATCAATTTGCTGTCCACAATCAAACCGATATAATACGATGTATTTTTCCAGGTATCGCGGTGTCGGGTTCGAGAGTCGAGGAGTCATCAACCTCAACTCGTGACTACGGCGGCATGTGTTGTCCTCGCCGAGGCATCTCACGCATGCGTGGCTAGTAGCTACCTCGGCTTGTGAGCAAGATATCCAGCCGCTCGTACCGATGCCGACACATTCTCAGTCGAGGTCATCATCGATGATCGATTTGAGGAGCTTCCGGACTCGCGATGCCGTCTCCGTCCAGTCTGGTTGAGACTCGTATCGCTTGCGTGCAGCCTGGCCCATCGCCACCAGCCGCTCGCGGGCGGCCGCCAGCGTCGTGATCGCGTCGGCGACAGCGGCCACGTCGCCGGGGTCGACGAGAAACCCATTCTCGCCGTCTGTGACGATGTCGGTCGCGCCGCCTGCCCGTGAGGCGACCGCCGGCAGCCCGAACCCCATCCCTTCGAGATAGACGATGCCGTACCCCTCATACTGAGACGGCACGGCCAAGAGGTGATGCTCGCGGAACGCCGCGGCGAGGGCGTCGTCGTCGATCCCGCCGGTGAACGTGACACGCTCGCTCAGCCCGTGGTCGGCGACGCGGTCGTGACATCCCGAAACGTAGCCCTCGTCGACCGGGGTGCCGACGACCGTGAGTTCGGCGTCGCCGTTGGCGGCTGCCAGCCCGTCGATGAGCGTGTCGACGCCTTTTCGCGGCGTGATGTTACCGACGAACAGCACGCGGAGTGGCTCTTCGCGTGCACGTTCGGCGATCCGATCGGCTGTGATGGCTGGATCGAACCGGTCGCCGGCCGGCGGCGCGACGGCGGTTCGGTCGGCGTCGACACCGAGATCGGTGACGACATCGCGGGTGACGCTGCTGTTACAGACGACGCCGTCAACGCTCCGGAGATAGCGACGCTCGACCGCTCGATACAGCGGCCGCAGGCGTCGGTTCTCACTCGCTCGGAGATGGTGGACGATGCTCACAATCGGCGTCGAGAGCCGTTGGTTCGTCCACACAAGCGAGGGATGAGCGAGTTCGTCCTGCAGCAACACGTCGTAGTCGCCGGTGAGTCGCCGTCGCAGCCGGCGGGAGACGTTGTCGAGGAGGCCGCGGGGGTAGGATCGCCACGGCAGTTCGATGACATCGACGGTATCGCCGGCCGCTCGGAGTTCCGCGATGAGTTGCCGGTCGTAGTGAAAGCCGCCCGACTGGGTGTCGAGTTCGCCGTAGACGACGAGGCCGATCTTCATCCGTGATCCCTCCGTGGCCTCATTCGCGGTACCCCAGCGCGTCCAGTCGGTCGTCGGCCGTGTCGCCCCCGTAAACCCGACTCACCGGCAGCGACTCCGGCGGCTCCAGCGTCGGCGTTCGCGTCTGCTGGTCGGTAGCCCTCGTTTCCGCCCACGGAACGGTGATGAGCGCGGGCACGGGCGTTTCCATCGGGTGGCCGTACAGTCCCCACTCGCCAAAGAGGTTGCCGTGATCAGCCGTAATGGCGACTCGGCCGTCGACGTTCTCGCAGAGCGATTCGACCTCGCTGAGCACGTAGTCGAGATTCGCGCTGTAGGCTGCCCAGACACGGTCGACGCTGACCTCGTTCTGTCGCAGCGCGACCCACGGGTTCCCCGTGTTGCTGTGACTGCCAGCCCGCACCAGTCCGTCGTCGCCGTCGAGCGGATCGGGGACAAAGGGGTGGTGCGGTTGCATATAGTGGACGACGAGGCGGTCAGGCGCGGTTTCACGCGCAAGCGCGATAGCGCGATCCGTGACCGCCGCTGGTGGGATCGTGTTGTGTTCGTCGTCCCACGCGTATTTCCAGACCTCATCGAGGGCGGCGAAGGCGTCGGCATCGAGATAGCGATCCGTCCACGTGTTGGCAGTCACCATCACCGTTCGTTCGGATTCGGGGTGACCGCCGAAGGTGTTTTCGAGCCACTCCGAGGAGGAACTGCCGACCGAGCGGATCGAGCCGATGTCGGGAAGAAAGTCGTAGTCGTCGGCAACGGCGGCCAGCAGGTCGGCTCGACAGCCATCAAGGACGACCAACACGTCCCACGGCCGCTCGAAGACGTTCGTCCCGTACGGCAGCCGCCGGCCGACCGCCTGGATGGCTCGCAGATAGGCCGTCCCGAGCCGGCTCATTCCCGGTTCTACCACGGCGGGATTTCGGCCGAGACTGTCAAAACCCCATCGGCGAGATCCCGGCCCAGCACCCACCATCCCAAGGGAATTTTACCCCTCGCGCGTGCGGTGAAAATGTGCACTGTCTGTTCGTCGGTGCGGGCTCGATTGCGTCGTCGTACGCCGACGGCCTCGCCAAGTCTGAGCTCACGCTGGCCGGCGTCTGCGATCTCGATGCCGACCGCGCCGAAACGCTCGCTGCCGACCACGACTGTCCCGCCTTCGCCGATCTCGATGCTGCCCTCGACGCACTCGACGCGCCGCTGGTCGTCAATCTAACGAGCCACGCGGCCCACGCCGCAATCACCCGAACCGCCCTCGACGCCGGCCGCCACGTTTACTCGGAGAAACCGCTCGCCCTCGACGGCGAGACGGCCGGCGAGTTGGTTGAGATAGCCAGCGAGCGGAACCTCGCACTTGGCTGCGCACCGGCGTCCGTCGATGGCCCGACCCAACAGCGCGCCCGCCGCCTGCTTGGGGAGGGCCGACTTGGGCCAGTCCAGTTGGCCTACGCCCACGCCCACGTCGGTCGGGTCACCGACTGGCACGACCGTCCCGACTCCTTTCTGTCTATCGGGCCACTGTACGACGGCGGGGTCTACCCGCTATCGCTGCTGGTCGCGTGGTTCGGCCCCGTCGACCGCGTCCGGGTCGCTGACAGCCTCAACCCCTGGCCCGAGCGGGAACCCAAACAGCCCGCAGCTGACAGCCATGTCGAGTCGACGCTGGCGTTTCGAGCCGGCCCGACAGTGCGGCTGACAGCGAGTTTCTACGCGCCGCACCGCAGCCGGGAGTTCTACGGGCTGGAACTCCACGGCGACGACGGCTCGCTGTCTCTCGACAACACCGGCCGAATGGAACCCGAATCTGAGGCCGTCCAGTACGGCGGTCTCGGTCGGTCGTACACGACCGTCCCGCCGCAGTCGCCGACCGACGCCCGCGGCTATATCGACGCTGTCGACGACCTCGCGGCGAGCGTCGCTGCCGGCGAGCCGGATCGCCGAACAGCGCGCCGCGGGGCCCACGTCGTCGCCGTCTGCAACGCTATCGAGACGGCTGCCGCAGAGGGTGGCCCGGTCGATGTTTCGAGCCACGGAGTGACGGTTCCGGACGAGACGCAGTCGACGGCGACGACCGCCAGCGATGACCACCCGCTGTCGGTGCCGCCGATTGGGTTCGGCTGTTCGCGCTACCGCGGCGACGAGTACGTCGACCGCAAGGCGTCGATTGCGACCGCCCTTGACGCGGGCTATCGCCTACTCGACAGCGCGGAGCTGTACGGCAACGAGTTCCGAATTGGTGAGTTGCTGGCCGCGCCGGGGTCTCCGGATCGAGACCACCTGACGATCCTCGGAAAGGTTTGGCGAACGAACCACCGACAGGAGCACCTGCTGGCGGCCTGCGAGGGCAGTCTCGACGAACTCGGGATCGACGCCTTCGACTGCTATATGTTGCATTGGCCCGAGGCGTGGGCCCATCAGGGGCGGCTGGATCGGCTGGCCGAGAAACCGGTCGACGAACAGGAGGCCCTGACATTTCCGACCGACGACGACGGCGAGATCCAGACGGCCTCGATCCCGCTCGCGGAGGCGTGGGCGAATCTGGAGACGGTCGTCGAGCGGGGTTGGGCTGAGACGCTCGGCGTCTGCAACGTCTCGCAGCCGCAGTTAGAGACGATCCTCGAATCGGGGTCGATCCCGCCGGCTGTCATCCAAATCGAGCGGCATCCTTACCAGCCGCAGTCTGAGCTTGTCGAGTTCTGTCGCGACCATGATATCGCTGTCGTCGCCCACTCACCGCTGTCGGCTCCGGGGCTGTTGGACGAGCCGGTATTGGCTGAAATCGGAGAAAAATACGACCTCTCGCCGGCCGGCGTCGTGTTGGCGTGGAACGCGACCCGCGGCGTCGCCCCGATCCCATCGAGTACGACCACCGATCATATTGTCGCCAACGCGGCCGCGGTGGCAACGCGGCTCGCTCCGGACGACTGCAGCCGGATCGAAGATCTCCGCGATCCCGAGTTCAGCCGCTAACGATCATTCCGCCGATACGATTATGTGGATTCCGGCCGGTGTAAACGTATGAGCACGGATACGAGCACCCTCTCGCCGGAACTCGGATCGCTGAACGCACTCGCCTACGTCGGCATTATCGCCGCCGTCGTCTCGGCGGTCATTCACCTCCGGCTCGGTGTCGGCTTCATCGACTCGACGCTCGGAATCAGCTTTATTCTGGCTGGTCTCGGCTTTTTTGGCGTGGTCGCTCTTGTCCTCATCAACTACCGCCGCCGGACGGTCTATGCGGTCGGGGTTCCGTTTACCGCGATCCAGATCGTTCTCTGGTACGTGTTCAACTTCGCTGCCGGCGACAAGGCGTTCCCGGCCGATGTCGGCACGCTCGGCGCGATTGATAAGGTCGCACAGGTCGTGTTGATCGCCGTGTTGATCGTCCTGCTTCGTGAGTGATCGCGTGCAGCCGTGGGCGCGAGCCGCATCCAGCCACGTTGCCGTCGGTCGTGTCGCCCTCCCGCTGCTCGCGGCCGCCGTGGTCGGTCTCGGAGTTGCGGTGTTGCTCCCGGCCGAGCCCGCAGCGTGGTCACCGGTGTCGCCTGCCGCTGTCGCCGCCGTGTTCGCCGCCGGACAGCTGTGGGTCGTCGCCCACAACACTGATGCCACAGAACTCGGCGAGGAGCCGATCGGCTATCTCTTCGGCCTTGCAAACGCGATAACCGAGCTTCGAAGTGGCCTCTACGGCGTCGTCGCCGGCCTTGCTGTCGCCGCGCCGATGGCGGCCGTCACGTGGCTGCCCGGTCTCTGCTACGGCGTCGGCATCGTCCTCGACAAACTCGACGGCACCATCGCCCGAACAGTCGGCCGAGAAACCGACCTCGGCGAGCGGCTGGACATGACCGTCGACACCGCCGGCTTCGTCGCCGCGCCGGTCGTCGCCGTGCTTTGGGGCCTGCTACCGTGGTGGTATCTGTCGCTGTCGGCGGCGCGGTACGTCTTCCTCGGGGTGCGGTGGCTGCGCCGCGCCCGCGGGCTACCGGTCTTTGAGCGACCCGACAGCGACCTCGGAAAATACCTCGCGGGCGTCCAGATGGTCTTCCTGACGGCCGTGTTGCTGCCGGCAGTCCCGACCGCCCTCGGCTGGCGGCTCGCGCCGGTCGTCCTCGCGCCATCGCTGGCGGTCTTCAGCCGGGACATTTTGGCGATCAGCGGACTGTATCCGGTTCGCGGAGCCAGGGAGGATTGAAGCCGGTCGCGGTCGTACGTCTCCCGTGCTCTTTCCGACTCACCTCGTCGTCGCCGCCGGCATTGGGGTCGCTGCGCGGCTCCGCGCCGCGTCGTCGACGAGAGGCACGTCTCAGCGACCGCTAGCTATCGGCTGGCTGGTCGTCGGGGCCGCGCTACCCGATGTTGTCGACAAACCGCTGGGGATGGCGGGCGTGACGGAGCTGTTTCACTCGGTCGGCCACAGCGCGCTCGTGCTGCCGGTGATGGTCGCCGTCGCTCTCGCCAGTCGGCGAGGGCTGGCACTCGCTGTCGGTTGGGGGTCGCATCTGTTCCTTGACGCGCTGCACGTCGTCATCAACGGCCGCCCGAGCGACGCGCTGTTTCTCGGCTGGCCGGCCGTGGTGCCGCCGAATCCGCCCGCGATCCCGCCGGGCGAGTTCATCTGGTTCTATCTCGGCAGCCCGTCGTTTTACCTCGAAGTGCTGCTGTGGCTGACCGTTGGCGCGCTCGTCGTGTGGTTACTGCGGCGCAGGGCCAGCGACACACCGAACTGAGTCGATGACGCCGGGGCTTTGTCGCTCCGGCCCGACGTGTCGCCAACACCATGACGGGAGTCCTCACTGAGGTCGGTGCGATGATCGTCGGCCTCGATCAGCTTGCCGCCGATCTGCTCGTCTCGATCCGTGACCCGGCAATCACGAAGGTCATGAACTCGGTGACCGGGCTCGGCTCGGCGACCGCAGCTGGCGTCGTTGTCGGCCTGTTCTATCTGGGCGACTGGCACGAGGAAGTCGCAACATCGGTGCTCGCCCTCGGACTCACCGGGCCCGTCGTCCTGATGCTGATGGGGCTCGTCCAGCGACCGTTTCCGGCGAATCCGGTCTGTGTCACGAGCGGCGAGATGGTCGCCCACTCGTTTCCGTCCGGGCACGCAGCCAGCGTCACCGTTTTTGCGCTCCTCGCCGCGCGCTCCGAGCGGCTCCCGCTTGCGCCCACGGCCGTCCTCGCTGCAATGATCGCACTCTCGCGGATGTATCTCGGGACGCACTACCTCTCGGATACGCTCGCCGGCATCGGAATCGGTGCGGCCGCGTTTTTGGTGGCGACGCGCTGGCTGACCGATAGCCGGCAGGCGATTGTGACCTACATCCAAAACCGGTAGCAAGCAGCTTAGTACGTGAGGACGACCTGCAACACTGACTCCGAGCGGTCGTCAAGCAGTTCGTAGGCGTCGGCCGCCTGCTCGAAGGGGATTCGGTGGCTGATGAGTCGCTCACAGTCGAGGCGGTCGAGCCACTCGACGGCGGTGTCGAACCGCCGCTGGCGATCCCAGCGGCCGCGACGGGCCGGGTCGATCGTGCTCACCTGACTGGAGACGAGTTCGATCCGGTCGCGGTGGAACGAGCCGCCGAGGTCAATAGGGGCCTGTTTTTCGCCGTACCAGGAGCCGACGACGACCCGACCGTCGTAGCCGACGGCGTCGATAGCGTCGTTGAGGACGGCCGGCTCCCCGGAAAGTTCGACGGCGAGATCACAGTCGCTCAGTTCGGCTGCGGCGTCGTCGGGTGTTAGCGTTCGATCCGCACCCATCGCCCGCGCCGCCTCACGACGGCCAGCGAGTGGTTCGACGACGACGAGCTCATCGAGCGGGAACGCCGACAGCAGCCGGGTCGTACAGAGGCCGACGACACCGGCCCCGAACACGACGACCGACTCGCCGAGCCGCGGTTCGCTGTCAAGCACGAGGTTGGTCGCCGTTTCGACCGTCGGCAGCAGGCTGCCGTGAGCGGGCGAAACGTCCTCGGGCAGTGGTACGAGGTCGTCCGGGTCGGCCGTAAACTGGGTCTGGTGGGGCCGAAAGGCGAACACCGACCGATCCAGCCAGTCATCGGCCACGTCGCTGCCGGCAGCGACGACGGTGCCGGCGGCGGCGTAGCCGTACCGCATCGGATACTCGAAGGTGTCGTCGAAGGCTTCGATGTTTTCGTCGACCGGGAGATCGGTCGGCATCTCGTCGCGGTAGACGAGTAACTCCGAGCCGGCGCTGATCGCGGAAGCATCGGTCGCGACGACGACCTCGCTGGGATCGGGATCGACGCTGACCGGGCGATGATCGACTGTCTCTGGGCCAGTGAAATACAGTGCGGTCTCGCTCATAGGCGGGAGGGCGATCGAGCGGGGTGGGGCATCTCAGTCGTCTCCGGTCGCCGCCTGTGGGTGGTCGAACTCAACGATCGTCCCCTCATACCGGCAGTCTTCGAGGGCGTGTTTGGCGGCGTAGCCCGCGTCGTGGGCGGTCGTGCCGCGGCCGACACCAACCTTCAGCTCAACGCCGACGTCGTCTTCAACGTGATCGATCGCCTCACGATAGGCCTCCGGCGACAATTCGGGACAGACGGCGATGATGTTGTCGCCGCCGACGAAGAAAGAAAGCGCGCTGTGGGCCTCACGCATGTACTCCATCAGCGAGGCGTAGCTGCGCTCAATATGGATGAAAGAGTCAAACTCGTTGAGTTGATCGGTGTATTTGCCCGTCGCATCGTTGACATCGAAGTGGGCGATATGTGTCGTGGCGTCGGCATCGGTACTCAGCGGCTCGCCGGCGAGTACCTCGGTACGACCCTCGTCTTGGGCACTGCCAGCGGCTTGAATTTGCTCGGTTGCCGCATCGAGGGCGGCCGCCGGCGTCTCGGCGGTACCGATCCCGAGGCTGACGGTGACCGGATACCGGTTGCGGACACTTTCTTGGAGGGCTTTGTGGCCGGCGCGGCCGATGCCGTTGGTGACGGCGATCATGTTGTCGAACCGGCTGAAGAAGACGTAGCCGCCGCGGCTGCCGATAAACTGGGCGAGGTCGGCAAACAGCCGGGACTGCATGGTCTGGAGATCCATCTCCCGGCGTGGCTCGGGGGTAACCGTCCACGGCCCGTAGTTGTCGATCTGAATGAGAGTCAGCTGGGTCGTCACGCCGATTCATACGTGTCGCTACAGTTAGTGTCTTTCCGTTAGTCGAGGGCGGCGAACCGAGTGTTTCAATTCGGTACGGCGGCGAGACTACCCATGAGCTATCAGGGGATCGTCCTCGATGTTGATGGCACGGTCGTCCGGGAGGCAGCACCGATCGACGGCGCCGCCGAGGGACTGGACGCCGTCGACGATGCGGGGCTCCGACGAGTCTTCTGTTCGAACAATCCCACTGAACGACCCGCGGCCTACGAAGAACGGTTCGCTGAGGCCGGCTTTACCGTCTCGGCCGATGAGGTGTTTACCGCCGGGACGATCACGACCGACTACCTCCAAACCGAACACGCCGACGAGCAGGTGTTTCTAATCGGCGAGGACGGCCTCCGAGACCAGCTCGTCGACGCCGGGCTGTCGCTGACGACCGACCCACGAGCGGCCGATGTTGTCGTCGGCTCCCTGTCGACAGAGTTCGGCTACGAGACGCTCTGTGAGACGATCATCGCCATGGCCGACGAACCCGCCTTTGTCGGCACCGACCCGGATACGGTCATCCCGCAGGATGGCCCTGACCGCCCAGGCTCGGGGGCGATCATCCACGCGATGGAAGGCGTTATCGACCGATCGGTGGATGTGATCTGTGGCAAACCCTCAGCGTACGCCCGCAAAACGGTACTTGACTACCTTGGTGTCCCCGCCGAAGACTGTCTCGTCGTTGGTGACCGACTCAACACCGATATTCAACTCGGCGCGGCCGCCGGAATGACGACGGTGTTGGTGACGACCGGGATCATGGATCGATCGGCTGTGGCGGCGTCAGCAGTCACACCTGACTACGTCATCGACTCGCTGGCCGAGCTTGCGGCGATCATCGAGGAGACGGCCGAGCGATACGTCGCCTGAGTGTAGATCGCGCTGAACGCGGATCTCGTGACTGCAGCCCTATCGTTAGTCGAGAACGACCGATTCCTCGCCGTCGAGGATGTGGGTTGTTGCCTTGCTGCCAGTCGCTTTTACCTCTCGTTCCCACTCGTCGGTATCGACCTCGATCGGTGGGAACGTGTCGTAATGCATCGGGAACGCGTGTTCTACATCGAGCCAGTCGACAGCGATAGCCGCCTGCATGGGCCCCATCGTGAAGTGATCGCCGATCGGGACGGCGGCGGCGTCGGGTTCGAGATACGGCCCGATCACGTCTTTCATCTCGCTCATCAGCGCAGTGTCGCCGGCGTGGTAGAACGTCGTCGACTCGCTGTCGGCGACCTGCGTTGGGTTGGTGTCGCTGATGACGAAGCCGGCGGGCATCCCGCCCTCGTACTCGTGTTCGGTGTTGATCCCGTTGGTGTGGTCGGCCCGTACCATCGACACGAAGGCGTCGTCGCATTCGACGGTGCCGCCGAGGTTCATGCCGATGGCGTCCGTAAAGCCGAGTTCGGCGCTCGCGTAGCTGACGATTTCGGGGGTCGCAACCAGTGTTGCGTCGGTGAACTGTGCGGCGTTGCCGATATGGTCGGCGTGGCCGTGGGTGAGCAACAGGTAATCCGGGGTATCAACGTCGTCGGCTGTGAGTTCGCTGTGTGCGTTGTCGAAGAAGGGGTCGATCAGCAGCGTTGTGTCGTCGACAGTGACGTGCCATGTGGAATGCCCGTGATAGGTGAGTTCGAACGACATAGTCACGCGATACTACCGTCAGCAGGCATATAAAATTCGGCCGCGGTGACCACAACACGTTTTTGCTCACCACCACGACAGCCGGTATGCACCTTGTCCGCTTCAGCGATCCATCGGGTACCATCCGACAGGGCACCGCTACCGAGGATACCGTCGCCTTCGGCGATCAACAGTACGCCCGCGACGATGTCGACCTCCTCCCGCCCTGTGAGCCGACGAAGCTCATCTGTGTTGGCCGCAATTACGCTGACCACGCCGCCGAGCGCGATTCGGCTGTGCCGGATCGCCCGCTGTTGTTCCTCAAACCGCCGAACGCCGTCGCCGCCCCGGAGTCGACAGTGACGCTGCCGGCCGGCAAGGAGCGGATCGACTGGGAGGCCGAGTTC
The DNA here is from genome assembly GCF_042662885.1 of Halonotius sp. GCM10025705. NCBI lineage: Archaea > Methanobacteriati > Methanobacteriota > Halobacteria > Halobacteriales > Haloferacaceae > Halonotius > Halonotius sp. GCM10025705. Next base: position 924,649 of record NZ_JBHSZD010000001.1, on the reverse strand, counting down.
GCGGTCGTCATCGACGAGCAGTGCCGCAACGTCGCCGCGGACGACGCCCTCGATGTCGTTCGCGGGTATACCTGTCTCAACGATATCTCCAACCGCGACGACCAAGACCGCGAACAAAACTGGGTTCGCGGGAAGGCCTTCGACAACGCCGCACCGCTCGGTCCCGTGGTGGCAACGCCTGACGAGGTCCCCGACGACGCCAGCATCGAACTTCGGGTTAATGGTGAGGTCAAACAAGCTTCAGCCATCGATCAGTTTTACTTCTCAGTCTCGGAGCTGATCGCAGAGATCACCGAGTACATGACCTTAGAGCCGGGTGACGTAATTTCGACAGGGACGCCGGCCGGCGTCGGCGCGCTCTCAGATGGTGACCATGTCGAAGTTGAGATCGAGGGGATTGGGACGTTGGAACACGACGTTGCGATTCCCGACAGCGATTGATCGGCCCCCGAAGCGTTTTGATTCATGCCGAGCTACTAACTCGTATGGAACGAGCCGATTCGGGCGATTCGGATGCTCGAACTCGGGAAATCCGTCTGCTGAAAAATCCGGACGGTCGGTGGACAGCTCGTGATCTTCGCGTCGGGGTGACCGCACAAGGCGAGAGCCGTCAAGAAGTCCTCGACAATCTCGACGCCGTTGTTGCGGCGGTCGACGGTGAGGGTGGAAAGACGCCAACTGACGAGGAGATTCAAGAGCTCGGCATCGATCCCGAGGTCGCTCGTTCGCAAAGCAACGCGCATCGATAGGCAATAACAATCACCAAGTTGACAAGCCGACAACCGCCCAATCGAACCCGTGTAAGCACGCTTAAGGCCCGCGGGCCGCTCCCTCGGGTATGCAACCACGGGATCTCTCCGCGACCAGCCCGTACGTCCCAGGGCGGGGGATCGAGGAAGTCGCCCGCGATCTCGGGCTCGATCCGGCCGACCTCATCAAACTCTCCTCTAATGAGAATCCACACGGCTCTAGTCCGAAGGCTGTCGACGCTGTCCACCAGCAGGCCGACGACGGCCTCCATGTCTACCCAAAGGCGTCCCACACCGATCTCACCGAGAAGCTCGCCGCAAAGTGGGGCGTCGCCGACGAGCAGATCTGGGTCTCCCCGGCGCGGACGGCGCGATCGATTATCTCTCCCGCGCGATGTTGGAACCGGGCCAGTCGGTGCTCGTCCCCGATCCAGGCTTTTCGTACTACCGGATGAGCACACGGCACCACCACGGCGAGATCAACGAGTACGAACTCTCGAAGGCCGACGGCTTCGCCCAGACGGCCGACCTCGTCCTCGACTCGTACGACGGCGAGCGCATCATCCACATCACCTCGCCACACAACCCGACCGGCAGCGAGTGGACGCGCGAAGAGATCCGGACGCTGCTGGGTGAAGTCGACGACGAAACCCTCGTTGTCGTCGATGAGGCCTACGGCGAGTACTCCGATGAACCGAGCAGTATCGGTCTGCTGGATGAGTTTGAGAACCTTGCTGTCCTCCGAACATTCTCAAAAGCCTACGGCCTCGCAGGCCTGCGAATCGGCTACGCGGCCGTCCCTGAGTCGTGGGGCGACGCCTATGCCCGCGTCAACACACCGTTTGCGGCCAACGAGGTCGCCTGCCGCGCCGCGCTGGCGGCCCTTGATGATGATGCCCACATCGAGCAATCGGTCGACTCCGCTCAGTGGGCCCGCGAGTACATGCAGGAGAACCTTGAGGCCCCAACCTTCGACAGCGCAGCCAACTTCGTGTTGGCCGACGTTGGCGATGCCAGTCGCGTCGCCGAGGCCAGCCAGCGCGCCGGCGTCATCATCAGAGACTGCAGCAGCTTCGGGCTGCCCGGCTGTGTCCGGATCTCCTGTGGCACCCGCGAGCAGACAAAAACCGCTGTCGAGACGCTCAACGAGATCGTCGCTGAGGTGACGCCGACGTGACAGAGGAGCCGACCTCGACCGATGACCCAATGATGACCGACGACGCGACGACAACTGCATCGACAGCCAGCGACGACGTAGCCGAAACACTGGTTGTCACTGGCACGCCCGGCACCGGCAAAACGACCGCAACCGAACACCTCGCCGGTGACACCGACGCGGAGATCATCCATCTCAACGACGCGATCCGCGAGTTCGATCTCTACAGCGAGCGCGACGCTGAGCGTGACTCGCTGGTGACCGATCTTGACGCCGTCAGAGCGCATCTCGGTGAGTGGCGTGGGATCCTCGAATCACATCTCGCTCACCATATTGAGGCCGACCGCGTTGTCGTCCTTCGGTGTGAGCCGAGCGAACTCGAAACCCGGCTGCGTGATCGCGGCGACACCGACGCCAAAGCCCGCGAAAATGCCGAAAGCGAGGCCCTCGATGTCGTACTCTCGGAGGCGGTCGACCAACACGGCGCCGAAGCTGTCTACGAGATCGACACAACCGACCGTGAGCCGAGTGAGGTAGCCGCCGAGATCGCCGCCGTCCGCAACGGCGACCGCGAGCCGGATGCCGGCGGCGTCGACTTCACGGGGTATCTCGTCGGATGACACTCGATCGACTTCGACCGGTTGCCGACCGGCTGCTGACGCCGTTTGTCACCGGGGCCGACAAAATCGGGTTGACGCCGAACAGCGTCAGCGTCATCTCGCTTGGGGTCGCGGTCGCCGCGGCTGTGGCCTTCGTCATCGCCGATCCGCTGTTCTACGTCGCTGGGGCTGTCTTCGTCTTCGCCAACGGGTGGCTGGATCTGATCGACGGCGCGCTCGCTCGCCGGCAGGAGACCGCCTCTGCCGGCGGCGATCTGTTGGATCACGTGATCGACCGCTATGCCGATCTGACGATCATCGGCGGCCTCGCGGCCGGCGTCGGCAACTTCGCGCTTGGCTTTCTCGCTGTGACCGGCGTGTTGATGACCTCGTATCTCGGCACGCAGATCCAGGCGGTCGGCCTCGGGCGGGCTTACGGCGGCCTCGTCGGGCGGGCCGATCGGCTGGCGTTGATCGGCCTGACTGCTGTCGCGGCTGCCGTCGTCAGCGACCCGATTGTGGCAGGCTACGGGGTTGTTGCGTTGCTTCTGGCCTTCTTTGCGATCATCGGCCATATCACCGCCGCCCAGCGGTTCTGGGGCGCGTGGAACGATCTGTAAGTCGCCGACGGCGCATGCTTTATACCGGGGGATACGGTATCGGTGCGTATGGCCCAATGTGAGATGTGTGGTGCCGAGCAGTCGTCGCTCACCACCACAAAAGTCGAAGGGGCGAAACTGGAACTCTGTGACGAGTGTACGGAGTTCGGGACGGAGGTCAAAACCGAATCCTCGTCGTCGGGATCGAGCAAGTATTCGACCTCCAGCAGTAGCTCCGGCGCTTCGGGCGGGAGCAGCGGTTCCACGTCGACAGGATCGACGGGCAACTCGGGTAGCTCCTCGAATCAACGCCGGAAGGACATGTTCGACGACATGGACGAGATCGCCGGCGATTACGACGACCGCATCCGGGAGGCCCGCGAGGGTGAGGGCCTCACCCAGGAGGAACTCGCCAACAATCTCAACGAGAAGGCGAGTCTCATCCGAAAGCTCGAACGCGGCGACGTCCTGCCAAGCGACGGTGTCCGCAAGAAACTCGAATCGGCGTTCGATATCACGCTCACCGAGGGAGCCGATGTCGACGACACCGAGTGGTCAGGCGAATCCACCGGGTCGATGACGCTGGGCGACGTGGTCGAACGGAAGGACTGATCACGGTCAACTCAGACGACGTGTGAGTCCTCGTCGGCGTCGAGATCGGCCGTCGTTCCAACATCGCCGTAGTTGCCTTTGAGGTAGCCGATCAGGTATTCGACGGTTTTCGGATCGTACGTCCAAAAGCCGTAGAACTCCCGGTCGCCGCGCTCCTCGGCTAACAGCGCACACATGTTTTCGTCGACGCCGTCGCCGTCGTAGGCGACAAACCAGGTCTTCTGAATCTCCTCGTCATTTTCAATGTGGAGGGTGAAGTGTTCGTGATCCGGCACGACCGGGCTGTCGTTGACCGGTGCAGCGTAGGTGTGTACCGACAGCGCGGTGTGTTCACCAAGTTGGTTGTAGGCGTCTGTCTGGCCATCCAACACTGAAAGCGTCTGAAACCCAGCGTGGAGTTCCCCGCTGCCGATCCGCCAGGCGCGATCCTCGATCTCCCGGGAGGCCATAAACATCTCCTCAATCGAGTAGGAGGTAAACAGCGTCTCATCGAGGTGATCAAGGATCGGGCTTCGCTCGACGCCCGTTGCTGTCGACTGCTCTGCCGCTGGGGGCGGTAGATGTCGTCTAAGGAAACCGCGGTCACAAAGGCATCCTCGCGGCTGAGGATCGCAAACTGTTCGGGCTCCTCCGGAAGCGTCCGGGTATCGATAGTGAGATGTCGATCCTCATACTGTTCGCGGAGGTCGTCGACGACGGAATCAGGTGTGTTGACGACCGTCAGCGTCATCGTGCGGGCTTCGATATCCGCGATGAGCTCTCGCAACGACATCCCTACTACCAGCCACCTTACCACGGGAGGTATTTGATAATTTGTGAACAATTCTGACAGGTCGGGCCGGCGGCCGAAAGATGAAGCTATATCACCCCGGCGACAAACCATGAGGTATGTTCATCTTGGTGAACCTGAAAGCGTATCCGTGTGATCCGATCGAAGTCGCCACCGCCGCCCGCGATGTCGCCGAGGACGCCGGCGTCCGCATCGCTGTCTCGCCGCAGGCCGCCCACCTCGAATCCGTCGCCGACACCGGCGTCGAAACGTGGGCCCAACACGTTTCGCCGAACGGCTACGGTAGTTTCACCGGCAGCACGCTCGCGGAGGCCGTCGCCGAGGCCGGCGCGGAAGGGACGCTGCTCAACCACTCGGAAAACCGCCGCAAGCTCGCCGACATCGACGCCGCGGTACGGGCCGCCGAACGCGCCGGCCTCGAAACCTGTGTCTGTGCAAACAACCCAGATCAGATCGCCGCCGCCGCGGCCCTGCAGCCGGATTCGGTCGCCGTCGAACCGCCGGAACTCATCGGCGGTGATGTATCGGTCGCCACGGCCGATCCGGATATCGTCACCGACGCTGTCGCCGCCGCTGGCGGCGTTGACGAGGACGTCGACGTTTACTGTGGTGCAGGAATCTCAACGGGCGACGACGTAACGACCGCCGAAGAGCTCGGTGCCTCGGGGATCCTGCTGGCCAGCGGGGTCGCCAAAGCCGACGATCCGCGGGCCGCCCTCGAAGATCTCGTCTCCGGGCTCTAAGCGACGGTCGCCTTATTCTGGCTCGGACACATCATCGAGAAAGCTGGCTTCGACTGACTGTACCATCGTCGCCAGCTCGCTGTCGGTGAGCGTATCGGCGTAGGCCTCCCGGATGAGTTCTGGGATCGCGTACCGGTAGCGGCCCTCACCAACGTGGCGAATCAGCTGTGACTGTCGGAGCGGCCGGTTGCGGCTGTAGGCGAGTTGGTGGTCGTCGTCGCCGCCGGCCGCGATATGCGCTGAGACGGGGTCGCTTTCTTCATCCTCGCGGTAATGTTCTAACATCCCAACCGATCGCAGCGGCAGGTCGGCGATGCGGTCTTTGAGTTCTGTGACGACCGCCTCGCGGGTGCCGTGTTCGACTGCCTCGACGAACTCCATGGCCTCCTCGGCGATGTCGCTGCGGGTGACGGTACCGAACCGCGTCGACGTGGGCGCGCTCCCACCGGGCGACCCTGTGGTTTCCTCGGGGCCAGTTACCTCCGAGGGATCGACCGGCTGGGGATCGATCGGGGCCGAGCCGTCGTATGCTGTCTCGTCCGTGCTATCGTCGTCACTGGTCGCCTCGTTGGCAATGGCCTCAGCCGCCGTGGCGTCGTCTTCTGCGGCTTCGGCGACCGCGTTGGCGAAATCAGCCGGCGTGAGATCATCGCCGAAGACGCCGTCGGCCGTCATCTCAGCCCCGCTTGTCTCGGTGTCAGTCGTCGCGCTGTCGGCGGGGGCTGTGTCAGCCTCCGAGTCAGCGGCCATGTCGGTGGGCTCATCTGGGCCGCGGTAGGCGGCTTCGGATCGCTGCAACATCGCTTGGGCAAACTGGTCGGCCATCCGGCTCAGGTCGCGGGCTTCCTCAAGTTCGCGTTCTGGTTCCTTGATTCGGGCGTCCTTTTTATCAAGCTCTTGACGGAGGTCAGCCAACTCGCTTTCGCGGCGGGCCTTTTCGTCGGAGATCTGAGTGAGTTCAGAGACCAGATCGTCGCTGACCGATTTGAGCTCCGGCTGTTCGATATCCTCAAGGCCGGGGTTGCCCCGGCGTCGAAGGTTTCCTTGCGGTGGAACTGCACCCGGCGGATATCGTCTGACCAGTCGGCGACAAGGAAGCCCTCGCCGTCAGCCAACTCCTCGACGGCGTCGGCGTACTCCGAGCCAAGAATGCGCCCGACGACTTTGGTGTCGTTGCGCCAGGTGAGCCGGTGCCAGACGAGCCAATCACACTGCGTGATGAAGTCCTTCTTCACATCGGCCGGGCGCTGGCTGATGCCGACGATCCCGAGGCCGTGTTTCCGGCCGCGTTTGCCGATCTTGATCAGCATCTTGCCGGCCTCGCCCATCCCGCCCTGTTCAGGGATGTACTCGTGGCACTCCTCGATGACCAAGAGGAAGGGCTTTTTCAGCTTCTTTTCTTTCGCAAAGAGGTGGCGGGCGGTCTCTAAGAGCAGTTCGTTGGCGTCCTCGTCGTCGAGATACCCCGATACGTCAAGGATGATCGGGATGTTCTCTTCGAGGGCCAAGGAGGCGATCTTCTCGGCATGATCGGCGGTGACCTGGATATCGCATTCCTCGTCGGCCCCGACGTGGAGGATTTCGTAGGCTTCCTTGAGACCATAGTACTCCCCATCACTGTCGACGATGAGGACAGGGAAGTTGTTATCAAGGAGATTTTCCAGCATCACCGAGGCTGTGTTTGATTTCCCGCTGCCGCTTTTGCCTGTGATGAAGCCGCGGCCCGTGAGGAGATCGACGACCGGCAACTCGACGGCTGTCCCGGGGGCGATGGCGTCGGTGCCGCCGGGGCCAGCACTCACGTCCGCGACCGTGATGGTTTCCTCGCTGCTCATTTACCTATTCGTCTGTGTGAGCCCACATAGTTCCTGTTGTCGGTTGTGTCGGTGGTGTCAGCCGGCTGTCTGACGTTAGTCGAACGATCCGAGCGAGGACTGCCCGTCGTCGTTCGTGGTCGGTCGTGTTGGGCCATCAGTGCCCCCACCGTCGCTCTCGTCGTCGACCCAGTCAGTGAGTTGGGCGTCGATGTCGACAGCGTGCTCAACAGGGGCGGGATTCGCCCAGTCGCTGTCGGCGTCGATATCGGCGGCGTCGCCAGCAGACTCACCAGCAGCGAGGCTTGCGGCGTCGAAGCCATCAAGTCTGGCCTGCTCACCCGCGGCAAAGCTGAGATTCGAGACCCGAACGCCGAGTTTGCGAACCGGTGTGTCCGCAAACTCTTCGAGTAACTCAAGGGAGATCGCTTCGACAAGGTCGGGGTCGTCAACCGGCCCGGACAGCGAGGAGGCACGCGTGTTGACATCGAACGGCGGGGTGACGACCTTGATCCCGACGGTCTGGTACATCGCGTCGCGGCTCCGGGCGCGGGCGGCGACATCGGCTGCAAGCGCACTGACCCGCTCACGTTTGGCCTCTGGATCCTCGGTCGCCTCGGTGAACGCCGACTCTCTGGAGAGACTTTTCGGGCGACCGGTTGGTGTCACCTCGCGGTCGTCGTCGCCACGGGCGCGAGCGACGAGTTCCCGGCCGCGCTCACCAAAGCGATCGACAAGGACGGTCGGATCGGCGGCCGCGAGGTCGCCGGCGGTCTCGATGCCCATCTCGGCGAGTTCGCGCTCGGTCACCGGCCCGACGCCGTGGATCGCCGCCACCGGCAGCGGCCCGAGAAAGGCTGCCACCTCAGCGGGCCGGACGACAGTCAGCCCGTCGGGCTTGTCGTGATCGCTGGCAACCTTCGCGGTCGCCATATTTGGGGCGACGCCGACGCTGCTGGCACGCCGACCTCGCGGCTGATCCGCTGTTTGACATGGCGGGCGTACCCCTCCGCGATCGTCCGGGTGTCGTCGGCATCACTGTCGTCGCTATCGGCATCGCCGTCCGCGTCGTCGACGAGGCCCCAACTCGTGCGGTCGGTCACATCGAGATACGCTTCGTCGATGCTGACCTCACGGACAACGGCGGCGCAGTCATGGAGAATCTCCTTCACGTCGCTGGCGACTTCCTCGTAGAAATCGAGGTCGACAGGGCGGTAGTGGCCGGCCGGTTCCGCGTCGGTCTCGGCAGCCCGCGGGAGCGACTCAAGGGCCTGACTGATCGGTTGGGCACTCTCGATCCCGTGGTCGCGGGCCTCATAGCTCGCTGTAGCGACCGCGCCATGGGGTTCGCCGGCCGCATAGCCCATCCCGACGACGAGGGGCTCGCCACGGAGCTCGGGCTCACGGAGCCGTTCACACGACGCATAAAAGCAGTCCATATCGACATGGAGGATGATCCGCGCGTCGCCGTCATCGCTGTCGGCGTCGGTGAAGGCGTCGAACGTCATGGCGAAAGCGTCCCCGTTTGGTCTGCGTTCAGTCCCGTCGTAGCCACTGCTAACGAGTGATTCGACAGCCACCAGCAAGAGCGTGACGGCGGGCGGTCACTGGCTGGCCCACAGCGTCGCCTGCGTGAGGGTCGTGCCGGTGAGATCGGCATCCTCGATGTTGGCGTCGACGAGCACCGCATCGGTGAGATCGGCATCGGTCAGATCAGCCCCCAGAGGAAGGCATCGGTCAGATCCGCCCCGGAGAGGTCAGCCCCGCCAAATTTGTCTGCCACAGCAGGGAATCGGTCAGATCGGCATTCCTGAGATCAGCCCCGCGGCAGTCAGCCCGACTGAGCCCAGCATTGTGGAGATCCGCGCCTCGGAGTGTCGCCTCGCCTAACAGGGCCCCGCCGAGGTCGGCATTCGTCAACGTGGCCCCGGTCAGATCGGCACGGGTGAGGTCGGCCCCGGTGAGCGCGGTATTCGCCAGTGGCACCGCCGTCCCGAGCTGGCAGTCCCGCAGGATCGCACCATCAAGCAGGTGGGCGACGGTGCGGTGCTGTGCACGCATCGCCGGCGACGGGCAGGCCTCGGCCAGCGCGGTCGCTGCCTTCGGTGTTCGATCAGCATGCCAGAGACAGCGATCGGCGTCGGCCAGCGTGGGCCGGAAGCAACACGACTGGTGGATCGGCCGGCCGGTGGCGACTGCCACGCGATCGCAGTCCCGCGGCCACGCGTAGCCACATCGCTCCGCTGGCACCCCATCCATACCACCCCCACGACGGCGCTCCGAATAAAGCCCGCTGATCGACGGCTATGCGACGCCATGGGGTGTGAGTCTCGGGTAAGGTATACTACTAAGTACACTCGTTCGGTAGCGAATGGTAATGACAGAGCGATGGAGCCGATAAACAAAGACGATATCACGGTAACGAAGTCGTACAAGGACTTCGACGACGGCCCGGCCGGCATCGAGTACTACATCCGGTTGTGGTCGCCGGGGCCGAAGACTGTCACCATCCGGGAGCCGATCCCGGCTGCCGCCGATGCCAACCGCGTCGCCTCCAGAGCCGACGACGACCTGGCGTGGACGATCGAAGACGACCAGCTCGTCTTCAGCACCCGGATCGACAGCGACGGGGTTCGGACCGCCTACACCTACGAGGGGGCGTTGAAATCGAACCTCAGCGAGTGGATGCAGGAACCCGAGATCGAGATCACCGATCCCGACGGTGCCGCCGACATCGACGACGAGACAGCTGCGGCGACGGCAGCTGCGACTGACGCATCGAGCGACGTCGACAACGAAGGTACTACCGCGGAGCCCAGCGTCGATGTCGACGGCGAGGAAGATGGTGATGACGATGTCGAGGAGCTGCTGATGACGACAGCGATATCGAGGCGGACGCCGATAGCGAGGCGACCGCTGTCGACGACGCGGCGGTCGATACCGACGACGAGACGGTCGACACCGACGACGAAACAGACGGTATCGACGATGAAGCCGATCGTGATGAGGTAACTGACGCCGAGACAGCGGCCGACGTTACCGAGGAGTCGGCGTCGCTCACCGACGACACTGTCGAGTTAGCGACCGATGCCGAGCCGTTGCATCCCGACGACGCGCTGATCGACGAGGCCGAAGCCGACGTGCTTCGCGTCGTGCTCAACAACCCGGAGCTGTCAAACGCCGAGGTCGCCTCGCAAACCGACACCCGGGTCGCCTTCGTCAGAGACACCCGCGATCAATACGAGGCCGCCGTCGAACTGCCACCCGAGGCGCAGACTGACGAGGCTTCGACGGCCGAGCAGGCCGATTCGACGACCGACGACGTATCGCCAGCCGAAGACACCACCGCAACTACCCAATCTATGACCGACGACACAGCCGACACCACCGACGACGCACAGTCCCCGGACGACGAAGCTGACGCTACCGAGGAGTCGAGTGAGGCCGACGCGGCCGCAACTGAGACCGAGGAGTCGACAGCAACCCACGACGAGGCGTCGCCCGATGAGGACACGGCCGAAGAGCCGGCTGACGACGCAGCCGCCGACGAATCGGACGACGAGGAGGAGCCCGCCGAGGTGCCGGCTTCAACAGCTGATGAGGAGCCTGCACTGTCCGACAGCGACGAGGCCGATGTCGTCGCGGCAGCCGAACGCGCCGAGTCAGCGATCGGGCAGGAACTCCTCGACAGCATCAACGGGATCAAGGAAACCGTCGAGAAGGCCTCCGTCGGCAGCGGCCAATACGAGGCCCGCATCCGGCGGCTGGAAACCGAGTTGAGCAAGCTCCAGGCCTACACCTCGGCCTTAGAGGAGTTCCTCAGCGAGAACGGCACGGGCAGCGAGATCATCGAATCCACCCGCGAAGAGCTCGCTTCGATGCAGGCCGATGTCGAAGCCCTCCAGTCAGAGACGCGCTCGCATGAGACGGCGTTGACCGAACTCAAAAACGACGTCAACGAGCTTGAAGACGAGCTGTGGAGCAACAACAAAACTATCGACAGCATCGAATCCACGCTCGAAACCCACCGCGGCGGGATCGATGCGGTACAGGATCGGGTCGATGCGATCGACGAGGAGATCGATACCGTCGAGACAAATCTGTCGGACGAGCTTGACGCCCACGCCGAGGAGATCGAGGGACTCGACGAGACAACCGACGCTCACGACGCAGCGATCGACGCCCTAGAGGAGACAACCGCCAACCACGGCGAGTCGATTACTGACCTTGATGAGACGACAGACGCCCACGACGAGGCGATCGACGCCCTGAGGAGACAACCGCAGACAACGAGGCCGACATCGCCGATGTGTCAGCGGAGGTCGACGGTGTCGCCGACTCACTGAGCGACCTCAGCGAGGAGGTCGACGCAGGCTTCGAGGCGTCCGATGATCACCGCGCGGAGTTGGCGGCAACACTCGATGAACACGCCGAGGAACTCTCTTCGCTGTCCGCAGAGATCGAGTCCATCGGCAGCGACGTGGCGACGCTCGAAGACCGGCTCTCCGAGGAGGGCGATGTCGGCGAGCGCATCAGTGATATCGAAGGCGAACTCGACGATCTCTCACAGTGGCGGAAGAAGCTCCAATCGACGCTGCTGGGCGGCGACACCGGCGGCGACTCATAAACGCTCAGAAACACAGTTTTCAGCAGTTCTCGCGCGCTGTTATCCTCGGTGTCGCTCGTGAATAATCGAGCGAGCGATCCGGACGGCGGCCTCAAGATCGGGATTTGATCGCACGTCAAAGGCCTCGGTTTCGGCGCGAACGACAAACGTTTGGAGGGCCTCGACTTCTGCTCGTTCTAACAGGGAGGCTGTGATGTCGCCACGCTCGTAGGCCTCGGTGAGTCGGACGACCGGATCGTGGTGTTCGAGATCAAGATCGAACTCGAACCCACCGGCGTGATCGACAGTGCCGTCAGCCTGAGCGTGTGATGCCGGCGTCGACTGTGATGGCGATGCCTCATCGGTTGCCGAGAGCGGTACCTCCTCAGGTGGCGGCGATGAATCGCCGAGTGAGCGGTCGCCGGTGGAACAGGATGTGGAACTCATAGCTGCGACGTGATCAGCGTGCGAAGACGCGGTGTCGCCGCCCGACTCCCCCATGGGCTGGCCGACAGGTGCACGCTGGAATACACGTCGAGTAAAATAGTGGCTCAGTAATAAGAACCCGTCAGACGCAGGTCAGACGCCGGGGGTGGACAGCGTCGGTCAGGTTACTCGTACAGCGGATAGGCCGCACAGAGTTCGTCGATCCGCTCGCTGACCTCGTCGATGACGCGCTGGTCGTCGTGGTTGTCGACAACGCGGTAGATCAACTCACCGACCTCGGCGGTCGCTTCTTCATCGAACCCGCGGGTCGTCAGGCCGGGCGTCCCGGCGCGGATGCCGCTGGGGTTGAACGGCGAGCGTGTCTCGCCCGGCACGGTGTTGGCGTTGAGGACGATCCCGGCCTCAGCGAGCGCGTCTTCGGCCTCGCCGCCCGGCAGATCAGGGTGTGATTCGCGGAGATCAACAAGCACGAGGTGGGTGTCGGTGCCGCCGGAGACGACCTCGAAGCCGTGGTCGGCAAACGTCTCAGCCAGCACGTCGGCGTTGTCGACGACCTGTTGGGCGTACTCCTCAAAGTCTGGCTGGAGGGCTTCCTTGAAGCCGACGGCCTTGCCGGCGATGTTGTGCATGAGCGGGCCGCCCTGTCCGCCGGGGAAGACCGCGTTGTCGATGTCGTCGGCGTGTTCCTCGCTGGTCATCACGATACCGCCGCGACCGGCACGGATCGTTTTGTGGGTCGATCCCGTCACGAAGTCGGTGACACCGACCGGTGACTGGTGGACGCCGGCGGCGACGAGGCCGGTGATGTGAGCGATATCAGCAAGATGGTAGGCACCCACGTCGTCGGCAACGTCCTGAATTCGCTCCCACTCAACCTCACGCGGATAAGCAGAGTACCCCGAAACGATCATATCGGGATCGAACTCATCGGCCATCTCGGCGAGCCCATCGTAGTCGAGATAGCCGGTTTCGGGATCGACCTCGTACTGTTCGACCTCGTAGAACTGGCCGACGAAGTTTGCGGGATGGCCATGGCTGAGGTGGCCGCCGTGTGTCAGATCCAAGGAGAGGATTTTGTCGCCCGGGTCGAGGGTCGCAAAGTAGACGGCCTGATTAGCCTGGGTGCCCGAGTGCGGCTGGACGTTGACGTGTTCGGCCCCCAGAGCTCCTTCGCGCGGTCGATTGCGAGCTGTTCGACCTCGTCGGCGTACTCACAGCCGGCGTAGTAGCGTTTGCCCGGATACCCCTCGGCGTACTTGTTGGTCAGCGCGCTGCCCTGTGCCTCAAGTACTGCCTTGCTGACATGGTTCTCGCTGGCGATCATTGCCAACGTCTCTTCCTGCCGAGTATCCTCGCCGGCAAGGGCGTCTGCGACCGCCGAATCGACCGCACGAACCTGCTCGTAGTCCATACTGAAAGGGGGCCGCTCAGGCCAATAAGTGTGTCTGTACACGGTCAGCCCACCAGTTGATCGGGGCAGCAGTGTGGCCGACAACAGAGATTTATTAGCGCTGCCAGTCGCTTAATTTAGCCAAAAATCGAGTAATGAACGCTCCGCTCGTCGATAATATTAAGTGTTGCTTCGCCCCTAATTCGCTCAACAAGATGGCGTCGAACACACATACAGCAGACCGCCGAGAGCTGCTCACAACGACACTGACCGCGGCGAGCAACGACTGTTGGCTCATCGATCCAACCCCGAGACGATTGCGGCGGTTGTCGATGTCGCCAGCGACGCCGACTCGCTTCCCCGACTGCGGCTGTTGGCCGCCGAGGACGCGCTCAAAGCCACCTTCGAGGACTTTCTGGTCGCCAGCCGCACCGCGGATCTGATCGCCGACGATGCGCTTGCGGTGCGGACACTCGACGCGCCGACGGCGAACTCGCTGATTCTCACCGAGGAGGCGGTCACAGCCGTCGTCGCCGCCGGCGAACAGGTCGCCGGGCTCCGTACCGACGACAGCGAGTTCGTCGAAACAACCCGGGAGACCATCGCCGATCAGTGGGCAGCAGCCGATCCCTTCCGACTGCGAACCCCCGCGATCTCACAGATCCGAGCCACACTGGCCGAGGAGATCGGCGCAGCCATCCGCGAGGATTTCGATCAGCTGCTGGCCTCCCTTGAGACGGCTCGCGGCGACGGCGATGGCCTCGATGAGGTGACGATCTCACTGCTCATCGCCGCGAAAAACGAGGTGCTGCTGTATGACATCTCAAAGTGGGGTGAGGATGTCGGCATCGCCAGCAAGGCCACCTTCTCACGAACCAAGAGCCGACTGGAGGAGTCCGGCGTCATCACCACAGAGAAGGTACCGATCGACGTCGGGCGGCCGCGGCTCCGCCTCCAACTCGGCGACGACCGACTGCGGGAGGCCCCCACCGACACCCTCGCTGCCGTCGCCACAGATATACTCAGCTAAGCGGCCGGAGTCGACCCGTTTTTGCGTTGTGCCGTCATGGCCGACGTATGGAACTCGCGGTCTGCGGTCGCGGCCCCGCTGTCGACGCCATCGCGGCCGCCGCCGAGGATATCGACGGTACTGTCCGCCAAATCGAGCCGGCAGCCCTCAGCGACGATAGCACTTCGTTGCCCGCAACCGGGGCGGTCGTCGCCCCGACTGGCGCGGAAGTGTTTCCGGCGGCAACCGTTCATTTTGACCACTGGGTTGCTGTCGAGATCGGTGGTCTCGGCGGCTACCCGATCGGCGATATCGACGCGGCAGTGACGACATTTGGCCCTGATACAGCCTGTTATCGCTGTCTGACCCACCGAGTTGGTGCCCACGAGGACGCATCCGGTGAGAGTCCTCACGGCAATCGCAGTACGGTGCGGCTGGCCGGAGCTATCGCCGGCAACCGGCTCATCTCGCTGCTGGCTGGCGAGGCCACCGCCGGCACAATCAGAGAGCTTCCAGGCCCTGAGCGACACCTGCTGTCGGTGCCGGACTGTGACTGCGGGAGCGACGAGGGGCCTTCGCGGTCGCTCCCACTGACCCATCGCAGCGTCGACGTCGACGACGCGTTGACGCGAGCCGAGCGCGCCGTCGACGAGCGGGTCGGCCTCGTCACAAGCGTCGGCGAACGCGAGTCGTTCCCGGTGCCCTACTACATCGCCGATATCGCCGACACCACGGGCTTCAGTGACACAGCGGCCGCCGACTTCGCTGCCGGGGTCGACCCTGACTGGGATCGGGCCTACATGAAAGCGATCGGTGAGGCACTTGAGCGATACAGTGCTGGCGTGTATCGAACGCGAGCGGCGACCCGTGGGTCGGAACGAACGCTGGCTGCCCCAATTTCGCCGCGTCGGTTTGTGCGCCCAGAGGGATTCGACCACCCGGAGCCAGACCACCGGATCGATTGGATCGAAGGGCGATCGCTGCCGGACGGCGAGGGGTGTCGCTGCCGGCGGAGTTTGTCTGGTTTCCGCCGCCCACGCAGCGATACCGTCCGGCGATCACGACCGGGCTTGGCCTCGGAAACTCGCCGGTCGAGGCGGTGCTCGCGGGGCTGTATGAGGTGATCGAACGCGACGCGACGATGCTCGCGTGGTACTCGACGTTCGAGCCGCTGGGGCTGACGGTCGACGACGACGACGTTGTCGACGAGTTGACCAAGCGGGCACGGGCTGAGTCGCTGACTGTCACCCTGCTGCTTGTCACACAGGATATCGATGTGCCGGTCGTGGCCGCCGCCGTCCACCGCGACGGTGAGTGGCCCAAGTTTGCCGTTGGCTCGGGAGCCAACCTTGATCCGGTTTCCGCGGCGCGGTCGGCCCTTGCTGAGGCCCTCCAAAACTGGATGGAACTCCGGACGATGGGCCCCGAGATGGCCGCCGATCAGGGCGGCGCAATCGCCGAGTACGCGGAGCTGCCGGCGGCCGCCGAGTCGTTTGTTGCCCCCGACAGCCGGATTCCAGCCGAGAGGATTGGCGAGCCGGCGGTGACCGGTGCGGCTGAATTGAGGGCTGTTTGTGACCGGCTGTCGGCAGTTGATCTGGACGCCTACGCGGCGCGGCTGACGACCCGCGATGTTGACGCCCTTGGGTTCGAGGCGGTTCGGGCCGTGGTACCGGAAGCCCAGCCGCTGTTTACCGGAGAGCCGTATTTTGGGGAGCGCGCCCGTTCGGTGCCCGAATCAATGGGCTTCGAACCGCGGCTGGATCGGTCGTACCATCCCTATCCGTAGCGTCGGCGAACGCGGTCGTCAATCCCGGATTAGCTGTCGTCGGACGGTGAATCCGCAGCAACGTCGTCGACCGGGCTAGCCGGCTCGGCTGCTGGTGGCTCTTCTGAGTGGAGCTCACCCGGCGCAGGCCGTGAGCGATCATCAAAGACGAGTTGCCGGTGGGGGTAGGCCATCTCAAGGGTGGCCTCGGCGTCGATGAACCGCTGGCGGATCGCGGTGCGGACCGCAGATTCGACGGTGGCGATCTTGTAGGGTTTCGTTACCCAGTAGCGCAACCGAAGCAACACGCCGTTGTCGGCGAAATCAGCGATAAAACAGCCGGGGGTTGCGGGGTACCGCGCGCTGCCGACCCGGATATCCGGGCCGCCGTTGATCACGTCGTCGGTGTCTCGGGCGGCCAACTCCATCTGGCGGCGGGCCTCCGGGATATCGGACTCGTAGGTAACCAACACGTCAAGCGAGAGTCGGGTGCGTTCGTCCTCCGCGGAGTAGTTGGTCACATCCCGGTCGCGGACGTTGCCGTTTGGAATGACCAGAAACGTGTTGTCGAGGGTGAATATCTTGGTATAGCGGATCGTAATGTCGTCGACAAAGCCGCGGGTGCCGTCGTCAAGTTCGATCATATCACCGATCTCGAAGGGTTGGTCGGCCAACACGAAGATCCCGTTGAGCACGTTGCCGACGATCGGCGCGAGGATGATACCGACGACCGCCGAGAAGACGGTCACCGACAGGACGATGTTGCCGATCTGGAGGCCGACAAGCGAGCCGGCGACAATGAGCGTGAGGGCGATCGTGGTGGCGCGAACGCCGCCTAAGACGATCTGGGCGACGCTCTGGCGTTCGAACCGGCGGGCGATCGGCCGCCCCAGGAGGCTCACGAGCACCTTTGACAGCGAGACGCCAAGGGCGACAACGAGCAGCGCGGCGACAATCCGGTGGCCAGGGAACTGCAGCCACGCTGGCAGCAACGCCGTGGCCACCTCGGCGGCTGCGGCCTCCGTGGCTCCCGCCGGTTGGGTGGTCGTCATTGGCTGCACCTCTCCGCCGCGGCGAAAAAGACTTGTCCTCCGCGATCTCGCTGGCGGTCGACGCCGCCAACCTGAGGTACTGTGTTCCGAAACAAGGTGCAACTCAGCAAAGAGTAAATTTCATACACACGGGCGGTCAGAGGCCGGTATGGCAGACGACCTCCGGATGACGCTGGAACACGTCAGCGAGCGGTTCAATCTCGGCGAGTATGAGATCGACGCCTACCTCGCCGTCCTCGAACACGGGGAACTCACCGCCAGCGAGATCGCCGACCGTACCGACATCCCCCAACCCCGGGTCTACGATACGGTGCGCAGCCTCTCGGATCGCTCCCTCGTTGAACTGCGGGAGTCACGGCCGATGCAGGTCGTCGCCATCGATCCCGAAACGGCCTTCGGCGACCTCCAGTCGTCGTTTACCGAACTTGTCGACGAACTCACCGCCCGGTACACCGCGCCGGCCCGAGACACCGAGGCGGTGTCGTTGGTCAAATCGCGGGCGACAATCATTCGCTATCTCACCGAGATTATCGAAAGTGCCGAGTACGAACTTACACTGTCGCTGACGCCGTCGCTGGTGACAGAATTCGAGGAGACCCTGCGAGCCCAGATCGATAGCGGCGTCAGTATCGAACTCCTGGTGACGCCCGCCCGTGAGGCCCCTGATCCGGCGGACTTTGACTATCAGGCGGTCGCAACGACCGTTCGGGCCCGCGAAGGGATCACGACACCGGTGTTGGCGGTTGCCGACGGCACGGATTCGATCTATGCGACCCAGGATGCTCTCCGCGATGATCGGGATCGCTACGGCGTGATCTTCAGTCGCTCCGCGCTTGGCTTTCTGGTCTCGGGCTTTTTCGAGACCGTCCTGTGGACAACCGCCGAAACGCTGTCGACGACGCCGACCGAGCGGGCGTTTCCGCGGCGATACGCCTCAATCCGCCGGGCGGTCAAGGATATCCGAGACCTCGGGGGAGACTTCTATGCGACCGTCGAGGGACGAGATACCCAAACTGGTGAGCCGGTTGTGATCAGCGGGGCTGTCGAGGACATCGAGTTCCGCGAAAACGAATCGGTTGCCTCCTTGCTCGTCGACACCGGCGACGACGAGATCCGGGTCGGCGGGCTTGTCGCCGCCTTTGAGTCGATCGAGGGGCAGGCGATCCACATCGGTCGGGAATCACCACCCGAAGTATAGGCGCATCCGGGCCCCGGTGGTTATATGCGTTCACGGCAAATCGGCGGGTATGGTCGTGACCCCGCAGCTGCAACATATCTACTCACTCGGGCTGGCTGGCCGGGATCAGGTAAACCGCGCCTTCGGTGGTGGGCTGCCGACGGGCAGTCTCGTTGCGGTTGAGGGCCGCCATGGCTCCGGCAAAAGCACCCTGGCTGGCCGGTTTGCTTACGGCCTCTGTGAACAGTCCCATACGGTCACGTATCTCTCAACCGAACGCGAGTTTGGGCGCTTCCTTAGCCAGATGCGATCGCTGTCGTATACGGTTCAGAAATCGCTGCTTCGGCGGGATCTGTTGTATCTGTACGGTGATCTCAACGGCTCCACGAAGGACGACCAGCCGGAACTGCTCTCACGGCTGCAGGCCGCCCAACGGCTGTGGACGAGCGATGTCGTTATCTTCGATACGTTCAGCGATATCCTCCTGTATGATCCGACCGTTGCGTCGCTTGCGGCCAAGGGGGCTACCGTCGGGCTGTCCAGCGGATCCTCTCATTTTTTCGGCGGATCATGGCGACGGGCACCACGATCGTGCTGTTGCTCTCACCAAGTGGGCTGCCGCAAGAAACGCTGGAACCACTCCGTGCGGTAGCTGACGTGCTGCTCGATATCACGGTCGACAACTCCAGTGGCCGGCAGTACCGCTGGATCAACGTGCGTCGCTTCGCCGGCATGGGCCAACAGGTCGACGACCACATCGCCTTTTCGATCAGGCCTGGCACCGGGATTGTCATCGAAAATCGCAGTGTTGTAAGCCGGTAAGCCACGCCGAAGCGATCGGGGGTCGCTATGGAATCAGCGTGTGTTATACAGGTGTCGGGAAGCGAGCACGTGACCGATCACGACGGCTCATCGCCATCCGCAGAGAGCAGCTCTTCGTCGGGGTCGCCGAGGCTGACGCGCTCTGACTGGCTGAAATGAACGAGCGACGAGATCAGATACGCCGCCAACACCACCGCGGCCACAACGCCCATCGAAACACCCTCGGGCAACCAGCCAAGATAGCTGAAGCCGAGAACGACACCACCGAGGATACTCAACCCAAGGTAGTACACCGACCACGGCACCGTCTCCTCGGGGACAACTTCGAGATAGACATCGAGGTTCTGGGCTTTCTCAGTCGAGGCCAGCCGGTCGCCGTCGACGGTGATCAGCCCGGCATCTTCCAGCTTTGAGAGGTGATGCTGTTGGATCGAGGTGTAGACGCGCTTTCGCTCGGTTGAGGTGATCTCGGCGATCGGCTTGTCGTACTCCCAGGCGGCGACCTGTTCGGCGACATCTGACAGCGTTGTCTCGCCGTCGGCTTGATTGCAGGCATACAGCACATACCGGCGGCGGTGGCTGCTCAACACGCTGAAGAGGGTGTTTTTACTTTCGCGGGCATCGGGGGAAATGATCGAACTCATCGGACTGTAGCCGACACAACGGCTCTATTCAAGAGCGACAAACTGGAGCTACTTAACGATACTATATGCATACGACGGTGGACGCCCCCGTATTACTCCTCGACATCGTGGCCAGCCGATCGCAACAACTCGACACACCGCTCTCGGGGGTACGCAACATCGTAGGTGTCGGCCAAATACGTCTGTAACGCCGCCGGCGTCCACGTCTCGGTGTCGACATCGACGGCTGACGGTGCGTCATTGAGCGCAGTGACCACCGTCATATACTGTTCGTCGGTGAGACCGTCGCCGCCGCCCAGCGACATGAAGTCGTCGTGGGCGGTGAGATCGTCGCCACCCTCTCCCCAGTCGTCGCTGTCGTCGTTCCCCTCAGTGCCGTCAGCATCCCAGTTGTCGCTGTCCACGTCGTCGCCAACAGCATCCCAGTCGTCAACTGTGGCGTCGTGATCGACTTTCTCGTCGGCAGCATCAGCAGCGTCGGCATCAGCATCGACAGCATCGGGGGTCGACGACGTAGCAGCTTCCGGATCCCACAGCGTCTCCTCGGCGACTGGCTCCGCGGTCGGATCCCAGTCGTCGACATCGTCGGGGGATCCTCGTCGTCGACATCGAGGTTGTCGGCGATCTCACCGTCGCTGTCGCCGTCCTCGGGATCGCGCAATGGTTTGGTCTCGAAGGCGGATTCGAACGCCGACTGCAGTTCCGGGTCGACGACGGGATCATCGGCGTCACCAGGGCCAGTATCGGCGGCATCGGCCCCACCCTCGTCGACTGGTGGCTTATCGACCTCTGCGTCCGCTGATAGATGACCGGCCCGGCGCAGCAGTCGCTTACACTCCTCGCGTGGGTAGTCAATCCCGTATTCCTCGAACAGGTACCGCTGCAACAGCGGCAGCGACCACGACTCGGCGTCAAGGCCGGCCGCCTCGGGTGGCGCATCAAGCGTGTTGTTGACGGCGACCAGTTCCGAATCGGTGAGCGTTGATCGCGGGCCGTCGGCAGCCGATGACGTGGCAGACTCGCTCGTCGACTCGGTCGGCTCGGGTGGCTGCGGCTTTGGCCCGCCGGTGGTGTCATCGGAGCGCAGCCAGTTTGTCCCGCGTTTTGCGGCGTTTTCCGATGCGGCGGGTGGGCTGGGCGGGCCTGAGCCGACGTGCCGCAGCAGGAACGAGGGCATGATCCGCCGCAGTTCCTCGCCGAGTTCGAGTTCGCGTTTTCTGGAGCGCAGCCGGAGCCGATCGGTGCCAACCGTGGCCACAAACACCCCGACGACGATGCCGCCGACAAAGAGGTTGATCCCCGCGATGGCGACGATCGGATGGATCGCATGCAAACTGGCGATCAGCGACGGCGGCAACACAACCAGATACCGGTACTCACGGACAAACCGCAGATAGCTCCCGGTCTGATCGGGGGCTTGCATCGTGATAGATGTCTCTACCGTACTGCGTCTCGGGACGTAAATCTGAGATTCACTGACCGCAACGCCGTCGCTTGCGGCCTCCAAGAAGACCATCACCGGCAGGTGGCCGCTGTTTTGTATCGCGTAGGTCACCTCACTTTCGCCTCCGACGGGGATGATCTGTGGGTTGTCGGTCGGGGCCTCCGAGCTCAGGATCTCATACTGGTAGACACCGGAGGGCAACAGCATCGAGATATTGAGCGGGATGATAACGACCAGGGTGAGCACCGCGATCACGATGATGGCGTTTTCGAAGATGCCACCCCGCGTCCGGCTTCGCTGTCGTTTGTCGGTCGCGCCGGTGACCGTCCCGTAGACAAATAACACGAGGCCGGCGACCATCGCCACCGTTGACAGCGTTGTCACCTCGATATCGAGCCCCAAGGGAACGAGAACAACGTTTTGGATCGTGGTGCCGACCGATCGCACCGCGGTGACGGAGGCCCCAAGCCCCGGAATCACGACGATCCCATCGCCGACGGTCAACGCGACGGATTTGATCTGGCCCTCCGAGACGGGGGTTCATCCCCATCCTGATCGGTAAAGGGGTTGGCATCCCCCTGGGTGATATACCCCTCGTCGGTGATCTCGACGACGCGGTGGGTCGTCAGCTCACCCCCGCCGAGATTCTGCGACTCGAAGAGGATGACATCGCCGACCTCGGGATCATCCGCGATGACCGCCGGCACCGCGAGATAGCCATCGTTTGGCTGGAGGGTCGGCACCATACTTCCGGTTTCGACGAAGACGATCGCCGGCTGGCCGAGGAGTTGACTCACCAACAACAAGAGAATGAACCCGATCAACAGCCCGCCGGCGACGTACTGCAGGAACTCTGAGGGTTTCATCGAGGGACACCCGCCGGATCAGAACTCATACTCATCGAACTCGTCGATGGTCGTATCCGCGTAGCTCACCAGCCAGTCGCGGGCCGGGGAGTCCGGCTGGATGTAGATGTAGATGTAGGTGTCATCCAACACGGTGCTGACGCCCAACTGCTCGTCTTCGATGACGCGTTTGTTGGTGTCGATCGCGACGTCCACCAGTCCCTCTAAGGTGTCGACGAGGACGGTCTGTTCGTACTCCCGCTCGGAGGGGAACTCGCCGGTGGTGATCCACTCGGAGAACCGCTCGCGGGCCTGTTCGATCTCAAGGAGCTCCTCTTCTTCGTCGGTCAGTTCGGTGTACCCGGTGTACCGGAGTCCGACGATGACAACTAACAGCATAACGACCAGCCCAAAGGCGATAATCGAGCCGTAGGCTTGGAGCGGCGAGGGCTCCGCTAAGACCTCAACGGTCTCGAAGGACTCGTGTGTCTCATCGATGGTCTCGGCCTCCGCAACCCGGAACGTCGACGGCGAGACAACGATCGGCAGTTCGCTCCGGTAGGTCGTCTCGACGCTGTCGCTTTCGACAGTGCCGGACAGCTCCGAGACCGACACCACCCGCACGTCGACGATGCCTTCAGTCGCATCAAGCTGCTGTTCGACGGTGCCGATCGTTCGCAACACCTCGATGATGTTGACCGTAAAGTCGACGCGGTGGGTTTCGTCGGGCGAAAGCGTCTCGCTGTCGACAGCCAATGGCTCGGTGAGTTCCCAGTAGGTCTCGGTCATATTGCCGTTTTCCATCCGGCCGCCGCGGATCAGCAGATAGGTGTCGGTGGTAACGGCAACGCTGCCGCTGTCAGCGGTGTACTCGTAGCTGTAGGTGCCCTCCAACTGTTTTGAGAGCGCAGTGTAGTAGAGTGGCCGGTTACTTGCTCGGTCGCCGGCAGCAAACGGCAGGCTGTCGTTAGTGATCGGCGCGCTGTGGCTGTAGTCGGTTGACTCCGACCACTGTTCGGTCAGCCGCTGTTCGGTCTCGACGCTGGGTTCGAGATTGATCTGATACGCCCACCAGCCGACGCCGGCAGCCGCAAGAACCAGGATGATGATGAGCACGGTCGCCCACTCGTTGAGAAACGAGCGGATGCGAAGTGAGCGATCGATCTCTGCCATCTATTGACCCCATCGCACGGGCGTTCTCATTCGACAGCGATCGGACACCCGTCGCTCCGAGCGGCGGGGACGAGTCGATCGCTGGCGTCGCTGCATATCGCCATAAAGCACGCCGGCTGGTATAAGTGCAGTGCCTACACAACCCTTACAGCGTATCGTCGTCGATGCGCTCGCCAACAAGCATGTAGCCCCGGCCTGTGAGCATGCTGCCGATCCCGCCGCCGCTGATCAGGCCGGCCTCGCGAAGCGGCCCAAAGAGCTCAGTGATGTCGGCGGTCGATTTTTGGAGGATCGATTCGATGTCGATATCGCCGACAGCCGAATACAGGGTGACAAGCAGTTCGAGTTGTGCCGCAGAGAGGTCGACAGCCGCGATTGTTCGTCGCTGCTTGCGGTAGTATCGACGGAGGAACTGCGTGAAGAGTGTGTGTTCTCGGTCGTCCCAGACGCTAAATTCGGTTGTGTAGACGGTTGCCGGCGGATCGAGATGCCGAACCCCGACCGTCTCGACGCGCGTACCGTTGATCGTCCGGTGGCTCCGACCAACACCGATGATATCGGTAAACCTGATCCGGAGGGTGCCGACCATGCGGGCCAGCTTTTCGACGCGAATGGTGCGACGACTGATGGTGAGTCGACCGGCAGCCGGTGGCGTATCAAGCACCCGCCCGCCGCGTTTGGCCGGATGGATGACTCCGACTGGGGTGTCTGTCAGCGGGTCGGCGTCGGGTTCGCTGACGATCCACGGCGACTGCTCGACCAGCCGTGTCTGCTCGCCGCGGGGCTCCGGGGGTCGACGCATGCCCGATGGTCACCACCCGTCGGCCAAAACAGTACGGTCTGCGCTCGGTTCATGGGCAGTCGCTTGGGGTGAGGTCGGTGTTTGGGGGTGGCTTTTTAGTCACCGGCGTGAAAGGTTCTGTTGCAATGGTACACAAAAAGGTCACACTCATCGGCACCAGCACGGATAGCTTCGATGCAGCCGTCGACGACGCCATCGCTCGCGCCCGCGACACCCTGGAGAACCTCCATTGGGTTGAAGTCCAAGAGTTGGGCGTCGAACTCGCCACCGCCGACGATAAGGAGTATCAGGCGGAAGTCGAGGTCGCCTTCGAACTCGAATAGTCGCTGGTGGCGACGACTCACAGCCTCACAGACAACCACCCGCCCCAAAGTGATTTTACACCCGCTGTTCGTGGTACACCCATGAGCGACAGCGGGCCACTCGGCGATGCCGGTGCGTCCACAGCCTTCCGTGAGGCCGCAGCCCTCCTTGCTGAGCCGTGGCCACCGGTCGTCCTCCGAGCGTTGGCCGACAGCGACGGGATGACATTTGAGGAACTCGCTGCGGCACTCCCCGAGATTACCGAGGAACTACTCGGTGAGACGCTGTCAACGCTTGAGGCTACCGACAGTCTCGAACAGGTCAAGATCGGCCAGCATCCACCGGAGTTCGCCTACGTGCTGACCGATCGCGGCGCGGAGTTGGAGGCGATCTGTCGGCAGCTCGCCGACTGGGTCGATACCGCCCCCGAGGAAGAGCGGATCATCGTCGTCGCCGACGACGACCGACGGGTCGCAACGATGCATACCTCGTGGCTCTCCGGGGAGTATGCGGTACGCACCGCCCATGATGGCGATGAGACGATTGAGGAGCTCGGCCCCGAGGTCGACGTGCTCGTCCTCGATCGCCGGATGCCGGGGCGTTCCGGCGACGAGGTGTTGGCGTGGCTCCGCGAACAGGAGTATGACACCCGGGTTGTGATGATCACCGCCGAGGAACCCGGCGAGGATCTCTTTGATCTCGATTTCGATGAGTATCTGACCAAACCGGTGTCGGAAGCCGAGTTCAAGAGTGTTGTCGCCGACCTGATCGAACGGGGCGAGTACGATAGCCAACTGCAGGCGTATCTCGCCCGGCAGTCGACAGTCAGAGCGCTTCAGGCAGCTGAAGACGGGGATGCCGATGGCGTGAACGAGGACGACGCACCAACCCCACCCGACGAGGGCCGCCAGCCAACTGACGCCGATACCGATGGCTTCGAGTGGTCGGACTCCAATGGGAACTCATAGCACGATGCCTCCTGACGACACTTTCGTGCTCGGCGATGATGCGTCGATCGACGCGGTGCTCGATCGCATCGACGACGCCGTGTACGCCCTCGACACAGACTGGCGGTTCACCTTCTGTAACGAGCACGCCGCCGAGCTGCTTGCGTCAGACCCGGAGACACTGCTCGGCCAAACGCTGTGGGAGGCGTTTCCGGAAGCCGCCGAGGGCCTCGTCGGCGAGGAGTTTCGCACCGCGATGGAAACCGGTGAGATGACCCGCTTCGATATCTACTATGAACCGCTTTCGCGATGGTTCTCCGTGCGGGCTCATCCCAGCGACACGGGGCTCACCGTGGTCTTCCGTGATCTTGCCGATCAGGACGGCCATGACCTCGATTTACAGCGGAAACAGCGGCTCTTTGAGGCGGTGTTCGAGCAGACCGCAGACGCCCTGATCGTTGCCGACGGCGACCGCCGGATCACGGATCTCAACCCAACCGCGGAATCGCTGTTCGGCTATACGACCGAGGAGGTAGTCGGCCAGCCGGTGTCGACGCTGTACGGTGAGCCGATCGGCGAAGACGACGCCACCCAACCGAGCGACCAGCCCTACGTCCTCACCTACAAACGGGCCGACGGCACGACCTTCGAAGGCGAGACGCTCAGCACGACGCTGACCGGCCCCAACGGGGCGGCGTTGGCGACGCTGGCGTCGATCCGCGACGTGAGCAGCCGGATGGCCTACGAGCGACAGATCGAAGCCCGAAACGACGCCCTCCGACGGTTCCATGCGATCACGACCGACGAGGAACGTTCCTTCGAGGCAACCGTCGAGTCGATGTTGGCACTCGGGGTCGATTATCTCGATGTCGATATTGGCGTCTTTGCCAGCATCGACAGTGGCGACTACGCGGTGGAGGCTGCCGTCCCGGACAATGCGCCGATTACCGCTGGCGACAGCTTTGCGCTTGAGGAAACCTACTGTAAACCCGTCGTTGAGGCCGGCGAGCCTGTCACTTTCACCAGCGGCCCGGATGGCGAGGACGCCGACACATCAGCGTATGGTACCGACGGCTTTCAGACCTATCTCGGTGTGCCGGTTGTCGTCGACGACACGCCGTACGGGACGCTCTGTTTTGCCGCCCGAGACAGCCGACGCGAGGGCTTTAGCGACGGCGACACCGCCTTCGCCCAGATCGCCGCTCAGTGGCTTGGCTCCGAGCTTTCGAGCAACGCCTTCGAGGCCAAACTCACCGCGCTCAACGAGACCGCCAGACAGCTGATGGCCGCGGAATCTCGCGACGCAATCGCCGAGGTCACAGCCGAGCGAGCGGCGGCGGTACTCGACCTGCCGCTCACCGGCATCTGGTGGTACGATGACGACCGCGAGGCCCTCGTGCCGGCGACCCAAACGGCGGCAGCCGCCGAATTGATCGACGACCAGCCGACGTTCCACCAAGGTGACGCCGTCGCGTGGGAGGCATTCACCGACGGTGAGACCCGTGTATACGACGACCTCACCGCTGCCGAGGCGTTGCACAACGACGAGACGGTCTTCGGCTCGGAAGTGTTGGTGCCACTCGGCGACCACGGGATCCTTGTGACCGGTGCGACGACAGCGCATGCGTTCTCGGAGACCGATCGCACGCTGATCGATGTGTTGGCAGCGACGGTCACCGCCGCCCTCGATCAGGCCGAACGCGAGGCGGTGCTGCGGGAGACACAGGCCGAACTCGAAGCCGCAAACGAGGAACTCGCACTGTTGAATCAGGTTGTTCGCCACGATATCAAAAACGACGTGGCAGTGATCTTAGGCCACGGCAAAAGCCTCGCCGACCAGCTTGATGAGTCGACGGCCGACTCCCTCCAGCCCGTGTTGCGGGCTGCGACCCACATCACCGATATCACCGAGACAGTCGGTGAGTTCCTTGACGTGATCGGCGGCGACGCCGAACCCGCACTGGAACCGATTGACCTCACCGCAGTGTTGACCGACGAATGCCGAAAAGCCCGCCGCACCTACGAGGATGCTGACATCCAAATCGACGATGGGTTTCCGACCGGGGTTGAGGTTGCGGCGACGGAACTGCTCTCCTCGGTGTTTCGAAACCTGATCACCAACGCGATCACGCACAACGACAAATCGACACCCGAGGTGACGATCAGCGGCGAGGAGCGCGGCGACAGCGTCGTCATCCACGTTGCCGACAACGGCCCCGGCATCCCCGAGGATCGCCGCCAAGAGATCTTCGGCCGCGGGGAACACGGGTTAGAAAGCCCTGGCTCGGGGATCGGGCTGTATCTCGTCGATACCCTCACCGACATCTATGACGGCGACATCGAGATCACCGACAACGAGCCCGAGGGCAGCGTGTTTACACTCACGCTCCAGAAAGCGTCGTCGTAATCGACACGGTCGACCCGGACTGATTCCAACCGGTCGCAGCGACTCGGTGGTATCACGGCTACACGGCTAAGTGTGCGGGCCCACTACCAGAAGTATGCAACAGCCGATCGTCGGCGACCCGCCGGACTACTCGCTTCGCGATACCGACGTGCCGTGGGTGCTGGGGACACAGCTCACCACGCGATCCGGGCCGATTGCGCGAGCACCCGAGGGCTCGCCGGTGCTCATGATCGAGGCCCACGACTTTGCGGCGCGGAAACCGTATCACCACCACAAGCTGACACTCGTCTTTGCTGCGATGCGACACTTTCGGGATCGACTCCGCGACGCCGGCTACGAGGTGATCTACATCACGGCTGAGAGCTTCGCCGACGGGCTGGCGACGTTTTTCGACGACTACCCAGAGGCACGGTTGGTGGCGATGCGGTCGCCAAGCTACGGCTCCGAACGCCGGTTTCGGGAGTTGATCGAGGCCGCCGACGGCGACGTGCGATTCGTTGACAACGAGTTGTTTGTAAGCACCCGACAGGCTTTCGACGAGTGGGCTAACGCCGATCCCGACGACGAGACACCGACGTTCAAACATGAATCGATGTATCGGTGGCTGCGCCGCGAGACCGGGGTGTTGATGAACGGCGACCAGCCGGTTGGCGGGGAGTGGAACTACGACGACGAGAACCGTGAGTTTCCCGACGAGACGTGGACAGCCCCGCCGACGCCGTCATACGATCCCGACGAGCGAACGGCCGAGACGGCCGCGTGGGTCGAGGACACCTTCGAAACGTGGGGGAACACCTCAGTTGACAACTTCCCGTGGCCGGTCACCCGCGAGCAGGCCTGCGACGCACTGGATCGGTTTCTCGATGAGCGACTCGGCGAGTTCGGTCGGTATCAGGATGCGATGCGAGCCGATGACTGGGCGATGGCCCACTCCCTGCTCGGCTCATCGATCAATCTCGGACTGTTGCATCCGGTTGAGGTCATCGACGCGATTACTGACCCCGACGAGTCCCGTGATCTCCCGCTCAACGCCGTTGAGGGCTGTGTTCGCCAGATACTCGGCTGGCGGGAGTTCATGCGACATGTCTATCGGCATGCGATGCCAGCCCTCGCAGAAGCCAACCAACTCGATGCGACTGCGTCGCTGCCGGCATTCTACTGGGACGGCGACACCGAGATGGAATGTCTCTCACAGACGATCAGTGAGGTTCACGATCGCGGCTACTCCCATCACATCCAGCGGCTGATGGTGTTGGCCAACTTCGCCACGCTGTGGGGTGTCGAACCCAGCGAACTCAACGACTGGTTTCATGCGACCTACGTCGATGCCTACCATTGGGTGACAACACCGAACGTGATCGAGATGGGCCAGTACGGCCACGGCGTCTTCGCCACGAAACCCTACGTCTCCTCGGCCAACTATATCGACAAGATGTCGGACTATTGTAGTGACTGCAAGTATTATAAGACGAAGACGACCGGCGAGAACGCCTGTCCGTTCAACGCGTTGTACTGGGACTTTCTTGATCGCAACGAGGAGCAACTTCGGAGCAACCACCGCATGGGGCTGATGTATAGTCACGTTGACGACAAACAGGAAAGCGAGGAGATGGCGTCGATCCGCGAGCGTGTTGCCGAGCTTCGAACGAAGGCTGCTGATGGGCGGCTCTGACCAGCGGATACGTGATAATTGTCATATACGAGGTGGCTAACATATCGGACACGCATTTATTTGCACCATTTGCGAGCTCAAAATGGATGTATATATGATTATAAATAGCCTTTTCTCAGTTTTAGCAGAAATTAACATACAAATATAAACATGATATATCCTAAATGATCATGCTTATACCGGTGGTTTCTGTACTGACAGTATGGCTCGGGCGCACCCGGTGACACCCCATCTCAACGCCGAGTGGCTTCACTGTCACCATGCTGCCCGCCATACTACCAGGTGAGATCTATGACAGACACATACGTTGGGTCAATCGACCAAGGGACGACCGGTACCCGCTTCATGGTCTTCGACCATGACGGGAATGTTGTATCGCAAGCCTACGAAAAACACGAACAGATCTATCCGGAGCCCGGCTGGGTCGAACACGACCCGATGGAAATCTGGGAGAACACGAAGCTCGTCATCAACGAGGCCCTCGACAAAGAGGGACTTGATGCCGAGCAGCTCGAATCGATCGGGATCACCAACCAGCGCGAGACCACGATTATCTGGGATGCCGAAACCGGCAAACCAGTACACAACGCCCTCGTCTGGCAAGACCGTCGTACGACCGATCGCGTCGAAGAAATCCAGGAAGCCGGCAAGGTAGAGGAGATCCGCGAGAAGACCGGTCTCGAATGTGATGCGTACTTCTCGGCGACGAAAGCCGAGTGGATCCTCGACAACGCCGACCCGATTAAGCTTCAGCGATCGCGGCCGGAAGACGTCCGCGACCGCGCCGAAGACGGCGAGCTCATGATGGGCACCCCGGACACGTGGGTTATCTACAACCTTACTGGCAACCACATCACCGACGTGTCCAACGCATCCCGCACGATGCTCTACGACATCAACGAGCTCGAATGGGACGACGAACTCCTCGACGAGTTCAACGTTCCCCGAGAGATCCTGCCCGAGGTTCGTCCGTCTTCGGACGACGAGACCTACGGTTCCACGGACGCCGACGGCTTCCTCGGTGCCGAAGTGCCCGTCGCGGGTGCCCTCGGCGACCAGCAGGCCGCCCTGTTCGGCCAGACCTGCTTCGACGCCGGTGACGCCAAGAACACCTACGGTACCGGCTCGTTCATGCTCATGAACACCGGCAACGAGGCCGTCAGCTCCGATCACGGCCTCCTCACCACCATCGGCTTCCAGAAATCCGGTGGCGACGTGCAGTACGCCCTCGAAGGCTCGATCTTCATTACCGGTGCCGCGATCGAGTGGCTCGAAGACATGACGCTCATCGAGGACGCTGCCGAGTCCGAAGAACTCGCACGCAGCGTCGACTCGACTGACGGCGTCTATGTCGTCCCAGCGTTCACTGGTCTCGGTGCACCCCACTGGGATCAGCGCGCACGCGGGACGATCGTCGGCATGACCCGTGGTACCCGACGCGAACACATCGTTCGCGCCACGCTCGAATCCATCGCCTACCAGACCAAAGACGTCGCCGAAGCGATGGTCTCCGACGCCGACATCGACCTGTCGAGCCTCCGCGTCGACGGCGGTGCGGTCAAAAACAACTTCCTCTGTCAGCTCCAAGCCAACATCATCGGCACGGAAATCGTCCGCCCGGTCGTCGACGAGACGACCGCCCTTGGCGCGGCCTACGCCGCCGGCCTCGCCGTCGGCTACTGGGACACGGTTGACGAACTCCGCGACAACTGGCAGGTCGACCGACGCTTCCCACAAGACCCCGACGCAGACATCGAGGTCAACTACGGACGCTGGAAGGACGCCGTCGAACGATCTGAAGACTGGGCACAGGACGAGTAAGCCGTCCCGAGCTTCGTTATTTTTTGCTGCGGTGTCGACGAAACGCTGATACAGCAGTATACCGACCGTCACGTATGCGCTGGAAGCTGTTTGCGGATCTCGCCGAACGCGCCGGCGACGACGAGATCGACGTCTCCGTCGACGACAGCGAACCGACCGCCGGTGATGCGCTCGACGCGCTGTTGGCCGAGTATCCCCAGTTAGCGGATCGGGTGTTCACAGCCGACGGTGACCTCGAATCCCATCTCAATCTGCTGCGGAACGGCGAGAACGTCAGCGACACCGGCCTCGCCACGCCCGTCAGCGACGACGACGAACTCGCGTTGTTTCCGCCGGTCAGCGGTGGGTAACCGAACGCTGCCGCACCGCGACCCACAAACTCAACACGGTACACCGAGACGACCATCATATGTACGCGGTCGTTGGCTGCAACAACTGCAGTATGCTGTGGCTCCTTACTGATCCTGAGTGCGCGGACTCCGCGACGTGCCCACGGTGTGAGCGGACGCACCAAACAAGCAAGCTGAAACGGTTGTTCGAATCCAAGGATCGATCGGCAGCCAGAGAGGCCCGATCAGCGTTGCTGGCGAAAAAACAGGGTGATTCCGCAGCCTTCGCTGATGTCGCCCACGTCTCCGAACTCGAAGCGCAGGCCGAAGACGCCGGCATCGATGACCGCGAGTATCTGGAAGCGTCCGGGATCGATACCGACAGCGTCGCCGCCGCGGGCGAGACAACACGCGAGACAGCAAGCTCACACGACGAGATCGTTCGGGAAGCCGTCCGCGAGGCCGGCGGCGAGGATCGACCGACAGAGAGCGAGATCATCGACTACGCCGCCGATCGTGGCGTGCCGGCGGGAAAAACGAGCAAACTTCTCGAAAAACTCTGTCGGGTGGGTGACGCCTCAGAAAGTCGCGGTCGGTATCGACTCCTGTAGCTGCTGGGAGCCTGCCAATTATCGCCCAAGCGATTCGTGGGCACTCGACAGATGCCGCGAGCCGAGCGCGGCGAGCAGGGAGAGTTCGCCCGCAGTGCGCCGACCGCAATCGCCTCCGCCAGCGCGTCGGCGTTGCTCCCGGCGGGGTCGCCACCGCCGCCGACGCCAAGGATGTCGAGGGCTTCCGACTGCGTTGGGAGCTTCGTCCCGCCGCCGACGGTGCCGACTTCGAGACTCGCCAGCGACACCGACATGTAGAGGTCGCCGTCGTCGGTCTCCTCGGCGGTCGTAATCGCGTTCGCCCCCTCGACGACCTGGGCTTCGTCCTGGCCGGTCGCCAGGAACATCGCCGCGACCGGGTTGGCGACGTGGGCGTTGAATCCGAGCGCGCCGGCTTTCGCCGAGCCGAGGAGATTCTTTCGGGTGTTGATCTCGGCGATGGCTTCGGGCGTGGTATCGAGGGTTTCGACGACGACCTCGCTGGGGACGACGACATCGGCTGTCACCGAGCGGCCGCGGCCCTCGACCGCGTTGATCGCTGCTGGCTTCTTGTCCGTACAGAGATTCCCCGACAGCGCAACCAAGGAGGCGGCCGTCTCATCTTCGACGACCTCACAGGCGGCCTTCGTGGCGATGGTGACCATGTTCATCCCCATCGCGTCCTTCGTGTCGTACTGGAACCGGAGATAGACGTTGTTACCGACGACGTAGGGCGTCACGTCCTGTAGCTCGCCGTGGTTTGTCGTCTCCTCGGCAGCCTCACGCAGGGCAGCTTCGTTGTCCCGAACCCACTCGACGAGCGCGAGAGCTTCGGCCACATCGGTGACGCTGAACACCGGCGCGCGGGTCATCCCAGCTTTCGTCACGCGGGCGGTCGCACCGCCGGCCTTGTTGATGACCGAGCAGCCACGATTGACCGAAGCCAACAGCGCGCCCTCAGTCGTCGCCAACGGGAGATAGCGTTCGTCGTCCAGTGCGGCCCCGTTGATATCGACCGGGCCGACGACGCCCAGCGGCACCTGTACAGTGCCGATCATGTTCTCGATGTTTGGTTCGGCGACCGCCGCCGGGAAGCCGTAGTCGCCGATGGCCTCACAGTCGGCGTCGGCAGCGGTTTCAACGACCTGCCGGCGAACGGCGGCAGCGGTGTCGGAATCAGTGTGGTCAGTCAGTTCATGAAGGCGGAGCTCGCCGGCCTCGACGCGCTCGGCGAGGGCGGCCACGCGGTCGGCGTCTGCGGTCATAGGGAGGCCTGCGGGCGGCGGTTGCTAAGGGTTGTCGGTTGTCGCTGTCGACGGCGACAGCCGGTCACCGCACGATCACTGCCGGTGGTCGACTGTCGCCCGGAGGAAGGTGAGTTGGTGACCGACAACGGTCTCGAAGTCCGCATCGAAGACGCTCATGTGGTCGGCCGGGAGTTCGATATACGTCGATTCTGGGATGCGGTCGGCCACGGCTTCGGGGCCTTCGGCGGGAACGATCTGATCCCGACTGCCTCCAATAACGAGCGTGGGACAGCGAATTTCGTCGGCGGTCGTGATCGGTCGATATGATGGCAGCGCGAGAAAAATCCGTGCCGGCAGCCGATTGACCCAATCGGAATCGCGGTCGACGGCATCGAGGATCGCCCGCTTCGCGCCCGGAGCGGTTAGCACCGCGAACTCGCCGGGGTCGTCAACGAGTCGCACCTCGTGTCCTCGACCGATCTTTGCGCCGACTGCGTCCCGCAGGCCAGCCACCGTCGATTGCAGGAACTGTTTGGGCTGTCGCAGCGAGCGACGGAGTTCCTGCCGGCCATCAACGAAGGGAGCCGTTGCGATCACGCCGGCGACGCGGAAGTCATCGGCAGCGACCGAGAGGACGTGACCACCGGAAAAGGAGTAGCCCCAGAGGATGAGCCGATTGCTGTCGACAGCGTCGGTGTCAATCATCGCTTCGATCGCAGCCTCGTAGTCGGCGATCTGTTTTTGTGGATCGGCGAGCCCCCGTGGCTTACCCTCGCTGTCACCGTGATGGCGGAAATCAAAGACGAAGGCAGCGAAGCCAGCAGCCGCAAACCGCTCGGCGACCGCGGGGAGGACAAAGGATCGCCACATGCCGAGCCCAGGTGCCATCACCACAACCGGTGGCGTGTCGATGTCGGCGGGCAGGTACAGCGTCCCGACACAGGTCTCGCCGTCGCTGTCGAACTCGATGGTACGGATCGAGTACGCTTCCCGCGTCGGACGGCGAAGCGACTGCTGGGCTCGTGCGTTCGGGCGTCTCCGACCACGGGAATGGGCTGACTCGCTCATGGGGCCTCCAACTGTGGGAGTGCTGTGGCTGTCATACGTCTCATCTGTCGGCTGGGAACTAAACCGTTGACCCTGAAATGAACACAAAACTGATCGACAGTCTCGACTGTGGATGCCTCCCATGCCAAATGTTGGGTATGATCGACGCTGCGGGTCGTTTTCGAGGGCTTTTACTTGATAGCGACAGCATGTTTGATCACTACCCCGCTATGAGAGCCCATCTCCAACGTGCGTTTGAAACGATCGGGTGGGCCGGAACCGCCCTGCTGTTGGTGCTTTTCGGCCTCTATCAGGGGATCCAACAGCAGGTGCTCACCGTCGAGCTGCTGTGGCTCTCTCTCGAAATCGTCTGGCTCGATGCCATCTCGGCCAGCCTCGTCTTTACCGGCTTTCTCCTGTTTAGCGGGCTGTTGTTAATCCACGAAGTCTCGACGCCTGCGACCAATGTCGCCGAACTCACCGACGGCCCGAAGCTGACGGCGATTATTCCGGTCTATCGAGACGCGAATGTCCTCCATCGGAGCGTCGACAGCCTGCGAGCGTCGACCTACGAGAATCGTGAGATCGTTATCGCCTGCGAACCCGACGACGAAGCGACGATCACGGCTGCCAGATCCATGACCGACGATACCGTGTCGGTGATGATCAACGAGCATCCGGGCTCGAAAGCCGGCGCGATCCAAACAGTCGTTGAACGGGCTGAAAGCGACGCCTTCGCCGTCTTCGACGCCGACGAGGTCGTTGACGACTCGTTCCTTGCCAGCGGCATGGGCGCACTCCACATCGAGGGCCACGACGTATTCCAGGGTCGTCGGATCCCCGAGCCAACCGGCTTCGTCGAGACGTTGGCCTACTGTGAGCGCGTGACGTTCCACGCCAGCTACAAGCTGGTTGAGTTGACCGGGTTCCGCAACTGCCGGAGTTCGTCGACGGTCTTTACCCGAGAAGCGTACGAAACAGTCGGCGGCTACGACGATCTGCTGACCGAAGACCTTGCTTTCGCCCACAAATGCTACCGCCATGATCTGTCGGTACGACAGGCCCGAAACTACACGAGCCTGATGGAGGCCCCACACACGCTCACAGACTTCTGGGGACAGCGCAAACGATGGCGCATTGGACAGGTCGAAGTGCTGCATGCGACGCTGATGGGGCGGCTCACCGACGGGATTCGACACCGCCGCTGGATCTCGATGTCGCGGATGATCACGAGCATCGGCGGCAGCATCTTCCTGTTGGTGTTGCTCTCGAAGCTCTCGGTGTTGGTGCTGTTCGATGCCACGCTGTTTTATCTTCTCCCGATTTTCGCGACCGCGCTTATCGCCGCCGGCGTCGGCTGGGCGGACACCCGAGCCGGCGACATCGACTCGGTTGTCTCGATTACGCTCATCGCACCGTTTGTCTACCCGGTTTTTGGCGTCCTCATGCTCAAATCAATCCTTGAGTACGCCGTCAGCTGGGACGGCACGTGGTACCACGTCGAGAAGACCGGTGCCTGAGCGGCATCGCGTCACTTATTGAACTCGCCGGCGCACCGCCGGTATGTCCCGGCTGCTGCGTGATCGACAGTCACTGCCCGCTCGTGATGACCTGCCGTGGTGGCTGTCGCCGGTGCCAACCACCCAGGAATCTCGGCTTCCGGCTCGTCTGGCTCGTTGTCGCCATCAACCTCGCGGGCACCGCCTTTGGGTTCTGGTACTACCGCGCTCAATTTGCCGCGACGCCCACAGAAATGTGGCTCTTTGTCCCTGACAGCCCGATGGCAACGCTATTTATCGCGGGTGCGTTCGCGCTGTGGGCTGTTGGGCGAGCCAACGACACGCTGACGACATTGGCCTTTTTTGGCAACATCAAACTCGGCTTGTGGACGCCGTGGGTGTTGGTTGTCTTCGCCGAGGAGTTCCTCGCGTTCACACCGCTCCCGCTGTATGCCTTCCTCCTCGTCAGCCATCTCGCCATGGTCGTCCAAGCGTTCGTCCTCCACCGAATAACCGACTTTCCGGTTCGGGCGGTCAGCCTCGCGGTACTGTGGTACACAGTCGACCTCACGGTTGACTACTTTATCCCCATTGTCGGTGAGCCACACCATACAGCGATCCCGCTGGCCCGCGAGACACCGATCGCACTGGAGGCAACGGCGTTTCAACTGGCGGGGTGGGCTGCGGTCGTCCTGACGGTACTGCCGCTGTTGTGGGCGTTGGCAACGCGGGTTCGGAAGCTGAAAGCGGGGGATTCATTCGATCGCTGAGACGGCAGCCGACGAGAGGTTTTACCGGCTGGCGCGCTATCGGTCTGTATGTCCACAGACGACGAGAGTCGCCTCTGTATCGTGGGTGCCGGACTCGCCGCGGCGGGGATGGCCGACGCACTCAGCGACGAGCCGGTGTCGGTTACGGTGCTCGAAAAGAGCCGCGGCGTCGGCGGCCGCGCCGCGACCCGTCGCCGAGACGGCTGCCGGTACGACCACGGCGCGAACTATATCAAAGACAGCGACGAGCGAACCCGTGAGCTGCTGAAGTCGCTTGGGGCCGACGGCCTCGTCGACATCGACGCACCGGTGTGGCCCTTCGACGGCGAGGGCACGATCTCGGAAAGCCAGCGGCCAGAGTCACACAAATGGACGTGGGAGGCCGGGATCACCCAACTCGCCAAGCGACTGTTTGGCCGCACCGATGCTGAGATCAACAAAGAAACCCGCGTCGACGCACTCGAAGAAGGCGACTCAGGCTGGACAGTGAGTGATACGGACGGAGCAACCCACGGCCCGTTTGATGCGGTCGTGTTGACACCGCCGGCCCCCAGACGGCCGACCTCCTGCGGGCGACCGAACTCGTCGATGGCGACGGCGACCTCGCCGCGGCCATCGATGCCGTCGATCAGGTGCCGTATCGGACGATTCGATCGCTGCTGTTGCACTACCCCTTCGAGATCGATCGCCCATACTATGCCTTGGTCAACGACGACCGCGACCACGACATTGGCTGGCTGGCCCGGGAATCCTGCAAACCCGGCCACATACCGGACGGCGAGGAACTACTGGTCGTCCAGATGGCGCCCGACTGGTCGACAGCAAACTACGATAAGCCGGTCGACGACGCCGCAAGCGAGGTTGCTGCGAAGGCCGCCAGGCTCCTCGATGACGACCGCCTCACGGAACCGGACTGGGTCGACGATCAGGGCTGGCGATACGCCGTCCCGGATGCTGGCGTCGACAGCGAAGCCGTCGAGCCGCTGGAGGCACACGGTCTCTATGTCGCCGGCGACTGGGTTGTCGGCGAGCCACGGGCTCACGAGGCCCTGTGGTGTGGCGTCGACGTTGGCAAGCGGCTGGCGGCGACGGTGTGATCGACGCCGAGTGCCGAGCTTTTTGTTCGTGTAGGGCGTTTTGAATCGTATGTCAACCCTCCAGCTCGATTTTCACGTCCACTCGGAGGGCTCCTACGATGGCCACGAGCCGGTCGACCTCATCCTCGAACACGCCGCCGACATCGGGCTCGACGGCGTCGTCATCACCGACCACGACGTGATCCACGAATCCAAACGTGCGGCCGCTCTCGCAGCCGACTACGGACTTATCGGGATCCCCGGCGTTGAGGTGTCAACCGCCCACGGCCACCTGCT
This sequence comes from Halonotius sp. GCM10025705, assembly GCF_042662885.1. NCBI lineage: Archaea > Methanobacteriati > Methanobacteriota > Halobacteria > Halobacteriales > Haloferacaceae > Halonotius > Halonotius sp. GCM10025705. The sequence continues at coordinate 886,403 of NZ_JBHSZD010000001.1, read as the reverse complement.
TGCGATCGGCGTCGATGAGATGCCGCCACGCCGTGCGCCGTACGATGAAACGGTCGCGTGGATCCGCGACCACGGCGGCGTCGCCATCGTCCCCCATCCATTCCAGCGAACCCGCCACGGCGTCCGCAAGAAGAACATCCCCGATGTGGACGCGATCGAGACGTTCAACGCTTGGCTGTTTACCGGCTACAAGAACCAACGCGCTCGGCGGTACGCCGAGGCCTACGGCTACCCGACTGTCGCCGCCAGCGACGCCCACACGCTGCCGTACGTCGGGCGAGCGTACACAGAGATCACGATCCCGGAAGTCGATCGCGAGGCGGTTACACGCGAGGATGTGCTCACGGCGATCCGCAACGGCTCAACGGCGGTGCAGGGACGACGGGCGCCGGTGCCGATGGCGGCCAAACATTACGCGATCGGTGCAGCCAGAAAAAGCGGCTACTACGCGAAGGCAGGCACACTACAGACGGCTTCCTATGCCAGATTTGGGACACTCAAGAGCGGGTCGCTCCTCAGAACAGGCGTCGAAAAGGGCCTCGCGGGGATGGAAAAGCTGGTCGCAGCACTGCGATAACGAGGTGGATTAGCGGGTCACCGGGAAATCAAGCACGTCGTCGAACTCTTCACGGAGGGCTTCGGTGTCGACCGGTTTTGTCACATAGCCGTCGGCACCGGCGCGGGCAGCCTCTCGCATCTTCTCGTTTTGGGAGACGCTCGTCACCATCACAATCGTCGTTTCTGGGGAGCGAGATTTGATTCGGCGGAGGGATTCGATGCCGTTGAGCTCCGGCATCATGATATCCATGGTGATGACATCCGGGCGCTTCGCCTCAAAGACCTCGATGGCCTCCTTCCCGTTTTTCGCCGTCCCGACGACATCAAACCAGTTCCCGATCGTATTCGAGACGATATTTCGCTGAAACGAGGAGTCATCGACGACGATCGCCCGCTGGGTCATAGCGGTACGTTACTGGGCGACTATATAATGGTTGCTCATCATGTTTCAGTAGTGGATAGTGTCGATTGCGGTGCCCATATCAGTCGTCTTGTGATCGCGGCCGAAAAGAGAGCGTTGGGCCGTCGAGGTACCAGCCACGGAGAAATCGGCCGAGTACCCACAGTCCGGCGACGAATGAAATGATGTAGAGATACCGCAGTTCCCATGACGCTTGGAGAAGGGCCCGGTCGACTGCAACAGTGTCAGGCGACTGCAACGTTCCGTGAGCACCAATTTCAGCCCCGATCGATGCGTCAGCCACCGGCTCACCGGTTAGCGTGAATCGAACACGTTGCCCACGTGGTTCGGCTTCGATGATGACAGGATCAGTTGCAACGACCGTTCCCCACACCGTCACCGTGTCACCGACGAGGGCATCACCACCGGTTGCGATAGCTTCGGGACCGGGATATCGCCCGTCTGCCGCATGTGGCACAAGCGTGCCATGCCACACTGAGAGACCGGCCAACAGCCCAACGAGGAGTGCGACGGCGAGCAGTCGGCGGCCGCGAGGCGTCATTGACCAGTATATCGACAGCACGCTCAAAGCTATTGGGATCACAAATTAGAGCAGAAAGATCCAGGGGCGAGAATCGAACCGAAGCCAGACGTGCTCGCTGACGCTGCGCGCGACTGGCAGGGTTCGATCTCTTCAGATGGACTTGTAGCTCCTCGCGTAAGTTCTCGGAGCAAAAGGTCCAGGGGCGAGAATCGAACCTCGGTCGTTCCGCTCGGTATCGCTCACTCCACTCCCTGCTTCGATTCTCTTTCGTTGAACCTTCTCCTCACAGCGTTCTGTTCGCGGTGCTCCATACGGAGCACACGCTCACAAGGAGAGAAGTTCGGAGAAGGTCCAGGGGCGAGAATCGAACCCGCGTCTCAGCCTCCACAAGGCTGAAGGATAGTCCACTACCCTACCCCGGACACGCATTCCATCGTATTCCGTTCGGGAAGATATACGTTACGACTCGGGGACTCCGCGGGAACGCCTGGCATCCAACCGCTGGCCGCCGAGCGCGACGCTTTTGTCGTCGCCGCCGTTACGGGCAGGTAGCTGTGGCCATCACGGACAAGATCTACGTCAAAAACCATCGCCAACTCGCCTCGCAGTTGGACACCAGTTTCCCGAAAAGCGCGTTTGCCGGGGCAACGCTTGATATGCTGTTTACCGGCGATAGCCTCGCCAAACTCGACAGCACGACTCGTGATCGCGTCCTCGATTTCTCGGAGGATTTCCTCGACTGTAGCTGTGAGTCTCACCCCTACTGTGGCTGTGCCGAACGGAAATTCATCGACTACCTGCTGGAGCTTCGCGCGCAAGGATTCGGGCCCGACGCTATCGTCGATGTAATGGGCGACGACTACATGCTGTATGCGTACTCCGGGGATATCCTCTCATTTCTCGACCAGTCAGTCCGCACGCTGGAGGCCGCCGAGGCACTCGCCGACATCGAAGACACAGGCCGGAGCGAAGCGATTCGCACCGCAAAACGTGATCTGACAGGGTAACTTACCCGAGTCGGAAGGTCGGTTCGTCTTCCTCGCCCGTGTCGACCTCTGAATCGAGATCTTCCAGCCGGACGACCTCCTCTTCGTCTTCGGTTTGCTCATCAAGCCGGTCGTGGAGATACGTCACGTACTGTTTGTGCTCTTCGAGCTGTTCGCGGAGGTGGTCGGCCTCAAGTTCGAGCCGTTCGTGTTCGCGGACGAAGCTTTTCGGCACCTCAACTTTCGGCGGGAACGCATCGGTGTCGTCGGCGTCGTCGATGCGCGCTTCGGGGACGACCTCGACTTGGCCATCGTGGGCGACGAGGGTTTCGACGTACTCCCGGAAGACGGCCGACAGCGAGATGTCACGCTGTTCGGCGATCTCCCGCAGTTTCTCGAAGGAATCCTCGTTGACACGGAAGGAAATGGTCTTGTTTTTGTTTCCCATGGTGTGCGCTCAGTTGTCCACATATGGCAGGCGCGAATACTTAATGATTCGTCAGACGCAGCACAGATACGGCGTGTCGACGCGGAACCCACAATAAACGAGGGTAAAAACGGATCGCTAACAGCTACGAGGACAGTTACGGTTGCGGGCTCGGGTCAGCCGTATCGACGGCGTCGCCCTCGGCGTCATCGTCGGTCGCATTCGCAGTATCACCGTCGGTGTCGGCAGCCACATCCGCATCGAGTTCATCCGTTGTTTCGAGACTTTCCAGCCCTTCGACGACGGTCTCAGTGTATTTTGCGACAGCATCGCCGTACTCATCGCCCGCCATGCGGGCGTACTCGTTGCCAGCCGCATCGAAGGCGTCGATCCGGTCGAGTGTTCGGTCAGCGGTTTCGACAACCCACTGATCCCGGGTTGCGGCGTCAACCTCGGTGATTGACTCGGGACGAACGGAGACGTTGATATCGCCTTCGTCAGTTTCGTAGGTGCGGGGCTTGCCGACGACCGCAACGTAAGCCGGCGGTTCAAGCTCTCGCAACGCGCTTGCGGCGTCGGGCTGATACTGACCGGCGTAGACGAAGAACGTCCCCGTCGGATCGACGATCCGGCCGCGCCAGTACTCGTTGTCTTCGCCGACATCCTCGGTTTCGGTGAGGGTGCCGACGACGAAGATCCGGTTGGCGCGCTCGCCGGTCGGCAACAGCAGATAGACCGGCGCGCGGTCGTCGTCGCTTTCCTTGAATGTGTAGCTGGCGTCGTTGAACTCGGCGGCGAACACACGCTGTGCGACCTCGCGGCTGACGGATTCGGATTCACTTTCGCTCATGTTAGATCGACCTCGCTTTGATCAGCACGCTCTCGGCATCCGCTGGCCCGTCGTGTTGGTCGAACTCGTTGGCCAGCACGTAGCGGCCAAGCGTCGGCCCTGTGACGGTGTAATACCGGCCGAGGATGTCGGCACGCATCTCGTCGGCAACGACGGTCGTATCGAGAGCGTCCTTAGCAAGCTGTTTGGCTTCGTCCAGCTCAATACCAGTGAGCTCCTCGGTCGCCTCGCGGTTGAAGATCACGTCTTGTACCGTCTGGCCGTCATCAAGCACGGCTTTGATGCGGAGGTCGAACTCGCCGTCGACCTCGCCGTGTTCGGCACACCGGCCGTTCTGGAGAACGCGCGTACAGTCGTCCTCGGGACAACGTTTGATGAGCCCGCTGCCAGACTGGACATCCACCAACGCACCCTCGACGGTGTCGCTGTTGTCGCCGACCTCGATTTCCTCGTCGATCTCGGTGATCGTCGTCGTGCGGTTGAGTTTGACCGAGTATGTGCCCTCGTACTCGTCGGTGACGACATTCGAGAGCTCGTAACTCTGGCCTTCCGCCAGTTTCTCCAGTTCGGAGGTTTTGAACGCGACGAACTTGATCGTCCCCGATTCGTCGCCCAGCAAACCGACCTGGGAGATGGAGTCGCTGCGGGGATCCCAGAGGTCGACCAGTTTGACGCGGAGGTCGACCCACTGCTCGTCTTGGTCGATCTCGTTGACCAGCACTTGGTCGCTGCCGCCCTGGCTGATCTCGTCGCGCTCCAAGCCGGCCTCTTCGAGGTAGCTGTTTCTGACACTCCGGGTGGCCTCATCGAGGGGGACTTGGTACTCCTCGACGAGCTGTTGGAGCTTGGATTCGACCTCGTCTTCGGTGACCTCGACGTGGTCTGAGAACTGTTCCGCAATCTCGGCTGCGTGTGTTCGCAATTCGGTCATAGTGGTTGCCTCCGCGGTGTTTTCAATGGGAGACATACGTCGATTGATGCTGCATCGTATAAAAGATATGGGGAGCAGGCTGAAAGTGAAATTCGACAGCAGGCGGCGAGGACGAACGACAGCGCATCGACCTCCTCGATGACCCTGCTTCGACCCATCCCTGCGGGCCGCCAGCAACGAGCCTATACCGACTGCCGTCGAAAACCGACCATGGACGAGCGGCTTGAAGCGTTCCTGCGGGAGCGGCTCCGCGCAGTCGGCCGGAACGTCGAACGCACTCGCGCTGCCTTCAGCGAAGGGAAAGTCGGGGGTGACGACGACGCGATCGCAGCGTTGCCGACCGACGATGTCGGCCGTGCGCAACTCGTGTGTCGCCGCCATGCAGTGAAGCGCGCCGCCACGATCGACAGCGAGGGCCGCCCTGCCTGTTTCGACGCCGAGCACGTCGACTGCCGTGGCTGTGTCGAGGATATCGACGCCGGACGGATCGAAACCTGGGAGGCCGACGGAAACCAAAATACCGACAGCTAGTGCGTTGCCTGTCGGACGCGAATCGCGCCCTCCGAAGTGACACTAACGAACAGCCGGGTTCTGACGTTGCGGCCTTTGATCGCCGCGGAGGCCTCATCGCTGATCAATTTCATCAGATCGGGGGCGGTGTAGGTAACCTTCACGTTCGCCTCGTCGGCCGCATCAAAGATCAGATTCGGCACATCATAGAGATCCGTCTCGGCGGGGATTTCGACGCGAACCGGTGCCGACAACGCTTCGGCAAACCCGACCGTCTCGGTCGCCTTCTGAACATTTTCGCGCGCACTGCTCTCGATGTTTGAGACGTTGGCCCGGGAGGTGCCGAGTCGGTCGGCGATATCCCGCTGGCGGAGGCCGTGTTCCCGGAGCGCGAGTACCTCGGCTTGCCGCTGGGTCAACACATTGGTCTCGGGATCGAACCCGATCCGATCGAGGAGTGCGGCCACATCGAGTGACGCGCCGTCCTCGTCCGGTGGCGTTGCGGTTGGCGTGCCATCGCTGTCGGTCATTGCTCACGTATTGTCGGGGAACTGCAAAAAGCTACAGACTTCGTTGTCCACGGCGGCATCGCTCGGTGACCGACCTCAGCCACCCCAGAAGTTCTCGCGGCTACCGAGGCGGTCGCGGTCGGGACGATCTGGACTGTCGTCGCTGTCGTCCGTGTCTCCCTCCTCATCGGCTGATTCCTCGGTATCGCCGTCGTCGTCACCGGTGTCGGCGGCGGTATCCGCATCGTCGGTCTCCTCATCGTCCAAGTCGGCATCGGCGTCTTCCTCGGATTCCTCGTCGGCTTCCAGTGGGAGCCGTTCGACGATCTTCTTTGCGCGGGCGTGACTGCCTTTGACGCGATCGATCCGCACCTTCGCCCGAGCCGGCGGCAGCAACCCATCGACAAACACGATAAACCCATCCTCGGTGCTGCCGACGCCGGCCCCGCTTTCGTGGATATCGTCGATGTCGACGATAACCTCCTCGCCGGGGGTGACCGGCTGCTGTTTGAGTTCGGTGATCGGCATCCCGTAGTGTTGGCACCACTCCGCGCCGCCGCGGTTCTCCTCGTAGTGTTGACACCCCATGCCTTGCATCCGCTCGGAGAAGCTTGGACAGTCCTCCGCCAGTGGACAGTTCGCCATACACCGTCGTAGCGAATCCCCCGTCTAAACGCTTCCGCTGCCGGGATCGAGAACCGCGTGACTCTTTGGCACCCGCCGCGAGGTGGCTGTATGAACCGGTATGCGCCCGAGTTGGCCCTGATCGCCGGGGGAATCCTCGGGGGCGGGATCGGTGGATTCGTCCTTTTTTCACTTGGCGATCCGGCCGCAGCGATCGTCGCCACCGTTGTCTGCTGGTACCCCTTCGGGGCCTACGCGGTACGCACCAGCGACTCGCCGACGGGCGTCTTACCGCCGCGATTCCTTACGATCATCGCCAGCGGTGCATCACTTGTCGTCTGGGGCGGGATCGTTCGCCAACAGCCACCAACCATCGACACGGTCGTGTTCGGCTGGCTGTTGGCACTCGTCGTCTTTCTGCCGGTTGCGGGCTACGCCAGCAGCTACGGCACCCCACCAGCGAGCCTCAAGCCGCGTGTTGTCGTTGTCATAACAACGCTCGGTGCGGCCGGGCTGCTTGCTATCGGAACGGTCGCCGCCACCGGCCCGGCGGCGATCAGCGCGCTGTTGGTCTTCCTCGCCGGCTGGCTGTTCTACGTCGGCGGTGTACAGCCGACACAGCAGCGACGCCGAAACACATTGCTCGGTGGCCTCGGCGTGGCTGCCGGCTTGGTTGTCATCGCCGGAGTCACGGCCGGGCCATCTGAGCCGCTTGTCGCCGCCGCGTTAGTCGCCGCCTTCGGGCCGCTGTTTGGCTATGTGTTGACGACAGATCCGCGGTGAAGTCGCCGCGACCTACATGAAGTCTCGTACGTCAGAGTACCACATATCGTGGTGATCAATCGCATCGATTCGCTCGGCGATCTCGACGGCCAGGGCGTGCCAGCACTGTTCATCCGCGTCGAGATTGTACTGGCTGTCCTTGCAGGTGCAGCCGCCGTCTTCGATCACGTATTCGGATTCGTAGCCGACGACGACGGTAAAATCGCGGTACCGCTTCACCCGTTGTTCAGCCACCGCGTCGATGGCTTTGCCGCCGCGGTCGCCGTGGGCCGAGAGGATGGCGGTAACGATCGCCGGCTGTAGCTCACCGGCCGCATCGAGTGCCGCCCGCCAGTCGTCGACCTCGCTCACAGCGGGCTTACAGGACACCGGGCCTAATCAGGTTCGGTGTCCTTTTTCCGGCGGCGGCACCCACGGTCGCTATGGAACTCAGCGAGGGCGGCGTCGAGATCGACGTCGAGCAGCCACGAGACGGCACCCGGGAGGGCAGCGGCGACGGCGTGTTCTTCAACCCGACGATGGAGCTCAATCGGGATATCACGGTCGCCGTGCTGCGGGCCTACCAGGAGCGGGAACCCCGTGTTGCCACCTATCTCGATGGGATGGCTGCCTCCGGGATTCGTGGCGTGCGAGCCGCAAACGAAGGGTACGACGTGACCTGCTGTGACACCGACAGCGAGGCCGTCGCCCTCGCCAGACAAAACCTCGCTCACAACGATCTCGACGGTGCGGTTGTTGAGCGCAATGTCAACGCCCTCCTGCATGAGGAGATGTTCGATATCGTTGATCTCGATCCCTTCGGCACGCCGATCCCCTTCGCTGACGCTGCCTTCGCTCAAACCCGCAATATGGTCTGTGTGACGGCGACCGACACCGCACCGATCTGTGGCGCGCATCTCAATAGCGGGAAACGCAAGTACAGCGCGGTGCCGCGCAACACCGACTACCACCCTGAGATGGGGCTGCGAACGCTCATCTCCGCGTTAGTTCGGACGGCCGCCCGCTACGATGTCGCCGCCGAACCGATCTGCTCCCATGTCAGCCGCCACTACGCCCGCACGTATTTGGAACTCGACCACAGCGCGAGCCGTGCCGACGACCTGCTCGAATCGCTGGGGTTTGTCCACCACTGCGAGGACTGTCTCGCCCGCGAGCATGAGTTCGGCTGGTATCCCGAGTCGGTGCCCGAGACCTGTCGGAACTGTGGGAGCAATCGCGTCGTCACCGCCGGCCCGATCTGGCTCGGCGGGGTCGCCGACAGCGAGTTTACCGAACTGGTTCGTCAGCAACTCAGCCCAGAATTGGGCGAACGAAAACAGGCTGACAAACTGCTGGCGACGGTCGCGGACGAACTCGATACACCGACCCATTACGACCAACACCGCCTCTGCAAGCAGTGGGGCGTCCCGGCCAACGCGATGGACGACTTTCTTGAGGATCTGCGAGCCGCCGGCTACGAGGCGACCCCTGCCCAATACAGCGGGACGGCGTTCAAAACCGACGCGGATGTCACAGAGATCCGGGAAGCGGCGGCTCCCGACGCCGACAACTGAGCCGCGAGAGATCACCCGCTGAGTCAACACACCAACCCCTTTTCGGCGATCCACGATAACGGACGGTCGTGAACGCGCGAACCCGGACGATCGTGGCGACAACAAAAGCGGTCGTGGCGACGGCCAGAGACAGGGAGATCACGTTTCTGGCCGCCGCGGTCGCCTACTATGCCTTTGTCTCGTTGTTGCCCGCGCTCCTGTTGTTGCTCGTCGTGGCGACAAGCGTCGGCGGCGCGAGCGTCGCCGAACGGCTCGTCACCCTGACCAGTGGGTTTCTCACACCAGCCGGCCAGGAAGCCGTCGCAGGAGCGATTGCGAACGCGCCTGGAGCCGGCAGCGCGACCATCGTTGGGCTCGCTGTCCTCGCCTGGAGTACGCTCAAAGTCTTTCGCGCGCTCGATACCGCCTTTCTGACCGTGTACGGCCAAGGCGACACCGCGAGTCTCGGCGGCCAGCTCCGGGATGCGAGCTTGGTTCTCGTCGGGATCGGCGGCGGCATCGGGATCATGGTCGTGCTTGCGGTCGTGTTGGCCGCGCTGCCGCTCGACACAGGCAGTCGGGTGGTCGGCGTCCTCGGCCTCCCTGCCGTGTTGACGCTGCTCTTGGTGCCGGTCTACCGGCAGTTCCCGAATCCCCCGATACCGATCCGAGACGCCCTCCCGGGAACACTCTTTGCGGCTGTGGGCTGGACACTGCTGCAGGCCGGCTTTCAGCTCTATGCCGCCAGTGCAACCCAGTATACGGCGTATGGGGTTATCGGCGGCATTCTGTTGCTGGTGACGTGGCTCTATCTCGCAGCGAATATCGTCATTCTGGGTGCGATCATCAACGCGGTACTGGCCGGCGTCGACAGCGTGGCGACACCGACCTGAGACAGCACCCACCAGCCGATCGCGGTTCCGGATCGGCAGTTACAACACCCCGGCAACCGAGGTGTCGGATACATGTCGCCTGAGCGAACCGCCGAGGAGTCGATCGCTGACGATGGGGCAGGTGGCGGCGACACCCCCGGTGCCGACGAAACGACCGCCAGCGACGGCGGTCACGTCGAGCCGGAGGGGGCCCCGGATATCAGCGATCTCGACGCCCGTCTTGCGGAGCTTCGCGCGGAGTTCGACGACTTCGAGGCCGATATCGAGGATCGAACCGTCGACAAGCCAGCCCTCAAAGCCGACCTCGAACGCTATATCCGCCGGAAGCGCCGCCGCGGCCACGCCCGCGGCTGGGACCATATCTAGTCTTGTTGTACGGCACCGTCATGACCCTCGGGGCGTTTTATTGGCTCCAGAATGACTGGCTGGCGATCCTCGCCATGGTGATCATCTTTCTGTCGACGCTCGGCCTCTATACCCTGTTTGTGCTTGTCGGCGTCGGGTTCAACGCCCTCGGCGCACCGGGGAAGGCCCTCGATGTCGTCCGCGATCGGCGGGACTGATCGTCGGCTGCTCGCCTGAACTGCTTGGAGTCTATCCCGCCACATCGGCGGCTGACGGGCGTCTGACGCTGGGATAGGCTTACGTAGCTGCCACCCAACACCGAAGACAAATGGTCAAATCCACAGTCAGGTTCTCCGAGACGGTGATGGATCGGGTCGAGGAGCTGGTCTCCGGCGACCAGTTTTCCAGTAAATCGGAGTTCCAGCGGTTTGCCGTCGAGTACGTCCTCTCCGAGATTGACGACTACGAACCCGAAATGCTGGATTTCGAGGACGTCCGCGATGAGGTCTTTCCCGACCACGCTCTGGGTCGCGAGGAGCCGGAAGGCGAGGGTGACGGCGAATTCTATCAGGTCGCCGCCCGCGTCCGGCAGTTTGCTCTCCGCGGTGAGGTCGACACCGCCCGCGAGCTGATCGACACGCAGTATCCCGCGACCGACCCGCGGGCGATGGTGCTCGACGATATCATCGAAACCTATCGCCACGGCGAGTAAGGCTCACCTGTGGCAGTCCAGAGAGCCGGAAGCAGACCGATTATACTCATCCAGCCCCCAGACAGACCATGAGCGAAGATCCACTGGAGACGGTGCAGACGCTGCTTGAATCGGTGATCGAGGAGACCGACGACCAAGAGGTACACTACAAACTGCGCTCGGCACTCCAAATACTGGAAGCCAGCAAGGTGGAGGTCTCAACGCTCAAAGAGGCCGTCGCAGATCACCCCGAACTCGAAGACCGACTCAGCGATCTCGGCTACCTCTGAACTGATTAGACCGGCCGGAGATGTTCACAATCGCCGGCATGGACGACTTCTTCGCCGCTATCGGTGTCGACGACGAGCGCGCCAGGGAACTGAACGTCGACAGCCCTCCCCTCGATTTGCTCGCGGCCGGTATCGACACGCACCGCGCGGCCGAGCGTGCTGCTGTAGGCCCGCCACTGCTCGATGATCGTGTCCGGGGCAGCTACCAACGTCGACAGCGATTCAAGGATCGTCTGGATCACTGCCCGACGATCAACGTCGCCGCCCTGTTCCTGGAGGCTGGTCGCGCCGTCCGGCAACGCCTCGCGTGCGATGTTGGCGTTGAGTCCAATTCCCACGAGGAGCCAGGAAACGCGGTCGGCTTCCCCTCCATCTCGGTGAGAATGCCGGCGAGCTTCTGACCGCCACGGTCGCTGTCAGGGTCGTCGCCGACGAGCACGTCGTTGGGCCATTTGAGCGTCGCCTCAACACCAACGGCGCGGCAGGCGTCGACGACAGCGACGCCAGCGGCTAATGTGACCAGCGGGACATGAGCGGCCGGCAACGTCGGATCGAGCACCGCCGAGGCCCAGATCCCGCCAGGCGGCGAGTCCCATGAGCGCTCAAGTCGTCCCCGACCGCCAGTTTGTTCGTCGGCAACGACGACGATATCGCGGTCGCCGTCGGCCGCGAGCTCGCGGGCACGATCGTTCGTGCTTCCGATCGAGTCGTGGTACTCGACCGTATAGGGCGCGTCGAGTTCATACTCGATTGCGGCCGCGCCGTACGCCGGGACGCTCGTGACGGCGTAGCCGTCCGGTGTGCTTTCGATCTCGAAGCCGGCCTCGCGCAGCGCGTCGACCTGTTTCCAGACGGCGGCCCGCGAAACGCCCAACTCCGCGGCGAGTTCCGGGCCCGTTGCCGGCCCCGCAGCGAAAGCCGACAGCAGTGTTCGGCGCGTCTCGTTCATGTGGCTGGCTTTGTGTGCGGTGGCAAAGAGCCGTCGGATACAAACGGACTGGGGCCGAACCGGAGGTATGCGCACGCTGCTCGCCGGCGGGACGGGGACGCCGAAGCTGCTGGCCGGCGCGAAAGCTCACGTCGATCCCGCCGAGGTGACCGTCGTCGGCAACACCGGCGATGATGTCGAGCTCGGCGGGCTGCTCGTCTGTCCGGATCTCGATACGGTGCTGTTCCACGAGGGCGGGGTGCTCGATACCGACCGCTGGTGGGGGATCGACGGCGACAGCCACGAGACAACCGCGGAACTCCACCGACTAGCCGACGCCGCCGGCCTCGACGACGGGCCGCAATTTCTGCCCGACGACAAGCAGACCACCGGTCGCGAGATCGCTCGCTGGCGACGCTTTTCGGGGATTGCGGAGTTCATGACGATCGGTGACCGCGATCGAGCGGTTCACATCACGCGAACGAGCCTGCTGGACGAGGGGCACTCGCTCACCGAGACAACTGCGATCCTCGCTGACGCCTTCGGTGTCGAGGTGACGCTGCTCCCGATGAGTGACGATCCGGTCGCGTCGCTCATCCACACCGACTCGGGGCTGATGCATTTCCAAGCATACTGGGTCGGCCACCGCGGCAACGTTGCTGTCGACGATGTGGAGTTCCGCGGAGCCGACGACGCTGAACCAACCGACGACGTGCTTGACGCCCTCGACAACCCGGTCGTCATCGGTCCTCAAACCCGGTGACGAGTATCGGCCCAATGCTCGCCCTCGACGGCATCGAAGCCGCACTTGACGAGACCGATGTCGTCGCTGTCTCGCCGTTTATCGAGGATCGTGTCTTTTCAGGGCCAGCGGCTGATCTCATGGCCGCGACCGGCCGGGAACCGAGTACACAGGGTGTCGCCGACGCCTACCCGTTTGTCGACGCCTTCGTGCTTGATACCAACGACGAGACCGATTTGGATCGCCCCGTCGTTCGCACTGATACCACGATCGAAACGGTCGCCGACAGCGAGCGCGTGTTCGCGGCGATCCAGGAGGCGTTGGCGCGTGTTTGAGCCACCGCTTGCGCTGGCCAGCCTGAGCGGCGAGGCCGACGCCGAGTGGGCACTGGCTGCCGCCGATCACGCTGGCGCGGCGTTTCTCGGCGGGATCGCCCTTGATGAGCCCGCCCGCGAGGCCGCCCGCCAGCTTGTCACCCGCGATCGCGAGGAGTTCCTCCCGGCTGATCCACTGGCGTTCATCGACGACCAACTCCAGACGGTCGCCACCGATACCGCGTCGATTCGCCCAGCCATCAACGTCAGAACCACGACCGCCGACCCGATCAGAGCGGCGGCAGCGATCTGTACCGACTACGACGCGATCCTGGAGATCAATGCTCACTGTCGGCAGGCTGAACTCTGTGCGGTCGGCTGTGGCGAGTCCCTGTTGGCCGACAGCAGCCGGCTGGCCAACTACGTTGCCGTCGCCGCCGAGGAAGGGGCAGCTGTCAGCGTCAAGGTCAGAGCCGCCGTCGACGGCGTTGATCTTGTCGCGGTCGCCGAAGCGATCGAGGCGGCCGGTGGCGATGCGATCCATATCGACGCGATGGACGCCGAACCCGTCGTCGGTGCGGTTGCCGACGCAACCGAGTTGTTTGTTATCGCTAACAACGAGGTCAGAGACGCCGACAGCGTCCGCGAATATCGTCGCTTCGGAGCCGACGCCGTCAGCGTCGGGCGACCGAGCCGCGATCCCGACGGCCAGGTAGTGCGCCGTGTCGCCGACGCCGTTGCACAGCACAGCCCGGAGCCAAACCCATGAGCGACGATACTCAGCCGGCGGCCGGCACCGACCGAGACCGAACCCCAGCCGAAAACGCACAACTCGCCCTGCTGCTCGAAGTCAGTGGCACCCCAAAGCCGGGGAATGTCGACCGCCACCGCGATCTCGATGAGCTCCGATTTGAGCACTTCATGGCCGGCGCGGTCGGCGCAGCCGAGGGCTCCGTCGGGCGGAAGCCGGCGATCCCGTCGGCGTCGCCTTCGAGGTGGCGGTCGCCGGCATGGCAGCCCAACAGGGCGGCAACACGCAGTTTGGCTGCCTGCTGTTGCTCGTGCCACTCGTTCGGGCTGCGGCAACCGACGATCTCTCACCGGCCGGCGTTAGCGAGATCGTTGCGGCAACGACCGTCGACGACGCGGTGCAGTTCTATCGGGCCTTCGAGCATGTCGATGTCGCCGTCAGCGACCTGCCGCCGGAGGCTGACGCACTTGACGTGCGCCGGGGCGCTGCGGCCGCGTCGACGCTCCGAGAGCGAGAGCTATCACTGGGTGAGATCATGGAACTTGCGGCCGATCCCGCCGAGGGGGTTCCTGATGGCAACGCCCGCGAGTGGGTCACCGGCTTCGACCGCGCGTTCACAGCAGCCGACAAATTGCTGGCCGACAGTGGGCCGGTCGGCGATCGCACGGCGCGACTCTTTCTCGACTTGCTGGCTGCGCAGCCGGATACGCTCGTGGCGACAACACACGATGCAGCAACCGCGCGCAAGGTCTCCCAGCGGGCCGCCGCAGTCGCCGAGCGCGTCGATACCGACGGCGACCTCACGGCCGCCGAGGAACTCGCCGCGGAGTTCGTCGACGCCGGCTACAACCCCGGCACCACGGCGGATCTGACCGCCGCCGCGCTGTTTATTGCGCTTGAACGTGGGCTGTCTGTATGACCAGCGACGGCGGGCACCCCGACGATGGCGTCGCCAGCGACTGGCCGGTCGCGCTCCGCGGCGTCACCGAGTCAATCGTCGCCACCCTCGGCCCGAACGACCGCTGGAACATGGCTGCCCTTGGGTTGCATGCCCCCGACGAGTCAGGCGAGCCGGTCGAAGCGACAACCTGGGGCAACACCCGCACCAAGCGCAACTTTCACCGGCAGGGCGGTGGTGTCGTCCAGTTCACCCCTGACCCACGAGCGTTCGTCGATGCTGCGGTGACGATCCGAGAGGAGGAACATCCCGTATTGCCGAGTGCCGACGCATGGGTCGACGTTGCAGCCGAATCCGTCGCAACCGGTACAGATGGCGGCACCGAGTGGGAGCGGTGGAAGCTTCGGCCAACCGACACGGGGACTGTCGCCGCCGAACGACCACACACGATCAACCGCGGTTTCGGGGCCGTCATCGATGCGACCGTCGCCGCCTCGCGGTTGGATGTCCCGAGCTATGACACTGAAACGCTGCTCGATCGACTGGCATACTTCGAGGAAACAGTTGAAAAATGCGGGGGCCCCAGGAGCGGGCGGCCTTTGAGGCCCTGAGTGAGGCGACCGACTGGCGGTCGCTGACCGGTGATGAGTGCTGAACGACGACTGTCGCGGAACGAATCGTTTTAGTGGTGCTCCGGGTAATCCCGTGTATGGCAATCAAACCGAAGTACGTCAAGCAGCTCGGTCGCACCCTGCTTGAGGACTATCCGGAGGCGTTCAACACGGATTTCGAGACGAACAAGGAAAACGTCAGCAAGCTCACCACCGTCGAATCGAAGGGTGTCCGCAACCGGGTCGCCGGCTACATCACCCGGAAGAAGGCCGCGAAAGTCTAATCGGATCTTTTGACGACGTTGTCCCCGCAAGCGCGTGTCACAGCACATCGCGTAGCGACCGTATTCGCCACGTCGCTCAGTAGACGTAGTCGTTCTCGGTCAACTGCGTGTATCCCTGCTTCCGCAGCCGGCGTTTCTGTTTTTTGTACTGATAGAGGATCTTCGCTCCTGAGAGCCCGGAGCGGAGCGTGTTCATCTCGAAGAGATTCACGCCCTCGGCGGTGAGCATCCCTCGTACCGATTTAAACGTGCGATCCCAGTCGTCCGGGCCGTAGTCCCGACACAACTCCGCAAACGTCACATTCCGAAGCAACTCGTCGCCGATCGCCGATCGCCAGCGGTCGTTGTACGCCGCCAACTCACCGGCCGCCGCCAACTCGCCGGCGATCTTTCCAGTTCGAACGGCGACGTGGTCGCCACCCTCATGGAAGGCCGACGTGGTTCCCATCGCCCCACCGACGACGGCGATCCCGGCGTCGACTGGTGATTCGATCGGCTGTGTCGAGGAGATGCTGTAGGTTTCGGTGCCGTCGCGTTTGCCGCAATCCTCAACGATCGGGAAGTCCGCCTCGATATCGTACGCATCGCCCCACTCCAGTTCGAGTAGGCGGCGGATGTAGGTTGCCCCGTTTGGGATCGTCTCGTCGTCAGCTTCGAGTAGCGGGTAGGCGTCGCGATCTTCGACCGCGTCGATGTCGAGCCCGATCGGCATCGTTAGCCCGATCCGACAGACGCCGTCGTCGTTGGGAAACACCCACGGGTAGGCGGTGTGGCCGGGCATATGCCCCCACCAGAAGGTGATCGCGGTTTTGAGCTCCTCGAAGACGGCGTCGGGCACCCGACGGTACTCCTGGTAGGCGATGTGGTTGGCTTTCGGGGCGGCCAACCGCTCGGAGGCCGGCGTGTCGGCGGGGAGGTAGTTGTCGAGCACCTGGTTTGTGACGGTTCGTTGTGGCCCGTCGGCAAGGATCACGACATCGGCACCGATGTCCTCGCCGTCGGCGACCACGACCCGGTGGCGAGGCTCGTCGCCGGCGGCATCGAGGGTACTCTCGACAGCTCTGACCCGCACGCCGACCCGGTAGCTCGCGCCGGCGGCTTCAGCCCGTTCCCGAAGCCAGTCATCAAAGCGGGCGCGTTGGAAGGTATAGCCGAAGTGGTCGTATGAGGAGTCGATGCCGGTGCTCGTCAGCGTGCAGGCCTCGGTCGGGCCGACAAACTCCGCGCGGTCGAGTTCCTGGCAGACGACATCGTCGGGAAACTCATCAGGGTGAATCCCCATGAGATCAACCCAGTAGTCGAGAATCCCGGCGGCGTCCGTCGAATCCGGGCCAAGAAAGTCGCGGTCGGCTCGAGGGACGCCCTTTTCGAGGACGACCGCCTCGGCAGCCTCACCGGCGGCAGCGTGGGCTGCGGCCGCCCCAGCCGGGCCGCCACCGACGATGGCGACATCTACGCGTTCCATACAGTCACCCGGCCTGATCGAGGCTTAAACCCACTGAAACAGCCCGCTATTTTCCGAAACGACACCGCCGCGAGGATGGATCTCAACGCCTACATGGCTCGGTCGCCAACCGCTGGTATGGCTGAATCAGCGGACATTGGGGCTCTACTTCGGCGGCATGTCGACGACGACGGGCCGACGATCCCATCGACAGCCGTTGCCGACTCGCTGGCGGCGGCCCTTGGTGAGATTCGAACGGCCGCAGCGCCCGAAACATACGGCGGTGGCGACGAGCCGGCGATCGGGTGGGCGACGCCCGCGATGGACACCGCCCCGATCAGCATGGTGATCACCGGCCCAGCCTACGAGGACAATCCGGTGTGGTACGTCAACGACGCCTTCGAGTCGCTGACCGGGTACGCCGAAGCAGACGTGCTGGGGGAGAACCTCCGGTGTCTGCAAGGCCCCGAGACGGCCGCCGAACCGGTCGCTACGCTGCGAGAGGCGACCGAGATCTGGACAGCCGCGATTACCGAGTTGCAAAACTACCGCGCCGATGGCACACCATTTTACAGCCGGGTTGCCATCGCACCCATCCCCGACGAGACAGGGACGATCAGCAACTGGGTTGGGTTTCAGGAGCCGATCGAGGAAGCCAGCACAGCCGAGTCGCGTTAGGATCGGCGGTCCGGTGCGTTGGCCTCGTGTTGGTCGGCCGCCTGCTGGTTGATCTCGTCCAGTGCAGCCTCTTGTTCGCCACGCGCTAATCCACCGGAGTCGGCGTGTCGACCACCATACTGTCGGCTCGGGATCAGCTTCCAGACGGCCGAAGCACTACTGTCGGTGGTTTCATCGGCAGGCGAGGATTGCAGCCGACGAACCCCCAGCCAACCGGTGACACCGACGGCGACGAGAGCCAGGCCTTGCCAGCCGCCGCTTGCCCACAGCGCGGCCGGAAGCCCACCACAGAGGAGGACAGCGACGATGATGACGCCGAGCCGAGACTGCCCACGGTCGTCACGGCGGAGCGCACCCATAGCAATCGTTCCACGCACAACAGAATATGTGTGTCGGCTGATGAGACGTGTGGGTGTGGAACCGCCCAGCAGCGAGTGGCACATTTTAATGTGGCAGACAGCCGAACCGCCGGTATGGGCTCCCCAACAATCGCCGTGTTGCGACAGAAGATTCACGGGCTGTCGGCGAACGACTACGCGACAGCGTTGCGGGCTGAACTCCCGGAGACCGACATCGCCGTCGCAGACACGCCGGCTGCGGAACGCGAGCTTGTGGCGTCGGCACCAATCGTCACCGGCTACGACCTCGATGCGGAGCTGATCGAGACCGCCGAGAATCTCGATCTCTTCGCCGGTGTCTACGCGGGCGTCGACCACCTCCCCTTGGATACCTTCGAGGCCAACGATGTCGCGGTGACAAACGCCTCCGGAGTTCATGGGCCGAATATTGCGGAGTACGTCATCGGCGCGATCTTGAGTCACGTGCGTGGCTTCCCGCGAGCGCGACGACAACAGGAGCAACGTACCTGGCAGTCGTATCCCGCCCGCGAACTACAGGGCAGTACGGTGACAGTCGTCGGCCTTGGGGCGATCGGCTCAGCAGTCGTCGACCGGCTCGATCCCTTCGGCGTCGAAACCCTCGGTGTTCGCTACACCCCCGAGAAGGAGGCCCAACCGACGAGGTATTCGGCTTCGACGAGCTGCATACGGCCCTTGCTCGCACCGACTATCTCGTCTTGGCCTGCCCGCTGACAGAGACGACCCGTGGGCTGATCGACAGCGAGGCGCTGTTGACGCTGCCGACCGAAGCGTTCCTCGTCAACATCGCCCGCGGTGGCGTCGTCGACACCGATGACCTCGTGAGCGCGCTGCAGGCCAACCGGATCGCCGGCGCGGCGCTTGATGTGACCGATCCCGAGCCGCTACCGGAAGACCATCCGCTGTGGGGGTTCAACACCGTCTCGATCACGCCACACAACGCCGGCCACACGCCGCGGTACTACGAGCGCACCGCCGAGATTCTCGCCGACAACATCGAACGATACCGAAACGGCGAGACCGACTTTGAAAACCGCGTCGTCTAACGCATTTCAGGGACTCACCGACACCACGACCGCCGGTACGACCACCAGCACCGTCAGCCCATAGACAAGGGCTGAGCGGAGCCACTGGCCGCGAACCGCCGTTGCTTGTTCCTCGTAGGGGCGACCGCCGGCCCGCGGAAGAACGAGATGGGCAAAAAAGGCGTAGATGAAGCCGACAACGACGATCACGCCGACCAGATGCGCGGGCAGGCCGACACCAACGGTCGGCGGCAGCGTCGGCGTCAGTCGGTCAACACCGAGGGCGACAAGCGCGTACAACAGGCCGGCCAGCCCGCCAGCGAGATGGTGGGCGAACATTGCCGTCCGAAACCGAACGTCGGTTGGCGGCGTTCGGGTCAGGACGCCGGCAGCGATATACGCCGGCGTAAAGCCCTCGGGCTGGCGGCTCATTGGCCAATCCATCACGAGTGCGGCTACGACGCCGGCAGCGATGCCGATAGCCAGAAACCACAGCGGGGCCAGCCCGCCGGTCGTGAGGCCACTCGTGAGCGATTCCATACCCGACACACCGTGTCGATCCGTAAATAAGCACGTCAGACGAGAGACGCCCGCCGACGCCACGCGACGTTAGCTGTCAGGCAGCGTGATGTAGAACGTTGTCCCGTCGCCGGGTGTTGACTCGACACGGATCTCGCCGTCGTGGCGGGTGACGATCCGCTCACAGACTGCCAACCCGATCCCGGTGCCGTCGCTGTCGCCACCTTTGTCGAAGAGCCCGAAGATCTCATCCTGCTGGTCGGCCGGGATGCCGGGCCCGTCGTCGCTGACGGCAAACTCGACGCCCTGTGTCGTTTCAGTGGCGGTCACCTCGACGGTCGTTCCCTTGCCGCCGTGATCGATCGCGTTGGTGAGGAGGTTCTGGAACAGTTGACCGAGTTGATCGAAGTCAGCGGCAACCGTCGGGAGATCACCGACGATGATCTCGGCGTCGGCCTCCGCGATGGCCAACTGGAGGTCGTCGACAACGCCGTCGACAACGGCCTCGGCGTCGACGGATTCGAACGCCTTGCCTTCGGTTTCGACCCGGGAGTACTCCAACAGCCCGTCGATCATCCCCCGCATTCGCTCGGCGCCGTCGACAGCGAACTCCATGTACTCTTGGGTGTCTGCGTCGAGATCGTCGCCGAGTTCACTTTCGAGGAGATCGACGTAGCTGGAAACCATCCGGAGTGGTTCCTGAAGGTCATGGGAGAGGATGTAAGCGAACTCCTGGAGGCGTTCGTTTGAGCGTTTGAGGCGTCGTTCGTACTCCTTGCGGTCGGTGATATCCTTCGAGATGACCGCCAGCCCGTCGTCGTCGGGATAGATCTGCAGAACCGTCCAGTAGTCCGCCGGCTCGTAGTAGTACTCACAGGTCGTCGACTTGCCGGTGGTCATTGCCTCTCGCAGCCGCTCTTCGACGACGGTGTCGGTGATCTCGGGGAAGTACTCCCAGAGATTCTCACCGATAACTTCCTCGCGTGGCACGTCCAATCGGTCGGCGATCGCGTCGTTCCAGTAGGTCACGGTGAACTCGGTGTCGACCGCGTAGTAGGCATCGGAGATCCGCTCGGTCAGCCGGCGGTATTTGGCCTCTCGTTCGGCCCGTTCGATCTCGTAGGTCACCCACTCGGTCAACAGTTCGACGAACGTCTCTTGGATCTCGGTAAACTCCTTGTCGGCAGGATCGCGGTCGGCAAAACAGATTGTCCCGGTCGTCTCGCCGTCGATCGTGATCGTCGCGCCGGCATAACACCCCAAGCCGAACCGTTCGTAGGCGGGGTCGTCTTCCCAGCCGTCGTTGGCGGCATCGGTGACGACCAGCGGCCCCGCCTGGTCGGGCGCGACGGTGTGTCGACAGTATGATTCCGCAAACGGCGCGCTGGCGCCCGTTTTGAGCTGTTGATTCGGGCCCACCCCGACGACGATCTCTTGGGTGTCGCCGTCGATTTTGGTGAGAAACCCCTGCTCGACGCCCATGTAACCGCGACCAAACTCTAACAGTTCGGCGACTTTCTCCTCGAAGGGAACCGATTTCGCGGCTGTCTGGTGGAGCTTTCGGAACGCTTGCTCCTGGGTTTCGAGCCGATCGAGCCGCTCCGTGCGGTCGGAGATATCCCGGCCGATGCCGATGATCCCCTGAATGGTGCCGTGGTCGTCGGTGAGCTGTGTGCCGGTGAACTCGTGGGGAATCAACTCGCCGTCAGCGGTGCAGAATGGGGCTTCGACGATCACCGAGCCGGTTTCCCGCACTTCGGCGATGGCGGCTTCGATCGTTGGCTGATCGGCCTCGTCGAAGAGATCAAACGCATGCATCTCATCGAGTTCGGCATCGCTGTAGCCCGTCGTTTCGGCCAGCCGTTTGTTCCATCGTTGGAGGGTGCCGTCGACATCAAGGAGATAGAAGGAATCCTCAGCGTTTCAAGGCTCTGTTCGATAAACGCCCGTTCGCTGTCGAGGGCCTGCTGGTGGTGTTTGCGCGCCGAGATATCGCTGATCTCCGCGAGCACGTAGTCCTCACCATCGAGAGTGGTGCGGGCCAGCCGTACCTCAGCCCAAAACCGCTCGCCGTCGGCGCGTTCGATCCGCCATTCGAACTCCTGTGGCTCGCCGTCAGCGGCCGCCTGAATCCGCGCTTCGGCGTCGGCCTGGGTAAACCCCTCGTCGGTCGCGGTGTAGTCGGCGACCGAAAGCTCGCGCAGCTCGGCTTCGGTGTAGCCACACAGCTCCGCAAGCCGGCTGTTGGCCCCGACGATCGCCCCGGTTTCGGGATCGTGCAGCGTGATCCCGACACCCAAATCGTCGAAGACGGACTCGACAGTCTGTTGCATCGGTTCCATCGTCGTAGGCGGCGTCACAGTATAAACAGTTGGGCGGGCGACCGCCGAAACCGGGTGGATCGTTCACTGCAAGCAACATGTTTCCCGTCGCCTGACACGAAATTTGAAACCAACGGGGTGTGTATACTCACCAATGCGAACTCGTTTTGAACGGCTGGGTGGCGTCACGGCGACACCAAATTTGCCGGAGGGAGACAGATGACGAACGTTGACAACCCCGTCGAGATCTTGCTGGCTGAAGACAACCCTGGCGACGTGGTGTTGACGAAGAAAGCCCTCGAACAGGGCAAACTCGCCAACAATCTCCACGTCGTCGAGGACGGCGTCGAGGCGATGGAATATCTCCGACAGGAAGGCGAGTACGCCGACGCCGTTCGGCCGGATCTGATCTTGCTGGATCTCAACATGCCGCGCAAAGATGGCAAGGAGGTGTTGGCAGATATCAAGGAAGAAGACGGGCTCAGTCGCATCCCGGTTGTCGTGTTGACCAGTTCGGAATCCGAGGAGGATATCGCCAAATCCTACGAGCTGAGTGCCAACGCCTATCTGACAAAACCGGTCGATTTCGACGGCTTCGTCGAGATCGTCAACCGACTTGAGGACTTCTGGTTTCAGGTCGTCAAACTCCCGGAGGACTGAATGTCGGTCAGCGTTGACGACACACTCCAGCTGTTGTTGGTCGAGGACAACCCCGGCGATGCGACCCTGTTTGAACACCATCTCACGACCGATCGCCCGGAGTCGTTTCCGCCGGCAACAGTCACCCACGTAACACGGCTGGATGCCGCCATCGAGGCCCGCAACGAGGGCGACTACGATCTCGTTCTGTTAGATCTTGGGCTACCGGAAAGTACGGGGTTGGCGACGCTGGATCGGTACAACGCGGCTGTCGAAGACAGCGATTCCCTCTCGGCGTTGCCGGTGATCGTCCTCACCGGACTGAAGGACGACGCCACCGCAGTCGAAGCGATCGAACGAGGGGCCCAAGACTATCTCGTGAAAGACAGCGTCGACGCCGACGTGCTCCATCGGACGATCCGGTATGCGCTCGAACGCCACCGCCAACAACAGGAGCTTCGCCGACAGAACGAGCGGCTCGAACGGTTTGCCCACGTCGTCAGCCACGACCTTCGGAATCCGCTTGGCGTCGCTCAAGGCCGCATTGAGCTGATCGATGACGAGGAACACGCCCCTATCGTCGCCACGAATCTCGATCGGATGGAGGCGATCATCGACGACGTGCTCACGCTCGCCCGGGAGGGGCAAGCCGTCGAGGAAACGGAACCGGTCGATCTGGAGGTCTTGGCC
The DNA here is from genome assembly GCF_042662885.1 of Halonotius sp. GCM10025705. Lineage (NCBI taxonomy): Archaea > Methanobacteriati > Methanobacteriota > Halobacteria > Halobacteriales > Haloferacaceae > Halonotius > Halonotius sp. GCM10025705. Next base: position 863,309 of record NZ_JBHSZD010000001.1, on the reverse strand, counting down.
GCCAACTGCTGGGCAAACGTCGAGACCGCCGGCGCGGCACTGTCAGTTGCCGATGGGCTGGTCGTCCACGCGGATGAGGGCCGCCTCCAGCAGCTACTCGAAAATCTGCTGCGCAATAGCATCGAACACGTCGGCGACGACGTTTCGATCACGATCGGCGCGCTTTCCGATGGCTTCTATGTCGCCGACGACGGCCCGGGGATCGACCCCGACAACCGCGAAGAGATCTTCGAGGCCGGCTACACGACCAACCCTGATGGGACTGGGTTCGGCCTCAACATCGTCAAGGAGATCGCCGCCGCCCACGGCTGGGATGTCGCCATCGCTGACAGCGAGGACGGCGGCGCGCGCTTCGAGTTTACCGGCGTTCGGCTTGAGATGTGAGGAGGTATCTGCGAGGCGTGTACCGGAAGTAGTGAAACAACTCTTTCGGATTTCAATCAGGAAGTGCAGTGCAAGATACAACGCGCGAATCTTGTAACAAGGTCAGCTGACAACATCTAAACACCTATTTGTCAGTTCTAGTTGGCACAAAAAACGTTATCGTACTTCCATTGGGGCCGCTATCGGTGAGTTCAACTGTACCGCCGAGTGCTGTCAGCGTCCAATACATCAGCCACACGCCGATGCCACTCCCGTGAATGAGGGGCGTCTCCTCACCACCAAAAATCACATCCCACTCGTTGGGGGAATTCCGGGGCCGTTGTCTGAGATTTGGATTGTTATCTCCTCGTTGTTCTGACAATTAGTAATCAGAATTTCAACCATCGGCTGCTCTTGATTGTTGTGAACCACTGCATTCTCAATTGCTTCTTCGATTGCAACCTGTAGGAGACTGCCATTCCGGATACGCTGCTGGTCGTTGGTCTCAATAGCACATTCAATACTCGCTTCGGGGAAGTCGTCCGATATTGTGTCAATAAATGTGGCAACTTGGGAGAGTTCAACAGTCTGTTCCTCTTGCCGTCGTCGGAAGAGCGCACGAATGTCCTTTGCTTTCTCACTTGTTTGTCGTAAATTGCTTGCTCGTTCTTGAATCGCCTGTAGTGCCGTCTGATGGCTCTCTTCGCTTTCGTCTCGTTCTAACCGCTTGGCGTAGCCTTCGATCGCTGTAAGCGAGTTCCGTAGATTATGTCTGAGCACACGGTTCATTACACCCAGAACCTCCTCGACGAATTGTGAATCAGTGATATCCTCTTCAATACATACAAAATGAGTTATTTCTCCCTCCACCTCGGTTATCGGAACGATCTTCTGATCAACTTCGTACCGCTCTCCGGTTTTCCGCTTGTTCGTGATTGTTGCCTGCCAGACCTCCCCGGCTGTAATCGTCTCCCAGAGGTTTTGATAAAAAGAGCTGTCTTGGGCGTCAGATTTGATGAGTCGCGGGGTGTTGCCAATTGCCTCGGCAGCAGTGTATCCAGTCGTCCGCTCAAACTGTGGATTCACGTACTCAATCGTTCCCTCAGAATCGGTGATAAACACGCATTTATCGACCGATTCAGCTTGGATTTCGAAGAGGGTTTTCTCTTGTTGGTACGCTTTTCGATCCGAGATATCCTCCTGATAGCCGAAAAAATGGGTCACTTCACCAGCATCATTTCTAACCGGTTGAATAGACACGCGACTCCAAAACATCATGCCTTCCTTGCGATAGTTGCGCAGCTCTACAGTGACAGGCTCACAGTTTTCGATAGCTCGCCGTATTTTTCTGACAGGCTCGTTTCTCGTTTTTTCACCTTGGAGGAACCGACAATTTCGACCAAGCACCTCTTCGCGGGGATAGCCGGTCAGTTCAACAAATTCATCGTTGACATAGATGAGCGGCAAATCCGGCTGATTGGCATCAGCGATAGTGGTCCCCACTGGTGTCGTGTCCATCGTCTCCGCAGGAAGCCCAGAGGGGAGATGCGAATTTGTGTTAATAAGGACTGTTTGCAGCCGGCCCTGTCCGTTCCAGTTGACTTGTGAGGTGACCACGATTACGTCAGATATCTGTGTGTCGTGAGAGACAACCGTTACTCTGAGTCCCAGGGCAAGTGCTTCTCCATTCTCAACGCGATTGAATTGATCTGCCAAAGCGTGCCGATCAGACGCAGCTATATGATCAAGTAGGGCTGTATCTAATAGTGACTCTCGAGATTCGATATTAAGTAATGAGAGGGCAGCTTGATCAGCGTAGATTATGCTATCGTTGCGATGAATGATGATCGGTGCGGTCTGCGTATGCGGCTTTGGGTTGGACACTGACTTATCTGGGGCTGGCATGCAAGTACGCTATGGGTGTAGTGCGGCTTACTGTGTGAGACGGTTAACTGTTTGAGATATTTCTTGGATCTGTGCTGCTTGTTCTTCATTCGCCGCAGCGATCTCGTCTATTTCGTCAGCCATCTCTTGTAATTCGTTGACAAATGAATCGGTCATACTCGCTACTTCTTCGGTTGAAGCCGCTTGATCGTCTGTTGCGCGAGTCACCTCGTTGATGCCCTGTGCAGTCTGTTGAACACTGTCAACAATCTTTTCGAGTCGCTTTCGGGTTTCTTCGACCTGCGGTACGTGTTTACCCCGATGACGCAACAGCGGGTACGGCCTGAGCTCGGGAGATCATCTCGTTGTTTCGAGCGATTCGCTTGAACTCTTCGTAGGGATTGCGTCCCTGCTGGCGGCAGGTCGCCAGCAGGGACAGCAGCGTCTCATGCACGAACATGCCACGGTCGTTCCGGAGTGTTCCGATGAGTTTCCGGAGAACCACCGGCTCACGAAGCGCATTTTCAGCGGCGTTGTTCGTCGGGGAGACCGCTGGCTCACCGACGAAGGTGAGCCAGTGGTCGAGGCCGCCTTCTATCTTTCCGAGTAGTGTTGCCACTGGTCCGTCGGGTACTGACAGCTCTATCAGCGATTTAAGCTCCCCCGCGCCACACGATGGAGTTCTGCTCGCTCACGGACTGTCAAGTCGCTCTCCAGGCGAGTCTGGAGAGCGACGTATAGCTGTTTGAGGGAACGGTGGATCGGTTCGCCTTCTGTCTGTTTCTCGGCGGCGTCTTCAGCCTCCCGGAGAATGTGCGCCCAACACCGCTGGAGGTTGCTGCTGAAGGCCGGATACGCCGTCCAGCCATCACAGACGACCGTTCCCGAGAAGTCCTCGCCGAGGACTTCTTTGGGAACATCGCTTCCTCGACTCTCCCTGATCGCGTACAGCGTGTGGTTTTCGGTGGTGAACGTCCAGATCCACGCTTGTTCGCCGTCGCGTTTGATTCCGGTCTCGTCAACGTGGACAACGTCGGCTTGCTGTATCTGGTGACGGATCTGCTCGTACTCACAGCGACCGGCGCGCGCAGCGCGCTCGGTCGCGTGCCACGCGGCCGCGCCCGACAACTCCAGTCCATGGAGTTGCTCGAACCGGTCACCGATCTTCCGGTAGGGAAGACGATGATCGTACCGAGAGAGTGCTGCCTGTGCGATGACATTCACCCCGAACTGCCCCTCATCGGGGCAGTCGGGGTGTGAAGCAACGGTCTCAGTTCCACAGGAGTGGCACTCGTAGTGGTGCCGGTTGTACTGTGTGACTTCTGGCGGCTGTGGATCGGGAAGTTCCTCAACGAATCGGGGGCTGACGCCCGCCGACTCGTCAAATGTTCCACCACACTCTGGACAGCAGTCACAGGTGACCTCGATTTCTCGATCTGGATCAGGAGCGTCGCGCCATTCCGGTTTATGACCGGATTTTCGGCCAGGTGTACCGCCGTCGGTACGTGGTTGTTCGTCGTCCTCGTCACCGCCGGACGAGGACGACTCCTCTTCATCGGCTTGTTCCTTGCTCGGCGGTGTATGCGGCCCTTCGTACCATCGGATCTTGGCTCTGAGCCGCTTGTTCTCTTTACGGAGTTGCTGATTCTCTTGCTCAAGCTCTTCTTTCTCTTGCTCAAGTTCGTCAACGCGATTTTCGAGAGCAGTGATTCGCTTAAGCAGTTGCTCCACTTTCTCGTCAGTGACCATCACAACTCTCCTCGGCCAGTGCAGACGATACGGGACGGTCTCCCTGCCGGAGACCGTCCCTCGAAAAACGCTCTGTCGTCTGCATTGCTCTACTGTGAAGTCAGGAGCAACTTACGAGAGCGTGGCGAAATCGTTCTGGGGGTAAACACGTACGACCTGCGTAATCCCCTGTCGAACCTGCTCTGTGGCCTCTTGTAGACTCTCTGCTGTATCTTCGGTTCTATCCTGCACATTAGTGACGGTTTTTTCTATCTCTTCGGCATTCTGCTTCGATTCTTCAGCTAAATTCTTTATTTCTTCTGCAACCACGCTAAAGCCATCGCCGGCCTCACCAGCCCGTGCAGCTTCTATTGACGCATTCAATGCAAGTAGATTTGTCTGGTCTGCGATATTATTAATAACCTCTGTAAACTCACCGACTTCGCCGATCTCACTTTGCAATTCACCCATTTCATCGCCGACTTCTTGGACAGCATCCTGAATGCCCTCCATCTGATTGATCGCATGATCTGCTGATTCCGACCCTTCTTCAGCCATTACCTTGGCTTCAGAACTAGTGTCGCTCACTTCACTTGCTGTTGAGGCGATCTCCTCAATTGTCGCGCTCATATCCGAGACCTCGCCTGCCACCTCATCCATCGAATCAGTTTGTTCTTGAATTGCCTTGTTGACCTTATTCGTACTCTGTGTTGCATTCTGGGCAGCATCTGCAACTTGCTCAATGGGTGCTTGAAGATCAGTTTCAACCTGTTGCATCAACTGCTCTTGTTCAGCCATCGCGTCTTTGACCTGCTCGTTGTACGAATGAATATAGGTATCCATGGCAATTTGCTGGTCAAGATTGATGAGCTTCTGAACCGCCAGCGTCTGAGAAATGAGTGTATCAACTGCATCGTCGAACTTACGAGAGTCAAACTGTGACTTGATCTCTTGGCCAAATCGTTCGAGAATGCCGGTGTAATAGACGGAGTAGGCCCCAAAGTATATTTTTGGCCCTAAATCGAGCATATCATGAATCTTTCCAATTCGGGCACGCCGGTCAAAGTAACGTTGTCCGTATTGGCCGCTTCCTAACTCCTTTAGATATCGTTGTTGATCTTTTTTGAGTGCTTTGACCGGTTTTGATGATGAATCTAAGATTGCGATTGTCTCGTTGTAACTTTGGAGGCGGTCATAAAAATCATCTACAAGATCTTCAGCAATGTCATCAAAAAGGTGGCTAACAGCTTCGAGTTGTTGGGCATCTTGATCGGTAAATTGCGTATATTCCTTTCGCCACTCAATCTCACCTTCATCAACACCAATAGCAGTGGTAAGTTCACTGCCATCAACCATTTGACGCTCTGTCTCAGTTATTTTTTGGGACGACTCTGACATAACCATTCCCTTGTGGTACAATAGTATAAAATTATGCGTTTGTAATATAATATTAGTAAAATGAAATTTTTTGACTTGAGCGTTTGCCCTACTAATGATTTTAGCACAAACGTAGGAGTGCGTATCTTTGAGAGGCCAGGATTAATTATACGTAAGTTGAAATTTCTTCCCAGCTAGTCCTCAAATTATCTGTTTCGCTTCGAGAGGTGGACAGAACAACTTGATCCGAAGGAGCAGAGGAGTAATTATTATTACGACTGCTTGAAGATATATATTGTGTGAATCATCTCGTTTTATTTGTTGGTCTCCCGGAATTTGCCTCAGCTGTTGAATCTCACATAGACTGTAGTATCGTTGAGCGAGATTCAGTCGAAGATGCAGTAGAGATTTTCTCTGCCCGCAGTGACGAATTCGATTGCGTCATAACAGATCATAATTACCCAGCAATCGATGCTACCCGCCTTCTCGACCATGTGTTAGATCAGACTCCCGTCATCGTGATACCCACAAATGGGAGTAGTTCCGTAGCAACTAGGATGTATGCGAACGGGGCTGCTGGCTACATTGATCCCGATACAACAGATACTCCTGTGGAAACGGTGAGTGATTTGATACACAAACAGATAGCTGAAGCGGGAAGTGCCGATAGTTCATTGGCGGAGGAAAACAAGCGACTTGAAGAATTTGTCAGCTTCGTTTCTCACGAACTCAATAATCCGATACAGAAGTCACGATCAGGCTTGGATCTAATCGCAGCAGAATGTGATAGCGACTATATTGACGAGGTCGACAGAACGCTTGATCGGATGGAAGAGTTGGTTGATGATTTGCTTGCATTGGCAAAATATGGATATAATTCACCGGACGTAACTGACGTAGAACTGCGCGAGGTAATCAGTGATTCATGGCCAACATCTACGACGGCTGATATTGAAATTGATTCGCCTCTCCCCAATATCAAAGCTGAAGAGTCAATGGTCAAACAAATTTTTGAAAACCTATTTCGCAATGCAATCGAGCACGGAGGCCCACGTGTACAAGTTCGAGTCGGAACGATAGACTCACCACCCACAGACGAGGGTGATTCGGTTAGCATCTATGTGGCTGATAATGGCCCGGGGATTGATCCAGAAGCCCGATCAAAAATTTTCGAATTTGGGCACACTGACTCACGAGATGGAACTGGACTTGGATTAGCTATCGTTGATCGGATTGTTGAGACATTTGGGTGGGAGATTATCGTTACCGAGAGCAGCGACGGCGGAGCCAGATTTGAATTACACGGGATACCGACCGCCCCAGCCAAATAAAAAACACTTTTTATATTTCGGAGTTGACTATAAATCATGAGCAACGGGGATAGCAAGACAATATTGATCGTTGACGACGAGGAGATGGTTGCTGAATCATACGAACTCTACCTGAGTGATAAATACGAAACTCGTGTCGAAACCAATGGAGGCGCAGCACTTTGTGAACTGACCCCAAGCGACCGCGAAATAGATCTTATATTACTTGATCGCCGCATGCCTGGGATGTCTGGAGATGTGGTGGCAGAACATATTGATGAGTATGAACTTGATTATCAGGTTATTATGATTTCAGCTGTCGATCCAGATCTCGATATTATAGATATGCCGGTTGACGGGTATCTGAGTAAACCAGTCTCTGAGGAAGAAGTTGTTGAGGCGGTCGAGCGAGCCTTTTTGATCGCCGATTACCGCGAGCTCCTGTTACGCTACAATGAAGCAGCTGAGAAACATGATATCTTGATGTCTGACTTTTCTTCTGGTGATGCTCCAGCACAGCTTGAGCAACTAAAAAGCAGGATGCAATCGTTGGAAGGAGAGCTCAACGACCTTACTGAGAGCTTGTCTGAGACAAATGTCGGAGCGGTCTTCAACTCCTAAGACTTCACATTTTTACTGGAAAGCAAACCAGGGATCGTTAGTAAGTTCACCCTACCGTCTACCCAAATTGGCTACAAGTGTTCCTCAATATATCGGTTGATCTCATTTACCGTGGCCGTGTCGTACGTCCAAAACGCTTCCCAGCAACGTGGACTGGTTTCGAGTGCAACTAATGCAGCGTGCTGAGCGGTCTGCGATTCTGGTTTGAAGACAACGAACCAAGAGTCCTGAAACGCCTCAGACCAGCCTCCATGCATTGTCACCTCAAATTCAGCAGGAGGGTCCAATCTGGAAGCCCATAGACATGCGTATCAACCGCCGACTCTGCTAGTTGCTTGTATACGTGCTTTGTGCCTAGTTCATCGTCAAGCCGTGAAAGTCGCTGGAACGAAGCTCGATGTCTCCCATTATCACTTTCAAGTGCAAGTCGTTCAATATATCGAGAAATAATAATCAAAAGTAATTTTTCGTTGTTCGATTCGGGGTAGCCACGAAGTTCAAACCGGACATCTTCCAACTGCCTGATTACGTCTGGTGGATCAACAGCAGACACCTCGCGGTTGCCCGTGATATAGAGGTCGGAATTAACCAACAGAATTGATTCTTGGATCGCTTTCAATGGTGATGAGGCAATAACCTCGTCGTCTTCAACCAGATAGACTGTATCGGTTTCATCAGACGGTTCCTGTTGTTCTGTGACCGTTATTGGTTGGTCGTCAAACACTTTTTCGAGCATTGACTGAGCAGGCAAAGGCGACTCTTGATTGACCGTGACAAGAGAATAATTCTTAAAATCCGCATTCCGGATAAACTGGTTCAGTGTCACGCAATAGTTGATAAGTTAGTTCTGTATATAATTGACTCTACCGGTCGGAGCGAGACCTTTCTCCCGAGATGCCGATTCAATACGATTAGTCTATCGAGGCAACATGAATTATAAATATCATATTCTAAGAAATAGAGACCGCAGCTGAACTTGCTGAACTCACCCTCTATCTGCAGCACTCCATACAACTATATCACATATCCAATATTTTCTGCCAGGTCAGACAAGAGCCTCTGTACGTTATCTACATCAGCCGCCAACGACGGTGAACAACAGCAGATTGTGGACGCCCGGGCCGAGCCCGACGGCGGCGACAAAGCCCAACAACGCGTATCCCTCCGTCGGCTCGGCGTCGACGTACTCCCGAAAGAGCACGACGACCCCGCCGGCAACGCCGATTTTCACAAGGACGAACAGCCAGCCAACGCCGATCGTCTCGGCGGTCGGCAAGGCTGCCGCGGCGTCAAGAATCACCTGCGACAGCGGCGTGCGCTCGCCGAATCCCAACACGTCGACGCCGATAGCTGTTGAGACGCCATCCAGCGTGTGGCCGAAAAGCGCAAGCAGCCCGACCGCGCCGGTTGTTGTTGTCGCCGCCGGTCGAACCCGCCGGAGTCCCAGCCAACCACCGGCGGTCAGCGCGGCCGTCAGCAGCAGGCCGGCGGCCGGCCACGACGGCGCAAGCGTCCCGCGAGCCAGCCCGGCGCGCAAGGCGACGGCGACTGTCGCAAGCAGCGCGGCGAGCCCTCCACCAGCGAGCACCGAGGGAACCCGCGTCGGGCGAACGGCGTCGACAGCGAGCCAGCCCGCCCCGGCCAGGATCGCGGTCGTCAGATACACCGCGGCCGTCCCACCGAACGGGGCGATGATCGCCGGCAGGCCATCGATCCCGTAGAGGACGTGCAGCGTCGAGCCGAGGGCCATCCACGGCGTCAGCGAGAGGATGTGACGAGCCGTCACCGGTGGCCGTCGCCGGGCAAATCCGACGGCGACGGCGGCTCCACCAGCGAGCAACGCGAGGGCGTAGGGCAGCGGCGGGAGGCTGAAGCCAGCCGGAAGCAACACCATACCCCCGGTTTCGGTGAGTCGGTAGAAAGGGTTGTGGTCGCCGGCGTTGCGTGTTGCCCACCGGTGGGGAGCTTTTTGCCGATGGATGGTCTCCGGGGCGTATGAAGCGCGCCGACCTTGCAGCGAAGATCGACCACACTGTCCTCGGGCCGACGACGACGGCCAACGACGTTGCACGCGTCGTCAGCGAGGCCACCGAGGCTGGCATGAACGTCTGTATTCCGCCCTGTTATGTCGACAGCGTCGCCAGCGACGCCGGGGATGAGCTCACCATCGCCACCGTCATCGGCTTCCCGCACGGCCAAGCCGACCCCGAGATCAAACGCGAAGCCGGCTCAGTCGCCTGGAAAGCTGGCGCGGACGAACTCGACGTGGTACTCAATGTCGGCCGCCTCAAAGCCGGCGAGGACGACGCCGTTGCCGACGAACTCGGCGCGGTCGTCGCCTCGGTACCGATCCCGGTGAAGGTCATCATCGAGGCTGGCCTGCTGACAGACGACGAGAAACATCGTGCCTGTGAGGCCGCCGTCGACGCCGACGCCGACATGGTAAAAACGTCGACCGGCTTCGCCGACAGCGAACCGAGCGGGGCGACCGTGGCGGATGTCAAACTCATGGCGGAGTACCTGCCCGTCAAAGCCAGCGGCGGGATCGGCGACTACGAGACGGCGATGGCGATGATCGAGGCGGGAGCCGAGCGGATCGGGGCCTCCAGCGGGCTCGCTATCCTCGATGGTGCGCCGTCATAACCGAGATTTGGCCGAAAAGACAACCTCTTAGGGTGCCGCCCGAATGAGCTTCGGCAATGAGCGACTCCCCTCCGATCCCGAGGATTCCGTTCGGGAGGCGGTTGAGCGATCCCGCAGCGGCGCGCCGGCGGTCGGCGAAGTCCTCCGCGACCGGTTTTCGGCCGACGAAGTGTTTCAGCGGGTGGTCGCCGCCGCCGACGAGGAGATCACCTCCGGCGTTCGGGAGCTGTTTTTCAGTGCGGTCGCCGCCGGCTTTGCGATCACGATCACGTTTCTGCTGTATGCGTCGCTGTCGGCAGCCAGCGACAACCCCGTCGTCGGCGTCATGCTGTACCCGCTTGGCTTCATCTACATTATCGTCGGTGGCTACCAGCTGTACACCGAAAACACGCTGCCGCCGGTCGCGCTGACCATCGAGCGATTGGCCAGCATTCCGACGCTGTTGCGCCATTGGTTGATCGTGCTGACAGGCAACTTCACCGGTGGCGCGATCGGTGCGGTCGCCTTGGCCTACGGCGGCGTCTTCGACGCAAAAACGACGACGAAAGCCATCGAGCTGGCGGAAAAGGGCGCCTTCGAAACCGGCTGGTGGTCGCTGTTTTTCAAAGCGGTGTTCGCCGGGTTGATCGTTGCCGGCGTCGTCTGGGTTATCTTTTCGGCAACCGATACGGTCTCCCGGCTGCTCGTTGTCTACATCGCGTTTCTGGCGATCCCACTGGGGAATCTGTTCCACGTCGTCGTCTCCTTTACCGAGGTCATCTATCTCGTCTTGCTCGGTCGGCTGGCTCTCCTGCCGGGCCTCACCGAGTTCGTGCTGCCGGTCTTACTTGGGAACACGCTTGGCGGCGTTGTGTTGGTCACCGTCGTCAACTACTTCCAGACGAGCGAACGACGGCTGGAAAACGCCCGCTTCGAGGGGCTGAGTCGCCGGCTCACGCTCCCCGAGTGGGCGTTCGGTCGGTTCGCCGGGCGATCGTACGTACCGATCCTCGATTCGGTTGAGGCGACGCTGGTCGGCGAGGATCGCTACCGGGTGATGGTGCCGATCACGAACCCCCGAACCGACACAGAACTCGTCGAACTTGCCGCCCGGGTCGCCAGCCAACAAGAGAACGCCACCGTCCACGTTGTCCACATCATTCAGGCCCCCGAACAGCTCTCGTTGGTCAGCGGTGGCAACGTCGAACGGATCGAGGCTGAATCCAACAAGCGCATGCAGGACATCTACGCCCTCGGCGATGAGTGCGAGGTCGACATCACCGTCACCTCGCTGGCGAGTCATCACGCCTTCGAGGAGATCTTCGATATGGCGCGCCGAACCCAACCGGAACTCGTCGCCATGGAGTGGGGCGACGATCAGCTCTGGCATGCAGCCCGTGCTGAGCGGCCGCTGGATGAGATCACCAACCGGCTCCCCTGTGACTTTGCGATCTTCAAGGATCGCGGCCTCGACCCCTCCGAAATCCTCATCCCGACGGCCGGCGGCCCCGACTCAGGGCTGAGTGCGGAGATCGCTGCCGCGTTGCAGTCGGCCGTTGGGGCGTCGGTGACGCTGCTCCACGTCGTTGACGATCCGAGCGAAACGGCTGCTGGCGAGGCGTTCCTCGACAGCTGGGCCGCCGAACACGGCCTCGATGATGCCGAGCAGATCGTCGACACCGGCGGCGATATCGAGGCGGCGATCAAGCGGGCGGCCGACACCGCGACACTCGTCGCCATCGGCGCAACCGAGCGCGGTCTGCTCTCCCGGCTCGCAAGCGACTCCTCCATCTCGATGTTGTCAACGAGGTTGAGTGCTCGGTGCTGTTGGCCGAACGTCCTTCCTCACGATCGATCCTGAAACGGCTGTTCGGCGGCGGCCAGCGCGATAAAAGTCAGTCAGAGATCACCCCGGGCAGCCACAACGCCAAGACCGGCGGTGACGACTCGATTGTGGGCCCGAACGAGTGAGCGATCGTCAGTCGTCGCCTCGGGGGAGTGCGATGACGGGGCGGTCGGCGTGGGTGACAAGTTTAACCGAGAGATCACCCGAGAGGAACTGCACGAGTCGGTTGCCGCCACGAGAGCGGTAGGCGATCGCGCTGGCGTCGATCTCGGCGGCGACCTCGAAGATCGCATCGACCACATCCCGACTGTAGGCTGTGTGTAGCTCTGCATCGGGGAACTCCTCTCGAATGGCCTCGACAGCGGCTTCGGCGATCCCCTCTGACTGTTCGACCGGTGTTTTGTCGGGGGAACCGCCGCCTTTCTCGACGACATGGAGGACAGTCACCTGCTCGGGAGCGTACGGCGCAAGCGCGCTGGCGGTGTGTTCGGCGTCAGCCTCCGTGGCGACAGGGAGGAGGACATGTGACAGCATCTCGGGTGTGGTGTCTGCTGAGTTGTCCATACGAACACCACCGAGGGCGGTTGCATAAGGATTGTGTCAGAACCTGACAATCTGCAGCCGAACCGATTAAGACCGGTGGCCGCGACCACTCCGGTATGCTGAATCGTCGTTTACCCGGTACCTCGCCTGTATCGACCGTGTCAGGCCGTCGCCACGCTGTCTCCCACCAACCCCACTGCGATCGGGGTGATCCCGATGAGTGAGGACGAACTCGCGAAGGATCTGACGCTCACGTCGGCACTCACGATCGGCATCGGGACGATGATCGGCGCTGGCATCTTTGTGCTGCCGGGCACGGCCGTCGAGATGGCGGGGCCGCTGTCGGCCGGGGCGTTCATCCTCGGCGGCACTATCGCCATCTTCACCGCGCTGTCGGCCAGCGAACTCGGCACCGCGATGCCGCGCTCCGGCGGCGCGTACTTCTATGTCAACCGCGGACTCGGGCCGCTGTTCGGCTCGGTCGCCGGCTGGGGCAACTGGATCGGCCTCACCTTTGCCTCGGCGTTCTACATGTTTGGGCTCGGCGAGTACGTCAACGCCTTCGTCAGTGTTCCGGGACTGGCTCTCGGCCCGTTGTCGTTGTCGGGCGCGAAGATCGTCGCGCTGCTCGGCGCCGCGTTTTTCGTGACGGTCAACTACGTCGGTGCGAAGGAAACCGGCAAACTGCAGAATATCATCGTCTTCATCCTGCTCGGCATTCTCACGGTATTCACGCTATTTGGGCTCTTAAACGCCGATATTCAGACCCTCCGGCCGTTCGCGCCCAAAGGCCTCACGCCGTTGTTGCCGCTGACTGGCATCATCTTCGTCTCCTATCTCGGCTTTGTCCAGATTACCTCCGTTGCCGAGGAGATTCAGGATCCGGGCCGTAATCTCCCGATTGCGATCATCGGTAGCGTCGTCATCGTCACCGCGATCTACGCGCTCGTCCTGTTGGCCGTGCTGGCGGCCGTCCCCAACGAGGTCGTCGCCGGCAACGACACCGCCGTCGTCGAGGTTGCCCGGATACTGATCGGGCCGATCGGTGCGGCCGCCCTGCTGTTCGGCGGCCTACTTGCGACGGCGTCGTCGGCGAACGCGTCGATCCTCGCATCCTCGCGGATTAACTTCGCGATGGGCCGCGATAAGATCGTCTCGCCGTCGCTCAATGAGGTGCACGAACGGTTCGGCACGCCGTACAAATCGATTGCGCTGACCGGCGTGTTGATCCTGCTGTTCATCGTCGTCGGCAACCTCGAACTGCTGGCAACGGCGGGTAGCGTCCTCCATCTGGTCGTCTATGGCCTGCTCAATCTCTCGTTGATCGTCTTCCGTGAGGGTGATCCTGCCGAGTACGACCCAGAATTTACCGTGCCGTTGTACCCGATTACGCCGATTCTTGGGGCAGTGTTGTCGTTCGCGCTGATCGCCTTTATCGAGCCGTTTGTCATCGCGCTGTGTGGGCTGTTCGTCGCTCTGGCGTTGGCGTGGTATATGCTGTATGCCCGCTCGCGGACGACGCGGGAGGGTGTCCTCTCGGAGTATATCCTCTCGCGCTCCGAGGAGATGCCCGATGCGGCAGTGTCGGCGGCGAGTTCGGTCAAACCTGATGGCGGCGAGTATCGGGTGATGGTGCCGTTGTCGAACCCGCGTACCGAACGCGACCTTATCGAGTTAGCGAGTCTCATAGCGAAAGCCAAGGGCGGCAGCGTATTGGCGACACATATCGTTCAGGTTCCCGATCAGACCCCGCTGTATGCCGGCTCCGAACACATCGAGCGGATCGACGCCGAATCGGAGAAACTCCTTGATGCGGCCCGCGAGGACGCCGAGACGTTTGGGGCCGATGTTGAGACAAAAACGATCATCTCGCATCGATCCTTCGAGGAAGTCTTCGACGCTGCCGAGACGAACAACGCCGATCTGGTCGTGATGGGCTGGGCCGGCGATACGCCACTGTCGGCAGGTCGCGTCGAGAGCCCGCTGGATGAGTTGACAAGCAGTCTCCCGTGTGATTTCCTCGTGATGAAGGATCGTGGCTTCGATCCCTCGGACGTGTTGCTGCCGACGGCGGGTGGCTACAGCTCCGATCTCAGCGCAGAGGTCGCCGAGGTGTTGCTTGACAGCGGCAACGACGTATCGCTGCTGTACGTCGTCGACGACGACACCGAACAGGCCGAGGGTGAGGAGTTCCTCTCGACGTGGGCTGCAGATCACAGCCTCGACGACGCCAACCGGATCGTCGATACGTCCGGCGACGTTGAAGATTCCATCGCCCGCCACGCCGAGAACCGCTCGATGGTCATCATCGGCGCGACACGCGAAGGCCTGCTCTCGCGGTTGATGCGTGGCTCGCTGGCCTTCGAGGTACTCAATGATGTCGACAGCACCGTCTTGTTGGCCGAGCGGCCACACAACCGCTCGTTGCTCGAACGGCTCTTCGGCGAGTAACGACGGGACGGGCGGCAGGGAAAACCACAATTTTTCACCCCGAAACGGAATACCCCGAGTAAATGTATCTCATCATCGTCGGTGCGGGCGACATCGGCGGCCAACTGATCGAGATTGCGATCGAAGCCGGCAACGAGGTCGTCGTCATCGAACGCGATTCGGCCCGTGCCGATAGCGTCGCCGGCGACCACGACTGTCTCGTCATCAACGATGATGCGACGGTCAAAGAGACGCTGGCGGACGCCGGTGCCGACCGCGCCGACGGCATCATCTCGACGACTGAACAGGACGCAACGAACGTGATGGTCAGTCTACTCGCCAAGGAGTTCGACATCCCCTCGATTCTCTCGGTCGTCCACAACACCGACCATATGAACCTCTTCCGGGAGATCGGCGTCAACACGATGGAGAACCCCCAAGAACTCATCGCCGAACACCTCTATCGCTCGGTTTCACGGCCGGCCATCGTCGACTACCTCCGGATCGGTGATGTGGCGGAGGTCTTCGAAATCACTGTCGCAGAAAACGCCCCCATCGCCGGAAAGACACTGAAGGAAGCAGCGGATACAGGACTGATCACTGCTGATATGCTCGTTGTCGCCATCGAACGCAACTCAGCTGGTGAGCCGATTACGCCACGCGGCAACACCGAAATCCACGCCGGTGATCTCCTGACGGTCTACTCGGCTGTCGGCGCGACGCCGGAGGTCACGGACATCTTCGGCCATGACGAAGATCATCTCGCATAATGACACCACTCAGTCGCCCCGTCGGTGTTTGCTTATCCTCACCGGAGGCTGAGCAATGAGGGGTGCGACGGCGACGATCAGCCGGGATCTCGGTCGGATTCTGAAGCCCTCGGCGTCGTCATTTTCGCGTCGATCCTCGTTACCCTCGTCTGGGGAGAGTTCTACGCGGTTCCCGCGATGGTGATCGCCGGGGCCGTCCCGCTCAGCATTGGAATCGTGCTCAGACGCCGATTCAGCGACGCCGACCCACCGGGCAAACTCCATGGGATGATGGTCGCGGCGACGGGCTGGGCGGCTGTCGGCGTCTTCGGCTCGCTGCCGTTTCTGCTTATCGCGTGGACGATTGCCATCGACCCCGCTGGGCTTGGCGCACCGGATCTCACCGGGCGGGCGGCCTCGACGGTCGCGGCGTTCCAACACCCGCTGAACGCGCTCTTCGAGTCGATGAGCGGCTTCACCGGGACGGGGCTGACGATGACCGACAATGAGGAGGCCCTGCCGCGGACGCTGCAGTGGTGGCGGACGATCATCGAGTGGGTCGGCGGAGTCGGCGTGATCGTCCTCACGACGGCGATCCTCGCCCGCCCGGGCAGTGGCTCGCTGACGCTCTACGAGAGCGAAGCCCGCTCCGAGAAAATTCACCCGAGTATCGTTTCGACGGTTCGGACGATCTGGTGGATCTTCATCCTGTTTACGTTCACGTCGATCCTCATCCTCTGGCTGGCCGGGATGCCGATCTGGGGGCGATCAACCACGGGATGACCGGGCTGGCGACCGGCGGCTTCTCGATCACGGACAACTCGATTGCGACCTACGATTCAGCGCTGATCGATTTCGCGCTGTTGCCCGTCATGGTGCTCGGGAGTATCGCATTCCCGATCCATTACCTGATGCTCAATGGCGATCTCAAAAACGTTTATAGCGATCTGCAGACGCGTTGGATCTTCGGCTTCTTCAGCCTCGGCTCGGTGCTACTAACGGGGATCGTCTATCTCCGTGGCACGTACGATTCGCTGTTTACCGCTGTACGGTACGGGCTGTTCCAGTTCGTCTCGGCGATGTCCTGTACCGGCTTTCAAACCGCCGTTGACTCGACGAACGTCGCGCTCGGACGGTGGCCGATGGGAGCCCAACTCACCGTCACCTTCGGGATGGTCGTCGGCGCGGCCGCGGGATCAACGGTCGGCGGGATCAAACTGATCCGGCTGGCGACGCTACTCAAAGGGATCCGATTCCGCATTGTCGACGTCTTCTATCCAGAGACGGCAGTTCGTCGCCTCAAGATCAACAACCGGCGACTGACGGAGACGGAAGCGAGCCAGGAGTTCGAAGAGGCCGCGATCATCGCGCTGTTGTGGCTGCTGTTTCTGGCACTCGGTGCGGCGGTGCTGATGGCGGTGCTCCCGGCCGGCGAGTACACGCTCGAAAACATCTTCTTCGAGGTCGCCAGCGCGCAGGGCAACGTCGGGCTCTCGACCGGCATTACGGGGCCTACATCGCTGCCGACGCTCGGAAAGGTGATGTTCCTGTTCAACATGTGGATCGGCCGGCTCGAAATCATCCCCGTGCTCGTGTTGCTCCGGGGCGTGCTGAAACGCGGAGGGATGTACTAATGGAGCCCACTGAGTGGCCGCTTCTCAATGCAGTGCTTGATGCCGGTACCGACGACCCGGTGTTTCAGGGGCTCCTCATCGCTGGCCCGCTCGTAATCGGATTAATCGTTCTGCTGGGTCGCTCGCCCGTCATGACCGTGCTCACAGGCGGCTATCTTGCGGTGGTCGTCGCCAACACGCTTCGGAACGTGGTGCAGTGGCGATAACGTGTTGACCGTTGGTGGACGTTACTTCACCCGCGCCAGCCGCGTTTTCTTGGGATACTGTTCCAGAATTCGGTAGACCGCCCACCCCGCCCACAGGAAGAGTATCCCGCTGAAGACGGCCATCTCGATCCGGATGATCGTTCCGTGCCACACCGTAAGGACGGCTGCGACAACGAGAACACCGACGACGACCACGCCGAACACGTCGTAGAACGCTTTTGGATGGCGGATGCTTGGAAGTCGACGATACATATCCGATACTACGTCCGCAGCCTACATAACAGTATGTGACGGGTAAACACGGGCAGTTTCCGTGCTTAGTCGTCGAGTTTGCCGATGAACAGCGCGAGCACAGGGACGATCTCCAGTCGACCGATCCACATCAGGAAGATCATTAGTAGCTTCGAAAACGGCGAAAAGTCCAGATAGCTCCCGAACGGGCCAAGTGAGCCGAACCCCGGGCCGATGTTGCCGATTGTTGCCAGCGACGCACTCACCGCCTCCAATGTGGATAGCTCGAACCCGATCCGTGCGGAGTCAAGGCTGAGGAACACCGACGCGATCCCGAACAACAGGATGTAGAGCACGGTGAACGCCATGATCCCGCGAATCGCATCCTCGTCAACGATGGTGCCACCGAGCCGAACCGGGGTGACCGCATCCGGGTGGATCGTTGTATAGAGATCTCGTCGAATTGATTTCAGGACGACGATCCAGCGGACGACCTTCACCCCGCCACCGGTCGAGCCGGCTGACCCACCGACGAACATGGCGAACAGCAGCACGATCTGGGCATGTTCCTCCCACTGCGCGAAGTCGGCGGTAGCGTACCCCGTTGAGTTCAACAGCGAGACGATCTGAAAGGTCGCCTGTCGGATCGTGTTTTCAGTGAGTCCGGTCGTGTTGCCACCCAGCTCGATTGTCGGCGCGGCACCGAAGACCAATACCCCAGAGAGGACGGCCGTTAGGGCAGCAATCGCGCCCGTGTAGACTCGGAACTCGGGATTGTCGGTCAGTGCCCGGAACTCGCCTTTGAGGACGTGCCAAAACAGCGCGAAGTTGACGCCGGCGACCGCCATGAACGGGATGATGATCCACTGGGCGACCGCGCCGAAGGCAGCGACGCTGTCGGCTTTCGGCGAGAATCCGCCGGTCGGCAGCGTCGTAAAGCCGTGTGAAATCGCGTTGAACAGGTTCATGTTCGGCGCGTAGCCGAGGAGATGCGCGCCGTAGAGCAGCGCGATCAACAGCAGCGTGAATCCGAAGTAGATCAGCCACAGCGCGCGGGCGGTTTCGGCGATCTTCGGCGTCAGCTTCTGTAGATCGGGGCCGGGAGCCTCCGATTTCATCAGCTCCGCGCCGTTGACGGCGACCTCCGGCAGAATAGCGATCATCAGGACGATGATCCCCATCCCGCCGAGCCACTGGGTGAGCTGTCGCCACAGCATGATCGCATGCGAGTGGCTCTCGACGCTGATGCTGCCGAGAACTGTCGCCCCGGTCGTGGTAAACCCGCTCATCGACTCGAACAATGCGTTGATGATCGATCCGAAAAGCGCGCCTGTCGACGAGGGGTCGAGCCCGATCGTTGAGTCGGTTCCGTAGCCCGCGATCAGGTACGGTATCGCACCGACAACCGCAACCGCGATCCACGCCAGCGACACCAACAACAGCGCCTCTGTCGGCCCAAGATCCGGCTCCTCGTCAAGTTGTTCAAGCCCAATCCCGATACCGAGGGCGATCACCAACGAGGCCACAAACACCCAGATATCCTCGCCGTAGATGACCGCGACCGTTAACGGAACCACCATCGTCAACGCGAGGTATTTGACGACTGTTCCAAGCAAGCTGGTGCTCGCTCGCCAGTCGAGATACAGTGACATTATCGTCCCACCATCGTCGGTCGTTATCAGTGAGGTGGGTGTCTCCTCATTAAGCCTTCCGTCACATGCTCAGCGTCGCAGCAAGGACGCGTTCATGACTACCAAATGCGTCCCTAAACGACTGCATCCGAGCTTCCTATCGTTTTTCGGTGAGACTATCTGAGCCGAAATCCGCCGCTGCTTCCCGACCCGTGGTGCTGATTCGGGCGGTATCGAGGGTGACACCACCCGTTTCGATCACGGATAGACCATCGACCCCCGGTTATTATCACCCCGTGAACTGAGCGATTAGATAGCAATGCACGGGGACTCGGTGTATGCGTTCGTCATCTCGTCGTCGGTTCGGGTTGATATCGTGCAGCGACTTGCCGCAACCCCGCAGCCGACGGAGCAGCTCATCGACCACCTCGATGCGAGCACGTCGGCGGTATATACCGCACTCGCAGATCTGGAACGGCAGGGCGTGGTGTTTGATGGCGAAGCTGGCTGGCGGCTCACCGGACACGGGCGGCTGGTGGTCGATCTTATCGACCACCGAAAATCCACCGTTCAGACGATTACCCACGACAAAGACTACTGGGAGACGCACCGAACCGATCATCTTCCCCGTGAGTTTCGCCGCCGACTGCCTGAACTGGGAGACTACGAGGTCGTTCGATCCGAACCCCCCGACGTTCGAGCCCATGCCAGAGTCGCTGTCGACCTGCTTGAGCGGGCAGAGAGCTGCCGGACTGCCATGCCGATCCATGTCCCGGAGTATCGGAATGCCTTCCCGGATCATCCCGACTCTCAGCTGCTGTTCTCGCCGAGTGTGATCGACACAGTACGGGCAGCCTCCGGGACAGGAACCCGCGATGGCATTCGGCAGATCGATGCAGCCCAGTGCAGAGTGAGAGACATTCAGTTCGGATTCACTGTCAGTGATTCGTCGCTGATGCTGGCGCTCCGACCGATGACCCAGTCACCGGTTGCGTCGATGCTCATCGCTGAGACTGACTCCGCGATCCGCTGGGCCTCGGAGCTCTACGAATCGCTCTGGCAGGATGCGGAACCCGTGGAGTCGTACCTATATCGGGCGTGAGCCGTTTTGTGGGTGTTCGCCTCACTGCTTTCGCGTGTCGTTGCCCACGACACCGCCCCGGGCAAACACATCAAATTACATATGGTTAAAACTATTTTTACTACAATAGAATAATGAACTGGATCAAAAATTATTTTCTCCAAAATTCTATGGGTTTTATTATTCGAACATAGCATCTCCGAGGCATGGCTGAAACAACGACAGCCACGGGCGCACAGGCATTCAGTACACCAGCGAATTCCGCGGGGTATCTTGCGGTCATAGCTGGACTCACGACCGGCATCCTGCATCTGTACCTCATTCCGGGGGCACTCGCAACTGCAGGTACTACCGGCGGGGTGTTGTTTGCACTCAACGGGATCGGATTCGTTGGCGGAACAGTTCTGTATCTCTCGAAATACTGGCGGAAAGAGCTGTTTATTGTAGCCGCACTCTATGCGTTAGCTTCGATTGTGGCAATGTTCATGGTACACGGATGGACGATAGACTCGCTACTCTACAGAAACGGCTCCATCGCTCAGTGGGCGATAACCGCAAAATCCGCGGAGTCGATTCTCATCGGATCTTCGCTCTATCTGTATTCAAATAGCTAAACCGCCCAGACACACCGCTGATCACTGGCTCTCCACCCTACTTTTGTGCCAACGACGCTGTGACAGCCATCGCCGAATCACCGGATACGTACGCGCCACCGAAGCTAGTCCCAAAATGACTGCGTCCGGGCGTACTGTCGTTCTTCGGCGAGAATATCCCGGTAGAAATCCGCCTCGTCCTCACGGAAGTTATTGATGATCCGCGCGGCCGTATCCGGGCCGACGCCGCGAGCAGCCAGCGCGATGACGGCCTGCTTACCGTGACTCTGGACGAGGTTGGCCGCCCGGTAGGCCCGCTTGGTTTGCCGCTCCTGCCCGCTGTCTTTCTGTTCGGCCCGTACCGCCGTCACAACCTCCTCAGCCCACGGATTCAACGCGGCGATCCGCGTCGACCCACACTCCGGACACTCGGGGTGCTCGCGGACGCGCCGCACCTTCGTTGTGTGCTCCCACTCCGTGCAGTGACAACAACACAGCAGAATCCGATCGTTCCGCAGCCGTTTTTGCAGCGTCTCGATGACGCTGGCGTCGGCGTTTTCGGGCACCAACAGTTCCTGGCCATGCGTCGATCCCGAACCCCCAGCGGTGTCGCCTCGCCGACGAGTTCAAGCTCAATCTCACCGGCCTGCAACTGCCGGAGCACATCGGCAGCGTCGTCGACGGCGAGATCGCGATGAAACACTTCTCGGAGGGCCTCCTCGTAAACCGGCGTGTCTTCCAGCGCCTCCAGCAGTCGGTCGCCGCCAAAGCGGCCGCGACCCTGATACCGTTTCAGCGAGCCGAACTTCGCGGCGACCTGCGTGACAGTGAATTTCAGCGTCTCCGATCCTTTCAGTGCGAGTTCGAGATACGGTTCGAGGTGGGCAGGATCGGTCGACAGTAACACGTCGCGGAACGCCGAGAGGCCGACGCCGGACGGTACCTCGAATTCGATCCGATACGGATCGACACTCATCCCGACCGACGAGCCGGTGCGTTGGCCGACCAATGCCGCCAACAACCGGCCCAGTGTTTCGTTGACCTCGTGGCCGTAGGGGCTGTTGAGCCGGACTGTACTGGCTTGTGCCTCAAGGATGAGCCGTGACGCCGTCGGGATCGGGTGGTCGCCCTCGATCTGTCGCTTGATGGGGT
This sequence comes from Halonotius sp. GCM10025705, assembly GCF_042662885.1. Classification (NCBI taxonomy): domain Archaea; kingdom Methanobacteriati; phylum Methanobacteriota; class Halobacteria; order Halobacteriales; family Haloferacaceae; genus Halonotius; species Halonotius sp. GCM10025705. Next base: position 841,308 of record NZ_JBHSZD010000001.1, on the reverse strand, counting down.
CGAGTGCGGTTTCGATTGTCGGGCTGTCAGCCGGATATCGGGGTGCGAGATCACGGGCGACGGCGTCGGTTTCTGCGCCGCGGGCGAACTGCTCGCCGGCAATCTCGCGGATCTCGCCGCCCTCATTTGCGACGGCCGCGGGGACGGGGATCTCTTGGCCAACCCAAGAGGGTACCTCGCCGCCGGGATCAGCGATCGGGGCGACATTGACGCGGGCTTCATCCTCGTCGATATCGTTGATCCGCCACATCTCCCCGCGCTGGATGAACGTCTCACCGGGCGCGGCGAAGTTGACGACGAATCGCTCATCAAGGGTGCCGATCTGCGTTCGGGAGGACATATCGTAGACTTCGTAGCTCTCCTCGTCGGGGATCATCGAGAGGTTCTGGTAGAAATACTGCCACGTCCCGCCGGCGGTTTCCAGCCGGTCGGCGTCCTCGTCGAGCCAGCAAAGGCGGTTACTGTGGAGTTCGCGGACGACAGCGCGGAACCGCTCTTCGGCAAGCTCATGGAAGGGTGCGGCGCGCCGACAGATCTCATAGGCGGCTCGCGCGCTCACGTCGTCGAAATCCATCAGCAACCCGACGAGCTGGTTGGCGAGAACATCGAGGCTGCCGTGATGGATCGCCGTCGATTCGACCAGCCCCTCACTCGCTCGGCGGGCGATGACGAGCGATTCGACCGTGTCATCGGGGTCGGTGGTGATCACCGTGCCCCGTGAGACCTGATCGTGGCGATGGCCGGCGCGGCCGACCCGCTGGAGCAGTCGGGCGACTTCCCGGGGACTTCCGTACTGGACGACGTGATCGACGCGGCCCACGTCGATGCCGAGTTCCATCGAGGACGTACAGACGAGACCAGCAAGGTCGCCGTTTTTGAACCGATCCTCAACATCGATCCGCACGTCTCGGGCCAGCGAGCCGTGGTGGACTTCCAGCGAGACATCGAGCTTCTTGAGTCGTGAGCCAAGCGCCTCGGCGGTCTGTCGAGTGTTGACGAACACAAGTGTCGATTCGTTGTCAGCGACGGCGTCGCGGATCGTCCGGACGTGGCTCGCCATCTCCTCGGTCGTCGCCAACTCGCCAGCCAATCGTTCGTCTTCGGGTGTGATCTCGGGGCGCGTGACGGTGAACGCAACACGGCTGCCGACATCGACGCTGACGATCTCAAAGCTGCGATCCACACCTGACGGTGGCTCGCTGTCGAGAGCAGTTTCGACAGCTGGCGGCTTGTCGCTCGCGCGCTTGCCGGTCAGAAAGCGTCCGACAGCTTCGGGGTCGCCGACCGTCGCCGAGAGGCCGATCCGCTGGAAGCCACCCGACAGCAGTTGGAGGCGTTCGAGGCCGACGGTCAACTGCGCGCCGCGTTTCGAGGCCGCGAGTTCGTGCACCTCGTCGATGATGACGTGCCGCACGTCACCCAATGCGTCCCGGAGTTTCGACCCTGTCAACATCGCCTGCAACGTCTCTGGCGTCGTCACCAACACATCCGGCGGGTCGTCGGCCTGCTGTTGTCGCTGGTAGTCGGTTGTATCGCCGTGTCGCACGTCGATCTCCAAATCCAGCGTCTCGCCCCACCAGTCGAGTCGCTCCCGCATATCACGGTTCAGCGCGCGCAACGGGGTGATATACAGCGCGGCAAATCCGTCGGTCGACCCGTGTGCTGCTCTGTGAGCGACGAGCGAATCGAAGACGGGCAACATCGCCGTCTCGGTTTTGCCGGTGCCGGTCGGCGCGAGGACGAGTGCGTTGTCGCCGGCGGCCAGCGGCGGGATCGCGCGTCGCTGTGGCTCGGTCGGCTGCGAAAAGCCACGGTCGGAGAGCGCCGACCTGACGGTGTCGCCGAGGTGTCGAAAGGCGTCTGCACCCACCTGCGACCCCGAAGAACTCATTACCGAAGACAGGGCCGCGAAGCGATTAAGCCCACTGCTTGCCCCGCCCGGCGATTCACACGCTCCGATAAGCACCCAGTCGCGTTCCGTCCAGGAGGTAACTCTCGGCGTCCGGAATCGCCGCGGGGAGAAACGGCGCGAGAAAGCCCTGTTCCTCAACGTTGACCCACGTCCCACCGGAGCGCTCGTTGAACGCTGGAAACACAACCAGTTCCGGCGAATCACCAGCGTGATCTGGTGGGTCGCTGTCGTTTCGGTCTACCAGTGCTGCGGGATCAACACGGCCCCGGAGCCACGCCTGCTCGACGCGGTAGCCGCCGACGCTGTCCGCTAATTTGACCTGTGGATGTTCGTGACCCATACAGATCGTCGTCGCTGACAGTAACGCAGGATCTGGCCACGTGTGCCCGTGCACAACGCCCAGCGTTGCCGGTGGCTCACCAAGCACGCCGCCGCTGGCCGGCAGAATCGTCACGCCCTCGCGATCGCCGAACAGCGCCTCGATCTCGCCGTCATGATTCCCTGGTGCGATCGTGATCGCAACGTCACGGTCGACAACGACTGCCTCATAAAGCGCGTCGAGTTCCTCGCGTTCGACGCCCTCGGCCCCACCGATTCGATGGCCGAGATCGCCCAGCACGATCAGTCGGCTGGCGTCAGTATCGGCCAATAATGCGAGGACTCGCTGGCGACGCTCGGCGGCGTTGTTCGGCAGTTCGACGCCGCGCTCGTAGCGGAGGCCATCCTCGATGCCGGCGTGGTAGTCGGCGATGAGGAGGGCTCGCTCGTCGCCAAGCGAAGCAGTCGCCGCGGGTTCGCCGGGGATCGGCCCGACGAGTCGGCTGGGTGGCCGCGCCATCAGATCGGTTTGAGCGTGCCGTCGTCAGGCTCGTAACACCGACCACCCATCAGCGCGTCGTCGATGGCGTCCTCGACGGCCCCGACTTCGACACCGTGCTCGTCGACGACAGCTGCGACGACCGCCTCGCGGTCGGCCCCATCGCCGTCATCGAGGTCGCTCATCAGATCGACGGCCGCATCTTCGATATCAACATCTGCATCGCTGTCGGCTGTCGATGCATCCGATTCGGGGGCTCGTCAGTCGATGCCGCGGCATCGGCTGTCGCGTCGTCGCTGTCGTCGTCACCCCTGTCGTCGCTGCCGTCGCGCTCGACGGTATCCTCGAAGGAGCCGAGCGTGTCAGTGTCGTCAGTCGATGCTGTCGTCGTCGGCTCGGTATCAGCTGTGGGTTCGTCGGCTGCTTCGGCTTCGGCCGCGAGTTCGTCGGCGTCGGGGACGTCGATGTCGGCCTCGCCGGCCGGATCAACCTCGTTGCCGCTCGAAAAGTCCGCGCCGAACTCGGATTCCAACTCCTCGGCACGCTCCTCATCGAGTTGGTACATCTCTGGGTCGTCGGCCGCGTCGTCGGCGGTATCGTCGGGCTGATCCGACTCGCTGCTCGCTGGTGGCTCCGTGGCAGTGTCCGCAGTTGCCGACTGGGCGGTGTCAGGTTCCGTTGATGACTCCGTCTCCGTCGTCGTCGACGGCTCGGCTGCGGTCGACTCGGTCGCTGTGTCGGGCGTCGACGACTCGTCGCTTGTGGCGAGTGACGATTCGTCGCTCGCGGCGGTTGGGGTCGAATCATCAGGGGCTTCGGTCGGTGTCGCTGACGCAGGTGTATTCGCGCCTGTGGAGTCAGCTCCAGCATCCGCGGTCGCCGTTGTGTCAGGCGATTCGGTCGTCTGACTTGCCGGTGATTCGGATGACTCGGGTGTCACACTCGATGTCGAGTCGGACGACTCGGTCGTTGTGCTTGTCGTTTGGGCGGACGAGTCAGCCGATTCGCTTGCCGGATCAGTCGCCGCTGACGACGCCCCGGCTGTCGCCGGACTCGCCTCCTCGGACGTCGGTGCTGACTCGCTGGCCACACCAGCGAGATCGATGTCGACAGCAGGCAGCGAGCCGAGTGTTGCTTCGCCGCCCGCACCGGGTGCGACATCGACCGGGCGCACCTCGTCGCGCTCGTCGGCCACGACTTCGAGGGCGTCGACAGCACATTGCCGGATCGCTTCGAGGTACGCGGTCGTCGTCCCGTAGTGATCGATGGCGCGGGGGATGCCAGCCGCCAGCGACGCGTCGACGCCGGCGTCTGCCAACGCCGCCTCTAACGCATCGCCGGTACGTCCTGAATCGAGGGCTGCCGCAAAGACCGCAACCCGATCGAGGGTAGCCTCGGCGGCTGAGACCGTCCAGCGATCACGGGTGTCGGCGGTCACCTCGCTGAGGCTCTCGGGACGCACCGAGGTGAAGATCTGATCAGAGTCGTCGGGTTCGAAGGTGCGTGCCTTGCCGGTGATCGACACAAATGACGGTGCGTCCGCGCCATCGAGGAAGGCTTGCGCTTCGGGTTGATACTGGCCGGCGTAGGTGACAAACGCACCTGTCGGATCGACGATTCGGCCCCGAAGCGTGTCAGTATTCAGCCGCTCAACCTCGGTCAGCACGCCGACGGCAAAGAGCCGGTTGACCCGCAGGCCGGTCGGTGTGACGACGTAGTTAGGGGCGCGTTCCTCGTCGCTTTCGGAATACGAGAGGGTGGCGTCATCGAACTCGGTCGCAAACAGCCGGTAGGCGACCTCTCGGGTGCCCGGCCCCGAGTCGCCGCCGGTGGTGTCGTCGGCGTCGCCGGTGTCGTCGGTGTTTGCGCTCATCCGTGCACCTCCGCGAGGACGGCTTTGGCACGCGCAGCCGGATCAGTGTCGTCAGCCGCGAAGTCCTCAACCGTGAGATTCGCGCCGTACTCATCGATCGAGAGGCTGCCACGGACGCGGTAGCTATCACCGACCAGTTCCTCGCGGATCGTCTCGGCGACAACCTCCTTGTCCATCGCGTCACGGGCGGCCTCCTTGGCGTCAGCCACGTCGCCGCCATAGATCGCTTCGGTCAGCTCCGAGCCGATGATCGCGGTCACGGTCGCGGTGCCGTCATCGAGGATCGCCTTGATCCGGAGATCATCCTCGCCGTCGACGGTGCCGTGTACCCGACACTGGTCATTTTGGATCGCGCGGCCACACTCCGGACAGCGTTCGATCAGTCCGGATCCGTCACGCACCTCCAAGACGTTAGCGACGACCTCGACATCGAAGAGCCCGCCGCTGTCGACAGCTTCAGCAAGCGAGAGTTGCGGCGCGTCGTCGGTGACAGCCACCGACTCCGCGAGTGGTGTCACCGTCGCAAACTCGGAAACGTTGATCGACGGTGAGCCGCGGTATTCCCGGACGTACACGTCCTCGATCCGGCAACTGGCACCGGCGTCGATCTCGGGATGTGGATCCCAGTCGGTAAACGGGAGGCGTGCGGTCTCGTCGGCAACGACGCCCGAGAGGATCTCGGTTTCGCCGTTGCGACCGTCGATCGTGCGGGTTTCGACCTCCTGGATCTGCACTTCGATATTGCGGCCGCGGTCGCCCGGCGAGAGCTCGATCAGGTCGCTGTCGCCGCCGATCTCGGCAGCCGTCTCGACTGGCTCCTCGGCCATCGCGACCGACGTTGACGAGCCGAGATTGAGTTCAGGATTACCCTCCCACTCCCGAACACCGGCGTTGCCGACGACCAGCGAGTCGCCGGCCTCGAAGCCGAAATCCTGCCAGGCGGTGTAGGAGATTGTCCCGGTTTCGTCGCCGAAGCGACCCTCGCGGATCGTCTGTTCTTCGCCTTGATACTGGATTGTCCGAGTGCCGACGGTCAACACACGGACGCTGACGGTGACGTTGTTTTGACCGGGAGCGATCTCGTTGAGCGCGACCGATTCCGGCTGGGCAGCGTCGCCACCACCCTCGCCGCCACCGTGTTTCCGCCGGATGCTCTGTTTGGCTTCCTCCAGCGGGACACTGTACTGCAGCAGCGATTCCAGATCCTCTTTGACCTCCTGTTTGTCAACGCCGAGAGCGGAGGCAAGCTCTTCGGCAGGTGTGTCTACGTCCATCACACGGAGCTTCGGCGGCCCGGGATAAAAACTATTGCCGCGCCGACAGCCGACCCGGGGAACTGCTAAGTGGCTTCCCTCACCACAGAGAGATATGAGCGAAGCCGCAGCCGAACTGCCGACCGTAGAGTACACCACCCGCATCGAAGATGGCCAGACGATTATCGATGTGACCGGCGAGACAGAGGTCGCCTTTATCGTCCAGTCGGACGGCGGCGAACGCATCTACTTCCCGCCGGAGGATATGGACGAAAAGCCGGCCGGCGACCCCGACAGCCCGTATCAACCGAGCGATAGCCCCTACGAAGCCGACAGCCCCTATCAGCCAGCCGACGCCGACAGCCCGTATCAACCAAGCGAAGAAGAAGAGGAGACAAGCACGCGTGGGGTGACCGAGACTCGAACCGGCTTCAAGATCACGCATCCCGAGCCGGCACGTGAGATCACCGTTGTCCGTCGCACCGAAGTCTAACGGTTCACTGCGTATTTTGAAGAGAGATAGAGAGACCAGACGGCACCACAAACCAGGGTGCTGCGGATCGGTTACTCCAAGGCGTCGCTGTAGACCGCGAGCAGGTCGTCGGCGACCTCGTCCCACGTTCGCGGCTCGTACTCCGGCGGCCCTTCTCGGGCCAGTGCTTCCTTGATGCCCTCGGCGATCGAATCGGAGTGTGTCGTCACCTCAACCAGACAGCCATCGGGCAGCGTTTCGCGGACACCGCTTGGGGTGGCGACAACCTGTGAGCCAGCCGCCAGCGCCTCGGTGATCGTCAGGCCGAACGGCTCGGCACGGGACGGCGAGATGAACACGTCGGCGGCTTCGTAGTAGTCACCGAGTTCTTCCTCAGGGATGTAGCCCGCAAACTGAACGCGGTCGTCGATGCCGAGCAGCTCGGTGAACATCTTGAGGTGTTCGGTCTGATGGCCGGAGCCCCCAAGCACGAGCGTCGCGTCGGTCTCACCCAGCTTTCGCATCGCATACAGCAGGTGGGTGATCCCCTTCTGGTCGGTGTGGCGACCGACGAAAAACAGCATGGGGCCGTCGATCCCGAGTTCACTCTTGATGTCGACGCCGCTGGGTTCGACCGAGGTAAACCCGTTGTGGACGACATGGGAGTCCGCGCCGTAGAGCTCTAAGACGTCTTGGCGGACGATGTCGCTGACCGAGATCAACACGTCGGATTGGTCGGCGACGCGCTGTTCGGTTTCGACCTCTCGCTCCGGTGGGTTGATATTGCGATCCGGCGACAGCGAGTGGAACGACGACACCCACGTGGCGTCGGTTTCGCGTTTAGCGCGCAGTCCCGGGCCATACCCGAACCAATCGTTGGTGTGGGCGATATCGACCGTGTCGGCGAGTTCAACGAATTTGTCGCCCATGCGGCCGACCCGGGAGATGATATCGCCGTCGCCGGTGTCGACGCTGTAGATGTTGTCGTAATCGTCAGGGGCGTACTCCGCGGGAAGCAGCAGTTTCTGCTCGATGCCCTTCCGCTCGAAGGCATGGAACACTTCAGCGACGTAGGTGTCGAGACCGCCGGTCACGTTCGGTGGGAATCCCCAGCCCAGTGTGAGTACGCTCGGAGCCATATCAGTCCAGTCCACCCACCACCACTTAGGGGTTGGCCATAGGGCGATCCGTTCGCGGGGGACACCAGTCGATGATCGCGGCCGTCGGATGACCGATATCTTAACAGTCGGCAGGCCAAACTGCACCGTATGAGCCTCGAAATCGAGCAGTACTGTCCGGAGTGTGAGACCGAACAGACGTTTTACCGCACGGCGAGTACGACGCTGCATCTCGGTGAGAAAACAAAGTGGGCCTGTGAGGACTGCGGCTATGCCTTTGCGAGGGTCGGCGACATCACGACGCTGCCGGCCTGATCGAGTCACTGCACGCCCATCGAACCAGCGTCGCCGTCACGATGGCGACACGGCTAAGACACGTCCGCCCGTACAGATCGCTATGGGCAGGGCTGGCAGGTCATCGGGAGTGAGCGCGGGCTATGGCTGACGAGGAGTACCAGATAGCCGATGCCACAGGCCGGTTCACGATCGCGGTCAAAGACGGCCGCAAGCTCAACAACATCTCTTGGGAGAACGGCCGGATCCTGCTGTCGAACAAACGGCTCATTCTCGCGGGCAACGATGGCAAACGCACGATCAGACTCTCGGATGTCACGGGGCTCTCGGGACGGGAAGACGCCACCCAGTCGATCGCCGCGCTGTCGAACTATCTGAGCGTCAAGGTCGGCGACGACGTGATCATCATCGCTCCCAACGACCATGAGGCGTTCAAGACCGCCTTTTTTACCGCGATGCTCGGGGAAACGGTCATCAAGGCCAAACATCCGGCTGTCGAAGGCGGGGTCGTCCAAGACAGTCCATGGGAGAAAGCTCGCCTCGCTGTTGAACCCGAATCCCTGCTGGTCACCTTAGAGAGTGGCACGCTCGTCGAGTTGGAGCTCGATGAGATCAGCGAGATCGACACCGAACAGCGAACCGTCGACGGCGGGAAGCGAACGGTCATCGAGGTCTCACACGTAGAGGGGACAACGAACGTCGAAACGCATCTCACCGGCACAACACGAACCTGCATCTTCGCTCAGGCGTTTCTCAAAGAGGGAGAGCGACGCAGCGAAACAAACGTTGATCTTGCGCCCGCCGAGGAAGAGGTGCTGATGGCATTGTATTCGGGTGTGTCACCGTTTAGCATCCCGGAGTTCATCGACCAAGATGTCGAGACGGTTGAGGAAACCTTTGAGAAGCTGATCGAACTCGATATCGTCGATAAGGTGCGGGAACGACGGGAAGTGACGCTCAACTCACGCGGGCGCAACATCGCCAGCGAGGCGATGGGCGACCAATAAGGGAGATTGCGGGCTGCTGTCACGGTATGTGTACCTGAGTCAGTTGACAGGTGTGTTTATAATGGCTCCCGGCCAAGGGTACGATATGCCAGAGGAAGTGCTCTTCAGTTCGGAACAGCAGTACAGCCGCGAGGAGGTCGCTACGTACCTCCACAATGTCGCCGACAAACTCGCAGCCGGCGAGGCGATCACGCTCAGTTCCGGTTCGGAGTCAACGACGATGGATCCACCGGCGCGGCCAACCTTTGAGGTCAAAGCCGAGCGAGAGGGGCCGGCGGCGGGCCCAGCCGAGTTGAGCATCGAGTTTGAACTTGAGTGGGACGAAGGTGACAGCGGAAGCGAGAGCTCCGACAGCGAGTTGCGGATCGAGTGAGTCGGCTGTCAGCACTACAATCCTGATTTGAGTCTGGAACGCACGCAAATAGTTCGGCTGTGAAGCCACGCCACAATGGCCGATTTCATCGAGCGACTCCAACAACGATCGAGTGAGCCGACCCAGCAGCCTCGCATCATGGAGATGGACGACGAGGGTGCCGATGAGGTGCTGTCAGCGTTGTCGCCGACCACACGTCGCCGTGTTTACCGGGCCCTGTTTACCGAGCCACAGACCACCTCCGAACTCGCCGAAAGCGTCGACACCTCGATCCAAAACGTCCAGTATCACTTAGAGACACTCCAAGACGCCGGTCTCGTCGAACCGGTCGAGACAGTCTACTCCGGGAAAGGCAACGAGATGACCGTTTTCGCGCCTGCCAGCGATCCGCTGGTTTTCGTTGGCGACGCGGATCGACTGCCGGCGATCAAAGAATCGCTCCACCACGTCGTCGGCGGATTGGCCGTGTTGGGTGTGGCGAGTCTCCTCGTGCAGTGGCTCGTTACGCGTGAGTTCGCGGTGCGCCCGCAGGCCCGCGAGGCTACGACGATGACAGCCACCGAGGATGCGGCGATGGAAGCGGCCGCCGAAGCAAGTACCGACCCAACGCTCCAGTGGCTCATTATCGAGGTGCTTGAACCTGGACTGGTGTTTTTTGTTGGCGGCCTTGTTGTGGCCGCACTCGTCGTATGGTTCCGCCGAGCATGAGCGACGGCGGCGTGTGATTTGGCAGTGGCTTCGCGCTGTGAAATCCGCCATCGCGGTTTATCTGGATTGTCTACGCAGGGTCACTCGTGCAACGACGCTGCCCTCCACGACAGACCGGCTGCGACAGCCTAGTCGCTACCGGTGACTGCAAGGCAACCTCCCATCGACTGACGATGGTCGATCGTAACGATTCACAGAAAGCAACCATCCACAACGACGCAGGGTCAACACCCGACCACCGTGACGCCCGACCGGAGGCCAGCGATGGCGACAACTGACCGCCTCCAAGCGGCTGGCGGCACCACAAAGCGATACCTCGCGGCCCTCGGCATCAGCGGGTGGCTCACACTCGGTGTCGTCGTGCTCCTGTTTTCGATCGGTGCGGGGGTCGGGATGAACACGCTCGGTGTCCTTACCCCTGAGCAGCCAGTGGAATCAGTCAATTGGCAACAAACCACTGGCCCACTGCTATCGCACTCCTGCTTGTCGGTGTCGTCGGATACGTGGCCGCCGTTGCCGAGTTTGTCTTTGTCGCCTCGCTGCGCTCCGGGCGGCTCCCGGTACGATCATACGTCAGAGCAAATCTCCGGCGGGCCGGCTGGCTGATGGCGTTTCGTGCGGCTCTCATCCTCGGTGCAATCGCAGTCGTCGCGGCGGTGGTCGCCGCAACTGTTGGGATCACGCAGCCGCCAGCAGCCGGAGAGCTGACCGACAGCGATATCCTCCTCATCGGAGTGACCGCAGCCGTGGCGGCCGTCGGCTGGCTCGTCACCAGTACGCTGACCAACGCCTTTGTCGTGCCGATCATGCAGTACGAACATCGCGGCCCACTCGGTGCGTGGCGGCGGTTCACCCGCGCGATCAGCGGCCACTGGACGGCCGTGGCCGTATTTCTGCTCGTTGCCGTCGTGATCAGTATGGTGGTCGGCGTCGCGCTGTTCATACTGAGCTTCTTCGCGATGACCATCGGTGGCTTGCTGTTGGTCGGCGGTGGCGTCCTTGTCACCGAGAGCGTTCCCGCACTCGAACCGGTTGTAGCGGCCGGGGTCATCGCCGGCTATCTTGGCTACCGGTATGTGGTATCACTGATACGGGCTCCCGTCCGGAGCTACCTGCGGTACTACGCGCTGTTGCTCCTTGGTGACGTGGAGCCGTCGTTGGCGATGATCACCGACGACCTAACCGGCGGAAGCGATACAACCGAAGGAAGCAGTGCGGGCACAGCCGTCGTTGAAACCGAACCTGACGACGGAGCCGACAACAGCAATCCTGGCGACGACACGGCCGATAGCAATGCTGGTGGTGACGAAACAGCCACCAAGCCTCAGGTTGGCGACGACGACGAAACCACCGCTGACGACGAGACAGCTACCACCGAGTAACTCGGGTGTAGCACTGAACCACACACCGACTACAGCCAGCGCGGCCTACAGTTCCTCGACGGGTTGAATCCGGTCAGCGAACTCGGACATCCGGACGAAATCGATCGTCACCCAGTAGTCGGTGCCATCGTAGCGCGTGAGCCACTCGGCTTCCGAGTCATACTGGGTAAACAGCGCCGGCTGGCGCACGAACTGCTCGGCGACACCCTCGAAGACACCGTCGTCCACGTCGTCAAAGCCACCCTTGTAGAAGGAGCCCTCCTCGATGACCATCTCGAAAAACTCACGTTCAGCATCGTTGAGCCCGGTCAGCGGAAACCGGTGGGCCGATCGAAGCTCCCGGCCGAACGCCGCTAGCGACGACGCCCGTTCGGTCGCGGTGTAGGCAAAGACGTCAAGCTTGACGGTGACCGGTTCGACCGTCACCGTCACCGGGTAGCCGTTAACCTCAATGGTATCATACGCTGGCTCGGGCACCAACGCTGACGCCTCGCGGTCAGCCGGTGGATACCACGCCTGCCGCTCGAAGAGCTCCGGGAGGCCGGCGGTTTCGTTTGCCTCTTCGATCTGGCCGATAACGCGTGGAAGCGGGGTCAGCCGTTCCTGATCGACAGCCGGCAGTTCGTCGAAGCTGATCTCGGGGGCATAGTCGCTGTCAGCGTCGTGGATGGTCACCGAGAGGAGATACTCGGTGCGCTGTTGTTGTCTGCCGGTGGCATTCCAGTTGAGATCGTAGACCGTGCCGTTGTATCGAACCGGCCGATCGGGTTGATACGGTGGGTTCCCGCGGTCGTTCCGGCTGGTGCGGTTCGTGCCGCCGGCGACGGTTTCAGCGACCAACTCGGCTGTCTCAGCATCACGGCTGTCCGGTGCTGTCGTCGCCTGCGTTGCGATGTCGGTAGCGGCGGGAACCGATTCAACATACATCACCGCATCGGGATCGGCACAGCCAGCCAGGCCGGCGGTTAGTCCGGCCGCACAGCCGGCCAACAGCTTACGTCTGGACAGGGAGGGCATAGCCGACGGACGCGTCGCCACCGACATAGGTCTGTGGGCGTGTTTCCGAGGCTGAAACACGGTCGCTCAGCCCGCGTCATCAGATTCGTCGGCGAAGGCAGTAAGGGCAGCTTGATCGTCGGTCGCGTCGTCAGTCGCGTTGGTGTCGGTCGCCGCAGCTTCGGTGCCGGTACCCTGACCGCTGACCCGAACCGGCGTTGGCTCGTCGCCGTCGGCGATCGTGGCCATCACTGACTCCGCGGTGGCGACGGCCTCGTCGCGGGTGACAGCCTCAGCAAAGATCGGATAGCGCGGCCCGTAGCCAGCCAGCCCCTTCACCGTCCACGACTCAACGGCTTCGGGGTCGGCTGAAGCGGGTGTAGGCTCGGTCGGCCGAACGAGCAGTGAGCGGCCATCCGGACGGTACAGTAGGCTGAGATGTGTTGGCTGGGAAGTGCTGACAAGCCAGCCCGAGGGGCAGGTTGGGGGCATCGACATAGATGCGTTGTCTCGGGCGGAGGGCTCAAAGACATCGGTTCACGCCGACGCAGCGTCGGATGCTGGGAGCGTCGCCCCTGACACCATCGTCACACGTTCGGGCGCGGGTGAACGTATGAACGCGTTGTACGAGTTCGATATATCGTTTTGCCGGACTGTTGGGTGATATTTATATGTCCATGATAAATATAGACATTCGTATGCCAACAGATCAAACACGACGGCGGTTCATTGCAACGACTGGTATCGCAAGTGTCGCGGCCTTAGCCGGCTGTGCAGGTAACGGCGACGGCGGCGATGGCGGCGACGGCAGCGAAGAAGACGGTGGCGATGGCGGCGGCGGCACCGCCAACCGGCTGAGCTGGCACGCCGGCGGCACCGGCGGGACGTATTTCCCGCTGTCTAACGAGATCAAGACGATCGTCGAGGCAAACACGGACTTCTCGCTGAACGTCCAGTCGACGGGCGCCAGCGTTGAGAACGTCGGCAGCCTCTCGGATGGCTCAGCGGACTTCGCGCTCATCCAAAACGACATCGCCTCCTTCGCGAAAAACGGCACCGGGATCGATGCCTTCGAGGGGAGTCCGATCGAGTCACTGCAGGGTGTCGCCACGCTGTATCCGGAAACGATCACGCTCGTCACGTTGGCCGGCAACGACATCTCGACGATCGACGACCTCAGCGGCGCGACGATCAACACCGGCGACCTCGGCTCGGGGACACAGGTTAACGCCAACCAGATTCTCGAATCCGCGGGCATCAGCGACTACAACGAGCAGAACGCCGGCTTCTCGCAGGCCTCCGAACAGCTCGCCAACGGCGACATCGACGCGGCGTTCGTCGTCGGCGGCTGGCCGGTCGGTGCGATCGAGGATCTCGCCAACACCAACGATGTCCAGATCGTTCCCATCGACGGCGAGGTTCGAGAGACCGTCAAATCCGACGCCTCGTGGTTCGCCGACGACACCATCCCCGGTGGCACCTACAGCGGCGTCGAGGAAGATGTCGAAACCGTCGCCGTCCAGGCGATGATCGCCACCCACAGCGGCGTCGACGCCGACACTGTCGAGACGGTCACCGCGGCCATCTTCGACAACCTCGATGAGCTGACGATCAAGACTGACTTCATCACGGTCGACAGCGCCCAAGATGGCATGTCGATCGAGCTCAACGACGGCGCGGCAGCGTACTTCGACGCCTAAGTGCACGCCCGCGGTGGCGACGCCGCCGCTGCGGTCGACTGCTGTCGCCGCGACTGATCGACCGAGCATCGCTGTCGACGGGCAACTGACTATCGATAGCGGTGCTCGAAAAACGACGGAACCCATGTGACAACGCAGAGTGGTTACCAAACGATTCACAGCACTGCGTCAGGGCGTCTCCGGGCGATGGTGGCTCCTCGCTGTCCTCGTAGCCGCGGTGCTCGGGGCCGGACTTGTCGGGACGCTGCCAGCCGAGCGTGTCCTGATCGTCGAGGATATCGACACCGGCGAGCAGTACCTCTCAGAGCCGGTCGACAACGAGAGTATCGTGGCCCTCGAATACACCCACAGCGTCGAGAAATCCCGCGTCTACGACCGGTATCACGTCGAGGGAACGACGCTGGTCAACACCCGCATGGAGTTCGAATCCTACGGCTGGGGGTTGCCCGCCCGTGTTAACGTCACGAACGTCAACGGGACGCTTGTGTACGCCCCCGAGGAACCGATCACCAAACTTGAGGAGTTGTTGGTGTCACCTGGCCGCGTCGCCGACCATACATTGATAATCGATGGCACACGACATGACCTCGTTGCCGTGAGCGACACCCGGGACGTCCGTCTCCACATCGAACGACGATCTCTCATCGAGCACATCCTATGAGCACATCCACACCCGCCGACGGCGGCGACGAATCGGAGCAAGAACTCTCACAAGCGGAGGCCGACGAGCTGATCGACGAGATCGAACGGCGGCGATCGTTACAAGGCATCGCCGCCGTCGCCGTCGCAGCCATCGGCATCCTGTTTTCGCTGTTCCAACTGTTCCTTGCCGCACGGAGTTTCACCTTCGTCGTCCCGCTGCCGTTCGTTGAAAACTTTCAGGTCTCCCTGCAGTTGCTACAGGCGAATGCCGTCCACGTCGCCTTCGCGCTCGTCATCACCTTCCTGCTGTTTCCATCAAGCACCGGCGATGGGATCGTCGTCCGGAACCTGGGCCGTATCGTCCCCGCGCTGGCCGACGCTATCGGCGAACAGAATCCACTCACGCGGGCGGCAGCCATCCTGCGGCGTGGCTTCCGGTGGGCCTTCGTCGACCCCGAGATGGAACGGGTCACCGCCTTCGACATCGCCTGCATTATCGGGGCGGTGTTGTCAGCGTTTTACTTCCTGACGGAGTTCGCCGAGATCCAGAATATGCGGGTCTTCGGGATCGACTCCGGGCGGCCGGTGACGGCGATCTACACGTTCCTCCAGCCGCTTTTCGGCGGTGTTCCCTTTGTCAGCGAATACTCCTATGCGATGGCCCTCGGCGTGATCGGCATCCTGCTCGTCTTGGAGGCGACCCGGCGAACACTCGGCCTGCCGCTCATGCTGATCGTGGCGAGTTTCATCGTCTACGCGCGGTGGGGCTACCTCATCAGCGGCAACACGCCGTTTCTTGGCCTGCTGGCGATCCCGGAGCTAACGTGGCCAGATATCATTCAAAATCTGTGGTATAACACTGAAAACGGCGTCTTCGGAATCCCGGTGACCGTCTCGGTGAGCTTTATCTACATCTTCATTCTCTTTGGCTCGTTCCTCGAAATGAGCGGTGCGGGTCAGTGGTTCATTGATCTGGCCTACGCTGCGACCGGCCAACGCAAAGGCGGCCCGGCGAAGGCGAGTATTCTGGCCAGTGGCTTCATGGGGACAATCTCGGGGTCGTCGATCGCCAACACCGTGACGACCGGTGCGTTCACGATCCCCTTGATGAAGCGATCAGGATACTCCCCGGAGTTCTCCGGGGCTGTTGAGGCCTCAGCCTCCTCGGGTGGGCAGATCCTCCCGCCGGTGATGGGCGCGGCCGCGTTCCTGATGGTGCAGTACACCGCAACACCGTTTGCGGATATCATCATCCTCGCGACGATCCCAGCGATCGTTTTCTTCTTCGGCGTCTGGGTGATGGTTCACCTCAAGGCTGTTCAGGAGGGCATCGGCGGGCTTGAAGAAGAGACAGTGTCGATGGGCGAGCACCTCAAACGAGGCTGGTTTTACCTTGTGCCGATCGGCCTGCTGTTGTACTACCTTATCATCGAACGGCTGTCGGTCTCTCGGTCAGCGTGGTTCACGTTGGTTGCGCTCGTCGCGTTGGTCGCCCTCGTCTCAGCGTACAGCAAAGAGACACGTGGGCGACTCCTCGGCGTCCTCATCGCTGTCGTCGCCGCTGAGTTGGCGAGTTTCACGCTCGCCGGTGTGCCGGTTACCGGACTACTCGGAGGGGCCACCGCGGGCATTCCACTCGGTGAGGCCGCAGGGATTGTCGGCTCCCGACTCGGCTGGTATATGATGATCGCGGGGGCGGTCACACTGGTCTCGAAGCCGGATCTCGATGCGTCGCTGCTCAACCTTAATCCGAAGGTCACCGAAACGACGACGATGCTCTCGGAGAAGACCGGACGTGATCTCGACACCCAGCCGGCCCGCCTCGGTGCGTTCATCGTCAAATCAATGGACGAGGGAGCCCGCACCGCGGTGCCGGTCGTCATCGCAGTCGCCGCCGCCGGTATCATCCCCGGCGTCATCAGTGTCTCTGGACTTGGGCCGAATCTCACCTCCCTGCTGCTCGCGCTGTCGGGTGGCTCGATTGTTATCATGCTCCTCGTGACTGCTGTCGCCAGCATCATCCTCGGGATGGGGATGCCGACAACCGTGACCTACATCATCCTCATCTCGATGTTGGCGAGTCCGCTCGTCGAGTTCGGGATTCCGCTGTTGGCGGCCCACCTCTTCATCCTGTACTTTGGCGTGATCGCCGACATCACGCCGCCGGTGGCGGTGGCGGCCTACGCGGCCAGCGGCGTCGCCAAATCCGATCCCTTCGAGACCGGCGTCAAGGCGTTCTCGCTGTCGTTGAACAAGGCGGTTGTCCCCTTCGCGTTCGTGCTCGCCCCGGGGATCGTCCTGCTGCGAAAGAAAGCCAACGCCGCCGAGTTGCCGATCCGCGATCAGTACCGCGTTATCGGCCTCAACGATCTGGCCGAGCTATCCTACTCAGTGCCGGAGATTCTCATCCCGGTGATCGGCGTCTTCCTTGGGGTGATCGCCCTCGGGGCAACCGTGATCGGGACACTCTACACCCGTGTTGGTGCGGCCGGTCGGGCTGGCTTCGCGCTCAGTTCGCTGCTGTTGATGGCCCCACGGCTCATCTCCGAGAGCGTCTTCGATCTGCTGGGGCTGGTCGGGGTGAACATCTCGGTGAATGCGTTGCTGTTGGATCTGACACTCCGCACGGTCGGCTTTGGGATCTTCGCCGCCCTCGTCGTGCGGAACCGGCGGAAACGCGATGACGAGCCAGACAGCGATGACAACCTCACTGCCGCCAGCGCGTCGAACTGACACCGACGCCGCTACGTTTAGCACGCTGTAGCCCCGATGTCGACTATGTTTGCGGCACTCGATGATCTCCTTCGGTTTGACCCCGGCGAGCGTGGCATCGGAGCGCTACACGCTGCCGCGACCCACGACACACCGCCGGTCGAAGCCGCCGCACGAACGCTCCGAGAGGTGGCAACTGCGGGCGACGCTGTGTTGTTGACGACGGGGTTCCCGATCCCACCGGATTGGCAGCCGGAAACTGACGGCCCGCCAGGGACGGTTGTGCTGGCACGCGCGCTCAAGGAACTCGGTGCCCAGCCGGTGATCGTCGCCGAGCCACGGGTAGAGGCACCGATCGATGCGGCTGCTGAGGTGTGTGGGCTTGCTACCCTGCCGTTCGAGCCGATACCACCGGACGCAACGACGACAGCGACCAGCGAAGCACTCATCGATCGCTACGAGCCGGGGGCTGTCATCGCTATCGAACGGTCAGGGGAGACGGCAGACCACACCTATCGAAGCATGACAGGCACCGACATCACAGCCCACGTCGCGCCGATGGATCCACTGTTTTCGCTGGCGCGTGAGCGAGAGATCCCAACGATCGCGGTCGGCGACGGCGGCAATGAGATCGGGATGGGTCGGATTCGGTCGACCGTCGAAGCTGAAATCGAGCACGGCGAACAGATTGCCGCCACCACCGCCGTCGACCACCTTGTCGTCGCTGGCGTCTCAAACTGGGGTGCCTATGCGATCGTTGCCGCGCTCGAACACCTGACCGGCCAAGCGCGGCTGCACGAGCCATCGACCGAACGGGAGCTACTGGCAGCCTGCTGTGCCGCCGGCTGCGTTGATGGCCGTGCGGGCGTCGCAGAACGATGGGTTGACGGTCTCAGCGACGGCAATGCACGAACACGTTGTTGGGCTGTTTGGGGAACTCTCAGGCCACGAACGGACAGAAACGGAAAGCTGGACAGGGATTTGAACCCCGGAAGTCTCGATTACAAGTCGAGTGCATGAACCGCCCATGCTCTCCTAGCGCAGTCGGTAGTTACGGGTCATCCTTTGAGTGTGTATCGTTTTCGATCCGTTTTCGCAGCTCGATCCGATGGGGATCGTAGCCGCGATGATCATAAAATTCTCTGGCGGCCTCATTTGCGGTCAACACCTCAAGCGAAACTGTCGCCGCGCCGCGGTCGGCCAACGCCCGCTCGGCGGCCGCCAACAGTCGGGTTCCGATCCCTTCGTTTCGCGCGGATGGCCGAACATAGAGCGTGGTGATCGTCCCGGTCGGCTCGGTTTGGCTGTAGGTGCCGGCATCGACATGGAACATGACGAACCCCCGGACGCCGTCCTCGCGGGCGACATAGACGCCATCGGTGACGACATGGCGGGCGATCGTCTCGGTCGCCGACGTTCGGTTTGGCTCGGCCTCCAGTCGTGAGCCATGCTGTTGTTGATCGGCCGCCAACGCGACCCAACAGTCAGCGATCGCATCGATGTCGTCGACTGTGGCGAGTTCGATAGTAACTGCGTCGTCAGTACTCACAGGACGCCTCCATGGGCTGATACGTGAAGGACAGTCAAGAGTGTTGGCCGTCGTGGGACAGCCAGCGGAGCGGGGAGCGATCGCTCACCGCGTGCGGGTGAACTGATCGGCGCCTTCGTAAAACCAGAGATCGTTGTCCCGCATCGCGGTGCCGACCTTCTTGTGCATCGTCATAATGTCGTCAAACTCCGTTGCCTCAACGTGCTCGAAGATGTCCCGGAGCGGCACGACAGTCTCGTGGTCGATCCGGATGGGATCGTCACCGTACTCGGAGACGAACGACTCGACATCGAGTGGGAAATCGTCCTCCTCGTCGACCTTCTTGGCGATCACGGCGTGGCCGTAAACGCGGCGGCCTTCGCTACCCTGCTCGCCGTCGGGATCGTGTGGCCAGTCCATGTCGTGAAATGGCAAGCAGGGGAAGTTAGTCTTACGCTCCGGCGGCCGCGACGGTCAGTCAGTCGTCGTCGACTCGGCGGTGTCGGTGCCGGTGATCGCCTCGATCACCGGGAGCCGAACCCCTCACCTTCGGTGAGTCGGGCCCAGACGACGATCGTCGACGGCAACACGAGAATCGACGACAGGAACGCATACAGCACGCTCAGCGAGATCAGGATGCCGAACGCGCCGAGAGCGGGGTTGAGCGCCAGTACCAACACACCGATCCCGAAGACGGTAGTGAGCATGCTCCCGGTGAGCGCGCCGCCAGTACCGACAACCGTCCGTTGGAGGGCGGGATACAGTGGTTGCTCGTGGTACTCGTCGGCAAACCGGTGGACGACGTGTACCGCGTAGTCGATGCCGATCCCGACGGCGATCGCCAGAATCGTCCCGTTGATCGCGTTGAACGCCAGCCCAACGGCCCGCATCGAGGCGACAAGCGCGACGACGGTGACGAAGATCGGGACGATATTCACCAGCCCCAGCGATGGCCGCCCCTCGATCACCCAGTATGCGAACACGAGAAAGCCAGATGCACCGACGAGCGTGAGGATGAGGCTCTGGATGACCGACTCAAGCACCAGCGAGAGGGCCTCATCGAAGATGATGACGCTGCCGGTCGGCTGGGCGGTCGTCCGGAACCGATCGGCGACAGCGTAGGCGTCGTCGGTGACCACGTCGTCTTCGGCGTCGCCGTCAACGGTGTAGATCACCTGCGCGCTCCGGCGATCCTCGCCGAGGAAGCCGCTGAGGTCGCTATCGTCGGTTGACAGGGCGTCGTAGATCTGCGGCAGATTGTCGTCAGGGATACCGTTGTCGTTGCGGTCGTTCCGATTGACGAGTGCGCGGAACTCGGGGTCACGCTCGGCGCGATCCTCGATAACCGTGATAATGCTTCGAGCTTCGGCCTGCCGGCGCTCCTCGCGAAACGTCTCCGGTGGCGACTGACTGGCACGATAGATCTCCTCAAGCGCGGAATCCCGCGTCATCGGCCCCTCAACGTACATCAGCACCTGACTATCCTGCTGGTAGTTGCGGTCGAGATAGTTGTTGATGCGGACGTACTCAAACTCCTCGGGCGGCCGAATCGATTCGGGGAGATACTGGAGGTACTCGGGGGTTTCCTCGGCGGGCTGGAAATCATCCGGGCTAAAGCCCGTATCGACGCCGGTCGCATACACGCCACCAGCCGCGGTCGCAACCAGAATCAACAGCAGAAAGACCAGTGGCCCGCGTTTTGAGACGATGACACCGACCGACAACAGCCGGCCGAGCAGTGATCGCTCGGAGCCAAGCGGCGTGGTTGCAAACGTCGGGATCGGATACCGCTGGCGGGCGCGGTCGACGGTCACCTTCAGTGCGGGAACAAACACGCCGAAAATGAGGAAGGTGAAGATGATCCCAACGGCAGCGACGATCCCGAAATCCTGTGTCGGGGGAAACGCGCTGACGACGTTTGAGAGAAAGCCGATCGCGGAGGTGCCGACGACGATGGCAAAGGCGACCGACATCTGGTCGGTCGTTCGCATCATCGATTCCGAGATGCCAAGTCCGGTCACCCGCTCCTCACGGTAGCGGTTGATCGAGTGGATCCCAAAGTCGATGCCGATCGCGATGAGGATCGGCGGCACCGCGATCAACAGAACGGCAAAGGGGATGCCGACATAGCCGATAAACCCGAACGTCCACAGCAGCGTCATGATGATCGCCAACAGCCCGATCCCGATATCAACTGGATCGCGGTAGGCGACCGCCAGAAACACGATAATCAACAGCAGTGCAGCCGGCAACACGACGCTCGTGGTCGTCCCGGTCGTATCTGGGGGTGTTCCCTGTACCCAGATATTTGAGGCGTCATCAGTGACGACACTTTTGATACGATCGACTTTGTTCGGGGGTACTCCGAGCCGCCACCGGGGCCGCCGCCGGAACCCTCACCGGGGCCAGCGAGGTGACTGACGCTCCCTCGACTCGACGTTGCCGACGCCGACTGGCGGTTGAAATCGTCGCTCAGACTGGACGTAAAGCCAGCATCGTCGGCAGCGGCTTCCCGAACAGCCGCATCGATCTGTGTCGGCGTCGCGCGTTCGACCGCCCGCAGGTGTGCCGCAGGCGTCGTCGCATTCGGGTTCAGCGTCTCGGCGACGGTCACGGCCGGTGTCGACACTGATTCAACCCGGAGTGAGTTGGTGTTGATAATTCGTTCTCGCGTCGCCAACATGTCCGTCAGCGCGCCTTTCGAGAGGACGTTTGTCGACGCTTGGACGAGCGTCGTACTCGTCGTCACCTCGCTGAATGACGCGCTGAAATCCTCGTTGATATCCTCGACCGCCTGGAAGGAGGGCAGATCCTCGATGAACTGCTCTTGGCCGCTTTCGGTCGTAATCGACCCAAGCCCACCGACAAACAGCACGGTCACCAGCAGAAACGCAAGGATGACCGTCTTTGATCGGTTGACGATAATCGAATCAACCCGATCGATCAGCCACTGGTACTCCATCTAAATCTGTTTACTGTTTCTTCCGGCGGCGACCGGATAAGGATGTCTTCTCGCGTGGTCGTTGTCGGCGAGCGACATATAACACCCACGGCCCTGTTTCAGCCCGCGAAACAACCCGGAAACGACAACGTCTATGAGGCGGCCCTGACTACCGCCGGACAGCATGGACGAACGCACACGGGAGTATCTCCGCGGCCGGTTTGCCGACTACTACCGGGCGGCGGAGATACCGCTGCCACCGGCGGCCAACGAACGCGAGTGGGGGCATATCCCGTGGACACCGGGGTCGGGAACGACGATGGTACGCCACCAGTCACAGTTGGATCTCGGCGACATCGGCGAGTTTCTGACCCGCACCGCGCCGCGACACGTCTACTTCTCGGCGGCGCGCTACGACGATCCGGGGGCGAGCACGATGGGCGCAAAAGGGTGGCGCGGCGCGGATCTCATCTTCGACCTCGACGCCGATCACCTCCCGAGCGTCGACCCGGCCGAAACGAGCTACAAGGAGATGCTGGCAGCCTGCAAGGACGCCCTCCAACGACTGCTCTCCTTTCTCGAAGCCGACTTTGGATTCACCGATCTTCGGATCGTCTTCTCGGGTGGTCGCGGCTATCACGTCCACGTGCGTACCGACTCGATCCAGTCGCTGGACAGCGACGCACGCGGAGAGATTGTCGACTACGTTCGCGGTCGCGACCTCGACACCGATGGGCTCATCCGCACCGCCTCGGCGGGCGGCGCAACACAGCGGTTGCTCCGCACCGAAGGTGGGTGGGGGCGGCGCGTCCACGACGAGCTGCGATCGTTGACAACGGAGCTCCGGGAACTCCCAGAGACCGACGCCCTCGACCGACTCACCAGCTTTGACGGGATCGGCGAGGGACGGGCAGAGACGATCTTCGGCGCGCTGGCGGCCAACCCACAGGCGATCGAGCGCGGCAACATGGAGGCCGGCGGGCCGGGGATTCGGCTGTTGGCCGACGCCTTGGCCGACCGCGTCGTCGACAAACATGCCGCGCCGATCGACGAGCCGGTGACGACCGATACCCACCGCCTGATCCGACTGCCGGGGTCGCTGCACGGCGGCAGCGGGCTGGTCGTCACGCCGATCGACCGCGAGAATCTCGACAGCTTCGAGCCGTTGGTCGATGCGGTGCCTGAGCGATTCACCACTCAAGACATTGCGATCGAGGTCGAGGAACCCACGGAAGTGGCCCTTGGTGGCGACACGATTAAGTTGAACCCCGGTGTGCATTCAGTACCGGAATCAGTCGCCGTCTTCCTGATGACGCGCGGCGACGCAGCCAAGGCCCCAGCATGAATCTCGACGAACTCCGCTCCGTACAGTCCAAAGAACGGCGGAAAGACAGTCTCCAACAGCTGCGGGACTCGTTTTATCAGGATGTCGCGGCCTACATTCAGGATCTGCGCGCCGAGCGCGACCGCCGCGCCGAACAGGTCGACAACCCCTTCAGCGATGATGAGGTGCGGCAGCTCTCGGATAAACTCGATACCGCCGAAGAGGTCGCCGAAGCCCTCTATGAGCGACGCGTCGGCAAGGTCGTCAAGCTCGCCTCGTTTGCGGCCGCCGATATGTCCGCCAGCGAGGAGGGGATGACGATCGAAGAACAGGAACTGTTCGACGACCTCGTCGACCGGATCAAACGGAACAAGGCGTCCGTTCTCGATGTGCTGGCCGGCGAACAAACCGCTGACAATTCGCCAGCAACCGAATCCACCGACTCGCCGGTATCCACACCGACCGAGTCGACACCACCAGCGGAATCACCGGCGACAGCAACCGATGACCCGACAACGATCGGCGGCGCAGACCCCCACGATGGGGGTCGCCACCGACGCCACCGGAAGCCGACGCCGAGGCCGACGATGTCTTGGCCAACGCGATGGGCGGGGCGGCCGAAGCCAAGTCGGGAGAAACAGAGCAACCACCGGCCGGAGAGCCTGCCAGCGACACCGAGTACGAGGGTGGCAGCGATGCCGCTCTCGGTGACACAACGCCGACTGACACCACCGACGGCGACGACGGTGTCCCGACGCCTGACGGCGGGAGCACAGTGGGATCCACACAGCCCAGCGACACACCACCGACACAGCCAACGCCCTCGTCGCCGGGCAACTCTGAATCAGGTGCGTCGCCATCGCAAGCACCGCAGCCCGAGTCAACCGAGCCGACGACCGGATCGACGGCACCACCCGAATCAGACACGACAACCGGCACGGGGATGGCGACCCCAGACGGCGAGTCGGCAGCGACCGAGCCGGCGGTACCCGAATCACCGTCGACCGAATCGGCTCAGACTGAATCGACTCCAACGGGAACGACAGCCACAGCCGCGATGGCAGAACCGGAACCCGCGGCTGAGTCGACGGCCAATGAATCAGCGACCCAGCAATCGACCCAACAGGAACCCGACGCGACGACCGAACCGGTCGCTGCAGCCGCCGATACAACGCCGCGGACAGTGGTGCGGATCACCGACGATGTCGGGACGATCTTCGGGGTCGACGAACGCGAATACACGCTGCAAGCGGAGGATGTCGTGACGCTGCCCACCACCAACGCCGAGGTACTGCTCCAACAGGACGCCGCGACGAAACTTGAGTAGGGCTCGACACAGTAGTACTGCCACCGTTCTCAGCCAACGCAGGAGGAGCAACGTCGTCGATTACTGACTCGGTGGGCCGGGTCGAATTCCCTCGTACGCAGCATAAACAGCGTCTCAGTAGCCGCGGTCGATCAGATAGTCAGCGATATCTTCTAACAGCCCACGGGCGTCGTTGTCGGGAAGTACCGAGAGCCGATTCTTGCTGCGCTCGGTGAGCTCGGTGGCTTTCTTGCGGGCGTGATCGATGCTGCCAGCGGCCTCAAGCTCGGCGACCGCCGCATCGATCTCAGCCTCGGTGACTGCGTCGACGCTGTCGGTATCGAGGAGATTGTCGACATCGACACCCTGCTGGCGGGCATGCAGCGTGATCAACGTCTCTTTGTCCTCGACGAGATCCGAGCCGCGCTGTTTGCCCAGCTTCTCGCTTGGCACGGTGAGATCCAACACGTCGTCTTGGATCTGGAAGGCCTGTCCGGACTCGATGCCGTACTGGTACATCGCCTCAACCACTTCATCGTCGGCACCCAGAAGCTCGGCCGGAACGGCTGCGGAGGCCCCGTAGAGGACGGCCGTTTTGTGTTCGACCATCTCCAGATACTCCTCCGGCAGCAGGTCGTTTCGGGTTTCGAAGGCGATATCGAGGGCCTGACCCTCACAGATCTTCGTACAGGTCGAGGAGAGCAACCGCATCGCTGCCAACGCGTTGGCCGGGTCGCCGCCGGTGTCGGCCATGATCTCGAAGGCCGAGGAGTACAGCGTGTCGCCGGCCAGGATCGCCGTCGAGGTATCGTACTCGTTGTGCACCGCGGGCACGCCCCGCCGGAGGTCGTCATCGTCCATGATATCGTCGTGGATCAGCGTAAACGACTGGATGACCTCCAGCGACACCGCTGCCCGCATCAGATCGATCTCAGCACCGGCCAGCGTCGGAAATGCTCGATAGTCTCGGCTGGCTGGCTCGACATCGGCAAGGGCTTCACCGGCCAGCAGCGTGACTGTCGGTCGAAGTCGCTTTCCGCCGGCTTTCAGGAGGTATCGGGAGGCCTCATACAGCCGTTCCGGCGTTTTCAGCGGGAGTTCCTCGTCGATGGCCTGGTTGATGCGGCTGCGCCGCTCGTCGATCGCCGCCAATACCCGTGATTCAGTCGTGTTTGAGGTCATTAGGTCACCAGTTAGATTCGTTCCCAGTGGCGCTGCAGTGGCGCGCTCGGCCGCGTTCGGAACACCCCCGCTGATCGAAGCCCGCAACAGCGAGCCCCGCATAGACAGGTGTCAGCCGTCGGGTGGTCGCCTCGTGCCCGTCAGTTGGTGAGCGGTGAATATCCATCGTTATACCGCGTGGGCTACCCCGACGGCCGGACGCACCGTGTCGCCGCGGCCGCCGCAGTGCCGAACGACCGAGCCAGCGTTGCCGGTTCGGTGGTATCGATCCGTTGTGCGTGTGGTACTAAAAACTCCGTGGCTTCAGGCGTCGTCAGCCTCAGCGTCGGCGGCCGCCAGATCATCCTCTGGGACGCCCGTTTCCTGGCCGTCCTCGAAGCTGATCGTATAGGTTGCATCGCCAAACATGTTCTCGACGACCTGGGTGATCGTCCCCGTCTCGCCGTCGTAGTCGCTGTGTTTGTCGTCCAGCACCACGGTATCGTCTTTCTCGAAACTCATACCTGACGTTCCCGGAGCATCGACAAAAGCGCGTGGATTTGGACTAGTCGGCGTTGGAGACCGCGGTATGGTACGGCTGGGCAGCGATCAGCTCGCGAAGCTCACGTAGGGAGTCGCCACCCTCGCCGTGCATTGCGGTCATCACCGCGCCGACCTCCTGTCTGGAGATCTTCACACCGCGGTCGGTGAGGGCATCCTCCGGGCGGCTTCGAAGCTCACGAAGCGTCCCAACCGCAAGCAGGAAGGGAACCCCCACGCCGCCATGGTGTTACCGTGTCGCAGCGGCATCGCCTGCAGGTAGCGTTCGGCATCATCAAGGAACGACCGGGCGTGGCTGACGGTGCGGCTGACGACGGTCGCCGCCTCTTCGCGGTTGTCAGGGTCGACGACGGCATCCTGGTCGACGCCTTCCTCTGCGAGCCA
Organism: Halonotius sp. GCM10025705; assembly: GCF_042662885.1. Classification (NCBI taxonomy): domain Archaea; kingdom Methanobacteriati; phylum Methanobacteriota; class Halobacteria; order Halobacteriales; family Haloferacaceae; genus Halonotius; species Halonotius sp. GCM10025705. The sequence continues at coordinate 814,844 of NZ_JBHSZD010000001.1, read as the reverse complement.
TTCGGCCGGCAGATAGACGTTGTTCTCCTCGGTGTAATCGTCGTAGACATCCTTCGAGATGTTGACCAACTGCAACAGCAGGCCGAAGTCGACGGCCGTGTCGTACAGTTGCTGGCGGCGGTCGGCGGCGATCTCGCCGCGGGTCAACAGGTTCGTGATGAGCGTCCCGACGGTGCCGGCGGCGTAGTAGCAGTACTCTTCGAGTTCCTCGCCGTCGTCGATCCGGAGCCCACCGCTGTCGGCATGTCGCTCGACGAACATCGCCATCCCGTCGATCAGTTCGCGTACCGGCGGGATGATCGCCTCTTGAACATCATCGGGAAGTTCCTCAAAGGCGGCGGCGATGCGAGGTGCTTCGTCAACGACAATCCAGTCATCTGACTGCTCCTCGCGGGGCGGCAGCCACTCATCGACGGCCGAGCGGAACGTGTCGATATCGGTGTCGGTCTCGGGGTCGATCGCCGCATCGTAGGTGCGGAGGAGGTCGGCCTGTGGGCCAGGTGGAATGTGGTTTGCGTCCTCGATCGTGTCGGCGACACGACAGAGGAGATACCCCAGGCAGATGTGTGTCGACATGGGCTCGTCCAACGCGTCGATCGTCAGCGCGAACGTTCGGGAGACCCCTTGTACCGCCTCGTGGCACCACGCGAGGTCGGCTTCGGGATCGACGCCGGGAGGACGGGATTCGTGATCCGTCATTCAAGTATCCATCCGTAGGGTGCGGGGCATAAAAAGTCTCTTGGGGTCGACCGGCCGGAGCACCACCGCAGCAAGCTGACGGTCACCGTACAGATGGTGGGAAGATTCTTTTATGAGCACTGCTGTTTTCCGGGCGAACGAATGGAGCCATACGCACGCGGTCGACAACTACTGCGCGACCAACCCGGGCTCGTGGTCGTCGCGGTCGCCGCCATGCTGTTGGTCGGTGACCTCCTTGCCAAGCTGCTCGGCGGGGGACTCACCGTCGCGCGGTTCGGCGGCTTTGTCTGGGACGGGTTGGTGATCGGGCTACTCATCGGGCTGGCTGGGATCGGCCTCTCATTGACCTACAGCATCCTTGGATTTGCGAACTTCGCCCACGGCGATTACATCTCCTGGGGTGCGTTCTCAGGGTGGGCAGTCGCCTATCTCTTGGCTGGCATTGATCGGTATGCGGCCGGCGGATTGCTGCTTATCGGCGCCGGCGACGGCCCGCACCCGGTGACGTTGGCGTCAGCATCACAAACACACCGGCCAGCATTCTCGCCGGGCTCGTCGTCGCCGTCGGCTTCACGATCGGCGTCTCCCTGCTGGTCGATCGGCTGGTCTACCGACCGATCCGCGATGCCGACGGGATCACGCTACTCATTGCGAGTATCGGGGTCGCCTTCGTACTCCGGTATCTCATCGTCTTTTTCTTCTATAGTGGTCGACAGGGTGTCACCGACATCAGCCGGGTTCCGTCCTACGACATCGGCGGCGTCGTCATCAACGCCCACGAACTCACAATCGTCGCCATCGCCCTCGCGCTGATGGTTGGCGTCCATCTCCTCTTACAACGAAGCAAGCTCGGCAAGGCGATGCGGGCGATGGCCGACAACCGCGATCTCGCACAGGTGACAGGGATTCCGGTTGAGGGCGTGATCCGAACAACGTGGATTCTCGGCGGCGGGCTGGCCGGCGCGGCTGGCTATCTCGTCGTCCTCACGCAGGGCACCATCGCCTACGATCTCGGCTGGTTGCTGCTGCTGTTGATCTTCGCCGCCGTCATCATGGGTGGGATCGGGTCGGTCTACGGTGCGATCGTCGGTGGCCTGGTCATCGGGCTTGCCAGTCGGCTGTCGCTGATCTGGCTGACCGGCGATCTCTCCAGTTTCGCTGAACCCGTCGCCTTCGGGCTGATGATTTTTGTTCTGTTGTTCCGTCCAGAAGGCATCTTCGGCGGGGTGAGTACGGCATGAGCACCGATCAGTTCCAGACCGGTCGTCTCACGCAGCTCCGCGAGTTGCTCGAACGCTCCGATGCCGCGCTCGTTCTCACGGCGATGGCGGCGTTCTATCTGCTGTTTCTCGGCATCGGTGCGATCCTGAACTACGATGTCGCGGGGCTCATCTCGATTCTCGGACAGGTCACCTTTTTCACCGCGGTCTACGCGCTGATCGTCCTCGCGTTGAACCTCCATTGGGGATACGCCGGGCTGTTCAATATCGGGATTGCGGGCTTCATGGCCGTCGGCGTCTACACCATGGCGATGTTGACCGCGCCGCCGACAGGCTCGCCGCCCGGCCTCGGCCTCCCGGTCGCGGTTGGCATTGTTGGCGGCATGCTCGCGGCCGCACTCGTTGGCCTCGTGACCGCGTTGCCGGCCCTCCGGCTGCGCGCCGACTACCTCGCCATTGTCACGGTCGCGATCTCGGAGATCATCCGACTGACGTACAACTCGCCGGCGTTTAGCACGTTCACGCTGCCCGGCGGCATCGCCCTCGGTACCGGCGGGGCCAGCGGCATCGGGAACTTCCCGAGCAACCCGGTCCGGGCAATCTATTACGCCGATCCGAGCAGTGCGGCGTCGGGGACAACGCCGATCGGGGCCGCTGTCTTTGGCTTCTTCGAGGCTGTGTTCGGCGTCGTTCGCAGTGCTGTCATCGTCGATCTCACCTATGGGCTGGTGCTTGCGGTCGTCGTGTTCCTCGTCTACACGCTGTTGGCTCGCGTCGGCAACTCGCCGTTCGGCCGCGTGCTCAAGGCGATCCGGGAAGACGAAGTCGTCGCCAAATCACTCGGCAAGGACACCAACCGATTCAAGATCAAGACGTTCATGCTCGGCTGCGCGCTGATGGGGCTGGCCGGCGTGCTCTGGCAAGGGTTCGGCACCGGTGCGGTCTACCCACAAGCCTTCCGCCCCGAACTCACCTTCTACATCTTCATTGCCGTCATCATCGGCGGTGCGGGTTCCAACACCGGCAGCGTCCTCGGTGGGGCGGTCTTCGCCAACCTCCTCTTTCTCCTGCCGCAGTACCTCCCCACCATGATCGAGCAGACCTTTTCGATCCAGGCCAACCCCAACAACTTCATCGCCGCGGTCGGCCCGATCGCGGCCGGCGAGATCGCCCCCTGTTGGGCTACATCCTGAACCAACGACTCCCCGCGCTCCGATTTGTCTTCGTCGGCGTCCTGTTGGTCTATCTGATGCAGAATCGCCCCGAGGGGCTGCTCGGCCATCGCACCGAGACGGCGGCCGCCGTCGATCTCAGCGAGGGCCACACACCAGGAGGCCAAACAGGGACAGATTTGACGGCTCCCGATGAAGGAGGTGTCGACGATGAGTAGCGAGTCAGCCGCCGACAGTATCGGTGAGGATCCGGCCGTCGACACCGCCGGAGACGGTGACGAAGACCCACCGCTCCGTGTCGAAAACCTCCGCAAGGAGTTCGGCGGCATCACCGCTGTCGATGGGGCGTCGTTTACGGTCGCCGACGAGTCCCTTACAGGGCTGATCGGGCCGAACGGCGCGGGGAAATCGACGACGTTCAACTGCATTACGGGAGTTCACGAGCCGACCGACGGCGCGGTCTACTTCAACGGCACGGATATCGCCGGGCTCGCGCCGAACGTCATCGCCAACCGCGGGCTCGTGCGAACCTTCCAGATCGCACGCGAATTAGCCGAGATGACCGTCCTCGAAAACCTGATGCTCGCTCCACAGCGACAACAGGGCGAGGCCCTCTATCGGTCGGTACTCCCGCCATTCAGAGACGGTGTGATCGAGGAGGAAACCGAGTTGCGCGAGGCGGTGTGGGAATCGCTTGAGTTCTTCGAGATCGACCACCTCGCTGAGGAGCAGGCCGGGAATCTCTCCGGCGGCCAACGGAAACTGCTGGAGTTGGCCCGCGCGCTGATGACCGACCCAGACATGCTCCTGTTAGATGAACCGTTCGCCGGCGTCAACCCGACGCTGGAAACGAAGCTGCTTGACCGCATCAATCAACTGCGAGCCGAGGAGGGGCTGACCTTCCTGTTGGTCGAACACGACATGGACATCATCATGGAACACTGTGATCCCGTTATCGTGATGCATCAAGGGCAAGTCTTGGCTGAGGGTCGCCCCGAAGAGATCCGGAACAACGAACGCGTTGTCGATGCCTACTTTGGTGAGCAACAATGAGCGAGACGACTGCAACCACCGAGGTGACGACCTACGACGACAGCCTGCTGTGCGTTCGGTCACTGGACGCCGGCTACGGCGACCTTCAAATCCTCGAAGACGTTGATCTCGATGTCGCCGACGGCGAGTACGTCACCATCGTCGGCCCCAACGGCGCAGGGAAGTCGACAACGATGAAATCGGTCTTCGGGCTGACGACCTACATGGGCGGCCACATCGAGTTCAACGATGAACCGATCCACGGGCTCCGCCCCGAGGAGATCATCCACCACGGCATCGGCTACGTGCCGCAGTCGGACAACGTCTTCCCGTCGCTGTCGGTCAAGGAAAACCTCGAAATGGGCGCGTATGTACTCGATAGCGTGCCCGACGACGCCATGCAGGCCGTCTACGATCGCTTCCCGATCTTAGAAGAGCGACAGAGCCAGAAGGCGGGGACGATGTCGGGCGGCCAACAACAAATGCTGGCGATGGGGCGGGCGTTGATGCTTGATCCCGACCTGCTGTTGCTCGATGAGCCGAGTGCCGGCCTCGCGCCCGATCTCGTCGACGACATGTTCGACCGGATCGACCGCATCAACGACGATGGGACGGCGATCCTCATGGTCGAGCAGAACGCAAAACAGGCGCTCAAACGCTGTGACCGCAGCTACGTCCTCGTCCAAGGGAAGAACCGCTACGAGGAGGACGGCGATGCGTTGCTGAACGATCCGGAAGTGAGAAGACAGTTCCTCGGCGGCTGATTCAGGTCAAAAATCGTCGACAACGGTCGTCAGGCCGAGAACTCGATTGTCTCGGTCGCCTCGTAGCCGTCCTCGTTGAACGCGAAGACCTCGTAGGTCGCTGCCGTCAGGTCGCCGTTCTCGTCAAAGTTGACCGGGCTGGATGCTCCTTGGTACTGGATCTCAGTGCCTTCAGCTGCCATCGCCAGCCCGTCGGCCAGCGTCGATGGCGTCACTTCCTCGCCGCCGGGGTTGGCGACGGCCTGCATCTGTTCGGCGATCGCCGAACCGCTGTTCTCGCCGGCAGCGGCGTTGGCGAGCAAACAGACGGCCGTTGCGTCGAAAGCCTGTGAGGTGAAGACGCCGGGTTCGCTGTCGAACTCGTTTTGATACTCGGTGGTGAAAAAGTCCCGACCGGGGCCGGACGCACTCGGTGCGCTTCCCTGCACGTTGGTCATCGCGTTGCCAACATCGCTTGGCAGGTCGCTATCCTGTAGCCCGTCAGTCACGAGGAACGGCGTCGAGCCGTCGTACTCCGAGTAGTAGTCACGGAACAGTTGGACGCCGCTTTCGGGATAGCCGACGACGACGACGATATCCGGATCATCGCTGAGAGCCTGACTCAGCTGTGAACTGTAGGAACTCGCGCCTTTCGGGAACGATACCTCGTTTTGGACGGTGCCGTCGAACGCTGAGACGAAGCTGTCGGAGAGAGCCTGCCCGTAGGAATTATTGACGTACATCGTCGCGGCCGTCGACGCCCCTTCGTTTTCTGTTGCGACCTGCGCCAGCACCTGCCCCTGCAGCGCGTCCGACGGTGGCGTTCGCCAGATGAGGTTGTTATCGTCGAGATCGGTGATTGCCGGCGACGTTGAAGCCGGCGAGCAGGCCACAACGTTGTTCGGAATAAAGACGTTTTCGGCGACCTGAATCGTGATCTCCGAGCCCGCCGCGCCCGTGACGGCCGGATAGCCGGCATCAACAAGCGAACTTGCGGCCGTCTGACCGGCGTTGGGATCAGTCTGTGTGTCTTCGACTTGGCTGTCGATGGTAAAGTCTGTCTCTCCTTCGAGGAGTCGGAACGGGAGCACCGCACCGTCACGAATTGGTTGGCCAAGATTGCCGAGGCCACCAGACAGTGGCATCAGAATCCCTTGGCTGAGGGTTCGGCCGCCGCTACCGCCGCCGTTGCCGGCACAGCCAGCCAGCGCGATCGTTCCGCTTGCACCCAGTGCTTTCACGACATCCCGTCTTCGTATGTTGTGTGACATATTTAGCCACACGTACCTGACAGCTCGTATTAAATCCCAGGGATAGCCGCGAAACGAGCCGACACAGTCGAGGTATCGTCCGTAAAAATTCAAACGCAGCGCAGTGATCGCGTCGACAACGAGGCAACACTACCACAGCTGTCTCGGGCTGAGATCGGCGTCAGTCGTGTGGGTGCAACTGGTCGATCGCCTCGTGAACCGCTTCCGTCCGGCCGAGGATCGTCAGATGATCGCCGTACTCCAACTCAAGGCTGGCTTCTGGCACGGTATTTTCCTCGTCACGGCTGACGAGTGCGACAATACAACCCTCGGGGAGCATCTCGTTGACGTCGCTGATCGTTTTCCCGGCCAGCGCTTCGTCGGTCACCTCGACCTCCTGGACATCGCCGCTGCGACCAAGTTCCGTCATCCATCGTGACATCGCCGGCCGCTCGATGAGGTTGTCGATCCCCCATGCTGTCGAGGCCGACGACGAGATGGTCTTGACGCCAAGTTCCTCGAAGGCGTCGACGTTTTCGGGCTCGTTGACACGGGTGATCACCGTCTCGGTGTCAAACGTCGATTCCGCAAGCTGTGCCACAAGCAGGTTGGTATCATCGTCGCCGGTGGCCGCGACGATCGTTTTCGACCGGTCACCGCCGGCTTTTCGCAGCAACTCGACGTTTGTGCCATCACCCTCCCGAACACTGAAGCCGTTGTTGCGGAGTTTTTCCGCCGCCGATTTTCGCTCCTCGATGATGACGACGTTCTCGCCGCGTTCTTCGAGTCGTTCAGCCAGTTCTGTGCCGACACGTCCACCGCCGATGATGAGTACTCGCATTGGAATCACCTTGAACCATTCCGCAAGCTGCCGTGCAAACCCGCCTTCAAACACCACCGTGAGCAGAATTACCAGAAAGACCGTGCCCGCAAGGATGCTCGCACCCTCCGGGTTCGAAGGGGCTTCCGGCGTCCCGAGTTGGATCGCAAACAGCGTGGCGACGCTGGCGGGAATGATCCCACGCGGGCCAACAAAGCTCATAAACAGTTTCTCGCCACGGGTGAACCGATCGCCGGTCGTCGACAAAAACACCAACAGCGGTCGCAGGATGAGTGCGACCACCACGACAACGGCCAGCCCAGCGAGCCCAAGATCCAGCAGGGTCTCGAACTCGATCAAGGCAGCAAGGGCGATAAACACGAACGAGAGCACGATGATCGTGATATCGCCTTTGAACTCCTCGATCTCGGCCTCATACGGCAATCCAACGTTTCCGAGGACGATCCCGGCGGTCGCCACCGCCGCAACCCCGGATTCGGTCACGATCGTATCCGCGGTACTGTAAGCCACAATCGCGCCGACAAGCGTCAGCAACCGGGCGTTTTGGGGTGTCCAGCCCGTTGGCGTCCGCACCCGAGTAAGGAGAAACCACAAGATCGCCGAGATAACAAGCCCGATGAACACGCCGACGCTTAATCGCTCGACGAAGTCAGTCAGATACGCCAGCGGTGTTGTTCCCTGTGCCGCGAGGAGTTTGAAGATCACGACCGCGAGGATCGCCGCCGTCACATCGTTGACGATGCCTTCGGTTTCAAGGGCGGCAGCGACGCGATCACGCACCGGAACGACCGCGAGGATCGGCGTGATGACTGTTGGCCCGGTGGCGATAAGCAAGGCCCCAATGAGAGCCGCGATCCCCCAGGTAGTATTGAGAAAGAACCGGACAGCAAGCGTCGTCCCGATAAATGAGAGCGCGGCCCCAACTGTGATCAGCCGGAGGGCTGCGGAGGGCGATTCTCGCAGCTTCTCGATTTTGAGGTGGAATGAGCCCTCAAAGACGATGATCGCCACACTGAGCCCAACGATCGTTGTGAGCGCCCCGCCGAAGACATCCTGGGTGACAATTGAGAGCCCCTTCGGTCGACAGCGACGCCAGAGAGGATCAAAAAGAGGACGCTGGGGACGCGAAACCGATCAGCCAGCACCTGCGAGGTGACACCTAACCCGAGGATGGCCGCGACGATCAACAGCGTGTTCGTGCCAGCCTCACCAGCAAGCGGAATCATTGGCTCCCTCCCAACTGCCGAGCCCAACAAGTGGTGGCCATCTACGTGTGTGTTCCCCGCGTCGACGCATATAAATCGCTTCGTTGCTGTCGCAGGCAGTTAGGTAACAAACGGAGATCGTACTACCGATTTTCGTCCAGCCACTCCAAGGCCGGCTCCAACGCTGTTTTTGGCGGCGAACAGGTGAACGACTCACAAGCGTAGACCGTTGGCTCGCCGTCGATGGCCTCCCGGTCAGCCCAGACCGGCGGCGCGGTCTCTAAGCCCAGTTCATCAAGCCACGCTTGGAGCCCCGATTCCGTCGGCGGACGGTGTGCGAGCGTGACACCCGGCAGGTAGCGGTCGGCTAACGTGTCCCGCCAGTCGGTCGGGAGGTCGTCGGCCGCAACGGTGAGTTCCGCGCCGCCGTTGGTGTAGCGGTCGGCCGCCAGCGTTAGCGAGACGTGTTGGAGTGGATTACCGGTGATACGGTTGCTGTGGGTTGCCAACACCTCACCAGCGATCTCTCGGTAGTCGGCGTCGGCGACAAAACCATCAAGCTCACAGAGCAGGTCGACGGTCGCGCCGAGGCTCGACGGCGTCGAGCTATCGGTGAGTTCCTGGGGTCGCGTCACCAACTCTTCGCCGTCATCGGGGGTGAAGTAGATCGTTTTCGTCTCCGCGTCCCAGAACGCCGAGACGATGGTATCGACGAGATCAAGCGCGACACTGAGGGGCTGGAGGTCGCCGGTCGCCTGATACAGATCGAACGCGCCACGCGCGAGGAAGGCATAATCCTCCAGATACCCCTCGCCGGCGACATCGCCGTCGATAAACCGCCGTTGGAGCCGCCCCGTCTCGCTGTCGAGGAGGTGGTCGGTGACAAAGTCCAGTGCGTCGCGAGCCGGCTCGGCATAGTCAGCGTCAAGCATGCGTGCGGCGTCCGCGTACGCCGAGATCATCATCCCGTTCCAGCTGGCCAAGATCTTCTCGTCGCGTGGCGGTCGAGTTCGTTCCTCACGAGCCTCGAACAACGTGTCGCGTGCTGTCGCTACCGTGTCTTCGACCTCATCGGTCGACAGATCGTGTTCGTCAGCGAGTGCTTCGACCGTGGCTGAGACGTTCAGCACAGTCGTCCCGCGCTCGAAGTTGCCACCGTCGGTCACACCGTAGCGCTCACAGAACAGCGTCGCCGCCGAGTCATCAAGATGCGCATGAACGTCCTCAGGCGTCCAGACGTAGAACGATCCTTCCTCGTCGCCGCTGCGGGCGTCAAGCGTGCTGTAGAAGCCGCCATCAGGGTGTGTGAGTTCGCGGTCGACGAACGCCAGCGTCTCTTCGACAGTCTCGACGTATCCGTCGTCGTCGGTGAGTTGGTGGCCGGCGAGATACAGCGGTGGCAACCCGGCGTTGTCGTACAGCATCTTCTCGAAGTGCGGCACCGTCCACTCCCGGTCGGTCGCATAGCGGTGGAAGCCACCGCCGAGGTGGTCGTACATCCCGCCGTCTGCCATCGCATCGAGCGTCGTCGTCACCGCGGTCAGTGCGTCGCTGCTACCGCTGCGACCCGCTGCCCGCAGAAGCAGATTGATCCGCCCCGGCTGGGGAACTTCGGGCCATCGGAGCCGAAGCCGCCGTACTCGTCGTCGACCGAACGGAGTGCGGTTCGAACCGCGCTGTCGAGGGTGTCGTCGCCGGGTACCTCGCTTGTGCTGTCGGCGTCGGGGGTGTCGTACTTGTCGCGGGCGGTGTCAGCCCACTGCTCGGCGCGGGTTTGCATCTCGCTTCGCTCCTCGGGATCGTTCCATGAGGCTGCGATCTTGTCGAGGAGATCGAGCAAGCCCGGCATCTGTCCCTGTGGTTCCTTCGGGAAGTAGGTGCCAATGTAGAAGGGGTTGCCCTCGGGGGTGAGCCACGCCGTCAGCGGCCAGCCGCCGCGGCCGGTGACGCGCTGACAGATTGACATATAGATGCTGTCAATATCCGGTCGCTCCTCGCGGTCGACCTTGATCGGAATGAAATGCTCGTTGAGCCGCTCGGCGACGGCGTCGTCTTCGAAGCTTTCCTCCTCCATGACATGACACCAGTGACACGCCGAGTAGCCGATCGACAGAAAGATCGGTTTGTTCTGATCTTTCGCTGCCTCCAAGGCGGTCTCATCCCACGGCTGCCAGTTGACGGGATTGTCCTCATGTTGGGTGAGATACGGACTGCCCTCCTCGGCCAGTCGATTGCGACGCAGTGGATCGGTCATCAGTGTGGGTCGGCGCGGCGGATAGAAAAATGATCGGTGTCGGAAGACTGTATGTGCAATCGGTTCCGATTAGCCGCTTTGGTTTGTCGGCTCCGCTGTGGCCTGAGCCTGCTGATCTTGTTGCAGTTCCTCAAATCGATCAGGGCTGGTAAGGCCGGTGACCACGTCGACGTTCATGTAATCCAACAACGCACCCTCCGAGCCAGACACAAGCAACAGCGGTGACCCCCGCGATGGCGTGATCGAATCCTCAACAGTCAGCCCAAGTGATTCAGCCTCCGTGGTCGCGTTGTCGATGAGCTCCTCGTTGAGCTCGGTCTGGAGTTGAGATGCCTGCTGGCCAGCCTCTTGTCGAGAGATGTTTCCACTTTGGAGCTCCTGTCTGAGCTCCTGGTTTTGGGCCTGTAGTTCAGCTTGGGCGTCCTCTGACAGCTGCAGGAAGGCGGTGGCGCGTCGTTCTGAACCGGGGGCCATACAGCCGGCAGCGGCCAATCCGAGGCCGACACCACCGGCGGCGAGCAGTCGTCGTCGACTAACGGACGGCGTCTCAGTCATATACTTGTGCGCTACTGACACCATACATAAAACCACACTGATCGACTGCGCACAGCAAACCACTGTTGGATCACGACGGGGGCCAATACGATTACACGGTACCTACGACAACAATACGTATGGAACCGACTGAAACGCCTCCAGAAGATCCGGCCGCCGCAAGCGACGCCTTGGCTGCCCATCTGACTGCCACCGCCGAGCGACCGATTCCGCCGGCGACCAATCGATGGCTTGGCGAAGCCGAAGCAGTAGCACGGGATGCAGCCAGCGACGACATCGATCCCGCGACCAGACGACAGCGAGTCCAGCAGGTCGCCGCGCTACTGGCTGAGGCCGACGCGACCGGCGACGAGATCGCTGATGAACACATCGCCGACGCTCGCGCCTGCTGTCGGGTGCTCCTCGACAAGTAGCCCACCGACTTATCCGACCCGGCCGCAGGCATCGATCAGATCGAGAAGGGTCTCACGAGCCGCTGTCGGATCGATTGCCTCGGCGACAGCGTCGACAACGTCTGAGGGGCCGCTGTCGGGCGGCCCAGCCGGGGCACCGCCGCCGGCAACATGGTAGTCGCCAGCGGCCGCCCAGACACCGAGGACGGCGGTAATCGGCACCGACAGCAGCGCAGGCGAGGAACCGTGAGCGTGACTGGCGGCATCGGTGCTCTCGTCAGCAACAGCCGGCGAGTCGGTGCCATCGCTGTCCTGAATCGACCGCCGAACCAGCCCGCCGTAGGTGACAAGTAGTCCCGACGTGTCGCCGATCGATCGGTCGCGGCGACTGCGCTCGGCGACCTGCTCGATGCCGCGATCGGCAAGGCGGTCGGTGAAGCCGGCAGCGGCCTTCCGTCGTACCAGCTTCGTCAACATCGGCCCTGGGTCGCGTGATGGCTCAAGCCGAATGCGACTCACGAAAAAGAATTGCCAGGGGTGATCACAGCCGGTCTGGGCGTGAATCCGCTCGCGTGCCTCGGTCTCCTCAAATACGACCGTATGCGTGTAGACGGTCACAACCGGCGTCGAAAACGCTTCGTCGACGGTGGCGTCAGTCTCCCGCCAGCCGGCCAGGTGGTCGCTCGGAACGGCCGGCCGGGGAACATCCATCTAGTGGTCGTCCTCGCGCCACTTGTGTTCGCATTCGGTACACACAAAGAAGCGAGTCTCGCTTTCGTCGGCCGCCCGGATCTGTTGCATATACCAGTAGGCGCGGTCGTTGTCACACTCCGGACAGGCCGCCGTCGTCGTCGGGAGCCCCTTGTCCTCGGCGTCGCTAATGTCGATGATTTCGCCTTCCTCCTGTCCCTCAGTTGTTACCATCGCAGCCTCGGCGGCCTCATCGCGAAGCTTCTCGAAGCCACACGACCCACAGACCCATTTGTCGCCCTCAGTCTTCAGCATCGAACCGCAGTCGTCACAGAATTCCATTAAGCGGAGGCAATCAACTGTCGTACTTAAACCACAGGGTTGCGACGGTGCGTCACGACGCCGCTCCATCGACCGGAACCCGGAACCACGATATGGGACGGTTGCAAACGGCCGGTATGAGCCTCACCGACGAGGAGCTCTCACGGCTGGAAGATGTCGTCGAGCTCCAGCCGACAAAAAACGGCGAGCTACAGGAACGCTGGGAGTTAGACAGCGGCAGCGAGTCCATCAGTATCTCGAAGGCCACCTGAAAGACTACTACTACCGCGACGACGACAGCCTGATCCGATCGACGCCGGAAGCCGTCGAGCTCACGGGCGTCGAGCCGGGGGTCGCCCCGCCGGCCGACGGTGAAGATGACGACGCGCCGCCGAGTTCCGTCCGACTCTCGCCGTTGGAGGCCAACGTGTTCGAAACCGTTGCCGGAGCTGATGAGCGATCCGAGAGCGTCGTCAGCGTGCTCAACGGGCTGCGAGCGGCCTACGACATCGACCCCGATGTCGACGACGTCCGGCAAGCCCTCCAGCGATTGAAGCGGATCGGTGTTGTCGAAGTCATCTATCGTGCGGTGCCGACGTTCCGCGCCTGCGTTGACCGCGATACCGTGTCGGTGTCGACAACTGAGGAGTAGCTATCGCTTGCGGGCGGCCCGAGCAGCCAACAGTCGCCGAATGCCGGCTCCCGGCCCGCCGTCGATGGGCCACCCCTTCGTTCGCCACGCCGGTGGTTCAGGTTCGAACGCCTCGCAGCCACCGCTACAAACTGACGACGACTGATGGCACTCCTTGGCAGCACACCATGGAAGCAAAAGCCGGCCAGTGCGTCGCAACTCGAAATGTCGGCAATCCGGCCGCATCGTCGCGTGATAGTCCCGCCAGCCGCGGCCATAGGCGCGTTCGGCGAGTTCGAGTCGGCGTGACACCCGGTAGTCGTCGCCGTGGGTCGGTGTCAACGAAGTTGGATGCCAAGCGACGCTGGCGGCGTCGCTGTCGACACCACCGGCGAAATCCGTCGTGAGGATGCCGGCTTCCACGGGGAGTGCTTCCAACAAGGCTGGCTCGACGGTCGCCCCAGTTTCGGCGGTGGCAACCCAGACCTCATCTGCGAGGCCGGTTTCGACATCGTGGTCGATCTGCTCGGCCAGTCGGTCGGCCGCCGCGGCGTCGAGATCCGGTTTGTTCTCGATGGCGATCAGCCGCCGCACCCAGTCGGGGTAGGGCGCGATCTGTTTGAGCTGAATCCGGTTGCCCTCACTGCGTGTTTGTACCACACCACGGTCGGCCGCGCGATGGACGGCTTCGCGGACGTAGCGCCACGGATAGTCGGGCTCGGGGAGTGCGTCGCGGTACCACGCCCACTCAGCGGGCGCGTTGCGGACGACATGGAGGAGGTCGGAATCGAGTTCGTCGTCGCCGAAGGCCGCCCGCGCCTGCAGTGCGTCCGGATCACACTCGATAACGACGGTATCCCAGCGTCGATGCTTGGTGCCGAGTTGCCGGGCAACAACATGAACGGTATCGTCGCTGGCGTGTGCGTCACTCTCGTCATCGCTGTCGCTGCCTGGCGGCCACGCGAGTTCCGCCCAGCGACAGACACACAGCTCGTAGCTAAACTCCGAGTCGGCGGTTGCAGGGCCGGACACGACCCGGATTAGATGTAATCGCCCTCCTCTTCAAGCCGCTCATCAAGAAACTCGTCGGCCTGTTTGAGGATCTCTCGGGGGCCGTCTTGGGTGATTGTATTGAGGGCCTGCTCGTAGTCGCGCCACTGCAGGTCGCGGTGTTCCGTCGAAAGCTCCGCGCTGGCCTCAAAGGAGTGGGCGATGAAGAGATGCACCGTCTTGTGGATGGTGTCGCCGCTGGCCTGGAACACGTAATCGTAGTCCTCACGAAAGCCGTTGATGAGTCGGAACTCTTCGATCCCGGCTTCTTCCGTTACCTCTCGGATCGCAGTTTGCTGAAGCTCCTCGTCTCCTTCGACCCCGCCTTTGGGGAACTCCCAGTCCCCCGGTCGGCTTTTGAGGAGCAAATACTCCCGGCAGCCACGGGTATCGCGGAAGAGGATCGCTCCAGCACTGGTTGCCTCAACCGTCATTGCGCCCTGCTACGGAGGCCCACCCTAAGAGGGTATCGGAGGCGGCGGTACCACACAATCGGTAGCCCAGCCGGCGGTCGACCGAAAACGAGTCCGGCTGTGCCATCGTGGATGAGAGGGTACCGCACGCCACGAGGCGGTAGACGGGCTTTTAGTGCTTGCCGTCTCAGGGGTGGATATGACCTTCGTCACCAAACTCACCTTCCAATCCGGCGATCGAGCCGTCCTCACTGAGACGGTTGACGATCTGAAGGAACTGGTCGAGCGGAAAGGTGGCCAGTGTAAGGGGCCGCATACCTCCCCCGAAACCCGGCTCACCGTCCCCCAGTACCAGACCCTCCAACCGGGCGATAGTTTCCAAAACTGGGACTACAGTGTCTATGAACGTCGGATCGACATCCACGGGGCGGAACACATCGCCAACGAGGTCGGCCACATGGACTTTCCGGACTCGATCCACGTCGAAATTGAGGTTGAACAACAGCAACCGCTGGGCGGCAACTGACGCCGACTGACTGGCTGTTTGGGAATATCAAAAGTCGACAACACCCACACATATCGGTCGAATGGAGAAAGATTCACTTTGCCGAGTACGGTAGATAGCTCTATGACGGAGTCGCCAGCCGATGGAGGGCCCTTCGAGTTTGATCCCGACGTTGTCGAGTTAGCGGATGAGTTGGCGGAGGCCTTCATTCTCGAAGAACTCGATCCGGCCCTGTTGGACGACCTCAACCAGGACTATCTCGAACTGTTAGCGAGCCAATCCCCCGAAGAACTCCACATGGACATCGAAGAGCCGGTGTTGGCCGCGGCGGTACAGGTCGCCGGGATGGTCGTCGGCCGGATGGAAGCCGCCGAGAATCGGAACATGGGTCGCCCTTCGCGGATCCCGTACTCGCAGTAGCGAACAGGCCTCAACGACCCGAATCGACGACGCGACCGCAGTCGGAGGCGACACCTCGACAGGGTCGCCGCGTTTTATTTTCGCTGCCGTCCTGCTGCTGGTATGGCCGACTCCACACTGGCTGCGAGCTATCGTACCTTCCGTCGCGACCTCCACCAACAGCCCGAACCGGCATGGTGTGAGTTCTACACGACGAGCCGCCTACTCGAGGAACTCGAACAGCGAGAGATAGACGATCTCCTGTCCGGCCCAGCGATCCACGCGCCCGACAGTCGCCGAAACGTCCCCGATGACACGACGTTCACCGAGTGGCGACAGCGCGCCCGCGAGGCCGGCGCGAGCACGGACGTACTCGCAACCATCGGTGACGGCTTCACCGGCGCGGTCGCCGTCGTCGAGCGCGGCGCTGGGCCAACCATCGCACTCCGGGTCGACATCGACGCGTTGCCGATCATCGAAGCCGACAGCGACGATCACTATCCCACAGCCGCAGGGTTTCGCTCAACCAACGAGGGCTACATGCACGCCTGCGGCCATGACGCGCATGCGACCATCGGCCTCGGCGTGCTTGATCGGGTGCTCGACAGCGATTTCGATGGCACGTTCAAACTGCTCTTCCAGCCCGCCGAGGAGACGATCTCGGGCGGCAAGTCGATCGCCGACTCCGGCGTCCTCGACGATGTCGACGCCCTGCTGGCTCCGCACATCGGCCTCGATCACCCCTCGGGCGAAGTTGTCGCCGGCATCGACGAGTTTCTCGCCGTCAGACAGTTCGAGGCGACGTTTACGGGCGAATCGGCCCACGCCGGCGCGCGGCCCGAGGACGGCGACAACGCGGTACAGGCGATGGCCGCCGCGGTGCAAAATCTCTATGGGATACCGCGCAATTCCGCCGGCGGCACCCGCGTCAACGCTGGCCGTGTCGGCGGCGGCACCGCGAGCAATATCGTCCCCGAAGAGTCGTTCATCGAGGGCGAGGTTCGCGGCGAGACGACCGGCCTGATGGAGTATATGTGGGATCGCACCGAAGATGTGCTGGCGGGAGCGGCGAGGATGCACAACTGCGAGGTCGACATCGAACGACTGGGCGACGCGCCGAGTGCCCACAGCGACGCCGCAGTCGTCGAAGTCGTCGACCGTGTTGCTCGCCAAACGACCGGCGTCGACACCGTCGTTGAATATGACAGCCTCGGCGGCAGCGAAGATGCCACGTATCTCATGCAGCGCGTCCACCAACGGGGCGGACTGGCAGCCTACGTCGGCGTCGGCACCGATCATCCGGGCGGCCACCACACGCCGACGTTCGACGTACAGGAGCGCGATATCGCCGTCGGGATCGACCTGCTGGCCGGTGTTATCTCCGATCTCGCGGCCGACTTCCCGGTTGGTGGAGCAGCGGCGACCTAAGTTAGCCGCCGAGGACACCAAAGCCGAAGGATTCCAGCCCGAAGACTGGCCCCCACAGGAAGTGCAGCGCGACGCCGACGATGAGCGCGGGGATCGTCGTGTAGATGCTGGCGATGATGGCGGCCTTCTTGTCGATGGCGATCAGCGGGAACAGCGCGTCGCCATCCTGGCTGATCGCGTTGGCGGCCAGCGCGGAAAACGGGATCCCGCCTTGGGCGTAGGCGCCCGCCAGCACGATCTGGGGGCCACAGCCCGGGATCAACCCCAACAGCGCGCCGCCGACCGGCGCGAAGACACCCGCCGCGGCGGCGACGGCGGCGATATCGATCTCGAAGAAGGCGACGGGATACTCATAGAGCAGATAGGCAACAAGCACCCAGACCGTGACGAAACTCGTCTCCATGGCGGCATGTTGGAAGGTGCTATACAGGCTTCCAAATGACTCCCGGGCGCGGCCGACATGCCCCTCGCCGATGTAGTGTCGCCCGACGAGATAGAGGTAAAACGACAGCGTCGTCCCCGCGATGCCGACAATCGTAAACAGGCCGGCAAAGGAGCCGCCGACCATCAGCGGCACCTCCGGTGCGCCACGAAGGAGGTAGGTAACGCCCAGGATGAGAGCCGCGACGGCTGCCACCCACCACAGCGCGTGGATCGCGTGACTCAGCGGCGTCAACACCCTCGATGCACGATCGGGGCCGGACTCGTGGGTGTGAATTGGTGTCTCGCCGTCGTACTCATGGGCCGGGTTCGAGCTTCGGCCGACGACACTGGCGGCGGTTCCGCCGTCGGTCGCTGTCGTCTGCAGTTGGCTCACCGCGCTGTCGACGTAGCCGACGCCCATGCCGAAGCGGTCGATAGCGTACCCCGAGAGAATCGCCGCCGCGAAGGCCATCCCGTAGGCATAGAGGGCAGCCTCCGGGGCGAGCGCAAGGATCACGAACGCCGAGTCACCGGCGGTGGCGATCAGTGTCGCCACAACAGTGCCAAAACTCACCGTGCCGCGGATGTACAGCGGCATCATGACGATCGCGCCGCCACAGCCCGGCGTCAACCCCATCGCCGCGCCGACAAGCGGCTGGTACCGGCGGTTTGACTCCAGTCGCTCGGTGAGCGCGCCCTTGGTTCGATACTGGACGTAGCTGAACGCGAGGACAGTCACCGCAACAAACGCGCTGACCTGCACGTAGCCATCCCGCACTGAGGCGAGAAAGATGTCGAGAATTTCACCCGCCATCGAGCCACCTCCGTGGGTGAGCTGCCACCACGCCGGTGTAAATTAGACTCATCTAAATCTAGGATTAGCCAATACCAATATAACGGTTTCGGCACCGCCAGCAGGCTGGACAGGTGTTCGGTGGAAGGCAGTCACCGGTTTGACCGAAGTGCCGGGCCGATGACGTAGCCGAGATATGGCAGCAGAAAGCCAGCGACGTAGCCCGTGAGATGTCCCCACACATTGGTGCCGCGCGGGACAAGCACCAACGCGCCGACAACGCCGAAGACAAAGACGGTCGTCCCGATCAAAAACGCCAACCGACGATCGGGTGACAGCGACCGCGCGGTGGCGACGACACCGGCTGGTGGTTGCAGCCACCAGAGGAGCCCGCCGGCGAGAACCCCGGTTGCGAGACAGCCGAGGGCGATCAGCGGTTGGACGGGGAAGTACCACACCGAGGGGGCGGCAAAGACAACAGCCAACGAGCCAGTGAACGGCACCACACTCCATGCTGGATCGATCTCGCCGTCAGTAACCTCGCTGCCAGCGGCCACCAGCATGACCGGCACCAATCCAAGAAAGGCAGCGACGATCCCCGAAAACCCAACTGAGAGTTGGTTGGTGACCTGTCCAAGCGTCGCCAGTGTGACCCAGGCGATACAGAATGGGACGCCGAGAAGATAGCCAACTGTCAGGCGACGAAACTGCTGTTCCCAGCCCGCGATCGCCACCAAGGGGTAGAGGCCGAACAGGGTGACCCAAAAGTTGAGCAGATTGTCGACGAGGTGTCGACCGCTGACGTGGACGTAGTTCGCGGTAAAGGCTGTGAGCAGCGTTCGCCTGTCGGCAAACAGCGAGTCAGCGGCGAGACTGAACCCCAACCCGTCACCGATACCGAGCAGCCAACCCAGACTCAGAACTGCTGGGAGGGCGACCAACAGCAGGTACTGTTCGGCGGGTGGCGCGGTCGTTGTGCGTCGCCACCAGCGGGCAGCGGTCACCGGGACGCCGAGCAGCGTGCGAAGCCGACCCGAAGACACAACCTACTCCCAGCGGTCGAGCAACTCAGAGATGGCTGCGATCAACGAGTCAAAGTCCTTGAGCTTCAGCCCGTCGGTCGTCACGAAGACGCCGCTGTCGCCGACGCCGATCCGCACCAGAAACCCGTTTTCGAACACGCGGATCGAGTAGCGATATTGCCCCAACTCGGAACCGGCGTAGGCGTCGGTCGTCGTCTTGTAATCGTGCCACTCGTGGCCGATAAACGACATCAGATCGGCGTCCTGTTCGAGATCATCGCGGAGATACACCTGCATGTAGTTGGTCGCATCAAAGTAGGTGACTGACCGACAGTCGTCGCCGACCGCGCTCCGGCAGACGGTTTTGAGTTTGTCGGCGCGGCTCTCGGTGAGTGGCTGCTCAGACAGCGGTTCTTCATCGCTCATGCCCGGCGTTTGGTGGGGGCCGGCTTCAAACCACGGGTCGGTGTCGACAGCCCCTCGCCGTAGCTACGTTTCAAGCACCGATGCTTTGGCTGCCTCGAAGTGGGCTGCAGTGACTTCCAACTCGTCGGCGTGGTCGTTGGCTGTGGCTCCTTCGTACTGCTCAGTCAACTCCGTGATCGCCAGCAGCGATGCCTCCCGACAGATCGAGGTGAGATCGGCACTGGAGGCCCCCTCGGTTGAGGCAGCGATCCCATCGAGGTCGACATCATCGGCCAACTGCATGGTTCGAGTATGCACATCGAGCACTGCTTGACGCGTCGCTCGATCCGGGTTCGGTACCTCGATCGATCGTTCAAGCCGTCCCGAGCGGAGCAATGCCCCATCGATGCTCTCCCGACGGTTCGTCGCGGCCAACACGACAAGATTCGGGGTGTCGTTGAGACGATCGAGTTCGGTCAGCAGTTGGCTCACGACGCGGTCGCCGACACCCGAGTCGCCGCCCAGCCCATCGCGGTCGCCGGCGATGGCGTCGATCTCATCGAAGAAGATGATCGCTGGCGCGGATTGTCGGGCGCGCTCAAAGACCTCTCGGACGGCCTTTTCGCTCTCGCCGACGTAGCGATCCAGTAGCTCGGGGCCCCGAACCTGAATGAAGTTGACCTCGCTTTCGCCGGCGATCGCCCGGGCCAACAGCGTCTTGCCGGTGCCCGGTGGGCCGTGGAGCAACACCCCGGTTGGCGGGGTTGTATCGGCAGCATCGAACAGCGGGCCGTACTGCAGTGGCCACGTCACGGCCTGTTCGAGCTGTTCTTTCACCGCGGTGAGGCCGCCAACATCGTCGAAATCGGTTGTCGGCTGCTCGGCGACGTACTCCCGCATAGCCGAGGGTTCGACCGCCGTCATCGCCGTCTCGAAGTCCTCGCGGGTGACCTCGACGGCCCGGAGATCATCGCCGGCCTGTCGGGTTCGACGGAGCGCCGTCATCGCTGCCTCCTTTGCGAGGCCCTCCAGATCAGCGCCGACAAACCCGTGGGTTCGCGCCGCGAGTGTGTCGATATCGACATCCTCGGCCAACGGCATCCGGCGGGTGTGAACATCGAGAACCTCCCGCCGGCCAGCCTCGCCGGGAACCCCGATCTCGATCTCCCGATCAAAGCGACCGCCCCGCCGGAGTGCGGGATCGAGCGAATCGACGCGGTTGGTCGCGCCGATGACGATCACGTCGCCGCGGGCGTCAAGACCATCCATCAGCGAGAGGAGTTGGCCGACGACCCGACTCTCCACGTCGCCGCCATCGTCGCGTTTGCCCGCGATCGAGTCGATCTCATCGAAGAAGACGATGGCGGGGGCGTCCTCGGCGGCCGCCTCAAACTTCTCGCGGAGTTTCTCCTCGCTTTCGCCCTTGTATTTCGACATGATCTCGGGGCCGGACACGGTGAGGAATGTTGCATCAACCTCGTTGGCGACGGCCTTGGCGATGAGCGTTTTGCCGGTGCCCGGCGGCCCATGCAGCAGGACGCCTTTCGGCGGGTCGACGCCGAGGCGGGTGAAGACCTCCGGCTCCGACAGCGGGAGTTCGATCATCTCCCGGACGAGTTCGAGTTCCTCGTCAAGACCACCGATATCCTCGTAGGTGACACCGGTCTCTGGTCGCTGTGGCGCGTCGTCGCCGGCACCCGTTGCCCGATCAACGGTTTTGCGGAGTTTGTCGCCGGCAGACTCGCCGGCGTCGCTGCCGGTGGTCGGTGAGACGGTCACCGTCGTCGATCCGCTCACCCGAACCGTACCATCAGGATCGGTGTCGGTCACAACGAATCGACTGCCGGCGAGTCGTTCAATGCGAACGCCTTCGCCGGTTCTGATCGGGCGATCCCGCAGCCCGCGTTTGACCGCCGTTTCGATCGTCTCGTGATCGATGTCAACGGTGCCAAGCTCTTCGGGTGCCTGGAGTGTCACCGCGGTTGCCTCGGCGACAGACTCCTTTCTGACACGCACCTGCTGGCCAACTTTCACGTCGGCGTTAGCGCGGGTGTCGGCATCGATCCGAACGGTGCCGTCAGCCACGTCGTGGCCGCCGGGCCAGACCTTGGCGACGGTCGCCTGCGTACCCTCGATGACGACCGTATCACCGCTCAAGACGCCGAGTTCGCGGATCGCCCGCTCCGACAGGCGAGCGATACCACGGCCGGCGTCGCGTTTCTCCGCGCTCTTGACGGTGAGGCCCAAGCCCTCGTCGTCGCTCATGGTTTTACCTTGGGGTGCTGGTGGTATAGACGTCTCGACACGATCGGACAACGAGGTCTCCCCGCGGTTCAGCCGTCGTTGTTACTGTCGGTTGGGCGCAACACAACGAGCCGATCGTCGGTCGTTGCACGTGTCTCGACGGTCACCCGAACCTCGGCCCCGATGAGATCAGTGGTATCACCGACTGCGTCGGGGTCGACACCACGAACGACACCTGTGATCCGAACCGGGCCAAACGAGGCGATCGCGCTGACGTAGGGCGCGTCGTCGTCGAACCCTGGGGTTGCGACGTGGACGACGCTGTAGGTGTCGATAGTGCCGGTCTCGGGGAGCGGCTCGCAGGTAAGGTCAGTCGACCCAGTTTCGGGACAGACACGGCGGGGTGGCAACGAGCCGACGCCGGCCGGCGATTCAAGATAGAACCCCTCGCCGGCGTCGATGGCGTCAAGCCACTCGTCGTAGCCGGCTGGCTGGCCCGCTGGGGCAGATTGGGCGTCTGTCATTCGGCCACCTCCAACACGTGAACCACCGCGCTGGCGACGGTGCCGCCGGCGTTGTGCGCGACACCGGTGGTCGCGTCGGCGACATACTCGCTGTTTGGGTGGTCGCCCCGAAGCAACCGGGTGAGTTCGGCGATCTGGCTGCCACCGGTTGCCCCGACCGGGTGGCCCTTGGCTTTCAGCCCACCCGAGAGATTGACCGGACAGTCGCCGTCGGGGGTCGTGACGCCGTCGCGAGCGGCGACAATCCCTTCGCCCGTGTCGGCGATGCCCAGCGATTCGAGGGCCATCGCCTCCGCGATAGTGAAACAGTCGTGCACCTCAGCGACGTCGATGTCAGCAGCACTGATCCCGCTGTCGGCGTAGGCGACCTCGGCGGCCTCCGTCGCAGCCGGCGTTTCGGCGATGACGGTTCGATCCTGCAAGGCGAGGCGATCTCCGCCCTGGCCGACGCCCGTGATCGATACCGGCGCGTCGAGATCGTGGGTGGCGGCGTAGTCGTCTGATGTGAGGACAATCGCGCTCGCGCCGTCGGTGATCGGACAGGCGTCGTAGAGATGGAGCGGTTCTGCGACCGGCGGCGCGTCAAGCGCGTCCTCGACGGTGATCTCGCGTTGGTACTGGGCGTACTCGTTGGGGACGGCATTGGCGTGGTTTTTGACCGCGATATGGGCAAGATCCTCACGGCCGCCGCCGAAGCGGTCGAAGTACGCCTGTGCCATCAGTGCGTACGCGCTGGGGAACGTGATGCCGGCGCGAACCTCGTACAGTTCGTCGGCCGCGATGGCGAGGGCGTCGGTGGCCTCGCCGGTGTCGAGGCAGGTCATCCGCTCCATCCCGCCGGCGACGATGACATCGGCAGTGCCCGCACGAATCGCTTCGACGCCGGCTTTGACCGCGACACCGGCGGAGGCACAGGCCTCCTCGTAGCGCGTTGCCGAGCAGTCGAGGCCGGCAGCTTCGGCCATCAGCGGGGCCTGGTGGCCCTGCTGCTCGGCGAGTGCGCCCATGAAGTTGCCGTAGTCGAGGCGATCGACGGCCGCGCGGTCGATCCCGGCGTCGTCGATAGCGGCCGCGGCGGCGTCAGCAAAGAGGTCGCGGCCGGTGCGGTCGCCGTGGTCGCCGAACGGTGTGAGGCCGACACCGGCGACACGCACAGTCGTCATATCAATCGATTCAACAGCCGGGAATAAAATGATGACTCAGTCAACGGCCACGATTGTGGCTGCCAACGCGTCGACAACAGCCGCGGTTCAACCGATGTATCGCAGTTCTTCGTCGGGGATCGCCTGCTGTTGGGACTGCATCTCCTGGATCTTGCCGACGACCTCTTCCATCTCCTCGGCGCGATCCTCCAAGGAGCTGAAATCGACCTCGAAATCAAGCACCGTTTCGAGCACTTCAAGCACGGCCTGCGCGCTCTTGGGGTCGACGAGATAGCCGCTCGTTTCACCCATCAGACAGGCTGCATCGAGACCGCGTCGCTTGCCCAGTCCAAGGATTAAGCCACTGACGCCGACGATGCCGCCCTCCGGCTCATCGGGGCGGAACTCGACGCCGGCGTCTTCGAGTGTCGCTTTCTGCTCGGCACCACTGACCGCCCCAAGGACGGTGTACTCCTCGATGAGTTCGCCGGTCGGAACGCCGCCGAGTGCGTAAGCCGTCTCGACGCCCAACGATTCCGCTGCATCGAGGAAGGCGGTGGTCAGCCGGTAGTGGCCGTCGTTGGTGGCCGCCTGGTGGTCGCCGGTCAACACGACGAGATCAGGGCCGTCGCCCTCGGTTGTGACGGCGTGGAGCTCAGCGCAGGTGAGGTCAGCGACCCCCTCGTCGTTGACGGTGACCTGCGGGGGAACTCGTCGGCGTAGACCTGCCGCACCAGCTCGCTGTCGAGCTTCCTCGACGAGGTGTTCCGCCGCGAGCTTCCCGACATGGCCGACGCCCGGCAGTCCTTCGATCAACACCGGATCGCGGAGATCAGGCTCCGCAAGCGAGTTGATCTCGATTTCGTCCATGGCCCTATTCGCGGTCGCTTCGCTTAAGAGCCCGTCGGTACTCGCCGTAGGGATCCTCCGGGCTAAATGGCGCGGGCGCGGTGTTTGCGGTGGGGCTGCCGCACTCGGGGCAGGTGTCGCCGAGGCTGTAGACCGGCCGCTCGTGTTCGGTCTCCCACACGCTACAAACACGAATGTCAGATTTCATGAAAAAGCAGGAGAACGCGGTTATTCGTCGTCTTCGCGTCGCTCGCGGTGGTACTCGCCTTCGCCGCCAACGGCCTCGATGGCTTCGGTGGCGCGGTCGGCGCTCGCCTCAAGCTCGGATTCGGCGGTCTTGTAGTCGGGGGCCTGTACCTTGATGCGGTACTCCGGCGCGCCGACGTAGGTGACTTCGAGTTCGACCTCCGGCGGTACCTCGCCGTTGCCCTCCGCCGCCTGCAGGGCCTCTTTCACGTCATCGACACCGTCGGGGCTTGGACAGCGGAGGTCGACATAGCCCGTGACGGTGACGTAGGGCACCGAGACGTTTTCGCGGGCGGTCTGAACGATCGCCTCAACGTGTTCCTCGCCGAGATCAGTGTCGTCGAGGGCCTCGATGCCGTGGATCGCTGCCTGCTCGAAGGCCTCGTACAGCGAGTCATATTCGGCCAAGAGGCCGTTGACGACAGTACTGTAGGTGTCGTCGTCGACATCCTCACCGAGGGCGAGTTCCATCCAGTTGTCGGCCTTCTGTTGGTTTTTCCAGGCTTGGATGGTGTCTTTGCGCTGGTGTTCGTTGACATCCTTGATCGAGAGATCGATCTGCTGAGAGCTCTCGTCGACATCCAACACCTTGGCGACGACGGTCTGGCCCTCTTGGACGTGATCGCGGACGTTTTTGATCCAGCCACTGGCGACCTCGCTGATGTGGGCCAGCCCGCGTTTGTCCTCGTACTCATCTAGATCGACGAACACGCCGAAGTCGGCGATCTCGTCGACCTCGCCGACGACAAGGTCACCGACTTCAGGGTAGCCACTGTACTTCATAGGTCGCGGGGCCTACCGTGCCTCGACGGTTTCGCCGACCTCGTGGTCGATATCGGCCTTGCCGCCGGTCGGCGTTGCCAGCGTGGTGCCGCAGACCGCACAGTTGACGACCGTGGCGGTCTTCTCGAAGACGATCTGTTCGTTGCCGCAGTCGCTGCATTCGACGGTGACAAAGTTGCCTGCCATACTTACTCCTGGAAGGTGAGTCGGCCGGCGCGCCATCCCTCACGGATGTGGGCGGTGCCACAGTCGCTGCAGCGGTAGGTGAGGTTGGTTTTCTTCGTTGGCTTGTCGCCACCGGGCACCTTCGAGAACTTCCCGGCGTTGCCGATCGTCGAGGTCTGCCGGTCGCGCTGGCGGTCTTGCACCTTCTTCATTCCGGTGGAGCGACCCGAGCGAACCTTCTCGACTTCGTGTTCGTGGTGAGCATCACAGTGCGGACAGTATGTATTCATCCGGCGTGGCATTTCCATGGTATAATCTCCTTGGCGTCGCTTTGCCGTGAGTATATAAAACGCGTTTGGTTCGCGGACGGAGGACGCTGCCGTGAGAACGCTGCCGATCAGTTATGTATCACCTGTCAGTAGATCGTCGATGAACCGAAAGCCGTTCACGAATGTCACCGAGTCGCCGTACCCCTCATCGGCGAGCACCGTTTCGGCCCCATCGCCGGCCGCGATATCGGTCGTGTAGATGTACACCGCCGTTACTTGTCCCGTGCTGAGTTACTGGGCCGCCAGCGCGGCGAGTGCCGCATCGGCTTGCTCGACGTTGTCGGCCGGTCGGTCGTCGACACTGGCGATGTATCGCTGGACACCGTCCATGACGCGAGAGACGATTGGCTCCGAGAACGGAAGCGGAGCTGCAACCTGCACCCAGCCCGCTTCAATTGCGGTGTCGACGGGTGGATTCTCAACAGCGGGCTGGTCGGTTGTCAACTCCTCGTAGACACGATCCGGAACCACGAACGTGAGATCGTTGCGGCGAGCGAACCGGCGGACAGCCTGATAGCGACTGTTCGACGGCTGTCCCATTGCGACGAACAACCCGGTGTCAGCGATATGCAGGCTACTCACGCGTCGCTGGCAGTATCTGCCGGGTCAATGTCGTCGAGCGAGCCGCCGGACGCATCAATGGCATACTGTTCAATCACGACCGGGCGCAGTGCTTGGAGGATTAGTTCCGCAGCAAGCGGCGAGATATCGAGATCGTCGGCCATCAGCCGGTGGGTCGTTTCGCCGCGCTCACGGGAAACGGCATACGTCAGCGCCGTCGCAAGGCCGGCGACGCCGTGGCGGTCGATGTAGGTGTCGATGTCGTCGTCGGTCTCGCGGCGGCCGACAGCGTCGATGAGTGCCGGCGTGATCGTGTACTCGCCCGCGGCCGTCGTCACGGTGAGGTCGATCTCGCGGGCCATATACCGCCGGGGTTGTTCGTCGTGCGTGATCTCGACAACGCCGGCGTCGACGAGCCGATTGACGTAGCTGTAGGCCGTCCCCTGCGAGAGATTGAGAGCCACCATTGCCTCTTTGACTGTCGCGGCACCCTCGCGGTCGAAATACGCGTAGAGCCGCGCCAACTGCGGCTCGTCGAGTAAATCCGCCACCGAGAGGAAATCACGAACGATGTCGCCGTCAGTGGGAGTTGCGGGTTGTGACACTGTTGGATCTTAATTACAGATTACAGCAAAACAGCAAAAAGTGTTCTGATACCCCGGTCTGCAAGGGTTCAATTCCGAACTGCAGCCCTGAAATCGGCGAAGCGAATGTAGACGTGCCCAGCTACCGGTTCAACAGACGGTTCAAACTACAGCCAGACTTTGAACTGAGTTTGAGCACTCTTCGTGTCGATTCCGATCGCTTGTTGAAAAATCACTATCCGACCACCAGCCGCAGCCTCATCTGCATGTCAGCATTCACCCTCTACGACCGACCGGATTGTCCGTACTCGAAACGTGTGCGCCGCGTGCTTGACGTACTTGAGGTTGACCACGAGGAGGTCATCGTCCCGGAATCAAAGCCCGACCGCGACGATCTTGAATCGATCACGGGCCAACGTGGCGTGCCAGTGCTCGTCAGTGACGACCTCCCGGAGGGCTATTTAGACGACAGCTCCGAGATCTCGACGTACCTCAAAGAACATTACAACTGACGACACGCACAGCGGTGACAACAAATTAGGTGGGACATAACGAGAGCGATGGCCGCCAGTCGCTCCACAGCGACTTTTTTCACAGGCGGTAGTGACCACCAGTCAGATCGAAGCGACTCACTCACAGAGCAAGAGAGTCACTCCGTTAGGGATCGGTCTGCATACGCGAGCAGGAGGGTCAGTACAACCATGCCTGCTAACATGAGATAGATTGCGGCACTATATAGCGGAGAGTGGTCACCGATCTGCGTAGCAAAGCCGATTCCGGCCAGCGGCATCACTCCCAGTGCGATCGCATACCGTGCGTTTCGAAACCAATGCATCAGGCTGTTGTCGAGAAGCGTGGGGTATCAGACTTTGGCCTCACGCTATTCGAAAACCCACGGGATGAGTAGCGTGTGGGTCAGCACGAAAACACCAGGTGGAGTGGGTGGCCACCGAACGGTGGCACAGTGGGACGACAGGGGAACCGATCGCGTCAGCGGCGACGCCGCTGGGAACGACGCCGGTAGATGGTACCGCTCGTCGCCCGCAGACTGCTGTACCGCGAGCCGCTGTCGGTGGTTGCCCGGAAGCGCTTGTACCGACCGGTTTCGATACGTGATCGTTTCGTTTCAGCTACTTTTCTTGCCATCATTGCAGTAGATAACACGGTATATACATACATTTGTTTGTCTAAAGCGGCAAACTCTGAGTTACCACCGTATTTCCTGCAAACAAAATAATGAACAACTCGGATAAGAGTAAATTCATTCATTCACGCGGCGGGCTAGCCGCGGAAAGGCTTACAAAGCTGAACTGTCACAAATTTTCATGCGTATGTGCATGTGATTGGCAGAAATAAGATATTTCCTAACATATTTTGGCATCAATTTGGGTATCCTTGTGACTAATTGGCGGGATTTCTCTTGATAGCCTCAGTCACCGTAATGAAAACACTCTCTCGCGGTGTTGTTCGCCGCAGGAATGTGCCGGCCGGGATTTGAACCAAACCCAGACGTGCTCGTTCACTTCGTTCGCTGTGCGCGACTGGTAGGATTCACATCCGGCGTGTTACAGATGGCCTCAGACGAGGTGCGAGCGACCGCCGCGTCGCTCGCAGTGTTGTCCTCAACAGTATGTGCCGGCCGGGATTTGAACCCGGGCCATGAGCTTGGAAGGCTCCAATTCTACCAATCACCGCACCACACCCGATTGGTAGCAATAATTGCCTACTTTCGCCACCTCGCAACTCCGTATGGACACAACGTAGAGAGATCGTTTTAAAGTATTGGTTCGGTTACGACCATGTGATTAGAAAATCCCGTCACAACGTCTAATTTTCACCAACAAAAATACTGATATTATCTCTACGTAACAGTATAATATGGACACTGTTGATCTCACTGTTCGGCAGTTAGCTTTCCTGCGGGACGAGATGTTCCACGTTGAGAACAACCAAGGGCGGCACTCAAGTGAACGGAAGATGGCTGAGAACATTCGGGAACAGAGTGACGATCTCCTTGAGATGGAATGCGATGAGGTGGTGAGAAGTCGTTGACCGTGGGCCATTCGAAGGACATGATCGCTGTAGGGTACATGTCTTACGAAGTGATGGACAAGCACTACGACAAGGCGACGAAGAACGAACAGATGGACGTGGTGAAGATTATGTTAAAGACATATAAATAATGTGAACTGTTCTTCCAACAACGGTTATTCTTTGTCGTACTCGTTGTGGTTGGACTTTTGATAGTATGCGATAGCCAATAGGTTCCCTAACATGTACGCCGCCGCTGCTTGTTTCAGGGGCAAAAACCGAGGAAGACCACCGATGAGTCCGCTGGCTACGAAGAGTAGATATTTATTGTCAATTCTCTCACCGACTATTTGTAATCCTTTATAAGTGCGCTGAAATGCAAGCTGAAAATGAAATCGGTAGTAAAACTGTTCAATCTCTACATCAAGTCTTTGTTTTGTCTCAGAATCAGTAGAAGTAATATTATTAGTTTTGTTTGTCGTATTTAATGCATGACCAATAGAATCCAAACCCAAGTCTGACTGATCAAATATATCTACCTCACCCAATGGATCAAAGGGATCATACGTATCAGATTCGCCCAACGGTTCAAATGTTTCTGAAGTATCTACTCCGCTCAATGAACCAATAGTATCTGACATATATGATTTACCTAACGGATCAAAAGCACTTGAAGAATCTACTCCATCTAACGGATCAAAAGCACTCGAAGAAACTCCACCTAATGGATCAAAAGTATCAGAGATATGCAATTCATCTTTTGGATCAAAAGCACTCGAAGAAACTCCACCTAATGGATCAAAAGAATCTACTCCATCTAACGGATCAAAAGTATCAGAGATATTTAATTTATCTTTTCGATCATAAGCACTCGAAGAAACTCCATCTAACGGATCAAAAGAATCTACTCCATCTAACGGATCAAAAGAATCTACTCCATCTAACGGATCAAAAGAATCTACTCCATCTAACGGATCAAAAGAATCTACTCCATCTAACGGATCAAAAGAATCTACTCCATCTAACGGATCAAAAGAATCTACTTCGCCTAATGTGTCGGCGGTTTTAAACAAACCCGAGTTCTCTTTGGAGGAATCGTCAGACATTTTGTGCATATAAGAGTTATAATAAAAAAAGTGTTATGCCATATCACTTACTCACAAGAATTTTCTCCGAATAAGATGACTTTTGATCACTCTCACGGAGTGGATGAATAACTCCTTACAGATTCAAGACACTTAGATCGATTGTTTAATCTCGTCTGATAAAGCGGCCATTGACAGATATAAAAAGAGTAATCCAATTCCCAACGAAGGGAGTAGCATTATTTCTAAAATCCGGTTGACGAACCAGAGCAAAGCACCGCCAACAGAGAAACCCCTTGAGAGCAAGAAATTGAGTATTAGCACCTGAAGTTCTACAAAACCAAAGAAAGAGAGAGATAGAAAAATCATAGAGATACAATGATAGTAGTATGATTTTGGCTGAAACCATCCAGTACCACGTTGATTCAGTACTTGACCATACTCATCTATTTCGAGTATAGGTAGAATGAGCGAGAATATTCCTAATATGAGAGAGCCAATTATTGCAGCCAAATCACTCGTAGCCACATCTTTCACGATCACGATCCCGAGGAGCAAGAGTGATATGTTCGATAAATGGATTATTGGGAATCTCCCGAGTGGTGGCAAGAATACAAATAAAAATGGGAAAGAGGCGCGTTGCTCTTGCACTGTAGATCTCAAACTAACACTATCTCTTAGGAAGGAACATAGTGCAGTCACAACGGCTAATAGAAGAGGTATAAATAGAGCAACTGCTTCGCTAACCATCTTATTCGTAATCTCGGGTGAAGACTGAAAATCATTACGAGTGTGTCATTAACGACTACCCATACCTTTCTTATACGAATTCTGCCGGAGATGAAGTGGAATATAATTTCGCAGTATTTTTTGCATCTGTCTTAATTAAGTATTAAAGGCGAGTTTATATTCTTGAACTCTCTGTTTCAATGGCAGATTTGATTCACTGGAAATCCGTTCTCTTTCGCTCAACCATAGTGGGCCGCGATGAGTCGGTGTAGACAGAGATCTCCGAGATAATCGCCACGTATTTACGTGTGCGACACCTTATATACAGTAGGAAGAAGACGTTTTCTCGTCCTCGTTTTAATCCGCTAAACAGCCGTACACACTGAGTTTAGCTGTTGTTACGGTGTTCTCGCTTTTTGCGCGTCAGAGCGGGTCGATATGGTATCTGTATGACAGAGTGAGTTGCATCTCTGTCTCGTGTAGCAAAGACTGAGAGAACCCATTCTTCCGTATTAACTTATGAAATCCGACACAACTGATTCTGACTGTAGTACCGGGAGTTCATCGCGCGTCCGATGTGCCGAAGATCCGCGCCGAGAACGTCACGAGAAGGAAACGGCCCTGCACCTCGAAGGTGACAGCACTCGTTTTTCCGTTACCTCGTTCAAGCGGGTCATCTACAAGAAATTGCTTCAGCGGCCCAACTTCCATATCAAGTTTCTCCATGTGCTTGATGACGACATGGAGGAACACACCGTGGACTGCCTCGATGAGGCCGTGGAGAAATCACTGACCATCATCGGTGTGACCGGTCAGCTTCCGGTTGGGTCTATACACATAGGGGTACCACGTAACACGAATAGCCCTGCCCGTATCGTGAAGTAATCAACCAGTAGGGAGAGTACTCATACTCATCCAGAGTACCAACTGTCTCTCTCCCTTCTCTACTACTTACCTATACCACTCACTTCCACTATGTTATGGTGCAAGGATCGCATGACACCAGTGGGGTAATGGAAGCGAACAACCTCCTCCCTATTTAAAAGAATCATTGAGCTTTCACCGCCCTCAGTACCCAATCCGGTAGTATCGATCCGGTGAGATGCGTCCTTCTCACCTGAACCAGTTCTGATGCCGACCACAATGAGTACCACCACAAATAACGACACTTCGACCAGCACCGCAACCACATCCATCCCCGCCCATTGGAATCATATTCCCTGCATACAGTATGGGTTTCCGGAGGGGCCGACACGCGCTCCGAAGCTACGATCAATCTTCGAGCCGATCCCCGATGACGCCGCAACTGCAAGCCCGATATATCGTTTGACGCGAGAGCAGTACGAGCGGCAAGATGATTTCGAGAGTGGCTATGAGGTCAAAGGCTATACCTCGATAGCAACGGAACTCCAAGACGAGTGCGAGGCCAACGATAGCGTTCTCTACCCCATTCATATCGAGAGCGACGCGTACCACGAAGAAGGCGCGGCCACCCTCATCAGGTGGTTCGAGGAGTTCGTAGAAGATTATCTCGGCGTTCCATTCCACTCCTGTACGCTGTACTTTTCGGGGAACCGCTCGATTCACGTTCATGTTCCTCGCTTCATTTCGGGAGAAGACCAACGGGAATACCTCAAGGAGCTGGCTGAGACATTTAACGTCGAGAAGACTGCAGACTTGGACTGTGGCTTGTACTCCTCGAAGCGCATGTTTCGTCTCCCCGGGGTTGAACACGCGAAGACCGGCCTGCAAAAGGTGGAGATCGAGCCTGAATGGAGTGAAGATCGTATCTTCCGCGAAGCGAACGGAACTACTTCGAAGAGGCCTGACTCCTACCAAGCGTTGATTCGCCGCGTGTTCGCCACACAGTCATCGCTGAAGATCGATTCACCAGACACAAATCTTTGTCCACCTTTCGATCTGTTCCAGATCCTCGATGGCGAGAAGGCGGTGCTGAAATTTGAGTCCGGCAAGCGAAACATCGAGACGCCACTTATCGAGCAGACTGAGTACCCTGAAAATCCGCCAGAATCAATCACATGGCTACAGTACAACGCCAAAGAGTTCTCACCGTATGCGCGGGCCGACGGGAACGGGCGAAGTGTCGCAGTCGTGAAGGCAGAAGGTGGAACCTTCGCTCGTGAAAACGTGCGGGATGGTGCGGCACTGGTTCCCGCGTACTTCTACGGAGCGCGAAGTTGTGCTGGCGAGGAGTTCACGAAAGCCGACGAACACGCACCACTCCAACTGTCGGCCCGCGATTTCGAGAAGTGGGACTATGAGGCTGGTGACAACGTGGTTGTTATCGGCGGTCAAAGCCGGAACTCCCGTATTTTCAGCGTTGATTCGTGGCAAGCAACTGTCATTGGTCACGCTCTGACAGGCGAAGATGCGAGCCGGGAAGCCGCGCTTGACTACTTGGAGAGCGAAGGGTATGATGTTGGAAGTGCTGGTAGCAGTGGGGGAACCACGAATTCAGTGACAGCAGGATCGAACACAACGTCCGATTATGTTGCTGGCGTACAGACAGCCAACTCTGAGGCGGCCAAATTCCAACAGCGGGCTGAACGCGACGGGATAGATACGCTGAGCCATGATGAACGCTGGCGGGTTGCCTGTCGATTGCTCAAATTCGGATGGGAGCAGGCTTGGGAATGGTTCAAGACGCAGTTCGGGACTGATTTCGATGCGGAAATCACTCGGGAACAGTTCCGGAGCATCATCAAAGCGTTCCCCGAAGACTACGATCATGTCCAACCACCTCAGTAGTGACTGCCGTTCCTGTCCAGTCTCTATCCGTAACTACAACAGTAGTCCTTGACCACTTCACCACACAACTTCACCTACTTACCTTTACCACTCACCTTCCACTATGTTATGGTGCAAGAATCGAAAGATGGCATAGAGGGAATGGTGTTGAGCTGATGAATGGTATATAAAAGAAATATCCGTCTCTCGTGAGCCTCAGAACAATTTTCTCCCGTTCCGGCGGTTGTGCCTCATATTTTTTAGGACTCTCTCAGCGGTTTGCGAAAGCCGAGAAAACTGGTGTCTGGAGGGTAACGATCCTCGCTTCATGCTCTCCGTTTCACCATCTCTCTACCGCCCAAAATCAGGCAGTACAACGTACCTCGAATACGACAGATTGGATCTCCAAGCGAGATATTTCTCAGTCGGAGTTACTATTGATATGCCCATGCGGTTCCGTTGATGTTCCAACCGTGGGCACTGAATACACCGTAGTGGAACGCGATGAGTCGGCAGTCTCAGGCTGATTCCTCATCACTGTGGAGCCACCACACGGTATTACGGCCGCCGATCTTTTTGCTGTCCAGCCGCCCCTCATCACGTAAGGATACGAGGCGGTTAAGCACAGACCGGCGTTCCAGTGCTACCTGTTCGGCTACCTCTGCAGTGGAAAGTACGGGGTCACTTGTATCGCGGAAAACATTCAATAGTTCCTCATCAGTCACCTTTGGTTTCGGCCCCGGCTTTGAATTTTCTCCCATACGGGATGATACTACTCTGCTCACAAAATAGTTCCCTCTAAGGCATAGACTTAAGTTAATGCCTTCTAAGGTAGTAATACGAAGGTCGTCATCCCTCGGGGCGTTGTGGTTCGGAAAACGCCCGGTGCGCCAACACCGGACGATGGCCTTCTTGGAGCAGAAAGCCAATGGAAGATACACAGACACCGGCTGATAAGACTGCTGTTGATGAATTGAATTTCGGCGCGAAGACAGCGAAGCGCGTCGGATGGGAACAGTTCGAGTTCGCTATCGAATCACCGCACCTTGTTCGAGTGACGAACGCAAGTTACGGGTACGAAAAGGACGATCATAGTTACCTCGTTGGTGTCGAAGATCGTGGCGGTCTTCTCGTACCTGCGGAGTGTGATTGTCCGGCCGACAAGTACAACGAGGAATACGACTGCAAGCACAAGGTGGCTCTCGCAACCATCGGAGGCTCTGTCGTTATGGAGGCGGCTGTCGAGCAGTCAACCCCCACAATGGAAGCGGGAGAACACACATCCACAACGCTCGCAGAACGGATGCGACCGGACGGTGGTGTGATCGTCGAGGAAGATCGCGGTGACGACACCCGCCTCATCGAATCCCAGATGAGTGATTGCCCGAACGATGAGAAGTTCTGTTCGGGGCCTAACGGAGATTCACTGCCATGTTTCGCGTGCTTCAGTACAACGGAATAGTGTGGGGAGTAATCGCGTCCGTGCTGTGGTTGGCGGCTAAATGAGCCGAAGGCAATCAGCAACACTACACTTTACAATGGCGTGACCTACGCCCGCCAATTGAGTAAGTGCTGATCTCTCAGTTTATACCGTAGTTACCAGTGTGCGTCGTTGCCTCCGGTGTCTTTCTCCCCGTCGCGCTGGTATTTCTCAGTAGTGCGAAGCGATGAGTGCCGCATTTGGGTCTTTGCTTTGGATAGCCCTTCCTTGTCAACCCAAAAACTCGCCGATCCGTGGCGGAACGAGTAGAAGGAGAGGTTTCGGTTTCGATCAGAAACCTCGGCAAGCTCCATCAGCTTATCGAGTATCCGATTGAGTGAGCGGGCTTGGTATTTGTTGCCGTATTTTGTGAGCCAGCAACCCTCCTCATCGCGGTACTTCTCGTATTTCTTGCGCTCGTTAATCCAATTGGAGATCGCGTTAACTGACTTTGCAGATAGTTCGCAGTGCCAATGCTCTTTGTTTTTCGTTGCTTCATCAGCGGGAATGACCATCATGCCCCGGTCGGTGTCGAACCAATCAACCGTCGCCCGGCCAATTTCTATCGGGCGAAGCCCGGTATCGCAAGTCACTGCGATCATACTCGGGATTTTCCACGATGAGGAGTTGTTGAAGACCTCGGGCGTGATTTTGTCCTTCGGGATACCTCGGCGTGCCGAGATCAGATTTTTCAGTCGCTCACGTTCTTGCTCGCTCAGGCTTTCCGAGTAGATGTGGGGGAACGAGTAATGGTCAAGGGCGGCCTCGTAGATCGCGCTCATCTCACGAGGGTAGAATTTGTCCTTGATGTGATCGTTGGAGCCATCCGTCTTTTCGATGGGTAGATTGTGTTCCCATTCCTCGATGCTCTCCCCGCGCTCGTTACGGAAGAACTTGAACAGTCGCCGAATGCACTTCTCCATTGTGTAAACGTAGCGACCGGGGTGGTTGGTGTACCGAATCATAAACTCGATCAATTCGGTAGCGTCATCAGGCGTAAACTCAGTTGTGTACTCGTCGTTTTGATCCCACTTCCAGCGGTAGGCTTCGTCCACTTTGTAGTGGGTGTGCTTGACTGTGGTTGCGGCGTACCCTTTGTGCTTGTAGGTGTTTTTGCCCTCGGTCTGTAACCACTCCATGAATTGTTGCTTGAACTTCTCGTAGTCGCTCGCCATCATCGCGCCCCACTGCTCAAGTTCTGTTCGCGTGTTTTCGGCTACGGGAGGGCAGGGAAGTTCAACGGAACTGTTCGCTGGCTGTTGTGGTTGGTCGGTTATATCCATATTGAGCCTGTCATTTTCGTGAATCGCAGTACGGCGCGGCGTCTCAGGTTCGCGGTTACGTCCTGAGTGCTAATACGATTGATTCACTGTTTTTGGAGTTGGAAAATAGCGAAAACAGGCAGTAGAGCCGATATGTGCCGGCCGGGATTTGAACCCGGGCCATGAGCTTGGAAGGCTCAGGTCCTACCACTAGACCACCGGCACGCACCACCCACTTTCCGATGGGCCATTAATACCTTACCGATTCAGCGTCGTCAGTCGTCGCCAAACGCCTCGGCGGCGTCCCGAATATCGGGGAGACCCCGGGCACCTCGGTCTCGCCGACCGGCCCCTCAGCTTCGAGCTCATCCAGCGACTTGGGGAAGGTTCGCAGTTCCTTGTGGATCGCCAACCCGGCTTTGGCTCCTTTCCCCATCGCAACCGGTACCTGATTGTGACCCTGCGTGATGTCGCCAACCGCGTAGACGCCGTCGGCGGTCGTCGCCCCGTGGTCGTCGACGATGACCGTCCCGTCGTCGTTGAGCTCACAGCCGAGATCGGTCGCCAATCCGGTGTTGTAATCCGACCCATACATGGCGAATCCGCCGCGGTACTCTCGGGTGGTGCCATCCTCGAAGGTGAAGCTTTCGAGCCAACCGTCGTCGCCGCGCGTCAGGCTCTCAATGTCCTCGTGGATCACATCAACCGGGTGGCCATCGACGAGCTGCTGGGTTTCCTCGCTCCATTCGATCTCGTCGCCCCGCGTCAAGATATCAACCTCGTCGGTGAAGTTGAGCATGATCATCGCCACGTGGGCCGTCGCCTCGCCGGTGCCCATCACGTACACCGATTCGTCGATAAACATGTAGGCGTCACAGTGCAGACAGTAATGCAGCCCCTTGCCGGTTCGCGGCAGCGGCGGCTCAGGTCGCTCATCTGAAAAGCCCATCCCGAGCACGACGCGGTCAGCCACAACATCGGTACTGTTGCCACTGAGATGGAACCGGCCGTTATCGTCGCGTTCGATCTCGGTCACTAGATCGCGAACGACGTCGCCACCGTAGTTTTGTACCTGTTCGGTGGCGGTCTGCAGAAACTCGTTGCCCGAGATCTCCTCGGGAACCCCGATGACGTTGTGCGTATCTAGCATCATCGCCGCCCGGCCGCCGCCGCGGTCGATGACAACCGTGTCGTGGCTCAATCGCGTCGTGTACAGCGCGGCCGAGAGCCCGGCTGGCCCGCCCCCGATCACCGCAACCTCATACTCGTCGGCCTCGGCTTCAGGATCGACACCGTCCGTTGTACTCATGTATACCCATCTTGTACCCCCAGTCATATAACTCCGCACCAGTCGTGCGACCAGCCTACAATACCGATTCAACAGGCCAGTCCGGTGTCGCGTCGCCGTCGGTGGTTGTCACGATCGCATAACAGTTCCCACTAGAGACGGTCACTGTGAGGGGCTCGATCGCGTCGACGGCGTTCAGCGCCGCCCGAAACGCGTCGGGACCGTAGATATGATAGTAGCGATCGACTGTCTCGCCGCCGGGCAGCGTCCACTCGACCGTCGTGTCAAAACTCCTCTCGGCGTCAAAGCGGTCATGGGCAGTGCTCCATGCTGAGACGAGCGCGAGGCCCCCGGACGCAACAGGCGACCGAGTTCAGCGAGGCTCTGTCGGCGGGTCGCCTCCGGTCGGAGGTGATGCAGCGTGGCAACATAGACAATCTGGTCGAACGTCGCGTCGGCAAAGGGCAGCGTGGCCGCGTCACCTTGCACGAGCCCGGCAGCAAATCCGTGATCACGTTGGCGTGTCGCCGCCGTCGACAGCAGCCCGCGGCTCACATCGACACCGATGGCATCGGCACCGTGCTCGGCCAGGAGTTCGGTGTGGCGACCGTTGCCACAGCCGAGATCAAGTGCGCGACCAAGCCCCTCGTTGTCGGCGATCGTCGTCACGAACGACTCAACCTCGGGCCATGCGTAGGCTCGCGTCGATGCGAAGTGGTCGGCGATGCGGTCGTAGACAGCCTGAACGCTCCCGGCCGCGCGATCGGGGGTGTCGGCTGGTGGCGACGATTCCGGCTCCTCGCTCATACGTGTGATTCTGCGACCGCGAATAAAACCATCTTGCATCCGCGGATGATGTCGACTGTCGAGAGCGACAGCTATTCGTCGGGAAAGAACCGGCCGTGAAAGCCGAATGGTTCGACGTGCGGCAGAGCGACCCGCGCCTGCAGCGTGAGCGTCTCACCGTCAAAGACGAGCAGACTGGTCTGTTCTCGCGGCACATCGAGTGCGGTCGCCACCACGACACCGTCGTCGACCCCGTCGCCGCTGGGGCGTTGTATCGGGATCGGCTCTTCAAGATACACCGACTCCTCCCACCACTCTTGTGCCGTGCCATCGTCGCAGTCGACTTTCACCAGCCCGGTGGCCCCATCGCGGTCGGTGGCTTGGCCGTAGGCGTAGCGGTGGCGACGACCGACTGTGCCCCGCGGGACACGCGGCAGTTCCATCCCGCCAGTATACAGCCGTGTCCGATCGATGTCGTCGGTCGCTGGATCGATCCGGTATCGCAGAAGCCGGCCATCCGGCACGTCGGGGAACCCCTCGCCGTCGAGTTCGGCCATCGAGAGCGCGCCGACGATGTCGCTGTCGGGAAACTCAATGAGATCAAGGACGATCTCGTCGCCGTCCCGGAAGGCGTTGACGTGATGGAAACAGAACGTCGCCTCGAAGGTTGGCTCGGCCGCCACCTCGCCACTCTCGCGGTCGACAACGAGCAGCCGGGTCGGCTGCTCAGGTTCCCACCCCAACATGTCGATCGCGCCCTCCGAAAACGGATTCAATGCTCGCCACACCGATAGCGTGAGCGGTGATTCGACCAGCAGGACGTGGCGGTCGGTCACACTGCAGTCGTGGATGTACGCTGGGCCGCGAGCGTCGATCGAGGTGATCAGCTCCCGCCGCCGGCTGTCGCGTGGAATCCGGTAGAGATGATACTGCGGTTGGATGCCAAACTGGGTCGCAAAGCCGATCAGCTCCTCGTGGTGGGGGTCGTCAACGAGATGGGCCGCGGTGATGTGCTCCGTGAGGTCGTCGTCAAAAGTGAACTCGCCGCGGGTGGCAAGGGTTTCGGGATCGAACGCAACCCGGCGCGGGGCCTCGGTGAGCGCGACATACTCGTCGTCGATCTGGGCGACATGAACGTTGGCGTTGTCGGTTGGCTCCGGCAGGCCAAACGATCGGAGTGTATCGAGCACGCGTCGCCAGCCGCGGGTGTCGGTGCCGAACTGGCCGGTCAGTCGGCCGGCCTCGGCGTCGGCATATGCGTCGCTGCGGAGGAACCGATTCGAGTATCGTACCCCGCCATCGTCGAAGGCATAGCGACGCAGCATCGCAGGCCGTCAAACCAGTGGTTGACGCGCTCCTCGCCGACACGGAAGCGACCGGGCCCGTTGCGGATGAGCGTTCCCGAGAGCCACGCCGGGATCGTCCCCTCAACGGGCGGACGGTAGTCGTCGTACTCGGTCGTGGCTGACTGAAAGCCGAGTGGGGTCGATTCGGCCACACCGCCTGTTCGGCGGGCCAGCGATATCAACCCTTGGCGAGTCCGCTGCTCCACGCAGCGACGACGCGCTCACCACGGCTTACACCACAGCAAGGACGACGATCGACAGATACAGTTGGCCGATCCCGGCAGCGATCATCACCACAGCCGCCCCGCGTTTGAGCCAGCCGGTGTAGCGGCCGGCTGCCCGCCACGACTCGATGCCCGCGCTGGTGAGCAGTGTCACACCGACAAGCGGGGCAGCGAGCCCGACAGCATACCCACCGAGGACGACCCCCGCCTGGAAGTCTGGCAGTATGAGTGCCTGGGAGATGACGCCGAAAAACACCGGCACGACACAGCCGGCGGCCGCAACCGCATAGACGGCCCCAAATCCTGCAAACCCGAGCAGCGAGTCAGGACGAGCGGGTAACTCGATCGGTTGGCTCGGTGTCACACCGAACAGGATCACAACACCGAACACGACTAACGCGACCCCAGCCAGCGGTTCGAACAGCGGCAACACAGTCGTCACCTGTTGGCCGACACGCAAGGCGAGCCCGCCGATCACGCCGACCGCAAGCAGCGCGCCAGCGGCCGCCGCGATCGCCGACACGATCGCCGGTGTCGACTCGTCGCTGTTGTGGACGTAGTAGCCCACGTAACCCGGCAGCAGCGGAAACGCACACGGCGAAAAGAAGGTCGTCACACCAGCCCCGCCGGCGAAGGCCAGCGTGCCGAGAAACGCCGACTGTGTCATGTCGACTCCGAAATCGCGGCAAGCTGTGTCCGCAGCGATGCCACATCGAACTGCCCGCTGTCCGTCCACTGAATCGCCCCGGTTGCGTCGACGACAGCGAGCGACGGGATG
The DNA here is from genome assembly GCF_042662885.1 of Halonotius sp. GCM10025705. Lineage (NCBI taxonomy): Archaea > Methanobacteriati > Methanobacteriota > Halobacteria > Halobacteriales > Haloferacaceae > Halonotius > Halonotius sp. GCM10025705. The sequence goes on along the minus strand of NZ_JBHSZD010000001.1, from coordinate 774,217 downwards.
CTGCTGGCACCGATCGCCTCCAATATCGCACCGTCTCGATCGATCCCGACCGGCCACGCCCCGCCGTGGGTGTTCCACCACCGTCGCAGTTCATCCGTCGGCGTGCCGCGCCCGATGAGTTCGTTCGTCACAGAAACAAAGGCGACAGCCTCGTCAAATTCGGCGTGGAGCTCCGCCAGCTTCGGGAACTGCTCCTTGCAGGGATCACACCAGGTCGCAAAACAGTCGATCAGGGTCGGTGCGTCGGCGACCGGCAGCGTGGTTTCGCCGGCTGTCGACCCCGTGGCGTCGATTGTCTCGACGGTGATCGGAAACTCGTCTCCACGGCTGGTGTCGTTGCCGCGAACGACCCAGAGGCTCCCACCGGTGAGTCCGATGCCAGCAAGCCCAGTCAACACCTGTCGTCGATTCATGGATGCTCTGGTGTGGGAGACGAATCAGCGACGCGCTCGCCTTACCGTACAATCGCCTCCTACGGGCAGCGACTCAAAGAGTGATCTGGTGGGGTTCTCGAAGCAGTCAGTGGCAACACAGCCACAGCGGCGTTGGCGACAGCGCGCGAATAGTCATCATGGAGCTTCAGGAACAACACAGTCCCGCCGCTGACAACTTATTCGAAGTCCCAGAGCCCAATCCGTTCTTGCTGTGCGGTGGCTTCGGTCGTCGCAAACGAATCTCGAAGCCGGAACTCACTCTCGTAGAGCCGTGCGTAGCCGCCTGACAGCAGCAGCGAATTAAAATTCTCGCCGTCAACATAGATGTAGGCCAGTAGGCGACCGTAGCCGCCACGCCGATCCGACTCAGGGTCGACGACGAGCCGGACTTCCGTGCCGGCCAGCTTTCGCTCAGCGAACTCGGTTGCGTTCCCACCCCACGAAACGAGGTGGTCTCGGCCGGCTTCGGTGTCAGGAATCCCCTCGAACTCCGTCGGCGAAACCGTGTTTGGTGGCGTTTCCGGCGTGTCGACGCCAAGGAGCCGAACCGTCTCGGTCGTGCCATTTGCGTAGCGAATCTCAACGGTGTCGCCGTCGATGACGCGGGTAACCGTGACGTTCCATGAGGGCCCCTCGGCGGTCGCAACAGGCTCGGTCGTCGGCTCGGCATCCGGCGTCGGCAGCGGGGCGATCCCGCTACAGCCGGCGAGAGCGACCACGGCGATGATGGCAAGGATAGAGACAACGCGGCGATGCTGCATATCGGACGCTCGGCCGGCAGCGACAAGAAACGAGTGGTAGCCGATGGTCAGTTCCGACCGAGCAGGAGGTACAACACGAGCCCCAACAGCGGGGCAAGAAAGACAACAACCGCCCACAGGAACGCCGGCTGTTCGCTGTTGTCGTTCGCGTCGGAGTACGTCCAGATGATCATTGCAACGTGGACTGCGAGAAACAGCAGCGACATCAACAGTCCGAGGATAGCGATGGAGGGCATGACAGCCATATCTGCGATGTGTCGAATCAAATGTGTTGTGATTTTTCTCCCAGCAAGACCGCCGGTGGCGGTTCGTCACCCGTTTCGTGCTGGGTGGCCTCGGTTCCGTCAATGTAGCTTGGTCGCGGTGTCGGGGGCGAAACGTCCATGGGTCGCCGTCGACTACGGGAGAAGCACCACCCGAGATGAGCGACATTACCGCCTGTGACGCCCATGGCTACTTCGACGCCGAGACGTGTCCCGCCTGCGGAGCGACCGGAACCCACGTCCTCGATGGATCGACTCGACAACGGGTATCGAAATTCCTCAGTGGCGCGTTGCGGCATTTCCCTGACGATGCCGGTCTCGATCTCGACGACGCTGGCTGGACTTCGCTCAACACTATCGTCGACCGCGCCAGCGAGAAGTACGGCATCGACCGCGAGGCGGTCATCGGGATCATTCAAACCGACCCAAAGGGTCGCTTCGAGGTCGACGACGACCGGGTGCGGGCAGCCTACGGCCACTCGATCACCGTCGACCTGGATGCTGGCGGTACACCGGTTCCAGACACACTGTACCACGGCACCTCACCAGACGCGCTGGCATCGATCCGCGAATCGGGCCTCAAACCGATGAATCGACAGTACGTCCACCTCAGCGACTCGGTCGGCGACGCGCACGACGTCGGGAGCCGGCATGCGGCCGATCCTGTGATCCTCCGAATCGACGCCGCGGCGATGCAAGCTGATGCCCACACGATCACGAAACGCGGGCGGGCCGTCTATACGACAGCCCACGTCCCGCCGGCGTATCTCTCACAGATCGAATAGGCACAATCGCTCGCTGTCGACTGACGGCAGCGTCGATTACGATGACGCTGTGGTGTCGTCGGTTGCGTCGGTGTCGTCGTCAGCATCGCCGTCTGTGTCAGTGTCTGCGTCACCGTCATCAGTCTCAACCGGCGTGAGTCGCACCTGTTTGATGCGAGCGCCGTCGATCTCCGTCACCTCGATCCGGTAGCCACCCGCCGTGACCGTCTCGCCAACGCTGGGCGAACCGCCGAGCCGACCGAGGGTGAGGCCGCCCATCGTCCCGTAGCTCGTCTCGAAGTCCGCATCAAGCGCGTCGCTTGCCTGCTGGACTGAACACGCGCCGTCAACGAGATAACCGCCGTCATCCTCGCGAATCGTGGGTTCCGGCGTCCGGGCGTCGAAGGCGTCTTGAAGGTCGCCAACAACAATCTCGATCATATCCTCGACGGTGACGATCCCCTCCAGCGTCCCCCACTCATCGATGACGACCGCGAGTTGGTGGTGTTCGTCCTGCAGCAGCGACAGGAGATCGGCAATCGGCATCGTTTCCGGCACCAGCGGGAGGTCGCGGGCCATCTCGCCGGCCGTGAGCTCGTTGGTGTCCTCGGCTGTCGCCTCCAAGAGATCCTTCGTGTCGATGTAGCCGACGACCGTCTCCTCGTCGTCGGTGTCGTCGATGACCGGATAGCGGGTGTGGCCGTGGTCGATCACCAGCGAGCGCGCGTCCGCAAATGACAGCTCGGCTGGGACGGTGACGACGTTCGGACGTGGTACCATCACATCGCGGGCGGTGATATCGTCGAGTTCGAACACGCGTTCGATCATTTCGACCTCCTCGCCGCCGACGGTTCCGGCACTACCGGCGCGGGCGAGTACCATCCGAATCTCCTCCTCGGAGAGTGTTTCCTCAGTTTCGGAGGCCGGCGGGACACCCAACAGCCCGGTGAACCAGTTGGCCGCACCGTTGAAGACGACCAGTCCGGGGTAGAACACGTAGTAGAAGAGCTTCATCGGCGGCGCGATCAGGAGCGCGATCTTTTCGGCTTCGGCGATCGCGAACGTCTTCGGAGCCAACTCACCGAAGACGACGTGGAGGAACGTGACGACGCTGAACCCGATCCCGACGGAAACGAGATGCAGCGTGCCCGCCGGCAACACCGGTGCCAAAACGGGTTCGAGCAGCGCGGCGACCGCAGGCTCACCGATCCACCCCAGGCTGAGGGACGCGACGGTGATTCCCAACTGCGTTGCCGCGAGGTAGTCATCGAGGTTGCCGACCGCTTCTTGAAGCGTTCCTGCGCCTGGCCGTCCTTCGTCGACCATTTGGTCGACTGACGTCGAGCGAATACGGACGAGTGCGAACTCAGAGGCAACGAAAAAGCCGTTGAGCCCGACCAAGAACAGTGCCGCAACAAGTCGGCCCACCGACAACGCGAGGGTGGTCATTCTGTGCCTCCGGCTGCGCCGCGACGGGCTACATTCAGTCGGTGTCGAAAACGGACGGATCGTGACCGCCGTCGGAACACTCGATGAGGGCCAATAGACATGGCTCCGAGTTTTCGACGTGCCTACAAAGTGCTGGTGCTTGGCAGACCGATGTCAGTTGTGGCGGTGATCGGCCGAACTCACACCATCGGTTCGCTAATTTCCGCAACTCCGTCGCTTCGCTCAATCGTGTCGGAAATCGCCTGAACTCGTTTCACTTGTTCACTGACGTTCGGTGCTCCATCACTTCGTTCAGTCATGTCTGAAATCGCGCGAACTCACTGCGTTCGCTCGCTGACTTTAGACACTCCTTCGTTCCACTCAGTCGTGTCTAAAGCACCGCATCCCGGTGAAGACCATCGCCATCCCGTGTTCGTCGGCGGCCTCGATTACGTCCTCGTCGTTGACAGAGCCACCCGGCTGGATCACGGCGTCAATGCCGGCCTCGGCGGCGGCATCGATCCCGTCCGGGAACGGGAAGAACGCGTCGGAGGCCATGACAGCTCCCTCAGCCGTTTTCCCTTCGGCGTCGCGCTCAGACTTCTTCGCAGCGAGTTCGACGGCGTCGACACGGGAGACCTGCCCGACGCCGAGACCGACTGTTTCGGTGCCGGTGGCGAAGGCGATCCCGTTGGATTTGACGTGTTTGAGCGTCTGCCACGCAAATGACATCGTTTCGAGCTCCTCATCTGTCGGCTCACGCTCGGTGACGACCTCAAACTCTTCGGGGTCAGGCGAGGCGAGATCACGCTCTTGGACGAGTCGCCCACCGACAATCGGTTTCTCGGTCATCGTCTCCGTGATCTCGCCGAGCTCGCCCACGTCGAGAATTCGGAGGTTATCTTTCTCGGTCAGCACGTCGAGGGCAGCCTCGGTGTACCCCGGCGCGATGACGACTTCCTTGAACGAGTCGACGACCTGCTCGGCGGTTTCGGCGTCACACTCGCGGTTGAGCGCGACGACGCCGCCGAAGGCGCTTTTCGGGTCGGTGCGGAGCGCCTTGTCGTAGGCGTCGGCCAGCGAGTCCGCGACCGCACAACCTGCGGGGTTGGTGTGTTTGATCACGGCGGCGGCGGGCTCGTCGAACTCCTTGATGAGGTTGAGCGCGCCGTCGGCGTCGTTGTAGTTGTTGTACGAGAGGTCTTTCGCGCCCTCGTTGAGTTGCGGCGCGGAGACGACATTGGCCTCCTCACAGGTGCCGTCGGCGTACACCGCCCCGTCCTGATGGGGATTTTCGCCGTAGCGTAGGGTGTCAGCGAGATCATCGGCGACGAGGCGTCGCTGTGGGAAGTCGCCGCCAGTGTCGCCGTCGATTGCGACGGTTTCTGCCTCATGGTCGACGGTGACGCGATCCTCAGCGAACCAACGGACGGCCCGCGGGTAGGCGGTGAACTCGCCGTCGTAGAGCACGCGCTCTTTGAGGTCGTCGGTGTCGTCGCCCTCATAGACCGGGACGGCCTCTTGGGTGACGATTGGGCCCGCGTCGACTTCCTCGGTGACGACGTGGACGGTACAGCCGGTCATCCGCACGCCGGCGTCAAGCACCTGCTCGTGGGCGTCCATGCCGGGGAACGCCGGCAGCAACGAGGGATGGACGTTGAGTGTCGTCGGCACGTTGTCGATGAACTCGTCGGTCAGAATCCGCATATAGCCGTCGAGACAGACGAGGTCGAAATCGTAGCTCGCTAACGTTTCGACGATCCGGGCCTCGTGTGCTTCGCGGGATTCGCCGTCCTCGCGGGCGACGACTTCGGTCGGAATCCCACGCTCGGCGGCCCCCTCAACGACAGGCGCGCCGTCCTCGTTTGTCACGACGATAGCCAGCTCCGCGCCGCCCGGCGCGCGGTCGGCGATATGCAGCAGATTTCGGCCGCGATTGCTCGCTAAGCCGGCGATTTTCACCATACCGGTGGGTGCCCGGGCGACCGAAAAACAGTTGCGGTCGGCCGCCGGGGCCGTTCGCCAGCGGCTCACAGGCGGGCCTACAGCCATCGACATGCTTTTGCAACTGCCACGGGCACCGTCGGCTATGACCGATCTCTCGCGTAGTGACCCGCTGGCGGCGGTCTCGCCGCTCGATGGGCGGTACAGTCGCCGGACGGCACCCCTCTCGCCGTACGCCAGTGAATCCGGGCTCATGCGGGCTCGCGTCCGTGTCGAAGCCGAGTACCTGATCGCACTGGCCGACGTTGACGCCGTCGACCTTGATCTCTCAGCAGACGAGCAGGCAGCGATCCGCGCGACCTACGAGGATTTCGATAGCGACGACGCCGAGTTGATCAAACAGCTCGAAGTCGACGGCGCGGCGGGCTACAGCGCGACCAACCACGACGTGAAAGCCGTCGAGTACTTCCTCCGCGTTCGGCTGGACGAATCCGCTGCTGTCAGCGACGCCGAACGGCTCTATCCATGGCTGCACTTCGGACTAACCAGCGAGGACGTGAACAACCTCGCCCAGCGGCTGTTGGTAAAACCCGCTGTCGAGGATGTCTTGCTACCCGAACTCCGCGAGATCCGGGACGCGCTGACTGAGCTTGCTCACGAGCACCGCGACCTCTCGATGTTGGCGCGGACGCACGGCCAGCCGGCGACGCCGACGACGTTCGGCAAGGAGATGGCCGTCTACGCCGCCCGACTCGGGAAGACGATGGCTCGGCTCACACACGCCAGCGACGATCTCGCGGGCAAACTCGCCGGAGCCTCGGGAACCTACGCCGCCCACCACGCAGCGTTCCCAGGGGTCGATTGGCAGGCGTTTTCCGAATCCTTTGTTACCGACCTCGGACTCGATCACACTGCGTTGACAACGCAGGTCAACCCCTGTGACGACTTGGCCGCGCTGTTCGACGCGGCCCGCGGCGTCAACAACGTCCTCATCGATCTCGATCAGGACATGTGGCTCTACATCTCGGATCGCTACCTCGGCCAGCGGACGGTCGACGGGGAAACCGGGTCGTCGACGATGCCACACAAGGTGAACCCGATCGACTTCGAGAACAGCGAGGGCAACCTCTCGAAGGCGAACTCGGATCTCACCTTCCTCGCCGACTACGTCACCACCTCGCGGCTCCAGCGTGACCTCTCGGATTCGACCGTTAAGCGCAACATCGGCGCGGCCTTCGGCCACTGCCTGATCGCCTACGGCAAGACGCAGGCCGGCCTCGGCAAGGTCGTCCCCAACGAACAGGTGATGACTGATGACCTCGAATCGACGCCCGAGATCATCGGCGAGGCCGTCCAGACGATCCTCCGCCGGGAGGGCGACACCGACGCCTACGAGCGCGTCAAGGAACTCACGCGCGGCAAGCAGGTCACGATGGATGATTTCTACGATCTCTTCGAATCACTCGATGTCGACGAGTCGGTTCGGGAGGAATTGCTTGCGTTGACGCCGACCGGCTACACTGGCGTCGCTGGGGATCTTGCCGACAGCACGGAGTAAGAAGCGAGCGCGCTGCAGTCAGGGACTATGCGCGTGGGCGACGACGACAGAGGAGTCCGCATCCTGTTGGACATCTGTCGAGGTCGAGCCGAAGACAAACCGCTCTGGGGCCGACCGTCGGCGCGCCCATCACTGTCAGATCATAGTACTCCGACTGCTCGATGATCGCATCGGCCGCCGACTCAGCTTCATAGAGCCAGGTGTCGACGTTCTCAAACTCGCCCAGCGCGGTTGCCGCCGTGGCAAGGATCTGTTCGCCGCGCTCGCGGCTCGCCGCGCCCTCAGTTTCGACCACGTGGAAGAGATCGATCGCCGCGTCGGTGGCGGCGGCGATCGCGCGAGCGGTTTCGACCGCCAACTGGCTGTGACGGCCACCGGCGATCGGCACGAGGATCGACGCCAGCGTTTCGACATCGCCGCGGTCGTCGACGGTGAGCACATCTGTCCGGTCAGCCAGTCGCTCGGCGGCAGTACCGCGGAGGCCCGACAGCAGCGACGGCCCCGGGTCACGTTCCACCACCAGCGCCGAAGGATCACGTCGATCAACCGCGGGTTCAACGTCGTTCGGCGCGGCGATAGCGGTGGCCGACTGGCTGTATGCGTCGCGGTGATCCGGCGGCAGTTGGATCTCGCCAGCCGGTGTTGCGGTGGTCGACTCCGCGAGAAGCAACTCTGTATCCCGCACGGTCGCCATGGCGTGGCCTACCATCGCGCCACGCCGTGCGGCTGTCTCGTCGCTGATGTGGCCGACGAGACACGGCCCGTGGCCCTCTCTCGGTGTCGACACGGCATCGTTGACCGCGATCATACCCTGCAGTGACGCCTACTCAGATATAAATTCCAGTGACCCTTTACGAGAAATGATGGTTTACTAATAGAATTCAGGGGTTGCATACAGCCCAACAAAGTCACGTATTTGTGTAAAATAACGCATTATAAATAGCCATTCACGCAATGAGTTGTCTGTTACAGCCACGTACTCACGTAGGGGCCATCCTGTGTGTAGCCCAGCTTCTCGCGGTAGTACTGCCGAACGCCGATCCCGGAGATCACACTGAGTTTGCTGAAGCCAGCATCAGCCGCAAGCTCCTCGGCTGTTTCGAGCAGCCGGCGACCGTAGCCGCGGTGTTGCCAGTCAGCCTCCCCAGCGGCCTCGCCGATGCCAGCCTCGCTGCCGTAGACGTGGAGTTCGCGGACGATTGCCGCGTCCTGTAGCTCACGTCGCACCGGATCGTTCGGGAACCGCAGGCGACAGAAGCCGATCAGGAGGTCTTGTTCGGTATCCTCGTAGCTGATGAAGTGCTCGGTGCCGCCGCAGGCCTCGTAGGTCAGTACGTCGCGCTCGATAGCCTCGGCGTTGGGTTCGGCGTCGTTCATGCCGACCTCGCGCGCGCGGATATCTCGGCACTCGATGCCATTGTCGTCGGCGTACCGTTGGGCCAACTGTCGGAGGTTCGACTTCCAGACGCCGGCATCGATGAAGTCCGCGGGGATGTCCCGCTGGACGCGCTGGAGGCGGGTGTACTTCGGGATCATCCCCATGATCTCGCCGATGAGTTCGGCGGCCTCCTCGTTTTGCAGCGGTTCGTACTCGCCGCGTCGCCACATGTCGTAGGTGAGTGTATCGCGGACGACAATGGTGGGATAGATCTTGAGATAATCCGGCTTGTAATCCGGATTCGAGAACAACTGTCGGAAATCCTCCAGACACATCTCCTTGGTCATGCCGGGCTGGCCCGGCATCATGTGGAAGCCGACTTTGAACCCTGAATCCCGCAGCCGGCGGTTGGCGTCGATAGAGGCCTGATTGCCGTGACCGCGGTGCATCTCACGATTGATTCGCTCGTAGGTCGTCTGGACGCCGACCTCAACTTTCGTCCCGCCGAGGTCGAGCATCCGGTCGATCTGCTCGGGATCACACCAGTCGGGTTTGGTCTCGAAGGTGGTGCCGATGTTGCGGATCTCGTTGGTCTCGTTTTCGGCGATCACGTCTTCGAGGTATTCAAACTCGTACTCCTCGGGGGCTTGGGCGAAGCTTTCGCCTTCGGCCGCGGCGGGTTCGCTATCGAGGTCGTAGTCGTTCAGGGCCTGCAAGGCGCGCTTGACGAACCACTCTTGGTAGTCGTGACTCCGAGCAGTCATCGTCCCGCCCATCAGGATGAGTTCGACTTTGTCGACCGGGTGGCCGATTGTCCGCAGTTGGTGGAGCCGCAGCGTGACCTGTCCGTAGGGGTCGTAGTCGTTCTGTTCCCCGCGAGCAGCGGCGGGCTCATGGCCGGTGTAGCTCTGTGAGGAATCGAACTCGCTGGCCGGGCCGCCGGGACAGTAGAGACACTTCCCGTGGGGGCACATATGCGGGGAGGTCATGATCGCCACCGGCGAGACGCCGGAGGCCGTCCGCACCGGCTTGCGCTTGACGACGGCCTTGACTGTATCGCGGTGTTCCTGCGGCGCGTACGCCAGTAGCTCGGTGTTTTTCGGGACTTTCGGCGCGGAATACTCCGAGCAAACATCGAGTTTCGCGGATTCGAGGTCGTCGCGCTCGATCTCGCCGTCGATGATCCGAGCGACGAGTTCCTCGCAGGCCCGCTGGAACGCGGCGGACTCACCGGCAGCCTCGCCGTCGGCGGATTCAGAACTCACGGTGACACCTCCGGTCGAGCGGGTTGCATTACCTCTTGGTGGTTGCGTTCCGCGGTTAAGCGTGTCGCTCGGTGATCTCGTCGTTCCTCTCGGTACCGCACGGCTATTCGGCAGTCTCCTCAGCCGCCTGCTTAATCACGAACACCGGGACTTCGGCTTTGTCGACGACGCGCTCGGAAACACTCCCGAGCGAGCGGAGTTTTTCGCGTGGTGTCTTGCCATCAGTACCGATAACGATCACGTCGATGTTCTCTTCGTTGGATTCTTTGACGATTTCCTTGTCTGGCGTGCCGCGCCGGACGGTCGTCTCGACATCAAGCCCCTCCTCGGCGGCTGCGTCGGCGACCTCCTCGACAGCGGCTTCGGCGTCGGCGGTAAGTTCGGCGTCGACGCCGTCGCGGTCGTCGTCGCCAGCGGCCTGTACCGAGCGGATATCGACGACCGAGAGGGCGCGCACGGTTGCGTCGTTGTCGGCGGCCAGCGTCAGGGCGTGCGGGAGCGTTCGCTGAATCGTCTCGCTGCCGTCGGTCGGCACCAGAATAGTCTCGTACATGCCTACTGCTACGGTGGGTGGCCGCTTAATTTCACCCCTTCAGTGGGGTGTCGTCGACCGAGAGTTAGGAGCAATTCAGCTGAATTTGCTGCGGCCGGCACTCCCCGAGACCTCGGCGAGGTCGGCGTACACGTCGGCGATGCGGTCGCGGATCTGTCGGCCGGCAACACGCGGGTCGAAACGATCCTTATTCGGGGCCCACTCCACATCGTTGAAGAATGTATTGCGGTGATCTTCGACGCCCTCAGGCGGAACGATCTCGTCGGTCTCCTCCCGATAGAGATCGAAGGCGGTGCGGGTGTACTCGTATTGATAGCGGGTGTCCTTGTTGACCTTACAGATGCCGTGAGTCAGCATCTCCTGCAGTTGGTCTGGCTGGACGCCCGACGAGCCATGCAGGACGAGCGGCGTATCGAGGCCGTGATCGCGCAGGGCAGTGCGGATCTCCTCGGTCAGGTCAGGTTTGAGTTCGAGGTCTTTCCCCTTCGCGACGCCGTGTTGGGTGCCGACTGAGATCGCCAGCAGGTCACAGCCTGTGCGGTCGACAAACTCGACGGCCTGCTCGGGATCGGTATAGAAGGCGTTCTCGGAGACGATCTCGTCTTCGACACCTTTGATCTTCCCGAGTTCGGCCTCGACGAGGATGTCGGCGTCGGCATCGTCGATCATCTCGACGACCTGTTTGCTCCGGGCGACGTTCTCCTCAAACTCCTCGTGGGAGGCGTCGATCATGATCGAGGAGGGGATCTCTAGTTCGACCTGTCGTTGAATTGTATCGAGGTCGGTTTGGTGATCCATGTTGAGGAAGACGCCGATATCGTACTGGGCGGCGATGCGTTCGATGTAGTTGCCCATGACGCGCAGGCCCGCGATCGGATCGCCGTTGCCGGCGAAGGTACAAGCGCCGTTGCTCATCTGCAGTAGGAGATCGGAGTCGACGCTGGCCGCGCCCTGAATCAGCCCGATCATCGTGTTTGGCTCGGCGATGTTGCTTGCGATTAGTCCAAACCCAGAGTCAAGTGCATCATCGTAGACCGATGCCAGTTCAGTGCCACCATAGAAGGTCATGTCTACGCTGTTCTGCAGGGAGTGAAATAAATCCCGCCGTCATTTGTCGCTCAGCCGGTGGGGATGGCCTACAAAAATATAAATGAATCACTGGCTTACAGTACAGCATGACAATCACTCGTGACGACGACGTACTCGGTGGTGAGCCCCGGATACAGGGGACGCGGATCGGAGTGCGCCACATTGCGACACGAGTGATCGAAGGCGGCAGCTCACCGGCTCTTGTGGCCGATCAGTTTGATCTCTCACTGGCAGCGGTTTATGCGGCGCTCTCCTATTACTACGAACATATAACGGAGATGCGTGCGTTCGAAGCCAGCAACGATGCGGCTTTCGACCGCGTTCGTGACACATCGCTGAAACCGAAGGAACCGATTCAGTGACTGAGGCTCAGCTCTTGCTTGACGAGCACGTCGGTCGCGTGCTTGAACGATTACTTCGGGAGCGTGGACACGAGGTGAGACAGGCCAAAGACGAGTTCGGCGAGTACACCGACGATGCCGCACTTTTTGAGTGGTGTGCAACCAACGGCGTTGTCCTGATAACGAACAACGCGAAGGATTTCGAACCACTTGCCAGCGAGCAGCCACATGCTGGGATCCTACTCTACTACGATCAGAGCCTTCCGGCAACCGATCCTGAGGGACTTGCACAAACGATTGACGAAGTGTTCACACAGTACGGAATGGCTGGCGTCGAGAACGAACTCATCGATCTCGGCGAGTGGTACGACTGGCTCAGCAAGTGAAATATCGCCCGGAACACTAACGCCCAACCTCATCCTATGGCGGCGTGCCTCGTTGGTCGGGAAACCCTCGTGCCGGGCGGCTGTCGTTACGGCCGACAGCGGGCCGTCTGTCCCGTGCCTGGGTTCGCCGGACTGTCATCGCTCCCGAAATAGGATAGCTCGGCCGGGGACTTGTGGCACGTGTCAGAACGTCGGTGCGCGCGTGGCTTACACCTTCCGCTGCCGTCGGACGCGGACATGACGGATTTTCGAAAGCCGAAACACAGTTACGACTCCCTCCCACAGCACCTGCTGTGCCGCGTTCGCCCTCCACACCGACGCAGTGGCTCGGTCTCCTTGCGATCGTCGTCGGCAACCTCCTTCCGTTGGTCGGCGTCGCCGTCTGGGAGTGGAGCCTCGCGTCACTACTCGTCGTCTACTGGCTCGAAGCCCTCACAACCGCGCTGTTGGCTGCGGTCAAGGCCCTCTTTGCGAAACAGGGCTCTCCAGAGCTCCCCGGGGTGCAACGACTGCCTGATCTGCGCGCCAAGCGCGGCGGGCTGCAGCCACGGGCTGGCTGGCCGCCGATCTATCCCCGAAACGTCCCGTTTGCGGTCTCAATACTGAGCGTCTGGGCTATGACGGTGCTGCCGGTGAGTCTGCTTGCCTGGTTTTCACTTGATCTCGATCCGACGCTGTCGGGTGGACTCCTCGTCGCCCTTGCCGCCCTCGTCGCCTCGCATCTCGCGGATTTTCGGGTCGACTACATCGGTGCCGAGCGGTACACCGATGTCTCAGCGCGGGAGCTGACCCGCACGCCGGCCCAGCAGGTGTTGGTGCTGCTCTGCGTGCTCCCATTTACGATGGGCGAGGCGGCAAGTGGGGTCGGCCTGTTGGGCGGCATTGTCCTTGCGAAGACGACCGCTGAGGCCTATCGCTTCTACGTCGACCACATGGGTCAGCCGCTGGTCGGTATCACTGACTGGCTGAAAGAGAGCGCGCTGATCGAGACTGAGCCGCTCCAAGAGCCGCCGCCGGAACTTCCGTTGCCGGAGGCCCCGGTCGACGGCCGTGTCGAGACTGACACCACAGCGGTCGTCCTCGGCAGTGTTACGAACGTCATGCTGGGACTGGTTAGCCGCGGCGGCGTGCTGTTGGCAGCGCTGCTCGCGTTTGGCATCACCATCGGTTCCCCGCTGATCGTCGGGCTCGGCGCCGCCGCCCTGCTTGCGATTGTCGCGGTCGCCGTGCTGAGTCGATGGCTGCGGTTCGGCACCGTCGAGTATCAGCGACGCGCCCATGAGATCGTTGCCTACGATCGCCTACTGGCCGAGCCGCAGTGGATCGCTCCCGTCTATGGTGGCGACATCGAGGTGCAGAACGCGATCCCCGACCGGCTGCTCGGAACGGGAACGCTGTCGCTGTCGACGACCGACGACGACCGTGAGACAGTCACGCTCGGGCCGGTTTCGGATCTCGATGCCGCCGTCGACGAGCTTGGACTCCCGGTCTCACAACCGCGTCGCCCCGAGACGGAGTACAGCGTCGTCGCTGCCGCCGGTGGCTTGCTGGTCATCTTCGCTGTGCTCCCGGTTGGCTTGCTCACTATGGGCGATCTCGACAGCGGAACTGCCGTTGCGGTGCTCGTGATCGCCGGGCCAGTGTTCCTGCCACTGCTCGGGATACTGCTGTGGGCAACGTTGGCACGGATTTGAGCACACCCGAGATGTGGTACTGAAAACGCGCGTTTGAGCCTTCACCGTGTATATATGCTGCCTCAATCAAGAAGTCGGTGACATGAAGCTTGAGGAGTTTACCGCATCGAACGCACCGAAACCTGGCGGCGACGGCTTCCAACTGGAGAACCCGAAGCTGCTCGATATCGCCGTTGAGGACACCGTAATGGTCAAAGCTGGCTCGATGGTCGCCTACACCGGCGAGTTCACCTTCACCGGCAAATCCTCCGCGGAGGGTGGGATCACCGGCTTCGTCAAGGAGGCAGTCTCCAATGAAGGGACGCCGATTATGGAAGCCGAAGGGTCGGGACATCTCTACGTCGCCGAACAGGAAAAGAAGATACAGGTGCTGAAGCTGGACGCCGATGACTCGATCTCGGTCAACGGCAACGATATTCTCGCCTTCGAATCCCACGTCGATTACGAGATCAACACGGTCGGGGGCTCTCAGAGGCCATCGCCGGCGGGCTGACAAACGTCTACCTCAGCGGCCCGGGCACGGTCGCGCTGACGACCCACGGCGAGCCGCTGGTCGCGACCCCGCCGATCACGACCGATCCCGATGCGACCGTCGCATGGAGTACGAATCTCTCGCCGTCGATCAGCACAAACAAAACCATCGAGATCGGTCAACAGTCCGGCGAGTCATTCCAGATGGCGTTTACCGGCAACGAGGGCTTTGTCGTCGTCCAACCGTACGAGGAAGGCGGCCAGCGAGCACAGCAGTAACGAGAGCCAGCTATCGACGCCGGCTTTTGGGTTGCGCTGCGACAACACCCCGAGCGTCGGGGAATCCGACCGACTTATGTAGGTGAACCCGTTTCCCACGGCAATGACAGTCTCTGTCGGTATCCTCGGTGCAACGGGCGCGGTCGGACAGCGATTCATTCAACTGCTCGATGGCCATCCAACCTTTGAGATCGACGCGCTGACCGCCAGCGAGTCGAGTGCGGGCAAACCGTATCGGGAAGCCGCCAAATGGCGCGCAAACACCCCGATCCCCCGGGATGTCGCCGAGATCGAGGTCGGCAAAACGCATCCGGACGCTGTTGGCGACGATATCGACCTTCTGTTTTCCTCGTTGCCCTCTGGCGTCGCCAGCGAGGTCGAACCCAAATTCCTCGAAGCAGGCTACGTGGTCTCCTCGAACTCCTCGAACGATCGTATGGCGGAGGACGTGCCACTGACCATCCCTGAGATCAACCCTGATCACCTCGACCTCATCGAGGTACAGCGCGATAACCGCGGCTGGGATGGCGCGCTCATCAAGAACCCCAACTGCTCGACGATCACGATGGTGCCGACGCTGGCCGCCCTCGATGAAGGGTTCGGAATCGAACGCGCCGATGTGACGACGCTACAGGCCGTCTCCGGCGCGGGCTACTCCGGGGTCACGTCGATGGAGATCATCGACAACGCCATCCCGCATATCGGCGGCGAAGAGAACAAGATGGAGACCGAATCCCGCAAGCTGCTCGGGGAGTTCGACGGCGCGGAACTCTCCATGCACGACGCCGAGGTCAACGCCTCCTGTAATCGGATTCCAACGCTTGACGGCCACCTCGAAAGCGTCTTTGTCGATCTCGCCGACGATCCGTCGCCGGCTGCGGCGCGGGAAGCACTGGAATCGTTCCCTGGGATCGATCTCCCGAGTGCGCCCGATCAGCTCATCCACGTCTTTGGCGACGACCAGCCTGACCGACCGCAGCCACGGCTGGATCGGAACCGTGACAACGGGATGGCCATCTCCGCCGGCGGCGTCAGCGAAACCCCCAGCGGGCTCAAATACAACTGTCTCGCTCACAATACCCTCCGCGGGGCAGCCGGCGCGAGCCTGCTGAACGGCGAACTGCTCGTCGAAGAAGGCTGGATCTAAGACCGAAAATCGGCTCTCGGCCGACACCCGCGGTCGGTGTCAGGTAACTCGTCTACTTCTCGTCGTCCGTATCGTCGCCGTCATCATCGTCATCGGCGCTACCATCGTCGGCTTCCGCATCAAGTTGCGCCTCGATCGCCTCAGTTTTTGCTTCCAACTTCTCAGTTGCCGCTGACATCTCCTCGCTGACCGTCTCTTCGACGGCCGCTTCGACCGTCTCCTCGACGCGTTTAGCAACTTCCTCACCAACGGTCTCTTCGACCGTTTTCTCAACCTCATCGCCAACCGTGGCTTCGACGGTTTTGGCGACCTCATCGCCGACCGTCTCCTCGACGGTTTCTTCGACGGTTTCGGTGACGCCGTCGTCGACAGTTTTGCCGACCGTTTCTTCGACCGTCTCCTCGACAGTTGCCTCAACCGTCTCCTCGACGGTATCGCCGACCTCTTTTTCAACCGTATCGCCCACGGTCTGTTCGACGGTTTCAGCGACCTCCTTGTCGACTGTCTCCTCGACAGTTTTCTCGACGGTGTCGCCGACTTCCTGCTCGACCGTTTCGCCGACGGTCTTTTCGACGGCCTCGCCGACCTCCTTGTCGACGGTCTCCTCAACGGTTTTCTCGACGGCTTCGGCGACCTCCTGGGTCATCCAGTTGGGATCGAACCGCGACATCTTCCAGACGACGTGGACGGTGTAGGACAAGAGCACCCCGAGGCCGAAGGCGACCCCCGTTTGGGTGCCGACGACGACAAGCAAGACGACGGCCAGCGAGATCAACAGCCCGAACGTCATATCGACGATGAAATCGACGCGATTCGGCTTCATTGCTTAACTCCGGCATGACGAACGTAACGCGACATACCATCGCTACTCGACCAGCGGGTTTAGTCTTCCCGTCGTGGCCCCACGGTTTACATCGGTGCGGGTGATACGACCGCGTATGTATGTCCGCGATGGCAAAAGCCGGGATGAGACATGGCTTCGTGACGGGATCGAGGCGATGGGCCTCGGCGAGGCGGTCGGCGAGCCACAGGAGTACGTGATCGCGGTCGAAGAGGACTCCGACGAACGGGCAGGGTTTGGCCGGCTGTGCGTCCATGCGGACGAGCCGGCGGTCGGCGAGTTGACACACATCGGGGTTCGCGAATCATGGCACGAGCAAGGTGTCGGAGCCCACATTATCGAACGGCTGCTCACCAAAGCCAGCGACGCCGGCGTCGAGACAGTGTACCTACTGACTGATGAGCCGGGCTATCCAGCCCAGTTTGGCTTTGAGCGAGTCGACGACCTGCCAACGGTACTGGCTGACCGGCGAACACAAGCCAAAGCGGTGGGGGACGACGACGGTGGTGCCCTCGCTATCAACCCCGAGGCATTCGAGATGCCCTCGCGGCTGCGAGAAGCGTTCAAAACTGCCAGCGGGGCTGGCGAGGAGCCATCCGTTGACGCCGATGAGTTCGGGATCGACGCCGACGGAGCGACCTACAAGTACGATACCGGCGGTTAAACGAGCGGTCGCCGCGTTCGCTGGATGTCGAGGCGACTGACCGTCGAGGCTACCGGTCGTCGAGGAAATCCGTGCTGAACACGATATAGGTCAGCACGGTGGTAAACAGGATCGGCGGGAGTTGGGCAAACGCCCACAGCGGCTCCAGGCCGAAGTTGAGAATCAAGATTGCGTTGCCGACGCCAAGTGCGAGAAACGGCAGCGCATAGAGGGCTGCCCGTCGCCGGTTGCGATCGGTATCGCTGACCGACTCCGTCGGTGACTCCGAACCCGCCACCGGATCCTCGGGGGCCTCAGTCTCGCTGGTCGGCTGTGCCATACCTAACCGTCGGCCCCAACGAGTAAAAATCAGCCGGCTTCCCGGTGCAGGTCAGTCGTATCGTGAGGCCACCGAGACCAAGGCGTAGAGTGTCCCGATCGCCACGGCGATAACACCCATCCCGTAGAGCGTCATCGCGCCCGGCGAGATCGGCACCGTCACCAGCCCAAACGGTTCGATAGCGTCGATGCCGCCACCGCCGTTGGCACCGACAACAAAGCCGAGAACGCCGCCAAGCGCGATCATGCCGAGACCCAAAAGCGAAAGGATGCGCCGGCCGGCACCGCGGTCGTCTGATTCAATCGTCACACTGCTGGTAGGAGCCGCGCTGAATAGAAGCTTTCCGTCGAGCGTCCGTCGGTGTTATGGCGACCGAGATGAGGATCATCACAACAGCGACCCCCGAGCCGATCCCAACGCCCGCGAGTAGCGGGATCGCCAGCCACCAGCCCGCGGCCGTGCCGCCAGCGACCGAGACAGGCATCGCGGCCAACAGCCCGTCGTAGCGCGTCAGCGACGGCGGTCGATGCATATCAGTGCGTCACATCGCCTGCTAATTAAATATTATTATTCAGTACACCGCCAAGCTATTTGCCGGTCGGCCGACCCTCCACAGTATGGATACACTGATCGAACGCGCCCGCGAGGCGCTCGGGGCGGCTCACGTCCCCTACTCCGAGTACCGCGTCGGGGCCGCACTCCGGACGGCCGATGGCGAGATTTTCACCGGCTGCAACGTCGAAAACGCCAACTACTCCAATAGCCTCCACGCCGAGGAGGTAGCGATCGGAACGGCGGTCACAGCAGGCCACCACGAGTTCGATCGACTGGCGGTCAGTTCTGGCGTGCGAGATGGGGTCACACCCTGTGGCATGTGCCGGCAGACGCTCGCGGAGTTCTGTGGAGACGACCTCACGATCGTCTGCGATTGCGGCGACGGCGAAGTCGCCACCTACACGCTTGGAGAGTTGCTCCCCGAAACGATCTCAGCGTCAACGCTGACCGACGCCGCCGACAACGATTCGCCACACGATATGAGTGACTCAGATAGTGGGGAGTCATCATGACTGACAGCGACGCCCCACCTGACACGAGAAACAGCGAGAACCCTAACACCGATCGCCAGTACCATCTCGACGTCACCGCCGACGACGTTGCCGACAGCGTCCTGCTGCCGGGAAACCCTGATCGACTGGCGAAGATCACTGACGTCTGGGAGTCAGCAACGGAGGTCGCCAGCCACCGGGAGTACCGCACCGCGACCGGCCGATATCGGGAGACGCCGATCTCGGTCACCTCAACGGGGATCGGAGGCCCCTCAACGGGAATTGCTGTCGAAGAACTCGCCCGTGTCGACGCGGAGACGCTCATCCGCGTCGGCTCCTGTGGCACCGTCCGCTCGGATATCGCCCTCGGCGACCTTGTCATTACCTCGGGGGCGATGCGAGGCGAGGGCACCAGCAGCGAGTATATCGACGAAACGTATCCGGCGAGTGCCGACTACGAGGTCGTTAGCGCACTCGTTGCCGCCGCCGAGCGATTGGGTCACGACTACCATGTCGGTGTCACACTTAGCACCGACAGCTTCTACGCTGGGCAAGCCAGGCCCGGATTTGAGGGCTATGAGGCTCCCGGCAGCGACGATCTCATAGAGACACTGAAAAATGCCAACGTTGCGAACATCGAGATGGAGGCCGCAACGCTGCTGACGCTATCGAATCTCTATGACCTGCGAGCGGGGGCGGTGTGTGCCGTCTACGCCAACCGCGAAACCGGGGAATTCGCCACAGTCGGCGAACGAAAGGCGGCCGAAACGGCAAGCCGTGCGGTCGCGCTGTTGGCAGAGATGGATGCCGCAAAGACGGCAGCCGGTGTCGACCGGTGGCACCCAGGGCTCTCAATCGAGTAACTCGACCGAAACACAGCGCGGCACCGTTCCAAAGCCGCTTTATCCGAGGGCCCCAGAAGCAGGGGTATGTCAGCCAACGTCGTCGTTGTCGGTGCCGGCTATGCCGGTGCTGGCACCGTCAAATCGTTTGAAGACGAGATCGATGAAGGGGAAGCCGAACTGACCTGGATCTCCGAACACGACTACCATCTTGTCCTCCACGAGACCCATCGCGTGATCCGGAATCCCGAGGTCGAATCGAAGGTGGCGATCCCGGTCGATGAGATCAAATCGCCGTCGACGAACTTCATCCGCGACCGCGTCACCGATATCGACACCGGTGAGCAGACGCTCGAACTGCAGGACGGCGACCCTGTCGACTACGATTATCTCCTCCTCGCAGTCGGAAGCTCAACCGCATTCTTCGGCATCGATGGCCTCGAAGAACACGCTCTCACGCTGAAAAGCCTCGATGACGCCCGCGAGATTCATGAGGCGGTACGAACGGCCGGCGAGGACGCAACCCAATCCGAGCCAGCACAGGTGTTGGTCGGCGGTGCGGGGCTGTCGGGCATCCAGATCGCCGGCGAGATCGCCGGCTACCGGGATGATACCCACGCGCCGATCGACATCAAACTGATCGAAGGACTCGATGAGATCTTCCCGGGCAACGATCCCGAGGTACAGGGCGCGCTCCGAAAACGCCTGCTCAACCGCGATATCGAGATCCTCACAGGCGATTTCATCTCCGAGGTCGATGATGAGTTAGTTCACCTCGGCGACGACGAGTCGATGCCCTACGACGTACTTGTGTGGGCCGGTGGCATCAGCGGCCGAGAGACGGTTGCCAACAGCGACCTTGACAAGGATGAGCGGTCGAAGCGCGTCCACGCCGAATCCAACTTCCAGACCAGCGACGACCGCGTCTTTGCGATCGGCGACACCGCACTGATCGACCAGGGCAACGACGAGCAGGCCCCGCCGACCGCGGAGGCCGCATGGACGGCGGCGGAGGTTGCCGGCGAGAACCTGGTTCGCGCTCTGCGTGGCGCACCGCTGAAATCGTGGCAACACAAGGATAAGGGGACAGCCATCTCGGTCGGCGAGGATGCCGTCGCCCACGACGTCATGGGGATTCCGATCAACACCTTCGGTGGGGTCGCGGCCCGGACACTCAAAAAGGCGATCGCCGCCCGCTGGATCGCTGAGGTAAGCTCGACGAAGCGAGCGATCAGCGCCTGGAGCGACATGTAACGCTGGTACCCAGATACATCGTCATCCCACCCGCCGCAAGCGTGTCACCCGTTGCGTGAAGATAGCGACCAAAGTAGACGTCGCTGAGTTGGGTACGAGCGACTGCATAATTGAAACAGCGCGCAAAGAAGAATATCACTTCTGCCGAGAAGGCACGCGCTCTCAGGACAGATCGAAGTGCTCGGCGGCTGTCTGCATGTCCTTGTCCCCGCGCCCACAGAGATTCACAAGCAGCGTGTCGTGTTTGTCTTCTTGGGCCAATTTTTTCGCCAGTGCGATAGCGTGGCTCGGCTCCAGGGCTGGGATGATGCCTTCGGCCTGGCTCAACTCCTTGAACGCCGCGAGGGCTTCCTCATCACTGATTGCGTGGTATTCTGCACGACCGAGCGACTGTAAGGCGGCGTGTTCCGGCCCCACAGCCGGATAATCAAGCCCAGCCGACACTGAGTGGTTCTCTGTGTTTTCGTCAATCACCTTCGTCAACATTCCTTGGAATATCTGCGGTTCCTCTTGTTTTGATTTCGACAGCGGAGCGGAGTGGCTGTCACCCGTGCCGCCAGGCTCAGCTCCATAGAGCATGACGTCATCGTCTTTGAACGCATGGAAGAGCCCGATCGCATTCGAGCCACCGCCTACACAGGCGACACAAGCATCAGGCAACTCGCCGTGGAGTTCTTGAATCTGCTCGCGGGCCTCCCGACCGATAACCGACTGAAACTCCCGTACCATCCGCGGGAATGGATCCGGCCCGACAGCACTCCCGACGAGGTAGTGGGTATCCTCCATGTTCTGCGCAAAATCCTCAAGGGCGGCATCGACGGCTTCTGCGAGTTTTGCATTCCCACGGGTGACAGGTTCGACCTCCGCGCCCATCAGCCGCATCCGGAAGACGTTCATCTCCTGGCGTTTGATATCTTCCTCGCCCATGTACACTTTCACCGGGAGGTCGAGCAACGCACCAACCATGGCTGTCGCCGTGCCGTGTTGGCCCGCGCCGGTCTCAGCGATCAGTCGGTCTTTCCCAGCCCGTTTGGCAAGGAGAGCCTGTCCAAGGGTATTGTTGAGTTTGTGCGCACCGCCGTGCAGCAGATCTTCGTGTTTGAAATAGATGTCTGCACCGTAGCTCTCTGACAGCGTCTCGGCGTAAAACACCGGTGTTGGTCGGCCACCGAAATGGTTGAGATAGTATTGAAACTCAGTTTGGAACTCGTCGGTCGGAACAATCTCATCGAAGGCGTCAGCCAACTGTGCAAGTGGTTCTTCGAGTGCTTCAGGGACGTGTCGGCCACCGTACTCCTCAAATTCACCTGGCATACAGCGGAGATGGTGTAGGCTATTGCTTAGGCGTTGTGCCGCGGTAACCCTGAGAGCGTCACGCGTAGTGTCACGGCAGCAACCGAGCTATTGTGGATGTGACGACCGGTCGTTGTCGTCCCATACGACAGTCGCAGACGCGTGTTAGTTGTCGACCGGGGCGACCATCTCGTCGATCTCAAGGATCAGAATACTGTCAGTGTCGTCTTTGGCATCAAGCGTGCCCGTGATTTTGAGCTTCGACAGCGGGGTGGGGCCGACGGTCACCGAGTCGCCCTCATGGAAGTCACGAATCGAGCCTTGGAGGTGGATCTCCGCCCGGCAGAGTTCCGGATGATGAACGCTGGAGAGGTCGATACTTTCGACGGTGGCATTCTCGACGACCTCGCTGTTGTGTTGGAGGGGTACCGAGGCTGGCTCGTCCATCTGGTCAACGTCGAGAGCCTCGTAGGCGTCGGCAGTCGGCTTATAGCCGCCCTTCGGGCCGGGAACCCCCTCGACAAGTTGGAGGGCCTTGAGGCTCTGCATCTGGTTGCGGATCGTCCCGGGATTGCGGTCGACTTCGTCGGCGATGTCCTCGCCTTTGATCGCATCTTCGGCTTCGCGGTGGAGGTTGGTCAGCGCGGTCAGAATGGTTTTCTGACTTGGCGTAAGTTCGATTGATGACATGCGTTTTCGTTCGATGGGACTACTCATAAATCCGATGGAAGAATAATTACAATTCAGGTGATAAATTTCAGTTCGGTGTCGGCGCAAAATTCTTTCGGCGTGACAAACAAATCCTGTCGGCAGCCGTGTGCGCCCACAGCCACAGCCACAGCGACTCACCGATGGAGGTGTCGTTGCACCTGTTCGGCGATCACCGAGCGGAACGCGGGCTGATCGAGGCCGTCGGCACCCAAAAACGCGTCAGGATGCCGTCGGCCGACAACCCCACACAGCCGATCGGTAACGGTGTCGACGGCGACTGATCGCTCATCCGACCGCATCGACGTAGCGATGGACTCGATGGACGCCGGTGTTGCGTACGTATCGACCAGCTCATCGATCGATTGGGCTGGCTTCGATTGTGTCGAGTCTCCTACCGGTGTCGAGGCGGCTACGGCTGGGTTTGATAGTATGCCGCGCTGGCCCTGTTTGTTCCGGATCACAACACCCGCGGCCGGGCCGTCATACCACGCCGATGTTGGCAGCTCGTATGTATCCGGGGAGAAATCCCGTGTGTTGACTTCTCGTTCGAAGGTATTGACGGGCGCAAGCCCGAGTCGTCGGAAGATGCCATCGGCAGCGTCCGGCGGGCGAAACGTCTCGCGGTCGGCCGCCCACACGTCGGTGCCGAGAAACGGCGGCATCGACTCGAAATCGTATGGTACCGACTCGTGGGTAGTTGCTACACCGAAGAAAGTGACCGCTTCGACGTTATCAACGGCGGCTCTGAGTGCGTCGCGGTCGAGGGAGTCACGAATGTGGGCAACCGCCTGACGGAACGGCAGCGGAATCGTCTCGGGGTCGTCATAGACCGTCTCTTCGTCGCCAACCCGGAGCAGTCCTGAGTCCTGGAGTTGAAACCGCAGCGGTCGGCCGTCGATCAACTCCAGCAGCCAGAGATGTCCCGACAGCAACCCGTCCGGGGCGTCTGCAACCGGTTGCGTCGGTGGAAACGATTTCACTGGTGGCCCATTACTCGTTAGTCGTCGCTCGGGGCGGCTTCGGGATCGGTCGCGAGATCAACGTCGGCCTCCGATTCGTCGGTAACCATCTCACGGGGGATCACATCGAGACAGGCGACGCGGTCGGCCTCGACGAGATCCATCACGATTACACCCATCGTGTTGCGGCCGACCGTTGAGATGTCCTCGACAGGCGTGCGCATGATCTGGCCCGACTTGCTCATCACGACCAGGTGGTCGCCGGGGCCGACAGTCTCCATCGCACAGACCGGGCCGTTGCGACCCGCAGTTTTGATGTCGATTAGACCCTTCCCGTTGCGGGATTGGACGCGGTACTCGTCGATATCGGATCGCTTGCCGTAGCCGTTTTCGGTGACCGTCAGCACCCAGCTGTGACGGTCGACATCGACGGCGGCGACACCAGCGACCGTATCGTCGTCCTGGAGGTCGATCCCACGGACGCCGCGGGCACTCCGGCCCATCGCGCGGACATCGTCCTCATCGAAACGGATCGACATCCCGCCGGTCGTCGTCACCACAAGCGTCCGGTCGCCGTCGGTAACCTCGACATCGACGAGTTCGTCGCCGTCCTCCAGGCGGATCGCGCGGATCCCCGAGGTGTGGATGTTCTGAAAGTCATCGACGCCGGTGCGTTTGATGTAGCCGTCGCGGGTCACCATCGTCAGATACCGCTGGCCATCGAAGGACTCGTCGGCGATGTCGTCGGTGTTGACGACCGCCGTAAGCTCCTCGCCGTCGTCGAGATCGAGGATGTTGACCGCAGATTTCCCGCGGGCGGTACGGCTCATCTCGGGGATCTGGAATCCTCGGAGCTTGTAGATCTGCCCATAGTTGGTGAAACAGAGCAGATAGTCGTGGGTGTTGGCGACAAACACCGATGAGACCGCATCGTCCTCCTTGAGATCGGTGCCGATGATCCCCTTGCCGCCGCGGTTCTGTGCGGAGAACGTCGACAGCGGCATCCGCTTGATGTAGTCGTCTTCGGACATGGCGACGACGATATCCTCCTCGGGGATGAGATCCTCGTGGGCGACGGTGTCGGTGTCCTCGATGAACGAGGTGCGTCGCTCGTCGTCGTATTCGTCCTTGATGTCGAGCAGTTCCTCCTCGATGACACCGAGCAGTTCGCTCTCGTTGGTGAGGATCTCTTCGAGCCGCTCGATACGCGCTTGAACCTCCTCGTACTCATCTTTGATCGCCTGGGCCTCCATCGATGTCAGCGAGCCGAGCTGCATCGAAACGATGTGGGCAACCTGATCCTCGGAGAAGTCGAACTCCTCCCGCAGGGCGGCCTTCGCGGCGTCGCGGTCGTCGGCATCTTGGATCGTCTCGACGACGTCATCGACGTTGTTGAGCGCGGTCAGCCGGCCCTCAAGAATGTGGGCGCGATCCTCGGCCTCGTCGAGTTCGTACTGGGAGCGCCGACGGACGACCTCCCGTCGGTGATCAAGGTAGTGCTGAATCGTCTCCCGCAGATCGAGCACCTGCGGCGCACCATCGACCAAGGCGAGGTTGATGACGCCGAAGGTTGATTCGAGATGGCTTTCGAGCAGTTGGTTTTTGACGACATCGACCATCGCGTCGCGCTTGAGATCGATGACGACGCGGATCCCGTCGCGGTCGGATTCGTCGCGGAGATCCCGAATCCCCTCCAGTTTGCCCTCGTTTACGTCATCTGCAATGCGCTCGACGAGGCGGGCTTTGTTCTCTTGGAAGGGCAGTTCAGTGATGACAATCCGGCCTTCCTCCTCGTCGACCTCGAACTCAGCGCGAACACGGACGCGACCGCGGCCGGTCTTGTACGCCGAGTGGACGCCACCCCGGCCGACGATGTTGGCACCAGTTGGGAAATCCGGCCCCTTGACGTGATCCATCAGATCCTCAACGGTCGCCTCAGGGTTGTTAATCAGATGGACGGTCGCATCGATGACCTCGCCGAGGTTGTGCGGCGGGATGTTCGTCGACATCCCGACGGCGATCCCGGAGGAGCCGTTGACGAGGAGGTTCGGGAACGCCGACGGCAACACATCAGGTTCCTGCAGGCGGTCATCGTAGTTTGCGCTGAAATCGACGGTGTCCTTGTCGATGTCGGCCAGCAACTCCTCGGCGATTGGGGCCATGCGGGCCTCCGTATAGCGCATCGCCGCTGGCGGGTCGCCGTCGACAGAGCCGAAGTTGCCTTGCCCGTCGACGAGTGGGTACCGCATCGAGAAATCTTGGGCCATCCGGGCGAGGGTGTCGTAGATCGCGCTGTCGCCGTGGGGATGGAAATCACCCATCGTCTCGCCGACGATGGAGGAGCTCTTGCGGTGGGCCGAGCCCGCCGACACGCCGGCCTCATGCATCGCATACAGGATGCGGCGGTGGACGGGTTTGAGACCGTCACGAACGTCCGGCAGTGCACGCCCAGCGATGACCGACATCGCATAATCGATGTAGGATTGCTCCATCTCATCTTCGATCCGGGCGGTCTCGATTCTGGCGGCGTCGACATCAGGATCGTCAGGCAGATCGGTGCTCATCAGATATCAACCCATTCAGCGTCAGTCGCATGCTCTTTGATAAACTGTTTCCGTGGTTCGACGGCGTCGCCCATCAGGATCGAAAACATCCGATCGGCTGCCGCCGCATCCTCGATGGTGATCCGCTTGAGGATGCGGTTTTCGGGATCCATTGTCGTCTCCCACAGTTGATCTGGGTTCATCTCTCCAAGACCTTTGAACCGTTGAACCTGTGTGGGATTCCCGTTGCACTTCTCTTCGATGATCCGGTCGCGGTCGGCTTCGGTCATCGCATCGTAGGTGTTGCCACGGTACCGAACCCGATACAGCGGCGGTTGCGCGGCGTACACGTAGCCAGCCTCGATCAGCGGCCGCATATGGCGGTACAACAGCGTCAGGAGGAGTGTTCGGATGTGGGCCCCGTCAACGTCGGCGTCGGTATTGTGAGCACAGAGGCCGCCCATGCCGGCGATGAAGTTCTCGTCACTCTCGACAGAGAAGTCGTAGACATACTCGCTGGACGGCTCGACTTCCGATACCTCTCTCACCGAAAGCGCGACGAGATCATCGGAGATCTCACGATATCGTCTCGCGCCCGGATTATCGTGGCCGTCGTCAACTTTTGGTACGAGTGCGTCGCCGTTACGGTGTGGCTCCCACACATCACGAATTCGGTCAAGATCAGCGCGCGCTGCGACCGTGACGGTGTGTCGCTCCGCACTCGTCTCGTAACCGGCATCGAGAGCCGACGCCGGTGTGGTGGAGTGAGAGCCCATAACGCCCTGTGCGGAGAGGAGATACATGAGGCCACTGGCGAGATCGCGTGAGCAAGTCGTCCACGCGATTCGATTCTCGTTGACGGTGCCATCGCCGTGCAGATATCCGCGGAGGAACGCCTGCTGGGACGACGACGACACGTCGAAAACGAGATCCGGAATCGATTTTTCGACTGCGGTTTCGCTGTCGAAGCCGAAGACGTGTTTCCAGACGAGGGCCGCAGCGCGGTTGACGAGTTTGACCTCGTCAACGCGGTCTTCGTACTCGCTGTGTTTGGCCGGTATCCCAAAGACATCCTCGAACGCATCGATATAGTGATCTCGCAACGACTCATTGGTGTCTCCGATCGCGAGCCGAATCCCGTTGCGGGGCGAACTCGATCCGTCGGCTGCGTAGATGCCGAACAGCTCACAGAGCGCTTCATCGATCTTGATATAGCGATCGATCCCGTGATCGGCGTAATGTTCCGGCGTCAACTCGACATGAGCGTCGTCCGGGATATCATCGAGATCTGACTCCTCAAGTTCGCTGATCCTGACATAATCCCGAACACGGTTCGCAGGCGCGCTCTCGTATTGGTTGTTCCACCGCTGGTCGAGCAGCGAGTCGCCCACAGTTACCTCGTCCATCACCGCCGCAGGCGACGCGCCGACCGCCTCACAGTAGGCTTCGAAGTTCGACACCGTCGGCCGCGAGTTGCCCCGTTCCCACTGCGAGACCGTGATCGGCTGGGAGACGCCAACGGCATCACACACGTCCTGCTGTGTCAGTCCTGCATCGGTTCGTTCGGAGCGGAGCTGTGAGCGAACCGATTCCGGGATCTCGACGCGCGGCTCCGCGCGGGCGACGGCCCCGCCGTCGGTGGCGTACTCTGCGCGAACCTGCTGTTTGAACATCTCCTCGATACCCTCGCCGCGGGCATAGAGCTCCGAATCGATGTCGTCCTGTCTATCGACGAGTTCGGCCAATAGATCGACGCGGTCGCCGTCGCGGTCACCGGAGACAGGAACCGACCGCGGTGCGACGACCTCGTCGCCGGGTTCAATCTCGTCGCCGGTCGCCAACTGGATCTCCCCGTCGCGGTGAACGAACACGCTGTGGGAGGCAGTGACTTTCAGATTTCGCCCATAGCGCGTTTCGATCTCGTGGAGCGGTTCGTCGATCTCATGGCGGATGACCTGATCAATCGGCCGGAACTTAGTTCGGTTGTCGTCGCGGCCAAAACAGAGCACCTCGTAGTCGTCGTAACCGTCGCCGTCGGCGTCGATCACGTCGTCGATGAACGAACCGATCTCGACGAACTGGGTGTTGCCGTCGGTGTCGCGGACAAAGCCGTGTTCCTCGCCATCGACGCTCATCAGGATGATCTTATGGTACCGTGTCTCCTCGATATCGAACTCCTCACCGACGCCCGCGCCGATCGCGGTGATCAGCGCGCGGATCTCGTTGTTTTCGAGAATCCGATCAAGCCGGTGTTTCTCGACGTTGAGGATCTTGCCTTTGATCGGAAGGATCGCCTGATTGTGGCGGTCACGACCCTGTTTGGCCGAGCCGCCGGCGGAGTCGCCCTCGACGACGAACAGTTCGCTTTCGGTTGGATCGCGCGTTTGGCAGTCGGCGAGTTTGCCGGGGAGGGCGGTCGACTCCAACGCCGATTTTCGGCGCGTTAGTTCCTCAGCTTGTTTGGCCGCCTTTCGCGCACGGGCGGCCTCGGCGGCCTTCGCCACGACGGCCTCGCCGGTGTCGGGATTCTCTTCGAGATACGTTCGAAGGTGTTCGTGGGTCGCACTTTCGACGATCCCGCGTACCTCGCTGTTGCCGAGTTTGGTCTTCGTCTGGCCCTCGAACTGCGGGTCAGGGTGTTTGACCGAGACAACCGCGGTGAGCCCCTCTCTGACATCCTCGCCTTTGAGGTTCTCATCAAGATCGGTCGTCAGATTGTGGTCGTTCGCGTAGTCGTTGATAACCCGGGTGAGCGCGGTCTTGAAGCCGGTAAGATGGGTGCCACCCTCGCGGGTATTGATGTTGTTGGCGAAGGCATGAATCGAGCCCTGAAGCTCGTCGGTGGCCTGTATGGCGATCTCGACGGCGATGTTGTCTTCCTCGTCCTCAAAGTAAATAACCTCCTCGTGGAGCGGGGTTTTTGTCTCGTTGAGATAGTGAACGAACTCCTTGATGCCGCCATCATACAGAAACACGTCTTCCTCGTCGGTGCGTTCGTCGGTGAGTGTGATCTTGACGCCAGAGTTGAGGAAGGCGAGTTCGCGGAGGCGATTGGCCAGCGTCGAATAGGTGAACTCAGTTGTCTCGAAGATATCGTCGTCGGGCCAAAAGCGGATCTGGGTGCCGGTCTCTTCGTCGGGTTCCAGCGACCGAACCTGCTGGAAGGCGTCGGGCTCGGGCTCGCCGTGATCGAAGCTGTGCGTCCAGAGGTAGCCATCGCGGCGGATCTCGACGGCGAGCGATTTGGCGAGGGCGTTGACAACGCTGACGCCAACGCCGTGCAGGCCGCCGGAGACCTGATAGGATTTGTTGTCGAACTTGCCGCCGGCGTGAAGCACCGTCATGATGACCTCGACGGCGGGCCGGTCGTACTCCTCGTGGGTGTCGACCGGGATGCCGCGGCCGTCGTCGGCGACCGAGACGGAGCCGTCGTCGTGGATGGTCACCTCGATGTGGTCACAGTAGCCCGCCAACGCCTCGTCGATCGAGTTGTCGACGACCTCATAAACAAGATGGTGGAGCCCGCGGCCGTCGGTCGAGCCGATATACATCGCCGGCCGTTTGCGGACAGCCTGCAAGCCCTCCAAGACTTGGATCTGTCCGGCTCCGTAGTCGCTTTCGTCTGCCATAGAACTATTCACCGTTAGTAGACCACGGGGGATAAAGCTCCCGCACGCGCGGGCGCGAACGCCGATCAGTCCCGCCGGCAACGAGATCGCGGAGGGATAGAGGTTATACTCTCCCCCGAAAAAGCCTTCATAGCATGACCTCATTTCAGGCGGAACTCGGTGCCGACGAGGGGATCGCCGAGGAGTTGGCGAAGGGCCAACGCGAGATCTCCATCGCCGAGTTCTTCGAGAAGAACAAGCACATGCTCGGCTTCGATTCCGGTGCCCGCGGGCTTGTTACCGCAGTCAAGGAAGCCGTCGACAACGCCCTCGACGCCACCGAGGAAGCCGGGATCAAACCCGACATCTACGTCGAGATCACCGAGGTCGGCGACTACTACCGCGTCGTCGTCGAGGACAACGGCCCCGGGATCACGAAAGACCAAGTCCCGAAGATCTTCGGCAAACTACTGTACGGCTCGCGATTCCACGCCCGTGAGCAAAATCGCGGGCAGCAGGGGATCGGGATCTCGGCGGCTGTCCTCTACTCCCAACTGACCAGCGGCAAACCCGCCAAGATCACCAGCCGAACACAGGAGTCTAACCAAGCCGAGTATTTCGAGCTCATCATCGACACCGACACCAACGAGCCCGAAATCAGAGACTCGGAGGCAACAACGTGGGATCGCACTCACGGCACCCGCATCGAGTTGGAGATGGAGGCCAACATGCGGGCCCGCCAGCAGCTCCACCAGTACATCAAGAACACCGCCGTTGTCAACCCTCACGCTCGGATTGAACTGCGGGAGCCCGGCCTTGAGGAACCCCTCAAATTCGAACGCGGCACCGATCAACTGCCTGCCGAAACGAGCGAGATTCGTCCCCATCCGCACGGCGTCGAACTTGGGACGCTGATCAAGATGGTCGCCGCGACCGAATCCTACTCCGTCTCCGGATTTTTACAGGAGGAGTTCACCCGCGTCGGCAAGAAGACCGCCGACAAGGTACTCGATAGCTTCCGCGACCGCCACTTCGGCCGCGAACTCGCGTGGCCGACACCCGCGACCGGGATCGACATCGCGGGCGCGGTCACCAAGGCCGTCTCGAACAAGGGAGCCGAGGCAACTGAGACGTTCGCCACTGAGATCGAGTCTGCGTTGATCGGACGAGACCGCACCGCCTACTCGGAAGTAGCGGCTCTCGTCGACGAGATCGCCGACGATGTCGAAGCCGACACCGGCCGCACCTTCGGGGCGACGGTGAGAGAAAACGCCGTCGCCGCCGCATGGGGTGAACTCACCGCCTTCGATGACGACGAGGCAACAAACGGCGAAGAACCTGGCCGCGATCACCTCACACCCGGGCTGTACGGCCTCGTTGACGACGCCACGAGCAGCCGAAAGGACGACGAAACCGTCCAAGCCCTCGCCGAACGCTTGGCCCGCCGCGCCGACGGACTCGGCGACGATGGGGACAGGCGGTTCCGGGTGACCCACGACGAGCTATCTGCGATGGTCACCGCCGCCGCGGATGCGACCGTCGAGTACGATGATGTGACCCTCGGCGAGACCGCCCGCGAGAAGATCACCGACGCGCTGTGGACAGCCGCTCAGACGGTTCCTGACGAAGTGCCAAAGATCAACGAGATCGAGGGCGACCGCGATACCGCCAGCGAACTGTTGGAGGCGATGCGGGCGACCGACATCCTCGCGCCGCCGACCGACTGCCTCTCGCCGATCACCGCCGACCTCGTTGAGGCCGGGCTCCGCAAGGAGTACAACGCCGACTTTTACGCTGCGGCAACGCGGGACGCCGAAGTCCACGGCGGTGACCCCTTCATCGTCGAAGCCGGCATCGCCTACGGCGGTGACCTCCAATCGGAAGGCAAGATCGATCTCCTGCGATTTGCCAACCGCGTCCCGCTGGTCTACCAACAGGGTGCCTGTAGCTCAACAGATGTGGTGAAAGGGATCGGCTGGCGGAACTACGGGCTTGATCAGCCCGGCGGGAGTGGCCTGCCGAGCGGGCCGGCCGTGTTGATGATCCACGTCGCCTCGACGAACGTCCCTTTCACCAGCGAATCGAAGGACGCCATCGCCAATATTCCGGAGATCGAAGATGAGATCGAGTTGGCGATCCGGGAGGCCGCCCGGGAACTCAAATCCTATCTCAACAAGCGACGCTCCCTTGAGAAACGCCAACAGAAACAGAGTGTCCTCAGCCAGATTCTCCCAGAGATGGCCGACAAGGTCGCCGAGGTGACTGGCCAGGAGCGACCAAACATCGACGCCGCGATGGGGCGGATTATGAACAACCTCTGTATCGACCGCGAGATCGACGACGACACCGTGACACTCCACGTCGAGAACTACTCTGATCGCGCGGAAACACCCGAAATCACGGAGATCGTCTCGGTGGAACCGAGCGATGTCGACGGCGATGGAGCCACCGTCGTCGACCTCGACGGCGAGTGGTTCATCCAGTGGTCGCCGTCGCTATCGGCCGGCGAGGAGACCAAACTCACCTACACCGTCGGTGACGACGCCGAGTTCGACATCACCGTCGAGGGTGTCGAAACTGAGAAACTAACGCTGAACGCCTGAGACAGAATACACTCCATCTCTCACACAACTATGAGCACGAAACTCAACGAAGAACGCGCCCGCGAACAGCTCATCGACCTCGCCGCGGAGTTTTACGACCAGTTTGCCGACGGCGAAATCCCGCATATGACGCTGCCAACCCGAACGAAGAGCAACATTGAGTACGATCCCGATTCGGGGGTCTGGGTCTACGGCGATCGCACGTCGACCCGCAGTGCGAACTCCGTCCGTGGGGCCCGCAAGCTCCTGAAAGCCGTCTACACCATCGAATTCCTCGCCGACCAACTCGACCAGGGTCGCTCCTCGACGCTGCGTGAACTCTACTACCTCTCGGAGTCGTGGGACAACGAGGAAGCCCATTTCTCCGATCAGGATGAATCAAATCAGATGATCGAGGATCTCGAGATCGTCTCGGAGGTCACCCGCGAGGACTTCCACATGCGCCCCGAGGAGTCCGGAGCGACGCTGATGGGCCCGCTCTTGTTGCGCGAGCAGACCCGCCGCGGCGAACGCGAGATCCACTGTCAGAAGGATGTCGGCGAGGGCGGCTATCAGATCCCGAATAATCCTGACACCATCGAGTTTCTCGATGCCGATATCGACTTTGTCCTCTGTGTCGAGACCGGCGGCATGCGGGATCGACTCATCGAGAATGGGTTTGACGAGCAGTACAACTGTCTCGTCGTCCATCTCAAAGGCCAGCCCGCCCGGGCGACCCGACGGATCACCAAACGGCTCCACGACGAACTCGATCTGCCGGTCGTAGTCTTCTGTGACGGCGACCCGTGGTCGTACCGGATCTACGGCTCAGTCGCCTACGGCTCGATCAAATCCGCACACCTCTCGGAACATCTCGCCACGCCGGAAGCGCGCTACGTCGGCATTCAACCGAGCGATATCGTTGAGTACGACCTGCCGACCGATCCGCTGGCTGACTCCGATATCAACGCCTTGGAATCCGAGCTCACCGATCCACGCTTCCAGACTGACTACTGGGAGGAACAGATCGAACTCCAACTTGATATCGGCAAGAAGGCCGAACAGCAGTCGCTGGCGGCCAACGGGCTGGATTTCGTGACCGAAACCTACCTGCCGGAACGACTCGACCAAATGGGCGTTCTCTGCCCGACTAGCGAACACATATTATATAAATACAATATTGGGTTAGGAAACAGACAGCAATCGGTGCTATTTTGTGTGTACCACACACAGCAAGTGTAATGCCTGCATCGATCCGCGTCCTCTATATCGGGGATGCGACGCCCGGATCGAAGTCGCCGCCGCTGGCTGACCGCGAGGACTTCTCCGTGAGGACGGCCGACAGCGTGGCAGAGGGGCGTGCCCAGTTGTCGACAACACCGACTGATTGTATCGTCGTCGGCCCCACAGCGATCAGTGGAAGCGACGACACCGAACTCCGTGGGCTTTGGAATGACGCTCCTGAGTGTCCGTGTTTGCTTGTACCGCCGCCACGTGATCCACCGGTCGTCGGCGAGGGAACAGCCGGTGGAGCCCCCACCAGCGACGTGAACCACGATCACACGACAACACTGGCAAACCGAATTCGCACGGCCGTCGACACCCCACCGACGACCGACACCACCGACGCGACGATATCGAGCCACCAAACCACAAGGGCCTGTGACCAACACCGCGAGACAACCGATATCGACACAGCGAGCGACAACGAACCAGCCTACCGATCGCTCATCGAAGACGGGCTGGCGATCTCCTCGGTCGGCACCTTCGTCCTTGATAGCGATTTCTCGGTCGTCTGGCTGAACGACGGCATCGAGGACTACTTTGGCATCGACCGTGCCGATGTCCTCGGCAGAGACAAACGGCGCCTCATCAACGACCGTCTCAAACACATCTTTGCTGAGCCCGAGCGGTTCGCCGAGACCGTGTGTGCCACCTACGACGACAACACCTACGTCGAGCAGTTCACCTGCCATGTCGTCGGCGACGACAGCCGCGACGATCGGTGGCTCGAACACTCCAGTTACCCGATTCCGGATGGCCCATACGCCGGCGGCCGGATCGAACACTACGTCGATATCACCGACTACCGAGAGACCCAACAGCAACTCGAAGCCCAAAACGAACGGCTCGCAGAGTTCGCCAGCATCGCCAGCCACGACCTCCGGAACCCACTACACGTGATGGGGAGCTCACTGGAGTTGGCCGCAGAGACGGGCGAGTCCGAACACTTCGATCGGGCTGAGCGAGCCGTCGATCGGATGGCACAGTTGATCGACGATCTGCTGGTCTTAGCCACACAGGGCGAGGGGATCGACGATGTTGAAGTGGTTACACTTGAGACGGTCGCCCGTGAGTGTTGGACGACGCTGTCGACTGCGACGGCAACCCTCCACGTCGAGACAGCACGCACACTCACAGCTGACCGGAGTCGACTCCGCCAACTGCTCGACAACCTCTTTCGCAACAGTGTCGACCACGCCGATGGCGAGGTGACGATCACGGTCGGCGACTGCGCTGGCGGCTTTTTTGTTGCCGACAACGGCCCGGGGGTGCCGGCCGACGACCGCGAGACGATTTTCGAGCGGGGCTACACGACAAGCCGTGAGGGAACCGGCTTGGGGCTCTATATTGTCAGTGAAATCGCGGCTGCACACGGGTGGGATGTGGCAGTTGCCGCCAGCAAGACTGGTGGTGTTCGTATCGAGATTACTGGCGTCGAATAACAGAGAAGTCAGCGAACACTGCGGTGGGTTACTACTCGTAGCGCCACTCGTCGGTTACCTGCTCGTAGTCCAAGAGCTCCGCGTCGTCGAAGAAGACCTCGATCTCTTGTTCATTCGCGCCCTCGTCCTCGTGGTCTGAGGCGTGGATCACGTTGCGACCAAGATCAAGGCCGTAGTCGCCGCGGATCGTCCCTGGCGCAGCCTCGGCGGGATCGGTTGCACCGACCATTCGGCGCACCTGTCGGGTCGCATCTTTCCCCTCCCAGACCATCGCAAACACCGGGCCGGAGGTGATGAACTCGATGAGGCCCTCAAAGAAGGGCTTGCCTTCGTGTTCGCTGTAATGCGTTTTCGCAAGCTCCTCGTCGAGTTGGAGGGCTTTGGCTCCGACGAGCTTCAGCCCTCGATGCTCGAACCGTGAGATAATCTCGCCGATCAAGCCACGCTGGACACCGTCCGGTTTCACCATCACAAAGGTTCGCTCGTCGTAGGACATAGGAAGGGTATACTCCGTGGGGTCTTATTGTTGGCCGCCGTCGTTGCGGCCAGCCTCGGTGCATTCGAGGTCGCGGGCTTCGCGGCCGAGACGGTAGTTCTTCTCAGCTTTCGAGTCCTTGAAATGGAGGATCGTGCCGTCTTTCTTGACGAACATCGTCCCCGTGCCGGGCTCGATCTCTTCGCCTGAGTAGTCACACGTTCGTGTTTCAACCATTGTTATTGGCCTCCGATTGAGTCCGCATCGCGCTGGGTCTCCCGCAGTTGGAGCACGTCGCCCTCGCGGATCGGGCCCAGCACGTTGCGCGTGATGATGCGGCCCTTGTTCGAGCCTTCGCGGATGCGGCATTTGACCTGCATGGCCTCGCCGTGCATCCCGGTTTTGCCGACGACCTCGATGACCTCAGCGGCCGTCGAGTCGCCAGTTGTCTCCTCTTCTGCGCTCATGGGTGGTTAGTTGAGTTCCTCGACCTTCTCGGCGATATCTTCGATGTCGTCGCTGGCGTCGCCCGCGCTGGTGACGGCGGCCGCGGCACTGCCGACTTCGAGGCCGGCGGCGTGGCCAACGTCGTCTTGGGTCTCGACGAAGATGACCGGGATGCCCTTCTCCTCGGCGAGTTCGGGGAGGTGCATCACGATCTCTTCCGGCGAGACATCCTCGGCGACGAAGATGAGTTGGGCGTTGCCGCGCTCGACGGCTTTCGTGGTCTCGTTTGTTCCTTTCTTTACGCTGCCTGTGTCTCGGGCGACCTCAAGGGCGTCAAGTGCGCGCTCTTCGAGGTCGGCTGGGGTTTCGTAGTTGACGTAAACTGCCATAGTTTTCCTCTCCCTATCCTCGGGCTCACACAACCTCGCCAACCGGTAGATCCCTAACGGCGAGGCGTATCATCAACCCGGATAGGCTGTACCCCGTCGTTTGCGACACCTGCATAAAAGCGCTTTCAAACCCTGTCGACCGTGTGATGGCGAACCACGGTCATTGACAGCCGTTTCGGCAGGCGATTTTAGTCCTCATCACGCCGGGCGAACATTACCAGCGCGATCATCGAAAAGGCGACCTCGCCGTCCTGGTTCGAAGTCTCAATCCGAATGTCAGCCAACCCACGGCTGTCGGTTTCTACCTCCAACTCAAGAATGTCGGCGCGGATCGAGAGTCGATCACCGGGTCGCACCGGCTCATGCCACCGGAGCTTGTCGATCCCCTTCCCGCCGAGCGTCGCTGTATCCGACAGAAAACAGTCGACGAACAGCCGCGTCGAGATCGCCGCCGTGTGGAACCCCGCGGCGATCAGGCTCCCGTAGATCGACTCCTCGGCAGCACGCTCAGGATCGGTGTGGAACCACTGCGGATCATACTGCTCGGCAAATTCGACAATCTCGTCTTGGGTGATCTCGTAGGCGTCGCTCGTCCACTCGTCGCCGACTGCCAGCTCCTCGAAATAAATCGTCATTATCGACCAGTCGACAGCGAAAGGGAAGTTAGCTCCGTTTGCCGATCTCCTCGCGCAGCACGTCGCTGACCGTGTCGCCGTCGGCTTTCCCGCGGAGTTCGGCCATACATTCGCCCATCAATCCTGAGAAGGCTCCCATCCCCTCCTCGGCGACTTGGTCGGCGTTACGTTCGACGACGCCGGCGATGATCTCGCGAACCTCCTCGTCGTCGACACCACCGAGACCGGCTTCCTCGATGGCGTCCTCGGCCGTCAAGTCGGGCTGTTCGGCAAGCACGGTTAGCACGTCGTTGACGCCCTCCTTTGCTAATTCGTCGTCAGCAACGAGATCGAAGACC
Organism: Halonotius sp. GCM10025705; assembly: GCF_042662885.1. NCBI lineage: Archaea > Methanobacteriati > Methanobacteriota > Halobacteria > Halobacteriales > Haloferacaceae > Halonotius > Halonotius sp. GCM10025705. Next base: position 736,790 of record NZ_JBHSZD010000001.1, on the reverse strand, counting down.
GAAAGGAAGTGCGCGTCGGCGATGTTCTCGACGGCCACGTCGTCGCGGCGGAGTTCGGTGACTGTGCTTTCCAGTACCGACGCCGCAAACGTCGGGTCGATACCGCGATCAACGGCTTCCTCGAACAACGGCATCCGGCGGCCGTAGGCGACCTGTTCGGCCAGCCCGCTGTCGAGGCCGAATTCGTCTTGGTAGCGGTCGACCTTCTCGGTCAGGAGTTCAGGCTCATCAATCTCGCTGGGGTCAGGTTCGACCGGCGGTACGTCGGTCTCGGGGTACATCCGCGCCGCACCGGGCAGCGGACGGAGATAGCGCGTGGTACCCTCGTCGGTCGCGTCTCGGGTCTCCTCGGGAACACCCTCGATAGCGGTTTCGGCGCGCTCGGCAGCGGCCTCGATAGCGAGATCAGCCGTTTCAGGGTCGGCAGCGACGATGGCGACCGCGTCGTCGTCGCCCGCATCAACAGCGTCACGGAGGGCAGCGACCTCCTCGTCGGTGACGCCGTAGGCTGGCAGTTCGTCGGTGTGGAAGATGCCGCCTGCGCCGTTGCGCTTGGCGTGATCCGAGAGTTCGGTGCCGAGGCGTCGATCGGGCTGGATCTCGCGACCGACGAGGCCGTCGAAGCCGTACAGTGGGACAGCCGTCACCGCGCCGCCATCGCCGATCGCGCCGCCGATGACACCGGAGTCAGTGTCCTCAAAGACAGCCGTTACGTCTTGGGTGTCACCGACGCTGGCGTCTCGAGCTTGGAGTTCTTCGGCGATATCGACGAGTTCCGACTGGCGACCGACTTCCAGCCGAACGATCTCGTCGATCTGATCGAGGGCTTGGACGCCTTTGATCTCGACACGCGCGCCCTCCTCAATGGAGACGTTGACATCTTGACGAATCGTACCGAGGCCGCGTTTGACCGTGCCGGTCGAGCGCAGCAGCATCCCGATGCGTTTGGCGGCCTCCTTGGCCTGTTCGGGGGTGCGGATGTCCGGGCCGGTGCCGATCTCGACCAGCGGGATGCCGAGCCGGTCGAGGCTGTAGCGGACGCCGCCGTCATATTCCTCGACGCGCTGGGCAGACTCCTCTTCGAGCAGGAGATCGACGATCGAGACCGGCCCCTCGCTGGTCTGGATCTCGCCTTCCTGGCCGAGGAGCATCGACCGCTGAAAGCCCGACGTATTCGAGCCGTCGATAACGAGCTTGCGCATGACGTGGAGCTGATCGACGATCTCCATATCGAGCAAGGAGGCGATCTGCATGGCGACATCGAGGGCTTCGCCGTCGACCTCGGTTGGGGGTTCGTCGTCCTCCTCGACAAGACAGGTCGAATCGTAGGCGAGATATTCGAACTCGCGGTCGACGCGGCTCTCTTCGAGGGCAGCGTCATCGAGTTCGCCCAACTCGCTTTTGGTGGGGTGAAGGAAGCGCGTAATCGTTCGGTCGGATTCCTCGGGTTCACGGAGGTCGGTCGGCGACTCACAGAACAGTTTGGTCTCAGTATCGAGCTGTTGGTGGATTTCGAGGCCGGCGATCAAGCCGAGAGCCTCGTAGTCGTAGGCGTCGGAACTCATTGGTGTGGTGTGTGCGACGGGAGCCTAAAAAGGTGCAGATGCGACGACCGCCCGGTCGACAGCAGGTGTCGATCGCTGTCGCCGACAGCCGTGATCGGCGATCACTGGATCGATTCGACGAACCCGAGCCACCGCTTGTAGTCATCGATGGTCATGTTGTGGGCTTCCTCGCCGTAGTCAGGTCGGTACACTCCATCGAGCGCGTTGCGTGCGCGATCGAGCCCGATGATCTCCTCGGCTAGTGTCTCTGCGGCCGCTTCGCTGAGTGACTCTTCGGTTTTGAGTCGCTCAACGCGCTCGGTGCGTTCGGTTTTGAGCCGGCGTTTCGCCGTCGACACCAGATCCCTGGTGCCTGGCGGGATCTCCGGGAGGTTCCGGGTTTCGATCAGAAATTCGTGGAGATCGATCTCGGTGCCCTCGATGGTGATCGTCTCTGGGGTTTTCGCCCCAATTGTCGCGCTCTGACGGTTGACACGTTCGAGCAACGACTCTCGGGTGGCGTCGTCGATCGGCTCACCGTCCGGGGACTCGTCCATGTGTGATTGGTTTTGAAAACACTCTCCGAACGGTTACTGGTGGCGATCTGTCACTGTCGACGACGACGCAGGGGCGACGACGCGGTGGCGACGGCCCGTGGTCGTGTGAGACTCCCGCGTGGTGGCTCCGAAAAAACAACCCTTAAAAACAGCAACCGACTGCACATGGATATGGCTGGAACTATCGAAGTACTCGTCCCTGGCGGGCAGGCCAACCCCGGCCCGCCGCTCGGGCCAGAACTCGGCCCGACGCCGGTTGACGTGCAGGCTGTCGTACAGCAGATCAACGACGAAACCGACGCCTTCGACGGGATGGAAGTCCCGATCACCGTCGACTACGACGACGACGGCTCCTTCGAGATCGATGTCGGTGTGCCGCCAACATCGGAACTCATCAAGGATGAGGCCGGCTTCGACAGCGGCAGCGGCGAACCCCACGAGGACTTCGTCGCCGACATGTCCGTCGAACAGGTCAAGAAGGTCGCCGAGCAGAAGTCGACGGATCTGCTCTCCTACGACGTGAAAAACGCCGCCAAAGAAGTCAGCGGCACCTGCATGACCCTCGGTGTCACCATCGACGGCGAGGACGCACGCACGTTCAAGGAACGCGTCGACGACGGCGAGTACGACGATATCCTCGTCGACGACGCGGAAGCAGCGGCCTGATTTTCGGCACCTTACTTGTGCGGTTTTCCGACTAAGTTCCGGAGAGCGACAGTGATCGGTCGCGGCGTAACTGCTTTTGGGACACAATTTCAACACACATCTATGGCCGACGCCGAACGCTCACCCACGAAAACGACCGTCAACATCCGGATGACTGAGACGTTCCTCGCTGATGTCGACGGGACGTGGCAGGAACTCGGCTACAACAGCCGAAGCGAGTACGTCAGAGACGTGCTTCGAGACGCGGTCAAACACCCCGAGTGTAACCGCGCCGATCTCAAAGCTATCGCGGCAAGCGAGGTCGACATTCAACAGGGCAACGTCCACACGAGCGAGGAAATCAAAGCCGAGTATGGTCTTGACGGTGCTGACGAGGAATGACAACTGACTGGGAGTGGCGACTGACCGCGACGGGGAAATCCCATTTCGATGGGCTCGACGAGTATGGCAGGGAACGGATCGCCTCGAAACTCGACGAGATCGTCACCGATCAGTGGCGAGAGCCTGCCGACTACCTCGAACCGTTGGCCGGCGCGCCCCATGAAAAGCTTCGTGTCGGCCCGTTTCGACTCGCATGTCGGCTTGATCAGGCGACAAACGTGTTGTACGTACTCAGCATTCGAAAACGCGGCGGCGACGCCTATCGCGGTGACGACTGAAAGGGGAACAAGACGGGGGATCAGCCATGTGACCGACCCACAGACGCTGCGAATGGCTTCGACGGGCTTTTAGGCGTCATCCGACACTCTCCGATGAGACAGGCCTCGCCTGTGTCACTGACCCGTAGGAGCATTCCTGCGTACTACGGAGGTGAATAATGGCAGACGATACGATAGTACAAGCAGTTTCTCGCGCGCTCGACGAGTCCCCACCACGGAACTTCAGTGAGACCGTCGATCTCGCGGTGAATCTGCGTGATCTAGACCTGACGACCCATCGAATCGCGTCGACGAGAGCATCGTGCTCCCGTCCGGCACCGGCCAAGAAACACAGATCGTTGTGTTTGCGGAGGGTGAAACCGCCCTTCGGGCCGAGGATGTTGCCGACGAGGTGCTTTCGGGGACGACCTCGAAGACCTCGGTGACGATGACGACGCCGCCAAAGACCTCGCCGACGACACCGACTTCTTCGTCGCCGAGGCCAGTCTGATGCAGGACATCGGTCGCTACCTCGGAACCGTGCTCGGTGCACGAGGAAGATGCCGACGCCACTGCAGCCAGACGACGACGTCGTCGAGACAGTCAACCGAATGAAAAACACGGTGCAGCTTCGCTCCGGCGACCGACGCACGTTCCATACGCGCGTGGGAGCCGACGACATGGACGCCGAAGAGATCGCCGACAACATCGACGTGATCATCCGGCGACTCGAAGCTGACCTCGAAAAGGGGCCGCTGAACCTCGATACCATCTACGTGAAAACGACGATGGGCCCCGCTGTTGAGGTGGACGCATGAGCAGCAGCGAAGCCGTCCGCAAAACCGAGACCATCCCACAGTGGAAACAAGACGAAGTCGACGAGCTGACCGACTTTATCGAGCGGTACGCCTCGGTCGGCATCGTCGGCGTCGAGGGCATTCCGAGCCGACAGCTCCAGTCCATGCGGCGGGAGCTCCATGGCAGCGCGGAAGTTCGGATGAGCCGCAACACGCTCGTCGTGCGCGCCCTTGAGGCCGTCAACGACGGCGTCGAGCAGCTCACCGAGCACGTCGGCGGGCAGATCGCCCTGATCGGCACGAACGACAACCCATTCGCGCTGTTCCAGCAGCTCGAAGCCTCGAAGACCCCAGCCCCGATCAGCGCGGGCGAGGTCGCGCCCAACGATATCGTCATCCCCGAGGGTGACACGGGCGTCGACCCCGGCCCGTTCGTCGGCGAACTCCAGCAGATCGGTGCCGACGCCCGGATCGAGGAAGGCTCGATTCAGGTGTTGTCGGACAGCACCGTCCTCTCGGCTGGCGAGACCGTCGACGCCGACCTCGAAAACGTGCTGAGCGAACTCGGCATCGAGCCGAAAGAGGTCGGCCTCGATCTCAAGAGCGTGTACTCCGAAGGCGTGCTGTTCGCGCCCGAGGAACTCGAGATCGATGTCGACGACTACCGCGCGGATATCCAGTCGGCCGCCGCGGCCGCCCGGAACCTCTCGGTCAACGCCGAGTATCCGACGACGCAGACCGCGCCGACGCTCATCGCCAAGGCGACCGGCGAGGCCAAATCCGTGGCCCTCGCTGCTGCCGTCGAGAGCCCGGATGTGGTCGACGACCTCATCGGCAAGGCCGACGCGCAGGTGCGCGCGCTTGCCAGCGAGATCGACGATCCGGAGGCGCTCCCCGAGGAGTTCCAGGATCTCGGTGACGACACCGCCGAGGAAGCCGACGAGGCTGACGACGGCGAGGCCGAGGAGGCCGACGCAGACGACGCACAGACTGACGACGAAGATGAAGCCGAGGCCGACAACGGCGACGACAGCGACGCCGGTGCCGGGCTCGATATGCTCTAACAACAGGAGATTACACCAATGGAATACGTTTACGCAGCACTCACCCTGAACGAAGCAGACGCAGAGATCACCGAAGACAACATCACCGCCGTCCTCGAAGCCGCAGGCGTCGATGTCGAGGAGTCACGAGTCAAGGCCCTCGTCGCCGCGCTCGAAGACGTCGACATCGAGGAAGCCGTCGAGACCGCAGCCGCAGCCCCCGCAGCCGGTGGGGCCGCTGGCGGCGCGTCGGCTGACGCCGGCAGTGCCGACGACGGCGGCGACGACGCTGAAGAAGAAGCCGACGCTGACGACGGCGACGATGCCGACGTGCCGGACGACGCCGGTGACGACGACGAGGAAGCCGACGGCGAGGGCCTCGGCAACCTCTTCGGCTGAATCGCGGTTAGCCAGCAGTTCCGTTTTTTATTGCGACGCAACCGAGACAGCGACAGCTATCGAATAGCAGTTGCGCAGCCACTCGTACGGAGATTTAACCCTGAAGCCGCGACCAGCCAGCCCGATGGGACTGGGAGTCGGCATCGACCCGGGACTGACGGCGGGCGTCGTCGCCTTCGCACTTGGCGGCGTCGCCCTCGGCACCTGTAGCGGGCTGGTTCCCGGGCTGCACGCCAACAACTTCGCGGTGTTGCTGGCGGCGGCAGCGCCGTCGATTCCAGCCGATCCGCTGTTGCTCGGCGTTGCCATGCTCGCGGCGGGTGTCGTCCACACGTTTCTCGATATCGTCCCCGCGCTCACGCTCGGGGTGCCCGACGCATCGATGGCGATCGCCGCGCTGCCGGGGCACCGACTCGTGTTGGCGGGTCGTGGCCGGGAAGCCCTCCGGCTGTCGGCGGTCGGGAGCGCGCTGGCCGTCGCGGTCGCGTTACCGCTTGCGCTGCCGATTACGTGGCTCATGGTGTCGTGGTATCCAACGATCAACGCCAATCTCACGCTCGTGTTGGTTGCGGTCGTCGGCTTTCTCCTCCTGACCGAGTCGTCGCTTCGGGCGGCGCTCGGTGGGCTGTTTGCGTTCGGGTTGGCGGCCGCGTTGGGATGGGCAACGCTCGACGTGCAGCCGGCCGCGCCACTGGATGCCGGGAGTATGTTGACACCGCTGCTCACCGGGTTGTTCGGCGCGCCGATCCTGCTGGATGCCATGGGTGGCGGCGGGGTGCCGCCGCAGGCCGACGCAAAGTTGGCGATGCCGGGCCGTGAGGTGGGGCTGACGGCGGGGGCAGGCTCGCTGGCTGGCGCGCTTGTCGGCTATCTGCCGGGGGTGTCGGCAGCGATCGCCTCGGTAATCGCGCTGCCGGCGGTGCCGAACGCTGATCCTGATCGGGGGTTCATCGTCGCCACCAGCGGGGCCAGCACAGCAAACACCGTCTTTGCGTTGTGTGCGTTGCTCGCGCTCGGTACCCCACGAACCGGTGTGATGGTGGCGATGGATACCACCGGCGTGCCGCTGACGCTTCCGGCGTTGCTGACGGCCGTCATCATCGGCGCGGCGTGTGGCTTCCTGCTCGTGGTGGGAGTCGGCGATCGGTACCTTCGGACGGTTGGGAATCTGAACTACACAGTCGTTTCCGGGAGTGTGTTTGCGCTGCTGATCGGGCTGTCGTTTGTGTTCACCGGTTGGGTCGGCGTTGGCGTCTTCCTAGTCGCTACGCTCGTCGGGTTGCTGCCGCCGCGGTTCGGGGCCCGCCGGGTCATCTGATGGGGGTGTTGATCGGCCCACTGCTGCTGTGAGAGGGTGTGGGAATCGCCGACACAGCACGTTCCCCACCGACGGCGGGGCGATCATGACGAGCCGAAAGACAATGGTTAAAACCCGCGCGGTGATCCCTATGGGTATGAGCGAGACCGAACAGCAGTCCGAGAGCCAATGTGTCTCCTGCGGCATCAAGGTCGCAGCGATGAACGCTGCGGCCTTTGACTGTCCGGAGTGTGGCACCGAGATCCACCGCTGTCCGACCTGCCGCAAGCAGAGCAACCTCTATGAGTGTCCCGACTGCGGCTTCCGGGGGCCATAACGATGGGCAAGGTCGCCGCCAACATGAAGATCATGCCGCAGAGCCCAGAGATCGATCTCGACGAGCTCCAGGAGCGACTCGAAGCGTCCCTCCCCGAGGGAGCCCAGATCAACGGCTTCGAGCGCGACGATGTCGCCTTCGGCCTCGTCGCGCTGCTGCCGACGGTGATCGTCGCCGACGACGCTGGTGGTACGGAGGTCGTCGAGGATGCCTTCGCCGAGGTTGAGGGCGTCGAAAGCGTCGCCGTCGAAGACGTCGGCCGAATCTAAGCCGACGGGAGCCGATCGTTTTGATCACTGGTCGTCGCACCGAGCCGAGACCGGCCGGTTTGGAGTGTGTTGTACGTATCCTGCAAACTTATATGTCGGCGGTGACAATAACAGGTGAACCAAAATGACCAATTCCCTCGCGGAAATGCTCCGATCCGATATGGAATGCGAAGGCTTGCTTGAGTGTTTTCACGGACTCAAGGAACTCGATAAGCGATGTTTTCGGGAACTCGTCGACGCCGAGACCGCGGTGACGATCGATGACCTCTCTGACCATGTCGACCGCGAACGCTCGACGGTCTATCGCTCGGTACAGCGGCTGCTCAACGCCGGCCTGATTCAAAAAGAGCAGATCAACTACGACCAAGGCGGCTACTACCACGTCTACAAGCCGGCTGACCCCGGTGCGATCCGGGAAGATATGCAGCGACTCCTCAACGACTGGTATGCTGAGATGGGCCAACTGATTCAGGAGTTCGAGGAAAAATACAGCGATGCTGCCGACGTAAGCGTCCCGGCGGAATCCTAAGCGTTCCAGCAGCGTTTCAGTTCGCGGTCGACAGCGATTACCACGTATCGAGGATCTCGACCTCGAACTCCAGCGTCCGGCCCGCGAGTTCGTGGTTGAAGTCGATTTCGACGGCGTCATCAGTCACCGCAGTCACGTCGCCGTGGAGCCCGTTTTCCGCATGAACGTGGAGACCAACCTCGGGTGGTTGGCCGACCATTCCCTCAAAGACCTCCGGATCGTACTCGCGCACCTTTTCCTCGTCGAACGCGCCGTATCCTTCTTCGGGTGAGATCGTCAGCGTCTCGGTGTCGCCGGTTTCGAGGCCGATCACGCCCTGTTCTAACCCTTCGATGACCTCCTCGTCGCCGACTTTGAACGACAGCGAGGAGTAGTCGTCGGGATCAGCGTCCTGGGCCTCGACCAACCCGTGTTCCTCGGCGACCTCATAGCGAGAGGTGTCGAAGACGCTCCCGTCGGGGAAGCGGCCGATGTACTCGATGACGACCGTATCGCCAGCCTCGATTGCCATACCGGTCGTCGGCGACGAAGGCGCATAAATCCGTCAGTCGTCGGCCGACAGCGGGGCCGGAATGTCGAGCAGGGCGGCACTGCGCTCGAACAACTGGCGTGCGGCCGCCCGGTCGCGAGCGGCAGCCGAGGGTTGGGTTGGTTCACAGTCAGCAAAGTAGCGACCCGACACCGACGCAACGCGTGGACTGACTGCGAGATAGACCGCGGTGGCCGCGCCGTCGGCCGGGGTCGGCACGAACGGGAGCCCGCCAGCGAGGCTCGCAAGGTCGGACAGCGGCCCTGGCAGAAACCGGGTGAAGCCGCTGCCGGGGATCGCACCCGGATGGAACGAATTCGACGTGATTGCGTGCTCGGACTGGTCTAATCGACGCGCGAGCTCGAGGGCAAACTGAATGTTGGCGAGCTTTGACCGCTGGTAGGCGCTGAACGAGGAGTAGTCCGCGACGGAGTCGACGGCATCGAGATCCAGCGACGCCCCGCGGTGGGCAGCTGAGGCCGTGGTGACAATCCGGGTATCGTCAGCCAGCGTCGGCAACAGCTCGGCGGTCAGCAGGTACGGTGCGAGATGGTTGACGTGGAAGGTGTATTCAACGCCGATATCGGTGAGTCGACCGTCACGGAACAGCCCGCCGGCGTTGTTGACGAGGATATCGAGATCGTCGACCCAGTCGTCGACTGCGGTCGCCAGCGAGCTGACCGCGGAGACAGCAGCAAAATCGGCTGTCTCGAAGGTCGCCTCCACACCCATCGCGGTAAGGTCGTCGACGACCGCACGGCCGGCTTCGGCATCGCGGCCGTGTACCATCACGTCGGCACCGAGCCGCCCCAACGCGAGGGCGGTCTCGCGGCCGATCCCACTGGTCGAACCGGTGACCAACGCAGTCTGTCCCGCACAGTCAATGTCGGCGACGCCAGCCTGTTCGGCGGGCTGTGTCATTCCGCGCCCTCAACGAGTCGGCGAAGTTGGGCCGGCGGTACTGCCCCGCGTGCGGCGTGGCCGTCGGCGACGAACGTCGGGACGCCGGTGATGCCGGCCTGCTGGGCAGCGGTAAACGCGTCGGTGACCGTCTCCCGGTGGGCCTCGTCGTTGAGCGCGGCGGTGATTTCATCGCCGTCGATGCCAACGCTTGTTGCAAGGTCGACGAGCACGTCCTCGCTCCCGATATCGCGGCCATCCTGCCAGAGGGCGGCGAAGATTGCCTCATCGAAGGCCAGCCACGTCTCATAGGGATGCTCGTTGCTGACGTAGGCGGAGGCAACCTGAGCGTCAAGCGAGTCAACCTCGGTTGCCAACTCCAGTGTCATCTCAACATCGTACTCCTGTTGGAGGCGACGCACGGACTCCTTGGCTTGCTCAAAGTAGTCATCGTCTTTGCCGTCGTCGACCGAGTGATCGATCTCACCGTCGGCGGTTCGCTTGCCGGCTCGCAGGTCGAACGGCCGCCAATCGATCCGTAACGGCTCTTTCCGGTCGGCCTGATATCGGGAGAGTGATTCACGACCAAGATAGCAGAACGGACAGACGTAATCCGAGTACACCGTAATCGACGCCGTGGTGGCTTCGCTCATTACAATGTGTTGGGTCTCAGGTCACAAAAACAGGCCGGTGGGGCAGCCCAACGAATAACGCTCTTGTAGGTGGCTGTGAAAGCCGCCGTCGTGCTTCGAACACTGCGCGAGTCCGGCCCAGGACTGCTCGTCCCCGCAGCGTGGCTCGTCGTCGCCGCGGCCCACCGTGGGGTGGTCAGCACCCGATCGATCTTCATCGCGCATCTCGTGATGGTGGCGTTTATCGTGTTTTTCCTTGTGACGGGGTGGGACGAGATGAACGATCGCGCCCTCCAGGGCTGGCGTGTTGTCATGGTTGTTGGCGTCGGCATCACGCTCAGCGGGATCGCCGGCTTCCTCATCGACTCGGTGGCGACACCGCTGTTGGCGATCAGCCTCATCGGGTGGATGGTCATCCCCGCGATCGGGCTGTTTTACACCGGCGCGGTACTACCGGAGGCGGCGATCATCTATGTCGCCAGCGGGACGCTCTCGATCGTCGGACCGATCATCTACTTCCTCTCGTTTCTCGTCGGGGTCGACCTCATCGCCATCGCTGGGATCGGGGTGACCGCCGTCGGCCAAACGCTCGGCATCGGCGACGCCGTGCTGCGATATTAGGTGCCTGAGAATATCCCCGGAAACAACGACAGATAGCCGATGCTCACCGTGTTGATCGCGCAAAAACGCGGTGGGACTGGGATTCGAACTCACTCACAGCGAAGCTGTTCGCTGCTCGAATCCCAGTCATCGATACAGCCGCTCGCGGACGGTGCTCGCGGCAGAAGTCGGTGGGACTGGGATTCGAACCCAGGAGGCCAAAGGCCACCTGCTTTCAAGGCAGGCGCAATAGTCCACTCTGCCATCCCACCGCATTCGCAAGACGGCGATGGCGGGTAAAAACGGTTCTGGTTATGTCGACTGTCGGTGGCGACACACGCCCAGTGGGCCGGAGTATGTAATCGATTTGTGTTCCACCAGTACGACGCCGTAACCCGGATCGTCGGCCTTTTGCTCGCCGGGGCGCAACAGGTGATAACTGGATGGCCTCCTACCACATCGAGACGTACGGCTGTACGTCAAACCGCGGCGAGAGCCGGCAGATCGAGCAGGCCCTCCGCGAGGGTGGCCACTACCCAGCCGACGGGCCGGCGGAGGCGGACGTGGCGATTCTCAACAGCTGCACGGTCGTCGAGAAGACCGAGCGCAACATGCTCCGCCGGGCTGAGGAGCTCCAAGAACAGACGGCTGACCTCATCGTCACCGGCTGTATGGCCCTCGCACAGGGTGAGGAGTTCGACGAGGCCGGCATCGACGCCCAGATCCTCCATTGGGATGAGGTGCCGGAGGCCGTACTCAACGGTGAATGCCCCACTGTCGCCCCCGACACCCAACCGATCTTGGAGGGGTCGGTCGGCATCCTCCCGATCGCCCGCGGCTGTATGAGCAACTGTTCGTACTGTATCACCAAGTTCGCTACCGGCCGGGTTGACTCCCCGCCGGTCGAGGAAAACGTCGAAAAGGCCCGCGCACTCGTCCACGCCGGGGCCAAAGAGATCCGCATCACCGGCCAAGACACCGCCGTCTACGGCTGGGATGACGGCGACCGGAAGCTGCCGGAACTGCTGGATCGAATCTGTACCGAGATCGACGGCGAGTTCCGGGTCAGGGTTGGGATGGCCAACCCCGGCGGGATCCACGGCATTCACGAGGAACTCGCCGACGTGTTCGCCCGCCACGAGACGCTGTATAACTTCATCCACGCCCCCGTCCAATCCGGCAGCGACGACGTGCTGGAAGACATGCGCCGCCAGCACAGAGTCGAGAAGTTCCGCGAGGTCGTCGCCGCCTTCGACGAGCGGCTGGACTACTGGACGCTGTCGACGGATTTCATCGTTGGCTTCCCGACCGAGACCGACGCCGACCACGAAGCCTCGATGGAGCTGCTGCGGGAGATCCGCCCCGAGAAGGTCAACGTGACCCGCTTTTCGAAGCGACCTGGCACCGACGCCGACGACATGAAGGGCCTCGGCGGGACGCTCAAGAAGGAACGCTCAAAGGAGATGTCGGCGGTCAAACGCGAGATCGTCGGCGACGTACACGAAACCATGGTCGGCACAACACAGGATGTGTTGGTCGTCGAGGAGGGCACCGGCGACTCGGTGAAATGTCGGGACGGTGCGTACCGACAGATCATCGTCCAACACGCCGACGAATATGACCTCTCGCCCGGCGACTTTGCGACCGTCGAGGTCACCGATCATCAGACGATGTACGCCTTCGGGCAGCCGGTCTAACTCAGCGGCGAGGGGCGCGCCCGAAGTCGATCAGCCGCACGCGACTTCCTCGGTCAACGATGATTCCGAAAGCTCGCCGTCGCTTTGCAGCCGAATGATCTGGTATGAGTCATTACAGTCAATGAAATCATCAGAGACGGCGACATCCCCGCCGCCAGTATCGGATGACACTGTGACCGTGTACGCCCCAGGAGTCATGAACCTGAATCCGGCGTACGTGTCGGCACTGATCGCAACCGTCTCGGTGTAAAACGGCTCTCGATCCGCACGGCTGATGGTGATCGTCGCATCGATGGGCTGCGCTGTATCGGCGAACACAAGAACCCAATGCGAGTCAGCGGACGAGCCGATCTGAACGAGTGTCGTTGCGCCGGTTGCTTCCTCGACTGCGTCGGCAAACAGCCAATCGTCGAACGCCGTCACCGTCGATTCCTCCAATCGGTTGACCGGTGGCTCGCGGGCACCTGACAGCGGCGGAGTTGCACAGCCAGCCATGCTGAGACCCAGCCCACCGCTGAGTCCCTGGAGGAGGCGTCGTCGATCCATACCGAAGGCGGAGACGGACGCACCATTAAAATAACCGGCTATGTGAGCAGATTCGGGCGGCTATTCCGATTCGCCCTCGTCAAGTGTGAGACTCTCCGTGGCAGCGTTCCGTAGGGCATCCGACCGCCCGTGACTGGCCGGCGCGATCGCCAGCGTCGACAGCCCGTAGCTGTTGGCAACCTCCAACACCGGCTTGAAGTCCGTATCTCGCGAGGCGATCGCCAGCGTCTCCGCCCGCCCTTCGGTCGCAAACCGGGTGGCATCAACTGAGAGCTTCACGTCGACGTCGCCACTGGTAACGATCACCTCAAAGCCCCGCGCTTCCGCGGCCTGAATCAGCCCCGGGGTCGCGTGTTCATCGACGTAGAGCCGGGCGGTCGCCAACCGATCTTTTGCTGCCGTCGCCTCTCGAATGTCGTCGAGATCGACATCGAACTCATCGCGCAACATGTTCGGCCCGTCGACAAACAGCGCGATGCCGTCGGCCGGCTCGTCGCGCCCGAACAGATCCATACCGATCGTCGTGTGGCGGCGAGTATAGGAATACCGTTTGTCGACGACCCCCGATAGCACCGCCCCTACGAGCCCTCGGTCGGGTGATCGTCGGGATCAGTGCCGTCAGCAGGCATGCGCTCAGTATCTGACGCCCCGGTTTCGGCCGCCCAGCCGGCGTCAACCCCCGGATCAGTGGCTGTGGACGCACCCTCGGTGTCACGCAGCGGGACGCGAACGCTGATCGTCGTCCCGCTGTCGCCCGTCGTCGCGCTGATCGAGCCGCCGCAGGCGATCGCCAGCCAGTTGACCATCCACAGCCCGAGGCCGCTGCCGTGTCGGAGCGGATCTTCGGCACCCTCCTCGACGACGACTAACTCCTGCTCGGAGAGTCCCGGCCCGTCGTCGGCAACAGTCAGCAGGAGGTCATCGCCGGCGACCGACAGCGTTACCCGCACCTCGACGGCCGAGGGCTGGTCGTCGTGATGGCGGATCGCGTTTTCCACCAACTCCTCGATGATCCGGGTCGCCTCGCCGTCGACCCGGCGGTCGTCAATCTCGCCGTCGATATCGCAGACACAACTCGCCCCCAAGGCGGCCGCGGTCTCGGTGGCAGTCTCACAGAGCGTGTCGACAGATTCCCAGGTTTGCTCGGCGGGATCATCTCCCAACACGGCCTCGATCTCGCGGGCGGTTTCGGCCTGGGAGTGGACGTGTTCGACCCGATCGCGGATCGTCTGGAGGAGTCCTCGATGGCTGCCGGCAGCGCGTCCTCACCGATCGCTTCCTGAATGCGGTCTTCCAGCAGGCCGGTTTGGCCGGTGATGACGTTGACGCTGGCCCGGAGGTTGTGTCTGAGGACGCGGTTCAGCACCTCAAGTCGCTGTTCGCGCAGCAGCTTGTCGGTGATATCGAACTGAACGGCGACGTAGGCCTCGGGCTCGCCGTCGTCGTTCGTGACCGGCGAGACGGTCTCTTGGAGGATATACCGGTCGCCATCCTTCGTTCGGTTGATCACCTGTTTTTCGAAGATGTCGCCGCCGGTGATCGTCTCCCACAGCTGTTCGTAGTGCGTTTCGCTCATCTCGCCGGATTTGAGGATGCTGTGGGTCGAGCCGACGGCCTCAGCCGCGCTGTAGCCGGTTAACTCCTCGAAGGCGGGGTTGACATACTGAATCACGCCGTCGCTGTCGGTGATACTGATGGCGACGCCGGCGTGTTTCATCGCCTCCTCGTATTGGAGGGCTTCCTCGTGGGTTTCGATCGTCGAGACGACCTGCGGGATGCTCTCGCCGATCTCTTCGATGACCTCGCGCTCGACGGCATCAAAGCCGGTCGGAGCGGTCGTGTAAACCCCAAGGACGAACGCCTGCTGGTTATCGAAGTCGACAGGCACCGCCAGCGAATCGGTGATATCGTGGTCGGCTGCCCGCCCGCTCCAGGGGGCGTCCGCCTCGTCGACAGCAACGTGGCTCGCCGCGGCGGTCGTTGCGGCGTCGATCACCGGCTCCGCTTCGGGGATGTCGTCGGCGACCCACTCGGCGTAGTCGGTTGCATCGCCGGCAACAACGCCAGCAACCGGGTCGGCGTCGGTACGGAACTGCCGACCGCCGGGATGGTCGGC
This sequence comes from Halonotius sp. GCM10025705, assembly GCF_042662885.1. Classification (NCBI taxonomy): domain Archaea; kingdom Methanobacteriati; phylum Methanobacteriota; class Halobacteria; order Halobacteriales; family Haloferacaceae; genus Halonotius; species Halonotius sp. GCM10025705. The sequence continues at coordinate 721,694 of NZ_JBHSZD010000001.1, read as the reverse complement.
TGGGCCGCCATCAGCGGACAGTGAGCTATCGGCCGCCGTCGAGTCGGCGGCAGCGACGGGCACCAGCCACACGAGATCGTAGGCGCCCACCTCGGCCATGCGCTCGGGGACGCGTTGGATCAACTCCCACGGCGCAGGCGATTCAAGCAGCGCGTCGGTCAGATCCCGGTTAAGTCGGACGAGCCGCTCGATCCGGGTGACACGGGTCACGTCTTTCAGCGTGAGGATCTCCTCGGCGATCGCTTCGTCATCGATCGGCGAGCGGGTGACCTCGTAGGTTCGCTCTCGGCCGGCGACCGTGTATGTTCGGTGGCCCGTTTCGCCGGAAGGGATCGACGCCAACCCATCGTCGATGGCCGCCAGGGGTCGCCGCGGGATCGTCTCCCTGTCGAGAATCGTCGTCGCCTCGTCGTTGTAGGCGATGACCGTCGCCGAGCTATCGAGGACAAGTCCGCCGACGGCGACGCTGTCGGCCAGTGTCGACAATCCCGGCGAACTGTGGTTGGCAAATTCCGTCCGAGCATATCGGAGGATGCCGACGGCGAAGACAGCAACACCAAGCGGCTCGTAGTTGATCCCCAACAGCGGGTCGACTGATGGCGAAACCAGATACGGGATCAGCGGTACCCCTGTCACAGCGACAAGAATGTAGAGCACCGTCGGGCGGCTGTCGCTTCGCTCAAAGGACTCAAACAGCCAGCCGAAGCCGACGAAGGCGATCGTGTAGACGATGCCGGTGACAAACCAGTGGATCGCCCCGTAGCTGAACTGGAGATACGAAAACGGCGTTGTTGCCGCTGTCGTGGTGTAATAGAGGCCATGAATCGGATTTGTGAGCTTGATCCCGATAACGATGGCAAGCAGCAGCGCGCTGCCGATCTGAAAGGAGCGTTGCCGGTGGTAGGATCGACCGGTGTAGGCAGCGGCGAACACAACCCACGCGACGATCGTCGAGAGGCCGGCGATCAGCCCGCCAAGGTGAAAGATCCGCTGAGCGAGCGGTGAGGGCGTTGCCAACTGTGCGGCGGTAAACAGCGACCACAGCCCGCTCAATCCGAGCAATCCCCCAAGCCCCCGTCGGATATCAGGATGCGAAAGGCTCCGAACACCGACGGTGCCGGCAAGGCAGATCACCGCCGCCAGTCCGAAGGCGAAAACGTAGACGCCCCGAAGCGAGAGGAGATCGCTCACGACCATGCCATACCGGCTAAGAGAGACAGTAGCAAAATAAGCTGTTGGTATTCCCAGTCGGTCGGAATTCCTGCTCGGCGGCGACGTGTCAGGTTGTCAGTCGTCGCCGACAGCGGTCGGCTCATCACCCGGTTCGGCCTCACTGTCGGCCTCGGTCGGCGATCGCTCTGTCAGGTCGCCGCCGCGCCAGCCGCCGCGTTCGAACCAGCCTGCGGCGACGACCGCCGCGATCACCCCGGAGACAGCAAACGCAAACCAGATGCCGGTGGGGTTGGGTTCAGCGAAAAACCACCCGTCGATCGGGACAAGCCCCTGGGAGGCGACGTAGGCGATCGGCAGGCGGATGAACCCAAACAACAGCACCGCGATGGCAGCGGCGGTCAGCGTCTTGCCCGCCCCACGGAAGCCGCCGCTGTAGGCACGCAGGATCCCGACGAAGCCGAACGTCGGCGCGATCCACCGGAGGAACGTTGCCCCCTCGGCGACGACCGCCGGCGAGTCATCGAAGACGCCGATGATCTCCGGCGCAAAGAGGAAGGTGATAACGCCGAGCCCCGAAAGGATCAAAAACGACGTTTTCGCCGCAAACCGGTTGGTGGCGACGACGCGATCCTGCCGGCCCGCGCCGATATTTTGGCCGGTCATCGCCTCAACGCCGCGGTCGATGGCGATCGCGGGCATGAAGATCATCGAAAAGACGCGGATGCCGACGCCGAAGGCGGCGACGACCGGCGTCGAAAACAGCGTTACGATGACCAACACGGCGTTGACCGAGATCGCCCGGCCGGTGTTTTCGACCGACGCGGGCACGCCGATCCGGAGCAGCTTCTTGCTGTAGGCGAGATCCGGGATCATCTGTCGGAGGTGGATCTGAATCCCGTGGGCCCCACGGAACATGAGCCACAGCCCCACAACCATCGCCGACCCGCGGGCGAAGACGGTGGCGATCGCCGCCCCCTCAACGCCGAGTTCCGGCAGCGGCCCAACGCCGAAGATCAACAGCGGGTCGAGGGCGACGTTGAGGACGACAGTGCCGAACATAACGAGCATCGGCGTGACGGTGTCGCCGGCTCCACGCATCAGCGCGATGAAGACGGTAAAGCCAAACAGGAACGGCAGTCCGAGGCTGATGACCTCCATGTAGTCGGTCGCCAGCGTCAACACGGCCGGTTCCGCGCCAAAAACGCCCAACAGCTCGGCGACAAACTGGAAGCCAAGCGTCCCAAGCACAAGCCCCGCTAGCAGGGTGAAAACAACCGTCTGTGAGGCGGCGTACTCAGCTTGCTCGGGCTGATCGGCCCCGGTGTGTTGGGCGACGAGCACGCTGCCGGCAACGGTGAGGCCGAGCCCCAGCGAGATGAACAGATACACCAACGGAAACCCAAGGCTGATCGCCGCCAACGCCTCCGTGCTGTACTGACCCAGCCAGAAGGTGTCGGCAAGGTTGTAGCCGACCTGGAGGAGATTGGTGATAACGATCGGAAACGAGAGGAAAAACAGCGACCGTGGGATTGAGCCGTCGGTGAGATCAAGTTCCGATTGACTCTTAAAGAGGCTCCCGAGGCGACGCCGAAGGCTCATCGGCGACCTCCAACGTGAGCGTCGTCGACACCGACACGGCGAGCAACGACAGGGGACACGGATGTAGAGTAGGGTGCTGAGGCAAATAAATCGTGTTGTTGCGGCGCACTACTCGTCGGGTTTGTGGGCCGCAAGCCGCTGAAGCGCGTCGGCGATCGCTTCGACGGCAACGACGAACCGCCAAGCGAGATAGACGACAACGACTGCGGCAGCCGGGAAGATGACAAGCAGCAACTGTTGGGCGATGACCAGCGAGTAGGCAGCGACCGCAAGCAGTCCAACGATGAGCCCAGCGAGTTGGCCTCGTGAAAGGGTGGGTGGCGACCAATCTGACATGTGTGATAGCTTAATCGAGACCCCGATGAACCTTGTGGCTGCTCAGTAGGCCTCGTCGACAACGCTGACGATCCCGTTGCCGGCTTCGACGAACGCGAGTGCGGTCGGCGCGTCGCCAAGGTCGCAGGTCGCCGCGGCGGCGCTGTCGGCGGTCGTTGCCGTCACGCGGTACTCGCCGGGCGCGACCGGAAGGTCAACGGTTTCGATCGTCAGTGGGTCGAGGGTGACCGTCGTCTCACAGACGGGCTGGCCGTCATCGCTGACGGTGACGTCAACCGTCACCGGGTTCGCGCCCTCGTAGTTGCGGAGGAGCAAAGCATCTGTACAGGTCGCTTCGGGGGTCGTCGACTGCTGGGTCGGGGTTGCGAGTGGCATATATCATGTATCGATCCCATGTCCCCTAAACCGACATCACGAGTTTCTGTCGCTGAAACACGCCATGGGTCGTTTTTATGTGGGAACGCATGGGTGCAGATGGAATCACCACCACACGCTGTGACCGCCACATCGTCCCCGACAACAACACCCTCTCCGCTGGTGATTCCATCCCCGTTGACGGTTCCGCCCCCGTTGTCGGCAACATCCCCGCTGACAGGATCGCCCCCACCGACACGCCGATCATCGTGCTGTCGTCCCGCCTTGCTGCTGTTCGTTCTTGCCGCCACCCTATCTTGCGGCCGCTCCATCGGGGGTGTATCGCGTCAGGTGGTGGCCGTATTTCAGTGCGTGTATCTCACCGAGATCGGGAGGCATCGACCCGGCACCGCTCGATTGCCGCGGCCAGTGTGAGGGGAACCCATACACTCATTACCGGGCCGTTGGAATGGGGAATAGACCACCCGATATATGAGCGACGCAGACCCGATTGCCCTCTCCGGCGGCGGCGTAACGGTACATAAGTCCTACCACGACGCCGCCTACCCGGAGCCAGCGATTGTGATCATCATCGAACAGTTTGAGCCTGACGCTACACAGATAACCGTCACCGAGTCGATCCCGGCGGATGTTGATGGAGCTCTCATTGAGTTCGACGCCGAGACGGCCGACCACTGGACAGCGCGAGACGACGAACTTGAACTGACGGTCTCGCTTGCTGACGGCGAGAGCATCGAAACCGCCTACGCCTACGCCGGCGGCATCGCCGACGCGCTGGAGGCGTGGCTCACACCGCCGACAGTCGTCATCGAGTTTGCGGACGGCAAAACGACCACACTGGAACCCGGCGACGCCAAGCCACCGGAGACTGTTGTTCACCTCCCGGAGGAGGTGACCGCAGCCGATACCGACAGCGCGGCTCCCGGCTACGGCGACGGGGTGGCCTACGAACCGCCGGAACCCGAAGCCGTCGAGGCCGGTGACGTCTACGGCCAAGATGAGGCCACACCCTTCGAGGATCATGCCGAGACAGCACCGGAATCGCTGTACGGCGAGATCGAAACCCGATGGTCGGAGGAGGCCTCAGTCATCGCTGCACGATCATCCTACGGTGAGGATGACGCCTACGAACCGGACGAACCGGAAGCGGTCGACGACGGCGGTCGCTACGGCGACGACGACGCGGTTGAAGACGACGAGAACTGAGGAACACAAGACGATCTGCAGCGTGGTGTTCACGGGTGATACCCGCTCGTTTTGCCGTGCTCAGCGACGAAGTGAGAGTGATCGATCACGGGTACAGACAGTGTATCCTTGGGCGGTGAGCGCAGCGTCATAATATCGCTGGGCGACCAGCCACGAGGGGAGTCCCCGAAGACCGAACCGCCGATCGCTCCGGACATCGATCTCGATGAGCGTCTCGTCGGCCTCGTCGGTCAGTGTGACGCCGTAGGTGCCCCACGGCTTGTCGCCGGCGGTTACCCGAAGTTCAAAATCGGTTTCGGCAGCCGGTGTCTCCGCAACCGTTGTCGACATTGTGATCGACCGCAACCTGAGGAGATAGCTGAGTTCGAATGTGGCACCGTCCGCAGTGGTGGTATGCTCCTCAGCGACCGCCCACTGCATGACGAGCACCGGTGGGTGGGCGCCACTGAACGCGTCTCGAACAGCGGTCGGCGTCGCCGTCGTCCGGAGGCGCGCGGTACCGCCGGTGGTGAACAACGGCACCCGAAAGACGGCAAGGACGGCCACGGCTCCAAGAAGTCCCTGCCACAACGGCAGAGAAAATATCAGTTCGGCAGCAACGAGGCCGACGAAGAGGGCTGTTGCCCAACTCGCCGCGCGTTCAACCCGGCGGTAGCGTGTGACAACGGTATCGAATTTCTCGGTGGCAGCATCACTGTCGCTCATGGAGGGCATGATCGTGGGGTCTGTGGGGAGTCACAAATCGATTCTGTTCTCGGCCACACAGTCAAAGAGTCAGGGCGAGTCTGATAGCACTGAGAGCGTGATCGGCGATGCCGGCGATGCTGTGTCGGTGGTTGCGGTAGCCGGTTGGGCTGCTGTGTCGCCGAGACTCAGTTCAAGCCCATCGATCACGACCTCGAAGGCCTGTCGGTGGTGGCCGTCAGGATCGACTGTCATCGTTGGTTCGACAACCCCGGCGGTCTCCAAGCGATCGAGGCGGCGGTAGACGGTCGGCCGGGAGATATCGGTGCGAGAAGCGATCTCCCGGGCTGGCAGCGACTCGGTGCCGAGAGCGTCGATGATCGCACGGGTGTACTCATCGCCAAGCAGCGTGAGCAACTGCTCGGGGTCGACCGAGCGGTCGTCGGGTGGAGACTCCTGGGACGGCGACAGCGTCGGTGGCGAGGTCACCATTGTAGGAATATCATCGAACGCCCGGGGCATCTATACTGGGGCTTCTATCTCTCAGGCCACAGCAGGTGAGCCTCTAGCTATACAGAAAGTCGGGCGTTGCAGGCAGAAACGATGCCAACAAGCAAGCAGACGACATCGACGGACAAAGCGTCCCGTTGATATCACACAGCGAGATCAGTCGATGCGATCGATCTCGATGCCGTCAGTCCCAAACCGGACCTGGAGGTCGTCAACAACGAGATGGTAGCGTTTGCGGTGGTGGCCATCAGGGTCGACAGCGACAGCGGCCTCGACGATCCCGGCAGCTTCAAGATCGTTGAGCCGGCGGTAGATCGTCGCCCGTGAGGCCGCCATCGACTCTACGAGCGCGGATGCTGTCGCGGGCCGATCACACAGCGATTCGAGTACCCGACGGGCGTACTCGTCGCTCAGTAGCTCAAGTACGGCATCGGGCTCAACCTCGGCGGCTGTTCGTCGCGTTTCCTCGGTGGCGGCCGCAGCGGATTGAACGACGCCCCGCTGGGAGTGCTGGGTCGTTGACATCGATAGCTACCTGTTGTGTCGGCAGCCAGCTATAGAGACCGGCTACCAGTAACAACCGCCCGGCGCACATCCCTCAGCTATCGTCACTCGACTGGCGGGAACGGCAGGATATCCTGACGTCGCCGTCCACCGGCTATTAGTACGGTGCCGTCTCACCATCAGACAATGGGTGAGGGCCTCCACGTCGACGAACCCCGGGTGCTCATGGTCGACGACGAAAAGCAGGTTGCCGACGCCTACGCGTTGCGCCTGCAGGATGTCGCCGACGTGACCGTCGCCTACGGCGGCGAGGAGGCGTTGGCGATCGTTGCTGAAGGCCGCCCACCGGATGTCGTCCTCTTGGATCGCCACATGCCGGGGTTGTCCGGCGATGAGGTGCTCGACGAACTCCGCGAGCGCGACCTGACGACGCGGGTGATCATGGTGACCGCAATCGATCCCGACCTCGGCATCGTCGAGATGCCGTTCGACGACTATCTCTCGAAGCCGGTCGACCGCGCCGATCTGTATGCGGCTGTCGACCAACAGTGTCAGGTGTTGGCCTACGAACTCCTGGGCGAGTATTTCCGGCGTGAGTCAACCCGGGCCGTCCTCGCGGCCGACGCCACCACAGCCACCGACGCCGACGAGCGACTCGCCGCGATCGAAGCCGATCTTGAAACGGCTGAAGCACGTGTTCGTGACCTACTGCCCGAGGCTGAATCATTGCTGTCGACGTTCGACGGGATCGACAGAGAGGGCTACTGATCGGCGTCGCCCGCAGGGGTCGTCGGATCGGTCGCCAGAAACGCCGCCACCAGCTTTCGCTCGGCCCGCCGAAGATGGTACAACAGCGTCGGCCCCGCGATATCGAGGCTGTCGGCAACCTCAGCGGCGGTGCTGCCTCGCGGTGATTCGAAGTAGTCAGCAAGGTAGGCCGCCCGGAGAACAGCCTGTTGGCGGTCGGTCAGCCGATCAGCCAGCTCGTTTTGGAACGCCGCGACCGACTCCGCGCTGGGTGTTGTTGCCTCCTTGGCACGGAGGTCAGTCTCGGCGACCGTCTCATCAACGGTTTCGATCAGCTGTCGGACACTTTCGGCCGGCGGCGCCTCGGCGACGATCCGCGTCGAGCCGCCGCGGTAGGTTGCCGACCGGATCGACGCCCCCCACGACGTGAGCGCGGTCACCGGTGTCTCGCCGTCGACAGTGACCTGTACCAGCGGGTCGTTGCCGGTTCGGATCCATGACACATCAGCGACCTGCTCGTAGTCGTGGAGTGTCTGTTCGATCGTCGTCGGCGTGAGCGTCCCATCGCCAGCGACGGTTTCGTCGTCGGCAGCCGCGTCGTCGGCAGCTGTGACATCGTCGTCGGGAGCAGCCTCGGCGACGCTGTCGTCCGGCGTAACGTAGCATACAACTGGGCCGTCGCCGCGGGGGACAGCCCCCACCAGCGAGAACGTCGTGTCGGTTGCGGCAGCGGCCTGATCGAGGGGGATCGAGTCACCGGAGACCGAGAGCGTCACCTCGGTGACGGTGTCGGCGACGAGCAGATCCTCCTGTCGGATCGCCCGGATCGCAAAGCCGGCGACGCGGCCGAGCGTTTCGAGGCCGGCGCGCTCCTGTTCGCTGAATCCCTCGGCCTGGCTGGCATACACCGAGACGACGCCGTAGACCGTCTCTTGATACTGTAGTGGCACCGCCAGACAGGACTGCAAGCCGCTGGCGAACGCCGCCTGCCGAACCGCTCGCGGAACCGACGCGTCGTCGGCGAAGGCATCGATCACCTGCGTCTCGCCGGTGTCGACAGCGCGTTGCCCCGGGAGGCTGTCGGGTTCGCCGAGGGCAGTATCGATCCGGTCGCGAAGCTCCGGGGCGGTTCCCGCGTCGGCAACAACCTGAAGACTATCTGTCTGGAACGCCCGGTCGCCAACCCAGACGAAATCGTATCGGTCGGCCCCACCAAGGCGGTCACAGACCGAGGTTGCAATCTCCTCGCGGTCAGCCGCGCCAAGCACCTGCTGGAGCACGCGGACGATCAGCGCGTCAATTCGCTGGACGCGATCGAGCCGCCGGTCGAGACGGTCGACGCGTTGCTGGAGTTCGTGGGTCTCGGTTGTCTCACGCACGAACAGCCGAAGGCCATCGTCGACCTGCACGTCGACAGCAAGCCAGCGATCGATGCGGGGGTAATACTCCTCGAAGTCGGTCGGCGATGGCTCGTCGTCGAGGGCCTCGCTGAGATGGTCGGTGGCGGCGGTCGGAAACCCGGCCGACAGCGACTCGCCGATGACGGCGTCGGGCTCGGACTCGATTAGCGTTGCTGCCCGCTCGTTGATCGCGGTGATCTCGCCGTCGCGTGTCGCCTCGATCACACCGATCGGGGCGGTCGCCAATGCCTCATTCATACGGACGGGGGCTGTCGGCTGTACAACGTGTAGGCTCATGTGGTTGACGGCTCACGTGGATGGAACTCGAAGCGCGCACCGCCGGCGTCGCTCTCGGTCAGGGATATCTCCCACTCGTGGGCGTCGGCGATCTCCTCGACGATCGTCAGCCCCAGCCCGGTGGTGCGGCCGCTATCGTCGCGGACATAGCCGGAGTCAAAGACCTGCTGGCGGTCGGCGACCGGAATCCCAACCCCATCGTCGGCGACAAAGAACCCGTCACCATCGCGGCCGACTGTGACGGTAAGGGCGTCGTTGGTATCATCGCTGGACTGCGATCGGGTGGTCGTTGACCCGTGTTCCACACTGTTGCGAAACAGATTTTCAAACAGTCGTTGGAGGCGGTCGCGGTCGGCCGCAAGCGTCGGCAGGTCATCGACGACCGACAGCGACGCGGTCTCGGTATCAACGGTCGCCCATGCGTCGACGGCGACAGCCCCGAGATCGACGCCAGCGACCGGGGCGAGGGCGTCTTCGCCGCGGGCGAGCGTGAGCACGTCCTGAATGATGCGTTCCATGCGGTCGTGCGCCGCGGCCAACTGCTCGAAATGTTCGGGGGTGCCCGTCTCACGAGCGGCCTGGAGATGGGCGTCGGCGACATCCAGCGGGTTTCGGAGGTCGTGGCTGATGACGCTGGCCAGCCGGTCAACCTTGACCGTACACGACGAGTCAGCGGGGGTCAACAGCGTGTACACCGGTCGGTCGGCCGACACCTCGATCGGCTGGAGTCGGTAGCAGGTCGGCTCAGAGTCACCCGGCGGTGTGAGCCGAAGGGTGGTATCGGTGTCGCGATCACCCCGAAGGACAGCCACGGCCGCCTCAGTGTCAGCCGCTGTCGACGCGGCGTGGTTGGCAACCCACGCGGTAGTTGGCGTGCCGACGGCGTCACCAAAGGTTGCTTCGAAGGCGTCGTTACCGGTCGTGATGGTGGCCTCGGCGGCCTGGTGGTCGACGCCGACGACAGGAACCGGGAGCGCGTCCGGGGGATCGATGTCGACTCGGGGACATCAGTGGACTCGTCCATACCAACCAGCGACGCTGACGGTCAACTGGCGGGTGGTGTGGCTGCACGCCGACGTGCATGGTACTGGACAGTGGGTCGTACAACTGCATACCCCGTCGTGATCGTTCCCTGCTGTAAGCCTCACCCTCTAGTAATCGTCACTACAGACCCAAAGGTCGATGAGAGAGCCACAATCGCGAGCGACCCCGCGGGTCAGCTGAAGAACGCAATGCGTCGCTATACAGCGAGGGTGACGCCGCAGTCGGTGCTCAGCGACGCTGGCAACGATCGCTGACGGGCGGGAAAATCTGTGGTGTTAGTCGATGTGGCCTTCGCGGCGGAGTTGGTCGGCGTCTTGGCTGTCGTAGCGCCACTCCACGTCGGCCTTCTCGTCTTGCCAATCCCACGGTTCGATGAGGACGATGTCGTCCTCGTTGATCCACGTGCGGAACCGCATCCGGCCGGGGATGCGGCCCATCCGCTCTTTACCGTCGTTGCAGCGCAGCCGAACGCGGCCCCCACCGAGCATATCGGTGACGACCGCGAACATCTCGTTTTCGTCGGGCATCCGGAGGTCGTTCCGCCCTGATTCTTCTGACACACCATTCTGGGGCTCCGAAGCCAGTTAAATCGTGGCATCTTCCCGCCGCAGGCATGCACGTTGGTGACAGCCTCACACCGTGTCGCTGTCCAGTCGCTGAAACAGCCATCGCAACACGAGATAACCGATAAGCCCACCACCAAAGAGCACAACGGGGATCACAAACGGCCCAACAAGATTGATCAGCGTTGTCAGTGGGCCAAGTGCCATACTACACCCTCAGGGGCCGTGCCCGTAAATCTCTCGACACGGGGTCACAAACAGGGTATACTTTTCCACCTTCGCGTCGAACAGCCGCTATGACAGACTCGTGGCACGTATTGTTGCCGCCGGCGATCGATCCAGCAGGCCCGGCTGCAATCAGCGATTTTGCTGAGTGTACCGGGATGGACGAGTACGAGAGCGTCGACGACGCCATGGCTGATATCGATCGCTATGATGCGGTGATCGTCCGTGTTGCACCCATCGACGCTGACGTGCTTGACCGCGCCGACCGACTGAAAGTGATCGCCAAACACGGCACCGGCCTCGATAACGTCGATATCGACGCCGCCAGCGACCGCGACATCGTCGTCTGCAACACCCCCGGCGTCAACGCCCGCTCGGTTGCCGAACACGCCATCGCGCTGCTGTTCGGCGTCCAGCGAAACCTCCATACAGCCGACAAACACGTCCGCGCTGGCGGCTGGGAGCGCAACACCTACCGCGGCCACGAACTCGACGGCGACACCCTCGGGCTGATGGGCTTTGGATCGATCGCCAGAGAGACCGCCCGATTGGCCGAAGGGATCGGGCTCGATATCATCACCTACGACCCACATCACGACGAGTCGATCCGCGACGGCGTCGTCCGCGTCACAACGCTGACCGAACTGTTCGAGCGCTCTGACGCTGTCAGCCTCCACGTCCCGCTGACCGACGGCACCCGCAACGCGGTCTCAACCGAGCAACTCGACGCCCTCGGCGAAACCGGCGTCGTCATCAACACAGCCCGTGGCGGCGTCATCGACGAGGACGCACTGGTTGAGGCGCTTGACCGCAACGCCATCGGCGGGGCTGGCCTCGATACGTTCCAGAGCGAACCGCCGGGGGCTGACCACCCCCTGTGTGCACACGACAGCGTCCTGTTGACCCCACATATCGGTGGGGTCACCGTCGAAGCCCTCCGACGGATGAGCGAGGGCGCGGCCGCCAATGTCCGAACGGTCTATGAGGGTGGTATTCCCGAATCAACGGTTAACCGTGAGGCGATCGAGGGGGCAATCCAATGACACACAACGCGATCCGTCGCGCCGTCGAGAACGACGAGGCCGTCTTCGGGGCGAGCGCGGCGACCTTTTCGCCGACGATGATCGAGATCTTCGGCGATCTTGGCCTCGATTTCGTCTGGCTGGATCTCGAACACGGCGGGCCGAGCCCGTACGACAGCACCGCGCTCGAAGAACTCACGCGGGCCGCCGACGTGGTCGACATCGAACTGCTCGTGCGGATTCCGATGCCCGAGCCCTCCATCGTCCGCAAGGTCGTCGACGCCGGCGTTCGAACCGTGTTGATCCCGCGGATCGAAACAGCCGATGAACTTCGGCCAGCCGTCGAGGCTGCCTACTTCTCCTACGATGGCGAAGTCGGCGACCGCGGCGTCGGCATCGGCCGCGGCAGCCGGTGGGCCGGCTACGCCGACAGCCACGTTGGCGACGCTGATGAGGACGTCCTCGTCGGCACGATGATCGAAAACGAACGCGCCCTCGACAATCTTGAGTCGATTCTCTCAGTCCCGCAGCTCGGCTTCGCGTTCCTCGGCCCGGCGGATATGGAGATGTCGATGTCCGGCGGCGACCCGCTCGCGAAGCATCCCGACGCGATTGCGGAGGGCATCGATGACACGCTGGACGCCTGTCTCGATGCCGGCGTCCCTGCAGGGCGAATCCTCAACGATCCGGCGGCTGCGGCCAACGCCGTCGACGACGGGTTTCAGATCGTCCGCATCGGCGACGATATCGGTGCGGTGCGGCAGGTGCTGGGTGAGCGACTGGCGACGGTCACGGCAGGCGACGACTGAGCGGCGCGCAGAGGTTCCGAGCCCGTCGGCAACGCCGGGTGTGTGAGAGCGGCTGCGCAGATGCACTCAGAGTCTAACGGCTCTGTCGTTGGGATCAGCCGGCGGAACCGTGTGCTGGACGTGGGTTGTGGCACCGCTCGGGGTTGTCAGCGTGACGGCGACCTCCTCGCCTCGCCGAAGCGGTTCTAACGCTGTCGTATCGCCATCAAGCGGGATGATGAGCTTTGATCGGTCGCCCGGATCGCTGAGGACATTGTCGTCGGTGTCCCCTTGGAGCGGTTCAACGCGGAACGTTGGCCCGGTGCCGGTAGCACCGTCGCTGACGAGGGTTGTCGCTCGATCAGGGCTCTGGAACTGCACCGTCGTGTTGTCGAGATCGATCGCTGTTGCATCGGGGGCTGGCCCGACGATGAGCTCCAGCTGTTGGAGCTCAGTCTCAGCGCTGTCGCTGTCGACGACGCCGATCGAGTATGCGACCTCAAGCCGGTCGCTGACTTCCGCTGTACTGCTCTCACTCGTCTCCTCGGATTGGAACTGCAGAAACCCCGCTGTGTTGGTGACGACCCCGGCGGCTGCCCCCGCGACGAGCACCACCGAGATGAAGACGATGAGTGTACCTGTCCCTACTTGTCCGCGCGAGCCAGTGCTGAACATGGTAGCCGCTATTTCAACATTGTGATTGCAGTAATATAAGTGTACGTGTGCCACGAGCGCACCTGGCGCTGTGGGGCCGCTCCGCCGATCTTGCAACCGGTGTCACCAGTGTGCGATCCGGTTTTTAAGTAGTCTGATGGTCTAGATGTGGTATGAGTAGTGCAAGCCTCGGGCTGGTTGATATCCTCGCCGTCATCGCCGTTGGTGGCGGCGTGGTGCTCACCGGGATCGGCCTGCGGCGATACCGGCAGTTGCGGGCGATCAATCGGCGAGCCGTCGAGACAACCGGGACGATACACCAGTCGGAAATACAGGTGGTCAGGGGATCCGCTGGCTCACACGACTATGTACCTGTCGTCGACTACGAGTACCGGACACCGACAGAACGGCGCGACGGCAGCACCGTCTATCCCGGGAAGAGCCGTTTTGCCAAACTGTTCGGGACAGAAGCCGCCGCCGAGACAGCGATCGCCGACTACGAGCCAGGCACGCAAACAACCGTCTACTACGATCCGGATGATCCGACACATTCGTTTCTCATCGCCGATCCGCAGACAGCCACAGCCATCACCAAGGTTGTACTCGGGATCACCATCCTGCTGGGTGGAGTGTTGCTCACCACGCTGTAGCGCGTCAGGCCAGCAGCACCCGGATCAGACACCCAACTCAGATGAACCACCAAGCGACCTGCGAGATCGCCAACAGCACCGCGACATGTTTGATGCCGGCTCGCAGCGCGCCTTCACCGAGCCGACCAGCGACCAGCCCGGAACAGATCGCTTGAATCATCGTGACCTGCATGAGGAGCGTCTCATACGCACCGACGGCAGGCGTGACACCGCCAACACGAGCCATGCCGGTTCCGGGAACGCCAGTGGTCGACAGCCCGCCGATCGGCCCGGTGGCAGCGGCCTCGACTGCGGGGAAAAACGACGCCGACAGAGCGGCGATGATCCCGAGAAAGACGAGAAAGGCGACGTAGATCACGACAAGATACGTTGCCATCGCCCGTCGGCGACGAGCGGCGAGTCGCTGGCTGGCCCGGAGTTCCGCGGCGGCGATGGCGGCGACCGGGCCGATCCGGTTGCTGGCGCGTAGGGCGTTAGTGACCAACGCGACAGCACCGGTGACTGGCGGTGATCGAACACGGGAGGCCAGCCGCCGGAACGCGTTTGTCACGTCGGCTCCCCACCGAACATCACGTCGAACCCGAGCAAGCGGCGCCGAGAGCGCGCCGAGGTCACCGTCGGCCACCCGGTCGAGGCCATCGACGACCGAAAGGCCAGCCTCGTTGACGCTGGCGAGCCGGTCGAGAAACACCGGGACTGCGGCCGCGAGTCGGCGACGGCGGGCGGCACCAACCTCGTAGGCGACCGCGTAGCTGCTACAGATGCCGACCAGTGCAATCGAAAGCGGGCGGGTGGCTGGTGAGAGCGTCGCCATCGAGAGCCGCGATGGCTCGATGGCGAGGCAAATCCACCCCACCCCGAGTGGTACAGTCACCAGCAGCGTCAACCACGGGTTAGCAGCGAGCATTGCGGTAGGCTGTCGCAGCCAGCGACGGCACCACGACAGTCGATCCGCGATCCGAAGCATCGATCGCTGGGGGCTCCAGTCCCGGCAGGAGGCCGTCGGCTGGATCGTGGCGTGATCACCAGGAGGGGCGACAGATCGGTAGGAAGGCTGCCCGTCGCTGTGTGTCGCGACGGGGAGCCGATGGCTTGCAAGCAGCCGATCAAGCCCAAGAAGAACGCCACCTGTCCCGATCGGAAGAAGGCCGAAGATGACCACGCGCAACACCGGGAGTGTGTCTGTGACAACCAAACCAACGACTGTCAGCGTCGTCACCACGAACAGCGGCCCGACGACCAACCCTGTCACATAGCCCTCGGCGGCGGTCGAAAGCCGATCGAGAAAGCCCTGCTGGCTGTCGACGGCAGCCTCACGGTATCGCTCATGCTGTTGTTGGAGGTAGTCGTCGATCGGTTGCCCGCTGTCGACAGCCGCGGCGAGATCCGAGGCGAACTCCGCGAACTCAGTCGAGGGTGTGCGGTCGCTCGTCGTCTCAAGGGCGGTGATCACGTCTGCCCCAAACTGATCGATCTCACGGACGGTCACACCGATGGCGACGGCAGTCTCGCCGTAGACGTTCCGGTGGGCAGCCACCGTCCGCAACACCGCCGGCAATGGCATCCCACTTCGGGCGAGTGCGTACATGCACGCGACAGCCCGCGGCAGCGTCCGGTCGATCCGTCGCTCGCGGGCGGCCACGCGCCGATCGATCAGCACCCACCGAAATCGGTAGGTCGCTGCTGTGACTGCGACGGCGACGAGAGTGCTACAGCCAGCCGCGAAAGCGGCCGCCGGTGCCGGTGAAAGCGTGAGCGTATCGATGCCGATTCGGCAGTGAGCTGTGTCACCACTGCGGGCTCGGCTCGGAGATGGAAGATCGTCACGAGTGTGAGCACTCCGGCAGCGACGCCGGCAATGATAGCGGACAGTACGGTTCGGGCGGCGATAAGCTCAGGTGGGTCGGCAGCATGGATTGCAGCCAGCTGTGTGTTGCGCTCACGCCGGCCAGACGCTGGAACCAGCGGGCGACACCACGCGAGTGCGATTGCATCAACGCCACAGCGCAGTCGAGCCCCGATCGATCGGATGGTCGCAATACGGCTGAGCCAGCGATGATAGTCGATCAATCGGGTAGGAAACATCATCGATATGATAAAATCTCCGTGATCGTCGAGACAGCATCGGTGCGCTGGTCGACGGTGTCATCGTCCGATACCGATCCATGAGCAGCAGTTCCGGTCGACGACGAGCCATCATCAGCGAACCCACCCGGCGGCACCACGGTTGCGGATTGGCTGTCGGTCGTCATCGCGGACGCTGTCTGGTCAGCCTGGTGATCGGCGTCAGCAGCGTCGGCGTCGTAGGCGCGGAGGTGTGCGGTGAACTCGCGGTAGTCGGTCACCCCGCGCTCCAACAGCGTGTTGAGGAACTGTTCGCGGGCGGCAAGCTCCGCTTGCAGATCGCCGGGATCCCAGCCGCGTTCGGCCCGAATTGATTCCAACACCTCGCTGTGTGATCGGCTGAAACTGTCGCTTTGGGGCTGCCACGAGACGGGTTCGGCGTAATCAAGATCGCCCGTCCGGTCGTCGATGCCGCGAATCTCGCCGATCCCGTCAACCCGCCGGACACGCTGGCCTCCAAGTCGTCGCTGGGTTTGGACGGCACACAGATCCAGTGACTCGACCATCGTCCGCGGGAGGCCGATCGGCTCGTTTTCCAGCCGAGTGACGGCTGTCTCGATGGAGTCGGCGTGAATCGTCGACAGCGTCGTGTGGCCGGTGTTCATCGCCTGGAACAGCGTTTCGGCCTCCTCGCCGCGTACCTCGCCGACCAAGAGGTACTCCGGGCGATGCCGGAGGGCCGACCGCAGGAGATCGTACATATCGATGGCGGCACCCTCGGTTAGTTGCTCTCGGGTGACCGCCGCCAGCCAGTTGTCGTGGGCGAGGGTGAGCTCGCGGGTGTCCTCGATGGTGACGACCTTCGCGCCCGGCGGCACGAACATCGATAGCGCGTTCAGCGTGGTGGTTTTGCCCGCGGCGGTGCCACCAGCCACCAGCAGACTCTTGTTGTGCTCGATACAGAGCCAGCAGTAGGCCAACCCCGCAGCGTCGAACGTTCCACGCTCAATGAGATCGATCGGTGTGAGCGGGTCGGCGGCGTACTGCCGGATGGTAAACGCCGACCCGTGTGGCGTGACCTCCTCGCCGAGGCTGAGTTCCGCCCGCGAGCCGTCCGGCAGCGTCGCCTCGATGAGTGGGTCGCCAACGCTGATATGGCGGCCGGCTTGTTGGGCCAGTCGGACGACAAAATCGTCGAGTGCGGCCGACTCAAAGGCGACGTTGGTTTCGAGGTCGGTGTAGGTCTCGTGGTAGATGAACACAGGATGATCGGGGCCATCACAGGAGATATCCTCGATGTGGTCGTCCTGTAACAACGGATCAAGTCGGCCATAGCCGCGAAAATCGCGGTGCAGATAATACCACAACGCGTGAAATGTCCGGGCGTCGACAGTGATCCCATATCGCTCGATCAGCCCAGCAAGTTCGGTACGCAGTCGCTCGGCGGCGGGGTCGGCATCGTCGTCGCCCCCGTCAGCAACGCGATCAACAGCGCTCTCAGCGACTGCATCGTCACTGTCGCCATCCGTGTCGGCAGCCTCCTCAATGAAGGCTGCATCGATATCGTTGTCGTCGTTCGATTTCTCAGTAGGGGTGGCCGTCGATCCGATGTCGTGATCGGCCCTCGTCTCATCACTGCCGTCGGTCGCGACGTTGGCTGGTGGTTCGTTTTTAGCGTCGTCGTCGACATCGTAGATCAGCGGCGCGCGGATGTCACGGCGGACGCGATCAAGCAGGTCGACCTCAAAGGCATCGAGATCCGGCTCAACTGCGTAGTACGATCGGTCGCCATCGGCGTCGTGTTCGGTGATGACAACGAAGGCGAACGGTCGGTTCACCCAGTAGCGGTCAAGTTCCTGCTCGCCGTCGGGAACGGTAAACGTCGCCAGCGGGTCGTCGACCGCGGGATCGTAGGGGCAGCGGTCGAATGTTGAGCCACGAAGTGCGCGGATGACCTGACGCAGGCGAGCCAGCAGATCAGCAGCGATCGACTCGTCGTGGGCTGCCGTGTCAGCATCGATCGGTTCGGGGCGGTCGGGGGCGACATGGAGCACTGTGCCGCTGTGGCCGCCGCTTCCGATTTAAATTCTCGCCGGCTACAGTTCGATCCGCTCGACCAGCCCGTCGTCGCCTTTCGTGTTGACTGCGATGATGCGAACCTGCTCTTCAAGACGGGAGTTTGCAAGCTTTGCTTTCAGGAGATTATCGACCTGATAGACGCCGGCAGCGTTGTTCATCTCGATTTCGACCAGAACAGGGGTGTCGTCGCCGGCTTTGAGTCGCACATCCTCGATGGCCTGACTGGAGAGGGTGTTGATTCCGCGGCCGCCGTGTTCGTAGGGGATCCGTGAGCGACCCCGTTCCATATCGAGGCCGTCAGCGATCCGGATGATCCCCGCCTCGGTAGTCAGTGGCGTCTCCTCGGTGTGATGACAGAGAATCGCATGCAGCACCTCGCTTTTGAGCCGAACCGCGGTTTCGGTGTCGTAGCGGTCGCCGAGCAGTCGATCAAGGAGGTCGGCCGCGAGCGGAATCGAGTAGTAAGAGTGCTCCTCGCGGTGGACAACGTGGCCGATGTCGTGGAGCGTGGCGGCCAAGACGAGGATCACGGGCTCGAATCGCTCGTCGAGGCCCTGTTGGCTCGCGCCGTTGAACGTCACATCGGCCTGTTTCAACAGCGTATACAGCCCAAGAGCGCGGTTGCGGACGATCTCGATGTGTTTCGGGCCGTGATCGCTGTAGCCCATCCGGTCGACGGCGGTGACGTTTTGGGCGTCAAGATAGGTTGTGATCTCGGGATCGCTGGTGAGTACCGGCAAGATATCATTGAGTGCTGCGTCAGGAAACGGGTGGTCGGCGTCGGGATCGTACGCCGAGATCCCATCGGATGATCGCATGTAGGTGGCGTAGCCGCCCGGCAGTGAAAAACCCACACCACTGCTTTACTGTCGGGTGCTGTATAGCGACATATGCCGACCACGGATCTCACCGCCTTTGTCGACGGCATCGTCCATGAACCAACACAGACCGAGGGCCAAGGGCTCGATCTCACCGTCAACGAGATATACGAGATCACAGTACCGGGCCGTGTCGATTTCGGCGGCGGCGAGTTAGAATCGGCTGACGTCGAGCCCCACGCCTCTGGCAAACGCAATCCCGATGACGATTACGAGTGGTGGACACTCGACGCTGGCCAGTATCTCATCGAGTACAACGAGACGCTGTCACCGCCCGAAGACGTGTTCCTCGTTGTCCAGACGCGCGACGAGCTCCTGACGCGCGGTGCGTTCCACCCGACGCGTCACACACAGGCACTCCGGCGGGTTCCCCTCAGCGTCGGCGGTGCCGGACTCAAACTCAAGGAAAACGCTCGGGTGTCGACGATCCGCCGCGCCGAGCGGCCGTGAGCGGTCGTCGTGCCGCGGCGGCTTCGGCTCAGGCCAGCGATTCGACAGCCTCTGCGACGGCATCGTAGTCGGGTTCTTCACCGGGATTGTCCGCGCGCCATGCGTAGCGGACAGTTCCATCTGCGTCGATGACGAAAACGGCTCGTTGGGCGACCGTGGTGAGATTGATGTGTTCCCACTCGTCGACGACATCGTAGGCGTCGATGATCGCCCCGTCGTTGTCGCTGACGAGATCAAAACCAAGGTCGTGTTCAGCCCGGAATCGGCTGAGCGCGTATGGAAGGTCGGTGCTGATACCGAAGACGCGGGCGTTGAGGTCGCTAAACGCGCTTAATTCGTCGCGGAACGTACACAGCTCCTCGGTACAGGTCGTCGAAAACGCCGCCGGGAAGAAGGCGAGGACGACCGGGCCGGTGCCGCGGCGGTTCGACAGCCGGAACGGTTCGGTCTCCGCGCCGACCAGTGGGGCCGCAAAATCGGGTGCATCGTCGCCAACGGTGAGCATACCGTCTCAACACGGCGGTTTGCGTTGAAGATTACGGTTGGCGGCGCGGTAGACGGAGCAAAAGGCCTATATTCGACACCGGAGTAGCCGAACCCATGAGTGGTCTGCTTCCGCTGTTTGGTCCGGTCGGCCCAGAGATGCTCATCATCCTGCTCGTGCTCGTGTTGCTGTTCGGCGCGAACAAGATCCCAAAGCTTGCCCGCTCGACGGGTGAAGCGATGGGCGAATTCAAAAAGGGTCGTGAGGAAATCGAGAAGGAACTGAACGAGGCCGCTGATACAGAGGCCGATCCGGTTGAGGACGTCTCGGAACTCGACGACGAAGAGCTCGAAACGGAACGCGAACCAACGAACTGAGCCGCTTCGAGTTGCCGACCGCGAACCTGATTTTTCTGGGGCATGTGGCCTAGTGGACAAGGCGAGTGGTTCCTAACCGCTCGATCGTGGGTTCGAATCCCACCGTGCCCGTCATCTGTGAGCGTACGCGAGCAGTAGCAGCATAGCGAAACGAGCCAGCGCAACACAGCAGCGATCCCAATCCAAATATCACGACCGTCGCCCATGAAAATAGCACGTGAGTAGCTATCACGGTGTTGAATTCGACCGGTATATTTATAAGCTTCGGTCACCTGTATACTATACGGACTCGGCCCTGCCCTTACATGTTCTTTCTCCGGGCAGCGGCCATCCAAACTCACCCAATCAATGAGCAACAGCACACCACGACCCTCACCAACCGTCCGACAGCACGAAACCGAATCCGAAACCGAGTCGGCCGATGAGACGACCCGCTGCCCCGAGTGTAGCGGCCAGCTCATCACCGATGACGAGCACGGCGAGACTGTCTGCCGAGAGTGCGGCCTCGTCGTCGAGAGCGACGAGATCGACCGCGGCCCGGAGTGGCGCGCCTTCGATAGCGCGGAACGCGACTCAAAATCTCGCGTCGGCGCGCCGACGACGAACATGATGCACGACAAAGGGCTGTCAACCAACATCGGCTGGCAGGACAAAGACGCCTACGGGAAGTCATTGTCCTCGAATCAACGCCAGAAGATGCAGCGGCTCCGCACCTGGAACGAGCGGTTCCGCACCCGGGATAGCAAGGAGCGCAACCTCAAGCAGGCCCTCGGCGAGATCGACCGCATGGCCTCGGCGTTGGGCCTCCCGAAGGCCGTCCGCGAAACCGCCTCGGTGATCTATCGGCGTGCACTCGACGAGGATCTCCTCCCGGGCCGCTCGATCGAAGGCGTTGCGACCGCCGCGCTGTATGCGGCGGCCCGGCAGCTGAACAACCCACGCAGCCTCGATGAGTTTGCCGCGGTCTCCCGGGTCGAGAAGATGGAGATGACCCGCACCTACCGCTACATCGTCCGGCAACTCGGCCTCGAAGTCAAGCCGGCCGACCCCGAACAGTACGTTCCGCGGTTTGTCTCCCGGCTCGACCTCAACGAGGAGGTCGAACGTGAGGCCCGGGCGTTGCTGCGAGCCGCAAAGGACGCCGCCGTTACCAGCGGGAAATCGCCGGTCGGCCTCGCTGCCGCCGCGGTGTATGCGGCCGCGCTGCTGACAAACCAGAAGGTCACACAGAGCCAGGTCGGGGAGGTCGCCGACATCTCCGAGGTCACGATCCGAAACCGCTACAAAGAGCTGCTCGAACTCGATCACGGCGAATTAGTACAGTAGTCGAAGCGATGAGCCGGACAGTGGGCGGCGTGGAATTCGGTGCTGATCGGTGTTTTTTGGCCGTTTGAACCGGTAGTAGCGACAAAATCAACAAGTGATATTGTGGGCGACCTATGGTAACCTATCTCAGGATACTACTATAACCCTCCAGTCGTTACGACTTGTTGCTCATGAAAAAGCAGGAGCTCATCCACCTACACGGCCTGCTTGCCGAGGTACGTACGCAGTGTGAAGCGTGGGAAGACAACGTTGATCTTACTGAGTACGAATCGCTTGGCATCAAGCCGACATCGATCCACAAATCGAAGACCGACCACAAAGCAGCTGTTTTCGAACTCGCGAAAGGAATTACCTCCTCGATGGAGGACGTCGACGCCGAGACCGCCGAGCCGCTGGCACCGAGCGCGGACTAACACAGTTTCTCGCTGTGTGTTGCACTACACCATTGAGCTGCAGCACACGCTAGCTACCTAGGCAACACCCGGGAGCAGCCCAAACGCTATCACCGATGGTCGACTCCGAGCAGCTATGACACAGGTGACCGTCTGGAACGAGTTTCGGCACGAACGCCACAACGACACCGTCGCTGAGGTCTACCCGGAGGGGATTCACACCGTCATCGCCGACGCTCTCAGCGAGGCCGGCTTCGAGACCCAAACCGCCACCCTCGACGAGCCCGACCACGGCCTGACAGAGTCTGTCCTCGATGAGACCGACGTACTCACCTGGTGGGGCCATGCGGCCCATGATGAAGTGCGCGATGAGATCGTCGATCGAGTCTGTGAGCGCGTCCGCGAGGGGATGGGGCTGCTCGTGTTGCACTCCGGGCATTATTCGAAGCCTTTCACCCGGCTGATGGGCACCTCCTGCTCACTGAAATGGCGAGAGGCCGCCGAAACCGAGCGGCTCTGGGTTGTCGAGCCCGGGCATCCGATCGCCGACGGGTTCGACGAATACATCGAACTCGACGCCGCCGAGATGTACGGCGAACGGTTCGATATCCCCGCCCCCGACACGCTCGTCTTTACCTCGTGGTTTGAGGGTGGAGAGGTGTTCCGGTCGGGGTGTTGTTACCGACGCGGCAACGGGCGAATATTCTACTTTCGGCCGGGCCATGAGACGTATCCGATCTACCACGACGAGTCGATCCAGCAGGTGCTCGCCAATGCGGTCGCGTGGGCAGCCCCGGCGATGGGCCGACCCCCAAGTTCGGGAACAGTGAGCCGATCGAGGCCATCGACGAAAGCGACGACCGAACCGTCCACTGACCGGCGACCAACGTATCAGCTAAACGGCTGGCGGTCGTACGGCCAGTAATGAGTGCTGACGAGGCTGCGGCCGAAACCGACGATGGGCTGACGTTGATGGTCGCGCTTGGTGGGGTCGCACTGCTCGTGTTCATCCTGGGTATCGGCGTGATCTACTATCTCAGCTATCTCCAGTAGCCGACTGATGGTAGAAAGGGTGATTTAAGCCATCGGCGGTGGTTGCTGGGAGCACGATGACACGCGATCAGTCCGGCGGGGTTGTGGCGTGGCTCGCGGCGTATCCGAATCTCAAGAGCACGCGGATCGGCGGCTTTGGACTCCTCTTTGTCCTCTTTGGGGCCATGTACCTGTGGGTTAGCGGCGGGCTCACTATTCTGTATCTGGCGATACTCAGCTTCTCGGCTGTGATGTGTCTCTGGATCGCGTGGGCAGACTACTACACAAACTGAGTCCGCATATTGGCGGGACTTACTCCGGCGTATAGGTCTCGCCGTCCTGTTGGTCTGCGTCTTTGCGCCGAATCGCCGCCGACGCCTGAGCGGCATCGTAGCCGAAAAACACGTTTGTTGCGTAGGTGCCAGCCACCTCGGCCGCCTGAATCAGGTTGTCGACGTCGACATCGACCGCGTAGAGTTCGATCGAAAACGGGGGCTCGGGATCGGCGTCGTCGGGGTTGTAGTCGCCGCCCAACGCGGTGCGGAACCCGCGGGCGAGCGACTCCAGCCAGTAAGTGGTGCCGTAGTCCAGATCATACAGCGGGACGACGTACTCATCGACATACGGGGCGAGTGCGTCGAGATCAAGTCCGGCTCGTTGGGAGAGATGGCCTGGATAGGGATCAGGGTAGAGGGTGAGATACAGTCGCCCCGGGACGCGTTCGCGTGCGGCGGCAACAAAGTCGGTGATCACAGACGCCCGCCACGCGTGCCAGTCGTCGAACTCACTGTCGGCAAACCGTTGCTCACAGCGGTCACACCGGCAGTAGTCATCGCGGGGGAAGCCAACATCATCGAGCCGAACATCGTCGTGTTCGGCCCCACAGTCGGCGATCATCTCAAGCAGCCCCTCGCGGTAGGCGTCGTGGGTCGGACAGATGTAGGCCCAATCGAAGTAGTCTCGTTCGCGGGTTGCCGGGCGGCCCTCGCTGTCGACGGGGACAAGATCCGGATTCTCGGCGGCGGCAGCGTTATCGCCAAAACAAGAGACCATGTTGATCGCGCCCGCGATCGGTTCGTTGGGACGGCCGGTCACGTCTTTGACCTCGTAGAACGCCTGCTCGAACTCGTCCCACTCGGTCTCTGGTTCGTTCCGCGTGACGATCCCGTCCATACACCGGATTGGTCACAGCCGTGGGTAAGTGGTTCGCTCTCCGGCGTTGTGACTACCGAAAGATGCGCGAAGAAGGGGAGCGGAGGATTACTCGTCGACGTTGACTTCGACGGGTTCGGTATCGCCCGAGAAGAGGACGTATGCCAGTACGATAACCACGAGGACGCCAAGCAGTTTTGCTTTCTTGGACATACTAGCTCTCAGTGTCGGGTGGGTAATAGGCTTTGCGTGGCCGGGGCGGCAACGACCTACTCGGGATCGATGTGGGTAGCGAGCTCCTCGCGGATGATCGTCCCACAGTAGGTGCAGCGAACGCCCTCGTCGACGACATCAAACTTCGTTTCGACGGGCTCGTTGGCGTTGGTGATACAGTTGCGGTTCGGACACGACAGGAGGCCGATAACGGTTTCCGGGCGGTCGACGCGGTTCTTTTCGACGACATCGAACTCACGGATGATGTTGATCGTCGCCTCAGGGGCGATTAGCGAGATCACGTCGACCTCGGATTGGCTCAGTTCGCGGTCTTCGACCTTGACCACGTCTTTCAGCCCCAACCGATCGCTGGGGACGTTCAGTACGACAGAGACGCCTAACCCCTCCGAGCCGTCGATGCCGAGAATCGACAGGACGTTGAGGGCTTGGCCGCCGGTGACGTGGTCGATAACGGTGCCGTTGCGGATCTTTGACACGCGGAGTTCACGGTCGCTCATAGCTCACCCTCCGATAGTAAGAAATCAAGCAGTGCCATTCTGACCGGGACGCCGTTGTGGGCCTGTTCGAAGTAGGTTGCCTGCGACAACGCATCGACGGCGGGATCGATCTCGTCGACGCGGGGCAGTGGATGCATCACCGCGAGATCATCGTCGGCCAGCTCCAAGGTGTCGTCGTCAATCTGGTACTCGCCGGCGATCTGTTCGTACTCGGTTTCGTCAGGGAACCGTTCGCGTTGAATGCGAGTGACATACAGTACGTCGAGTTCAGGCAACACCTCCTCAAGATCGGTGTGTTCCCGGAGTTGGGCGCCGGAGTTATGGAGATCGAACCGAACGCTACGCGGGAGTTTGAGGCTCTCGGGGCTGATGAAGTGTTGGCGCACGTCGAAGTTGGTGAGCGCCTCAGCCAGAGAGTGCACCGTGCGGCCATATTTCAGGTCGCCCATGATGCCGATCGAGAGATCATCGAGGCCGACGTTCTCGCGGATAGTGTAGAGATCAAGCAGCGTTTGACTCGGATGTTGGCCCGCGCCATCGCCGGCGTTGATCACGGGCACGTCGACGAACTCGGCGGCCATCTTCGCCGCGCCCTCGCTGGGGTGTCGGAGCACGAGCGCGTCGGCATAGCCCTCAACGACGCGGACGGTGTCGGCGAGGCTCTCGCCCTTTTTGACCGAGGAGGATTCGACCGTCCCCATGTCGGTCGTTGCCCCGCCGAGTCGTTTGATCGCAGTCTCGAAGCTCATCTTCGTGCGCGTGCTCGGCTCGAAAAAGCAGAGGGCGAGGACGGCCTCCCGATACCGGTCGGCGACCGCCCCGGGATCGGCGTCGATCTCCGCCGCTCGGTCGAGCACCGCCTCGATGTCGGCCCGCGAGAGTTGGGTCGCGGTGATGAGGTGGTCCTGACGCATTGTTGCAGGTGGGTCGCCCGACGCTCTTGAATCCCGCGGGTTGGGGTCGACCCGCGCTGTCGTTCACAGCCGGGTTTTTGCTGTTAGACGCTCAATCACGACCATGGCACAGATCGATGCCGACACGCTGTTGCCGAACGGACACGTCAAGGAACTGGTCGCCGACGGCGAGATGACGCAGCTGACTCGCGGGCAAGCCTACGCCGACGAGGGCGATCACTTCGAGATCGATGGCGACACCTACGCGGTCACGAGCGTTGAGGAACTTACACTTGGGGAGTTGACCGATGAGGATGCCCAGCGCGAGGGATCAGCAGATTTAGACGCGTACAAAAAGCGGCTTGTCAGAGCTCATGGTGGCGATTTTGAATGGGATGACAACGCGGACGTGGTGCGGCACCGATTTGAACCGCAGTAGCGGCGTCGACACCGGAGCTAGTCGTCGTCAGCCGGTGCGGCGTCGGCTGCGCCGCTTGTGGCGTCGTTCTCGATGCTCGGCGGGTAGACGCCGCGTTCAATTTTGAGATCAGATTGCGGGCGCGCCATACAGGTCAGCGCGTAGTTCTCGCGTTCCTCCTCAGTGAAGCCGCGGGCCGCCGGCTGGGCCACGTCGCCCTCAATGATCTCGGCTGAACAGGCCAGACACATCCCAACGCGACAGGAGTACTCCTGTGCGATGCCTTCCTCCAGACAGGCACTGAGGATGGTTTCCTTGTCGGAGACCGTGATCGTCTCGTCGGTTCCGACGAACTCGACGGTGTACTCAGTCATTTGCCGAGCGTTCGGCGACTCCGCCCAAAACTCTTGTTATCGGTTTTGTCCTTGGCTCCCGGTCGGATTGGCCGCGGTCGATGATCCGGAACGCCTAACCCGCAACCGGCCGCCATACCGATCTATGAGCATGAAGGCGACCGCGCGAGCCCATCCGATTCAAGGGCTCGTCAAATACCACGGGATGCGCGATCCGGAACTCCGCCTGCCGTACCACGATTCGATCAGTGTCTGCACCGCGCCGACGAACACGACGACGACCGTCGAGTGGCTCACCGATGTCGACGCCGAAGGCGGCGCGCAGGACACCTACATCATCGACGGCGAGGACGTCGATGGCCGCGCGGCCGAACGGATCAACATGGTCGTCGATTACGTCCGCGAACTGGCGGAGTTCGACCACGCCGTCCGCTTCGAAAGCGAGAACTCCTTCCCATCGAACATCGGCTTCGGCTCGTCGTCCTCAGGCTTTGCCGCAGCCGCAATGGCCCTCGTCGAAGCCGCCGGCCTCGATATGAGCCTCCCGGAAATCTCGACAGTCGCGCGTCGCGGCTCGTCGTCGGCCGCCCGGGCCGTGACAGGGGCGTTCTCACATCTCTACGCCGGCCTCAACGACGAAGACTGCCGCTCATACCGACTTGAATCCGACCTCGAAGACGACCTCAAGATTGTTGCCGCCCACGTGCCCTCGTACAAGGAGACCGAGGAGGCACACAAGGAGGCCGCCGAGAGCCACATGTTCCAAGCGCGTGTCGCCCACATCCCCGATCAGATCGTCGAGATGCGGGACGCCCTGCGGAAGGCTTCCTTTGAACGAGTGTTCAAACTCGCCGAACACGACTCGCTGTCACTGACGGCGGCGACGATGACCGGCCCCTCCGGCTGGGTCTACTGGCAGCCAGAAACGATTGCCGTCTTCAACGCCGTCCGCGAACTCCGCGAGGAAGGCGTCGAGGTCTACTTCTCGACCGACACGGGTGCGAGCGTCTACGTCAACACGACCGAGGAGTACGTCGATGAGGTCAAAGCGCGTATCAGCGATATCGGTATCGAGACCGACGTGTGGGAAGTCGGTGGGCCGGCACACGTGCTGCCCGAGAGCGACGCGCTGTTCTGAGTCACCCCGTCAGCCCCGCGCCGTGGATCGGCTGAACCACAACCTTTACAATCTTATTTTCAAAAGGCAAAGTAGACTTTCATGACCTCGCAATCCGACACGGTCGCCGACCGGATCGAAACCGCTCGCGCCGAGATCGCGCCGACGACAGCCCTTGCGATCTTCGGCTTCGGCGCGGCGATCACGTTCACGCTGCTCCTCTTCCAGGAGCCGCTGGCCCACGAGTCGCTCCACAACTTCCGGCACGCCGCCGGCATCGTCTGCCACTGAGCGATGTTGTTCGCCTATTTGAAGCGCGGACTGCTGGCCGGCGGCGTCGCCGGTATCGCCTACGGGCTGTTCATGGCGACCGTCGCCAACCCGCTGGTCGGCTATCTCGAACACGCCCAGCATGGCCACAGCCACGCGCCCGACGGCGGCAGCGTCGTCGCCGAATCGACGACCGCCCTCGTCAGCGTCGGCGGCGGCCTGCTGTGGGCCCTCTTTCTCGGTGGTTGCTTCGGGATCGCGCTATACTTCCTCGAACCCGCCCTCCCCGGTCGCGGCGCGGCGAAGGGCTTCGTCCTCGCCGCCAGCGGGTTTCTGACGATCTCGGTGACGCCGTGGCTCGTCCTCCCGCCGTTCGCGCCGGGAGCCGAACAGGTGTTGGGTACTGACACCCGATTCGCCCTCTACGCCGGCTTCGTCGCACTCGGCGGACTCATCGCCGCGAGTAGCGTCCTTGTCTACAACCGCAGCAGGTCGCTGGGTCGCGGGCTCGCCGCCGTCGCCGGCGCGACACCCGTCGTCGCCGCCGTCGTTGTGCTGCCGCTGGTGTCGCCGACGCTGGTCAGCCATCCGGAGCTGTCGGCTGACCTCGTCGCGGCCTACCGCGCGATGGTCGTTCTGAGTCAGGGCTCGATCTGGCTGCTCATCGCCGCGACGTTCGGCTGGCTCCAGCGACGGACGCCGTTCGAATCGACGACGACCGAGCCGACCCAGCCAACGCCATGAAGGATCGAACCGCCGACCACCGCGAGCGACTCGACGCCCACGTGCTCGTCTGTACGAACAGCCGCGAGGAGTACGACTATTGTGCCGACGCCGGCGGCAAGGAAACGCTGGCAGCAGTCAAAGACTGGCTCCGCGAGCGAGATGCGTTCTGGTCGTCAGTGTCGGTGGTCGAAACGGGCTGTCTCGGCCTCTGCAGCGAGGGCGGCGCGGCAATTGCGATCCAGCCGCGCGACGAGTGGTACTCCGACGTGCAGCCCGAGGACGTGCCCGCGTTGCTCGAATCTATCTTCGGCCCAGACGCCGACCGCGTTGGCAACGCCACCAGCCAGCCGGCTGACGACTAACGATAACCAGCCAACCGACATCCTGGTGGACTGAAAGGGCGAGACGCGCTGGGCGAACCCGGACGTTCACGAGAGTTCGCTCTCGTGAGCCAACCAGAAATCAGAGATTTCTGGTGACGACGTAAGCACCGCAGTGAGCGAAGCGAACGAGGAGCGCAGCGAGTCCTGGGAGCCCAGCGCGTCGAGGGCTTTCTATCGCTACTACTTGTACGAACACAGGATACGTTCAACGCCATGTTCATTCGGCTGGCTCCCCAACCACAGGTATGCACGTCGTTGTTCTCGGTGCCGGCTACGCAGGCGTCACCCTCACCCGCAAACTCGAAAATGCCCTCCCGCCAGAAGCAGACCTCACCATCGTCGACGAAGCCGACGACCACCTCGTCCAGCACGAAGTCCACCGCGTCATCAGACGGCCCTCGATCACCGACGCCATCGAAGTCCCGCTGGAGTCACTGTTCGACCGCGCCGAAGTCGTCACCGCCCGCGTCGAGAGCGTCGATACCGACGCCAACGAAGTCGACCTCGACACCGGCGAAACCCTCGCCTACGACTACGGCGCGCTCTGTCTCGGCGCGGAAACCGCGTTCTACGATCTGCCTGGCGTCGAAGAGCACGGCCTCCCACTGAAATCCGTCTCCGACGCCGAAGCGATCCGCGAGCGCGCACTCGATCTGTTTGACGTGGACGAACCGGCCTCAGTCGTCGTTGGCGGCGCGGGCCTCTCGGGCGTCCAGGTCGCCGGCGAACTCGCCGCGCTCGCCGACGAAGAGGGAGCCAGCGACCGGGTTGACATCACACTGCTCGAACAACTCGATTCCGTCGCGCCCGCGTTCCCCGAAGCCTTCCAAGACGCCGTCGCCAACGAACTGACCGAGCGCGATATCGAAATCCGCACAGAGACGGCCGTCACCGAAGCGACCGACTCAACGGTCGCCACGCGACACGAGGCCGCTGGGGAAACCGACGAACTCGACGCCGACCTGTTCGTCTGGACTGGCGGCATCGCCGGCCCCGATGCGATGGCCGGCAACCGGCCGATCGTCCGGCGCGACCTCCGACTGACGAAATCGATGTTCGCGCTCGGCGATACTGCCCGCGTCGTCGACGCCGACGGCGAGGCCGTCCCCGCCAGCGCGTCCGCGGCGATCCGCGCCGCCAACCCCGCCGCAGAGAACATCGCCAAACTCGTCGAATGGGAGTTGGTCGGCCGCGAAGGCTTTGAGCCCGAACTCACACCGTTCCGGTTCAACGTGCCCGGCTGGATCGTCTCGGTCGGCGACGGCGCGGTCGCACAGGTCGGCCCCGAAGTCGTGACTGGGAGCGCGGCCAAGGCCCTGAAAGCCAGCGTCGGCGCGGGGTATCTGAGTTCGATCCAGGCTGTTCAGAAGGCGACCGAATTGGTCGGCGAAGAGCTTGAGGCCTGAACTGGCAACCGATGTGCAAGCTGTGTGCAACCACCGATACCGTTAGGTATCTGTGTGCAAAACAGACACATCATGAGCGCGAGCGACGATCCGCGGCGCGTCCATTTTCAGTCGCCGGAGTACCTCGTTGACCGGCTCGACGCGATTGCCGACCTCTTCGATACGGATCGCACCGACCTGCTCGTCGAAGCAATCCGCGAGTACATCAAGGAAACCGCAAACAGCGACACCGTCCAAGAACTGGTGGCGACCAAGTACTACAACGAGCAGCTGGACTTCGAGACCGTTGAACAGCTCGTCGGTACCGAAGCCGCCCAGCGGCTGCGTCTGCTCAAGCGTGATCTCGACGACGAACCGCTGGATCTCGGCGAGCCGACAGACGAGGAAATCTACGACGGCGACGCTGTGGCGATCGTCCCAGACAAAGACGACGAGACAGGCGACGCTGACGCCGACGAGGCCGAGGAAGCAAGCGACGCTGACGAGGTCACCGAGGAATGACGGCAGGGCCACGACTGCGGACAGTCGTCGCCGACACCAGCGCGCTCGTCAGTCTCGCGGTGCCGCGAGCGGACGCCACCGTCGACGACGCGTTGCCCGATCCACTGCAGTACGTTCTGACATCGTGTACGGTGTCGCTGCCGCCGACCGTACAGTCGGAACTGAGCACCATGGCCGACTACGACGACATCCACGGCGCGGCAGCCAGCAACGTGCTCGCCGCCGACAACCACTACACAGTCGTCGATCCCTACGACAGCGAGGAAACGCCCGCCTCGCGGCCTGCCTTCGGACTCGACGACGGTGAAACCGACGGGATCGTTCTCGCAAACAGCCTCGGCGTTGACGGCTTTCTGACCGACGAGTTCGGCGGGACAAACTTCGCGCTGGTGCATGCCGCACTACGCGGCCCGCGGATCGTTCCGACGCCTCGGCTCATCCGCGATTATGCCCGCAACGGCCACATGTCGACTAACGAGGCACGACAACTGCTCGATTGCATCGGCGCACATCGAAGCTGGGGAGCCAGCCCCTACGTCAGGCTGCTCCGCGACCAGCTTGAGAGCTAATCGACCACCGGAGCGATTTTACTTTCCGCCCTCACACTCCCAGCCGTGACGATCAAGCTCGGCTTCGAGGACGGCACGCTCCGGGTTGAGAGTGACCGCGAGAGCGACCCGAACCTCGATAGCCTGCCGGGCGTCGAACGCGACCCGCGGAGCGATACGGCCCGCGCGCCGGCCCACCACTACGCGGCGATCCGCGACGTGCTCCGGGCGGTCGATGCCGATGTCGACGATACCGTCCTTGACACCGCGCCCGTCTCGCTGGCGACGAGCTACGAACTCCGAGAGTACCAGCAGGACGCCCTCGATGCGTGGCTCGACAGCAACCGCCGGGGCGTGCTCGAACTGCCGACCGGCGCGGGGAAAACGGTCATCGCACTCGCGGCGATGGCTGCCTGCGATGAGTCGACCCTCGTTGTCGTCCCGACTATCGACCTGCTGGAGCAGTGGCAGCGCGAACTCGAAACCGAGTTCGAGGTTCCTATCGGCCGACTCGGCGGCGGCGAGCAACGCGTCGAAACGGTGACGGTGGCCACCTACGACTCGGCGTACCTGCGGGCTGACGAACTCGGCGACAAATTCGGCCTCGTCGTCTTCGACGAAGTTCACCACCTCGGCGCGGAAGGCTATCAAGACATCGCCCGCCTGCTGGCCGCGCCGGATCGCCTCGGGCTGACAGCGACATTCGAACGACCCGATGGAGCCCACGAAACCATAGCAGAGCTCGTCGGCTCGCGCGTCTACACCATTGACACCGACGAACTGCTGGCGATCATCTCGCACCCTACGAGATCCGACGGATCGAAGTCGAACTCACGCCCGAGGAGCGCGCCGAGTACGACGAGGTTCAGGGGACGTTCGTCGACTACGTCCGCAACTCGAATATCACGTTCACCAGCGGCAGCGACTACCTCCAGTTAGTCAAACGCTCCGGCAACGATCCGCAGGCCCGGGAGGCCTTGCTCGCCAAACAGCGGGCCCGCGAGATCATGATGAACGCGGAAAACAAACGCCTCCAACTGGGGCGGATTCTCGATCGCCACCGCGAGGATCGACTCATCGTTTTCACCGCCCACACCGAGTTGGTCTACGATCTCTCGGAGCGATTTCTGCTGCCGGCGATCACGAACGAAACCGGCGCGAGCGAGCGACGCGAAATCTTAGAGCGATTCCGCGAGGGCGAGTACAGCCGGATCATCACCGCCAACGTCCTCGACGAGGGCGTCGACGTGCCCGACGCCAACGTTGGTGTCGTCCTCTCGGGGAGCGGCAGCGAGCGCGAGTTCACCCAGCGACTCGGTCGGATCCTCCGCCCGAAGGACGGCGGCGGCCGGGCGGTCCTCTACGAACTCGTGAGCAGCGAAACCGCCGAGGAACGTGTCGCCCAGCGTCGACGGTAACGCGTCGCCCAACGTCGGCGGTGACGACGTGGCAGGGCTGTCGCCGTGTCGGCGGCGAGTCGTCGGCGGTGAGAGTTTTATCGCTGGCGACCCCGGGATCCGTATGGACGAGCGAATTCACGAACACGCCGCCGTCTTGGTCGACTGGAGTGCTCAGATCGAGGCCGGCGACAATGTCGTAATCAGCGTCGCCGAGGGAGCCCACGAGCTCGGGGTCGCCGTCGCCGAAGCTGTCGGCGAACGCGGCGGCACCCTCTTAGCCGTCAACGACTCCGCAGAACTCTCGCGGGCGTACCTGCAGGGCCGAGCCGCGGACAACACGGACTTTGACGACGCGCCAGCCCACGAACTGGCGATGCTGGAAGCGACCGATGTCTATCTCCGCCTTGGTGGCGGGCGAAACACCGCCGCAACCGCGGACGTGCCATCCGAAACCCGGCAGGTCGCCCGGCGCTCCCGAACCGAGGTGCGGGAGGCGCGGCTGGCGACCGACTGGGTCTCAACCGTCCACCCGACCCGGTCGCTCGCCCAGCAGGCCGGGATGTCGTTTGAGGCCTACCAGGATTTCGTCTACAATGCCGTACTCCGCGACTGGGAGTCGCTGGCCGAAGAGATGGCACAGCTCAAAACGATCCTTGACAAGGGAGAGACCGTCCACATTGAGACCCCGACGACCGACCTCCGGCTGTCGATCGAGAACCGAACCGCGGTCAACAGCACGGCCTCGGTCGCCGACGACTCCCACAACCTTCCCTCCGGCGAGGTGTTTACCGCCCCGGCCGACGCCAACGGAACGATCACCTTCGATCTGCCCCGAACCGTCGACGGAACCCGACTGGAGAATGTGAAGTTCACCATCGAGGACAACGAGGTTGTCGACTACGCCGCCGACCAGGGCGAGGAAACGCTGCGGGAGCTGCTGGAAACCGACGAGGGGGCCAGCCGCATCGGCGAGCTCGGGATCGGGATGAACCGCGGCATCGATCGGATTACCGATCGGATTCTTTTTGACGAGAAGATGGCCGAAACGGTTCATCTGGCGATCGGTCGGGCCTACGACGCCTGCTTGCCGGACGGCGAGACCGGCAATGAGTCAGCGATCCATGTTGACCTCTTGGCCGACATGAGCACCGACAGCCGCCTCTCAGTGGACGGCGAGGTCATCCAGCGAAACGGCAGCTTCCGGTGGGAGGATGGATTCACGGCG
Organism: Halonotius sp. GCM10025705; assembly: GCF_042662885.1. Classification (NCBI taxonomy): domain Archaea; kingdom Methanobacteriati; phylum Methanobacteriota; class Halobacteria; order Halobacteriales; family Haloferacaceae; genus Halonotius; species Halonotius sp. GCM10025705. The sequence continues at coordinate 687,712 of NZ_JBHSZD010000001.1, read as the reverse complement.
GAACCAACAGACTGAGCGGTGCGGCTCGCCGCCGGATTCATTACCCGCTCGGCCGACCGGTGGAGTGTGACAGGAACCGTAACGACGACAGCGTCGGCAACGCGAGCAGCGGCCCCCGATAGCGCGACGGTCGCGGTCACCGCCTTCGGTGAGGGTTCCTCGGCAGCCCGCGCCCGCGAGCGGGCCCGCAACCGCGCGGCGACAGTACGGACGGCGATTGAGGCGACCGCCGAGGTGACGATCGAGACAGTCGACCACCGGGTGACCAACAGCGCGGCCGCTTTCGAGCCCGAGACGGATGCTGCGTTCCGTGCGGTCGAGGAGTTTCACGTCCGCTGTGAGCCGGCGGCGGTCGCCACGGTCGTCGTCGAGGCGACCGATGGGGGCGGCGGCATCGACCACGTTCAGTTCGTGCTCACGGACGCAACACGGGCAGACCTCCAAGAAGAGGCCATGACAGCAGCCGTCGATCGCGCCCGCCAGAAGGCCGATCGACTGGCGGCCGCCGAAGGGCTCGCGGTTGGGTCGGCCCAGACGATCACGACACAACCTGCCCGCCCCGGCAGCGAGCCCGTCGACGACGCCTGGGAGTCAGATCCGGCCGTCCACCCGGCACCGATCAGCGTTACCGAGCGGGTCGAAGTCGAATACAAACTCGTTGCGGCCGAGGCCGCCGAGACGACCGACATGGCCGAAGCCGACGGAGTGGCGACAGCAAGCGACGACAGCGGCAAAGATTGATACAGCTCTCGCACCACGGTTCGGTATGGCTGTAGCCGGTATCTGTGAGCACTGCGACCAACGACCTGGAGCATTCAGTTGCCGTCGCTGTGGTGCGACCGTCTGTCGCCTCCATTACGACGGCGAGTTGGAACTGTGTGCTGACTGTGCCCGAAAGCGAACAGCCGACGGTCGACGTGGAGATACCTTTCGGCTGTAGGTGACGCGAAAAAATCGGTGGCGACGCGGGAGCGAGCGCCGGTGTTGACGTTATTCGGGGATATCGAGTTCGAACTGCTCGTTGTCCTTGACAGCGTTGAGCACGACACTGGTGTTGGACTCGCGGATGTCGACATCCTCTAGGAGTGACTTGATCTGGTCGTTCATGTCGTCGGTGTCGTCGAACTTTCCGATAGCGATGATGTCGTAGTCACCGGTCGTCTCATACACCGAGATCATCTGCTTTTCGGCTTCGAGCTTGTTGGTGATCTCCGGAAGAGCACTCCCCTCGACTTTGAGATGCATGATCGCGGTCACATCGTAGCCAAGGCTCTCGTAGTCGACGATCGGCGAGTAGCCCTCGATGACGCCTTCGGCTTCGAGATCCTTCAGGTGATTCGAGACCGTCGTCACCGACACATCAAGCTCCTCGGCGAGGCTCCGCAGGCTGGAGCGGCCGTCACCGAGCAGCGAATTAATCAGCTTCTCATCAAGATGTTCATGTGCCATACCCACCACGAGATAGTTTGCATTATTAAGTTTACTGGTATTAATCTCCACATCCGCATAGCGGTTTCCGATGGGATCGGTGAATGCGACAGAAGATTGCGCTGTGGAGGGCCAGTGTCGACGTTCACCCAAACCGACACGTGTTCGATCCGAAAGATTACCATGGGTCGGTCGCGGGCAACGAAGCGATCGAGGCTTGTCGCAGCGTGACAACCGAACACCGTCGAGAAGACTTGATTGATCCACAGAGGGGCTGCTCGGTGGCAACGCCGGACAAAACTCATCGCCACAGCCCCGGTCACAAGTTTAAATATCCTATCCGGCGTTGGGTTGGTAATGTCACGATCTTCCGACGGCGAGACGGTCGAAATTGACAAAGCGTCATTTACGCAGTTACAGGATCTGATCGCGGAACTTGAGCAGAGCGGTCAACAGCTCGGTGATATGGTGACCGCCAACAACGAGGTCATCCAGGGGTATGCGCCGACGCTCAACGAGATCAACGACGAGGTCTCAAATCTCACCGCGACCATCGAGGAGATCGCCGCGACCGTCAACGACGTTGACGAGCAGGCCGACGAGGCAGCGACCCTCGCCGCCCAAGGCGAGGAATCAACCTACGACGCCGTCGAGGCGATGCATGACGTGACCGATGCCTCCGAGACAGTGTCGTCGGAGATCGAAGACCTCCAAGAGAAGGCCCACGAGATCGACGCGATCGTTGAGGTGATCAACGGGATCGCCGACCAGACAAACCTGTTGGCACTCAACGCCTCGATCGAGGCCGCCCGCGCCGGCGAATCCGGCGACGGGTTCGCGGTCGTCGCCGACGAGGTCAAAAATCTCGCCGGGGAGTCCCAGGAGAACGCCGAGACGATTGAGGAGATGATCAACGCGATTCAGGCCTCAACGGAGGAAACAGTCGACAGCTTAGAGACGATGCACGACCGCATCGACACCGGGATCGACGAGATCGAGACCGCGGCGGACAACCTCGCGGAGATCAACGAGAGCATCGACGAGGTCTCAGCGAGCCTGCTGCAGGTCTCGGATGCAACCGACGAGCAGGCCGAAAGCACCCAAGAGGTCGCCTCGCTGATCGACGAGACCGTCGACGGGCTTGACGATGCTGTCAGTGCGATCGAAAACACGGAAGCTGTCGCCGAGACCCATCAACAGGATATCGTCGAGATCAGACAGCTCGTCGACGAGCAGATCGAGTGACGCCACCAACAAGGAAACGAAGCCTCGCTGTGAGTTAGTCGGCGGCCGTGGAGGTCGACAGATATGCGTCGTTGACGACCCACTCGTCGTTGTCGTCGCGCACCATGTACTCGCCGTAGAACGGCACCCGATTGGCGACCGTCTCCCGGAACGTCTCCCGGATTTCATCGCGGGTCATCTCGCCCATCGACCGGAGGTCGTCGTTACGGTTGAGACAGCCCTTGAGATAGCCCTCGTGGGTGACGCGTACGCGATGGCAGTTTGCACAAAGGTCGGATTTTCGACGGGGTCGACGATCTCGACCATCCCGCCGTTGGATTCGTCGATTTCCTCATCCGCGTCGGCGTCGTCGCCAGCGATCCAATAGCGGGTGCGGTCGTGCATCTCGCGGTGTTCGACGCGTGCTGAAATATCGGCCAACCAGTCGTGGACGCGCTGAATGTCGATGTTCCACTCTGGATGGCCGGTCAACTCGGGCATGTACTCGATCAACTGGAGCCGGAGACCGTCGTTGTTGGCGGCGTGCTCAACCATCCCCTCGACGTAGCCGGCGGTGTGTTTGAACACGACCATGTTGAGCTTCACTGGGGAGAGTCCAGCGTCGACAGCGGCCTCAACACCCGCTAACACCTGCTCGTACGCGCCGGATTTCGTGATCTCCGCGAAGGCATCAGGGTCGATCGCGTCCTGTGAGACATTAACGCGTTCGAGGCCAGCGTTTTTGAGATCCTCGGCGCGCCCCGGCAGGAACGTCCCGTTGGTCGTCATCGACGTCTCCATCGAGTCGGGGGTGCGGCGGATGATTTCCTCCAGATCCTGACGCAACATGGGCTCGCCGCCGGTGAATTTGACCTTTTCCACTCCAAAATCCTCGACGACATCCAGGAACCGCACCACGTCGTCGGCAGTCATCTCGTTGTCGTCGGGTTCCATCGGACCGCGGGTGTCGCCGAGTCCCTCGTTGTGGCAGTAGACACAGTCGAAGTTACACCGGTCGGTCAGCGACACCCGAACACCGGTGACCTCCCGGCCGAACTCGTCGGCCAGCGGCCCGTTCATACCTGAGACTGCTCTGTTCCGATAATTAAATCCGTGGGTGTAGTCGGTCGCCGCGTAAGAGAATCAGGTTTCATTTCGATCGACTGTTTGCGTCTGTCATTGCAAACAGGTAGCAGAATCGATCCGGCAGTGCTTGGCAGTAGACCAGATCGATACTCCACACGACGATCCGGGGGTGCCGGCCACATCATTTATTCACGACTCGGTCGTGGAACGGGTATGTACACGGTCTCGGTGACCCGACGCTTTGTCGCACAGCATTATCTGACCGTGCCGAACCCCGACCCGAAGGCGAGCTTCATTCTCATCAGTTCACCGCCGAGGTAACGTTCCGCGGCCCGGAACTCGGCGAGTACGGCTATCTCGTCGACATCGACGCGGTCATCGAGGCCGTCGAGGCCGTCGTCGAGACGTTTCGGGATGCGACGCTCAACGAGTTACCGGCTTTCGAGGGGCGCAATCCGAGTGCCGAACACTTTGCGCGGATCTTCGCCGACAGACTCACCGACCGACTCACCCCGGAGCCGGCAACGGAGCTCACGGTCGCCCTCCAGGAAGACGATGTCGCAACCGTCAGCTACACCAAGTCGCTCGCTTAGCCTATGAGCCACACTCGCAACCGACTCGTCGTCGGGGTGCTCATTGCCGTGTTGTTGTGTACCAGCGGCCTCCTCCCGGCCCCGATCGCCGCCTCGCCGTATGAGACGACCGCGCCAGCCCCGTATCTCCATCAGGCGGTTCCCGAGACCAGCGATCGGTTTGATCGACTGACCGCCGAATACGGCTTTGATCCTGACGACGCTGTCGATGTCTCGACGTTGCCGCCGACAAGTCAACAGGTTGTCGAACGCACGGTCGCGGGCTCGCCGGATGCCGACGGCTGGTACCGGTATGAGCTGCCGTTGTGTGTCGACAGCGTCCTCGTCTGTGATTCGGTGCGAGAGCCGCCGACGGTGTTCACCTATGGCACGGCTCAGCCATCGGAGATATTCACCATCGTCGACGTTGGGGAGGAGCGGTATCTCCTCCAGACCGGCGTCCAACCGGGGGCTGATACGACAGGTGATCTCCGCGGGCAGTCGGTCGGCATCTACACGTGGCTGGCCGGCTTGCTCCCGTTGGGTGTCCTTGTCGGCGCGGCTACCGTCATCGGCCATCACAGCAATCGACGGCGGGTGGCTGATCTCGTGGTCGCACTCGGTGGCGTCGTTCTTGCGGCCGGTCTCGCGGTACCGTATCTCGTTGTGGGCGATGTGGTCGCCTACGACGCCATCGCCTGGCCGCTGTTCGGCGGTGTGCTCGCCGCGGTCGGCGTCGCGCTCGTTGGGGTCGCGTGGCTCGCGGTGGGGTATGCGGGAGCAACAGGCACAACACCCTCATAGCGGCCGTCTGTATCGTAGCCCAACGCGGTATTGTTCTGGTAGCAACGGCGACTGCAGGTGCTCGCGGTCGTGAAAATGTAAGAAAACCGAGTATTTGTCTGTGGCTGTAAGCGGTGAAACCGACTTACAGGCGGGTCAGGTTCGAGGCCCGCGGGCCTTTCGGGGACTGCTCGATGTCGAACTCAACGTCCTGACCCTCTTCGAGGTCGGGCCGCCGACGTCTTCCATGTGGAAGAACACGTCGTCGTCAGCATCGTCAGTATCGATAAAGCCGTAACCGCCAGTGTCGTTGAAGAAGTCAACCGTACCGTTTGCCATTGCAACTGCAGGGAGCAGCGACACGGATATAAGGATTATGAAGCACGAATTTGGTGCTTCCTCGTCGATGCAGCCGTTTACACGTGGGGTGACACCATACGAGCGCTATTCGTCGGTGTCATCGCTCGCCGTATCAGCGGCGACATGCTCCATCACGTAGCCGGCGATGCCGGCGGCTGCCAGCCCGATGCCGAACGCACGCGTTTGGCGGCGGTAGACCGGCTTCGCTTTCAGGGCGTCAGCGTTCTCGAAGTTCTTGCCGACCAGCTTTTTCGTCAGTTTCGCCGACAACCCCGGCGCGAGGGCGGTCACGATCCCCTGCGCGATTGCCATGAGCGATCCAACCTTGCGACAGCGGTCTGTGTTCATCACACCCATAGTTGGGTGTCGACGCGGATGAGTACTGTGGCTGTTCTACACTGGTGAGAATACGCACGGTGTGGCTGCTACTAGCACTGATCGCAGCTGGGCGCGACAGATGCACGGTCACCGACTACGTGCTGCAGACGCGGTGGAGATCCTCAAGGGAGTCGATATCCCATGTCGGCCAGACGTTGAGCTCCCAGTCGGTGCGGTGGGGCCGACGGATGAACGCCGAGTCGATGCCGGCGTTTTCGGCGGCTTTGATGTCGGATTCATTGTCGCCGACGAACAGCGCGGAGTCGGCGTCAAGATCCGCCAGCGCGCGCTCAAGATAGTGGGGGTTTGGCTTCCGGAGATCAAGGCTTTCGACGGTTGCCTCACGGCCGTAGGCCGTCTCGAAGAGCCCACCGATCTCAAAGTGATCAAGGAGGAAATCGACTGTCTCCTGTTGATTGGAGCTAACGATGCCGCAGGTGGCATCGAGGTCATCTAAGACGCCAAGATCGCCGTAGGGCGTCTTGCGGCCAGCGCGGGCCTCGGCCTGTTGGGCGCCGGACATCGTCTTATCGCGGACGCGCCAGAAGGTCTCTGGCTGGAGGTCGTAGGCATCACACACGTTGGCAACGCTCCGTGGGGTTGCACCGATCGTCATATCCTCGATGTGATCGGGGTCGGGGTCGCTCACGCCAAACTGTTCAAACGTCTCCTCGGTCGCCGAACGCAGCACATCAAACCGGGTACGGCCAACAAGGACACCGTCGTTGTCAAACACGACAGTATCGTAACTCATAGCTCTTGTAGCGTGGCTGTCGGGATAAGGGTTTCAATGCGACGGGCGTCAGCCGGTACGCGCGGCCGCCCGAGTCGGAAGAAACGCGTACAACACCGCCGCGAGACCAGTAAGAGCGGCCAACAGGTACAATGCCTCATCGAAGAGACCACGATCCGCCAGCGCGCCGACAAGCGTCGACCCCCAGCCCCAAGCAGGAAGAAGACGGTGCGAAGCGTTCCCCACGTCACCCCCTGTACCTGCTCGGGCAGAACAGCGATCACGTAGGCGTTGGTGATCGGTGCGACGGCGAGCCGCGAGCCCAACAGTACCGACAGCAACGCGACCGGCCACAAACCGCCAACGGACGGCACCGCCGCCAGCAACGGCACACCGGCCGCGGAGACACCAGCCAGGAGCCATCGCTCGCCAACGCGGTCGGCTAAGGCGCCGCCACCCAGTTGGGCGATCGCCCCACCCACAAACACCAGCGCGAACATGCCGGCGGCGACTGTCTGGCTGAACGGCTTCGTCGTGACGAGATACGTGACATAGAACGCTGAAACGCCCTGGAAGACGAAGATCATCAGCGTAACCGCCGCGCCGGCAACGGCGACACCTTTCGTGCGGACGGCATTGAGCATGTCGCCAGCGAGGTCACTCGGGGCGGCCGCTGGGGGTGTCGTCGATTCCGGTCGGGATGGCACCGACCGCCACGCAAAAACGGCCACCACCAGCAACGGCGGCGCCAGCCCTGCAACGACCAGCCGCCAGCCAGCCGTCTCGACGAGTGCGCCCGCGAGAAACGGAAGGACAGCTGAGCCGATGCTGCCGGCGGCCAACGTCGCGCCGATCGCCGCGCCATCGTGTTCCGGGAAGGTTCGTGAGAGGGCCGTCCCGCGAGCCGGGCCATACAGGCCGGTCGCGAGCCCGAAACCCCCACACCCGACGAGAAACGCCACAAAGACCGGCGCGAGCCCGATCACGAGCACGCTGCCCGCGGTCAACAGCAGGCTTCCGGCCAGCAGTAGCCGTTCGCCAAGCCGGTCGACCAGCAGGCCAGCCGGCGACTGCATGACCGCGTACCCACCCCAGATGATGGTGACGGCGACGCCGGCCCCGAGATCGCCGACCGCAAAGGCGGTTTTGACCTGTGGCAACACCGACGGGACAAGAAAGCGGCCACCCAGCACAAACACCCAGCCGAATGCGATCGCCAACAGCGTGCGACCACGGCCGTCGCCACGAAGGTTCCCAACGGCGGTTCCGATCGCCATACACCGATTTCAACGGGGCGATATGAGGGCGTTCCGATCCCGTTACGAGCGGACGTTCTCGATAGCGGTCACAACGTCGTCATTGGTCACCGCGTCCTCGCGTTGCATCGCCGATCTGGCGGCCTCGGTAGCGACCTGCTCCATATCAGCCGCCGACAGCCCGCCGGAGGCCTCAGCGATCCGTTTGGCATCGAGATCGGACGCTCGTGGGGCCTCAAGATGGGTATCAAAGATCGCCACGCGGGTTTTCGGGCCAGGGTTGCCGACCTCGATCTGTACTGAGAGTCGTCCGGAGCGCAACATCGCGGGATCGATCTGATCGCGGCGGTTTGTCGCTGCCACGATGACAATGCGCTCGTCGCCCTCGTTGATGTCGCTGACCTCCTCAAGGAACTGATTGACCGTCTGCGTCTGATCCTGATGTTGGTTTGCGCCGCCGCGTTCCGGCGTCAACGCGTCGATCTCGTCGATAAAGATGAGACAGGGCTGGTGGTGGCGGGCTTCGTCGAAGAGCGCGGCGACGTTTTGGGTGCCCTCGCCAAGCCATTTGGAGATGATATCGGCCCCCTTGATGCCGACATAGTTGATCCCCAACTCGCCGGCCAGTGCCTTCGAGAGATAGGTCTTACCGGTGCCTGGTGGCCCATACAACAGAAACCCGTTTTCGACCGAGAGGCCGTATTTGGCGTATTTTTCAGGTTCTTGCAGCGGCTCGATCACGCGTTCTTGGAGTTCCGTTTTGACCGATTCCATGCCGGCCACATCATCGAAGTCGATACCGGGCGGTTCAGAGACGTACTGGGTGCTGCTACCGGATTCCGCTGTATCGCCTTGGGAGGCGTCGCTCTGGCCGGATTCCGGCTCCTCGTTGCCCGCCGCGTTCTCCTCGCCCGACGACTGCTCGTCGGCCGTGGGTTGCTCGTTGGCAGTGGGTTCCTCGGTGCCGTCGGTGGCGTCGTCAGTGTGAGTTGCCGATTGGTCGGTCGCCGACTGACCGTCGCTGGCGGCGTCGGCGGCTGCTGCCGGTGGATCAGCGAGTGAATCCGGTGACAGCCCCGGGACGCTGGCGACGATGTGAGCGCGGTAATCCCGGCGGGCGGTGTCATCAAGTGCCAGCGAGCCAGCTGTTGAGGCGAGAATGAGCCCACCAGCGGCGACACCGCCGAGCCCGACCGCTGGCAGCGGCGGATACTCAAACAGGATGGCGGCGCCGGCGACACCGCCGCCAACCCCAACGACAACGACGGTAGTATAGATGATGCCAACAGCCAGTCGGCGGCTAAAGGCATCACGAACGCCGTACCCGAGTGTGCTCCAGAGGCCGACAGTCACGAGCCACCCCTCAATGAGGCTCCGGATGAGCAGCCGGTGGCGTGGCACGTCCTGAGTGTCGGTGGTCGCCTCGCCGTCGGACTCCTGGTGGCTCATTGGTGGGTGCGGTGCAACGGCCAACAGTGGCCGTCGCTGTGTCGCTATCGGATCGTTGTCGGCCGCCGACTAAAATCTCTCCCTCGGAATCGACGGCGGCGGTCAGCAACCTACCAGCACCCACAACAGGCGTTGGTCGATGAAATAATATTGTTTCTGATATAATCGCACGTTTCGAGACAGCAGATAGTATCATAGAAGAAAATTTGTAGTCCGAACTTCTTCAAATAGTGTATTAGGTACTAAAATTGGGTTTGGTTTGATCTGAGAGCATACATCAATTATTGCTTTTGATAATTTTAGGCCTATGTTTAATGCCTTCCTGACTACAGTTACAGATATCGCTGCCCTTGTTCCGGGTGAGCGACGTCACACTATGTCCGAGGCAGCTCGCGGTCAGGTTGGGATCGGGACGCTCATCGTGTTCATAGCGATGGTGCTGGTCGCGGCGATCGCCGCCGGCGTCCTGATCAACACCGCGGGGTTGCTACAGGCTCAAGCCCAAGCTACCGGCGAGGAGACGACCGCAGAGGTCAGCAACGTCATCCAGATCAAACACGCCATCGGCGAGGAGACCACGAACAACGGCGACATCGACGTGCTGAATATTAGTATGCGCCTGACGCCGGGCTCAGACCCGATTAATCTCAGCGACGCCTCCTACACCGTGGAGGTCAACGGCAACGCGACCGTCGTCAACGGCAACGAGGATGTGAGCGACGGTGTGTCGTACCACTCGATACAGGGACTAGCTGACAATGGCACCAGCACCTTATCGGATCAATCTGATCTCATAACCGCGCGGTTTGATCTAACCGCGATTCAGGGGTAACCCAACTTGATGAGCGAACCAAGGTTCGTTTCATTGCGATCGCGCCTGATGGTGGAACGACATACAAGGAGTTCAGGGCCCCGAACATGATCGTCAATGGTGAATCGTACATCCTCTGAAGTACTCAACAAACGCATTTGCCGAGGCAGCACGTAGCTTCGGCAGATGAACCACGTTCCTGATTCAGTGGTGACAGCGATCGACACGTTCGGCGAACAGCTGTTACTCGGGAACGCCAGCGCCGTGAGCGGGACGCTCAGAAACGACCTGCAGATTGATATCAGTCCGCCTGACGGATCGACTGCTGTCTGTCGATACAAGACAGTCCATACGCAATCACCGCCAACGCTCAGGGATCGAGGGTCGTTTGTGACGACCATCGTCGATGGGGTCGATAGCCGACTCCAGCAGTGGGGTATCGACCCACCAGCTGCATACCGCTACGTCGATACCGTCAACGACACACACCATTACGAGGGCACTCTACAACTGCCGTGAGACAGCCATCTCCCAACTGAGTGGGCCACTATTGTCGACGGTAGAATCACAATAACCCGGTGACGGGAGACCACTATCATCGATATGGGGTTCATGAGGCATAGATTTGAACCCCGAATATGGTGCCCTGAAACGGTTTTCAGATGCTAAAACGGCGTCTGCGGGGCTATAAGGTCGGTATTACGAAGCGAAGTAGGACAAAGTGGGGACGGAGGGATTTGAACCCCCGATCGACTGATATCTCCGGTACGCGCCTCGGAACTCCAGAGGGTCGTCATTGCGAACCGATGATCAGTCGGTCGCTCGGTATATCAGTCTGGAGTGTCGTCCCGGGCGCGTGGCCTCTGGAGTCAGTCGCCATGCCTGGCTTGGCCACGTCCCCTCGCCAGCATCTTACCCGAACCACAGTAAAGGGGTTTCGGTCGCCACCGGCGACCCGCAGCCGGGACTGGCTACTCAGCCTCGCTGTCGTTCCAGTCGCAATCCTGACACTTGTAGCCGGTAACAAACGACGTGACGCTCGGCATATACCCGACGGTCAACACGTTGCCGCCGCAGTCCGGACACTCACGGTCGGCATCCTCGATCTCGGTCGCTTCCATCGGCGACTCCCCTTCGATCAACTCGGCCAGCGATTCGGCGGTGACCATGCGGCCCTCAACGACGCGGTTGCTCATACCGACTCGCTAACGGAGGCGACACCAAAGACCTGTCGTGCCGGGTGTGGCAAGCGAACCGGCTCACTGATCGGCAACGAGTTCGAGCCCATCGTCGCCCTCGACGACCGCGAGCCCATGATCGTGGATGAACGTCGCTGTGCGCTCGGGGACGATCCGTTCGGCCGAGATCCGGGCGCGCAGCTCTGGTACCAGCGTCCGAAGATCCGCGCCGGTTTCGACGACCGGCGAAGTACCCAAGAATGCCGTCGACAACTCGGCGTCGGCCGCCCGATCAGCAAGCCGTTGGAGCTCTATCGCGCCGAAGACATCGGCAAAGTCGATCGCTTCGGTAAAGCCAGCGTAGTAGACCCGTCCCTCACTCGCCGGGCCGACAACCACATCGTTGGTGCGGAGCTTCATCGCCGCCCCATCGATCATCGTCCGCGACAACAGCGGTGCCGTCCCGCGGATGACGGCCGCCGACGCCGCTCCTCCTCGCGGAGGAGATGCGTCACCGTGTTGCCCGCCCGCGCCGAAAACGTCGAGCCGACCTGCGGCTCAAACCGCACATCCGAGGGATCATCAAGCGCGTCGGCAACGATAGCGCGGAGCTCAGCGACCGGCTCGGTGTCAGTCTGGTGGGCTTCCGGCAACTGCTCAGAGTCCGGGTAGTTAACGAGCAGTTCCGCCCCCGAGCGGTCGATCGCGTGGAACGTATCGGCCAACATCGCCTCGTAGAGATCGGTTGCCGCGGTGGTCGACAGCGGGCTTGTCTCCGAAAGCGCGGGCAACACAAGCCCCTCACGGGGTGGCGACGCCAGCACGGCGATTACGGTCATACCCACGGCTCAGGGCGGCGGCGTCTTGAACACGGTGATCCCAGACGGGCTGACTGCCCACCGGCGAGCCGCGATCGTCAGCGACTCTGGCGGCCCTTCGTCTGGCGATAATCCCGCGAAAACACGTTCTCGGTTATATGCTCGATAAAGGCCTCGCTGTCGGCGTCAGTCTGCCGGCCGAGTTCCAGCATCGGGACAAGCTCGAAGCCACGGCCGCGAACGGTTGTCGCGTGAACCTCCTCGATATCGAAGGCGTCCGGCGACCGGGTTGTGTACTCCATCGCCAGCGATTCGATCACCCGTTGACCGATGGGGACGATGATCTGGGGGTTCATCATCCGGATCTCGGCGTTGAGATACGGCTCGCAGGTGTTGATCTCGGGTTCGCTCGGCTCACGATCTGGGTGTCGACAGCGGGTCAGATAAGTACAAAAGGCGTTCTGCATGTCCGGTTCCGCGGCGTCAGGGTCGGATCGCACAAAGCCGAGTTCGCCGAGGATCCACTGGAGGCGGCGACCGGCGTCGTCGCCGGTAAACGGGATTCCTGTCGTGTCGGCACCCTCGTGGGGGCGTTCAGCGATGAAGATGAACTCGCCGCCGACATCGCCGTAGCCGTGAACGACGTTGCTGCGTGCCTCACAGAGCCCCGGACAGTTGGTACACTCCTCGTCCATGCCGAAGGGGTTCTCTAACTGGGGCTGGTGGGCGTCCACACCGGAGCGTGGGGATCGGTAAATAAAATACTGCGGGTGCGGCTACAGCCGGGGATAGGCAAGGCCTCCGTCACCGCAGCCGCGATGAGCAAACCACCGACCGCACCGAGTAGCCTAATCAGAGACCGAGAAGTACCGTTGCCTGATTCGCCAGCTCTGCCAGCTCATCGCTGGTCGTAATAACGTAGATAACGAGAAGCTGCACCGAGTTCGTGAGCCCGTGGGCCAGCGCGACGACCGTTAGATTCTCCGTCCACTCATAGAGGGCCCCGTAGATGACCGAGCCGGCGAACAACGCCGCGAACGCCGCAAGCACCTGAACCAGGCTGGCCCCACCAGCGCTGTAGGCCGTCAGGTGGATCGGCACGAAGATGAAACTCGCCAGCACGATCGCTGTCGGGCGGCTGAAGGAGTGTGTCAGCCGCGTTTGGATGATCCCTCGGTAGAGCAGTTCCTCAAACGGGCCAACGATGAGGATCATAAACGGAATCAACACCAGATAAAATGTCGGCTCGATCCCCTCGAAGTTCAACAGGCTGTGGGAGGCTGCCTGGACGCCGAGTGAAAAGGAGATGAGATTGACGATCCCGATACTAAACAGGACGACAAACGGCGCGACCGCGATCACCAACACCTGGCCCAGCGTCGGCTTGCGGATGCGCACAAAGGAGAGCTCCTTCCCAGTGGCCCACAGATACGCGGCAGCAATCCCGCCCATCGCCAGGATCTGGCCAAACACAAAATTGATCGCAAGCTCCGCCAACGGCGACAACGGCTGCTCAATCGGGAACACCAGCGTCGCCGCGAGCAGTGGCAGTACCAACACGGCTGGCAGTAAGATCGCACCGAAGCCAAGTCCAGCGGCGAGGACGATCGCCCACAGCTTTCCCAGCAGCCGCCAGCGCGAGCCGCCGGAGTTGCCGCCGGCATCGCTGGTGACGATATGGCCGTCAGCGGTCACCGAGCCGACCGGCTGTTGATCTGTCGAATCAGTATTCGGCTCAGCCATCACCACCACCCACAGCGACCGTCATCGGCAACTGACTGCCACGGTGCTGACTGCCGTGTCGAGTGAGCGACCGCGGGCAGGCATGGCGTCGATTCATGACGGCAACACCGCGGCCGCGGCCGACAACGAACGCGAGGGGCGGAGGCTGACATTACTGGCCAGTCGGTGCCGGACAGCGAAAAACGCTGTCGTTCAGGCAGCCGACGTGGGTGGCGGACAGCCGGCCGGCCACGTCGATGGCAACGCCCGAACGCTTTACTGCCGCCGGCTAACCGGGGAGTATGGCGGATTTCGATCTCGACCTCCGTGAGGCGGAGGCGCAACTCGATGATATGCCGAGCGACGAGGTGGTGTTGGGCGTGCTCAACGGCGAGACCGAGGATACCGAATGGGTACAGTCGATCACCCAGGGCAACGTGCTCGTCCTCGCTGTCGAGGGCGACCTCAACGAGTTGGCCGCCGGCTTTGCCCGCGAGATCAAAGATATGGGCGGCGAGCTCATGCATTTTCGAGATTTCCTCATTATTACGCCACCAGAAACCGCGATCAATACTGATCGGCTGTAGGCGGGCCAGTAAGCTGAACGGTCGAGGGGCCTGTAGCGGTGTCGACGACGGCGGCACACCACCATCCAACGTCGCGACAGCGATGTTATGCGTCAGTGTTGCGAGCCGCATCGCCGAGGGCCGCAAGATCGTCGTTGATGTCGGCTCCGGAACTCTCACCGGGCAGGATGTCACCCAGCGACGCGCCGAAGGAGGCGACCGTCCAGACGACGCTGATCCGAGCGAGGGCAACGACCGGATCGGCCCAGCCGTTGACTCGACCCCACAGCGTCATCAACGCCGCCGCCGTCAGAAACGAGACGATAGCGATCCCGATCAGGCGGCGGGGGATGACGCCAAAGAGCGGCCGACGGATCCGCACATCCTGTGGCCCGGCCCAGTAGACTAAGGCGAGAATCATCACCAAGACAAAGGCCGCGTTGAGCAGGAACGCCACAGGGAGGCCAGCGAATCGAACAGAGAGAAAGTAGTCGGCGATCTCGAAGACGCCATCCTCGACAAGAAACGGGATCGCAAAGAAGATGCTACCGACGAAGGCCTCGGCGATATCCCGGGTGGTGTATTTCTGAATCCGGTCGCCAAAGCCATCGTCAAGGGCGGCCTGTACCGTCTCCGCGCGGATGCGGGTGACCGCCTCGCGGTGGGGAGCGCCAACAGCCGATTCGAGGTCGTCGAACTCCGCCTGAAGCGCGTCGACGAGCGCGCTGTCGGTCAACGCTGCCGCTGCCGTGCGATCGGCTGTCGCCGCCGCGTCGGCCTCGCTGGCGTCGTTGCTTTCGGGTGTCGCCGACGGCGGTGCCGAGACGGCCGGTGGGCTGTCGTTGTCTGAGAGGATATCACCCAATGCGGCTCCGATCGAGCCGACCGTCCAGATCACGGTGATACGCGCGATCGCCGCAATCGGTGAGGCCCAGCCGTTGACCCGCCCCCAGACCGTCATCAACACCGTCGCGACAACAAAGGAGACGACAAGGATCATCACCACCCTGACGGGCAAGCTCCTGAGAAACACCGTTGTCTCCTGCTGATTTCGCCCTGTCCACTCCAACAGCGCGTAGGTCAACACGACGACAAACAGCGTGTTGGCGAGCAGATAGATCGGGACGCCGGCGACCGTCGATCCAAAGAGATGCGCCCCAATGTCGAAGACGCCGTCCTCGACGAGTAACGGCGAGGCGAAGATAACGCTGCCAACAAACGCTTCGGCGGCATCTCGGGGCTGAAGCTCCCGAACGCCGGAATCGAGGAGCCCGCGCTCGTAGGCCTCGACGAGGAGCTGTTTGATATCGTGCACCGCGGCATCGGCACGCGGCGCTGTCGTCTCGACCGTCACCGTGTTGAGATCCGCAAAGAGGCTCTCGATGGTGGTCTCGGCGGGATCGATCGCATCATGGCTGCCGTGCTCCGTCGACGATCGGGACATGGCGACTGGCAGGCGGTTTGCGCCCCGCGATCATATAGCTACGCCAGCGAGACAGCCGCCACCGCAATACCACCATCCACACGGCGACGTGCCTGTGTTTATGCCGCCACAGCCCCAACCGCAGGTATGCCGATGAAAGGAGACGGCCCGGCCGACTTGCAGGTAATCGATCGCTTCGACGGCGGCGTCGGCTGGCTGGCCTATCCCGACGAAACGATGCAACGGGCGAGCCACGCGCTCGCAACACCGGACGGCGTCTGGGTGATCGACCCCGTCGATGCCGCCGGCGTCGACGACCTGCTCGCCGAGGTCGGTGAATCCGGGCCGGGAGCCAGCGAGGTTGCCGGCGTCGCCGTCTGTCTCGACCGCCACAAGCGTGATGCCGCCGCAATCGCTCGCCGTCACGATGTCGACGTATACGTTCCGACGTGGATGTCCGGCGTTGCCAACGAGATCGACGCCCCGGTCAGCCGGTTTGGGAGCGACCTCGGCGACTCCGGCTTCGAGTCCTTTGTGATCCGGGATTCGTCGCTGCCGCCATGGCAGGAGGCCGGCCTCTACAATCCCGGAACCGGGACGATGGTTGTCCCCGAATCGGTCGGGACAGCCGCCTACTTTCTTGCGGGCGAGGAGCGACTCGGCGTTCACCCGATGCTCCGGCTGACACCACCCGAAGGGCTCCGATCCCACGGGCGACCGGAGCGGATTCTTGTCGGCCACGGTGCGGGAATTCACGAGGACGCCGGCGGAGCACTTGAGGGCGCACTCAGGTCGTCGCGAGCGAACACCCCCTCGCTGTACGCAAAGACGCTGAAAGGGTTTCTCACCGGGTAATCCGTGGTGCTCTATGCGACAGCCGGGCTGCTCGATGTGCTCGTCGAGTTCGCGACCGACCGAGAGCCACAAGAGGCGAACGTCCCGCTGGCAGCGACGCCGGCCGGTGAGTTGACCGGTACCGATAATCGGCTCGCCGATATCGGCCCGGACACATCGGTGTTGACACACTTCTATCTGCCAGATGCCGGTGGTGCGGTGAGTTCAGTTTTCGGGGTCGATCTTGGCACCCCTCCGGCGGCGCGCAAGCCCGTTTTGTCTCACATCCAACCGGCCCGCTTGCGGTGACAAAGGAGGACGATCTGGCTGGGGCCGTCCTCGTGGCGGTTCCGCCGTGGGACGCCGAGAAAATCCGTGCCTTCGACCGTCGCGGCACGGGCGTCGAGTTGGTCGGCCTTGATGCCGAACCGCCGGTCGAATCGATCGAGTAGCTAGTCCAGATAGCCGAGATCCCGAAGCTGATCGGTGACCTCGGCGAAATCCTCCTCGGTTACTGTGCCGTCAGGCTCCTGTTGGATGACGATACTTCGCAGCAGGAATCGGACGAGATCGCTCGTCGAGGTGAAGCTTGTTCCTTCGATCGTCTCCTCAACACGGTTCCCGGCTCTTTCGGGATCGACACCGTTGTGTAATCAGCCATACTGACTGGTGTGGGAGCGACCTGAATAAGTCCTCTGTCGCGGGAGCGGATAGCGCGCTGTCGGGTGTGAGGCGATGGAGCTACCCCGGAGAGCCACACGCCTAAGCCCATCGCGGACGGTACCCTGGGTATGAGCCGAGAGCAAGCGACGACGGCCGACGGCGATACCGTCTATATCGACCGCGAGGAAGCAGAACGCGGCTCCGTTGATGTCTTTCATCCAGTGTACTGTGGGGTCGAGGGAACGGAGCGGTGGGGCTACTACTGCAACGCCTGCGGTGGCTTCGACAATGCGATGGATACGATGGGGCGAATCGTCTGCAACGGCTGTTCGAACATTCGCAAACCCGATGAGTGGGACGCAGCCCACGAGTAAGCCGGAGGCAACCTATCAGACAGGCCGTGGGAAGCTTTATCATGGATTACGCCTAACTCCGATGTGGATGGCCACTGTTACCATACCACCGGCTGAAGAGGCCCGAGACGTCTTCAAACGGCTCGGCTACGCGATCGAGGAGCGCGGTAGCGAGTTCGTCGCCGAGCGGAAATGGCGGCGCGTCCAGGTGACGCCGCTGCGTGCCGAGGACGCCAAATCGCCCGGTGAGATCCTTGAATATGGCTCCGAGGGCGGCCCGCGGCTTCGGTGTTTCGTCACCTGGATGGACTGTACCGAACCACTGCAGTCGTCACTTCAGTCGGCGAAGCCACCCTATGATTGGGCGATCATCGGCATCGAGCCTGACGGCGAGTTTCAGGTTGTCCACCCTGATCCGGGCAGTGCCCCGATCTGAGCCATGGCCCACGGCTCTCTCGGCCAGCGAACAGGAGCGATATCTTCTTCATCGCCCGGCGGCGAACGGTGGCAATGACGCTGATCGTCGTCCCGGTTCGGTACCCGCTCAGCGAGCACTCCGCAGCGACGCTTCGGGAGGCGATCGAGATCAGCACCGACCGCGACGCCGAGCTCTCGGTGCTCCATGTCGACCTCTATCAGAACAGCAAGAACGTCACCCGAACCGATCTCAAGCGGGCGATCGAACGGGAGTTCGGCGAACTCGACAACGTCCGGTATGTCGTTCGCCGCGGCTTTTTGCTCGAAGAGACGATCTTAGAGGAGATCGTCGGCGAGAACGCCGATCTCGTCGTCATCGGCTCCCGACAGGCCGGCCGGTGGCAACGCATGCTCCGAAAGCTGCGGGCCGACCCTGATATCGGCGAGTTTCTCAAAGGCGAACTTGACTGTACGGTGATCACAGTCAACGCCGACGGCGTGACAAGCCACTAACCAGATCGGCCGGGGATAGCCACCGTCCTGTCGAACGGCGGTTCGTCCCACGATATCGTGTCACCGCATCGACGCATAGTGGGCGCTGTAGCCGCAATGTTGTTTTATCAGTGGGTGCTACGATAAGCAGTGCCCACCACCTATCTGCAGTTCCATCTCGTTTTGACACTGCCACTGTTGGCCCTGCTGTGGTACCTGACGCCGGCATACGATCGGATTCGGCGGCGACGCGGCGCGGCCGGGCTGGCGATCCTCGTTGCCATCGCCGTCGCCTACACGACGCCGTGGGGGTCGTATATGATCCAACGCGGCGTCTGGTGGTACGGTGAGGGGTCGTCGCCGCCCGACTGCTGTCGATTCCGGCCGGCGAATACCTGTTTTTCGGGATCCAGACGCTGACCGTCGGCTTTTATCTATACTGGCGCGGGTTCGATCCGAGCTACGAGACGGGCGATTTTGCGTGGGGCCCCCGGATCGCCGGCGTCGGTGTCGGCGTGCTGTTGTTCGGCGGTGGGCTCTGGATGGTGTTTCAGCAGCCGTCGTGGCTGTACCTTGGCGGGCTACTCGCGTGGGTTGGCCCCGTCGTCGCCCTCCAGTGGGCCGTCGGCGGCGGCTATCTCGTTCGTCGACCGCGGGCGTGGATCGAGGCGGCGTTGGTGCCGACGATCTATCTGTGGATTATCGATCGCTGGGCGATCGGTCAGGGACTGTGGGTGCTCTCTGAGCAGTATACGACCGGGATCGCCCCTTTGGCCTGCCGATCGAGGAGATCCTGTTTTTCCTCTCGGCTGGGGTGATGACCGTTACCGGGCTCGTGCTCTTCGAGTGGGTGCTGGACTGGAACGACACGCGGACAGCCGCGGCCAAACAGTAACAGCAGGTATCGTGGCGGGCAAAAGAGCCCCTTCGAAATCCTTTTACAGCTTTCGGGTGGAGTATCACCAACTAACCATGGACGTAACTATCGTCTCCGAGGAGGAGAACCCCATGTTGCATCGCACGGATATCCGGTTCGAGACGGTTCACGACGAGGCCACGCCATCACGGCTCTCGGTGCGTGACAGTCTCGCGGCCAAACTCGACAAGGACGCCGAAGAGGTCGTCGTCCACGAACTCGATACCACCTTCGGCATGCGAAAAACGGTCGGCTACGCGAAGGTCTACGACAGCCCCGACCACGCCGCCGAGGTCGAACAGGAACACATGTTGGAGCGCAACAAGATCGCCGACGACGCCCCCGACGCCGAGGAAGCCTAAGGCGACATGCGTGTGCTCGGCATCGAGGGCACCGCATGGGCCGCCAGCGCGGCCTGCTACGACGACTCCGACGACACCGTTTTCATCGAGTCGGATCCCTACCAACCCGATAGCGGCGGCATTCACCCGCGTGAGGCCGCCGAACATATGGGTGAAGCGATCCCAAAAGTCATCGACCGCGCGCTTGCGCACGCCGCTGAGACTGTCGACGACGCTGCCGACACAGCCGCCAGCGACGCTGACAGTCCAAACCGCTACGGCATCGACTGCGTTGCGTTCTCGCAGGGCCCGGGACTCGGCCCGTGTCTCCGCACGGTTGGCACCGCCGCCCGCGCGGCCGCGCAGGCCCTCAACGTGCCGCTGGTCGGCGTCAACCACATGGTCGCCCATCTCGAAATCGGCCGCCATCAGTCGGGGTTCGACTCGCCGGTCTGTCTGAACGCCTCGGGCGCAAACGCCCACCTGCTGGGCTACCACAACGGTCGCTACCGGGTGCTCGGCGAGACGATGGACACCGGCGTCGGCAACGCCCTCGATAAGTTTACCCGACACATCGGCTGGGAGCACCCCGGCGGCCCGAAAGTCGAGGCGGCAGCCACGGACGGCGAGCTCATCGATCTCCCCTACGTCGTCAAGGGGATGGACTTCTCGTTTTCCGGCATCATGAGCGCGGCGAAAGACGCCGCCGACGACGGCGAGGCGATCGAGGATATCTGCTTTTCGCTGCAAGAACACATCTTCGGGATGTTGACCGAAGTCGCCGAGCGCGCGCTGTCGCTGACGGGCACCGACGAACTCGTCCTCGGCGGCGGGGTGGGCCAAAACGCCCGCCTGCAGTCGATGCTGGAAACGATGTGTGAAGAACGCGGTGCGAGGTTCTACGTTCCAGACAACCGGTTTCTCCGTGACAACGCGGGGATGATCGCCGTCTTGGGGGCCAAACAGTTCGCCGCCGGGCAGACAGTCGCCATCGAGGACTCAACGGTCGATCCGAACTTTCGGCCCGACGAGGTCGCTGTCGCGTGGCGGCAGGGTGAGCAGTCAGTCGCGCGTGGCCGTGGCGTCGAGGCGGCGTCGTCAGCAGACGAGGCGACAGCGACGCAGTCCGTCGGTGATCGGCATGGTCGCCAGCGCGGGGCGGAAGCAGTCGTCGACATGGTTGCGCCGACCGACTGCGAGTACGAACTGCCCGCTCAGTGTGTTCGGAAACGCCGACTCTCGAAGACCTATCGCCATCCCGCCCTCGATACGACACTCACCGGCGAACGCACGACGGCTGAGGCGCGACTGACCAGCGAGGCCCGCGCCGCTGGTGTCCCGACACCCCTTGTCTGGGATGTCGACCGCGAAACCGCGACACTCCACCTCCAGCACGTCGGCGAGGCTGATCTTGCCGAGCGACTGACCACCGACGCGGTCACGACGGTAGGGAACCATCTCGCAGCGATCCACAATGCAGGGCTGGTGCATGGCGATCCAACCACCCGAAACGTCCGCGTCGGCGACCGTGTCTGGCTGGTCGATTTCGGCCTCGGCTTCCATTCGGGCCACATCGAGGATTACGCGATGGATCTGCATGTGCTCCGCCAGAGCCTCGCGGCGACCGCTGACGACCCAAACCCACTACTCGATGCGGTGAGTGATGGTTACACTGCTGCCGGCAACCCAGAAGTCATCGATCGGCTGGCAACGGTCGAAGATCGCGGCCGGTATCAGTAACCGGCACCGCGGCGAGCCCTAACCTATCAGTGCAGAAAGGCGAATTTTCATTACACTGAGGCAACTACCACCTCCCATGGGAAAGAAATCCGAGTCCGGAACGCTGTTTGGCATCCCGTATAACTTCGAACGCCCCTCCATCGGCCGGCTGCTGTCGGCCCACTGGAAACCCGACGAGGGGATGCTCGTCGAGAAACCGTTCGGCATCGGCTACACGCTGAACCTCGCCAGCTGGCGGTCGTGGGTCGCCCTGGGTGTCACCGGCGCGCTGCTCTATCAGGAGCGCAGCGGCGGCAGCGATGACGGCGAGGACATCGATCTCGACGACGACGGCGACGACGAGCCGGTCGAAGTCATCGTCGAAGACTAACACCCCGTAAATCGACGCCTCTTTTCGCGCCGCGACGAACCACCAGCCATGCTGCAGTATGTGACGACCAACCCCGGCAAGCTCCGGGAGGCCGAAAGCTATCTCGGCGACGGGACGATCGACACCTACGACTACGACTACCCGGAGATCCAAGCCCCGACGCTGGAGCCGATCGCGGCCGCAGGGGCCCGCGATGCCTACCGCGAGGTCGGCGAGCCGGTCGTCGTCGACGACGCTGGGCTCTTCATTGACGCCTTTGATGGCTTTCCGGGGCCGTACTCCTCGTTTGTCGAAACCACCATCGGCGTCGACCGCGTCTGGGAGTTAGCCGAGCCACTGAGCGATCGCAGCGCTGCGTTCCGCTGTGTGTTAGCCTACTGTGATGGCGAGGCGGTCGACGACCCCGTCGACGATGGCAGCCTTCCAGTACAGTGTTTCACCGGCGTCGTCGACGGTGAGATCGTCGCCCCGCGCGGTGACGGCGGCTTCGGGTACGATCCGATCTTCGAACACGACGGAGCGACGTTTGCGGAGCGCACCGCCGTGGAGAAAAACGAGCTGTCACATCGTGGCCGCGCGCTTGCGGCCTTCGCCGAGTGGTATCAGCAGCGGTAGCTACGCCGATCGTGGCTCCCGGTTCGGGTCGGGGAGGAATCGTCGGCGACCGTGCCGTACAGTCGGTCTGGGTCAAACAGTTGTGCGAACGCCGCGGGCTCGCGCACGCTAACCGGGAACCGCCCGCTGAGTGTCGCCCCAGCCTGCGCGCCGGTGAGTCCCTCATCAAACGACAACAGGTGCATCGCGCCACCGCGGTAGGCCGAGGCGAGTGCCGGGTGGTCGCCGGGGTGGTGGACAACAGGCTCCCGCCACGAATCAATGGCTGCCCGCCAGTCGCGCGCCAGATCGCTGTCGGCGATCGTTTCGATGACGGCTTCGGCGTCGGCGAGTAGGTCGTCGCTGGCGACGAGCGTCGTCCAGGAGTGTTGCCACAGGGGTTCAAGCGCGGCTCTGGCGTCGCCGTCGCCACACAGGTCGGCTACAAGCACGTCGGCATCGGCGACAACGCGGACGGGCTGTGACTCCCGTGGCTCGGTGATCGCCGCAGCGTCGGCCTCAGAGGCCGCCTCAGTTGTGCGATCACGGTGTGACGAGAGCGCAGTTTCGATGGCTTCGCGGTCGACCGTCGGCGCGCGAGCAAACAGCTCGGGCCAGTGCATACGCGGCGTTGCAGGCCCGTTTACAAGAGCGTTCCCAGTCGGCTACTCGCCAAGGAGGATCGCGGTAACCTCGTCGACAGCGTCCTGCTCGACGACGAGTGCCAGTCGATCACCGGCCTCAACGGTTGTCGTCGGCAGCGGGATCGTCATCGGATCGCGTTTGTGGCCGTGGGCGTAGAGCCGCGCGGTCTCCGGCAGATCGATCTCCGAAACCCGCTGGCCGACGATCGGGGCGTCGTCATCGACAGTGACCGTCGTCAACTGGAGGGCCTCGGTCAGATCGCCGATCGCGTTGAGACTACCGCCGAGGAGCGCGGTTTTCGCGCCGGCCGCGCCGAGTCGCTGTGGGTAGATGACATCATCGGCGGCCGCGGCGTACTCCTCATATTTGTCGCTGCTCACATCCTCGCTGATCCGCAGGACGGTGCGACAGCCGTACTCCTGGCCGAGCAGACAGATCTCGTGGTTGACCGCCACATCGCCGGTGATCCCGCCGATGGCGTCGGCGTCGTCGATGCCGGCTTCCTGTAACACCGATTCGTCGGCCCCGTCGCCGTGGATCACGGTCAGCCCCGTCTCACGGGCGCGGTCGACCTTCTCGCGATCGTTGTCAACAACGACGACATCGTAGCCTTCCTCGTCTAACACCCGGGCCGTGCGGGCTCCAACCCGGCCGTAGCCAACGACAATGATTCGCATACGGCTTCGTATGAGAGTCGGCGTCAAAAAGGTATGTTCCCGGCGGCGACAGTGGCCGCTCAGGCCGGTGGATCGGCCACCCACTTCTGGCTGAAGTCGGTGCCACAACTACAGTGGGCGTAGGCGTGGATCACATCGCCCTCAGCGTAGAGCCCGCCAACCTCTTGGTTTTCGGCCTCGGCAAACGCGAAGCCGAACTCGATGTGGTGATCGTCGATGGCCGCCTCGGCGTCGGTGTCGCCTGCGTCGGGACAGACGCCACCGGCGAGGCGGTCATCGATCTCGCCGGTACGATCCATCGCCTGCTTGGCAAACGCCATCGGATCAAGCCCGGTGCTGTCAGCGAAGGCCTCTCGGCCCGTCTCGCCGGCCACGACAACGACGACGCCACCATCGACAGCGATACCGGCCGTTGACAGTGGGTGGTCACCATCGAAGACAGTATCAGCGACGTAAATCGCTACGTCATCCAGTCGGTCGCCGGCGAGAAACGCGGTGAGATCGTCCATACTCGGTGTGGTGACGCCACGCATTTAGGAATATCCACTCGGTCGGGATCCCAGCCAGCGGCTCAGTTGTCGCCATCGAGCGATTCGGCGATCGACTGCAAGGAGTCCCGGGGTTCATGTTTGACCGTGTAGACGGCGCGATCACCCGGCGCGCGCAGCCCGTATCGCTCGCCGTCGACGATCACATCACAGATAACGCTGTCGCCGATCTCGCGGTCGAGCCCGCGGAGCCACTCGCCGAGTCGGTTGGTGCCCTCGCCGGTCGACCGGGCCTGTTTGCGGGTGGCATAGGCGCCATACAACAGTCGCCCGCTGTCGTCGCCCGCAACGGTCGCAAAATAGTCCGCGCCGTCGATCACGATCGTGAGTCGGTCGTCGACGGCGACCGCCTCGGCGACGGCTGCCGGGAGTTCGAGACAGGGGTGCGGCTGCCGCCACGGCGGACGATCGTCGCCCGATATGAATCGACCGCGTCGCTGTCGCTCGGAAGCCGCGTCGACATGGACGGTCTCCTTACGCGTCCGCTTTCTCGTCGTCGCTGTCAGCGTCGGCCGCCTCGTCAGCATCCGCCGCATCGGCGTCTGCGTCAGCATCTTCCGCAGCGTCTTCGGTATCTGCATCCTCAGCATCGTCGGCGTCCGCCACTTCATCCTCATCCTCGTCCGCGTCCTCAGCATCGGCGTCTTCCGCTTCTTCGTCTTCGTCTGGTTCCGGCTCTTCGAGGCCGAGAGCGACACGAACGTTGTCGTCGCTGTCGACGATCGTCGCGTTGACCTGTGCGGTCTCCTCGGAGACCTGGCGGCCGCGAACAGTGATGCGTTTGCGCTCGCCGTCACGGGTGGGGTTGAAGCCGACGCCGCCCTCAAGCAGGCGTTCGCGGATCTGTGCGCCCGGAACATCCTCCCGCATCGGACGGCCTGTCTCGTCGGAGCCACCGGTCAGTTTGAGCGTGTACTCATCAAGGCCGACCGCACCGCCGTCGACCTCCTCGCCGAGCTCTCGCCCGAGGAATCGGTTGGCGTCCTGTCCGTCGACCTCATGTTGATACGTCTGTCCGTCGGTCGGGTCAGCGACGGCGACTTGGAATTCTGCCATACCACTGTCTGTTCGGTCGCCGATAAAAAGCACGTCGAAACCGCCCTCACAGCCACCGGCGGTTAGTAATCGTTATACACCGGACGTACGTTGCCCGAAACATGCAACGACGCGCTGTGGCCGTGTACGTCGCGTTGTTCGTCCTCATCGGCGTTGCGTCGTACACGCTGATGGTAACCGCCGAACAACCACAAGTAGCGGTCGAGAATCCGAATTTCCAGCTCTCATCGGGTGATGGATTCACCGTCGACGGACAGTCCTACACCGCAGCGACGGTCGAAGAGGTCACCGAGGAGGGCGGCCACGGGAGTACAAGCACCCACAGAGAGGCGACGCTCGAATGGACGGTGGCGAATGTCGAAAACACCGACGACTGGGCAGTCGGCGACACGATCACCGTCGACGAACGCGAGTGGAATGTCGTCAGTACCTCAGCCTCGTCGGTGACCGTCGAGGAGGCCATCGACCGCACGGCGATCCTCGAAGCCGATCCGGCTGCTGACAACACAACCTACTCCGGTGACAACGGCGAGTTCGTCCTCGTCGACGACGAGCGCGTCCCTGTCTCGGAGTACTTCGATCCCGCAACGGTGACATTCACCGAGGGTGAAACGGTGCCGTACGATGGCCAGCAGGCCACGATCGATACGGTCACCAACGAGAGTATCACCGTGTCGTGGACGGCTGATGAGTCCAACAGTCAGACGCTGAAAACCGGCGATACGATCACGCTTGCCGACAACACCACTTACACCGCCTACTTCACCGGGGCGAACACCGTTGAGCTGACCGACAACGCCGAGGCCTACCAGGCATCCGTTAGCGAGCAGGAGACGTTCTCTCAGCGCGTCACCGGGCTGCGGTGGGTCACGTTCACCGCCGGCTTCATCGCGATGCTGTTGATCGCTTTCGCGTTCCTCCCCTCGCGGTACTGAACGCACACCGTTCCAAGCGGATCTTTTCACCTCGGTCGCTGTCGACGGCAGGTGTCGGTGATGGTGACCGCCATGCGGCGTCGCGGAAGCGTCGTGACGATGTGTATGCAGGAAGTATTTATTCCGGCTTCGGTAACGGGAGCACATGGAACCGGGCGAGTACGTTGTTGACACCGAGGACGACGAACCTGATCTCGCGGTCGTTGTCTTGCAGCGAGACGCACCGATCAGCGAAGTCACCGTGTCGGATCCCGACTCGGATCGAACGGTCGCCGCTGACAATCCCGACTACGAGGCCTCCGAGCCCGCCGTCAGCGTTGCTTTTGTCGAATCCGGGCTCAACCGACGGTGGCCTGACTGGACAGACGCCCCACCCAGCGAACTCTATGGCGGGGCAACCGAGCACAACGTGAAGCTCTACACCTTTCCCGAGGGTAGACTTCGGACGCTGACCGGCCAACAAGCGGCGATTATGCTCGCCGAGGAGACGGTTGATCTCACCGCCCTCCAAGCACGGCTTGAAGACGCCGGCTGGACGGTCGACCCCGCCGACCATCTGATCACCGTCGAGAAACGCGACGAGCAGTATCGGATCTACAAAACGGGCGACGTTGACGGAACGGGCAAACTCCGAACGCCGCTGACAAATCTCGTCGAGGAGTACAGCGAATGACATCCTCCGCGCCGTGAACGGCGCGGTTTCCACCATGGGAGTCTCAGCCGGTCTAAGATTCCCCGGCGGCAAGATTCCCGTCGCTGTTGACGGTACTCGGGTCTGTGCGCTGTTGTTTGGGACGATGAGAGTGTGATATCTCCAGCCACTCATGGCTGTCCCACTCCAACCGCACGGGCCGTGCCATCGGCCTGACTGCCTGCACGGTCTGCCGCGCTAAGAACGTCTCACTAGCGGTGAGGTCGGCGTGGCCCTCAAACCCGCACTGACACATCAACGTATCTTGATGTCGGTGTGTTCGATCTGTTGAGCCACACTGCGGGCACTCTCGACTCGTCCACGCCTCTGATCGAACCGCAATCGAAATATCGTATTCCTCGGCTGTCGTCGCCAACCGTTCGGTGAACTGTTTGAACGCCCAGAAGTTGTGTGTCTTGGCGTTCGTCTCGACCGACCAGTGGGTGTCGAGTACGTCGGTCAAGCCGCCGATATACACGGTAGCAACGCCCTCGTCGTACAGTCGTTCGATCAGGTCACGACACAGCGCGGCTTGGGCGTGGTCGCGGCGGCGAGTACGTTGGCGATACAACCGCCGGATACGCTGGCTGCTGTATCGGCCTTCCGATAGCTTGGACTGTAAGCGAGCGATTTCTCGCGTCGTGTCGCGGAATCGGTCGAACAACTCACGCCCTTCGTACAGATATTGCTCACCGGTCGTTGTAGTGCAAGCGACGAGATTGTTCGCGCCAATGTCCAGAGCGGCTTCTTCCGAAGCCAGTGGAGTTGCCTGTGCATCGTCAGAAACAGTCACAGGCTGCGAAGCTCTGAATACATCGTCTGTCTCGTCGTACCACAGTTCTAACCGGCTTTGATCGTCATACTCAGGCCAGTTTGGGTCACCAACGATTTCGAGTCTGAAGCGACTTTTCGGGCTGCTGTGTTTGTCTCGCAGTTCCTCGCCAACAACGAACTCAAGCCGGGATCGGTCGCCCCACTCGACGGTGTATGCGTCCTTGCGGATGACACCTTTGAAAACACGCCCATCGTCTTCGTTGCCACGGAATCCCGGCGGTTCCGGGTGTTCGGTGACTTGCTGGTTATCAGGATCGTGGAACTCGTCTTTGAGGCGGAAGAACGACCGCCACGCTTCACTGTTTGTCGCAATCACTTGCTGGGCGGTTGAGGCACCGAGAACGCATTTGTATTGGCCTTCGAGTTGACCGGTATCAGCGTCCCATACGTCACCCTCGAAGCCGTCTTCGTCGTTGTACCGCATCAAACGCTGGTAGTTGATTTCGTTCCAAAGCGCAGCAGAAGCGTCCAACAACTCCCGTAGCACTTGCTCATCGTCGTCGGTGAGCGGTCGCACGGCGAAGGTGTTGGTGCGCTTCATCCAAAGTATAATATGTCCCAATGTCTAATAAGACTATTGATGCGACCGAATATCGACATTGATTGGGCGACCCACGGACGAATCAAAGACCATGCAGAAGCGAACGATCTTGACCTTTCAACAGCCTACACAGAGGTTCTGGAGGTTGGACTCGACACGTTGGAGACTCAGGACTAGCAGCGGTTCGGTGGATGGTTTAGTCAAGCGCACGCGATTCACGCCCGTCCCCAGAAATCGGAGATTTCTGGTGTGCAAACAAATCGCGGAGCGATTTGTCAACGCCCTGTTCGGCGTCCGGTTCCGACTGGTCGGAACGCTCCCGCCTCACGGTAAGGACGGGACTCTCTCGCTATATTAGGTAGCCCCGTTGCCGCTGTCTCCAGCGACATCGCCGCCTGTGGCGTCGATAGGTTCAAGAGACTGGCCGCGTCTTTTTCAGCAACTCAATGGAGATCCCCGAGCAACTCGCTTGTTTGTACACCGCAGAGCTCACCGAAACCGAGGACAGCTACACGCTCACCGTGCCAGCAACGGAGGTCGAAAAAGGGGCTGTCACACCGGGAGAGACGCTCCGTGTCGCCATACTGGCCGACAGCGAGGGCAGCGATAGCAACGACAGTCCCGACGACAGCACCGAGGCAACACCGTCGACAGCACGGTCTGAGACACCGACGGCGTCGCAGCCCGAGCCGCCGGTGAGCGAGGATGAGACGCGCGTCGTCGAGATCGAAGATGTAGGCGACCAAGGCGACGGGATCACCCGCGTCGAACGCGGCTTTGTGGTGATCGTCCCCGAGACCGAGGAGGGCGAGACCGTCGAAATCCGGATCGAAACGGTTCGACCGAACGTTGCCTTCGGAACCGTCATCGATCGACTTGACCACGCCGAGTAGCCGCCGCCTGCTGTCGTATCGTGAGATGACTCAATCACCACTGTTCAGTCGTGGCTACTGAACGCTGCTCGGTGGTGATGACCACCCGCTACGTAGATAGGAAGTCAGTATAAGGAAAGCCTGGGCCGGAATTTGAATCCGGGGTCTCGTCCTTACCAAGGACGCGCTTTACCGCTAAGCTACCCAGGCACGCACTCAGTCGTAGTTCGGGTTTGTCTTTAGGCGTTTCGATTCGGCGGTGCCGCCCCGCGGTTTGTGGCCGGTCAGCGATCACCAACAGATGACGCGACTGGGTCGTCGCTGCCGGCGGCCAGCTCGGTCAGTCGTTGCCGAACCGGCTCAGTGACGACGCTCGCCGCCGGCGGCAAGGTCTCGTAGTTGCGGGCGGCGTTGGCCGCAAACTCAAGTAGCGCCTCGGTGGGATCAGTACCAACGGCGGTGACGCCGGCCCGAACTGCCAACACGAAGATATCAGCCTCAAGATTGCGATCGAGCGTGGGGGCGTCAGCGTCGGGCTCCCGGCGGCGGGTCTGATCCCGACCGAAGGCCCGGATGGTTTCGACAGCAGCATCCGAGACCTCGGTTCGAGCCAATAGATAAAATCCCCGCGAGACGAGGATATCGGCCGCCAGAATCTCTAAGTCGGCGTCGATTTCGCTCTCCTCGGCGGTTGTCCATGGCTCCTCGTGGGCCAACGATCGCGTCAGTCGGAGCCCTTCGTAGATAAGTTGGACGCCAACACTTCGGTCGATAACGGCCTCCGGGGCAAGCGAGGGCTTTCGGCCAAGCGCGCTCTCATACACTAAGACACCGGGTGCCATCGACGCCCGCTCAAGGCGATCGAGCAGGACGGCTCGCAGCCGTGGTGGCTCAATATCTTCAACTGTGTCGCGGGCCGCAGTCCGCGCCCGCACGGCAGCATCCATTACAATACTGTAGGCAAGCGACAGGCAAAGACCTTTGGAACCACCCACTGACCGACGGCACGCGGCCGAAACACAGCGGGGCGACAACAGGTCGCTGGTGCTGCCAACACGGGATATCGCCATCAACGATGACGAATGTCCGACAGACAGCTGACAGAAACGGCGCGGCTTTGGCGTATCAGGGTTTCACGCGTTCGAAATACAGTATGTTTTTAACATAGTATCACGATAATTGATTTCACAACAAACGTATCGCTCATGTCACGTGATCAACTCTCGGACGACGGAACGCCCGCGGTCGACACGGATGCACTCGGCGCGTGGGTCGCCGAAACCGCGGCGAAGAAAGGCGTCTCCGAGCGGGAGCTCCTCGATGAGATCCTCTCGTCGTACTGGGTGCTCGAAGAGCTCTCAGATGTCGTCCTCAACGGCGATCCGACCGCCGAGGGCAGCGAACACACATCGAGCCGTCAAGAGGCTCCACCGGATCCCACCCCTCGGACGGCGTCGCCCGACCGACGGGAACAGCCCACCGACCGGCAGGAGCGATCTACCGACCACCAAGAACGACCAACTGACGGCGGCGAGCAGCCGTCGACCAAGCGAAACTCGACGGCCGAGCCGGAGCCGTCAGCCGAGTCAAATCGACCGGCGGCGTCGACGGCAGACGAGGACTTAGAGCTCTCAGGGATCGAACAAGAGCTTGGAAAGCTTCGGACGGTCATCAACGAACTGGCGAGCGAACAGTCGCTGCCGACACCGGAGTCGGCGACGCCGAACGCTGAGCGTGCTGACCCCGAGGCGTCATCGTCAACTGACAGGGACGATGAAGCCGGCGAGTTTGAGGAATTTACGCCAGCAGACACGGAATCGTGGGCGGAGAGTCGCGGCGTTGTCGCCGAGTTAGACGATGAGCTCATCGAGATCAGAAGCCGGCTCTCCGAGCTCGAAGCCGAGCTCACCGACCGGCTCGCCGAGGAGGCCGACGAACGGGCGGAACTCGAAGCGTGGATCGAAACTGAGTTCGATAATATCGAGGACGTACTCCAACACCTGCTGTCGACGACCGACAACCTCGAATATCGGCTTGGGTCGGCGATCGAATCACAACGCGAGCAGCTTGAACCGCTGCAGGCCGCTCATGCCGAACAGGAGCAGTTGCAGACGCTGAAAAACGAGGCGATCGAAAAGGGCGTCGACGCCGCCGACTGTGACGATTGTGGCGAGACGGTTGATCTCGGTCTGCTGCCGGAGCCGTACTGTCCGAACTGCGATCAGCAGTTCACCGGTGTCACCGCAAGCAGTTGGTGGCCCTTTGATACGGCGACGCTGCGAACCGCGACCGCACGGCGATCACAGACAGAGAACGCATGGGGAAGCGCCCCACCCGAGGAATCACACGCGGCTGACCGACGATCGAACCAGAACGACCAACCACCAGCAGCCCCACACAACGATCAACAGGAGCGGTCGGAACTCGACGGCCAACAGCGAACCGATGGTGGGTTCAATTGGGTTGATGACTGACGATCCCCGAAATCGTCGCCGACCAACTCACGACGGAAAGATGGACTTCGGTGTCATCGATGAATAACAACAGCCCACGCCAGGAACACGAGGTGAACGCCACCGCCGGACAGGTCGTCTCGGCGGCGACAATGGCCACCACCGGCGGAGCTACAGCGGCACCCGCGCAATCGGCTAATCGGCTGTGGGATGATTTCAGTGATGACAACGACACCGACGCAGAGGCAGCGTCGACTGCTGACGAGGCCGTCGCCACGGAGTCGACATCGACACCCCAGCAGTCTCCAGAGCCAGATCAAGCGTTCGACGGCGTCTTAGAGACGCTGTCTTCGTTTGGGCAATCAACCTCGCCGACGCAGGTGCTCGTACTGAGCCCGACGAATCACGGCGTCACCAATGATATCTTCACGCAGATCTGTGCGACCGAGGGAACGGCCACCCAGAACGTCGTCTTCGTGACCGCGACGCGGTCAACCAGCGACCGGCTCCCGATGACCCGAAAGTTCCAGGCGTGGGTTGAAGGACACACAACGCTGATCGAGGTTGGCCAGCCGCGGTCAGATCCGGAATCGACGCGCGGTACCAATACGCTGGGACGAAAAGTTGACTCACATAAGGAAGTGCCGAATCCACAGAATCTGGCGAAACTCGGCGTCGTCATCAGCCACGAGTTCAGCCGGATCGACAATCAGTATCCGACCGTGCTGGGATTCCATACGCTATCGTCGATGGTACAGCATCTCGGCACTGAAACGGTGGTGCCGTTCCTGTATACGCTCTGTTCGAAGCTCGATGAGTCAGGCGTGATGGGCTACTGTCATCTTGATCCGGGCCGACACAGCGACGATGATGTCGAGACGATCAAATCGGTGTTTGATGTGTCGGTTCGGATTCAACCGGATGGTAGTGTGGATATTGAGTGAGTTCGTAGAATTCGTTGCAACGGAACTGCTCTGGTAGTCCTACAATCTGCGTGTAGCACGTTTTATCAGTATGATTTTACACATCAGAAATAGCCACATTCAGGGGGAACATCTCGTTGACTCAAAGCACCCAAGACGAGGTCTGAGAGCGTCTCCGATACCCTCTTCAGATTGGTTGGAGATCGATAACGAGGAACTCGCTGAAATTCGCAACGAGCGGACGCAGATATCGTCCGACAAACCGTGAACGAACGACACGAGCGTCGAAACGAGGCTATCGAGAAACCTGCAGCGATAGGGGACTTCTGATATGGTGTTAGACACAGCGTTTCTGATCGGGGTAAACGCGGCTCGGGCCAAGATACCTTCCATTGATTCGTTACGAACCTGATAGACAGTGCCGCCGCTGGCAGCCGTAAAAAACTGAGAAGGACGAGGGTGGTTACTGGACTTCGCCGAAGGTGACGCTCGTCAGGAGGTCAACGTTTGCGAACCCGTCATTCTGGAAGTCGTAATCCGACCCGCCCGAGGCCGCACTTGCGAGGGCCTCTTCGAGCGCGCTGTTGTAATTCAGCGTGAGGTCAACGGTGGCAGTTTCCCCTGAATTGATCGTGACCGTATTGTTGGCATTGTCACCGGTTCCAAGAGCACCCTCCGAAGGATCGGGGGAGACCTTGCCGCCGGAAGTATTGGTGTCAGTGCCTTCGTTGACGCTGAACGTGATCAGCTGGTTCACGTCGGACTCGTCCAGATTATTGCTCGTATCTGTAACGTCGTCTCCGTACGAGTAGCGCGCCGAAATTGTCTTGTTCTGTCCGCCGTTGTTGGCGATTTCGAGCGGTGGGATACCGTTTGTGTCACTGTAGGGACTCGCGTTCGAACCTACCGTACTGTTCTGATTGTCTTCGACGGTGGCGTCGTTGGGTGTCCCCAGTGCCATACTCAGGCCGTCGTTCTCTTGGTCGTTGACCGTCAGTTGCGGGGTACTGACATTCTCGATACCGGAGCCGATGGTGTCGTTTATCGTCCCCTCTGAGTTAACGTAACTCACCGTGTCGTTGACGTAATTTTCGGTGCTGTTGTCGATTTGACTGCCGACCGTAGGAAGATCACTGTTCCGCCGGATCGTGAGGTTGTTTGTAGCGATAACGTTGAAGTTCGCGCCAGCGTCAGCACTGCCACTGATCGATGCGCCTGTCACTGAAGCGGCTCCACTGAGTGTGGCTGCCGTCCCCAGCCCGAGGATAAAGTTTCGTCGATTCATTGTACCGAACGGTAGTTACCAACTTATGCTATCCATATAATTATTTCGGAATAGAATGTCGCGGGTGGATACACCACATAGGCAATATTTCCGATAGCAGGAGAAACAGCACGGTTTTTGAACCCATCAAACAGGGACTAAATAAATATTCAGATGTAGGTTTGCATTATAGGTTATAGTTGCACAGCGGTACGCGGCAGCTGCAACAACAAATAGAACTGATATTCATACACAAGAATAGCTGACGAGTCGGAAAGTACATCTACGACGGCCAGTTACATACTGGCCGGTCGCTATACAATTATCCGGGCGACTGGTACAACTATGCGCCTCAGATCAGCCGCCGGAACGGCGGTAACCGTGCTGTTAGTCGTCGCCGTTGTCCTGATACTGGTGACGCAGGTGTTCGGCTTTCCCTCACCGATCAGCTTCGTTGCGACCGACAGTATGGAGCCGCAGCTGGAGCCGGGGGACGGCTTCATCGGGATACCGAAGCCGCTAGCAGGCGAAATCAAGCCAGGAGACGTGATCACCTTCGAGGCACAGGAGGTCGGCGGGGGTGGGCTGACTACACACCGAGTGGTCGAAGAAACCGACGAGGGATATATTACGAAAGGTGATGCCAACCCGTTCAGGGATACAGCGGCTGGAGAGCCTCCGGTACAGGAAAGTCAGATACAGCTCGTCGTGGTTCAAATGAACGGCGAGATCGTCGCAATCCCCTACATTGGGCAGCTGCAAAGTATGGTACAGGGCACTATTGCGACGGTAATCAATGGCCTCGGTATCAGTGCGATTTCCTCGAGCAACCCTGGTGTCATCATCGGCGTCGTCGGTTTTATCCTCGTGGTGGTGTCAGGATTCTACGAAGCTTTCACCCCTGAGAATGACCGAACGCTCAGCCGCTCGATACGGCGACGGGGGACGATTGATAGTCGAGTTTTGCTCATTGGGCTGCTGCTTGTGCTGTCACTCCCGTTGTTGTCGGTCTCTGCCATCCCGAGCAGCACCGACGAGCTAACGATTATCAGTTCTACTTCGCCTGATCCCGACGATCCATCGATAATCAAAGCCGGAAATTACACCGAAGCGAACGTCACCATCGAAAACGGCCAGCCGATACCGATGGTAATTATCGTCGAGCCGGCGAGCGAGGGGGTGAAAGTGTACGATCAGGTACTCCCAGCTGCCAGCGGCGAGACGGTAAAATCGAAGTTCCGGGTATACGCACCGGAGGAAACCGGGCCGTTCGTCCGGAGTCGATCCACCAGTTACTACATCCACTCGCTTCCGACCTCCGTGATCGCCTTCCTCCATCGAATCCATCCGGTCATCGCGCTCGCGGCGACAATAGGAGTGATATTGGCACCGGTGGCAATCGGATTCCTGCTCGTCGTCGGTACCCGACAGATCCCACTCCGGGATGTCGGTCGCTAGCAGTCAGCGATCCGCGATGTGAGAGGCTACTGTTCGTACGTGATCAGTAGGTGTTGTTTTCGACCGTGATCGCATCGAGCAAATCAACCGTCGTGATCGAGTCTCCGAAGCTCGCGGTCGTATCGATGGCGTCCCTGATGTTCTCCTTCGGGTTCAGTGTGGCCGACCCCAGCACAGTGTTTACCGTCAGCTCCGTCAGATCGACCTTCAGATCGATCCGGAACGAATCGCCGGGCTCTACGATCTTCGATTCGGTCGGCGTATCGTCGTTGGTCGTCGGATCCGGCGATAGCCGCAGGTCGGTGCCGTTGGCCGGGTCGCGCGATTGGAACCGATACACATGCTGTACGTCGTGCTGGGAAAGCTCGTTCGAGAAATCACCTCCGACGACCACGTCCTCGCCGTACTGCCCGTTCGGATCGTAGGCCTGGTTGTCCCGGTCGTATCTGATGGCGACGTTCTTGTCGTCACCACCGTTGTTCTCGACGCGGAGAATATCCTCGAAAAGAAACGTGTCAGTACTATTTTCGATTGAGAGTGCAACCTTTATCTCTAGCTCGTCGTTTACCGTGGTATCTCGCGGGGAGACTGTTGCCACGGGAGCGTCATCGCGAGAGATATCGTCGAGTGGGTCGCTCCCGCTCTGAAAAAACGAATCGTTCGAGGGGTAGGGGACGTACTGCTCCTCATAGGAACTTCTGACCGTTCCGTCGTCGTTGAATGCGGCCCCCGCCTTGACCTCGAGGTTTTCGTCAACGATGGCGTTGATGTTCGATGATGCATCCGCTGTCCCGGCGATAGCCGCAGTCGTCGCAACCGCGCCGCTCCCGGAGGCAAGCGCACCGATACCGGCAAGCAGTGTTCGACGTTTCATTGTGGATCACAACCGCCTGCAAACACGAGGTTCGAGACAGACACGAGATCTCGTTCCAGTCAAACGGCGGTTGTCGAGGAGTGTCGGCGAGATGTGGTGCTACTAATATGTGATTTTTTGTATCAGGTTTATGCGTTGCTATATTCACGTATTGAGCGACAGACGAGGCGGTATTGACAAAATTGATCGATGAAATAGATGATAGCACAAACTAACGACTGTCACTGATCGAGCCACATCCTATTACTGGAATCAAGCTGTGCTGTCAGCGGCAAATCTTAGCATAACAGGTGAAGTGACCATGGTGGTAAGTGTACACTGCCATCCGCGTCAGTCGTCTGTCCCGTCACCAACCGCGCTCTCACCCACTGCCTCGTGACCCTCAATCCGTTCCTGTCCACCCATGTACGGCCGCAACGCTTCCGGCACCGTCACGGTGGCATCCTCGTTCTGATAATACTCTAAGATCGCAACCATCACCCGCGGCACCGCCAGCCCCGAGCCGTTGAGCGTGTGGAGATACTCCGCGGATTCGTGCTGCTCGGGACGGTACTGAATCCCCGCCCGCCGGGCCTGAAACGCCCGGAAGTTCGACACTGAGGAGACTTCCAGCCACCGACCACCCTCCTCAGGGCCGTCCTCCATGTCGTCACCAGGGGCCCAAACCTCGATGTCGTATTTTTTCGCCTGCGTGAACCCGAGATCACCGGTACACATCTCCAAGATCCGGTACGGCAGTCCGAGTTCCTGGAGCACCGATTCGGCCTCGCTAACAAGCGCTTCAAACCGCTCGTCGCTGTCCTCGGGACGGACGAAGTTCACTAACTCGACCTTGTTGAACTGGTGGACACGGACGATCCCACGGGTTTCGGTGCCGTGTTCGCCGGCCTCCTGCCGGAAGTTCGGTGAGTAGGCCTGATATTTGAGGGGGAGGTCGTCATCCAACAGAATCTCATCGCGATGGAGGTTAGTGACGGGCACCTCAGCGGTCGGCAGCAGCCAGAGATCATCATCGTCGTAGGGCTCGCTGTTGTCGCCCTCGATCCGGTAGGCATCCTCGGTGAACTTGGGGAACTGGCCGGTTCCGCGCATCGACGCGCTGTTGACCGGCAGCGGCGGGAAGATGTCGGTGTACCCCTGCTCGCGGTGGAGCTCCAGCATAAATTGGATCAGGGCGTGTTCAAGGCGCGCGCCGTCACCCTTCGCGAAGTAGAAGCCGCCACCGGAGACCTTCGCACCGCGGTCGAAATCCAGAATCTCAAGCTCCTCGCCGAGGTCATAGTGCGGTTCGATCTCGTCGGGAAGCTCTCGGTGGTCGTCGAAGCCTTCGCGGCGACGCTCGACGTTTTCGCTTTCATCATCGCCGACCGGCACGGAATCGTCGGGCAACTGTGGCAGCGTCAGCAGTGCGGCTTCGAGTTCGGCCTCCAGCTCGTCGGCGCGGGCTTCGATCGCCTGCAGCTCGTCTTTGAGCTCCGAGGAGCGTTCGATGGCCTCCTCGGCCTCGTCATCCTTCCCCTCGGCTTTGAGCTGGCCGATCGTGCTTGAGACCTCGTTGCGCTCATGTCGGAGGTCATCGCCCTCACTTTTGAGTGATCGCCACTCCTCGTCGATCTCCAAAATCCGATCCAGGTCGACGTCGACACCCTTCTGTTCGAGGGCAGCACGAACGGCCGCGGGGTTCTCGCGGACAAACTGTCTACGCAGCATTGCCGGAACGTTTTGCCGTCGGTGTGAAAACGGTATCTATTACTGCTGAGTTTCGGGCACCTGATTGACGGTCTCGCGTTCTTCCTCGTCCATCTCCGCAAAGTCGGCGTCGTCGACGACTTCGAGCCCACGGTCGTTGATCGCATGGCCTTCGAGATGCAGTTCCTCCATATACTGCTTGTAGAGGCGTTCGACCGTTTCTCCATCTTTCTCCTTGTCGGAGGCGCGATCACAGAGCTCGATCAGATCCTCGGGTACGTCGTTTTCGGCGACGATCCAGTGATTGATGAGATCCGACAGCCGCCGGATCGGACTGGTAAAGTGACCATAGATATCGAAGTTCAGCGCGTGATGGCCGCCAAAGGGGTCGTTCATGTATTTCGCACGCGGCATCACCTTGAGGACGGCGCGCTGAATTTTGTTGAGCTGTCGGCCCGGTGATTCCTCCAGTGCGGCGTTGACGGCTTTTCGGGGCTCGTCCCATGAGCCACCCGGGATCGACACCCCGTCGAGATCCTGAATCTCCTTGAGCGCCTCGTTCCACTGGTCGGGTGTTGGCTGCGGATGGACACGGTACATCGCCTCAACGCCGCGATCCCACATCAGCTCGTGGGTGACGGCCTTGTTCGCTTTCAGCATGCACTCCTCGACGATGGTGTGAGCGCGATCCCGTGAGGGGTTGAGCACGAGCGAGCCGTCCTCCTTGCGTTGCTCGTGGAGTTGGTCGGCCAACTCGTAGACGAGATTGCACTCCTCATGGAGTGGTGCGCCCGCTTCCTCGATTCGGTTTTCGGCCTCAGTATAGGTCAGTCGCTCATCGCTGTGGATGACGGATTTGTAGATGTCGACCTCCTCGAAGGAGAGGGTCTCGCGGTCGATGGTCATCTCGACGGTGTGTGCCAGCCGGTCTTCCTC
This sequence comes from Halonotius sp. GCM10025705, assembly GCF_042662885.1. Classification (NCBI taxonomy): domain Archaea; kingdom Methanobacteriati; phylum Methanobacteriota; class Halobacteria; order Halobacteriales; family Haloferacaceae; genus Halonotius; species Halonotius sp. GCM10025705. The sequence goes on along the minus strand of NZ_JBHSZD010000001.1, from coordinate 648,809 downwards.
GGGAACAAGCGAGCAGACGGTCTCGGCCAACACCGGCGGCAACATATGAACGGTGTAAGCGGGAAGATAGACGGTGTTGCAGCGTTCGACCGCCTCGGCCCACATCTCGGAGCCGGGGTGGACGTAGTGGCTCACGTCGGCGATATGCACCCACAGCGTGTAGGTCTCCTCGTCGGCGTCGATGCTGATCGCGTCGTCGAAGTCCTGGGCATCGGCGGGGTCGGTCGTCCACGCCGTGAGATCGCGGAGGTCGCGTCGCTCCTCAAGTTCATCCTCAATCTCGTCGTAGACGTCCTCAGTTCGCTTTCGGGCTTCGACGAGCACGTCGCTGGGGAACTCGTCGTTGATCTCGAACTCCTCGAAGAGGTCGGCCCGTTTTTCGGCGAGGCGGTCGGCGACGGTCTCGGTGATCCGAACCGGGCCTTGGCCCTCGGCGGTGCCGGCGTCGGCCTGCGCATCTGACATGGCCGATCCAACGGGTGGCCGGTAGAAAGGCGTGTCGGGCGGCCATGATACTGGTGAAGTTTTATACTCCTGTCGCTCGGAACCAATATCGATGGCTGGAACAGACGACGAAACACTTGACGACCTCCCACCGAGCGCGAAGCTGGTTTTCAAAGTCCTCGAGTACAACGGCACCCTCACCCAGAAGGGGATCGTCGAGGAATCGATGCTCTCGGCACGTACCGTCCGGTATGCCCTCGAACGCCTCGAACGGATCGGCCTCGTCGAGGAGGATGTCTACTTTGCCGACGCCAGACAGAATATCTACGAGCTCACCCCACAGGCCGCCGAGGCTATCGAAAACAGCGAAGCGATCGCCGACTAACTCACACGTTCTTCGAGAGCCGCACCGCCCGGATCGCCGTCAACACGACGACAACGCCGAGTGCCGTCGCCGACGCAAATACGATCGCCAACAGCAGAAACCAGGCTTCGGGGCCGACGATCGGATACGTTCGTTCAAACCCAACGGGGCCAAGCAGCTCAAAGATACGGACAGCGTATGCAAGCGCGGCAACGCCGATCCCGACGCCGACACCGACCAGCGTGTTTCGTTTCACCGCCAACGCCTCAAGCAGGGCCGCTGTCGGCGGGCCATCTGTCTCCGCGTCAGCGTCGGACTCACTCATATCGACCGCTACGAACGCGATGATAAAAGCGGCACCGACTGCCGGTCACACAGTCAATCGCAACTGCCGACCCCCAATCACTGATAAGCGGTAAACTCCTCGCCAGCGGCGAGAAAGTAGCCGGTGCCAACGAGGCCGATCACGGTCGCAACAGCGAACGCCATGGTCGGCTCACCGGCGATGAGTTGGCCCTCGCCGAGCGGGTTCGGCAACCCGCCGTAAAGCGCGCCACCGAGGGCTCCACTCGGGATGACGATCAGATTCCGAAGCAGGTAGTACGCACCGGTCACTCGCCCGCCAGCGTCGGCCTCGGCAGGGCCAACGATCAATGCCTTGTGCGCCGGGAGGCCAGCAAACCGGAGCCCGGAGAACGCAAAGAGAACCGTGAGCACAACGGGATCAGGTGGCGCGCTGATCAACAGCACCGGAAAGATCGCATACACCGCAAACCCGCTCGCAACGACGGGTTTGAGCCCGACCCGCTCGGCGAGGGCGGCGGCCGGCGCCATCACCACCAACGCGACGACCATCTCGACGCCGAGCAGCAGGCCGAAAAACGTCGCCGGCGCGAGATCGACGCCGCCGACCCCCGGCAGTGAGAGCGACAGCCCGACATTAAGAAACTCGGTGACGACGATGATGAAAAAGACGTAGACCATGCCGTTGGCGAACCGAACCAAGGTGTCGCCGATGAGCAGCGGTCGGAGCGTCGACGGCAACGAGTGGAGATCCGAGCGAAGCTGCGACAGCCCCTCGACGGAATCGCCGAAGCTGTCGTCGCTGGCATCGTACAGGATGTGTTGGACAGCGGTAGCGACGACACCGACGACAACGGCGACAGCGAGGACATAGCGGAAACTCACGGTGAAATCGGGGTGCAACGCGAGCAGGCCGGCAGCAAGCACCGGCCCCAACAGAAACGCACTCCGGCGAAAAGTCTCGGTGCTGGCAAAGCCGCGAGCCAGTCGCTCGGGTGGAACGCTCTGTTTGACAATCGCAAACGTCGCTCCGAGGCCAAATGACTTCCAAGCCTGTGCGAGGATGAGGCCGACAAATACCCAGAGCCACGGCTGAATCGTGAACCCGCCGATCGCAAGCGTTCCGAACGACGGCGCGACCGCCCACAACAGAAAGCCGAGCGTCGACGCCGCACCGAAGAGGGTCAGGGCGTATCGGGAGCCGATCCGATCTGAGACCGCCCCACCGGGGTACGGATACAGGGCGCTGAGAAGATTTCCAACCGTCCCAAAGAGCCCGATGACAAAGCCGCTGGCACCGAGGACACGGAGGTACTCCGGGAGAAACCGGGTTGTCATCTGGAAGCCAAGGCTAAAGGCAAACATGGCAACCGAGAGGACGAACACGTCACCGGAGAGGGTGACAAACTGGCGGTAGCCATCGAGAGGACTGGCCTCCTCGTCCATTAGGAACCCCATCAGCCCAGTACGGCAAAATGATAGCGTGAGAGTCGATACCACGATCAGTGTGCTCACGTGGGATCGAACCGCTAAAGAACGGGGCGTCCCTCCGTTCGCCAATGACGATTACGCTCGGAACCGCCGCGGCCGATCCCGGAGCGATCGACACCGGCCGGCTGGCGGTCGGTGAGACCCGCGACGGCAGTCCGGCGCGGCTCCCGGTTGCGGTCATCAACGGGGCCGACGACGGCAAGCGGCTCTATCTGCAGGCGGTCAGCGACGGCAACGAGCTCAACGGGCTTGGTGTCATTCGAGAGGTGGTGCCACAGCTTGATCCGGCCGAGCTTGCTGGCGAGATCATGATCGTCGGCATCGTCAACTACCATGGCTTTCAGGTTGCCGAACACCGCAACCCGATCGACGATCGCAAGCTCAACCGGACGTTCCCCGGCGATAGCGAGGGTACCGCCAGCGAGCGTATCGCCGACGCCGTCTTCGAGGTCGCCAAAACAGCGGATCTGATCTTGGATCTCCACCAGGGCTCGACCAGTCGCATGATCAACGAGGTGCGGGTGCGGTGTGGTCGGCGACACACGATGCACAGCGAGTGTCTCCGCTTGGCGAAGGTGTTCAACTGCGGCTACGTCCTCGATCAGAAGGGCCCAGAGGGGCAACTCGCCCGCGTCGCCCCGGATGAGGGGATTCCGACTGTCGACCCTGAACTCGGCGGCTCGGTCGGCTTCGACCCCGAGAGCGTGCAAGCCGGCGTGGAGGAGTCTACAATGTCCTCCGGCATTACGAGTTTCTTGACGGCGGGCCCTCGATGGAGCGACAGACCAGAGCCAAGCGGTTCGATCAGTACGGCGCGTCGGTCGGCGGGCTGGTCGAGTACCGTGCCGATCTCGGCGAGCGTATCGACGCCGGCGACACGCTGTTTGCGGTCACCGACACCTTCGGTCAGGTCAAAGCCGAAGCCACGGCCGACAACAGCGGCATTCTCTGGCGGTCACGACGACTCCCACAAGTCGCCAGCGGCGAGTACGTCTGTTCGGTCGGTACCAACGTCGACAGCTACTGATCCCGTCGTCGTGGTGTCGATCAGCTGTGACCGTCGACTCAGTCAGCGAAAAACAACCCACAGAGACGCAAAAATAAGTAGTCGGGACACATAGGATCGCCAACGGAGTCTCCGGGCGATGATACATCACCAACACACAGGGCACGACAGCGGGCCGGGAACCCCCGAGGAGCCACAGGGATGACCGCACCCAAGGTACTGCTAGTCGAGGACAGCGAGTTCATGTCGATGCGGGTTGTCGACGCGCTGGAATCGAACCACGGCATGAATCTGACGGCGGTCGAAACAGCCAGCGAGGCACGAACCTGCCTCAAAACCAATAGCTTCGATGTGATCGTTGTCAACTACGAGCTCCCGGATGAGACCGGCATCGAGTTTGCTGGCTCGCTCAACAAATCGGGCACCGAGCCGTCCGTCCCGATCATCCTCCTAACAGGCAAGGAACTCGAACCGATCGCCAGCGACGCCGTCGACAACGGTGTCACCGAGTTTGTCTACAAGGGCGACCACGCCGCCGCCGATATGGATGTATTGGCCAACCGTATCGAGACGGTCATCGCCGCCTACGGCACCACGGCCGCGTAGTCGAGTCCCGCTCCACCTATCGTTCTGGATGTGTCGGCGCATCGAACCCGCCGCGAACGAGCGGTTTAGCGATGTGGCGACGCGCAGACGGCGGCACCTCATACCAGCCCTGCTCCAGTGCTCGATCGATCTGTCGGGTGACCTTCCCAGGGGCCGACGTGCCGCAGTCCCGGCACCGATACCCCTGCCCGCGGCCGGCTGACTTCATCCGTCGACCACAGCCATCACAGGTCGGCGTCACCCGCTCGGTACGGTGGAGTGCCCGAACTGCGAACTTTTCGAGTTTGATCGTGCCGTCGCTGTACTCGCCACAGACCGTGAGCCGGTCGCCGGTTCGAAGCGAACGCACCCGGTCGCGGAACCGTTTCGTCGGCTCAAAGGCGACACAGTCAGCGGTCGCGTCAGTGCTCGTGTCGTCAGCGTCGTCACCAGTTTCCGAGCCGAGTGTGAAGAACACGTGGCCGCCTTCTCGTGTTTCCGGTGGCTCGGTAACGACGCCGTCGACACGGGAGGCCACGCCGTCTTGCAGGGAGGCAAGTGTACCTGCCTGGAGATGCAGGTCGGTTCCCTGGTTCGTCACAAAACAGCGAGTTCGTTCGACTGCTTCGCTGTCGATCGCGCCGGCAACACGGGCGACAGCATCGGGGTCGTCACCACGGATCCCATAGAGGATCGGGCCGGGGGCGTTTGGCACGCAGACTGCCTGGCCCGCCTCACGATCGACGGTATCCCAGACGGTCGGATAGCCGCGGTCGGCGGCCGCAAAGACGGAGTCGAGATCGACCTCTCGGGGGAGCCACAACGATCAAACTCGCGGTAGGTGATGTGTTCGTACGTCCACTCATCGACGGCCGCCCATGCGCCGACAGCCGCTAGCGCGCCGATCCGGCCGCGGCCAGCCACGTCGCAGCCTTCACCTGTCCAGCCGCGATGCTCGTAGCCCGCCGCGTCGGCGATATCGACCGCGGTGGCGAGGCTGAGTTGATCGCCCATGGCGCGCGCGGCGAAATCGGCGACGGCCTCGGGCACGCTCTCGGGGTCGTCATCGGCGACAACGAGCCCGGGGCTCGTTCGGGCGTCGGCGTCGACAGCGAGGGACGCGATGTGATCGACAGCAAGCTCGGTCGCTTCGGTGACCGAGAGATCGGTGTGGATCGCCAACGCGGCGTTGCCCCGCGTTTTGTGCTCGACGGCCGGGTTCAGTCGAACGAGCAGCGTGCGGGTGACCTGCCCGCCAGCGTCGACGATGGCCTCGGCTACTCGGGCGGCGAGGTAGGTCGTACACATCCCCCGCGTTCGGGAGTCGGTGTCGTCGAGCCCGATGATGGTCATCGCCGGCTGTACCGCCGCGGGGCGAAAATCGGTTTCGGGTCGGCCGAGCCAGTTTATATATAATCGTATCGGTGCTGTGAACACAGAAATCAACTGACGTGACGCCGACGGCTGGCTGTCGGTGCCGCAACGTATATATGTGATAACTTACTGCTTCGGCTATGTCACGGACAGCACTGGTCGGCAATATCACCGCGATGCTGGAGGACGCCGACTTCCTTGTCAGCGACCGGTGTTCCGTCCGACCGAAAAGCTTCGATCTCGCGGCTCGCCGCGGGGACGATCTCGTGCTGTTGAAGGTACTCGGCAATATCGACGCGTTCAATCCCGAAACCGGTGCTGAGCTCCGCCGACTCGGCGAATATCTCTCGGCGACGCCGATGGTGATCGGCCTGCGAACGCGCAACGAGGACCTCAAACCCGGCGTCGTCTACTTCCGCCACGGCGTCCCGGTGTTCAACCCCGATACCGCCTACGACCTGTTCGTCGAAGAAGTTCCGCCGCTGATCTACGCCGCTCCCGGCGGCCTCTACGTCAGCATCGACGGCGACCTCTTGGCCGACGAACGCGAGGAACGCGGCTGGAGTCTCGGCCGGCTGGCGACCGAACTCGGCGTCTCTCGGCGAACCGTCTCAAAGTACGAGGATGGGATGAACGCCTCGATCGAGGTGGCGATCCACTTGGAGGAGCTGTTTGATCAGCCGTTCTCGAATCCGGTCTCCGTGCTTGATGGCGCGGAAGACGTCCACGACGCTGACCCCGTCCCGGATGAGCCCGACGCCGACCCCGACGACGAACACGTGTTGACGGTGCTTGCAGAGGCCGGTTTCGACGTGCATCCGACGACGCGCTCGCCGTTTAAGGCCGTCAGCAAGGCGACCGACCGGCGAGCCAGCGATGTGTTGACCGGCCACTCATCGTTTACCGAAAGCGCGGAAAAACGCGCCGAGCTCATGGGCTCGATCGGTCGTGTCACGAAAACGCGGTCGGTGTACTTCACGGCCGAACAGACGAAACGCGAGTCAGTCGGCGGGACAGCGATCGTCTCCTGTGAGGAACTGGCCGGCATGTCTGATCCGGAATCGATCCGCGAACTGATCCAAGAACGAGCGGCCGAACCTGAAGCTTAGGCGTAGTGTTCGTCGAGATGGGCGACGATATCGTCGCTTTCGGGCATCCCGTCGATATCGTGTTCATCGTCGATCAACACCGGCACACCGGTTTGGCCGCTGACCTCCTTGACCTCGGTGCGCTCGCTGTGTGAGCGCGGCACCTCTCGGGACTCATACGCAAGCCCGAGGTCGTCGAGTTTTGAGATGACTTTCGCACAGTACGGACAGCCCGGTAGTTCATAGAGGATGAGGTCTGACATCGGCCGTCCTACGGTCGGGAGGCAAATGAAGCCACTGGTGTTGTGTGCGAAAGCGTCCCGAACGCGAGATCGCTGCTGGTTCGGCGGCGTCGGATCCACTGCGACGGCCGCAGTCAGGCGTCAGCTTGGCTGTACAACACGAGCGCGCTGCCCGCAAGTACCGCCTCGGCGACCTTGCTGATCACAGCAATCGGGTTGAGGCTTCCGCCCATGTAGAACGCCTCGACGCTCCAGCCCTGAAACGCAAACAGCGCGAGGATCGTGATGATCGAATACGCCGCGGCGACAAGGAACAGTGAGCGCCGCCAGTAGCGGGTGAGGTAGACCCCGATCCCACCCAGAAAGCCCAGCCCGTTGAGCGCGAACAAGATCGCAAGCGTCTGGCTGAACTGGATGGCTCTGGTGACAGCCAGCAGGTGAAGGACGCCGGTGATGATGGCAGCGATGATAGCGACGTACCCAAGTGTGTTGGTAGGCCACTGAATTCCTGTAGGAATCGACGTTGCAGCGGTGTTTGACATACGTGTGGCAATGAAGCAATCGCGCAAAAGCGGTCTGGTGCAGTCCTGCAACGCGTCGCACGCTTCTAACGGGGCAGATCACCGTCTCAGCACGGGATCACAAGGAGACCAAAAGAAAGCAGCCCCGGCTACAGCAGCATCCCGCTGGTCTGAATATAGAAGTAGACGATCAGTACCGCTGCCAAGAGCCACTGTCCAAGCCGGATATCATCGGCTTCACCCGAGGCGGCCTTCACCAGCGGGTAGCTGATGATTCCGGCGGCCAGTCCGTCGGCGATCGAGTACGTCAGCGGCATGATCGTGATCGTCAGGGCCGCCGAGATCGACCACGCCGGATCGCGCCAGTCGATGTCGATAACGCCCTCAAACATGATGATGCCGACGATCACCAGCGCGATAAACGAGGCGTAACTCGGGATCGCCGAGGCGATAGCAACAAACGGGATCATCAACAGAAAGAGCCCGGCGACGACAAGCGTGGTCAATCCCGTGCGGCCGCCGGCTTCGACACCGGTCGAGGACTCGATGTAGGTCGTCACCGTCGAGGTGCCGAGCATCGCGCCGACGGTTGTGCCGACGGCGTCGGCCATCAGCGGCTTGTCCATCTCCGGGAGTTCGCCGTTTTCATCGAGGAAGTCGCCGAATTGAGCGATCCCGATCAACGTCCCGGCGGTGTCGAAGAAATCCACGAAAAAGAACGTCAACACAACGAAGCCGAAGGTGAGTGGTTCGACCGCCGAGAGCCCGTCGATGAACGCGCCGGCCAGCGGTGTGATGTCGTACTGAATCCCCGTAATCACGCCGAGGACGCCCTGCTGTTCGACCGCCGACAGCACCGATTCGTCGACAAGCACGCCGCGGTCAACGACGCCGCCGAGGGTGAGTGCCCAGCCGGCGATCGCGGTCGTGAGGATGCCGATGATGATCGAGCCGGTTACCCCGCGAGCCCAGAGCAGCAACGTCAGCACAACGCCCGACAACCCGAGGATGGCCACCGGGTTCGAGCCGACCGAGCCGAGCGTCACCAGCGTCGCATCATCGTTGACGATCACCTGAAACTCCTGTAAGCCGATAAACAGCAGAAAGACACCGATCCCCGCACCGACAGCGAACTTGACGGGCTCGGGGAAGAGGTTGATAATGTATTCTCGTGCGCCGATGGCCGTCAACACGATGAAGATGATCCCTTCAACAAAGACGGCGGCGAGCGCCGTCTGCCACGGGATACCTAAGCCGAGAACGACGGTAAACGCAAAGAAGGCGTTCAGCCCCAATCCCGGCGCAAGGCCGAAGGGCCGATTGGCGTACAGTGCCATCACCAGCATCGCGGCCACCGAGGCAAGGATCGTTGTGATGGCGATCATCTGGAAGACCTCTGGGTCGCTGTACCCCTCGATGCTGATCGCGTTCGACAACACCGTCGGGTTGACGACGATGATGTAAGCCATCGCGAGGAACGTTGTCGCGCCGGCGATCACCTCTGAGTTGACATCGGTGTCGTGATCGTCGAGGTCGAAAAACGAGTTAAGTCCCATTTGTGGTATGTAGCGGTTGCTTGCGACACTGACTTAAAAATTCGCATAATTGTGTGGTGAACTACTAGATCGCTGTCGAATATCGATGAAGGATCGTGATATCCTGTGAAACGAACTATCGAGCAGGCGACTGATCGCCGACCCACAATCTACTCAACGGTCGTCAACGCCGCCACCGGCGCGTCAGTGCGCTCGCGGGCGCGGGCCAGCCCCTCGTCGCCGACAGCGATCAACGTGAAGACACCGACGACATCGGCGTCAGCCTGGGCGGCGATATCCAACAGCAACTCCTGGGTTTCCCCCGAGCGGATCAGATCGTCGACGATGAGCACCGATTCACCCGCAGCGAGTCCGGCAGCCGGCAGATAGTAGGTGAGTTCGATCCCCGAGGAGAGTCGCTGGCGGGCTTCGATAAACTCCTCGACGGCGGTCTCCTTGGATTTCTTGGCGTAAGCCAGCCGAGCATCGAAGTATGATGCCATCGCCGCTCCAAGGGTGATGCCGTCGGTCGCGGCGGTCAGCACCACATCCGGCCGCTCGAAGCCAACGCTGGTGGCAGCGACCGGCGCGACGCGGTCGAGAAACGACTGATCGAAGACGACCGCCGAGTTGTCGACGTACCCCTCGTCGTCGACGCTAACCCGAGAGCGGAGTTCCCGTGCGACGGCCTCCCGGCCGATCTCGCCGACGATCGCTTCGGCGCGGTCGACCCCGGGGAGGACGTGGCCGTTGACGTATCGGTTGAGATCGCCTTCCGGCAGTCCAGTTTCCGCAGAAAGCTCCGCGTAGGTGCGATCGGTTTTCAACATCCGCAGGACAGCAACGGCCTGTAGCTGGAGGGCTGCCTTCTCAGCACGGTTCATACCACCGTTTCGAGATTGTGTAAGTATGAATACATCGGTACGGGAACAGCGACACGTATCCAGTGAAGTGGATACCAACAGGGCATTCTGGAGCGGACGAGGGATCGAGAACACCGACTTCACGACTGTCTGTGCTGTTAGAGTTCGCTACTTTTGCAAACAATAGTTTTTGAAATCGAAAAACGTATTTCTATATCCCAAATAGTTAAGTGGGTGGCAGCCGAACAAATAGTTGCTATGAGTACCCAACAGACAGTTCGCCAGCAGTACGACGAGATCGAAGAATCGGAGGCCCTCGGTCTCGACGCCGACAAAGCCGAGCAGATCGTCGACGCGCTGAACACGGATCTCGCCAACGCCTACGTGCTGTATCACCAACTCCATAAACACCACTGGAACGTCGAGGGTGCGGAGTTCCGTGACATCCACGTGTTCCTCCAAGAAGCCTACGAGAATATGGAAGCCGGTGCGGACATGATCGCCGAACGCGCCCAGGCCATCGGCGGTGTCCCGATCGCCGGCCCGGCCAACCAAGAGGAACACGCCACCATCGAGTTCGAAGGTGAGGATGTCCACGATATCCGTACCTCCCTGCAGAACGATATGGAGGCGTACGCCACCATCATCGAGGGGATGCGCGACCACATCCAACTGGCGGCGAACCTCGGCGATCCGACGACCGAACACATCCTCAAGGAGATCCTCGTCGGCATCGAGGAAGACGCCCACCACATCGAACACTACCTCGAAGACGACACGCTCGTCGACTCGGCGAGCAACTAACGACCACCGCGGCCACTCGTTTTTCCCCGAACGCACAGCAACCACAGTCACAACGAAGGCGGACGCGACACACAGTCACGACTACCCGAAAACGCTCAGTCACAACAACCATCCAGTCACGACAACTGCCTACCAGGTCACAAGCTCGCCATACGCACTGACAACAGAAACAGACAGATTATCGCGGGATAGAGACGCTGTAGTCGGTGGCGATCCAGCCGTCAGCGTTGCCATCCTCGGTAAACACAGTTCGCTCAGGCGTCGCGTTACAGACCGTCACACGCGGCGTGTCAGCGGCCGCGTCAGGGTCAGTTTCCGGCCCGGTCGTGTCGGTGGTTTCCATACACCGTCTTAGGTAGGCCTAAAGGCATATACGTTTTGGTCGGCCTAACATCCCGCCAGCGAACAGCGATCGACAGCAGCGCCAGCGCACGATTGATCAATCCGCTATGCTGGTGCCGATGGAACCGGGAGTCGAATCTCGATCGTCGTTCCCTGCTGTGATTTTGGAACGGTGATCTCGCCGTCGAGGGTCGTTATGATCCAGTAGGTAAGCCACAGACCAAGCCCCTGGCCGTGAACGAGCGGATCCTCTTTCCCATCAGCCAACACCTGCCGTTCATCCTCCGGCAGCCCTGGGCCATCATCGTTGATCGTGATCCGAAGTTGGTCGTCGGTTTCATCGACAGCAGGTGGATCGCCGGTTGTTCGCCACCGTGGACAGCGGCGTTTTCGAGCAGTTCCCACAGCGGTGTCTCGATCCGTGGCAACGTTGTTGCGATCGCAGACGCTGGGATCTCGGTCGTCACCGACGCCTCGGGATACCGGGTGGTGAGTTGGTCGATCGCCTGCTCTAAGATCGGTGCAAGATCGACCGTTTCCAACTCCGGAGACAGTTCACGGTTGGCCTCAATACGGCGTGCGGACTCAGTAAGATCGAGCAGTCGGTCGGCGGTCTCGACGATCTGTTCGGCCTTCGATGCGTCGTCGCCGTCCAACTCCGTCGCCAACAACTCGGCGTAGCCGTTGATCACGGTGAGCTTGTTGCGGACGTTGTGTCGCAACACGCGGTTAATGACACTGATGAGCCCCTCCCGTTGGCGACGATCACTGGCATCTCGAACCATCACCTGGGCACCGACGATATGTTCCGGCGTTCGCGATTCCGGATCGATACCAGCCTCATAGATTGGGACGGCTCGGATATCAACATACACCGTCCGACCGGAATGCGTTGCGATCGGCAGATCACGCACCTGGATTGATTCGCCGTTTGTGACCTCTGTGAAGTAGTCCTCAGCTAATTCGATCGTCTCATCATCAGTCCCGAGTATCGACATCGGCTCGCCGGTGAGCTCAGCAGGCTCGTATCCAAGAAAGTCCTCGACCGAGGGAGAGACAAATTTGAATCGACCAGCAAGATCGATCCGAAACACGAACGCAAAGCTGGCGGCGATGACCGCCCGATACAACTCGGTTCGTTCATCGAGTTCGCGCTCTCGTTCGATGAGCGTACGTCGCTGTCGTTCGAGATCCGTGACATCAGTGAGGGCTAAGACCTCAACTGCCGAATCGCCGAGAGTCATCGATCGCGGGGAAACAAGATAGTATTCCGTCCCCTCACTGCTGTCACGGGCAACGATCTGTTCGTCGTCGCTTTCGCGGGTGGCGGCGACCAACGGAAGCACGTCGGCAAGTGATTCGCCGGTCGAATCCGCTAGTTCGGGAAAGGCGGCTTCGGCAGCCGGCGAGTAGTCCTGAATCCGGTCGCGGGTATCAAGGATGATCGCCGCCTCATCGCCTTGGGCGGTTGTCCGAACAGCCAAGAACTGCTCGCCAAAGATGAACAGCGTGCCGATCGCGAAGGCGGCAACGCCGATCGGGGCATAGATGAAGTTGATCAACTGCGGGGTCGCAATCGCAACGAGATCAAGCGTGACAGGAAGAGCGAGCAGCCCCGTCAAGACCCCCAGCGGTTTGGTGTCGTACCCTGACTCGACATACAGTTCGAAGATCATGAACAGGCCGACGGCGGCAAGCACATACGCCAGGCTTGTTGAGATCCAGTGGACGATCCCGTGATCGATCGCCAGATAGCGGAACGGCGTTGTCACCGGCGTCGTCGTAAAGTAGAGGCCGTGAAGCGGGTTCGTGAGCTTGATCGAGACGATCGTAAGGAAGACAGCCATACCAAGCCGGCGGAGTATCGTATTTTTGTGGAGCGACCGACCGGTGTAGGCGGACGCAAAGTATAGCCACGCCCAGACGGTCGCAAACCCTGAGATGAGGCCGACAATGTAGGTTGCCTCTCGAAGGGGCGCGGGAACAACAAAAAACGCCGTTTTGAGGATCGCCCAGATACCGGTCGTCGCAAGCAAGCCGACCAGCCCATACCGCATCTCAGCATCGTTGAAGCTGCGGGCGCGCGGAATCGAGGCAAAACAGGCGAGCCCGCTGAGGAAAAACAGCCCCATGTAGGCAACGCCGGCGGAAGTCGTCCACGGTGCGGCCATTAATACACCACTAATACGTGTCCGAGAAGGATAAAAACCGGGTCAACGCACCGGAGCGCGACAGTGGCTCGGCGTCGTTCGAACTACCCAAAACTGCTGTATGAGATGGCTATAGTCAGCGATAGCCAGCCGGTCTGAGAATTGTCAACGGCGGCCGAGTGATTCATAGCTGACCAGACAACTTTTGTGAAGCAGATTGCCCACCCCCGAGAGAGGGTGCCACAGTCTTAACAGACCTGCGACCCAACAGGATGTTATGAGTCCACCCGCAGACAGCCCATCTGATCCGCCGGATCGCGATGAGTTGGCGGCCCAGCTTGACGACCTCGAGGCGACGCTCACAGACCTCCGAGGTGAGCTTCGCGACCAAGGTCGCCGCGGGCCACCACAGCCCCCACAACTGAGCGAGTTGCTTCGGTTTACCGAGCAGTATACCATCCCGACACTGATTGCGATCCTTGAGGCGACGATCCGCTCACTTGAGTTGCTGCGGCGGACGCTCCGGTTGGCCGATCCCGAACGCGCTGCCCGCGAGGAGGGGCTGCCGCTCGGGGCCGACTTGACGAGGTTGGCAGCGAGGCCGGACGACAGCTTGCCGACGCGTTGACGGAACTTCGCACCGCGCTGTCCGAAGCCGACCTCCCCGAGAACGCCGAGTCTCGCGATCTCATTACTGATGCCCGCGAGCTGACCGGCGAGATCGAACGCCGGCTCAGAGACGCCGAGCAAACCGTCAGCGATCACCGCGACAAGCAGCGACAGGATGGCCACCGCCAGCCGACCACCGACAGCGATACCGCCGGCGGTGGTGGTGTCCTCATCGACGTGAGTGACGATGGCGCGGCCGCAACACGAGAGGAAGACAAGAGCGACGACGCGGACAGCCAACAGCCCACCAGCGACGACGGCCCTGAGGTGGATGTCGACGCCGAACTCGAATCGATCAAAGACGAACTCGATGAGGCCGAACAGGCGATCGACGACGCGGAGCGTGATGAGAAGCCGGACAGCTCGACGGAAGACGACGACACCGACGCGACCTGGTTACTCGACCGGGCGGAACCGATAGCCGTCCCACGACTGGCTTTCGGGTTCCCGTATTCCGGCGTCGGGATCGCGGAGCTCCGGAGCGTAGACCGGTTCAACGGTGTCGCCGATCTCGACATCGCCGTCCGTCAGCTGACCGATCGCCCGCACCGATTCGCCGTCGACGTGGAACTCGACGATAGCGAGGTGGTTCGGCTCGCGGACGCCCGGTGGTGTCGCCGTCGAGGTTGTCCACGTCACGACGGTTGCATGGTAGTCGCTGAGGTCGACCATCTCGACCGGCTCTTGGCCATCGGGGCCAAGCGGATGCGCCGGATAGAGGATCGACCCGTCGGGGTAGCGGGCGGCTTCCATCGGCGGCTGCTCGTCGCTCTCGGCGTCGTGGGTATCCTGGTGCTCGCTCATTGGCCTGCCTCCATGATCGTCGTAATCACACAGTTGCCAAAGCCACCGACGTTGCAGGCAAGCCCAGTCTCGGCCTCGACCTGTCGCGACCCGGCGGTGCCGGTGAGTTGTTTGTAGATCTCATATACTTGGGCGACACCGCTGGCACCGAGGGGATGGCCCTTCGATTTCAGGCCGCCGGAGGTGTTGATCGGGAGTTCGCCGTCGCGGTCGGTGACACCCTCCTCGACGGCTTTCCAGCCCTCGCCCTGCTCGAAAAAGCCGAGCCCCTCCGATTGGAGGAATTCGAGAATCGTGAACATGTCGTGGAGTTCGGCCACATCGATATCGTCGGGGCTGAGGCCGGCCTGCTCGTAGGCGATCGCACTTGAGTCGACGACGCCGTTCATTACTGTTGGATCCTCACGCTCGTGGACAACGTGGGTGTCGGTCGCGCCGCCGATGCCGGAGATCACCGCGTAGTCATCGGCGTACTCGCTGGCGACCGACTCGGGACACAGCAAGAGGGCGGCTGAGCCGTCGGTAATGGGGCAGAAATCGTAGAGTCGCAGCGGGTCGGCGACGATCGGCGATTCCATGACGGTCTCAAGATCGACCTCCTTCTGGAACTGGGCGTGTGGGTTGTCGACGCCGTTTTTGTGATTTTTGACGGCGACCTTGGCGAGACTTTCGCGTGGGGCGTCGTACTCGTGGAGGTATCGCCGGGCGGTCAGCCCAGCAAAGGAGGGCAGGGTGACGCCGTGTTTGTACTCCGTGGGGTGGGTCAGCGAGGCGATCACGTCGGTCGCCTCGGCGGTCGTGCGGTGGGTCATCTTCTCGCCGCCGATGAGGAGGGTGAGATCGCTGGCACCGGACGCAACGGACTGCCACGCGCTGTAGACGCCCGCGCCGCCGGAGGAGCTTGTCTGGTCGATTCTGGCGGTGTACGCGGGGAGTGCGTCAAGGTCGTGGGCGACGGCGTTGGCGATGCCGGTCTGGCCCTCGAACTCACCGCTGGCCATATTCGATACGTAGAGATGCTCAAGGTCGTCGCCGTCGATTTCAGCGTTGGCCAAGCAGTCCTGGCCGGCTTCCGCGAGTAGCTCGCGGATCCAGCCCTCGCGTTGGCCAAACTGGGTCATCGACGCGCCGACGATCGCAACGCGATCCATACCACGTCTCTCACGGCGGGGTAGTTACCGATTTCCCTTCCAACCCATCTCGGGCGATTTAACAGGACGGGCGGCCGAGACGGTGGTATGGAGCCGGATCGCATGCTGCCGTATCTCGGAGCCGTGGCGTCACTCGTCTTTACCGTGGTCGCCGCCGCGCCGTATGTGCTTATCACCGGACAGACGGAGCTGTTGGGTGCCTACTATGGGGCTGGCCCGTTCGGTCTCACCGGCGGGATCTTTCTGGCCATCCTGGGGGTTGTGATCTTCCTCTCAGGTGTCCGTGGGCAGGCTGATCCGACGCTTGTCGCCGGGATCATGCTCGCGGTTGGGCTGGCTATCTTTGGGCTGACAGCTGCCTGGACGCTGCTGCTTCCGTCGGGGGTTATCTACAGCTTCCCGACACAGTACGACTGGCTGGAATTCCATCCCTGGGCAACCCTCGTTGCCAGCGGGCTCATCGGCGGGGCCGCGGCGGGATACGCGTTCGTCGTCAACTGAGTTTGGTACTATAGCCGCCCGCCCGTTCAGGGGGTGATAACGAGTTTGCCGAGGAAGCTCTCCGCCAGCACCGCACGCTGAGCCTCGGCTGCGCCGTCAAGGTCGTACTGCTGAGCGATCTCAATATCCAGCTCACCTGACGCCAGCAGTCGCGCTACGTTCCGGAGCGGGTCTCGCAGATCGGGCGTGTTGAACATGCTCATCAGCGTCAGCTGCAGATCCTTCCCACGGACGGCTGAAGACTGGCTGAAGCCGACCGACTGCTCCTTTTCGCCGATTCCGACAACCCGACAGCCGGTAGCGGCCACGTCGGCATCGAACTGGAGGTACTCGTGCATGCGGTGATCGAGAACCACGTCGACACCGCCGTCGCTGGCATCGAGGACTGCGTCGGCGAGATCATCACGGTGGTAGTCGAAGACGTGATCCGCGCCAAGATCGCCAAGCTCGTCGTGATACTGCGGGCTGGCGGTTGTGATCACCTGTGCGCCCGCGGCGGCCGCGATTTGGACGGCCGCGTGGCCGACGCCACCGGAGCCACCGTGAATTAGACACCAGTCGCCGAGTTGGAGATCAGCGTGGTCGATCAGTGCGCGCCATGCCGTGACGGCGGCGACGCCCGCCGCGCCGGCGGCAACGGTGTCGACGCCCTCAGGGAGGGTGACGACTCGGTCGTCGGGGATCGCGGTGTACTCGGCGTAGCCGCCGTAGTGATCCTTGCCGATGCCGGTGGCCATGACCGCGTCGCCCCCGCTGAAGCCGGTTACATCGTTGCCGACGGCAACAACCTCGCCGGCGGCGTCGATGCCGGGGATCATCGGCAGCGTGAACGGCTCGTAGGATCCCTCTCGAAAGTAGGTGTCGACGGGGTTGACCGCTGCACCGTCGACGGCGATCAGCACCTCGTCGGCCGCCGGTTCGGGGCGGTCGAGTTCGTCTACCTGGAGTACGTCGGTGCCACCGTGGCTATGGAATCTGACGGCGCGCATACCTTGGTTGAGGGGTGGGAGTCGAATAAACGCCGCGGCGCGGTTGGGTCGAACCGTAAGGGGTCAGTCGAGGAAGTCCGGTTCCTCGCGTTTCTCGTCGCGCTCGTCGCTGAGGTGGTCGATGAACGTCTCAAGCTCGATATCCTGCTGTTCGCGCTCCTTGCGATCCCGGACTGAGACAGTACCGGCCTCGGCCTCGTCGCTGCCGACGACGAGCATGTACGGCACCCGGTCGTCCTGTGCCTCGCGGATCTTCCGGCCGAGCGTCCAGGAGCGATCCTCGATGTCGACGCGGAAATCGGCGGCTTCGAGGTCGTTTTTCAGGCGGTGAGCGTAGCCGAGTTCGTCGTCGCTGATCGGCAGAATACGAACCTGTTCGGGTGCGAGCCACAGCGGGAACTTCCCGTCGTAATGCTCGATGAGCACCATGAAGAACCGCTCGAAACTGCCGTACAGCGCGCGGTGGATCATCACCGGGCGATGTTCTTCGTTGTCTTCGCCGGTGTAGGAGAGATCGAATCGCTCGGGCATGTTGAAATCGAGTTGGACGGTCGGCCCGTCCCACTTGCGACCCAGCGCGTCAGTGAAGGCGAAATCGATCTTCGGGCCGTAGAACGCGCCGTCGCCGGCCTCCAGTTCGTAGTCCATGTTCGCACTTTCGAGGACGCTTTCGAGTTGGGACTCGGCCTTTTCCCAGATCTCGTCGCCGCCGACTGATTTCTCTGGTCGCGTGGCGAGAGCGACCTCGTAGTCGAGGTCGAACGTCTCCAGCACGTCGTTGATCATCGCCATGATGTCGTTGACCTCCGATTCAATCTGTTCGGGCCGGACGAAGAGGTGGCCGTCGTCGATGGTGAACGCCCAGACGCGGGAGAGCCCCGAGAGTTCGCCGCGCTGCTCCTTACGATAGACTTTGCCGTTTTCGGCGTAGCGGACGGGCAGATCGCGGTATGACCAGGAGTTTTGCTCGAAGATTGTCGCGTGGCCGGGGCAGTTCATCGGCTTGAGGCCGTACTCCTCGTCGTTCACGTCGAGCAGGAACATGTCGTCGACGTAGTTGTCGTAATGCCCCGACTGCTTCCAGAGTTCCGTTCGGAAGAGGTGTGGCGTCTCGACGTACTCGTAGCCGTACTCCTCGTTCATCGACTCGCCGTAGTCCTCAAGCTCTTTGAGGATGGTTTTGCCGTTGGGGTGATACAGCGGCAGGCCAGGGCCGGTGACGGTCGGAATGGAGAATAAATCGAGTTCTTGACCGAGTTTGCGGTGGTCGCGCTCTTTGGCCTCCTCGCGCATCGTGAGGAAGTCTTCGAGATCGGATTCTTTCTCGAAAGCTGTGCCGTGAACGCGAGTCAGGGTGTCGTTTTCCTCGTCGCCGCGCCAATAGGACGACGAGATGTTGAGGAGTTTGAACGCGCCGATCTCGCCGGTCGACTCGACGTGGGGGCCCTGACAGAGATCCTCGAACTCGGCCTGCTCGTAGAAGGAAACCTCCGCCTCGTCGGCTTCCCGGCCGAGGATATCGAGCTTGTACTCGTTGTCGCCTTCGTACTTTGCGACGGCCTCGTCGCGGTCGTAGACGACGCGTTCGATATCGTAGTCGGCGTCGATGATCTCCTGCATCTCATCTTCGATCTCTCGGAGGTCATCCTCGTCGAGATCGACACCGGTGATATCGTAGTAGAAGCCCTCCTCAGTCCACGGGCCGATGGTGAGTTTGGCGTCGTCGTACAGTCGCAGCAGAGCCTGTGCAAAGACGTGAGCCGCCGAGTGTCGCAACACAGAGAGGTATTCGTCGCTTTGGTCGGTGACGATCTCGATCCGGTCGCCGTCGGAGACGGGCGTCGCTTTGTCGACTAATTCGCCTTCGATCTTGCCGGCAACGGTGTCGTCGCCGAGGCCGGGGCCGATCTCGTAGGCCACATCCTCCAACGTTGCCCCTTCGGGCACGCTCAGTTCGGAGCCGTCCGGCAGGACGACAGCGAGTTCGCTCATGAATTTGGGAAACCGACAGCCGCGGATAAGTGTTGTTGGATGCGGTTGTGGATATTAAGAGTTCCACAAAAGCTTCGCACCTATAATCGATACTGATAGTATTGGAAGTGAAATTAAACCAATTTCTGTTATTGTCGGCGGATAGGAGACAATTATTCTCTTAGACAACCATATAAAAGACAAAATAAACAGTAGAATTCCAATTAGCATCCCGAAAGTAACTATGATTTGAGTGGCTGGGTGAGAAGGGAAAAGAGTGTCAAATGCATCACCCCATGCATTAATGGCGATCTCTGAGGGGTCTGTTTTGTTGCCTCGTGATTGCTGAGTCTTTCTGCGGCTAATTTGCTTCTGCTCATCTACAATATCGCGTATTGTCCCGTGTAATGTGTAAAAAATAGCACCTGCAGGGATTGACACAAGAAACAGGATTAGGCCCAGAAACGAATCATGGAGTGTGAGATAATATGCCGTCACAGCGGATGGCCACAACCAAATCTCCTCTCGTCCTTGTGCGAAAGCACTTGGCCCAGGTACGTTCATAACAGTAGGATGAGGTAATATTCGGTCAAAAATGACAAAATAGTTTGGAGTACAAACGGCTATATTCTAAAATTGCGTTCTCGTTACCAAGCCTTCCATGACCAGTGAAATTCTGGTGAAAATACGACCTTCTGAGCGGTCGATCGTGACGAACTACTATTGTGATCCGAATCGTAGCATGACTAATGCCAACAATGACCGATCTCGCTGTCATCGGTGCCGGGCCGGGCGGCTACACCGCAGCCATCCGCGGCGCACAGAAGGGCCTCGATGTCGTCCTCGTCGAGCGCGAAACCGTCGGCGGCGTCTGTCTCAACCACGGCTGTATCCCCGCGAAAGCGTTGATCCACGCCGCCGGCTTCCAGAAGGATATCGACCACTGGAACGCCCTCGGCATCAAAACCGGCCCGGTCGATGTCGATTTCGACGCCATCCAAGACTGGAAGGACAGCGTGATCGACACACTCGATCAGCAAGTCCTCGATAGCCTCGATCACCACGGCGTCGAAGTGATCGAAGGCACCGCTCGGTTCGCGGACTCGAATACACTTCACGTCGACAATGATAGCGGCACCAGCGACGACGAGCCGCAACCGATCACCTTCGAGACGGCGATCATCGCTACCGGCTCCGATCCCATCGAGATCCCTGGCCTCGAATACGACCAGAAAGGCGTCATCTCCTCCCGAGAGATCCTGCAGGTCGACGAGGTGCCCGACGAGATCGTCGTCGTTGGCGGCGGCTACATCGGGATGGAAGCAGTGACGAAATTCTCGAAGTTCGGCGCGCGCGTCAAGATCGTCGAAGCCCTCGACCGCGTGCTCACCCAGTTCGAGCCCGAAATCGTCGATTCGATTCAGGAGACCAGCGAGATGTACGACGACGAGATCTACACCTCGACGCTGGCCCAGGGCGTTGAGTACGACGACGGCCGCCCCGTCCTCGTCGCCGAGCAGGACGACGAGGAAATCCGGCTCCCCGGCGATTACATCGTCGTCGCTGCCGGCCGGGAGCCAACCGCCGCATATGACCGTCTGGGGCTCGCTACCACCGATATCGAACACACTGACAACGGCGTCATCGATGTCGACGACCAGCTTCGGACGGCCGACGACAGCATCCTTGCGATCGGCGACGCCGCCGGCCCACCGTATCTGGCACACGTTGCCGCCCACGAAGGAAAAATCGCCGCCGCGGTGGCCGCTGGCGAGGAGCGCGCTGTCGACACCGAGTACATGCCGACAGTGATGTACACCGACCCGGAGGTCGCCACCGTCGGCCTGTCTGAGGCTGCGGCTACCGAGCAGTACGACGACGTGGTGGTCGGTCGGATGCCGATGGCAACCTCCGGTCGCGCGCTGACGACCGATAAAACGTCAGGGTATCTCAAGGTGATCGCCGACAGCGACGAACAACTGCTTGGTGTGCGGATCGTCGGGGCACGCGCCTCGGATACGATCGCCGAGGCGACGCTGGCCCTCGAACTGGAGGCCTCGCTTGGCGATATCGTGACCACAATGCACGCACATCCGACATTCCCGGAGACACTCGTCGAGGCCGCCGAAGCCGCCCGAGATGAAGCAATCCACGCATACTGAATGGCACACTGTTGGGCACACCACCTGCCGAGTGGATACGGTCACCGGTGTCGAGAACCCACGCTCGTAGCCAGCCCACGAGACAAAGCCCGTCGTCTCAGGAGAATCATATCCTCCGGTTGTTGTCGGTGATGGAAAACGTACTCGGAACCGGCTTACCTCAGTAATCACCAGCACCGAACCGCCGAAAAACACGTCGTATGTGAGCATCCCACACGAATACGTCGACAGTCGAAACAGGCGGCCGATACCGGCTGCAGCATCAGTCATGATTGATCACATCGAACCGGGGAGACCAGCTCAGACCCCGAAAAACAGGCGTTTGTCTCGTTTGTGTGGGTTCGACGAACGACGTAGCCTACATTTATTATTGTCGAAGCCAAGGGTAAGATATGATCGCAGAGACGGCGTCGCAGATCGCACTTCCGGGCGAACTCGAATCACCCCGGGCAAAGCTCGTGTATCTGTTCCTGTCGATGAACGGCACCGTGACAATCAACGAACTGCAGAATGGCCTCGATATGAAGAAGATCTCCTTGTACAGCGTCCTCAAATGTCTTGAGAAGCAGAACCTGATCTCGAAAAACGGCGACAGCTACGCGTTGGCATAGGTCGTCAATCGTCGTCGAACTGGCTCGAACAATTCTCGGCAGCTACATAGATTTTCTTACCGTTGATACACGCCGTAATACCCACACTTAGCCCTGCCAGACTCGCACGTGGTCGGCGGTTCCAGCCCCGACAGCAGCACGGCCCTCGGTGAGTGAGACACCGGTCAGATTCGTCGTCAGCGGGCCATCGAGATCGAACGACCATGCCGGCGTAGTCCCGTCGTCAGTTCGCCGGAGTGCATCGATCGTCCAACGATCGGTCGTCGGCACAAGTAGTTCGGGCTGGCCGTCGCCGTCGAGATCGCCAGCCAGGCCGCCATCGAGATTCCGTGAGCCATAGGTGTGACTCGAATACCCCTCACGCGTGGCGACGACTGAAAGTTCGTCGTCGCGGAGGCGGTAGAACTCGACGGTTCGGTCGACGTGTGGTTTTCTGACGACAGCGAGTTCGCGGGTTCCGTCCGGGGTGAACGATGCAACACAGAGCTGGTGTCGCCAGCCGGAGCCATAGATCGGCCCTGTTGCCACCTCGGATCCACCGGTATCATACACCCGAATCCGCGCACCATCGGTCGAATCAGCGACGGTTGTGACAAGCTCCGTTTCACCGTCGCCATCGAGGTCAGCCACCAGCGGTGACACCCCCTCGAAAACGGTCGGCGCGTCGAGTTCGACAGTTGTTATGACGCCCTCGGCGGCAGTATCGATAACCGCCAGACTGCCAGCCTCGGTTTGATCGCCGAGCGCGCCGTGGCGGTATCGATCCGTCTTCGCCCCGTAGACCGCCAGCCGGCTGTCGTCGACGGCGACAAGCCGGGCGTCAACCGGTGCGGCCACGGCCAGTCGCGTCGGTGACGCATCGCGCCAGAGCACAACGTCGCCGTTGGCAGCGACATAACAGAGCCCGCCATCGATGGGAACTGGATGGGTGTGGTCGGCACAGTCCGCCGGTCGGGTGATGAGTTCGGGCGGCCCAGTCGTACGGTAGCCAACTGGTGGGAGTTGAATGGTACCGTGGTCGACCACCAGTTCGCTGTCGCCGCCACTGAGACGGTGAGTTGTGGCGACACCGTCGGACGTGACGATCGTCCAATAGCTATCGGTTTTACCGGTAGCGAGTAGCCATGCCGGGCGGCCGTCGACATCGATTTCCACCGGAGACGCGTCAGCGACGTTGCCGGTTCCGGCGAGGAGGCGGTTCCCGCTGGCCTGTAGGTGGGTGTAGGCCGCTGTCGCCGTCGCCGGGCGCGCCGGTGGCGAGCCTGACGGCCCTGATGGAGCGGCTGACTCATCGGTTCCGAGACAGCCGGCTGTGGCTGTCGCTGCCGAGCCGAGTACGCCCAGTAGCCGGCGACGTGAGAGCGGCATTGCTGGCTGTTGGTGTAGTAGTCCGAAAAAGCCGTGCCGATTGCTTACCAGCAGCGCAACGACGACTCACTTCGTTCGCAGAATTGAATGGGCTCGCCCGGATTCGAACCGGGGTCACGGGCACCCAAGGCCCGAAGTATGGCCAAGCTAACCCACGAGCCCGCAGCCTACGATACCGGGGACGTGGTGTAAAGCGTTTCGTTTGGCTTACCCCACAGTGCAGTCATCGCCGACGCCGGGCGCGCTGGCGTCAACCCCCTCGTCACGCAGTTCAGCAGCGAATCCCTCACAGTTGTCGCCGTGGTTGACGAGCACCGTCGCCTCCTCGTAGGCATCGAGAAATGATCGCAACCCATCGCGGTCGGCGTGAGCAGAGAAATCAAAGAGTGCAGTTTGGGCAGCGACCGGCCGAACCCCGCCGTTGAGCTCACATCGGCCCGTCTCAAGCAGTTCTCGCCCGGGCGTCCCCTCGACCTGATAGCCGGTCAGCGAGATCCGGTTGGTCGGGTCAGTTCTAATCTCGGGGATATAGGTCATCGCCGGCCCGCCGGCAAGCATCCCACTGGTGGTGACGATAACGGTATTTTGAGCGGCGATCCGTTTTCGTTGGCCGTCCCGGCCGGTGACTGTGCGCGCGTGGCGGGCGGCGCGATCGAGGGCGTCTGCATCGCGCAGAAAATCAGGGTACCCTCGAAGCATGTCAAGTACCTCGACGCCCATCCCGTCGACGTAGCAGTCGATATCGTGGGCGGCACAGACCATGAGCATCTCCTGTGTGCGCCCAATCCCGAAAGCCGGAACGACGACGGTGCCACCCTCCCACAGCGTCGTCCGCGTCGTCTCTGCGAAGCGGGCTTCGACCGACTCGCGGTTCTCGTGGGACACGTCTGCGTAGGTTGATTCACAGATAACGACATCCGCCGCGGGCCGCGCTGTCGACCCCGACAACAACCTGGTGTCGTCGGTGTGAAAATCCGCGGTGTACAGCAGCCGTGTGTCGCCGTCGTCGACGAGAACGTGCGCGCTGCCGGGGATGTGGCCGGCGTCGTAGAGGGTGATCTCGTGGCCTGCCGCCTCGAAGGACTCGCGGTAGCCGTGTCGACACTCGACTTCCCCGAGGCGGGCGACGTGAGTCTGCGTAAAGGGACACTGCATGGTGCCGCCATGGAGTTTCAGCGTATCGCGGGCAAGAATCCGGGTCAGTGCCGCGGTCGGCGGCGTCCAGTGGATCTCGGGGCGGCGGTCACCCGAGAGCAGCGTCGGCACCGCACCGGCGTGATCGAGATGGCCGTGGGAGACAACAACGGCTTCGGGCTCAACGTCGCCAACAGGGTACTGCATCGGCGTTGCTGTCTGAACCCCGTAATCAAGCAGCAGGCGGTCGTTGACGAGGATTGCACTGCGGCCAACCTCGCCGGCCCCGCCGAGAAACTGCACGTCCATTAGCAACTGATCGTCGCTGGCGACGCTTTCATCCGTCGATCCGGGGTCGCGTTAGGTGTCGAGTGCTGGATCGCCTGCTTTCGCTTGGACGGTGAACTGTTGGTAGCCGCCGTAGGCGAGTTCGAGCGCGCCAAGCCACCAGTTCCAGCGGTCGACGAGATCCGCGCCGTCGGGAGCGTCCTGCAGATTATCGACGATATCGTCGACGCTGAGGGCAACCCCGGTCGGCTTCGGGCTTGCCGACAGCGGCAAGATCGGTCGCCTGGCGGATGACGACGCGGCGGTCGGCCGCTGGGCTATCGAAGGCCGCTCGCAGGGCGTCGTCGAGATGAGTCGCGTCCACAGTTGGTCAACGGGCGCAGTGCATATGAGTCCAGCGGCCGCCCCGCGGCTGGTGGAACGCGACCCCTCAGGTGCGGACGTTTTCGCCGTCGACGTCGCCAAACTGCTCATCATCATCGCTGCGGTCACGTCCATCGGCCGGCGTGCGCTCATAGACGACCTGGCCGCGAACCATCGTGAGTTCCGGGAAGACGCCTTGCCGACCCGCAAACGGCGTCCACCCGCATTTGCTGTGAGTGTCATCGCCGCGGATCGCTCGGGGGTCGTCAGGGTCGACGAGGACGAGATCAGCGTCGTAGCCGGGGGCGATCCGCCCCTTCGATTCCAGATCGAAGATCTCGGCCGGGTTGTGAGCGACGAGGTCGACGACGCGCTCGTAGCTGAACTCTCCTTGGCGAGCCGATTCTAACAGCAGCGGCAGCATCGTCTCGACGCCGGGGACGCCGCTGGGGGCGTCCCACAGGCCAGCATCCTTCTCCTCGCGTGTGTGCGGCGCGTGATCGGTTGCAACGATGTCGACGGTGCCGTCGGCGACGCGTTCAAAGACGGCTTGGCGGCGATCCTCGCTCCGGAGCGGCGGGTTCATGCGGCCGTGGGTGCCGAGCTCGTCGAGATCCGCACGGGAGAGATAGAGATGATGTGGACAGACCTCACAGGTCGCGCCGCCGTCGACGGCGGCATCGATCCCCTCCGGCGTCGACGTATGGGCGATGTGGAGATCTGCACCCGTTTCCTGGCCGACTTCGGTTGCGTACTCGACGGCCGCTGCCTCAGCCTCGGCTGTGCGGTAGGTGCTCCAGAGATCGGCATTGGCCGCCCGGCCCGGCCCGCCGGCGTCGGCGTCGCGGGCGGCAGTGTCGAAGAGGGTTTCGTCCTCGGCGTGGACGGTGACCGTTACCCCCTCGTCGACGGCTCGGTCGACGGCGTCAGCGAAATCATCGGGAGCGACACCCATGTCGCCGGTCGAATCCGCGAGGAAGACTTCACCGAGCGCGCAGAGTGGGCGGTCGAACAGCGAGTCAGGCTCCCAGTCGCCGGTGACGCCGCCGTTGATCCCATAATCGATACAGGCCTGCTCGGCGGCTGCAGCCTTAGTGTCGAAGCTCTCGCCGGTCGTCGTCGGTGGCGACGTGTTCGGCATGTCGATGACGGTTGTGACGCCACCAGCAGCCGCACTCCGGGTGCCGGTTGTCCACGTTTCCTTGTGTGGGTATCCGGGTTCGCGGAAGTGAACGTGGGCGTCGATTGCGCCCGGCAAAAGCAGGTTGCCGGCGGCGTCGATCACCGACTCGTCGGGTGCTGGATCAAGCTCAGGCTCGACCGCAGCGATCTGTTCGCCGTCGATGCGGCAGTCGACGGTGTGACCATCGACGAGTTCGGCGTTCGTGAGGAGCATGCTGTGGGCTGTGGGTGGCAGGCTCCTAAGTGTCGCGGATGGCGTGGTCGCAATACGGCCGCAGCCGGTAGGGATTTGTGTGCGGAGCCACTCGTTTGGTATACTGTGACACGACACGACGCACGGGCGACCGGCAGGCCGCAAGCCGGGACGGCGATTCGTGGGCGAACCCCCGGGTAGCAACACACTTATCCGCCGACCGGACTGACGAGTTGGTAATTACTGAGAGACAATCATGAACGAAGTGCAACTTGAAGTGGCGAAGGCGTACCCGAACGATTCGGGTCGCGGGATCGCCCGTCTTGACCCCGATACACTGCTGCATCTCAAGCTCTCGCCGGGCGACATCATCGAGATCGAGGGCGCGGAAACGACCGCCGCGAAGGTCTGGCGCGCCGACCGCCAAGACTGGAACACCGACACCGTCCGCATCGACGGCTTTACGCGGCAGAACGCGGACGTCGGCATCGGCGAACGCGTCTCGATCCGCAAGGCCGAGGCCGAAAAGGCCGAAAAGCTCGTCCTCGCTCCGCCCGAGGAGGCCAGCGTCCAGTTCGGCAGCGACGCCGCTGGGATGGTCAAACGGCAGATCTTGAAGCGGCCGGTTGTCGAACGCGACATCGTCCCGGTGATGTCCTCAACGAACCACCCCTTCATGCGCTCGCCAGGACAGGCGATCCCGCTGATCGCCGTCGAAACCGAGCCCGAGGGCGTCTGTCTCATCACCGAAGACACCGACGTGGAACTTCGCGAGGAGCCCATCTCGGGTTTCGAGAAGACCGGCGGCGGGATCACCTACGAGGATATCGGCGGCCTCGAAAACGAGATCCAGCGCGTCCGCGAGATGGTCGAGTTGCCGATGAAACACCCCCAGATCTTCAAGAAACTCGGCATCGAGCCACCGCAGGGGGTGCTGTTACACGGGCCACCCGGCACCGGGAAAACCTTACTCGCCAAGGCTGTCGCCAACGAGACCTCCGCGAGTTTCTTCTCTATCGCCGGCCCGGAGATCATCTCGAAGTACTACGGGGAGAGCGAGCAGCAACTCAGGGAGATCTTCGAAGACGCCAAAGACGAGTCGCCATCGATCATCTTCATCGACGAACTCGACTCCATCGCACCGAAACGCGAGGACGTGACCGGCGAGGTCGAACGGCGCGTCGTCGCCCAACTGCTGACGATGATGGACGGGCTGGAGGCTCGCGGACAAGTCGTCGTCATCGCTGCGACCAACCGTGTCGACAGCGTCGATCCCGCGTTGCGTCGACCGGGGCGGTTTGATCGAGAGATCGAGATCGGCGTCCCCGACGAAGTTGGCCGCAAGGAGATCCTCCAGATCCACACCCGTGGGATGCCGCTGTCCGACGATGTGTCGCTGGGCCACCTTGCTGGCGAAACGCATGGCTTCGTCGGTGCCGACATCCAGAGTCTAACCAAGGAGGCGGCGATGAAGGCACTCCGGCGATACCTCCCAGAGATCGATCTCGACGAGGAGGATATCCCGCCAAGTTTGATCGATCGAATGATCGTCAAACGCGAGGACTTCCGGGGCGCACTCAACGAGGTCGAACCCTCGGCGATGCGGGAGGTACTCGTCGAGTTACCCAAGATCACCTGGGACGATGTCGGCGGGCTCGAATCACCACAACAACAGGTCAAAGAGGCCGTTGAGTGGCCGCTGACAAGCCCCGAAAAGTTCGAACGGATGGGCGTCGAGGCTCCGAAAGGCATCCTGTTGTACGGCCCACCCGGCACTGGCAAGACGTTGATGGCGAAAGCCGTCGCCAGCGAGACCAACGCCAACTTCATCTCGGTGCGGGGGCCACAACTGCTCTCGAAGTGGGTCGGGGAATCCGAGAAAGCGATCCGCCAGACGTTCCGGAAGGCCCGGCAGGTCAACCCGACGATCATCTTCTTCGATGAGCTCGACAGCCTCGCCCCTGCCCGCGGCCAAGACATGGGCAACAACGTCTCGGAACGGGTTGTCAACCAACTGTTGACCGAACTCGACGGGCTCGAAGAGATGGGCGATGTGATGGTCATCGGCGCGACCAACCGCCCGGATATGATCGACCCTGCCTTACTCCGGTCGGGGCGGTTCGATCGCTTGGTGAAGATCGGCCAACCCGACGAGGAAGGCCGCGAGCAGATCCTCAAGATCCACACCGACGACACGCCGCTGTCGCCCGATGTCAGCCTCCGTGAGATCGCTGAGATCACTGACGGCTACGTCGGCTCGGATCTGGAGTCGATCGCCCGCGAGAGCGCGATCGAAGCCCTTCGGGATGACGACGACGCGACGGAAGTCGAGATGCAGCACTTCCGACAGGCGCTTGAATCGGTGCGCCCGACCGTCACCGACGAGATCGAGGCCTACTACGAGGATGTCGAAGAGCAGTTCCGCGGCGGCGGCGACCAACTCGGCGACCGTCGGGGCGGCCGCGTCGGCTTCCAGTAAGGCTGGGCGTCGACACCGCTGTCTTTTGAGCAGCTCATATCGATGTTTTGAACCGGGGAACTACCGAATCAGCATCAGCGACTGTCGATCGAGCACACACCGGTGGAACCGACGCCGCGGTGGTGGGCCGGTTCGTTACGCCAACAGGGCGTCGAGCACCGGCTGATAGAGGAACGGGAGTGCGTAGTAGGCGGCGTACACCAACACGAGCAGTGAGATCGCAAAGCCCGCTTTCGGGCGTTCGAACGTCATATCGTTGCGGGCTTCGACCGCTCTGGACTCGTACTCGAAGAAGTCGGTGATGAACACGCCGATCACCGGCAGCATGAGGATCATGCCGCTGGTCGGTCGGTACACGGTAAACAGCAGCCCAAGGATGACCAGCCCGGTGGTGGTGAACACGTGTGGCGGATAGCGACTGAGCCCGTCGTCGCCGGTTTGCTCAACCTGTTGTTTCTGCGTGCGGTGGCTCATCAGTCGGGTGACGATGTTGCCGACCGCAAGGGTGAGGATGGCAATCGGGAGCATCGGCCCGACCGTCTCGATCCAGCCGAGGGGAACGAGAAACTGTAGTGGGTACATACCTAGTCCTGTGGCGACGACTCATTAGAGTTTTTCCAATTGCGCCCGCGCTCATCGAGCCGGCGACGATCAACAACGGTGATCGATCCCGCAACCGAGACGGAAACCGTGAGGTCGGCACCGCCACTGGCGACCGCGCGACCGTCGGCGAGGACGCTCACAGCGTCGTCGCGCTCAACCCGGAGCGTCAGCGGCGGGCTGACAACCCACTGATCGGCCGTCATCGCAAACGGGGCGATGGGAACGACCGCGAGGCCGGTGTCGGGTGCGAGCCGCGGCCCGCCGGCAGCCCGGCTGTAGGTGGCCGTTCCCAGCGGCGTGGCGACGACGACGCCGTCGGCGCGAAACGTCGTCAGCGTCGTCTCCTCGGTCACCGCTCGGTACTCCGAGATCCGGGCTGGATCGGTCGTCACGATCGCACAGTCCCGAACAGCACGCGTTGCCGTGTCACCAGTCTGTACTGACAGCACCCGGCGGGTCGTCGTTGGCACTGTCGTCGCCGCGTGGGCCGCGAGGTGTGCAAGCAGGGTCGAGCGATCGGTTGGCGTGTCATCGCTGTCGCTCGCTGGCAGCAAGAGCAACGGTCGATCAGGCTCGCTGTCGACAGCCGCTCGGAGGGCAGCGTCGCCGACGGCGAGGAGCACGTCGGCGGCCGCCGGATCGACAAGGCTGAGTTCGTCGATCGCCGCGACCGTCTCGCGCAACTGCGTGGCCACCGCATCGGCCGGTGTCTGGGCGACGGCAACGTTCATCGAGATCGCCCCCACGCTACGTGCCGCATGGTCGGAGGCTGCGGCCGCACCGACAAAAGTCCCGCGTCGGCGAAGCCATCGCGTGCCATCAGGCGGCCACGAAGTCGTAGGCGTAGACGTGGTTGAGCAACAGATAGGTGATGACGCCTAACGCCAGCGAGAGAATCCACGTCCCGGCAGCGACCCGGCCGACAGTGCGGTGGGGTGTCTGCGTGCGAAGCTCCTCAGGCGTATGCGTCAGTCCGAGCACGACAGCGTACAAGACGAGTGGCATCGCCAGAATCGACAGCAGGATGTGGATTGCGAGCATAAGCAGGTAAGCCGGATACACCCACTCCCACAGCGGCACCCAACTGTAGGCCGAGTCAAGCACGAACTCTTTGGTGCCGCCGCCGGCGACTTTCGGGAGGTACATACTCAAAAACAGGAGGATGAGGACGAACGCCGAAAGCATCGCGTGGGCATGTTTGCTCACCTCGTCGTTGCGGATCCAGTACCAGCCGGCGGCCAGCGACGTGACCGCAAACGTGTTGACGACCGCAATCGCGTGGGCCAGCAGATTGACCTGTCCAAGGCTCAGTTCCGGAAAGAGGGCCTGTACCGAGGGCACCGCGAACACGCCGACGACTGCCGCGTAGCCGACCACGGCCAAGAGCAGTGTCGTCGCCCGCGGGTGGTCACGAGCCCAGCCGCCGACCATCGGAGTCTCCATACCCCGACTTGGGACGTGTCGGTAATGCGGGTTTCGACTCACTGCGAGCAGCGGCACAGCAACCGCGCGGTACGAGCAGCGGCGAACAGCGATGCGGTGACGGTCTTACTCGCGGTCGATGACGCCGGTCACGGTCGCCGTCTCGACGGCCGCATCGAGGTCGACACCGTTGCCGAGGATCGTATAGCGATCCCGGATTTCGTGAGCCGTCGTCAGCGCCTCCAGCACCTCATCGTCACTAACCCCGAGTTCGTCGGCCGTCGTCGGCGCGTCGATGCTGTCGAGGGCCTGCCGGATCGCCCGCCAGCGGCCGCCGTCGCCGCTATGGAGGTATTCGGTCAAAATCGAGCCGACGCCGACCTGGTGGCCATGCAAGGCTTTGTTCGGCGCGATGCGGTCGAGTTGGTGGGAAAACAGGTGTTCCGCGCCCGAAGCGGGACGGGAGGAGCCCGCGATCGACAT
Source organism: Halonotius sp. GCM10025705 (assembly GCF_042662885.1). Classification (NCBI taxonomy): domain Archaea; kingdom Methanobacteriati; phylum Methanobacteriota; class Halobacteria; order Halobacteriales; family Haloferacaceae; genus Halonotius; species Halonotius sp. GCM10025705. Next base: position 617,324 of record NZ_JBHSZD010000001.1, on the reverse strand, counting down.
GGCGACGCCGGAGGAGACGAGCGCCTTGACGACGATCCACGCGGACTCTTCGAGATTTGGGCGGATCGAGGCGGCATTGTCGACCAACATCTCGGCGGTCATCTCCGAGAGCGCGGCGGCGTACTCGGAGTATTCGACGTTTTTGAGTCTGTGGGCGAGCCGCCAGTCCTGGACGGCGGTGTAGTTCGAGATGATATCGGCACAGCCGGCGGTCGTCAACTCCCACGGCGCGCGGGCGATGACTTCCGTGTCGGCGACGACCGCCAGCGGCGGGTCGGCGGCGATCGAGTGGCGGCTGTCACCCTCCGGGATCGACGAGCGGCCGGAGACGATGCCGTCGTGGCTGGCGGCGGTCGGCACCGAGACGAAGCCGCGGTCGATCTCATCGGCAGCCATCTTGGCGATGTCGATAGGTTTGCCGCCGCCGAGGGCGATCAGATAGCCGGCGTCGACATCGCGGGCGACCTCGACGACGCGCTCGATGGAATCGAAGCTGGCGGATTCAATGGTAACCGTCGTTGGGTCGTCGAGTTGGGCGCGCAGGCGATCGCCCGCGAGTTCGTTCGGCGTCGGGCTGGTGACGACAAGCGGGTCACCGTGGAGATGGAGTTCGGCGACCGCTTGACCAAGCTCCTCGATGACGCCGTGGCCGACGACCACGTTGCGCGGGAGCTTGATCCAAGTCGATTTGTCGAACATACTCGCCCATCGACGGCCCAGCATGAAACCGTTTGGTGTCGCTACGGCCCCAGCTTATTACCGCGCCGGGAGTGAAGCCTTGGCAATGAGTAGCGAACCGACCGGAACCAACATCCAGGGCGAGGCACCCGACGCCGAGCCGGTCGTCGAGACCGACGAGGCAACGATCACCGAAGACGCCGAACTCGAACGCACACTCGGGCTCTCCGGTGGGTTGGCCATCGGCATCGGGACGATGATCGGCGCAGGCATCTTCGTCTTTCCGGGGCTGGCCGGCGCAGAAGTCGGGACGGCGGCTGCAGCCTCCTTCGGCGTCGGCGGGATCATCGCCTTACTGGTCGCGCTACCGACCTCAGAGTTGGCAACGGCGATGCCGAAAAGCGGCGGCGGCTACTACTTCATCTCTCGTGGGTTGGGGACACTCGCGGGGACGATCATCGGCCTCTCGCTGTGGATCGGTCTCGTGTTTGCGACCGCCTTCTATCTGGTCGGCCTGGATTTTACGCACTGGATGGGCTTGCCCTGGTCGGGATTACCGTCGGCGCGAGTCCGGGTATCATCGTCTCCGCGATCGCCGTCATCGCCGGGATCGGCTTTACCGTGTTGAACGTGACCGGCACCGAAAACGCGGCCAAACTCCAAAACGGGATCGTCGCACTGTTGTTGTCAATGCTGGTCGCGTTTCTCGCCTTCGGGATGGCCGACGCCCTCGGCTTCGTCGATGCCGGCACACCGCCGGGCGAGGCGCGAAACGTCTGGGCGATCGGCCCGATTATGTCGGTGGCTGCCCTCGTGTTCACGTCGTATCTCGGCTTCGCACAGGTCGCCACCGTCGCCGGCGAGATGAAATCCCCTGGGCGGAACCTCCCGCTGGCGATGCTCGGCTCGGTGTTGATCGTCACCGCGATGTATGTCATAACGATCTTCGTGGCGACGAGTGTCTTCACACAAGACGCCCTGGCCGCCGCCGGCGAGACCGCGATGGTCGAGATCGGTCGCGCGCTGCTCGGGACGCCAGGCGCGCTCGTGATCATCATCGGCGGGCTGTTGGCGACGATGTCGTCGGCCAACGCCTCGATTCTTAGCACCTCGCGAGCCATCTACGGCGTCTCGAAAGACGCCTTGCTTCCGGGGTGGGCGAGTCGAATCAACCTGAAATATGGAACCCCACACGTCGCCCTTGGACTGGCCGGCGGCCCCGTGGTCGTGTTGGCTGCGACCCGGCAGGTGCAGCTGCTCGCCGAGGTCGCCTCCTTCCTGCATCTGATCATGTACGGATTGATGTGTGTTGCGCTGATCGCCATCCGTCGCGACAGGCCCGAGTGGTACGATCCCGACTTCGTCGTTCCGGGTGGGCCGGTGATCCCAGCGGTCGGCGCGCTGGCGAGTTTCGGCCTGATCGCATTCATGGATCCGCTGTCGATCGGCGTTGGCCTCGGCGTTATCGCGGGAACCGCCGGGTGGTACTTCTATTACGCCCGCGACATTAGCCTCAAAGGAGCGCTATAATGACCCGCGTCCTCGTCCCCGTCGAAGTCTTGGCGGGTAAGACAGTCGCACCGGGGCTGATGGCCTTGCTGGGAACGGTCGATGTGACCGTCCTCGGCTACCATGTCCTGCCCGAACAGACGCCGCCGGATCAGGCGCGCCAGCAGTATGAGGAACGCGCGACCGCCGCGCTGGAAGACCTCAGCGAGGAGTTCCGAGCAGCCGGCGGCGCGGCCGACCACCGGCTGGTGTTCACCCACGACCGCGAGCAGACGGTGACCCGCGTCGCCGATGAGATCGACGCCGAGGCGTTTGCGATCTCCGGGATGACCGGCGATGCCGATTCCCTCCTCGTCTCGCTGTCGGGCGAGGTCGCCGCCGATCGGATCGTTGAGTTCGTGATCGAGTTGATCGGTAACCGCGATATCGCCGTGACACTGTTGCTCGCAACCGACGCCGAGGCGGCGGTCGACGACCGCTTAGAAACGGCTGCGACCCAGCTTCGTGAGGCCGGGATCGACACGAACACGTCGACGGCGACCGGCTCGCCGTTCGATTCGCTGATGGATGCGGCACCGACCCACGACGCGATTGTGATCGGCGAGGCAGCCCCGTCGCTGCGGTCGCTCGTCTTCGGCGATGAAGCCGAACGCGTGGCCGCGTCCTCGGTTGGCCCGGTGTTGGTCGTTCGGCGTGATGATGAGTCTGAGAGTATCGAATCGTAGCCAGCCGACGCAATGCAAATCAACCACCCAGCGGTAGAATCTAATTGAGCGATAGGGAACAATGTGATCCCGATACACTGCTTGCTCCGATATCGAGTCCCAACTGTTTTGAGTGGTTTCCGGTGAGTGTCGGTATGGTCAACCGCGTTCGAGGCCCCCGTTCTGTGATGCTGCTGGCCGTTGTTCTCATACTCGCTGGCTGTACTGGATCACCGACTCCGGAGCAACAGTCGCCGGCTCCCGAAGCGACTGTTGAGAACGTTTCATATCCCTCTGGTTGGTCACAAGAGGGGATCGCGGATATCGGTACTGCAATCCAGACGCATAAGACGACAGTGCAGAACACGTCCCGAACGAGCCGATTGAGCACCGTCGATGACGACAGCAACCGCACGGTAGTGCGAACCTTGGATACCGACGCTGGAGCCGCCTCAATACGATGGACAGACACACTGTTTGGATCCGACGAGCACTACTACTACACCGCTGAGGGCGTCTTCGAGTACGACCGGACGACGGGCGAACTGAGCCGAAATCCCGACGAAAACTGGACTCCCTCTCGCGTCGCCTCACAAGAGGGACTCGAACAACCCCTCGTGGCACTCGAACTGAACGCGACGCGGACGGTCACCGTTGCGGAAACGACGGCTGTCAGGTACCGGGTGACTGGATTCAAAGATCCTGACTCGGTTCCGTTCGATACTGCGTCTGGACAGATTACCGTTTCCGAGGCGGGATTCATCGCAGAGTACAATATCACGAGAGCAAGCGAGGGAAATACCAGGCAAACAAGATACGACCTTTCGGCGGTCGGAACGGCGACGGTGAACCGGCCAGCGTGGCTGCCCGACGGGGAGATGTGAGCGTGACAGCTTTGGGTAAGTCACGTCATCGCTGTCCAGCAATCGAGTCAGATATATCGGCTGTGAATGGGTAGTATCGACGCATGAACGTCGAATTCGAATGCCTTATCTGCGGCGAAACAGCAGTCGCATCGGTCGACGAGGAGGCGATCCCGGACGATGATAAACCAATGGAGACGCTACACGACTGTCCAAACTGTGGGATCGAAACGATCTGGGTCGAAGCCTAACGCACCTCACGTGTTGCCCTGCTGGCAACGCGGTAGCCACCGCTCACCGCTCAGGCCACAGCCTCATCAACCGGCTCAACCCGAATCGACCGCGCGACGGATTCAGGAAGGCTCTGCTCGTCGCCGCTGGCGGTTTCGACGGTGATCATGCCGAACGGCGCGATATCGGTGAGTTCGAGTTCCGTCCCCGGCGTGATGCCGGCCGCTTCGAGATAGGTCAACTCTTCTTCGTCGCGGTCGCTAACGCGGCTGACGACGACGTGATCGCCGGTCTCAAACTCGGTGAGTCGGACAGCATCGTCGCCCTCGATTGGGTCGAGGTCGACACCCGGAATCGGATCGCCGTGGGGGTCGACAGTCGGGTTATCGAGGGCCTCGGCGACGCGGCGTTCGAACTCCTCGGAGATGTGGTGTTCTAAGGCGTCGGCCTCCTCGTGTACCTCGTGCCAGTCGTAGTCAAGCTGCTCAGTGAGATACGTTTCCAGCAGGCGATGGTGGCGGATAACTTCGAGTGCGACAGTTTCGCCCTCCGCGGTCAACTCGACGCCTTTGTACTTCTCGTGGTCGATAAGGTCGTTTTCGGCCAGCGAACTCACCATGCTGGTGACCGTCGGCGGGGTCTTCTCAAGATACTCCGCGATCTCGGAGGTCGACACCGGCGGCCCGCCCTCGGTCTGAAGGACGTAGATCGCCTTCAGGTAGTCCTCCATGGTGTCGCTGAACATACAGGGGCAGCGGTGTCGAGGGCAAATAGCTACCGGGAAGCAGCGACGACCGCGGGCTATCCACCGGGGCCCATCAGATGACTGCGGAGAATATCCGGCGTCTTGGTGCCGGATTCGGTGTTGAGCAACACCACCGTCTCGTCGCCATCGAAGCCGCCATCGTCGGCGTACCGCCACGCGCCAGCCGGGGCCGCGCCGCCGGCCGCGCCCATCTCGATGACCTCGTTGCTGGCGACGGCGACCGCCGATTCGAGGATCTCATCGTCGTCGACGGTGACAGCTGCTCCGTTGAGTCGCTCCAAGGCGGCGACAGCCTGCTCGCCGCCGGCCGGATCAGGCACCTCCAGTTCGCCGACGATCGTATCCGGGACAGCCCACGGCTCGGGTGCGCTCGCGCCGCTGTCGACCGCGGTGGCGATCGGTGCACACCCCGTCGGCTGTACCGCCACCAAGGTTGGCGTCTCATCAGCAACGCCAATCGTGACCAACTCCTCGAAGCCAGCGGCAACGCCAACAACCACCTCGCCGGTGCTTGCCGGGACGAAAACGACATCCGGAACCGCGCCGAGATCCGCATACAGCTCGAAGGCCAGGGTCTTCGCGCCCTCCTGTCGGTACGGCGTGGTGAACTCCTGCAGCGAGTAGTAGTCGCCAGCCAACTGCTCGTCGACAGCGTCGGCGGCATCCGAGTACCGCCCACCGACGACCTGCATCTCCCCGCCGTGGACGTTGATCATCGCCTTGTTCGAAAACGCTGACCGCGAGGGGACAAACGCGTAGCTCCGAACGCCGAGGCGACCCAGATACGCCGCTGCCGATTGCCCGCTGTTGCCGGTTGTCGCCACTGCGGCCGGTTCGACAGCCTCGGGAGAGCCTCTGGCTGCGATCGCGGTCGCCGCGATACTCATGCCGCGATCATAGATCGTTCCTGTTGGATTCCGGCTCTCGTCTTTGATGTAGACGCTGTCGACGCTGAGTTCGTCGGCCAGCCGATCGGCGGCGACCAGCGGCGTCGCCCCCTCGCCGGCGGTGACGGCGTCGGCGGCGTCGAACGGCAACAAGGCGTCATACTGCCACTGTCCGCGTGCGGACTGGCTGCCGGTGGCCGCGTCGGTGCCGCGGGGAGGTGCGCCGCGGTCGAACAGCGCGGCAGCGTCGACCGCGTCGTAGTCGTAGGCGACGGTGCAGGCAGTGCCACAGGTCGGACAGCCCTGATCGGCATCGAGCGGGTGGATCGTCTCGCAGTCCGGACACCGTAGGCCCTGAACAGCCCCCGTTGGTTCCATACACGGCGTTGGGTACCGACGCCCTAAGCCCTTCCCGTCGCTCGGGGAGCTGTGAGTGACCTGATGGCAAGCTATTATGTGTGCGGCAGCGTAGCCCACAGCGATGGGTTCCCCGCTGTCCCGGCGGCAGACACTCGGGTTGACCGCAACCGCCATCGCCGGCGGCACAGCCGGCTGTCTCGGCGGCGACCCACCCGAGGGAACGATCGATTACTCGGTGCTGGATGCCATCGACTGGGCGAATGCCCCGCCAACAAAGGAGACAACCGCGGGCACCCAAAAGCCGGTGTTCCGGGAGTATCTGGCTGACGGCGATCCAGACACCGTGTTGATCCTGTATCATAACGCGACCCTCGATAGCCGGATGCTCACTCCGCTGGCCACGGCGATTGCCGAGACAGGGGTTGCCCACGTCATCACCCCCGATATTCGGGGCCACGGGCCCAACCCGATTCGCCGTGGTGACAGCGAGTATGTGGGGCAACTCAGCGACGATCTTGAAGCGGTTATCGCCACCGCAAACAGCCTCCAGCGGCCGACGCCACTCGATGAGTTCGACACAGTGATCATCGGCGGCCACGGTGCCGGCGGCGGATTTGCGGCCCGGATCGGCGCGGATCCACTCGGCGACAGCCTCGCCGACGCCTATCTGTTTTTGGCACCGCATCTTGGGCGACTGCTCACTCCGACGAGCCGACGCGCCTTCGGCGGCTGGCAGCAGTTCAACGTTCAGTCGGCCCTGGTAGCTGGGCTGTTCAACGGCCTCGGTGTTGGCCTCTACAATGACACCGAGGTCGTCAGCTACAACATGCCTGAGAGCGCCCGCTATGGAGCTGAGACGCGGTCTTACACGTTCCGGCTGGCAACCGATCTGGTGCCGGATGAGCATACCGTCGTCACCGAGATCGAACAGCCGACACTCACGCTCGTCGGCAGCGACGACGAGGCCGTGATCCCGTCAGCATACGAGTCGTTGCTGGCTGACACCGAGGGGAGTCAGGTATCGATTCTCGACGGCCTCTCGCATCTCGAACTGATGGCCCACCCGAAAACGCTTGAGGCAACGATCGCGTGGATTGAGTCACTCGGTGGGTAGGCCGACACCGCTACAGTCTGACAGGAGTCCGGGTGCTTCTTTGCCCCCGCCACCCCATAGTGCGGTATGAGTCGTTCTGTTGTCGTTATCGGCGGCGGACTCGCGGGGTTGGTCGCCGCCCGCCATCTCGCGGCTGGTGGCGCGGATGTCACGCTGTATGAGGCCGACGAGACGGTGGGGGGCCGCGTCACAACCCACACCGAACGCGGCTATACGTTGGATCGTGGCTTTCAGGTGCTGTTTACCGCCTACCCGGCGGTACAACGAGAACTCGATCTTGCTGCCCTCGACCTCCGGCGGTTTTCGCCGGGCGCAACGATCGCCCGGCCCGGCAGTCGGTCGGTGTTGGCCGATCCACTGGGTGATCCGAGTGCTGCCCTTGCCAGTCTGCTTACTGCTGAGGTCACCACAACCGACAAACTGCGAACGCTCGCGCTCCGACAGGATCTTTCGACACGAGCCTACGACGATCTGCTCCAGCGACCCGACGCATCGATCCGCGAGTGGCTTCGTGAATGGGGGTTTTCCGAGCAGTACAGCAGCAACTTCATCGCGCCGTTCTACGGTGGGATCACGCTGGATCGATCGCTGTCGACCTCCAAGCGCGTCTTCGAGTACACGTTCAAGGCCCTCAGCGACGGCGACAGCGCGGTGCCGGCCGAGGGGATGGCCGCAATCCCGCGGCAACTCGCCGCGGCCGCCGCCGACGCCGGGGCAACAATCCAGACCGGCGAGGCTGTCACAGAACTCAAACAAAAACGCCGGCATGCGGTCGTCGTCACCGACAACGATCGCCGTGCGGTCGACGCCGTCGTCGTGGCAACCGGCGCGCGACAAGCGGCGCGGCTCACCGACTGTGCTGCGATCCCGACCGATGGCGTCGGCTGTGTCACCCAACACTATCGGCTCCCAGCGGCCGACGGTCTCGACACCGGGCGGCGACTGCTGTTGAACGCCGGCGACAGCGCGCCGAATACGGTTGTGCCGATGTCGACGGTCGCCCCCGAGTACGCGCCCGACGACGGGGTGCTGCTGAATGCGACGTTCCTCGGCGACGACGCCGTCGACACCGACAGCCAGCAACTCGCTGCCAAGACCCGCAAGACGCTGTCGGCGTGGTACCCCGACCGGCAGTTCGACGGCCTCGACCCCCTTCGAACCGATCGGATTCCGTTTGCGCAGTTCGCCCAACCGCCCGGGATTCACGAGTCGCTGCCAGATGTGCGTGACGGCGGGCGACGCACCTATCTGGCCGGTGAGTACACCGAGTGGTCGTCGATTCAGGGCGCGATGGAAAGCGGTCGCAAAGCCGCCCGTGCGGTGTTAGAGGATCGCTGAGACGGGGTCACAACAACCGCTGTAACTGCTGGAGTGGCGGAAACCACAGCGTGTCGTCATCTTCGTCATCCCAGACCACCGGCTGTAGCGGGGCCAGCGTCGATACCAGCGGTGACGGCAGATCGCCTGCCCGCCGGTCGCTGATATCGACGCCGCCAGCGAGGGTGGTAAACGCTGGGAGCACCAGTAACTCGCCGCCACGGTAGGCGTCTTTGCCAAACAGATAGCAGGGGCGTTTCACCCCCTCAATCGTGATCGCCGGATGGGCATGGCCGATCACGTAGCGATGCCCACGTTCCTCGGGCGGGGCGTGGCCATGGCAAACAACCGTGCCGTCATCGAGTGTGACCGCGTCAGCAACCGAGCCCGGCCAGCAGTCGGCCAGCCGGCTATCGTGGTTGCCGACAACAGCGAGCGCGTCGACATCGGCGTCGGCACAGTCGGCCCACAGCCCTTCGATGGCGTCGGCAGCAGTCCGTGGCAGCCGATCAAAGCTGTGGAGGAGATCGCCAGCAAAGACGATCGTCGCCGGCTCGAAGCGATCCAGCAGTGTGCGAACGCGCTGGCGGATCGACTCGCCAGCGTCGATCGGAGCCGCAACACGGGAGGCGTCGCCCCGGCCAACATGGAGATCAGCGAGCACCACCGCGTCGGCGGCGTCGAGGTACACCGCCCGGTCGGCGAACCTCAGCGTCTCAGCAGCCGGTGGGCGGACAGCCATACCGACGTGTTGGCGTCGACGGACAAAACCCTCCGGTCGGCGATCCCGTCGGGCTTTTTACCGTGCCACCGAAAGCAACTGGTATGAGCGATGCCCTCGCGGACAAGCGAACGGCCACGCGGTTTCGCGTGCTGGTGGAGATCGCCGACCGCCAGCCGGCGGTGAGCCAAGGCGAGATCGCCGACTCGGTCGGCGTCACCAGCCAAGCTGTCTCCGAGTACATCCGCGAGCTCGTCGACGACGGCCTCGTCCGCAAGGAGGGGCGCTCCCGGTATGCCGTCACCAAGGAGGGCGTCGACTGGCTGTTTCAGGAGGCCAGATCCCTCCAGCGGTTCGCCAATCACGTCACCGACGACGTGTTGGGCAGCGTCCAGGAGGATACCGCGATCGCCACCGACGCGATCGAAGCCGGCCAGCAGGTCACTCTCTCACTGGAAGACGGGTTGCTGCATGCGACCCCCGGCGACGAGGGGCCGGCAACCGGGGTCGCCACGACCGATGCCGACGCCGGCACCGACGTGAGTGTCACCTCATTTGAGGGGATCATCGAGATGACGACCGGCACGGTCACGGTTGCGCAGGTGCCGCCGGCTCGTGATGGCGGCAGCCGCGAGGCCGATATCGACGCGTTGGCCGACCACTGTGAGACCGCCGATCAGTGTCTGGCAGCCGATGTCGAGGGCGTCGTCTCACTCCGGGAGGCGGGCTACGAGCCAGCGGTGACGGTTGCTGCCGGCGAGGTCGCCGCCGCGGCGGCCGCTGTCGGGATGGCTGTTGTCGTCGCCGCCTCAACCGACACAGTTGGTCGTGTCACCGACGCGCTCCGCGATGGCGACACGGATTATGACGTCACAACGCTGTAAGTGAAGCTATCGTCGCGACCGCTCAGGCGGTGCCCTCGGCGTGATCTTTCGCGGTCGCGTAGGCTTCTTGAAGCTGTTTGAACTCCTCGCTGCTGCCGCCGCGATCGGGGTGGGTTTCTTTGGCTCGCGAGCGGTAGGCATCCCGGACTTCAGTGGCGGTGGCGTCAGGCGAGATCCCCAGCTGCTCGTAGGCGCGATCCACCGGGTCGTTGCTGGTCGGTGGGGGACGGACATCATCCGGAATCTCAAAGGGCAGTCGGCGGCCGAGGTTGGCCGCGGGCATCTCAGCCTCACAGAGAATAACGTGTGTCGTGGTCTCCTCAAGTCCAAAGAGGACGCGTGGATCGAAGGTAAGCCCGACATCTCGATCCGGCAGATAGAACTCCAGGCTGTGGCCGGCGCGGTCGTGGGCTTCAAGATACGGTTCGTCGATCGCCGTCAGATACTCTCGGAATTCGGCACGCCGCCGCTCCGTGCCGCTGGTGTACTGGGTGCGGTCGTGGTGGCCGTGATCTGTGGCAGGAAACAGTCGATCGCCAACATAGAAGAGGGCGGCGACGATCGCGGAGGCAACCAGTCCCAAGAGGAGCCCAAAGACGACCCACGCCGGCAGCGTGGCCTGCAGCACGGATAACACACCTGTCGTTTGCGCTCCAGAATAAAGAACGTCTCGCCCCTGTCGCTCAGATCACGCCTTCGTCTTTCAGGCCCGCGATCGCGTCGTCGACGAGTGACTCAACATCCTCGTAGGGGAACTCCTGGTGGCCGCTGAGCTCCGAGGCAAGTTCCATTGCGGTGAGCGTTCGTTCTCCGGCGGTGAACGTTGTCCCCGGGCCGTTGGGGAGTGCGGGTACCAGATCCATCTGGCCGGTGATCGGGTAGTCGGCTCCGGCGAAGGCCTCGGTGAACTGCTCGCGGAGTTCGGCTTCAACTGATGACATGGGCGAATGTGTCGGGATCGGCAGTAAAAGCGTTCCGAAACGGGTGACAAGCGGGCGGGCTCACCGGTGGGTGGGCGAGTGCGAACCAACATATTCACTACACCCGATCACGAAGGGCGAGATATGAGCGACAACGACGCGGTCTCGCGGCGGGGGCTGCTTCGAACAGCGGCCGGCGGCGTCGCCGCGGCGGGAGCCGCAACGGCCACGGCAGGTACCGCGGCTGGGCAGTCGGAGATGGCTGATTTCGGGAGCCACCTACAGGGCGTCGACGGCGGCACCGAAGACCTGCGCGGAAACGACGAGGTCACCGTCCAGGTCGGTGCCAGCGGCAACGGCGGCAATCTCGCCTTCAGCCCAGCCGGCATCTGGATCGACCCAGGAACGACCGTCATCTGGGAGTGGACCGGCGAAGGTGGCGGCCACAACGTTGAAGCGATCGACGGCCCCGCCAGCTTCAGCAGCGAAACGGTCGGCGAATCCGGCTTCACCTTCGAGTTCACCTTCACCGAGGAACACGCCGGGATCACCAACTACCGATGTAGCCCCCACGAATCGCTTGGAATGCTCGGGGCGGTCGCCGTCGGCGGCGACGTGCCGACAGTCGAGACTGGCGGCGGTGGCGGCGGTGGCGGCGCCCCACAGATCCCGGATTCGGCCAAAACACTCGGGTTGGCGACGTTCGTGGCGATGGTCTCGACGCTCTCGTTTGCCTTCTTCTTCCTCAAATACGGCGGCGACTACGAGGACGCGGCCTGATCACAACAGGCCGTAGTTGTCGATCGCCTGCCGGTAGCAGGTGAGATACCGCTCGACGATATTGCTGTAATCGTAGCGTTCGTACGCTGGATCGATGGTTCGGTGTTCAAGCGCGCTTGCGGCGACGATCTCATCAGCAAACTCCTGTGGCGTCGAGACGAGTTCGCCGCGGGTTTCTGCAAGCCGGGATTTCTCCTCAATCAACTCGTGGGCCGCCGAATCGGTCTGATACTCCGCGATGCCGACACAGCCACAGGCCAACCCCCACAGCAGGTTCGTCGCAAACGGCTCTTGTTCGGCGGTCTGGGCGAAAACGTGGGCCCCTTTCAACACGGCGACGCGCTGTTCGTCGCCCAACTCGCCGAGAAATGAGACCCGATCGCGGATGCGGAGGTCGCGGGCTGTCCGCTCGATATCCGACGCCGCGTCCCCGTTGCCGATGATCGCCGCCGACCAGTCACGGTCGCGGAGCTCGGCCAACGCGAGCAGAAACGTCTCGGCGTTGGCGTGTGAATCCAGCTGGCGACTGTAGACCAGATCGAATTCGTCGTTGACGGGGGCAGATTCGATCAACGAGAAGTCCAGTCCTTCTGGGATGACGCTGACCGCCGACTCGGCGGCCCCGTACTCACGGACGACCGTTTCAACCGTTTGGGAGGGGGCGATGAGCCGGTCGGCGTTGCTGGCGACGCTCCGGCAGTCACTGTCGCTGTCGTCGTCACCGATCGCCCACCAGTCGACAACCAACGGCACCCGCAGTAGTCGGCACACTGCTTTGGCGGCGCGGGCGTGTCGAGCCGGCGTGTTCGGCATGTGGACGACATCCGGGTCGACCCGTCGAATGGCCAACGGGAGTTTGGCGACAAAGCGGTTCGTCGAGAACTCGCCGTCGACCGCGCGGTAGGAAATACCGTCCTGCTCGAAGGTTGGGTGGTCGCCGTCCCACCAGCGGCTACAAAGCACCACAACCTCGTGGTCAGTATGGCTGAGCAGGCGAATCAGTCGCGTTCGTCGGCGAATCGCAGGGGTGTCGCGGGTGTGGTGGGTATGCATCGAGACGAACGCGACACGCATACCTGAAGCGTGCCACCCGTTCATTAAAAACCCACGCGAAACGTGCCCGATCGACCCCAGGCGTCGGTCGCTACCCACGCACCCGACCGGTTAGCTGTCACTCCTTGTGTGATATGTCGTGTCTGTGGTTCGTTGGTGTCAGAACCACCTGCAGAAGTGTTCGTCGCAGGCTACGATGCCTGCCGTGGACGGTTGGAGCGGCGATTCAGTGCGTTCGATCGGTTGATGGAACCGGCTGCATGTCCGGCCCCGAAAGCCGGCTGAGGCCAACAAGCAGCGAGAGTGTCATTACAACCAACAGTGCAGCCAAGGCGAGCGCAAACGTCGTCACACCGAGGGTGACGAGTGCAGCGGCACCAGCCATCTCACCGCCGATGGTGGTGAGGAGGGCCGCGATGGCGAGTCCGAGGAGTCGATCTTCCAGTTTCGTGGTCATACCTCCCCTTGGGGCTGGAAGGTGATAAGCCGCGCCCGACACCTGCGGTCGTGTCTCACACCCGCATGGCCGGTAGAATCAAACCGTTCTCGCCCAAACCCACAGCTATGAGCGCGGAATCGACACAGCGGGCGATCCGGTGTCTGATCGCCAAGGTTGGCCTCGATGGCCACGACCGCGGCGCGCAGGTCATCGCTCGGGCGTTCCGGGATGCTGGCTTCGAGGTGGTGTACTCCGGGCTCCACCGCGCGCCCGAGGAGATCGTCCAGGCTGCCGTCCAAGAGGACGTGGATGTTCTTGGCATCTCGATCCTCTCAGGGGCCCACAACACGCTGATCCCGAAGATCATCGACGGCCTGGAATCCTACGGCGCGCTTGATGACACCCTAATCCTTGTTGGTGGCATCATCCCCGAAGAGGATACGACGACGCTCAAAGAGATGGGCGTCGCCGAGATCTTCGGCCCCGGGACGCCGATGGAAGAGACCGTCGCGTTCGTCCGCGAACACGCCGGAGCGGAGTGACAATGGGCGACGACACCCCCAGACCGCCGACGACGATGGCGACGAGACGACAGACGATGAGCCCACAGCGTCGCTCCCGGATGCGTTGCTGGCGACCCGTCCAGCGGCTCCACGCGAGCAACTATCGGCGACGAATACGGCGTTGCTGGATGACCTCTTGGACGGTGACCAACGCGCGCTCGCACGCGTGCTCACGAAGATCGAAGATCGGACAGCGGGAGCCCGTGACCTCCTGGCCGCGCTGTACACCCACGCCGGCACGACACCGGTACTCGGGATCACCGGCAGTCCCGGCGCGGGCAAATCCACGCTGGTCGACAAACTCACCGACTACTACCGCGAGCGCGGCGAGACTGTCGGCGTGTTAGCGGTCGATCCTGCCTCGCCGTACACCGGCGGGTCGGTGTTGGGCGATCGGATCCGGATGGGGTCGACCGCCGGCGACGAGGGCGTCTTCGTCCGCTCGATGAGCGCGCGCGGCCGCCTCGGTGGGCTCTCGATGGCGACGACCGACGCCGTCACCGCCTTCGAGGCCTTCGGGATGGATCGGATCATCATCGAGACGGTCGGCGCGGGCCAAAACGAGGTCGACATCGTCGAAACCGCCGACACCGTCGCGGTCGTCGTCCAGCCGGGCTCCGGCGATGATGTCCAACTGCTGAAAGCCGGCATCCTTGAGATCGGCGACCTCTTCGTCGTCAACAAGGCAGACATGGACGAGGCCGCTCAGACAGTCGCAGATCTGGAGGCGATGGTACACGGCGCGAAGCCGACTGGTGGAGTTGCTGGTCACCACACCGCCGATATCGGCCCTGTTGGCCACGATAGCGACGATAGCGAGCCCCCGAGTGAGTCCAGCACCACCGACGACAGTGAAGAGCCGACGTCGTGGACACCCACAGTCGTCGAGACGATCGCCACGACGGGTGAGGGAGTTGAGGAGTTCGCCGATGCTGTCGCTGCACACACAACCCACCTTGCTTCGTCAGCCGGAGCGACCAGCCGCCGGCACCAACGGGCGGCAGCAACCCTGCAACGACTCCTCAGGAGTGATCTGAGCGAGATCAGCGAACGCCTGCTGGACGCCAACGGCGGCCTCGATGCGGTGGCCGCGGCCGTCGCAGAACGCGACGTTGACCCATACACGCTCGTCGACCGGCTTGTTGCGCCACTTGATTCGGCCGTCGCATCGGCGACCGTTAACACCGACGCCACAGAGGAGCCACCGGACGCCAACACCAACAGCGACGGCAACACCCCAACCTGAGGTCACAGGAGCCACCCGTGAGGTTCCTAGAGGCTTATTGTAGTTCGATTGTAAGGGATCACTACGTCGTACCGAGCAGCAGCGGTGAGCCCACCACTGTCGCTCCGGACACCACCAGCTTTCAGAGGACGCAATGGACGACCAGCCACAGACCACACAGCCGGATTTCCTCTACACACTGGCGACCAACGGCCAGTTCGACCGGATCGCCCGCTATCTCGGGAGCAACGATTCACTGGGCGTCCGGTTGGGGGCCGCCGGCATCCTCGCCGAGTTCGGCGACGGGGTGAAACAGGCCGACAACGGCGAGATCAAACAACAACTCATCAGCGGCGTCTTAGAGGAAACCGACGAAACCGTTCGGGCCCGCATCGTCGAGACGCTGCTGTACATCCACGACGAGGACATCATTGAGACACTCGTCAGAAAGGTCGCCTCCGACACCGAGCCGACGCCGACCGACTCGCCACACCCACTGGTGTTAGTCGAGTGGCTCGGCAGCGACCACCCCGAACTCCGCCTGCTGGCGGTCGCCGGGCTTGGCGATGTCGGCACCCACACCGTCATCCCAAAGCTGGCCTCCGCGTGTACGGACGACGACTACCGCGTCCGAGCCAGAGCGATCGAGGAATGCGGCCGGGTCGGCGACCACCGCTGTGTCGACGCGCTCATCGAAGCGCTTGAGAGTTACAACGAGGAAATCAAGATGAAGGCGGCCCGGTCGCTCGCCCAGATCGGCGGCGATGCCGCCATCGAGGCCCTTATCGACGCCGCAAAAACCGACAACGAGGAACTCCGGCGGACAGTCATCGAAAGTCTCGGGACGCTCGGGTCGCTTGATGTCCTCACAATTTTGCTCAACGGGATCGACGACAGTGATGACGGTGTCCAACAGGCAGCCGCCGAATCCATCGTCGAGTTGGTGTATCAGGCCCCCTTCGAGGAGAGCCATACCGTCCGCGAAACGGTCGTCGAAGAGCTACAGGCCAGCACCGACAGCGACACCGTCCCGATCTTTTTGACGCTCTTCGAGGAGAGCGACCGGCGGGCGATCCGGCGAAATACGGCGTGGCTGCTTGGTCGCATCGCCAACCCGCATCCACGCGATGAGACTGTCGAGACTCTCATCGACGCGCTGGATGCCTACGACGACACCACCGCCCAGATCGCTGCCACCAGCCTCGTTCGGATCGGCGGCATCGATCTTGAGGAGCGGCTTGAAGCCGCCATCGACAGCTACGAGACCAGCGAGGACGCCCGCCAGCGCGCGGAGTTCGTCCACACTCAGATCACCGACAGCGAGGCCGAGGAATTGCTGAAAGAAACCGTCGAGTACGTGCGGGTGACCGAGCCCGCCGACTACACCGCCCAGAAGCGCGACGACTAAGCTTACTCTTGGAGGAACAGCGGTCCTCGGCTTTGATCTGCATATCGAACACGGGATCTAACACGTTCATACTGGAGGCCATCCGGTCACGGTTGACGAAGAAATGCGACAGCGCGGTCACATCCTCCAGTCGAGCCGTCAGGAGGTGAAGGAATTTGAAAATGCGCTGGAGCTTTGCTTTCTGGATGAGTTCGGTGAGGATGTCGAACTCGAAGGCGATCTTCCGGCCGGGCTCTTGTTGCTCTTCGAGCACGCGTGAGATGGTCTCGGTGAGACTGCCCAACCCCATCTGTTTGTCGAGATGGACGATCTCGACGGGAATATCCATCAACTGGACACCGCTGAGCCCCTCCAGTGGGTCTTCCTTTGTCGTCAGGACGACCGTCCATTCGGGCCACTCACTGAGTTTAGACCGCAGCAGATCGATCCGCTCTGCCGGGTTTGTGGTGACGATTACGACAACGTCACCCGGTGACAGAAAATGAACTCTGGCGTTGTCGGCACCGGTTGATTCGATCGGGGAGAGCACCGCAACCGACCCCGTTCCGTTGATGTCGTCGGCGACGTGGACACCCGACTCCAACAGCGGTTTTTTGTGTGAAAACAGGTGCTGTTTGAACGTTTCAAGCGCGACGTGCTCGTCGTGAGCGGAGTTACGGCGATCGCAGTACGGACACGACCAGCCGACCATCACCCCCTCCTGTGTGAGGCGGTTTTGGTTGCGCTTGGCGATGTAGGTTTTCACGCGCTCGACGGTCTCCTCGCGGCTGGCCGACCAGACGGTGAAATCCCCACTTCGCGCACGCCATCGGTACACCATCGACTACCTCATCGGAGTCGTGTAGCATACTTAAAACTCACCATGAACTAAGTAGTGCCGTTCAGAGCCTGAGACGCCGGTCAGTTGGTGAGTATCGATCAGGACACAGTCGTCAGTTGACAGCCCGACGCAGATACCAACGAATCAGGCTTCCACGGTGAGGCCGGCCGCACTCAGCGCGTCCTCGGCGTCGTGGTCGTCGTGGACAACCGCCGAGACAGCACGGGTGATCGCCTCGGGTGTGTCGTGTTGGAAGATCGATCGGCCCATCGAGACGCCCGCCGCGCCGGCATCCATCGCGCCACGAACCATCTCGACGGTTTCGGCATCAGTCCCCTTCGAGCCACCGGCGATAACGATCGGCAGGCTGGTCGACTCACAGACGTGTTGGAAGCTCTCGGCGTCGCCGCTGTAACCGGTTTTGACGATATCGGCACCGAGTTCCTCGGCGAGCCGAACAGCGTGGCCGAGCGCCTCAGGTTCATCGCCCTGAATCCCGGGGCCACGCGCGTAGGCCATCGCCAACACCGGGATGCCAAACCGCTCGGCCTCGCCGGTAATCTCGGCGAGTTCCTCGATCTGCTTTGGTTCGTAGTTCGAGCCGACGTTGATATGGAAGGAGACCGCATCAGCGCCGGCACGGATCGCCTCTTCGACGGTGCAGGTGAGGCGTTTGTCGTTTTCGTCCGGGCCGATCGTCGTTGAGCCGTTGACGTGGACGATGTAGCCGCTGCCGTTGGTGTTGCCGTGGACGCGGTCGGCGACGCCCTTCTGGGTGAGGACGGCGTCGGCACCGCCGCTGGTGACGCCGTCGACGGTCGCCTCCAACTGCTTGAGGCCGGTAACCGCGCCCATTGTGATCCCGTGATCCATCGGGACGATCAGATACCGGCCCCCGGTGGAGATGCGATCGAGCCGCGCGCTGATTCCTGCGGACATAACTGTTGTGTGAACCTCTGTCAGTAGGAGGGTATGTAGCTTGCGACTCCGACCCTACTCGTCGCTGGGTGCCGGCTCAGTTTGCCCACGGCTTGCACCCTCAGCCAGTTCCGTGGCCTTCGCTTCCAGCTTTGCAGCTGTTTCCTCGGTCGACCACTCGTTGTCGACGCCGTCGGCGACGATATCGACGAGAGCGGAGCCGACGATGATCCCATCGGCACCGCTGGCGACGATGCGTTCGGCCTGCTCGCCGCTGGAGATCCCGAAGCCGACCGCTTTCGGCACGTCCCACTCGCTGAGTCGCTGGAGACTCCGATCGGTCTGATCCGACACGTCGCTTTTCGCGCCGGTCGTGCCGAGGCGAGCCTGTACGTAGACGTAGCCCGAAACACGCTCCATCATCGATTGCAGCCGCTCGCCCTCGGTTGTCGGCGCGACGATGAAGACGAGATCCAAGCCGTGTTCGTCACAGGCCGCCCGCAGCGGGTCAGCCTCTTCGGCAGGGAGGTCGGGAACGACAAGGCCCGAAATACCGGCCTCGGCCGCGCGAGCGACGAACTGTTCAGGGCCTCGCTCGTCACTGCCCGGCGGGCTATACTGGTAGATGAGATTGTAGTAGGTCATACAGACCAGCGGGACGTCAACATCGACATCCTCGACGAACTCGAAGAACAGTTCGGGCGTCATCCCACCCTCTAACGCGCGAACGATCGCGCCCTGAATCGTCGGCCCCTCGGCGATCGGCTCCGAGAACGGTAAGCCGAGTTCGATCACATCCGCGCCGCCGCGAGCGAGGGCCTCGACGTATTCCTTCGAGGCCTCGTAGCTCGGATCGCCGACCGCGAGATAGGGGATGAACGCGGGGCCGTCGTCGAAGGCCGCGGCGATCTCGCTGTTGGCAGCCGCGCCGTCGCTGCGGCGGGTCTCGGCTGCCTGTCCACTGTCGGCCATTCAGATCCCCTCCGAGAACATCGACATATCCGGCGCGTTTGGGATGTCGCGAGACTCGGTCTCCTCGATGGCCGCCTGGAGATCCTTGTCGCCGCGGCCGGAAACGTTGACGACGACGGTGCCGGAGAGGTCGTCGGCGTGTTCCTCCAGATAGCCAAAGGCGTGGGCGGTTTCGAGGGCCGGAATGATCCCCTCAGTGTTCGATAGCCGGTGGAAGCCTTCCAGTGCTGCGTCGTCGTCGATGGCGACCGGAGTCACGCGGTCTTCATCGACGAGGTGGGCGAGTTCGGGACCCACACCCGCATAGTCGAGGCCTGAGGAGATGGAGTGCGATTCCATGATCTGGCCGAAGCTATCCTGTAGGAGTTTCGTGCGCGCGCCATGCAGAACGCCCTCGTCGCCGGTCGACAGCGACGCGGAGTTAGGCGCGACCCCGGCCTCCTCGTCGACCGCCAGCGAGGAGCCACCGGCCTCAACGGCAACGAGATCCACGTCCTCATCGTCAACGAAGTGGGCAAAGGCACCCATCGTGTTTGAGCCGCCACCCGCACAGGCAACGACGGAATCCGGGAGCCCCCGGTTTGCTCGCGAACCTGGGTGCGCATCTCCTCGGAGATGACCGCGTGGAAATCACGTACCATCACCGGGAACGGGTGAGGGCCGACGATGCTGCCGATCACGTAGTGGGTCGTCTCGACGCTGGCCGCCCAGTCGCGCATCGTTTCTGAGATCGCTTCCTTCAGGGTGCCGCGGCCGGCGGTCACCGGCTTCACGTCCGAGCCGTTGAGCTTCATCCGGAAGACGTTGGGTCGCTGGCGGTTGATGTCGCGTTCGCCCATGTAGATCGTACAGGGCATATCGAGGTGGGCGGCAGCCATCGCCGTCGCCGTCCCGTGTTGGCCCGCGCCGGTCTCGGCGATAATCCGGTCTTTGCCCATGTATTTGGCAAGGAGCACCTGACCGAGGGCGTTGTTCAGCTTGTGGGCCCCGCCGTGGAGCAGATCCTCGCGTTTGAGGTAGACATCGCAGTCGTATCGCTCCGAGAGCCGATCGGCCCGCTGCAGCGGCGTCGGCCGGCCGCCGAAATCCGCCAGCCGCTGGCGGAACTCGTCCATGAACCCATCCTCGTTGTTAACGACGTATCGCTCGTAGGCATCGGTGAGCTCTTGAATCGCTGGCATCAGCGCTTCCGGCACGTACTGGCCGCCGTAGTCGCCGAACTTACCGTCGGCCGCCTTCGTGGGTGAGTCCTCAGCATCTGTCGCGTGGTCTGTACTCATTGTGTGTTCCTCTCGTATGGCATGGTCATGTAACCCTCGCTTCGCTGTGTCAGTGCGCTGTCTCCCATCAGTTCGCTGCTCCGGTCAACCGCTCGGTGTTTGTCTGTGGATCGCCGTCCATGATCGCGCTGCCGATCAGCAGGCCGTCCGCGCCGGCATCCCGCATTCGGCGGACATCCTCAACCGTCGCAACACCGCTTTCGGCGATCAGCGTCACGTCGTCGGGCACGTCGGGTGCCAACTGTTCGACAGTCGAAAGGTCGACCGTTAGCTCCGCGAGATCGCGGTTGTTGATCCCGATAACCTCCGCGCCGGCGTCGATGGCGGCGGCGAGTTCCGAGGCGGTGTGTACCTCGACGAGTACCTGAAAGCCACGGTCGCGGGCGGCCGCAAGCATTGGTTCGAGGTCGTCGCCAAGGAACCGCGCGATCAGCAGGATCACGTCGCTGTCGGCGGTGTCAAGTTGGGCCTCACGTAGGATGAAATCCTTGCGCAAGACTGGGACGTCAACGGCCTCGCGGACACGCCGAAGGTTCTCGATCGAGCCACCGAAATGTTCCGGCTCTGTGAGCACCGACAGCGCGGCCGCGCCGCCGTCGACCATCGCTTTCGCCAACGCAACCGGATCGGCGTCGTGTTCGCCGTCGGTCGTCGGACTCGTCGGTTTGACCTCCGCGATCACCGGCACGCGGCCGTCGCGTTCGGCCGCGGTGAACGCTGCCGACAGCGACCGCGGGGTCACCGACACGCGCTCGTCGCCGCCCGACCGGGCCGCAGCCGCATCGAGAATCGACTGCACTGCCGGGGCCACCTCCCCTTGTTGTTCGTTCATCTATGTACATCAGTGTACGTATCTGTACATAAGACTTGCGTCGTAAGCCGGAACCGTTGAGAGGCATCGGCAGCTTATATCGAAGCATGACGCCCGGAATCTACGCACAACGGTTCGACGACCTCGATACCGTCGTCCAACTCGGTGTCGCCAGCGGCCAGGTGATCGATGTGTCGTTTCCGGAGACGGTTCCCGACGACGCCGCAACCGACCACGAAGTCTTCACGCTGATCGGCGACTATCTCGACGGTGATCGCCTCGCGCTGACCGACGTCGAGATCGCCCTGACGGTGCCAACCGACCACCGGCAGGTGCTTGAGGCTCTCCAGAATGTCTCGGCTGGCAACACGGTGACCGTCTCGCGACTGGCACGGCTGGCCGGAATGGATGAGGACAGCGAGGAAGACGCCGCAACTGTCCGAGACGCACTACAGGCAAACCCGGTGCCGCTGTTGATCCCGGATCACCGCGTCCATGACGCTCAGGGAGCGACGCCACCCAATGTTGCGGCGACGCTCCGCGATCTCGAAGACGACTAACGACAAAACAGCGACGGAGGCGGACTGTGATCGGTTACTCGTCGACGTATCCGAGCAGGCGGATCGCCCCGTAGACGAATAGGGCCGCTCCCAGCGGCCCGTCAAACTCGAAGAGATTCGGCACGTCAAACCCGACGAGAACACTGCCGAGCACCATCGCCGAGACCGGAATCGCCAGTTTGGCTTCGACCGGCTCGATCCGCTGGAGTGCAAACCAGACGAATGCGACGGTGCCACCGACCAAGGATAGAATCGACAAAAAGTGACCCTCAGCGTTGCCGACGATGACAAAGAGGCTGCCGAAGGCGATGGCGACGGTTGCTGTCACCAACGGGATGTCATCGGAGTCGATATCGACCGAGACTGCATCCATACAGACCTCTCGAAAAACAGCGTCTTGAAACTCCCGCTCCCGGCAGCCCGCTTACTGCGGGCTGGGACTGGAGGGGCCGGCGACGCTGCCGTCTTGCAGCGCCGAGCCGGTGATGTTCTTCAGTCGAGCGACCAGCGAGTCGGTCTCGGCTTCCCCTTCGAGCGCCACGTCAAGCACCTCGCTGATGTGGCTGACGGGGATGATCTCGACCATATCCTCGTACTCGTCTTCGATCATCACGTCTTGTTCGTTGGCCTGCGGGATGATGACGCGCTTGCAGCCGGCTTTGGCGGCGGCCTCGATCTTGTGGGTCACCCCACCGACCGGAAGCACGTCGCCGCGAACCGACAGCGAGCCGGTCATCGCCAGATCCTGGCTGACGCCGACACCCTCAAGCGCAGAGATCACGGCCGTCGCAACCGTGATCGACGCCGAGTCGCCGTCGACACCCTGTTGGCCGGTCTGGACGAACTGGATGTGGATATCCTTCTCCGAGATGTTCTCGTCGGAGAACTTCTTGATGATTGCCGAGACATTCTGCACCGACTCCTCGGCCATCTCCTGGAGCTGGCCGGTGGCGATCACCTGCCCACCGCTTTGGGTGGGTGTGATCTCAGCCATCACCGGCAGCATGATCCCGGAGTCCTCGCCCATCACGGCGAGGCCGTTGACGCGGCCGACCTCGTAGCCATCGGAGACCTGGAGTTCGTAGTCCTTCCGTTTCTCGATGAACTCGTCGGCGAGCTGCTGTTCGATCGATCGAGAGCGTTCTTTGGCCTGCAGGACGTGATCGCGGGTCGTGTACTCGGTGTCCTCGGCGCGAGCGATATCACCAGCGACGCGGACGAGCCCGCCAAGGTCACGGAAGTGCAGCGTGAGCTGTCCCTTCCGGCCGGCGCGTCGCCGCGCCTCAAGGACAACCTCCTCGATCGCCTCGGCTTCAAACGGCGGGAGGCGACCGTCGTTGGCGACTTCTTGGGCCACGAAGCGGACGTACTTCTGGCGCATTTCGAGCGTGTCGTCGATGGTGTCGTCCATGTAGACCTCGTAGCCGTACCCCTTGATGCGGGAGCGAAGCGCGGGGTGCATGTTCTCCATGGCATCAAGGTTGCCGGCGGCGATCATAATGAAGTCCGTCGGCACCGGCTCGGTCTGAACCATCGCACCAGAGGAGCGTTCGCTCTGCCCCGTAATCGAGAACTCACCCTCCTGGATCGCAGTCATCAGCTTCTGCTGGCTGCGGATATCGAGGGTGTTGATCTCGTCGACGAACAGCACGCCCTTGTTGGCTTTGTGGATCGCCCCGGCCTCAACACGGTCGTGGGAGGGCGTCTCCATGCCGCCGGACTGGAAGGGGTCGTGTCGCACGTCGCCCAACAGCGCGCCGGCGTGGGCACCGGTGGCGTCGCGGAACGGCGCGCTCGTGGTGTCGGCGTTGTTGACCAGCAGGTTCGGGATCATCGCGTCGCCGCCACGGGAGGCATAGCGGAAGGCGAGATAGACGATCCCCGCGGCGAGAATCCCCAGCAGGATCTGGCCGGCGATGATGAGCGCGTAGCCCAACACGACGGCGATGATGATCCACATGAGGAAGGTACGCATCTGGTCGCGCTTGCGGGCCTCCTCCTTGTGGGCGTCGACGATCTGTTCACCCTTACCCGCGGGGACGGTCGCACCTTCGGCTTGTTGCCGTCGTCGGGGTTGTGGTAGATCAGGACATCCTGCAGTTCCTCTTTCGGGAGGAGTTCGGTCATCGCCTTCGCCAGCATGGACTTGCCGGTTCCCGGCGAGCCGATCATCATGACGTGTCGCCGCTGGCGGGCAGCTTTGATGATCACATCGCGGGCGTGTTCCTGGCCGATAACCTGGTCGACGAGCCGGTCGGGGATCTCGACGTCCTCGGTGCTGTCGATCAACAGCCCGCCAAGGAGGTCGTCTTCATCCGGGTCGTCGGCGACCTGCGCGCTGACCTCGACATCGCTGCCGAGTTCCTCGATCGTGCCCGCCGTCCCTTCGGTTTCGGCCGGTTCGTTGCCACGGGTGCGGTCTGTGTTAGGGTCGGAATCGAAGGCGTCCTCGTCGGCGATCGTTGGCCCGTCGTGATCCGATCCCGTTGGTGGCCACTCGTCCTCGTCGCCGTCGGAGTGGTCGCCGTCCTCGTCGGCGTCCGATCGCTCCTCGTGGTCGTCGTGCGGTCGATCGCCGGCCTCGCCGTCGGCGACCTCCTCGGAGTGCCCGGGCTCCGAGGCCGTCTCCTCGGCCTCCGTGTCGGGAGGCCCGTCGTCTGTGTCCGTGTTGTTGCTCATAGAACGGGTTCGCTACGCGAATAGACGGCTCGGCGACTGATATACTTTCTCCCCTTGTGAAAAATCGTCAGTGTGCATAATTGCGGTGGTAGCAGCCCGCTACCGAGTGTCTGCGATCCCGCCAGCGACTCGCCGCGCTTATAAAGGGCGACGTGATAGCGTGTGGTATGCGGGGATTCTACATCGGCCGGTTTCAACCGTACCATGCGGGTCATCACCACATGGTCGAGGAGATCGCCGAGCAGGTCGACGAACTGGTGTTAGGGATCGGCTCGGCGGGGGACTCCCACACACCACGCAATCCGTTTACCGCCGGCGAACGCGTCATGATGGTGACCAAATCCGTCGCCGAGTTCGATATCCCAACCTACGTCGTCCCCATCGAGGATCTCGACCGCAACTCGGTGTGGGTCAGCCACGTCCAGAGCATGTCACCGGCCTTCGATGTCGCCTTCTCGAACAACCCGCTGGTGATCCGGCTGTTCGAGGAAGCCGGCGTCGAGGTGCGACAATCCCCGATGTTCCGCCGGGAGATCCTGGAAGGCTCAGAACTCCGAGAGCGCATGATCGACGGCGAGGACTGGGACTCGTTAGTCCCTGATCCGGCGGCAGCCGTCATCAAGGAGATCGGCGGCGTCGAGCGCATCCAGCAGGTCAGCGACACCGACGGCGCGGGCGACACCTAAGGGCCGACCGATGCTTACGCTTGCCTCTGATTTTGGCAGCCCCTATCCGGCGGCGATGAAAGGCGTCATCTGCTCGCGGACAGACGCCCGCCTCGTCGATATCGCCCACGATCTCCCACGACAGGATCCCCGTGCGGCGGCCTTCTGGCTGCGCGAGACGATCCCATGGTTTCCACCCGCTGTCCATCTCGCGGTTGTCGACCCCGGTGTCGGCACCGATCGCCGCGCGATCGCGGTTCGCGTCGGCGACCACGCGGTCGTCGCCCCCGACAATGGGCTGGCCCGGCCGGTCGTGCGACGACTCCGGGAGCCGACAGCCGCGGGCGACCCAGCCGCCGCAGAGCCGACCGTCGAGGCCTTCGAGATCACCGTCGAGGAACCGGCGTCGTCGACGTTCCACGGGCGAGATGTCTTCGCGCCCGCGGCCGGTGAGATTCATGCTGTCGGCGTCGACGCCATGGCCGACCTCGAGATGCTTAGCCGGATCGAACTCGATTCGTGTGTCGACATCGAGTTTCCGACCCCCATTGTCGACGATGGAACGATCCACGGTGAGGTACTCGTCGTCGACGACTTCG
Organism: Halonotius sp. GCM10025705; assembly: GCF_042662885.1. NCBI lineage: Archaea > Methanobacteriati > Methanobacteriota > Halobacteria > Halobacteriales > Haloferacaceae > Halonotius > Halonotius sp. GCM10025705. The sequence continues at coordinate 591,598 of NZ_JBHSZD010000001.1, read as the reverse complement.
GCAACGTGATCACGAACATCCCGGGCGACGAGCTCACCAACGTCGAGACGGTTGGAATCGACGGCACAAGCGTTCCGGTCGTCGAGACATTCGACCATGTTGACCGCGGTGAGACGCTGGTCACTGTCGGGAGCCACGGCTACGTCGAATGTGACGTGAATCACGGCCGTGGCGACGAGGCCTTCGGACTCGCTGTGGGCGATGCAGTCCGGCTCTCGCTCGGCCGCTAACGACCCCTATTCGTCAACGGGCACTCGCGGCAGCGTCAACACCATCTGGGTGCCGATATCGCTTCCTTCAATTCGAACTTCCCCGCCAAGCAGCGAGACCGTCCAGTGGACGAGCCAGAGGCCAAGCCCGCTGCCGTGTTGGAGTTGTGTCTCCTCACCCTGTTCGATCGCTCGCCACTCGTGTTCCGGAACCCCGAGGCCGTTGTCGGTGACCGTGATCTCAACCCACTCCTCGCTACGGTCGGCGGCTGGCGTGGCCGTCACGGTGATCGCTGGTGTCGTCTCGTCGTTGTAACTGAGCGTGGTCGTTAACAACTCCTCAAGCGCCACCCGGAGGCGGCTATCGGCGCGCACCGCCAGCGCCCCCGAGAGCTCGGTTTTGATCGTCGCCTCGGGATGAGCTTCCTCGAACTCGGCGGTCACCGCCTCAAAGAGGTCGTCGATCGGATAGCGGGCATCGCTCGGTGGTTCCTGTTCGAACAGCGACCGCACCGTCGAGGCCTTCTCGCTGAGGGCCGCAAGTTCCGTCGCGCGCTCCTCGATCGCCTCGACAAACCAGCGGGCCTCCTCGTCGGCGACTGTCTCCGACAGCAGCGTGGCGTTGCCCTCGATGACATTGATCCCGTTGCGAAGATTGTGGCGGAGAATGCGGTTGAGCACCGACAGCTGTTGCTCCCGAAGCTGGCGGTCGGTCACATCGGCCTCGATGGCGACGAAATGGGTGATATCGCCGACGCTGTTTTCGATCGGCGAGATCGCCTGTTCGACGTGGTAGAGTTCGCCGGATTTTCGCTGGTTGACCAGCTCCGCCTCCCACGTGTCACCGTCAAGAATCGTCTCCCAGAGCTCCTCGTAGAATTCCTCTGACTGTTTCCCTGAGGCAAACAGGTTTGGACTTTTCTCGACAACCTCCTCGCGACTATACCCGGTTTGGGACTCGAAGGCCGGGTTGACGTATTTGATATCCCCAGTGCGGTCGGTGATCACAACAGCACTCTCAACGTTTTCGACAGCGCGGCGGAACAACTGCAGATCCTGTTCGCGCTCCTTCCGTTCGGTGACATCCTCCTGAAATCCGACGTAGTTGACAACCTCGCCGTCATCGTCGCGGACAGGAGCGATCGTCACCCGGTTCCAAAACGGCGTGCCGTCTTTTCGGTAGTTCCGGAGTTCGACGCTGACCGGTTCCTCGTTGTCGATGGCTTCCCGCATCTCGGCGACCGGTTCCTCGCGGGTGCCTGGCCCCTGGAGATACCGACAGTTTTTGCCTGTTGCTTCCGATTTGGGATACCCTGTCAGTTCCGTGTAGCCGTCGTTGACGTAAACAAGCGGATTGTCCGGTTGGGAGGGATCGCTGATCGTAATGCCGATCGGCGCGCCATCGATCGCCTGTGTTTTGAGTTCTAACTCTGCTTGGTAGGCCTTCCGCTCGGTGATATCACGGATCGACAGCAAGATCGACAGGTCGTCGCTGGTCTCGAAGGTCGTCGCCGAGATCTCGATCGCCCGCTCCTCGCCGGCTTTCGTCCGGCAGGTGAGCTCGTCGGTCCACGCATCGCCGGTGGCGATGATATCCTCGAAAAACGACGCGAGGGGATCCGGCTGGTCAGGGGCAAGCAGTTCAGACGGCTCTGTTTCGAGGATCGTTGCCCGCGAGTAGCCGAGCAGGTCGCTGGCGGCGGGGTTGCAGGCGGTGATAAGCAGTGACTCCGCATCAAGGACGAGGATCGCGTCGTTGGTCGCCTCAAAGAGCCGTTCGAATCGGGTCTGAATGTCGGCGTACCGCTGGGTAAGTTCGGCGGACTGCCGCCGACGGACAAGGAGGTTCTCCAGCCGGCGGTACAGCGTCTCCCGATCGATCGGGGCGGTAACAACCTCATCGATCAACGGCGGGCCATCGTCACTGTTGTCAGCACCCAACTGGGGAGCCGTCTCAGTCGCCTGCTCTCGCCGGAGCAACAACACCGGCTGAAAGGTTGGATCTAATTCGGCTTTCTGGGCTTCAATCGCCTCGCTGTAGGCTGGCAGGCTGCGATCATCAACGAGATAACAGTCGACGGCCCGCAGTTCGTCGGCGATGACAACATCGTATTGTTCGCTGAGCATCGACCGGATCGCTTCGCGGTCGGCCTCGTTGGCGACGATGAGTTGGAGCCGATCGACTGCGTCGGGATGGCCGTCACGCATCGTCGCGTCTCTCCGCCCGGTGGCCGGTGCCCTGCATAATCCCGTGGACGTTCTCGAAGGGGCCGGTGATCTGAAGGCCCTCGTCGCTGACGATCGCAAACCGGTGGAAACGGCTGTCGAAATCACCGAGCCGCTTTTTCAGCACGCCGATCGCCCGCTGGAGTTCGCCGTCAACCTCGACATACGAGAGAAAGAGGATATTGTCGGCGATGTAGCTGGTGTTCGTGCTGGTAGCCTTCGGAAAGCCGGTCAAGGCATCGGATTCGTCGGTGATGATCGTCGCCACGTTGTGGTTTTTGAGCACCCGTGTGAGCCCGTGGAGCCGGCGGACAAGGCGCTGATCGTCGCCCTGTAAGGAGATCTTGTAGCCAGCGAGCCCATCGATGAAGACGGCAGCCGGATCGTGGGTTTCGACCTCGTTGACGACGTATTGACCGAACTCTTCGGCCGACCGCACCAGGGGTTCGACCTCGGTAAGCTGGAGTTGGCCCGTCTCCAGAAGCTCGGAAACCGGGATTCCGAGGTTCTCACACCGATAGGTGAACTGGTCGATCGACTCCTCAAAGAGATAGCCGAGAGCGGTTCTGCCGTCGGCGGCGAGCCCCGACAGCATCTGCGCACCGGTTGTCGATTTGCCGATCCCGGTTGGCCCAGAGATAAACGACACCGCGCCGCGTTCGATCCCGCCGCCGAGCAGTGAATCCAACGTCTCGTGGCCGGTCGTGATCAGTGTCGGATCGAAGGTTCGGTCGTCGTGATCGGGGATCGTCTGTGGGTAGATCTCGATGCCGTCGTCGCGGATTTCGAGGCCGTGCGTGCCGTCGATCTGCCCGAGACCGCGGTGTTTGGGGACGGCGATGCGGCGTTCGCTCTCATCCAGATAGAGGTTGACCACGCCGTCGCTGAGCGACTCGAAGTCGTCGTAGCTGCTGCCGTGGGGGACGCCGCGGCTAACCGTCCGTGTAGCAACGGTTGTCACCCGCCGATCCCGGAGAAACCGGATCAGCGATTGGAGGCGTTTGCGGTACTGGTATTCGTCGCGTTCGACGTACTGCAGTTGGGTGATCGGATCGATCAGGAGGCGTTCGGGATCAACCGACTCGATGACCTCCTTGATATCTTTCGTGAAGCGTTCGGATTCGACCTCGGCGGTCTCGACGAGATCATAGGAGATATCCTCGGCGAAAAAGTCGGTGCCGGGCCCGATGTCGAGGAACTCGGCATCGCTGATGTCGACCGACAGCTGGGCGGCATTGAGGACGATATCAGCTTTTGATTCCTCGCCGTGGATGTAGACAACCGTCTCGCCGTTTTCGATGCCGGCTTCGAGAAAATGCTGGCCGAGCAACGACTTACCGGTGCCAGACACACCCTGCACGAGGTATGTACGACCCCGGATGTATCCGCCGTTCAGGAGTTTGTCGAGCTCGGCGACGCCGGTGCTGATCGGCTCGATATCGTACTCGTCGGCGGTTGGTGTCTCATCTGTCATTGTGTGGTACGCCGTGTCAGGTAGCTCGTGCTCGTGGGGATTTACCTACTGAACTGCGCTTGCTATGTAATGCCGCCGTATTCACTTAAACATGTGCAAGCCAAAAAAGACGAACCCAACCGTGACTGCCATCGGGGCGGCAGCGAGCGGCGTTAGTTGTCGGAGCTGATCACGTCGTCAATGCGGAGGATCATCGTCGCGGCCTCGGTCGCCGAATCAACGGCTTCGTGTTTGACGGCCGCGGGATCGAGGATATCCTCCTCAACTGGGTCGCCAACCTTGCCCGAGCGGCCGGTCGAAACGAGGCCGGCCCGTCCCTGCGCATCGTGGCGGGCCCGGAGATCGACGAGCGCGTCGATCGGATCCATGCCGGTGTTTTCGGCGAGCGTTCGTGGCAGCTCATCGACTGCCGTCGCGAAGGCCTCGATGGCGAGCTGTTTCCGGCCTTCGACGCTGGCAGCGTGACTCCGGACGTGGTCGGCGATCGCGATCTCAGCCGCACCGGCACCGCCGACGACGCCGCCGGCATCGAGGGCGGCGATGACGACATCAAGGGCGTCGTTGAGCGCGCGTTCGAGCTCGTCGACAACGTGGTCGGTGCTGCCGCGGACGAAGAGGCTGACGTGGGCGGCGTCGGCACCCTCGACGAAGGTGAACTTGTCCTCGCCGTAGGTCTCGACGCTCAGGGCGGCGGTGGTGCCGAGATCCGCATCCTCGATGTCCTCAAGGGTGCCGAGCTGTCGGGCACCGGTTGCCGCCGCGATGGCGTCGGCATCCGAGGAGCCGATATCCTCGAAGGCGACGATCTCCTCGGCAGCGAGGTGGCTGGCGACGCGGTCGTCGATATCGCCGGTGACAAACAGGAGCTCAACCCCGGCGTCGGCGATCGTCTCAGCGTAGCCTTCCAGCTCTGCTTCCTCGGCGGCGATAGCCTCGTTGAGCTGATCGACGTCAGTGATGTTATACTCGGCGTCGGCCTCGCCAGTGTCGAACTCCAGATCCGTATCGAGGATCGCCGTCGTCGCATCCGCAAGCTGGCTCGGGGCTGCGTCGTCGAGCGGCGTTTCGTCGATGACAACGCCCTCGATCAGTTCGGTCGCACTCGTCGACGCGCCCGGGTGGGTGTGGATGTGGATATCCTCGCGGTCGACACCGGCGTCGGTGGCGACCTGCTGAACCGCGCTGACGACCGGTTCCGCCAGGGCATCGACGGTCACATCGCCGGTGCCTTTGCCGGTCATACTGGAGCGGGCGACCGCTTCCAGCGTGTCGTCGTCGAGATCGACAGCAAGCGTCTGGTCGTCGACCGCCTCGTGGGCGAGTTTGGCGGCTTCGTGGTAGCCTTCGACGATGACGGTGGGGTGAAGATCCTGATCGAGCAGTTCCTCGGCCTCGGCGAGCAACTCGCCGGCAAGCACAGACGCGGTCGTCGTCCCGTCGCCGACCTCGATCTCCTGGGTCTCGGCGACCTCGACGAGCATCTGGGCGGCGGGATGTTCGATATCCATCTTGTTGAGAATCGTCGCCCCGTCGTTGGTGATCGTCACATCACCCGAGGAGCCGACGAGCATCTTGTCCATCCCTTTCGGGCCCAGCGTCGTCCGCACTGAGTTGGCGACGGCTTTGCCGGCCCGGATGTTGGAATCCTGGGCGTCCTCGCCTTGTGTTCGTTCGTTGTCCTCCGAGAGAATTACCATCGGTTGCTGTCGTTGTGCCATGTAGAATCGCCTCGTTCGATGATGGTTTGCAGTTCTATATAAATCCATCGACCTTCGACACCACAAATCGCCAGCAAGCGGCGTGTGGGCTCGTCACATACTCACGTGGATTTGCCGGGTGTATGCCGTCACAAGTAGTCGATTCGGCCCAAACAGTCTGCAACAATTATGTGGGTCGCCCGCAACCCTCAGGCAATGCTAGAGTTGGAACACGGGTTCCGCGTGGTCGACATTCACGGGCATCTCGACCACGACGAGGTGGCTGTCTCCACCCACGGGCATAATGTGGGCCCCGACCGACTCGAACGAGAGTGTCACCAGGCCGGCGTCGTCCGAACAGCCGTCTCGCCGACCCGCCGCCCGAGCGACATCGGCTACGTGCGGGCGAACAACGCTGTTGCGCGGCTCAGTGTCGACCGTCCGTTTCTCGCCTTCGCCCGACTCAACGGCCCGCTGGCGGCCGCCGAAAGTCCGATTTCGACGTTTCGAAACCTCTACGCGCCCCGTGAGACCCACCACACGCGTCCGGGCGACATCGAACAGTACGCCTACGACGACCGGTTTCACGGCTTCGTGCTCGATCCGATCCACGACGGTCTCCCGAAAGAGCCGGTACGCAAGGAGTTGGCGGATGTCGATCTTCCCGTTGTCGTCTACTGTCGAGACGGGTTCCCGCCATCAGCGGCTGCCGATACGTTACTGAACGATGGGTATCCCGTCGTGCTTGCTGGCTTCGGGGGCTACCCGATGGCCGAATCGCGGATGGAGACCGCCCTCGCGTTGCTCGATGAGTACGACCATCTCTATCTCGATACCTGTGCGGTTCGCTCCCGTGACATCCTCGAGCGCGGCCTCCAAGAACATCCCGACCGGATCATCTTCGGCAGCGGCACCCCCGATGTCCATCCGAACGTCGCCGTCATGGAGATTCTCACGCTGGATTTGCCGGAAGATGCGATGACACGCGTGTTTAACCGAAACCCGAGCCGGCTCATTCCTGGCTTTGCGGCCGGTGCTGATGTCTGAGCTATTGGCTCGCGTCGTCGAGCTCGTATTTTGTCACCGCGCGGTCGGCCCGTTTTGAGAGGCCGTGTGGGTTGCGTGCCTCGCTTCGGTCGCGGGCACGAGCGACAAGCCCATCGGAGCCACCGGTCAACATTCCGGTAATGACCTGCCGGCCGGTGCCAAACCACGTTGTCGGCTCGGCGTCACCCCGGATCACGTCGCGGGCCGCGGTGATCGCGTCGCTGGCGGCGTGTGACAGCGTGCGACGGGCGACCGTCGGCCGAAGGCCGTAGTTTTTCACCAGCCGGTAGGCCAATGCGCGATACGTCCATCCCCAGTCGGGGTCGGCGCGCCCGCCGTCGGCTTCGAACTCGCGGCGGACGCTCATGTCGGGTCGCCACGCGACGGCGTGATCGTTGGCCGCCAGCCGATGGGCCACATCCCACGCGCCGCCAGTTTCAAGATACTCGTCGAAGCCGTCGATAGCCTCCAAGACACGTCGCTGAAACGCCACATTGTGACCGGCGATCGCGGTCACCCCGCGACCGGCGATCGTTACCTCCTCGGTCGATTCGGTGGTGACGCCGCCGCGGAGCGTTCGGTGGGTCGGGCCGGTGACGACCGGGGCCTCGGTGAGGCCGTCGACGACCGCGGGCAGCCAGTCGGATTCGAGCCGAAGATCGTCGCCGAGGAAGGCGATCACGTCGCCGCTGGCGGCGTCGATGCCGGCGTTGCGGGCGACGTTGACCGTTCGAGAGGCGACCTCGACGAGAACATCCACGTCTGCTCGCTCGGTGACCATCCCGGTGGTGCCATCGGCCGAAGGGCCGTTGACGACGACAACTTCTGCGTCGGGGCCTGATCGGCGACCGTATCGAGACAGGCACCCAGTTGGTCGCGCCCGTTGAGCGTGGGGACAACGACCGAGAGATCCATATCCGGTGTACTACACCGGCTGCTATATAAAAGAGGTGATCAGCCGGGACACCACATGATTGATCCTGACGATCAGGTGTTGCGGTAGTAGACCTGCTTGCGGGCGTCTTTGAAGCTGTATCGGGAGCCGATCAGCTCCGATTCCTCCAGCCGGTTAAGCGCGTATCGTACCGTTCGATCCGGCAGCAACGACTCCTCGGCAAGTTCGCCCTGTGAGAGTGGTTCGTCGCCCTCAAGGACTTTGGCGATGAGCTTTGCACTCGGCGGGAGCTCCCGGAGCCGTTCGCGGAACTCGGCGTCTGAGAGTCGAACTGGACTGTTGGCCTCGATCGGACTAGTGCTCATATCTACCTCACCGCCGAGCCCAGTGGTAAAGGTTGGCTCCATATTGCGCCGGTCAATATATATTGTATAAGGTTACAAACGTGGGATTTCGGCTGTCGGCGGCCGCTCAACGTGTCACCCACGAGATCTCCGTTGGTGGGGCATATCCAGTACGGTTTTATCCCTCGGGTGAGCAGTTGCCGCCAGCGTGAAAGGCACCGAGTGGTACCAGGCCGACGAGATCGCCGAGGCCTACGACGACAAGCGGTTTTCCGGCGGCGGACAGTTCATTGATCGCCGCGAGAAGACCGCCGTTCGCAACGCTCTGGGGCCGGTCGCAGACAAGGAGATCCTGGAGGTTGCCTGCGGTACCGGCCGATTTACCGTCATGCTGGCACAGTTGGGCGCCGACATTGTCGGCCTCGATGTGTCGGGACCGATGTTGGCACAGGGCCGCGAAAAGGCACAGGCCGTCGGCGTCGACGACACCGTCGAGTTCATCCGCGGTGACGCGGCGCGGCTGCCGTTTCCCGACGACCATTTCGATGCCGTCTTCGCGATGCGATTTTTCCATCTCGCCGACCGGCCAGTAACGTTCCTCAAAGAACTGGCCCGCGTCTCGGCGGGGCCGGTGCTGTTTGATACGTTCAATCTCGAAAGCAGCCGCGTGCTGTACAACTGGCTGTTGCCGATGGGCTCGCGGCTTTATTCCCGGCAGGCCGTCGAGAGCCTGCTGGCCGATGCCGGTGTCGACCTCATCGACGCCACCCACGATTTCGTCCTGCCGTATGGCTTCTACCGGAGCCTGCCGACGCGAATCGCTCGCCCGTTCCGCAAACTCGATCGGGCGATCGGTTCAGCGGGCGGCGGCGACCGCGTGGCCTCGGTGTCGTACTGGGTCGTCGAGTAACTGAAGTCTTCCTCGATGATCTCGCCGACCGCGAAGTTGGATTTGACCTCCGAGACCTCGATTTTGACGCGCTCGTCGATCTCCGCGCCGGGAACGATGATCACGTAGCCGCGTTCGACACGCGCGATACCGTCGCCCTGTTTGCCGATATCCTCGATCTCGACATAGCGGAGTTCACCCGGCTCAACGGGGGTTGGGGCTCGCCGCTGTCGCCGCCGGTCGTCGAGGATTCGTCGATCGTCGTCGACGCTGTCGTGTCGGTGTCGTCGATCAACGCCACCCGATAGGTCTCTCCGACCTCGATATCACCGGTTTCGACCTCGCGTTTCGGCACCTCGACAGTGTAGCCGTCGTCGGATTCGCTCACAGACGCGCTGAACAGACAAAGGAGTTGTTCTGAGATTTCCATAGATGACTTCCCTCAGATATCATCGACCAATGATAATAGAAGTACCGCCACGGCGACGATCCCATGGGCAGCGGGCGATGTGTCGAACAAGCGGTTGTGTGCGACGAAAAAAGCGACAGCGCGATCAGCCGCAGCGACGACAGGGCCGGTGAGCGCGGTTAGTCGTCGGCTGGCGGGGCGTCGGTGATGTCGCGGCTGTTGACATCGATCTCGCCGGTGAGTTCCGTGTAGGGGTACGGCATGCCGATCCCCTCAGCGTCGAAGCGACGCTTGACGTTTTCGACGAGTTTGTGTTTGACACCACCGGCACCAGTCTGTGCAGGGTCGATCCAGACGCGACCGTTCAGCACGACCGCCGAGTCGCCAAGGCCGGTCACTGGTGCGGCCGGTTCCGGATCGTCAAGGACGCCATCGATCTTGCTGGCTTCATCGAGGATGACCTCGCGGGCATCCGCGATGCTGGCCCCGTATTCGATCCCGAAATCAAAGGTGACGCGTCGGGTTTCGTTGGCAACCGGGTTGGTGACAACCGCGCTGGCGAGGTCGCCGTTCGGCACCGTCAGCTGTTCGTTATCGAAGCTGTCGAGTTTGGTCACACGAAGGTTGATCTCCCGGACGATGCCATCGTTGCCGTCCCACTCGATGTAGTCGCCGACGGTGAACGGCTTATCCTTGAGGATGAAGATGCCGGCGACGAAGTTCTCGATAATGTCGCCAGCGGCGAAGGAGATACCCAATGCGAGCGCGCCGGCCAGCGTCGCAAACGCCGAGAGGATCGCCGGGAAGCCGGCGACCGTTGCGGCGATCGCAACCGCACCGACGACCGCAAGCACGGCGGAAACGCTTGAGCCGAGACTGACGACCGCCGAGGAGAACTCCCGTGCGTTGAGTGCCTTCTTTGTGGCCCGGACAAGGACTGATTTGCCGATTCGGTACAGCAACAGGAACGTCACCAGGAACGTGACGACGGTGATCCCGAAGTCAACGACGACGCTCCCGTACTGTGTGAGGAGCCCATCCAAGCTGTTCGGAACTTGCAGTAGTGTGAATAGCACGGTTGTACCATTGTCTAAAACCTCTTAAAAATGGGTGTCTCGGCCGTTCCGACCGAGAGATGGGTTTTTGATGACTGAACACGCCTAGCCGATATGCGCGCAGCTACCTTCCACGGCCCCGGCGACATCCGCGTTGAGTCCGTCCCGCAACCGGAACTCGATTCCGCGCGTGGGGCGATCGTTCGCGTCACCCACACCGCGATCTGTGGCTCCGACCTCTGGTTTTATCGCGGCGAAAGCGACCGCGACGTGCCCTCTCGGGTCGGCCACGAACCGATGGGCATCGTTGAGGCAGTCGGCGACGACGTGGTCTCCGTCGAACCGGGCGACCGCGTCTTGGCACCGTTTTTCATCAGCTGTGGCCGCTGTGAGTTCTGCCGAAAGGGCCTGCACACCTCCTGTGTCAACCAGGCCAGTTGGAGCGGCGACAACGGCGGCGCACAAGGCGAGTACGTCCGCTGTCCCGAAGCCGACGGCACGCTCGTTCGCGTTCCCGACCGACACGCAGACGACGAGGACACCCTGCGGTCGCTGCTCCCGCTGACTGACGTGATGGGCACCGGCCACCACGCCGCCGTCAGCGCGGGCGTCGAGGCGGGATCGACAGTTGCGGTCATCGGCGACGGTGCGGTCGGCCTCTGTGGCGTGCTGGCCGCCAAGCGACTCGGCGCGGAGCGGATCATCGCCATGGGTCACCACGAGGATCGCCTCGAAATCGCCGCGGAGTTCGGCGCGACCGACCTCGTCAGCGAACGCGGCGACGAGGCCATCGAACGCGTCCAAGAACTCACAAACGGCGGCGTCAACCACGTCATGGAGTGTGTCGGCGCGACCTCCTCGATGGAGACCGCCATCGGCGTCGCCCGCCCCGGCGGCACCGTCGGCTACGTCGGCGTGCCCCACGGCCTCGGCGACGGCCTCGATCTGGAACCGTTCTTCCGGGCAAATGTCACGCTGAACGGCGGCGTCGCCCCTGTCCGGGCCTACGCCGAGGAGCTGATGGCCGACGTGCTGCAGGGGACGCTTGACCCGTCGCCGATCTTCACGAAAACGGTCGATCTCGATGGTGTTCCCGAGGGCTACGCCGCAATGGACGACCGCGAGGCGGTGAAAGTACTCGTCAAGCCGTAGGCCGTCGGCGAAGACGCAGCGATCGACTGTGTTGGGTTGTGGCACGTCTTTTCGTCGACAGAGATCGGATTCAGGAGTATGCCGCCGTCCAGAACTGAGTTGCTCACCGCCACAACGCTGGTTCATGGCCGCGCCACTGCTGTATGATGTCGGCTTCATCGCCACCGCCGGCGCGCAGTTGTCCGTAACGGTGGTTGCCACCTTCGGCCTGTACACGGGTATTGCCGGACGCACTGAGTCTGCGGCCTAACGAACGTCTTCTCGCACACTAATTGTGTCCTGCTCGGTCGCCACCAGCAAAGATCCGGAACCGTAACGTTGATAATAAAACGAACGTTCGTTCGGGACGCGGTGGAACGATCATGATAGATACAGCGAGACACAGACCGTACAGAAGCAACAAGAAGCGATCACACACGCAACCGGTGGTGACGATGCATGGTCGTTGAACCGGTTGTGGCCCTGCAGGCCTTCGGCGGCTCACTCGCCGACGTCACAGCCGTCCTCGGTGAGGCATCCATCTGGATCGGCGCGTTCGCTGGCGGGGCGTTCGGAGCGGCGATCGGCGCGCTGCCGGCGTTTATTTTGACCGGGCTGTTGGTCATCGCTGGCGCGGCGGCCAATATTGTTGGCGTCGCCCCCGAAGGAACCGTTGGCCTCGTCGGCGTCGGCTTCGGCCACGTCTTCGGCCCCCACATTTCGTTTGCCGGCGGCGCGGCCGCCGCGGCCTACGCGGCCAAACGCGGCTACATGGAGAGTGGGTTTGACTTCCATAACGCGAAAGATATCGGCTTCGCCCTCGGCACCAAGCCCGATGTGCTGGCCGTCGGCGGGGCCTTCGGCCTGCTGGGGATCGCCGTCGAACAGCTGTCCCGCAACCTGCTGATCCCGGTTGATCCGATCCCGGTCAGCATCGTCGTCAGCGCGTTCGTCCACCGGGCGGTCTTCGGTTACGCGCTGATCGGCAAACCGCAGGGCTCGGGCCTGCTCGATATGGGGCCCTTCGAGCGCGGTGACACCCTCGCGGCGACAGCTACCGGCAGCACAAGTGTCGACGACAACGGCACCGAAAACGGCGGCGAGTCGGCCAGCGAGTGGCTGGCGACTGAGCCGTGGCTCCCACAGCAGTACAAGTGGGCCAACGTCGCCATGATCGGCCTGGCTGCCGGGCTGGCGTCGGGCTATCTCGCCTTCCGTACCGGGAGTCCGTTCCTCGGCTTCGGGCTGAGCGCGGCCTCGCTGCTGTTCCTCAACCTCGGGATCGAGCGGTTCCCGGTGACCCACCACATCACGCTGGCCGGCTCGACGATCTTCCTCGCGGTGACGGCCTCGGGTGAGGCCGCGCTGGCTGGCCTCTCTCCCACTGTCGGCCTGCTGTTTGCTGGTGGCCTTGGCGTCGTTGCCGCGCTGGCCGGCGAACTCACCCAGCGGATCTTCTACGCCCACGGCCGCACTCACATCGATCCGCCCGCGATGGCGATCATCATCTGGTCGTTCGGTGTTGGGCTCCTGTACGTCGCCGGCGTGTTGCCGACCGGCGTCTGGATCCCCGGGACGGTCTAAGCGATCACGTGGCGGTTCGGCCCTCGGCAGCCCTCGCGGGCTGCCACCACACTCCTTATCGTGCGGCAACACACAGCCGCGATGGCTCTTGTCTCCCTGAGCGACGCACGAGCAGCATAGCGATAGTGGTGCTGATTGGCGTGCAAGATGGACGATTCGTATTAACCCAGACTCCTGCTCAGTCCGGCCATATCCGCCGGCTACAACAGGTTCACCGGTCTACAAAGGAACGGGAGTACCGATACGTGCCACTCAAGAGCGTCGATCGCAAAGCCGAGCGCAGTGAGTCAGGAGATCCTCGGGCTACTCTTCGGCGACCCGTTTGCGGTGATGAATACAATTGGGTTGATCGCCTTCGCCCTCGTTGGTTCCTCGAAGGCTATTCGTGAGGAGTTCGACCTGCTCGGACTCATCATCGTCGGGCTTGCCATGGCGTTTGCTGGTGGGGCGACGCGTGATCTGCTTGTAACGCGAACCCCGCTGGCCCTGCAATCGCCGATCGAGATCAGTCTGGGACTTCTCGGCGTTGGCTTGGCAATCGCACTGAGCATCGTCCTTGAGGCACCGGAAACACATCCGGTGACGCTCGTCGCCGACGCGATCGGCCTCGCTGCCTTTGCGACGACCGGTGCTATCGTCGCAACTGAGGCTGGCGTGTCGGCGTTTGGGATCGTGGCGATTGCGACGATCAACGCCGTCGGTGGTGGTGCCGTCGCCGACATTCTGCTGGATCGACCCCCGTTTATCCTCTTTGAGGACTTCTATGCAAGCTGTGCTGTCATCGGTGGAACCGCCTATTGGGTCGTTGGGCTGCTTGGTGCCCCAGCGAGTACCGCTGCGGTGGTGTGTGCGCTGGTAACCGTCGGGACGCGGTTGGTGGCGGTGCTATTCAACTGGAGCCTGCCGACAGTCCAAACGTTGGGGCTCCGAGCCGACTGAAGCCGTTGGAGTGTAGACGCTCTCGCTTCTTTCGACCCAGCAATCGAACCGACACGGGAGCAGTAGACAGAATAATATGCACGCGAGCCCTCTACTGATGCACTTCACTGCTTCCGCTATGCCTGAAAAGAACTTCTCGTACGATGGTAATATCATTAATTCTGCTGAGTGGGATCGAGACTTCATCGAAGCGAGTCTCAATGCGATTCCAGATATCTTCTATGTGGTCGATACTGACGGCGATTTTCAGCGGTGGAACGACAAACTCCCACAACGTACCGGCTACACCGACGAAGAGATCGGAACGATGAACGCCCTCGAATTTTTTACGGGGGATGATCGCGAGACGATCGAATCATCGATTGAGACGGTGCTACAGACGGGCGAAGATATCACCGAGGCTGAAATCACCACTAAAGAGCAACACACGATCCCTCATGAGTTTCGAGGGGTCAGACAAACTGACGCTGCGGGTACCCCAACGGGCATCATCGGAATTGGAAGGGACATCACGACCCGGAAGTACCGAGAGGAGGAACTGAAAGCACTGAACACACGGTTTGATCTGGCATTATCGCAGACCGATACGGGGATCTGGGAACTCGATATCGCGTCCGGAACCGTCCGCTGGGATACAACCAGTGAACGGCTGTTCGGATACGACCCCGGTGAGTTTCCGGGGACATATGTTGGGGTCGGCAGCCGGGTCACCGAAAGTGATACAGAGCCCAGCGCGGAGACTGCCGACACAGCGGGTTCTGGGCCAAAGTACCGACCCGAATACGGTGATCGCATTCCGGATGAGGATCTCGATCGGGTGTCAGAACAGCTTGAACACGCAATCAAGACCGGCGAGCAGTATCAGGCTGATTTCCGGGTGCAACCGCCGAATGAGCCCCAACGGTGGATCCAGGCTCGTGGGGTCGTCGAGTACGATCATGATGGGCAGCCAGACCGAGTGCTCGGTGTCCAAACCGATATCACGGCGCAAAAAGAGCGTGAACGCGAACTCGAACGGACAAAGCAGACCCTCGAACAGAAGAATGAGCGGCTCAATCAGTTTGCCGCGACGGTCTCACACGACCTGCGGAATCCGCTTGAGATCGCACAGGGATACCTCGATGTCGCTCGGGAGACCGGTGAAGAAGATGCCTTTGACACGCTTGAGCGGTCGCTCGATCGCATGGAGTCGATGATCGATGAGTTGCTGGCGTTGGCTCGAACCGAGACCATCGATCCTGAAACGGAGCCGGTTCGTGTGGCCGACCTTGTCGCGACGGCGTGGGAAACTACCCAGACGGGAACGGCAGAACTTGCGTGTGACCTACCAGACTCAATGACTGTTGTGGCTGAGCAATCACTCCTGAAAAACGTCTTTGAGAATCTGTTCCGCAATGCCGTCGAACACAACGAGTCGCCGGTGACCGTCACCGTCGGCGAACTGGACGGCGGCGGCTTCTATATCGAGGATACCGGGAGTGGACTGCCTGAGACTGACGACCAGTCGGTGTTTGCGCAAGGGTTTACCACCAATGACAGTGGGACCGGATTCGGGCTGGCCATCACCCGAAACCTGATCGAGGCCCACGGGTGGACGATCACCGCGACTGCGAGCGCGGCTGGCGGGGCCCGATTTGAGATCCGTACCGATGGCTCGTGACTTCGTAGCGCAGCACCCACAGTCAGGTTCGAGTGACTGTATCGCTGTGTTCGTACCGCGCGGCGATTCTGGCCGACGGTGTCACACAGCCGCGGGTGCCAAGCTATTTTTCGCCCGACTGCGAACCTCCATGTATGAGCGACGAGGCACTGCTCGACGGCAACCCGGCCGATACCCACGAGGCCATCATGATGGCGACGTTTGCCGCGCTCCGCACCCACGGCTATCCCGGCATCTCGATCCAGCGGATCGCCGACGAATCTGACCTGACGAAATCGACGTTTTATCACCACTTCGACGGCAAAGACGACATCCTCCTGTCGTTTGTCGAGTATATGCGAGATTACTTCGAGCGTGGCTACCGGATCGAATCGACGGGCGATCCGGTCGGCGACCTCAAAGCGTTCATCACCGTCTCGCTGGGCGAGTATCCGGCCGCCGAGGGGACGCCGGATGCCGACGCGCGACTTTCGACGTATCTTGAGCTGCGGGCCCAAGCGATCCAAAACGAGGCGTTCCGGGCGGAGTTCACCGAGCTGTCGGCCACGCTCGTCGACAACCTTACCGAGATCATCGAAACCGGGGTCAAACAGGGCGTCTTCGCTGTCGACGATCCGGAGACAACGGCGGAGTATCTGGTCGCCACCATCGAAGGCATCAATCTCCAGCAGACAACCCGGACTGACGACCCACGCTCGATGCTCCGTAAAGAGTTGGAAACCTACATCGAGACAACGGTACTGGCCGACGACATCGCGTTCTAAGTGCGACTAGCCGCCCGCAGAGCGATCCAAAACAGCAAGACCCCCGGCGACAAGAGAGGAGATATGCGTGTCAGCGTCATCGGCGGCAGCACCGTCACCGACGAGGAGTACGCCACAGCCCAGACGCTCGGCGAGCAGCTTGCCGACCGCGGCCACGAGGTCGTCTGCGGCGGTCGAACGGGTGTGATGGAAGCCGTCTGTCAGGGAGCCCAGTCAGCCGGCGGTCACACCATCGGTATCCTTCCGGGCTCGGAGCCGGCAGCTGCTAACCCCTTCGTCGAGACGGCGATCGCCACCGGAATCAACGACGCCCGCAATGCGGTTGTGGTATTGAACGGCGACGCTGTCATCGCTGTCGACGGCGGCCCAGGAACGCTGTCGGAACTCGGCCACGCGCTCAGCCTCGGCAAGCCGGTCGCCGGCATCGACACCCACCGCGTCGACAGTGTCGCGGGTATCGAACACGTCGACACCCCGGCAGCGGCGATCGACTACGTCGAAGCCAGCGTGTAAGCGGCGATCGATACCGGGCGTCGACAGCGGCGGACGGCTTTTGGCGCTCGTGGCCCTGTCGTTTGCATGGATGTCCCTCTCTACGACAACTTGGATGAGCAGGTAGCGCTCGTCACCGGTGCGACCCGCGGGATCGGCAAGCGCATCGCCGATGGGCTCGTCGACCACGGCGCGACCGTCTACGCCGGCGCGCGTGACACCGCCGACATCGACAACGACGCCCGCGAGGCAATCGAACTCGACGTGACAGTCGGCTCACAACGAGCGGCAGCCATCGACCGCATCAGCGACGAAGCCGGCTGTCTGGATATTCTCGTCAACAACGCTGGCGTGATGGACAGCCGCGAGTCGCTGGCCGAGATGCCGACTGAGACGATCGAGCAGACGCTATCGACGAACCTCCATGGGCCGATCCACCTAACGAAACAGGCACTCGATCTCTTACTGCCGCAGCCCGGCCCTCGCGTCGTCAACGTCTCCTCCGGGCTGGGCGCGATCACCGAGCCACAGTCCGGTGGGATGCCGGCCTACCGGATTTCAAAGACCGGGCTCAACGGTCTCACACGATATCTTGATGGCGAATACAGCAGGCAGGGATTGCTTGCCAATTCGGTCTGTCCGGGCTACGTCCAGACCGACATGACCGAGGGGAGTGCGCCCAGAACGCCCGAAAAAGGTGCGGAGACGCCGATCTGGCTGGCGCGGTTCAAGCCTGATGCCCCAAGTGGAGCGTTCTGGCGTGATCAATCGCCGAAAGACTGGTGACCGTGGGTTCAACCGCCGCAGGCAGTGCCTGTCTGGAGCACAGTTCGACCAGCCTGACGGGTCGCAGACAGCAGGCAACGTGATACTAACCGGCTGCAGCACATACAGTAAGATATGTCTCGATCACAGCAGGCGGTCGCACCCACCGCGACACCCCGTGGCAGCAGCCACGGAAGGGGAGCGACGGCGATCGCTGTTGATCTCAGGAGTTGGCAGGGATGACACAGGGATCGTCACGAACCGGCAGCGGAGGCGTGACACGGCGTGCCGCCATCGGCATCATCCTTGGTGGGGTAGCACTGGGCGTGAGTACCGCGGGGGCCTTCGATCAGGTCGACACCAGACGGCCCTTCGGGATCGCTGTCAGCGACACCAACGCGCTTGTCGGGCTCGTCGACCGCGGCCCGGTGAAAAAGAACGCCCAAGAGCCGATGGTGACGATCACGAACAACACGGCCGACACCGTGAGTTACACTCTCACACTGGATAGCTGTGCCGACGGGACACTCCACAGCCCAAACGGCGGTACTGGCTGTTCGATTACGTTCAGTCTCGCCGGCGGCAACAGCGGCACCGTCGATCTGACCGCCGCCATAGCAGGGACGGTCACCTACAGCATCAGCGCGACCAGCCCCACGCTCTCGATTCAAACGACCGGCAGCGTGACAGCTGAAACCGGCAACGTCGCCGGCGCGATCCGGATCCAGAAACCGGTTCAGGATCAGGAGTTCACCGCGGCCCCACCGCAGGGCAACCAGGGGAACGTCTTCGAGATCAAAAGCGTCGATGTGCGTGACGACGACGGCGACGATGATCTCGTGGAGGTCGCCTACGAGGTACGAGAAGGGGGCTCGGGTGGGACGATCGTCGGCGAAAAAACGGTCACGCTCCCGCCGTCGAACCGCTACAACCCGAACGGTAACCCGGCCGAGACGATCGATCCAAATTCGGGGTACACGATCCAAAGCGGGGTGTTGTACACCCTCACCGTCACCGGTACTGACGCCGACGGCAACACCGAAACCTCGACGATCGAAGATACGGCCTGAATGCCGCTGGGCGACCGCTCACAGCGGGATTTCGAGGGCCATGCCGATCAGCAGAAACAGCAGGATAACCCCCACAATCGCCAGGCCGATCTTTTGGAACGTGTTCATCGATATCCCGTATCAGCGACAGGCGTAAAAATAGTTGTGCGCAGCTCCCGATCGAATCGGGGTGAGCGTCACCAGCAAACCCCGGAGGCGTCGACGACGGGTGCTACTTAGACGTACAACAGCGGCAGCATCAACAAGACGCCGGCGACGATCCCGGTCGCCAACTCGCCGTAGCCGTGACGCGGGAGGTCGACGCCGGTGGCCAACGCCTCCGGGATGAACTCCGTGAGGACGAGATAGATCATCGCGCCGGCCGCAAAGCCGAATCCGAACGGAAGGAACGATTCAGCCCAGGTCACAAACGCGAAGGCGATGACCGCGCCGATCGGCTGGGGCAAACTGGAAAAGACCGCCGCGCCGACCATCCGCCACTTCGAGAGTCCCATTGCCCGCATCGGGATGGCGATGGCGGTGCCCTCGGGGATGTTGTGGATCGAGATCGCGATCGTCATAAACACAGCCAGCAGTGGCACAGCGATGCCGAACACGTCGATCCCGCCCTCCAAGCCGAGTTCCGCAAAGGAGACACCGACGGCGACGCCTTCCGGGAAGCTGTGAACGGTCAGAATCCCCAGAATCAACACGAGCTTTTTGAGGTCGCCCTCGGCGAAGGCCTCGACGTCAATCGGATGGTCGTGGCTGTGAGTCCCCCCATCGCCGTCAGGGAGGGCCTCGCTCTCCTCGACAGCGGCGGCTGCTGCGTCAGCGTCGTGGTCGTCCGCATGGTCGTGCTCGTGCGCCGTATCGTGGCCACCGTCGCCACCGACATTGGCCGCATCAAGCACGCGATCAGCAACCTCAACGAGGACGACCCCCGCGACGAGGCCGCCGAGCATGAGCGTCGGCACCCCACCGCTGGCGTACGCCAACCCCTCGTTGATGAGGCCGAACAGCGATGCGGCGACCATAATCCCCGAGGCGATTCCCCACAGGGCGACGTTCCAGCGGTCGCTGAAGTCCTCAACGAAGAAAAACGGGATCGCCCCAATCCCGGTCGCCAACGCCGTGATTAGCCCGGCAACAAAGACAAGCGTCAAATTCACCAGGAGGCTCATACGTCGGCGTTCACACCCGATAGTAAAGAAAGTTTGTAAGTGAAAAACAAAATTTTGTCTAACCTAAAACAGCGCGGGAGAGTAGTCTCACTCCTGCTGGCAAGGGCTCATATTGTGGTGAGTCGGTGTCATTTTGTCTGCGACAGCCGACATAGAGCTATGGAACGACGCAGCTATCTGTCGGCTGTAGGGGTAGTCGGTGCCGGCGCGCTTGGGGGCTGTCTGAGCGAGTCACCAGAGCAGTCGACTCAGGCAGGCATTACTGTCGAGCGAGTCGTTGAGGGGCTAACCCACCCGTGGGGGCTGGCTGCTGGCGGCCCCGACGACGCGCTGTTGGTCACCGAACGCGATCCAGGTCGGCTTCAGCGGATCGACCCCAACGCCGGTACAGCAACCGAGATCAGCGGGGTACCCGCGGTCGATGCCGCCGGACAGGGCGGGCTGCTCGATGTGACGTGGGGGCCCGACGATTCGTGGGTGTATCTCACCTACGCGATCACAGCCGAGGATGGCACAACAACCCGGCTTGGTCGCGGACGACTCGACGCCGGTGGCGACCGGTTGACCAACTTCGAAACGCTGTACACCGCGGAACCGGCCGTCGATTCCTCGGGGCATTACGGCTCTCGGGTCACATTCGGGCCCGAAGGCTATCTGTATATGACGGTCGGCGATCGCCAGTTCAAGAACTTCGGCCCCGAGCACGTCGCCCAAGACCGAAGCAATGACCTTGGGACAACACTGCGACTGGGGGCGGATGGTTCGATCCCCGCGGACAACCCCTTCGTCGACGAGGAGGCCGCCCAAGATGCGATCTACAGCTACGGCCACCGAAACGCACAGGGCCTCGATGTCCATCCCGAAACGGGCGCGATCTGGGAGAGTGAGTTTGGTGAGTCCGATGGCGACGAGATCAACATCATCGAGCGCGGCGGCAACTACGGCTGGCCGGTCGCTGACGAGGGCTGTACCTACGGCACCGGCCAACCGATCGGCGTGAGCCACGACGACCGCGAGGACATGATCGGGCCGGTCTTCGGCTGGCCCTGCGGCGAGGACGGCCCCGCACCAAGCGGAATGGCGTTCTACGACGGCGAGGCATTCCCGGCGTGGCAAGGTGACCTCTTCGTCGGCGGACTGGCCGGCCAACGTCTTGTGCATCTCGGGATTGATGGCCAGGACGTGACTCTCCGTGAACCACTCGTCGCCGACCGCGGCTGGCGGGTGCGGGCGGTCGTCGTCGGCCCCGAGGGTGAGCTCTATCTCGCGATCGACGACGGATCGGCCCCGATCGTTCGGCTGCTGCCGGACGCCTGAGCCCGCGGGTCACAGCGATCGGCGAGAGCCAGAGATAACGCCCAACACGCCGACGATCACACCGACCGCGATCGACGGGAGCCCGGCCTCCACCGGCATCCAGCCGGCAAGCCAGAGCAGACCGGCGGTAATGATGATCACCGCACCACCGACCGAGGGGGCGATGCGCATGGCGAGACTGCCGAGAATGACGACTAACAGGATCGACAACACCGCACGCACCACCGCATCCCGACGTTCTTGGCGTGTTGGATTCTGGATTGACTGCTGGCCGCTGATCGTCGCATCGTTCATGTTCGTCGCCTCGTAGTCGGCGTTCCAGTTCGACTCAGTGGTGTCGTCTGGAACCGGCACATCCGCGGTCATATTTTGCGCATAGGAGTCCTCCAAGATCGTATTCGATGCATTGCCCGCCTCCGAGAGCGTCAGCTCAGCAGCGCGGACATTCGAGAGGTTGACCGCGAGTCGATCGCCACCCTCGGGGCGACGGTAGGCCGTCGAGATGTTGATCCCTGAGATCGATTCGGTCGTGGTGTATTCGATCGGCTCGATCGGCAGCGCAGTCGGTTCGCTCCGCCGAGGCGTGACGGTGGTGACGTGGGTTTGCTGGGCGGTCGGATCGACGATCACGACGCGGTACTGCTGGTTGCGCTGGAGGGCCGTCTGAAAGCCATTGTCGCCGATGATGTCGCCGGCGACGGTCTGATACTGGGTGCCGGCGTCTGTTGGCACCGGTCGCTGAAGGCGGAGTTCGGATCGTTCCGCATCGAACCGGCCGGTTTGATCAGCCAGCCGCAGCCGTGGGGTAACGGCTGCCACTGAGTCCTCAGCAGGCAGCAGATATGCCGGCTGTTGGTCGATCCGGGCAGGGAGCCGGACGCGGCGGTCGTAGTAGCCACCATCCGAAGCGAGTTGGGCTGCAAATCGTGTGTTGACCGGGAGGCCGGTCATGTTGATCGTGCCATCACGCGTTGTCTGTCGGGTGACCGGCTCGCCGGTATCGACGGGCGTGAGCGTTACAGTGGTCTCGCTGCCGTCGATCAGCGAGCCATCGGTGACATCCCGGATCGACAGCTCGGAGGAGTTCGGCCACGCGGATCGTCTGCTGGCCGCGCGGGAGATCCTGAAATGTCGCTGTCCCATCCGGGTTCGGAGCGGCGTCGGTGGCGACGACCTGGTCGTCGGCGACAGCGGCGACGCTGTTGTCGGGCGAGACGCCGCTGACCGAGACGGTGACCGGCTCGGGGGCCCGGTAGCTGAAATCGGGGCGGTCGTCAGTCGGGTCGATGCCAGGGGTGGTGAACTGGTCGAACTGACCATCCAGCGTGACCGTTCCGATATCGCTTCGATTGACAGTGACGGGGTTGCGTGTGGCGTCGACCGATTCGATGCCGACCTGTGAGGCCTCGAAGGCATCGTCGCTGACGGTAGCCGACGCCGGGCCACCGCTGCTGAGTTCGAGGGGGCCGCTCGTCCAGGAGTCGTTGCCGACGACCGGTTTCGACTCGACGGCTTTGCTTTCGGTGACCGTGACCTCAAAGCCAGTCTCGGTCTCGTAGGTGAGGTCGCTGACGGTCGTGTTGGTGATGACCGAGTAGGAGATCACAGAAACCGGAATCGCCATTAGCGCGACGGCGATCACGACGACCAGCAGTTCGTTTCGATCCATCGAGAGGGTGGTGGCGACCGGCATCGTGGTGCCGTCACGCCATGTATGCCACAGGAGTCTGTCGGGCGGACGGTTAACCTCGTTTATTAGCCGCGGCTCGTGTGAACCAGTTGTCGTCTTGGGCGTGATGGGTTTGATCGACCATCGCGGCTGTGAATTGGAACGTCGAGGCTCAGTTTCGCGGTAAAAGTAGTCCCGGGCGGATTCGAACCGCCGTCATAGGCTCCAAAGGCCCATATGATTGGCCACTACACCACGGGACTGCATTCCAAGGTCAGGCTGGCGATTACATTAGTCCTTTCTTTTCGTGACACGGCTGGCGCTGCGGCGACGCCCACCAGCGATATACGCCACCGGTGTCAGTGGCCGGTATGGGACTACAACGCGTCGGGGTGCTTTGTGTGACCCTCGGGCTCGCGGTGGTGATGCTGACGGCCGTGCTCTTCGGCCCGGCTGCCGGCGGCACCGACGTTGGCTGCCCCGACCACGACCCAAGCTACGCGCTGGCTGGCGTCGATGTTGGCTCACTCGCCGTCAGCTACACCGACGGCTGCAACACGTTCGTCCTCCAGCCGCTCATCACCGGCGGCGTCGGGCTGACCGGCCTCGGGACTCTCTTCGGCCTGCTTGGGATCGGCCGAACGAGTGTCAACAGGTCGTAGCCGTCGGGGTCGAGGTGTCACCCAAGTCGCCGAAAATGGGCGGATTTAACCGTCAGTCCGTCCCGCGTACACACGTATGCGACTTCACGAGTATCAGGCGAAGGACATCTTCGCGGACGCCGGGATTCCGGTGCCGAACTCCCAACTTGCAGACAGCGTTGAGGGCGTCCTCGATGCGGTGTCCGCGATCGGCTATCCAGCAGCGATCAAAGCGCAGGTACACGTCGGCGGCCGCGGGAAAGCCGGCGGGATCAAGATCGCCACCAGTGAGGAAGAAGCACGCGAGGCCGCTGAGTCCATTCTCGGAATGGATCTCAAAGGCTACACCGTCGACCGCGTCCTCGTCGAGGAAGGCGTCGACTTCGTCGATGAGTACTACGTCGGCGTCACGATGGATCGCGGCGAGGGCGAACCCGTCGCCATGGTCTCCACGAAAGGCGGTGTCGATATCGAGGCCGTCGCCGAGGAGGATCCCGACGCCATCGCCCAAGAGCACATCGACCCCGCCTTCGGGCTCCAGCCCTACCAAGCCCGCAAGGTTGTCTACGACGCCGGCGTCCCCGCCGAGTACGCCCGCGACGTATCTTCGATCCTCTCGACGCTCTACGAGCTCTACGAGGCCAACGACGCCAGCGACATCGAGATCAACCCCGTGATGATCACGGCCGACGATGACGTGATCGCCGCCGACGCGGTGATGAACATCGACGAGGACGCCCTTTTCCGCCAGCCCGACCTCGCCGACATGGAAGAAGACTCCTACCAGAACGACCTCGAACGCAAGGCCGGCGAGTACGGCTTTGACTACGTTCGTCTCTCGGGCAACACGGGGATTATCGGCAACGGCGCGGGCCTCGTGATGGCGACACTCGACCTCGTCGACTACTACGGCGGCACCCCCGCGAACTTCCTCGACGTCGGCGGCGGCGCGAAGGCCGACCGCATCGGCAACGCCCTCGATATGGTCTTTGCCGACGAGAACGTCGACAGTGTCGTCTTCAACATCTTCGGCGGGATCACCCGCGGCGACGAGGTCGCCAAGGGAATCAACGAAGCCCTCGAAGACTTCGAGGAGATCCCGAAACCGGTCGTCGTCCGACTCGCCGGCACCAACGCCGAGGAAGGCATGGAAATCCTCAACACCGACCTCGTACAGGTCGAAGCGACGCTTGAGGACGCCGTCCAACGTGCGGTCGCCAACGCCGAGGAGGTGGCCCAATGAGCGTTTTTGTCGATAATGACACCCGCGTCGTCGTCCAAGGTATCACCGGCGGCGAAGGGAAGTTCCATACCGAGCAGATGTTGGAGTACGGCACCAACGTCGTCGCTGGCGCGGTGCCGGGCAAAGGCGGCCAAGAGGTCGCCGGGGTTCCGGTCTACGACACCGTCGATGAGGCTGTCGACGCCGAAGACGCGAACGCCTCGGTCGTCTTCGTCCCGCCGGCGTTCGCCGGCGACGCCGTCTTCGAAGCCCTCGATACCAACCTCGATCTCGTCGTCGCTATCACCGAAGGCATCCCGACACAGGACATGGCGAAGGTGAACAAGCGACTCTCCGAGGTCGACACGAACCTGATTGGGCCGAACTGTCCTGGCATCATCACGCCGGGCGAGGCCAAACTCGGCATCCTGCCGGGCAACATCTTCGAGTCCGGTAACGTCGGCCTGGTCTCGCGGTCGGGCACCCTGACCTACCAGGTCGTCTCGAACCTGACCGACCGGGGTATTGGGCAGACCACGGCGATTGGCATCGGCGGCGACCCGATCATCGGCACCTCCTTTATCGACGCGCTGGAGGCCTTCGAGGCCGACCCCGAAACCGACGCCATCGCCATGTGTGGCGAGATCGGCGGCGAGGACGAGGAGCAGGCCGCGAAATACATCGCCGAGTACATGGACACCCCGGTTGCGGGCTTCATCGCCGGCCGCACCGCGCCGCCGGGTAAGCGGATGGGCCACGCGGGGGCCATCGTCTCCGGCTCCGGCACCGGCACCGCCGAATCGAAGATCAACGCGCTCAACGATGCCGGCGTCCCGGTTGCCGACACGCCTGGTGAGGTCGCCGAAGCGATCGACGACTTCCTGTAGTCACCGCTGCTGCGATTTTATTTCAAGCATCTACAAGCGCCGCCCGGGAGTACCGACCGAGGGTGCGAGCATATAAATCCGGGTAGGCACCAACCCCAGATGTGACCAGCGAGTCCGACCCGGACTGGAAGCCGTATTTCGGCTTTTCTGCGCCCTACGCAAACCAGGCCGACGCCATCGAGCAGGCCATCGAGACCGTCGGCGACCGTGGCTACCTCGCCATGGAGGTCCCTGCGGCACCGGGAAGACGATGGCCGCGTTGACCGCGGCGGCAACCCTCCTCCGTGAGACCGATAGCTTCGACAACGTCTTCGTCGCCACACCGGTCAAACAGCAACGCCAGCAGTTCATCGACGACCTGCGAACGATCAACCGCGGGATCGAGGAGCCACTCGCCGGCGTCGCCCTCGTCGGCAAAACCGATCTCTGTCCCTACGGCCGCGAGAACCTGTTTCCGGAGGACGCAAGCGTCCACGATCGGTGTGAGGAGCTCCGGGATTCGACAGCCGATCTCATTCGCACCGACGATAATGACGGCACGGGCGAGACGACAACGCAATCGTCGATCACCTCACAACTCCTCGAAAGCATTGCCGGTGGGGTTGGCGGCGACGACGCTGACGCCCCCGAGCCAGCAGCACGCCTCACCGCCGGCCGTGATGATACCGACCAGTGGTGGGACACCGAGCGCGCACTCGAACTCGTCCAAACAGCCCAACAGGATCTCCGCGCGGCCCAGCAGTCCAGCGGCGGCGACGACGCGACGCCATTAGAGACGGCCGGCGCGAGCGCGCCGTACGGCACCGCCCAGCCGGCCGCACCCGAATCGATGACCGACGGCAACTCGACGCCGCTGTACTGTCCGTTCGAGGCCGACTGGTACGCCCGCGATAAAGGGTCGCCCGTCGGCTTCGAGCAGGGTATCGATCACGTGCTCTCGACCGAGGAATTCCTGCCGGCGTCGGTCGAGGCCGGCACCTGTCCCCACCGGGCGATGGGCGTCCTGCTGGAACACGCGGATGTCGTCATCGGCAACTACAACCACCTCTTCGACAGTCGCACGCGCAACCTCACCGAACCGATCCTCGACGAGCGGACACTTGTGATTCTCGATGAGGCCCACCGGATCGAGGAGCGCGTCCGCGATCTCGTCAGCGACACAGTCGGCCGCGTGACGCTCACACAGTCCCAACGCGACCTCGGCAAACTGCTCGATCGCGCCAGCCAACACCCGGACAACAAAGAAGTGGTGGAAAAGCACCTCGCCGAACACGACGTACCCTACGAAGCCGTCGAGCAGGCCCGAACCTTCTATCGGGAGGCGGTCGCGTGGCTGGACGACCACGTCGATGACGCGCTCGCCGAACGGTTCGACGGCTACGCGGCCGGCTATCTCGACGATCTGCCAGCCGAGCGGATCGAACTCGAACTCCGCGATCCAGAAACCGACGAGCGAGACACCTTCACCAAGTGGGCTGAAAACGCGGGCTACGACGGGGCGTTCTTTCGGACGCTCGGGAAAGTCGGGGGTGCGGTCGAAGACGCACTCAGCCAACTCGGGATCGACCGCGACTGCGTCTGTACCGCCGTTGGCGCACGGTTCGGTCAGTGGTGGACGCGGGATCACACCGCCTTTTTCCGAGAGATCACACTGGAGCCGACCGACGCCGACAGAGATCGTCTCGACCCCGAGTGGCGAACCGCCTACAACGCCTCGCTGGTGATGTACAACTGTATTCCAGCCGAGCAGGTGGGCGAAATCTTAGGCGAGTTCGGCGGCGGCGTCTTGATGAGCGCGACGCTGGAACCGTTGGACGTGTTCGAGGCGGTCAGCGGGCTGTCGTCGGTCGCGGCGGGAGGCAGCACAGCAGGCGGCAACACGGCCGGCGGCGACACAGCCGGCAGCGGCGACGACCGACCGCCCCGCCGCGTCGATCGGCGCAGCTACGATCTCCAGTTCCCCGTCGCCAACCGCGAAAGCTGGATCGTCGACGTGGAGCCGTTCACCGCCCGCAACCGCGGTGACCCGGCCGACCCCGACAACGCAACCCGTGATCGCTACGCCTACGTCGGCCGCGAGATCGCCCGTAGTCACGGAAATATCCTACTGTGTTACCCCAACTACGCCGAGGCAGAGTGGGCCGCCGGTCGGCTGCGCGAGGAGATCGACAAACCAGTCTATCTCGATGAATCCTCAAGTCACGAGGCGACCCACGCGCTCCGCGAGGGGTTCGTCGACGACGATCACGCGGTGTTGGTGACAAGCACGCGCGGGACGCTGACTGAGGGCGTCGACTACGAGGGCGAGGAGTTACACACCTGTGCGGTGTTCGGGATTCCGCTTGTCAACATCGGCTCCCCGCGCGTGCAGGCGGTACGGCACGCCTACGGCGATCGGTTTGGGCGCGACAACGCCTTCGACTACGCGCTGACGGTGCCGGCCGTCCGACAGGTGCGGCAGGCGATCGGTCGGGTGTTGCGCGGGCCGGAGGAACGCGGCGTTCGGGTGCTCGTCGGCGAGCGATACCTCCCCGACAAACCGCGGTCGGTCGCGCCGTTTTTCCCCGACCAAGAGCGTGCGGAGTTCCGGCGGTTAACGCCGGAGTATCTCGACAGCCAATTTGAGGCATTCTGGAAGTAAGACTGGCTGTGTGGTACCAAATAACAAAAGAGCAGCCGGTGAGACCGCAGCGACCGTTGCCGTCGATCAGTGATCGATCCGATCTGGCGTCGCGTAGTCGCTTACGCGCGCAGTTCGTCAAGCGCAGCCTGCAGGTCGGCCTTATCCTGGACGCCGACAACGCGGTCGGCGGCTTCGCCGTTGTGGTAGAACTCGATGGTTGGGACGCTCCGGATGCCCTTTTCGCTGGCGAGCTCCTGGAGCTCGTCGATGTCGACTTTCAGGACTGCGGCGTCGGTTTCGGCGGCCAACTCCTCTACTGTTGGGGCCAGCATCTTACAGGGGCCACACCAGTCGGCGTAGTAGTCGACGAGGGCAACCTCGTTGTCGGCGATCAGTTCCGCGAAGTGGTCGCTGTCGGATACGTGGATCGGCTCGGTAGCTGCTTGGCTCATATTACCTTCTTCGGTAGCATTACATATAAGCATGGAGGGGCGATGCCGACAGCACACACAACCGCTCGGGTTTAGCCGTCGATCGTGTAGTTCAACACCACGCCGTCGTCCAATTGTTCGATATCGTCGAGCGTGAGCGCCGGGAACTCTTCGGTGAAGCCGTCGCCGTCGGTCAGCGTCGGCGCGTCTCGGCCGCCGATGAGCATCGAGCCGACGAACACAGAGAGTTCATCGACGAGTCCCTCCTCAAAGGCCGAGAAGATGAGTTCACCGCCGCCCTCGATCATGAGCCGTTCAAGCCCCTCGTCGGCGAGGCGGTCGATCCCGGCGGCGAGATCAACGCGGTCGTCGCCAGCGACGATGATCTCCGCGCCTGCATCAGCCAGTTCGGTTCGCCTGTCTTCGGGTGCCTGTTCGGACACAAGCAGGTAGGTCGTCGCCTCGTCGTCGAGAATGCGGGCATCGAGTGGGGTTCGGGCTGTCGAGTCAGCGACGACGCGGGCGGGGTTGCCCGGTCGGCCGTGTCGCTGTCGCTGCACGCGGCGGTCAGTCACGTCAAGTGTGAGATGGGGGTCATCAGCCAGCACGGTGCCGACGCCGACCATGACGCCGTCGGCGGCCGCCCGGATTCGGTCGACGCGGTCAAAATCCTCAGGGCCGCTGATGGCGAGTTGCTCCCGGCGTCGGGAGGCGAGTTTGCCATCGACGCTCATCGCGGCGTTGACGACGACGTGCATACCGGCCATCAGCGCGTGATCGACATCGGGGTTTCGGTCGCAGCGCGTAACCGCGGCACTAAGCTACTTGCCTGCTGAACCCAAACGCGGGGTATGGTGACCCTGTATGCGCTCGATGGGTGTCCGTACTGCGAAAACGTCCACGACGCCCTCGACGACAACGAGATCGACTACGAGACGATCTGGACAGCCCCGCTTCACTCCGATCGCAACGAGGTCAAACGCGTCAGCGGACAGCGAAGTGTCCCCGTCATCGTCGACGAGGAACGCGGTGTGACGATGGCCGAAAGCGAAAATATTCTCAGCTTTATCGAACGGAGTCTGGCATGACGATCTACACCGGCCGCGGCGACGAGGGACTCACGGATCTACGGGATCGCTCGCGGGTGTCGAAAACGAACGTCCGGATCGAAGCCTACGGCGTTGTCGACGAGGCCAACTCGCTGATCGGCCGGGCGCGACCGACCGGCTACGACGATGTCGACGACTGGCTGGCCGGCGTGCAAAACCACCTCCATATCATCCAAGCGGAGTTCTCGATGCCGGAGGCCGACGATCCCTCGATCGAGGAGGCCCACGTCGAAGAAGTCGAAGACTGGATCGACACCGCCGACGAGGAGCTTGACCCGCTCACCGAGTTCATCCTCCCGGGCGGCAGCGACAGCGGGGCAGCACTCCATCACGCCCGGTCGGTGACCCGGCGGGCCGAGCGACGAGCGGTCGAACTCGCCAACAATGAACCGATCAACGCTGAGGCGTTGGTGTATCTGAATCGGCTCTCGGACGCGCTGTTTACGTTCGCGCGACTGGTCAACTCACGCGACGAAATCCCTGAGGAATCGCCAAGCTACTGAGCAGTGCTGATCAGTGATCGCCACGCAATCGAAGAGAACCTGACGACGACCGACGGGACAGACGGGAGGATGCGGTCGTCGCGGTGCGGATGATGCCAACGATGCCGTCGGTGACACGACGGAGGCGATACGATGCGGTCGCAACGGAAGCAGGAATCCGTCGGCGACCGTATTTTTAGGTTTGCCTAATTCATTGTATAGGTTTTGATTTAGGTGCGCCTAAAATACCCGAACACAGTAGCGGGGATGGACAGACCCCCGGAAGCGCAAACTGTTGGTATAGGAAGGACACAAGAGCTTTATCTGTTGCTGCCGAAAGGACAGATATGAACAAGCACTTCAGTGATACTCGATACTACCTCACCCAAGCCGCATCGCACCTCAACCGTGGCGTCCGCGAGGAGCTATCGCCGGTCGTTCGGCGGGTTCGACGGCGGTTGGGCCGTGAAGTTCCGGAGCCGACGCCCGAAACGCCAGCCGAGAAGGCCCGCGTCGCCGCCAGGCGATCAACCGAGCGTGTCGTCGAAACGGCAACCGGGGCGAAACAGCGTGTCGACCGATACCGGCGCGACGACGACGCTGCTGTCTGAGCACCGTCCTCGGTCAGCATTTCTTGCGGTATCCACATCACGCGGAGAGAAGGGTTTAAGTCCAGCCGAGAGATAGCAATTTTCGTCGGGTCGGTGGTCTAGTCTGGTTATGACGGCTCCTTCACACGGAGCAGGTCGGCGGTTCAAATCCGCCCTGACCCATTCGTTTTCTTGCGCGTTTGAAGGAGGAAGTCGACAGGCTCGCGATTCGATGCAGCAGTTACAGCAGCAGAACTGATCAGCTTCGCGCAGCCGGCGACAGCGAGCATACCAAGGCCTGTCTCATCTAGTCGAACGCAGTCGGGAGAGACTGCCGTCGAAACCGACACTCAGTGATCCGTGGTTGTGTCAACCTGGGCGTCGATCCAGGCGGTAAGGTCGTCGCCAGGGACGAAGCCCTCGGCATGGCGGGCGACTGGGTCGCCGTCGACAAACAGGACAAACAGCGGCACGCTCCGTACCTCGAAGCGGTCGACGAGCGGCGGATCGTCTCGTGGGTTGACGAGAGCGACCCCGATGTCGAGTTGGCGAGCAACGTTGCCGACGATCGGTTCCATGCTTGCACAGATGCCACAGCCCTCCGTGTAGAACTCGACCAACGCGATCTCGTGTTCCGAGATGAAGTCATCAAGGGCCGCTTCGTCGGCAAGATTGGTTGGGCGGGTTGTCGCTTGGGTGTCCGCCGCAGTGTCGGCTGTCTCAGTCATGGCCGAAAAGAGGTGGGCTGGCTATCTAAGACGTTCGGCCCAACTGAACTCAGAGTTGACGACGATGCGATCTGCCTCATAGTTGTGTCATGTGATACCAACCCATGAAA
This sequence comes from Halonotius sp. GCM10025705, assembly GCF_042662885.1. Lineage (NCBI taxonomy): Archaea > Methanobacteriati > Methanobacteriota > Halobacteria > Halobacteriales > Haloferacaceae > Halonotius > Halonotius sp. GCM10025705. The sequence goes on along the minus strand of NZ_JBHSZD010000001.1, from coordinate 559,976 downwards.
TTTTGCCTATCGAGCCGAAATATCCATTATGAGCGCCATCATTCTCTCGGTTTCCGCCGAACAACAACTGCTGCTGAAACTCCAGTCGACGGTCGTGATGACGATCTTCGGGCTCATCGCTGGGCTCGCGCTCAAGCAGGTGTTACGAGCGATTATCGGGGATGGCTTCATCGACGCCAGCCCCTCCCGGCAGTCGCCGTGGCGATAGTAGGTGGGACAACCGAAAACGTGGCATGGAGGCGACAAGCGACATCCACCGAACAGGTGAACGCCCAGCCAAGGATTTTTATTCGCCGAGTGCGTGGCACGTGTTGTCATGTGCCACCACGTAGATATGGCCATCGACTGGGATGAGATCGAAACCGAATCGGAGTCACGAACACGAACGCTCGAAACACACGAGACCGACGAGCCGGAACTCGACGCCGAGGAATCACCACCCGAAGCCGCACCGCCGGCTGACGACTAACGAGCCCATTTTTTGCGGACAGCAGTTTGAAGTAGTCGACTGTCGAACTCTCTTCCAGAGAAACACTTCCGACCCAGCAATGCAACATCCAGCCGCACCCGTTGGAGCAAGACCTGTGAGCGGAGAGGTCGATGATTGAACCGCTCGTCGGTACGGCGATCGGGCTCGTGTTCTGGGTGACGTTGGCGCTGTATGGCTTTTCGTCCCTCTGGTGGCTGCTTGAAGTGACGGTGCTGGCCACCGGCTGGCAGGCCGACGATGAGAGTGAAATCCCCCTCGGCAACATCCAGGTACGAATTTTGACCTACAACTCGCCGTCGACCGTGCAGGTGACGGTCAACTCGGTGCCGGAGAGGATCGGCGCGACGAAGGTGATCGCCGAAGCCGACATGGATATCGACGGCGCGGATGTCCACGTCGTTCCCGACGACTTCGAGAGTCAGGCCCAAAGAAGGGCCGAGCCATCGAATGGGCCCGAAAACACGTCGAGTGCGAGCAGGAGTACATCCTGTATCTCGATGAGGACAGCATCATGGTCAACTTCGAGGGCTGCCGGCGGCCGATCTGATCCAGATTTCGGAGCATCCGCTGCGAACCGGCTCGTGGTGGGTCTACCTCTGTGAGGTGTTCCGGGTCGGCTATCAGCGCGAACAGCGTGCGTTCCACCGGATGGCGTATCCGCTCTATGCATGGGGTGGAGCCGTCGCCGTCCGGCACGAACTCGAAAACGAGGTCACGTGGGACGTGCCGACGATCACCGAGGATACAACCTACATCTGGCGGGCCGCGAAGTACGTCGACCAGCAGGGCGGCAAGTTCGAATACCGCCTGCTCAACAGGCGGTTCCGGAATCAAGCCCCGCCGTCGATCCGAGAGATGTTCAATCAGCGGCGGCGCTGGATGTCGGGGACGCTACGGGATATGTACCGCCTCCCGAAGCGGTATCTCCCCTTGCAGTTCACGCGGATCATCACGTGGACACTATCGCCGGTGATCCCGCTGCTGTCCGTGTTGGCGTTTCTGTACCCGCAGTTCGTTCCCCAACACGGTCTCTACCAGATCGCCTCGATTGCCCTGTTCAGCATGTTGTTCGTCTATATGATCGCTGGCTTGGTCGAATACCGAAAATATCCCGAGGTGTGGCCGGTGTATCTGCTGATGACGCCGTTGGTCGTCACCCTGCATGCAGTCGGTGCGTTCTGGGGCTTGTTGCGACCAGCGACAGATTTCAAGATCACCGAGAAAACGCCGGGGCGTGTGACGGCGGAGCAGCCGGATCGTGCAAGCGCGGCGACACTCGCAGACCTGAATCCAGACCTCGATGCAAAGATTATGGAACCGAACGAACCAGAGGAAGAAGACGAGGCGACCGCCTCAGCGAACGATTAACGCCTTAGCCCCACGTGTTGCCGCTGGCGTATTCGGCTTCGCAACTGCAGGTGTCGATCCCGAGGGCGGCGTAGACGCCGCACGTTCCGGTAAGGGCCCCTGAGCCAAGAATGAGCGCGATGAATCCGAGCGCGCCCATAGCCGCCAGCGTCAGTGATGACTGCGGAACGGAGGTATAGAGCCATACGATGACTGCGAGCGCAACCGGCGTCAGGAGGGCTCGGACGATTCGATCACGGCGACCAACGTTTGTTTTTCGACCGCTCATACCAGCTAGTATGTCGTTTAGATAGATAAAGCAACCGTATAGAGACACTTCTATTATCTCTTTGAGCAGATCTACGAGTGTTATACTTACCAACCTCTACGATCTGCTCACTGCTCAAATTCACTGCTTAGACGGTGCTAGATGATCTGACACTGTGTTGATCTCATAAAAATCATTAAGACGTTTCAACTGATATCAAAGTGTACGTTACCAATACACAGAATGGTTCAGAAACACAGTCGGTTAGATGCGAGGGTTGAGTTCAGTGTCTGAATCAGCCGATGCTCCACGAAAATATCGTGATCGACTTTACGAGGTTGTTCGGGAAGAAATCCCGTTTGAGGAAAAAGCACGGCGAGCCCTTGAGCTTGGCACAGAGTACCTGGGCGCTGACAACGGCTATCTAACACGGATCGATCAAGAGAGCGATCACTGGGAAGCCCTTGTGAGTACGGATTCGGAAGATGGCCCAGTGCCTGCAGGTCTTGAGCTGGATCTTGGTACGACATACTGTGAGCGAACCGTTGAATCAAACTCACAAGTCGTTTTAGACGATGCTGAAAAGCAGGGCTGGAGTGAAGAGATTGCGTATGCGACCTACGGCCTCAGCTGTTATCTCGGTACGACACTGGTGGTTGGCGGTGAGGACTATGGGACAGTCTGTTTTGCGGCGGATGAACCCCGAGAGGAGCCATTCACCGAAGACGAGACCATGTTTGCGGAGCTTATCACACGGCTCCTCGAACGGGAACTCGAACGTGACCAACACGAGGCTGCATTCCGTCGACAAGTAAACCTTTCAACCGTTCTCAATCGAGTGCTTCGACACAACCTCCGGAATGATATGGCCGTTATTCGGGGCCGAACACAACTGATGGCCGAGCAGTTAGAAGATGACACGGACGGCGAAGTCGCGCTCAGAAATATTGATAAGCTGATTGGGTTAGGTGAGAAAGCCCGAGAGTTAGAACAGGTGATTGGCGAAACATCCGAGCGGAAATCAGTTACTCTCGCTACACTGCTCGATAGTGTAACGAAGCAGGTTCAGAAATCCTACCCTGAGGCGTCCATTACCGTCGAATGCGAGGAGACACTATCTGTCTCCGTGTTCGATAGTTTCGAGCACGCGCTGCGGGAATTAATTGAAAATGCTGCCAAACATAGTGGGGAAGCACCGACAGTTCAAGTAACTGCTGTTGAGGATGATGAGGGAATCACAATAGAAGTCGCAGATGATGGCCCTGGTCTCTCTAGTCAGGAGCAGGATGTCCTCCATGATGGCGCCGAAAAACCGCTCGTTCACGGGAGTGGGTTGGGCCTTTGGCTTGTCAACTGGGTGGTCACCGGTCATGAAGGAACCATCGCTGCAACAGTCACTGAGGAAGGGACAACCATGACAGTATCACTTCCACGGGTGCCAAACTCAAACCAAGCCGCCGCGGAACCGGAAGTGACACGATCTATTGATCAGTATCAAGCGGCGTTTGAGAAGGCGAACGATGCGATGGTGATCACGGATGATACTGGGCGGATCTTGGATGCGAATACGGCAGCTGCCGAGATATACGCACTCAACAGAAAAGCGATACTCGGCCGCTCGATACAGGAGTTTTTCCCGGACAATTTCGAGTTTGAGGCGGAGTGGAATGAATTTCAAACAGGAACCAAATTGCGTGATACGGTCACAATCCAGGATGCAGTCGGACACGAACACAGTATTGAATACGCTGGTACACCCGATGTTGTTCCAGGCCAACACCTCTTCATCGCACGCGATATCACGGCCAGAGAAGAACAAGAAGCCGAACTCCGCATGAAAACCGAGGCCATCGATGCCGCCCCAATCGGGATCACGATCACCGATCCAACACAGGAGGACAATCCGATGATCTATGTTAACGACAAATTCTGTGAACTCTCGGGGTATGATCGAGACGAAATTCTGGGTCGGAACTGTCGGTTCATGCAAGCCGGATTGTCTCAGAAAGAATCGATTGATGCGATCCGGAACGCGATTGATGCTAACGAACCGGTCTCGACAACGGTTCGAAATGTGAAAAAAGACGGAACCGAGTTTTGGAATCTAGTCACTATCGCACCGGTGAAAGACAAAACCGGGGACGTGCAAAACTGGATCGGCTTCCAGCAGGATGTCACCGAGCAACGACAGCGGAAAGAGGAACTCAAACAGACCACGGAACGACTCGAATCGATTGTGGCTGCGGCCCCCAATCCAATCCTTGCTGTGGATACCGATGGACGCATCACCCATTGGAACGAGGCAACGGAGGAGGTATTCGGCTACGCCGCTTCCGAAGTCGTCGGGAAATCAGTCAGTGAGTTAGAGTTACACAGTAGTGAGCAACAGAAAGCATTCAAAGAGCATCTCCGACGCGCGCTCAATGGTGAACAGATCGATGATCTGGGAGCCCAAGGACACACAAAAAGTGGGGACATAGTTCATCTCAAACTCGTACCGATTCTGCTTCGAGATAGTACCGGTGCCCCAACTGGACTGCTGGTTGTTGCGACCGAACAGCCCGATTCGGAGCCAGTTAACGCCTAAGACAGATTTTCATTTTATTCCACAGAAGCGGTAAATGATGGTGTTGCCGGTGTCTGCCGATAGCCACCTGAGGACTGCTCAGCCAATAGCCCAAACTCCCACATGCTTGTGACTTGGTAACGTTCAACAATTCTAGGCCCACTCTAATTGGACAGTTGACCGATTCAACCCCACCCAGAGCGATGGGTTTATTATACAGGTAGCCACTTAGTGCAGGTACATGTCTCACCACGACACGGAGGACACGTCGGATTCCCCGGCGGATCGAGTTCTTCGAGGGCACATTGACTAACACTGACGAAATAGAGTCAGTACGAATTTTCGACACGACGCTGCGTGATGGCGAACAGTCACCACGCACCTCGTTTGATTACAACGACAAACGCGCCATCGCCGAGCTGCTGGACGAGATGGGCACCCACGTCATCGAGGCTGGGTTCCCCGTCAACTCCGACCCCGAGTTCGAGGCGGTCTCGGACATCGCGGCGGCGACCGATGCGACGACCTGCGGGCTCGCCCGCGTCGTCGAGAAGGACGTCCAAGCGGCGATCGACGCTGGCGTCGACATGGTGCACATCTTCGTTTCGACGAGCGATGTGCAACTCCAAGACTCGATGCACGCAAGCCGCGAGGAGGCGGTCAACCGCGCGGTCAAAAGCGTCGAGCAGGTCGCGATGCGGGCCTGGAGGTCATGTTCTCGCCGATGGATGCGACTCGCACCAACGAGTCGTTCCTCGTCGAGGTCGTCGAGGCGGTCAGCGAGGCCGGCGTCGACTGGATCAACATCCCCGACACCTGTGGCGTCGCAACCCCCTCACGGTTTGCGAAGCTCATCAGGCTCGTCGGCGAACACACCGACGCCCGAATCGACGTCCACACCCACGACGACTTCGGGCTGGCAACCGCCAACGCGATGTCCGGCTTCGAGGCCGGTGCCCACCAAGCACAGGTTTCGGTCAACGGCATCGGCGAGCGCGCGGGCAACGCGGCCTTCGAGGAGGTCGTGATGTCCGCCGAGAGCCTCTACAACGTTGACACCGGCATCGACACGACCCGGATCACCGAGTTGGCGCGACTCGTCGAGGAGAAATCGACGATCCCGATCCCGGTCAACAAGGCGGTCGTCGGCGACAACGCCTTCGCCCACGAGAGCGGCATTCACGCCGCGGGCGTCATGGAGAACACCGACACCTTCGAGCCCGGCGTGATGACCCCCGAGATGGTCGGGGCCTCCCGGGAGTTCGTCCTCGGGAAACACACCGGCACCCACTCGGTTCGGAAACGCTTGGAGGAGCTCAACTACGAGCCAAGCGATTCCGAGGTGCGGGCGGTCACCAAACTCGTCAAGGAGTTCGGTGCCGAGAAGGAGCAGGTCACCGACAGCGTGATCGCACGCTTCGCCGAGGAGGTCGGTGTCAGCGAGGTCGACTCAGAGGAGGTACGGGTCTGATGCCCGTCCCCTGCTCGTTTGCACCCGCTGAGCGACAGCCCCAGCCAGCCGAGCGGGCAGCGGGGGTTTGGTGGTCAGTCGCACACCGAACACCGGAAACGCGTAACTATTATTATGAACCGTGTCATTTCTTCGGGTACGATGCCACAGCAACTCCCTCTCGGCGCGGCGGTCGACCGAGTCAGTGCTGTCGGCGTACGCGGTATTGTAGGGGTCTAACCCCGACTCCACTTTTATCCCCAACTCCGGCGTTCGATCCACACTCGCAGTAGGTGTCGAACTCACACAAACCCGACAGCAAACCATGCATTCACCATCACACACAGCACGCGACCGACCGACCACAGGAGCAGGCCAATGAGCGAAACAGCGAAATCACATCCCGACGCCGACGAGGAATCGACAGCCGAGGACACACCCGCCGAAGAAGCGACGACCGATGCCGACGACGGCGCGACGCCCGTCACCGACGGCTCGACGGCCATCGTTCGCGCACTCGAAAACGGCGGCGTCGAACACGCCTTCGGCGTCCAGGGCGGGGCGATCATGCCCGTCTACGACGCGCTGTGGGACTCCGATATCGAACACATCACGATGGCCCACGAGCAGGGCGCGGCCCACGCGGCTGACGCCTACGGCGTCGTCGCCAACGAGCCCGGGATCGCGCTGGCCACCTCAGGCCCCGGCGCGACCAACCTCGTCACCGGCATTGCCGACGCCAACATGGATTCTGACGCGATGGTCGCCCTCACCGGCCAAGTCCCCAGCGACATGGTCGGTTCCGACGCTTTTCAGGAGACAGACACCACCGGCGTGACGATGCCGATCACGAAACACAACTGGTTCGCCGCCTCCGCCGACAGCATCGGCGACACCGTCGGCGAGGCCTTCGCCCTCTCTGAATCCGGCCGTCCTGGCCCGACGCTGGTCGACCTCCCGAAGGACGTGAGCTTCGAGGAGACCGACGTTGACCCCGGCGAACCCGAACTTCCACCGGGCCAGGAGCCGCCAACCGAAGCCGATCAGGAGAACGTCGAGGACGCCGCCCGCGCGATCGAACGCGCTGAAAAGCCGCTGCTGCTGCTCGGCGGCGGCGTCATCAAAGCTGAAGCGAGCGAGACTGCCCGCGAGTTCGCGCGCGAACACGGCATCCCGGTCGTGACGACGATGCCCGGCATCGGCAGCTACCCCGAGGACGACGAACTCTGTCTCTCGTGGGCCGGCATGCACGGCACCGGGTACGCCAACATGGCGATCACCCACACCGACTGCCTGATCGGCGTCGGTACGCGCTTCGACGACCGCCTGACCGGCGGCATCGACACCTTTGCGCCGGAAGCTGAAGTCGTCCACGTCGATATCGACCCTGCCGAAATCTCGAAAAATATCCACGCCGACTACCCCTGTATCGGCGACGCGGGGACGGTGCTCGACCAACTCACCGAGGAGATGGAGCACGAACCCGATGCCCGCGAGTGGCGCGAGCAGTGTCAGACGTGGAAAAACGAGTATCCGATGGATTACTCGATCGACAAGGATGCCCCGCTGCGACCGGAGTTCGTCGTCGAGGCCTTCGACGAGGCGACCGACGACAACACCATCGTCACCAGCGGTGTCGGCCAACACCAGATGTGGGCCTCCCAGTACTGGGAGTTCACCGAGCCCCGCACGTGGGTCTCCTCCCACGGCCTCGGCACGATGGGCTACGGGCTGCCGGCGACCATCGGCGCGCGCTTCGCCGCTGACGACGACCAGGACGTGGTCTGTTTCGACGGCGACGGCTCCTTTTTGATGACGATCCAGGAGCTGTCGGTCGCTGTCCGCGAAAACCTCGATATCACGGTCGCCGTCCTCAACAACGAGTACGTCGGGATGGTTCGGCAGTGGCAGGACGCCTTCTTCGAGGGTCGCCACATGGCCTCGGAGTACAACTGGATGCCCGAGTTCGACAAACTCGCCGAAGCCTTCGGCGCGAAGGGCTGGCGCGTCAACGATTACGACGAGGTTGCCGACACCGTCGAAGCCGCCCTCGAATACGACGGTCCTCGGTCATCGACTTCCACATCGATCCCGACGCCAACGTCTACCCAATGGTTGCAAGCGGTGCACCAAATGGCAAATTCGCGCTCTCGGAGGAACAACTATGACGGAGAACCAACAGGGCCTGCAGGGGCCACCGCCGGAGGAACGCCCACACCCGGACGGCCGGCGCAACAGCCAAGGGATTCGGATCGACCCCGAAGTCGAGGCCGAACCCGACAGCCGCACGGCGATGATCTCCGCGCTCGTCGAACACGAGCCCGGCGTGCTGGCGCGGATCGCGGGGCTGTTCTCCCGCCGACAGTTCAACATCGAGAGCCTGACGGTCGGCCCGACGACCGTCGAGGGCAACGCCAGACTCACCCTCATCGTCGAGGAGCCCGAACCCGGCATCGATCAGGCGAAAAAACAACTCGCCAAACTCAAGCCGGTCATCTCGGTCGGCGAACTCGAAGACCGACCGATCCGCTCGGAGCTCGTCCTCCTGAAGGTCAACGGCGACGAGCCTGACAAGGTGCAAGCTGTCACCGAGATGTACGACGGCACAACGCTGGATGCCGGCCCCGAAACGATTACCGTCCAACTGACCGGCGAGTACGACGAGATCGAGGACGCCCTCGACGCCTACCGGCAGTTCGGCATCATCGAGATCGCCCGGACGGGCCCGACCGCCCTCGCCCGCGGGAGTACGCCGACGACACCGGGCGAGAAGCCCGCTGCGGAGGCAACCGCCGTTGGCGTCGAAACCGACGGCGGTAGCGACGCTGGCGGCGAAACAGGTGGCGATCCGGCTGAAAGCCAAGCCGAAACCACCAACTAAGAGGGGCGTCTTTCCGGAGACACAATGGCAGACGAACTCGACGCCACGATCTACTACGACGACGACGCGGACACCAGCTATCTGGACGACGCCACGGTGGCGATCATCGGCTACGGCAGCCAAGGCCACGCCCACGCCCAGAACCTCAACGACAGCGGGATCGACGTGGTCGTCGGCCTCCGCGAGGGCTCGTCCTCGCGGGACGCCGCGAAAAGCGACGGCCTCGACGTGGCGACGCCACCCGAGGCCGCCGCACAAGCCGATGTCGTCTCGATTCTGGTTCCCGATACAGTCCAGCCCGCGGTCTACGACCAGATCAAAGACGAACTGGAAGCCGGCGACACGCTGCAGTTCGCCCACGGGTTCAACATCCACTACAACCAGATCCAGCCCAACGACGACATTGACGTGACGCTCGTCGCCCCGAAATCGCCGGGCCATCTCGTCCGCCGGAACTACGAGGCCGACGAGGGGACGCCCGGACTCGTCGCGGTCTATCAGGACGTGACCGGCGACGCCAAAGAGCAGGCACTGGCCTACGCGAAAGGCATCGGTTGTACGCGGGCGGGCACCATCGAGACGACGTTCCGCGAGGAGACCGAAACCGACCTGTTCGGCGAGCAGGCCGTCCTCTGTGGCGGCGTCACCAGCCTCGTCAAACAGGGCTATGAGACGCTCGTCGAGGCCGGCTACAGCGAGGAGATGGCCTACTTCGAGTGTATGAACGAACTCAAGCTGATTGTCGACCTCATGTACGAGGGCGGCCTCGGCGAGATGTGGGAGTCGGTCTCCGACACCGCCGAATACGGCGGGCTGACCCGCGGCGACCGCGTCGTCGACGACCACGCCCGCGAGCAGATGGAGGAAGTCCTCGAAGAGGTACAGGACGGCACCTTCGCCCGGCAGTGGATCCTGGAGAACCAGGCCGGTCGGCCGAACTACGACCAGCTGAAGACCGCAGAAGAAAACCACGAGATCGAGGGCGTCGGCGAGGAACTGCGCGGCCTCTTCTCGTGGGCCGACGAGTAAATACGGATGGAACACGCAACCTACACTAACGGAGTTATCAAATGAGCAACGGAACGCTGTACGACAAGGTATGGGAGAAGCACAAGGTAGCCGAACTGCCGAGCGGACAGGATCAACTGTTCATCGGCCTGCACCTCGTCCACGAAGTGACGAGCCCGCAAGCGTTCGGCATGCTCCGGGAGCGCGATCTCAACGTCGCCTACCCGAATCAGACCTTCGCCACGACCGACCACATCGCGCCCACTGAGGCCGAAAAGCGGGAGCGACCGCTAACCGACGAGCAAAGCGAGGAGATGCTGAGCGCGTTGGAACGCAACACCAGCGAGAACGGCATCACGTTCTTCGGATTTGAATCCGGCAAGCAGGGCATCACCCACGTGGTCGCCCCCGAACTCGGCCTGTCGCAGCCGGGGATGACCGTCGCCTGCGGTGACAGCCACACGGCGACCCACGGCGCGTTCGGCTCCATCGGTGTCGGCATCGGCACCAGCCAGATCCGCGACGTGCTGGCGACGGGCTGTATCGCGGCCGACAAACAGAAAGTCCGCCGGATCAACGTCGAGGGCGAACTCGGCGAGGGCGTCTACGCCAAGGACATCATCCTGAAGATCATTCAGGACCTCGGCGTCGACGGCGGCGTCGGTCACGTCTACGAGTACGGCGGCCCGGCCATCGAGGCCCTCGATATGGAGGGCCGGCTGGCGGTCTGTAACATGTCCATCGAGGGTGGTGCTCGCGCGGGCTATATCAACCCCGACGAGACCACCTACGAGTACCTGCAGGGCCGCGAGTACGTCCCCGAGGGCGAGGCCTTCGAGGAGCGCAAGGAGTACTGGGAGTCGGTCAAATCGGACGCTGACGCCGAGTACGACGATGTCGTCACCGTCGACGCCGACGACATCGACCCGCTGCTCACGTGGGGGATCAACCCCGGCCAGGTCATCGAGATCACCGACAGCGTCCCGCACCCCGAGGACTTCGAGGCCCGAACGGATCGGGAGGCCGCCGAGCAGGCCCTCGACCACATGGACATCGAGCCGGGCCAGTCGATGCTGGGCTACGATGTCGATGTCGCCTTCCTCGGCACCTGTACGAACGGCCGCGTCTCGGACTTCGAGGAAGCCGCGAAGATCCTGGAGGGCAACACCGTCGACGACGACGTGCGCGCGCTGGCCGTCCCCGGCTCCGAGACCGTCCGCGAGGAGTGTGAGGCTCGCGGCATCGACGAGACGTTCATCAACGCCGGCTTCCAGTGGCGTCGTGCCGGCTGTTCGATGTGTCTGGCGATGAACGACGATTCGCTGGAGGGCGACGAGGTGTGTGCTTCGTCGTCGAACCGGAACTTCATCGGCCGGCAGGGCTCCAAGGAGGGCCGCACCGTCCTGATGAGTCCCGCGATGGTCGCCGCAGCGGCCGTCGAGGGCGAAGTCGCCGACGCACGCGAGTACCTGAGCGACGATCCGGCTGGCAGTGCCAGCGGTGTTGGGGAGGCAGCTGACTAATGGCTCCTGAGAATCATATCACCGAGGTCGGCGGCACCGGCGTCCCGATCCCCGGCGACGACATCGACACCGACCAGATCCTGCCGGCGCGCTTCATGAAGGAGGTCACCTTTGACAACATGGCCGACTACCTCTTCTACGACGCGCGGCGGGACGACGACGGGTTCAACGACCACCCGCTGAACCGCTTCGAGGGCGCATCCATCGCGGTGGTCAACTCCAACTTCGGCTGTGGCTCCTCCCGCGAGCACGCCCCGCAGGCGATGATGCGCTGGGGCGTCGACGGCATCGTCGGCGAGTCGTACGCCGAAATCTTCCGCGACAACTGCAAGTCCCTGGGGATTCCGGCCGTGACGACCGACCACGAGACCGTCACCGAGCTGCAAGAGTGGATCGAGGACAACCCCGACGGCGAGATCGACATCGACGTCGAAAACGAGGCCGTCACCTACGGCGAGACGACGATCGATGTTGAGATCGACGACGCGATGAAGGAAGCCCTCGTCGAGGGGATCTGGGATACGACCGCGCTGATGTACTCGAACCGCAGCAAGGTCGAGGAAACCGTCGCCGGGCTGCCGTACGTCGAAGGCGACGACTAAGCTGGCAGGTAACCGCTATTTTCGAACGAACCGTTGTTGACAGCCAAACAGTGCTGTGGGTTACTCGGAATCGATATCTGTTAGTGTAAGGTTATCGTCAAGACGAACTCGCATCGTATCGTCTTCAGCAGTAAGCTCCACTTCGAATGCCCACGGATTTCGTCCGCGAACAGTGGTCGACAAATCTGTAGCAGCAAACGCGAGATCCCACAGCGGCGTCGTCTGAACAGTTCGGTTCCGCTTGGCAAAGAATTCGACCACAGGTGGCCGAAGACGAAGTATTTCGCCGACAGTGAGATATCGCATATCAGTACAGTGATCGCACGACCGGTGGACAAAAACTGAACGGAGATCGTCACGGGGAAAAAATGTACTCTCAGGATCAAGGAACTGTGTCGTCAGTCCATTGGCACAGGTCGGACAGACACCACGGGCGAAGCCGCGCCGCGCATGACGAACCCATTCGTCAAGTCTTTTTATACAGTTCGTGTCGCTATCGTCGCTGTTGACCGCACCTGGCGGCACAAGTGTCATATCGTAGATTGTATCACAATCAGGACATTCAACTGTACACTTCGAGTCAATGTAGGTCGCTACGATCGGTGTCCCACAGTGGTGACAGTCTGTTCCAATCTTCTCGGAATCAAGCGACTGGTGATCACCGTACTCCCGGGCGCGGATAGTCCGGTATAACAGAGTCCCCATATGCTGGAGGCTGTAGCCATCGTCACGCCGCTCGACGATAGGCCCTAGTAGTTCTTGAAGGTGGTAATTGAATTTGCTACTATCGACCTCGACATCACACTGCGATCGAAGCTGGGCAAACGATAGTACTGCAGGCGGGCCACGACCGTCTCTAGCGTCGCCGAGAGTCCGAACGATTTCGGCCCGTATGTCGTGAGCGATCAGCCCAAAACTCTCCGGCGGAGAGGACGCACTACTGGCATCATGCTCACCCATTGTTAGTTGAAACGAAGGACTTCTTCATGGTTCTTACGCCCTCTTGATGTGGCTTTCCGTCGGTATAATGGTAAAAATACCAACAAAATTTGAGTCCCGGGAACGCTTTTTTAATCAAAGGCAGATGATATTCTCGATGCAATCCGACACATCCGAACATCGGAACGAACCACAACGTGTGCTGGTTGTACCTGGAACAGTCCGAAAGGATCGATGGTCGATTCACGCTGCCCGGGAAGTCGCTGGGCGGTTCCGGGATCGAGGGCATACTGTCGATTTGTTCGATATGCAGGAGCATGACATCCCTCTGATGGCGTCAATGCGCCGTACTGACGATCCAACTCCCGATGCTATCGAGTCGTTCAGCCAGCTGGTGTCAGCAGCTGACCTGCTGGTGATCGTAACGCCGGAGTACAATCACTCGATACCGGGTGCGCTGAAGACGCTCCTCGACTATCTATATAGTGAGTACGATGAGCTGCCGTTCGCGTACGTCACTACCTCATCCGGGGCCTTTGGCGGTGTGCGGGCCCTGGGTCATCTGACCGATATCACGCTCGAACTGGGTGGTCGGCCAGGGCCTAATCTCCCAGTGACACACGTTCGAGAGCTGTTCGATGAGGATGGAAGCCTGATCGAAGACGAGTACGACGACCGATTCGCAGAGTTCATCGATCAGGCAGTCGAACACGCGGCGATAGCTGCATGAACGATGATCCGATGAGGACATCGAGGAAATCTGCGATACGACCGCGCTGATGTACTCCAATTGGAGCAAAGTCGAGGAAACCGTCGATGGGGTGCCGTACGTCGAAGGCGACGACTAAGCTGGCGATTTGCTACTCGTTTTACGGGAGTTGTGCGAGACAGCCTAACCGTCGATAGGCCCGGAATCGGTGTACCAGTAGGCCCACAGAATCAACACGCCTTGGAGCGGCAGCCGCGCCCAGCGGATCAACGGCGACGGGTCGCCACCGCCGATTCCATCGACGACGACCATCGAGGTCGCCATGTAGACGTTCGCCGGAAAAATAGCGATGAGCAGCGCGATCGTCGCCCACGCCGCGTACCGTCGCGTCCGTGGAATCAACACGCCGATCCCGACGGCAATTTCGGCGATACCGGACAAATAAACAAACGCGAGCGGCGCAGGCAGAAATGGTGGGATGATCTGCGCGTACAGTTCGGGAACAACGAAATGTAGGACGCCCGCGACGACGTAGAGCGGCCCCATCACGTAGAGGAGTGGACGTTTGAGCCGCGCCAATCGATCCTTCATTACTACCGATATGGCGACGGCAGGGGAAGCGGTTTGGGATTGCTAACTTCAGCGGGTACGCGGCGAAAAAACGAACCGCTATCTCACTCGGTTGGGTGATTCCCAGCGTACTCCGCCAGTTGTTGTGTCGCTTCGTTAGTGAGTTCGGTCGAAAGCCGTGCCACCGCCCGTTCGATGTGGCTATTTCGGAGTGATACGACTGCCCACGGCGAGACGAACGACTCGCGGTTCAGTTTGCCCTCGACGAACTCGCCAGCAAGCGGAATCGACTCGCTGACTCCTGTGTCGAGATGCCGAGCGCGATATACTGGCGACCGGCAAACGGGTGAGAGTCGTCACTGATGATAACGTAGGGACGGCGTGGCGTATCGCCGAGCGGGTCAGCCGCGACGACGACGTGTCCACGCTCATATCTCATTCAGCGTCACCGTCATCGGCGTCGATGTCTGGAAGCTCCGCATCCCACTCAGGATTTTTGTCGTAGTAGTCGCCGCGAAACGTTTCGGCGACCGCATCGAGCCCGATGGCACTCGCGGTCTGGGCGTCGTAAGCTTCGCCGTTGATCGCCCAGTAGTCGCCCTTGTGACGGATGAAGCCGCGTGATTCGAGCCGACGGAGCGTCGTGCCGACGCTGCCCTGCGGAATGTCGAGTTCGTCGGCGAGTTCCGTCGGGCGAAATCCTAACTCGGGATTGTCAGCGAGGTATTCGAGGATGCGCCGCCCGTGGGTATCCTCGCGCGGGAGATCGCTCGGGTGGTAGTTCTCGAAATCGACAGGCATTGTAACCTACTGTAACTTTACGTCAGCAAGTACAATAATTCTGTGGACGAACAGGATAAGAAAGGCCGAACATCGACATGCTCTTTTCAGTGCTGGCAAGACGACGCGTATGAGCCATCAAATCGCCGTCATCGAAGGCGACGGCATCGGACAGGAAGTAATCCCGGCTGCCGTCGAGGTACTGGAATCGCTCGATCTCGATCTCGAATTCGTCGAAGGCGACGCCGGCGACGCCGTCAAGGAAGCGACCGGCGAGGCACTCCCACAGGCGACCTACGACCTCGCGGCCGACGCCGACGCCACGCTGTTCGGCGCGGCCGGCGAGACCGCCGCCGACGTGATCCTCCCACTGCGGGACGCCGTCGATTCGTTCGTCAACATCCGCCCAGCGAAAGCGTATCCCGGTGTTGACGCCGTCCGCCCCGAAACCGACCTCGTCTTCCTCCGCGAAAACACCGAAGGCGTCTACTCCGGTCACGAGGACGACCTCTCCGAAGATCTCTCGACGCTGACGCGCGTCGTCACCACCTCCGCCTCCGAGAAGCTCGCGGAGTTCGCCTGCGAGTACGTTGACGACGGCGACGGATTCAGCGTCGTCCACAAGGCCAACGTGATGCGGAAGACCGACGGCCGGTTTCGCGACGCGGTCGTTCGCGTCGCCGACGAGCACGGCGTCGACACCGACGAAGTCCTGATGGACGCCTTCGCGACGCGAGTCTGTCTCGACCCCACGCAGTTCGACACCATCGTCTGTCCGAACCTCGCGGGCGACGTGCTCTCGGATCTCGCCGCCGGTCTCGTCGGCGGGCTCGGCCTCCTGCCGTCGGCGAACATCGGCGACGACAACGCGCTGTTCGAGCCGGTGCACGGCACCGCACCCGACATCGCCGGCCAAGGCGTCGCTAACCCGATGGCGACGGTGCTCTCGGCCGCGATGCTACTCAATCATCTCGGCTACAGCGAGGAGTCGGATCGCGTCGAGACCGCCGTCGAAACTGTGCTCGCGGAGGGGCCGCGGACGGCCGATCTTGGCGGCGACGCCGACACCGAGGCTGTGACGCAGGCGATCATCAACGAACTGTAACGCGACAAACGCGAATAGCAAAAATCAGCGAGGATCGCAGCGTCGTTAACTGACGAACTCGGTCGCCGTCGACGACTCTTGTTCTTCGGTGTCGAGTTGGAGTGACTGATCGGTGATGTCGTCGAGTGCGTCTCGGCCCATTATCGCGAGGATGGCAAAGCCAACCTTCGTGATGATATCGAGGTAGACGATCACCATCATCTCGGTGCCGGGCTCCATCAGCCCGAAGCCGACCGGCGCGAGCAGCCAGACGACTGGGTACAGCGTCCACAGCACGACGGTCACGTTCCGGAGTTTGGCGAAGACGATGCCGACCCGCTCGCTGGCGAAGCTTGCTCGATCCGGCAGTTCAGTGACCAGCAGGTAGGCCAACGCGACGTAGGCCGCCCCGCCGAGGCCGAACAGCGTCAGCGACAGCGCGCCCTCTGTAAAGATCGCAACGATGCCGAGGCCGATCAGTGCCACATCGAGGCCGATCAACAGCGCGTAGAGCTGTTTACCCGGCTTACACAGCATGGTGAGATACAGGATCAACAACGGCGTTGTTAACAGCCAGTCGACGTATCGCGGCGTATAGAACGTCGCGTCGCCGACCGGGATCGAACCGATGCCAAGCGATGTCAACGCGTAGGCCACCGTCGCGATCCCGGTGATCGCCGCAAGCACACCGTAGTATTTCCGGTTTTTCTCGTCACGAACTGCGAAGTACGCCGACGGGATCGTGCCGAGTGCCAGTGCGACCGCGCCGACCGCCGCCCATCCTGCTGCTGAAAGCAACATTAGTGATCACCAAAGTTGAAGCCGCCGTTGGTATCCTCGCTGTCCGTCTCGTGGCCGCCGTCGGTCGCGGCCGCATCGGGGTCGCCGTCGCCGTCGGCGACAGATCGCTTCCCGCAGTCGACGACGCCGACGCGCCAAGGTTGCCACCGCCGCCAGTCGACGCGGCATCAACCTCGAAGCGATCAAGGGCATCCCGCAGCTTCGCAGCCTGCGAGCGCAGTTGGGTCGCTGAGGATTCGACGGTCTGGAGCGTCTGCTGTTGGGCGTCGGCCGTCTCAGTGACGTTGTCCGCCGTCTCGGTCGTCGTCTCGCTAATCTCGGCGACCTCGTCGATCATCTCGACAACTGAGTTGGCCGCACGGGCCTGCTCTTCGGTCGTCCGGTTGATCTCGGTCATGCTGCCGTCGATCTCCTCGACGTAGTCGATGACGTCGTTGAGTTGGTCAATGGCCCCCTCAACAGTCTCGACGCCCTGACTGATGCGGACGCTCGTTTCGTCCATCCCAGCAACGGCTTCGCCGGTTTTCTCTTGGACGCGCTGGATGCGGCCCTCGATCTCGCTGGCAGCATCCTTGGTCTCCTCAGCAAGGCTCTTGACCTCCTCGGCGACAACCGCGAAGCCAGAGCCCTCCTGGCCGGCCCGGGCCGCCTCGATCGAGGCGTTGAGCGCGAGCAGGTTCGTCTGCTCGGCGATCTCGCTGATCATATCGACGATATCACCGATCTCGGCCATCTCCTCGTCGAGCACCTCAATGTCCTCCAGCGTCTCGTTGGTTGTCGACTCGACGGCGTCCATCTGTTCGATGGCGTCGGCCGCGGCGGTCTCGCCTTCGGTGCCGGCCTCGGTCGCGTTTTTCGTCGTTTCAGCGACGGTGTCAACCGTGGCAGCAACCTCCTCGGCCCCCGACGAGAGGCCGTCCATCTCGTCGGCCACATCGCGGAGGTTCTCGGTTTGTTGGTGGGCGCCGTCGGAAATGTCTTCGACAGCCGTTGACACACCGCTGCTGTCCTCGTAGAGCTGCTCGGCGTGGCTGTCGACGCCGGCGGCGGCGGTTTCGACCTCATCGGCAAAGGTCATGACCTCCCCGAGGGTTTGTTCCAGTTCATCGATCGTCTCGTTGAACGCGACGCCGACCTGCTGCATCGCCTCATTGTCGGTGTCGGGATTGACGCGCTGGGTGAGGTCGCCGTTGGCGACCGCCTGCATCACGCGTTCGTATTCAGCGGCCTTCTCCTCGACGCGGTTGGCCCGCTGTTCCATCTGTTCGCGGGCGGCCTCCGCGTCGGCCTCCGCCTCCTCGGCCGCCGAGATCTGTTCTCGCAGGGAGCGACGCATCGAATCAAACGCCCGGTGGAGTTGCCCGATCTCGTCGTTGCGGGTGGTATCAAGGTCGACATCAAGATCACCCTCGGCCATCTGGTCAGCTTTCGTTGTCAGCCGTCGCAGGGCGATGATCGTGTTGCTGCCGATCGTCACGCCGATCAACGCGAGGCTGATGACCGTCAGCAGAATCAATCCGAGAATGCTTGAGCCGATGACGGTGGCCTCCGCGCCAAACAGCGAACGGGCTTGGAAGTACACCAAGATCCCGGCTGCCGTGGCGAGGGCAACGACCCCCGCCAACGAGAGTGTGAGCTTCGTGGCATAGCTGTCACGAATGAGGTTACTTGACTGCGTGTCGTCCATACCACAGTGTTGTCGTCTAGCTACCTATATGTGCGGACTAGTTGGATAGGGAGAACATCGAACAATGGGCCCTTTCAATATAGGGTATTCGGAAGCGGGCAAAATCAACAGGCGATGGCATCGACACACGTTGCAGATCGACCCTATGCACACAGGGTGGCAGGCTGGTGATCGTCTACGACTCTGTTTCGTCACTGTAGGCGCGTCGAATGCGCTCGAAATCGTCGTTCGATTCGAGATGGCGTTGAAGCTCCTCGGCGTACGCTTGGGCGAGCGACTCGGCGGCTGCCAGCTTTTCGCGGTCGATGCCGTCATCATCGCCAGCATCGAGGCCCAAAGCCCCTTGATCGAGTCGACGACACCGGCGTCGTCATCGGCGGACGCATCGCCCATAGCCATCGGGCCGCCCTGCGAACGAACCGACTCCAGTTCAGGCATGATCGATTCAATGGCCTCGGTGTCGGCGACGAGTCGAGCCGCCTCGGGGTCGTCGGCGTGCTCGATATCGAATTCGGTCGCGGTCATGATCAGCCCCCACTCCTGGTTGGTGAACTCGGATTCCTGAACCCGATCGGTGAAGGCTTGATCGACAGCCATCCGGTCGCCGACAAGCAGGTCTCGCCACTCGCTCATATCGCCGGCTTGGGCCGGCGGTGGTTTCAGCCTGCCGGCCGACAGCAGGGGTCGTTGGCTGGCCGCCGACGCCGTTAGCGACCAGCAAACCCACCACTAATGACGCCCCGGCGGCCAGTGGGAGACATGGAATCATACAGCCGCAGACGGACGCTTGCGGTCGCCGGCAGCGCGGTCGTCGCCGGACTCGCCGGCTGTGCAGGCGGCAGCGACGACAACAGCCCCTACGACGGCTGGCTTGCGGGTGCCAACAACTTCGAGACGGTCGCCGAGCAGACTGACACAGCGACAGTCACCATCAACGTGGGCGCGCCGAGCCCGTATGCGTTCGACCCAGCGGCCGTTCGGATCAGCCCGGAGACAACGGTCACCTGGGAGTGGACCGGCCGCGGCAGCAGTCACAACGTCGTCGACAACGGCGGGGCCTTCGAGAGCGACTACCATCTCGAAGCCGGCAGCACCTTCGAGTACACCTTCAGCGAGCCGGGCGTCTACAAATACTACTGTACCCCCCACCAGACGCAGGGCATGCTCGGCGTCATCGAGGTCGTCGAGCCATAGTCAGCGAGCCATAGTCGAAGCCTGCTCAGCGACGCAGGGACGCGAACCCATCACCACAGAGCCCGCCACCGGCCGGGACGCTCGCGGTTCCCGCAGCGAGTGTGACCGGATCAGCGGCCAGATCGTCGGCAAGGAGCGACCCTGTCGCCAGCCCACAGGGATCGACAGCGGGGATCGCCGCCGCGACGTGCACCGCGGCCGTCCGGGCGACGACAGCGTCGATCGTCGTCGTCACCACCGGGTCGACACCGGCTTCGCGGGCGGCAGCGGCGGCCTGTGTCGCCTGTAGCGGGCCGCCAAGAGCCATCGGTTTGAGGATCACCACGTCGGCTGCGTCGGCATCGAGAACCGCCGAAACCGACGCCGACGCCAGCGATTCATCGAGCGCGATGTCGACACCGCGGCCGCGAAGCTCGCGGTGACCGTCGAGGTCGTCCGCGGGCAGCGGCTGTTCGATGTAGGCAACATCCAGCGCGGCGAACGCATCGATAGCCTGCTTGGCGGTCGGAACAGCCCACGCGCCGTTGGCGTCGACACGGAGGGAGATCCCATCGCCGACAGCCTCACGGACAGCACGGACGCGTTCGATGTCGGCGTCAAGCGATCGGGCACCGACTTTGAGCTTCAGGCACTCGGAGCCGTTGGTGATCGCCTCATCGGCGGCTGCCACCGTTGCAGCAATCTCCCCATCGCCGATGGTTGCATTCACCGGCACCTGTTGGGGAACCGGATCAGCGTCGACGCCGAAAGCCTCCTGCCGAAGCATCGCCGCCAACGGGGTTGCCTGCCCCCGACCGCGCGCATCAAGTCGCGCGAGTTCAATAGCATGAGCGGCCGCCGGCGTTGTCGCCGGATCAGGAGCAGTCGCAGGCTGAGTCGGCTCGGTCGCTGCGAGTGCGTCTTGGCAGTTGTCGAACGACTCAGTCCAGTCCGGTAGCGGGGTAGCTTCGCCGATGCCAGTGACACCCGCGGCGTCAACACCGACAAGAAATCCGCGTCGCTGGGTTATCTGGCCACGGGCGGTGTCAAGGGGCGACTCAAGGCCGAGACTGAACGGCTCGACCCACATCAGACCGCCAACCCCACACCGAACAGCAGCGCGTAGCCAGCCAGCAGCTTCCCGGTCGTCTCCAGTGCAGGGTTGAGGGCCGCGCCACTCGTTTCGGTTCGGATCGTCTCGGCGACACGGATGGCGACCGGCAGCGTGACCAGCGGCAGCAACACAATCATCGAGAAATCAGTCGCCAGCCACAGCCAGACCGGCACCAGATACGCCACAGCGAGCAGACCAATGTACTCCGCGCGGCTAAAGCCGTAGCCGAACCGGACGGCCAGCGTGCGCTTGCCCGTCGTTTCATCTTCGGCCTTATCGCGGATGTTGTTGACGACGAGGATGTTCGTCGAGATGGCCGCAATCGGGAGACTGGCGACGACCGCTTCAAACGTGATCGTCCCGGGCGGAATCGTCGTTGCCAGCGGCGCGGCGAGGACGGCTGCGGCTTGGACGTAGTAGGTGCCGGTGACGGCGATAACGCCGAAAAAGACGAAGACAAAGAGGTCGCCGAGGCCGTGATACCCCAGCGGATAGGGCCCACCGGTGTAGGCGATCCCGGAGATCACTGACAGCAGGCCGATGACGAGAATCGGAACGCCGCCAACATAGACGAGATAGCTGCCGACGACGACGGCAGCCGCGAAGGTGAGATACATCGCGGCTTTGACCTGCCCCGGCTCGATGAGGCCGGCCTGTGTCACACGGGTGAACCCCTCGCGGTCGTCGGTGTCGGCGCCCTGGATCGCATCGTAGTAGTCGTTGGCGAAGTTGGTGCCGATCTGGATAAGCGCCGCGCCGACGAAGGCGGCGACTGCGGGGACGACGGCAGCAACGCCGTCGTGGACGGCGAGGCCGACGCCGACGATCACGGGGGCGGCCGCCGCGGGCAGTGTCTGCGGGCGGGCGGCGGCAACCCAGGCCTGCCGGCGTGAGAGTTCCGTACCGCTCATGGGGATACTGGGGGCGGCGCGTGCCTGAATGTTGCTATTTGGCCACAGGTGAGGAGACTATTTACGAGTGGACACTAACGGCGACACATGGTCGACTACGATTCCTTACACGACCCGAACGCCGAGTACACGATGCGGGAGCTGTCCGGCGAGACGATGGGTGTCACCGCCAGCCGCGGCGGCGACCGCGATGTCGAGATCACCGACGTGCAGACGACGATGATCGACGGCAACTTCCCGTGGACCTTAGTCCGCATTTACACCGACAGCGGCGTCGTCGGCACCGGCGAGGCCTACTGGGGTGCGGGCGTGCCGGAACTCATCGAGCGGATGAAACCCTTCGTTGTCGGCGAGAATCCCCTCGATATCGACCGCCTCTACGAGCATCTGATTCAGAAGATGTCCGGCGAGGGCACCGTTGAGGGCGTCACCGTCACCGCCATCGCGGGCATCGAAATCGCGCTCCACGATCTCGCTGGCAAGATCCTCGACGTGCCGGCCTACCAACTGCTGGGCGGCAAGTACCGCGACGAGGTGCGGGTCTACTGTGACTGTCACACCGCCGATGAGGCCGACCCACAGGCCTGCGCTGATGAGGCCGAACGCGTCGTCGAGGAACTCGGCTACGACGCCCTCAAATTCGACCTCGACGTGCCATCGGGCCTCGAAAAGGATCGTGCCAACCGCCATCTCCGCCCCGGCGAAATTCGGCATAAAGCTGAGATCGTCGAAGCCGTCACCGAGCGCGTGAAGGATCGCGCTGATGTCTCGTTTGACTGCCACTGGACGTTCTCCGGCGGCAGCGCGAAACGGCTCGCCGATGCCATCGAAGAATACGACGTCTGGTGGCTCGAAGACCCCGTCCCGCCGGAGAACCTGGAGGTACAGGAGGAGGTCACCAAGTCCACGATCACGCCGATCACGGTCGGCGAGAACCGCTACCGCGTCACCGAGGAGCGACGCCTCATCGAGAACCAAGCGGTCGACATTATCGCCCCTGACCTGCCGAAAGTCGGTGGCATGCGTGAGACTCGAAAGATCGCCGACGTGGCGAATCAGTACTACATCCCGGTCGCCATGCACAACGTCTCCTCGCCGGTGGCAACGATGGCGAGTGCGCATGTCGGTGCGGCGATCCCGAACTCCCTGGCCGTCGAGTACCACAGCTACGAACTCGGCTGGTGGGAAGATCTCGTCGAGGAAGACGTGATCGTCGACGGCTACATCGAGATCCCTGAGAAGCCGGGTCTCGGTGTCACACTCGACATGGACGCCGTCGAGGAACACATGGTCGACGGCGAGACGCTCTTTGACTGAGCGAAGCAAATACGGCAGCTCCCCGGCGATTTGTCTTCGTTGATTTGTAGACTAGTCGACATCGGCCGTTCACACCAGCCAAGAGAGGATACCGGGGGAGGACGGCCGGCGACAATCACGTGACTACACCGCCTGATTCGGCCAGCGTGTCAGTAGACTACATAGATCGATCGGTGGTGTTTATACTTCCGGAACCCGTTTTGTACGCTATGGTTGCGGTGCCACAACTGCTGTATGTAGACGATGATGCTGACACGGCAGCGTCCCGTACTGAGACGCTCTCATCGGACTACGACTTTGCAGTGCGTACCGCCAGCGACGTGGCTACCGCACAAGCAGCCCTGGAGACCCACGACATCGATTGTGTCATCAGCGAGTTCCGCCTCGGCGACGACGACGGCCTTGACCTGCTGTCGTACGTGCGCTCGGAACACGGCTCACTGCCAGTGATTCTCCTCATCGACGACGAGCCCGAAGATATCGCCCGCGACGCCTTCAAATCCGGCGCGACCGATCTCTTCCCCGGTCGATGGTCGAACTCTCCTACGAGCCGCTGGTCGATCGGATCCGCGAGCTGACGACCGACCCGACAGAGACGGCCGCCGAGGAGTTGACGGCGAGTACGAACGGCGACAGCGCTAATGCGGCCACATCCAGGTCGACTTCGTCAGCACAACCCGCCGCAGCCGCCACCACGGGTGAGACGACAAGTGCTGATGCTCCCGATTCGGCGGCGAGCGACGACACGACAGCCGGAGAGACAACGAGCGGTGACACAGCAACCGGCAACAGCGCGGCCGACACGGCAGCAAGCGATGACACAGCAACGGCAGCCACCAACGGCGCAAGCGATGATCTCGCCGTCTCCGATCTGGACATCGATCAGCTCCGGGCGCTCCCGAAAGACGAGTTGATCGCGCTGCTCGCGGAGATCATCGGCGACAGCGACGAACCCGCAACCGAGTCGGCTGAGGCGATGGCCGAAACCATCGATCCGACGGGTGATACCGACAGCAACGCGAGCGCACAGTCGGCATCATCCGAGACAGCCGGTGGTTCCGCGTCGACACCAAGCGAGCCAGCGACGACCGACGACGCGACGGCCAGTGAGGAACCGACAACCGACCCGGATACCGCGACGACGACCCCTGAGCCGGACACTGCTGCGGCGACCCCTGAATCAGACCCCACCGACATGGAGTGGGAAACCGATGAGGGCTACCATCGCCCGTCGGGACTTGATCTCTCGCCAGGGACGACAGTGCTCGTGCAGTGTGGCTCACAGGACGCCCGCAAACACGACGCCCGAGAGGATCTCCTCGGCCTGACCGAGACAACCGATCGTAACATCCTCCTGATCCAGTATCGGTCGATGAACACCGACCGGTTGGCCGAGATCGCCAAATCCGCCCAGCGAGTCAAGGTTATCACCGTCGGCTGTTCGCAGTCGGTGCCGAACGCCGTCAGCGACACCGTTGAGGTTGTCAACATCAACAACCCAAACGACGTGACACGGCTTGGCATCCTCTCGACGAAAACACTGGACGACTGGCAGGCCCTCGATGGCGGGATCAGTGTCGCACTCGACCCGCTCGATGTGCTGTTCCGGTACAAATCCGTCGAGGGTACCTTCCGGTTCCTCCACATCTTCCTCGGCAAACTCAGTGCCGGCGGTGCGGTCAGTTCCTTCTTCGTCAATCCCTCGGCCAGTAACCCACAGGATGTGAACACGCTCAAACCGCTGTTCGATCACATTCTGACGGTGGATGACGCGGGTGTTGATCTGGAAGGCGGTTAATTGGGGAACGCGATCGCTGGAAAAAGCGGGGCGCAACCGGGCGGCATGATGGACTGACTGTGGGTATCATGACATCATCCCACATCATCGAAAACTGCCATACTGCGAGTCGATCATAACGCTTAACCGTAACTGTGGCATCGGTTCTGGTAGCGGGATGGGATAGCCAGGAGATTCCGCCGGGCTCATAACCCGGAGATCGGTAGTTCAAATCTACTTCCCGCTACTTCTCACCGAACGTTGCCAACTCAACAGCGCAGTCTGTCCTCTCACTGATCTGCTGATGTGGGTCTTCGGAACCGAGTCAGATCAGCAAAAAATTCGAGGGGTCGGCACCGCACTACCGCAGTTGTTTCACCGGTGCGTAGCCGCGAGCCTCAAGTTTCCGTTCGACGCGTTCCGATTTTGCGTCGACGGCAGCAGCGGCAGGTGTCTGTTGTCGCTGGGCCTGTCGACGGCAGCGTTCTTGGGTCATCCAGCGGGATTTCTCTTCGTCGGTCATGGCCGCCCAGTCGGGCGGGAGGTCGTAATCGTGTCTCATAGCGTCGGTCTGGGCAGTTGTATGGTACAGCGACACATATATACGCCTTTTCGATATTGTTCATACGTTGGGTGTTTGGCGTATTTTAGATTTGTGTCGGCTCATTCAGTGCAATTATACAAAAGAAACAGCGTATTATTCGGCGTTTAACACCGTTGTGATTAACTATTGAGGTTCGGTGCGATCTGAGAGACCTTGGCGTTTATATCCCCGTAGCGTCTACCGCCTGTGAGATACTATCATGGAATCAGATACTACTGACACCCTCTCGACGCTGGGACGGGTGTTGTTCGGCCTTGGCGTCGCCCTCCAAGCGACCGAAGATTTCCGCGAGATGGATGAAACGATCGAGTATGCCGACTCCGCCGACGTGCCGTTACCAGAGATAGCGGCCCCGTTTGCCTCTGGGATGATGGTCGTCGGCGGACTCGGGACAGCCCTCTGGCGGTTCCCACGGCTGGCGACCGGCGCGGTGGCGACGTTTCTGGCGGTGGTGACGCCGACGATGCACGACTTCTGGAACGCCGAGCCCGACGACAAAAGCGGCGAGCGACTGGCCTTTTTCGGGAATCTCGCCATGTTCGGGGCTGCCTTGGCGTTCCTTCGGGCGGCGTACAATCGGTAGCGACGGACGGTCGCAGTGGCGATGTCGTCGCTGCTGACAACGGGCATATCGAGCTAAATACATCGTCGGGTGATCCGAAATATACAATACCATGTTTGAATAATGAGTAAGTCATGAGTGAGGAGGTCGTCGCGGATTTCACCGGAAAGCTCCTCACCGAGGATATCGAGCAACTCAAACCTGTCAAAGGACGTGTACTTCTCAACCGCGAACAGTTGGTGCTCGTAACAGGCGAGGGCAAAGAGACCATCTTTCTCTCGAAGATCGTTAGCACAAATCCCGGGTCGGTCGCCGACAGCGTCTCACAGTTTCTTGAGGAAGCGATCGCCATCGCCTACGAGCGAAACGGAACCCGTCGGCAGGCGATCATCGGCGGCAGCCCGGAGACGATCGCCAAGTTTCGGACGCTGCTGTTCAAACTCCTGATCGGCAAACAGACCGTTATCGCCAAACATCCCGCCAAACGCGGCGGTCGGGTGACCGACGCGCCGGCGAGAAAGATGCTCCTGGATCTCTCGGAGTCCGCAATCGAGCTTACCTTAGACGACAAAACGGCCCGCATCAACGTTGAGGCGGTCATCGGGTTCGAACACGAACAGCGGGAGCTGATGGATCGTGCCCGGCCGACGTTGATCCTCGATCACGCCGCCGGGAGCACAACGCTCACAACCTATATTTCGCTCCTCAGCAAGCGGAAGCTCACCTTCCTGAGTCAGTTTGTGCGGCTCAACTACAGCAAGGTTGTCGACGACGTGCGACAGACCGAGGTCAGCGATACCGAAACCCAAGCGCTCATCTCGCTGTACAGTGCCGGCGGCAACGCGTCGCTGGATGGGATCGTCACCGACGACGACACCGACGCACAGACCGTCGCCGAGCATCTGCTGGAAAAAGAGCTTGTCACCGAAGAGGAGGGCGTCCTCTATCTCACCTCTCGGGGCGAGATCGTCGTCACCGAACAGCTGGAATCGGTCAACGAGTGATCCGGCTCGCGCCGAGTCCCACAGTCACATCGTAAACAGTTCGGTGTCGTCGGGCACCGAAAACAGCCCCATTCGAACGCCACAATCGAGCCAGCCGTAGCCGTAGGAAAACGCTGCTAAGGCGTTAACTGGGTCGTTAGCCGCCCGGAAATGTCGTCCATCGCGTAGATACGACTCAGCCATCTCTCGACAGTCGGCGGCGGCCTCGCCAAACGGCGTCTCGGCCGGCGGTTGTATCGTCGCCGCCGCCAACGCATCGGCCAACATCTGCTCGTAGCGATCCGTCTTTTCGGCAAGGTCAGCAGCCATATCGGCCGTCTCGCCGGCCAGTCGGAAAGCCGTTCGGCCTGTCGGCCGCCGTTACTCCGTCGCGGCCTGTTTCAGGATCAACGGCGTCATGACTGCATCCAGGGCGGCAATCCCGTAGGCGACGAGTTGGACGGTGCCAGTAAGGAAGAAGTACGAGACAGCAGCGACCATGATCGCACCGGAGAGGCCGATTCCCCACCGGAATATCGGATTCTGTAACATACCAGTCTAATCAGACGCGACCACAAAAACGCCCGCTATCGCTTCGAGATTCGTTTTAGTGACAACAGATGGCACACTCACAACTCCTCGTCGGCCAACTCCTGTTCGGCGACGATCTCGTACGGCGACAGCCCGTTTCGGATCGCATCCAGCAGCCGGAACGCGTCATCCGGCGAGAGGAAGTGTCGGGTGACCGCTCGGCCCATCTGGGTCGGTTGCAGTCCGTCGATGAACTCCCACTCCAGTAGCTTCCCAACCGCACGCTGGGTGTCGATCTCGCCGAGCATCCGGTCGTTGAGCCGCTTGGCTGACTCGCCGGCGACAGTGATGTTGGCCAGGGTTTCCTCGACAGCGGCGGCTTGATCGTAGACGTTGCGCACGTCCTCCATCTCGCCTTTTAGGAGTTTGAACGCGACCTCATCTTCGGTCATCTCCATCGAGTTATGATAGGTGCAGTCGGGTTCGATCAGCATGTAGACCGTCCCCTTGTCGTGGTAGTCAGGGCGGCCCGCCCGGCCGAGCATCTGGCTGAACTCCTGGACGGAGAGCCACTCGATACCCATCGCTAACGAATCAAAGATCACCTGCGAGGCGGGGAAGTCGACGCCGGCGGCGAGGGCGGCGGTGGTGACAACCGCTGAGAGTTCCTGATCGAGGAATTTGCCTTCGACCTGTTTGCGCTTTTTGTAGTCGAGGCCGGCATGATATGGCGCGGAGTCATACCCCAGCTTTCGGCTGATCGAATGACAGCGTCGCCGCGAGTTGGTGAAGATGATCGTCTGCCCACGGTACCCTTTCGAGGATTTCTGGTCGAAGGCGCGCTTGACGAGTTTGTCTTCTAACCGGAGTTTCTCGCGTTCGTCGGCGAAGGTGACGTGTCGCTCGATCGGAACGGGTCGCTCTTCGAATTCGATCAGCGTCGCACCGAGTCGCTTGGCCAGCCACTCGGGGTTGCCGACGGTCGCCGAGAGATAGAGCCACTGTGCGCCGCTGTAGGTGCTTCGTGTGTCGGCGCGCTCCTCACAATAGTATTTCAGCCGCGAGATGAGGCCATCGAGGCGGTGGCCACGTTCCGGCTCTTTGAGCGTGTGCACCTCGTCGATGACGACAGTGCCGATGTCGCCGAGATCCTTGCCCGTCCGGAGGGCGTGGTCGATCCCCTCGTAGGTACCAACGATCACGTCCGCGCCGGGATCGAACCGCGTCCCGTCGTCGTTGATCCGACTCGCGCCGACCCGGATCGTTACATCGAGGCCGAGGTCACCGTAGCGATCCCGGAAGTCCTCGTGCTTCTGATTTGCGAGGGCGACAAGCGGGACGAGGAAGAGCATCGTCCCCTCACCGGTCAGCGCGCGATTGATCCCGGCGAGTTCGCCGATCAGTGTTTTCCCGGTCGCCGTCGCGCTGACGACAAGTTGGTCGTCGCCATCCGCTCGCGGGCGTTGCCCGCTCGCGTGGTTCGCGGAACTTCGTTCCGCGCCATCGAACAGCCCGTTGCGTACGGAGAGGCTTTGCACCGGCAGCAACTCGTCAAACCGGGATTCGAGCATCGACTGTAGCTGCGGATGAAGCCCGAGGTCGGCCGTCTGGACGGGATCAACGTCGTCGACGGTCGCGCTGATGGTGTCGAACTTCGTGAGGTCGGGATCAAGTTCCCCCGACAGCAGATCGACGATCCGGTCGAGATCCTGCACCTCAAGCAGTAAGTCCTCCAGTCGTTCCTGGGCTTGGCCGGTAAACTGGCCCTTGTAGGCGAGTTCGCGCTCTAACTCCTCGCGGGCACAATCCGGACAGATATGCTCACGGTCGGTTTTGATCGCGGTTTCCTCGGTGATCGGGGAGTACGCGCCGTCGTTGGCGCAGTACCGACAGGTGCGGACGACCTTCGCCGAGAGTTGGTAGCCATCAAGGAGTTCCTGGAGCTCCTGGCGACCCTCCGTGGAGGTTTGTTGAGAGATCCGGATGCGGGTCGCTGCCCGCGCGATATCAACAAACTCCTGGGGATCGCGGGGCTCCGCGGAGCTTCCGGTTTCCGTGCGAAACTTCCCTGGCCGCGGGCCGGCATGCGTTTCTTTACAGTCGAGGGTGCCGTGAAACACGCGCTCGCCGTCACGAAGGGCGACAACGCGGTAGCTGTCGCCGTCGGCATGCAGGAACAGCGTCTCGACGGCGGCGGCCTGCTGGGACACGATCAGGGGGTACGACAGCGGCCTATTTGAGCGGTTCGCTTGCCAGCCACATTGGATTCGTGTAGCGAAAGCCACGTTAATACCCACGGAGGACAACTACCCGATATGCGTGGCCTTCGTCTCGGACGGGTCTTTGGAATCCCCGTCCAGCTCAATTGGACGTTTCTGTTGATCCTCCCGATCTTTGCGTGGATTATCGGCTCCGACATCGTTCGGCTGACCGAACTCGTCAACGACCTCCTTGGGAGTGCGATCGCCAGCGATCCCCTCACTGTCGGGCTGACGCCGTGGCTGCTCGGCACAGCCGCCGCCGGTGGCCTCTTTGGTGGCGTGTTACTCCATGAGTTCGGCCACTCGCTGATGGCGATGCGGTACGATGTCGAGATCGACTCGATTACCCTCTGGCTGCTTGGCGGCGTCGCCAGCTTCAAAGAGATCCCCGAAGACTGGCGCCAGGAGTTCAACATCGCCATCGCCGGCCCGGTTGTCAGCGTGCTGCTCGGCGGCATCGCCTTTATCGTCTTTCAGACGCTGCCGGCGACCCTCGATCCGGTTCGCTTCGTCGTCGGCTACCTCGCGTTGATGAACGTCGGCCTCGCAGTCTTCAACATGCTGCCGGGATTCCCGATGGACGGCGGCCGGGTGCTACGCGCGCTGTTGGCCCGCAATCGACCCCACGCCCGGGCGACACAGCTTGCCTCCGAGGTCGGCAAGACCTTCGCGTTTGTGCTGGGCCTGTTTGGGCTGTTTGCGTTCAGCCCGCTGATGATCCTGCTGGCCTTCTTCATCTACATGGCCGCTTCCGGCGAGGCCCAACAGTCGATGCTGAAATCGGCGTTCCAGGGTGTCACCGTCGGTGATATCATGACAGCACGCCAGGAACTGCTCGTCGTTGACCCCGACACAACGATCAGCGATCTGTTGACGCGGATGTTGACCGAACGCCACACCGGCTACCCCGTCGTCGACAGCCGCGAGGAGCTGATCGGCATGGTCACATTAGATCACGCCCGCTCGATCAAGGAGGTCGAACGCGACGCCTACACTGTCGGCGATGTGATGGAACGCGATGTCACGGCCATCGCGCCGACCGCCGACGCCTTCACCGCTCTCCAGGCGATGCAGGAACACGGCGTCGGCCGGCTGCCCGTCGTCGACGAGGCGGGGAACCTCATCGGTATCGTCTCGAAAACCGATCTGATGACCGCGTTCAACGTCATTCAGAGCCGCGGTGATGCGACCTCGCTGATCGGTAGCTCGTCGGGCGCTGACATCCCCTCACTCAGGTAGGTGGAACTCGCCGACAGCGGTAGTTTTTCCCCATTGCATAGCTGAATGAGAGGTATGCTTACTGTCGTATCGGACACCCACAGCGTCCACGGCCACGAACTGAAAGGCCGGACGCTGCAGGCTGTTCGGGAGGCTGACCTCGTCATCCACGCCGGCGACTTCATGCGGGCGGCGGTACTCGACGCCTTCGAGGCCGAAGCCCGAAGCTTCCGCGGGGTCTACGGCAACAACGACGACAGCGAGATCCGCGATCGCCTCCCGGAGGCCCGTACCGTCGAATATGAGGGAGTCCGGTTTGCGGTCACCCATCGCGTCAGCGGCGCCCCAACGGAACTGACGCTGTTTGGCCGCGAACGCGACGCCGACGCCGTGATCTACGGCCACAGTCACAACCCCGGGGTCGACACGGGCGGCGAGCTGCCTCTCATCAACCCCGGCAGCCACGCCCAACCCCGCGGCTATCGAAAAGCCCATGCGGAACTGGAACCGACCGACGACGGCCTATCCGGGCGGCTTGTCACCCCCAACGACTACGTGATCGATACGTTCACACTGTCAGGGTAGCCCCCGACCGAAACGTCTTTCGGGCATGCCGGCGGTGGGGGAACCATGACTATCGCCGAGCTCCTCACCGATCCCGTGTTGTTGGGGATCCTCGCGGTGTTGTTAGCGTTCGTCTTTTTCGGCTATCTCCTCATGCGGCGTACCGTCCTCGGACTTCGAGAAGGCTATCGTGATGGCCAACGGCGGGAGTAACGTGGCCGAGACACACCACCGGAGCATCCCATGATCGGCGTTGAAACGCTGGCAACGTTTGGAATCGCCGCGGCGGCCAGTCTGTTTATGGCCTGGGCGATCGGGGCGGGCTCGTCAGGATCGACACCGTTTGCACCCGCGGTGGGAGCCAACGCTATCTCCGTCCTCCGGGCGGGCCTGATCGTCGGCGTCCTCGGGTTTTCTGGGGCGGTGCTGCAGGGAGCCAACGTCACCGAAGCCGTCGGGAGTGAACTGATTATCGGCGAGCCACTGACCGCCGGGGCCGCGATCGTCGGCCTGCTGACCGCAGCCGTTCTCGTCGCCCTCGGCGTCTTCGCCGGCTACCCGATCGCCACCGCCTTTACCGTCACCGGCGCGGTCGTCGGCGTCGGGCTGGCGATGGGTGGCGGGCCCGCCTGGGCGAAGTACGCCGAGATCCTCACGCTGTGGACGCTGACTCCGTTTGTCGGTGGCGGGATCGCGTATGCGATCGCCCGCCTCATCCGCGGGGATCGCTTCGATGAGGATCGCCTCATTGCTGGGTTGGCCGGCGTCGTCGGCGCGCTGATCGCCAACATCGGCTTTACCTTCCTCGGGCCGGCGGGCGAACAGGGCTCGATCGCCGGCACCCTTGGCGCGGCGACCGGGCTTTCGGCGACAGTCGGTGTCGTCGTTGCCACACTCGGCGTCGCGCTCACCGCGATGGCAACGCTGTGGCTCGCACTGAATCGGGATCGGGCGGCCGGCCAGCGACGCTTCCTCCTGTTTTTGGGCGGCCTGGTCGCCTTCTCGGCGGGCGGGAGTCAGGTTGGCCTGGCGATCGGGCCGCTGGTGCCACTGCTCGGGGATGGGATCGATATTCCGCTGTGGGCCGTGCTTGTCGGCGGCGGATTTGGGCTCCTGGTCGGCTCCTGGACGGGCGCGCCACGGATGATCAAGGCCATCTCACAGGACTACTCCTCGCTTGGGCCGCGGCGATCGATCGCGGCGTTGATCCCGTCGTTTGCGATCGCCCAAACCGCGGTCTACTTTGGCATCCCGGTGTCGTTCAACGAGATCATCGTCAGCGCAATCGTCGGCAGCGGGCTGGCCGCCGGCAACGCCGGGGTGAGCCGCGATAAGATGCTGTATACGGTGTTGGCGTGGGTCGGCTCGCTGGTTTCGGCGTTCGTCATCGGCTACGTGGTGTACACTGCCGTCCAGCTGCTCTTCTAACTCGTTGTTCGGCTGTTGCTCCCGGATTCCGTCACAAAAACAGCTACTCCGTCAACTCGGGTTCGTCGTCGCTTTCGGTTTTCGGATACTCGTCGGTGACGGTCAGCCGGGCTTTGAGGATGCGCGTACTGTCGACCTCCTCGATCTCGATGACGACGCCGTCGTACTCGAAGGTCTCGCCCTCCTCGACGAGCCGGCCAGCCCGGTTGAACACAAAGCCGGCCAGTGTTTCGAACTCTTGGCCTTCGGGGAGCTCGATGTCGAGTACCTCGTTGACCTCGTGGATGTTGACCTCGCCGCGGACGACGGTCGTCTGGTCGTCGAGGCGCTCAAAGGGCTCCTGTTCGTCGCCTTCGAGGATGTCGCCGACGATCTCTTCGACCATATCTTCGAGCGTGATGATCCCCTCAGTCGTCCCGAACTCATCGAGGACGACGACCATCTGGAGGCGGTTTTCCTGCATTTCGGCCAGTAGGTCGTCGACGTTTTTCGATTCGGGGACGTGGAGCGTCGGCTGGACGATATCTCTGAGCTCGCTTGTCCCCTCGCTGTACTGGTGTTCCCGCACCAGATCGCGGACGTTGACGACGCCGATGATGTTGTCGAGGTTACCGTCGTAGACGGGGACGCGGACGTGGTCGTGGCCGATACAGGCCTCGATGGCCTCCTCGATGGTGGCGTCCTCAGAGACGGCGGTGATGTCGAGTCGCGGCGTCATCACCTCCTTGGCGATCGTCGAGTTGAACGTGAAGATGCGCTTGAGCATCTCGCGTTCCTCCTCGTCGATGACGCCCTCGCGTTCGCCGGTTTCGATGATATCCTTGATCTCATCGCGGGTGACGTACGGCGATTCGATCGCCGAGGAACTGCCCATCGCCTTGTTGACGATGCGGGTCAGCTTATCGAAGACGATGATCAGCGGGAACAGCACGTACTCCGAGAGCTTGAGCGCGCCGGCGATCCGGAGGGCCCACGACTCGGTGTTTTCGACCGCGTAGGATTTCGGCGCGCTCTCGCCGAACAGCAGGACAACGGCGGTGATCCCGAACGTCGCCGCCACCACAGCCTGTCCCTGCGAGAGGTAGATGCCGAACAGCGCGGTCGCAATCGAGGACATGGCGATGTTGACGATGTTGTTGCCGACGAGGATCGTCACCAACAGCCGGTGTGGGTCGTCCTTGAGGGCTTTGACCGTCTCAGCGTTGGGAATCCCCTCCTCAACCATCGACTCGATGCGGTGTTGGGGCAGCGAGAAGAAGGCGATCTCGGAGGACGAAAAGAACGCCGACAGGCCGATCAACAGGACGATAGCGGCGATCCCGAGGCCGGTGATCGCCGTCGTGCTGAGGGCCGGCAGCTGGAGCAGCCCGCTGGCGAGAGAAATGCCTACAAGCGATAAGCCCATTGTCAGTGATCGTTCCTCCGCCCCGGAATTAAGCGTTGTCCTCGATACATGATGCGCCCATGTCGTCCCGCGAGCGGTGGACTAAAACCGGCGGACGCCCTCCTCTACCCAATGACAACGCGGCGGTGTGACGGCTGCGGCACGAAGGTCAAGATCGCCGGCGGGATCGGCGACATCTGGAGCTTTGACTTCGGGCCGACCGACGGCATGATCCTTGAACTCGCCGACGGCAGCGAGCACTTTCTCTGTCTCGACTGTGTTGACCGGCTGCCCGATGACCACGACCCAACCGCCGAGGACGTGGCTGCGTTGCCGACCGCCGACGATGCGGACGGATCGCCGGCTGACGAGGCGTAGCCTGATCAGCGCTGGCTCGTTTCGATCACGGTGTCGACGATCCGAGCGCCGCCGGGATCCCTACGTTTTTGCGGTCGGCCCTCCGACCGACGGCCGTGAAGCCCGCCCGTATCGTCGAATCCTTCCCAGCCCCCGAGTTTCGGGCTGGGCAAAACCAAGCCCTCAGCGACATCCAGTCGGCCTACGAGGCCGGCAACGACGTGGTGTTGGTGCGCGCGCCAACCGGCAGCGGAAAATCACTGCTGGCGCGGGCGATCATGGGCTGTGCGCGCTCGAAACAGACCGCCGAGCCCGCCCAGGCGACCGGCGCGTACTACACGACGCCGCAGGTCTCCCAACTCGACGATGTCGCCGCCGACTCGCTGCTCGACGATCTCAATATCATCCGCGGGAAGAGCAACTACACCTGCCTGCTGCCTGGCGAACACGACACGCCGGTCGATCAGGCCCCCTGTGCGCGGGAGTCCGGCTTCGACTGCTCGGTCAAACACCGCTGTCCGTACTTCTCCGACCGAGCGATCGCCTCCGCCCAGCCGTACGCGGCGATGACGCTGGCGTACTTCATGCAGACCGCCGGCTCCGACGTGTTCGGGAAACGCGATGTCGTCGTGATCGACGAAGCGCATGGACTGGCCGAGTGGGCCGAGATGTACGCAACGATCGAGATCTCCCCCGAGCGTGTGCCGGTCTGGGACGATGTCGGCGTCCCCGATATCGCCGGTGCCGACGACCCCCTCGATCGCACCGCCCGCTTTGCGGAGACGCTGGCAGGCGTCTGTTCGCAGGCAAAAGACGACCTGACCGCAAAGCCCGAACTCACACCCGAGGAGGTCGCCCGCCGTGACCGCCTGAACGAACTCATTTCTGAGCTCAACTGGTTCGCCGACGACTACCGCGAGCCCGAGAGTCAGACGACCTGGGTCGTCGATCAGTCCGGTGGGGAGGGGACAGCGATCACGATCAAACCGCTCGATCCCGCTCGGTATCTCCACCACACAGTCTGGGATCGCGGCGAGGCCTTCGCGCTATTGTCGGCGACGATTCTCAACAAAGAGGCCTTCTGTCGGCAGGTCGGCCTCGATCCCGACCGCGTCGCCCTGGTCGATGTCGAGCACACGTTCCCGGTCGAAAACCGCCCCCTCTATGATGTGACTCAAGGCAAGATGACCTACGAGCACCGCGAGACGACCCTTCCACAAATCGCTCGCCTGATCGTTCGGCTGATGGCCCACCACCCCGACGAAAACGGGTTGATCCACGCCCACTCCTACGCGATCGCCGAGGAGCTGGCCGACCGCCTTGCGGAGTTTGGCGTCGGCTCGCGGGTACGAACCCACACCAAAGTGAGCCGAGACGACGAACTCACGGCGTGGAAAGCCAGCGACGACCCCGAGGTCTTCATCGCGGTCAAAATGGAGGAAGCCCTCGACCTCAACGGCGACCTCGCCCGCTGGCAGGTGCTCTGTAAGGCCCCGTATCTCAACACGAACGACTCCCGGGTCGCCCGCCGACTCGAAGACGACCAGTGGGCGTGGTATCACCGGACGGCGTTGCGGACGGTGATTCAGGCCTGCGGGCGGGTGGTTCGCGCCCCCGATGACTACGGGGCGACCTATCTCGCCGATTCGAGTCTGTTGGATCTCTTTGATCGGGCCGCCGCCGACATGCCGCCGTGGTTCCGCGAGCAGGTCGATCGGTGTTCGCGGCCGACGCTCCCAGAGTTTGATCCGACGGCCGCCGTCGCCGGGATCGACGACCCAGCTGACACCCGGAGTCGCCAGCGATCTGTGACACAGCATCGCAGCGAGTCGGCATCGTCCAACGGGCAGACACGAACCGACGCTGACGCTGATCAACGGGCTGATCACCCGCTGTCGGATGTGTGGGGCGACGGCTAGATCAGCGTCGCGCCCCAAGCAACCATCGAGCCGACCATCAGCACGGTGAAGAGGACCGCAATGATCTGCTGTCTGTCCATACCCTTTCTACTAGAGCCGAGTAAGTTAGCTCCATTGACTTCGCACGATGCAGCGACGAATCGAACAGCACAACGCACCCAACTCTACTAGAAAATTTGAGATAGACATTCAGAGATTATTTGAGTTCAAATACAAACAAAAAAGTAGTTATTTCTATTTTACTGTCTTACTGCGACACTAATTCTCACAGTAGAATTATATTCTACTATCTTATACAGAGCGTATGGCCACAGATAGCCTACCGATCGCACTCACCCTGTATCGTTGTGGAACACTCAGCTTCACGCAGGCAGCGACGCGTGCCGGGCAGTCGCCGGAGACCTTCGCCCGCGTTCTCGACCGCTTCGGTGTCCCGTATCGCGGCGAGCAAACAGACCAGTCAACGTTCTCAGAACCAACAGCGTAGGCGGTTTGTCGCCCCGTTTCTCGACACCCGCACTCGGGTTCTGATTGTCATTCACTATCAGTACAGATAATTTGAAGCTGAGTATTATGTACGTGGCAACCCCTCTCACGAATGGAGGCACGCGTATGACAGCATCCGTAACCGACCCCTGTGGCCGGCTTGAACTGCCCCACGCCGAGGCATGGGCCGCCCACGCAACCGTCGAGCACTGGCTTCGAGACGCCGTCGACCGAACCACCGTCGACGATGTTCGTATCGAACGCGTCTCTCGAATTCTTGACCGACTCGAAGCCGACGGGGTATTCACAACGGACGAGCTGTCACTGCTCTGTGAGCTGTGTCGTGACCGCCTTGCGGCATCGGCCGTCCCCACGCGGGATCACTCCTCGCTGCGGGCGGTCATCGAGGCAGCTGAAACACAGCGCGAACGCTGTACACAGTAGCAAGGCGAAGAGGCCGACCGACGCTCGTCAGGTCGTCCGCAGGTGATCCTGCTTCGGTTCGTACACCTCGCCTTTTCGTCGCAACTTCTCAATCTCCTGTTCGGCTTTGGAGGCATCCATCCCGATCTCATCGGCCCGATCCAACACTTCCTCGATCGGCGCGCCTTCTTCGAATTCCTCTTCGATA
Organism: Halonotius sp. GCM10025705; assembly: GCF_042662885.1. Classification (NCBI taxonomy): domain Archaea; kingdom Methanobacteriati; phylum Methanobacteriota; class Halobacteria; order Halobacteriales; family Haloferacaceae; genus Halonotius; species Halonotius sp. GCM10025705. Next base: position 522,051 of record NZ_JBHSZD010000001.1, on the reverse strand, counting down.
TCGCTGATGAGCCCCTTGATATTTTTAATCCGATCACGCTGCGTCTTCGAGGTGCCTGTCTCGACGACATCGGCGTCGAACTGCCCGGTTTCAGGGTCGACACCGATATCCTGTAGACAGGAGCGAACGATATCGACCGACCGATCGGCGTCTTCGGCCTCGACGGTATCAGAGAGGCGCACGCGCGCACTCGCCTCCGCCAGCCGGACGAGGGCTTCGAGTTTTCGGGCGGTGACCGGGATCGGGGCGTCCTCATCGGCCCCCTTCGAGCGGAGGTCGACGTAGAACTCCCGGATCGTCGCCTTCGCCTCGTCGGTCATCGTCGGGAAACAGGAGCGTTTTGCGTGGGCAACGTATTTCCGCAGGAGTTCGGCGTCGATCTCCGGGGCGACCTCCTCGGTCACGTCGTCGACCTGCTGTTGGGTAAACTCCGAGGTGGCGATCCGGTCGCGCTGGGTGTTTAGCTCGCCAGCGTAGTTCGTTTTGAGAATGTGGTCGGCGAGTTTGCCGTCGTGTTCGGGATCGGGTTGGTCAGTAACGGTGAAGATGAGGTCAAACCGCGAGATGAGCGCGGGTTCGAGGTCGATCTGCTCGCCGATCGGCTCATATTGGTCGAACCGGCCGTACTTCGGGTTGGCCGCGCCTAAAAGGGAGCAACGGGATTTCAGGGTGGCGTTGATGCCGGCCTTGGAGATGCTGATCTTCTGTTGTTCGAGCGCCTCGTGCATCGCCGAGCGGTCGTCGCTGGCCATCTTATCGAGTTCGTCGACCGCCGCGATCCCCTTATCGGCTAAGACGAGCGCGCCCGCTTCGAGCGTCCACTGCTGGCCGTCGCCGAAATCATCTTGGACAGCGGCGGCGGTGTTGTGTGTGACGAGACCGTTGCCAACGAAGTTGTGTGTTTCGGGGACGGTCAAATCGAAGACCTCCTTCTCGCCCGTGTTTTCGACGGCAACGACCTCGTCCCACCGCAACTCCGCGTCCACCACTTCACGGACGAGCGGTTCGGCGGGGCCGAGATCGATATCCTGCAGCATCGAGCGCGCCCGCGCCCGTCCGGGGTTGTCGCCGCGGTGGACGTTCATGTAGTATTCCCCGGCTGACCCTTCGGCAGTGGCGAGTGCCGACCCGACCGGCATCGTTTCGCGCTGGCGTCGTTCGGTGCTGATGATCTCCTGCAGTGCCTCCGCTTTCGCCGACGATGCAAAGCCGATGGTGTCGGCATAGCGGTCGATGTCCGCGCCATAGATTTCGATGTGCTGCTGGACGTGCTTGGATTCGATTGTTCCTCCGCTGGCGAGTTCGTACGTACCGCGCCGATCCCGTTCTCTGGTTCGTGCCCGGACGCCGTAGGTCTCCAACATCAACTGCACCTGTTCGGCGAGATCGTCACTGATCGTCGACATGAGAACGCTCGATCCACCGTCGTTGCGTGCCGAGACGGAGCCGTCGGCGTCCATGAGGCCGCGGAGGAACGCATCCGCGTGCGCCGCCGTGGTCAACCGTGGATCGAGTGCCAGCCCGTCCTTCGGCGTCTGCATCCCGGCGTTGGCGAACAGCCGGGCAATCGTCGCACTGTTGACCCGAATGCAGGGCACTTTGTCCGCCTGCCGTTCGATATCGGGGTGTTTGTCGAACTGTGCGTCGAAGATGTCAGCGGCGCGTTCGAGCAGCTGTGTGTCGCTGTTCGAGATCCGAACCATCCCGCGGTTGCCATCGCGGCGGTTCAGCGAGATATCCCCGTCTCCGAAAACGAGTCCGAGCAGGTACATGAGATCCTCGTCGAACGTCTTTGGAATCGTGATGCTGTCGCCGTGTCTGAGCATCGCCCGTTCGATACTGGCATCTTCGCGGGTCGCACCGACAGCCTCCAACATCCGATCGAGTTTGTCCAGCGGAACGTGGCGATTCTTGAGGTGGAGGTAGATGAAGTTCTCCGAGAGGTCGAGTGCTGCCGCGGCGTCCCGCAACGAGCCGAACTCCGCTGTCAGCTCCTCGCGGAGGAATTCGACCGTCTCCTCGGCGAGGCGTACCTTCTCAGTGGTCAACTCCAAGAACTCCCGAACGTCGACCTCCGACCGGTCGAGATCTGCGTACCGCGGTACTGCCACGTACTCACCGGGTTCGACCGCCGATATGTCGGTCCACTCCATCCCGTCGGATCCGCATGTGAGGACGGGCGTACTGAGGGATGCTTCGAGTTCTTTCCCATGGGCCGTCTCAAGCCGTCGACATTCCTTCTCGGGCATTCGCCACGCGTGCGACGACGTATCACTCTTCATTTCACCCGTCTCACGGTCGAAGGTCTGGAGCCCCACCTCCTTCTCGACGGCTGTCTCGTCGCTGACGGGGTCGGGCAACTCGCTTGTGACAAGTTCGTTGATTTGTCGAAAGCCCTCGTCGGTATGCACGAGCGTGTCACCTGTGACACACAGACCGGCCGAACTGCTGCCTTTCCCCGAGGTATACACCGACCGCGGGGCGATGTTTTCGATATATGACAACATCTGACTCTTTCCGGTCCCAGGGTCACCAATAAGAAGCATATGCAGATCGCCACGAATCCGTGATCCGTCGGGAAGATTCTTCGTCACGCCGGAGAACAACTGAAGGATCATCGCCAACTTCTCCTCTTCGTAGCCGTAGATCGCTGGCGCGACTGAGCCGACCATCTGGTCGTAGATATCGTCCTCGTTTGAGAGGGTGATGATCGTCTCGATGTCTGCCTGCTCGATATCCATATCCTCGAACTCCTCGTCCTCGACGGTGATCGAGACACCATCCATGTAGAGATCGAACAGCGAGGACTTCTCGTTGCCCTCCGACATCTGTTCGATGTGGAGCACGCCGACAGCGGTGACGTGATCGCCGGGGGTGACCTTCCCGGTGATGTCGTCCTCAACGTTCATATCGATACTCTGTGGCGTCTCGCCGCCGCGCAGGCCTTCGGGGCTCTCCTGGACGCGGATCTTCTGTGCATCGATAAACTCCGATTGGTCGAAGTTGATGCGGAACGGCCCTTGTCGCTCACAGCCCTGACACTCGTGGGGCTCCTGAAACTCGCCGTCCTGCTGGGGGATGTAGTTCATCGTCCCACAGCGTTGGCACTCGAAGGCGGAGTCGGTGATCTTCGGGCGCACGTCAGTGGCTTTGCGGACGATCCCTTGGACAGCGACGAGCTTGCCAATATGGTTGTCGTGGACGCGGATGCCGCGGATGTCGACGGATTCCGGGAGATTCCGTAGTCGGACGTGGGCGTTGCCGAGTTTGACATCCGCCGGCAGATCGTAGAGTCGGAGGGCTTCCTCGGCGTACTCTTGGAGCTGGTCGGGCTGGGAGCGATAATCCTCAGCAAGATCCGCATCGAACTGGTAAAGATCGTCGTAATCGATGTACAGCGACCGCTTTTCGTTGGGATACTGCTGGGCGAGCTGCCCGATCTCATCGCGGTAATAGTTGCGATAAAACTGGATGAACCGATCGGTGAGTTCTTGATTGGAGGCCTGCGCCATTGAGAGAGGCATAGGTCGGCATCGGTTATGAAAGTCCGGATCCCACAACCACCCTCAGTATTCGAGTCATGTACCATTACTACAAAAATACTTGCGCCGATACGAGCGGTATGGCGTCATCGCAGTCGACGACAGCAGGAACCACGCGTGGGCAACACGAACTGTTAATCATTGGCGGTGGCATCGCCGGACTGACGGCGGCGACGTTCACCGCTCGCGCAGGGATCGAGACAGTCGTCGTCAACGACGGCGAGACGGTGCTGCGGCGCAACGCCCATCTCGAAAACGTGCCGGGCTTTCCGGCCGGCGTCAACCCCCGCCGGTTTGCGGATATGTTGCGCGCACAGGCAACCCGAAACGGCGCGGAGTACCAGACAGGCACTGTCACCGAGCTGACCGGTGAGATCGACAACGGATTCACGGCTACGATTACCGGTGGACAGGCTGGCGAGGACATCGAAACCGATGCTGCTGACAGCGAGGAGGCAGAACCGACACGAGAACTGACGGCTGATCGGGTGTTGGCCGCCTCGTTCCCGGATGCCGACTTTCTCGACGGGTACGATATTGACACACGAACGGCCGACAGCAAACAGTACGCCGAGGCTGGCGAGTTAGGACGCACCGCTGTCGAGGGGCTCTACGTCGCGGGACGGCTGGCCGAGCGGTACCACCAAGCCGTGATCGCCGCCGGCGACGGGGCCGAAGCGGCGATCACGCTGATCCACGACAGCGATATCCCCTTCTACAACGACTGGGTCGCCCCCGAGGGCTACTGGACAGATCGCGGCCGGGAGGTGCCGCCGGGCTGTGAGGAGATCGATCCGACCGAACAGCGCGCCAGACAGGAGGCCGCGATGGCGGCGATGCAGGAGTACTTTGCCGCGCCCCACGACCAACAGCAGCGAACCTTTCCCTCACTCGTCGACGACGAGCGCAACCGACTCGATTGGGAACAGTAACACCCGGAGACACGTCTGACAGGCCACGCGCGGCGGCAGGAGACCCATGACGGTGTGAAAAATCGCTGGCTCGTAGGCGGATACTTAGGAAATCAAATTAGAATACTATATGCCATTTCTAACCCACATACATCTAATTTATATACTTATAAAACAATATATGTCTTGTAATGAAGTTCGCACGAAGTCTACAAGTGCTGATCGTCGTCGGATTGCTCGTGAGTGCGGCGACCGGGAGTGCCGTCGCACAGTCAGCCAGCGGTGACGCTGATCTCTACGAATCTTTAGAGGACATGGTACCGCTGTACAATGAGAACGCTGATAGCGTCAATCTCGGGCCCGTCTCTATCGCTGGAACCAATAATATCTACATCGAAGATGGTGATTCGGTCGTCACCTACTCGATGGTGATCAACGATCAAAAGCGCATTACGGCACTGAACGACAGTCCCAGCGAGGACGCAAAACGGAAGATCACCACGGATCGAGCGACGATTGAGGAACTCACCTCCGCGAGCAACCCCGCACTGGCCTTCCGGGATGCGGTTGCGAACGACGATATCGTGATCACCGGTGAAGACGGCCAAGTCGTCGAGCGGGTCAAGTGGGCGGTCATCAACGCGTTCAAGGGCTTTTTCATCTGAGCGGAGCCTCACTGTCGCCGAAGGGTAGTCGAGCGAACCCCGAACGCCTATCTACCTACCGACACCACATTTCGAGTATGCTTGACGGCGTCAACGTCGCCTTGGGCGTCACCGGCAGCATCGCCGCGGTGAAAACCGTCGAACTCGCCCACGAACTCCGCCGGCAGGGTGCCGACGTCCGTGCGCTGATGAGCGACAGCGCACGCGGGATCATCCACCCATGGGCCCTCGAATTTGCGACCGAGCGCGACGTTGTCACGGAGATCACCGGCCGCGTCGAACACGTCGATCTCTGCGGCCGCGACGGCTGGGCCGACGTGTTGCTGATCGCGCCAGCCACTGCCAACACCGTCGGCAAGATCGCTGGTGCGGTCGACGACACCCCGGTGACAACCGCCGCGACCACCGCGCTCGGTGCGGACGTGCCGGTCGTCGTCGCTCCCGCGATGCACGAACCCATGTACGACCACCCCGGCGTCCTCGATGCCATCGACCGCGTCGAATCGTGGGGCGTCGAGTTCGTCGATCCCCGCATCGAGGAGGGCAAGGCCAAGATCGCCACCGCCGAAGCCATGGTCACCGCGCTCGCCCGCGCGACGACGCCGCAGGATCTCGCCGACCGCCATCTCGTCGTCACCGGCGGTGCGACCAGCGAGGCGATCGACCCGATCCGCGTGCTGACCAACCGGGCGTCGGGCCGCACCGGTCGCGCGGTCGCTCGCGCCTGTGCGATCCGGGGCGCCGACGTGACGCTGATCCACGACGGCCCCGACGTGCATTACGCTGATGTGGTCGAAATCGAGAGCGCCGCGGAGATGCTGGCCGCGGCCGATGCCGCCTGCGAGGATGCCGACGCGATGGTCTCAGCGGCGGCGATCGGTGACTACACCGTCCAGGAGGCCTCCGCAAAACTCCGCTCCGGGGAGGCCCGCACACTGGAGTTAGAGCCGACGCCGAAAGTGCTGGATTCGATTCGACAGGGCCACCCTGACCTCCCCTTGGTCGGCTTCAAGGCTGAAACGACCGGCGACGACGACGCCCTGCTCGAACAGGCGGTCGCGCTCCGCGATCGGATCGATCTTAGCTTCGTCGTCGCCAACGACGCGACGGTGATGGGCGAGGCCGACACCCGCGCGCTGTTGGTCGACCGTGGGGCCGAGTCAGTCGCCGACTGTGAGGTCGTCGAGGGGCCGAAACCCCTACTCGGTGATCGGATCGCCCGCCGGCTTGCGGGACTGCTCGACGAGTAACTGATCAGACACCGCTCGGCGGGTTATTGAACAGACAGGTAGTATCTCGACAGATCACTCACAAACTAACAGTTGACACACCCGCTTTTCGAAACTCCGACTCATCCGACAGCCGAGATAAGAATAGTTTTGAGGCGTCCCCGACTTCCCCGACTAAGACCAGTATGACGTTCGGACAACCCTCGGACGCGCCGGACGGAGTGACCGGGCGATGACGGCCCCCGAGTCGGGGATCATCGTCCCCGTCAAACGCTCGGCGACCCTCCGGCAGACTGTCGGCTACGTGATCGGAGACGCACTCGACCGGGCCGCCGACGGCGACGTGGCCGTCGTCCACTTCGTCTCGGTGGCCTCGTGGCGTGCCGAAGACCCCGGCTCCGACCGCGAGCGACAGCGCGCGGCCGACCTCCTTGAGCAGGTCGAAACGTGGGCCGGCTTCGAACTCGACGAAGCCGACGCCGATCCCGACGCCGTCACCATCGAAACCGCGGTGATCGGCGACACCGACTACCTGTTCAGCCCGGAGGACTACGCCGACCTGCTCACCGAGTACGCCGGGCAACACGGCCTCGGACGCGTCGTCGTCGACCCCGAATACTCGCTTGTCGGCCACACGACGCTCGTAGAGCCCCTGGAGTTCGAACTCGCCCAGCGTGATCTCGCTATCGAGGAGGCTCCGGTCGACCGCCCGACACGCCGCGGCCGATTGGTCAGCCGCACCACGCCGGCCCGCTTTCTCACGCTGTTCGGCACCTCGATGCTGTTCTATCAGGTGCTCGGCGGGTTTAGCGGGCTGTTCGATCTCGTGACGGGCGTCGCGACCGCGCTGATCGTCGCCACAACGTTGTCGAGTGTGAGTTTTTACCGTGACCCGACACTCCGGGAGTCGCCAAAACGCGTCCTCCGCGGCGTCATCTACGTGCCGTATCTCCTCTATGAGATCGTCGTCTCGAATCTCGTCGTCGCCCGCGTGATCCTCGATCCGCGCCTGGATATCGATCCACGGCTCACGAAAGTTCGGGTGTTCGTCGGTTCGGGGTTCCCGCTGACGACGCTGGCAAACAGCATCACGCTGACACCGGGGACGCTGACGGTGAAAGCCGACGATCAGGAACTCTACGTCCACTCACTGGTGCCGTTCGCTCGCGAGGGGCTGTTCGACGGCGCGTTAGAACGCTGGGTTCGGTTCGTGTTCTACGGCCGGGAAGCAGCTCGCTTCCCGTCGCCGCGGGATCGTGGCGACACCGACGTGCTACAGGATCCGGATGCAGACGAGCCGGCGAACGGCGAACCCGAAGCCGTCGCCGACGGCGGCGTCGATTGTAGTGGTGACGATACACAGGAGGGCGACCAATGAGTGTCGCCGACGCCGCGCTGATCGCCGGCTACACCGTCGGCGACGGCCTGTTGATCGCGGCGACGCTGTTCGTCACGCTGGCTATCGCCATGCTGTATCGGGCGATTCTGGGCCCGACCAATCAGGATCGCGTCCTCGCGGTCAATGTCCTCGGCACCAACACGGTCGTCATTCTTGCGTTGCTGGGGGCGGCCCTTGGCGAGCCGTGGTTCCTCGATATCGCGCTCGTCTACGCCTTACTGAACTTCCTGATGTCGATTGCCATCTCGAAGTTCACTGTCGAGCGGGGTGGAGTCATATGATCACCACCGTTCGGATCGGGCTCATCGCGGTCTTCGTCGCGCTGGGCCTGTTTTTCACGTTCGTCTCGGCGACCGGCGTGATCCGGCTGCCGGATGTGTTCTCGCGGGCCCACACCGCCTCACAAGCCGACACGCTGGGCGCTGGCTTCGCGCTCGCAGCCGTCGCGCTGACGATTGGCTGGGGGCCAACAGCGGTCAAAACGGTGCTGCTGCTGTTTTTCATCTTTGTCACCAATCCGACCGCTGCCCACGCCATCGCGCGGGCCGCCTACGAGGAAGGCGTCGAGCCGTGGACAACGGGGGATGAGCGACGATGAGCGTCGCTGCTCCGCCGCTCGCCGGCCTGGTACCGCTCCAGAGCGTCGGCATCACGCCCATCGAGGCGTCACTGTTCGTGTTCGTCCTGCTCACAGCCGTCCTGACCGCGCTGTTCCGTGACGTCCTCGCCTCGATTGTGGTCTTTGCGGCCTACAGCCTTGGGCTGGCGGTCATCTACACGTTCTACCGCGCGCCGGATGTGGGGCTGACCGAGGCCGCAATCGGGGCCGGCGTCACCACCGTCTTCCTCCTGTTGACGATAGCGAAGACGACGCGGCCGGCGACTGACGCGCGCTTCGAGGCGATCAACTGGCCCGCCGTCGGCGTCTGTGGGCTGTTCGTCCTCGTCGTCGGCGTAACGCTGCCGGCGTTCCCGGCGGTTGGCGATCCCGCGTCGCCGATCCTCGCCAACGCCGATGTGACCGGCTACTACCTCGCCAACGCCTACGACGAAACCGGTGCGGAAAACGCCGTCACCGCTGTTTTGGCGGCCTACCGCGGGTTCGACACCTTCGGCGAGGCAATCGTCGTCTTCGCCGCCGGGATCGCCAGTCTGCTGGTGCTCGGGCGGGAGGTGTTCACCGCATGAGCAGCGACCGACTCAACGGCGAGACGCCGTCGGACACCCGCGTCGCCCGCCAACGGCCGCTCTACAGCGAGAGCCAAGTCATCATGACGACCGTCAAGGCGGTCATCCCGTTCGTGTTGACCTACGGGCTGTTCATCACGTTCCACGGGACGAGTTCGCCCGGCGGCGGGTTCCAGGGCGGCGCGCTCATCGCCTCGGTTGTGTTGATGATCGCCTTCGCCTTCGGGATCGAGTCGACGCGAACGTGGCTTTCGAACACGCTCGTTGTCCTCCTCGCAACGCTCGGGGTGGCGATCTTCGCCGGCATCGCCCTCGTCCCGATGGCCCTCGGGGCAAACTTCCTCGACTACACTGCCTACTACCCCGTCCTCGGGGACACGCTCGGCCTCAAAGAGTACGAGTTCGTCAAATACGGGATGGAGGCCGTCGAGATCGGCGGGATCGCCTTCATCGTTTCCGGCGTCTTGATGGGGCTGTTCTTCGCGCTGGCGGCCGGTATGACGCCACCCAGCGGCACCGACGATACCGACACAGCGGCAGATACCGGTGCCGACACGGCGTCGGATCCGTCCGGCGATACCGCTGGTGACGATTCTGAAACCGCTGGCGACACCACCACCGAGGCGGGTGAGAACGAATGACTGACCTTCTCGGCGTGGTGACGACGCGACACGCCTACGCGCTGTTCGTCCTGCTGTCTGCTATCGGGCTCTACATGATGATCGCAAACGAGAACCTCGTCAAGAAGGTGATCGGCCTCAATATGTTCCAGACCGGCGTCTTCCTGTTTTTCGTCACCTCGGCCTACCGGATCGGCGGCGCGGCCCCGGTCGTCACCAACGGCGGCGGCCCCTACGTCAGCCCGCTGCCGCAGGTGATCGTCCTGACAGCGATTGTCGTCGGTATCAGTCTCACTGCGGTCGGCCTCGCGCTCATCATTCGGCTCTACAGCGAGTACGGCACCCTCCGTGCCGACGCGCTCCGGGAGGTGATCGTCGATGAGTGACGCGCTCCTCCCGCTGCTGATCGCCATTCCGCTGTTGGCGGCGATCTTCCCACTGTTGCTGGGCCTCCGCTTCGACCACGCTGGCTGGCCGGTAGCGATGGCAACGTCGCTGCTCGTCGCCGCGCTCGCCGCGCGGTTCACGTGGGCGGTCTCGCCGGCCGGCAGCGGCCCCCAGCGACTCGTCCACGACCTCGCTGGCTACCCAGCCCCGTACGGGATCGAACTCGTCGGCGACGGCCTGTCGGCGATCCTCGTGGCTCTCATCGCGCTCGTCGCCGTCGCCGTCCTCGTCTACGCGCGGACGACCGGCCCCGACAGCAACGCATTCTACAGCGGTTTCCTGCTGTTGACCGGCGGGCTGCTCGGGATGGCACTGACCGGCGACCTGTTCAACCTCTTCGTCTTCCTCGAAATCGTCGGCCTCGTCAGTTATGCGCTGATCGCCAGCAGCGACGACGGCCGGGCGGCCTACGGCGCGCTCAAATACCTCTTCCTCGGGACGACCGGTGCGTCGCTGTATCTGATCGGCGTCGGCTACGCCTTCGTCGCCACCGGGACGCTCAACATGCGCGATATGGCGGCTGAACTCGCCGCCCTCGGCTACGGTGATCCGCTCGTGCAAGCCGCCTTCGGCTTCATCCTCATCGGCTTCATGCTCAAGATCGCCATCTTCCCGCTGCATACGTGGCAGCCGGATGCCTACACTTACGCGCCGGATACCGTCTCGGCGTTCATTTCCGCGCTCGTCTCGACGACGGCGGCCTACGCGCTCATCCGGATCGCCTACGACGTGTTTACCGTCGAATTCTTCGCGGCGAACCCGCTGATCACCGATGCCGTCCTGCTCGTCGCTTCGATCAGCATCGTCGTTGGCAGCCTGCTGGCCTTGCTGCAAACTGAACTCAAACGCGTCTTCGCGTACTCCTCGGTCGCCCAGTTCGGCATGATCCTTGCAGCAATCGGTCTCCAGAGCGAAACCGCGCTGTTCGGCGCGGTCATCCACCTCGTCGGCCACGGACTGATGAAGGCCACGCTGTTCATGGGCGCGGGCGTCCTCTCCTCGGCCTACGGAGCCCAGACCGTCGCCGACTACGCCGGTCTCGCCAAGCGCGCGCCGATCACCTCGGGGATGATGGCGGTCGCCGGCCTCGCGCTCGTCGGGATTCCGCCGTCGGTCGGCACCCTCGGCAAGTGGTTTATCGCTCTCGGCGCGGTTGAGGTGGGCTCGTGGAGCGTCGCTGCCGTCATCTTCATCAGTACGCTGTTGACGCTGACGTACATCGGTCGGCTGCTCGAAGCCCTGTACTTCACCCAGCCCGCGACTGACGACGACACCGGCGTCGCTGGCGATACTGGCGACGCCGATGACGGTTCGATCGTTGCCGATGGCGGTGCCGATTCGTCGACTACCGCCGGCCTCGACGACGTTGCACCCGTCGCCACCGAACGCATCGTTGTCATCGTCGTCCTCGCGGTCTCGACGGTCGCGCTGTTCGGCGCGGCCGGGCTGTTTGCGGAGCTGCTTGACCCTGTCTTCGGGAGGTTCTTCCAATGACTGAAATCGCCGCCGTTCGACCACTGGCTGCCGTCCTCGTATCGTTCGTCGCCGCCGGGCTGATCCTCGTCTCCGGCCGCCGGCCGAACCTCCGCGAGGCGTGGACGATCCTCGCCTCAGTGTCGATGTTCGGCCTCGTTGCCAGCATGGTACCGGCCGCCCTCGACGGCAAGATCCTCGTCACCAACCTCGGCACTATCGTCCCCGGCATCGACTTCGTCCTGCGGGCCGACCCGCTCGGCGTCCTATTCGCCTCACTCGCGAGCCTGCTGTGGATCGTCACCAGTTTCTACAGCATCGGCTACATGCGCGGGCTCGACGAGGACAATCAGACCCGGTATTTCGCCTCCTTCGCCGTCTCGGTCGCCGCCGCGGTCGGGATCGCCTTCTCTGGCAATCTCCTGACGATCTTCGTCTTCTACGAGGTGCTGTCGGTCGCAACGTACCCGCTCGTCGCTCACGACGAGACGCCGGAAGCGCGGGCCGCGGGTCGCAAGTATCTCGCCTACACCTTCTTCGGCGGCGGGGTGCTGGTGCTGGCCGGCACGACGCTGGTCTACTGGCTCACGGGCACCGTCGACTTCACGCCCGGGGGATCGCCGCCCTCGCCAACGCCGACCCGACGGCGGCAACGCTGGCGTTCATTGTCCTCGCGGTCGGTTTCGGCGTCAAAGCCGGGTTGATGCCGCTGCACCAGTGGCTGCCGGAGGCGATGGTCGCGCCGACGCCCGTCTCGGGCCTCCTACACGCCGTCGCCGTCGTCAAAAGCGGCGTCTTCGGAATCGCCCGCGTCGTTCTTGATGTGTTCGGCCCCGAGACGCTGGCCGCCCTCGGCCCTGACCGCTTCGGCGACCTCGGGATCGCGCTGCCGCTGGCCGCGCTGGCAGCGATCACGCTCACCGTCGCCAGCATCATCGCTCTGCGGAAGGATCACCTCAAACGCCGCCTGGCGTACTCGACGATCAGCCAACTGTCCTACATCGTGCTCGGCCTCGCACTGCTGGAGGGCGATGCCCTGATCGGCGGGCTGCTCCACATCCCCGCCCACGCGTTCATGAAGCTCACACTGTTCTTCTGTGCGGGGATCATCCACGTCGAAACCCACACCGACTACATCAGCGAGATGGCCGGCATCGGTAAGCGGATGCCGCTCACGATGCTGGCGTTCGGCGTCGCCGCTGCGGGGATGGCCGGGATTCCACTGGTCGCCGGCTTCGTCAGCAAGTGGTACATCGTGATCGGCGCTTTCGAGGGCGGCAACGGGATATTTGCGGGCGTGCTGTTGCTCTCGGGGATCCTCAACATCGCGTACTTCTGGCCCATCGTCTATCAGGCGTTCTTCGAGACGCCCGACGACCACGACGAGAAACCCATCGCCGAAGGCCGTTACGGCGGCCGGGATCAGGTCGTCGCCGACGGTGGCGACGCTGCTGGCGATGACACCACCACCGACCACGCCGGCGACGATCACCACGCTGCCGACCATGCTGACAGCGATCACGACGACGGCCACCACCACGGCGGCCCACCGGCGGGCGGCTGGGACGAGCGCGACTGGCGCGGCGGCGAGAGCACGTGGTTCATGCTCGGGCCGATCCTGACGGCGGCCGCGCTATCGCTACTGCTGGGCGTTATTCCGCATACGGTGGTCTTCCTGCGGATCGTCGAGACCATCGTCGGCAACCTACCGGGGGTGATGGGCTGATGAGTGCGAGCCTGCTCACAACGGCACCGAGCACGCTCACGGCCGTCCCGCCGGGCGTCGTCCTGCTGGCGGTCGCCGTCCTCGTCGCACTCTTGCCGCGCCGCGCCGGTCACGCGCTCGGCATCGCTGCCTCGGCGGCGACGCTGGCGTGGGTGGGGACGGTTCCGGCCGGCGCGTACCTCCAGACGGAGTTCCTCGGTTTTGAGGCTGTATTGTTCAATGTCGACCAGTTCTCCCGACTGATGGGGATCATCTTCGCGCTCATCGGCGTCGTCGCCGTGCTGTACTCCTACGCCAGCGAGGCCGAGAGCCTACAAACGGCGTTCGCGCTCTCATACGTCGCCACCAGCTTCGGAGCCGTCTTCGCCGGCGACTGGCTCACGCTCATCTTCTTCTGGGAGTTGATGGCCGTCACCAGCACGTTGCTCGTCTGGCACTATCGCGGCAAAGCAGTGCGGGCGGGCTACCGCTACGCCATCTTCCATGGTATCGGCGGCACGCTGCTGATGGCCGCCATTCTCCAGACCTACGTGGCGAAAGGCACCTTCCTCTTCGCGTCGGTGCCTGGCGGCCCCGAGGTAGCGGGCATCGCCGCCGGCCTGCCAGCCGCGCTTGCGGCAATCGGCATCGGCGTCAACGTCGGCTTCATCGGCCTGCACACGTGGCTCCCCGACACCTACCCCCGACCACACATCGCCGCCAGCGTCTTCCTCTGTGTGTTCACGACGAAGACCGGCGTCTACGGGATGTACCGCGCGTTCCCGGAGGGCCACCTCGCGATCGCCTACATGGGCGGCGGGATGGCCGTCTTCGGGGCGACGTTCGCGCTGTTCCAAAACGACATGCGACGGCTGCTCTCGTACCACATTCAGTCGCAGGTCGGCTACATGATCGCTGGCGTCGGCATCGGCGGCGCGCTGGCGCAGTCCGGCGCGTTCGCCCACGTCTTTAACCACATTCTCTACAAGGGCCTGCTGTTCATGACCGCCGGCGTCGTCATCTACCGGACGGGCGAGGAGAACCTGAAGAAACTCGGCGGGCTGGCACGGGAGATGCCGATCACCGCCGGCGCGTTCACGGTTGCCGCGCTGTCGATCGCCGGCTTCCCCGGGTTCAACGGCTTCGTCAGCAAGGGGATCATCATCTCGGCGAGTCACTACGCCTTCGGTGCGGGGCCACTACCCATCGGTGAGTACCACACGCTCGAATGGCTCCTGTTGCTCGGCGGGATTGGTACCTTCATGTCGTTCATCAAGTTCGGCTACTACGCCTTCTTCCATGGCACTCACGACGGCAGTGTCGCCGACGCGAATCCCGGCCAAAGCGTTGCCATGCTGGCGGTGGCAGGACTCTGTGTCTTCTACGGGATTGCCGTCCCCACATCCCCACTTGCGTCGATCCTGCCGGCCAACGTCGGGCTGTTCGGTCTCCTGCCGTTCGACGTGACAAGCGACGCTGTCGTCGCACATGTGTACAAGACCTATACGGTCGGTCACATCGTCGAGGGGGTCGTCCTTGCGGCCGCAGGGCTGATCGGCTTCCGACTCACGAAGCAACCGCTCTCGAAACTCGGTCGCGTGCCCGATATCGACGCGATCTACAATCGAGTCGTCTTCTACGGTGGCCGCAGTGTGATCGTCGGCGTCACCGAGTTCTACGCCGCCGTTGATCGCGCTGTGATGGGTACCATCTCCCGCGCGAAAGTCGTCGGGGGCGACCCGCAGGCGACCGTCCAGCGGCTCGGCCTCGGCAGCGACGAGCAGCCGCCGATACTCCGCTCGGGGATCGGGCGGAGCGTCTTCGTGTTGCTCGCCGTGGTGAGTCTCGCCGTGGCGATCCTGTTGCTCGGCTGGGGATGGAAACGGTTTTTCGCCGGCCACCCGAAGCCGCCGTATGAGCTACCGAGTCATCGCGGATCTCTCGCCGGCCGAACGGACGGCCTTCTTCGAGCGCGACGCCGGCATCGACGCGGTTCGGAGCGACGCCGCCGATATCATCGACCGCGTCAGTACGGAGGGCGATGTCGCGCTGCGTGACCTTGCCTCGAAGCACGACGACGTCGAGGTCGGCAATCTCGATGTGACCGATCTCGCCGAGCGCGCCCACGAAGACGTCGACGACGAGATTCTCGATGCCATCGAGACCGCCGCCGCCAACATCCGCGAGTTCCACGAGCGACAGGTGCCCGACGACTGGCGCGAGAGCTTCGACGGCCGCGAGTTGGGGCGTCGCTTTCGGCCGCTTTCCGAGGTCGGCGTCTACGCGCCCGGCGGCACCGCCGCTTACCCTCCAGCGTGCTGATGGGCGTCATCCCCGCGAAGATCGCCGGCGTCGACCACGTTGCCGTCGCTACGCCGCCGGCCGACCCCATGAACCCGGTTACGCTCGCAGCAGCCCACGAGGCCGGTGCGGATGCGATCTATGCCGCCGGCGGCGCGCAAGCGATCGCGGCCCTCGCCTACGGCACCGAAACGGTCACCCCAGTACAGAAGATCGTTGGCCCGGGCAACAAGTGGGTGACCGCCGCGAAGGCCGAGGTTCGCGGCGACGTGGAGATCGACTTTCTCGCCGGGCCCAGCGAGATCCTTGTCGTCTGCGACGAGACAGCTGACCCAGAGCTTGTCGCCAGCGACCTGATCGCCCAAGCCGAACACGACCCCAACGCCTCCGCGGTCGCTGTTACCGCCGACGAGGCCACCGCTGAGGCGATCGACGATGCGCTCGATGAGCAGGTTGAGGGACGCGACCGGAGTGAGATCATCAGCGACGCCCTCGACAACGACGCCAGCGGCGTCCTCTTGGCGCGATCGATGTCGGAAGCCGTGTTGTTCGCCGAGGAGTACGCTGCCGAACACCTCTCGATTCAGGCCGACGACGACGAGGCGATCCTCGACCGCATCGACTCGGCGGGCAGCGTTTTCCTCGGCCCGAACACGCCGGTGGCTGCCGGTGACTACGCCTCCGGCACGAACCACGTCCTCCCAACTAACGGCGGCGCAAAACGGTTTGGTGGCCTCTCAGTCGACGCCTTCCTGCGGTCGACGACAGTCCAGCGACTCGATTCGGAGGCCCTCGACGAACTCTCGAAGTCGATTACGACGCTCGCGGAGGCCGAAGGGCTGGAAGCCCACGCCGAAAGCGTTCGCCGCCGCTTCGAGTAACGGCTCCTGATTACGTTTCGCCGTCACTGTTAACAGGCTCGGCTGACGATAGCTGGGTATGAGCACGAGCACCGCCGACGGCAGCCCCGAGGAGGCCGTCGAAGTCACGGAGCAGGCTGCCGAAAAGGCCCTCGCGTTGATGCAAGGTGAAGGGATGGACACCGATGTCGGCGGCCTCCGGCTGTTCGTCCAACAGGGCGGCTGTGCCGGCCTCTCCTATGGGATGCGCTTCGACGACGAGCCAGAGGACGACGACACGATCACCGTTCACCATGGCCTGCGTGTCTTTGTCGATCCCTCAAGCCTGAACTACATCGGCGGCAGCAGTCTCCAGTACGAGGACGGGCTGCAGGCCGAAGGGTTCCACGTCGAAAATCCCAATGTTGTCTCCGAGTGCGGCTGCGGTGAAAGTTTCAGAACCTGAGGCGATTGGTTCCGTTTCAGCCACGACGCGGCTGGTGTGGCTGGGTTTTTACCACCTGAGCCCAAGAGGTAGCTAATGGCAGCGAGGCCGCCCCAAAACGAGACGTCGGAGCCCGAAGTTATCGCGTTCGGCATCGCCGCGCTCGCCGCCCGGCTTGAGACGGCCGATATCAGCTATCCGGCGACGAGCCGCGAGATCTGTGCGGCCGTTTCCAACACCGAGATTCCGGTTGACAGCACCGGCAACACCGTTGAGTTGGCGACCGCACTCGATCGACTGCCCCAAGATGAGTTCGCCAAGCAATCGGAGCTGCTTGATATGTTACATCCGGTGTTCGAGGAACAGCGCAAACAGGCCGCCACAAGCGTTGTCGGTCGTCTCCGGGCCCTGTTACCGATCTGAGCGGGCGACCTGCTGGTCAGCCTCACCGTCGGTCGGCGTCGGCTCCCGTCGATCTGTCGTTGTTGCTGATCGATCGTCGGTGAGACTGCTGTCGAGGCGGTCGATCCGGTCACGCTGTTCGCGGTGCAGCGACTGGATCATATCCGCAAGGAAGCCGAAGATCAGGAGTTGCACACCGAGTAACAGCATCGCAACCCCACCGATGGCGATAAGCTGGTGGCTGATGTCGACGGTGAGCCACCGCCAGATGACAAACACCAACAGGACGACACCGACGGTCGTCGAGCCGAGGCCGACGCTGCCGAAATAAAACAGCGGGTTGTTGGTTTTCGCGTTTCGGTACAGTTCAAGCAGGATGATGCTGCCGTCCTTGATCGGGTGGAGGTTCGTCGCCGAGCCATCGGGCCGTGGGCGATAGGTGATCGGGACGACCGTGGTATCGATCTCGTGTTTCGCACACTGGATCGCCATCTCGGTCTCGATCCCAAAGCCGTCGGCCGTCAGGGTCAGTCGCTCAAAGGAGTCGGTTGTGAAGGCACGATACCCGGAGAGGATGTCGACGTAGTTTGCGCCGTAGATCGCCCGAAAGACGCCGTTGAAAAACCGGTTGCCGATCTTGTTGAGCGTCGTCATCGCGCCGGCCTCCATGTCGGCAAACCGGTTGCCGATGACGTGGTCAGCCTCGCCGTCGAGCAGCGGCTCCAACATCGCCTCGGCGTCGGCGGCGCGGTAGGTCATATCGGCGTCGACCATGAGGACGTACGGCGCGTCGATATAGCCGACCGCCTGCCGGACTGCTTGGCCCTTCCCGCTGCCGGTCTGGGTGATGACCGTCGCGCCGGCCTCCTCGGCGAGCTCCCGTGTCCCGTCGCTGGAGCCGCCGTCGATGACGAGGATCTCGGTGAAGCCGGCGGCCTGATAGCTGGTGATCACGTCGGTGATCGTCGCGGCCTCGTTGAGCGCCGGCAGCAGGATACAGACATCCGCACTCGAAGCCATTGTCGTGGTGTCGGCACCCGAGCCCTAAAACCCTGTGTGGTTGCAAGCGGGTGGGCCGCGTTGGTGCCGCCCCATGCGTTGTGTGGCCACGTCGATCCGTCGGGATGGACAGGATTTTAAGCGGTGCTGTCCGAGAGGCTGGTACTATGGGAAAGAAATCGAAAGCGCAGAAAAAGCGGCTGGCGAAGCTTGACCGCCAGAACCGACGGGTACCGACGTGGGTCATGATGAAAACCGATATGGAAGTTTCGCGCAACGCGAAACGCCGCAACTGGCGGCGAGGCGACACTGACGAGTAACGATGAGTACGAGTGATTTCGAGGAGCGCGTCGAGACGGTGCCGCTCCGCGGCGTGAAGGCTGTCCCGACCCAAGAGCGTGCCGACCGCGCGATGACGATCATCCGCGAGCACCTCGCACAGCATTTCAACGTCACCGAAGACGAGGTTCGGCTCGATCCCTCGATCAACGAGGCGGTCTGGGAGAACGGCCGACAGAACCCACCATCGAAGCTCCGGGTTCGTGCGGCCCGGTTCGTCGAAGACGACGAGACGATCGTCGAAGCGGAACTCGCCTAATCCACCGTGTTACGCACGACTGTTGCCGGCTCGCCGTACGTCGGTGTCTTCGCGCATGCGAGCACCGGCTGTCTGCTCGTCCGGCGTGATATCGACGACGAGACAGCCGATGCGATCGCCGAGGAACTCGGCGTCACCGCGGTGTCGACGACAATCGGTGGCTCCGGAACGGTCGGCTCGTTGGCTGCCGGCAACGACAGCGGGCTCGTTGTCTCCAGTCAACTCACCGAGCGTGAACGGGAGACGATCGCCGACGCCGCCGACGGCGTCATCGCCGAACTCCCCGGCCGCATCAACGCTGCCGGCAACGTGGTGCTCGCCAACAACACCGGCGCGTACGTCCATCCTGAGCTCGACGACGAGGCGGTCTCGGTCGTCGAGGAGACCCTCGACGTGCCGGTTGTCCGCGGCGGGCTCGGTGATCGACAGACCGTCGGCACCGCTGCCGTCGCCACCAACACCGGCGTGCTGTGTCACCCGCAAGCGCGGGAGGCCGAGTTGACAACGATCGAGGAGCACCTCGATGCCTACGTCGACCTCGGAACCGTCAACTACGGGACACCGCTGTTGGGCTCGGGGCTGCTCGCCACCGATGAGGGCTTTGTTGTCGGTGAGGAGACGACCGGCCCGGAGATCGGACGGATCGAAGACACCCTCGGCTTCATCGAGTAGCGGGCCACCGCATCAGCTATCGGTTTTCGCTGACAGTGTCCACTTCACCGCGTCGATGAGTGCCATCGGGGTGTCGGTCAGCCTCGCCCCGAGTAGGAAGATACTTCCCCGTTGCTGCCGGAACACCGAGGCATGAGTCAGTTCACGATTCGCGGCGAGTTCGACGGCCGAACCGGGCCGCGAACCTTCACAAAGGAGATCGACGCCGAAAACGAAAATGTCGCCCGCGAGCACATCCTCTCGCAGTTTGGCAGCGAGCACGGGCTCAAACGAACGCAGGTCACGATTCAGGAGGTGTCCGCACAATGATGGGAAGCGGTGGCGGCGGTCAGCAGCTCCAGCAACTCCAGAAACAGCTCGAAGCGCTCGACGCTGAGGTCGAAGAACTAGAGGCCGAGATCGACGAGCTTGAGACCGAACACGCCGAGATCGACGAGGCGATCGACGCCCTCGACACTCTCGACAGCGGCTCGACGGTGCAGGTGCCGATCGGCGGCGACGCCTACCTTCGCGCGGAGATCCAGGATATCGACGAGGTCATCGTCAGCCTCGGCGGCGGCTACGCGGCCGAACAGGAACAAGACAACGCCGTCGACGCCCTCCGCTCCAAACAGGACACGATCGAGGAGACCATCGAGGAGACCGAAGCCGAGATCGAGGAGCTCGAAGACGAGACCGAAGACCTCGAAAAACAGGCCCAGGCGATCCAACAGCGGATGCAGCAACAGCAGCAACAGCAGATGTCGAAGATGGAAGAGATGCAGGGCGGCGACGAGTAACACCTCGCTGCAACCCACTGAGGACAAGCCGTGTTTGATGGACTCAAAGACAAGCTGAACTCGTTCCGGGAGGATGTCGAGGAAACCGCCGAGGGGGCGGCCGACGATGCGGACGAGTCAGCCGACGACGCTGATGAATCGACCGCGAGTGCCGACGCTGCCGACGCTGAAGCCCCAGCGTCAGCAAGTGTTGATGCTGACGATGCTGACAGCGACGACAGCGCGGCCGAGGCTGTCGAACCCGACGAGACCGATAGCGACGACGCAGACGACAGCGACGACGCGTCGTCATCGGGGCCGGGCACGCTGAAACGCGCGGCCGCCTTCGCCACCGGCAAGGTCATCATCGAGGAAGACGATCTCGAAGACCCACTGTGGGAGCTTGAGATGGCCTTGCTGGAGAGCGACGTGGAGATGAGCGTCGCCGAGGAGATCCTCGAGACCGTCGAGAAGACGATGATCGGCGAGACGCGCAAACAGGTCGAAACGACCGGCGAACTCGTCGAGCGCGCGCTCCACGACGCCCTCGTTGATGTGATCAGCGTCGGCCAGTTCGATTTCGACGAGCGGATCGCCGCCGCCGACAAACCGATCACGATCGTCTTCACCGGCGTCAACGGCGTCGGCAAGACGACCTCGATCGCCAAGCTCTCGGAATATCTGGCTGATCGTGGCTACAGTTCGGTCATGGCCAACGGCGACACCTACCGCGCCGGCGCGAACGAACAGCTTCAACAACACGCCGAGAACCTCGACCGGAAGATCATCACCCACGAGCAGGGTGGCGATCCCGCCGCCGTCATCTATGATGGCGTCGAGTACGCCGAGGCCAACGACGTGGATGTCGTCCTCGGTGACACGGCCGGCCGACTCCACACCAGCGACGACCTGATGTCGCAGTTGGCCAAGATCGACCGCGTCGTCGACCCCGATATGACGCTGTTCGTCGACGAGGCCGTCGCCGGCCAAGACGCCGTCATGCGCGCCCAAGAGTTCAACGACGCCGCCGCAATCGACGGCACGATCCTCACGAAAGCGGATGTTGATGCCTCCGGCGGCGCGGCGATCTCGATCGCCTACGTCACCGGGAAACCGATTCTCTTCCTCGGGACAGGGCAGGGCTACGAGCATCTCGAGCCCTTCGAACCCGAGGAACTGGTCGATCAGCTGCTCGGTAACGACGAGTAACGCAGTCTAATCGCTGCTTTTGAGGAATGAAGCAGCAGAACCAGAAAAATAGCCGCCGGCCTGTGTTCTGATTGTAGTCGGTTTCAAGCAGAGATCTCTCGCTCAATAAGCTCCCACGATTCGATCGCCGGCTGGCTACAGTACACGCTGCGGTTGCCGGTCTGGCCATCAGCCGACCGGGGGTCGCCAGCGAGTGCCATTGCGATCGAAAGGCGATCGGTAATCGGTTGTTCGTACTCGATGACCAGCTCAACGCGTTGGGGCTCAGTGAAACACTCCCTCCCGGGTGGCGAAAGCAGATTTGAGCCGACCGCCGGTTGGTCGGCGACGAGCAGATACGTCCGCTCCCAGCCCGCTGCCCATGTCGGTGTCGTCGGCGTGATCTGGCCGATCTGCTCGACCCCATGGGCTGCTGTGAGAAATCCGTCGGCGACGAAGGCTCGTAGCGGGCGCATGCGAATATCGCTGTTGTTCTGGAGTGTGAGCTCGATGCTGTTGACGATGTCGACGCTGCTGTTGTTTTGGAGGCTGAGCTCGTAGTCGATATCGATCGTCGGCTGCCACGGCCGCCGTGTCAGTTCCGTCTCCCCGTCGTAGAGCACAAGCTCGTGTTGCAGCGACTCGACAGTTGCGATCGGGTGAAGGATGGCATCAACCCCATCCTCCAGCGGCACACGGACGAATCGTTGCTCCGGGCGGAGCTGTGTCTGAAAGACGCTGGTATCCGACTCGGTGACGACGACCAAGCGTGTCGCATCGTGATCCTCGACCAGTTCGACGAGGAGGTCAACAACCCGCGGGTTGGCGCGTCGTTCGGTACTGAGCGAGGCGATGTATGTCGGCTCCGAAGCTGGTGCTGTCTCACTCGCCGCACAGCCGCCAAGCGCGGTCGCCACCCCGGCGGCGAGTGTGCCCACCACCGCACGCCGCGAAACCGGACTCACAGGTCACCCTCGCCGCTGGGAAAATAAATCTGCATCGCTGCCGCGTTGCGATCAGTTGCGACAGACATCGACCGGAATCGAGAGACTCGTGTTGGCTGTCGTGACCGTGATCGAGGACGTTCGAGGTGCAGCACAGGCGATCCCGCGCGTTCCCCGGATCGTTGTGGTGGCTGTCCCATTGAGCGTGACACGACGAGAGCCAACCCGCTCGCCGTCCACGGAGAGTATCACGAGTTGGCTGTCGGTGACGTTGCCGACGTTTTTGATCGTCGCCTCGAAGGCAACAGGCTCGTTTCGGCCGAGGCGGTGATCAGTTGGGCCGTCGTGGGTGAGTCTCGTGACCGCGAAGTATGGGGGTCGATCAGCGACCGCTGCGACCGCGTCGTAGCCGTCGATGACACCGTACCCGTACCGTGTGTCAGGCGGCGTCGTTCCCGGGTAGCGAGCGGTCTCCAAGAGCGCGCGATCGATCTCGGCCGGTGTAAGCTGGCGATCGCTGGCGGCCTGCATGAGCGCGACCACGCCGGCGGCGTGGGGCGCGGCAAAACTGGTTCCTGCGGTGCGCGTGAAGCCACCATCGGCGGTTGTCGAGATGGTCGTCGCGGGGGCAACGACGGTCGGCACGACGTACGATTCCGGCCAATCATACTCGTAGATCGGCCCCGCCCCCAGCGAGCGCGGGTCGAAACGATGTTGCCGACCGAGTAGTCTTCGACAGCCCCGGTGGCGTTGGTCGCGCCGACCGACAGCGCACTGTAGACGCTTCCCGGTGAGGTGATGCCACCGTCGCCTTCGTTGCCTGCGGGAACGACGACGTAGATCCCTGCCGCCCGCGCTCGTTCGATCGCCTCGATGTATCGATCGTAGTAGACGCGCTTGTGGCCGACGTTGATCAGCAACACATCGGGCTGCTGGGGCTGATCGATTGCCCACTCGACACCCCGAAGGACGGTTGTGGTTCGGGCGGTGCCGTCGCCGTCGATCACCTTCCCGTGGAGCAGCGTTGCGTTCGGTGCGACCCCGAAGCGTGTCCCGTCTGGAGTTTCGGTGCCGACGAGGACGCCAGAGGTGATCGTGCCGTGGTTGCGATCGTCGAAGGGGTCACTCCGGTTGCCAACGAAGTCCTTCCAGCCGTCGTCGGCCAGTGTGAATGACTGGTGGGCGTCGGTGGCAACTCCGGAATCAAGGACGGCGATCGTTGTGTTTTCGCCGCGCGTGTCGAACCCAGTCCACACCTCGTTGACGCGGAGTAACTCCAGCGCGGCGGTCGTATTCGTTGCCGGTGGGGGTCGATGGTCGACGGCATGACTGTCTGTGATTCTGGAGCCGATCGGATCCCCTCATCTGCGGACGGGCGGTCGCTGTTCGACTGGAACGCGTCGGCAGAGGGGTTGAAAGGCGATCTGCTGTAGGTGATTGCGGGTTGATTGTCTCGGCGGGAGCACCGGAGACAGGGGTGGCAGTCGCACCGAGCAGTAGCAGCGTGGTGAAACAGAGCAGCGCAACAATCGGCAGAGTGTGTTTCATACTATCGGAACTACAGCGTGGAGGCGGTTCGTAGGCGGTTGGTGGGTGTAGGTGTTGCGGTGCCACACATATCAACTGGATCGATCGGTGAGCAAATGGGGAGCTCACTGACAGTCACGTTTGATCATCTCGATTTTTTGCGTCAGTGAGCAGTCGCGTTACGGTCGACATCCGGCTCACTCAATCGTCGCCTTTGTACGCGCCTTCGCGTTTCCGGATACTTTCGACGCGTACAACCTGCGTCTCCTGTCGTATCCGACAGCCGAGTCGATAGCCGCCGACACGGAGCTTCTGAAACGGTGAGTTCGTTAGCGATTCGAGAAACTCCGCGGGTTCACGCCACTCCGAGGAGACCACTTCGTCGAGCTTGTCGATAATCTGTTGTTGGGTGTCGGACTGTAGTGCTGCCAACTGGGATTCCGCCTGCGGCGACAACTCCCATTCCCACCCGTCGTCACTCGTCGTCGGTGCCATACCTCGATTTGATCGCTTCGCTCGGCACCCCGTCGCCCTCGCTGAACTGGGTTTCGCTGATCGCTATATCCTTCCAAAACCCCGCGCCTTCGGGATGGTTCACCGAATCACGGAGCGCATAGCGGATGAACTCGCTGCGGCTGTTGAACCCGCGTTCGCGCCATGTCGCGTCAACAACGTCCAAAAACGACCGCGAAATCCGGAGATTGATCCGGTCGATCTCGGGATCGTCTTCGTTTGACTCCGGTTGTGACATACGTACGTATGTCGGCCGCATGCACAAAAAGTGCTCTGCCAGTTCACCCGCCGTCATCGCCACCGCGCCATCGGACGAACAACACTTTAGCTATCCGGCCGTCTAACACGGACAAATGGTACTCGATGATCTCGGGAGTTCGCTGCGGGGCACCCTCGATGGCCTCCGCGGGAAATCCCGGCTGGAAGAAGACGACATCCAAGAAGTCGTCAAACAGATCCAACGCTCGCTGCTGGAGGCCGATGTCGAGGTCGACCTCGTCATGGAGCTGTCGGATGCGATCAAAGGTCGCGCCCTCGATGAGGAGCCGCCCGGCGGCACCTCCGCCCGCGATCACGTCCTCAAGATCGTCTACGAGGAACTGGTCGAGCTCGTCGGCGACTCCACCGAACTGCCCTTGGAATCCCAGACGATCCTACTCGCTGGTCTGCAGGGCTCAGGGAAGACGACGACCGCCGCCAAGATGGCGTGGTGGTTCTCCAAGAAGGGCTTGCGGCCGGCGATCATTCAGACTGATACGTTCCGCCCCGGCGCGTACGATCAGGCCAAACAGATGGCCGGCAACGCCGAGGTCGACTTCTACGGCGATCCCGACTCCGACGACCCAGTCCAGATCGCCCGCGACGGCCTCGAAGCGACCGAGCAGGCCGAAGTTCACATCGTTGATACGGCGGGTCGGCACGCCTTAGAGGAAGAATTGATCGCCGAGATCGAGGAGATCGATTCGGTCGTCGATCCCGACACCCGGCTGCTCGTGCTCGACGCCGCAATTGGTCAGGGCGCGAAAGAGCAGGCCCAACGTTTCGAAGAGGCCATCGGCGTTGAGGGCGTTGCGATCACCAAACTTGACGGGACAGCCAAGGGTGGTGGCGCGCTCACCGCCGTCAACGAGACCGATTCGTCGATCGCCTTCCTCGGCACCGGCGAGACGGTGCAGGATATCGAACGCTTCGAGCCCAACAGCTTCATTTCGCGGCTGTTGGGGATGGGCGACCTCAAACAGCTCTCCGAGCGCGTCGAGCGCGCGATGGAGGAGACGGGAGCCGAGGACGACGATTGGGATCCCGAAAGCATCCTTGAGGGGAGTTTCACCCTGAAGGATATGCAGAAGCAGATGGAGACGATGAACAACATGGGCCCGCTCGATCAGGTGATGGATATGATCCCCGGGATGGGTGGCGGGATGATGGATCAACTCCCCGACGACGCGATGGACGTAACCCAAGAACGGATGCGGGAGTTCAACGTCATCATGGATTCGATGACCGACCACGAACTTGAGGAGCCACGCTCGATCAGTGCCAGCCAGGTCGAACGCATCGCCCGTGGCTCGGGCACCAACACCGAGCGTGTCAACGAACTGCTCGAACAGCACAAGATGATGGATCGCACGCTCAACCAGTTCCAGGGGATGGGCGACGGCGACATGCAGCGCATGATGAAAAAGATGCAAGACGGCGAGGGCGGGCTTGGCGGCCTCGGTGGCGGCGGTGGCCCCGGCGGCATGATGTGAGCTGTAGACCGTCCTGTCACACAGCCACGGCCGATCGACTATGATTCTTCGAGCGGATACCGATCCAGCGCAGCAACGAAATCAGCCGGCGGATCGACCACGCTTTGCGGCATCCCAAGCGGGGTAACGCTGATCTCGCGGTCAACGATGGCAGCGCGGTCACTCCACGACGGGTAGTCATCTGCGTAGTTGTCGAGACCGATCGGGAACCCCTCACCCTCAACCGGATGGGTTGCCCAGTAGTTGCTCTCGAAGACGTTGGTCTCACCGTCGCTGTCGACGACGCGGGTATCGTAGTCGGCCAGCGGTTTGGTCACCGCGAGCGTATCGCTACCCGTCGCCGGGGCGTTGACGTTGAGATAGTCGACCTCGCCGTCGAACACAGCGGTATCCTCGATTAGGGTGAGGAGATCACGGGTTGCCGCACCGATCGCGTCAAAGGAGTTGTCGCCGTCCTCGGGAAAGTACGTCTCGTGGTCGTAGCCGGAGACCGCGACCGCCGGCGTGCCGAGAAAGGCTGCTTCGACGGCCGCGCCGACTGTCCCCGAATGGCCCAGAATGTAGCTGCCGACGTTCGGCCCGTTGTTCGCGCCCGAGACAACGAGATCGATCTCCTCGGCTTCGGGAATGTGGCGGAGGCCGACGGCGACACAGTCGGCTGGAGTACCGTCGACGACATACCCCCACTCGTGGTCGTCGATGGTGATCTCGTCGGCGCGCTCATAAGAGAGATCAGAGCGAGACCGCCCCACGCCGCTTTGATCGCTGGCGGGCGCGACGACCGTCACCTCCCACGTTGGCGTCAGATGCTCGTAGACCGCAGCAAGGCCCGGACTATCAATCCCGTCGTCGTTGGTGAGGAGGATGTGCATTGACCGCAGGTTTGGCGGCCGTCGATAAAGTTCCGCCGACCGGTCAGTGAACGCGGACAGTAAGCGTCCGGCTTCGTGGCCCGTCGCATTCGACCGCGAGGATCGACTGCCAGCGACCGAGTTGAAGCTCGCCGTCGGCGACAGGGACAGTCACACTCTCACCAACGAGCATCGCCCGAACGTGGCTGTCGGCGTTGTCGTCGATCTGGTCGTGTTGCCAGCCGTCGTCAGCAACGAGGTCATCGAGTGCAGCCCCCAGATCATCGAGCAGGCGGGATTCGGCCTCGTTGACGACGACACCCATCGTCGTGTGCTGGCTGAAGATGGTACAGACACCGCTGGCATCGTCGGGGAGCGTCGCCGCCACGCGGTCGGTGATATCGAGACACTCGGTTCGGCTGTCGGTCTCAATTGTGAGTGAGGGCATACGCGCTGTCTGTCCCAGAGCGTAAAAACCACAGCGTCGAGACCGACGCGGCTTTGGGCGCGCCGTTCGGAGGGTCGGCTGTGCTGCCTGTCGACTCCGTTTCGGTCGTCGTCGACGCGCTCATCGAGGTGGCCCCGCGTGTCGCCCGGATCGCCGCTCTCGTGTCGGTTTCAGTCTATCTCGCCAACGTTGCTGTCGCCTTCGGGCTGGTCGAGAAGATCGCCGGCCTCTCGCGACTGTTGACCGGCCCGGCCAACCTTCCCGATGAGGTCGGCACCGCGATCCTGACGACGACCGCCTCAACGACGGCCGGCTATTCGATGCTGGCCGATCTGCGGGAGTCGGGCTATCTCGACGACGAGGCGACGCTGATCGCCGTCGTGATGAACACGTTCTTCGGCTTCGCCCAACACGTTTTTACCTACTATATTCCGGTGCTTATCCCGATTCTCGGGGTGCATGTCGGCGTCCTGTATGTGAGTTCGCGCGCACTGATTTCTTTGGCGATCACGCTGGTCGGCATCCTCGCCGGCGCGCTGTTGCTCTCGGAGGCCAATTTCGATGATGATGTCCAGCTTGATCCCGACGCCTTCGACGACGAGGAACAAACACCCAAACAGCGACTGCTGGCGGCGTGGGAGCGGACGCGACCGACGTTGCAGCGGCTCGTCCCACGGCTCGTCATCATCTACACGCTGGTCACGCTGCTGGTGGGCCAGTATGATATTACGAGCATCACCGGCTCGGCCGATCCGCTCGTCGCGTTGGTCGGACTGCCAGCAGCCGCTGTGCCGGTGATTGCTGTCTACACGCTCGATACAACGTCGGGGGCAGCGACAATCGCACCCTTGTTGGGCGATGTGTTCACCCCCGGCAGGCGGTAGCGACGCTACTACTTGGTGGGATCATCTCGTTTGCGGTCTCGACGTTCAAGCGATCGATCCCATTCCAGTACGGCATCTGGGGCGCTGAGTTCGGGACAAAGGTGATCGTCGTCAACACGGCCCTGAAAATCGTTTTCATCAGTCTTACCGTCATCGTGCTGCTGGCGATCTGCCGGTGGCGACCACAGCCTGCTGCCGGTGGTGCTACCGTGTCGACAACGCACGCTCCATCTTCACATGCGGAATACCGGCCTCCTCGAAGGGCTCGCTGACAGTTCGGTAGCCCAGCTTGTCATAGAATCTCTCGACACGCTGCTGGGCGTGGAGGACACAGCGGCTCGCGTTGGCGTCGACACCGACAGCCTCGACAGCGTCCATCAGTCGGCGTCCCCATCCCTCGCCGCGGGCTGACCGCCGCACAGCCACCCGCTCGGCTTTCACTGTGGAGTCGTCAATTTGTCGTGCGCGGGCAACCCCGACTGATCGTTCGTTGACAACGAGAAGCAGGTGGGTCGCCTCGGTCTCAGCATCGTCCCATTCGAGAGACGAGTCAACGCCCTGCTCGGCCACAAAAACGGCCCGCCGGATCGCAAACGCCGCAGTCAGTGTGCCCATACCGCGGTCGGTCAGTGCTGCCGCTGTGCTGTCAACTACGGCGTCGATGATATCGGAGGGGTCAGCAGCCGCGTCGCTGCCGGTTTCGACATGGCGTTTGGCCGTCGCGACAAGGCCACTCGATGGCTTGGAGACTCGATAGCACTCGCACACGCTGTGGCTGTAGTGGTGACTGTCGTATCTATCTACGGTTCGAAGGAGTGTGGGTGACGGTGAGCCGGCCGGTCAGTTGGTTCGTTCGACGCGCCACGTCGTCGCGCTGGTGTACGACCAGCGTTCGATCGAGAGATCGGCGACCGAATCCTGGAGTTTGAGGATCAGCGCGCCGATCTCCTTGGCTGAGAGATCAACATCGTCGGCGATGAACTTGCTTTTGAAGTACACCTCGCCGTCGGCAGCCTGCTCGCGGAGATAGGACGCGAGTCGCTGCTGTTTCGTCGCCGTCGACTCCGTGGTGGCGTCGTCGGCGTCGTCGCTTGATCGGTCGGGGGCTGTGCGTGCGTCGTCAGCGGGGGTGTGGTGGGATGTACTCATAGATCGTGGGTGTTGTAGTTGTGGCCAGCGACCAGTGCAAGCAGGTGACAGCCGAGGAGGCCAAGTCCGACGGGGCCGGGGGCGGGGCCGATCTCGGCGGCAAGCACCGGGAGATACACCATCGGGAGGACAATCGCAGCCCAAAAGCCAAGCCAGCGAACGGTGGTGTGGAGGGCTCGCTGTCCATGCTGGAGGAGGTGCTGTCCGCGGCGAACAGTGCTCGCGGCTGCACTCGTCGCAGCCGTTTCGATGCGTCGCGTCGATTGGAAGCCTTTCATGTCGTGCTCACCGTCTATCCATCCCAACGACCCATACCCACATATAGTGGCCAGAGCGTTGGAGTAAATTCACCCCGAAAAACGGCGAAAACGGTGATTGCTCGATTATTTAGGACGCTTTGAAAATCCTTTAGACTGTTTAGAAACAGATGTGCGTCGTTTTCGGCGATAATATCAGAAGAGAAGGAAGTCGGGTGTTAATGGCAGACCTACTCCGCTTTCGACGCTGGATCGACGGGTGTGCCGTCCTCAGTCGGTGGCGCGACACGATCGATCATCGACGCGACATCCGGCTCTCGAACCGTCACCGACACCTCGATATCACCGAGCTCGTCGGGGTTGCCGACCGCGAAGTTGATGACACCCTGGAAGGCCGCCTGTTTTTTCAGTGCGAAGCTGAATCCCTCGTCGTCGGCGTGTTTGTGGAACTCTCGGCGGGCGGTATCGAGGATTTCCTGTTCGTACAGCAGATCCGAAAACGGATCGAGGGTGTGGGTTTCGCCGACGAGCAGCCCCGGTTCGTGGTCGAACTCGGCGTTCGGGAAGACGTTGCCGACGGCGTCGGCGACCCGGTCGGTGACCTCGGTATCGTTGACCGGCGCCTCGATCCGCACGTCAATGCTGTAGATCATTGGCCCCCACCTGGGAGAGCAGTTCGCGCGCCTCGGACTGGAACGCATCGAGGCTGTCAGTGTTCTTGATCCGGTAGTCGGCGGCGTCCATCACGTCGCCCATGCCAAACCCGAGTTCGCGCTCGTCGCGTTCGCGGAGGGCTTCGAGATCGGTGTCGGTGCCGTCTCGACCCCGCTCGCCGAGTCGCTCCGCACGGAGGTCGAAGGGGGCTTCGATGCTGACGATCGAAAATTCGTCGCCGAACGCATCTGTGAAGGCGTCGACTTCGACCATCGACCGCAGGCCGTCGACGACGACTGTGTCGGTGTCATCGTCGGCCAGGTGCTCGCGGATGTGTGGCAGCGACTGCTCGGCGATCGCTGCCGGGCCGTTTTCGTCCCGAAGGGCTTTGGAAACCTCACCGTGGGCCTCGGCGGGGTCGCGCCCGCGGTCACGGCAGGCCTGCCGGATCACATCCCCCATCGTGACGACCGGCACACCCGCGTTGCGGGCCACGTCGGCAAACTCGCCTTTGCCGCTACCGGGGAGGCCAACGGTTCCGAGTACGTGCATACTCGCGGTAGCGGACTGCGGGACTTAGGTGTGCTGACTTGCTGTCTCGAACCCAAACGGCTTTTTACGAACTGGCGTGAGCATCCGATGGGGCACATAGCTCAGTCTGGACAGAGCGTCGGACTTCTAATCCGACGGCCGCGGGTTCAAATCCCGTTGTGCCCGCTGTGAGCGCGGTGCTGCGATGTTGTGTTCTTCTTGGCTGCTATGGCTGATAGTTCAGAGAAACAACTCATATCCCAAATTAGATTGAGTATCACTATTGTTCCCCAGTATATAATGGACGATCATTGGTGAAAATGCCGGAAAACTTATTACTCGCAACCGAGTACCAGCGAATGCGGAAGAGGCACTCCACACCACACCCCGCTGTCAGCCCCACCATGACCGCAACATCGAATCAGTTTGTGACCCAGTTCGGGCAGCTCTTACACCAGATCGACGACGCCGTCGTCAAATTCGAGATCGAAGACGGTGAGCCGATCATCGTCGACGCCAACCACGCCTTTCGAGATCTGTTCAGCCCCGACATGAAGCGCGTGATCGGGCTCCCGCTGAACGATCTTATCGTCCCCGCCGACCACGAAGCCGAAGCCCAGCAGTTTGACGAGCGCACAGCCGACGGCAGATCAAACGTCGCGTTCGTTACCCGCGCGGCCGCCGACGGCGAGACAACGTTCCTCTACCGTGGCATCCCCTACGGCGACAACCAGGGGTTCGCCATCTACACCGATGTGACCGACAAGGTCGACGATCACGAGGAACTGCTGGAACTCTTCTAACGCGGCCGAGCAACTCCCGGCTGCGTCGCGTCGGGGTTGGTCCGGTATCGTTGCACGCACAACCTACATACGATCCCTGTGCGTAGAGACACCCATGTCAACAGAGACACCTGCAGCCGATCACCGGCGACTCGTGATCGCCGGCAGCGGAATCGCCGGCCTATCGGCGGCGATCTACGCCGCACGATCGAACAACGAGCCGCTCGTCTTGGAGGGCGACGAGCCCGGCGGCCAGCTCACGCTGACAACCGACGTCGAGAACTATCCGGGCTTCCCTGAGGGCATCTCCGGACCGGATCTCATCAACGAGATGAAAACCCAAGCCAAGAAGTTCGGCACGGAGATCGAAAACGGCGTCCTTGAAGACGTCACTGTCGACGGCGAGGGAGCCGACCGCCAGTTCCGGATCACGCTCACCGACGATACCGTGTATACCGCTGACGCCGTGATCGCCGCCTCCGGCGCGAGCGCGCGAACGCTCGGGATCCCCGGCGAAGACGAGTTGATGGGGTGGGGGCTCTCGACATGTGCGACCTGTGACGGCGCGTTCTTCCGCGA
This sequence comes from Halonotius sp. GCM10025705, assembly GCF_042662885.1. Classification (NCBI taxonomy): domain Archaea; kingdom Methanobacteriati; phylum Methanobacteriota; class Halobacteria; order Halobacteriales; family Haloferacaceae; genus Halonotius; species Halonotius sp. GCM10025705. The sequence goes on along the minus strand of NZ_JBHSZD010000001.1, from coordinate 489,800 downwards.
TGAGGAGATCGTCGTCGTCGGCGGTGGCGACGCCGCCATGGAGGAAGCGCACTTCCTCACGAAGTTCGCCTCGACGGTCTACATCGTCCACCGCCGCGAGGAGTTCCGTGCGGAGGACGTGTGGATCGACCGCGTGATGGAGAAAGTCGACGCCGGCGAGATCGAGATCATGCGCAACACCGAGGTGACTGAGCTCCACGGCAGCCAAGAGGACGGCATCGACCACGTGACGATGGTCTCGAATCCCGAGGGGCACCCGACCGAGAAACTCGACGACCCAGAGACCGAGGAGTTCGAGTTCGACGCCGGCGCGGTGTTTTATGCCATTGGTCACACCCCAAACACCGACTATCTGGACGGCATCGGCGTCGACACCGACGACGACGGCTACCTCATTACCGAGGGTGGTCGCGGCGGCGGCCAAACCAACACTGGCGTCGACGGGCTGTTCGGCGCGGGCGATGTCGTCGACTTCCACTACCAGCAGGCTGCCACGGCCGCGGGGATGGGCGTGCAGGCCGCCCTCGATGCCGACGACTACCTCGACGAACTTGATCGCAAGCAGGCCGCCGCAGCGACCGACGCCGGCGCGGCCACTGCTGAATCGGACGACTAAGCGAGCAATCGGCTATTCTGCGTCGGCGTTAGTTTCAGTGTTCGACGTGTAGTCAGCGACGATCTCATCTAAGGCGTCGTGGTGCTGCGTGGAGTGTGGCGCGGTCAGCGGCGAGACGCTGATCTCGCCGTCGGCGACCGCCCGGCGGTCAGTGCCGACCGGATCGTCGACGCTGTCGCCACGCATGACATCCCAGATGCCATCCCTGAGTTCGATCTCGCGGCTCCCGTTCTGTTCGGCACCCATCTCATACCGCATCGAGGGCCGGGTGACCCGCATCGGGATCGAGCCGGTGACGCCAGCGTTGTCGCGGAAGGGAACGTTCACGTTGAGGTAATCAGCTGCGGCAAAGACACCCTCGGTGGTCGCCTGCTCGACGAGATACGTGGTCGCGTCACGCGCTGTAGCGAAATCGCTTGGCTCGGTCGCCAGCGACTGCCAGTCGTCGCCGCCCTCGATATACATCGACACTGAGATCGCGGGGACGCCGAAGAACGCCGCTTCGACGGCCGCACTAACGGTACCAGAGCGTCCCAAGACGTAGGCCCCGAGGTTCCCGCCTTTGTTGCAGCCCGAAACAACGAGATCAACGTCGGGACAGATCGAGCCGAGGCCGGCGATCACACAGTCGACCGGGGTGCCATGAATCGCATACCCGTACTCGTGGTCGGCAAACTCGACTACCTCCGAGACCGTTCGACCGACCGCGCTCTGGTCGTCAGCCGGCGCGACGGCGACAACATCGCCCACCGCAGAGAGTCCCTCGTAGAGCGCCCGGAACCCGACGCTGTCGATCCCGTCGTCGTTGGTCAACAGAATTCGCGGCGCGTCCATACATCCCGTCACAGCGGCAGCACGAAAAACACTCGGGCGGGGTGAGAGCCACGACACACGCGGTCACAGCGACAACCACAACACACACAATGTGGGCGGCCAACGATGAGGCATGGGACTCGGAAGCACCGCCAAGAAGATCCAAACGGTGGCTGACACCGCCGAGAAGATGTATCGCCGACTCAACGCCCTCCGCAAGGAGGTCGAATCAACCAAACGGACAGTCGAGGACACCGGCGGCCGAGTCCAGTCGCTCGAAGCCGAGATCGCCGAACAGCGCGTGATTCTGGAAGCCATCGGCGAGGAACTCGATGTCGATATCGAAGCCGCTGTCGACGACGCCGATCTCGATGGCGACAGCGAGGCGACGACAGACGATAGCGAAGAGATTCCGGTCGAAGCAGACGATGCTGACGGCGACGGATCTGATTCGGCTGGCGGCGGTAACAGCGATGCAGCGGCCGACAGCAACGACGACAGCGATTCAGTGCAATAATTGGCCGTCGCTCGTCGCCGACTGTGACACCACCACGTTAGTCAGCCAGCAACCGTTGGTGTTCGACTTTCATACATCGATCTTGAACCGTTGTGAGCCCAGCAGCCTCGGCGTCGGCAAGGGCTTCATCGTTGGTGATGCCGAGTTGGAGCCAGATGGCCTCGATATCGCCCGCAGCGTCATGACGGGCGAGCGTCTCCTCTACGATACCGGCGACCTCTTCGCTCGGCCGGAACACGTTGACGAGATCGACCGCCGCGTCAACGTCGCTGAGTGAATCGACAGCCGATTGACCGAGGACGGTGTCGGCGTAGGGATTGACCGGATGGATCTCATAGCCCTGGCGCTGGAGATAGGCGGGAATCTCGTGGGCTGCCTTCCCGGCGGTCGTCGAACAGCCGACGACAGCAACTGAATCGAGATGGAGTACGTCGCTGAGCGCGTCATCGTCAGTGACTGGCATACAGGAACTATCGACGTCCCACGACAAAGAGTCACCGGCAGTGGCGTCGACAGCAACTCAGCCAACGACGACCATCGCTCGCCCGACCACGAACGCCGCGGTCGCAAGGAACATCCCACGTTTGAGCCACCGCTGGCTCACGGTCGGATCGCGGAACGAGTAGAGTGCGGCCCACAGCATGACTGCATCAGCAGGGGCGACGACGAGCAGATAGCTCAATCCGAAGGTGCCGTCGAGATACGGGAGCACGCTCGCGACGACAGCGACCACGAGCACGGCGACGCCGGCCCATAGCGCGGGGGTTCGGCCGACAACGATCGGAAACGTTCGCAGCCCCTCCTGTCGGTCGCCAGCGATGTCCTCCACGTCCTTGACAATCTCTCGGGTGAGCGTGGCGACTGCAGCCAGCAGGAACAACACGCCCGCGCCAAGGGGTCGCCGAGGGCCGCGCCACCGAAGAGAAACGCGCTGCCGGTGAGATAGGCGACAAGCGCGTTGCCGACGAGTGGGCGGCCTTTGAACCACTCAGTGTAGGCGACGAGCGCGAGGAGGTTGACGACGGCGATGCCGATGGCGACGAGCGGGAGCGTCAGCGCGGCGATGGTGGCGACGGCGAAGCAGGCGATACTGACGCCGAGTGCGCCACGGGCTGAGATCGCACCGCGAGGATCGGGCGATCAGGTTGGTTGACCGCGTCGATGTCGCGGTCGAAGTAATCGTTGATCGCGTTGCCGCCGGCGGTCGCGGCGACGGTCGCGAGGACTGCTGCGGTGATGGCAGCCGGCGCGGCAACGACGCCGCCGCTGACGAACGCGCCGGTAAAGGTGAGTACGCCGGCGGCGACCGCATTGCCGGGGCGGGTGAGTTCGACCGCCGCTCGGAGCGGAGGCGACAACGACGCCATACGCTCCGGTGGTCGGTGATGGTGAATAAATGAGGTGGTTCCGGGAGCCGTGTGATCGACTGGCCCACGATGGAGAGACCGACGCCCTTATTATTCGAGCATCGGAAGAAGGCAGTGTGGGCGCTTAGCTCAGCTTGGACAGAGTGCTTGGCTTCGGACCAAGTTGTCGCGGGTTCAAATCCTGCAGCGCCCATTCAATTTTTGAACGATCAACATCCGCAAGACTACGATGGATCGTTTATAAAGGCTGTAATCTGAATGCAGTCTCTACATCGGTCGCCGGCTCAAATTCATTTAAACATACAATCATTGGATGGGAGATGGACGCTCTGTTTGTCATCCAGTAGGTTCATACTGTTTTTGCTGGCGCACGAATTCAACGGCAGATAACTTCCCGCGGGTGTTGGCTTGCGTAGTACCTACAACGTCTGTTTATCGTTTCCGGCGGATCCTCGGTCGAGGAGCGCATAGACGAGGTATAGCGGGATAGCGATGAGGATCCCCATCCAAAGGAGGCCCCAGAGCCCCATTGCTCCGCCGAAGAGGCCCCATCCGCTCCCACCCATCATACCCCCACTATAGCCCCCACTACCGTGTGCAGCAGCTGTTCCAGTCGTCGCGACCAGCAACGGGACGGCGAGGATCGCGAGTCGACGAGCAGTGCGTCCGGTGTAAGTGTTGAGTTGTGTCATTATCTTGCGTTAGTGAACAGCGGTTTTTAGTTGGAAAGATCGAAACGGAAGCCTTCAGCAGTGATCTTGCCTATTCATCTCACCGGGGTACTGGACGTTTACGCCGTTATGGTATTCTTCGTCAGCCATATCTTGACCCATCTCGCCGACTGTCACACCCATCTGCGACTCCATCCACTCAATGCCAGCAGATCCCATGTGCTCGGTCATCTGCGTCTCCATCCAGACCGTCCAGTCATCAGCGGTAGCGTTGGCGGTGGGGGCCTCGTCTGCAGTCGTGTCGGTACTGTGTGCGCTGGCCACGGGGGCAGCGAACACGAGTGCGACGATGGCGGTTGCCACGAGCAGCCAGCGTCCAAGTTTAATGTTGGTCATTGTCCTTCTCCTCGATTATTCGTAGAACCGCTCGGGGGTTATTTCGATGGGCGTGAACTCACCCAGGAGAACGTTCGAGAATGTTTATACAGCGTTTTAATCGTGTCTTAGAGGTGAGACTGTTCATGCTGCTCGAATTCGGCGGAATAGCACCAAAAGCTGAGCACGTCACCTTCCCGTACGTGGAACTCTATCCCAAGGTACTGTCGATCCTACGATCAAGTGGTCGTCGACGCAATCAAAGCTGGTCGAATGTTCCTAAAAGTCACAGTGAGCCTAACGGAGACATCCATCGCAACTGTGACAGTTGGACGGGGATTCACCGGAGAACCTCCATCATCGTCGGTGCCTGGAAACGGACTGGCCACCCCACAAGTGCTCCAAGAGTCGATATCCGCGACAATTAGAGGAGCTTACGCCGAGGAAGTTCTGGGGACGTCATCAGGTTCATTTTCGCGGTCAGCAAGTCAAGGACTTGCGATGAAAGCAGTCCATATGGACATCCGTGATCCGAGTTTTGCCTTCTTGAAACGGTGAGCGAACACGGATTCCCGAAAAACTCCGCTAGTTCGCCTGTTTCTGTTGTAAGTTGTCGCTGGGATAGATGCGATATGTACGCCCTTGTCGCTCGCGGTACAGCAAGCCGCGTTTTTCCAAGTCGCTCACCGTTTGGCTGACCTTGCTCTTCGAGAAGTTCGAACGATCTCGGAGTTCGATCTGTGTGAGACCGGGCGAAGTGAGAATCGGTTCGAGGATTCGGCGTTCGTCATCCGGCAAGAGATCCAATACGCGGTCTTGTGACTGGGATCCTGGATGTATACTCTCCTCTGATTGTACGGCCCCTTCCTGCGATTCGACACTCTCAGGATCGGTTGGATTCGCCATTTCAGTTGTTGAACGCTCATCAACTACTGTACCGGCGATTTCGTCGCGAATCACAAGGTATCCGCCACCGAGAATAGCCGAAACAACAAGCGTTCCGAGGATGTACAAGAGTGGGTTTGTTCCATGAACCGCACCCATCGACGTGCCCATCATCGATCCCATTTGCTCGAAAGCCTGCTGTTGTTGGTATGCTTGCCAAGTGAGTATACTGCCGACGATGAGAACCACAACAACCAAACTACCGGCTACTGTATCAGCGCGCCGGCGATTCATCTCAACCACCGTTTGGGAAGAGACTGTCTCATACGAGAGTAGTAGTGGGACGAAGGTGTACCAGTTTTGATTGGGTAACGCAATTACGGTGAGCAATCACTCCAATTCAATCTCTTGGGTCAGTGCTCAATGGTGGTCATGGCCCTGAGACGTACTTGCCTCTGGATGTGCATGGGCGAATTCAGTTGGATTCCGCTCGAAGGATTGCTTACAGCGTTGCGAGCAGAAGTAGTACGTTTCGCCGTCGTGAGCCGACGATATATCGCTGTCGTCGGTTCGCATTCCACACACCGGATCGCGATACCGGCCAGGTGCGCCGAGACCGCGCCGATAAACGTACAGGAGGAACCCGGAGAAGACGAAGGCAATGAGGTTTAGGTAGAACGTGTAGTCAACTTTGAAGTAGCTTTTCTCAGTTGCTGTCTCCCCACCTGCAAGGTTCGGAATGATGTTCAAAGTATTGAAGAGTAATTCCATAAGGAAACCACTGAACGCCATCGTCACAAAGAAGACACCAAGGATGTACAGCATTACTTTCCACCCGTAGTACTTCCGATAAACGTTCAGAACGGGGATGGTAATCAGGTCTGCGTAGACGAATGCGATGACACCTGCAAAACTGACACCACCACCCCAAAGTGCGACCGCGAACGGGACGTTGCCGATACTACCGACGAAACTGACGACGGCAATGGCAACTCCCATAACAGCGTTCTCTGCCGTTACGAGGAGGCCATCACCCTGGATGAACAAGGTTTCCCAGACTGACTGCGGGACAAAGACAATCACGAACCCGGAGATGAGAAACCCTGCGATGACATCTGTCCAGATCATAGACCATTCCTTACGGTATTGATTTCCAATCTTATACCAGCCTCCCCAAGACAGAAACTCCTCACGCAATCCACCATAACTTGATTTCTCTTGGCGATACGTCTCCATGCATCCCTCCGAACAGAACTTTAGCGTCTCACCGTTTTCGGTCGTGAGTGAAAACTTGTCAGTTCCTTCCATTCCGCAGGTGGGGTCTTCAGTAACACCCGATTGAGTATCGTGCTCATTGAGACTGTCTCGAACTTCGTCGAACAGATTCTCGGGGAGTGTGAGATGCACGATGCCTGCCATGACAATAATGAGGACAACCCCACCGAGAAGTTCTGCAAGAAGGAACTCCCAACCCAACAGAATGAATATCATCAGCCCGAGCTCCACGATGAGATTAGTCGACGCAAACATGAACGCCATGAAGTTGACTGCATGGGCACCTTTCTTGAAGAGCCCTTTCCCGATGGCTACAGCTCCGAAGCTACACCCACTGCTCGCAGCTCCAAACAGGGTCGCCTTAGCGAGTCCACTCACGTCGCCGTCACCGAGAACTTGTGCCATTCGCTCCTTGGATACGTAGACTTGAACAAGACTCGTGATCGTAATCCCCATTATAATCGCCCACGCCGCGGTCAAAGGAATCCGATCCCGATGCGGAGTGATTCAAGAACTCCGGTGATTAGCGAGGTTTGCATAATTGTATTATCGTAGGCATGATTGATTGCAATTTTGGTTAGAAAACCCCGTTCATCTGGACGTTGGAACTTAGGAATCGTAAGTAAGGTAAACGGAGAAAGAGATGTCCGGAGTTACGGTTCAAGCGAGACTGAATACCCATCGCTGTCAGACTCGGCCGACCAAGGATTCAATCACCCACCCCGGAGACGGTGAGCGACAGCGGTGATCTGCTCCAAGAGAAATCCGGTGTCAATACTTTGGTTCGTTGTAACGACTGGCATATCCTGAAGATATGTTTTAGACTCGGTAACTTGGAGAAGGAAATCAGCAACGTCTGCGCGTGAGATCGGCCCAGCAGTGGCGTCGCCGTCAACACCGTGTACGTAATCATCGGTTCGGGGCCCATTTGTAAGGCCGCCAGGACGGACGATTGTCCAGTCAAGACCGCTCCCAGCAACGAGTTCTTCCTGTCTGGCTTTGTCGGTCATCAGATCCTGCAGCACAGTCACGTTCGCTATACGGACGTACCACGGAATCTGTTGGACACTCGATCCAAGCCCCATTGATGTCAAGACGACCAGTCGACTGATATCGTGTGCCTGCATCGCTTCGATAATATTCGCCGTACCGCGAGAAACTACGTCGACGGGGTTGTTCGCCGTTCGTCCGAGAAGACAGATAACTGCGTCCGACCCATCCACGGTGGCCTCGACAGGATTCAAGTCGAGAATGTCGCCTTCGATAGGAGTGATTAAACTGTTCGATGGTAGTTTTGCAGGGTTTCGAGTAAGTGCCTTGATCGTATGATTTGCTGTGGTTGCTTGCGCAGTTAGTTCACGTCCTGTTCCACCTGTGGCACCGAAAACTGCCAGTTTCATTTAAATATCGACCTCTCACGGTTCCCTTCGTTATCAAGGTTTCAGTGAATTGCGCTGACAAATCGAACGAAGAATAGACTGTCTGTCTTGGGCAATCAGTGAACGCGGAATTCCGTGTCAGACGAAAAGGTTGGAATAATTGTTTATACATTCTCAACCAGTTTCCCATAGAAATTACATGCTCTTGCCTAACTGAGCGAAACGTTGGTAGAATAAGCCAACGCGCCAACGCTGCTGATTGCAGCAAGGAACTGACGGCGGTTCACATCTCTTTGGTGAACGGCAAGCATCAAAAACCCAAGAGAAGATCAAAGTGCCGTTGAATCCATCTGCATTCACGAACCCTGAAGAAACGATTGAATTGCTATCTGCGTCTGAACACCGGCTCATCGGGAGCAAGTCGCTTCGTATCCATTCTCCGGGCCGTCAGAGAAAACGAAGGTATGGGCCAGAGTATTGGAAGAACACTCAGCATATTCGGTTTGGACGATTCGTCCCTCAGAGTCCTCGATTATATACACAATTGTCATGCCGGGGTTCCACTTCTCAAACGAAGCCGTGAGTGTCTCATGTGCAGGAATCGATACCTGTCGTTCAGTAGCATTCCACTTGTCGGCGAGAGAACCATTTGAGTATGATCCATCGGTTTGCAGTTCCACGAGCTCAACGGTTTTGGGAGTTCCCGTGCTATTCATCACCTGAAACGTCACGTTACCAGCACCTACTGAGTCGTTGATTATGTACGCGCTCAATTGGTAGTTGATCGACTCCGCATTTTCAACAGTCACACTGGCCGACGAGGGTTGAATTGCTGTACAGCCTGCCGTCACGATGAGAAAAAGGAGCGAAAGTGTGAGTGCCCGATGAAACATCACCTGCAACCAAGTCGTGTAATTATATCAACTTTTCTTCATGGGATCAGAGTGGATATGGCAATGGTTCTGAATTACCTAAGTCTGTTATGCACCCGATGCGCGTGTGTAGCATGGAGGGCATGTAGTTCTCAGTAATTCGTTCTGCTTTACAGCTCAACCGATATCAATGTCTCCGCATTGTATTTGGAGCCAATCATGATTTCATCCCGCTGCAATCTTCCATATTTACTAAATAATAATCCCCCGAATGCTTAAATTAAGTCTCCTCCCAGATCTTAATGTGTCCTATCCTGATACCGAGCCACTGTGTTCGGCTGAATGGATCCGTGACCATCTAGATCGATTCCAAAGTGATGATCCCGATTATCGGCTTGTTGAAGTCGATATGGATCCAGGGGTTTACGATGAGTGGCACATCCCTGGTGCTGTCCAGATCAATTGGGAAGAAGACATCATCGACGGATTAGGCGGTAATGTTATCGATCCGTCAGAGGCAAAAACACTCTTCGGAGACCTTGGCATCACACAAGATACGACCGTCGTCGTATATGGTGATCAAGCAAACTGGTTTGCTGGACACGCCTACTGGGTTCTCAAGTATTATCAGCATGAGAATGTCAAACTGCTTGATGGCGGCCGCCGATACTGGAAACTCCAAGACTACGAACAAACCCAGTCAGTGCCAGAGTACCCCGCCCAGGAGTACGTGATCGAGGGGACGGATGAAAGCATTCGGGGCTATAAGGACGACATCCTCGAAACACTCAACGAAGATCGACCAATTATCGATGTTCGGAACCCACAGGAGTACCGAGGCGAAAAGCCCCCGGCTGAGATTCCAAACACGACCAACAGAGAAGGCCACATCCCAACAGCGGACAATGTCCCGTGGGGGAAAGCAGTGAATGCTGATGGAACATTCAAACCAGAGTCAGCACTGCGGGACATCTATGGGGAGTATATCGGATCGGAGAAGTCCTCTGTGGCTTACTGTCGAATTGGAGAACGATCTTCCGTAACCTGGTTCGTTCTCTCAGAGTTGCTTGGTGCTGATGCGGTCAATTACGATGGGTCGTGGACTGAGTGGGCGGCTGACGAGGAAGCACCCGTCGAAATACAAACACCTCCCGCAGCAGAGGAGGGTGATGACTAATGTCATTCACAAAACAAAACCTAGACGGAGATGTGCGCGGTGAAATGGTACAGGTCTGTATAGACGGGGTCATGTCCGTATTTCAGGATCGAATGCGCGACATGCTCGACGAGGAAGGTATCGAAAGACCGGATCCAAAGCCTGAGGAGTGGTATCCGCTTGCCAAGTTCTTAGACGTGCTTGAGGCTGTCGAGCAAAATACCGGTGAAAGCGCACTGAATAAGGTTGGAGAATCCACACCACGATTTTTGGATTGGCCGAGTCAAATCGAATCACCACAGGATGGATTAGATCATCTCGAAGAGATATACGAAACTGAACATCGGAACGCCGATGGGAAGTATACATGCGAGTCACAGGGAGAAGGACAGGCTGTGATCACGTCTACAACGCCTTATCCCGTTGCTTGGGAGGTCGGATTCATCAAAGGTACTGCCCAACACTTTGGCGCTGATTACGGGCGCGTTGATGCAACAGACGACGGGGCTGAGACTGTGTTCGAAGTAAATTGGTAGCAATCGGCTGCAATTAGCACCTTTAAAATTTCTTTATTATACCCTCTGACTGATCTGTTGAGACATCCTCGTGTCTATAAATAAGGGATCAGTGAGGTGGGTATCGAAATTTGTGAGCAATTGAGTATTGGTGTCCAGCAAGGGGTTGAAAATGAATTCATTTAAATCTGCCTGATCCACCATGTTATAAATATAGCACACACCAATAGTATTAGACAATGAAGAGACGTATTGCCGGCTCGTCGAAGATTGGGTGCCGGTATAGCTCTTCCAAGCCGTATATCGGGGGTCCGTGCGGAATACATCAAGCAGGGAGATACCATATACTGCGATACGAGAGTCCGGCACACCGGTATGAGTATGTCCTCCGATAAGAGTCGCGTTCTTTATGTATATGATGAGATGGAGACTGCTGGTCAGATTGAATCATCCCCGATTCACAACAAAGACGAATTTATCGTCTCAACTGCAACGAGCGCCAGTGAGGGACTCGATCGATTAGCTAACGAAGAGTACGCCTGTGTCGTCTCAGGTTATTCCCTGCCAGGAATGAATGGGATTCAATTTCTCAAACGCATCCGTGAGAAATATCCAGACCTCCCATTCATTCTCTATACGGGGAAAGGCTCAGAACAAGTAGCCAGCGATGCCATCAGAGCTGGTGCAACCGATTACGTTCGACAAAGGAGTGGAACCGATCACACCACGCTCGTGACCAACCGGCTACAAAATGCTGTAGCACGGTATCGATCCCAGCAGCGAGCGGAGGATCACCAGCGAATTACAGATGTCATCCGGAATCTCAACGGTGCTTTGGTTCGTTCCGATACGGTCGCTGAAATCGAACAGAACGTTTGTTCCATCCTGAATAACGCTGATCCCTACCTCGCGACGTGTATCGCGGAAGTCAATACCGGGACAATGGAAATCGAACCGCGAACATGGGCTGGTGATACGGACGGGTACTTTGAAATATTGGATATGTGTGTCGCCGAGGGTGCTCCAGGTCGGCAAGCTCCTGGTGGGCGCGCGTATCACGATCGGGAAATTGCTATCTCACAAGATATCTCCGAAGATCCGCAATATGAACAGTGGCGTGACGACGCCACTGATCGTGGTTTTCAATCGCTGGGGGTTGTCCCACTTGAATACGATGAGACACTGTATGGCCTGTTAGCGATGTTTGCAGATCGACGGTACGCATTCGATGAGACCGAACAAGAGCTACTCACTGAGTTGGGGGATGATATCGCACACGCGATACAGGCACGAAAGGCTGAATCATCCCTTCAGATACGCAGCCGAGCGATGGACGAGGCTCCAGTCGGAATCACCATCACTGACCCTGACAAGCCGGATAATCCCATGGTGTATGTCAATCAAGAGTTTACAGCGGTGACAGGGTATACGAAGGCCGAAGCAGTTGGCAAGAATCACAGAATTCTCCAAGGAGCAGCGACAGCTGACGAACCTGTGGCTGCGATGCGAAAAGCCATCGACAATGAAAAACCGGTGACAGTCGAACTCCGTAATTATCGGAAGAACGGAGAGTCGTTTTGGAACCGAGTCTCGATTGCTCCAGTTTACGATGATGATGGAGGTTTGATGAATTTCGTCGGGTTTCAACAAGATATCACTGACCGTAAAGAGTCTGAACAGGAATTACGCCGGAATGAGCGACGCTTCGAGGCGATGCTGAATGATCCGAATATCTTGGTGGTCGTCGTCGATATCAATGGCACTGTTTTGGATGTTAATGAGACTGCAATGGAGTATATTGATGCGAGTTTGCGGGATGTGAAAGGGCTAGATGTCTGGGAATCACCGTGGTTCTCCGAAGAGCATCAGTCACTCATCAAAACGACTGTAAAGAAAGCGGCTGCCGGTGAGTACGTTACCTACGAAGCCGATCTGACCTACCCCAATGGAGACCCCTACAATCTCAATGGTATGGTTCGGCCGGTTACCGACGAGTACGGGGAAATCGTCTCAATTATCATTTCTGCCCGTGATGTGACAGAACTCAAAGAGCGTACTCGCCATTTACATGTCGTTGACAACTTCCTACGGCATAATATCCGGAATAATTTGAATGTGATTCGAGGCCGTGCTACAGACCTACACGAGGAACTCGATGGTGATTTCGAAGCTTCCGCGGAAGCCATCGTCAATCAGGCAAACGATCTCTGTGACACGAGTGAGAAATCTCGTGCAGTTGTATCCGTGCTTATCGGTGATAAAAAACCTATTACGGTCGAGATTCAATCGCTAATCGAAAAGGTTGCTACCCGACTGTCTAAGGAATGGCCTGACACAACCATCGAGGTGACTGAAACAACCTCTTGTACGGTAACGGCGATTTCTTCGCTTGAATCCGCGCTGGAAGAGCTGTTTACGAATGCGATCATACACAACGATAGTGAGAACACGCACGTAGGAGTTACACTCACTGTTAATGATGACACCGCGATCCTAACAATACGAGACAATGGGCCCGGACTGGTGAGATTCGATACGAATGTCTTGGAGAGCGGTAATGCAATCGAGGATATCTCTCACGGCAGTGGCTTGGGACTTTGGTTAGTATACTGGACGATCAAGAGATCTGATGGTACCATTCAGGTCGACGAAAGTGCAACGGGTGGGACAGCAATTACGATTCGTCTTCCAGTAGTGACCAACCAGACAGATTCTAATTTGCCGTCGTAAAAACGCATATCTCTCTTGCTGGTTGCGCTTGATTCGCTGGTATAATCTAATCTTGGTGTTATAATCGAATATGTTCGGCTGAATGCACTCTTACCTACGGCGTGTTCGATAATATATGAGGACATCAAACCGAAATTCAGGATCTTCAGATGCGAGCACGCCGATAAGGAAAGAGAGACCAACCAAGCGGACGCAATCGTCGACGTCACTGAGTCGGCGAGGATTGCTTCAGGCTGGAGCCGCAGCGAGTGCGACAGTGGCGATGACTTCCAATGTGACAGCCCAAGAATCGCCCTATGGTGGTTGGTTTGACGAGACGGACACCTACAACGGAACGGTCGATGGAACTGGACAGGAGACAGTCACAATCAGTGTCGGTGCTGGCGAGTCAGGACTCACGTTTGAGCCAGCTGCGATCGCCATTGATCCTGGTACAACTGTTGTCTGGGAGTGGACTGGCGAAGGCGGCGGCCACAATGTCGTCGCTGAAAACGGCAGTTTCGAAAGTCAGACCGTCAGCGAAGCCGGACACACGTTTGAACACACCTTTGGTGACGAAACTGACGGTGAACTCTTCAAATACGTCTGTGTTCCTCACCAAGCACTGGAATGGTCGGTGCAATCGCCGTTGGTGACGCTGTGACGCCCACTGCTGACGCAAGTAGTGGATCATCGGGTGGCACCGAAAACGACGCCGGCACCAGCACAGATGGCGATGCTGCTACTGGGGACTCGTCAGGTTACGGTCTCTCGTCGGATGGACAACTCGCGGTGCTTGGTGGTGTACTTGGAACTGCGTTACTCTCGCCGGTGTTCCTCGGCGTCGCGTTGAAACTGATATACGAAGATGACCGTCCACCAGAACACCCGACCGCCTCACGATAAGCTGTGGATGGTCTATTTTTGATCAGCATGGCCGTTGGCCTCACAGCTAACATATTGTCAACAGCCCGTAGATTCGACCCGAACTGGTTCGCCACACCTCCCGATCGACAGGAATCTGCGAGAGGGGTAATGTGGTGGCGAGGCTTCGATCACGTGAGGACACACTATGACTGACACAACACACCGGCGGACGATCCTGAAACTGGTCGGCGCAACAGCCTCGATGACAGCACTTGCCGGCTGCAGTGGCGGCGGTAGTTCCGGTGGTAGCGACAGCGGAACCGATAACAGCGATTCGACGGAAAGCGACAGCCAATTTCTCGACTCCGAACCTGAGTATGAGGGCTGGTTAGATGATGTTGATAACTACGACCAGACCCGCGATCTGACCGGCGAAGACACGGTCACTATTGCTGTTGGGGCTGGCAACGATGGGATCGCCTTTGATCCCCCTGCGGTTGCTGTCTCACAAGATACAACGGTCGTTTGGGAGTGGACTGGCGAAGGCGGTGGGCATAATGTTGCTGCCCAAGACGGTAGTTTTGAGAGTCAAACGGTGACTGATGGTGGCCATACCTTTGAACAGACAGTCTCCGAAACGGGACTTCTCAAGTACCTCTGTACGCCGCATGAGGCTCTTGGGATGAAAGGTGCAATCGTCGTCCGCGGCTGATCACCCTGTTTGCTACCAACTTGTTTCAGTCCCAGCCCTACTCCGGAGCTGAGATACGTCGTTCCGATTCGATCGGCGTGGGAATATCGTCAATAAAGTGTTTGATCATGGTTTCTTCAGCGCGATGCAGTGTCTCACTACAGGTTGATTTCGCAATCCCGGCTGCCTCTGCGACATCTGTCAATGAACAATCCCGAGGAGTATCATAGTATCCTAATTCGACAGCTTTCAGCACCAACTCCTGTTGGGTCTCTGAGAGCAGTTGCGTGGTGTGTAACCGCTCTTGGATGTACTCAATATTGAAATCTAAATCGAAGTTGCGCAACTGCGACGCAAGCTCCGAAAGTCGTTCATGGGAGCCTGTGACGTCAACAGTTGCCTGTCCGTCGGCTATTTCAACTGGAAATTCGATCGGCATTCCTGATGCTTGAGCCGACAGATGGAGTAACGGTGGGCTAACAGTCTCAACCTGAATAGTCACTTCTTGTGCTGTTTGTTGGATGATCGAGAGTTCAGTGATCTCTTCGTGGCTGTCTATCGATTCGATGAGTGCGTCTGGCTCTGACGTTTGAAGTTTAAGCAAAGCAAACGCCGCACCCGAATCCGGCACCGCGGTCATGATCTTAAAGACGGCCTCAGGGTGTTTTCGTGATACATCCCCAATCCAGATGTGCTCCGGGAGGGTAACCGTCAATCTCGCTTGGGTCATAATGTAGTGCTCCGAGGGATCGAGATTTTCGACGCTTGTACTAGCATGTCAGGTAGTCTGGGCTCACGAGGGATATCAGCATTGACGAACATGTTCGGTTTATTACTCACTTTCTGCTGGTGCTAATACGATGAGAGCCGTGCTTGGTTCGATTGCCCGCGGCGAGATGGCTTTATCCCCACCAAACCGAGCGATGTCACCTGCTTCCACCATATTAGTCTCCTCGCCAACTCGTAGCTCCAACTTCCCGGTGACGAGATACAGGACGATCTCACGATCCGGATGTGTATGCGCAGGGATTTCCTCATCGGCTGCGAGCGTGAGCCGGATTGTCTTCGGTTCTGCGTTAGGGAAGACCCGAGTGTGAGGCTCACCGTCAAGGGCGGACAAGGTTCGGACAGTTGTCATTGCTCGGTCTCCGGTGGCTCGAACGCATCGTGTTTCAACCCACGTCGCACCGGATCGTGTTCGCCATCGGTCGGCGGTGGCGCGGTGACCAATACGGCTTCCAATCGACTGTCGTCATCGGCTTTGATCCCACGATCGGTGTCAGCTTCGACAGCAACAACTGATCCCGGCTCAACACCGTGATCGGTATCGCCCTCGCGGACGAGCCCACTCCCGGATAGAACAGTGATTACCACGTCGCTGTCGGGGGCATGAACAGGAATGAACTGGCCGGGCTCGAAGTAGCCACAGACGGTTTTCTGGCGATCAGTGCGGCATAGCTCGACCGCCGAGAACCGCTTGTCGTCGTAGTCCCGCTCGGCGTCGATGCTCGTCGCTGTCATCGGTGACGCTCCAGTGTTTGCGGTGACTGATCGAGGATGTTCCCGAGGATTGTGCTGCCAATTGATTTAGGGAAACCTAAATTCATCTGATTCAGCATTGCTGATGCTGACCGAAAGGGGTTCGCACGAACATGTACGGTCAGGAGGGCTGCAATGCTACCGATGCCGCCGACTCACAATCAAAATGGCGCGTCGGATGAGTTGGTTTGGTCACTAATTTCGGTTCCCGCTTCACTTGACGGTGTACTGCTCCGGCTGCTACGGTCGCCGACTTCACCAGAGTCAGGTACCTCGCCTGTTTTTCGATATACTGATTCGATTTCGGCTAGTTTCGCATTGATCGTCTCGCTTTGGTGATGCATCGGGTGGCTGCGAACACGGACACACTCGTAGTCGTGGCGGCCGCCCAACCCGTTCCACGCCCGGAAGGAGCCGATCGTCAGCGTGTGTGTCTGCGGGCAGAACGGTGTCGTCGGCGTGAACTCCGCCCGCAGGACGGTCGATTCGTCGGCGTCTTCGGCGTACCGGTAGCCGGCGTTCGGGTGGCGTGGATCAAGGTTCAGCCGCGCGAGGTTGTAGTCGAAGGTCATATCATAGACGCCGCGCTCCTCGAACAGTTCGCGGGTGAGCGTATGAAAGGCGACGTGGGTATCGCCGGTCAACACATCGTGGCCGTCCAGAAAGCTATCGGGTTCGGGAATGTTCTCGGGGACAAAATCCTCGATATCATCAAACGCCGCACCATCGTTGTCGCTGAACGGGAATGAGATATCGACCATACAGGAACAACAATCGCCGTCGCCCTATCGCTACTCCCGAAGGTGTTCGGGCTGTTGGCTTTGCGGCTGCCGACCTGACAAATCGCATGGTCGACCGAGCGACCGAACTCCGGCAGCTTACTGACCAGATCGCCGACTATGACGCTATCGACGACGCGTTCGTGGCCAAGAGCTTCACCGACCAGCTCGTCGTCGTCGACTGCAAGGCAGGTGAAACCCTCCCAGCAGCTATCACCGAGCGGCTCCACGACCACGGCCTCGACGGCGCGAACGACGTGTACGCGACGACTGAAGGCGACCAATCGTCAGCCGGCGCGGTCGGGGAGGGAACCCGCCACCAGTTCGTCGATACCGAGACGCGTGGCGATCACCAGTCGTACGTCGTCGATTAAATACCGCGAACAGTTTCAATAACGCCGAGCGATTCAAGCGTGATCCACACCACAAACAGAAGATAGAGCGCAAGAAAGCCGACAGCTTCCGGATCTGTGAGTTCGAGATCGGTACGGGCGAAAACCAAAAAGACGAGCGTCGCAAGACCCAGAAACCCCATCGTCGGCACCGCTGCGAGGAAGTTAATCGTCGCCGAACCGGCCAGCAGAACGCCGACAGGGATGGCGACGAGGAGATTGAAGATGTTGCTGCCGAGGACGTTCGTGAGGCTGGTGATGCTGTCATCATCTTGAGCGGCGGTGATGCTGACGAAAGCATCCGGGAGGCTCGTCGCCGCCGCGATGACGGTCAGCCCCCACAGGAAACTCGGGGTGCCGAACAGATCGCCCAGCGACAGCGCGCCACGGACGAGGCCCTCGACGCCGACGGCGATCACAAGCAGGGCGATTGTCAGTCGCAGCACCGCTTTCCGAGGGTCGATCGTGAATTCCTCGCCGACGTAGTCGGTGGCATCCTGCTGGTGGAGGAAGAGATAGGTGAGATAGGTTCCGAGCGGCAACACCATCAGTGCCGGCGTCAGAATCGCGGCCGTGTTTGTCCCGCCTGGGATGTACGTGGCCCCAAGCGCGAAGACGATGAAGGTGATGAGGACGCTGATCACGTAGAATTGGGTGTCTCGATGGACAAGATTCCGCGTTGATCCAAGTTTTTCGCTGGCGAACGCGGAGAGTGCCGGAATGACGAGTATGTTGAAGATGGCACTCCCGACGATTGCACCGACACCGAGGGCGAACTCGCCGTGGACGACCGTGCTGATGACGATCGAACTGATTTCAGGAAAACTGGAGCCAACGGCGACGACGACCGCTCCGTGGACGGCGATTGGCAGCCCGTAATGCTTGCTGAGTCGCCCGGCGGCCCGCTCGAAGTGCTGGCTTCCTACCCAGATAACGGCGGTGGCGACAGCGATAAGCAGCAGTGAGCCGACGAGGCCGACCATTTGTCGGAACTTCTCGACAGACGGTGAAAGGGTTACGCCATGGAGAGAGCTCGGGACAAGCGGGTCGCAGGTCGGATCGTCAACCGAGGTGAACGCGGGTGACGTGACCGCCACAGCCACACTGCTCGATATACTCGTAGTCGATTTCGGTGTCGATGTCGGCAGCATCGAGTGCATCGTAAAGATACTCTGAGGGATGGCCGTGGTCGCCGTGGGTGACGAGGTTGACGTGGTACCCTGACTCGGTGTGTTCGATGGCGTCGATGGCCTGGCGGATGAGGAGTTCCTGATCCTCGCCATGCTGTGGGAGTTCAAGGTTCGCTGACCACGAGGTGTCGTGGACATGGTCGGTGATCGGCTCGGCGTCGCTGTGTGGGTGATCGTTGCCGTGTTCGTCGTCGTGGGTTTGCGTTACCATAGCTGTTCCTTGGTGACTGACACGGATAAGATCGAATCCGAATATGTTCGTCAAAGGAGGGAGGGCCCTCCGCCGACATGTGAGTTATGTGTCTATCACGCCACCGCCGCAAATCGCCGTCGGTATCATCGCCGCCGGAGTCGGGGTGTCTCTTCAGTCACCTGCTGTGGCTCTTCTGTGGGGACTTCTCGGCTATGTTGTGATCAAAATCGCCCAGAGTACTGTTTGGACGTTGTTCGGCGACCCCCGTCACTGACTGTGGTCAATCCGAATCAGAACCGAACACTATCGGGAGAATCCGTATCTGGGGTTCGGTGTAACGTGAGGGTATGTCTGTAGACTCCGCAGACGGATACGCACAAACGGTTGATGCACGCGCAATCGACGGCGAACCGTTTAGTGACATCATGGCCGCGATCAACAGCCTTGGTGATGAAGAGACGGCCCTCTTGATCAACAGCTTTGAGCCGAAACCACTGTACCCGGTGCTCTCCCGGAAAGGCTACGAATACGACACCACACAGATTGACGACGACGAGTGGCGCGTGGCGATCAGTCACGCCTGAGGGAACCCACCTGAACATCTTCGGGAGCAGGCCCATACCCACAGGGACACTATCAGGGACTGTATGACAACCACAACGCTTGATGTTCGTGAGATCCCACCGCAACAACGACACCCGAAGATCCACGCTGCCTTCGAGGAATTAGATGCCGGCGAGTCGCTGACAATCATCAACGATCACGATCCGAAGCCACTGTTCTACGAGATGCAGGCCGAGATCGACGCCTTCGATGCCGACAACTATGAACTCGAACAGCGCGACGACAACGAGTTTGCCGCGACGTTCCCAAAACAATAGTCGGCGACAACGCAGGCAGAATCCCGTCTTACGTGAGGTTTTCACCTGTGGTTCCACCCCACGATCACTCATCGGCGAACTCCCGTGTCAACAGACATTCTGTCCCGGCTGCGAAGGGGGCCGTCGCTGTCGTCGACAAGGGGTGTCGCGACTATGGACGTATGCTCAAATTGAGGGGAGGCTAGTCGCGCCAGATCGCCGTCACGACTGCGTCCGTTGTTTCGACCGTCTCATAGCTGTAGCCGCGATCGTCCAGCTTTGGAAAGAGGTGTTGTGGCGCGCGGTCGTTGTGCTGTACCAACACCGTCTCGTCGTCCAGCTCAGTCAATCGTTCGAGCGTTTTTTGTAGGGGCTGCGGAGGTGGCAACTCACGAGCATCGAGTGTCTCTCGTGGGGCATCGATCGGTGCATCAGTCGTTGATAGTGGGTCAGCGGTGTTTCCCATCGATTCAGTCTCGGGTAGCGAGAACAAGGAGGTTGATCCCGAAGATGTTCGTCTCATTCGTCGGTTCTCTGTGGGGAACATATTCGGGAGTGTGGTTTAGCCCTTCCCGGCTTCATTACCAGTCGTACCAATTCCACACGGTCGTCCGACCATCTCGCTCCGTCCTGCGACAGGATGAGTGCCAGCATCAATTGAATACCACAGACGATAGCGACACCCGACACACCGACTCATGAACCCACGAGCCATTGATACGACGGAACGGCCGTTCGTCCTCATCTGGGAGTTGACTCAGGCCTGTGAACTGGCATGTAAACACTGTCGCGCCGACGCAACACCGACCCGGCATCCCGAGGAGCTCACGACCGAGGAGGGCAAACAGCTTCTCGATGACGCCCGTCAATTCGGCAAGAATCAGCTGGTCGTCCTCTCCGGCGGCGATCCCCTCGCCCGCAACGACACCCGAGAGCTCGTCGAGTACGGCACCAACATCGGCCTCCAGATGACACTCACCCCAAGCGGAACAGACTCGCTGACGGCCGATCGCGTGCAGGGATTGGCCGACGCCGGCCTCCGACGGTTCGCGGTCAGTATCGATGGCGGCTCGGCGGCCGCTCACGACGAGTTCCGCGGTGAGCCCGGGAGTTTCGACCAAACACGGGATGCGATCACGGCAGCCAAGGCGGCCGGGCTCCCGATCCAGATCAACACCACCGTCTGTGCCGAAACGGTGAACCAATTGCCTGAGATCCGCGACCTCGTTGCCGACGTGGGAGCTGTGCTCTGGTCGGTGTTCTTTCTTGTTCCGGTCGGTCGCGGCCGGGTATTGACACCGATCGCTCCCGAACGTGCGGAAGCCGTAATGGAGTGGCTCTATGCGGTCGACGAGGAAGCTGAGTTTGGGATCAAGACAACTGAAGCCCCACACTACCGCCGGGTGGCTATGTCTCAGGAGAACGCAAGCGGGCCACAGACTTCACCAGACGATGGGATTGGGCGACGGATGGGGATCACCGCAGGCAACGGCTTTGCGTTCGTCAGTCATCGTGGGGAGGTATACCCCTCTGGCTTCCTCCCCAAATCAGCGGGCAACGTCAGGACGGATTCGATCGTCGATATCTATCGAGACACAGAACTGTTTCAGTCGCTTCGCCAGCCGGAGGCACTCGGCGGCAAATGCGGTGCGTGTGAGTACAAACATGTCTGCGGTGGGAGTCGGTCACGGGCCTATGCGTACACCGGTGACCCGATGGCGGCCGATCCACTCTGTGAGTATGTTCCTGACGAGTATGAGGGCCCACTGCCAGCGCATCCAACGACTGACCACAATACATCGACTGCAGACTGATTATGAATACGCCTGAAACACTTTTGACTGAAGTAGACGACAAGGAGGCTGGGGTAGCGACCGACACCAATGCATCGGTTGCTCAAGCGGCGATCCACATACAGGCCGAGCGGATCAAAACGGCTGAACTCCAGCAGGCCTACAATCGGCTTGACGTTGACTCTTCGTTGTCGACCACTGAGAAGGAGATTCTTGAAACGATGGCTACTGCGATCGTCGACGAGATTGTTGCGGCACCGGTATCCGTGCTTGATCGCGCTGATGCATACGACGATGATACCGTTGAAACTGCGCTTGAACTGTTCAATCCAACAGACGAGTAAACTGATAGTTGGACGGTAAACACTGCCACCCGAACGTATTCGGGGACACCGGCACGGCGGCTCGGCCTGAAGAGGCTGATATGTCGACACTGGCAACCGATCTTGATACCGACGGAGGGCCACCGATGCGGATCCCGTTGCGACATTTTCTCGTCGCTATCGGCTTCCTCTGTGTTGGTGGGGTTGGTGGGATCGCAACGCTGACCGGGACACCGACTTCGTTGCTCCCGCTTGCAACCCTCCATTTAGTCCTCGCCGGCTGGGTCTGTATCACCATCATGGGTGCGATGACGCAGTTTATTCCTGTCTGGTCAGGCGTTGCGCTGTATTCGAAACGGCTCGCAACGCTACAACTGTGGCTCGTCGGCACCGGGTTGTTGGGGTTTGCCGCTGTGTTGACGCTCGGTGAGTTGGCACTTACCCCGCTGTTCGGCGCAGTGCTCCTCGTCGGGTTCTGGTGTTTTGCCTACAATATCGGCCGCACGCTGTGGCGATGTGAGTCTCTCGATATCACTGAATTACATTTCATATTCGCGGTCGGCACTCTCGTTCTCGTGACTAGTCTCGGGTTTCTGCTTGCGGTCGATTTCACCACACCGCTGTTCACGATGACTGGTGTCTCACGGATCGCCGTACGGGCAACGCATGCGACGCTGGCTGGTTTCGGGGTTGTACTGATGACGGTCATCGGCGCGCTCTACCAGCTGGCGACGATGTTTACCCAAACCCAGATCCACGGGCTCGATAGCTACCTCCAGCGGTTCGAGGGTGTCGGCTACCCGGTAGGTATTTTTGCGCTGGCCGGCGGCCGGCTGTTCGGGGTTGCGTGGCTTGCGACTGCCGGCGGCCTCCTCATCAGTACGACACTCGTAGGCGTCGCGGTGATCCTCACCCGCCGGCTGGTCGAAACAAAGGTACCGTGGACGCCAATGCTCTCGCGGTATGCAGTCGTTGCCAGTGCTCTTGCCGGCTGGGCAGTACTGGCAGTGCCAACATGGCTGACCGCGCCGCTCGCGGAGGCAGCCCTGTTCGGCGCGCCACGAACCGGCGTCCTGTTAGGTATCGGTGTTGTCGGCTTTGTGATCTGCGGCACGCTGTATCACATCGTGCCGTTCATCATCTGGGTCGACCGCTACAGCGACCAGTTGGGCTACGAGCCGGTGCCAATGATTGATGACTTGTACAGCGACCGGCTGGCCGCTGTCGATTTTGGGCTGCTGACGACGGGAACGGGAGCCATCGTTGGAGGAAACTACCTCGGGATCGGTTCGATACTCGTTGCCGGGAGCGGCTTGCTCATGGCTGGCGTCATCGTGTTCGCCGCCAACATACTCCTCGTACTCCACACGCACAGTCCCGATCCGCTGTCGGTCACCCTCTTCGGCCGGCGGCTTCGTCCGACTGCGACGAAGACATCAGATGGGACGCCCAGCAGTGAGGATCCGACTCCCGAGAAGTAGCGAACGGAAATCGACAGCGAGTCGGTTCGAACCGAATGGTCTCAGTCGTCGTTGAGGACGCCCTCAGCAACTGCCATGTCGTCGACGCTGGGTCGTCTTCTGAGGCTCGCAGCACGAACCGTTTGCGGATAAGATCGGCTGCATAGATCACAGTGCCGAGAATGATCAGCGTATCCCCCGGCAGCCGTGCCCAGAACAGATTCTGGATGATCGGTTGATTGTAGAACGCGAGACTCCGACCGGCGGCGTAGCTCTCGGTGAACACCGCTTCCAACTGCAGGAAGCCCACTGGGAGCACTGAGACGAATACCATCAGCGCGAGGCCGACGTTCCAGGCCCAGAATGCGGCCCGCAGCCACGAGCCATCCCAGCGATCGGGATTGATCGATAATTGAAGCATGTAGGTCACCATGCCCAACGCGAGAAAGCCGAACGCGCCGAACATCGCTGCGTGGGCGTGGCCGACGGTGAGGTAGGTGCCGTGTTCGTAGTAGTTGATCAACGGGAGATTAATGAAGAAGCCAGGACACCTGCACCGACGAAGTTCCAGACACCGCTGGCAACGATGAACATAAACGGCAGTTTGTAGGGGAAGCCACCCGAGGCGTCCATCACACGATACTGGCCGAGGGCCTCATAGAGGATGAACACCAGCGGCAGGAGCTCCAGCGTCGAGAACACGCTGCCGATTGGGATCCACATATCGGGCATTCCGATCCACCAGTAGTGATGGGAGACGCCGATGACGCCCGTACTCATTACGAGCAGGGCCTGCAACATCACCGCCTTCTCCGCGCTTCGGCGTTTGAGAAGATTCATCGAAACCAGCGTCAGGCCGATGATAGCGACGATGAAAAACTCGAAGGCACCCTCCACCCACATGTGGACGACCCACCACCGCCAGAATTCGGTGACGGCGATGTTTGTCTCGGGAGTAAAGAAGAAGCCTGCCGTGAACAACAGCGCGATCGAACCACCCGCATAGAGGATCATGTGAGCCAGCCCGTAGACCGGCTCACGGTCGAGCAACGGCTTCAGCCCTCGAATTGAGAGAACCGCCCAGAGACCGAAGCCGACCAGCAGCCCAAACTGCCAGAGCTTGCCAACCTCCAAATACTCCAGGCCCTCGTTGCCGATGAGCCACCACAGTTCGCCGTCGATGTAGCCGTTCGCGCCAAGCCAGATCCCGCCGAGGCCGCCGACGGTGACGACGACGATCGCACCGAGGAGCACATTGATGTATGTCGATTGTCGCTTGGGTTCATGACCGGTGAGAAGTGGTGGCAAGAAGAGTCCTGCCCCGAGCCACGTAGCCGCGATCCACAACACTCCCAGATCGATATGCCACGTCTTGGCGATGGCAAACGGCAGGAGTTGGAGAATATGGATTCCAAAAATCTCTTCGATGCCAAAGAACCCAGCCCGTTCGATATAGAAGTGAGCTAGCAACCCACCCAATAACACTTGCGCCAAGAACAACCCCGCAGCAACAGGGATAAACCGTAACGCTGCCCGCTGGCTGGGGAACACACTCACGTCACCTGGTTTCGGCACCGAGATGCCTTTTGAGGAGGGTTCAGGTAGGCTTACCGCGGTGTACAGCCAGATGCCGCCACCAGCTCCACCGACGAGTAGGATCATCGCAATCACACTCCATGTCATCGCTGCGCCGGTCGCATCGTTCCCAGCGTCAGGTTGGTATGGCCACTCGTTCGTATACGAGTTGTCACCACCAGGACGATCGGTATGAGAAAACCATGCCGTCCACATCGCGAAATCCGCAAACTGCTCGGCATCAGCTTCCGAGTCGATCATCCCTTCCGGGATGCCTCGGGCGTGGCTGCCCTCGTGATACCGCTCAACATATTCCTGTCGCACCTGCTGGTGGGCATAGAGTTCGGCAGCACTGTACTCAATCGCACCGCCGTCGTAGGACTGTGACAGATCTTGCTCGGTTACATCACCGATTGCGGCTTGTTGATCGGACGGGAGCGACTCGTAGTCTGAGCCATATTGGTCACGGGCATAATAGTCCCGCATGTGTTCGGTCTTCAGTGATAATGCATCGGCTGTGTAATCAGCACCGTAGTAGGCACCATTGCCGAGAATCGACCCATGGTTCATCAATCCGCCCTGCTGGAAGGCTTTCTTTCCCTCTCTGATATCTTCACCAGTCATCAGCGCTTCACCGTCTGGGCCAACGACTTCCTCAGGAATCGGTGGTGCTTCCTGGTACGCGAACCAGGCCCCACCGCCCATCACGAGGAGATTAAACACGAATGCAACGGCGATCACCTTCGCGATTGTCTTTCGTTGTAGTTGCATACAATCGGCCGTTCACACTACTGGGTCATGTATGAGGGATGGAACTGTCACCGATTGGTATACAATCCGAATGTGTTCGGCAGTTTCTTGTCTTATTTTCTGCCCTCACTCCTCGACATCTCCGTGGACTATCAGAACGAAAATAAAGCGACCAGAGCGACGATCAACACGGTGCTACGGATCAGCGGTGTAAATTTCTGGGTTTTCAGCACCACCAACGTTGACCGTCGCGAGACAGCCCTTGCGGGCGACTCGTGTGAGCGCGTGGTCGACAAGCTTGATTGTTTCAGGCACCGGGAACTCCATCATCGCAGCGGTTGTTGTCCCGGGTGCGACTGATGTTGTTTCGATGTCTGTCTGGGGCTCAGTACTTAACGATCCTTTCGGATAGAGCCGCGACCAGACGTTGCCGATCGCATGGAAGCTACTGGTGAGATTCGGGCCCCCGTTGACGAAGTAGACACGAGCTGTCTCACCAGTCTCAGCTTCGAGTGCGTGGCCATGGTTGTTGGCCGTCATCGCATACTTCTCTCCGTTCATCAGGACGTACGTCGGGTTCTCCCGCATCATCGAGTCAATGTCGAACCCGTGGTGACCTTCCTCGCCAGTATCACCCTTTGTGTAGACATCGTGTTGCCCGAGGTAGATCTCGTGGTCAACCTCAGGGAGGCCGTCTTTCGGTTCGACGAGGATCGATCCGAACATGCCCGCACTGATATGCATGTCCATATTCGGTACCGCACAGTGGTAGATATACGCACCAGGGTAGGTTGCAGTAAACTGGATTTCTGCATCCTCTCCGGGTGCTGTTGTCGTATCCTCCGCACCACCACCAGGGCCATACACGGCGTGGTAATCCACGTTGTGTGGGAGGTCGTTGCCCTCGGGGTTCTCGAAGGTGAGATTGACTGTGTCACCCTGGCGCACCCGAACCATCGGCCCCGGAACTTGGCCGTCATAGGTCATGTAATCGAACGTGACCCCTTCCTCGATTTCGGCGGTCACCTCCTTGACAGTAAGCGTTATATCGTGTTCGCGTGATTCCGAGCGGTCGATCGGGGCCGGAATATCGGTTGGATCCGCAGCCACGCGGTCGGCATCGACTGACTTCGCTTCTGGGAGTGCTTCCTCAGCAGTCGTTGTTGAGCTGCCATCGACGGTATTCTCGTCAGCCGTTGGTGCAGCCGATCCCATACACCCTGCAGCCACTATCGCACCGCCGACGCTGGCGGTCTTCAGTACGGTTCGTCGATCTGTTGTGGGTTGTTGTGTCATGGGCGTTCCCTCTATCTGGATGAATGGGGTGCCACCCTATCAACAGATATGCGGCTTCTTATCGGGTGGTACATCAATCGAACATATTCGGATTCGGGTTGAATCCCAAATCTATGATGTGCCCGGTTTTATTTCGCTATGATTTAGATTCGTCATATATCGTTCCTGACCAGGTGAGCAGGGAGTACGATACCGACCGATTGATTTGCTGAATGCAGCCTCCGTATCGGTCACCCGGGATTTGTCAACTACCAGATTAAATGATCCGCCAGTGTTGAATACGCGGCGCTTATGTGGCAATTACCCTTGATGGCTTTGCTTCTAATAATAACCACCATGTGAAAGGCCAGTCTTTCCGCTATTCTTTTCGCACTGTTTCGACTGATTCTTTAATCTATCACTGGTGACTTCGACAGTGTCACTATCAGTGTCTGGCCCTGAGAGCCTGTAATCGTACACGTGATACGAGCCATACACGTTTGATACTTCAAGAGTGGTGCCAACCGGATGCGACCCCACAGATTCGGTGAGTGTGACACGCCGTGTTACCATGGTCAAAAGAACGACTTTGCGCAACTTATGCAAATTGCATGGTGGATACCGATAATTATGCAAGAGAGGTAGCCAGTGAAATTTGAGGTTCGTTTTTACTGGATTTTGCTACCACGAATGCAACCGCTTTACCTGTGGGCTGTCACGAAGAACCGGCTAGATGGATACTCTCAATCACCCTATGCACCCCCTCAGACAGCCATATATAACCGTCTTGGTCAGACAAGCAGATAGATCATATGTCCTGTCTGAGTAATGACCCCATGGATGGTGTTCTAAACGAGGCATCAAACACAGTCCACAAACAAGAGGTAGGCAAACAAACACTCGAAAGTCCCTGTGGAGCAACGAATAACCTCTCAAAAGACCAACTCAGTCAGGCCGCCATTGATCAACTTGTCTCAACAACGACGACAAAATGTGGCCGATGTTTTGAGGATAGTGGTGGGTATTAGCTGACGAACTCGATGCGTCACGTCCGACGATCTCCCGCCGGCTTAATTCGCTTGAATCAACGGGGCTGATCGAGAGTACTGTTGCACTTGACCCCGACGGCCACCATCGGAAACGATTTCACGCCGTCGTAGATAGTACAACTCTCGCATTCAACAGCGGTGGAATTGAGATTTCGGCTGTAAGCTAACTGTACGTCCTCATCGTTTGTAGCCGACAGGGGCTCACGTACAACCTGTGACGATAGGCAGAGCCAGACAATGTAGATATGAGGTTACCACTGCTGGAATCAATCACTTTCGACTTCGACACTATCGTCAGCAACCTTGATCGTGGCGTCATCGATTTGCGGCTGATGGTTGCACCTGGAGTGGAGATAAAAACGTTCCAGAGAGTATTTATCATTTCTAACGTAACAAATCTGTGTGAGTTCCAATATCTTTCTGGCACGATCCACACCCACGGATTTCGATGCGACGGTTCGCTCAGCAGTCGAGACCGATGAATACCCAGAGCTGCCTGAACAGATTGCTGAACTGGAGTCAGTACGTTTCTTCGGGGCCCCCGAAAGTAGGGCCGATACCTTCGAAAAGATGACCGCGGGTGATCTGGTTGCATTCCATCAGGATGGCGAATACATCGGCGTTGGCCGGATCGGAACCACCTTCGAGGACGACAACGAGTGGGCTACGACGACAGTGTGGGACGATACATCCACGCCACTAATCTACACAGTAGCGGATTTCATTCCGGTCGCCGTTCCCACAGCAGCAGTCCATCGGATCTTCGGCTATGCGGACGGCTATTCGCCGCCAGCATTGATGCGTGTGGCTGCAAACCGTGTTACCAACCGATCGGAAGCAATCAAACAGGCCCTCAAACAATATACTGCCAAACATAGCTAACCAACTATTTGCCCCTGTTTGACCTCATTGTTGGTTAGCTTAGGCTGGGATTGATCACTTACCCCACGCCTCACATATTGTAGGAACGGATTCAACAAGTGTTTGGAGGTGATCTCCATTCTCGGTTACTCTTAGCGCTCCATTCGTTTCTTCGGCAAACTGCTGGGCATTCTCGATTGGGACGTTTGTATCATTGTCGCCATGCCAGATGACTATCGGGACATCGAGTGCGCTGAACTCAATTTCCCACTCTGTTGCTGTATTCCGGAATTCAGTGACCACACCCTGTCGTGAGTTCGCAACTGCTTCGAGGAAATCCGCCTTGACGACTGCCGCCACCTGCTCATCAATTGGGGTGTCAGGGTCGGCACCTCGATACTGCGATACGACAAACGAGGGATCACGTCGGGTTGCCATCCAAGCCTGTCCTCGAAAGAGGCCACGAAGCACTGTCGGAGTGTGTGTAGCAAGCATTCCGAGAGCCCGCTGCATCGCAGGCGTAGCTCACTGGCTGCTGGTGGGGTTGCTCCGGAGACGATGTCGATCCTTGCAACTCGATCATCATCGGTAGCCGCGGTGGCAATCGCATGTTGACTGCCCCCTGAGAAGGCAAGCAGGGCCGTTGTCTCAATCTCAGCATCGTCAAGGACAGTCGTGACATACTCCCCGGCGTCGGTGATCGATCGCGTTGGACACGGATCTGACTGGCCAAACCCCGGTCGATCAAATGTGAGTAGTCTGACGCCGGCTGTTGCCGCAATGTCGTCAAACAGTGCCCCTAACAATCGAGAGCCAGGCGTACCGTGGAACAACACAATCGGGTTCCCCTCCGGATCGCCGTACTCGCCATAGGCGATCGCTCTTGGGTAGAGGATTGTTGATCCCTTCTCAGCAGTAGTTAGAAGTCACAGCAGGCAGGGGTGACGCGACCGCGTCACCCGACGAACGATGATACCAATCAAGACGTTCGTCTCGGAGCGTCGGGCCGCGAATCTACTGAGACAGATTCGCTGGCGCGACGGTGGCTCTCGCCACATCGAGGATCTCTAAGGACAGGCTCACGCCATATCTTCGAGCATTTCAGCTCCGCCGTGAAGTGTTCCGAAAGCCAGGAAAAGAAGCACTCAAAATAATCCTCGAAACTGCGCTATGATTCACCAACAATCTACGCCACAAGAGCGTAGTTTCAACCCGAAGGAGATATCACAGGTTGGCTGCTAATCGGTCGGCCGCTTCCGCTATACTGCCTTCGTTTTCAGGAATTGTACCGGTGCGTCCTGATCTCGTGCATACTGGAGTGCAGCGGATCGGTTCAGGTGTTGTTCGAACGCAATTTTGCGCTCGGTGGCAGTCGCAGCCCCTGAATGAGCTTCAGCTCGGCGGTTCAGAATAGTTTCCGGATCGGCCTCAACGAGGATAAACGCCTTCGGCGCAACATCATCCAACACTTCATCGGGCAGTCCCTGTACGTAGCCACTTTCAGTTTCAACCGCCAAGTGCGTGGATAGGATAATATTCGTCTGAGTAGCCTCATCCGCGATGAACTCACCCGCCCGCCGTTGGAGCCGACGGGTCTGTGTTTGAGTGAGAGTCGCCAGTTCACTTCGATCAGTCGTTATCCCGGCAGTCGCAGCTTGTTCAAGCATCACGTCACCGAAGTTAATCAGCTTGTAGTCATCTGCGAGCTTGCCTCGAACGGCCTGACACACACTGGAGAGACCCACACCGGTGACTCCAGACACGAGTGTGACGCTCATCAGAAATTCACCTCCTGATCGTCATCTTGTGAGGGCCCGATGCCACCTCGATCATCGTAGAATTTCCGTCCGATAAACTCATCGCCGACGAAG
The DNA here is from genome assembly GCF_042662885.1 of Halonotius sp. GCM10025705. Taxonomy (NCBI): domain Archaea; kingdom Methanobacteriati; phylum Methanobacteriota; class Halobacteria; order Halobacteriales; family Haloferacaceae; genus Halonotius; species Halonotius sp. GCM10025705. The sequence continues at coordinate 459,182 of NZ_JBHSZD010000001.1, read as the reverse complement.
GTCATCAGACTGCCATAGAGCGTATCAGCTGACTCAAACTCGTCAGTTTCGCACCGCTCTATGACGTCGCCAATCGTTTTGTTCTCCCCACCTGGTGCATGAAGTACAGTGTCACCAACCGTGTCTAACACTGTCGCTCGTGTCACAGGAAACTGAAGTTTCCGTGCAAAAAGATCGCGTGTTTCTGGGAGTCGCATACATGACACAGTGTGTCACGGAGTAAATCGATTGGGGTCATCGGGGAATTTTTTGTCAACCAGGTATTCAACGTTTCAATATAATTTGCATGAGAGCCAATATATTCACTTATTCAATTAATATCTTCGGTAAACTATTTATTTCGCATTATTATGGGCATTAACCAGTGACAGATTCCACTATTCAAATCCTCCATGTCGACGATGATCCCCATTTTACCGATCTCACAGCAGACCGTATCGAGACTGCTGGCGACCACTTCATCGTCGAGACTGCGACCAATGCTTCTGAGGGTATGGAAATCATCGACTCCCAATCAATCGATTGTGTCATCTCTGATTACGATATGCCTGGACAGAATGGAATCGAGTTCCTGCGAACGGTTCGGGACACCCACCCCGAGCTACCGTTTATTCTGTTTACTGGTGAAGGCAGTGAAAGCATCGCCAGTGAAGCTATCTCTGCAGGAGTGACCGAATACAAACGCAAAGAAAGCGGGGGCGACCAGTTTGAGTTGCTCGCAAACAGGATCGAAATCGCTGTTGAGCAGTATCGGACGGAACAAGAACTCGCAGATCTGAACAAACGGTTTGAACTCGCGCTGTCGGAGACGGATACAGGAATCTGGGAACTAGATCTCGACACGGGCACCATCTACTGGGATGAGACAAGTGAGCGATTGTTTGGGTACGATCCAAATGACTCTCCGAGCGCCTACGTTGGAGTCGGAACCAGGCTGACCGATGATGAGTCAGGTGGCGATACCATCCCTGCCGACCAGCCCGTTGAATCAGACGTGCGGTATCGGCCTGGATATGAAGATCGGATTCACCCTGAGGATATAAACCGTGTTTCGGAGCAGCTTGAACAGGCTATCAAGACCGGCGAGCAGTACAAGATTGATTTTCGAGTTCAACCGCCAGATGACTCCGAACGGTGGATCCAAGCACAGGGGGTCGTCGAATACGATGACAGTGATACCCCAACACGGGTCGTCGGAATTCAATCCGATATTACGGATCGAAAACAGCGGGAACGCGAACTCCAGGAGCTCAAAGAACGCTTCGAGCTGGCGGTCAATGGGGCAAACCTTGGGGTGTGGGATTGGAATCCCCAGACCGATGACGTGGAGTTCAATGATAATTGGGCTACGATGCTGGGCTACGATCCTGAAGCGATCAGTTCTGATCTCACAGAATGGGAACAACGGATCCATCCCGATGATCGTGAGTCCGTTGAAGCCGCCCTAAATGCCCATCTCGCGGGCGAAACCGACTATTATGATACCGAACACCGGATGCGAACCGCTGACGACGACTGGAAATGGATCCGAGATGTGGGGCGGGTGTTCGAACGCGATGATCAGGGCCACCCAGTTCGAGCAGTCGGCATTCATATCGATATTTCTGACCGGAAAGCCGTCGAAACAGAGCTTACACAAGCCCGTGAGCAACTGCGAGAGATTATCGATTTAGTGCCAGATTTGATCTTTGTCAAAAACTACGACGGCGAGTACTTACTGGCCAACGAGACGACAGCCACCATGTATGGGATGACACCGACAGAGGTAGAAGGGTCTCACGAACAAGACGTGATCCCATCAGGCGAAGAGTCAGACACGTTCAGAGCGGACGATCAAGCGGTCATCGAATCAGGAGATCCAAAGACTATCTCTGAAGAGGAGTTGACCACCGCCGATGGTGAAACCAAGATACTCCGAACCACGAAAATCCCATATGAGGTACCTGGCACCGGAGAAGACGCAGTGTTAGGCTACGGAAGAGACATTACCGAACTCAAAGAATACGAAACGGAACTTGAACGCCAGCGAGATAATCTGAACCTCTTGAATGGCGTTGTGCGGCACGATATCCGCAATGATCTTCAGTTGGTACGTGGCCATCTGCGGATGTTAGAAGACTCTGTTGAAGACGGACAGAACCACGTCCAGAAGGCCTTAGAATGTGTTCGGAGTAGTATCAACATCACTGACACGGCACGAGAGGTCACAGAGACGCTGCTTGAAACTGACTATGAGCGGGTTCCAACCGATCTGAGACAAGTTTTGAGTAGAGAAGTAGAATCTATACAATCAGCTGATGACTCCGCTGTGGTGACAATCGAAGAGACCATCCCAGAGATAGATGTGTTAGCGGATGATATGCTCGGCTCTGTGTTCCGTAATCTACTCACGAATGCTATTTATCACAACGACAAACAGACTCCAAAGGTAAGAGTGACAGTATCTAGTGACGATACTGTTGCCACGGTAAAAGTCGCTGACAACGGCCCGGGAATACCTGAAAATCAGAAGGACGATATTTTCCATAAAGATGAATGCGGGCTTGAGAGTCAAGGAACTGGATTGGGCCTGTATCTCGTTCAGACACTCGTTGACCGCTATGGCGGTGAAATAAGCTTTGAGAGTAATGACCCCGAAGGGAGTATATTTATTGTGAAATTACCAACGGCCGAGAAGTAAGCCAAACGGCGACCGCTGTTTCCTCCAGTTTTGCCTCTCTCGATAGGTATGGAGCTTGAACCCGAGACGGCTCACGCATGCTTGACCGGTGACCTGGACGTTGACGATTCCTGACACCGTTGACTGTCCCTGCCTCGCTTGAATTTTCTTTCTTGCAAAACTATCATGTTTATACATCGTTGACTTGCGTTGTGGTACTGTGTCACGTATGATCGACATCAGTCCACAAGCAACTGAGGAAGTACAATGAATCAATTACTCACAAACCAGACGGCTGTCGTGACAGGCGGCGCAAGCGGCATCGGCCGTCGGATCGCATTGACGTTTGCCGATCACGGTGCCGATGTCGTCGTTGCTGATGTCCGCGAAACACCACGAGAAGGTGGCGAACCGACCCACGAACAGATCACGACCGAGACAGACCAAACGGCGGTCTTCGTCGAGTGTGATGTAACCGAGCGGGCAGATTTGGAAACCGCCGTTGACGCCGCCGAAGAGCTCGGCGGCCTCGATATCATGGTCAACAACGCCGGGATCCACAGTGAGACACCCTTTTTCGAAATCACAGAAGCGGAGTACGATCAGCTCATGGATATCAACGTCAAAGGCGTCTTTTTCGGGGCGCAGGTCGCCGGCGAACGGCTGATCGAAAACGACGATGGCGGGACAATCATCAACATGGCAAGCCTGGCGGCAGATCAAGGGGCAGCTTACCAGACGATCTATACCGCTTCGAAAGGGGCAGTGAAATCACTGACCTACGCGCTGGCTGATGTCTTTGGTGGCCATGGAGTTCGCGTCAACGCAATCAAGCCAAGCTTCACCGAAACCCAGATGCTAGAACAAGGGGGAATGGGAGAAGGCGAAGCTGGCAAGCAACTCCAAGAGGCGATGCTGGGTGCGACACCCGCCGGTCGCTTCGGCCAACCCGAAGAGATTGCTAATGTCGCACTGTTTCTCGCCAGTGACCTGAGTGCCTACGTCAACGGTGAGTCGATCTTAGTCGATGGAGGGCTCGGGAATACCTAACCGAGATTCCTGCTGTATCTGGCACTGTTCGACCGCTTCGATATCGAATAAGTCGATCAAAAGCTTGCAAGATGGAGGGCGCATGGTCAGCATATGTTCCCCTCAATTACAATCGACAGTGCCTGATGAGTGAAGACTACGAAGGGCTATAATGAGTGTTTGAAACCCTCATTCAGAGATTGGACAGGATCAATTGGATTGCTTTTGGAGCGATGACACCGACAGTGAGTTGTGCCCACATCGTAAACGTTGCAGGGTATTCTTTGGTTGCCGAGACTAGTTCCATCCGGGTTCGCAGATCCTCATAGTCTTCTTGCGCTTCTTCCCGAAGCTCAAACTGTTCGATATCCCACGGCTCATCGACAAACTCACGGGCTCTATCATCCAGCTGTTGAATTTTTTCTCGCTTTTGCCGTCGCATGAACTTGTGAAGCGTATGAAGCCCATAGACCATCGTCGTAAGCGTCACAATCCAAACCGCTGTGAATAGGATATTTGCGATCTGACCCGGTGCGACAGCCCACGACAAATAGTCTCGAAGGAGATACGGCCCGTAAAGGGCAATTGCATATAGAATCAGCCCGATAATGAGGAAATAATACGCGAGCTTGACGAGTTCTCCTATTGGGCGCATGCCGCCCAGTTGTTCTGGATCATGATAGTAGAGCCCAATATTTGAGGCTGCAATCCGGCGTGGAACAAGTATCTCAACGGCAATGTACGTTGAAAGGAAGAGCGCAAAAATGGGTGCATAGCCGAATGGGATAATCACTAAGAACTGGATAACATCAGCGATACCGCCGGCATCATAGAGGGTAGGAAGTCCGATAATTAACAAGGCATTCGCTATCGTAAAACCAATGCCAGCGATCATGATTCCTGCTGTCAAGCGAGACGAAGTGAGTTTCTTAAATTGCTGAGGGTTCTCTGCCCGTTCAATCAGCTTCATTTCGTCAATTGCAGCAGCATACCTATCATGAAGTAACTGAGTGACGGCCGCTGCGCCAATCAACAGAATAGGCCGAAGTAGCCAAAGTGGGTTGTCTAAGAAAAAATACCCGTACCCTGTTGCAAACCGGACAGTCTGATTAATTATTTGTTCATAAAAAACGACAACGGCCGCATATATTACAAGTGGATCGTCAAGGAAGGGAACCACTTGAAACAACGACTCACCACCGATACGGTCTACAAACCGATCAACAGGAGTATGTTGAGGCGTTGCCTCCATAAATTGGCTCAACAAAGCGTTGATAATAATAATTCCTCTATTGCAATTTTTGGATCGATGTTGTTGCTAAATTACATGCAAGATTGAACCTCTACAGCTGGCACAGCAGTTCTTGGCAGCAGCCAATAAGATGATTTCACTGCTTCGGTCAGAATCTTGCCCGAACAGTTGGAATTCTGCGCGTCCTATTGGTAGGAGAAACCCGTGTCATCTACTACAAGCAACTTCGATATCGTGGTCTGAGGGGCCACCGGCTTCGCTGGTTGACTCGTCGCCAAACATCACACCAGCCACTACCCCGCTGCTGAACTGGCTGTCGTTTGGTGGGCGGAATGAATCAATTGGGGACGGTCAGGATCAGGTAAAATACGATATCGCCTGTGCCTCCGATTCGAGCTTGTTGAATTGGCCGCTCTCACAGACATCACACGCCGGAGGCTTCTCAATATCCGCATAGACTGTTTCGCAGCCAGCACACGAGAAGAATTGCAGGCAAAGCACACTATCTCTTAGAGGCGATCAGTCAAAACGACAGCGATCAGCCGAGATCACGAAGTTGCGTCGGGGCTGTGTCGATCTGCCAGTCCAGACTGTTTTGGGTTCACGGATCCAAGCACGTGTATGACACAGACAGCCGTAATCGCAGGCGTCGGCCCGGGATTGGGTGCATCGATAGCGCGAACCTTCGCAGCCAATGGGTGTAATGTCGCGCTGTTCGCTCGGAGCGAGGATTATATCGAAGCACTCGCTGACGACCTGCCGGATTCCGGTGACGGACTGGCCGTCCCAACTGATTTGCAGGATGTTGCGGCCATCGAATCAAGCTTCGAGACGGTCAGAGAAACCTACGGAAGCGTGGATATCCTCGTCAACCACGCCAGCGCAGCCGCATGGAAGGGACTCACCGATATCTCTCTGGAAGAGTTCGAAACTGCATGGGAGGTCAACGCACGTGGCGCGTTCGTCTGTTCACGGGAGGCTATCGACGATATGCTTGCAACCGGGGGCGGGACGATCATCTTCACCGGTGCGACATCGGCTGTCCGGAGTCTTGGGGGGACGATTGGGTTTACCGCAGCGAAGTTCGCCGCCCGTGGCATGGCGATGGATATCGCCCAAGAGTTCGGCCCTGAAGGAATCCATGTTGCCCACGTTGTGCTTGATGGACAAATCGATACGCCCGACCTGCGGACGCGCGATCCCGAGCGGGATCCTGACACGTTGTTGGATCCCGACTCGATTGCTGAAACCTACTGGCACCTCGTCGAACAGGATGACCACAGTACACAGCCGTTTGAGGTGCATCTCACAAACGGCCCCCAAAATACCGAATTCATGTAATGAAATTCGATCCGGATTCCGAGGATCGGAGTTCTCTGAGTCCGTGGATGACAAAACAGAGTCCACCAACGGCGGCCGCAAGTGCCTCTAGGAGTGTCCCAATGACCCACGAGGGACTATAGCCTCCGACGGCGAGCGCAGAGGGAAGGCGCCAAGAGCATGGCTATCCGTTTCGTAGATCGACCCCAGAAATCTCAAATCGTGCCCCGCCATCGGTACTCTCGGTGACGGTTATCTCCCAACCGTGGGCGGAGATGATCTCCTGAACGATCGCGAGGCCAAATCCGCTTCCACTTGTTTTGTCGGTATACCCACTCTGAAACAGCGTGTCTTGCTTATCTGCCGGGATGCCCTTTCCATCATCGGCCACAAAGAACCCCGAACGCTGGGCGTCTCCAGGCGGTGTGTTGTCTGCTCCAAGCAATCCCACACGAACAGACACGGGAGTGTCATTATGCTCAGCGGCATTCACATAGAGGTTCTCAAACACTTCGAACAACCGATCTCTATCGGCTTCAATCAGGAGTGAATCAGGGATCGAAACGGTCAGCTCACAGTGATCAATATCACTGTATGTCCAAGCTGTTTGGCAGCCGTTTCTAAGGCGACTGGGTCGGTATCCTCGATTGATTGACTACTCCGAGCCATCGTGAGCAGATCCTCGATCAATGTGTCCATCCGCCTCAAAGCCTGATCAAGCTCGTCTATCCGCTCGTTTTCATACTCCCGTTTGATCAGTTTGAGCCGGGCGATAGCGACGTTAAGCGGGCTTTGGAGCTCATGGGAGATAATACTCGCAAACTCATCGAGATACTCATTTTGTTCTTGAAGCTGTCGCTGACGCGCTTTCTGCTCAGTGATTTCATGTAGTCGAATCAACTGCCCTGAGTGGGTGTCCGAATCATTTGTAATGGGCACGCTTTCGCTGGTGTACGTTCGCTCCGTGCCGGCCATACTGAGAGTAAGTTCACCAGACTCAGCCGTCATAAACCACTCAACTGGCTCCGGGAGCGGCTCAAAGAACGCTGCCGCCGACATACCACGCCAGCCCGCTGGCGCGTTTGCCAACTCACGGGCTGCGAGATTGCAGTCCACAACGCGGTTGGTGTCATCAAGCATGACCACCGGATCGGCGAGTTGTTCAACGAGTTGCTGTCGTCCGATCGGAGCAACGCCAAGAAGACGGTACCGAAAGATAGCCACCGCAAAGCCGACAGCGGTTACCCCGAAGGCGATATGCGTCGGGTTCCATGTTGGGGGGACGACACCAAGAAACAAGAGCGTACTAACGCCGATCGGAGCCCCGGCACCGACACCAAGTGCAACAGCCTGGCCAGTGTAAATATCGCCCTTGTTTTTGAGGAGATACCGCCCTAAGATACCGCCGCTTACGACCGTGATCAGGTAGTTGTACAAGAGGAACACGCGAAACGCCGGTTCCAGTGTCCGATCGAGGATGATCCACTCAGCGAAGGTGATCCCCGCAATTGTCACTGGCCCTCGTGTAGTGACCCCGTTGACCTCAGTCCATAACTCTGGCTCGATAAGCACCAGCAAACTGGTGGCACCGATCGTAACAACAGCAAACCCCACTGTCCATCGATTGACCCAACGCGTATACCCTGAATATGTCAGCGCAAACCACGCCAACGAGTATGAAAACAGAAGCGCGACGACGGCATTGCCGAAGTTGATACCGGCTAAGATGAATGCTGGGATCGTTACCGTGTGAATGAAAATAGCCGTAAGCTGCCAGAGATTGATCGCAAACAGTAGTCCAATAAAACTGAGAAGTTCTGGTGTCCGACGGCGTTGATGATACTGTTGAAAGCTATAGAGCAGTAGTATCATCGTGAGGAGTAGCGTCACACCAAGGACAGGCACTTGTGGGTGTAATTGAAACGTCATACTGAGAGGGTGGTTACGTGAAAGATATTGTAAACTGGGTAAAAAAGGTGGCAGTTCCCGCTATACTGTATCTAATGAACAGCACAGCCGCAAGTTCGGTGAGCGCTCTCAAGAATAGACAGTAACCACGGGCGACAAATGTGTAGCGTCGGCTTCCTCCCCGACCGCAAGGGTTGGGGCATCCGCCTTGTACCGCCTGTGAATCACCGATGCAATCGACGAATCCCCGCGATTGCTGTCTTGGCAGGCTTATGTTCTAGACTGCTAATATATATGACCACAATTGATATCACTTCCATCAATAGAGAGGGGTATGGCTGACCCAGACGGTATCGATATTCTCCATGTCGACGATGATCCGGAGTTTTTGTCTGTGGTAGCTGATTTACTCGAAAAAGCAGAGAGCCGGATCACCGTTCAGACTGCGACGACAACGAGTGAGGGTATCGAGCAGATCGAAGCGGCAGCCCCCGATTGCGTTGTGGCTGATTATGAACTGCCGGGGGAGACCGGCATTGAGTTTCTGCAGACCATTCGTGAGACCCATCCAAATCTCCCCTTTATTATGTTGACCGGAAGAGGAAATGAAGACGTTGCCAGCGACGCGATCGCCGCCGGTGCGACCGACTATCTGCAAAAGAAGACCGCCTTCGAGCACCACCAGGTGTTGATCAATCGGATCACCAATGCTGTCGAACAGTATCACGCCACCAGGCGGGCGTCTGACCTCCAGCGGATTCGAAATCTTGTCAACGATATCAATCAGGCACTTGTCCGGGCTGAATCCCGGTCTGCGGCAGAAACGCGTGTCTGTGAGATCATCAGCGACGCCGACCCATACCGGTTTGCATGGATTGGGGGCGTCGATGAGGCTACCCAGGAGGTGATCCCCAGAGCGTCAGCTGGGATCGAAGCAGCTTACCTAGATGCCATTACCGTGACCGTCGACGAGACGGCCACTGGCCGGGGGCCTGGTGGAACGGCCATCCGTGACCAGCGGGTGGCAGTCTCCCAAGATGTGTCGGACGATCCGACGTTCGAACCGTGGCGCGATGAAGCACTGGAACGCGGCTACAAAGCTGTGGCTGCCACCCCCTTGGCGTACGAAGAGACCCTGTATGGTGAATTAGTCGTCTACGCTGATCGGCCCAACGCATTCACCAAGCATGAACAACAACTCCTGTCGGAACTCGGCGATGACATTGGCCATGCAATTCACTCATTAGAGCTGCAAGCGTCGCTTCGCGAGGAGCGCAACCGCCATCAGGCCCTCTTTGCGAACGCGCCAACGCCGGTGATAGCTGTTGATCAAACTGACCCAGAGTACCACCGCATCATCGACGTTAATGAGGCCTTTACCGATGTGTTTGGCTATAGCGCAGACCAAGTTATCGGGTCAGATGTCGCCGACGCTGTCGTGCCAAAAGAGGGATTAGAGGAACACAAGCAGTATCGACAGCGAGCGTTGGCCGGCGACTCAATCATTTCAGAGGTAAAACGTGAGACGGCAACGGGTGTTCGTGAGTTTCTGTTACACGTCATTCCATTTGGGACGGCCGATGACGACCCCGCATACACATTCGCCTGGTATACCGATATCACCGAGCGAAAGGCACGGAAACAGGAGCTTGAACGGACAAACACCGTCCTCCAGACGATGGTTGACAATCTCCCGATGGGGGTGCTCATTGAGGACGCTGACAGAGAAATCATCCTCGCCAACGACCAACTTGGTGAGACACTTGGCGTCCCGATAGACGGCGAGGAGCTGATCGGACGTGATTGTGCGCGTGCCGCTAAGGAGATCCAACACCGATTCGCTGAGCCAGAGCAATTTATCGAGAAGACTGAGACCCATCTCCAACAGCGGGACTTTGTAACAAATGAAGAACTTGTCCTTGCTGACGACAGCGTGGTTGAACGCGATTACGCCCCGTATACGCTCCCGAGTGGACAGGCCAGCCTGTGGCTGTACCGTGATGTCACCGAGCAAAAACAGCGGGAACAAGCGCTCCAGCATCAAAACGAGCGGCTTGAAGAGTATGCGAATATCGTCGCCCATGATCTTCGAAATCCCTTGAATACGGCCTATGGTCAACTCCAATTGGCGCAAAACGAGTTCGACAGCGAGCGGCTGTCACGTGCGTCCGGCAGCATCCAACGCGGCTTGGATCTGGTTGATGATATGCTCACGCTCGCCCAACAAGGGGACGATGTCGATACATTGCGGCCTGTTGCTCTGGACACGGAAGCCACCCATTGTTGGGAAACAGTTGCTACTGAAACGGGGACGCTGGAGATTGCGAGTGACGTGACGATCGAAGCAGATCCAAGCCGTTTCCGACAGCTCTTGGAGAATCTCTTTCGGAATGCCGTCGATCATGGGGGCGCGGATGTGACGGTTCGGGTCGGCGCACTTTCAGATGGTTTCTATGTAGAGGATGATGGCGATGGCATCCCCGAGGATCGCCGTGAGTCGGTGTTTGAGGCCGGGTCGTCAGGCGATACCGATGGCACTGGGTTTGGGTTGGCGATCGTCAAACAAATCGCCCGTGCGATGGAGTGGGAGGTTGCAGTCACGGCAAGTGATGATGGGGGCGCGCGGTTTGAATTCCGGAATGTTGTCACACACGAGGAGTAAGCGATCACGTCTCTCGCTCCACTCACTCGTCGAAGCGCGTGTGGATCCAAGAAGAAAGCACACTGAGCTGCCGTGTTGTATGCTGGGTGACGATTCCGTATTATTAATTTGCTGGAATACCAAGATGCAAATCGAACCGATCTGACTGACGGCATCGTGCGGAGAATAGTTGCTGCAGTTGACGATGTTCCACTACGAGGACAAGCCCAATGCCTGCAAGCTCACAGCCGGGTCAGCAAAATCGCACCGTTACACAGGAAGAGCACTATGCCGTCTACGACCGTGAGGACGGTGGTATTTGCCACACCGACGACGGTATCGTACGCAGCGATAGCCGCGAAGAAGCAGCTGAGAAGCTGTCCGGTGTTGCCGAGCAGCTGGGGATCCCAGAAGACCGCCTTGCGGTTGTGCAGCTAACCATCACACCGGTCGAGACCGCGTCGACAGAGACCGATGGCGACAAGACGCACGACACCGGCGCTGATCGCACCACCGGTTCGCTCATGGTCACCCGCGGCCCACACCGGCAGAACAGAAAACTCGTCGAATACCGTCAGGCGGAGGATGGTGCCTGGGCAGTCAAAACACCCGAAGACGACGAGTTTTGGATCTTTCTGCGTTCGGGCACCGAGCGCGATGTGCATCAACATATTCGAGCAAAATGGGATGCGACCTACAGCAACCCCGACGCATTCACAGATCAGAGTTGTCCGACCGAGGATCTGTAGATCCACTTTTGCGCACGGGAGAGCAGCCATTCGTCGGCAATAACCCCGATAGAAATACTGCACCCGTCGTTGTTACCCGACCCCCAACACAACAAGCACCCAACCGCCGGTCACCGCAATCCCGAGGCCGAAGAGCCCATAGTTGGCGAGCGTGTTGTCTGCCCGCGTTACTGACAGGGAGTAGGTTCGCGGCAACGGCCACAGCAGGGGGATACCCGCAGGCGTGAGCGCGTCGCCAACGAGATGCGCACCGACGGTGAGGAAACCGAGCAAAAACCCGAACGTCCCCAGTCCCAGCCCGGCAACGCGAAACACATCGCCAAGGGCGACGCCAACCACAGCGAAGAGGCCACCGACAAGCCCCGCAAAGACCAGCGAATGCGTCACCCCACGATGCTCGATCACCGGGAGTCGATGGTCGATATCAGGAAGCATCGCAAACCAAAGCAGTACCACACCGGTCAGCATCGCGGCTTCGGGTTCGCCGACGCTCACAAGCCAGTAGCCGACCGGCGCAAAGACAAGCAGCGAGACGCCGAGGTGGCCCTTACGGTACATACATCACCCCCGCCCAGTGGCCACAAAAGGGGTTCGACTGTGTCGGATCGATCACCTGGAGCAAGAGGAAGCAGTCAGTCGATATCGACAGCGATGGAACCGCGGTTCTTGCGGCGTGTTTTACTTTCACTCCGCTTGGCGACCGCTTATGTTGAATTACCTCCTATCAAGGGGTATGAACGCACTCAAAGCACACACCGCAACTGACACCCCCGACGCTGAGCGTCACGATACCCACGGGCACACGATCGGCGACACTCAGCCCCCGACGACCGGCTTCGATGCCCGCGATCGGCTCCTTGGTCGGCTTGACGATACCACCGTTCAGCAGGCTGCTGCACCGCTGGCACACCAATAAGAACCAATTTGCTCGTCGCGTTAATACCTGGACGACAGCAGTGCCGCCGGTTGTGAGCGGGATGTGAGAGCCAAAAACGGGTTATTTGCCGCGTTGCCGCCGAACAGCCCACTCTTCTTTTGAGACAACATACAGGAGCACCTCAGTAGTAAGCCCCTCGTCGTCGTCGTCGGCATCGACAATGGAGTAATGGATCGCGCGGTCGACGACACGGAAGTTCATAGCCTCCTCACCACGGGGTCGCTCGGTGTCGTTTGTATCGTCGATCTGGAAGTTTTGGAGGCTGACGAGGTCGCCGACAGCGGGCACCGGGGGTGAACAGCCCGAGACAGCACCGATCTCCTGTTCGGTATCATCATCGAGGAGAATGATCTCCGTCTGTTCGGACTGCTGGTGGTCGTCAGGCTCGTCCAAGGAGGCGTTGCTGGCCATACATTATAACAAATTAATGTGATTATTAAACTGTCGGCTGAAGCACTGTATCTACTGGTTCACCCCACACCACGGCCGCGAGGACTCACTCCGAGGCGTCGGGTGTGTGCGTGTGGCCGCAGTTGGGACACTCAACTTCCTCGCTGCGGAGCTCCGCGCTCTGCTGGCGAACATCCCGCATCACCGAGGAGATCCGTTCTTCGGCGTCGAGTTCCTCAGCGACCGCGAGGTCAACGCCTTCGACCTCCAAGAGGAATTTGGCGACCTCGGTCACCTCATACATCAGATCGTCAAGTTCGTCGGCCGTGAAGAAGCCCGACATCGCTCCGTAGAGAAACGTCGCACCGGCCTGCGTCACCTTATCCTCGAAGGAGGATCGCGCCTGATTGACTGCCTGAGGGCTGTAGGTGTCGGTCATAAACGGGATTAGCTCCGGGAGGTTCTCGCCGATCTTCGTCATCTCGACACCCGTTTCGGTGCGGAAATCCGCACACAGCCGGGCGATGGCCCACTCACGGGCGGTGATATAGGTGCGGTCGCGCAGAAACTCGTTGACGCGGTCGTACTGCGCGCCATCCATCTTCGTGAACCGCTCGTATTTCCGGACATCGGCTGGAATCTCCGTCTCAGCGTCGGCCGCTCGGCCCTCAGTTTGAGCGGTCGTGGGGTCGTCGTCGGCCGCTTGCCCCTCGGTCGGAGCAGTCGTGGGGTCGTCGCCGGCCGACTGGTCGCGTTCCTCGCGTGGCTGGCCGTCGTCACCGGCCGGCTGGTCACCGTCGCCGGGCGGTGAGTGAGGCTCGGCGTCGGCTGCGTCGTCATCCATATTTCCACTCCGAACGGCCGCTTGAAAAACGTTGTCGTGGTCGCCACCACAGCCGTGAGGGCGGTTGCAAGGCGGTCGGACGGACAACGCTTTTAGTGAGTCGCCGCAACCGTCTCTTGCATGAACGTACTCGTGGGGGTCGGCAGCCCAAACGACTCGCCGGCCGCCATCGAACGAACCATCCAGCGGGCGGCGAGGGTTGCCGACGAGCTGACCGTCGCCATCTGCAACCCCGATGCCGCCACGGATGCGTCGCTTGCGGCGACTGTGACGGAAACACTGGAGGAACATGACATCACGGCCGCGACACGCCACGTTTCGGGCCAACCGGGCAGCGAACTCGTCGATATTGCCGAATCAGAGGGGTTCGACGAGATCGTCCTTGCCGGCGGCCAGACGAGTCCGATGGGAAAGATTACGATCGACAAAACGGTTGAGTTCGTCGTACTCAACGCACACACCACGGTGACTCTCGTCCGATGAATTCGGAACGTCGCTACCCTGAGACCATTTCAGGCCCGTTTGAGGAACCGCCAATCCACTTCAGCGATCGGGAGGATCGTGACATCGAGATCCGCCCGTATGATGGCTCCGAAGCGGAGTACGAGGCACTGGCAGAGATGTACGTCGAATTCGACCCCTCAGATCGTGCCCAAGGCATTCCACCGGGGCGAGAGTCACGGGTGCGAACCTGGCTTGACGGCATCCTCGCCGATGACTGCTACAATCTGATCGCGTGGGACGGCGACACCGCCGCCGGCCACTCAACGCTCGTCCCCGACGGCGACGATGACTACGAGTTGGCGATCTTCGTCCTCCAAGACTACCAGGAGGCCGGGATCGGCACCCACCTCATCGAGTCGCTGCTCGGCTACGGCTACAGCGAGGGGATCAACTGCGTCTGGCTCACTGTCGAACGCTGGAATCACGCTGCCGTCTCGCTGTACGAAAAGGTTGGCTTCGAAACAACAGGCGCAGAAAGCTTCGAGCTTGAGATGGCGATCCGACTCGCCGAGGACGACTAACTCAGACCGACAGAACCGGCTGACTCGCGTACAGCAGGACGTATTCGGCGGCTTTCTCCAAGACATCGGTGTCGCTGTCGTTGGCTGGTTCCCGCGGGACAACGACGAAATCCGCCCCGAGATCCTCGGCCGTATCGAGGACAACGCTTCCCGGGTGTAGCGTCTTGATCTCCGTCGAAAAGCCACGGGTAACGGAGGTCGAGAGCTCGACGCTGGCGTCGGCAGCGATCTCATCGAGCCTGTCGCTGAAGGATTCGGTGTCGGTGGCGATCTCGGCGTCGGTGACCGTCCCGTCTGCCAGCCCACGCACGCGCGGCTCACCGAGGATGTAGGCCGCATGGACAGCCGCGTCGTACCGGTCGGCGATCGCCACCGCGTACTCGACGGCGGTCGTAGACTCCGGGCTCCCGTCGACCGGGACGACAACGAGCTCAATATCGAGGTCGGCCATACCATCTACTCCACCCGGCGGCCACAAAAACACTCCCTTCCGTCGGCGTGATCGGCGATCAGCCGCGGTCGAACACCACCGTTTTATGACCGCTGCCACCGAACTGACTGGCATGTTCGAGACGATCGTCGTGGCGACCGACGGCTCAGACAGCGTCAGCCGAGCGGTCACTGTTGCACTTGATGTTGCCGACCGGTTTGACGCAACCGTCCACGCGCTGTCGGTTATCGACACCGACACGGGTGAGGATACCCCCGACCGACGCGACGAACTGAACGCCCACGCCGAGGACGCCCTCGACCTGGTCGAAGGGGAAACCGATCAGCCCGTTGTGACGACCGTCCGGGAGGGTGAGCCCGCCGAGGAGATCAGCGCCTACGCCGAGGAGATCGATGCCGATCTGGTCACGACTGGCACCCGCGGCCGCCACGGCGAAAATCGGTTTCTGCTCGGCAGTGTCGCCGAACGCGTCGTCCGGATCTGTCCGGTGCCGGTGTTGACGGTGCGGCAACTGGCAGCCTTCGAGGACGACGACCCCGTCGAGGCCGCATAGCCGCTCCCCGGAGCCACGCCGTAGCTTCAAGTACGAAGCCGCGGCCACGGCGGGATACCGATGGTCGAGCTTTCGTTTCCGACCGACAGCCGTGGCGTCTCGCCGGTGATCGGCGTGATCCTGATGGTCGCACTGACAGTGATTTTGGCAACGGTGCTCGGAACGGTGGTGCTTGATTTTGCCAGTGGGCTCTCCGAACAGCCGCCGCAGGCGGCCTTCGGATACGAACGCAACGATGCCGATGAGATCACGATCACCCATGTCAGCGGCGATCAGATCGACAACAATCGCGTTCGGATCACCGTCGACGGCGACGAGGTGTACCCCGATGACTCCGACGCGGCGGTCTCGAAAACCGGGTGGGCCAGCCCGATCGAGGCCGGCGATACGGTCGATATCGAGGACACCGACGCGGATGGTGGTGACACCGTGCGGATCATCTGGCAAAACCCCTCAGGCCAGTCGGCAAACACGCTCAGCACGTGGCAGTGGCCGCAAGGATAACGGCACAGACGCCGGTAGCTACGAAAACACCCGCTTGAGGTGTTGCTTCGAGAACAGCGAGGTTGGCTTGTCCATGTGGACGCCGATTTCGCCTGAGAGCGCGCGGAGGCCGAACCGCTGGATCGGTTCCGGCAGCGAGTAGCCACGCCGGATCAGGTGGCCGAGTCTGATTTCACTTGAGAGCGTTTCACGCCACGCGGATTCGTAGATCCCGAGTGAGTCGGGGCGATCCGGCTGGATGTGGCGGGCCGCGCAGTCGGCAGCGGTCATGCCGTAGAGGATGCCGCCACCGGTGAAGGGCTTCGTCTGTGCGGCCGCGTCGCCGATAAGGAACACGCGGTCAGTTGTGACCGTCTCCGGCGGGCCAATCGGAATCGCGCCCGAACAGAAGTGGTCGGTGTCGACATCGTACTGTTCGGTGAGGATATCGAAGCGATCGTTGACATCAGCACCCGGCGCGGCCGCCAGCCCGTACTCGACACCGGCGTCGCCGCGAGGGATGCGCCACGCGAAGAATCGCGGGACAGTGAGGTGGACATCGACGTAGTCGCCGTGGTCGTCCTCGTCGGTGAACGCGAGGACGCCGTGGAGCTTTTCTTTCGGTTCGGGGAGTTCGACTGACTGCCGGACGCGGGAGACCGGGCCGTCGCAGCCGGCGACCATGCGGGCCTCGATTTCCGTGGGTTCGGCTTCGTCGGCGACGCTGACGGTAAGCACGACCCGGTCGTCGCGTTCGTCGACGCCGGTGACGGTGTGGCCTTCGCGGATCTCCACGCCGGCGTCGCGGGCGGCGTCAGCGAGCGTGCGGTCAAGTTCGACGCGGTCGATGACGTTCGAGATCTCGTCGGTTTTGTAGAACAGGTTGGCGTCGCTGTCGGGGCCGCCGGTGTAGAAGTTCGCGCCATAGACGCGGTTCTGGAGGAGGTCGTCCTTGGCGTCGTCGGGGACATAGTCCCAGATGTCGGTGCTGACGTGGCCCGAGCAGGCGAGTGGGGTGCCGACGGTGCCCTTTTCGAGGCCGAGCACGTCGTAGCCCGACTCGGCGGCACGGCGGGCGAACCGCGCGCCAGCAGGGCCGACGCCGACAACGACGAAATCGTACATTACGGTTGAGTTGTCGAAGTGGATGTTTAGCTTGTTTGTTTTCGAAACACGGTTTTTGAGATCGTTATAACCCAGAAAGCCCTCAGCATGCTCGGCTCCCGCGGCTCGCTGCGCTCCTCGTCACTCGCTCCGCTCGTTCCTGCGGTGCTTACGTCGCCGGGGTTCGCCGACCCTGCTTCGCCCTTTCAGTCTACCAGAAGACTGCGTCTTCTGGTCGCCCGAAAATCTTCGATTTTCGCAGGCCGCCAGGAACGGCACTTGATCGGCCGAGCGAAACAGATGCCGGCTACCTTAGTCGTCGCTGGCGACTTTCGCTGGCTTGCGTCGATCCGAGCGCGGCCCCTCGATGTCGATGTCGGGAAGATAATCGCGCAAGTAGCGACCCGTATGCGACTCGTCGGTGCGAGCGACCGATTCGGGCGTGCCGCTGGCGACAACGTCGCCGCCGCCCTCGCCGCCCTCCGGGCCGAGGTCGATGATGTGATCGGCGTTTTTCACCAGGTCGAGTTCGTGTTCGACGACGACGACGCTGTTGCCGTTGTCAACGAGTCGCTGGAGGACGTCGATCAGTTTGCGTTCGTCCTCCTTGTGGAGGCCCGTGGTTGGCTCATCAAGCAGGTAGAGGGTGTCACCGGTCTGTTTCTTGCCGAGTTCCTCGGCGAGTTTGACGCGCTGGGCCTCGCCACCCGACAACGTAGTGGATGGCTGGCCGAGTGACATGTACCCAAGGCCAACATCCTTCAGGAGTTTGAGTCGGCGGCGGATCTGGGTGTTGGCTTCGAAGAACTCGTAGGCTTCGGCGACCTCCATGTCGAGCACGTCAGCGATCGTCTTGTCCTTGTAGGTCACATCCAGTGTTTCGTCGTTGTAGCGCGCGCCGTCGCACTCCTCGCAGGGCACCTGCACATCAGAAAGGAAATTCATCTCGATGGTGACCGTGCCCTGCCCGCCGCAGGCCTCACAGCGGCCACCTTTGACGTTGAACGAGAAGCGGCCCTTCTTGTAGCCGCGCTGTTTGGCGAGTTTCGTCTCGGCGAAGAGGTCGCGGATGTAGTCGAAGACGCCGGTGTAGGTCGCGGGATTGGATCGCGGCGTTCGACCGATGGGACTCTGGTCGATCAGCCGAACCGTTTCGATATTCTCGATGCCCTCCAGTGCGTCGTGTTCGCCCGGATCGACCGAGGTGTTATCGTTCATCTCGCGGGCCAGCCCCTTGTAGAGAATTTCGTGCATCAGGGTCGATTTGCCCGAGCCCGAAACGCCCGTAATCGCGGTGAAAACGCCCAGTGGGATCGGCACATCGAGGTTCTTGAGGTTGTGTTGGCGCGCGCCGCGGACGCGGAGTTCGCCGTCGCGCTCGCGTCGCTCCCCGGGAACGGGGATCTCCTTGCGACCCGCGAGATAATCGCCGGTTGTTGAGTCCTCAGCGTCGCACACGTCGTCGAAATCACCCTGGACAACGATCTCACCGCCGCGCTTGCCCGGGCCAGGCCCCATGTCGATGATGGTGTCGGCCCGCCGCATCGTCTCCTCGTCGTGTTCGACGACAACGAGCGTGTTGCCGAGGTCGCGCAAGCCCTCCAAGGTGTTGAGCAGGCGGTCGTTGTCGCGCTGGTGGAGCCCAATCGAGGGTTCGTCGAGCACGTAGAGCACGCCGACCAGGCCGGAGCCGACCTGCGTGGCGAGGCGGATCCGCTGGCTCTCGCCGCCGGAGAGCGTCGAGGCTTCACGGTCGAGGGTGAGATATTCGAGCCCCACCTCCTCCATGAAGCCGAGTCGCGCGCGGATCTCCTTGAGAATCTCCTCGGCGATGGTGCGGTCGCGCGCCGAGAGATTCTCTTCCATGCCCTCGAAGTGTCGCCGCGCCTCACCGATCGACATCTGATTGACCTCGGTGATCGACGTGCCATCAACGAGGACGTGACGGGACTGCTCTTTGAGCCGCGTGCCGTTACACTCAGGACACTCGGTGACGGCCATGTACTCCTCAATGTGCTCGCGGGTACCCTCGGAGTCGGTTTCGACGTGGCGTCGGCTCAGGTTCGGAATCACACCCTCGAATCGTTTCTCCTTCCGGCGGGTGCCGTTGCGCGTCGACCGCTCGAAGACGACCTGCCGATCCGTGCCGTAGAGGAACTGGCGTTGGATGTCGTCGTCAATCGCTTCCCACGGGGTGTCGAGGCTGATCCCGAAGTGGTCGGCCACCGAGTCGATTCGCGTGCGGTAGTACGACCGGTTGTAGCTCCAGGCCTCAAAGACGTGTTTTAGGGGTTTGCTCGGATCCTGAATTACCAGCTCCTCGTCAACTTCTTTCGCTTGGCCGATGCCCTCACACTCCGGGCAGGCTCCGTAGGGGCTGTTGAACGAGAACGAACGGGTTTCGATCTCGGAGAATTGAAACTCGCTGTTGGGGTTGCCAAGCGTCTCGGAGAACTCGACGGTGAGGCGGTCGTCGCCGTCGCCGGCCAGATCGCCCGTCGAGCGCGTGTTCGACCCGATCGGCGGGTTCTCCGGCGGATCAGGAATGATCACCTTGAGGACGCCGTCAGCCTCCTCAAGTGCGGTTTCGACGCTGTCAGTGAGCCGCGAGCGCGCGTCGGCGGTGAGCTTCACGCGGTCGACGATCACGTCGATCGTGTGGTCGTAGTTCTTGTCAAGCTCTGGGCTCTCCATCGTCAGATCGAACTGCTCGCCGTCGACCTCGACGCGGGCGTAGCCCTCACTGACGAGCTCTTCAAACAGCTCCTCGAAGGCCCCTTTCTGATCGCGGACGATCGGGGCAGCGATCTTTGCACGCGTCCCTTCTGGGAACTCCAGCAGTTGCGTAATCATCGCCTGGGGGCTTTGCTCGCCGACCTCCTCGCCGGTGATCGGATCGTACTGGGTGCCAGTACGGGCGTAAAGGAGTCGTAGGTAGTCGTGGAGTTCGGTGACGGTGCCGACCGTCGAGCGAGGGTTGTTGGCGGCGTTTTTCTGATCGATCGAGATCGCCGGCGACAACCCCTCGACGGCTTCGACTTTCGGCTTGTCCATCTGCCCGAGGAAATTTCGGGCGTAGGCCGACAGCGATTCGATATAGCGTCGCTGGCCCTCAGCGTAGACCGTATCAAAGGCCAATGAGGATTTCCCGGAGCCTGACAGGCCGGTGACAACGGTGAGTTCTTCGCGTGGAATCTCCACGTCGACCTCCTTCAGATTGTGTTCCTCCGCGCCGCGGACGTCGATGACATCGCGGCTCATCGGCGATGAATCACCCGAGAGCGACGACAACGAGTCGATGTGGCGACAACGCAGTTCATACCACAGGCACGGCTTCGACCGACTTAACGCGCCCGCTCCGTGGGTCGGCATGTCGTGGCCGACGGCCAGACCGGCGGGTGCTACCGCCGGTGGCGTGGCCACGGCGGAGACCTCTTTGTGGGCTGAAACAAACGCTAAGTGGGTCGCTGTCGTAGCGGGCAGGTATGCTGGGCTCCGGTGGTGGTGATACGACGGTCGTCTGCATCGCCTGCGGGGAGTCACTGCCCCGGTCGGAGGCCCGCGAGTACGACAAAACCGGCGACCGCTGGGAGCGACACGACAAGGAGTTCGAACACTTCTGTAAGGATTGTTTCCGGGAACTCTCCCATCAGCCGCGATCGGGGCTTGAGTCCCTCTTGGTCGACATTGAGGACGACGGCCTCTCGGAGACGGAGTTTCTCTCGCGGTATCTCGACCGCGTCGATGACGACGAGGCGGTCGAAGAGCCCGATTCCTGACACGGACACCGGCGTCAGTGTCGGGCTGTGTCGCCGTCGTGATCTGTCGACGCGACGCCTTGGTACCGCCATCGTCGACGTCGACAGGCAACGACCCGTGCCATCGTCGCCGACGCCAGTGCTCAGGCCCAAGCGAACTCCTTTTGATGACGGCTCTCAGAACGGTGGGTATGGCAACTGACACAACGACCGGGCTCTCCGAGCATATGCGGGGGTGACGGTCACGACGATCGCCTGTCTGGCCGGGCTGGGGGCCGCGCTCGGGTCAGCGACGATCTTCGGCACCACGGCCGCCGACGCGGTCGGCACGGGGCAGGCACTCCTCGTGGCGACGGCGATCCTCATCCAGTTCCCGATTCTCAAGGTCGTCGGCGTCGACATCAGCGACTTCGGGATCAAGGACAACCTCTATATCGCGTTCATGACGTTCTGTCTCTGGTTTATCACCTACACGGTGTTGCTCACGTCGGCGGTGGGAGCGTAGATGGCCGACGACAGCATCGCGGTCGTTGACCTCGACCGCTGTCAGCCCGATCGCTGTAACTACGAGTGTGCAAACTTCTGTCCGCCAAACCGGACGGGCGAGGAGTGTATCATCACCCGCGAAGAGCGGTTCGCGGACGACGACCGCTATGAGGGCGACCCAGACCAGATCAGTATCTCCGAGGAGCTGTGTCTCGGCGAAACCTGTGGCATCTGTGTCGAGAAATGCCCCTTCGATGCCATCGAGATCATCAACCTCCCCCAGGAGCTCGACGACGAGCCGACCCACCGCTACGGCGACAACGCCTTCGCGCTGTATGGGCTCCCGGTTCCCGCACCGGGCAACGTCACCGGCATCCTCGGCCCCAACGGGATCGGAAAGTCGACAGCCGTCAAGGCGTTGGCTGACGAACTCGTGCCGAATCTCGGCGAGTACGGCGGCGACGCCACCTGGGAGGCCGTCTTGGATCGCTACCGCGGCTCCGAACTGCAAAACTACCTCACCCAACTGATGGACGAGGAGATCACGGTCGCCCGCAAACCGCAGTACGTCGACCAGATCCCAAAACAGTTCGACGGCAACACCCGCGAGCTACTGGAGCAAACTGACGAACGCGGCGCGCTTGACGAATTGGTTGAACGGCTCTCGATCCAGCCGATCATGGATCAGCCCATCGACTCGATCAGTGGCGGCGAACTCCAGCGCGTCGCCATCGCGGCGACACTCGCCCGAGACGCCGACTTCTACTTCCTCGATGAGATCACGCCGTATCTCGACATCGGCCAGCGAATGGTCGTCGCCCGACTGATCCGCGAACTCGCCGATGACCCCGAGGCTGAGCGATCGATGCTCGTCGTCGAACACGATCTGGCGATTCTTGATCTCTTGGCTGACACGCTGCACGTCGCCTACGGTGAGGCCGGCGTCTTCGGCGTGATGACCGATCCGAAATCCGTCCGCAACGGGATCAACGAGTATCTTGAGGGCTACCTCAACAACGAGAATATGCGGATCCGGCCGGAGTCGATCACCTTCGAGGAACACGCCCCCCGAGAGACCACCCGCGGGACACCGCTGGTAGAGTACCCCGAACTCTCGAAATCCTACGGCGACGGCGAATTCTCCCTTGAGGTGGACAGTGGGCTGATCTACGAGGGTGAAGTGCTGGGCGTGGTCGGCCCCAATGGAATCGGGAAATCGACACTCGCCAAGCTGTTCGCCGGCTCAATCGAGCCAGACAGCGGCGACCTCGATTTCGATCTCGATATCTCGTATAAACCGCAGTACATCGAGATCGACCAGCCGATGCGCGTCGATAGCTTCCTCTCGTCGATCACCGACGAGTTCGGCACCTCCTACTGGGATACAGAGGTTGCCAAACCTCTCCAGCTGAACCCGATTATGGAACAGCAGCTCACCGATCTCTCCGGTGGCGAACGCCAGCGTGTCGCCATCGCGGCCTGCCTCTCCGAACCGGCCGACCTCTACGTGCTCGACGAGCCCTCCGCACACCTCGATGTCGAACAGCGCGTCCAAGCCACCTCGGCGATCCGCCGCTACGCCGAGAATCACGACGCGACCGCGCTCGTCATCGACCACGACATCTACATGATCGACCTGCTGGCCGACCGGCTGATGGTCTTCGACGGCGAGCCAGCCCAACAGGGCCATGCCACCGAGCCACAGGAGATGCGCGCTGGCATGAACGACTTCCTCGCAGATCTGGATATCACCTTCCGCCGCGATGAGGGCACCGGCCGTCCCCGGATCAACAAACCGGGCAGCCAGAAGGACAGCCAGCAGAAACGCGACGGCGAGTACTATTATTCGGCGTAGTCGGTGTCGCAGACGACACGCCCTAAACCAACAACCGTTTTCCGTGCTCCCTGCGAACGCGGAGCCATGACAGACGACGAGGAATCCACGCCGGACGCTGAGGAGCCTGAGACCCCAGAGCAGCCCGACGCTGCGGACGCCGACGGCGAGGAGAAATCCTTCCGTGAGCGCGTCGAAGAGATCCGCGAGAAACGACAGCAGGAACGCGAAGAGGGTGGCGAAGGCCAGCCAAGCCCTGAGGAGATGATGGGCGGCGGTGGCGCGCCCGGCGGCATGGGTGGCGGCGGTGGC
The DNA here is from genome assembly GCF_042662885.1 of Halonotius sp. GCM10025705. Classification (NCBI taxonomy): domain Archaea; kingdom Methanobacteriati; phylum Methanobacteriota; class Halobacteria; order Halobacteriales; family Haloferacaceae; genus Halonotius; species Halonotius sp. GCM10025705. The sequence continues at coordinate 435,447 of NZ_JBHSZD010000001.1, read as the reverse complement.
GGCAACCCCTTCGCCCAGATGATGAGCGGGATGATGGGCGGCGGTGGCGGCCCGGGCGGCATGGGCGGCGGCCCGCCAGGCATGGGTGGCGGCGAGGAGTCGTCCAACGACAACGAACAACTCGTCCGTGAGATCCGTCAGCTCCGCGATGAGGTGCGAGATGCCAACCGCGAGCTACGCCGGATCGCCGACGCGCTCGAAGACTAAGCTACGCTCGCCGAGAGCCTCTTTTCAACAGCGAGTGGCCACAGGTTCGCGGTGGGTCGCAACACCTAACACGCACTCGGCTCCGAGATACCGACAGTGAGTATCGCCGCCGAGCGCATCGAGCGACTGTTCGCTCTCGCCAAGGAGGCGACCGCCGACGGCGAGTTCGACCGCTCACGGGAGTACGTTCGGCTGGCCCGCCGCATCGCCGAACGGAACCGGTGTGGGCTGCCGCGGGCGTTCAAGCGGTTTACCTGCCCGCGCTGTGCGGTCGCCCTCCGGCCTGGTGTCAACGCACGCGTCAGACTGCAGGACGGCCATGTCGCCATCAGCTGTGACTGTGGGGCGATCAAGCGGTATCCATACGACTGATCACGAATCGCTGGGGCGATACACAGCGTTGTGATGGTATAGTTACAAAAATCCGCACAGCGAGGCGGCGGGCCGGCGGCTGCGGTCGCTTGTGCTGTCACCAAACGGATACGATTAACATACAATTATTAATCAGTAGCAACCAGAGCCGATAGCAATGGCAGCACCGCATGTGCTCCTCGTGGAAGACAGCGATTTCATGGCGACCCGGGTCGCCGAGACGCTGGAGGAGATCCACGGCTTCTACGTGACGACCGTCGATACGGCCGATGACGTTCGAGCGGCGCTCACGGAGTACGACGACATTGAATGCATCGTAACAAACTACGAGCTCCCGGAGACAAATGGGGTCAAACTCGCCGCCTCGATCAACGGCCGAAACGAGGAGCCGGAGATCCCGATCATCATTCTCACCGGCAAAGAGCTCGAACCGATCGCCAGCGACGCGATCCGGGCCGGCGTCACCGAGTTCGTCTACAAGGGCGACCACGCGACCGGCGAGATGGATGTCCTCGCCAATCGAATCAGCCTCGTGTTGAAAGCCTACAGCGACCGCTGATCAGCCAAGCGGGTGAGCACAGCCGACCGAACCCGTAGGCTTTTGTTGATTCCGGCCCCAGCAGATGGTAATGAAGGAGTCGCTCATGGACATCCTCTGTTGTCCGGTGGACAAACACGACCTCGAACTGACCGTCGACACAAAAGACGACGAAGAGATCATCGAGGGGACACTCACCTGTACGGAGTGCGGGGAGGCCTACCCCATCGAGGACGGCATCCCGAACCTGCTGCCGCCGGATATGCGGGACGAAGCCGCGGCCTGATCCGGTGTACCTGTAGCTTTTTGTTCCGTGGGGTCGATTCACAACCGTGTCGCAACTGACAGTATCGCTCAACGACGACGGCCTTCATTCGATCACCGCGCCCGATAGCTTCGAGACCAGCGGGCCCGTTGAGCTCCTGTTAGACAACCACGGCGAGGCTGTCCACGTCCATCTCAATCTCGATGAGACGCTGTCAGCCGTCGCCGACATCCGGGCGAACAACCATTACGTCGAACCCGAGAGCGAACGCCCGGTTTCGGTCGCCGTCAACCCACGATCGGCGGCGGTCACCGGTCGGCTCAAGATCGCCACCGGATACGGTTCGGAAGTCGCCTACACGACGATTACCGTAAAACCGCCGTCAGAGGATCCAAACCGTGTCACCGTCGACGAATCGCTATCGAAACCCCAGCGTGAGCCACCGGCGGAACCAACCACCGCCGAACAGCCGCCGACGCCGTCGCCGGCGGGAACTCGACTGGACTGCTGGTTGGCTTCGGGCTGCTCGCAGTGGTGCTGGCGGTTGCTATCGCCGTCACACTCGAAAGTGGGGTTGTCGTCGCCGGCGCGATCGTTGTGCTGCTTGGCGTTATCGTTGCTGTCGGCCTGGCCGTACGCGTCCAGGTCTCATTCGCTATCGTCGTGGCCATCGGGATGTGTCGGCGTCCCCGACAGATTGCCATCGTCGTCGAACCGCTTCTCGCGGAGGTATCGCGCCCGGTAGCGGTTGGCTCCCTCGGAGAGGTCGGCTTCGCGGATCTCGTCGACGGTGCCATCGGCGACCGCGTCGATGATGGCCTCGATCTGTTCCTTTTCGCTTGGGGTGAGCTCGAACTCGTAGGTCTGGGTGTCCTCCCGTTCCAGTTTGGCCCACTCCGCCCCGCGGCGACAACCATCGAGCACGGTTCCCGACAAGGGAAGACGCCGTCGCCGCCTTCGGCAGCTAACGGTTCGTCCTCGGAGAGCTGCCATTCGCGTCGTTTGAGACACTGGGAGTCGTCACAACACGCGGCGGCCGCCCACTCGACGGCCTCGTCGGGCAGGACGGTAATCAGATTGTAGATCCCGCTTTGTCGATCCTGTTCGTCCCGCCAGTGGTCGATATCGAGGTCGCCACGCTGTTCGCGGTGCCAGTTGACGATCGTTGCCGGATAGAACGCTTCGACTGCCTCATAAACCTCAGCGGCGGTGAGTTTGGGGAAAATCCAACCGGAATCAAGCGACGGCGCGGTTCGAAGCGGGCGGTAGCGACCGTCGGCATCACACGTCCCGATATCGCGGGCGTCAAACGGATCCGTGTGCGTTGTCAGCGCGTCGCCGTCGGCGTCGCTGTCGTCGACATGACGAATCTCGTAGCGACGATCGCCGTCGGCTGCCAGTGTGGTCGTTATGCTGAGTTCGCCCCACTCGCGGTCGATGCCGGATTCGAGGTCGTCGTAGCAAGCCGGAACCGAGCGGTCGTCGGCCAGTTCAAGCCAGCGACAGAACGCGTGCTTGCGCTCGGTAGTGACCTGCTGGGTGTAGAAATACCAGTTCGAAATGTAGGCTGCCTGCTCGCCGGCGACCGTACTGAGTTCGGCAGCACCGAGGCTGGTCTGGTGGTTGGGCGTCTCAATGGAGTAGGTGTCTTCGGCGGCGTCGTAGTCGGCAGCCAGCCCGTCGTACTCGATTGGTTCCGCCGCAAGCTGCTCTCTGAACGCCGCCAGTTGCGTTTCCGAAAGCGTAGCGTCGGCAACAGACATCTATTCACCCGCCACCTGTGTCGCTGGGTTGGTTCGCTGTCGCACCCGTGCGATCGCATCACCGATATCCGCACCGGCGTCGGCGGCGCGTTCGAGCACCACATCGGCGGTCAGTTCCTCGGTGCCGACTGCGCCGCCGTACCAGATCCGGTGGCCGTCGACCTCGCTCGGCACGTCGTATCCGTTCCGATAATCGTCAGTGAGCCCCATGTCCTCAGGGATATCCTCCTGGGTGTGGAAGCCGTCGGCGATAAACAGCGGGACGACGATGATATCCTCGCTGTCGAAATGGTGGGTCACGTCGTCGACCTCCGGCTCCTCGTCCATGAACAGCGCCTTGACCTCGTCGAACCGCCCGGTCTCTCGGAGGCGTTCGGTGTGGTACTCGATCGCTTTTGCGCTGTTTTCGTTGCGCTCGGTGCCGTGACCGACGACGGCGAACCCAAATCCGTTACCCACTTCGGGATCGCCGGTGACCGATTCTGCGCGGCGAACGAGGACATCCGTCATCGCCTCGTGGGTGCCGACGGGGCCGCAGTAGTGTACCTCCTTGTCGATGTCGCTGGCGACCAGCGTGGCGGTATCCGCCGAGATGCCATCGGAGTTCCACAGCTCCGGCTCCCAGCCCTCTAACCGGAGTTCTCGTGGGATGACCCGCTCGGTGAAATACCCCTCACTGATGAACAGCGGCACGACGTAGATCTCGTCGCCGTGGGTTGTGCGGAGCACCTCACGAAGCGAGGGCTGCTCCTTCCAGAAGCCGGTTCGTACCTCGTCGAAGGCACCGGTTGCCCGGATGGTATCGGCGTGGGTGTGTGTCGGCGTCGCCGAATCGGGGTTGAGATGCGACCCGTGGGCGACGATGACCAGCGATTGCATACGCGGGGCTTCGGGCGTCGATGGCTTATGGACTTCGGGCGATCGGTGATCGGGGTTGCCGAGACACCGAGCAAGCGGTGGTTTTTGCGCCAATTTCCACCGATCGCTCATCGATGACTGTCCGACCGACGGCGAAATCATCATTACCGTCGGCGACACGCCTCTGGTATGTCACTTGCCGCCGAAACGCGTGAGGCCGTCCGCCAGCGCCCCACGCTCTATGACGCGCTGCGGGCGGGCATCCTCAACTACACCGCCGCCGCCGACAGCCTCGATATCGACGGCGACACCGAAGCGATCGCTACCGCGCTGCGTCGATTCGGCGAGTCGCTGTCGACAGAGGATGGCGACGAAAAGCCTGACCGTTCGATGACGGTTCGCATGGAAAGCGGAATCAGCCGTGTCGACACCGACGCGCAACTCGCTGTCGGCGGTGTCGGCTTCGGCACCAACGCGGCCACAGCGCCAGCCTCGGATGTCGCCGAGGCGTCGCCATCGCTGACGGCGATTCAGGCGACCGGCGATGTCGACAGCGACCTGTTGGCGACGGTGCTGGATCGGCTGCGGATCGCCGACATCGAGGTACGGGCGGCCGGCGTCGCCGACGACGCGCTGGTCGTGGTTGTGCCGCGTCGAGCAGGGGCGACAGCCCTCCGGCTGGTTGAAGCCGCGGCGTAGTCGACAGCGCAAAAATTCGACGGCTTCAAACGCCCGCCGGTATCACCACCGACAACAATGGCGCTGTCCGTGACGAACTCCCTGACAGACGAGCGTGAGGCATTCGAGCCGACCGGCGATGAAGTCCTGGTGTACGTCTGTGGGCTGACCGTCTCGGATGATCCCCACCTCGGCCACGCACGACTCTGGACGCACGCCGACGTAATCGCCCGCTGGCTGGCCGCTTCGGGCTACGACGTGCGGCACGTCGAGAACTTTACTGACGTCAACGAGAAGATCGCCGCCCGGGTCGGCGAACGCCCGGAGTGGGACACCGAGGCCGACGTGGCACGGCACTACATCGCTCGCGTCATCGAGTACATGCGCGGGCTGAACTTCCGACGCGCAACAGTCTACCCGCGTGTCTCCGAGCACATCCCCGAGATCATCGAGTTAGTCGAGACGCTGATCGAGGCCGGCCACGCCTACGAGGCCAACGGCTCGGTGTACTTCGATGTGACCACCTTCGACGACTACGGCAAACTCTCGAATCAACAGCCCGACGACCTCGAAGCCCAAGGCGACCCCGACGAGCGAAGCGAGAAGCGCAACCCCGCGGATTTCGCCCTCTGGAAGGCCGGCGGCGTCGCCCCGGATGCGATCGAAGAACACGCCAAACACGACCACGGCGACGACCACCCAACCGGACAGACATGGGAGTCACCGTGGAGCGAGGGTCGCCCCGGCTGGCATATCGAGTGCTCGGCGATGTCGATGACACATCTCGACGACACGATCGATATTCACATCGGCGGCCACGATCTGGTCTTCCCGCATCACGAAAACGAGATCGCCCAAAGCGAGGCCGCCACCGGCCAGCAGTTTGCCAACTACTGGCTGCATACCGGCCTGCTTGAGACGGACGACGAGAAGATGAGCTCCAGTCTCGGGAACTTCTTCACCGTCGAGGATGCCCTCGAAAAATACGGCCCGAACGTCATCCGCACGTTCTATCTCTCGACGGAATACGGCTCGAAACAGACGTTCTCCGAGGCAGCGATGGCCGAAGCCGAGGAACGCTGGGAACGGCTCGAACGCACCTACCACGCCGCTGTCGCGGCCTGCGATTCCGTCGGTGCGACCGCGAAAGCCGAGGACAGCGACCTCCGGGCGGCGGTCAGCGACACCACCGAAGAATTCACCGCGGCGATGAACGCCGATTTCAACGTCCGGGAGGCAATGGTCGCGTTGCGCTCGCTGACAACCGCTGTCAACCGCCACATCGAGGAAGCGGAGCCCTACGACTATCAGGGGCTCAAAGCCGCCATCGAAGCCTTCGAGTCGCTTGGTGGCGATGTCTTCGGCCTCCAATTCGACACAGAGACCGACGGCGACGTTGCACTCGCCAGTGAGGTTGTCGAACTCGTCTTAGACGTGCGTGAGGCCGAACGCGAGGCCGGCAACTACGACCGTGCCGACGACCTTCGGGACTCCTTGGCCGACCTCGGCATCGAGGTACAGGACAGCGACGACGGGCCGACGTTCCGGTTCGAGTAGCTGAAACGTCACCTATTTGTCTCGTTGCCGTCAGCCATCCGATATGGACGGTCGTCGCCTCATCGAAGCCCTCCTCGGCGTCTACGTCGCAACGTTGCTGCTCCCAACGCTTGCGGTGTTCGGTTGGGTTGCCGTCGCCTCGGCATCGCTCGGATCGATCCTCGCCGCTGGGCTGGCTATCGCTGCGGCGACCGCACTGGCAGCGACCACCATCGCCGACCTGCCGGATCGCGTTACGTCGCTGCCGGTCGTCGTCGCGGCGATCCTGCCGCCCTTGCTATTTTTACCGTATATGATCCTCGCCCGGCCCGAGTCCACCCCCGACGTGTTCCCGGTTGTCGGCCTCCTCGCTGTCCTCCCCGGGATCGGCGTGCTGCTCGCTGCGGCCGAGATTCGGAACCGTCGACTCCGAGCACAAGCGAGCGAATATGCGGTCGTAACGACCGGCGATGATGCCGATGAGAGCCGTTTCAGTAGACGTATCAAGCTTGCAGCCGCCGTCAGCATCGGATTCGTGTTCATCGCTTTCGGGGCCTCGGTCGTCGCATTCGACGGCTTCGATGGGAACTCAACCTTGTTCACCTCACTCACCGGCCTCTCCTCGCTGTTCCTCCTGTTCGACAACGATAGCCAGGAGTTGGCGGTTACCGACAAAGGGCTACGAGTCAACCGCTCAATGACGCCGTGGACAGATTTCGATAGCTTCCGTGTCACCGACGAGAAGATCAAACTCAAACGCGCCCGGTGGTGGCTTCCGACCCGAGATTTCGGCCGTGAGGAAATCGACGACGCTGCAGTTATCGAAGCCATGGGTGAGTTTCTGCCGCGCACAGATGCCGAAACCGAACCGGCCACGGCGACACCGGAGCGATAGCGACGGTGCTGTGACCGCGTCGATACCGGAATAGCGGGTGGCAACGCCAGTTGCACAGAACAGCTATCCCGGCTGATCACGTATCGACGTGGAATGGAACACACTGACGCGCCACAGTCGGAGCGGCCGATCTACACGGCACCGCGAACCGAGATTGCACAGGAGCAAGGCCAGTTCCGCACGTATTTCAATTTTCCCGGGCGGATGGTGCCCGGCCACGACGACCACGGCTACGGCCCGCTGGCGACGGTCGTCGAGTCGTTCATGGATCCCGGCACGCTGATCCGGATGCACCAACACCGCAACGAGGAGATTATCTCGTGGGTACCGGAGGGCGTCATGCGACACGACGATCGCGAGGGCAACAAACTGGTGACTGACCCCGAACACCTGCTGGTGATGAACGCCGGCCGGGGATTCTGGCACGCCGAGGAAACCCATGGCTCGGATCCACCGCTCCGGATGCTCCAGTGTTTTGTTCGCCCACACAGTCTTGACCTGGATCCCGAACTCCAACACGAGCCGATCTCCGAACCGACCCAAAACGCGTGGCGACACCTCTTCGGCCCTGAGGGAAGCGACGCCCCACTGGTCGTCCGCAACGATATCCACTGTTATGACGCTCGACTCGACGCCGACACGTCGGTCACGCTACCGACGCGACCGGAGTGGCACACCTACTGTTATGTCTTCGATGGTGCGGTCGGGGTCGGCGACAAAGCCGTCGGCGAGACCGAAAGCGCACTGGTAACCGCCGACGAGGCGGCAACAGTCACCGCAGCCGAGGATTCGATCGTCGTTGCCTTCGATATCAACCCCGACGCCCCGGTTACCCGACAGGGAACCATCGGTCGGTGAAAGCGCGTCGAGAGAACAGCGGCTACGAGAGTCGAGACGACAGCAGGAAAGTGCTCCGGCAGGGATTTGAACCTCACTCGCTTCCTGCGGTCGCTCGCTGCTTCAAATTCCGCTGTCGCATTTGCTCACTGTGTTCGTAAAATGCTCCGGCAGGGATTTGAACCCTGGTCATCACCGTGAGAGGGTGATATGATTGGCCGGACTACACCACCAGAGCAGGCTGCATTCGCCTGAATGCATCCGAATGTAGCCGGGTTGGTATCAAAACAGTTGCGCTTCGGCCGTCCCATGTGACAGCGTGCCGAATGACAGTATGATGGTCACCCCGTTCGTGGACGTGAAATCGTCGTCGACGGTGATATACGAACATCTACAGCCGAAAATCAGTATTGAATAGAAAACCTCTTCAATACAGGTGACGTGCCATAGATACCCAACGGATCCGACTCTATGGCCAACATGGAAACAGCGACGTTCGATACGGAGCTGAGCCTTTAAGTACGACAATCTCGAACAGCTGCCGGCGAGCCACCGCGACCTGACCGAAGCCGACCGCGAACCACGCATCGAAGCCGCGCTCGACGAACTCGGTGACGACGTGGTCATCCTCGGCCACAACTACCAGCGACGCGAGATCGTCGAACACGCCGATTTTATCGGTGATTCCTACGCCCTGAGCAAACACGCTGCTGAGGCCGACGCCGAGTACGTGATCTTCGGCGGGGTGACGTTCATGGCCGAATCCGCCGATATCATCACCGACGACGACCAGACAGTCATCCTCCCCTGCATGGAGGCTTCCTGCCCGATGGCCGGCATGGCCGAGGCCCTGCAGGTCGACGCCGCCTGGGAGCAGATCACCGCCGCCGACCCCGACAGCGAGATCATCCCGATCACATACATGAACTCCTACGCCGACCTGAAGGCCTTTTGCGCCGAACAAGGCGGCCTCGTCTGTACCTCCTCGAACGCCCACAAGGCCTTCGAGTGGGCCTTCGAGCGCGGCGATAAGGTGCTCTTCCTGCCGGACAAACATCTCGGCGAAAACACGGCCCACCGCCTCGGCATGGAGGATTCGATCGCCGAGTGGAACCCCTGGGATCCCGAGTCGAAGGACGCCGACGAACTCGAAGACGCCGAAATCGTCCTCTGGGACGGCTACTGCCAGGTTCACGAGCGATTCACCGCCGAGCACATCGCCGACGTGCGCGAGCGACACCCCGACGCCAACGTCGTCGTCCACCCCGAGTGCCGCCGCGAAGTGGTCGAAGCCGCCGACGTGGTCGGCTCCACGGCGACGATCACCGAAGTGGTCGAGGAGGCCGACCCTGGCGAGACGTGGGCCATCGGCACCGAAATTCACCTCGCCAAACATCTCGACCGCTGGCACGACGACGTGAACGTGGTGCCGCTCTGTGGCGACGCGTGTATGGACTGCGACGCGATGCGCCAGATCGACCCCAACTACCTGACGTGGGTGCTCGAAGAGTTGGCAGCGGGCCGCGAACACAACGTCGTTGAGGTCGCTCCCGAGGAGAAAGAACTCGCCGGCGTCGCCCTCGACCGCATGTTGGAGCTCTAAAATGACACCGAACACACCAACAGCAGACACCCCACGCACCGCTGACGTGCTCGTCGTCGGCTCCGGGATCGCCGGCTGTGCGGCCGCCCTCGCCGCCGCGCGCAAGGGCGAAGACGTGCTGCTCGTCACAAAGGCCAGCGAACCCGAAGACGCCGCCTCCGATTGGGCACAGGGCGGGATCGCCACCACCCGCGGCGACCCTGAATCGCTCAAAGCCGACATTATCGACGCCAGCGCGGGCATGGCCGACCCCGAAGCGGTCGACGTACTCGTCGAGCACGCCGCCGACGCCGTCCACGACGTGTTGATCGAGACGCCAGGCGTCGAGTTCGACACCCTCGACGACGAGTATGATTTCGCACAGGAGGCCGCCCACTCCGAGGATCGCATCCTCCATGTCGACGCCGCGACCGGCCAACACGTCCTCCGGCCGTTCCTCTCGCATCTCGACGCGGTCGACAACGTCGAGATCCTCGAATCGACGGCCGCCCTCGAACTCCTCCGTCATGAGGGTCGCGTCCACGGCGCGCTGCTCGATACCGACCCCGACGGCGAACCCGTCTTCGCCGGCGCGACGATCCTCGCCACCGGCGGCATCGGCGACTGCTTCGAGCAGTCGACCAACCCGCCGGGATCGACGGGTGACGGCATCGCCATGGCGTTCCTTGCCGGCGCGGAGGTCGACGACATGGAGTACGTTCAGTTCCACCCGACGGCCGCCGACGTGGAGGAACCGTTCCTTCTCAGCGAGGCGGTTCGCGGCGAGGGGGCCATCCTGCGCAACGCCGACGTCTCCGCGAGTGACACGAGCGGAGGCTCGGAAGAGCATCGCTCTTCCGGTGGCGAACGATTCATGCCCGACTACCATCCCGACGCGGAACTCGCACCGCGGGATGTCGTCGCTCGCGCCGTCCAAGACGAGATCGACGCGACCGGGGGCGTGACCCTTGATGTTAGCCCGCTGGAGGAACCGTTCGCCGAGCGATTCCCAAATCTCGCTGACCGCTGTGCCGACCACGGGATCGATCCCGCCGACGGGATTCCGGTCGCCCCTTGCGAACACTTCCTGTGTGGTGGCATCGATGTCGATGACCACGGCCGAACGAGCCTCGACCGGCTGTATGCCGTCGGCGAATGCGCTCACACCGGCGTCCACGGCGCGAATCGATTGGCGTCGACAAGTCTGCTGGAAGGGCTCGTGTGGGGGCTCCGGGCCGGCCGAGATGCAACGGGCTTCGAACCGGAAGTAATCGAGTACCAACGGCTCCAAAACAGCGATCCCGCGCTGCCTGACCGCTTTGCCGGCGAGAAGTTCCACCGATTGCGGCGGATCGTCAGTGGCGAACTCGGCCTCCGGCGAACGAGCGGCGGGATCGATAGCGCGCGCGGCGTCCTTCGCCGACTCAAAGGCGAGGTCGACGCCTACACGCGAACCCGCACCTCCCGGGGACTCTATGAACTCCGGAACGCGACGGTCGTCGCCATCCTGATCGCCAACGCTGCCGCCGACAACGACGAGAGCATCGGCTGTCACTATCTCGTTGACGACGCGGCAGCCGAAAACGAATCGACAGCGACAGCGACAAACGGGGACTGATGCTCACGGCCAGTCAGATCGACCGATGGCTGCAGGAGGATATCGGCCACCACGACGTGACCAACGACGTGGGCGGGGACACGCGTGGGCGACTCGTTGCCAAGGAGCGCGGCGTCGCTGCTGGGATCGACGCGGCCGCAGCCGTGTTCGACCATCTTGACGTCGACGCCGACCGCGAGGTCGACGACGGCGACACTATCGACGCTGGCGATGTCGTGCTTCAGACAAACGGGGCGGCCCAAGCGACGCTCCGGGCCGAACGCGTCGCGGTGAACCTTGCGGGCCACGCCTCGGGCGTCGCTACGGAAACACGCAAGGCTGTCGACCGGGCCGAACGCGTCGCCAGCGACGTGCGAATCGCCGGGACGCGAAAGACGACGCCTGGGCTGCGCGGGATCGAGAAACGTGCCGTCGTCGCCGGCGGCGGCGACAGCCATCGACTCGACCTCTCGCATATGGTGATGATCAAAGAAAACCACATCGCCGAGATGGGACTCGAACCCGCCGTCGAGCGGTTCCGCGAGCGCGTCTCGTTTGCGACGAAGCTCGAAGTCGAAGCCGAATCGACCGACCAAGCCCGCCGAGCGGCCGCGGCGGGTGCCGATATCGTCCTGCTGGACAACATGACGCCGGGCGAAACCGCCGAAGCGGTCGACGCCCTCGCTGACGACGCACCCGACGTGCTGACCGAAGCCAGCGGCGGCATCGCACTCGACGACGTCGCCGACTACGCCGCCACCGGCGTCGACATCATCTCGATGGGGTCACTGACACACTCGGCTCCAAGCCTCGATTTCTCGTTCCGAACCGGTGAGTGAGCGGCGTCGACACGCACGCTACTCGGCCGGTACGGATGTCTCGTCGGCTGGCACCGTTTTGTCGACTGTTAGCTCGTCACCGACAGCGATTGTCTCGCCCCAACTCGCCTCGGGAACTGCGGTGTTGACCATCAGCCGAAAATCGTGGTTGAACCAGTCGCCGCCGCTCCAGTCGGGCATCGTCGCCCGCCGCTGTGCGATGAACGTCTTGTTGAAGTCCTCGATCTCGTTGCCGGTGTCGGGATCACGGCTCGGGACGACACACCGCTGGCAGGGGTTGACCCCGAGGAAGTCGGCGTCGCCGATCGTGAACCGAACGCGGCTGTCGCGGTCGGCGAAGAGATGGTCTTCCCAAAACGGCGGTACGCCACCGAGGACGATATTCGGGCGGAGGCGACGGCGCATCCCATTTGGATCGACGCCGTCGAACCAGCCAGCAACGGTTTCGATCGTCGCCTCGCTGATGATCGTCGGCCCTGAAGCAGTGGTGTCGTCGGGGAAGCCACCCTCGCGGTTGCGGTCGAGCGTGACGGGGTAGCCGAACCACGCACACAGCCAGTCGGTGAGGGCGGCCGTTTCGTCGTTGGCCACGGCTCCGAGTTCGAAGCGGCGTGGCTCTTGTTCCGGCGTCGACAACGTCACCGCCTCTGCGCGCGCTGTCTCGCCATCGTAGGCCGCACGGATCGGATGCACCTGCCGGTCGTTTTTTCCGTTGACGTAGTCGCCGTCGCCGTCAAACAGCGCGTACTCGCGGTCGCCGGCAAGCCCGCCGTTGGTGACGATCTCGACACGCTCGACCGACCGTTCGTCGAGCGATTTGATCGGGTACATCAATATGTGTTTGACCGTTGCCGACTCGGGAGGGTTCATGTCGGCAGAACAGCACACTGAATAGAAAATCCGTCGGTTCAACCAAATATTCAGCGGCGTCGATGGGGCCGCGCGATCCGCTGGCTTACTCGTCGTCTTCGTCGGCGTCGAGGTCGATGTCAGCGTCGTCGAAGACCTCCTCGATCTCGTCGACGCTCAGCGAGCGGTACCCCTCATCCGCAGAGAGAGTGGAGATGCTGACTTCCTTCGGGCCGAGTTCATCAGTCGCAACGCGGAGCGCGCGTACCGCAAGCGCGAGGCCGTCGTCGTGGCTGATCTCGTCGTCCCATTCCTCTTCGAGGAACTCTTGGATGTCAGCACCGGAACCGCCGATGACCGTCGCCTTCCACTCGTTGGGGGTTCCCGAGGGATCGGCCGCGAACAGCCGGGGCTCGCCGTTGTCGATCCCGCCGATGAGCAGGGCTGCCCCGTACGGGCGAGTGCCGCCGCGCTGGGTGTTTTCCTGAATGTGATCGGTGAGTCGCTTGGTGAGCGCTTCGACATCGATCGGCTCGCCGTAGCGAAGCTGGCTGACCTGGCCCTGCTGGCGGGCGAAGTCGATCAGCTGACGGGCATCGGCAACGTGGCCCGCGGAAGCCGCACCGACGTGGTCGTCGATTTTATGCAGCTTTTCGATACTCTCGGATTCCATCAGCGAGGAGCCCGCGCGGCTCTGGGCAGCCAGCACGACGCCGTCGGCTGTTCGGATGCCGACGCTTGGCGCGCCACGAGAGACGGCTTCGCGGGCGTACTCAACCTGATAGATCCGACCGTCCGGCGAAAACAGTGACGTGCCGCGGTCGTAGGCCTGCTGGTCGTTCCCTCTCATCGCTGTCCTCCAAACCGGCGACCGACTGCGTACTGATTCATCTGTCACCACCTAAGAGACCGATAGGAAAAACCCTTGCTACCCATTCCGGGGCACTGCCCGCTGGTCGCTGTCGCACCCTGTGGCTGTCCCGACTGCCACCGATCAGCCGGCCCAGCCACCCGGCATATCGCCGTCGACACGCTCACGCCATAGCTCGAAGGCCTCGTTGCACTCAGGGTGTGACTCGATGTGTTCCATGAAGCCGGCGCCAGCGGAGCCGATGGGTCGCTCACAGAACGGACAGCGGTTGGGCTCGACGGTATTGGTAGCTGTTGCCATACCACACGCTTTGTCGCCAGCTATATAACGATTGTGCACGATCACTCGATCTTTCTGACGAAACAGCTCCGATAAATCGAGTTCGGCGTGAGAAACAGCAGCCCACCAGACAGCACTTCACAAGGGCAGCACCGCTGAGCCGCCAGCCGGTAGCTCTTCCATCCAGCATGCGAAAGGGTGGGTATGAACGAACGACGAAAACACAAACTCGCCGACACCGCCCAACAGATCGTCGGCGGGTTTCTGCTGGCCGGGCCATTCGTCGTCACCGAGGAAGTGTGGTCGCTCGCTCGCAATATGACGCCCCTGCACAGCATCGTCCTCATCGGTGCCGTGATGGCGATCGGCTACGGCGGTCTCTACGGCGCGGACAACGATCGTGATCCACGACGCGAGGCAGCGATCGCCGGCGTCCCGATCCGCTTCATCTCGGTGTTACTCGTTGCCTTCGGCTCTGTCGGCGCGCTTGCCATCGCGATTACCGCACCGGCTGTGTTCCTGAGCGATCTTGAACCGGCGGCCCGCGCAGCAGTCACCGTCCGAGCGATCAGCATCGCGGCTGTGTTTAGCGTTGTTGGGGCTGTAACGACCGATAGCCTCTTTTGAGATGGTGTGGCGGCCGCCGGTGGGTCAGTCGATATCCGGATCGTAGATCTGGAGTTCGACAGCAAACACCGCCCCGGTTGGCTCGGCGTCTTCAACCCAGATTTCGCCGTTGTACTGGTCGACCAGTTTCGAGACGAGATAGAGCCCGATCCCCGAGCCCGGGCTTTCGGCGCCCTTGCGACCCTTCTCGAATACAGCCTCCTTCTCGCTGTCAGGAATCCCCGGCCCGTTGTCGGCGATCCGGAGGACGATCGTCGTGGCTGTCCGGTCGGCAGTGATCTCGATCGCAGGGGCGTCGGTATCGTTGTGCCGGATGGCATTCGTGAGGAGGTTGCCGACCACCGACGACAGCAGTTCGTTCGCTCGAACGACGGCGTCGATCTCGTCGCCGACGGTGATCGTTACGTCGTCGTGTTTTGAGCGAAGCTTGCTCACCTCAGTGTCGACGATTGCGCCAAGGTCGATCGCTTCGAGGTCAACGGTGGTCGTTCCCTCGATCGAGTCGACGAAGTCCTTGGCGATCTGGGCGAGTTCTGCGATATGGTCACTTGTTTCTCTGATCCGCTCGACCATCTCGATGGCCGCTGGATCGGTGTGATCCGGGAGGACGCCTGCCCACCCGGAGATGACGTTGACATCGTTTTTGATGTCGTGGCTGACGATCCGGTTGATGAAGGTGAGTTCCTCTTTTTTGCGGCGGAGTTCCTCTTCGTTGTGTTTCTGGAGGGTGATCTCACGGGTGACGATCTGTACCGAATCCTCCTCGCTGCCGGTCTCCAGCGGAACCACGATGTTGTGAAAATGCCGGAGGCCGATGCTGTCCTGAAACGTCACAACGCTGCCGGCGGTAATCGCTCGTTGACCCTGTGTGCGGCGGTTTTCGGCAACATCCTCGGGCAGAATCGAGGACAATTGCTGGCCAACAAGCTCGTCGGTGGTGGTGTTGAACGCCCGCGCCATCGTCTCATTTGCGGCCAAGATCGTCCCATCGAGTCGTACCTGGCTGATCTCGTCGGGGGCGTTGGCGACGAGGCGTTCGTATTTCTGCTGGGTGCGGTGTCGATCGACGACGTTGTCGATCCGGTTGGCCAGCAGTTTGAGCGCGTCAGCCTCGTTGATATCCTGTTTGAGGATGTACTCGTCGACGCCCTTGCGGATCGCGCGGCTGGCGACTGTTTCATCGCCCTCGCTGGTGACCAAAATAAAGGGTACGTCAGTCTTGTCGACAATGGCATCATACAGCTCCAAGCCGGTGAGATCCGGCATCTGGTAGTCGCTCACGATACAGTCGACCGTGCCCTCGGCGGCGATCGACACCGCCTCCCGAGGATCGGTGACAGCGGTCGTTGCCATCCCGTGTTCCTCGCTGAGCGTCTCGGCGACCAGGGTGGCAAAGAACTCACTGTCGTCGACAACGAGTATCGAGAGCGATTCGTGTCTCACCATGTGGGTGGTTTGTAGTCGTAGCGTGTCGGCGGGTTTAATTCTGCAGGTGTGGGTGTCGATCGCGATAGTAAGATAGAGCGATACGACCAACCAACATGCTACCTCAAGCCGGAGGAGGGAATTGAACCCTCGGCCTAATCCTTACGAAGGATTCGCTCTGCCAGGCTGAGCTACTCCGGCACGCCGTCCGTGGCTACTTCGTCGTTGCGTGATTGCGGAAATAAGGGTTGCGAAACAGCCGCCGTGCCGTCGGTGGTCTCGACGCCGGCTCAGTCGTCGCCCATCGCGTCGATGATCTCGACCTCGCCGTCCTCGACGGTCACGTTGATCAGCGTCTTGACGTGGTAGTCGGTCTCATCAAGCTCGTTCGGGCCGGCCTTCTTGATCACCGCGACCACATCGGCGATCTCCGTGCCGATCTCGGTGAGTGCATCAAGGATCGCCGCCATCGTCCCGCCCGTCGAGAGCACGTCGTCGAGGACGAGCACGCGGTCGCCAGGCTCGACGTCGTTGATATACATCTCCGATTCGGAGTAGCCGGTCTGTTTCGACAGCGACACCTCACCGTCAAGCCCGTAGGAGCGTTTTCGGATGACGACCAGCGGGATATCGGTCATCAGCGAGACGGCCGTCGAGATGTGGATGCCCATCGCCGCCGGCGTGACGATCTTGTCGACGTTTTCGATCTCGGCCTTCCGAATAATTCGGATGACAATCTCCCGCAGCAGCTCGGGGCGCAGCATTGGTACCCCGTCGCTGATCGGATGGACGAAATACTCGTAGTCGCCCTTTTCGATGATCGGTGCGTCGAGAAGCGACTGCTGCAAGCGATCCATACCCCTTCTTCACCAGACGAGACCTAAAGATGACGATCCTCCCAGCGAGGCGCGGGCGACGCCGGGGTGGCCGGATCACCCGCATCGAAGCCATTAACAGCCAGCCAGTCGAAGCCCAGGTATGCAACATCTCATCGTCACCGGCGACCCCGGAATCCGCAAGGGCGCGATCATCGACTACGATGGGCGCGAGCAGATCTGTTTTGCGATCCAGCGACAGGGCGACTGGCACGGCCCCGATGAGGTACAGCTGTGGTGTACGATCGGCACCGAAGACGAACGCGAAACCTTCGAGAAACGGGAGTACGTCCCCAACTGGCTCGATGTCGACACCATCGACGCCGAGTCACTTGAGGTCATCCAAGCGAACAACGAACTGTCCGTCTGACCACCGAGCGGTTCGACCGTGTACCGATCAGGCAGCCGCGCCGAACATACCAGCGAGGTTCATCGCCTGCTTGGCGATAAACACTTTTGCCTTGTCGATCGTCCCCGCGCCTTCGATCGTGATCTCGCCGCTATCGTAGGCCTGGTTGAACTCTGCGACCGGATCCGCAGCCGTGTAGAGCGAACAGGCCGTCTGGCGGTCGGTCTTGACGATCACGTTCGGGTTCTCGGCCTCGCCGAGTTCGACTGACGTGATCGCTAAGGAGCCGTCAGCCTGTAGGGTGTAATACTCCTGGGCAGCGTTCTCGACCTGTAGTTCGGTGGTATTGGATGCCGCAACCGAACCCACCATTGACGGGACGGCGTCGGTGTTGTCGTTGTACACAGCAACGACCTGATCAATCTGGATTTCACCTGTCTCGCCACCACAGGTAATCGGTGGATTTGACTGGGCACTAACCGAGCCGGTGACGCCAGCAACGAGTGCGACGACGACCACCAGCGTCACAAAGAGTGTTCGATGCATACTGTATCATTTGGCTGCAGTCATAATTAGCTTTTGTCAAATTATCGCCGCGTCCAGCCGTTCGAAATCGCCAATCTGGAGCCACACCAATCAGTCTGTCGAGCTCGCCGTCGATGTACTTCTCGGTGAGCGGGTCAGCCTCGGTGACCCGACCGTACTCCGCGAACCGAGCATACAGGATCCAGTAGTACGCCGGATTGTGTTCGTCCTCAGTCGCCGGGAGGCTCTGGACGGTGTTGACGATAGGATCGATGCTTTCGACCAGTTCGTCGGCATCTGGCTCGCCGTTGATTCCTCCTGCCGCGTCGCGGTAGGCGGTGGCTGCTTCTCGGTGGCAATCACCCCAAAGTACGCGAAATCGACCTCGGGGCGTGTATCGGTAGCGACGTAATCCTCGAAGACCGGTTCGTACTCCTCAGGGTCGAGGAAGTCGTCGGGCGCATATCGCGCGCAATGAGTACAAAGCGTTGCGATGTTGTCGGGGTCGTCGCGGCCATCGAACGCCAATGGAACGATGTAGTGGTCGACCATCTCCTCGGGGGAACCCTGCTGGCCGCACTTCTCGCAGGCGACCAGATCGTGGGCAGTGGTATCAGTCCCCGCAGGCATATCCAAGAGTACGAAGCCCACGGTATTTAGTTATACTTGGAGACGGCCTCACACACAGCCATGGTGGGCCTACTCACGACCCGGCAGCCGCTCCCAGTGGCCGCCCCGCTCGCTCATCGGGAGAGCATCCAGAGAAAGCCGATGACGGCGACGATGATGACGATAACGACAACACCCGTAAGGACGACAACCTCCTGTGTCGCCGCCGGGTTCGCTGACTCACCGATCATACGATGCCCAACAGCCGGGAGTGATAAAACTGTACGCCCTGTCAGTGGTCGCAGGTCGGCAATGCTACCGGGGCAGCGACCAACAGAAAATCGACAACAGAACAACGGTAAGCGAGATTGGTGTCTCGGTTCTCAGTGTTGAAGCCTGCAATCCGATGTCAGTTAGACAGGTTCGCAGGCTGTATCAGCACCAAGGAGAATTTTAGTGATAAAGCTGTGCGTTAAATTATCATAACTGATGTATAGGAGTCGGAACAACGATCGGCAACGCGGTCGCACCAGAACCAGAGGGTTGGCAGAACAGGCACCCGGGATTCGCGGGAGTCATCACTACGAGACAACAGACACAACAGCACAGTGACATCAGCAACGCTCTTAGGAGCGTTTCAGTTGAACCGCCCACCTGGTGTCTGAGAGAAGGTTCACCATGTTCAGCACTGAGAACCGAGACACCAGATGGACAGACGGTAGTACGACAGGCAGGGTCTTAAACATAACGCGTAGGAGATGTCATTGCCATCGATACAATCGCCCATCGGCGACAGTACCGAATACCCCAAGATCAGATACGTTTCAGGTAATAAGTGGTGGTACACTACAGTAATATCCCACTTATTACAAACTTTTCTCATATTCCCCATACAATATTTACTTTGACCAGTTTTATTCCTGTCAACTGACAAAAAATACAGTATTAAACGTGTAGTTATGAGTGAGTATGTGTATGTATCGACAAGCGACCACGAGTGGGGCGTGCCAAGAGCCACGCCGATCCTACGTGATAGGCAGAGAATCGAACAATGAGTGATGACAATCCCGCAACTGAGTCGATATCGCCAGGCCAAGAGCGAATCCTCGAGGTCGCCGCAGCACGACCGGAGCTAACGACCGCTGAGATCGCCGCCGAAACCGGACACATCGTCGCAACCGTCCGTGATACGCTGGCGGCTCACGGCGACGCCATCGACGACCAGGCTGATGGGTCGACAACCGGCAGCAAACCAACCGACTCGGCGTCGTTCAATGCCACCGAACAGGCCGTCCTCGAAGCAGCGTTGCGGAATCCT
The DNA here is from genome assembly GCF_042662885.1 of Halonotius sp. GCM10025705. Taxonomy (NCBI): domain Archaea; kingdom Methanobacteriati; phylum Methanobacteriota; class Halobacteria; order Halobacteriales; family Haloferacaceae; genus Halonotius; species Halonotius sp. GCM10025705. The sequence continues at coordinate 415,753 of NZ_JBHSZD010000001.1, read as the reverse complement.
GACTCGACAAACCGGGAGATCGCCACCCGTGTCGGCACCCACGTTGGGCTGGTGCGAGATATCCGCGATGCCTATGAGGCGGTAGCGACACTACCCGACGACGAACCGACGACAGCCGACGAAGCAAGTGGGTCGGCAATGGAGTTCAACCAAGAACTGCTCTCGACGGCCCAAGAGCAGATTCTTGAGACCGCCAGGGAGAACCCGGCGTTGACCAACAGGGAAATCGCCGACCAAACCGGCACGCGACTCCCGCTTGTGCGGGATACGATCGCCGCCCACGGCCCCGAGACAGCGGCGAGACGACAGGCCGGCGGCGCAAAACCGACTGATTCAGCCTCATTCAACGAGACGGAGCAGGCCGTCCTTGAGGCGGCACTGCGGAACCCGGAGGCGACCAACAAGGAGATCGCTGTACGCGTCGACAGCCATGTTGGGTTGGTTCGGGATATCCGCGACGCCTACGAGGAGACCGCAACCCTCCCCGACAACCACGACACCGCGGCGACAGCAACAGCAGATACCGAAGCCGCCGGCGATCACGATGCGCTCTCGGAGACACAGCAGGCGATCCTTGCAGCGGCCGCCGACGCACCCGAAGACACCTACGCTGAGATCGCTGAGACGGTCGGGGCCCGGCTGCCGCTGGTCAGAGATACCCTTGAGGCCCACGACATCGACGACACAGCAACCGCAGCGTCGACGGCGACAGATGACACGGCTGCGGGGGATGAATCGCTGTCCGCCCTCCAACAGGAGATCATCGAGCAGGCGACAGCGAACCCGACCCAAACGTACGCCGAGATCGCCGCCGAAACCGGGGCGCGGCTCCCGTTGGTCAGGGATACCCTCGAAACCCACGGCGACACACAGCCAGCCTGAGGAGGCCGGCACGATCGCCAACAGCAGCCACAACAGAGGCTTCGGCGCACGGAGACAACGCGACAGCCGAGAGGTGCCGGTTCCGAATCCTTTTGCCGATCCCCCACCCTCATCCGCGTAATGACCGAGATTATCGACGGCAACGCTGTCGCCAGCGACATCCGCGCCGAGATTACCGACTGTGTCGACACACTGCAGGACAGCGGCGTCACCCCCGGGTTGGCGACTGTCCTGATGAGCGACGACCCCGCCAGCGAGACCTACGTCTCGATGAAACAACAGGACTGCGAGGAGGTCGGCATCAACGGGATCCACGTCGAGATCGATCCCGACGCACCAGCCGAGGAATTGTTCGAAACCATCGACCGTCTCAACGACGACCCCGAGGTGCACGGGATCTTGGTGCAGTTGCCGGTGCCCGACCACGTCGACAAACGCGCGGTCATCCGAGCGATCGACCCCGCAAAGGACGTTGATGGCTTCCACCCCGAAAACGTCGGTCGACTTGTCGCCGGCGACGCGCGATTCAAACCCTGTACCCCCCACGGTGTCCAGAAGCTCCTGGAAGCCTACGAGGTCGATACCGAAGGCGCGGACGCGGTCGTCGTCGGCCGCTCGGATATCGTCGGCAAACCCCTTGCTAATCTGTTCATCCAGAAAGCCCCGCAGGGCAATGCGACGACGACGATCTGTCACTCCCGTACCGACGATCTCGAAGCCAAAACGAGGACAGCAGATATCGTCGTCGCCGCCGCCGGCGTCCCGGAGTTCATCGATGGCTCGATGCTCAAGGAAGGCGCGACCGTCATCGACGTGGGCGTCAACCGCGTCGATGCCGACACCGAGAAAGGGTACGAACTCGTCGGCGATGTCGACTACGAGAGCGCGGAAGCCGTCGCGGGTGCGATCACCCCCGTTCCCGGTGGCGTTGGTCCGATGACGCGGGCGATGTTGCTGTACAATACGGTGGCCGCCGCGAGCGAACAACACGACATCGACATCGAGTTGCCGTAGCCTCGTCAGTGTCGGAAGAGGTAGACGCCGTCGTCCTGGTTCAGTAGGCAGAACCGCGCACCGTCGTTTTCGGGAAACTGTTGGGTTCGACCGCGCAAGATGAATAAGCGATCAAAGGCCGCCGCACACACCGGGCAGGAGACACCGTCGCGGTTGTCGTACAGGCCGGTGTCGCTGCTCTCTCTGAGTTGTTTCATCTGGTGGCGGTGATCGTGGATATCAAACGGCTCGGACATGGGTAGCGCAAGGAGCGAAGGGGGCTTTGGTATTATGCCTGCGAGAGCCGCGTCAATCGATCGCGGGCGGCGGTGAGCGCCGCCTCGTCGTCCGTCCGGAGATACCGACCAACAGCACGGGCGCTTGCGACGAGATCGGCCGCAACCGCCGGCTCAACATCGCCTTGGAGGGCATTGAGGCGGTTGACGTGATCCCGGAGTTGGCTGAGAGTCGTCGCTGCCGCCTCGTCGGGTGTCGCATCAAGCCACGTTCGGAGATCGCTACAGTAGGCAGCCACAGCGTCGGCGACAGCCAACCCCCACGCAGCCCGGAGATCGCTTGGCACCTGTGCGGCAGCCAGTTCGGGGCCGTCGATATCGGTGTCCGTCGTGTCGTTGTCAGTATCGTCGACGGTGGTGTCGACAGCTTCAGCGGCGGCATCGTCAGCGAGCGTTTCGTATAGCGATAAAAGGTATAATTCGGCGTCGGGGGTCGGAGCTTGGCGACGAGCAAGGATATCGACGGTGTGCAGCAACGTCCGGGCTGTGAGATAGCGATCGTCGAGCGGTTGGAGTTCACCGCCGTTGATGAACCCGCGTTTGCGGGTGTACTCCCGGAGCATCGATTTGAGATCGTCGGCGTAGGTCGCCACCGACTCCTCGGCGATCCGACCGCTGAACGTTGCCAGCGGCAGCGCGGCGGGTGTGTCGGTGTGGAGCTGGCGTTCCTCATCGCGGCCGACACTGCGGAGTGAGCCGCAGTTTGGACAGGCGACGCTGCCGGTCTCGTAGTACGACCACTCGGTATTACAGGCTTGACAGACGCGCTGGCCGCGAATCTCCATACCGACCGTTGCCGATGCAGCTAAAAAGGGATTCGGGAGCCAGCAGTGGTGGCATCGTCGCCCGTCCCAGATTTCGCCCGACGGGAGCCGCTTTTTCGGTAGAGTGGCCGCCATATGCAACGACGCAAAAGCAAAAAGACAGATAAGCCACGTAACACGCAACGAATGATCCGGCGCGAGGAGCCGTAATAGGCCACTCTATCGGCTGGAGCGATGATGAGCCGACATATTTATTTAAACAAAAGAATAACAATCGAACGGACATTACGATGTATGACCTCACAGGGTTTCAGCGTGATCTACTGTACGTGATCGCCGGCCTCGATGAGCCACACGGGCTGGCGATCAAGGACGAACTCGAATCGTACTACGAAAAGGAGATCCACCACGGCCGGCTCTACCCCAACCTCGATACCCTCGTCGACAAGGGGCTCGTCGAGAAGGGCCAACGCGACCGGCGGACAAACTTCTATACGCTCACCCGTCGCGGCAGCCGCGAGATCGACGCCCGTTCCGAGTGGGAAGCCCAGTACCTCGACTAACGCGTTCAATCACTCGGGGAGCAGCCCGGTTGTCCCCGCGCCCTCCGGCTCACGACTCCGTCGCGGATTCGTCGTCAGCGGCTGACTCCGAAGTTGTGGATTCGTCGGCGTCCGTCGACCCGTCGTCAGCGGCGGGTGTGGAACTCGTCGCAGCCGTCTCCGAGTCTGCCTCGGTGGTGACCGCCGCAGAGAACCGCTGGAGCGGCGGCTGGCTGTCGGGGGTCGACGATGATCCGAGATCAAGCGAGGGAACGACGACAACGGCAAACTGGACGACCACAACCAGCAAGGCCGGCATCAAAAACAGGCCGTACCAGCCGAAAAACAGCGGCCCGAGAATGTAGGCGAGCATGAGCGAGCCGATGTGAACGTTCTTCCCGGAGACGTAGGGCCGGAGGAGAAAATCCGGGATCGAGTCGACGACGATGACCGAGACGATCGCAAAGAGCACCACAAACCACAGGCTCTCGCCGCCGGTGGTCACCACCCCGCGGACAGCCATGTAGAGCCCGACCGGGACGTAGATGATCTTCATGCCGACAATCGGGATCAGACTTGCCGCGCCCGCAAGCGAGCCGACGAGGGCGGCTGCCGGAATGGCTGCGCCCGCCGGTGCAAAGACGTTCAGTACCGAGTAGGAAATGACCGCGATGGTGCCGGTGATGATCGCATTGAGGATGTTGCCGAAAAAGATGCTACTCAGATCACGATCAATAGCCTGCAAAAACTCCTCGAACACCGTTTCTCGGGTGTCGAAGTTGGTGTGAATCCACCCGGCAAGGCGGTCATCGTCCCGAAGCAGATAGAAGGCGAAGACGACGACGGCAAGCAGATTGATTGTGATAATGCCGAGCGTTGTCGCCGTCTCGGCGAGCGAGACAACCGATTGGAGAATCGATCCGGAGAGCTCACCGGTAATCAGCTCGCGGCCTTCCGGCGACAGCAGAAACGAGGGGTCAGTGAGCCGGCTGTAGGTGCCGGGATCGAGTCCGAGCTGTTGGGATCGAACGCAGGAATATTCGTCAGCCGTCGGAGTTCGCGGGAGACAATGAGCAGCGCGTAGCCAACCAGCAGGAACGCCGGCAACACGAGGGCGATAATTGAGAGGCCGGCGGCAACGGTCGGATGGCCGATCCGGTCGACCAGCCGCCGGTACACCGGGCGGGCGGCGTAGTAGACGAACAGTCCGACAACGACGAGTCCGATAAACGAGCTGAGGACGTAACCGATCGCGGCCAAGAGGACAATCCCGGCGAGCAGCCACAACGGGTGATCGCGGACGACAGAACGGAGGGCCATATCAACGTGGCCGACAGGCGACGAAAAAAGCATACCGGCTCACGACTGAAGCCACACAGCAGCGGAGCGCTAGCCACAGCAGCCCAATATACCGGGCGGGGGCGACGCACCAACAGTGAGGGATCCGCAGAGGTACCATGACAGGCGGACGACACACCAATATCAGTGCTGAAAAATTGAGCGAGAGATATTTATACGTATCTCGCCCACATTCAGGTAGTCCCTTGAGTCATTCAAGGCGACTACCCCCGAACAGGTGTGGAAGTTTCCCCCGACTTCCCGTCCTTCGATTTCTACGAGTCAAGTCACACATACCGTACCGAGAGGACACTGTTGATCGAAGAGTGAGATGAGCTGCGCTGGTCGTCGACGTCAGACCAAATTATTAGAATTGATTCTGGCCGCGATGAATATTTATACTCGCATCGGCAACGTACTGGTGTCGTCAGATAAAGAGAAGGCGACATTGACCCCCCAGAACCCCGCTACCCCACTGCCATGGTGGTAGCACTGCAGTTGTAGTATACAACCCCCTTCCTCATTATAATTTCGGTCAGTGAGCCCCGCCTGTGAGTTGCAGCCACTGAGAACAGTATTCATAAGCCTGCCGACCACCGAACGCGGTCAATGAGCGAGGCCAACGACAGCGCGACCGCGTTGCTCCCGGGCGAAGACACCCTCGCTGCCGTCCGATCAGGGTTGATTGCGTGGTACGAGGCCGACCACCGCGAGTATCCGTGGCGAGAAACCGACGATCCCTACGCCATTCTCGTCTCGGAGATCATGAGCCAACAGACCCAACTGGGTCGTGTGGTTTCAGCATGGGAGGACTTCCTCGATCGGTGGCCGACCGTGGAAGCGTTGGCCGACGCACCGCGAGGCGAGGTGGTCTCGTTTTGGAGCAGCCACAGCCTCGGCTACAACAACCGCGCGAAATATCTCCACGAGGCGGCAACGCAGATCGTCACCGAATACGACGGCGCGTTTCCGGAAACACCCGGTGAGCTCCAGGAGCTGATGGGTGTCGGCCCCTACACCGCCAACGCCGTCGCGTCCTTTGCGTTCAACACTGGCAACGCCGTTGTCGACACGAACGTCAAACGCGTGCTGTATCGCGCCTTCGACGTGCCTGATGACGACACCGTGTTCGAAGGCGTCGCCGACGAACTCATGCCGGCAGGCGACTCGCGGGTTTGGAACAATGCGATCATGGAACTTGGTGGGGTCGCCTGCGAGAAGACGCCGCGGTGTGATGCGGCGGGCTGTCCATGGCGGGAGTGGTGTCACGCCTACGAGACGGGTGATTTTACCGCCCCAGACGTGCCGACCCAGCCGAGTTTTGAGGGGAGTCGCCGGCAGTTCCGTGGACGCGTAATCGAGACACTTGGCGAGTACGACGAACTACCGCTGTCAAAACTGGGGCCACGGATCCGTGTCGATTACGGCGGCGACACCGGCCGTGAGTGGCTTGAGGGGTTGGTTTCTGACCTTGCCGACGATGGGTTGGTCGAACGACGCGAGCGAGCGGATGAAACAGTGGTACGGCTCCAAAGCTAACGACATACCGGATTGCGGTTCATCGCTTCGGGTGTCGGCACGCGGCTTATTAGCATCTGTGCCCAACGAACACGTGTGAACGCACCATCCAGCGCGGCGCAGCTTTCGGCGGTGTCACAGCAGGTGGATGGTGTCGATGACGTCTGTCTCGTTTGGCACTGCCGCAACTTACGCACAGACGACCACCCCGCGATCGAGTATGCCACCGAGCAGCATGCGGCGATACTCCCGGTTTTTATCGTTGATCCGGCGTTCTACGGCGCGGATGGGTTGGCCTGTGACGCCCGGATTCAGTTCATGCTGGAATCGCTCGCTGATCTGACCGATCAGTATGCGTCGCTTGGCGGTGGACTCACCATGTTGCATGGCGAGCCGGTCGAACTGCTCGAGGAACTCGATGCACACGTGGCCCACATCGTCACGACCGCAGACCCAACCGGAAGATACGGCCTTCGCCGAGACAACGCTGTCGCCGAGGCGTGTGATATCACCTTCGTCGACGCCGATGGGCTTCGTCGTGACGTCCCTGACACGCGAGACGGCTGGAGCGACCATGTTGAGTCGTACCTCACCGCGCCGATCCACGAGGTCGATGGCAAGGAGATACTGATTCACGATGTCGACACCGGTATCGATCCGGCGTGGGTCGAGGACTCCTACGATATCTCGCCCGAAAAACAAATCTCTCGGGTCGGCGGAACCGAACACGCAGTTCAGGTGTTGAACGAATTTACTGCTGCCTCTCGGAGTATCCAGGGAATATCTCAGCACCGACCGATGCGCGCACCGGAACCAGTCAACTCTCACCATATCTGCGGTTTGGCTGTCTTTCGGTGCGGCAGGTCTACCAAGCCGTCGACGACGCACCTGGAAGTGGACAGGCCACCGAGATGTTCACATCCCGGCTCTACTGGAATCGCCACTACAATCAAAAACTCGCCGATTGGGCGGGCTGGATGGAGCAGGCGGTAAACCCCGTCTTAGAGGACTTTCATCAGGAGACGCATGATCCCGACCGCGTCGACGCGTGGAAAACGGGGACGACAGGGTATCCGATGGTTGATGCAGCAATGCGGTGTCTCCGTCAAACCGGATGGCTCAACTTTCGGATGCGGGCGATGTGTGCCTCGTTTTTGTGTGATTTGCTTCAGCAGCCCTGGAAGATCGGGGCTGATTTCTTTTATTACCATCTACTCGACGCAGATCCGGCGATCAACTACACCCAGTTTCAACTGCAGGCCGGCGTCGACGGCACCAACATGCTGCGGATATACAATCCGCGAAAGCAGGTGCGCGACAACGATCCCGACGGCGAGTTCATCAAAAAATGGGTGCCGGAACTCGATGCACTGCCAGTCGAGTATCTGGATCAGCCGGAGAAAACGCCGCTCCACGTCCAAGACGAGGTTGGTGTGCGGATCGGGGAGACGTATCCATACCCGATCGTTGAGTACGAAGCAGCACGGGAGGCGATCATCGAGAAAATCGAGGCTGTGCGAGCGGCGGCGACAAAGGCGCTGCAACACCCAGAGGTGAACCGCCGCGCATCGCTCTCTCAACGCGGCGGCGCAACGCAGCCGACAGCCGATGTGGCAATCGAGGCTGTGACCGATACAGAAGAAGAACAGAATGGGCAGTCATCGCTGGACGATTTTACCTGAGTGAAGCCATAGCGACCACTGATTCGCCGGGAATGCGCGACAGCCAACAGAGCCCACAGTGCCGCTGGTGGCGGGCGAAATCGAACGAATGGGAGTGGAACTCAGGGTGCCGCCTCGGCGTTAACGGGCTGGTCAGTGACGAATTCGACGCCCGTGATCTCGAAGCGGGCGCCACCCGCGGCGCTGTCAGTGACAGTGATCTCCCAGCCGTGTGCGTCGACGATGTCCGCAACGATCGAGAGACCAAACCCGGTGCCATCGGTGGTCGTCGTGTATCCATGCTCGAAGATGTCCGCCCGCTCGCTCTCCGGAATCCCACACCCAGTGTCTTCGACGAAAAATCCTGTCTGGTGGAGTGACGTATCAGACGACTCGGGGAGGACACCAACACGCAGCGTTACTGCCCCGTCGGTATGTTCGACCGCGTTTCGGTAGAGGTTCTCAAACAGCTCTCCCAGTCGATCGTCGTCGGCGATCACGGTCGTTGTGGCTGGGATCGCCATCGCAACGTCGCAGTCGGTGAGATCAACGAGGCCCGTCGCTGCTATCGCCGCATCCGCGAGGTCAACCTCGTCGGTGTCCTCGATCGTCTGGCCGACCTGTGCCAGGGTGAGCAGGTCGTCGATGAGCCGTTCCATCCGATCGTGGGCCTGCGTGATGGCCGCAAACTGTTCGTCGTCAATATCGTCCTCGATGCGCTGTAGATGGCCGTAGGCAACGTTGAGCGGGTTCTGTAAGTCGTGAGAAACGGTGCTGGCAAACTGATCAAGCCGCTCGTTTTGGCGTTTGAGCTCTCGCTCTCGGTGTTTTTGGGCGGTGATCTCCCGAAGGACGAGCAGCCGACCACGGGGGCTGTGATCGGCACCGATCGTCGAAACGTCCGGGGCGAAGTATCGGGTCGTGGTGCCGTCGGCAACGCTGAGTTCGTCTCCATCGGACGGCCCGCGGAGGATGCGTTGGATATCATCGCTCAGCGATCCAAAAAAGTCGTCGACGGACAGCCCATGCCACCCAGCCGGCGCGCTCACTAACGCTCTGGCGGCAGGATTGCAGTCAACGACACGACCGTCGGCATCAAACATGACGACAGGATCAGTCAGCTGGGCAACAAGCTGCTGGCGGCCCATCGGAGTAATGTCCAAAAGTCGGTAGCGGAAGATGCCAACGGCAAAGCCGACCGCGGTGACCCCATAGGCAACTCCGGTGACACTCAACTCCGGTGGCACGATCCCAGCGACCAGCAGTCCGACAGCCAGCAGTGGCGAGACAGCCCCGACGCCGACCGCGACCGCTTGGCCGGTGTACAGGTCACCACGGTGCTGAAGCAGATACCGGCCGAGAATACCAATGGCACTGAGGACAATCGCGGAGACACCCAACACCACGGCAAAAAACGGTTGTTTGAGCGTCCGGTCAAGCGAGACCCACTCGCCGAAGGTGACGCCGAGAACCGTCATCGGGCCTTGGGTAACGAGCCCGTTGGCAGCATACAGAAACTCGGGGGCAACAATGACGGCCATCGTGAGCCCCAGCGGGATCGCGAGGGCGAGTCCGGCAAGCCATCGATTCAGCCACCGGGTCGTGTTGGAATACGCCAGTGCAAACCACAAAAACGAGTAGCTGGATAGCCAGATGCCGATCGCGTTGAGGGCGTTGAACCCGAGGAGTTTCAACCCCGGTTCGGTGACGATCCGCAGAAACGTTTCCGTGAGCAGCGAACTACTCAGGGCGATCATCAACGCGATAAAGGCGAGCAGCGCGGACTCATGGCCGCGACGCTGGTACTGCCGCAGCCCGTATGCTGCCAGAACGACCGTGAGAAGAAGACTGCCGACAAGGAGAGGGACACGCGGCGGGAGTTGGACGGCCACAACGAGGGTGGGTGACCCACCCAAATGGAAGTTATGGTGCCGGCGGTCGGGGAGTCGCTGCTGGCGAAGCCACAGCGCGTCGCTACTGCTTCTCGGCGACGACAGCGACAGCAGTCAACTGCTCGTCGTATTTCGCAAGCACCGACCGCATCGCGCTGAGCCGGCGGCGTGCCGCCGGGGTTGTGAGCACATTGTATCCGAATTTCAGCGTTCGCAGCAGCCCCTCATCCGCAATGACTCGCCGCGGGGACAGCAACGCCATCGGTGCGCTGTCGATCCAGGTCACATCGAAGCCCGCGGCTTCGAGCCGGTCAATCCACTCCGATTCGGTGAGTGGACGTGAGTTCACGCGAGTTACCTCGGCGAGGTCGTCGTAGATCGCGGTCTTTGTTTCCTCGGGGATATCGTCGGGCACAAGGCCGAGTTCGTGAATGCCGTACCGGCCACCCGGACGCAAGAGCCGAGCGGCCTCAGCGAGGATCTCAGCTTTCCCGTCGTCGGGTTGCAGCGTCAGCATGGCTTCACCGTAGACCACATCCGCCGACTGGGCAGCCAAGTCGGTGTTGCCGGCATTCCCGACGCGAATCTCACAGCCGTCGCCAAACTGTTGCCGCAGGGCTGCTGCGGCGTCACGATCCAACTCAACGGCGGTGTAGGACTGTGGGTTTCGATCGAGGGTGTATTGGGCGGTGTAGCCGGTTCCGGGCGCAAACTCAACGACATCGTCGGTGTCGGTGATCGCCAGTGCGGTGAGTAAGTCGAGCGTTAGCTGTTTTCCGCCCGGACGGAGCGATCGCTTGCCGAGCGCGGAAAGCAGCTCGTGGGCCGGTCGATCAGCCATCGATTGGTGGGCCATCAGTCGCGCTCCGCGCCAGCGACGGCGGCGTCGACGATAGCGGTGTGTTGGGGACGATTGGGTGCAACCAGTCCAACTGATGTCGCCATAGTGGCCGGCGCGGGTCGGCGCATTGTGGGCGACTACGCTCGTGTGGGGTAAATCAGTTGGCTTGTATGGAATCCTGAGAGACGTTCGACAGCCACTACCGGATGGGCCTCAAACGAGCCACTAACATATGGGGACAGCCGCGCTGCTGGTGACACCAACCGAACTCGCCGTGACTGCCTTCGCGTTCGTGACGCTGCTTGGCGATGCGTGGGTACTCTTTGTCGGCCTCGCGCTGGGCTATTGGATCGGGCCGCGGATTGACGAGACCACCCGGCCGGCCGCAGCCACAGGGATCGCCATCGCCACGCTCGCCTTGACGGTCGTCCTGGCGGCGAAAAGCTACACCGCGATCCCCCGGCCCGCAGCGATGCCGATCGATCCAGCCGGCCTCCCGGGAACGCTCTCTGGCTTCGTCGCCGGCGAACTTGACTCCGGTGGCTTTAGCTTCCCGAGCGGCCACGCCACCGGAGCGACTGCGGTCTACGGCAGTCTCGGGCTGTTGCTGACCGTTGGGCGTCGGCGATGGCGGTATCTCCTTGCCGGCGGGGCGATCGGCCTGATCAGCCTCTCACGGCTTGTCTTGCAGGTGCATTACCCCCGAGACGTGCTTGCCGGGATGGCCCTCGGTGCGGGACTGGTCGCCGGGGGGATATGGGTTGTCCGCGACGGTGATCGCTGGCGAGTCGATCGTGGCTTCCTGCTGGCCGGTGTCGCCGCCGTTGTCGGCGTCGTGGTCGCATGGCAGGGCGGCCACGCCGAGGAACTGCGACATGGGATGATCGGCGTCGGCACCGCAGTCGGCGGTGGCGGCGTGTGGTACCAGTATGGCGAACGACTGATCTCGGGGCCGGCAGTCTCGGTGCCGATTGCGGCTGGTGGCCTGGGTGTCGCCGGCGGGCTGTGGATCGGTGCCTACGAGGGATTGTTTGGCTTGATCGGTGCAGCCGTCGGCAGCGCGGTCGGTGTGGCGATTATTCTGGGGCTACCGCTGGCCGAATCGTGGCGGCAAAAAAGAGCGTGACGCGGGTGGCCGCTTAGAACTTCTCGAGGTAGCGGTCGATCTCCCACTCGGAGACGCTGACGAGGTAGTCGGTGAACTCCTCGCGTTTGGCTTCGACGAACTTCTCGGCAACGTGGTCGCCGAGGCCGCCAAGGATCACGTCATCAGCTTCAAGCGCGTCGACGGCGTCGCCGAGGTTCTTCGGCAGCGTCTCAATGCCGTACTCCTCAATCTTGTCCTCGTCGAACTCGTAGATGTTCTCGCGGATCGGATCCGGCGCGTCGATATCGCGCTCGATGCCGTCGATCCCGGCGTTGAGCAGCGACGCGAAGCCGAGGTACGGGTTACAGGACGGATCAGGGAATCGGGCCTCAATACGCGTGGCGACTGGCTCGCGGGCCGCCGGCTTCCGGATGAGCGCCGAGCGGTTCCGATCCGACCACGCGACGTAGACAGGGGCCTCGTAGCCGGGGACGAGGCGTTTGTAGGAGTTCACGGTCGGGTTGGTGACCGCGGTGATCGCCGGGGCGTGGTCGAGAATCCCACCGAGGAAGGACAGGGCGGTCTCGCTGAGATCGAAGTCGCCCTCGCCGTGGAAGGCGTTCTCGCCGTCTTTGAACAACGACATGTGCGTGTGCATGCCCGAGCCGTTGATCTTCGGCACCGGTTTCGGCATGAACGTTGCGTGGAGGTCGTGTTGGGCGGCGACCGCACGAACGACAAAGCGGAAGGTGGCGACGTTGTCGGCGGTCGTGAGTGCGTCGTCGTACTCGAAGTTGATCTCGTATTGGCCCTGAGCGACCTCGTGGTGGCTGGCCTCGATCTCGAAGCCCATCTCTTCGAGCGTGAAGATGATCTCTCGGCGCACGTCGCTTTGGAGATCCTTCGGGGCGAGATCGAAGTAACCGCCGTGGTCGGCGAACTCCGTGGTCGCATAGCCGTCGTCGTCGGTCTTAAACAGGAAGAACTCCGGCTCGGGGGCCATGTTGACATCGAAGCCGTGTTCCTCGGCTTTGTCGATGGCCTCCTGGAGCACATAGCGTGGGTCACCCTCGAAGGGCTCGCCGGTCGAGGTGTTGATCACATCACAGATGAGTCGGGCCGCCCCGCTTTCCTCGTCGTTGCGCCATGGGAGAATGGCGAACGTGTCGGGGTCGGGTTTGAGCCGCATGTCGGACTCCTGAATCCGGACAAAGCCGTTGATCGAGGAGCCATCGAAGTAGATGCCCTCAGTGAAGGCCTTCTCGGCCTGATCGGCCGGCACTGACACGTTTTTGACCGTGCCGAGGATATCAGTAAACTGGAGGCGAAGGAAGTCGATTCCCTCATCGTCAATTTCATCGATGACTTCTTGTTCTTCTTCAGTCAATCCGCCGTCTGTGGCAACGTTCTTTTCAGTCATATTCCGGACGAGTAGACCATTTGGTGCCAGTATAAAGGTCTTACCGCTTATGGCAATTACACCGCTCAAACTCAGAAATTGGATATTCGTAAAATTATAATCCCCCCAGTCCGTCGGTAGGTTGTATGACGTACGAAAACTTGGATGCGAAGTTGATCAATGCATTACTTGGCAACGGTCGAGCAAGTCTGCGCAGTCTTGGCGAGCAGCTTGATGTCTCGGTAACGACCGTCTCAAATCACCTCCGCGATCTCGAAGCCGAAGGGGTTGTCAACGGCTATACGCCGATCGTCGACTACGACAACCTTGGCTACGATGTGACCGCCATTATCAACCTCAAAGTCGAGGGGAGCGCGCTCCAGACGGTCGCCGAGCGCCTGCGGCAGGAAAAACAGATGGTCAGCGTCTATGAGGTCACCGGCGACTACGACATCGTTGCCATCGGCAAGTTCCAGGATACCGATGGGATGAACGACCAGATCAAGGAACTGCTGACCGACGTGGACATCCGGGAATCGAACACGAGTGTCGTGCTCAACGCGGCCTGCGAAAACGAACAGTTCGAACTCGACGTCGACGAAGAGTAACACCCACCGCAGACTGTTTTCGACGACCACCGACCAGCTCCCGAGCGGCGTTACAAGCGAACAATTGAGCCAACGGAAAGGGCCTTGACGGTCGCCCACAGAGAGTCGGTATGAACGCGACACCACAGACGACAGCCGCCGAGGTCGTCGTCGTCGACTACGGGCTTGGCAACCTCCGGAGCGTCACCCGCGGGCTTGAACGTGCGAACGCGGGCGTGACGATCACCGACGACCCCGCAAGCTTCGCCGACGCTGACGGCATCGTCCTCCCTGGCGTCGGGGCGTTCCGCGAGGGGATGGACAACGCTGGGCCTTATCGGGATGCACTCGCCGATGCCGCCGACCGTGGTCAGCCTATCTTCGGGATCTGTCTCGGGATGCAAATGCTACTCGGCTCAAGCGAGGAGGCCGAACACGCCGGCGAGGGCGAGGTCGAGGGCCTGAACTTCATTCCCGGCACCAACGTCCGGTTCGATGTCGACCGGAAGGTGCCACATATGGGCTGGAACGAACTCGATGTCCAGCGCGATCATCCCATCGTTGACGGCGTCGACAGAGCGGGGTCGGAGACCCCGCATGCAGACGGATCCGATGGATCCGTCGACGGGGAATATGCCTACTTCGTCCACTCCTATTACGCCGCCCCCGACGACGAGTACGCGGTCGTCGCCAGCACGGACTACGGCGTCGAGTTCCCATCCGTGATCGCCAACGAGGACGGCACGATCTTCGGCACGCAGTTTCACCCAGAGAAAAGCGGCGAGACCGGCCTGCGGATCCTTCGGAACTTCGTCGACATCTGCGCCGAGCAGTAACCAAGTGTAGCCGGAATTAGGCGGTCTGTTCTGCGACAACCGAGACGCCGATTTCGACCTCGGTGTCCTCGATCTCCCACGTATCCAGCCGGTCGGCGTCCTCGCTCGGCGCGTCAGTCAGTTCGGCGGCCCGAACTTCCTCGCTGATGAGGCCGCGGTGCTCGTCGACAAAGCCGGCAACGCGGTCGTCGGCGACGGCGAGGCCGACACTGATCTCGGCTTCGACATCGAGATCGAGTTCCTTGCGCATCTCCTGAATCCGGCGGATCACGTCGCGGGCGTAGCCCTCGGCTTCGAGGTCGTCGGTCAGCGTCGTATCGACATAGACCGTCCCGCCCTCGAAGTCGGTGCCGGTGACGTGTTCCGGCGGCTCCTTGCGGTATTCGACCATCTCGTCGTCGAGTTCGATCTCCTCGCCGTTGACGTCGATTCCGGCTTCGACTTCGTCGCGGGTCGCCCCCTCGACGGCGTTCATCACGTCTTGGGCGTCGCCGCCGAAGGCTGGGCCAATCTCACCCATCTGTGGGTCAGCGTACTCGACCAGTTCGTCGAACTCGGAGACAACGTCGATAGCGCGAGTGTTGACGCGCTCGCCGAGCAGGTCAGCGAGGTTCTCGACCGCGCCAGCGATGTCCTCGTCGTCGGTTTCGACGACGACCCGAGAAACGGGCCACCGGAGCTTGCGACCGCCGCGCTGGCGGGCGTTGGCCGCGGCCTCCTCCACGTCGCGGAGGACGGCCATGTCGGTTTCCAGCTGTGGAGCACGGAGGTCGTCGTCGACCTCGGGCCAATCGAGGGCGTGAACGGTTGTCGCGCTGCCGTCGATAGTCTGGTACATCTCCTCGGCCATGTACGGCGTGACCGGCGCGAGCAGGCGGATGACGGCGTTGATGACCGTCGACAGCGTGGCGTACGCGCCGAGTTTCGTGGGCGAGTCGCCTTCCTCCCACATTCGCTCGCGGGTCGCTTTGATGTAGAACCGCGAAACGTCTTCGGTGACGAAATCCAGCACCGTGTTGAGCGCGTCGTCGATGCGGTAGTCGGCCCACGCTTCCGTTGCCTCGTCGATGACGGATTGCAGTCGTGAGAGCACCCACTCGTCAACCGTGGTTAGCTCGCCTTCGCTGAGGTCGGGCTCGGCCGGGTCGTAGCCGTCGAGATCCATGTACGTGAGCGGGAACCGGAAGACATTCCAGCAGATGTTGAGCGTCCCGACCATGCTGCCGAGGCCGTCCCAGTCGAAGGAGAGATCGACGCCCTGCTGGTCGTGGCTCAGCAGGTAGGCCCGGAGCGGGTCGCGGCCGGCGCGCTCGATGGCTTCCTCCGGCGTGACGATGTTGCCGACGGATTTCGACATCTTGCGGCCGTGTTTGTCGTTGGCGAACCCGTGCATGAGCACTTCCTTGTATGGGCTTTCGCCGAAGGCGGTCGTCCCCATGCCGAGTTGCGACCAGAACCACCCGCGCGTCTGGTCGTGGGCCTCGATAATGAGGTCGGCGGGCCAGAGGTCGTCGAAGGCCTCCGTCTCAGTCGGATAGCCCAGCGTGCCCCACGTCGCCACCGAGGAGTCCAGCCACACGTCGAAGACGTCCTCGATCCGCCGGTAGGTCGTGCCGCCCTCGGTGATCGTGATGTCGTCGACAGTCGGGCGGTGGAGGTCGATCTCGTCGGGGTCGATATCTTGGTCAGCGCGGTCGGCGAGTTCCTCGCGCGTACCGATGACGATCATCTCCTCGTCGAGGGTGGCGTCGCCGCCCCCGGCGTCTTCGGGTACCCAGATCGGGATCGGAATCCCCCAGTACCGCTGTCGGGAGACGTTCCAGTCAGGGGCGTTCTCGATGAAGTCCCGGAATCGGTTGTCGCGGGCCCACTGCGGGTGCCACTCAGCCTCCTCGATATTGTCCAGCAGTTCGTCCTTGATGTCGGTGATCGAGATGAACCACTGGTCGGTAGCGAGTTGGATGATGTCGGTGTCACAGCGCCAACAGTGGCCGTAGGAGTGGGTGTAGGTTTCCTCGGCCAGCAGCGCGCCGTTGGCGTCGAGATCAGCGGTGATCTCGTCGTTGGCGTCGCGGACGAACTGGCCCGCGTACTTGCCGCCCTCGTCGGTGTAGGTGCCGTCGCCGGCGACGGGGCAGAAGATATCGAGACCCAACTCTTGGCCGCGGTGGAAGTCCTCCTCACCGTGGCCCGGCGCGGAGTGGACGAGCCCGGTGCGGTCGGCCTCGACGAAGTCGGCGGTGTAAACCTCGCCCGCGCCCTCGAAACTCGGGTAATCGGGGACTTCCTCAGCCAGCGGGTGGTCGTACGCCCAGCCGACGAGTTCGGCGCCGTCGAGTTCGGCTTCGATCTCGTAGTCGTCGTACCGGCCCTTGCCGAGGACATCGTCAACACACTCGGCGGCGATGTAGAGCACGTCTTCCTCGCCGGCTTTCGTCGCGCGGACTTTCTGGTAGGTCAGCTTCTCGCCGACGCCGACGAAGGTGTTTGCCGGAATTGTCCACGGCGTCGTCGTCCAGATGACGAGACTGCCTTCGCGGTCGGCCAGCGGGAATTTGACGTAGATCGAGGGGTCTTCGACCTGGTCGTACTCGACCTCGTTGTTGGCGATCCCGGTTTCACAGCGCGGACATTGGGAGATCGAGCGTTTGCCCTGCTCGACGAGGCCGCGGTCGGCGACCTGCTTGAAGCCGTACCACGCGGCCTCCATGTATTCGGGTGAAATTGTCTTGTAGGGGTTATCCCAGTCGAACCACGCGCCGATGGATTGGAAATCGTCGTCCATCGCCACGCGGTTGGTCTCGGCGAACTCCTTGCACTCCTCGATGAACGCCTCCATCCCGTACTCTTCGATGTCCTGCTTGCTCTCGAAGCCGAGTTCTTCTTCGACTTTGACCTCGATCGGGAGGCCGTGCATGTCGTAGCCCGGCCGGTCGGTGACCTGGTGGCCGGTCATCCGCTTTTGGCGGATCACGGCGTCTTTGAGCGTCTTGTTCCATGCGGTGCCGAGGTGCATCTGCCCGGAGGTGTACGGCGGGCCATCGACGAAAAAGAAGGTCGGGTCGTCGGCGTGGGCCGCCTTGGTCGCCTCGTAGGCGTCGTGTTCGTCCCAGTGGGCTTCGGCCGCCGCCTCCACGTCGGCGGGCGAATACTGGTCGCTAACGTCGTCCATACCCAGAGGCAATGGGTCGGCGTATATCAAAACGGTGATCCGAGGGCGTCGTTCTACCGAGTGGCTGGGCGAATAGCGGCATCACGATTCTATGTTGTTTCCCCCATATGCTTATGCATATGTGGATGATAACATAGAGCAACGGATGGCGTCCTACGTCACCATCGAAGACTGGCAGGCTGTCGAGGCCGGCTACGTTGTGTCGGTGACCATCCGACAGACGGACGATCAAACATACCCGAGTGGATGGGATTACAGCCTCCATCTTGGGACGGTCGGCGGCGAGACAGCCCTTCGATACGACAACGCCCACGAACGGACGAAGGGCCACGAACACCACGCCGACGGGGAGGTCGAACGCATCGACTTCCCGGGAATGTTGACGCTCTATGACCGATTTACCCGAGAGGTCGAAGCGCTATCGCCCGTCTCGTGGGATTGGCCGATGTAGGACGCTGTCGGGAGGATCACACCATGCCAACACTCAAAGTTACCGTCGGCGAACGCGACCGACTCGATCAGCGCACGCGCGAGCGAATCAAAGCCGCCCAGGAGGGTGCAGAGCTTGCGGATGCACAGCCGGTATTGAATTTCGGGTCGTACACCGAACTGAGTCAACTCCTCCGCCCGACGAATCTGGAGCTATTGGAAATTATCTCAGAACACGACCCCGAGAGTATCCGGGAGACCGCCACGCTTGTCGACCGGGACTACAAGCAGGTGCATCAGAATCTCTCCAAACTCAGCGAGATCGGCGTGATCGACTTCGAGAGCGGGAGTCCGGGCCAAGCGAAACAACCCGTCTTGGCGTATGACGGCCTCGAAATCGACCTTCCGTTCGCCGCCTCGGAGAACGAGACCGGCACTGCCGCGCCCTAAGGGTTAGCGAGCCACATCGCGGAATCGGACGGATTTCGCATTTGATCTCAGAACATCGCCCGACAGCTTCGGTCTCATGCATCGCCTCAACGTTGTTGCAGTAGTACGCGAGAGCGTCGGATACTGCTTCGCCGAGTAGAGTAGGCACTACCGTCAGTAAGCGACTCAAATAAAAACGAGAATGGCCGCAGTCGCAACGCAGTCGATTCGAAGCCGGTGCAGCGGTCAGGTCAATAGGGGTGTGAGGTTGGCTTAGAGCCTACTTCACATTGCGCCGCCCATGCCACCCATACCGCCCATGCCACCCATGCCGCCGCCCATACCGCCGCCGGCGGGCATGTCTGGTCGTCATCGTCGTCGTCGCCGACCTGACCACCGGAGAGGTCGCCAGCGGCGATGACATCGTCGATGCGGAGGATCATCACAGCGGCTTCGGTTGCGGATTCGATCGCCTGCGTTTTGACTCGAAGCGGCTCGACGACGCCCTCGTTCTCCATGTCGATCACGTTGCCCGAGTAGGCGTCCAGCCCGGCGGTGAAGTCGCCGCCGTCGTGCTGGGAGCGCAGCGAGACGAGGGAGTCAATCGAGTCCAGCCCGGCGTTCTCGGCGAGCGTACGCGGGATGACTTCCAGTGCGTCGGCGAATGCCTCAACAGCCAGCTGTTCGCGGCCCCCGACGGAGTCGGCGAAGTCACGAAGCTGGAGTGCGAGTTCGGTTTCGGGCGCGCCGCCACCGGGGAGCACCTTGCCGTCTTCGAGCGTGGCGCGAACGACACCGAGGAGTCCTCGATTGCGCGTTCGACCTCGTCGACGACGTGGTCAGTGCTGCCGCGAACGACGAGGGTGACGCTTTTGGCGTCCTCAACGTCCTCGACGAAGAGCCGCTCGTCGCCACCGATGTCCTTCTGGGTGACGCTGCCGGCGAAGCCGAGGTCGTCCTCGGTCAGGTCATCAAGGTTGGAGACGACGCGACCGCCAGTTGCGCGAGCGAGTGCTTTGAGGTCGGAGTTCTTCGCGCGGCGGGCGGCGATGATGCCCTCCTGAGCGAGGTAATGCTGGGCCATGTCGTCGATGCCGTCGCCGACAAAGACCACGTCGACACCGGCATCGGCGAGCTGATCGACCATCTCCTTGAGCTGTTCCTCTTCCTGGTCGAGGAACTCCTGAAGCTGTGAGGGATCGGTGACGTTGACCTCGGCGTCGATCTCGGTCTCTTTGACCTCGAAGGCACCGTCGAACAGCGCAATCGAAGCGTCCTCGGCGAAGTACGGCATGTTCTCGTCGACGCGCTCTTTGTCGACGATGACGCCCTCGACGAGTTCGGACTCGTCGATGGAGCCGCCGACGACGGTCTCGACGTCGACGTTGTCGAGGTCGATCCCGTCATCGTCCTCGACAGCCAGCACGGCGTCGACGACGAGTTCGGCGAGGTGATCTTTCGCGCCTTCCGCGCCCTTGCCGGTCATCGCCGTGGTGGCGATCTCGACGAGGGTGTCGCGGTCGTCCGCCGAGACCTCGATGGCCTCGGTTTCGAGGATGTCTTTGGCCTTCTCGGCGGCCTCTCGGTACCCCTGGGCGATCGTCGTCGCGTGAATCTCGGAGTCGATCAGCTCTTCGGCCTGATCGAGGAGTTCACCCGCAACGACGACAGCGGAGGTGGTGCCGTCGCCAACCTCGTTTTCCTGGGTCTCGCTGACCTCGACGATCATGTTGGCTGCCGGGTGGTCGATGTCCATCTCCTTGAGGATCGTGACGCCGTCATTGGTGACGACGACCGAGCCACCGGAGTCGACGAGCATCTTGTCCATGCCCTTCGGTCCGAGTGTGGTGCGTACGGACTCGGCGACCGCCTTCCCGGCGGTGATGTTCATCGACTGGGCGTCTTTCCCGGAGGTGCGCTGGCTGTCCTCCGAGAGGACGATCATCGGCTGGTTACCCATCCGCTGTTGTTGAGACATAGTCACCTCCGGATTGTTTGTGATTCTATATAAACCCTTCGTATAGGAGTACTGAGCGGCGCGCTGTCTGACAAATTCAAGCATGTGAGTCACTACCAACCACGTGTTTTATATACTGCATCGAGCGGCCACGGCTCCCGCCGGTCAGTGCTGGCGGAGGCCAGTGGTGACACCGACAGAGCGCAGGCGGGGCAGCAAGCACCCACCTATTTGACGCGGGTCGGCGTAGGGCTCTCATACACGTGGCCGTCGTGTCGCGCCGGGACGAACGCGACAGGATGGCGGTTCCAACCGATGAAACTACGCGTCAAACCACTTGACAGGGAGACTCCGGGCAACGGGATCGCAACGATCGACCGCGAGTCGATGGCGACACTCGGGGTCAACAACGGCGATTTTGTCACGATCAGCCACGGGAATCGGACGGCCGTTCTCCGGGCGCGACTCAGCCAAAACCGGGATCGACAGCGGGGGATCATCGGCATCGACGGCCAAACCCGGAAAACCCTCGGCACCCGCATCGACCAACTCGTCGAGGTCTCCTCGGCCGATGTGGAGCCAGCCGCCCGACTGGCGGTTGTCATCCCCGAAGGACTGCGAATACAGGGCGATATCGCCGCCTACATCCACGACAAACTCGCCAATCGGGCGGTCAGCCCCGGCAAAACGGTATCGGTGACGATGGGCTTTCGCTCGCTGAACGGGAGTTCGAACCGCCGGATCCCGGTGAAGATCGTCGGCAGCGAGCCCGGCGGCACCGTCGTCGTCACCGACTCAACGACCATCGACATCGTCGAGGAGCCGACCGATCGCGACGACGAGGAGACGGAGCCAGCCGACGCCGATCCGCCGGGGATCACCTACGAGGACGTTGGCGGCCTCGCTGCCGAACTCGATGCGGTACGGGAGATGATCGAGTTGCCGATGCGCCACCCCGAGCTGTTTCAGGCGCTTGGGATCGAACCGCCACAGGGCGTGTTGTTGCACGGCCCACCCGGGACAGGCAAGACCCTCATCGCGAAGGCCGTCGCCAACGAGATCGACGCGGATTTCCAGACCATCTCCGGGCCGGAGATCATGTCCAAATACTACGGCGAAAGCGAGGAGCGACTGCGGGAGGTCTTTGAGACCGCTGAAAGCGAGGAGCCCGCGATCGTCTTCATCGACGAGATCGATTCGATCGCACCGAAACGTGGCGACACCGAGGGCAGCGTCGAACACCGCGTGGTCGCCCAACTTCTCTCGCTGATGGACGGGCTGGGCGATCACGGCCAGATCACCGTCATCGGCACCACAAACCGCATCGACGCCGTCGACCCCGCCCTCCGGCGTGGCGGCCGCTTCGACCGAGAGATCGAGGTCGGCGCGCCAGATGCCAACGGGCGCGGGGAGATCCTCCGAATTCACACCCGTGAGATGCCGCTGGCTGACGATATCGATCTCGACAGCTACGCCAGCAACACGCATGGCTTCGTCGGCGCGGATCTCGAAAGCGTCGTGCGGGAAGCCGGAATGAACGCCCTCCGGCGTGTGCGGCCAACACTCGATCTTGAGGCGGAGACGATCGACGCCGAGACGCTCGAACAGTTGGCCGTAACCGCGGCGGACTTCCGGCGAGCCCTCCGGGAGGTTGAGCCATCGGCACTCCGAGAGGTCTTCGTCGAAGCCCCGGATGTGACCTGGGACGATGTCGGCGGCCTCACAGAGACCAAAACCAGACTTCAGGAAGCGATCCAGTGGCCACTCGCCTATCCCGAGGCCTACCAACAGGTCGACCTCCAGTCGCCGACCGGCATTCTCCTCCATGGGCCACCCGGCACCGGCAAGACATTGCTGGCGAAGGCCGTTGCCAACGAGGCCGACTCCAATTTCATCTCGGTGAAAGGCCCGGAACTGTTCGACAAGTATGTTGGCGAATCCGAGAAAGGCGTCCGGGAGATCTTTGCGAAGGCACGGGAGAACGCCCCGACAGTCGTCTTCTTCGATGAGATCGACGCCATCGCGGCCCAGCGCGGCAGCGGCAGCGACTCCCAGGTCAGCGAGCGCGTCGTCAGTCAACTGCTGACCGAACTCGATGGGCTGGAAGCACTCGAAGAGGTGGTCGTGATCGCCGCGACAAATCGACCGGAACTCCTCGATGACGCCCTCACCCGGGCGGGCCGAATCGAAGAGCAGATCGCGGTCGAGGAACCCGACGAAGCGGCCAGACGCGAGATTCTGTCGATCCACACGCGCGACCGGCCGGTCGCCGGCGATGTCGACCTCGACGCGTTGGCAGCAGCGACCGAGGGCTTCGTCGGCGCGGAGGTGGCGGCGCTCTGTCGAACCGCGGCGACCGAGGCCGTGCGGGCCCACGTTCATGCCCGCAATGAGGGGCGACCGGCAGTCGTCGAGGAGATGCGGCTCACACGACCAGGATTTGAAGCCGCACTCAACGAGATCAGCGACGAAGAACGAACGATCGACTGGCCCGCCCGCGACGACGACGCGACCGCTGTGACCGAGGCCGACACCGAGGCCACAGCCGGCAACGCCGCCGACGAAGCGACCGACAGCGCGGCTGGTGGCGACACAGACGACACCGCGGTCGCTGACAACGCAACCGCCGAAGGGGCTAACGAGACACGCGAGGCTGATCCCGCTGATGCGGCGGTTCCACCGGAACCGGGTGTCGAGAGCGGCGGAAGCACGGTCGACGCTGACGAGAGCCGTGAGGATTCGGCTGAAGACGCAGAGACACCGGCTGCTGTCAACGCCGAGACGACAGAGAGCGAAGCCGAACAGAAAACGGACAGCGACAGCGGCGACACAAACGAAGACGAATCGACCTGACGCCGCCGATCAGGCGAGATCCGGGCCGCGTGTCAACTCGCGGTGTTTCTCCTCAAGGAACGAGTAGACCGCGCCGTGAGGTGAGCCATCGAGAATCATCCCGACCGCCCGCCGAACCGCCTCAACCTCCTCAGATTCGCCGATAATCCCGACCGTCGAGCCGTAGATGACGACATCGGCACCCGATAGCTCTTCCATAAGCTCCCGTGTACGGCCATCCTCGCCGATGATTCGGCCTTTCTGGCGGCGAAGGTCGTTGTCGTTGCGGGTCTGCTCGGAGAGATCGATCAGCTCGAAGCGTCGCATATCGCCATCCAGCAGCGACAACGCGGTTTCAGGCTTGAAGCCCCGACCGATCGCCTTGACGATATCCGGGGCGACAAGCGCGGTCACCGGATCGCCAACGGATTCGATGGCGACCGAGCCGGACTCGGAGTCGATATCCAGCCGCACCTCCGCCCGGGATTCGATCTCCCGCATCATCTCGCCACCCTCGCCGATGAGGACGCCGATCCGATCCTGCGGGACTTTGACGTGTTGCATACGGTTGCTACCCCGCGGATCTGTTTAAGCGTGTTCCTCGGCCCACGCGAGGCCACACATAGGGCTCACCACCGGACTCGATCGTCGTCACCGGCGATGTACTCGAAGAGGTCGTCGCCCGAGGTCTCCAGCCCTTGCCGGCTGAAGAAGGCGGCGACGTTTTCACAATCCCGGCGAAGCAGGTCGCCGGCGTTTGGGTGATGGATGGTGACGGCCTGCCCGAGATCGATGATCACGAGTTCGCCGTCGTGGATAATCATGTTGTACTCCGAGAGGTCGCCGTGGATCAGCCCCGCCGTGTGGAGTCGGCGCATATACTCGCGGACGACCTCGTAGGCTGTTTCGGGGTTTTCAACGTTGACCTCAGCGAGCCGACGGGCGCGATCCTCGACCAGCCCGACCAATTCCATCACGAGGACGTTGCGCTCGACGGCGATCGGATTGGGGACGCGGACGCCGGCCTCCCGAGCGCGGCGGAGATTGGCGAACTCCTTGCGCACCCACGCGAGGACGACCTGTTTCTTGTCGTTGCCGATCCCCTCGAAGCGCGGATCGCCCTCCAGATACGTCCGCATCTGCTGGAACGGGGAGGCGTTGATCCGAAAGATCTTGACGGCGACCTCGGTGTCGTCAGCACCGAGGGCCTCGTAGACATTGGCCTCTTTGCCGGTCGAGATCGGTCGCCGAAGGCATCGATGTGGCCGTCTGCGACGAGTTTGTACAGCGCGCCGAAGGTCGCATCGTCGAAGACCGACTGCTCGACTTTGAACTGCTCGGCGTCCTTAATTTGCTCTTCGAACTGCTCGAACTCCCGGTCGCGCTCGCGGGCGATCCGGTCGGCCTCGGTGTCGGTAACGTCGATTTCCTCCCACTCGTCGCCGATAGCGGCCTCGGGATCGGTATCGAGCAGTCCGTACTCATCTGTCATTACGGATGACTACACGCGGCAGCGGGAAAAGTATCGCCGGTCGGATCAGTACGACAGTGCTACTGAATATGGCCTTCGTTGCGGAGCTGATCGGCCTCGCTTTGCTCGTAGCGGTGGACGATGTCGGCTTTCTCGTCCTGCCAGTCCCACGGATCGACGATGACGAGGTCATCTTCGCGGATCCAGACGCGTTTCTGCATCCGGCCCGGGATGCGGGCCGTGCGCTCGACACCGTCGGCACAGCGAACGGTCACGCGGTTGGCACCGAGCATGTCGGTTACCTCGGCGAAGACCTCCCCGTCGTCGGGCATACGGAGGTCACGTCGCCCCTCGTTGTCGCTCATACGCGAGCGTTGGGATGCACGTGTGTAAAAATCGTGGGATTACAGCCGAGGGCTACGCACACCCGCCAGCCGTCGATTCGACGGTTTCAGGGGCGTCGTCATCGACCACCCCTTTTGTCAGCGTATAACAGATATCGCCGGTGACCGCTGGATCGGAGCCATCCGGTACTGTGAACGATGTCTCCGGGCTGTCATAGTTGCTGTCGTTGTAGACCCAGACCGTCGTCGCGTCGGCGATGCGATCGTTGTACCGGTTCCGCACGTCGACTGGGAACGGCCAATCAGTGTCAGCGGTGGCGTTTCGGAGGTAGGTCGGCGACGGCTCGGTAGCGTTCGTCCCGATATCGATCTTGTGAACCGTCAGCTCGTAGGTTTCTGAGCTGTCGAGGGTGATGATCGCAACGTCGCCAGCGACGGAAACTGAGTCGACAGTCGACTGTCCGTCGAGGATTGTTTCGCGCCACGTCTCGGCGGATAGGTTGGTCGGAAGCCGCAGGCGGATCGGAGCACCGCTGGCTTCGATGTCGATCGTCGTCGAGTCGGTGACGCGGTCGGGAACGACGGATTCGGTAGCGACGCCCGCCGCCGTCAACTCGCCGTCAATAACGGTCAGCGTGATCGCTGTCTCGTCAACGACCGGTTGGCGGTTTGCTGCGATCTCGATTCGGCTGTTCGAGTCGTACCGGGCAGCGAGTACGCCGTGTTCAAGCCGGTAGCGCGGCGCGGCGTCGAGTTCCCGGTAGGCTGGCTCGTAGGTGATCGCCCGTGTCGCGTAGCTTCGTGTCGTCCCGTTCCAGTAGGTGTCAAACGCTTCGTCGTCGCCGACGGCTTCGGCGTTATCGATGCTGAGCGTCGCCGGGTCAGTCGTACGGAGCGTGCCGGCTCGGGGTGGCGGATAGACGAACAGCAGCCGGTCGTCGTACTCGGCCCCGAGATCGAGCGTCGTCGGCTGCGGGCGGCCGGTCACGCTGGTCTCGAAAACCCCTGTCTCAAGGCCGACCAGCTGATCGGCCACTCGCTGGCTGTGATCGAGTTCCGCGCGGCTGATATCCGCCGGAACGAGCTGTGCTTGGGCGGTCGTCAGCGCGATCAGGAGGAAGCCGAACAGGAGGATCGCGCCGATCTGCAGGGACTGGCCGCGACTGTCGGAGAAACGCATTGCGCTGCGTGGTCTCGGTATCCGACAAAAAGTATCGGCTGTGAGGGAGCGTCGCGGCGGCGGGGATTAGGCGTTCAGTTGCTGGCGACCGGGTTCGATGAGCGCGTTGAGTTCCGCGGCCAGCGCAGATTTCGCATCCATCGGGTGGAGCTCACCGGATTCGAGGTCGGCTTCCAGCGTCTCGTAATCGTCGTATTCGAGGTCGCCACCGTACTGCTCCGGCCGTTCAACGACAACGCTGTCGACTCGGGGGAAGACGTGATACTGGAACAACTGGAGGACTGGGTTCTCCCGTTCGTTTCCGTCGCCATCGGGGTCAGGATCGGCCGTCGGCGGGCAGTAAGCGTCGTTGATTTTTGCCTCAATGTCGTCTTCGCTGTCCTCCATCGAGATCGTCACACCCGAGCTAGAGGCCATCTTGCCGACGCCGCTGTCGAGGTCAGCGATGATCGGCGTGTGCAGGGCGGGCCGCACATCGTAGTCGAGTTCCGGCAGCGTCTCGCGGGCCAGCATGTGGACTTTCCGCTGGTCGAGGCCGCCGACGGCGAGATCGACATCGAGGTATTCGATATCGAGGGCCTGCATGAGCGGGTAGACCATCTGGGAGACTTTGGCGTGGTCGCCGCGGGCGATCTCGGCCATCGCGCGTTTGGCCCGCGAGAGCGTCGTTTCGAGTTCAGCGGCGTGGAGATCGAGGGTGTACTCCTCGTCGAGTTGGAACTCCGAGCCAAGGACGAACTCGGTTTGGCTCTCGTCGAGGCCGTAGGCGATGAACTGCTCTTGCATCCGGTCGGCCGTCTCCCGGATTTCCGCGAAGGTGCCCTTGTCGTTGAGATAGGCGTGCACGTCGGCCAAGAGAACGGTCACATCGAAGCCGGCTTCCTGCAGATCGATCAGTTTGGTGGCCGTCAGCATGTGGCCGATGTGGAGAACGCCGGAGGGTTCGTAGCCGACATACGCGCGCTTGCCCTCGGGGTCGTCGGCCAACTCCTCAGTTCCTCCTCGGTGACCACCTCGGCGGCGTTCCGGGTGATCAACTCGTAGGCGTCCATGCACGCCCGTCGGGTCAGCGGTGTAAAATGACTTCTGAATACGGCCGGCGGCTGACGACGTTACGAGCGCAAATACTCGATCAAGGCGTCAGTGCCCGCGGCCACAACGTCGGCGGCGACCCGGCCCTGCCAGTAGTCGATATCGTCGTGATCGATCGATTGGACGGCCCACGGGATGAGCCGGCTGTCATCGGGAGTGCCACCGTGAAGCCACGCGTCGGCGTCGATTTCGATGAGTCCGTCCATCCACGTTTGCGTTGTCAGTGAGAGCGCGATATACTGTTCGCCGTGAAACGGCTGGCCCTCGTGATTGGAAAGAATGAGCCACGGGCGGGCAGCCTCGCTTCCCTTGTAGGGGTCATCGCCGTAAACGACATCACCGGGTTCGTAGACCGGATCGCTCGCTGTCACGCGTCGTCCTCACCTGTGCTCGGATGCGGCTCGTCGGGCGCACGCGCTGCCCACGCATCACGGTCTTCCTCGCCGAACTGGCTGTTGAATACGGCCGTCGCACGTGCGTAGCCGTCGTAGGTTGCCCGCCGCTGTTCATCGGTGGTGGCCGCCCAGTACGGGCCTTTGTGTTCGACGAGCTCCCGATCCTGTAGCTCACTGAGCGCGGTACTTACCGCGTCGTCGTCCACCTCGACTCGCCGAGCGATCTCCCGGGTCGTGAACGCGCTGTCGCTGTTGACCGCAAGGAAGCCGAGGACGCGGTCTGTCGCTGACAACTCTGTCAGCTCCTGCTCGCTCGACGATTCGAACGTTTCCCGGTCGATTGACATCACCTATTGGTACTGTGTGTACTCGTATAACCGTTAGTGACAGGATAGCTATGAATCGGGTCAGCTACCCTTCGTATCCGCCCGGTGTTCGCTAATGAGTTCGTCGACCATGCTGGCTTTCTGTTCGCGTTCGCGCGCTTCGGCGCGCTCCTCCCAGTCGTCGATGACGGTTTCGATCTCTTCGTCGTCGACAACGGCCAACTCGTCGATCTCCTGTATCGACACGTCGTCGGCTGGGCCGACCGGGATTCCGGCCTCGAACAGCACCTCGTCGGCGGCATCCGAGAGTCCGCCGCCACGGAGAACAACCCGCGGCTCGATCTCGGCGACGCGCTCGGCCGTGCTCCGGCCGGCTCCCGAGGCATCGCGGAAGTAGATGATATCGCCGCTCGTGAGGCCGACCTCGTCTTCGGCGTCGTCGAGGGCGCGATTGGTAAACTGTTCGACTATTTTTACCGACACAAGATTTCGATCGCCGGTGACAGCGGCATCCGAGTGATCCAGCTTCCAGAGTTCCTTGAGCCGGTCGAGTTTGGCTTCGAGGTCGTCGGCGCGTTCCTGTGCCTCGTCGCGTTCGCGCTCCAGCCGGTCGGTTTCGCGTTTGAGCCGCGAGACGGCCCGGCGCTCGCGGGCCTCCCGGCGTTCCTCGCGTTTGGCCTCGGAGAGTTCCTCCTCGTATTCTTCGATCGTCTCCTCCCGATCGGCGAGTTCGGCCTGTAGCTCCTCGTTGTGGGACTGCAACCGATCGACCTGCGCTTCGAGGTCTTTGATGCGCTGTTCTTCGGTTGTGAGTTCCCGCGGTTCGTGCGTCGACTCCTCATCGTCGCCGTCGTCTTCGTCCGAAAGCTCCGCCAGTGCGGCCTCGACAGAGGATTCGTTGGCGACGACGTGGGCGATGACCTCCTCGCGGTCGAACTGCGGCGGCGTCTTGTCGCTTATACGGTCGAACTGATCCTCGCGGTCATCGTAGGCGTAGAGGGCAGCCGCCATGGCGTCGCGTTCGTGATCGTTGTCGTACTCGTGATCGCGGGTGCGGTGGAGCTTTTCATCGACTGGCAGATCGCTCTCGGGCGTCCACGCGGTCGCTTCGAAACTCCGGCGGAACTCTTCGACGGTCTGGGGGATCGACGTCACGTCGGCGGCGACAATCAGCGGCCGGCCCTGTTCGATCAGCCACTCGGTGACGGTTGCGGTGTCGGCCGTCCGACTCGAAAACGTTGCCAACACGCGGCCGTCCAGCGAGACGACGGCGGCGGCGGTCGTTGTGCCGGGATCGATGCCGACGATCACGCGGTCGCGCCGCTTGACGAGCGGTTCGTAGCTGATCCCATCGCGCTGCTCGCGTTCAATCTCGATCCGGGTGTCGCCGGCGCGATGCGTAGAGACAGGGAGTTCGTCCGGCGTCGCTTCGACGGTGAAAATCGCATTCGAGTAGCCGCCGTACTTCTCGGTTACGTCCTGCGTGTAGTCGAGGTTCGCGCTGTCGAGTTTGGATTCGACCTCGCGGGCGACCTTCTTGACGTTGCCGTGGATCCGCCGCGTGTAGCGATCCTGACTCCAGCCGCCGCTACCGGTCGA
This sequence comes from Halonotius sp. GCM10025705, assembly GCF_042662885.1. Taxonomy (NCBI): domain Archaea; kingdom Methanobacteriati; phylum Methanobacteriota; class Halobacteria; order Halobacteriales; family Haloferacaceae; genus Halonotius; species Halonotius sp. GCM10025705. The sequence goes on along the minus strand of NZ_JBHSZD010000001.1, from coordinate 385,891 downwards.
GCGGCCGCGGGCGACTTTGACGGTCGTGGTGTCCGTGAACGCCGAAACCTCACAGCCGACGTTGGCGGTCGCCAGCCGTGCGGCGGCCTCGGCTTCGGCCATCGGCTTTTTGTCGTAGGGAACGCCGTGACGCGACGCCACCCGCGAGAGCGGTTCGGGGCGTTCGTCGCCGGTCACCTGGACGAGTTTCGTTGCCGACGGCAACGACCGCAAAACCGACGAGTTCGTTTTTGTCGGCAGCGAGTTCGTAGGCGTTGTCGGTAGCGACGAGTGCGGGTTCCTCGTCGTCGATGAGTCGGCAGAGCTTCCGGAAAGAAACGACATCGCGCTCGATCTCGTCGTCATCGAGGACGACCAACGCATATGCTGGCGCGTCGCCCCGGATATCGCCGCTTTGGATATCGACGCCGAACACCGGCGCGTCGATGGCGTTTGTCCGGACGGTCACAAGCAGGGGTAGGGCATCGACCGCTAAATAGGCCACGGCGGGTGGGGCGTCGCCAACGGGAATACTGTTATTCAGCCGACACCGACGGCGACGCCTGTCGGCAGTTTGGTGTGGTGACAACGCGGGCGAGTTCGGGAACGATGCCGGGGTCAGCCGTGTCGACACGCGCATGGATCGACAGCGACGGTGGCAGTGTCGTCGACTCGGCTGCGGCGACGATGACAGCCAGTGTGGGGTGGTGGGTGCGGAGGGCTGCCCGGAAATCAGCCAGCGAGAGGCCGTCGGTGTCGGCGTCGATGAGCACACAGTCAGCGGGAGCCGCAACACGGGCCGGCTGGCTGTCGTCCGGCACGACGGTCGCTGTCAGGGTGAGATCCGGACAGTGATCGACGGCGTCGGCCACGGCCTCACGGTACGAGGGGTCATCGGAGACCAACAGCAGGCTGATCGCTGGGTTGATGCCCATATCTGAGCGTTGACAGCGACCGGCAAAACCGCTGCAGGAGGGCTACTGTGAGAACAACCCTCATGAGAGGGTATACAGCGATCCACAGCGGTCGATTACTCCCCGTTCGAGCCGGCATCAGGAAACGGCACCTCGATCTGCTGGCCGTCGCTGGCGATGAACACCTCGCCGTTGAAGGCGTCGGCAGCATCGGCTTTGATCGGCGACGGATCAGCCCCGTATCGTGAGGAGATATGCGTCAGCGCAAGCCGTTTTGCGCCGGCCGCCGCGGCGAGTTCGCCGGCCTCCCGGCCGGTCGCGTGTTTGGTCTCGCGAGCGCGGGCGGCGTGATCGTCGGCAAACGTGGCATCGTGTACCAAGAGATCAGCGTCGGCAGCGACCGATTCGACGGCTGCCGTCGGGCGAGTATCGCCGGTGTAGACAACCCGGCGGCCGGGGCGTGGGTCGCCGACGACGTCGTCAGGGTCGATCATCCGGCCGTCGTCAAGTTCGACCGACTCGCCGTTGTGGAGTTTGCCATATTTTGGCCCCGGTGGGATTCCCAACTCGTCTTCGGCTTTCTGGCGGTCGAAGCGGCCTGGCCGGTCGGCTTCAATGAGTGCGTAGCCGACGGAGGTGACGCGGTGGTCGGTCTCGACAGCCCGAACCACGTACTCGTCGGTTTCGTGGGCGACGTCGCCGGCGGCGACCTCGTCGATATCGATCCGGAAGGACGGCGAGTGATCACAGACCCCAAGCAGGTCGTTGATATCGCTGTACGTGCCACGGGGACAGTGAACCGTCAGTGGCTCGCTGCGGCCGTTGAAGTCCCAGCTTTGGACGAGGCCAGGGATGCCAAGCACGTGGTCGCCATGAAGATGCGTGACAAAGATATCTGAGACGGTAAAGCCGGTGCCGTGGCGCATCATCTGCCGCTGGGTGCCCTCCCCGCAGTCGAACAGCAGGCGGTCGCCCTCGCGGTTGACCATGATCGCACTGGGGGCTCGCTGGGTCGTCGGCACGGCCCCGCTGGTTCCGAGAAACGTCACGCGTAACGACATGGGCGGGGCTCAACCACCGAGCGATAAACCCCTTCGGAACGCCAGCCGAGAGCAAGCGGGGCGGAGCGACGATCAGCTACCTGCTGAGGCGGTGTCACCGCCACCCGGAAGGGAAATCGTCCGATTGCTGGCGAACAACGCAAACAGCGCGAACAGCGCGTACAGTTCGGGCTCGTTCGTCCATAGGCCGATCACCCCAAGGATACCAAGGCCACCAAGCCGGTTTGCTGGTATCTCCATACGATGACATCTGCGATATTGACAAAAATGAGTGACGGTTCTCACCCCCGACAGATCACCGATCCACGCGACCACCGGCTGGACGAGGACAAGCAACCCCGACCCAATAACCGACCGATTCTTACGCCACCGGCCCCCAGCGTCGCCAATGGACGCACCGCTGTGGATCGACACCTACGCCCCCGAACTGGCCGACCTCCCACAGCCGGAGGTGCGCGATCGCCTGCAACGAACCGTCGGCGAACCGATGAACCTCCTGCTGCAGGGACCGCCAGGCGTTGGCAAGACAGCCGCCGCCCGCGCGCTGGCCCGGGCAGTCCACGAGGATCCCGACGCCGATCTAATCGAACTCAACGTCGCCGACTTCTTCGGTCGCAGTAAAAAGGAGATCAAAAACGATCCCCGATTCGAGGGGTTTCTCGCCGGCAAAAGTCGGATGGCGAAAGCCGATATGATCAACCACGTGCTCACCGAGTCGGCGAGCCATGCCCCTGTCTCGGGGGATTTCAAAACGATCCTGCTGGACAACGCCGAGGCGATCCGAGAAGATTTCCAGCAGGCCCTGCGGCGGGTGATGGAGCAACACCACCGGACGACGCAGTTTGTCTTCACGACCCGCCAGCCGACAAAGCTGATCGCGCCGATTCACTCGCGGTGTTTCCCGGTGCCGATGCGAACGCCGACGACCGACGAGATCATCGCCCGGCTTGCAACCATCTGCGACGCTGAAGACATCGCGTACGACACCGACGGGCTCGAATTCGTCGCCAGCGCGGCCGACGGCGACCTCCGGGAGGCGATTCTGACCGCCCAGACGACCGCCGAGCAGGAGGGCGAGCTGACGATGCAAACCGCCTACGAAACGCTTGGGGATATCGGCGACGACGAGGCGATCGCCGCCGCCCTGACCGACGCCCGGGCTGGCGAGTTCAGCGATGCCCGTGGGACGCTGGATGACCTGCTGTCGGATGGCGGCTATGACGGCAAGACGCTCCTGACCGAGTTGCTGCGGGTCGCCCGCTCACAGTCGGCCCTCGATAGCGACGAGATTGCCCGCCTCCACAAACTCGCCGGCGCGGCTGATCACGAACTGAGCGAGGGCCTCGACGACAAGCTCCATCTCATGCATCTCCTGACTGCGTGGGCTGATGGCCGAACTGAGCTTCGGGCGATGGCCTAACCATGCTCCCGATACTCCCCACCACCGCCGTCGCATCCGGCGCGTGGCGATACGCCACGACCTGTTTTGTCGCTGCTGTCGTCGCCGTCATCGTGTTCCCGCCGCTTGCGGGCGTCGCTCTCGCCCTCGGCGTCGGCGTGCTATGGTTTCACCGAGATCCACCCCGGCAGCTACCCGACTCGGGGATCGTCGCTCCCGCCGATGGCCGAGTATCAGTGCTGCGCGAGGAGGACGACCGGATCCGCGTTGGGATCTTCATGAACGTCACCGATGTCCACGTGAACCGCGCGCCAGCCGCCGGCACAGTGGAATCGGTCGAGCATCGCCCTGGGGCGTACAAACCGGCGTTTTCGAAGGATTCCGATCGCAACGAGCGCGTCGTCATCGACTGCGGCGACTACCAGATCGCGCTGATCGCCGGCTGGTTCGCCCGCCGAATTCACCCCTACGTTGCCGCTGGCGACGACCTTGTTCGCGGCCAACGAATCGGTCATGTCTCCTTCGGGAGTCGGGCTGACGTGGTGTTGCCGCCGCGATACGACCGCGAGGATGTGCTCGTCGCCGTCGACGAGACGATCACCGCCGGGAAAACGCGTCTCGTTGCGACCGAGGCCGCAGAGTCGACAAGGAGATAGCCGACGGCAACTGATGAGCGACAGCCGGCAGTATCGACGGGCTGGGACGGAATTTTATACCGTGGCTGGGTAACGAATCCTAAGCCGTGGACGACGCAATACTGGGCACCGGGGCGATCGGCGCGGTCAGCGTGCCGCCCAGCAAACCCCCGATCGAGATCGTTGCCGACGGGCGAGAGAGCGTCGTCCGAGAGTTTGTCAGCGATGATGAGACCGACCCCACAGTGTTGTCAACATACGAGAACCGGCGGCTGGCCGAACGCGCCGTCCGCAAACAGCTGTCGACGAGTCGCTACCCCTGTGCGTTGGTCTGGGAGACCGACCACAGCGTCGGCGGCCTCCTGTGGAACGACCAATTCAAACGCCTTCGGGTCGCATACAGTCAGTTACAGCGGGCCTGGATCGTTGCTCCGGTGACCGACGAGTTCATGTTCTGCTCGCTGCAGGAGCATCGACACGCCTGCCGGTTTGCCAGATCGATCCAGCGAGAATATGAGTTCAAGCATCTCGAAATACGGACGAAAGCCGGTGCGGTGGATCGGCTCATTGACCACCGCTTTCTCCGGCAGTCGATTACGGACTCAGGCGTGCAGTTTACGCGATAGCAGGGCGACTACCACGGCTCGTTTTTCGCCCCGATCAGATAGGCGATGATGTTGGTACCGACGTGCAACACCGGGGTCACGACGACGATGACCGTGAGCACACCGAGCGTGAACGTCGCCTGTGCCCACCCGGGCGCGAGGAGGAAGGCAACGACGAGGGCACCCACCACAAAATCAAGCTGATCGAGGCCAGGAAACGCCGCCCCACGGGCACGGCCGCTCCGACGTTTGAGAAAGGAGGCTGCGATATCGCCGGCCATCGCGCCGGCTGCAAGGCCGAGTGCCCCTGCCGGCGGAAACGTCGGCAGCGAGACCCCGAGGGCCGTCCCTACCGGTGCGGCAGCGACGTTGAGCCCGGCAGCGAGGACGATCCCGACGAGCGTGCCGACAGCAGTGCCGCGCCAGGTTTTGCCGTCGCCGAGCAGCCGCCGATCGCCCCAGGTTCGACCGCCATCGATCGGGCGGCCGCCGCCGGCGAGTACCGCCGCGTTGTTTGGCACATAGGCCGGCAGCATCGCCCAAAACGCTGTCACAACAAGCCCGACTACCATATCCGAGGGAGGCGGCGGCGGGCCTAAAGAGACACTGGTTCGGCGACAGGGGGTGATCCACATGACCTAAGCATCCACACACCAACCATAGGACATGTCCTCGTGGAAACGTGATGTCGCCAGCGGACTGGTGGTGCTGCTGCCGCTGGGCATTCTCCTGTTTGTGCTCAACTATCTCTACGAACGAGTTATCGGCCTCCCGCTGATCAGCAGCCTCGATTTTATCGGTCTCGGCGTCCCTGAGAGCCTCGTGCCGCTGGCCCGGATCGTCGTTGCCCTCCTCCTCATTATCACGTTGATCCTCGCGGTGGGCTATCTGATGCGAACGACCGCCGGCCGGCTCTTTGAGTCGGCGTTAGACGGCGCGATCAACCGGATGCCTGGGCTCCGGGTCGTCTACAACGCAACGAAACTTGCCGTCGAAACCGCACTCTCCGGCACCGACGACCTGCAAGAGCCCGTCCGGCTTGAAACCTGGCCCGGCATCCGGATGACCGCGTTCAAGACCGGCAAAAAGACACAGGACGGCCGGATCGTCCTCTTTCTGCCGACCGCGCCGAACATTACGACGGGATACGTCATCGAGGTCGAGGAAGATCGCATCGAAGAGACAGGCGAACGCGTTGAGGAAGCACTGACACGGGTGCTGAGCGCGGGCTTTGCCGAGTCAGCCCACCAGATCCCCGTCGAGGAGGCCGAAAACCCGGCCCGAACCGACGCAGCAACGGAGACAACGGTACAGACAGGGGCAGAGTCAACCGCCAACGGCGGCGACCCCAAGAAATAACGATGCAGTTGGCTCGCCGTGTTAGACGTAGGTAAACCAGTCGTCGTGGGCGTCAGTTTTCCGTTCGACGAGATCGAAGAACGCTGACTGGATCTCCTCGGTCACGGGGCCGCGGTCACCATCGCCGATCTCAACGTTGTCGACCTTGCGGATCGGGGTGACTTCGGCGGCAGAGCCGGTAAAGAAGAGCTCATCAGCCGTGTTGAGCTCGCCGCGGCTGATCGTCGCCTGATCGTGGACGGTGTAGCCAAGTTCCCGGGCCAGCGTGATCACCGTGTCACGAGTGATGCCGTCAAGGATGCTCTGGGAGAGGCCGGGCGTGTAGAGCTCCCCGTCGCGGACGACAAAGAGGTTCTCGCCGGGGCCTTCGGCGACCTGGCCCTCCTTGTTGAGGACGATCGCTTCCTGGTAGCCGTTGCGGCGGGCCTCCTCGCCGGCCAGTAGGCTGTTGACGTAGAGCCCGGTCGTCTTGGCGTTCGTCGGGATCTGACTGGAGGCGTGTTTCCGCCACGAGGAGACCATGACCTCGATGCCGCGTTCGAGGGCTTCCTCGCCGAGATAGGCCCCCCACGGCCAGGTGGCGATGGCGACATCCGTCGGGCAGTCGTCGGGGCTGATCCCGAGACTGCCGTAGCCGAAGTAGGCGATCGGCCGGATGTACGCGCTGTCGTGATCCTGCCGGCGGAGGAGTTCGAGGGTTGCCTCGGTGAGCTCCTCGCGGCTGTAGGGGATCTCAAGCTCGTAGGGATCCCCCGAGGCGAAGAACCGATCGAGGTGTTCCTCCCACCGGAAAATGGCCGTCCCGTTGTCGGTATCGTAGGCACGGGCCCCTTCGAAGATCCCCGTGCCGTAATGGAGCCCATGGGTGAGGACGTGGATCGTCGCATCGTCCCAGTCGACGAACTCGCCGTTCTGCCAGATCGTCTCGATATCGCCCGCCTCGCGCATCTCGTCGAAGGATGCCATTGCTACCCTGAACCTTCGGCTACCGATTCTTAACAGTTTGCAACCACCGATCAAACCAGCTGGTCTCGCCGCAGCGCAGCCAGCCAGCAGCTACCCCAGTCGGTCGAGGAGGGCCGATCCCTCAACGTAGACAAGATCGTTGTGCGCCGCGTAGGCGGCCGCATCGGCCGGTGACAACGCGGTGCCGGTGTCGTCGTCGAGCATCTCACAGACAACGGCTGCCGGCGGCTGGTCGGCCGCCTCGGCAAGCGCGATCCCCAACTCGGTGTGGCCGGCTCGGTCGGCCAAGAGATTCGGGGCCGCCCGCAGCAGGTGGATGTGACCGGGGCTGCGGAACTCAGTGGCAAAAGTCTCGCCGTCGTAGTCGGGGGTCGCCGCGGCCGCACCAAGTTCACTGATCGTTGTTGCCCGGTCGCGGTCGGTGATCCCCGTCTCGGTCGTGCGGTGGTTGACTGTGATCGAAAACGACGAACGGTCGTCGTAGCTGAGGTCGTGGTTTTCTGTCGCCGGATGCGTCAGCGCATCTTGGAGGAAGGGCAGACCGAACCGCTCGGCGACCGTGTCGCCGAGGGCGACACAGACGAGCCCGCCGGCGTCGTTGCGAAGGCGTCGCACCGCGGCAGGGTCGACGGCGGTCGCCGGATAGACGATATCGGTTTCGCCCTCACGATCGGCAAAATCGTGGATCAACACCGGCTGGCCCGCACGGAAGGCGTCGATCGCGGCGTCGACACTGTTGGCGGCCTCCCCGTTTTCCATGGGCACACTGCGTGAGGCGTCGGCGTCAACCCCGGTCGCGTCGCTGTCGGCGTCAGCAGTCGGCGGGCTCATTTGAGCTCCGCCTCCGCAACGTGGATGGCCAGCATCTCGCCGTCATCGAGATCAAGTTCGTCTCTGAGCTTGATGGGCGCGATCAGTTCGAGGTTTTCCTCGTCGTGGTGGGTGCGATCGGGCACGATGATGTGAGCGGGCTCGAAGGCGCGTCCATCGCGTTCAACCGTCGCTGGATAGCAGGTCGCCGCGCCGTAGGTGCGGTCGTCGTCCTCCCAGCTGTCGATCGGTACCGACGCCTGCCCCGGGAGGTCGGCCCGGGCGTGAATGCTTGCGGTATCAAGCTCGACGTTGAGCGTGCCCGGAAACGGCGTGTAGCCGAGTCGGGAGTCGAACTGGCGTTCATACCCCGGCAGCGAGATGTAGTGTTTGCCCTCGCCCATGCCCGTCGTTACGGTGCCGGTCAGCGTCAACTCCGTCGGCGACTCGAACAGTTGGCGGTAGTCGGCGTACTCCGAGCGAAGGGCCTGCTCGCCGCCGTCGGTGACCGAAACCAGTTGGCCGTCGGCGACGCGCTCGCGGTCGAGATAGCCGCCGGCCTCAAGCGCCTGCAGCCGACGGGAAGCGGTCTGTGTCGAGGCATCGAGCCGGTCGCCGAGCCCGCTACAGGAGACGGTCACCGTGCCCGTGAGGCCACCGTCAAGGGCGACATACTTCAACGCGAGCAGTTCGTCGTGGGTGAGGCTGCCCGCTGCCGATTCTGACATAGCTGGGGAAGGTGATCGAGTGTGATAAGCATATCGCACATGGAACGCATCTCAAAACCGTTATAGATTATCCGTCGAAATCGGCGTCGTTGTCGTCGTTTAGGGAGCCTGCGTTGAAGACCCCTCTGATCGCGGGTGTCGCTTCGGAAGGCCCTTTAGCACCGACCGGAAACCCGACGGCATGTTCAGAGCCTTTCGCGCGGAGGTCGCCGACGCCCTGACGGCGGGCTTGGAGTCGCTTGCGTTGCCGACCGGCGACCTCGGGATCGAGGAGCCGCCCGAAGACCTTGACGCGACGCTGGCCTCAAGTGTCGCCTTCCGACTGGCCGGCGAGTTGGAGACCGCCCCGCCGCAGGCCGCCGCCGAACTGGCCGCCGCCATCGACTCGGCTGACTACGAATACATCGGTGCGGTGACCACGAAAGGCCCATACATCAACTTTCGGACGACCGACCGATACCGACAGGAAACGGTCGAGGCCGCTCAAGCCGACGACTACGGCCACCTCCCAGAACGGGACGAATCAGTCGTCGTCGAACACACGAGCGCGAACCCGACCGGCCCGGTACACGTCGGCCGCGCCCGGAACCCGATCCTCGGTGACGCCGTCGCCAACACCCTCGAGATGGCTGGCTACGACGTGGAACGGCACTACTATGTCAACGATGCCGGCCGCCAGATGGCCGTCTTCACGTGGGCTTACGAGAAGTTCGACGAGAGCGATCTCGACAGCGAGCCAGCCCGTGATCGCGCGGAGTATGATCTCGTGCGGTACTACCGCAAAGGAAACTCGTTCCTCGAAGCCGCCGACGAGGCGACAGCCGAGGCCGCCGAGGATGAGATCGCCGCGATCATGCAGGGACTGGAAGCCGGCGATGAGGACACCTACGAGCGCGTCGGCGAGGTCGTCGACACCGTCCTCGGTGGGATGAAAGACTGTCTCGCCCGCCTCCCCGCCGAGTTCGACGAGTTCGTCAAGGAGACGCGATTCATGCGGGATGGCTCGACCGACGATGTCGCCGCCCGGCTCAAAGACAGCGAGTACGCCGTCTACGACGAGGAGGCCTGGCAGCTCGAATTGGACGCGTTTGACATCGACAAAAACCTCGTCTTCCTGCGTTCCGACGAGACGAGCCTCTATACAACACGCGACCTCGCCCACCACGAGTGGAAGTTCGACAACTTTGATCGGGCGGTGACCGTCCTCGGCGAGGATCACAAGCTCCAGGCCCGCCAACTGCAGGCGACACTCGACATTCTCGGCAACGATCCCGACCGGCTTGAGGACGTGATCTATTCGTACGTCAATCTCCCGGAGGGGAAGATGAGTACCCGTCGCGGCACCGGCGTCATGCTCGATGATCTGTTGGACGAGGCCATCGACCGCGCCCGCGAGGAGGTCGAAGACCGCCTCGGTGACCGCATCCGCGACGACGACCTCGACGAGGATGATATCGAACGCATCGCCCACCAGGTCGGGATCGGCGCAGTGCGCTACGATATCGTCTCGAAACAGCCGACAAAGGGGATCACGTTCAAATGGGATGAGGCACTCGACTTCGAGGCCCAGTCGGCTCCCTACGTCCAGTACGTCCACGCCCGCTGCTGTGGGATTCTCGACGAAGCCGACGGCGAGCCAACCGCCGAGGATATCGACAGCTCGGCGTTGTCGACGCCGGAGGAAGCCGCGTTGATCGATGCGATCGCCCGGTTTCCGGCGGTCATCGAGGACGCGGCCGACGAATGCAAACCCCACCGCGTGGCGACCTACACCCGCGAGGTTGCCGACGCGTTCAACGCCTTCTATCGGTCGTGTCCAGTGTTGTCAGCCGACACAGCAGCGACCCGTCGCTCGCGGCTCGCGCTTGTCGCCGCCGCACAGCACGCTGTCGCCAACGCGTTGGCCGTCCTCGGCGTCGAGGCCCCCGACTCGATGTAGCAGGCGACCGGCAGCAGGAAGAAGATGCTCCCGCCGACAAAGTTGATCGCGCCGATGGCACCGCCAAGCGACAGTAAGAGGAAGAACACGATCCACCACAGCGGAACACTCCCATCGTTGTCTGCCATACGCCGGTGTGGCCACGCCGTGAGTAAGAACGTATCGCTCTAGCCGAAAAACAGCCGCCGGAAGAACCCCTTTGTCTCATCGTCATCGTCGTCCGATTGTTCATCGGCGGCTGGCTCATCGGTGCCACCGCCGAGTTCGGTCGTCATCGTCGAGGGCTCGTCGGGGGTCGGCGACGATCCACCTTCGGCGTCGGGGATCAGCGGCTCATCGCTCTCGTTATCGTCGCTATCGGCTGGCTCGTCGGACACCGCAGCCGTCGGCTCACTGCCGGCCGACTCGGCCGGTTCGTCGTCGACATCGTCGCCGGCATCCTCGTCGCGGAACGGGATGGCCTCCTCTGCCGGGGCGGCTGCATCACCCGTTTCGGGATCAGGCGTCGGCTCGGCGTCGTCAGCGAAGTCGGCGTCGTCGTCAGCCGACGGATCGGGCGTGATCCCCTCGGCTACGTCGGCAACCGGCGAGGACGCGTCGGGCTCGCCCTCAGTGATCGTCTCGGTTGTCGGCTCCGGTGTCACCCCATCGTCAGGATCGGAATCAGCAGCTTCCGGCTCTGTATCATCAGCTTCGTCGTCCGTGTCAGCCGCGTCGACCGATGGCTGGTCAGTCTCGGGTTCGTCGGCATCTTCTGGGGCTGTCGTCGGCTCGTCGTCAGCATCCGACATGGCCGCCGCCTCGTCGGCCAACTGCTCGTCAACATCGATCCCGGTGCCGGTGGCCGCTTCCGCCCACTTCGATTCAGCTTCGGGCACCTGTCGCTCGTCGCTATCGGCGTCGGTGTCGGCTTGATCGGCTGCTGACGCAGCCGGTTCTGGGTCGGTGTCGACTTCGGCAGTTGCGTCAGTTGATGTGTCAGCGGTCGCTGCTGCGTCGGCTGGCTCAGTGTCGGCTGCATCAGTGTCGGCTGGCTCAGCGTCGGCTGCGTCAGTATTGACTGTCTCGGCGTCGACCGCGTCGGCGTCCGCTGGCGAATCAGGAGCTGTCGTCGCGGGCTCGGATTCGGGCGGGGCCTCAGGTTCGATGCCGGTGAGTTCGGCGACGAGTTCGCGGTAGGCCGCGGCGGCGGGGCTGTTGGGGGCGTACGTCGACAGCGGTTCGCCGACCGCCAAGGAATCGCGGACGGCCTCGTCTTCCGGAATCGACGCCAGCACCGTCGCCGCGAGGGTTCCGGTCGCCAGCTCAGAAACCGGCGTCGATGCGTCGGTGCGGGTGATGACCGCGCCGGCGACGGTGCCGCCGAGCTGTTCGGTGAGCTGGCGGGTCTTTTCGGTGTCGCGGAGCGCGTCGCGCTCGGGCGTCGACACCAACAGGACTTCATCGGCAAGCGACAGCGGAAGGCTCGTCTCATGACTGACACCCGCGCCGACATCGATGAGGACATAATCGGCCTGTGAGTGGGTGCGGAGCACCGAGGGAAGATTTTCGGGCTCAGCCGAGGCGTACGAGGAGAGGGCGGTGTCGCCGGGGACGACGTAGACGCCGCCAGGGCCTTCGTAGGTCGCTTCAGAGGTCTTGGCGGTGCCACTGAGGACATCGTGGAGCGTTGTCGGTGGAGACTCGATCCCGAGGGCTGCTCCGAGATTTGCCATGCCGATGTCGCCGTCGATCACTACGACATCAGCTCCGGTCTCGGCGAGGATCGCTCCAAGGTTCGCCGTTGTCGTCGTCTTGCCAACGCCCCCTTTCGCGCTGGCGACCGCGAAGACCCGTGCCATACAGTCGTTGTACCACGACGCGACTATAAAAGGTGTCCCTCAGTGCAACGTGGTGCACAGCACAATCGGCTGTTCAGTTCGAAAACGTCCTGACGGAGTCCTGCGCGAGTGAAACGAGCGCAGGGCACGTCAGGGCGTGAACGATGCTGTTGCTGAGCGAAGCGAAGCAACAAAGAGTGAACGTCCTGACGGAGATTTGAACTCCGGTCCTGGCTCCGCAAGCCAAGAGGATAGTCCACTACCCTATCAGGACTCACCTCTTCGTACCCGTGGTTTACTTAAGACGGTTACGGTACGGCGGCCACCCACCTGAGGTTTTTATCCGATACCGACACAGCCCCGCTATGCGCACCCAAAACACGGCGACGAGCGGCCGATCAAGGCCAGCGTCGATCGCCCACGAACCGAGCCAAGGACAACGCTTAACCGGGAACTACCCCTGCCACTGTGTATACCTATGGGTGTCATAGCGGACGAATACGAGGCCCTCGACACCGACGTGTCGCTTGAGGAGTTCCGGGAAGCCGTCGAGGACAAGGTCGAACAGATGGGTGGGCTGGCCGACGAGGAGACAGCCGCGAAACTGATCGCCCACGAGCTGAAAGACGAGGAGGTCAACGGCATCGCCGATATCGAACCCGGCATGGACGAGGTGAAATTCCTCGGCAAGGTCGTCTCGATCGGCGAGCTCCGAACGTTCGAACGCGACGAGGAAGACGCAGAGGATGGCCGCGTCGTCAACCTCGAAGTCGCCGACGAGACAGGCCGGATCCGGATCTCGATGTGGGACAAGCTGGCGGTCTCAGCAGTTGGCGACCCAGAAGCCGACACACACGGCGAGATCGAGGTCGGCGACGTGTTGCGGATCGCCGGCCGGCCGAAAGAGGGGTACAACGGCGTTGAGGTCAGCGTCAACAAGGCCGAACCCGACGATGACGCCGAACTCGACGTGGAAACCCAGGAGATGTATCGCGTCGAAGATCTCTCGATGGGAGTGTCCGATGTCAACCTCAAGGGAACTATTCTCGATGTGGGCACAGTTCGAACCTTCGACCGCGATGACGGCTCCGAGGGGCAAGTATCAAATCTGTCGGTTGGCGACCCCACAGGCCGGGTTCGCGTGACGCTGTGGGACGAGCAGGCACCCCTTGTCTCTGAGTTCACCGACGGCCAATCGGTCGAAATCGTCGACGGCTACGTCAAAGAACGGGACGGCAGCCTCGAACTCCATGTCGGCTCCCGCGGCGCGGTCGAGACGATCGATGAGGAGATCGAATACGTTCCTGAGACGACCGACATCGAGAGCGTCGAGATCGGCCAGACGGTCGACATCGCCGGCGGCGTCATCGAAGCTGACTCGAAACGCACCTTCGACCGCGACGATGGCTCTGAGGGCCAGGTTCGCAACATCCGCCTCCGCGATGAGACTGACGACATGCGGGTCGCGCTGTGGGGCGAGAAGGCCGACAAAGACATCGAGTTGGCCGACCACGTGCTTGTGACCGACGCAGAGATCCAGGAGGGCTGGCAGGACGACCTCGAAGCCTCCGCCGGCTGGCAGTCAACGGTGACCGTTCTTGACAGCGAGGCCGACGCCGGCGACACGGCCGAGACAACAGGCTCGGCTACCGACTCAAGCGCAAGTGCTGAAACCGGACTTTCGGCGTTCGAGGACGCCGACAGCGACGAGACGAGCGAGGACTCAACGGCTGCCGATGATGCCACTGCTGAGGCCGCGGCGGCGACAGCAGGAACCGACACAACGACTGGCGGCGAAGCCAGCGGGGCCGCAGCGACCACGCAGGTCACCGAGACCGTCGAGTTCACCGGCACCGTCGTCCAAGCCGGCAGTCCGATCATCCTCGACAACGGCACCGAAACCCGACAGATCGAGGCCGACACCGACCTCCGACTCGGCGAAGAGGTGACCGTCCGCGGCACCGAAACCGACGGCACGATCGACGCCGATGACGTCTTCTAAAATCGGTCGGCAGCGGGCGCAGACTGTCATCAACGGGGTGAAGCCGACAACCGCGATCGTCGGCAACAGCGAGGACAACGGAAAGCATTATACGACCCACAACCGGGTATGTGGGTATGAGTGTCGAGTTGCCGTTCGCCCCGGTTGATGCGATTATTCGGCGCAACGCTGGCTCACTCCGGGTGAGCGCCGACGCCGCCGAGGCGTTGGCCACACGTGTCCAACAACACGGGGCAACCCTGGCGGTGGGAGCCGCCGAGGCGGCAACCGCCGACGGCCGGAAAACGCTGATGGCGACCGATTTCGGCGTCGAAACGGTCGTCGATCGTGAGAGCCTCGAACTCCCGATCGCCCCCGTCGATCGGATCGCCAGACTGGAGATCGACGACAGCTACCGGGTGTCGATGGACGCCCGGATCGCCCTGGCGGATATTCTTGAGGATTACGCCGACAACGTCGCCGCCGCCGCTGTCACCCTCGCCCACCACGCCGACCGACGCACCGTACAGGCCGACGACATCGAGACCTACTTTTCGCTCTTCGAATAATGCAGTTCGGCTACAGCGAGGTGTGTCTGGAGCACGATACGGGCGAACGACACCCCGAGACGGCTGATCGACTCCGGGCGATCCGGCGAGCCCTCCAGCACAAACACCACGTCAACTATCAGGATGGCCCAGCAGCAACCCGCGAGCAGATACAGGCTGTCCACCGCGGCACCTACCTCAACGAACTCAAGCGATTCTGCGAGGACGACGGCGGTAGTTGGGACCGCGACACCGTCGCCTCCGAGGGCACCTGGGATGCCGCCCGCAAAAGTGCCGGCCTCGCGCTGTGGGCCGCCCGGCAGGCCCTCGATGGGGCCGACGGCCGCCAGACCCCGTTTTCGCTCGGGCGACCGCCGGGCCATCACGCGGTCAGCCACAAGGCGATGGGGTTCTGTTTCTTCAACAACGCCGCCGTCGCCGCCCAGACGCTGCTCGATGAGGGCGAGGTTGATCGGGTCGCCATCTTCGATTGGGATGTCCACCATGGCAACGGCACACAGGATATCTTCTATGACCGCGAGGACGTGTTCTATGGCTCGATCCACGAGGAAGGGATCTACCCGGGTTCCGGCGATGTTGACGAAACCGGCACCGGCGACGGCGAGCAGGCAACCCTGAACGCGCCACTGCCGGCGGGGGCTGGCGATGCCGATTTCCTCCACGTCGTCGATGCGGCCCTTGGGCCCGCACTCGCCGACTTCGATCCGGATCTCGTCATCGTCAGCGCAGGCTTTGACGCCCACGAACACGATCCGATCTCCCGGCATCGTGTGTCGACCGAGGGGTACGCGCTGTTGACCGATCGGTTGCGGTCGATCGCCGACGCCAGCGACGCCGCCCTCGCGTTCGTCTTAGAGGGTGGCTACGGGCAGATACGCTCTCGGAAGGGGTTGCGATGGTACACGAAACCTTCGACGGCCGGGAGCCGATCGCCTGCGAGGACGACCCGGAGACAGCAACGGTCGAGATCACCGACGATATTCGGAACCGGCTCGACATCGAATAGCGTTGCTGTCGGGCGGTATTCGTATCGATAGCTGTCGTTGTTAGGGTGTTGGCTGGAAATACGCTCCTAACTCGGTGCCGAACGCATCGGCTAGCGTCGCCACCGCCTCATCCCACAGGAGTTCGTAGCCGTCCGCAAGCGCCGTCTCGATCTGTGCGCCGAGGGCGACCTCGAAGATGGCGTCGCTGTCGAGGTATGCGCGGGCGTCAGTCACCGCGCGTGGGCGTTCGACCACGTAGCGATCGCCGTCGAGAAACGGCCCATACACCGTGTCGTCATCGACATAGCTCTCGAAGAAGCCCACAGCGTGATCGCGGACGGCCACCGGCGGCCCTCGTGGCGTTCGATCGCCGGTCGCGTCGTGTCGGCGAGTTCGACAAGCAGGACACTCCGATCGGCATCGGCGATGGTCGTCGATCGGACGACGCCGAAGTCCTGGCGTTCGAGGCCGTCAACAATCCCAGCCAGTGATTTGCGGAGTTGGGGATACAGTTGATCTTCGACGATAGCCGGTGTCTCAAAGACGATGGCGGCGGCGGTCGTCTCGCGGTTGGCGAGATGCGTCCGGACGCTCTCGCGGTCGAGCGGCGATGGTTCTGAAGGGGTGAATATTGCGTCGCGAGGGTCGGCAAGCAGGTCGCGGGCATAATGCTGGAGCCGAGCGAGATTCGTCGCCGAGAGCACGGCCGCGACGTTGCGCTCGGGATCGGTTGGATCGATAACGGTGAGCGGGTCGTCGAAGGATTCGGTGCCGTGTTCCTCGGGGTCGAGCGTGAGCGGTGGCTGCCAGTCGGCGGCCGCCCGGAGCAGAGCGTCGATACCGTCGTATTCGAGAACGAGCAGTTCGGCCAGATAGCCCGAAAAGCCCTCTGTGCGGAGGTCACTGCCGTAGGCACCGATCCCTTTCAGGAAGCATTTGAACAGGCGAACATCGCGGGCGAGGTCGTCGTCGAGGTGGGATTCGATATACTGGGTGTGAAACGGGGTACGATCGACCGCCGATCGGATCTCGGTCGCGCGCTCGACAGCATAGCAGGGGACGAGATCGACAGCGAATCCCTCGTGGGTGCCGGTGACGTAGGGGTGTTCGGCGTACTCCTCGTGGCCCTCGGGGAGTACCTCGTGGCCGATGGCGAGCCCGAGGCGTTCTAACGCGGCGCGGTCGTAGTCGGTTGGAAATCGAACGAACAGGTCGATATCGCGGTCGCCAGCGAGCCAGGTACCGCGGGCCGTCGAGCCGACCTGGAGTACGTCGCCGTCGATGTCGCGGTCGGCGAGGGCGGCCTCGGCGCGGTCTGTCAGCGTCGCTGCCGCGTCGGCCAGCCGCTCTCGTTCGTCGCGTTCAGGGGTGACGCGGTCGGCGACAGTATCGAGGACGCTGTCGAGGCTCGGCATACGCGCCGTTTCAGTACCAGCCGTCGAAAGGATGTCGCTTCCGTCGGGGGAAAAACGAAAGCCCTATTAAAACGATCCGACTATCCTGTGACGCGTCGGGCCGTCGTAGCTCAGATGGTAGAGCACCTCGCTGTTAACGAGGTGGTCCCAGGTTCGAGCCCTGGCGACGGCGTGTTTTCTCGAACAACCACGCGAGGAGCGTCGGCTCCGAGCATCACTGTGAGAGAAATACGTTCAGGAAGGGGTCGAGCAGCCGAGTCGCAGCGCGCGAACGGAGTGAGCGCGACCGTCTCGGTGAGTTCGAGCCCTGGCGACGGCGTCGTTCTCCTGCGACAACTCACGAGGAGCCTGGCTCCGAGTAGCAACTGTCGCAGGTGTGGTCGCTCAGAAAGGGCTCGTGCAGACAAGTCGCAGCACCCGAGCGAAGCGAGGGTGATCGTCTTGGCGGGTTCGAGCCCTGGCGACGGCGTCGTTCTCCTGCGACAACTCACGAGAAGCTTGGCTCTGAATATTCACTCTTATGGCGAGTTCGAGCATCACCGCTTGTGTTCGAAAACTCGATACTCTCATATGGGGGCAGTCGATATCATTCGGGTAGGGCCCTTAGCTTAGTCTGGTAAGAGCGCCGAGCTCATAACTCGGTGGTCATTGGTTCAAATCCGATAGGGCCCATTTCTCAGACGACAACAACGGATGATAAAGAGCCGCCGGCAGCCATCCTGCTACGGCGGGACGACGCCCGACCGCAGAGTGGCATCAGGGGCACCGACGGATGGTGTCTCGGTTCTCAGTGCTGAACATCGCAAGCCTGTGTCCGTAGGCCACTTTCACAGGCTGTATCCGACATAAACGGGATGATAGCATTAAACCTATGTCTCAAATTATCAGCGTTGAAAACACCCACGGCGAATAAAGGCTAGAGAGGCGACTATGCAATCCCCCGCAACCCCCGTAGAAACTCCCCCGACGAAACGAAAGTCAGGGGTCGCCATCTGGCATCGGGATCAGGCGTTCCATGTTCAACACTGATAACCGAGACACCAGATAGGCACTAACAACTTGATTCTCATGTGTATTAAATTCAACGGTCACCACAACGGGAAACCGGCAGGCGAGGGCGACATAGTGTCCCCGGACACACGACAAGCAGATTTCTCACGGCCAGCAGGCGAGCAGAAATCAACTCGGGAGCCAGCCCACAGCGCGAGCGTTCGACCTGTCGGGTTGTGATGGTCACGTAACCCCGAATGGTGGCCACGATTCGGCGCGCGGTGGCCGTTATTGATCGGTCGCAAGCGTGTGGCCA
Source organism: Halonotius sp. GCM10025705 (assembly GCF_042662885.1). NCBI lineage: Archaea > Methanobacteriati > Methanobacteriota > Halobacteria > Halobacteriales > Haloferacaceae > Halonotius > Halonotius sp. GCM10025705. Next base: position 367,419 of record NZ_JBHSZD010000001.1, on the reverse strand, counting down.
CAGGCACACTTCCCGATACAGTAGGTTGTCTCCGCTGTCGACGCCGCAATCCCGAGGCGTGCGAGGGCGACCGCCATCGTCGACGCCGAGTCGGTTGCGGGCCGAACTGTCGCGGCGGTCGCACCATAGGGGCTCGGGCCGACATCGATCCGCTCACCGATTTCGCCCGCCGCGTGGTCGATGACCGCGACCTCGTCGTTTGTTTGTACCGGGACGTAGAGGCTCGTCTTCGATGGATTCCAAGTGCCGACAAACGCCGAGCCGCCAAGATCGAGGCGGTCGGTGACGGTGCCCGCCGCGAGGTCGATGACGCTCACGTCGTTGCTCCCGGGGGTGAACACGTAGCCCGTCTCGCTGTCAGGGCCGATCTCGCTGGTGAGCGCGCCGCTCCCGAGGCCGTCATCGGTCGTCAGCCGTCCCCGCTCGCTCGGGTTGGCGGGATCGCTCACGTCCCAGATACTCTCGGTGCCGTTGTCGCCCTCGTTGTGTTCGACCAGCATCGTCTCGCCGTCAGGGGCGATCGTCGCCATCCACGGCGCGGCCGCGTCGGCGACGACCGGCTCAACATCGATCTGTGTCTCGATTTCGAAGGGATCGATGCTGAGGACGGTCAGCGTGTCGCCGAAGAGATCCGGCACGTAGGCGTACTCGCCGTCTGGGTGGATCGTCACGTCACACGGGCCGGGGCCGTCGGTGTCGCCGCGGCTGCCCTCGTCAGTTCGATCGAGTTCGCCCGTCACCTCGCCGAAGGTTTCGGCGTCGCGGTCGGCGTCGATCCGGTAGTTCGTGTGGCTGGGCTCCCGCGCGCTGACGACGACGTGGCTGCCATCGGGCGTTTGCTCCTGCCAGTTCGCCCCGGAACCGGTGTCGACGCGAGCGACTTCCTCCAGCGTCCCAGCGGTGAGTGCGCGCACCCCTGTTCGATGTTGAGCCACAGCGCGTCCTCGGACTCGTCGGTCAGATCAGGGGTGTACTGGTTCGACGGAAACGACGAGGAAAGCCCGACCGCTCGGGAGCCGACGACCTCGTTGCTCGCGGGATCAATCAGGCTCACCGTCCCGTCGCCGGTGTTGAACACGAAGATGGTCGGCTTCTCTGTCGACGCTGCGTCCTCGTCGTCGCCGGCCTCGCTGCCGCCATCGCCGGTACAGCCCGCGGCAGCGACCGCGCTCGCGGTGGCTCCGCTGGCCAACAGATGCCGGCGGGACAGCCCCTCGCGGCCGTCGCCGTCGGTGCCGCGGTTCGGATAGAGTCGATCGGGTGGCGACTGTGTCACAGTCACAGTCTCACACTGGAGTGCCGAAGTGGTACCGGTGGTGGCAGCATCCGCGACGATCGACCTAATCGCAACGGTCGTCGCGCCGTGGGTGGCCGTCGTCGGGCTTGTTTCGAATAGTACACCAGAGAAATTAACGGCATATCGGTCAAACGGCTGTCTATGGCACGATCCGATCTCACGGATAGACGGACAGTGCTTCGAACAGCCACAACCGGCGCGATCCTCGGAGTTGCAGGGTGTATGGGACAAACTGACCCCGAAGCCGACGGCAACACGACCGACGGCGAGGCGGCTGACGACGAGACAGCCACACAGCCGGCAGCGATCCCGGCGGATGCAAACTGCGAGGTCTGTAACATGGTCGCCGCCGACTATCCGGCGTGGAACGCACAACTCACCCACGATACCGGCGACGACGCGTATTTCTGCTCGTCGGGCTGTCTGGCAGCCTACGTCGCCGAGCCATCGCGGTTTGGTGGGCCAAAGGCTTCGATCGACACGGCGTGGGTGACCGAATACGAGACGGAATCGTTCCTTCAGGCGAGCGAGGCGTTCTTTGTGCGGGTGGCGAATCCCGACCACGTTGATGACGTGATGATGAAGAATCCGACGCCGTTTGCGACTCGTGAGGACGCTGTCGCGTTTACGGAGTCGTTTGATGCCTACGGCGAAGATGACATCCTCCGATTCAGCGACTTCGACATGGAGCTGGCGACGTTCTACCGTGGCAAATTCTTCGAGGACGACGAGTCGATGAACAGCTCTGAAGGAAACGAGAGTGCTGAGAATACAACCAGCACAGCGTAGTTATCAACCAGTACAGCGTAGTTATACGCCAGTCGAGTACCGCAGGATGCCAGCGATCCCACCGAAGGCGTTGTAGAGCTGTTCACCCTTCTCGAAGTCACTGGAGATGAATTTGACCTCAGTGCCGCGCTGTTGGGCGATTTCGATAAGGTGATCGATGGCGTCTTCGCGCTCAACGACGTCTGCCGTCGCGCCGTCGTCGCACTCGTGTGCTGGTGTCTCATGCCGGCGATCAACGAGTTCGTACTCCTCGGTGCCGCCACAGTCGTAGACGACGACATCCTGCCGCAGATCCTCGGAGATGAGCAGCCGATCGACTGAGCCCATCACGAGGTTTCGGCGGGTCGGCTCGAAGCCGTAGGTCGCCTCGTCGCCGTCGTGGAGGTTCTCGAAGAACTCCTCCATCTGTTTTTTATCCTTGACGACCTCTTGGTCGGCCAGCACGTCGCTGGCGGCGTCAACGAGGTCGTGGAGGCCGGACTCGTCGGTGTAGGCAACATCGAATTTGCCTAAGACCATATCCTGGAGTTCGTGGTGCAGATAGTCGCCGTCGACGAACTCGTCTTTCGTCGGCGAGGGGCCACCGATGAGGATGCCGTCGAGTTCGTGGCGTTTCGGCACCATCATCTCGTCGGCCATCTCAGCGATCTCCTGATAGAAGTTATCGATCGCTTCCAGCCGCAGGCGGGCGAATCGCTGGGCGGACTGCCCACCCTTTCGCTGCTTGCCGGGCACCAGCGAGGAGGCGGATTTGACCGGCTCGACGCGTTTGCCCTTCAGCCAGCCGACGTTGGCCTCCCGGCGGTCGAGGACAATCAGACCGAAGAGGCCCTTGTCGAGCAGCATGTTTTCCAGCGGCTCGGTCAGGAAATCAGAATCGCAGTGATACCGGAACGACTGGATCGGTTCTGACGGCGACTCCAGTACACGAGTGACCATCTCGGTTTGGCCGCCGCCGGAATCGACCGCCCCAGAAAAGATGACAATCCCGTTTTCTGGTGGGTAGGTGTCGTAGTACCGCAGACGGTCTTTAATCGAGGTAAGCGCGTCTTGGACGTTCGTCCGCGTCTGTTTGGACTTGATATTCGAGGCCTCGGAGTGTTCCTGGATGACGTGTTCGACGACCGAAGAGATCTGCTTGTCGTCGGGGATGTAGATCGTGACGAGCTGGGTGCCGGAGCCTTCGAACTCCTGGAGTTCTTCGATAACCTTCTTAAACTCGTATTTCTGCCGGTCGTCACCGGCTTGCTCGTCGGCGTCCGTGCTCATTGTGGCTACATCGCCCGGCGGCGGGTAAGTATGCTTTGGCTCCGTGTTTTACGCCGCCCGAGGATTACGCAAGGAGGTTAGTGACGCTGCTGTCGTCGAGTTTCTCGATCGTCTCGTCGAACTCGGCTTCCAACTCCGCCATGCGGTCTTCAAGCTCCGCAAACTCCTCGTTGCCCTCAAGCTCAGAGCGGGAGTACGCCTCCCGCAGGACATCGTAGGTCTCGGCGGCCGCGTTGTACTCGGCGACAAGCTCCTCGTATCGCTGCTTGAGAAACACCTGCTCGACGGCATCCAGCAATTCATCCTTCGAGACGGATTTCGTGAGATAGCCATCGAACGGGAGATCGATGATGTCCGTGTCGGGATCAATCGCCGACACGAGGATAACCTGAAACTCAAGCTCCCAGTCGTCGATCCGCTTGATGACGTCGTCGCCGGCCATCCCCGGCATCCGCCGATCCAACAACACCAGATCGACATCCGGGCCGAGTTTCGTCAGCGCTTCGCCGCCGCTGGTTGCGGTCTTTGTCTCGTAGTGATCATCCAGCCGGAGGGCGTACGACTCCGCAAGATCGGCCTCGTCGTCGACGATAAGGATCGTCTTCGCAGCCTCAGTCATACCTGAACACCCACGCAACACCCAAAAAATCTTGTTACTTTTCGCATCGGCGGCTGGACGGCAAGGGTTTGTATCGCCCGTCACAAACGCCTGCATGGACGACGCCCTCCGAGCCGGGATCGCCCTCTACACTGCCGGCGACTACCACGCCGCCCATGAGCCATGGGAGACGGTGTGGCTGGAGCTGCCTGCCGGCGACGACAAACAGCTTCTCCAGGGGCTGATCCAGTTCACCGCGGCCGTCTATCACGCTCGCCAGCGCAATTGGGACGGTGCGGCCGGCCTCGCCGAACGGGCCCAGTCGTATCTCACTGCGGTGCCAACCCCTTACCGTGGTATCGACGTCGACAGTGTGGTGGCGGCACTCCGAGCACTCGAAGCCGACCCCGAGCGGGTCGAACGCGGGCCGATTCCGCCACTCCACTACCGAGGCCGAGAGCTGACCGCGGCCGACCTCGAAATCAAGGGGATCACGACTGCCGCCAGCGTCGTTGCCACGGAGTACGAGGGCTACGACACGGAAGTCGTCGAGACCGCTATCGACTACGCCCGCGAGGAGGCCACCGAATCAGAGGCGCAGTTTATTCGGCTCCTGACCTCGTTTGTCGACGACCGCGACCACCGCGGCATTGTCTACAACCGGCTTCGACAGAACGTTGAGCGACGGCAGGCAAAGCGAGACGATGTTGCCGGGCTATTTGACTGATCGGTCGCAAGCAAGATAGCAATCATAGAGACTCTTGATCGGCCTCCGGAAGTCGATGCGGGCCGGCCCAGTTTTTGCGGTGTCAGTGTCGACACAGCGAGCAGCCGGTCAGATGCGCAGTTCGATCGGCGAAACAGCGCGAAAATCGGCGAAAATGGGGGCAAGAGCGCGCAGCTAACGGCAATTCGCGTCGACTGTCGACCCGGGTTAAGTGGGAATCCGGCCATGGGCAACACGCAATGAACCGAACAACACTCCTCGCAGTCGGCGCGGGGCTGCTGGTGCTCGTCGCCGGACTCCCGGCGGCCGCAGCCGCCGCCCCCGCGGACGCACCGATCGACGCTCAAACGCCCGACGATCGATCTGTCGGCCCCAGCGACGGGCTGCCGGGGCCGGTGCCGGATTTCGTGAGCGACATCCATAGCACGATCACCAGCTTCCTCAACGGCGATATCGACTCACTCGGCGAGTCGCTGCGTGGGCTGCTCTCAGATCGCGGCCCGGCTGACGCCGGCAACAGCACAGACGCGTAAACAAAGACGTATCCCTCCAACAGAACCATACATAATGATGCCATCTTCACGCGAGCACCTTGATCGACGAACATATCTTAAAACAACTGGCCTTGCGACCGCCGGCATGGTTGGCCTTGCCGGCTGTACAGGCGACAGCGACAGCGGCAGCGGGAGCGACGGCGGCGGCGACGGCGACGGAACCACCTACGGGACGCTATCGACAGCCGTGACCGACCAGCCGAGCGCAATCGACGACTTCGAATCGCTCACGGTGACGATCGACGGGATCTGGATCACACCTGCCGGGGGCGACGAGGAAGACGCCGACGACGAGGCGATGAACGAAACGGACACGAACGAAACCAACACCAACGAGACAACAACAAACGAAACAGACGTTGAGGACGCCGAAGACGACGAGGAGATGGAGGAAGCGGATGCCGACGGCGAAGACGGCGGCCGGCGGTACATCGAGTTTGAGGAACCGCAGGAGGCTGACCTTGTTCAGCTACAGGGCAGCAGCACGAAACTCATCGATGAGACCGAGGTCGAAACCGGCGACTACGCGTTCCTCCAGATCAATGTCGCTGGTACCGAAGGCATCTTGACCGACGGCTCCGAGGCCGAGGTCACCACACCCGGGAACGCCCCGCTGAAGTTCAACACGAGCTTTGAGATCCGCCCCGAGGAGACGACCCGGTTTATCGCCGACTTCGCGCCGAACAAACGAGGCCGCAATGGCTACATCATCCGACCGGTCGCGACGTCGACAACGGTGCTCTACGGCGACGAAGAGTACGACGGTGGCGACGGCAACACCACCGATGATAGCGGCAACACGACCGACGAGGAAACAATGGACGGCAACCAAACAGCTGACGGCGGCAGTCAAAACGAGACGACGACGAACCAGACCGCGTAAGCGACGCTGCCAGTCCAGAACGTCCGGCTACGAAACGATTATTGCTTGTTTTCGAAGACAGCCCATCCGACGCCACCGAGCCCAGCACAAACAGCCGGATAGAGGACGCCTGCGAGAATGATCGCGGTTGTGAGATCCGGCCCACCGGTGGCTCCGCCGACAGCGATCTCAAACAGTAGTCCACCGAGCACCGTCAATACCAGATAGCCCGGCACCAACGTGAGCCCGGCGAGGCCGCCGGCTGTGGGTTCGGTGGCGGCCTGCTGCCGAGAGATGAGCGCGCCAGCGGCGACCAACAGCACCACCGGAACCAGATACAACGCTGCGGTGAATCCGTTGTCGCCACCGATGTAGCCCGTCGTCTGACTCCCGAGAATCGGGATATCGAGGACGACATCCACGAAATGGGTGTTGTAGAACACCCAGCCGACCAACTCGTGGGTCGCCGGCGCGCCATCAAGCGTTTCGATGATCCGATTGAGCGGGGAGTCTCGGAGATTCGGTGCAACGAGGAGGTATGTGATCGCGTAGCCGACGACCCACGGAAGGGTACCGACGAGGCTGCCGGTCGCAATCGAGCGGGGAGTAATCGAGGGCATCAATCGGTTGATGTGTCCCAGCGGGAAAACGAGTGGCCTCTCTGTCTCGTGATTCGTCGGCGGCGCGGTTGAGGCCAATGTGCGCCGATTGTTTCGCCCCGTTTGGCAACCACTGACACCGAAACCGGCTGTCATAAGACCTTTATTCCGGCTAATTAGATATCATTACACGATGTCAGCAGACTTCCCAGAGTACCTCGATGTCGATTACACCGACGGCGAGGGCGAAGATCCAGCCGACTATCCGCAGTTGCCCGATAAGATCGAAAAAGCCATCGACGTGACCAAAGCCGGCCTCGAACAGTACGAGAATCCGGCGGTCATGTGGACTGGCGGCAAAGACTCGACGCTGACGCTGTATTTCATCAACCAAGTCGCCGAAAAATACGGCTACGACAAGCCGACGGCGGTCTTCATCGACCACTACCAGCACTTCGATGAGATCACGGACTTCATCGAACACTGGGCCGAGGAGTGGGACATCGACCTCGTCTACGCCCGCAACGAGGACGTGGGCGCGTACGTCGACGAACACGGCCTCGAACCCGGCGACGACATCCCGGTCTCGGAGCTCTCCGAGCACAACCAACACCACGTGCGGGAGATCCTCGAATACGAGGACGAAACTTTCCCGTTCCTGCTTGACACCTACGTCGGCAACCACCTGCTGAAGACGGTCGCGCTCAACGACGCCCTCGAAACCCACGACATCGACGGCGTTATCTCCGGCGTCCGCTGGGACGAACAGGAGGCCCGCGCCGACGAGACGTTCTTCAGCCCACGACACGACCCCGACATCTACCCACCGCACGACCGCGTCCAGCCGATCCTCCAGTTCGACGAAAGCGACGTGTGGGGCGTATTCTGGAACTACGTCGTGCCGGACACCGTTGAGGCGTTCCCGGATGACGGCTACGTGCCGGAGTCGGCCGACGACCTGCCGGACGGCGTCGAGCAGGACGACGTGCCGATCTCCCCGAAATACTTCGCCGGCTTCCGGAGTCTCGGCAGCGAAGTGAGTACCGAAAAGACGACCGACGAGCCCGCGTGGCTGCAGGATCTCGACAACACGACCGAACGCGCCGGTCGCGCCCAGGACAAGGAAGACCTGATGGAGCGACTGCGCGATCTCGGCTACATGTAAGCGACGGCCGAATGGTCATCCCGAGCGCGCGGTAGCGGTTAAACTGGTCAGCAGCATAACCCTTTTTTCTCATCTCGGCAAGGCTGACTGAATGTCAGATTCTGCGTCGACACAGACGGAAAAACTCTACATTGATGGAGCGTGGCAGGAGGGAAGCGAGACGATCGTTGTCTCCGATCTCGCAACCGACGGGACAGCCGGCCAGATCGCGGCGGCCTCACAACAGCAGGCTGACGACGCGCTGGCGGCAGCCGCGGCGGCCCAACCGGCGATGGCAGACACGACCGCCGTCGAACGCGCACAGTGGCTTGAGACGATCGCCGACGCTGTCGAGGCCCGTGCCGAGGCGTTCACCGACACGATCGTCCGAGAGGCCGGCAAGCCGATCTCGTCGGCCCGCGGCGCGCCGGCGGCCGCCGCCGAACGATTCCGGTTTGCGGCCGCCGAGGCCCGCGATCTGGCGACAAACTACGGCGAGTACCGCGAGGGCGCGACCGCCGGCCACGAGGAGTGGACGGCCATCGTCAAACCCGAGCCGATGGGGACGGTGCTCTGTATCTCGCCGTACAACTATCCGCTCCAGACGACCGTCCTGCAGGTCGCTCCGGCGTTGGCGGCTGGCAATACGATCGTTCTCAAACCGTCTTCGAAGACCCCGTTGACCGCAGCGATACTGACCGATGTGATCACCTCGGCCGTCGACTTGCCTGATGGCGCGATCAACTTCGTGCCCGGCCACAGCAGTGAGATCGGCGACACACTGGCCGGTGACGACCGCGTGGACACCATCGCGATGACCGGCTCCTCGGGCGCTGGCCAGCACGTCGCCCGCGAGTCCGGCATGGTCAACCTCGTGATGGAACTCGGCGGTAACGCCCCGGCGATCGTGTTCCCGGATGCGACCCTCGCCGACGCGGCGGGCTCCTGTGCGGCCGGGTCATTCAAATTCGGCGGCCAGCGGTGTTCCGCGGTCTCTCGGGTACTGACCCACGAGTCGATCCACGACGAGATGGTCGAACAGCTTCGGCTGACAATGGATTCGTGGGTCGTCGGCGACCTCTTCGATGAGGACACCGACTTCGGGCCGCTTATCGACGTTGATCAGGCCAAAACGGTCGAAGGGCTCGTCGACGACGCAGTCGACGCCGGCGCGGAGTTGATCGCTGGTGGCGACCGCGACGGTGCGTTCTACGAGCCGACGTTGCTGGCGAACGTGCCCCATGATGCCCGAATCATCCACGAGGAGCAGTTCGGCCCTGTCGCCGCGGTCACCAGCTTCGAGGACGAAGCCGAGGCGATCGAACTCGCCAACGCCGGGAATCTCGCATTGGATGCCTCGGTGTTCACCACCGACCACGACCGGGCGATGCGGGTCGCCGAGGCCGTCGACGCCGGTGGGGTGCGAATCAACGGCGCGCCCTCCCATGGCCTCGGTGACATCCCCTTCGGCGGCAACGACGGCTCCGGAATCAACCGCGAGGGGATTCACGCCACTATCGAGCAGATGCTTCGCAAGAAGTCGATCATCCTGTAGCCGACCAAAGGGGGTATTACGCTCCCGGTTCTGCGGTGGGGTATGACAGACGACTGGGTGAGCCTCTTTTCGGGCGGCAAGGACTCCTCGTGGGCGCTCTATCAGGCCCTTGCGGCGGGCCACAACGTGACGCGACTGCTGACCGTCCACCCCTCCGAGGACTCCTATATGTATCACGTCCCCGAGACACAGCTCGCCAGTCTCGCCGCCGAAAGCATCGGCATCGACCTCATCGAAATTGATCCCGGCGATCTCGACGCCAGCGACGCGACTGACTCGGCCGTCCAAGGCGACGCCGAACTCGAACCGCTCGAAGACGCCCTGACTGCTCTCGCAGACGAGATCGACCTCGCCGGCGTCACCGCGGGTGCCATCGAAAGCGAGTTCCAGACTAACCGGATTCAGGGCATGTGTGACCGCCTCGGCATCGACCTCTTTGCGCCGCTGTGGCAGCGCGATCCAGAGGAACTCGCCGCCGAGATGTTTGATGCTGGTTTTGAGATCACAATCCTGCAGGTCGCGGCCTACGGGCTCGACGAATCATGGCTCGGGCGCACGCTCGATGCCGACGCTATCGACGAGCTGCGCGAGCTCAACGAGGAGTACGGCGTCCACCTCCTTGGCGAAGGCGGCGAGTTCGAGACCTTTGTGACCAATGGCCCACACATGGATCGGCGCATTGAGTTGGAATACGACACAGAGTGGAACGGCGACAGCGGCCGCGTCCGGATCACTGACGCGAAGCTGGTCGAGTAGCTGAGCCACGAAAAATCAGTCCAGCGAATGTTTTTATGTGATACAGCTGTATCACAGTATATGAGCACCGAGAGCGAGCAGGGCGACGACCGGATGGCGAAAATCAACGTTCGGGTTCCGGAATCGCTCCTCGATCAGATCGACGCAGCATGGGAACAACGCGGCTACGCCAGCAAATCCGAGGCGATCCGTGACGCACTCCGTGAGTGGATCAACGGGCCGGCAGCACTCTCCGAGGAGACACTGGCTGCACTTGAGACGAGCCGCGAGCAGGTCGACAACGGTGAGACAGTCTCCGCCGAGGAGGCACGCGAACGATTAGGGCTTGATGACTGAGGTCAGCTACACCGAGACAGCGATCGATCAGTTGGAAGATCTCGAAGCGCAGACCGCGGATCGGATTCTGTCGAAGGTCGACGACGCAGCCGAATGGCCGGATCATCACCTTGCATCACTGCATGGGTTTCCGTACTACAAACTCCGGATCGGCGACTATCGTGCCATCATCTCGTGGGATCGCAACGACGAAAGCCTGCGTGTCGAAGCCGTCGAGCACCGGAGCACGATCTACGACCGACATCTTCCACCGTAACGACAGCACAACCGAACCGTACTGACTGTGTTTTTGATCGTCGGCGATAGAGAGGTATACATGACCGATTCAACGCGTCGTGAACGACTCGCCGACCGCCTTGGCGAGGGGCCAGCGACCGCCAGCGAACTCGCCGACGAACTCGATACACCGGTCTCGACGATATACACCGATATCCAACACGTCGCCCGATCAACACGGTACGCCGAGGAACAGGAATTCCTCGTCGCGCCACCGGAGTGTGTGAACTGTGGGTTCAGCGGCTACGATGATCCGATCAACTATCCCTCACGCTGTCCGGAGTGTCGCAGCGAAAATATCGAGGAAGCGGTCTTCAAAATCGACGCGGAATAACGGAAACCGGTTGGTGTGCGTCAGTGCCGCCGGTTAGGCCGTCGCTTCGACGCCGAGTTCAGCAAGGAGCGTCTCGGCGGCCGCTCCAGAGGAGCCCGGGCCCCGAGCGGTGATCAGGTCGCCGTCGACAGTAACACTGGTGTCGGCATCGAGTTCGGCGTCCCAATTCGCGCCGGCAGCGATAACCTCATCTTCAACCCAGTAGGGGAGTTTCCGGCCGTCATCCATCAGGTCGTGGTCATCGACGATCCCCTCCTCCCACTCGTTGGGGAAGCCGGTCACATCGCGGCCGTCGACAAGATACTCGCCGTCATCGGTGCGGGTGAAGCCAAGCAGCCCGACAGCGTGACAGACGACGAGCGCGGTGCCCTCGTCGCCGGCGACGGCGTCGGCCAGCAGATCGCGGGCGTGGCGATCCGTATTCACGTCCCACATCGTCCCGTGGCCACCGGGGAAGACGACAGCGTCGTAGTCCGCGGCGTCGACGGTTGTGATCGAGACCGGGTTCTGGAGGCGCTCGTCGGAGCCGTCGCATTCCAGTACTTGTTCGGCGAGTTCCTCGCCGACCTCCGCGGGATCGACCGACCGCTCATCGACGACCGGCGGCTCGCCGGTCGGGGTCGCCACATCAACCTCAACGCCGGCGTCATCAAGCCGGAGCAGTGGTTCGATACATTCTTCGCCCCAATAGCCGCGCTCGCTAACGACGAACAGTGCGTTTGCCATCACACACTGTATGTGCTCAGGCGTAAAAAGCGGCGGTGCAGCGTGACTGACAGCTTTGTCGGAACGGCAGAACGCGCCGATGTGCGGATGCAGTGGACGAAACGACTGAGCTGGACAGAGTGACCGCTTAGGCGTTCGGCACCGCGGCGTCAAGTTCCTCGCGGGCTTTCTCAAGCTCGGTCTGGACGACAAACGTCGCGTCGCTGCCGTGATCAACCACGGCCTCAAGGGCGCGTTTGGTACCGATCTGCCGGAGGGCCCAGGCGGCTTGAGCGCGGACGTTCGCGTCATCGTCGGCTTTCAGCGTCTCCGACAGCGGCTTGATCGCGCGGGTGTCGCCGATGAGGCCCAGCGCGCGGGCGGCCTGCGGCCGGACGACATCGTTGTCCATCAGCAGTTTGTCGGCCAGCGGCTGGACGGCGCGGTCGTCGCCGATCTCACCGAGCGCCCGGAAGGTGACCTTCTGGAGTGGGGCGTCGCTGTCGGCATCAACGTACTCGATCAGCGTCTCGACGGCCTCGGTCGCGCCCATCTTGCCGAGAATCCGAATGGCGGGTTTGTCTCGCTTTTCGGCGCGGGCGAGCATCGTCTCGATGGCCTCGTCGGTCGCGGCGACCGGGCCCATTCGTTCGAGGGCGTCGAGACAGTGTTCCTCCATGAAGTCCGAATCGAGACTGTCGAGAGCCATGAGGATCATGTCGGTGTTGCCGCGTTTCTCGTGTTCCTTGAGCGCGGCCCACTCCATCGGGTAATCCTTGGTGTGGCCGAGCACGTCGTAGTAGCCCTCGGATTGGAGCGTCTCCCGCACCGAGAGATCGGCCCATTCCTGGGCGGCCTCAATGTCGCTGTCGAGCGCGTCAGTTGCCTCAACCAGCGCGGCGATGATTTCGTCGTCAGCATCAGCATCGAGGCCGGCTGCCTCGACTGCCGCCCCGACTGTATCGAGCGTCGTGGTCGCCGCCTCAAACGTCGCCGGTGATTCCGCCTCGACGTCAATCTGCTCGGCGACGGCGTCAACAAACGACCCGACGGCGTCAACAACTTCGCCCTCTCCTTGTTCAGTCCAGTCGCCGTCGTCGATCGCGGCTGTCGCCGCCTCGATAGCGTCAGTCACGTCGTCAGCGTAGGGGCCGCGCGCCGCTTCGAGGTCATCGCGGAGGTCAGCAAGCTGGGAGCGAGCCTCTTCGTGGGGATCGTCGGGGTCGTCCTCGTCGTCTTCGTCAGCCTCCGGCACTGGCGGGAGGTCAGCCTCGATGGCGTCAAGCGTCGCTGCTACGTCGTCGAGGTCGGCCTCCGTTTCCGCGGCCTCCAGTGCCTCAGCGGCGGCCTCACAGCGTTCGTCAAGATCCTCGGTTGTGGCCAACTCACCGGCGTCAGCGTCAGCTTCAGTATCGTCCTCGGCGTCGGCCTCGCTCTCAGACTCGTCGGAAGCCGCTTCGTCGGTTGCCCCAGCCTCAGGCTCCTCGGAATCTGTCTCATCCACAGATTCCTCGGCAGCTGCCTCATCCGTAGATTCGTCAGCCGTCTCCGCCTTGGCTTCCTCGGCATCGGCCTCCTCTTTGGGTTCCTCGGCGTCGGCCGTCTCGGCGGCATCATCGCCGGCATCGGCCGCTGCCGATTCGCCGTTAGCGTCGGTGGGCTCCTCGGCGTCGGTCGGATCGTCATCGCCGTTGCTCATATGTCACACACTGCGGGCGATAGTCAAAAGAGCGTTTCCATTCGTGGGTTGGCAGGCTATCGCTCGCGGACGACAACGAACTCCGCGAGATCACGGAGATACGCCACAGCGTCGGTCTCCGGGAGGTCGACCCCGTCGAGGGCCTCCAAGGCGAGATCGGACTGTTTGCGGGCGCGCTGATCGGCCTCCTCGGGGGTGAGATCGGTGATCTGGATCAGCGAAGGGCGATCCATCGTTTCGTCTTGGCCCGCAGGCTTACCGAGATCGGCGGTGCTGGCGGTCGCATCCAACACGTCGTCTCGGATCTGGAAGGCGACGCCGACCCGCTCGGCGTACTCGCCGAAGGCGTCGACCGCCTCCGCGTCGGCTTCGCCGGCGACCGCCCCGAGTTCCGCCGAGGCCCGAAACAGCGCGCCCGTTTTCCGCCGGGCCAAGGTCATATACTCGGCTTCGGTTGTCGGCTTTGCGGCGAGTTCGGTGCCTTCGCCTTCCCCGAGTTCGACCATCGCATCGGCGACGATCTCCATGGCGCGGTCGTTGTCAGCAAACAGCGCGAAGGCTTCTCCGAGGAGGCCGTCGCTGGCGATGATCGCCGGCCCGTAGCCGTATTCGGCCCACGCACTTGGCGTTCCCCGACGGGTATCCGAGCGGTCGATGATGTCGTCGATGACCAAGGAGGCGTTGTGGACGAGTTCGATGCCGGCCGCGAAATCGACCGCCTGCTCGCGGTCGCCACCGACAGCCTCACAGGAAAGAATCGTCACCGCCGGCCGTACCCGCTTGCCGCCGGCAAGCACGACATGACCGAGTTGGTCGCCTAAGGCGTCGGGATCGGCGGCATCGATGACCGCCTCCAGCCGGTCGTTGACCAGCCCAACCCGACGCTCCAGATACTCCATACAGTCGGTAGGTGAGCGTCAGCAAAGTAGGTGACGAAACCACGAACCACCGCGCTGACCCCGCGAGTGATGCCTCATAAAAGCGGGGATCGGAATCAGCGCGGCGGAGCGTCGGAATCGGAATCTGTCGAGGTATCGCCAGCACCGTCATCAGCAGTCTCGGTCGCGTCGTCGCCGTCAGCACCGCCGCCGGTCGCGTCGACACCCGGCAGCGTGATCAGATTCTCGCGGCCGATCCGGAGCTTCGAGATCCGCTCCTCGTCAGCCATCGACGACAACAGCTGTGAGACCTTTGCGTCCGACCAGTCGGTTTCCTCGACGATCGCGGCCTGGCGCATCCGCCCGCCGTTGCGCTCAAGCAGGCGTTCGACCCGCTCATCATCAGCCAACAGCGAGAGGTCTTCGTCGGGCGGATCGGCCGCAGCCGACTCCTCGATCGTCGCAGCCCCGGCTGTGTCAGGATCGTCGCCGTCGCCCGGGAGGACGCGGTCGCGGACAGCGATGCGATCGTTGCGGCGCAACAGGACGGCAAGCGCGATAATCACCGCCGCAATGATCACGGCGATGCCGACAAACCGCAGTGAGCCGGCCCCGAGCACCGACTCCTCGAAGGTGATGCGGATGTGATCATCGGGACTGAAGCGTCGTGGGCCTTCGATCTCGACGGTGTTGTCAGCAAACGGGACGTTTGCGCTCGTGATCGCGTAGCCGCGGGGCGTGGTGATCCGGAGTACCTGATTCTCGCTGAGTGTCGAGAGCCACGTGCCGTCGGGCGTCGACAGCGCGTCGTTGAAGACGAGTCGTTCCTCGCCCGCGTCGGCAAGGAAGTTCGTCCACGTGAACGACAGCTCAAGCCGGCCGGTCGTTCCGCGGCGAACCGCGTCGTAGCTCGGGTTCTCGACGCTCATCTCTCGGCCGGTGGCCTCGCTGGCGCGGGCTGCGAGATTCGCATACAGCGAGGCACTGGGGCCAAACTCAGCCTCGCCGTCTCGGTAGGCGGCCGCGAGGTCGGCAAAAGCAGCCTGTTGGTCGTCGGTGCGGAGGTCATAGGTGACCGTCACCGTCCAGTCGGCACTCCGGTCGGGTTGGAGGGCGAGTTCGAAGGTTGTCGTTGGCTCAGCAACACCCTCGGCGGCAAGCGCGCCAGCCGGAGCGGTCGCTTGGGCGACCGGCGGAACCGCGGTGCTGGCAGCCGTCGCATCGACCGACGTGGCCGCGGCGGTGTCGCTTGGAACAGCGGCCACGGCGGCTGGAGGGGCGAGGGCGAGGCACACGAGGAAGACCACCCCGAGGGCTACAAACCGCATTACCGGAGCCTCACAGTCGCCGCGGAAAACGCTTTCTATCACACCGACTGTGTGACAGGTGCCCGCCAACCCCCGTCGCCTGTAGATGGATTTTTGTCGATCCGGCAGAGAGTCCCAACGAATGAGAGCCCTCCCGCTGTTCCTCGCCGCGCTGTTGGTCACAGCGACGGTCGGTGCCGGCGCGATGGTACCCGCCGAGAGCGATGCCGCCGGTGTGTCGGCTGCCACGGCCGCCACAGCCACAGCAGCACCGCTGCAGGTCACGGCTGGCGGCGACCGCACAACCGAGACAGCGAACGCGACCCCACGAAACGTGTTGCCACTGCGAGCAGGGACGATCGATCGAAGCAGTCTGCGTCGCCACCACGTCGACATCGGGCCGGCCGCGGGCTTCGAGACTGCCGCCGCAACGGATGCGCTTGCCACCGGGGCGATCGAACAGAATCTCTCCGCAGAGAGTGTTGAGACCGATCGCCTTGCCGCCAGCGTCGACGCGATGGCAGCGACCGCCGACCGACTCCGCAAGCGAGAAGCCGACGCGATCAACGCCTTCGCCGCTGGTGACCGCGATCCGAAACCCTCCTCGAAGAGTTGGTGCTGATCGGCCAGACCGCTGATCGGCTTCGTGATCGCGTTGACGTGATCGACGCACGGATCGAAGCCACCGCCGGAGATGATCAACGCGCGCTGTCGGATCGACTCACCACCATCGATTACGAGCTTCGGATGCTCGATGGCCCGGTGCGGGCCTACGCCGCCGACGTGTTCAGCGGTGAGCGACCGGCCGGTCGGGTGTCGATCCAGGCCGGGACGGAGAACTTCGAGCTCACAGCGATCGACGACGGTGCCTACCTCCGGGAGGCCTACCGGTTCGACAACCGCGCGACCGGCGGGCAGATCACCGCGGCGACCGCCGAGGATATCGTCGCCGAGCAGTATCCGTGGTTCTGGGAGCGACGCAGCGGCGGTACCTGGAGTATCGGTGGGCCGGGCTCGCTGTCGCTGGTGTCGATCGAGATCGACGAGGGCTCGTTGCAGGCGTTCATCGACGGCACAACCGAGGAACGCTTCGTCGAACACCAGCGGATTGGGCTGGACGAAGTCGTTCCCGTGACGCGAACAACGAAACGACAGGATGGCTTAGCAGTGACCGTCGACCGTACCTACGTCGGTGGGCCACTGGATGTGCGCGTCGTCGACGCCGACACCGGCCAGCCGGTCGCCGCCGATGTGTCGATCGGCCAAAACGGTCAGGAAAGCGTCTTCGTCGGGTCGACAAGCGACGGCGGCGACGTGTGGACGCTGACACCGCGAGGGACGTTTACGCTCACGATCCTTGCAGAGGATGACTCCGCGGCGTTCGTGGAACTCACCCCGCAAGATGCCGATAGCGTCCTGTAGCTCTCGTTGGGGCGTCAGTATCAACAGACAGTCGTTGTCCTCGTCGACGAGGATGTGCCGTTCGACACCACCGGCTCAGGCGGCCTCGAAGCCGCTCTCGAAGACGAACGTGCCGTTCCGCTGGACGACCTCGCCGTCGAATTCGAGCCGGGCGTTCTCGCTCATGTCGACGATCATGTCGACGTGTTCGGCTGATTCGTTGACCGCGTTGTCGTCGCCGACGGTCTCAGGATACGCCGCGCCGACCGCGAGATGCACCGTCTCGCCCATCTTCTCGTCGAACAGCATGTTGTAGGTGAACTGATCGATCGCGCGGTTCATCCCGATGCCGAGTTCGCCGAGGCGGTTCGCGCCGTCGTCGGTGTCGAGGATCTCGGTCAACAGTTCCTCGTTGCGGCCCGCGCTGTGAGCGACAACCTCGCCAGCCTCGAAGCTGAGCCGTACGTCGCGGATTTCTCGTCCTTGGCGGTAGAGCGGCATATCGAAGTGGATCTCGCCGTCGACGCTGTCGACGACAGGGGCGGTGAAGACCTCGCCGCCGGGGAGGTTCTTTTCGCCGTAGTCGTTGAGCGCGTGGTTGCCCGCGACTGAGAGGGTGAGATCGGTCTCGTCGCCAGCGACGATGCGAACCTCGGTGGCGTCCTCAAGCCGGTCGGCCATCTGGGCCTGAAACTCGCGTTGGGCGTCCCAGTCGAGACTAACGGCGTCCCAGACGAAATCCTGGTAGGCCTCGGTGCTCATCCCGGCAAGTTGGGCGTGACCACTGGTCGGGTACTGCGTGAGACACCAGCGTTTCGAGAGCCGTTCCTCTTGGACGGGCTTGTAGGCGCGTTTGAACGCCGCGTTGTTTGCCGGCGGGACATCGCTGGTTTCGGTGACATTCGCGCCGCCGCGGGCGATGATGAAGGCATCCGTTTCCTCGTAGAACGCCAACTGGTGGTCGGGCGTGTCGTACTCCTCGCCGGCCGCCCGGAGATACGCCCGGGAGGCCCGATCGGAGTGGGTGAGCCAGACGGGGATCGCGCCGATGTCGCCACACTGCTCGTAGAGGGCGACAGCGAGATCCTCGGCCTCGGGCGGGAGTTGGATGACGACACGGTCGCCGGCCGCCAGATCGACCGCGTGGTCGACGATGGTGGCTGCGTGCTCGCGGATGCGTGGATCCATATCGGTGTGTGGGTCGCCGGGTGGAAAAGCGTCATCGATCAGTGAGTCGACGGCGACCTGCTAGATAGCTAACCGATCGCCCGCCCGTTGTCAGCCGTCGTCGGAATGCTTTTAGCGAATCGTAGGCCAACACAGGCGTAATGAGTGATCTCGAAGCGGAGTACCGTCTCGATTATTTTGCGGAGGAAGATTTCGCCCGAAAGGAGTGTTCCTCCTGTGGGGCGCACTTCTGGACACGCGACCACGATCGAGAGCGCTGCGGGGAGCCACCGTGTGAGGATTACCGGTTTATCGGCGAGGAAAGCTTCGCGGAGCCACAGAGCCTCGAGGAGATGCGAGAGGCCTTCCTCTCGTATTTCGAGGACAACGACCACGAGCGCATCGACCCCTACCCGGTCGCCGCCAACCGCTGGCGCGATGACGTGTTGCTGACGCAGGCGTCAATCTACGACTTCCAGCCACTGGTCACCAGCGGGCAGACGCCGCCGCCGGCCAACCCGCTCTGTATTAGCCAACCCTGTATCCGAATGCAGGATATCGACAACGTCGGCAAGACGGGCCGACACACGATGGCCTTCGAAATGATGGGCCACCACGCATTCAACGTCCGGGAGGACGCCGACGAGGAGTACGCCTACGAGGGCGAGGTCTACTGGAAGGACGAGACGGTCGAATTTTGTGACGGCCTCTTTGAGTCGCTGGGTGCCGATCTTGAGGAGATCACCTACATCGAGGATCCGTGGGTCGGCGGCGGCAACGCCGGCCCGGCCATCGAGGTTATCTACAAGGGCGCGGAGCTGGCGACGCTGGTCTTCATGTGTATGGAGCAGGATCCAGACGGCGACTACGAGATGAAGGACGGCAACACCTACTCCTTCATGGACACCTACGTCGTCGACACCGGCTACGGGCTCGAACGCTGGACATGGATGAGCCAGGGGACGCCAACCGTCTACGAGGCGGTCTATCCCGAGATGATCTCGGTGCTCAAAGACCACGCCGGCATCGACCACACCGACGACGAGGCCGAGCTGATCCACCGCACCGCCAAGCTCGCCGGCCGGATGGATATCGACGAGGCCGACGATATGGCGACCGCCCGCCGTGAGATCGCCGACCGCCTGGATGTCGATGTCGAGAAGCTCACCACGCTGATGGAGCCACTGGAGGATATCTACGCCATCGCCGACCACTGCCGGGCCCTCGCCTACATGTTCGGCGACGAGATCGTCCCCTCGAACGTCGGCACCGGCTACCTCGCGCGGATGGTGTTGCGCCGCACCAAACGCCTCGTCGACAACGTCGGGATCGACGCACCGCTCGACGAACTCGTCGACATGCAGGCCGAGCGGCTGGGGTACGAAAACCGGGATACAATCCGGGAGATCGTCCGCACCGAGGAGGCCAAATACCGCGAAACGCTGGAACGCGGCGGCCGCAAGGTCGAACAGCTCGCCGCCGAGTACGCCGACAGCGACGAGCCGATCCCGACCGAGCAGCTGCTTGAGCTGTATGACTCCCACGGCATCCAGCCGGATATGGTCGCCGAGATCGCCGCCGACACCGACGCCACCGTCGAGGTGCCCGACGACTTCTACTCGTTGGTGGCCGCTCGCCACGACGACGCCGGCGACGACGGCGGCGATGCCGACCGCGACGAGCGGTTTGCCGATCTCCCCGAGACAGAGAAGCTCTACTACGACAACCAGGAGCGTACCGAGTTCGAGGCCGTCGTCATCGACGTCTTTGAGGCCGAGGATGGGTACGATGTTGTCCTCGATCAGACGATGTTCTACCCCGAGGGCGGTGGCCAGCCCGCCGACCACGGGACACTTTCCAGCGATGAAACGGTCGCGGAGGTTACCGATGTCCAGCTCGTCGACGACGTGGTGCTCCATCGCACCGACAGCGACCCCGGCAAAGGCGAGTTCGTCCGCGGACAGATCGACGCCGACCGCCGCCGGCAGCTCATGGCCCACCACACCGCGACCCACATCATCGGCCATGCGACCCGCCAGGTCGTCGGCGACCACATCCGGCAGGCCGGAGCCCAGAAGAGCACCGACTCCGCCCGCCTCGATGTGCGACACTACGACCGATTGAGCCGCGAGGAGATCAAGCAGATCGAACGCGTCGCCAACGAGATGGTGCGGGCAAACCACTCGGTCAGCCAGGAGTGGCCCCACCGCAACGACGCCGAGGCCGAGTATGGCTTCGACCTCTATCAGGGCGGGATCCCGCCGGGAACCAACATCCGGCTCATCCACGTCGGCGACGATGTCCAGGCCTGCGGTGGCACCCACGTCAGCCGCACCGGCGAGATCGGCGCGATCAAGATTCGCTCGACGGAGCCGGTACAGGATGGGATCGAGCGGATCACCTTCGCCGCCGGCGAGGCCGCAATCGAAACGACCCAAGCCACCGAGGACGCCCTCTACGAGGCGGCCGACGTGTTGGATGTCAACCCCGAGGATGTCCCCGACACCGCCGAGCGGTTCTTCACCGAGTGGAAACAACGCGGCAAGGAACTCGACCGGCTCAAGGACGAGCTCGCGGAGGTGCGGGCGACCGCCGGGGCCGACGAGGTCGAAATCGACGGCCAGTCGGTGGTCGTCCAGCGACTCGACAGCGATATCGATGAGCTCCGGGCGACCGCTAACGCCCTCGTTGAGGAGGGCTCGGTCGCCGTCCTCGGCAGCGGCGCGGGCAACAGCGCGCAGTTCGTCGTCGGCGTCCCCGACGACGCCGGGATCAACGCTGGCGAGGTCGTCGGTGAACTCGCGGGACGGGTCGGCGGCGGCGGTGGCGGCCCGCCGGACTTCGCTCAGGGCGGTGGCCCGGATGTTGAGGCGCTCGACGACGCCCTCGATGACGCGCCGGAAATCCTGCGCGGCGTACTGAACGCGTAGCTCAAAATCATGCAGCTTGCAGCACTCGCTCGGATCGTGAACAGCCGATGGGGCGGCCTCTTCGGCGGCGTTGCCGGCGCAACCGCCGCGACGGTCGTTAGGCGACAGTTCTCGACACTGACGATCGGCCGAGAAGCCCTCCTCGTCGGGCTGTTGGCCGCAGTGATTTTTCTGTTGCTGGTGGTAGTGACGAACCTCGCAGGTGTGCTGCCGAGAGACACGCAGGGCGGCGAGCCCACGAGCGGCAGCTAACCCAACTCAGTCGTCAGCGCGAGCCTTGTTGAACCGATCAGCCGGGAGTTTGAGATCAGCTAAATCGTCGCGCTGTTCGAGATTGTAGACGACCTCCAAGGAGTCGCTTTCCGGTTTGCCGTTACAGGAGAGCCGAATCCCCTCATCGGTGAGTTCGTCGGGCAGAATGTGATCAACGAGTTGCGAGAGTTCGCCGTCGGTGACGGCGACCGCGCAGTTTGCACACGCCCCGCCGCGGCAGGCAAACGGCCAGGCGTGACCGCTGGCCTCGGCGGCGTCGAGCAAACTTTGCTCGTCTTCGACCGTGAACTGGCCGTAATCGACCTCGTCGAGATCGGCGGCCGCGGCTTTCTCGAACAGATCGTCGTCATCAAGTGACCAGCCGTGGTCGGCGAGTACCGCGTAGTTGAGATAGGTGACCTCAGTATCGGGCTCAGACGCGGGCTGTGGCTCTTGATCGACTGTCTCCGCGCCGAGATCGTCGACAAACGCCTCGGTATCGTCGTCGACCTCGCCTGCCTGGATCGCCTCGTAGGCGTCTTTGACCCGTTTGAACTCAGCATCGCTGCCGCCGCGGTCGGGATGGGTTTCCTTTGCCCGACGACGGTAGGCCCGCTTGATTGTCTCGTCGTCAGCATCGCGGTCAACACCGAGCACCGCAAACGGATCCATTACTGTCAGCTGGTAGGCGACAGACGCGGATTAAACGTTCGCTCACAGCCGATCGGTGCCGAGGAATCACACGCCCAACTCGGGAGTCGCGCCCTTTTCGTAGCTGGCCGACCAGTCTCTCGGTATGCCTTCCGTCGACGCCGATGGCTGTGGGATCCACTACACGCAGGCCGGCGAGAATCCCGACGCGCCAGCCGTTGTCTTCCTCGGCGACCTCGGCTTCGGCGCCTGGGGGTGGAGCTGGCAGTACGGCGCGCTCGCCGGCCCCTGCCGCGTCGTCGTCATCGACACCCGCGGGGCAGGGCGATCGGACGCCCCTGATGGCCCCTACGCGATGGCTGACCTTGTCGGCGATCTCGAAGCCGTCTTGGCCGACTGCAACATCCGAACAGCCCATCTCGTCGGCTGCGGGCAGGCGGCGCGGTCGCGTTAGCGGCCGCCCGGCGGACAAATCGCGCTGAAAGCCTCACGCTGATCGGAACACCACCAAGCGGTGAGGCGTTCGATCCCGGGCCACTCAGTGCCGATCCAGCCGACGAGGCTGGCCTGCGGGCGTCGACGACGAGACTGTTGTCAACGGCGTTTTGTGAGCGTGAGGACGCGCCGATCGAGCAGATCACCGAGTGGCGACGCGAGGAGGACGCGACGCCGGCCGCTCGGGAAGCACAGCTGGCCACACTGGACGGATTCGATCCCGAGCCGCTGTATGAGCTGACACTCCCAGTGCGAGTCATTACCGGTGGGGCTGATCCGGTCGTCGACCCCAATGCGAGCCGGCGGCTGGCCGAGGAGTTGCCAAACGGGGAGTTCAAACTGTATCCCGAGGCGAGCCATCTCGTGACGATCGAGCGGTCGGCCGCGCTCAACGACGATGTGCTTGGCTTTATCCAGTCAGTCGCCGATCGCTGATTGTGGCGATTCACGGATTCACGTCGGTGAATCCGCGTGAGTGAGCGACGCTAGTCGGCTCCGAGGAGCGGCAGCCCTCGCGGGCGACGCAAGGCACTTGTCGCCGGGCGACCGAGAGGCTGGCAATGCGACGACCGCGGATCGCGCTGCTGAGGCAGCGAACAACGACGACAACAACATTCGAAACTTCCGGCGTGAACTCGACGCCGATCTCGTCGAGTTCGACGCCGCAAACGGCGAGCTCCCGGCCTCGACGGCCGGCTACGATGCGATCGTCATCACCGGCTCGCGGGCCTCAGTCTACTGGGATGAGACGTGGATCGATCCGCTGATCGAGTTCATCGCGACGGCCGTCGACGACGGCCTGCCGGCACTGGGCGTCTGTTACGGTCACCAGGCCCTCGCGGAGGCGTTGGGCGGCCGGGTCGCCGGCATGGATGACTTCGAGTTGGGCTACAACGAGATCGAACGCGTCGGCGACGACGAACTGTTCGCGGGGATCGACGAGCGGTTCACCGTCTTTACGAGCCACGGCGACACGGTCGTCGATCTCCCGCCGGGAGCGGAGTTGTTGGCGCGCAACGACCACGGTGTCCACGCCTTTCGAAAGGGTCACGCGTGGGGTGTGCAGTTCCACCCCGAGTACGATATGCAGACCGCCCGCGAGATCGCCGAGGACAAACGCGAGCAGGTCGGCGACGCCCACGTCGACGCCGTCCTGGAGTCGATCACGCCTGAGGCCTACGAGGCGGCCTGCGAGGCCAAAGGGCTCTTCGAGAACTTTACGCAGTACGTTCGTGCGGTCACCGACGAGAAGAAACGCGCCGAGGCCACAGCCTGACGGCGGGCTTAAGTGACTGACACACCCAGCGTGCACAATGGCGATCGATCCGAACTTTGATCAGAACCGCGACCGCGTCGGCGAGGAAAACGGGGTGACCGTCTGGGGCCCCGTCGACGAACCCGAGCAGTTGGGTATCCACGGCACTCACGTCGCCGTCGACTACGACATCTGTATCGCCGACGGCGCGTGTCTCGAAAACTGCCCGGTCGACGTGTTCACCTGGGTCGACACCCCCGGCCACCCCGCCAGCGAGGAGAAGGTCGAACCGACACGGGAATCCCAATGTATCGACTGCATGCTCTGTGTTGATATCTGTCCGGTCGATGCGATCGATGTTGACGGCAGCCGAAAGTAAGGTTAGCTGCTGGTATTGCTTGCCTGCAGTCGTTTTGCGGTTCTCACCCACTCGTGGGTCGGGAACGAGGCTGGTCGTACCTGATAGCGATAGTTGGCGGTGGCGTCGGTGGCGTCGAGCGTGAGATCGTAGGCGTAGATGAGGCCATCGTTGACGCCGAGTTGGAGCGTTCCAGCCTCGGCTGGCTGGGCGCGATCAGCAGTCGGCTGGCGGCCGGTGAGTCGGTAGGTGATGACAGGCACCCCATGGTGGGTTGTCGTGTTGACCGCCTCCCAGGTGTAGGCTTCGACGATGTCGGTGTGACGACCGATCGTCGTCGGCGCAAGCTGGCCGTACTGTGGATCGTACCGGTAGTACGTCTCGGTGGCGTTGTCGTAGGTGTATGCCTCATCGGCAGCCAACTCCGCATCGTGCTGTTCGGTCGGTAGCTCCCCGGCGGGCTGGCGGAACGCGTAGATCGATCCGTTGCGGTAGGCCGTCGCGCCGTGGAAGCGATCGGTGAGGATCTCGCCGGTCGTGGCGTTGATGTAGTAGGTCCCTCCACCGGCGGGGTATCAGGTGTCTCCGTGAAGCCGAGGACGTAGCTCTCCCAGTGTGTCCGCGGCGTGTGCGTGAGATTCGTCTCGGCAGCATCGAGTGCGGTGAAGTTGATCCCATTCGGCCCCGCACCTGGTGGGTACTGCTGGTCAGCGGGCAGCGGGTGAGCGTCACTGGTCGGTGCCGGCCCCACAGCGACGAGCAGCCCGACACCGACAACGACGACAACGGCGAGACCGAATAGCCATCGACGCTGCATATCTCACTCTCCTCGGCCGGTACTAAATCGGTGGCGAAGACACAAATCAGCGCTTGGGTGGACTGTTCAGAGACCGAGCAGATCGACAACAGCAATCGCAACAAAGCCACCTGACAGGAGCCACACCGGCACATCGAGGCGACCGAACTGGAGTCGGGGCAGCGTCGGGTTCCACGCGAAACAGCGCGCCTGCAGGGCGACAGCCAGCTGATCGGAGCGACGAAGCGCGCGATCGACCAGCAGCACCGTGAGTCGCTGGCTGCGTTTCCACAGCGAGCGAGTGTCGCCGTTGCGTGCCCGGATCGCATCCCGCACCGTCCGGAGATCCGCACGCAACACCGGCACATAGCGGAAGGTGAGCGCGATGCCAACGCCGAGCAGTTGGCCCGGGCGACCGGGGATCGTCCGTTGGATCGCCGCCCGCGTCTCGCGGATCGGCGTAGCGTGAATGAAGGCCGCGCTCACAAACAGGATCGGGATGATTCGGGCCACCGAGCGCAACGAGATGAGTGCAGGCGCAAGCCGGAGCCACGGCGGGCCGAGCGTCACAGCAGCAAGCACCGGCCCGAGTGCCAAGATGAGAATGACAACCCAGTACGCACGCAGCACCGCCCGAACCGACACCGAAGCAAGCCGGAGACAGCCAAGCCCAACGACGAACAGCCCGAGCAGTTGCGGCGCAGTCGACGCTGTGAACGCCACAAGCGCGAAGGCAAACTGAAAGGCCAGTTTCGTCCGTGGATCAAGCCGGTGGATGAGCGTCGAGCCGGGTGTGTAGGTGAGCATTGCTCAACTCGGCGATCGCACGTCGATCTCTGGGAGACGATCACGAGCGGCCTCCGGCGGTAGATCAAAGCGAATCGAGCCCGCATGGAGCCCGATCACGCGATCAGCCCGATTGAGGAGGTCACGGAGGTTATGGCTGACGACGATGATGCTCATGCCCGAATCGTATCGGTCGTCGAGATGGGCCAGCACCGACTGCTGGGCCGGCCAGTCGAGGCCGGTAAACGGCTCATCGAGCACGAGATGATCCGGCTCCATCGCCACCGCAGCGGCGATGGCGACTCGGGCCTGCTCACCGCCAGACAGCGTGTCGATGCGCTCGTCGTGGCGACCCGCTGATTCACCGCCGCAAGCGCGTCGTCGACACGGCGGTCGATCTCGGCGTGATCGAGCCCGAGGTTTTCGGGGCCGAAAGCCACATCGGCGCCGACGGTTGCCCCGACAAACCCCTCTCGCGGCGACTGAAACACCATGCCGACGCTGGTGCGAGCGGCCACCGGCTGGTCGGCTGCGGGCGTCCCATTGACTCGAACCGTCCCGGCGTCCGGTTCAAGCAGGGCGTTGAAATGCCGGACGAGCGTCGTTTTGCCGCTGCCGTTCGGGCCCGCGAGGATGACCCACTCGCCGTCATCGATCGTCAGCGACACGTCGTCGACGGCGGCTGTCTGGCCGAAGGTGTGTGTCAGGCCGTCGACGGTGATCATCGTCGATCGGCGAAGAGTTCCGTCCCGCCGGCAACGATCCCGGTCGTGATCGCCGTTTTGAGCAGATCACCAACAGCGAAGAGCGCCATGAACGACGCCGCCCGCGTGAGTGTCCACCCGTTGACGGTGGCAAGCCACGGCAGGCCGATCAGGTAGATGACAACGAGGCCGGCCAGCAACGCGGCCGCTGTCGGGAGCGCCGAGAGCGTGGCGATCGGCGTCGGCGTCAGTGAGCGGTGAGCGACAGCACCGATGACGACGGCGGCGACCGCAAAGCCGACGAGGAAGCCGCCAGTCGGGCCGAGCACGTAGCCAAGGCCGGCAGCCGCATTCGAGTACACCGGCGCGCCGGCCAGCCCGACGAGCACATAGAGGCTGATCGAGAACCCACCCCACACCGGGCCCAACAGGAGCCCGGCAAAGAAGATCCCAAACGGCTGGAAGGAGAATGGGACGCCGCCGGGCAGATCGATCGAAAACTGTGCGAGCACCGCGGTCAGGGCGGCGAGCATGACGGCCGCGCTCAACTGCCTGACCGTCTCGGCATCAACAAGGTCTATCGACGCGGTCTCTTCGCGTGCCATGTTGCATCCGGTGCCGTCAACCTGATTTAATCTATTGGTTTACGGACGGGAGCTACACCACAGAGACAAGGTTTTATATCCACATCTGCTGGGCTTCGATCCATGGACGAAAAGACGGAAGAGCTCCGGGACATCTTCATGGAGACCACCGACTCGGAGACCGTCACCGAAACCCAATCGGAGTCGCCGGGGTCGCTGACCGACGACGCGGCGGATGTTGGCGATCGGCTCCGGACGCTCATCGGGCGAATGCGCGACCAGTACGACTTCGAGACATCGCTGGAGACCGACGACCTGATCACGGTGCTGCGTGGCTTCCACGACGACGAAGACGACGAGTCGATCGCGGCGACGCTGGACTGTGAGCCGGCGACCGTGCGACAAGCCCGGCTCGACCTCCATCTGGTTCGAGACGCCGAGCGAGAGGCCCCTTCGAATTCGACCAGCTGCGCCGACTGCTGGCGGAGGACGTGTCGCTGGAAGAACGCGCTGAACAGCTTGCTGTCTCCGTCGAGACCGCCCGCCAATACAGCGAGGTGGCGGCTGCCGACCGGCGATCGACACGAGCCAACAGCCGCTTCCGCGATGAGTTTGCCGAACTGCTGACCGACGCTGATCTCACGAATCGCCTCGCCGCCGATGCCCACGAAGACGGGCTGCAGGAGGCGACTGAGGATATGGAAACTGACGTGTCGTTCTGAGCTACACCGTTTATCGGAACGTCGGTTGTGCCCCGAGAGTTCAAATACCAAGCCGCGGCCACCCGAAGCTGTGCCGACGTTCAGCGAACTGAGCCGGGCAGCATACTGTCCCCGCCAACTCTACTACGCCCGCAAACACGACGATGAGGGGCCGCCAGCGTCGGTCGAGAACACACAACAGCTCGCCTTTCGCTACCGCGAGCTCCGAGAGGCCGACGACGAGACATTGGCGGCGTTGCCGATCGAGCGGTCGCCGGCGGCCTACCGTGACGCCCTTGAGTCGCTATCGACGCGACCGATATGGGAGGATCTCTGTGAGCCCGTTGAGACCGACTCGTACGTCGAAGGGAAGGACTGTGCTGGGCTGCTCCACAAGATCCTTGGCGGCGAGCCACCGACGCCGACGCTGATCTCGCCGGGCAACCCACCTGAAAACGGCGTCTGGAAGCCCCAAACTGTTCGGGCGGTTGCCGCCGCCAAAGCCCTCGCCTGGGAGCGAAACGAGGAGATCCCACGGACGCTCATCGAGTATCCGGCTGTCGGCGTTGTCCGAGAAGTCCCGCTGACAACGCGGCGCACAGCGACCTACCGGCGGGTGTTGCGAACAGTCCGCGCGATGGATGGGCCACCGCCACGCGTCAACGACAGCAGATGTGACTCCTGTGAGTACCGGACAGAGTGTGGCGTATCGACCCGGTCGCTAAAATCGCTGCTCGGATTATGACGACGATCAGTGCTCAGCGAGCCACACCTCGATCTGGTCGGCCAACGGGCCGCGGCGGTGGATCTCGCCGGTGGCAACGTTGACCACGGTGCTCTCGCCGCCCGGCGTCTCACCGGTGTCGACGACCGCACCGACGGCGTCGGTGATCGACGCCGCAAGCGCGTCGACGCGGCGAACGCTCGGCGTGCCGCTTTCGTTCGCGCTGGTGGCGGTGATCGGGCCAGCGCGGCGGGCTAACTCACGGGCAACGGCGTTGTCTGGGATGCGGATGCCGACGGTCGCTCGGCCGTCGACCAGTACGTCCGGAAACACGCCGTCGCGATCAAGCAGGACGGTCACCGGCCCTGGAAGAAAGCGGTCAATGAACGCTGTCTCGCGGTCGGTCGGCGTGACATACTGGGTGAGCATGTCGCGGTCGGCAACACCGACCGACAGCGGCTTCGATCGGGGGCGACCCTTGATCTCGAAGAGCCGCGCAACCGCATCGGCGTCGGTTGCGTCGGCGCCGAGCCCGTAGACTGTCTCGGTTGGGTAGACGACAGCCGCGCCCTGCTGGATCGCTGTGGCGGCCGCCGCAAGCGCGTCGTCGACAGCGGGGGCGAACGTGTCAGCGTCGGGGGCTGGCTCAGAGCGATCAGCAGGGGCCATACCGCAGGGTCGCCGGGCGGTCGAAAAAGGGTGCTGATCGACCCACCGACGCGTTCCAAACCGTTTATACTGGCTCCTCGAAAACAACGGGGCATGCCACGAGAGCAGAAGCAGGTTCGTGATCTCCAGGAAGGCAGCTACGTGATGATGGATGACGCGCCGTGTAAGATCAACCACTACAGCACGGCCAAACCGGGCAAACACGGGAGTGCGAAGGCCCGCGTCGAAGGCAAGGGCGTCTTCGATGAGAAAAAACGAAGCTTCAGCCAGCCGGTCGACGCGAAGGTTTGGGTGCCGATCATCGAGCGCAAACAGGGCCAGGTCGTCT
Organism: Halonotius sp. GCM10025705; assembly: GCF_042662885.1. Lineage (NCBI taxonomy): Archaea > Methanobacteriati > Methanobacteriota > Halobacteria > Halobacteriales > Haloferacaceae > Halonotius > Halonotius sp. GCM10025705. The sequence continues at coordinate 337,933 of NZ_JBHSZD010000001.1, read as the reverse complement.
CGGTGACCGGCGATGACGCCCAAGTGATGGATCTCGACACCTACGAGACGTTCACGATGCGGATTCCGGAAGACGAATCCTTCGAGAGCGACCAGGATATCGAATACCTCGAATACGAGGGCCAGCGAAAGGTCGTGTGATGTTTCCGGGCGCGACCGCCGACCGCGAAGCTGCTTCCTATGTGGTCGTCGGCGCGCCGCTGGATGCGACGACCACGTTCCAACCGGGCACCCGATTCGGGCCCGACGAAATCCGGCGATTTGCTCGTTCCTTCGACGATTACGACCACCAGACAGCCCAGCACTTCACCGAGCGTGGCGTCCATGACGCCGGCAACGTGCGTGCATGGGATGATGTAGCAGAATACGTTGACTACCTCGGCGGCCAACTCCGCGATATCGTCTGGGACGACGCCATCCCACTCGTTCTCGGTGGCGAACACACCGTCACCGTCCCGGCTGTCGAGGCGGTCGATCCCGATGTCTTCGTCTGTCTTGACGCCCATCTCGATCTTCGTGAGGCGTACGATGGCACCGAATGGAGCCACGCTTGTGTGACGAACCATGCCCTTAACACGGCCGAGGAGGCGATCATCATCGGTGCACGCACCGGGTCAGAAGCCGAGTGGGAACGCGCTGCGGAATCCGATGTCACTGTCGTCGAACCCGACGCTGTCAACGATTGGCTGGCCGATCCACCGACGTTCGACGACGAGGCAGTCTATCTGAGCGTCGACATCGACGCTGCCGATCCGGGCTTCGCCCCGGGGACGGGGACGATGGAACCCGGCGGGCTGACGCCGCAGCAGCTACAGGGGCTCGTCAGCGCGGTCGCACCGGCTGCGGCGGGCTTCGACATCGTCGAGGTCAACGACCGCGATGATGGGCAGGCCGCTACGCTGGCGGGCAAACTGCTCCGAACGTTTGTGTATCAGCACGCGGCGGCAAAGGCGACATCGTGAGATCGATAGTAGACGAACAGTACGGCAGCCACGATAGGACGGATCGATAGCGGTCGTCCGTCTGTGGGCGATAGCGTGTGAATCCGACTGCTTTTGCTGTGGGCGACGCAACATTGACTCACAATGTTACCGAGAGGGACACTCGCTGGGGCAGGGCCATTTGAGATCGCGGTTTTTCTTGCAACCGTGACCGCCGTTGCCGGTGTCGTTGCCTACGTGTTGTGGCGGCGTGGCGTCATCCCTGTTGAGTGATCTCCACGCGAAAGCCTCCCGTTTGGGTTTCGGATGACACAATAGCACATGGGTCGATGAAAAACAGCACAGAGCCCTGCGAGTAGTCGATGAGATGAGCGACGAGTACGACGGCAGCCGAGTCGACGATTTGGAAAAACGGGTGCAGTGCGAGCCCAAGTGTACTGCTGTTATTGTGGTGGACTAACCGACGGGCTGATGAACTTCTCGGCCGGTCGCGCTTCGTGGGTTTCCTCGGCGGCGACAGTGATGAGTTCATCATTCCGCCAATCGTAGGCCGTTAGCTGATTGCCGTACACACAGCCGGTATCAAGTCCGACCGCATGCTCGCGGACGATCGGTGCCGAAAGCACCGTGTGGCCGAAAAAGACGCGTTCGGGGCCGTCGTATCGGTCGAACCAAAACGGCGGCTGGTAGCTGGCATCGGGTACCATCGATCGAACAGTCTGGAGGTCGTCGACCGTGTGATCGGCTCGTGGTTTGCGTGGGTCGACGCCGGCGTGGGTAATCAGTGTCTCCGGCAGCGAGATGACCGCCGGTCGGTCAGCGATCCAATCGAGGTCGGCATCGGTGACCGCAGCGACAGTCTTCTCGCCGCGAAGAAGTTTCTCCTCGTTGTTGCCGCGAACCGTCAGCATGTTTGGTGCCGATCGAACAAGATCGACAACCCCTTTGTGTCGGGGCCTTTGCGAACCAGATCGCCAACAAAGATGAGTAGATCCGAGTCGGTGAGTGACAGCCGATCGCAGAGCGTTTCGACGGCCTCGCGGCACCCGTGTGGATCGCCGACGATGTAGATACCATCCCACGCAGCCGGGTCGACGTGTGTGTGTTGGACATCGAACGCGACGGAACGAGCCATATGGCTAGTGAAACCACACTCGCATGTAAACACTGGTAAGAGTCCTCTACAGCACTATATAGTGCGCTGTGACCGACGGCGAGGGCAACGAAGCGGGCCATCGGCGTTGTGACCCGGATAGTTCAGGTGGAGTCCGCCTGCCGGCGACCGACTGTCCGATCACCGATCCGCAGTCGAAGCCACCCGACCGAGTGTATATAGCGCTATTGAAACCATGTATTCTATATATTGAAATGCCATAATTCTGGCGTTCCAAAGGGTTAAAACACCAAAATTCGAAATTCGCCTGTGCCAGTGACACGACGACAGTTGCGCCGGCGTGGATCGGTGGGGACGTTGCGACATGCGTCACACAGAGCAGCCGGGCATCGCAGACGGCGGCCCCGCGATGGTCGACCGGCGATCGGTGGTGGGCTGTCATGACCGACGAGTCAACACAAGCGGGCGATGAGACGAGTACCGACGACGCGACCGCCGACAACGCCAGCAACGAAGCAGCGGCCACGGCCGCGGCGACAGCACCCGACGAGCCAACGGAGGCGGCAGCCGCAGTCGAGGCAGACCTGTCGTCACATGAGTACTATCTGAACCGCGAACTCTCGGAGCTCGCCTTTCAGGAACGGGTGCTGCATGAGGCCGAAGACGACCGCAACCCCCGCTGGAGCGACTCCGATTTCTCGCTTACGTCACCAAAAACATCGACGAGTTCTTTATGAAACGCGTCGGCGGGCTGAAACAGCAGATCGAGGCCGGCGTCACCGAGCCAACAGTCGATGGGCGAACGCCAGCCGAACAGTGGAGCGAGGTGCTTGAGACCGTCCGGCCACTGTTCGATCGCCAAACGCGGGCGTGGGAAACCGAGATCGAACCGGCACTCGCCGAGGCGGGCGTGCGGGTTCGCGACTACGACAGCCTCCCAGCGGAGACGCAGGCAACGCTTCGCGAGGAGTTCCGTGAAACAGTGTTGCCGACGCTGACGCCGCTCACATTCGATCCGGCACACCCGTTTCCATTTATCTCGAATCTCTCGCTATCGCTTGCGGTGTTGACCCGGCGCAACGATGAGGCCGAACCGCAGTTCACGCGGATCAAGGTGCCCGAAAATCACTCGCGGTTGATCGAACTCGACAGTCCGGACGACACCCACGAGTATGTGCTGTTGGAAGACGTGATGGAGGCCAACCTTGACCTCCTGTTGCCGAACGTCGAGATCATCGATGTGTCGACGTTCCGACTGACGCGAAACGCCGAGGTCGGCCGCAACGAGGAGGTCGCCGAGGATCTGATCGAGGTGATCGAAGACGTCGTCGAAAAACGACGGTTTGCGAACGTCGTCCGGCTTGAGGTGACCGACGATATCCCGGCACGAAGCCTCGAACTGCTGACCGAGCAGTTGGATATCGACCCCGAAGAGATCTACTACCGAAGCGGGCCGATCGATTACGAGGATTTCTTCGCCCTCGTCGACATCGACCGCCCGGATCTCAAGCTACCGGCGTGGTCGCCACAGCCCCACCCACGGCTCGGCACCGACGAGCCGATGAACACGGCCGACAACGCGACAGCGATCTTTGAGGCGATCAAAGACGACGACATCCTCGTCCACCACCCCTATCATTCGTTTGAGGACACCGTTCAGCGCTTCCTTGAGACAGCCGCCAGCGACCCCGATGTCCTGCGATCAAGGTCGCCATCTACCGAACCGCCAGTGACTCGAAGGTGATCCAAAGCCTGATCGAAGCCGCCGAAAACGGCAAAGAGGTCGCGGTCATGGTGGAGTTGAAAGCCCGATTCGACGAGCAGAACAACTTAGAGTGGGTGCGTCGCCTCGAAGAGGAAGGGATCCACGTCGCCTACGGCAGTCTCGGGCTCAAAACACACACCAAAACCGCCCTCGTCGTTCGGGAGGAACCTGACGGTGTCCGCACCTACTCACACATCGGCACCGGCAACTACAACTCCGAGACCGCCAAGGGGTATGTCGATCTCGGGATGATGACCGCCGATCCGGAGATCGGCCACGACCTCGTGAAGCTGTTCAATTTCTTTACCGGGCCAACACTCGACGAGGAGTTCAAAAAGCTGCTGGTCGCGCCGGTGACGATGCGAACAGAGTTCACCGAGCTGATTCGCCGAGAACGAGCGTTAGCCGAGGCCGGCGAGGGCGGTCGGATCGTCGCCAAGGTCAACGGGCAGAGGATCCGGATATCGTCGCCGAACTCTATCGGGCAGGGATGGCCGGCGTCGACATCGACCTGATCGTTCGGGATATCTGCCGGCTACGACCGGGGATCGAGGGGATCAGCGAGACGATCACCGTCCACTCGGTTGTCGGGCGGTTTCTCGAACACTCCCGGATCTTCTATTTCGGCAACGGTGACGACCCCGAGTGGTATCTCGGCAGTGCTGACTGGATGACGCGCAACCTTGACAACCGGGTCGAAGCGATCGCGCCGGTGACCGACGACCGGCTTCGCGGGCAACTCCAGTTCATTCTCGAAACGATGCTGTCGGACAATCGCCGGCGATGGCTGCTGCAGGCCGACGGCAGCTACCAGCAGGTTACACCGGATGAGGACGAGGCGGTACGGGATACCCAGTCGCTGTTGATGGAGCAAGCCTACCGGACGGCGACCCAGGACGGCGAATCCGACGCCGACACCGAGCGCTTCATGATCGAACACGGGCCCGGTCGTGTTGGCCACATCATCGATATGCGACCGGCGACCGGCGACGCTGGCACCCGCTGGTCGGTGCGGCCTGGCCTCCCCGGCACGAAGCTGTGTTCGCGTGGGGATCGCCGCAAACACGACACGCGAGTCCCGTTTTCGGAGTTTGCTGCGGCACACGACATCGAGCGACCGCTGTTTGATGCCGAAGCTCCGGATGCGGTCTGTGCGTACTGTTGGGCGGCCGCGGCCGATCACACAGCGCAGCCAGCCGGCAGCGACGACACACCCGATCCGGCTCAATAGTTCAGCGAGGCCTATAGAGCCCTCATAGTCGATTTTACACGGGTGTCGAGCCAGATATAGGTATGAGCGCACAGACCGCCGAACGACACGAACAGTGTACTGTGATCGCCGAATACAACGCCTACGGGGCGATGACGGTGCAGTCCTCTCGCGGAAAGACGTATCAGATCGTCGGTGCCGCAAGCCAGCGGGTTGCCAAGCAGTTGGCCGCGCTGACCCACAACGACGAAACAACCGTCTCGCTTCGGCAGGCTCCCGGCCGCGGCAACACGTGGCATGCGGTCGCTGTCGGCACAGCATCACCGCCTGAACCGCCTCGGTAGTCCAATGACAGGATTCGAAACGCCAACCTCGAAGCTGTGTCGCTGTCACGCCTGCTGACGACTGTACGATGGCTCGGTAAACGGGAGCTGTCCGGCCTGTGGCGACGACTGACGCTACACGCCAAGCCCTATAGACGCCTATATATACCCCATACCTACGCTTATCGTTTCGCGTGCCGTTCACTGAGTTGCCATGTCTAAGGGGCGATCCCCCGCTGATCGGCCGACGCCACAGCTCCCGACTGCGTTCAACGACCTCGACATCGGCATCGCCGTCCACGAGCCGAGGACAGGACGAATTGTCGACGCCAACGACGCATTGGAGCGGCTGTACGGCTATACGACACCCGAGCTGCAAACAAGAGCGATCGCCACGTTCAGTGCCAACACCTACGGCGACGGCCAACAGGCGATCACCCGCCGTCTCCGCGCAACCGCCGAGGGGTGCCCACAGACGTTCGAATGGCGGATCAAACGGAGCGATGGCCAACTTCGCTGGGTCGAGATCACGTTCACTCACTACCCACACAACGGCATCCCATACGTTCTCGCAGAGGTAACCGACATCACCGACTACAAACACAACGACCGGCGGGTGAGTCTGCTGCAGCGCGTGCTTCGGCACAATCTCCGCAACGAGATCAGCGTTGTTGAGGGGTTTGCCGACCAGCTAACCGATCCAGCCCCCACACCGACGATCGACACCTGCGCCGAGAAGATCACCACATCGGCACGAAAGCTCGCCAGGGTCGCCGAATCGATGAAACAGATCGAGGCGACGATTACGAGCGAGGCCGCCACCCGATCGCGCCGATCGGTCAAGACAGCCGTCGGCGATATCGCCGACGACGTTCGGGCGGCGTACCCGGCGGCAACGATCAATGTGATCGAAACAACGCCGTTGTGGATTGAAATCGACGAGGCATTCGGGTATGCGATCAGACACGCCCTCGAAAACGGCGTCGAACACGCCGAGTGTGCCGCGCCGACCGTTCGCGTCGAGATCGACGAATCACCGAACACCGGGCGAGTTGAGATCCGCATCGATGACGAGAATCCGCCGATCCCGCCGATGGAGCTCTGTGCGCTCGACGATCACCAAGCGACGACACCGACCTGCCATGGCTCCGGCTGTGGGCTGTTCGTGATGAAGTGGTGTCTCGAATCCCTTGGCGGCGAGTTGCGGATCGAGCCGGCGAATGATCGTGGCAACTCGGTGTACGTCTATCTCCCACCACAATCGCCACCCGAGGGCGACGTGACCTACTCGTAGCTACTGGTCGTCGAGAAATTCATCGAAAAGGTTGCTGACGCGCTCTTCGATCTCATCGCGGATCGCCCGAACGGCGTCGAGATCCTGCCCGTCGGGATCGTCGAGTGCCCAGTCACGTACCTCGACGCTGTCGGCATCGAGTTCGAGCGTCGAACAGCCCATCGTGGCGACAACATCACAGGCGTTCAGCGTCTCGGTCGAAACCTCCCGCGGCGTCCGGTCGGAGAGGTCGATCCCGAGTTCGTCCATCACGGTGACGACCTCTTCGTGGACGTGATCGGCCGGGTGTGTGCCGCCGGTGACGATCTGGACGCGGTCATCGAGGCCGCGGCGCTCGACTTCACGTTCGGCGAAGGCCGTCGACATCTGGCTGCGGCCGGCGTTTTGCACACAGACGAACCCGAACTGGAACGTCTCAGCAGCAGTTTCGGACATACCCGCTTGTGGGGGCCAGCCAGTATGAAGATTGATATGTGAACTATATAGTGGTCAGTAGTTACGGCGACGGGGCGGCTTTCTGGAGGGCGGTTTCGGCGATGTTGCCGCCGTAGTCGGCGGTTCGGGAGACCGAATCGACGATGAGGCCGACGAGTTGGGCGTGGGCTGGATCAAGCTCCCGCAGCAACTCGTCGATCCCACGAGCGGTTTGGTCGATCTCACGCACCTGCTCGCGGACATCATTGGCGAGGCGGGTCGCCTCCTCGCTGTCATCGGTAAACAGCGCGTCCATGCCGCCGTCGATGACGGAAACAACCTCCTCGTGGAGCTCTTCGATGGCGACGACGACATCCTCGGGTACCTCTTGGTCGATCTCTAAGGTTAGGTGGGCGATCTTCGTTGCGTGGTCACCGATGCGTTCCAGTTGGCGGGCACTCGAATGGTAGTCGAAACAGACCTCCCGCGGGAGGCCAAGTTCCTCGCTGGCTTTCGGGGTTCGGAGCGTCGCCCGGAAGATACGGGAGACGACCATCCAGAGGCGATCAACGTCGTCGTCGCGTTGGATCACATCGTGGGCGAGATCGCGGTCGAGATCACGGAGCGCGAGCAGCGCGTCTTCCAGCATTGAGGCGGCGATCAGGCGCATCCGGGTGACAGCGTTGTGGATCGATAGCTCCGAAGAGTCCAACAGATCGCGGATGACGATCTCGTCTTTCGTCTCCTCTAACACCTCAAGACCGACGAGGCTCTGGGTTGCCTCGCGGATCATCCCGCGTTGGTCGTTGGTGATCCGACCGCTTTCGAGGATGATCACGTCGAAGCCGCTGACGTACATCGTCATCACCGCCCGGACCAACTCCGTGCCTTCGAGATTGGTGATGTCCAACGTGCCCTCGGTTTGGTCGTCGCCGCCCACCGGCGTCATGAACAGCGAGTCACCCTCAGGGTAAAACTCGACGGTGCTGCCCGCGCTCACGTCGTTGTCGTTCGCCCACGTTTTTGGGATCGAGACTGTGTACGTCGAGCCGCCGGTCACCTGGACTTTCCGCGTCTCCATATTCATGTCATAGTGTGTGGAACTGGCTAATAAATCCATTCATATATTTATATCTATGCCGCACAACATACTCTTAAAATCGCCGTCTCAGCCGCGTTTATCGTCGATATAGTCTCTAAACCATCTAATAGCTACAAGTGATAAACAGTACCGCATATAGATTATATACTGATAGCAACCGATCCAGATATCGGCGTCACACGAACAGTGGCACCACCACAGCACGAAAAGCGGAGACCATACTGACTCTCTTTTGCGAGTTCACGGCGCAGCGCAAACACTAGCTGGTGGAACCCCCGGCGATGAGCACCGATACCGGCGATATACATATGTATGTCGTAAAATAGTATATAGACTATATACTAGAAAGTAGTAATGCATAGGTCTATTAGCACACTTTTTATTATCGGTTGCACCACGGATATGTGATGGCATCTAACCAGACGGGAGAGAAACGGCGAATTACACGGAGAGCAACACTCGCAGGAATCGCTGGTGCCGGGACGGTCGCTGTTGCTGGCTGTTCCAGCAGCACCGGCGGCGGCAGCGGCGATGAAAGCGGTGGCGACACCGAAAGCGGCGATGGCAGCAGCGGATCCGCAACCACGAGTCCGCTCGAATCCGGTGGCTCCTCAACGGTGTATCCGATCGCCAACTCGGCCGCCTCCTACTGGAACGCCAACCGGCCAGCATCCGATTCGGAGTACTGGCCCCAGGGCGAGTACGGCTATGATACCGACAAAAACCTCGCTGACTACTGGGCTGGCCTCTATGGCTTCGAGCCGGGCGACGACGGTGATGCCCCATTCCAGTTTACCGTTGGCCTCTCACACTCCGGTACGGGTGTCGAGAAGGTTCGAGACGGGAAAAACGACATCGGCAACTCCTCAGGCAATGTTGAGGACGAGCTCCCGGATCGAGACTCATACGAGAGCTTCGCCGACCACGTTGTCGGCGTCGACGGCCAGCCGCTCGTTGTCTCCCAAGAGATCGCCGACGCCGGACTCGAACAGATCACCGGCGACCAGCTCAAGGATCTGTACAAAGGCCGGATCAGCAACTGGCAGGAGATCAACAGCGACCTTCCAGACCGAGAGGTACAGGTACTTGCTCGCGTGAAAGGCTCCGGTACGCGAACCTCCTTCGTCTCAAACGTCTTCGGCAACCCCGAGGAGGATACCACCGTCGCCAACCGCTACGGCCAAAACCAGCGCCTCGCCTCGGCGATCGCCGAAGCGGACAACGCGATCAGCTACCTCGCGTTGGCGTTTATCGACACCGACGGACTCGCACCGATCGCCCAGAGTGGGAAGGCACGACCTACGAGTATCAGGCCTCGGAGAACGGTCTAGATGCCACGGAGTACCCGCTGTCGCGTGACCTCCACATGTACACGTGGGAAGGCACCTCAAAGAAAGAGGCCGCTGTGCTCAACATGATTCTCTCTGACTTTGGACAGGACACCTTTGTTGGCCCGAACAACTACTTCAAGCTCAGCGACGCACGGCGTGAGGAAGAGCGCAACAAGCTGCCGGATCAGACACCGGTATAAACCCCCGGCCTCACAGCGTCGAGTCGCCTCCGACAATCGAAAAGGCAAAACCACCTCACACCCGTTTATTCCGTTACCAACCGCATGTTACACCAAGTCTGGGTTGACGTACAACACACACTGTTTGGAACCGATGAGGCTGAAGGATCACGGCTCGCGGTTGGCGCGTCGGCAGGCATGTTGTTGGCGACGATCGGTGCGTTCCTGTTTGCACCAGCCGTCGCTCTCCCTGTCTTAGCTGGCTTCGTTATCATCACCGCGATCGGCTGGATAACACACCAGGGCGCGATCGCACGCTTGCTGACGCTGTTTGCGACCGTGCTGACCGTCCTCACCGTGTTTCTCATCACCGTCTTCTTGTTCGTAAGTGCGTTGCCGGCGTTCACCGAGCACGGAAGCGGCCTGCTGCTTGTCCCCGTTGAGAATGGTGAGCCACGCTGGTTCTTCTGGCTCGAAGCCGTGCTACCGACCGGCGAAACGTTTTGGAACCCACTCAGCGGTGCCTACTCGCTGATTCCCGCGATATGGGCGACGGTGATCGTCACCTTCATCGCCGGTGCGGTCGCCATCCCGCTTGGGCTCTTCGGCGCACTGTTTATCGCTGAGGTTGCCGACGATCGGCTCAGAGGGATCATCAAACCCGGCGTCGAGGTGTTGGCCGGAATCCCGTCGATCGTCTACGGCTTCATCGGGTTTGCGGTGCTCAACAGCTTTATTCAGGATTCATTTCTCGATGATGGCGCGAGTTTCCTGATCGCCGGCATCGTCGTCGGGATCATGGCGTTGCCGACGATCGTTTCCGTCGGCGAGGATGCCCTCTCATCGGTGCCGGATGCGATGGGTGATGGGGCGGTTGCGATGGGCGCGACCGAATGGCAAAAAATGAAAAGTATCTCGATCCCCGCGGCGTTTTCGGGTATCTCTGCGGCGGTCATTCTTGGCTTGGGCCGGGCGATCGGTGAGACGATGGCGGTCGCGGCGATCATGGCCGCCGGGGTCGACTTTGCGAACCCGCTGTTCGATGTCTTCGACGCAAGCGCGACACTGACGAGTCTGATCGCGGTCAACTACGGCAGTGCCTCAGAGAGCACACTCGATGTGTTGTTCGTCGCTGGGGTGATGCTGTTTGTGATCGTCGCCGGGATGAGCATCGTCTCACAGTATATTGAACGACAGATGAAACAGAAACTCAAGGGCCAATCATGAGCGAGGCATACGCACACGATACCGCACTAGTCAGCGAGGGCTCAACCAGCTACGACCGCTTTGTTGACGGGGCGATCGCACTCAGCATCGTCGCCTTCGCAACAACCCTGGTGGCACTCGTCGGCTCGTCCCGCTGGGAACAGCCGGGGCGGCACTCGGCAACTACTTTCTGACACTCTTTGCGGCCGTGAGTGGTGGGGTCGGCCTGACGGCCGGCGCGTCGTGGGCCAACGTTGTCACGGTCACCTCACAGCGCGTTCGCGGCGTCGCCGGCGGGTTACTCGTCACGACAGGGCTGTTGACAGCGGTGGCCTATCTGACCACTGTCACACTGGCAACCCTCCTTGGATTCGTACTCATCGGCCAAGCACTCATTATCGGCGGGGCTGGCATCAGCTCACGACTGGATATTATCGACACCGAGCCCGACGCCAGTGCTGGCTTACTCGCCGGCGGGGCGTTCGCCGTTATCGGGGCCGCGATCGGCGGCGCCCTCGGCGGGACGATAGTCGGCTTTGACTCGATCGCATGGCTGGTGTTTCCGGTTGTCGTCGGTGCCGGACTCGCAACGCTCACCATTGTCCCGCGTGAGGATCTCGGCTCGACGATTCCGGTCGGGCTCGTCGTTGGCACCCTCGGCGTCGTCGTGGCGACGGCAGCCATCGGGATCGGCTGGCAGTGGAACCCAGAAACGCTCGACGGCGGGTTTACCGGCGGCGTGGTCATCCCGCTTTTCGCCGCGTTTGGGGCGCTCGTCTCCGCGTGGGCAGCGGCCAAATGCCGGGCCGGGTTTGGCGCGCCGGGGCGAGAGTACGGCGCGTTTCTGATCATCAATCTCAACGCCCTGCTGATGGTCGTAACGATGGTTTCGATTGTGTTGTTTGTCCTGACGCGCGGGGCCGCCTACGCGACCCGCGGCCTGACGGCGAGTGCGCTCACCGTCTTGGTGCTGTTGGTACCCCTGTTGGCGCTTGCCACGGAGTTTGCTCGCAGCCGGGTCGGCGGCGGCGAGTGGAACCGGACGGTTCGGCTGGTGACCCAGATCGCCCCGCTTGCGATCCTCGGGGCGGTGGCGGCGGTGATCACCACCGTGCTCATCACCGGCAATCCGATCGAATACGGGTTCAGCTACGAGATCCTCCAAAATCGGAATCTCATCCCGAGAGAAACCGCGATCACGATCACCCCGAACCCAGAGGTCGGTGCGGTGATTCTCGCGGTCGTGGCGTCGATCATGTGGATCGCGCTCTTCCGGAACTACGGATCGCTTCGCAATGTCGGTGCTGCGTTCCCCCGTGCCGAATCAGCCCGACAGCTCGTTCCGATCGCGGTCGCAGGGATGGCCGTGCTCATCGGGGGCGTCCTTCTTGTCGGGCCGACGCCAGCTGGCATCCCGCTGGGATCGGTCGTCGGCGTCGGCGTTGTCGCGGCCGGCACGCTTGCGGCACTCGGCCTCGCTGCGTTGCCCATTGCTGGTGTGGCGACCAGCAGCGGACCGATCGCCGACCGAACGCAGGCCAGCGCGCCGCTGTTTACGCTGGGTGTCTTCGGTGGGCTCGCCGTGTTGACAGCGGCGCTCCTCCTCCAGCCGGTCACCGGGCACACACCTGGCATCGCCGGAGTTGATATCGTCGCGGTGGGCGCGCTGTGTGCGACCCTCGCGTGTGGGCTTGCGGCCGGTGTGAGTGCGTACGCGCGGCGTACCACAGCCGAGACGCTCCAGGATCGACTGCTCGGGGAAGAAACGATCCTCGGACTTACCGGGGCAGCAGGCTTCATCGCCCTGCTTGGCCTGCATGTACTCGCCACCGGTTCCGGGTTCACGGTGCTTGGCGTTTCGGTGACAACCGAGGGGACGCTCTCGTGGCCGATGATCCTCCAGCCATACATCCCGCTGGGAGCGGAACCCGGTGGGATTATGCCGGCCGTCGTCGGCACCGTCTGGCTTGTGGTCGGCGCGACGCTGTTTGCCGTCCCGCTGGGGATCGGCGCGGCGGTGTTCCTTACGGAGTACGCCGAACAGGGCCGGTTCACCGCGGTTGTCGAGATTGCCACGAATGCCCTGTGGAGTACGCCGAGTATTGTCTTCGGGCTGTTTGGGGCCGCGTTCATCATCCCCCGTCTCGGCGGGAATGAGTCGCTGCTGGCCGGGATGTTGGTGTTAGGATTTATGTTGTTGCCGTTGGTCTTGATCACTAGCCGAGAATCAATCAAGGCTGTACCCGACGAGTATCGTGATGCGAGTGCGGCCCTCGGTGTCTCCCAATGGGAAACAATCAAAAGCGTCGTCCTACCAGCAGCGATGCCAGGGGTGATCACCGGCGGGATCCTTGGGATCGGCCGGATCGCTGGCGAAACCGCGCCGCTGATCCTCGTGTTGGGCTCGACGCTGAACGCCACCGAATCGGTGAACGTGCTGCAAGGATTCCAGTTTGTGGCCGAACCACCGTTTATCGTCAACGATCAGTTGCTCGCCGCATCGGCGTCGCTGCCAACGCAGGTTTGGGCCGTGATCGCCGCCGGGGTGTCGGGCTCACCACAGATGGGCTGGGCCTCGGCAGCGGTTCTCCTCTCGGTTGTCCTCACATTCTATGCCATCGGTATTACCGCACGAACCTACTTCAGGAGGAAGCTAAACTATGAGTGAAACAGACATGACTCCGGACACTGGGAGCACAGCAACAACAACGACAGCCGGCGAAAGTGAGGAGGAAGCACGCGCGGCGTGGACAGACTACCACGCGGCTGGTGAGACAAAGCTCTCAGTGGAAGATATCAACGTGTGGTACGGCGATGATCACGCGCTCAAGAACGTGTCGATGGATATCCCCGAGGAGTCGGTGACGGCACTGATCGGCCCCTCCGGCTGTGGGAAATCAACGTTCCTCCGCTGTCTGAACCGGATGAACGACCGGATCAAGGCCGCCCGCGTCGAGGGCTCCGTCGAGGTCGACGGCACCGAGATCTACCATCCGGACGCCAACCTTGTCGAGTTGCGCAAGCGGATCGGGATGGTCTTTCAGTCACCGAACCCGTTCCCGAAGTCGATTCGTGAGAACATCTCCTATGGGCCACGAAAACACGGGGAGATCGAGAAGGGGCTGCTCGCCCGGCTGTTCGGCCGCGACGACACCGAAGCCGAAAATGAGCTTGTCGAACGCGCGCTCAAACAGGCTGCCCTGTGGGATGAGGTCAGCGACCGCCTCGATGACAACGCTCTCGGGCTCTCGGGTGGCCAACAACAGCGACTCTGTATCGCTCGCTGTCTGGCGGTCGATCCCGACGTGATCCTGATGGACGAGCCAGCGTCCGCACTTGACCCGATCGCTACCTCGAAGATCGAGGATCTCGTCGAGGAGCTCGCCAAGGACTACACCGTGGTCATCGTCACCCACAACATGCAGCAGGCCGCCCGCATCTCCGATCAGACCGCGGTGTTCCTCACCGGCGGGGAGCTCATCGAATACGACGACACCGAGAAGATCTTCGAAAATCCAGAGAGTCAACGCGTCGAGGACTACATCACCGGCAAGTTTGGATAACCCGTGATGTCGCGGAACCAGTACGACGAACGGCTCACCACCCTTCGCACCGACGTTGTCCTGCTGGCCGAAACCGTACTGGAGCGATACGAGGACGCCGTTGACGCGATGACAGCCGGCGACACCCGGCGAGCCGACCAGATTATCCGACAGGACGACGAGATCAACAGTCGCTATCTTGCACTTGAACAGGAGTGTACAACGCTGATCGCCCGTCGACAACCCGTTGCCAGCGAGCTCCGATTGGTGACCGCCTCATTCAAGATCCTCACTGACCTCGAACGCATCGCCGACCTCGCGGTGAATCTCGCTGGCCGAACGGCGTATGGTACCACCGAACTCCACGACGCGATCGATATCCGAACGCTCGGGATGACGGCCGGCGAGATGGTTGCCACAGCCGTCGAGGCCTACGAAGCCGAAACCAGCGACGCCTGCCGGTCGGTCGCCGCAACTGACGAGGAGCTGATGCGGATTGTGAGACAGCCAACAGACAGCTCATTCGAGAGCTCATCGCCGAACGGGCGGCTGACGGCCACGACGAGCGAGAACTGGCGGCCACGGTCGATCGGACAACACGGGCGCTGCTCACCGTCCGCGATATCGAGCGCGTCGGCGACCACGCGGTCAACATCGCCGCCCGGACGCTGTATATGATCGACAGCGATGCCGAACTGCTGTACTGAAATCGAGAGAAAATCCTTTCCCGTCAGCACCCGCCCTTGCTGGTATGCCACGCAATGAGTATCAATCACAACTCGCGGAACTCCGTGAGGATGTGGTCGCAATGAGCGAAACCGTCGCTGATCGACTGGAGATGGGGCTGACCGCGCTGGAAACAAACGATAAAGACCTCGCCCGGACGGTGATCGAGGGCGACGACGAGATCAATCAACTGTATCTGGATCTCGAACAGCAGTGTACGGATCTGATCGCCCTCCAGCAGCCGGTTGCGGGCGACCTCAGATTTATCGCCGCCTCGTTTAAGATCATCACCGACCTCGAACGCATCGCTGATCTCGCAACCAATCTCGGAGAGTACGCTGAAGCCGCCGATGACGACGTCTTCCCCAGTGTCGACATTCAGGGGCTCGGCGAGGTGACACTGGAGATGTTGGCGGACTCAATGGCCGCCTACGCCGACGAGGATCGGGAGCTGTGTTATGCGGTCAACGACCGTGATGACGAGCTTGACACGGAGTGTGAGATCGCCAGCGACACCGTCGTCCGCGAGCTGATCGAAGGCGAAGAGATGGCCGACGAGGAGATCGAGACGTTCATGGAAGATGTCTCGCGGCTCCTGTTGACGATCCGGGATCTCGAACGCATCGGCGACCACACCGTCAACATCGCCGCCCGCGCGCTGTATATGATCGACAACAACGATGAGTTGATCTACTGATCGCTATCCCAACCCCGTTACCACCTGCGACCCAACAGCCACGATTTTCTTAGTCGGTCTCAGAAGTCGTTTCTGACGGCGAGGCAGCCGATGCCGTCGCTGTCGCGGACGAATCCGCCCCACTTTCGTCGACAACGCGACCCGTCCACGTGCCACGCAGGAAGTACGCGCCAACCGCCGCCGCCATCAGCACGTTCGAGGCCGCTTCGCCGTACCAGATGCCACTCGCTCCCCACCCAAACGGCACCGCCAAGACGTAGGCGATCAGCGACCGGAGCACGATGTAGCCGAGAAACGCGAACAAGAGTGCCAGCCGAGTACGGCCGCTGCCGCGGAAGCCGCCCTGAATCACATAGAAGACGCCAAGGAAGACATAGGTGGCGCCGACAACCCGGAGATACTCCGCCCCAACAGCGATCACCGTCGTCGAGCCGGTGCCCGTCACGAAGATGTCGATAACAGCGCCGGCAAAGACGTAGACCACCACGCTGAGAACCGCGAAGGCGGCGACGACGAGACCAAGCGCGGCCCGGACGCCGTCGATCGCGCGGTCGCGCTGATTCGCGCCGAGATTCTGGCCGACGACCGTTTCGACACCGCGGGCCAAGCCAAGTGCTGGCAGGACGACCATCGAGGTGACCCGTGTCCCGATCCCGTAGGCGGCGACGGCCTCAACGCTCGTGATCGCCACCAGCGCGGTGAGGATCGTCACACTGAGGGCCTTCGTGCTGACCTCAAGGCTGGCCGGGACGCCGATCCGAAACAGCTTCCTGATCGTCTCACGCTCCGGGAGGAAATCGGTACGGACGAGTTCGATGCCGACCCGCCCGGAGAGCAGCAGCCAGATCCCGATAACCGCGCCGATCCCGCGGGTGAGAATCGTGGCGATAGCCGCTCCCTGGACGCCAAAGCCGGTGAAGCCGGTCAGCCCAAACAGCGTCGCTTCCAGCGATTCGAGGCCAACCCACGCAAACAGGACATTGTCCTGAAAGCCGAGGATGAAAAACGGGTCGGCGATGACGTTGAGCCCGACGCCGAGGGCCATCAGATACAGCGGCGTGCGGGTATCGCCCCACCCTTGCAGCAGCGATTGGAAGACGAAGAAGCTGAAGACAAACGGGATGCCGAGAAACATCGTTCGGGTGTAGTCGACAGCCATCGCGTACTCAGTTGTCCCCGGCACCGCCCCGACCAACCCCAAGAGCGTGGGTGCCAGGAGGTAGCCAAGTACCGAGAAGAGGATCGAGACAGCGACGACAAGCGAGATCGTCTGGCCGGCGACATGGCCGACGCGGTCGGTGTTGCCCGCACCCTTGTTTTGGGCGACCAACACCGTCCCCGCGATCGAAAAGCCAAGCGAGAGGCTAATTACCAGAAAGACGATCGCCCACGAAAACGACAGCGCCGACACCGCCGGCTGGCCAAGACGGCCGACCCAGAAGGTATCCGCGAGATTGTAGCCGACCTGGAGGAGGTTCGTGAGCACGATCGGCAACGACAGGATGACCAACGGCTTCAGCAGCGCGCCGTCGGTGACATTGACAGCTCGATCGCGTCCCGACTGACTCATCGATCACCCGTCTGTGTCTGCCCAGCGGCGACGCTATCCGAGGGTGGAGATAGAAGCGATGCTCCCAACGCGGCCGACCAGGGTGGCCGCACATGGCTATCGGTGGGAGGGGCTCGCGGCGAACGCACCATACCCACATTTAGGGCGGTAGACGGTTACCGGTTCCGCTCGGCCGGTCGGGGGCTCTCGCGGCGGTAACGAAGTTAGTTGTAGTGTTCTTTGAGATACGAAGAAATATCACCGCTGTCGGCGATGTAGCCGTCCGGAAGCTCATCGTCGACGAGGGCAGGAATGCCGCGCTGGCCGGTCGCCGCTTCCAGCTCGTTGCGGTCATCCTTGTCATCCGGGACGACGATCTCCTCGTAGTCGACGGACAGCACATCCAGGACGCGGCGGACACGTTTCGAGTACGGACAGTCTGGCCGATCGTAAAGGGTGAACTCTGCCATGATCCGTGATTCGGCTGAATGAATCTTATACGTACCCCGGCTGTGTGTCGAACTCGCATAACCGAGATGGGACAGCTGCGTGACATCTGTCTGACTGGTATTCATATGCATGCGTTTGCAGAACTACACCGAACAATGCCAAGTCACACACCCGATCAGTCACCGGAGTCAGTCACCGAGGCTGACGAGCAGATAAAGGCCGTTATCGACCAAGCCTGGGACGCGCTGTGAGTGGGCTGCTGGGCGACAGTCGATGTCGCTGTGGTGGGTAGCTGTCGGCTACGCGAGCGTGTGAGTAGCCGAGTCACAAGCAATCTCGCTGTGGCAAAACAAGCGATACGGGCGTTCAGAACCGTGATACTAGCTGAACAATCATCGCAAACAGGGTTATAGCCGTTGAACGCCTACCGTCCACTATGAACCAAGCGCCCTCTACGAAGCAAGCGACGGTCGAACAGAAGACCGTCTTATTCTGTCACGGCTGTGAGTATCACGCCCCACCGACCGGCCGCTGGATTGTCCACGAGAAAACCGACTGTGACGTATATGAGTGTCCGCGCTGTGGCGAAACCCTCACCATCCGCGATCGGATGGAACGCAGTTAGCGTCGGCCCACTCGCGGGCATCCTGTCGTAACTCCTTGTCGCGGGCTGATTCGACCTGTAACTCCGGCACCGTCGTCGGTGAGCCATCATCGCCGATCGCCACAAAGACAAAGACACTTGTCGTGGTGAGCTCCCGCTGGCCGGTACAGGGATCCTCACGGAACGCTCGGAGTCGCACCTTGATACTCGTCGTCCCGTGATCGAAGACGTAGGCCTCGACGACCGCGGTATCGCCCTCGGGGATCGGCCGCTCGAAGTTCATCTGGTTGATACTGGCGGTGACACAGGTCTCGCCAGCGAACCGCATCGCCGACAGCGCGCCGGCCTGATCCATCCATTTCATCACGTTGCCACCGTGGGCCGTCTCGTAGTTGTTGGTGTGATTCGGCTGGATGCGGTGGCGGTTCTCGATGTAGGTATCCTCGATTGTTGGCATACACACAATGGGGAAGCCGGACGGAAAAACAGTGGCTCCCCCGAAAGCGCCGACGAGAGAACGGTGACCGCCGACTGAACTCGTCAGAGTGTGTTCTGAGCGGAGTGATCCGATAAAACCTAACGCGGACAGCGAATATTTTACCTATGTTAACAATTATAGTCGCCGCTACTGTTTAGTGTGATATGAGTCGAGCACCGTTGGAGACGAACCAAATACATCCGCTTGAGTCGTCGCCGGATTCACTGACGGTTCTGCATGTCGACGATGAAAAACCGTTTCTTGAGCTTACCAGCGAGTATCTCAGCCACGAGCTTGAGGATGCGACGGTCATCACCCGAACCGACCCCCGTGCAGCGATCACATATCTGGAGGACAATCATGTTGACTGTATCGTCAGCGATTATCAGATGGGGACGATAACCGGCGTCGAGTTCTACGAACACGTACGCACCAACGCAGCGGATATTCCGTTTATTCTGTTTACCAGCCATGGCAGCGAGGCGATCGCCTCAGAGGCACTTGAAGCGGGCGTTGATTTATATCTCCAGAAATCACCCGATGCCGGGTATTTTAGTGTGCTGGCAAATCGGATTTCGATGCTCGTCGAGCAGTTTCATGCCAAACGACAAACACGAAAGCTCAAGCAAACCTACGAGGTGATCGCAAAGACATCAACAGACGCATTTTGGATCCAGGATATGGCAAGCGGCAAAACGTTGTACTCCGAGGGCATCAAGTCGTTTGGCTACGCGCCGGGGATTCGGGACGATGGATTTGAGTGGTGGATCGAACGCATCCATCCCGACGACCGGGCTGACGCCACGGCAGTGATCGAAAACAAGAGTACTGGCACAACAACAGAACTCGAACCATCCGGGCATGAACAAACACAGTTTTCCCATGCCTATCGGTGGCAGACGGAGTCCGGCGAGTACGTGTGCTGTGACTCGCGTGGGGCGATCGTCTTCGAAGACGGTGAGCCCGTAGAGATGACGGGATCGATGACAAAACGAGAGCAGTCCGGCTGTTGTCCCTGAGCGGGTAGCTAACACACAGGGGTATCACGACTCGCTTCGATTACGCGGTCGCAATCGGAGACCCGTCAGTCGGCTGCAGCCTCTTCGAGCGGTTCGACATCGAGACAGCCGCAGGCGTCGAGTTCCGGATCGAAGCAGTCGGGACACTCGGATTTGCGGTCGATGATCGTATCCAACCGCTCGGCGACAGTGCCGTCGATGACGGGTTCGAGTTCGCGGGCCTCCCCGCGGAAGTCCTCGACATCAAGCACATTGACGAGGAACCGTTCGATGATGCAGTACGTCTGGAGGGCATCACGCGCTTTGACGATCCCATCATCGGTCAGCGAGACGCCTTTATACTTCTCGTGTTCGGCGAGCCCGCGCGCTTCGAGTTTGCCGATCATCTCGTTTGCGCTGGCGGGACTTACATCCAACATCTCAGCGACGCGACCGGTGGCAGCCGGACTGTTGTCGTCCTGTTGGATCAGATAGATCGCCTTGAGGTATTGATCGGCCGTATTCATCGGTTGGCCTCCGGTGCGGTGAGGGAACTCACAACTGATTGCTGAAGGGTCATTCGCGTTGCTCCATAATGGTGGTGACTGTTTCGACGGCGTCGCGTTCGGCGTCTCGAAGCGCCCGCAGCACCGACAGCAGGTGGGGTCGATCCACCGAGAACGCCGCATCGCTGGCTTCGATCGCATCGATCATATCGTCGTAGAACTTGTAGGCCGTCTCCTCGTTGCAGAGCTGATCATAAAGGACGCCATCGAAGTCCTCGGGTTTCGTCTGGCCGTAGCTCGCCTCCACGAGGGCGTCGATCTCATCGAAGGGGATACTGTCGGCCGCAAGGCTGTCGATGAGGCCATCGAGCCGGTCGCGGTGGGCCGCCGACTCCTCGGCGGCATCGGCCAACAGCGACTCCAGTTCGGCGTCGGGTTCCGGCAGCGACTCACGGTGGTTGTTGGCGCGAGCCTCAGTGACCTCCTCAAGAACGATCCCGATCTGCAGCAGCCGCGCAAGCTGTTGATCGGAGTCAACGCGCTGACTGAGACTCATTGGATATCGCTCCGTGCTGCCGACACTCGCATAACTATTGGTCTGGGATGTGCGAACTTACCGTTTTCCATTCGACAACCACCGACAAAAATCCGCGCCGCAACGCCGGCCGTCAGTCGAGCCGGGCGATGATCAGCTCTGAGAGATCCTCACGGAACTCCTCGACGTCGATCTCTTCGAGTACCGGCACGAAGAAGCCCTCAACAAGCATGTTGCGGGCCGTGTTGGGATCGATCGAGCGGGAGGTCATATACAGCAGATCCTCCTGGTCGACCTGTCCGACGGTCGCCGAGTGACTGGCCTCGGTGTCGTGGTTTTTGATGATCAGCTTGGGTGAGGCGTCAGCCTCCGAGTCATCCGACAGCATGAGCGTATTCTCACGCTGGTAGGAGCTCGTATTCCAGGCGTCTTGGCCAACGTCTTGGACACCCTCATACACCGACCGGGCCACGTCGTCGAGGACACCGCGGGTGACGAGATCGGCGGTCGTGCTCTCGGCGTTGTGCCAGACGCGGGCGTTGATATCGAGGTGTTGATCCTCGTGGCCGAAGAACGCGCCGACAACCTTCGTCTCCGACCCCTCGCCGTCGAGAGCCGTTTCGACATCCGAGCGGGTGAGCCGGGAGCCGATGTTGCCCTCGATCCAGTTGATCGTCGAGTAGGTGTCGGTCACACCGCGTTTGAGCGTGATGTGGTAGGTATCCTGGTCGAGGTTCTGCAGGGAGCCGAACTGCACGTAGCTGTTCTCGCCGGCGCTGACCTCGACGATGTTGCTGAAGAACCGATCGCCGTCGACCTCGTCGCCGGACTCGATTGATTCCAGAATTGTCGCTGACGACGACTGCTCGGTGACGACGAGCGTGTGGCTGAACAGCGATCGGGAGTTCATCTCCGCGCGGATGGTGATGTCCTCGACATCGACACCCTCCGGCACGTAGATGACCGTCCCCGTCGTGAACAGCGCGGTCGACAGCGCCGTCAGATAGTTGCGCTCGGGGTCGACAACGGAGCCGAAGTGCTCCTTGATGAGATCCTCGTGCTCATCGAGGGCTTCCTCGAATGAGAGGACGGTCGCGCCCTCAACGCTCTCACGAACGGTCTCGTCGGACTGATCGCGCGGATCGACGAGTTCCTCGAAATCAAGCGATTCGAGGTCGGTCCAGCGTCGACCCGGCGTGTGGATCACGTCCGGCAAATCGAGGGAATCGAGGCTGTCGAGTGCCTCAAGCCGGCGTTCGAGCAGCCACTCGGGTTCGTCGCGGGCCGCCGAGATCTCTTCGACGGTCTCTGCGGAGATGGAGGCTGGTACCTGCACGCTCATCCGAGCGAGCCCTCCATTTCGAGTTCAACGAGGCGGTTGAGTTCAACCGCGTACTCGATGGGGAGTTCCTCCGTGATCGGCTCGATGAAGCCCGAGACGATCATCTGTTTGGCGTCGTCGTCGTCAAGCCCGCGCGACTGGAGGTAGAAGATGTCCTCGTCGCCGATCTTGCCTACGGTCGCCTCGTGGGCAACGTCGACCTTCGACTCGTTGATCTCCATGTACGGCATCGTGTCGGAGGTCGACTCGTTGTCGAACATCAGCGCGTCACACTCGACGGCCGTCGAGGAGTTCTCCGCGCCGTCGGCGATGTGGACGAGCCCGCGGTAGTTGGTGCGGCCGCCGTCCTTCGAGATCGACTTCGACTCGATGGTCGATTTCGTCTCGGGGGCGTTGTGGTAGACCTTCGCGCCCGTGTCGATGTCCTGGCCTTCGCCGGCGAAAGCGATGGTGATGTGGTTGTCCGACGCGCCGCGACCCTTGAGGATCGTCGAGGGGTACAGCATCGTCGCCTTCGAGCCCATCGACCCCGAGATCCATTCCATGCGCCCGCCCTTCTCGGCGATGGCGCGTTTCGTGTTGAGGTTGTAGGTGCTTTTCGACCAGTTCTGAACGGTCGAATACTGGACGTGAGCGTCTTCTTTGACGAAGACCTCGACGCCGCCGGAGTGGAGGTTGAACGCGGAGTATTTCGGGGCCGAACAGCCCTCGATGTAGTGGACTTCGGAGTTCTCCTCAGCGATGATCAGGGTGTGCTCGAACTGCCCCATCCCTTCGGAGTTCATCCGGAAGTACGCCTGAATCGGCATCTCGACGGTGGTGTCTTCCGGGACATAGACGAAGGAGCCGCCCGACCAGATCGCGCCGTGGAGCGCGGCGAACTTGTTGTCGCTCGGCGGGACGGCTTTCGTCATGAAGTACTCTTTGACGAGGTCTTCGTGTTCCTGGACGGCCTTGTCCATGTCACAAAAGATGACGCCTTTCTCCTCCCACTGCTCCTGCATGTTCTGGTAGACGATCTCCGACTCGTATTGGGCACCAACGCCGGACAGCGCGTTCTTCTCGGCTTCCGGGATGCCGAGTTTGTCGAAGGTGTCCTTGATGTCATCGGGGAGGTCGGTCCAGTCGTCGACGCCGCCGCGAACGTCGATATCCGGGCGGATGTACGGGACGATCTCGTCGACATCGATCTCGCTGAGATCCGGGGCTTCGGGCCAGTCGGTCGGCATCGGCATCTCCTGGAACTGCTTCAGGGCACGGAGTCGCCGCTGGAGCATCCAGTCGGGTTCGTCCTTGTCCTCGCTGATGACGCGGATCGTCTCCTCATCGAGTCCTTTCTCGCTTTTGAAGGCGGAGGCTTCCTCCTTCTTGAACTCGAATCGGGATTCGGTGTTGGTTTCTTGAAGTTCTTCGTTTGAGCTCATGTATTGTGGTTGTGTTTGGTTGCTTATAGTGCTGTGCGTAATCGATTATTGTTACGCGGCCTCGTAGACTTCGTCACGAACCCAGTCGTAGCCTTTGTCTTCGAGTTCTTCGGCCAACTCGGCTCCGCCGCTTTTGGCGATCTCGCCGTCGAGCATGACGTGGACGTGGTCGGGTTCAACGTAGTCAAGAATGCGCTGGTAGTGGGTGATCTGGAGAATTCCGGTTCCCTGCTCGTCGCGGAGGGCGTTGATGCCCTTGGCGACATCCTGCAGGCGGTCGATGTCGAGCCCGGAGTCGATCTCGTCGAGGACGGCGACAGCGGGCTCAAGGAGGGCAGCCTGGAGGACTTCGTTCTGTTTCTTCTCGCCGCCGGAGAAGCCGGCGTTGAGATAGCGGTGCATGAACTTCTCGTCCATATCGAGCAGCTCCATCTTCTCGGAGAGGATCTGCTGGAACTCCGCGACGCTGACCTCGCCGTCGTCTTCTGGGCCTTCCATCGGGGACGTTTCGTAGCCCTCCTCGTCGTCGTCGGCTTCGGCTTCTTCGTCGTCTTCGTCTTCGAACAGTTCCTCGCGTTCCTCGGCTTTGGCGTTGAGTGCCTGTCGGAGGAAGCTGGTCATCGTGACACCCTCGATCTCGGCGGGGTACTGGAAGCCCAGGAAGATGCCGAGGGCAGCTCGTTCGTTCGGTTCGAGCTCAAGAAGGTTCCACGAGAGATCCTCCTCGTCGATGTCGGCGTCGATATCTTCGACATCTTCGTCCTCAAGATGGAGGAGAATCTCGCCGTCAGTGACCTCATACGCTGGGTGGCCGGCGATAATCTTCGCCGTTGTCGACTTCCCGGAGCCGTTGGGACCCATCAGGGCGTGGATCTCACCGGAGTTGACTTCGAGATCGACACCGCGGAGAATCGTTTCGCCGTCCTCTTCTGCGACTGCTGCGTGGAGATTGCTGATTTCAAGTGTTGCCATTGGTGGTTCGTTGCCTCGTATCCAAATGGTAGTGAGTTACGCCCATAATGGTTTCGCATTCACCCCCGTGATTGATACAGGAGCGAAAAGAAAAGTTTTCGATCAGCAAAAACCCGGGTGAGAAATCGGCTACCAATACTGTTCGAGGCCGGTCTGGGTTTGGCCGGTTTTGATCTCATCCCACGACATATCGAGGGCTTCGATCACCCGCGAGATCGGCCCCTTGAGCGTCTTCTCCAACATCTTTTCGAGGTCGATCTCGAATTCGTCGGGGAGTTGGTCGGCATACTCAAAACAGATCACATCGGGATCGCGTTTGAACTCGCCGTACAGTGGATCTTGCCGCGGATCAAGCCCCTGTTCGTCTTCCACCCGGCGGAAAAACGAGGAGTGAACGTCCTTGAGGTAGAGCCGCTTGGGTTTCGAGCCGCGATCGAAGTTGGTGCCAAGTAGGAGATTGGCGTACTGCGCGCCCCGAACCTGCGCGGTCGGCGTCTCGTAGGCGTCGAGTCGCTTGCCGATGCCGCCAGGGATGCCGATCTCCTCGACGCTCCGCTCGCCATTAAGGAACTCCTCGATAACAGTGGTTAGGTACTCCCTGACCTCCTCGCGGTCGGCCTCCATGTCGTCGCCGGTGACGATGGTTTCGATCACCTCTTTCTGGACGCGTTTGGTGATCGGCGCGATATCCGAGCGTTTGTACTCGAAGCCGGTGATGTCGATGTCGTCGACATCCTTGCCCTCCTTCCAGATGATGTGGCCGGCGTACCGCTTCTTGCGACCGGCTTGGAAGAACCGTCGGTAGAGCTTTTCAAATTCGATCTGGAAGCGGTGCTCGTCGGCGTTGAGTTCGTTGCTTGCGAAATCGTCGTAGCGGCTGTTGATGTACTCCTCGATCTCGAAGGATTGCTCGATGGCTGCGGTTTTGTCTGCCGCGCTGTCGAGTTCGAGCATGACGGAATCGGTGTTGTGAAGAACGATACCGCCGACACCATCAACGAAATTATCGTTTTCCGCGACGCTCAGATCATAGACATAGCCGTCGTGATTCACATCCGTGAGAACCGGATCGCGGCCGCTCCGGTAAGAGTCACAGGTGCGGATCGTGTAGCTGTCTTTCGAATCCCGATATTTTAGCGAGTGTTTCTGGTCACGCTGCGTGAGCAGCATCGAGAGGCCGGCGGCGAGTTCGCGGCTCGTCGTCTCGAAATCGAAGTGTCGCTCGCAATACTCGTCGGTGTACCGCGGGAACTCACGGGAGCCATCGCCCTCGATGAGCGTATCGAGGAAGAGATCCTGTGCATCAGCAGGGAGATTGAAGATGAAGCCAGGAATCCGCTTGCCGCGTGAGGTCTGGCCGGCGAACTCGCGGAAGAACACCGCCGACAATTCGTTCATCAACTGGAGTTTGTGCGTCGTGTCGTCGTAAGTGACCGACTGCGCACCGTCGCTGGTCTCGTACTCGAGGGTTCGCTCTCCGGAGTTATTGGAGGCAATTACACTCACTGACGTGTTTTCGAACAGTCGGTAGTAGTCCGACTGGAGTCCATCAAGCCATTCCGCGCGTGATTCCGAAATGCTTGCACCGAATCGTGAGTCGGTCGTCTCAATTGTTGAGGCACTGCCCTCGGTAATGTAGGCCGCCAGCAACCGCAGCAGGGCGACTCCGTCTTCGGAGTCAATGTCGATGTATCGCTGTACTTTGACTGGTTTCGAGAGTTCGTTGTGGTGGTCGTGGCCGAACCAGACCCACTCGTCGTTCGCGTGGACGCGCTTGGTTTTTGTCGCTGCGTCCGCGCTGCCGACGCTCCGGCCGTCTTCGTACTCACGGGTGTAGCCGTTCAGTACCCCGTACACATCAATCGTCTCGACGGTGTCGACTGCCGGCAGCCCCGGTATACGGAGCGGTTCGTCGACATCCTCGGGTGCTGCCTCAATGAATTCGCTGTCGTCGTCAACCACGTACGAGTGATCCCGCGTCGTCGTCGACTCACCGAACTTGTGCTGGAGTTTGACAACCGGTTTGTCGGTTTCATGTCTGATCGCCTGCTGGATCGGTTGCCATTCCGACTCACCATCGGCCGTCAGCGAGAGAGCGTCCCAGCCGTCAAGTCGGCGACGATCCTTGCCGCCAGGAGCCGAGCCGACAGCACCGCCGTCGGCGGTGATGACGACCGTGTCGCTGGTGTTCTCTGTCGCGCGCTCAAACAGGTCTTGGATCGGGAGTACGCGAACGATCCCATCGGGATCGCGGACAACGACGGGACGATCACCGGTGACGCTATCTCCGTATGCGACTTCGTAATCGAGTTCGCTGGCGACGGTTTCGGTGAAATCGATTACCTCACGGCCGGTCGCCGTCACGGCCGCCGCGCCCTCCTTATCGTAGAGCCGGAACCGATCCCACCCCGTTACGCCGTACAGGGACTGCCCGACGAACTGGAATTTCCCGTTGCGACCCGCCAGCAACGTGTGGTTGTCGGCGACGGTCACACAGTAGACGCCGTCATCGGCCGTACTTCGTGATCCGCTCCGATGCATCCGCACCGAGTTCTTCGAGTCTTCGGTGACGTAAATTCGCCACGTGCCGCTGTCACGGTTATAGTTGGCCGTGACGCCGAGATGCGTACAGAGCCGGATCACGTCGTCTCGAAGCTCCTCGCTCGACGTGCTGTATCGCCACGAGTTTGGTTGGCGGTCGCCGTCGCCATCAATCAGCACCGAGAGGAACCGCTCCTTCTGGTCGCTGCTCGTCTCGAAGACCAACTCAGGAATCCGTTTCGAGAAGCTGTCATCGCCACACAATCGCTCAAGCAGGTCGCCAAACAGCTGGGAAGTGAACTGGTAGGAGCGATCGTCAACGTAGTAGTCGAGATCCATCCGGTCGAGCAGGTCGCCGATAGCGGCGTGGTGATCACCCGCTGAGGAGCCGCCGTCGGCGACAGCTTCCTGTGCGACCTTGACCGTCGTTGACGACCCGCGGTAGTTGTCGCCGAACTGCTTCGCGTCCGATGTGTAGACGTTGCCCTCGGTAATGTACCATGCGAGGAACGCGAGGAAGTCATCACCGTCGTAGGTGCGTGGAATCCATTTCCGTCCCGATTCGGTGTGGATGAAACTCTGCTCACAGACGGATTCGATGTACTCGCGGTTTGCCTCGAACTCCTCGGGCGTGAACACATAGCCGACGTGATCGACATCGGCCTTGGGCACACGTCGCGGCTGGAACCCGAGTTCGGCGGTGAACGTGTGGCCATGAACCGAGGGTCGAACCCAGACCTCGTAGTCGTCGACGAACTCGGTGAGATCGACCATTTCGAGGCGGTCGCCGCCGTCGTACGTCCAGTCGTGTGGGAGTTCGTAGTTGCAGTAGTCCTCCAGCTCGCCGGCCTCAACGAAGCTGTATCCGTCTTCGGTGATCCCGTTACGGTCGTTTTTCCGGACGAGCATTCGATGGTTCGGCGTCACCCGGAAATCGATCTTGCTCGTTTCGATGTCGACGAGTTCACCGCGATAGTCCGGATACGCGTGGGTTTCGGTGACCGGTTTGATTTCGAGTTCCTGTGTCTCCGGATCCAGTGAGTACACCTGATCGCCGACAGCGAGCTCCGTGATATCACGTACACCCGCTGGCGTTAATACCTCCGTATCCGGCGTAAAGCAGTTCATGATGACCTTCACCGCAGCCTGCTGCGTGTCGTAGATCTCGTAGTCGGCGCTGTCCGGATCGTGTTGATTCCGCAGTTCTTTCTTTTCCTCTCGTTCTGTTAACAGTTCATCGACCATCTCGCGCATGATGCCGTCCGGCTCTTTCCGGAACCGGGTGCCGTTGGGCGCACGGTAGGTTTCGCCCTCGAAGTCGTCGTCGACCTTCGTTTCGGGGCCGGCGTTGATCGTCACCATGCACATTGGGTAGAGGCTTTTCAGGTCGAGGACGCTGATGTTTTCGCGGACGCCAGTAATCGGATCGAAGACGGCTCCGCCCTCGAACTCCTCGGCTTCCTGTTTGCCCTTCGTCGGCAGGGCAAACTTGCCGTAGGCTTTGTGCAGGACGTACTGGTCGACAGCGTCGCCCGGTGTCGGCGCGTCTTCGAGCTTACAGCCGACGAACTTGCGGACTTCGTCCCAGAAATCAATCAGACCTTGCTTGCGGTCGATCTCGACACAGAGTTCCACGTCCCGGAGGTTGTATTCGAGGAGGCGTTTCGGTTCCTCTTCCCAGAGATCGCCGATGTCGCCGGCGTATCGCTCCTTACCAACGCCGAGTTCGAGTTCGCCGACAGCGTCGAGCCGGTAGGAGTCGGCTCGGTGAACTGGGTGCGCTTGTAGCCGTAGAGGAGATCGAAAACGACCCGGCCCTTGATATCAGGGCCACCCCACCCGGATCGCCAGACCTCATCGATCCGAGAAAGGCGGTCGACCGAGAGATCACGGTCGGTCTTGGCATCGACAACCTCCAGCCGGTCAAGGAAGTACGGCGCGTCGAAATCCTCGAAGTTCCAGCCCGTGAAGACGTCAGGGTTTGTGTCGTCGATGTAGTCGATAAACGCATCCAGCATCGCCGCCTCGGAGTCATAGGTTCGGACATCGACCGCAATGTCGTCCTGATATGGGTCGTAATCGGGGAGATCGGTCGGAATCTCGCCGTCGCCGTCAGGCGCCTCGTAGAGCCATGCAATATACTCCTCATCAAAGGAGTCGTAGCTCGTGAGACAGACGATCGGTTCCTCGCCGTCCTCGGGAAAGCCCCGGCGGTCGTCGACCTCGATGTCGAAGATGTTGACGCGAAGATCGCTGTCGACTTCGGCAGGGACAACCTCGGTGTGGGGGACTTGGATTGTGTCGCTTTCGAGCCGTCGCTCCGAGACCTCAATCCCGCTGTTGATGCCCTTATCGATCAGAAATCGGTTCGGAAACAGAATGTCGGCCTCGTAGTGATCAAACTCGTCGCGAACCTCGCCCACGTCACGCGGCGTGCGACCGATAACCTTGGTCAGCTTCTCGCCGCGAATACTCTCGAAGTGCTCGCCGTCGGCGTCGGTCTCCCGGCTGTCGACGACGACATCGTACTCCTCTTCGGGCGGTGTGTCGAGGGAGTCGGTCGGGACGTAGAAGTAGGGTTCGAAGCCGAGGACGCGGACGTGTTCGTGGGTGCCGTCGGCGCGGCGGCCGAAGACGTGGATCACAGGGTGTTCCTCGCGGCCACCGCCCTCGATGGTGTAATCGACCTGTGTGACCATCAACTCGACTGTCCCCGTCGAATCGGGGAACTTCGCGTCCTCAACGTCGACGACCTCACTGATCCGACCGCCGCCGTTGCCGGCGACGACCGCGGCCGCATCGGCGGGGTCAGTCGCGTCCGCAGCATCCGTCTCGTCGTCGGCATCGTCGGCAGGGGAGAAAGACGAGAGATCCGACTGTGTCATAGCGAGTGGTTGCGTCGTTCAGATAAAAAGTCCCGGTGTTCGGTCGGTCAGGCCGCTGTGACCGACCCCGACCGGCAGGGGTGGCAAGCCTCGGGGCGATAACAAACTATTTAGCATGTCACCGGTTACCAAAGGGTAGCATGTCCACCTACGCGGACGACCAACAGGAGCACAGTGCGGCAGCCTCCGAACCGGCCGGGGTCGCAACCGTCGAATCCTATGAGGTCGACGACGGGGTGGTGCTCTTCGATGCCGAGAACCCGCTTGCGTGGGTTGAAACCACCGAGGCGATTCCAGTCAGCGAAGCCCTGTAAAAGCCGAATCCTTTTGCTGGCGGCCCATTGACTCGGAGTATGCCGTCTGAGCCACCGACAGAACCCGGTTCCAACGGTGAGCCAACCGATCCATCGATCGGTGAACCGGAGGAGGTCGCCGACGACGCGACCGAATCGGATGGCGAAGACGATCGCTCCTATGAACAGCAGGTCGTGGACGAACTCGTCCCAGATATCAGCGTCGGCGACGATGCCAACCCAGACAGCCACCAGGTCGACGCCGAACCCGACAACGATGCTGAAGCGGACGCCGAAGACGAGCTCTCCGACGCCCTTGAGGAGATCGACGACGACCTGTTGAACGCGTTTATCAAGATCGTCGTCTCGATCAAGGCCGGGATCCTGCTGATCAGTATCGGGCTGTTAGTTATCGGCTTTCGAGAAATGCTGGCCCTCGGCGGCGGGCTCATCGCCGTCGGCTGTCTCGCCTTGGGTCGCGCAGCCCACCGGTACTGGGATCACAAACAGACGAGACAGCAGAGAGACGACGGATGACAACAAGACGAAGGGATGCCGGACGCAACGGCTAACCGCCCGGACGGCGTTGAGGTAGCTAATGCGAACGGTTCAGGATGACGACGGCGACCATTATTTAGTGGTCAAACAGTCCGGCGACAGCAGCCTCGTCCGCGATCCGGAGACCGGAGCCGAACACTACGTTGCTAACAGCGATCTGACGGTCGTCGACGACGAGTCGCCGCTGTCGACCGCCGCAGCCGGGATCGACCCTGCAATCCGGCGACTAGTGACGGCGACCTACGATGACCAATCCTTGGGGCTTGTCATCGAGTTAGTCGATCGTGAGTCGATCTCGACGGTCGAACTACTGGAGAGCTACGACCTCTGTGAGAGTGATCTCCACGGGCTACTCGCCGAATTCCGCGCGGCCGGCCTCGTCAAGGAAGCCGACAGCAACGGTCGCCGCGGCTATGCGGCGACAGAACTCGCCACACAGGCCGTCAACAAACTCCGCGAGGGGGACGCTGCCGAGACCGATTCCGGCAGCGATGCCGACGCCGAGGCCAGCGACACAGCGTCGACGACACCAGAGTAGGTCAGTCGTCGGCGACCCCGCCGAGCAGTTCGAGATCCGGGTCGGCGGCGCGGGTCGCCGTCGAGCGATTTGTCGTCGGATCTTTTTCCACCGTGATGAGTTCGTCGGCCGCGCCGACAAGTTCGTCGTCGTGGCTGACGATCAGAATCTGCCGGACGCCGAAGCCGCGCATCTCCTCGACGAGGTCGACCAGCCGGCCGACGTGACCGGCATCGAGGAAGACGGTTGGCTCATCGAGGATGAGCGGCGGGGTCGGGGCCGCGCCCTCGATTCCCTCAGCAAGCAGGCGGTAGATGGCACACCGGAGACTGAGGTTGAACAGCGCGCGCTCGCCGCCCGACAGCTGGCCGGGTTCCAGCGGTTGGCCGTCCTTCTGATAGACGGTGAGATCGTACTCGTTGTCCAGTTCGATGCGCGCGTAGGCGTCGTTGCCGTAGACGAGATCAAACGTCTCGTTGAGCATGCGTTCGAGGCTCTCGACGTTGCGGCGGCGGAGTTCAGTCCGGAGGTCGCCGTACATCGTCTCGATGTCCTCGGTTTCGCTATGGACTAATTCGAGGCGGTCGACCCGTTCAGCGATTGCCTCGCGTTCCTCGCGGAGGCTTTCGAGTTGTTCGATGTCGGCGGTGACGCCGCCGATGGCGTTCTGGAGTTCGTCGCGTCGCTCCCGGAGGTCGGCGAGTTCGGGTTCGACATCCTCGATATACTGTTCGGCGTTTGCCTTCCGCTCGCGGGCGGTTTCGATGCGGTCGTCATCGAAGACGTCCAGCAGTTCGTCGCGCTGCTCGCGTTTGTCGGCCAGCCACTCGCGGCGTTCCTCATTGCGTTCGGCGAGCGTTTCACGCTGGTCGGTGAGATCCTCGATCTGGGTTTCGAGCTCGTTGATCTCCTCGCGCGTCGCATCAAGCCTGTCGAGTCGGTCGAGGGCGTCGCTGACAGCCTCACGGTCGTCGGTTTTGGCCTCGATTGTCTCGCGTGTCGACTCGGCGTCATCAGCTTTCGCGTCGGCTGCCTCACGCCGCTCGGCCGCCTCCTCGCGTTTCTCGGTTGCTGCCTCCCGTTCTTCGGCTGCCTGTTCGCGTTTGTCGGCTGCGGTCTCGCGGTAGGTTTCGATTCGCTCCGTGAGTCGCTCGCGTTCGTCGTCGAGATCGTCGATGCGGGTTTCGATCTCGACCAATCGTTCGGCGGTGTCGAGGCGGTCGTCGAGTGTTTCCCGCTGGGCTTCGAGTTCCTCGATGTCGGCTTCCAGTTCCTCGACCCGCTTGCGTTTCTCGTCAAGGTCGTCAACGTGGGGCGCGTCTTCGACCGGCTGGCCACAAGTCGGGCAGTTACCCTCGGCGAGAAGATCCTCAGCTTCGGCGACGGCCTCGCGTGCAGTTTCGAGTCGCGTTCGCGTTTCGGCGAGTTCCTCGCCAAGTTCCTGCCGCTCGGTCTGGAGTGCCTCGCGGTGAGTTTCGGCCTCGCCGATCTCAATATCCGGTTCGGCAGCCTCGAACTGCTCGACCAAGTCCTCACGTTCGTCGTCAATCTCGTCGCGCTCGGCGTCGCACTCCTCAGCGTTGGTTTCCGCGTCGCCGGCCTCGCTTTCGAGCGTGTCAGCGCGCTCCTCGGCGTCGTCGGCCTGCGTTTCGAGATCGTCGGCGGACTCACGGAGGTTTTCAGCCTGATTCTCGTAGCCGGTCGCTTCGACCCGGAGATCAGCGATTTCGTCGCCGAGGGTTTCGTGGCGGTCGGCGAGCGTCTCGCGGCGGTCAGCGATGGCCTCAGCGGTCGCTTCAGTGAGTTCGGTCTCGGCGAGTTTGTCGTCGAGTTCGGTTTCGAGTTCGTCGCGCTCTTCGATAGCTTCGCGGCGTTTGTCGCCGAGGTCGTCGCGTTCGGCTTCTGTCTCGCTGATCTCAGTTTCCAACTCGTCAATTTCGGTCTCCAAGTCCTCGATCTCGGCTTGGTGCTCCTCGTACTCTGCGAGCACCGACTGGGCTTCTTCCAGCGTCTCGTTGGCCTTCTCGCGTTGGGCCTCGTAGTTCTCGATCTCCTCGTCGACCTCGTCGCGTTTCGTTTCGAGTTCGTTGAGCCGCGCGTGGAGGTCTTGTTCCTCTTTGGCCTCGATCTGCTCGTCGATGGTCTCCAGCGAGCCGCGGGCGTTCTGGAGCAGGTCGGTAACGGCCAAGCGGGCCTCGCCGGCGCGGTCACGATAGGTCTCTAAGACGCCCAACTGCAGGAGGTCGTCGATCATGTCCTGCCGCTGGCTCGGGCTGGCGTTGATGAGCTTGTTCACCTCGCCTTGCCGGACGTACGCGCAGTTGACGAACGCCTCGGCGTCCATCCGCAACAGATCGGTGACGAACTCACGGACGGCCCGCGCGCCGTCTCGAGAAATCGGGTCACCGCTCCCGTCGTCGCCTTCGAGGACGCATTTGCGGGTGCTGACGCGGTCGCCGCTCCGGCGGAGTTGACGTTCGATATGGTAGTCGACGCCGTCGTGAGTAAACCAGAGTTCGACGGCGGCTTCCTCCTCGCTGTTGCTGATGATGTCGTCCAGCGTGCCGGGCAGGGCTTTCGAGCCGTAAAGGGCGAAGAAACAGGCCTCCAGCAGCGAGGACTTGCCGCTGCCGTTGAGTCCGTGGATTACGGTGACGCCGTCGGTGAGTTCGACATCGGCGTCGCCGTAGGGTTTGAAGTTCGAGAGACGGAGACGGCTGAACCTCATAGGAAGTCCTCCATCGTCGAGAGTTCGCCGTCTGCGGTGT
Source organism: Halonotius sp. GCM10025705 (assembly GCF_042662885.1). Classification (NCBI taxonomy): domain Archaea; kingdom Methanobacteriati; phylum Methanobacteriota; class Halobacteria; order Halobacteriales; family Haloferacaceae; genus Halonotius; species Halonotius sp. GCM10025705. The sequence continues at coordinate 303,670 of NZ_JBHSZD010000001.1, read as the reverse complement.
CGCTGTCCGTTGCCTCATCGGCGACATCGGTATCTGCTGGGTCGGCAGTGTCGCCATGACTATCGCTTTCGGTATTGGCGACTTCGTTGGCGTCGCCAACACCATCAGCACTCGGCTCGTCGTGCTCGCTGTCGGCGGAATCGTCGGAACCGTCGCTGTCGTCGCTTTCGGGCGGTGCCAACGCGGCTGGGTCGTTCTCGATCTGCTCTTTGAGCCGGCCTTTCACTGTCTCTCGAAGGTTGCTGTCGGCGATGTCAGGTGATCGAACCGCGTCGTCGATATCGAGGGCGGCTGCCGACAGGCCCAACTCCTCGATCCGCTCGTCGACAGCGGCATCGGGATCGGCGAAACTCACCGAGAGTTCAGTTTCGGTTTCGATCTCGCGGCGGTCGGTAACCCGGGCGATCAACGCACCGTTGTCGAGGGCACCGGATTCGATCCCGCCGGGCGTGACAGCCTCGCCGTCGCCGACGATTTCGACGATAACGACGGCATCGGTGAGGTCGTGCTGGCTGATCTTCTCGCGAACACGCTCCGCACCCTCACCGGGTTCGAGATCGACCGTCACAAAGACGAACTCACGGGTCGGCAGCGACTTTCTTCGGATATCAACGCCCGCAGGGCCAGGGTCGTCGGCGTCGAACTGGACGATGTTGTAGCCGCGGTCGTCTGTCTCGCTCGCGCTCGCGCGCTCGGTCGACCCGCAGTAGGTCACCCACACGTCGTCGACGCGTTCAATGCCGTGCGCGTGGTTGTCGCCGAGCAGGACAGCATCGAAATCAACAGTCGACTCGTCGAGGACGGTCTCAGTCTCCCAGTTGGCGTGCGCGAAGGGGGTGAAGAGACCGTGGCCGACTAAGACGTGGTGGGTTGGCTCGGTATCCAGGTCGCTGTCGGCAGTTCGAGTGAAATCGTAGTCGAGGTCGTCACGTCGGGATTCGGGGACGTGATCGAGGCCATAGAAGGCGGTAGAGTCGATGGCAATCGGATCGTCGCCGAGTCGGGTAGCGAGCCCGAGCCGTTCGAAGAGATCGAGCCACTGGCCGCCGCGGGTTGACTCGTGGTTGCCGACGACGGCGAGAAACGGAATCTCGGCAGCGTTGAGTTCACGGAGGGCCGACAGCGTCCCCATCAGCTCCGGGAGATCCGGTCGGCGGTCGTGAAACAGATCGCCAGCGTGGACGACGGCATCGACATCCATCTCGACGGCGTCGTCGATGACGGTCTCGAAGGCCGCAAGGAAGTCCGCCCGCCGCTCCGGCGAGTGGTACTGTTGGTAGCCGATATGGGTGTCGCCAGTGTGTAGCACCCGTGTCATTGCCACCCTGTTATTGCCGGGGTGGTATATCGGTTCCGCGAGCGTGGGGTGGCAAGCGACGAAGCGCGAGGAGGGCCTGTCGGCCTTCCCGTGCGAGAGCCGGCCGGTCGTCAGCCTCGGCGGCATCAATCGCTGACCGGAGGCGATCAAGTCCATCGGCCCGTTGGAACGCCGCGGCACGTTCGGTCGCGCCGACACAGGTCGTCGCTTCGCGAATCACAGCTACATAGGGCGGTTCTGCATGGAGGCTGCTCCAGCGGAGTCGAGCGAACAATCGATCGATGAGTCCGATACAGATCGCTTGAGCAGACATGAGGCGTCTGGCCGCGGAATCACAAATAAACCTACGGACAGAAGAAAACACGCCGAGTAGCAACGAAAACAGTGACAAAAGGCAGACAAAGAACCCGTTCGACAACAGACCGGCAGTTAGATCGTTAGACTGTAGATCCGTTTGCGAGCATCAGAGAAGGAAAACCGGGAGTCGACGACGCCGGCGTCCTCCAAGCGGTTGAGTGCGTACCGGACTGTTCGCGGCGGCAACAGCGTCTCGTCGGCAAGTTCGCTTTGTGTCAGCGTATCGTTGTAATCAAGCACCTTAGCGACAAGTTTCGCACTCGGCGGCAGGTCGCGGACAGCGTCCCATCCATCGGCTGGTTCATCCGTCGAAACGGTCTCGTGTGTACTCATGCTGAAAGGTACTCCACAATGCTGTATGATAATACTTGCTATAATTCGATATTACCCATGAACATTATCGCAGCGAACAGGACAGCGACCCGAAGCCTCTTATTCCCGACAGCCGTACAAAAAATGATGAGCGACACCGCGGACGACGTCGAATTCCCCTACGATGAGACGGCGTCCAGACAGGAAAAGATCGAAGCGCTACAGGAGCGACTCGGCGTGATCGAATCTCAAAACGAGGAGATGCGAGACAAGCTCCTCGATGCCAACGCCGAGAACAACAAGTACAAACAGAAGTTAGAGCGGCTGACACACGAAAACAAGAAGCTCAAGCAGTCGCCGCTGTTTGTCGCCACCGTCCAAGAGATCACCCCCGACGGCGTCGTGATCAAACAGCACGGCAACAACCAAGAGGCACTCACGGAGGTCACCGACGAACTCCGAGAAGAGCTCGAACCCGATTCGCGCGTCGCGGTTAACAACTCACTGTCGATCGTCAAGCGACTCGATGACGAGACAGATGTGCGCGCACGCGTCATGCAGGTCGACCACAGCCCCGACGTGACCTACGCCGACATCGGCGGCCTCGACGAGCAGATGCAGGAGGTCAGAGAGACCGTCGAGATGCCACTCGACCGCCCGGAGATGTTCGACGAGGTTGGGATCAACCCGCCGTCAGGCGTCCTACTCCACGGGCCACCGGGCACCGGCAAAACGATGTTGGCAAAAGCGGTCGCCAACCAGACCGACGCATCCTTCATCAAGATGGCTGGCTCCGAACTCGTCCACAAATTCATCGGCGAGGGCGCGAAACTCGTCCGTGATCTCTTCGAGGTCGCCCGCGAAAACGAGCCCGCCGTCATCTTTATCGACGAGATCGACGCCATCGCTTCGAAACGGACGGATTCGAAGACCTCCGGCGACGCCGAGGTTCAACGGACGATGATGCAGCTGCTCTCGGAGATGGATGGCTTCGACGAGCGCGGCGAGGTGCGACTGATCGCGGCGACCAACCGCTTCGATATGCTGGATGAGGCGATTCTCCGCCCCGGACGGTTCGATCGGCTCATCGAGGTGCCAAAACCCAACAACGAGGGTCGGGAACTCATCTTCCAGATCCACACCCGCGATATGAACGTCGCCGACGACGTCGACTTCGCGGAGCTTGCCGATCTCGCTGACGACGCCTCCGGAGCAGATATCAAGGCCGTCTGTACCGAGGCCGGCATGTTCGCTATCCGCGATGATCGCACCGAGATCACCCGCGATGACTTCGTGAATGCGTGGGAAAAGATCCAGCTTGAGTCGACTGAGGATACCGGCAGCTCGCTGGCATTCGCCTAATCGACGCAGGCTGACCGCTGTTTTTGCCGGCAGTCCGAACCACTCAACACCCCGCCGGCCCAGCAGTCGGTATGGGCAGCACACTCGATTCAACCGAAGCGCAGACACTGGCGGTTATCGACCGCCTGTATGACACCTATCCTGATCTCGAAATCTCGCTGCACTTTTCGAGCCGACTCGAACTGCTGATCGCGGTGATCCTCTCAGCGCAGTGTACCGACGAGCGCGTCAATACAGTCACTGCCGATCTCTTCGAGAAATACGACGGCCCGGCCGACTACGCGAACGCCGACCAAGAGGAACTTGCCGAGGATCTCAACTCAGTAACCTACTACAACAACAAGGCGAGCTACATCCGCTCGGCCTGTGAGGACATCATCGAGCAACACGACGGCGAGGTGCCGGATACGATGGACGAACTCACCGAGTTGGCGGGCGTCGGCCGAAAGACAGCCAACGTTGTCCTCCAGCACGGCCACGAAATCGTCGAAGGCGTCGTCGTCGACACCCACGTCCAGCGGCTCTCACGTCGACTCGGCATCACCGAAGAAGAACGGCCCGAGGCGATCGAAACAGAGTTGATGGAACTTGTGCCTGAAGATGATTGGCAGTGGTACACCCACCTGCTGATCAGCCACGGCCGGGAGACCTGCACTGCGATCAACCCCGATTGTGAAGAGTGTGTCTTAGAGGATATCTGTCCGTCATCGAAAGTTGACAACGACGTTGATCTGGCATCCAACGAGGCGTGGTAGCTGAACCACCGAAACAGCTACACCGATAAATTCATTATAAATTTGTATGAGTCGGACATCCATCCCTGTCGACGCAACAACGAAAGAGCGATTGGACGATCTGAAACGTGACGACGAGACATGGGATGAGTTCCTCCAGCGAGTTACAACGACCGAGGAGCCAATCGAAGCCGGTGCGTGGTCGGATGAGGAAGCTGATCGAGCCAAGGAGTCGATTCGGAACGCCCGGGAGAACTGGGGATGACATTCCTCGATAGCTCAACGATCATCGAATATCTCCGTGGTAACAAGGCAGTCATCGAGTACCTTGATGACCGACAGCCGTGGTGGACATCGACAATCTGTGTTTTCGAGGTGCTGAACGGGCCGGCAGGCACGCCAGGGTTCGATCCGATCGAAGAACGCCAACGGTTCGGCGGCGTTGAAGCCATCGAGTTCAACGAGGAATTGGCCTTGGAAGCAACGCGGTTACAGAATGCTGCGATCAGTGACGGAAGTGAGCTCTCCCAGCGGGACGCGATGATCGCAGCGACTGCACGATCAACCGGCGACGAGTACGTTGTTGCCGACAGCGATTTTGAAACGGAGCCGATTGAGTCTGTGTTGGAAGTGACAAACCTCCAAACGAGTGGCTAAGTCCGACGTGTGTCCACCAACTACAACCTCTTCAAACAGACTGAGAAGGCGTTGTCTCACAGCCAATACCGCAACAGATATCGATACAGCCCAACGCCCCACGCAAGAAACCAGAAGATCACGTAGCCGAAAACACCGATTCGGAGGCGGCCACGCCACGCGCTCATATTCTCATGGAGATCGTTGAGACTGACGTCCTGGTCGGGGTTCCGGTAGAGATCAGCCTCGCGTTTCGCCTGAAAGATCCGAACGATCCCGGTCAGCGCGAAGACCAACATCGCATACGCCTGCAACCCGAGGACGGCGTGTAACGCTGAAAGCCCACCCAACTGATCCAACAGCCGGGGCATCATCCACGTGACCATCGGCACCGTCGTCAGCGTCAGGCCGACGGCGATGAACTTGAGATGATAGGTGAGTACGTCCCAGGTGACCGTTTCGCTGTCGAGCATGATCCAGGCCCCGTACAGAAAAAGGGAAGACTCGCCGTCACCGACAGGGCGGTCAGCGTTGCGATCGTCACATCAGCAACCATCATCGGAGCTATGGGCTACGGCGGTATAATGGGCCCGGACGCGGTCGGGAGTCGGAAAGTGCTTTACGCCGGCCAGCCCTACCCTGCGGTATGGATTCCTCAGCCGACGGCGACGACACGACGCCGACGAGCGAGGAGCCCGCCGGCGACACACCGGCGGGAACAGCAGCCGACAACGAGGAGACAGCCGACAACGCGAAAGCAGAAACAGACACAGCGGACGCAGCCGACAACGACGACGAGTTGGACGAACTCCGCGCAGCGGTTGAGGAAAAGTACGATTTCGACGACTTTGGGCCGGCAGAGATGGCCCAGATGAGCGGCGACGAGTGGGAAGCCGCCTTCGACCCCGAGACATGGATCACCGGCGAGCGGTTGCTTGATCGGGTCGAAGCCGATCTCAAATCAAAGATCGCCGCCAGAGAGATCTTCGCGGTTGTCGAACGCGACGACAACCAGCTTGTGGTCTACGCCGATACAGGCTACGCCGTGGTGTCGGCCGACGGCACCGTCGAAGGTGAGGGCGGCGTCCGACGCGACGTCGAACCGGTGGTCGCAATGTGTTCGATGGAGGAGTATGAGGTCTCTGCGCCACCGGCGAACTACGAGTTGCCATCAGCCGACGAGGTGCCCGAACAGACCGGCGAGTTCGGCAACCTGATGATACAGCTTATCGCCGGCGGGCAGGTTATCGGTGGCGTCGCCTTACTTGGGGCGTTCATTCTCCGGCTCGTCGAAACGGTCGTCGCGCCGGTCGTCGGCGGACTGTTCCTGATCGTCGGCATCGGGCTGTTTGCCCTCGTCGCCAACGCGCGGCTCTCCGATCGGTTTCGCGCCGAGCAGTACCGCAGCCGCCTACGCGCCGTCGAAGCCGGCGGCATTGATCGCCCGGAAATCGAGGGCAACGAGGGGCCGGCTGACGACGAGCGTGAGCCACCCCAGCAGGCCGACAACCACGAGACAGAGGCTTCGTGATCGGTCGGATTCGAGGGGCGTAGCGGTGGGTTTAAGCACGCTGCGTGTCCATTATTTGGTGTATGAAACGGCGGGAATTACTCAGGACAGCGGGCGGGGCGACCGCCGCCGCCACGGCCGCCACCGCGAGCAGCGGGGTGGCTGCGGCTCAAGAGGTACAACCCGACTTGAGCCACATCTCGGATTCAGATGGCGGCTATGAGGATCACCGCGGCGAAAGCGAGGTCACCATCGAAGTCGGTGCCAGCGGCAACGGTGGCAATCTCGCCTTTAGCCCTGCGGGGATTTGGATCGATCCCGGAACAACGGTCATCTGGGAATGGACCGGTGAAGGCGGCGGCCACAACGTGCAGACCGTCGGTGGGCCAGCCGACCTCGCAAGCGAGACGGTTAGTGAGGCCGGCTTCACCTACGAGTTCACCTTTACCGAGGAACACACGGGCATCACGAACTACGAGTGTGTGCCCCACTCCTCGCTTGGGATGCTCGGGTCGGTCGCCGTCGGCGAAGACGTCCCGACCGTTGAGGTCGGCGGCGGCGGTGGCGGTGGCTGGCCGACCGAACTCGACGCCTTCGCCCACGACGTTGGCGTCCCGATCCAGAAACACTACGTCGGCATCGTCAGCTTCCTCGGCATCGCGGTGAGCCTTGTGTTCACCTTCTACGTGCTGAAATACGGCGAGTCGCCGAACACCGGGCAGGGTGGTGTCTAATGTCGTCATCTGGATCCACGTACGGTGATATCCACCGGTATGAGCCCGCCAGAGAGTCGACGGCGGCAGCGATCGCCATTGTCGTGCTGACGGTGATCGAGGTCGTCTTCGTGTTCATGTTCGTCTTCGCGCTCGTCTCCGGGTGGGCGGGCACGGAGTTCGGCAACATGTTTGTCGGCGCGATCTTGGGGTTGATCCTCCTTGATCTGGCCTTCATCCTCGCGTTGTATCGCAAGGAGTTCCTCCCGGACGTGATGATCGTCAAGAAGCGTCGCCGGAAGTGGGAAGACCTCTACATCGACAGCGACGATGTCGACGGCGTCTCGCTGACCGACGGCGAGCAGGTCTGGGATACGCTGAAACGAGCGGTCTACCCCTACTACAAACGATAACCAATGAGCTTAGAGAAACAAGACGACTTCGACCATCGCACGTGGCTCAAGCGCAAAGACCTGACGCCGATCGAGACGGTCTTTCTGACCGCGCTGATCTACATCGACAAGCGACTCCGCATCGTCGATTACCTTGAGCTGCTGGAGGATGCCTACTACAAGGTTAACCTCCAGATGCCAAAGAGCCACACCGAACAGTACGATCTGGACAACAAGTTCTGGTACTGGTACCCCTTGTACTCCTTAGGGTTCTTCTCAGTACTGGCCTACATCGTCGCCGCGGTCTCGGGAGCGTTACTTGGGTTCTACTACTCCCCATCGGCGGCGGGCGATCCGACAGTCGCCTACCAGTCGGTGAAGATGATCATGCAAGACGTGCAGTTCGGCTACGCCCTGCGGAGCATCCACCGATGGGCCGCCCAGATCATGATGGCGGCAGTCTTCCTGCACATGCTGCGAGTATACTTCACCGGCTCCTACAAGGAGCCGCGTGAGTTGAACTGGCTGCTCGGCATCATCCTGATCAGCCTCTCGATGGTCTTCGGCTACACTGGCTACCTCCTGCCGTGGAACCAACTGGCCTTCTGGGCCGGCCAGATCGGCGTTGAGATGGCACTGGCGACCCCGATCGTCGGCGAGTGGGGCGCGCAGTTGCTGTTTGGTGGCTTCACCCTGGGACAAGCAACGCTTGTGAGAATGTACATCCTGCACGTGTTCATCTTGCCGTTCGTGGTGACCGCACTGATCGCACTCCACGTCGGCATCGTCTGGGTGCAGGGCATCGCAGAACCACACTAAGACAATGAGCGACACAGACGACACTACCAACGAGACGCGCACTGACGGCGGCGAGCCGGCCACCGACGGCGGTGAGACCGGCATCGTCGCTCCAGACGACGAAACGCCAACCTGGCAGGAACGAAAGACACGCAAATCCGGGCTCTCACAGCTCACCTACGAGTACTTTGAACGGGCTCGGCGTGAGGATCAAGAGCTTCGCGAGGAGTCCGACTACGTCGAACGCGACGTGTTGGGCTTCCCGACGTGGCCACACGAGATCATCCGGAATGGGGCGATCTCGCTGTTTTTCGTCGGGATGATCCTGCTGATCTCGGCGGCGTTGCCACCGAGCCTTGAGCTGCCGGCTAACCCGAGTTCAACGCCGAGTATTATCCTACCGGACTGGTATCTCTACTGGTCGTTCGGCCTGCTGAAGCTCAACCCGCTGAACCCGGGGCTGGCCGTTCTCGATGGCTCGAAGCTGATCTCCGATCAGCTCTACGGCGTGCTGGCAAACGTCGTCGTTGTCGGCGCGGTCGCCTTCCTCCCGTTCCTCAACAAGGGAAGTGCTCGCCGGCCGGTCGAACAGCCGTTTTGGGCCGCGATCGGGGCCGGCGGCGCGTTCTTTGCGATCACGATCGCCGCCATCGCCGTCCAGAACCTGATCCCGCTCCCGCTGGCACTCCAGCTTAACATCGCGTTCATCGACCGGTCGTCCTCGGCGTGATGACCTACGCGCTGCTGAAGACGCTGCGAGAGGGCTACATGTACGGCCTTAATCGGCGGTACTACATGCTGCGACCGCCGAAATAACGCCGGATAGATATAGCTCGCCAACCTTTGTTTTGTATGGACGATTCATCCCCCAACGGCGACGAGCCATCGCCAACGGGGTCAGCTGATACGACGACCGGTCGACGGGACGTCGTCGTCCCGATCCGGCTGTATAAGACGATCACCGTATTTTCGACGCTGATCGCTACCGCGTGTATTCTGGGTGGCTTCATCTTTATCGACGCAGCGACTTTACAGGTGAGCGTGTTGCGACGGCTCCTGTTGCGCGGACTTGCGAGCATCGGCCTTGGCGTCGATCAGGAGCTCTTCACCGGCGTGTTGGCGATCATCGGGTTGAGCCTCATGGCGGCCGGAACCGGCGTGTTCGTCCTCAGCAGCCGGTTTCGGGCTCCGGGAATGGGAAACGCTCAAGAGGATTCCGACGAGAAATAAGGTATGGCCGACGAGTTCATCAAAGGGTTCGGCATTCTGACCGGGGCTGGACTGCTCTGGATGACGCTGGCGGGCTGGTATCAGACGCCGTCGTTCTTTATGACCAACCAGCTGATCGCGCCGCCGCCGGAGCCAGGCAACGTCTTTGATGCGATCTCGATCTTCCTGATCGACGTGTTCCTCTGGACGGCCCTGCTGGGAGCGTTTGCGTTTTGGATCCTGATCCCCGCCGGCAAGGAGTTGGCGGCAGCGATTGAGGAACGCGGTGAGTCGAACTAAAACGTAGGCGAACAGGAAGTCGTGGCAGCGATAGCAGCGAGTTGTCTGTAGCCTACATTCGACAAGAAAAGCGAGAACGTGTAGCTTCCACTCTGTTAGTTGTCGGTGTCTGTATCGTCAGTTCTCAGCCGCCATCTCCGCACGTTCCGTCGTAGTGTTGCCCGTCTGCGGTGGAGGGAAACGTAGTCAGACTGTGTCTCCGACTCCAAGTCGACCTGAGAATCGGTCGGTGTGTCGATGAGCACGCGCTCAAGAAAATCGTTGTACGATTCATCTGCACGCCGACGGCGGTCAAGAATCCGCTTCACACGGTTGCTCACACGGATCTGTGTGTGAGAGCTCGACATGTGAAACAGTAGTATTACTAATAGGTCTTAGTTGTTGGGGAAGTAACATTCTACAGTATTCAGATAAGACGAGGAGTGAGGTAGAGCGAGTTTCAACTGATCCATCGACAAAATTGACTGTCTCATCGGTGATAGCGATCGTTTCCGACTAGGATTTCTGGAGGGAGAAGGGACACCCGAATCGGCGATGAATCTATGTATCCGACCTGTAGCTGGCTGAGTTATCCTTCTCGGATACCAGGCGGAATCTTAAGTTAGTGAGTGTCAACCGTTATCGATCCACCATTCATAATTGTGCAGAAAGCCACACTTCAACCGAGTGAAGGCGTTAGAAGTGATCACGTTGCCGACAGTATCTTTCTTGTTGGCAGTGTGCTGTAGTTGCAGACTTCCTGTCATCGGCAAAGACTCCAACTCCACCATGAAACGCATGGGAATCGGAATAGAATCGAATGTGTCCATGGAACTAACTTATCTGGACACGACCCAGCGAACAGTATCTTGCGCCTTAGATATTGATTTAGCTCTGATGGCGTAATGGCGTTTCCATTGAATCACTACGATTATATTTTCCAATAATAGCACTGAATTTTAATTATTTGAACTTCAAATAGTATTGATTTGAATTTTTTTCCCTTTTTTTATGTCTGCTTCTGAGATAGTCACAGTATTATTACTAATGCTGTAGCGGCCAGCATATGGAACCCGTACTGTAGACCGACCATCGGCGGTGGCGGTGACATATCGTTCGTACGAGAATGATTGATTACCGACCGTTACGCTAGTCTGGATTTTCTTACTTGCCCCCGGTTGATCCTCCCAAGCAAGTTCAGCACCAGGAACTACATGATATATCTTGATATCATCTGTTGAATAAATGAGTTGATAGTGTGCGAGACCACCGGTGGTCTCCGTAGCACTGCCACGGTTCGACCACAGTCGAGTCTGCATTGAGTCCGCTGGAGCAGATCCATAGGGTTTGGCTACGATGTAGCCGACTGACTGGTCTTCGAGTTGCTCGTACGATGAAGCAGGATCAGTAGATTTGAGGAATTCATTGTAGTGCTGTTGTGCATAACCGTATGATTCTGATTCCCCACTGACAATATAATTGTAAGCTCTGTTCCGATCCCAAGGGCTGAATACGTAGTTGTCGGGCCAAGTAGTCTCTGTTATTGCTGCATGATCTTCGATCGTAATCGATGCCTCGTAGGTGTTCTGGTCAATCGTGAGTTGATTCGTATCAGTTGCTATTTGGAGTACACCAAAACCCCCACCAGTACAAACAGGGCCAAAATAATAGCTAAAACCTGGATATCCGGAAGTCGAAATGAACCGCTAGAAGCGTTCACTTTTGAACGCGTATGTGCGGCGGAAATGGGTTCCATATATTTTCTAACACCAGTTGTCAAGTCAACGTACGAAAGCGCCTGAACAAACGCAACAGAAGCGAAAACAGCAGCAACTATTCCAAACTGTGCAGCAAACCGGAGCTGGACAATACCATATACGAATAACACCCACGCATAAATAATAAGCACGAGGATAGCTGGCGTTTGAGCATACCGTTGTCGGTAGGTCACCCAAAACAGACCAACAAGTGCAAAGAGGAAACTAAATCCAAGATAATAAATTGGAGTGATAATAAATCCAGACTCCAGACTGAAAAGTGACATTGACTCCACGATGTTGGAGTCACTTAATCTAACGATCTGTGAAACCCCACCTGTTACCGCCGAACGAACATCTGGAGAAGCGATCCAAAGGAGTGCACCCAGGATGATCCCACCAAGGATTTCACCCACAAAGACAGTTGTAGCATCGATTTCACGTCGCTTAGCAACAACTCCTAACCCAACGAGGGTGAGGCTTCCAATGAAGAGAAGAAGTGGCGTAATGGAACGAACGCTCCCAGACCAACCGAAAAGAACGTAAGGGAATGCCGCACTGAACGAAGCCAAACCGAGCCCTGTAAGAAGCCATACATTTGCGGTCGCCGGTGAACGCTGCGCACGGAGATCCGAAAAGACGCGAAACGGAACGTATACCGCAAGCGGCGTAACCAACAACGCGCCGGCTTTCCATGCATGTACTTGTCCTGCAATCCCGATAGCAACCGCCGTGACACCGACGATACGATGCGTAGTGATAGTCTGCCACTCACGCTCAGAATCGGCAAGTAGAACCACACCAAACACCGTGAGCGCGAGTAAAAAGTAGTCGAAAGCATGATGATCCGCAAAGCCAAGTGCTGACCGGTAGGCAGTATCGGCGTCACGGCATACATGGCGACGGCCCCCAAACCGACACGGCGATCACTGAACGCAGTACTCGCGGTGAGGTACAGTAATCCGGCGACGACAACGGCTGCAATGACGGGGTACCACGCGAGAACGGTGGTAGCAGCTTGCTGTGTCCCGCCGAAAACGAGTGTAACAGCCCACAAGGTGACAAGCATGAGTACTTCATCCCCACTGCCGGCCTGTGGGAACGAGCCCAACGCCGGAGCAGTACGGACTATTTCTTCGAGCCAGTACGCATAATAAAATGGGTCGTTAGCAAGGAAGACAACATGTTCCTCGCGAAACACGGCTCCGAACGAGAAGACAGTCCGAGTCAGAACGACCAACAGTAGGACAGCGACAATCGAAGCAAATAGAGATGGATTCGACGGGATACGCAACCGGCTGAGTCTTGGTCGATTGATGATCGATCCGAGAGAACGGCCATCGATCGAAGGGTGGTTCGACTCAGATTCAGTCGTCGATGACTCTGGTGGATCGTCCTCTGGGCGGCACGAACTGCATCTGGATCGCGGAGTCGGTACGTATCATCGATAGAATCAACGATCCCAGCCGCGACTACCTCACCGAACAGTCCCGAATCAAGCGGCACATCATCGAACGTCCACGGGCCGTTCTGATCGATGGTAAGCAGGGTTCGTAGATCATCTTCGAGCTCTGGATGCGCTTCGAGTAACTCGGCCGTTGCCGACCGAACGTCAGTCATATGCTGACGGTGACGAGGTGGCGAATTAAATCATTCGAAGACAGCAGTGGCTCGACGGGTGAAAAATAAGAAATCAAGGGTCGGCGCGAGGCCGATAGTTGAAGATGGTGAAAGCCCGGGTGGGCGCCAGGCGTCAGATTCAGTTCTGACGGCGGACAGCCAGCAGGGCAGCACCGATGAGGGCGATCAGGGCGACGACTGCACCAAAGCCGGGCGTTCCGTCGTCGGTGGACTCGCCGTCGTCGGTGGTCTCGTTGGTCTCACCGTCGTCGGCGGGTTCAGTTTCGCCGTCGTCCATGTCTTCACCGTCATCAGTGTCAGTGTCGGTTTCGTTGGTCGTCTCTTCTTCTTCACCAGTGTCGATTGACTCAACAACAACTCCTTCAGATGTATCGACGCTCGAACCTTCGACGCGGAAGTTGGCGTCGAAGATGTCACCGACTTCCTGACCGGAGAGGTCGTAGGCAGTCGAAATCGAGCCATCTTGGGAGATGTTGACATCGTTTCCGAGTCGGAACGAGGAGGACGCATCAGTCGACTGGAGACGGAGTTCAGCATCCGTTCCTGGTGCGACATTCGTCGTCGCGGAGACTGTCGCATCCTCAGCGTTGGCGACCTGAACCTGCTCGTCTTCGTTCAGGTTGTCAAACTCAATCGACCGTGGTGCGAGGGTGAATTCCGAAGTACTGCTGATCGTCTCACCCTGCAGCAGGTACGGGTAGTTGTTGTAGTTCCCGGAGTCGGGGCTGGCTACCGGACCTGGAGCTTGCTGGACGCCTCGTGGGACGAATGGGTTCACCGGTCGCCGTCGTTGTTTGCGTTCTGTAGCTCGAACCGATTATCCGCGTTGTCAGCATCGTATTCGAGTTCAGCGGTGAACGTCGTCGCTTCGTCTGGTGCCGCACCATTTGCGAACGCACTGTCGGTGCTCGTGTCAGCGACAAGGAAGAACTGTCCGTTCTCGTTGTCAAGCACGAGGTACGTCTCGGAGTTGGCGTTGTTTGCCAAATCAACTTCAAGCGGTGCCTGGTTACCAGTATCGTCTTCACCAGTAACTTCGAAGGTGATCTGTTCTCCGGTATTGTCAATCACGTCGTTCAGAACGGTGGTTGACGCGCCCTCGTCAAGTCGATCCCAGTCAGGATCAAGTACGGTTGCGTCGGTACTATCCGACCCTGCACCGGCAACCAGTGCACCGTAAAGACCGGTAGCTTCGACTTGAACAACGAGTCGGTCGTCAACAGCAACTTCTTCTCGTGGGGTTGCGTCATCGACCAGTTCCTGAACATCTGTCGTGCCGTCGGCGTCACCTTCCGGTGCCGTGTGGACGGTGATATCGCCGATTTCAGGCTGGGTCAGCTGCAGCGTTTTACCGCCAAGCTGGTTGTTGGCTTCGCCGCCGGAATCGGCGTCGAAGACGTTGGTTTCACCTGCGGCACCAGCAACAGCGATTTCATACTCTGTTGGCTGGAGTGGCCGAGCAAGCTGGTCAAGCTTGGTTTGGCCAGCTTCCTCATCGATGATGTCCATCGCATCGAGGTAACTTTCGAAGTCAGCATCGTCGGCACCGGTGAACTGGTTGCCATCGTTCTCGTAGAGGTTGACACCTCGGATGAGGTTGTCACTGCTGATACCGTTATTGGAGTGAACCTCACTCTCAAGAGTATCAACGTTGTCGTAGTTGTAGACCGCATCTTTGCCTGCACTCGAACCAGCCAGTCGAGTGTTCATCTCGATCTCGATTGGCTCATCGGCATCATCAGCCGAGACGTACAGGACGTCAACGAAGGACGAGTCTTCACTACCGATCTGGACGTAGGTTTCGTCAGTATCGGATAGAGTGAAATTGAACTCAGCGATGTCACCAGCACCAGTCGTCGAGGTGCCAGATTCAAATGATGCGTCTGCATCTAGCTCGGCAGCAGTGACGGAAGCACTAGCCGTTGCTTCCGTATCTGCAGCACTGAAATCAAAGTCGTAGTCACCGTCGTTGATCCCAACAAGGCTCACATCGGATGCTTCGCCGCCGTTCTCGTAGAGGACGATCTTTTCATCGTAATCGTCTTGGTTGGGTCGTACAGTGCTACGCTCCACGTCGTACCGAAGGCACCAGCAGAAGGCGGACTATCGATCACATCACCGTTGTGAGTTGCTTCAAGGTCGGTTTCGTCGGCGATCGTACCGAAGACACCGAAGTTGATACTGCTTGCACTCGTCAGTGCATTCCACGGTGAGTCGAAGGACAGCTCGGTTCCGGAGGTAGCATCATCAACAAGGCTATCACCAGCAGTACGGGCCTCAAGCCGTCCCTCGTCAGTTACGTTCCACCAAGCGTCGCTGGTACTGGAAACATCGGCGGAACTGATCCTGACACTATCAAGCTGCTGTTGAACGAAGACGTTGAACAGCTCTTGACGGTCGAGATCGCCGTTAGCGGTCACGTTCGTGGAGAAGCCAGAACGGCCGGAGCTCAGATCGAGTTCGACGTTACTGTCGCCGAAGCTGTCGACGAGTGCTTCGTCACTGCCGAACTCGGCACTGAGCGATTGAGTGCTGACTTCGAATGTGTTTTGTTCTACCGTGTTGGTGGATCCATCCTGATTCACCAGGATGTAATCCCCGGCTTCGAGGTCATCCGTATCGATTATGAATCGTGCGTCGCTCCCTGCGGCAGCACTATCAACGCGATCTGCGTCGATTTCCTCAACAAAGTTGCTACCTTGGATGGCGTCGTTGTTCCCTCGGTCGTAGCCACCGGTTACGCGGCGGAGTTCAGCGGTATCGGTGGAAGACCCGAGGCCAGCAACTTCTGCTTCGTTGTTCTGACCTTGGAAGACCAAGGTCGAGTCATACTGTACGTTACCTGCACCTGGACTGCCTGCATCGAGATTTGCTGCAGCTGCAGTTCCCGAAAGCGCCACGGTTCCCGCAAACACGGAAGTGACCATGATCGCTGCCAGGAAGACAGCACGCAGTTTCTCATTATAGTTTCGTTCTGTCATAGTTTGTTATCGTATCTTCATCGCAGTGCGCACGTCGGTTGCCACGCTGTGTCCGCGACGGACACCAGCAGCAAGTCGACTACAGGCACCATGGGTAGGGGCATTCAAAGGATAAAGCACACTTGGTAAATACTTTGTGTACTTCGGTTCCAGACGGCAGTATGAACCCGAATAAACGGACACCATGTTCAGCAATTTATTTTTCCAAGAGCAGTCAAGATGTGTTCATGCATGAAGCCGCGACTGGGTTTTTTCATCGCAGTCCAACCTCGTCCAGCAGCGTAGATTGGGTGCGCGTGTCATGAGAAATTATAATAACGAGATTGATATAATCATAAGACAGTCAACGGAGGGGAACAATGGACGTAGATAACCAGATTGCCCGCTGGCTCATCATCGCTGTCGCTATGACACTCTGTACGACGACTGCCGGTGTTGGTGTCGTCGCCGGACTTGACGCCCAAGGCGAGCCAAACCTCTCGCCGTACGTCTCCGACAATCAGGTAACCCCCGGATCGGAGACGACAATCGAGGTTGATATCAGCAACGATGGGACGTTTATCGACGGCAACGAGGCCGACCGAAGCACAGTCACAACCGCACGCGGCGTCGTCGTCCGACTTCGTGCGCCGAACTCGCCGATCTCGGTCAACACGAACTCCGTGCCGCTGGGCGAGATCACAGAAGCTGGCAGCCCAAAAACTGCCGCCTTCGATGTGACTGTCCCCGAACGTGTCGATCCGGGAACCTACGACTTCCGTGTCACGCTCGAGTACTCCTACACCTCCAAAGCTCAGAACGTTAATTCCGGAGTCCCGATCACGATTAATCAAGAAGAGAGCGACACTGAAACCGAAACCGTCCCGATCAGAATTACTGACGACGCCCGCTTCGAGGTCACTGAACTCGACAGCACTCTCCGCGTCGGCGAGGAAGGCGAAATCACGGGCCAGCTCGAAAACATCGGCCGCGATGACGCTACTAACGCAGAAGTGAGCTTCGCACCCGAGTCCGAGACCGTCGTCGCCCTCGAAAGTAACGTCGCCGTCGGCGACATCCCTGCCGGCGAATCGACTCAATTCTCGATCCCTGTAGAAGTCTTAAACGATGCTGAAGCCGTCCCAAAGCGCTTCGACCTCCCAGTTACCTTCCGCGATGAAAACGGCATCCGACAGTCTGACGACGATCCTAACTTCCTCGTCGACGTGGCTGGCCAGCGCGACACTTTCCTTGTCGAGCCCGTCAACTCGACGATCGAAGCTGGCGGCAGCCGCGCCCTCGATATCGAGGTCACCAACAACCTCGATGAGCCGGTCTCCGACATCGAAGGCAAGCTGTTCGCCGACGATCCACTCGATAGCGCCAACGACGAGACGTTCACCACCAGCCTCAATCCGGGTGAGACCACCACGGTCACCGTCGATCTGAGCGCGGCCAGCGGCGCGACGATTAAAAACTATCCCGCTTCGATGGACTTTCGGTACACCGACGCCGACGGCGACAGCAAGCTCACCGACAGCTACCGGCTGGCGGTCAGCGTCACCGAACCCACAGATGATGGCGGCGGCTTGCCGGTCGTTCCGTTGCTGCTCGTTGTGCTCGTCGTCGCCGGCGGTGCGTTCCTCTGGCGGCGCAAGGGCGGCGAAATCGATGACTTCGGCGGGCTTCGGGACAACTAAATGGGCGACCGCGGTCTCGACCTCGAACCGTCGCTGAACGCGCTTAACAGCCTCATCCTTGGCCGACCAGTGGCTGTTGTGGCGGCGTTTCTGGCGGTCACCGCCTTCCTGATGGGTGGCATCGGGATGATACAGACGGTCGAGGATCAGTCGGATGCCTTCTCCGAGGATATCGACGCCCAAGAGGCCCTCGACGCTGTCAACGAGGAGTTTGGTGCGACCTTTGGCGACGACGAAGAGTCGACCCAACTACTCCAAGACAGCCAAAACACTCTCAGCAAGCCAGCATTACTCCGCTCATTAGATGTAATCAAACGCACGAACGAGCGGGCTGAACTCCGACTGACAGACGCCACCGGGCCAGCAACGATCATCGCCCAAGAGCTCGATCCGACCGCCGAGAGCTACGCGGCCCAACGCCGAGCGATCAGCCGTGCGAGCGACACAGAACTCAAGACTGCTGTGCGCCAGAGCGCGGATAGACCCGGCTTTCAGGCACTTGTCTCGGAGGATTTCAACCGTCGATCAGCGAGTGCCAGCGCGTCGATAACTGTTCTCACTCACTCATTCCCACCGCAAGGCGACAACCTCCAAGAAGTCCAACTCGGCGTCAAAGAGATCGCCGATCGAAGTGACGGCGACATCCGCGTCTTCGGGCTGGGGATCACCAACAGCGAGACTGCCAACGTCATCGGCGACTCACTTGGGATTGTCATGCCGGCTGTCCTCGGCCTCATCCTGCTGTTTTTAATTGTTGCCTACCGCGATCCGTTCGATCTGATCCTCGGATTGGTCGCGCTGCTGTTGTCGCTACTGTGGACATTCGGCTTCATCGGCTATGCTGGGATCCCCTTCGACCAGAACATGATCTCGGTGCCGATCCTGCTGTTGGCGGTCGGCATCGACTTCGGGATACACATTGTCAACCGCTACCGCGAAGAGAAGGGCCGTGGATTCGATGTCCGCGAGGCGATGACGATCACCAACAGCCAGCTGGCGGTTGCCTTCCTGATCGTCACTGTCACCACCGTCTTCGGCTTTGGGGCGAATCTGACGAGCAACTTTGAGCCGACCCGCAACTTTGCGATCGTCGCCAGCGTCGGCATCATCTTCACGTTCCTCATCTTCAGCTTCTTCCTGCCGTCGGCGAAGATCATCGCCGACCGCAACCGCAAGCGGTTCAACATCCCAAGCTTTGGTTCCTCGCCGCTGGCAACCGAAGAATCGATACTCGGACGAGCGTTGCCGGCCGTAGCAACCATCTCGAAGCGCGCGCCGCTCACGTTGCTCCTCCTCTTCCTGGTCGTCTCTGGTGGGGCCGCCGCATACGGAGCTGGCGTCGATCGGAGCTTCGAACAGGAAGATTTCCTTCCACCGGAAGACCTGCCGGACTACATCGAAGAGCTCCCCGAGCCATTTGCGCCGAGTGAGTACACCGCCGCCGGCAGCATCAACTTCATCGAGGACAACTTCGCCGCCGGCAACGACGACCAGATCACGATGTACGTCGAGGGCCCGTTCACCCGTGATTCGGCCCTTGAGTCAGTGTATCGAACAACCAAGGAGCCGCCGGACACCTATCTGACAACCGACAACCGCGCGGAGACGACGAGCATCATCACCGTCATCCAGAGCTACGCCGACCGTGATCCCGAGTTCGCCGCCCTTGTCGCCCGCAACGACCGCGACGGCAACGGGGTTCCCGACCGCAACCTCGAACAGATCTACGACGCCCTCGAAGCCTCGCCGGCAGCCGACCGCGCCGACGAATATCTCACCGAGGATCGGCGAGCGATCCGCGTCGAGTTCGCTGTCGAATCTGACGCCTCACAGGGCGAGATCACCGCCGACTCCAGAGAATACACCGAAGACTTCCGGTATGCCGCCACCGCTACCGGAACAATCGTTGTCTTCCAGGCGGTCACCGATCTCATCTTCCAGTCGGCGTTCCAGAGTCTGTTTCTCGCCATCGGGCTGACCGGGGTCTTCCTTGTCGGCGTCTACTGGTTGCTTGACCGGAAACCACTGTTGGGGGTTGTCAACGTCTTGCCGATCCTCGTGACAGTCGCGGTGCTGCTGGCAACGATGCGGGTGCTTGGGTTGTCACTCAACGCCGTCACAGCGACGATTCTCTCGATCACCGTCGGCGTCGGCGTCGCCTACTCTGTGCATATGACCCACCGGTTTATCGACGAGTACACCGGCGGCGCAAGCACCGATAAGAGCCTCAGGATTACCTTACAGGGTACTGGTGGCGCGCTCGTCGGCAGCATGCTGACCACCTCGATCGGCACCGGCGCACTCGTGCTCGCTATCTCGCCGATCCTCGGGCAGTTTGGGTTGCTGATGGCGGTCAGCGTGTTCTACTCGTTTGTCACCGCGATCGTCGTCTTCCCCTCGGCAGCCTACGTCTGGGCGCGATACGATCAAGGCAGGTCATTCAGAGATTGGCTGTGGGAACAGACGAACAGCACGCCGCAGTTCGCTAGCCACGAAGACTGATCAGCTACCCGCGATCGGCCGCTGCATGGAACGCCCGCACGCGCGGGCACGATCCAACACCTGTTAACAACGCGATCATCGTGATCGTATCGCCGTCGGGGTCGGGCATGTCGCCGCCGCGGATCTCGACGCTGCCGGTTTCTTGGGCCAGCCACGAGCGGGCATCCGAGACTGCGCGGCGATTGAGCCACTCAGGTGGCCCACCAACGATCAACAGTCCGCGTTCAACTGACTCGCGGTCGATTTTGACAGTGAGCTTGCCACGAACCGCACGCCGGGAGGTCGTCTCGATGGCCTTGATCGCAGTCGTGTCATCGATCTCGCCTTCCTGTTCGAGGATCCCAAGCCCGAACCGTGAGCTGGTTGGCCGCTCGATAGTCTGACCAGCGTAGCCGATAGTGGCGATCCCGCCGGCCCCGAGGGTGTTTTGTACCTCGGAGGCGTCGACGACGCGTTCGGCGATCTGGCGGTCATGATCGCCCTCGCCGGCTGCAAATAGCGCGGCAACCCGCGTTGTCAGCGTCTCGTTGAGATCGGCTTGCACGTCAGGGTCGGTCTCGCTGTCGCCAGAGCCAAGCCACAATTCGTTGTCGAACAGCAGCAAGGCGTCTGTCGTCGCGGTCAAATTAGCAAGCGCACGACCGGTGTTGCGTGCCTCCGTCGGCGTCGACCCATCGTCGGTGGTGGCCGCAACCGCTGGCAGGATCCCAAGCCCATACACCGGGATATCGTAGACCCGGCGTAGTTCATCGGCCAGCCGCGGCAAAGCGGTCGCGCCGCTGCCGCCGGCGAGGCCGACACAACAGAGGATCGCGTCAGCCTGCGAGGAAACAGCGTCGTCAACAGCGTTAGCCAGTTCGGTCGCCTCGGAGTCGGCCGCCGCCGCGCCGACGCTACGGTTGCCCTCGACACCAGCCCCCTCAGCCTCGATGACCCCGTAAAGATGGCGTCGGTCGTCGGGGATCGACTCCAAACTGGAGAGATCACGCTGGTCGGTATCGAGGGCGACGCTGTCGACAACGAACGACCGCGAACGGCTGGCGTCGGCCGCGACGAGACGGTCGGCGATCCGACAGCCCGCGCCGCCGACCCCACAGACGGTCAGTTGCATACCGAGTGCTCACAGCGACAGCGCAAAAAGAATACGCTCGGGGAATCGGTCGCCGCGACCACGTCGACGGCCGAGCGGGGCACTTAGAACGGGAACAGCGAGTCGCTATCGGGATCGCGGTCGATCAGCTCGATCTCGTGGCCGTCCTGATCGCGGGTGAACGCATAGAGATTGTCGCACTCCTCGGGACTACGGTAGTCATCGGCATCCCGGAGCATGAGCTGCTCCCAGTCGTCTTCGAGGTCGTCAACGCGGATGGCGAGATGGCCCCACGCATCGCCCATGGTGTACTCTCGGCCGTCGTAGTTGTAGGTGAGTTCGAGCCACATCGCCTCCTCGGCGTCGTCCTCCGGAGCCATGAAGTAGTTCGCAAAGGAGTCCGACTCCCAACGGGAACGCGGCTCGACGTACTCGAACTTCCGCGTCCAGAATCCGAGGGCCTCGTCAGCGTCCTCAACCCGGATCATCGTGTGATCGATCGACCACAGCGCGCCGTACTCCCGCTGGACGATCTCGATCTCGTGGCCGTCGGGGTCTTTGACGAAGGCATAGCGGCCGCCACAGGATTCTGGATCCCGATAGTCGTCGACGCCCTCGTCCATCAGCTGCTCGTAGTGATCCTCAAGCTCGCCCTCTGGCACTCGAACCGCGATGTGGCCCCATGCGTCGCCGACCTCGTAGTCGACGTCGTCGTCGTTTTCGGTGAGTTCGAGCATCGCCCCGTCCTCGTGCATGTCTTCGGGGCCGAGATAGGCGATGGTGAAGCCGTCGCCCTCGTAGCGTTCCTTCTCCTCATAGTCGAGGTGCGTTTGATACCAGTCGAGCGACGTTTCCAGATCCGCAACCCGGATCATGACGTGATCGAATGTCCCAGTCATACACCGGAAATGGGGTCGCCATGGCGAAAAGGATACCGGGAGGAAGAGCGAACCTATCGCAGCCGGTTAATTGATCGAGAGACTGATGGAAGCCTATTCCGCGTCGAGATCAAGTTCAGTACGAACCTCTCGCAGAAACGTAGCGAACCAACTGAGATCTTCCTGTAGATGCCAGTAGACCTGCTCATCGTCAATATCATGGCCGTACTGGTGAGCGAGGACGTTCCGGAACCCTGCAGCGTCCTGCATCGTTGCTGCGGTGTCAGGAGAGAGAACGCCGAGCGCACCAAGTCGGGCAAACGTCGCCGCATTGGTCGCCGGAACCTCGTTGCCGGCGGCAATTATGAGGAGTTCGGCGATATCGAGACACGCCTCAATCGCGGTTTGGAACTCGCGTTCGACGATAGCTCGCTGCTCGCGGTCAGCGAGATACGTCTCCCTGTCGAGATCGCGTTTGCGGGCGAGGACGGTGACGGCTTCGTCGATGTATTCGGCCTTCTCGACGATCCGCGTCTCGGTTTCCGCGTCGATCACACTCGCTCCTCCACCCCTTCGAGAGCCGCGTCGAATCGGGCACGGCGTTGATCGGCCGTCGACGGTTCGACTCGGCGTTCGAACTGCGCGAGGAGATCGTCGACACGGTCGGCGTCACCAACGAGAACGATGCAGTCTTCCAACGCCGAGAGCCCGACTTCGGGACGCACGGTTTCGAGATCAACAATGTCGAGATCGTCCGTGCGGAGAGTCTGGGAGAGAGCGACAATGAGAGACAGTCGAGTACGGTACCGGTCGTCGTCGGCAACGTCTGACTCGAACTCAACGGCGATGTCGATATCGCTGTGGCTGCCAGCGGTTCCCGACGCCTGTGAGCCGAAAAGGACACCGAGGCGGATCGGCTGGTCAACGAGTACGTCTCGAATCGCGTCGGTGATCGCTTCGTCGAACCCGTCGAGAGCCATAGTCGATGTAGGACAGCCGTCAGTATAAATACGTGGACAGGGCACTGCTTCGACGGTCGCGGGCATCACTCACGCGGCGGCGACGGCGTGCCGACCGAGCCGAGTACCGGGTAGTAGAACCACCAGCCAACCATCGCCGTCGCAAGCACGCCGACCGGGACCGTCCCGGCTGCTCCGCGGCCGAGCAGGCCCCACCAGACGATGACGGACGTGATCGCTGACAGCGCGAGCAACCCAACAGTCACTCTCACATCCTCGCGGCCGGTCGCAACGCCGCTTGCGGCACTCAAGAGAGCCCCAAAATAGAAGCCAAACCCGAGCGGCCACACCTGCAGCGACCACGGCAACGTTTCGAGGCCCTGTGTCTCGTCGAAATAGCCCGGCAGCGTGAGAACGTGCCACGGGTTCGTGTTGAGCAAGCCCCACGACATGACGGCAGTCAGATCGACAGGGGCGTTGAACTGAATCACCCATGGAACAGCAAGCAGTGCTGCTACCGCAACGAGTGCCCTCGGAGAAGATCGGCTCATGCGATTTATTCTACAGTTACGCTTTTCGCCAGATTGCGTGGTTTATCAATGCTTCTTCCTTTTGATTTGGCAACATAGTATGCGAATAGCTGCCAATAGACGTTTGTTACTAAAGATTCCATAATACCAATCTGGGGAACTGAAAACGAAACATCAGCAACGCCGTCAATATCATGTGATGTTGCAGCGATAACATTAGCTCCGCGAGCCTGTACCTCTTTGATATTGTGTAGCGTATCTTCGTATGCAGTTCCTTCAGTGAGTACTGACAGAACTGTTGTGTCAGAAGTCACTAATGCCAACGGGCCGTGTTTGAGTTCTCCAGCTGGAAACCCTTCGGCAGGATCATACGAAATCTCCTTCAGTTTAAGTGCGCCCTCTAATGAGACTGGACGGGCGAATCGCCGGCCTAAAAAGAAAAAGATATCCGAATTAGCATGCTCTTCGGCGATAGTTTGGACTCGGTCTGCCTGATCAAGCACCTGCTGGATCGCTCCGGGGAGACTGCGGATCGATTCAACTATTTCGGTCGCGTTCGCGGATGAAATTGAACTCCGTATCCGTCCGATCTGTACTGCAACTAACGAAAGTGTGGCAACTTGCGAAGCGAATGTTTTGGTCGCTGCGACACCGATTTCTGGGCCGGCTCTAATAAATATGGAGTCATCAACGACTCGCGTAACAGTACTACCGATAGTATTTGTCACGGCAAGCGTTCGTGTCCCAGCCTGCTTCGCTTTTCGAACTGCGGCAAGGGTATCAGCGGTTTCGCCACTCTGAGTTACTGCGATCACCAACGTTCGGCGGATCGCGGCCCCCTCAAATTCGTATTCACTGGCGACCTCAACAGTCGTACGAATATCCGCAATAGATTCTAGTAATTCCGCCACGTATTGGCCAGCGTAGTTTGAGGTTCCGCAGGCGACAATCTGGATTTCTTCAATCGACTTCAGGTATGAATCCGGAAGTTCGAGATCCAAATCCGCATTTCCGGACTCAAGATCGAATCGGCCCGAGATTGTCTTCCGCAATGACTTAGGCTGTTCATGAATCTCCTTGAGCATATAGTGGTCATAGCCCCCTTTTTCAGCGGCATCAGCTTCCCAATTTATTTGTTCAGTATCGGGTTGGACTATCTCGCCATCACGATAGATCGAGACGTCCCCATCGCTAACGACAGCCAAATCATCATCTTCGAGGTGTGTCACCTCACGAGTGTGTTCTAAGAATGCGGTAACGTCACTTGCAAGGAACATCGCGTCATCTCCATGACCGACAACGAGGGGACTGTCCCGCCGAACGGCAAACAACTCCTCAACGCCAGCGATAGCAACAACGATTGCAAAGCTGCCCTCTAATCTGTCAACGGCTGCCTGTACGGCCGCAAGCGGTTTCGCCCCAGCATCAAGTTCAGCAGCAATCAAATGTGGAATCACCTCAGTATCTGTATCACTGGTAAATGTTCGGTCACTCAGCTCATTCCGGAGGGTTTCGAAATTCTCGATGATTCCGTTGTGAACGACCGCCACACGCCCTGATTCATCAGTATGTGGATGGGCATTCGAATCGGTCGGGGGCCCGTGAGTCGACCAGCGTGTATGGCCGATTCCAGTTGTCTGGGTCGCATTATCGTTATCCGGAAGTGCCGACCGGAGCGCGTCGACTTCACCTGATCGCTTGTGAACTGTAATCGTCTCATTGACAAGGGCGACACCAGCAGAGTCAT
Organism: Halonotius sp. GCM10025705; assembly: GCF_042662885.1. NCBI lineage: Archaea > Methanobacteriati > Methanobacteriota > Halobacteria > Halobacteriales > Haloferacaceae > Halonotius > Halonotius sp. GCM10025705. The sequence goes on along the minus strand of NZ_JBHSZD010000001.1, from coordinate 278,286 downwards.
AGCCTCGATATTCAAGATTCGAAAGCCCTGTCATCAACACCGGAAGGGCAGGATCCTCACCGACATACCCGACAATTCCACACATCTTATCCCCTCCTGATTTCAGTCTCGTCAGCAACGGTGCCACTGACCACTGCACCTTCACCAACGACAACATTGTTTCCGAGTATGGTACCGGGCGCAAGAGACGCTGCACTACCGATAGCCGTGTTGTCGCCGATAAGGCCGCCAAACTCCACGTCTGGATAGACCTTGTTATCGGTCACGACACTCGTCGTATCGCCGGCTGCAGTGACGTTTGCACCGACAGTTGCGTTCGCACCGACAACACAATCGGTGAGAACGGCACCCGCTTTGATCGTTGCGTCAGGGAAAACAACTGACCGCGTGATCGTCGCGTTGGATTCGACCCGAACGTTCTCGGCGAGGGTACTGCCATGACCAACGACCGTGTTAGCACCGACAGAAGCAGTCGAGTCGATGTGGGCTGCTGAATCAACATATGCACCATCAGTGATTTTGCCATCAGTTTCACCACCGTTTCGATCAAGCACTTGGCCTGTGACAGCGATCAAGTCCCACGGGTAGGAAACGTCCAACCACCATCCATCGTACCGTACCGGGGCGATAGTTCCACTGTCAGCCACCTCTAAGAGGACATCTGTCAACCGGAATTCGCCGTCGACTCCGGCGGGTGTGTTCTCGATCACGGAAAAAACGTCTTGAGAGAACGCATACACACCGGCGTTGATAAGGTTAGAATCGAGAGCCTCTTTCGGCTTCTCAACGATATTAACGATCTGATCCCCCGACAGTGTTACCACACCATACGTTTCTGGTTCCGAGATACGGGTGACAGCCATTACAGCATCTGTTTCTGAAGTCATTGCTGCACATACGTCGCCAACAGCCGAGGAGTCGATAATACGGTCGCCGTTAAGAACGAGAAAATTGCCATCAACGTGTTCGGCAGTTTGTTGGACAGCATGAGCGGTTCCGAGTTGGTTCTCTTGGAAGACATATTCGATCGAAACATCCCACGCATCACCGTTCCCAAAGTGGGTTTGAATCCGATCATGTTCGTACCCGACGACGAAGACGATCTCCTCGATCCCGGCCGCAATAACCGATTCGAGGACGTGTTCTAGTAGTGGTTTGTTGACCACAGGGAGCATCGGCTTCGGCCGGTGGTTTGTCAACGGTGTCAACCGTTTTCCCTCGCCGGCTGCAAGAATAACTGCTGTTGATCCCGTCTCACTCATAGGAATCTAATTATCGGTGCGGAATTTGAATGCTTTGTTATCGCCAACGCTGGGAGCGACTGGCCTAAGCGATGGTCGGCGAGAAACAAATCCGATCAGTCCCAACGATCGCGATTGAGTACTTCGCCCGGCGAGGTCGTCATCTCGCTGCACAACACGATGACGGCGTTAAGGCTGATGTTGATTCCGGGTTTCGTCCGTCGCCGACGACAACGCCGAACCTCCAGCGGCCCGTCGAAACCCGGTCGCCCCCGACGGTCAGTTCGACTGCTTCGCCGTCGTGTCTGAGGTTGGTGACCGTCGTGTCAGCACCGAAGTTGACGTCCTTGCCGAGAATGATGTCGCCGACATACGAGAGGTGATCGACCGTAGCAGCACTCATCAGTACACTGTTTTTCTCTCAACCGCGTGACCGCCTAACGACGAGCAGCATCGGTTTCGATCTGGCGACGGTGAAAGGTCGCATCCGGTTGTCTTACCGACCGCAAGGACGACAGTCTGCATGGAGAATGCTGTCGCAGGCTTGGAAAAACCGTTCTGGTGACAACACAGCCCCGTCAAAGGGCGTTGTCAGCGAGGTAGGGTTCACACACGAGTTCGATTCCTTCTTCGAAATCGATCTGTGGCTCCCAACCGGTCGCTTCGTGGAACTTCGAGATGTCCGCACAGGTATCGTGGACGTAGCCGTCGAACGGGCACTCGATGTATTCGGGGTCGATGTCGGTCCCGAGCGTGTCGTTGATCATTGCGACCATCTCGTTGAAGCTGTAGGGATTTTCGGTACCGACGTTGTAGACACCCGTTAGTTCGTGGTCGGCGGCGAGTTCGCAGGCACGAGCCACGTCGCTGACGTGTGTGAAATCCCGTGTCTGGTTGCCGTTACCGAACAGTTCCGGGGCCTCGCCGTTGGCGATGGCGTCGGCGAACTGCGCGACTGTGTTGGCGTACTCGCCTTTATGTGCCTCGTTGCCGCCGAAGCCCTGATACACCGAGAAGAAGCGCAGGCCAGCCATGTTCATGTCGTGGTGGGTGGCGTAGTACTCGGCGTAGCGTTCGCGGGCGAGTTTCGAGGCTTCGTAGGCTGTCTGGGATTCGACCTCCATGCTCTCCGGTGAGGGTTCCGTCCGACTGCCGTAGATAGAGGATGTCGAGGCGTAGACGACGGTGTCACAGCCATTGGCTTGAACCTGTTCGACCGTGTTGACGAACCCCTCGACATTGACGCGACAGCCGCGCTGTGGGTTCTCCTCGTGCATGTTCCGCGATGAGAGTGCCGCAAGATGAAACAGCACGTCGACATCTGCCGGCAAATCACCGTCAAGGACGGACACCTCGACAAACTCAACATCGTCAGTGAGGTTTTCCGGCGTGCCAAGATAGGTGTCGTCGATAGCGATTACGTCGTTATCCGCGGCGAGGTGGTTAGCGAGGTTCGAGCCAATAAATCCCGCACCGCCGGTGACGAGAACGCGTTTATCGTGCATGATTGAATCTCCGTATCGGTATTGATCATTGCTTCGATTCAAATCAATAACTGTTGGTAGATGACGACGAACTGTCGTGGTCCCAGTTTTGACCGATCAGAATCATAAATCGACACGTATTAGCCAAGATTGTCTGAATAGTCGACCAGTGGCCACAACAGAACCTATAATCGCAGTCTTAGCTGGGATGGTACAGGGCATCGTCGAGTGGCTCCCAGTGTCAAGCCAAGGGAATCTTTCGCTGTTTTTGACAGCTATCGGGACGAACCCTGAGGTTGCACTTCAACTTGCACTGTTCCTCCAACTAGGGACGACGATTTCAGCAGTGAGCTACTATCGTGATGAACTCGCAGCAGCGTTGCGAAGAATTCCATCGTGGCAACCGGAAGCAGCATTCGAACCGGAAAACGCACTCGTATCGTACCTCTTGGTGGCATCGGTTGCAACAGGACTCATCGGAATTCCGTTGTACGTGTTCGCTGTCGATATCGCTGGAGACCTTACCGGGGGTATCTTTATTTCCGTTATCGGGGTTCTGCTGATTATAACTGGACTTCTCCAACTCAGGACTGAGTCGGAACCGAGCGGTTCAAAACAGGAGCCGACGTTTCTCGATGCCTGTCTCGTCGGTGCAGCACAGGGGATAGCGATCCTTCCCGGGATTTCGCGATCCGGGATGACGACAAGCACGCTTCTATTTCGGAGCTACGAACCCACAACGGCGTTCACGCTCGCGTTTCTCTTATCGATTCCGGCGAGTATCGGTGCGGCTGTACTGACGCTTCTTGATGCTGGCGGTATCCCGGGGATTAGTCCGCCGACCGCCGCTATCGCGCTGGTGACAAGCGGGATTGTCGGGTACGGCACAATCGATATTCTACTGCGAATCGTTGATCGAGTCCCGTTTTGGGGGATCTGTTTCGGACTCGGTGGTGTTGCAATCGTCGGAGGCGGGATCATTACTGTCGTGATGTGACGGAGTAGACAGGAAATTTACTCGTCTCCGTCAGTTACAGACGGTTGGTCATCAGTATCCGTGGTGTGAGAACCAGCATCATCAGGCGGTGCTGGTGGCTCAAAGGCTGTAATCAGTAGTTGTCCGAGAGTGCTTGTTTTGAGGTCGACGAGCGTCATTCGTGATCGGGTGCCAAGCCCGAAGAGAGCAATACCCACAACTAATCCGGCGGTTGCGTTGAGTGATGCAGTGCCGGTTAGGACAATGACGATCAAGAGTCCCACAGTACCGACTACTCCCCAAAGACTCAGGAGTCGTATTGGACGCCGCTGGAAGCGGTTACGGATCGTATCAAAAACCTGAGCCGATCCCGACGTCCGTATCAGGGGTACGGCCGACTCGAAAAGTCGGTCAAGCAGCCGGATCAGTGGGCCGACAGTCCACGTCTCACGGAGATCGATAACGATGACCTCGGGATCAGGTTCAGCTGTAAGCCAGCGGTACAACAGCGAGGAAGTTGTTGCTGTCTGAAGCCAGCGGCCGAATGCGGTGAGCTGAGCGTGCGTGAGCGCAGTTGTGAATTGCTCTCGTATCGTATGGAAATGACTGACGACCATCGATCCTTCAAGTGTATGTCGAAATCGTGAGACTACAGCTTGCTGTTCGGAATACGAATAAAGCCGTGAAAGCCATTCAATGGTGGTATACAGCGTCGAGTGTCGTGCAGCTGTTCTGAGGGTCGCGATGAATCGAAGCACCACAGCAACGACAATCGAATCGTTCCGAATCGAAGGCGACATATGTTACTCCGAATCGATTTCAGTTACTGAACCGGAAACGGCGGTCGTTCCAAGGTCAAGGTCGATTGTGCGACCGACACGGAGCGGCTGGCCGCGGAAGGCCGCCCCTGAAGTCGTCTCTATCGTCTGGATGTCAACAATCATTCGGATGTCCTTGCGCGTGGGATGATCGCGACGGTAGATGTTGCCGTCCTCACTGGTGACGACTGCCTCGTCGGGTTGTATTTTGAGTTGCTGGACAGTGAGAAGTCGGGGATTACGCTCCGTCAGTGGAACACCCTCTGAGATCGCGTTGATCGTATCAGGGTTGTCTGTTACAACCTGCATTTCAACCGAACGCTCCGTGAGATCCAACTGCTCATCAGTTGCATCCAGCCGATGAACGGTACCTTCGATAGTATACGCGTCAGTATCCATCGTGAATGTATCGCCGACACGGATATCGTGGGTTCCGTTGAGCTTGATGCGCCCAGTGAGTGCGGCAGTCGATCCGTCGACAGCTGTCAAGTGACGATCAGTAAGGACAGACTCGTTCCCGTTTTGAGTCATATTGTCACCAACAGCGACCCGATCAGCGAGGTAGTTCGGCTGCCCGCCGAAGTAGACGGTTGCATACTGTATTTCTGCGGTATCAGAATCCAGATCGGATGGCGATGATCCCTGACTCACAACGAGTGCAACACCGGCAACTAATACGGCAACAACGAGTAGGACAGCGAGTGCGTCAATAATATTGATAGCCCCAAACAGATTGCCCTCTTCATCAATCAACTCCATACTACTTCCCTCTGTAACATGTTGGATGCGATCAACCGGAACTGAATATATCTTATTGTTTTCTGTACAGATTTGCTGCTACATCTCGAAGTAGTCACTCAACTATTATTTTGAGGAAATCAAAACGACAGGCACAGTGAAACAAAAACGGAGTGTTTAATATCACACTCTTTTCATCAAGCCATAATGAGAAATGGCTGGCAGTATAGGGTCGCAAGTGTCCTTGGTGTCACTACTCTATCGGCACTCGCGGTGATGCTTGCCAACACCGATGTGATCCAGACAGCAGTCTCAATAGTACCGGTGATCGGACGGCTACCCGCTGATCAGCCGAACGGTGGAGAGCTCCTGATCGAAATGGGATTGACAGTCGGTATTTTTCTCGGCTCGTTTCTCCCGTTGTACAAACCGCACCCTCGTCGAATTCTTGACACCATCGCGTTGGTGCATAAGCGCACTCTTGTTGCTGTCTTCGCATTGGCGACAATCGGGTACTTCGATTATACATACAAGATACCGCGGTTGACATTGCTGATAGCGACACCAATCATATTAGTCGTGTTGTCGGCATGGTTTGTTTGGCTCTGTCGGCCGGAAGCCGACAAGCAACGAACCATTGTCGTCGGTGACGATCCGGCCGGGATCAAGCGGATCGTTGAAACGTACGACGGGTCAATGCTGGGATACGTCGCTCCGCCAACGCCATACCAATCCACTGAGTCGAAGCTACAGAAACCGATCAGCGTCACTGACGGCGGACAGCCAGATTTCAAAAACGGATACGTGGGCGGGCTGTCGCGACTTGAGGACATCATTGAAGAACACAGCGTCGATTCAGCGATCCTCGCGTTTGAAGAAGCTGACCGCGCGGAGTTCTTCGGGGCATTACACACCTGTCATGAACACGGGATCAACGCAAAAACTCATATCGACCACGTTGACAGTCTCCTCGTCGATTCCACAAGTGGTGACAGACCAATCGTTGATATCGACCTCGACCCATGGGACCCACAAGATCGCCTATTCAAGCGGATTTTCGATCTCATATTCGCGGCTACAGCCCTTTTTGTTCTGTCTCCGGTGATCTTACTCATCGCCATCGCAATCAAGATCGAAGGAAACGACCAGTCCTGTTCGATCAAGAACGAACGTTCCGCTTCGGAGATACGTTTTCAGTGTACAAGTTCCGAACGCTGAAGCCCGTTGACGAGACAGTCGATCTCGATATTGACGGCGCACGACGGACGCCGCTCGGCGATTTTCTCCGGATGACACATCTGGATGAGATTCCACAACTGTGGTCAATTCTCGTTGGCGACATGAGCGTCGTCGGCCCTCGTCCAGCGATCACGGAACTCGAACCGGATTACCAAGAGCAACTCTCTGAGTGGCGTCGACGATGGTTCGTCAAGCCTGGGCTGACAGGACTAGCACAGATCAACGACGCGACGGGAACAGAGCCCGCAGAGAAACTCCGCTACGATATCAAATATATTCGGAAACAGTCATTTATATTCGATATTCAGATTGTTTTCCGTCAGATTTGGAAGGTCCTACAGGACATCACCAGTATGTTTCGCTGACTAGTCGAGCAGTGAACGTAATCCTTTAGAGAGAGTGACATTTGGTTCGAATCCCATTCGATTCCGGATCCGCCCGATGTCGGCTTGGCTTTTTTTGACATCTCCTTCGCGCCCTTCGACGTGAGTGATTTCAGAGTCCGATCCGGAAACATCTCTGATCTGTTCCGCAAGTTCGCGGATGGTAACCGTTGTTCCGGTACCTACATTGTACGCCGCTCCAATATGGTTCGTCTCTGCCGCAAGGAGGTTCGCACGGACTACATCGTCGACGTGGACAAAGTCACGTGTCTGATCACCGTCGCCTTCGACGGTCAGCGGCTTGCCGTTCTCTGCCTGTTCTTTGAAGATGCTTATTACGCCGCTGTAATCCCCGCCTGACTGACGCGGGCCGTACACATTGAAATAACGTAACGCGACAGTCTCGACATCGTACAGATCATTGTACAGCCGCGCGTATCTGTCGACAGTCAGTTTTTCGAGTCCGTAGGGTGAGCGTGGATCTTTTGGATGTGACTCGGCAATAGGCGTTTCGTCCGGGGCACCGTAGATCGCACAACTCGACGCTAAAACGACTCGAAAGTCATTTTTTCGGGCTTTTTCAAGGATATTGAGCGTCGCACCCAGATTGTTCGAGAAACTTTCTTGTGGTTGTTCGACGGATCGGGTCACGCTGACCTGTGCTGCCTGATGGAACACAGTATCCACGTCTTGGAGAGCCCGCTCCGTAGCGTCTTCATCTCGAAGATCGGTTTCGATGACTTCAGCCGCTGAATTCAAATTGGTATGAGAACCCGTACTGAAGTTGTCGAGTACGCGAACCTCATTGTTCAGGACGAGCCGGTCGACGAGATGCGAACCGATGAATCCTGCACCGCCTGTTACGATGACGGTTTCATCCTGTGCCAAGTTCACTCACGGGCGTTGCCTCCAATCACGACTGGTTCCGATTCGACGTTCTCTCCGAGAGTCACCACAGTCGCGGACGTGTCTGATGGCATCGCGTTCTTTGCGTCGTACACGAACGAGGCGTGCTCGCCAAGTCGATCCAGATCGAACACATCGTGATCGACAAGCAGGACGACCGCGTCCGACATCTCAATCGTTTCATCGCTCACAGTAGCCGTAACTGGAACTGTCATCTCTCCGGAATCGACATGTGGATCAACGAGGGTGACGTTGGTGTGACGGCAGAGACCTTCGAACACTTCGATCGCTGGTGAGTGTCTCGGATCCCCGACGTTCGGTTTGTACGCCGCCCCGAACGCGAGTACTGAGGCTTCGTCAACAGCGACGCCGCGGGCTTTGAGTGCAGTTGTCACTCCCTCAACGACGCGTTCGGGCATCCCCTCGTTCACCTCGTGGGCGTGCTCAATGAACGGAAGTTCGGTTCCAAGTTCGTTTGCTCGCCACAGTAGAAACTGTGGATCAATTGGAATACAGTGGCCGCCGACACCTGGACCGGGTTCGAACGCTTGGAATCCGAAGGGTTTGGTTCCCGCTGCATCGATCGCCTCCCACACGTCGGCGTCAAGCCGTTCAGCAAGCGCGACCAGCTGGTTCACAAGTGCGATATTCACCATCCGATAGGTATTCTCAACAGTCTTCGACAGTTCAGCCGTTTCGGTCGAAGCAACCGGCACAGTTTCTGTGATGGAACTGAAGAGCGTTTCTGCCGCGTCGCGTGCGGCCGGATCGTCCGCACCCACCACGAGTGGGATGTCCGCAATCGCGTGGTCGCCGCCGGGGTTGAGCCGTTCAGGAACCATCGCAAACCGTGTTGACTCATCCGGCCTATCCTTCGAAATTAGTGGGGCAACTATCTCACTTGTCCCCCGGGATAGACTGTACTGGAGACAATCACAAGCGTCTCACGGTCACCAGCCTGCTCAGCAGCAGTCTCGGCAGCGGCTTTCACGGCATCCATCTCCGGCTCGCCGTCTGACACACCAGTTGGAACCGCGATGATGTATGCGTCACAGTCGGCAATGATCTCAGGATTCACCGCGGGAGTGAACCCAGCATCAAGCACCGCTGAGAGGTGAGAATCGCTCACATCGTCAACGTAGCTGTCTCCGGCTTGGAGACGTTCGACGCGGTCGTGATCAATATCGAAGCCTCGCACATCAAACCCGGAATCGACGAACGCAAGGCTTAGTGGGAGCCCGACGTAGCCGAGGCCGATCACGCCGATAGACGCCTCGCGGTTCGCGAGACGGTGTTCTAGGCCGGTCATTAGGCAACCACCGCATCAGTTCGTTCATTAATCACATCGCGCAGGATTCGGTCAAGATCGGCAGTAGGAGATCTGCCGATAGCATCGCGTAGCTTCGAGATATCCGGCTCGCGTTCGTCGGGTTCCTCGAAATCATCGTCATATGCCTCTGCAAAGGGTATATGAGTGATTCCTGAATCAGAGTCGGTGAGTTCGATGACGCGTTCCGCGAGTTCGTTGATTGAGGTGGGATCCGATGCGCCGATATTGAACACATCGCCATGTGTACTTGAAGTTGTGAGGAGATCATGTGTGATTGAAACGGCGTCTTCGACATGGGTGAAGCTGCGTGTTTGAGTACCATCACCGTAGACTGTGAGATCATCGCCAGCAAGTGCCTGTTCGACGAACCTGGGGATTACCATGCCGTACTGACCAGTCTGTCGCGGCCCAACGATATTGAAGTATCGCCCAATGACGACCGGAAGATCGCGTTCAGTGTGGTATGCCAACGCGAGGAACTCGTCGGCGGCTTTGGCGGTGGCATATCCCCATCGCGAAGAGCTCGTCGATCCGTACACAACATCATCGTCTTCTGAGAAGGGGATAGCTTCGGATTTACCGTACACTTCCGAGGAAGAAGCAATGAACGTGGGTGTCGCGTCGTCAGCGGCGGCTTCGAGAACGTTTTCTGTCCCTTCAAGATTCGTCTGCATGGACTCCAATGGGTTGTCGACAATTCGTTTTACGCCGACAGCGGCTGCGAGGTGATAGACGATGTCTGCGCCAGCGACGAGGTTGGCGACGAGTGCTTCGTTTCGAATATCTTCATCCACGATTTCGAGCCGATCAGTCTTACAATCCCGGAGGTTCGACGCGCTGCCCGTCGAGAAATTGTCAAGTGCGATTACCTCGTGGGCAGTCTCCCTGAGGAGATAATCGACGAGGTGAGATCCAATGAAGCCAGCTCCACCAGTTATTAAAACGGTCATGGACTGATGTGGATTTTGTAGGAGGGTCACCTTAACTTTGTGAATCTGTCTGCAGAGAAACGTTGTGCCGGCGGTTTCTCTGATAGGAATATACTTTGAGACGTGAAGTCGGCAGTTGTAGTAGGAACCCAAGAGATCACGATTCGACGCGGGTTGATGTCAATATCACACTATTCGCGCAGTAGAATCACACCAACGAAATGCAATTATCAATCGGCCGTTCGTAAATACATCCACTCTAAAACAATTCTGCCACTCCAGGAACCAAGCATAGATTCGATTACTTCAGAGGAGATGATTATCAAATTTGAGTTAGATATATTCCAATCCGATTAGCGAATCCGAAACACATGCGGAACAAATGGGTACTCTTCTAGTGCATTGGATCCAAATACAAAGAGCGGCAGGTACACAGACAAAGACAATATTATATATAAAGTCGTGTTTAGTTAAGACTAAAAACTGAGGCGGAGTAAATTTTAGAATGTCGTGGCGGAAATCACTCGCCTCAGCGGTTATAGCGACTAGCTTGGTATTCGACGCCGCTTGGCTGGATTGTCACTTTCGAATACCATCTCAGAACTTGAGAAGTTTGGTGTCTAACGGTGACGTAAAGAGGTTCACGATTGGAATCAGAAGGTAGATCTACAGCCCGCCAACGATGCGAGTCCGGATCACATTGCATTGGATGAGACGGTGATCCGGGTCAACGGCCAGCACTATTGGCTGTACGCGGCCGTTAATCCAGCAACGAACAATTCCTCCATATCGGGCTGTTTACCACGACAAAAACATCATTGAAATAGAAATCCTTTCCAGAACGCGGTGCAAAACAAGATGTGTCTGAGGCAACGTTTCTCGTCGATCACGCACATCATCTTTCGGTTGCACTGAATCAAATAGGGCTCCTATTTCAGACTGTTCACCATGTAAATCGCAATGTTGTCGAAGATATCTTTCCAAAAATAGAACGACGAATATCATCATTTAGGAAGAGGTTCAGTCGCGTCGATCCAACAACCGAAGAAACATGATGCCAATTGTTCGCTGTCTGGTGGAACTCGGTTAACTAAACACATGGAAACTATCGTATTTTAAATATCGGCTTGGAGATAATCCACGTAGGGTCACGAATTACAGGCTCTACTCGCAGTCTGGTACGAAAGTGTACGATCTAAGGTTGAAATATAGAATCGAGATCATCCCCAACAGGATCGACACAGAGTGAGATGTTTGGTGTATCGGTGAAAGATACTATTTGACTATTCTCGATCGCTCGTGTCCCACACGACGATATTCGATCCCTGAAGGAAGTTGACCAGTCCATAAAGCATGGCGTAGTTGGCCTGAAGGAAGTAGAATGGGACGTGCGTTATTGTTCGATGTTTTAGATAGTCTTTTTCCGAAAGGTATCCGGCAATAGCGAGGGAGTAGAAGGCAGCTTGTCCGATGAGTAGGATGGTGTAGAGAATCGAGTCAGTGAGAGCGACCAGCGCGATGTTTGATACGGCGATGATGACAAGAAATACAGGGGAGAGCCATCTGAGAATTTTGTGTGACCACAGTTGATAAGCGATACCTGGGTGTAAAAATGGATTCAGCAGATCCGAGTATCTAACGATACTGTTCCAGCTTCGGGTGATGATTCGGATCCGTCGACTCAATTCGTCCTGGACGTTCGCTTCGGTGTCTTCCCACGCCACCGCTGTTGGTGCGTACTTGACGGTTTCTCCGTTTCGAAGAATTGAGAGGGGTTCAGTGAAGTCGCTGATAGCGTCCGCTGGCTGAGGATAATAGGACTCAGCGCGTACCGCGTAAATCGACCCGTTTCCAGTAATAAGCGAATTGACTCCAGACTCCATTCGTTTAATCCAAGACTCATACTGCCAGTACACTGATTCTCCTTCAACATTACTGCCATCGCGGTAGCGGAGTTCGCCGACCACACAGCCGACTCTGGGGGTGAAGGATCGAATCAGTTCGGTCACAGCGTCTGACTCGTACATACTGTTTGCATCGGAGAAGACGAGGATTTCTTCATCGATGAGTTCGGCGACACGGTTTTGACATTCCGTCTTACCGACTCGACCCTCTATACGTTCGAGAGTTACATTTTGGTCTTCATAGGATCGGACAATCTCGTCAGTTGCATCGTTTGATGCGTCAGAGAAGACGATGATATTTAGTTGGTCAGCAGGATATTCTAATTTTAGGCTGTTTTCGATCTTCTGAGAGATTATATCTTCTTCATTATATGCTGCGATGACGAGGCCAACAGAAGGTAGATCTGTCGTCGGAGTACATTGTGTACCGGATGTCACCTTTTTAATACTAAACAGAGTGAGAGGATAAATTAAAAACGCATGTAGTAGTGCGAAACCACCGACAGAGAACAGGACTAACAGAGCAGACACTACAGGCATCTCTATAGACATTATTAGATAACACTACAAATACGTATTCAATTTTTGCAAATAACGAGTCATCAGATATGAGCACAGATATTCACGCTTAGGTTAATTATCTCTAACGAAAGAAAGAAGCTAATTATTTAATTCATTATCCATTATTGATATGAATTCACCAATATTTTGGTCGATATTAAAATCTGATTTGATTTTATTTCGCCCATTTTCCCTAGTTCCTTACATAGTGCCGGTGATCTCCAGGCATTAACAAGAGCCTCAGCTAATTCTTCAATGTTACTTGGTTCAACCAACCATCCTGTGTGGTTATGTTTAACAACTTCTGGGATTCCAGAAAGATCAGAGCCAATAACTGGGGTGGTAGATGCAAAAGCTTCTAGAACAACGTTTGGAATGCCATCAATATCCCCATTGTCAGGTTCAATACTAGGTGCTACAAAAACTTGAGCATTACATAAGATTTCTTTCACATCATTATGAGGTATTTTCCCAGTCATATCTATATTTTCAAGATTATGAGATCGCTTTAGTTTCTTTAGACTTTTTTCTTGGGGCCCAGATCCGAACAGAACAACTGGGATTTCACATCCATACTTTTCTTTAGCGATTTTTACTGCTTGTATTAATTCTTTAAATCCCTTTTTTTCGACAAGACGTCCCCCAGCTACAAAATACGTCTGTTTTTCAGATTTTCTATTTGAGTGATATTTATCTGGAACTACACCATGATAATTAATATAGATAGGAGTTTCGTTTGATTGTAATTCATCCAAGTATTTCTTATTATATTTGGTGCAAGTAATAACATATTCTGCCTGTTTAATTTTAATATCCAAAAATTCTTGATCAATTTGGTTACTATGAATATCCCAAGCATGACCTGTGAAGCTATATGAAATATCATCTACACATGTAGATATTAGATACGCTATGGTCGTTGGCATATTAGCCCAATGAGCATGTATGTGCTCTGTATCTGACTTATTTATTCTAACTAGATAATGAATTGATTTTGGGAGAATGATAATAAACTTCAAGAACTCCATAGGAGACCGACGTAAATTCCAAAAAACATCTGTAATAGACATTACGAGAGATAACCTAAATATTAAAAACCCAGTTATGACTGATCTTACCACTGATATGGACATAATTTTGCTATATATACAATTATTATAAAAATTCGGTTCGTCAACATTTATTTCTGAACATATATTATCTGGATTCTTTAATGAGTATATAGATACATCATAATTCGATTTGGTCAATTCTAACACTTCTCGTTGTACAAACGTTTCCGAAAAAGAAGGAAACGAGGATGCAATATATGATATTTTTTTGCTCATTTTATAATTAAGAGGTTTCATTCTTAAACCGATTCTTATTATCCCAGGGATTCATCATAGAACTCATTTTTGTTTCATAGAATAAAAACCCAACGTGACTCCAAAATATCACTTGAATATCTATCGAGGCCATTGCAGTCATCGTAATATTCGCTAACAAAATTGCTAAAACAACCAATATCAAAACTTCTGAGTAGATTCTTGAGACAGAAACAGATCGAATCCCCTCTCTTAATATATATACGTACATCACCAACACAGAAATTAATCCAAATATACCAGACTGTCTAATGATAGATAAATAATAACTATCTGTTGTAATATCTGTAAATACCATAGTTGGCCCATTCTGTCTATATGAATTAATCTGGTTCTCCCAATTCATAAATCTGACTTCTAACGTGCTAATTTCGTTGAAATCACCTGTAAAAAGAAGTAGTAGTTCAACAAATCGATCACCGACAAATGGTACTAACACACCAATTGAAATAAATATTCCAGATGTTAGATACAGTATCTGTTTACTATTGAACCCTTCGCTTTGTAGGAACAAATTCAATATGTAAAAGGAAGCAGGAATAATAAGAATAACAAGAGCAGTCCTAGATCCGGAAAGTAATACTCCAAAGATCCCAAGTATTAGAGCGATTAACGGCCAACTCCCGTTATTCTTTCCGATTTGCGGTATAAAACAAAGGCTACAGACAGCCATCAATATCCCATATAGGTTAGGATTGCCAAAGAAACCTGTCGATCGTCCGTCAAACCTAGTTCTATCAGTCTGATCAGCAAGGATATCATGATGAGGGAGTTCAGTTATTATATCCAAATATTCAAGATATTGTAAAGATCCATATCCTAACTGAACCACTACTGCAAGCCCGAGTGACCCAAGAATATATTTATAAGATAAATTCTTATAAACACATAGATAAATTACAGTAGGAAAGAAAAGAAACCATTGAAAATATCGAATAGTAGGCGTGATATAAGAAATAGAGTATTGGTTGAAAATAATTCCAACTGCCGGAAAAATAGAAATCGATATAAAAAACAGGATGATAGTTAAATTAACCCCATTTGTTTTTGGAAAAACAATTTTTTCTTTGTTATATACTATTCTAATAATATTCACAAATATGAGAATGAAAAATAGAATATCAAATATACTTACAAAATCATTCTGGCCAGAAATATCAATTTCAGTCCAATCTCGGATAGTTATATATCCAGAAAATACGATTATAAATGCACTAGTTGGATTATACACACAATAAATACCCCATAATAGAATTAATATGGACAGAACCACCCAGTACAAAACATTCATATTAACATCTATTCATGATTATTTCTTCATATTCATCGACGATATGGTTCATATCAAATTCCTCAGCGCGGCTTCGGAGTGCACTACCGTTTGTTGGCATAGTCAACATGCTACTGATTGCCTTATAAAGTTCTTTTGGATGGCCTACAGGAACAAGTTTACCATATTTTCCATTTTGAAGGATTTCAGATGGCCCACCAGGACAATTTGTCGACACTACAGGCGTCTCACAAGCCATAGCTTCAATCAGTACGTTCCCAAATCCCTCAGATTTAGACGAAAGTACAAAAACATCTGCACTACGCATAAATTTATATGGGTTACTGACAAAGCCAGTAAATGTTACCCTCCCAGATATTTCTAGTTTATTAGATAATTTTTTTAAGTTTTCCTCCATCTCCCCTTCCCCCAAAATAGTGAGTTCCGCGTCCACAGAGCGGGAAAGAAAATAAAAAGATCTAAGCAAAGTTTCAAAATCTTTTTCTGGTGATAAGCGACCAGCAGCGACAATATGATATTGGCTTTTAATTTCAAATTCGAGATTCTCCTTTTTCAGAGTATCTATTTCGTTGATATCAACAGGATTATATATTTTTATCGTACTCTCAGGATTGGCACCGTAATTCTCGATTAAATCTTCCCGGCAATACTCAGATATTGCAATTATTTGATCCGACCAAGAATAAAAAATCTTCATAAGGATATGCGTTATATTCAATCCACACGTATTTTGGGCTTCTACTGACGGAATGTTGGCTTGCCTTATCAAGACACGAGTGACTGATCTAGAAAGGGTCTTTGCCCAAATAGCGATAAGATTAGAATGATTAAGAGTCGTTAATAGTGAATCAGGAGAAGTACGTCTTAGATATAACGCTAGTTTTGGTAATGTTGTTAAAGTTCTTGATGCGTCCAATTCTACGATATGGACATCATCAGGTACTTCATCAATATATGCCCCACTCTGATCTACAAGTACTAAATCAACATCATAACCCCTATCATTAAGTGATTTTGATAGTTTCAGAATGATTTTTTCTGCACCACCACCAGCCATTCGAGGGATAAACAAAGATATATCAGTCATTTGTAATTGATATTAATCCCTATTAGTTCCTCTCTGATTTGTACTTTACGATAGGGCGCATAAACGCTCACGGGAAGCACGTTGTTGGTGAGTTAGTACGTGTTCAGGCGATTTCTCTGAGAGCTTTTCGAATGGGTTTACGCACGATTCAGCGGCGTAGCTGGAACGCTCTGAGATACGGCGTGAGCTTATCTTTTGAGACGCCCCGGTATTCATGCGGGCACCTCCATCCGACGTATTCGCCCTCGCTGTGAATGACTGCTTCTCGCTGGTAATTCTTATCGTCTTCAAGTGGGTCGTACGCTCGAAATCTGTCGGTGTATACCGTCAGCGACTCCTCCTCGCGTTGTCGGGAAGGAGTCGCACGGTCGATTCGTCAGCGGATTTCGACGGGACGACGTATCGCTAACCGCTACCGCGATCAACGAGTGAATACTGGTGCTTGTCCTTGGTATAGTTGCGGCGACCACGTCTTTCGAGAGCCCACGGGAGCGCGACCAGCCGTCGCGCTCACGGCTTTTCAGCCCAGCAGAAAATGTAGAGCTCATTGATTTCAACAGGCCCTGTCAGGTTGAGCACTGGCACGTCGAGCGTTCTAACGAACTGCCCGACGCGCTGTCGAAGTGAGCGATACGAAACGTCGCTTTCAGCGTCTAACTGAGGGATACTTGTATTGAGCCGGAGCAATGAGTAGAAGACAAACAGGAGCGTCCCGGAGCCTATCTTCGCGTGGGCGAAGATCGTGCCGGTCTCGTCGGTGAATGTATGTCTACAATTCTTACGCCAATATATCTGAAACGGTCGGCACCTGTCATAGTTAATCACCGACTCACTGCAGCAGTGCGGTTAGTAGAGGCCACCATGCCAGCGAACCTGTCCAGTAGGTTCGCGGCAGCAGCCTCCGATCGAAACACTTTGAAGGGGAATATACTCGGTGACGCAACCGCGTAACCCTTACCCGCTACGCTTTCAGCGCGACAGCTGTATCTGACTAATAACGTGCTTTGCGAGCGACCCATGAAAATTCTAAGTACTATCGAAAGTCCTCATCAAGACCAATTGTAAATTTTATTTCTATTACGATCTCGATTTTGTTTCAATATGCCGAAGTACGCGCACAATGTTCTCCAAGGCATTTGATTTGAAGAACCACTCCCGTTCAAATCTATTAGTACTCGCAGATCCGAGTTTCGCTACAAGTCCGTCAACACCTCTGACGAACGATGCAGCGCCGTCTTCAACAAGTGGTCGAAGTATCTCAGAACCATTGATATCAAACACAAAAGTATCCAGATCGAAACAAAGCCCTTCGTAGACCGCCGTCGATCCGACGCCGACCTGCACAGATGACTCTACAAAGAGCTGGTACAGTGATGGCCCCGATTTATCGATAACACTTATATCACAACCATCGAGCCGTGGGTATTCGTCTTGCCATCTATCATACTCGCCAGGATGGAGCTTATAGACAATATCATGCTGAATACGTGAATCCTCATGGGCCGCCAGTGCGAACTCTGAGAGCCTGTGGCCGATCGTCCCCTGCGAAATGAACAAGATCTGGTCGGTGCACTCAACGTCATCGTAGGCGTCAAGCCGTCCTTCAAGATAGGGGTATCCTACTGGAATTACGTGATCATCAGGGATCGGGAACCGGATATTCTCTTTCCAGAACTCGCCGAAAGTAAGGAGATAATCTGGGAAGGTAGTCTTCGTCTCGTCTTCAGGGTATGAATATCCGTAGTGATGGTCGTGAATCACACCGTGTTGAAGTTCAACGGTGGGTATACCATTTCGGTTACACGCCTCAATTAGTGTCTCGTTACCGTACGCGATCACCACCACGACAACCGAGGGATCGATACGGTTTAGCAGACGTTCGTATAATGGGAGCATCGTATTTCGGACGTGAAAAGCAAGTCGTGCTTTCATGACGAGATCGATATCAGCCTCAAACCGGCGACTGATGACCGACTCAGCTTCATGGAGATGTGAAACCACATCCTCGGGAAGTGAAGGGCTTCGAAGTCCCAGTTTTCGTTGAATCGTGCCTGTATACTGAATAAAGTCAGAGTATCGAATATTTTGCGTTTTCGTCGGTGTCCGATGTGACAGATTGTAAGGTTTCTCAAAATGGATGTAATCAAATTCCTCAGTCTCATGTATTGGGTCACAGTAGATATCCCACCAGTAGCCGTCATCCTCAAGTTTTCGTCGTTGATGACCGAAAAAAGGAAGTCGTGTTCATCAGCCATAAACGGGTTGCGGTAGATCGCATTCTTTGCCCAGAGGATAGCACCGTGAAGGTGTTCTTTGAGTCCCTTACCAGTCTGTGTGTGCGCTTGGCCAAACCCGTTCACTCGTCTGATTTCCCTGAACGTATTAAATCGGATACGTTCCCATATCGGAACACCGTCGACTTCGATAGAAAACAGATCTAAATCCTTTTCGAATTCTTCTATCAATTCAGGATCTATAGTCATATCTAATACCATCCATTGTCACAGATTTAATACAGTTGTTTTTTTATGCAGACTCGTTTGAAGAACGATCCTTCCGAGTTAGTGTTACTATGAAAAACTCATTCTAATTATAATAACCTGTTGTTTGAAAAAGCATCCACAACAGAACGGCGGTATTCAGATAAGGATTAAAAGGTGAGGTGTCACGCTTTCTGAGTGCCTATGCCAGAATTCGGACGCCTCAGCGGTAGTCTCGACCAAATCGAGTTAGAGTTTGTGGAACGAGAAGCGACACCGGAGTTTCTGATGAAACTTAGTATTCAGCTGAATTTGTCTGGTCTTTCACTTTCGAATACTATTCGATTTTCTTATATATTTGGTGTCCGACGTGCTCAATCAACCGTGCATATCTGGATTCACAAGGCCGATCTACAGCCCGCCTCTGGAAAGAACCCGGATCACATTGCGGTCGATGAGACCGTGATCCAGCTCAACGACGAATAGTACTGGCTGTATGCCGCAGTTGATGCTGAAACGAACAAATTGCACCACACAACACTTGAACCAACCAGAACCACGATTAGATCACAGACGTTTCTCGCTGAGATCGGGAAGAAACACGACGTTTCTGAGGCAGTTTTTCTTGTTGATGGAACCCAGTCGTTGCAAACTGCGTGTCGTCGAAAGGGCTACGATTTTAGATACGAAAAACATGGAAATCGGAATGCCGTCGAACGTGTCTTCAGAGAAATAAAACGCCGAACTATATGTTTCTCGAACTGTTTTAGTAACGCTTTAGCAGAGGCAGCCGACGACTGGATCAGATCGCTTAGTTTCGCATGGAACCAGCTCATCTGAACACTACCCCACTCTCACTCCCAACATTCAATATTTGACGTGTCTAACGACTCTCTGAGCAGTTCTGGTGACAGCATCAACACCTCAAACCACGAACTGATCACCTCTCAAACTGGGTTAACTAGACAGTGCCGTCCAGCTGAAGGTGTCGTTTCTCGGATCAATCAGTCGATGTAGCGTTCGTACCACTCTTCGAGCATCGTTAGATCCCAGAGTTGTGCCCCTTGTTGGCGTAGCCGGTCTGGTGGTGTTCTAGCAGTCGCTGAAGCTCTGACTCAACAAATAATGGTCGATTGCCAAGCTGCTCTATGTGGGAGGTAGCCAGTTCGGATAGTCCACCACGGAACCATCGGTCGACCGGGACGCCGAATCCGTGTTTGTCCCGGTTGAGTATCCGCTTAGGGAGCAAGTCCCGGAACGCCTCCTTCAGAATCCACTTTCCATCGCCGCCATGCCGTTTGTATCGGGCTGGGATCCGAGCTGCGTACTCGACAAATTCGTGGTCAAGGAATGGCGAACGAACCTCCAGCGAATGTGCCATGCTTGCGCGGTCAACCTTAACAAGGATGTCGTCGGGGAGGTATGTCGCGATATCTGTCTGTAACAAGTTATCGAGTCGGGTCGGTCCGTCTGCAGCTGCCATCTCTTCTCGGATGTCGACGAACTCATCTTCTGGAACCGGTCCAGCCCAGAAATTATTGATTTCGTCGCCGTGGGCGTAGCAGCGGATTAGTGCGTACCGTGTATCGGGGTCTGTTCTGGCGTACTCTAAAGCCTTCCGTGGCCACCGAGCAACTTTCTTCGAGCGGTACGGTGCAGGAATTGCGTCAGTAAAACGTAGCCTGGTGTTAATACTGGGTTCGGGAGATGGGCGAGTTGGCTCAGTCTTCGGTCAATGCCGTAGCGGAGGTACCCCGCGAAGTTCTCGTCGCCAGCATCACCGGTGAGTGCGACTGTGATGTCCTCGGATGCGAGTTTCGAGACATAGTAGGTTGGCAGCGCAGAGGTGTCCCCGAAGGGCATTCCATAGTGGTCAACGAGATCAGTGATAGATTCGAGCATGGTATCTGCGTCGATTGTGTATTCTGTGTGGTCGGTTCCGAACTCGTCGGCGACGAGACGGGCGTACTCTAGTTCATCAAATCGGTCGACATCAAACCCGATAGCGTAGGTGTTCACTGGCTCATCGCTCACCTCTGAAAGCATCCCAACAACCGCCGAGGAGTCGATACCACCTGAGAGGAACGCTCCGAGTGGTACGTCACTACGTGTGCGAAGTTGCGTCGCTTTCTGCAGCCTCCGGCGCAACTGTCTTGCCAGCTCCGTCGGAGACGCTGTTTCCTGTTCGGAAAAGGATAGTGACCAATAGCGATCAGTAGTGATACTTCCATCGGTATCAACAATCATCGTAGTACCCGGTTCGAGCTGTCGAATCGTTTTGAACCCAGTCCTAGGCGAGGGGACGTACTGATAGGTGAGATAGGAGCGAATCGCCTGCGGATCTGGTTCTGGCGTTACAGCGTTATCTGATAGAATACTATCAATAGTTGATCCGAACCAGAAACTGTTGTCCGTGTGGCGGTAGAATAATGGCTTTTGTCCGAGTCGGTCACGACCTAAAAAGAGCTTACCGCGAGATTCGTCCCAGATGGCGAAGGCGAACATTCCCCGGAGCATTGAAACACAGTCCTGACCGTACTCCTCGTAGAGGTGTAGAATGACTTCTGTATCTGAATTTGATTGCCACCGATAACCGGTAAGATTCTCTCTGAGCTCCTGATAGTTATATATCTCCCCGTTGAATACGATCTGCACCGTCCCGTCAGCGGAATGCATCGGCTGGCGGCCAGCCGCAGATGTGTCAAGAATGCTGAGCCTACGGTGAGCGAGGGCGATGGGGCCGTCAACATACACCCCTTCCATGTCTGGTCCTCGGTGGCACAGACAGTCGTTCATCGCCTCAACGACGCTAGGGTCTGGACGGCTATCAAATGAGAATAAGCCGCCGATTCCACACATAAAAAAATATTTCTCACTGAGTTTAATTAATTCCACCGATAGAATCTTATTGTAGCTTTACGAAGGATCAATAGAATAGTTCACACACTGATGGCCTCCTCGTCGCCGACTCTGCACCACGTCGGTGTTACCTCGACACCTACGGCGGCCGGAATGGCTGAAAGACTACTGACCCCGGCTCAAGGATGTCGGCGATAGACCGTCGATAAGCCGTATCTAATCATGCCGGCGACCGAGGCGAGAGAAGTCATCCATGAACGGTAGTATACTCACGGACAGAGATAATTATGGATATTTGGCGGTTCAAGAGTCCAAAGTGCTTCGAAGACAGCTTCTCTCAACTCAGATAAACTGCTGACCAACCCAACGGGGGCGAAAATCGCCTTAGGAAGCAATAATCAACCAATCGCAAACGATACTCTGACAAAAGTTCAATACGACACCGCAAAGCGCGATCCCAACGGGTTGTTTGATTCTGCTAATAACGAGATTGTAGCCCCTGCCGACGCGTCTTACGCAAAGGTGATGGCTAATGTCAGATGGAAAAACAAGATCGAGACAGACATTTTCCGTGCTATTGGAGATATTAATCCGCGGCGTATTCAGGGTCTGACGGCGCAAGAGTTCCAGTATGTAACTTGGTGGGAACCAGTTTCGTCGGGCGATTCTATCGGTAGCGATGTGCGCCAAACGACAGGAGGCGTTGTCGATCTGGATCACGGAAGTGAGGACTATAATCAGTTGGAGGTGGTTTTCATATGAAGTATTACATTGAAGACTCCGAAGGCCGTGTGGTGGGAAAGTTTGATGGGGCATTCGTCTTCACTTTAGCCACCCCCAGTCGATTGGGTGGCGGTAGCAAGCTGCTCCCGTAGGATTTGGCGCTCTTGATGAATCTTCTGTGCATCGGCGATGAGTCGGTCAAGCAACGGCGGTGGCGAGTAGCCCAGATACTCACCCAGACGATGCAGGATCAGTCGATCACATCGGGTTAGTAGAAGTGTCCGCTCGGAGAGGTTGTGCAAGCCAACCGAGCTGACAACGAGCTAAAGGAAGAACATCTGCTTAATTTTGTCGTCAACAACCTCGAAGAGGAACTTCCGATTGACCTCGGAGAGGGCGTTGAGACCACGACGGAGGAACTCTACGAGGTTTTCGCCGGCGCCAGCGCCGGCGGAACCTCGATCAACCACATCTGCGAGACGACCGATGAATCGCCCCACGCCAATACCGTCCGTGGATATCTCACCGATCAATTCGACCTTGACGCTGTTGAGGCGGTTGGAGATACACTCCTTCAGCGAGATACGCTTGAAACCCTTCCTGATCGACCGGTGGAGGTCTGTACCGACCTCCACCTCGATCCCTACTACGGTATCGAGGAGGAAACGGAGGCACTGTATTCCTCGCAAGCGAAACGCGGTACTACGTCATTTCATGCCTATGCGACGCTCTACGTACGAGTGCGAAACAAACGGTATACACTGGCGGTTCGCCAGCTGACCGCTGGCGAAACCACCGGTGATGTCCTCGGTGAATTCCTCGAACTGCTTGACGGCCTTGACCTCGGCGTCAAGGCCGTCTATCTCGACCGAGGCTTCTACAACAGCACTTGTCTCTCCCTGCTGCACGCCTACAACTACGCCTACGTGATGCCGATCATCAAGTGGGGCAAAACGATCCAAGATGAGCTCAACAACGGCTGGAGCCGTGAAATTGAGCATGAACTCGCCGGGAAGGTGACATTTCCTGTGTTCATTGACTGCGTCTACCAGCGAGGACGGTACGACGAGCACGGGGTGGCGCGTCACGGCTACGCCGCTGACGCGCCGTTCATCGACACACCACGTGATGCCAGACACCACTACAGCAAGCGGTTCGGCATCGAATCGAGCTACCGATTGGCCAAGCAGAGCCTCGCTATGACCAGTTCTCGTGACGCTGGGTTGCGGCTGCTGCTGTTTGTTCTGAGTCTCGTCCTCCAGAACAGCTGGCGATACCTTCACTGGAAGTACGTGGCGGCGCCGCGACGCGGCGGCCGCCACCTCTGGGAGTGGTCGTTCATTGAGTTTTGCGAGATGGTGCTCCGCGCAGCGTGGACAGTGCTTGGCGTTCGTCGATCCGTTCCAGCGAATCAAGCACTGGACGAGCGGTTCTTCCGATAGCTATCGCCAGAATGGGCGACCGTAGTGAGTGGCAACACTGTCGCGTCGGCGGCAGATCGCCGCCGACAGCGACTGTAGAGGCAGAAGATCCTGTTCACGACATCTCGACGATCAGATAGCCACCGAACCCACCCATTCAGCGTCGGCTATCTGCAGTGGTGGACTTCTTGATGTAATCGACTGAGATTCGATCGTACCGTACACCTCGTCCGTCGAGATCTAGACAAAGGAATCGATATCGTGTTCTAGCGCGGCAGCGAGAAGCGTTCGTGTGCCGTCGATGTTCGTGGATTGATGTCGGAGGCCGGGCTGTCCTGGAAGACAGCCCGGTCGGAATACGCCAAAGCGGACGAACGAATACAGGAGGCCTTCCGCGAAGGCTTCAAAAAAGACAGAACATCTGGACGACGACTACGATTGCTCAAAGACGCGAGCAACAAACGATTCGGTTTCTACTACCCCTTCCGGAAAGTCCTTTTGATGGATCGTTTTCACTTCTCTGTATCCAAGACTTGAAAAAATATCTCCGTAATTTCGTGGCTCATGCCGAGTCGTATTACTTCCTTCATCCTCCACTGTAATTAGAACATCCCCACAGATCCTCGCCATCTCATCAAATATCCACTCACTTTTTGGATGGATGTGCTCAAGGACTGCCATCGTGAAAACGACATCAAACTCGTCCGAATCAAACTTCGTAATTATCTTCTCGACCGAAGAGTTGTGAATGGTGGCATCGGCTGCCATCTCGGAATACTCACATTCCAAGATAGATATCGCCTCTGGATTTATCTCTATTCCGTGAACATTTGTATAGTTCTCAGAGTGAATATAGTTCAAATTACGACCAACGTTACACCCGACCTCTAAAATTGAGTCCTCGTATTCGGCATGAGAATCCAGTAATTCGAACAAGAACTGGCTACGTGCCGTCTTATTCAAATATTCTCTGGGATTGTTTTTATCATCATTCGTTGATCTAGATTCCCAATACCTGTGTATGTCCTCTCTGTTGTTCATCTCTTGCGATTCTGCCACGAGCAATTGTCCCTCAACGAATGGGATTGATTGAAGCAAGCCGCTGACCGTCTTTTTTGCTTTCCGAATTACCTTCTTAGGTAGATTCATATAGAAATGCTTCCGCCGATACATCATTAGTCTTAGGATCTTTTATTCAGGCACACTCCGGTTAGCTGTCCTCGACCGCTTTCGGTCGGTAATCTGTGACTTGGAAGTCTGTTAGATGTTCATCGCCCACGATCGTCTGGTCGCTTCCTGTGTTTTGTTCGATACCAATGGTAATGTCCTCTGTGTGCCCGACTTCAATGTCGGTATTAATTTCGGTAGTGGTGCGTCCAGTCGACCCAGATGTATAATTCCATGGCTTGTTGATCGCAATACAGCGGCCGAATAGGATTTTTGATATGCTATAAATCGCAACTATAGCTGCTAAGACTGCTAAATCCAACACACGTATATTTTGACTGAACGATGAAGTGCAGAATCATTCGTCTTCACTTAACAGCATAATCGCATGAAAGCAGTCGCTTATCGTGGTACCCTTCTGAGAGGAGTGAGGAGGCGAGTCTGTGCAAGACGAAGCCTCCTCACGACGAATTGAGCGTCGACTCACTACTCTCTTTCCGTCCGAGATGCTGGAAGACCACGCCGAGGACATCGGCGTGGTCGAACGCAACCGCGATCTCCAGGCACCGCCACTCGTCTGGTCACTCGTGTTCGGCTTTACTGCCGGCGAAACCCGTTCTCTCGCCGATTTCCGTCGCAGTTACAACTCTACCGCCGATGACACACTCTGTCCAAGCGGGTTCTACCAGCGGCTGACGCCGACGCTTGCGGAGTACCTGCGCGACCTCGTCGAGCACGGCATCGACGAGGTCGCTGTTCCCAGTACTGTCGACGCGAACATCGACCGATTCCGCGACGTGATGATCGCTGACGGCACTATCTTGCGGTTGCATCGATTCCTCGCAGACACCTACCAACCACGGCGAGGGGAGCAGGGTGGAGCGCGGCTCCACCTGCTCCACAACGTCACCGAGCAAACCATCGACCAGTTCAGCGTCACTGACGAGAAAGCACACGACAGTACCGAATTTTCTACGGGACCGTGGCTGGAAGACCGGTTGGTGCTGTTCGACCAGGCGTACTTCAAGTACCGCCGCTTTGCGTTGATCGACGAAAACGACGGCTACTTCGTGAGTCGGCTGAAGCAGAACGTAAACCCGGAGATAACGGCGGAATTACGGGAATGGCGTGGCGACGCCATTCCCTTGGAGGGCGAAAAGGTACAGGACGTCGTCGACGACCTCCACCGAGAGTACATCGACGTGGAGGTTGAAGCGACGTTTCAGCGACGGGGGTACGAGGAGACGCAGTCGTGGGATAGCAAACGGTTCCGCGTCGTCGGCGTCCGCGATGAGGACGCCGACGACTACCATCTGTACATCACAAATCTGCCGCGAGAAGAGTTCTTGCCGACAGAGATAGCGACGCTGTACCGGTGTCGATGGGAGGTAGAATTGCTGTTTCGTGAGTTGAAGACGCAGTACGACCTGGATGAGTTCGACACGAGCAAGAAACATATCGTGGAGATTCTGGTGTATGCGGCGTTGTTGTCGCTGTTAGTGAGTCGTGGGTTGTTGGATCTGTTCACCGAGCAGGCTGACGATGAGATCGTATTCCCGCCAGAACGCTGGGCGGCGACCTTCCGGTCGCACGCCCAGCTCATCCTCAGTCGATCACATCGAGAAGTCCACCACTGCCGATAGCGGATGTTGAATCGGTGGATTCGGTGACTATCTGATCGTCGAGATGTCGTGAACAGGATCTTCTGCCTCTGCAGTCGCTGTCGGCGGCGATCTGCCGCCGACGCGACAGTGTTGCCACTCACTACGGTCGCCCATTCTGGCGACAGCTATCGGAAGAACCGCTCGTCCAGTGCTTGATTCGCTGGAACGGATCGACGAACGCCAAGTACTGTCCATGCTGCGCGGAGTACCATCTCGCAAAACTCAATGAACGACCACTCCCAGAGGTGGCGGCCGCCGCGTCGCGGCGCCGCCACGTACTTCCAGTGAAGATATCGCCAGCTGTTCTGGAGGACGAGACTCAGAACAAACAGCAGCAGCCGCAACCCAGCATCACGAGAACTGGTCATAGCGAGGCTCTGCTTGGCCAATCGGTAGCTCGATTCG
Organism: Halonotius sp. GCM10025705; assembly: GCF_042662885.1. Taxonomy (NCBI): domain Archaea; kingdom Methanobacteriati; phylum Methanobacteriota; class Halobacteria; order Halobacteriales; family Haloferacaceae; genus Halonotius; species Halonotius sp. GCM10025705. Next base: position 251,313 of record NZ_JBHSZD010000001.1, on the reverse strand, counting down.
ATGCCGAACCGCTTGCTGTAGTGGTGTCTGGCATCACGTGGTGTGTCGATGAACGGCGCGTCAGCGGCGTAGCCGTGACGCGCCACCCCGTGTACATCGTATCGCCCCATTTGGTAGGTACAGTCGATCATTACCGGGAATTCGACGGTCCATTCGTGACCGTCGAATTCTGTTGTGAGGTCGTGCTCAATTTCACGACTCCAGCCTTCAGAGAGCTCTTTCTTGATTGCATTGCCCCACTTGATGATCGGGACGACGTAGGCGTGGTTGTGCGCCTGCATCAGCGTGAGGCACTTGCCGTCATAGAATTCACTGTCAACGTAGAGCGCTTTGACTTCGAAGTTGAAGTCGTCGAGGAGTCCAAGGAACTCTGCGAGGACTTCGGCGGCGGTGTCGCCGTCTGTGAGACGGCGCACCGCCAGTGTGTACCGTTTGTTTCGAACGCGGGCGTACAGTGTGGCGTAGGCATGGAATGCGGTGGTTCCAGCCTTTGCCTCGTTGTAATAGAGACCGTCAGTCTCGTCTCTATCACCGTAGTAGGGCCGCAGGTGGAGATCAACGACGATCTCCACCTGCTCGGGGAGTAACTCAAGCGTGTGTTCCTGTAGAAGCGTGTTTCCAACCGTGCTAACGGTCTCAAAATCGAATTTTGTCCTGAGATGATGGAGGATGTTCGTCCCTGATGGGCTGTCATTACTCCGGTCGCAGAGCGTGGAGATCGAGGTTCCGTCGGCGGTCGCGCCGACGAGAACCTCGTAGATGTCCTCGGGTTCGAAGTCAGCGTTTTCACCGAAACTTACGCCAAACGAACCATTGAGTGCGTTAACGAGGAAATTAAGGAGTTGGTCTTCGTGGATGTCACCGTCTGCTTGCTGATTTTCGTTAGTCACACCTCGGCAAGCAGACCACTCAACTTACAGCCTTTGTGAGGTACTGAGAATAGCGTCGCTCTGATTTTGGTGGATGTCTGGTTCGTGGATGTGTTCAAGCAACCCGAACCAGACGGTGTTCTTTCGGCAGCAGATGTGAAAGAAGCAGCGGCTGATGTGATTCAGCAACTTCCAATGGGAGGAATCGAGGGGTAGCCCCTCGATTCCGACGACATTTGGCCGGTCGTCACGATGGCCAGCGTCAATCAAACGTCCGTCTGGGAAGTCACCTCCCAGACGGACGACACACCTTGCGATGATACTGTCCTCGATTAGTTGCATACGCTGCAGCGTGATCAACTCGAAATGGCTGCTAACATCCTCTTTCGTCGCCTCGCACTGACGATTCTCGACCCTGACCGGTCGAGAATCGTCTCCATTGACTTCGTCGATAACTCATACCATGGATCGCCCGACGAGGACAGCGGTGAACTCTGTACAACCACACCAACCGACGGTACTACGACCTGCCACCGCTACTGCACGGCCTACGTCGTCTCAAACGGCAAGCCAGTAACGCTGGCACTCACCTACGTCCGCAGCGACGAGAAGGAAGCCGACGCGGTCGAGCGCGTCCTCGACCGCGTCGGCACCTACCCATTCGAAACCGATCTTCTGCTCGCTGATCGCGGCTTCTACAACGAACGGGTGATTCGTCGCGCACGCAAGTTAGCGACGACTGTGATTCCTGTGAAAGCAAAGGGCGAGCGCATGAAGGATAAGCTCGACACGCACTGCTCGTACATGACCTCCTACCGCATGTACAAAGACAGCGAGCGGGAACTCCGCTTCCCGCTCGCAGTTTCTGTGTCCTATCAGAACGGTGATCGGGGCAAGCACGGTGAAGTTGTGCGAGGGTACGTGGCGTGCGATCTCGAGGATCGCACGCCCTCACAGGTCGAACGTCGCTATCGGAAACGCTCGGCAATAGAGACGAGTTATCGGTTGTTTCGCAGGCGAGAGCAACCACGACGACACAAGATCCACTCGTCAGGTTTGCCTTCGTGATCGTCAGCTTTCTCTTGGAGAACCTGTGGCTCGTGTTGCGATGGGCGGTCGTCGCCCGCCCACAGCAGGGCGGGCGCGACCTGCCCGAGCAGTTCACGTTCACGACGTTCTGTGACTGGATTCGCCATGAATTGGAGACAGAGTTAGAGCGGCGGTGGGAGATTGAGAGGAACGGTGTGGGCGTCCCCGACGCGTACGCCCCGGCCGCGGGCTGAGCCAGCCCGCGGCCTCGGGCCAGCCCTCTCCGAGCTACAGCACTCGCCAAGAACAACGGTAGAAACCGATTGTACCGCCGCTTTCCATTGTTCACGCCGCAGCACTGAGAACTATTTGGCAACCGCCGTGAGATTCTTCGACTCAGCTGGAGTCAACATGGCTGCTAAGCTTTCGGTCGGGAAGTACCGACATTCTCTCCAAGGTCTATCGGGAGTTCCTCTTCGAGGTTGTTGACGACAAAATTAAGCAGATGTTCTTCCTTTAGCTCGTTGTCAGCTCGGGTTGGTTGCACATCTCCTCCGAGCGGACACTTGCACTAACCCGATGTGATCGACTGATATTATTGATACCGAACCCCGGGATGGAGATATTAGTCAGTCCAAGGCAGATATCTCGAAAGTAAAAATAAACTTTGCTATGAGCCAACAGTCTCACTACGTGAAGGGTTAAAACGAACTGTTGACTAGTATCTAGACAAGCAGTAATCTACCTGGTCTCTACCCAATCCAAATATATGAAAGCTAATTACCCCTAGCAATGAGGAGGAGTTGATGAAGTACACCCTATTTCATGGAGCAAAAAAGAACGTTGGAGATTTCTTAATATACCATAGAGCAAAAAATCTCCTCAATGAGTACGCTGGAATCAGTGACGACGAAATCTATGAACTTGACATGGTTCGTGAAGAACTCTCTCCAGAGCAAATTAAAAAAATCAGCAATACAGATGCTGTTATTATAGCTGGGGACCGGCATATCATGAAAATTTTTATCCAGGCGTGTACCCGTCACTGGATGATATACTTGACGCGGGCGTTCCTATATATCCGCTTGGCCCTGGATGGAAGGGGACGTCAGAAGAAGAATATAGCTTTACTAGTGAATCAATTCAAATGTTTGAACGGATTCACGAACTGATTGAATTTTCTGGTGTTCGGGATCTACCAACAAAGCGTGTGCTTCAGAAACATGGAATTGACAATGTAGAATTGGTTGGGTGTCCAGCTTGGTATGCTCTTGATAAGTTAGAACATTCATTCTACAAACCCGAGTCTGTTGACAGCCTTGTTATTTCAACAGCCGTCCCTCGGTCCAGATACTATCGAAAGCAATTCCGATATCTGCTAAGTCGGGTAGCTAATGAATATCCGGATACTGATCTATACTGCTCGTTCCACCGCGGGATCTATTCGGATGAACACACCCCATTTATCCGCTCACTCCACCTTCGACGGTTCAAATGGGTCGCAGAACGGAACGGCTACACAATCATCAATCCAGCGTATGATATCGAAAAGATTGAGCAATATAGAGAGATAGATGTCCACATCGGCTTTCGAGTCCATGGTCACATCTACTTCCTCGCTCAAGGGCACCCGAGTTACTTGTTCCAAGTTGATGGTCGAGGTACAGGCGTCTCCGAATCGCTAAATACTCCTAGCGATGTCCAGTCTTTCGCACAAGACTCATATAAGCAACCTGTTGAGGAAATTCTTGATAATTTGGAATCAGATCTAAATGATGGATTTAGTCAATTTGATCGAGTATCTAAACGATTGAAGCATGTGAGACCGAAAATGATCGAGCTTATAGAAAGTCTTCCTAGTAATCTTGGAAGATCGCGATAACACCCCCCCTTTCACACGTAAGGTTTATTTTATATTGGACTGAAAATAATTGAATGACAGCGCACATCAGTCGTCTAATTGACTTGATTCTCTCTTCATGTAGTTAATAAAGGCAGATACAGAGCGAAGTCTGGAAACCGTATTTAAATCTGCCGAGCTCTGTAGGGTATCTTTGTTAATATTTAGGGTAGTAAAGACTGAGCGTTCTATATCATTAAAATCAATATTATCAGATTGTGAAACACGCTTATCGTCAGCAGTGGAATCCGCTAGTGCAAGTATCTTTTTTGCGGTTGTCGTTAAAATATCGCTCTTTTTTATGCATTTTGCTAATTGTTTCTTCGTATTTCTATATTTCTGATCCATTTTGCTCGTGGCATTTATAGGAACTCCGCTGAGTTGTGGTGCAAAGTGCTCGATTATTTTTTCTTGATATACGCCATTTTTTAGATCTTTTGGCGAACGCGAGAAGACGGGATTAATTAAATACCAGTCCATAAACGGATGAAGAACATCTCCATAAATAGATGACATAGTAATCCATGAGCCGCCCCAAATTCGCATCCGATCGATTGTATATATTAAATTCATTTTCTGTTTATTCGTGTTTATGTCTGGATAAGATGAAATCTTTGAGAGGAGCTGTTTTCTATATGACGAATCAGAAAAAAGTTCCTTTGATCGATCTGCGTTATAGTAATCTGATATTGACTTACCATTATATTTGGCTCGAAGGGTCTCTCCACCATATCCGCCGAGGATAAGATCGAATTCCTGGTACTTTTTCTCCATTCGTTTCGGTAAGCGGGATGAGCGTGCCACGTCTCTTCCAAGTGTAGTCCCATGAATCATAATTTGCTGGTCTTCTTGGTATCTATCTCCAACTTTGATAGTTGACAGAGGAATGGATAACTTGCTGGCAATCTTAGGTGAAATTGTTTCATCCGCACCTCGATCATTCGGATTGGGATTTGTATTGCCGGCTAGATTATTGATTGTTGCATGTCCTACGGCTGCAACGGTTCTAGTGTCGAATCCAGCAGAAATATCTGCGGCGATTGGTCCCTGATATTCGCTAATTTGTTCAAAATAATTAGATATTCGCTCTATGTGTTTTTCAAATGATATTTCCTCAATAGAGTACGTATGAATTGGATCTGTTGTGAGATCTCCATTTTTTACTGTAATACCCTGTCCAAACCCTAGCCGCTCTGTCCCAGTGAATATAGTTTTATTCCCGACTGTTGCTTCATTCAGAATAAATTCTTTAGCTTCTTGTTCAGCTAATGCAACATTTGAACTACATATTGATACAAGAACAGGATCTGTCGAAATATAAACACCGTTAGCATTTGAATAGAATACATTTATCAGGCCAAGTTTATCTGTGATAATTTGTATATCTTCTCCAGAATTAATCACAAATACGTAGTGACCTCTAAGCTTATCGCGAAGTAATCTAATTAAGTCATCGACATTTCTAATAGATTCCAGAGCTTTGGTATGGAATCCATTCTCGTTGAAAAATGTCCCGAACCCCCAAACTTCAGCATCATCAAACTGTGAATACACCGCTTTTTGATTATTATATATGAGACTTGTTCCATCAGACAATCTCTCTTCAGATACTGATTCGTTTGGTTGATATGAGAGTGTTTCTTTCGAATATTCTTTTGAAGATTCATCATCTGTTATGAGAAAATGACCATCGCTAGTATCCCTCTAGATTGATATCCGTGATTTGTGAATTTTCCATGGTCTTGTATCTATATTTGACAGGCCATGGGCTGGTCATAAATCTCCCCACGTTATTACTGTATCTAACTTAATTTCGTGTTGAACCGTTCTTCCCACCACTTCATCAATCATTGTTGGGGATATCCCTTTGCCGGGGCGTTTGATTGATAAGTTTTCCCGTGTTAGTACTTCTCCTTCTTCAATATCTTGAGCTGCGACTAGACTTCGACGTGCGTGGATTCGACTGTCAGACTCTGCCTTAATCGGCTGTTTTTTGGCTAATCCAGTTGTTCTATCAATATGATCTAAATTTTCCCGAAATGTCCGTATATCATTTGGATCCATGGCATGATAATGATCGTTCCCTTCGATTGATTTGTCAAGCGTAAAATGTTTTTCAATAACTCGGGATCCGTGGAATACTGAGTTCAAAAGTGTGACCATTCCTTCATCCGGTGGAACATGATCTGAATATCCAACTGTATACTCCGGATAGATTCGATTAAGATGTTCGATCATTGCGAGATTCGCATTCTCGAGATCTGTTGGATATTGAAGTATACAATGAAGAATAGCCAGTTCTGGGTTTGGTGTTTCTTCTTCGATCACTTGGACAGCATCGTCGATCTCCCCGATAGTGCTTGCCCCTGTTGACAGAAGGATCGGCTTATCTTTTTGCGCAATATGACGAATTAGCGGATGATTCGTGATATCTGCACTAGCGATCTTGTATGCGGGTATGAGACTTTCGAGGTAATCCACGGCCTCGAAATCGAATGGCGTCGAAAGGAAATCGACACTGGAGTTCTCTTCAATCCATGTCGCAATTTCTTCGAATTCTTGTCTCCCGAAGTCATCGTACTGCTCGAACAGCTCGTACTGTGTTTCGGTACTCTCCTGCTCAGTGTCCCAGTATGCAGGAGATTGTTTCGAAGCCAGACTATCGGCAGAGTACGATTGGAACTTCACGGCGTCGACGCCAGCGTCCGCTGCTTCTATAACCATCCTTTTCGCGGCGTCGAGTGGAGGGGTATCACGTTCTTCCCCGATATCGAAATGATTAACACCGATCTCTGCGATCAGATATGGATCACTTGGATCATCCAAGGTTGTTCCGTTAATTTCCATTGGTTTTCTCGAGCAGGACCTTTTTGATACGCTCTATGCCGTTTGCGATGTCGTGTGTGGAAAGTTCTTGTCTCATCATTTCTCGTTGTTCTCGGTCGGAACAGTAGTCCTCTACTGCTGCCCGTAGGTTCTCCTCGGAAACATAGTTTGCGTGACCGAGCGAAAGCACCCCCGGGAAATATGTGCGAACGGATGCTTCTGTTCCCGGTTGTTCTGTGCGATGGAGATCATGGGAAGATTCAGCGATGCTGCCTCATATAATGTTCTTCCGTTCGAGGTGATGAGCAGGTCTGCCTGCTCCATTCGCTCTGCCATGAAATTAATGTTCTGATTGATATCGATACGAGTTGATGGAGAAAATTCATCCATTATCGCATCGAGACGACCCTCACCTGTATATCCCAGTCCGAGTACAACGTCGATGTGATATCCCTCATCAAGTTCGGAAAGTGCACGAAGCGTTTTCGCGGTTAGATCGTTCTCGTCGGTTCCACCGAATGAGATCATGATCCTTTCGACGGATGGGATCGCTGATAACGGGGTAGCATATCGAAACTCACTTCTGAGACAGAAGTACTCTGAGCCGAAGTAGTGATTCTCTGGCGGTGTCGAATTCTCATATAGGGCGTTGATGACCGCATCGGCGTTCTTCGACCCCACACCGAGATCCTCAAAGTTCACAATACGGGAGTCGAACTCCGCGAGTGATTCCATATACTCTATGCTCGTGTCCAGAATATCGTTGACAACTATGTCTGGGCTATTTGTTCCAATATATCCCAGTATTGCTTGTTCGTCGTCGAACACACGATATTCATAATTACATTCGGCGAGTTTCTCTATAGCGAGTTCGTCTTTCTTTTCAACGGCAAAAACAATATCATGCTCGAAGATGTGGTCTGCGAGAGTGATTCCCCTGTAAACGTGACCTGTCCCTGTCTCAGCATTTCCAGTTAGTCGATATACGATCTGTTTTCGTTGAAGGATACTCTCAGCTACTTTCCAATCCTCGTACGTGTCGATATCGACACCCTCGTTTCTATCTACTTTATAAAATAACGGATCGTCACTGATACGCTGGCCATTTTCTACAAGCGATCGATGTGAGAGAAACATCCCAATCTCTTCATAGATCGGTTCCATCTGTTGGCGATTCTTCCTATCTGATGAGATTGGTTCATATCCTCTCTCCGACTGCTTCCAATACTGATGAGTGCTATCCTTAACGTAGATCACACTATCTGACTTGTTTTGTAATCCACGCTGAATTCCTTCACCTACTGATGATTTTGAGATGAGTGGTACTGTCGGTTGGAAACACAGGACATATTCTGAGTCTCTACCAGAATCCATATATGCATGTTTGATTACTGGGGCAAGAGGTACTTCATCTGTTGCCAATTCTTTTGGTCGATGGATAACGTTATCTACGCCATACCTCCGTCCGATCTGAGCAATCTCGTTACTGTCCGTCGTTAGGATTGTGTAATCTATCTCTGATGTATTTTTACTAGTTTCTATCGCATGGGCGATTAGGGGCCGATCATCAAGTTCCCTTATGTTCTTCCGTGGGATCCCTTTGGAGCCTTTTCGAGCAGGGATGATCGACAACACATCTTCTGCCATTACCTAACACCCCTTACCCGGCGAGTAAAACAGTTCCCGTTTGTAGAACGGGTTAGAATTAAGGTCGAATATCTGTTCGAAATACTACTGACTCGACTGGATCCCATACAGTTCCGCGTACTTTCCGCCTTCCTCAACGAGCTCGTCGTGCTGGCCGATTTCTGTGACTCGGCCTTCCTCAACCGTGTAGATCTGGTCAGCATTTTTCACCGTCGACAGCCGGTGGGCGATCGTCACGATGGCGTAGTCTCGGTCATCTCCTCGATCGCTTGCTGAACCTGCTTTTCCAGATTCGAGTCGAGGTCGCTCGTCGCCTCGTCGAGGATCAACACATCAGCGTCATCGAGGAGTGCCCGCGCAAGCGCGACGCGTTGTTGCTGGCCACCCGACAACCGAACCCCGTCGTCTCCCAACAACGAGTCATACCCGTCTGGGAGCTCGTCGACGAACTCATCGACCTTCGCGATAGAGCACACGCGATCGAGTTCTTTGTCCGAGACCTCGCGATTCCCGAGCGTCAGGTTGTACCGAAGCGTGTCGTTGAATATGAACGGATCCTGTCTGACCATCGAGAGTCGGTCGCGCCACTCTGTGATATCCATCTCGTCGATCGGACCCGTTCGCTCTGATTTCACCTTCGTCTACCGGATACAGCCGGGCGAGAAGCGAGACGATCGTCGATTTCCCCGCACCCGATTGTCCGACGAACCCGACGAACTCGCCCTTCTCGACCGTGAAGGCAATCCCCCGGAGAACCTCCTCTTCGTCGTCGTACGAGAAGTGGACGTCGTCAAACTCCACTTCCCGGATCTCTTCAGGAACGTCCTGGCTCGAGCCGATCGGCTCATTGTACGTTGCTAGCTCGGCGGTAAACTGTATAGTACGGACGAGATGCGGCAGGTTGTTCTCCACCTTGTAGTACAGTGTGTTCACTTGGCTCGCCTTCGGTCCGAGTCGGAACATCGCAAAGAGGAATACACTGAGTTCGCCGACCGAGAGGTTCGCAAACGTTAAAGCGAGATAGATGAGGACGAACACCGACACCGCGACGACGAGGTTGTAAAAGTTGTTGATCGCGGCCTCGTTGCGCCGGAGGACGATCCGCGATTTGGTGAACTGCTCGATTGCGTCCGTGAAGTCCTCGAAGAGTTCCTCGGCAAGCCCAAAGATTCGCACGTCACGAATGCCTTGTGTCCCAGCCTGTGCGGCCTCCTGTCGGAGTTCGTTCGCTTCGGCGACCTTGTCTCCCACCTCGTACCCCGAGTCGAGGACTCGTCGAAAGAAGACTGAGAAGCCACCAAGGACAACCCCCGTGATAATCGTTAGCACCGGTGCGATCACCAGTGCGACGGCGAAATACACGCCGGCAAGAAAGAGCTGCTGAGTGAATTTGATCCCTTGGGAAATTACTCGCCCCCCATAGTTCGTTTGCGTAACGATCGCATTCAGGATGTCATCAGATCCTTCCTTATCGAAGTACTCAACGCGCGCGTTCAGCGCGTTCCGGAACGCCCGCGTCTGGAGGTCCCGAATGTAGTAAGTCCGCAGTGCCTCCCGGTACCATGCGACCGCGAAACTGGTCGTGTACCGCGCGACCATCACGGCCGACACGCCAACCACGACGTAGCCCAGCGTGAACGGGATTCCGAGTGTCTGGTAGGCAGTCACGAACACCGCGAGCAGCCCCTCCGCTTCTGCGGCGGGATCCCGGAGTTGGACGAGTTCGACAATCGGAAGGATAAAACTCAAGCCGACGCCCTCAAGAACCGCGGCGATGATTCCGAGTACGACGACCGCCATCGTGTACTTCGGATTGTACCGCGCCACGTCGCGGAGTGCGTCGAGTTTCTCACGTCTGGAGACCGGTTCAGGATCTGATGAGGACATAGCAGTATGTTGTTCGATCTGAGATGACGACCCCAATAATGTCGTCGGTCTCTTTTCGCTATCTGACCACGATCCGCGTACACACTCTAACTCATCCACCGAGCCTCACTCTTCCCACATCAACTCGAGTATCTGTACCAAGTCTGCAGGGTGTTCATGTTCATGTACTCGCCGAGCCGAACGATCCCCGCCTCGCACCCACTCGCACCAACAACTCCACGGCCTCGGTCCACGACCTCGCTCAACTGGTACTCCCCCTCGGGCGATAGCCGGACCAGCACATACGTGTGAAACTTCAGCAGAACGTAAGACCTGGTCGTTACAAGCGGTGACCTCAGATCTGCCAGCTTCTCGATAATTACCGCCACGCGTCCCGCATCGTCCGTCCGGACCACGCCAGTCGTCGCCGCGGCCGCGGGCAGGACTCTCTCTACCGCGAACGCGGCGTTGACCTCTTAGACAGCCTCAATCGGCCCCCAACACTCTCCGTAAAGACATTGTGACCGTTCACGTGGAGAGACATTCCGTCGACGTACGGCTACACCTGTAACACGGTGTAATCTTATCCACTCCGCTCGCGCTGGTGGGGGTACTTCATCAGGGCCGTCGAAGCGGTCGACAATCCGCCCCGCCTCGTATCTGACGACGACCGATTCGTCGGCTCCAGCTTCAGTCGCCGCCTCGAAAACGTGCGCGAGCAGGGATCGCCCACCCCGTCAACGAGTCCCTTCGGTCGATCATCGGTGAGCTCGCCGAGTCGGCTTCCACGCCCGGCGACCATCACAGCAGCCCTATCTCGGTCACAAACCACGTGAACCTGTCGGTCGGCGAACACATTTTAGGTCTATACGTCCCAACCGAACGTAGAACCAGCGTCCGAGGTTACGACTCCTGCACCAGTGGCTCGTACCACTCCCGGTTCGACTGGTACCACTCAATAAACTCGCCGACCCCCTCCGTGATCGTCCGCGACGGCTCGTAGCCGATCACCTCACCAGCCTTCTCAACGGACGCGTGCGTGTGCTGGGCGTCAGCCTCGCGCGCAGATTCATACATAATCTCTAACTCTGGCGCGAGCTGATCACGCACCGTTTCAGCCAACTCCTGAATCGAGATGTTGTCCGAACTCCCGATATTTAATACGTCGCCGTCGGCCGCATCCGATTTCAACAGCGTCCGATTCGCGTCCACTACATCAGCCACGTAGGTAAAATCGCGCGTCTGCGTCCCGTCCCCGTAGATCACCGGCGGCTCGCCGTTAAGACACCGCGAGACGAAATTCGAAATCGCCATATTGGGGCGCATCCGCGGGCCGTACACAGTAAAGTAGCGCAGACAGACAGTTGGTAGCCCATGTAACTCCGTGTACACCCGCGCCATGTGCTCTTGAGTCAGCTTCGTCACGCCGTAGGGACTCACAGGCTCAGTTGGATGATCTTCTGCGTAGGGTAAGGAGTTGGGCTTACCATATACCGACGAAGAACTCGCGAGAATCACTCTGTCCACATCGGCCTCTTTTGAGGCTTCCAGTAGGTTCACGGTTCCGTCGACATTGATATCGGCTACCTTTCGAGGATTCTCTACGCTCGTGCGTACCCCTGCTTGTGCAGCCTGGTGAACCACGATATCCACATCTTCAACGATTTCACGAACAGTCTCTGGTTCCCGCACATCACCCTCAACGAATCGATATTCTGACTCACCGTTTGCAGCCACCTTGCGATGAATCTCAAGCGTGTGGTTCTTTATCCCCTTGGCATAGAAAGGCTCGAAATTGTCGAGAACGGTCACATCGTGACCGTCGAGAAGGAACGACTCAGCGAGGTGGCCGCCAATAAATCCGACTCCACCTGTAACAAGAATGTGCATATAATATTTCTCAGTAAATCATACACAAAACTGCTCGGATTTCTACATTAGAAAATAAGGAGATACTCTGTCACACTTTGAGTGAAAGTTGCATATAGTGTTGTTAAAATAATAATTTTACTACACACGCTGCAAGAGCGGCCGCAAAATAACCAGCCACCCCACAACAGCAACAGTCGCAGCAAAAGTATTCATCGCAATATCCACCACAGCGAACGTCCGCTCAGCTAGTGGATACTGCAGGAGTTCGATTGCAAGCCCGTATCCTGAGGCCCCGTAGAACCCCCCACGTGCTTCGATCCGCCGCCCATAGCCCCACAGAGTGTACGTGAGTGTACCGGCCAAGCCAGCGTAAGCCATTGCATGGAGCCAGACTGAATACGCAAAGACACCAAACGGGCCGTATGAAATCGCGTCCGATCCTGGCGGGGCGACCACTGAATAGTAGAGGATGATGCTGGCCACAGCAAGAACAGTGATAGCCCGAACCGATCTCGGTAACCGGATAGAATAATTATAATCCATAGATGTTGTGCCTTGCTCTGTTGTGAAAATCTGTTTCTGATACTTCCACTGATCACCGACTCTTGATGATCCGCAATACGTCCTCGTCGGCCAGTTCGTGATCCGTGCCGACCTGCTGGTCGTCGTGTTTCGCGCTCGGGCCGCTGACGCGGGCGAACCGAAACCGATCCTCGAACTCGCCGCCAAGCTTCGTGAGGGCGTCGCCGATGGTGTCGCCCTCGCGCAGGACAAGCGGTTCGTCGTAGTCGACGCCGCGGCCGGGTTTGTCCATGTAAATCCGTACGAGGCCGAGTTCGTCCCAGATGCGCTCGGTCAGGCCATCGAGACCTTTCTCCTCTTCGGCACTGATGAAAATACACTCCTCGGGATCAATGTCGTGCTCACGGAGATTCTCGTGGACGGTCGGCAGGTAGTCCTCGTCGATCAGATCAGCCTTGTTAACCGTGACCATCGAGGGGATGTAGACGCGGTTGTCCATCATCCCGTCGACGAGTTCGTCGATCGAGGGGTCGCCACGAACCGTGATCTCGGCGTTGACGTAGCCGTTCTGCCGGAGCACTTCCTTGATCGTGTTTTCGTCAAGACTGACGCTGTCGCTTTTGTTGACCTGAATCCCGTTTTTGTGTCGTTGGCGGATGTGGATGCTCGGTGGCTCCGTGTCGAGGCGAATGTTGTTGTTGTAGAGTTCCTCATGCAGGCGTTCGTACTGGTCGATCTCAAAGACAGAAAGCATGAACACCGCAAGGTCGGCCGTGCGGACGACCGAGAGCACCTCTTGGCCGCCACCACGACCGTCGGCCGCGCCCTCGATCAGGCCGGGTACGTCGAGGATCTGGATGTTCGCGCCGCGGTATTTGAGCATCCCAGGGTTGACATCCAACGTCGTAAACTCATAGGAGCCGGTTTCGCTGTCGGCGTTGGTCAGCGCGTTGATGAGCGTCGATTTGCCGACGCTGGGAAAGCCGACAAGGGCGACAGTCGCATCGCCGTGTTTCTCGACGGCATAGCCGCCACCGCCGCCGGCGGAGGACTGGTTTTCGAGTTTTTCTTTCTTCTCGGCGAGTTTCGCCTTCAGCCGACCGATATGGGCCTCCGTCGACTTGTTGTACGGGGTTTCGGCGATCTCCTCGCGGATCGATTCGATCTCCTCCTCCAGTCCCATTATCGGTCAGTGGGCCATTGCCGTCGAAAAGGCTGTCCATTCAGATCACCTACACCCAGCGTGAACGCCGGGGTTTGTCAGTGAACTCTCGGTCTACCCGCTTGAAGCGGTGGGCGTGTAATCGCCACTCCCGTTCACTGTTCCTGATTTGAGGGCAAGGTGATTGGTTGCCCCTTCGGAACCAGACTTACGCCAATTCCGAAGATACCGCGCCGCTATGTTGCGAGCCGCGTTGTAATCACTGTGTAGCTCCTTGCCGCACTTCTGACAGCGAAATTCGTCGCCGTTACGGTTATTCTCGTGCGTGAATCCACATTCGGTGTGGCTACACTGCTGGCTTGTGTAGGCCGGATTCACTACTTCAACCGTGATCCCTTCGGCTTTCGCCTTGTACGTGATTTGCCGACCCACCTCTCGAAACGCCCACTGCTGGAATTTTTTGCCGTTGCTGATCCGTTCGCCGATCTGGTCTAAGTCTTCCAGTACGATTGCATCGCACCCGTTGGCGACAGCCTCGGAAACAACCTGTTTCGACACACGGTGCAAGTAGTCCTCACTCCATCGACTGAAGCGCTCGCCTATGGATTCAATTGTAAGATGTGCCGACCGCGTGCTCTGTTGTTGAAGATTTCCACGACGGCGTTCGTATTCGCGGCGTTTGTGATTGAAGTAGTCGGCGTTACCGATGAACGCGCCGGAGCTAGTCACAGCAAGATACCCGTCCACGTTTCGATCTACGCCAAGGACTGTTCTGCCCGCGGCCTCTTCCTGCGGGTCATCACGTTCTCTCACTACAGTAACGTGGAGGTAGTAGGTATCTGTCTGGTGATCGTATCGGAGCTTTGCCCCCTGTTTGCCCCACTCGTCGCTTTCCATGTACTCGGCCTGAATGGAATCGTCCGGATAGACGTATTCAGCTGTCACACGACCACTACCGTAGGCTGCAAGCGTACAATACCCGTCAAAATAGCTGATTGCACTGGTATTGTAGACGGTTGTATTCGACGTGAACACTGGTTTAGAGACTTTTTCACCCTCTTTCATGCGGTCGACGACACCTCGAAGTGCGTCGGCAGCATGATTCGCTGCGCCAACACAGAGGTCGGAATGAAGGCCAGTATCGTCTCGAATATCGTCATAGACGAGTGATTGGACGTGGGAGCGAGAGGTAATCACGTAGCCGTCGTTGTTGCCCTCCCACCCACGATCAACGAACCGTTGGGCGGCATCCCTGAAAGTATCCATCGTCAATTTCAGGTCATCCCGGCGGTCGTCAGGGACAGAGAGTTTCACAACAGCGGTACGTTGAACCTCCATCTACACATCACATGTGGTACTAACTATTTACAACAATTTGGAAGTCAGCTGGCACAGTGCTATGCGGTTGGGTATTGTTCATAACGCGATTCCCCCGTGGTAAGCACCGGGACTCCATCGCTGTATTAGGTGGTTCCAATCGACGCAAGTTTGGTTCGAAAACAGCCAGTATGCTGAGCAAAGAATAACGATGAAATCTGTTTTCGTACTTCGAACAGGGACTTCGATATGATTATACGCTATCCGCCTAACATTCAGATGAACTGATATGCCGAATCCTACCCGACTGCGTGACAGCACGCAGATCGAACTCCCCTGTCACTCTCTGGAGGGGATTCAAGACGATCTCGAAGCCGAACACACGGTCACTGTCGTCCAACCCGAAGGCCAACAGTGCCGGATCATCGGCAGCCCCATCGAGATCAAAGCCGCCAGCAACTTCCTGAGTCGACACGGCGTCACACTGCCGTAACCACAGACACTCGCTGTTGCTTCCGAAGCGCGTTTTAGCCTGCACCTGCTAACACACCTATGGACGAGACGCCGGGACTCAGCGACCAGTACCGCAAGGCAAGCCCGTGGCCGCTGTTTATCGCCCTCGGCGTGCCGATCTCCGAGATCGGCCTCGTTTTCGACGTGTTGCCGGTCGCCGTCGGCGGCCTGCTGTTGTTCTGTGGCTGTATCGCCGGGATGCTCCAAGAGGCCGGCTACATCGACGCGCCGTGGCGTGCCCTTGGGGTAATGGCCTTGCTGTTGGGCGGCCTCGGTGGCGCGATCCTCTATATCAACCCGCAGGTCGGGGCTGACATGACGATGCGGGCCTATGCCGTGTTGGCCAGCGCGGCCGTCATCATCGCCGGCGTCGTTGCCGGCACGCTGCTCGTCCCGAAGCGACAACAACCGGCCTGAGCCGATCCGAACCGGAAACCTATTTGTGCGCCCTGAAGTATCCCGTGGTATGGAAGCCAAGATCTTTGATCGAGAAACGATGCTCGATCTGGTGGTCAACTTCATCCCACTGGGGATTATTCTGTTTTTCATCGCGCTCTTCGTCGTGGTCACACCGTGGGGTTTCAACGTCAGAACCTCCGGCGTGATGCTTGGACTGATGATCGTCCCATTCGTCGCCTTAGCGATCTTGACGTATCTCTCGGCGAAGGCGATCGCTGGCGATGAAAAGACGAAACCGGTGTACGCTCAAGGGCAAGCCGGCCTTGAGGAAGCCGAACCGGAACATCACGGCGACGATGACCACACACCCGACGAGACTACCGACGCTGGCGACGCGGCTGCCGGCAGCGACGACGGCGACGGCGAGGAAGTTGACAACGACGACGAGAGCAACAACAGTGACGACAGCGACGTTGACAGCGAGACAACAGACAAACAGGATAGCGACGACACCGCGGCAGACGATACCGACGAGTCGTCAGCGTAGATTCTTATCTAACATTCGTAAACTCGAAGCGCGCCCCGCCATCGAAGCTATCGGTGAGTTCGACCTCCCAGCCGTGGGCTTCGGCGATCTGTTTGACGATCGGGAGGCCGAACCCGGTGCCGTCCTTCCGGGTCGTCTCACCGGCATCGAAGACGGATTCCCGGCGGCCTTCCGGCACCCCGCGACCGTCGTCCTCAACAAAGAAGCCGAAGGTACCACTGTCTGGCGCGCGCGTGTTCGTGTACATCACATTCTTGAGGCCAACACGGATCGTAATCGCCCCTTCGTTGTGATCGATCGCGTTCCGAAAGAGATTCTCAAAGACATGTGACAGCCGGTTGGGGTCGCCGTGGACGGTGAAGTCATCGACGACACGGAGTTCAGCGTTGGGGCTTTCGATAACATCCCAGCAGTCGTCGACGAGGTCAGGGATCTCAACTGGCTCCATGTTGTCGACAGATTGCCCCTGTCGGGCAAGCATGAGCGTATCCTCAATGATGTCCTCCATCCGATCAAGCGCGTCAACCACGGTGTCGAGATGTGGGCTGTTGCACTCAGATTGGGCGATCTCAAGCCGCCCCTGGGCGACATTGAGCGGATTGCGGAGGTCATGGGAGACGATGTGGGAAAACTCTTCGAGGCGCTCGATTTGGCGTTTGAGCTCCTGCTCGCGCTGGCTGCGTTCGAGTTCGTAGCCAACCCATTGGGCCAGCGTCTTCACGGTCAGCTTCTGGGCCTCGATCAGTTCCGGATCGCGGGGTTCGTTGCCGGCAAAACACAGCGAGCCATACACCTCGCCGTCGACGGTGATCGGCGCGCCGACGTAGCATGCCAACCCCATTTCGGTGTACACGGGGAGCTCTGAGAGTGCGTCGTCGGTGCCGGCGTTACCGATGGCAACGGGCTCATTTTCGGCGATCGTGAGCTGGCAGTAGTTGTCGGACAGCGCGGTTGTCTGGCCGACAGCGATATCGTCGTGATCCCCGGCGACGGCCAACACCTCAACATCGCTGTTTTCGATCCGAGTCGCATACGCAAACGGGTAGCCGAGTTCAGCGGTGCCGACCTCAAGGGCGCGGTCAAGCTTCTCCGAAAAGGACAGCTCCGATTGGTTCGTGATCGAGTACAGCCGCGAGATGGCCGCCGTCGACTGTCGCCATGGATCTGAGGAGTGGTGTTCGCCGCCGACACCGCCGAGCGTCTCAATTCGGGCGGCCAACAACTCGGCTTCGCTGTCGCCGTCAGTTTTCGGCACGTAGTCAGCCCCAGCAGCCAGCACCTGGCTCACAACATCGATATCATCCGGTGACGCAAAGAGGAGAATCGGGAGCTCCGGATCTCGCTCGCGGATCCGAGAGAGAAAGTCGACGATATCGTCCGCAAGCGGCGGTTCAACGACGAGACAGTCCGGATACTCCGCTTCGTAGGCACGCACTCCCGCGTCGGCTGTGTCGGCACTGTCGACCGAGAACTCGGTGTCGGCCGCCGCCGGCTCAGCCCCGTTGGTGAGCGTGTCGGGTGGGTCGGCCGGTCCGACATGCAGCACGCGAAGCGTTGACATTGTCGAAATTATTGAATGATTACTAATAAGCGTGTCTACACAATCGGCGCGACAACCGCGTCGATCTCAGAACAGTGTGTTGAGGGCAGCCGTCACGGCGTCTGCGGCCGCCCGCACATCAGCGAGGCGAACGTACTCCCGTTCTGCGTGGGCGACCGCGCCCTCGTCGTCGGCCAACACGCCCGGGCCGAAGACGACTGTCGGCGCGGTCGGTGCAAAATGAGAGGCCTCCGTCGCCGCCCCGAAGGCTCGCACGTCGCCGCCGCTGGCGGTCTGGAGCGCGTCGACGATGGCGGCGTCGCTGTCGGTGACAAAGGGATTAGGAAACGGTGTCTCTGGGTCAATGAGGTCAACTGAAACAGTCTGCTCGCCGGGAGTTGTCTCATCGAGATGGGTCGCCAGCGACGACGCAAACGCCTCGCTCGTTTCCGGCGGAACGCTCCGACGGTCGACGGTGAGTCGACACTGATCCGGCACACGGTTTGGCGTGTCGCCACCGGCGACGATCGTTGGGGTGAGTTTCGGGTCGCCAAGGAGATCGTGGCTGCTTGGGCCAACCGCATCGTCGTAGCTCGCAAGCCCCGCCAACACGTGTTTGAGGCCGAAAACGGGATTGTCGGCGGCCGGAACGCTGGCCGCGTGGCCGCCGGCGCCCGACACCGTGATCTCGGCTTCACACTGCCCGCGAGCGGCGATACAGACATCAAGGTCGGTCGGCTCGCCGACGATGTAGCCGTCGGCGGACAGTCGGTCGGCGAGTGCGGCCGCGCCGAGTTGGGTGGTCTCCTCGTCGGGTGTGATCGCCAGCGTCAGCGTGCCCGCATCGGGATCAGTTCGGAGAAACGCCGCGAGCAACGCGGCCAGCGGGCCCTTCGCGTCGCAGGCCCCTCGCCCGCGGACGGTGTCGCCGTCGCGCTCATAGGGGATGTGTGGGGCGACCGTGTCGATGTGCGTGTTGAGGACGATATGGGGGCTTGCTGGGTCGCCGTCGTCGATACTATCACCCGCGCCGCGGCTGACGACCACGTTGCCGTCGTCGTCGACGCGTGGCGGATGGCCAGCATCAGTCAACGTTTCTACCAGCAACTCGCGCATGTCGTCAACGCGCTCGTGAGAGGGGTCTGGACAGCCGCGGCGTGGAACTCTTCGATATCGAAGCCGGCCGTTGCCGTGGTCACTGTTCGACTCGCGTCACGTCGTCGAGCGTTTCGCGCCGCCGAACGACGCGGTCATCACCATCATCAAGCGCGACCTCGGCGGGCCGCGGCTGGGAGTGGAACTGGCTGGCGAGTTCGTAGCCGTAGGAACCAGCGTTGCCGATCGCAAGGATATCGTTCCGCTCGGGGAGCGCAATGGGACGGTCGGTCGCAAACACGTCCGCGCTTGTGCAGACTGGGCCGCCGACGGTGACCGGTTCGGGGTCGCGATCGGGCGCGCTGACGTTTCGCATCGGATGGTAGGAGCCGAACATCGCCGGGCGAATGAGGGTCGCAAGGCTGGCGTCGACGCCGACGACCGTTGCTGTCGGGGTTTCTTTGATCGTGTTGACCGTCGTCAGGATGAGGCCGGCGTCGGCGACGATGTAGCGGCCCGGCTCCAATTTGAGTTGCGCGTCGATGTCTCCGACAGCGTCTCTGACCATCTCGCTTGTTTTCGCCAGATCAAGCGGCGGTTCATCCTCGTGGTACGGCACCCCGAATCCGCCGCCGATGTCAACGAACTCAAGATCGCCGACGCGGCGGGCCATCTCACCGACGCGTTCGATGGCCTCGCAGTGGTCTTCGAGGTCGTCGGTCAGGACGCCGCTGCCGGCATGCGAGTGGAGGCCGACGAGGTCAAACTCCTCGCGGACGCGTTCGGCGACGTCCGGGACTTGCTCGTAGGGAATCCCGAACTTGGCGTCGTTGCCGGTGGCGACCTTCTCGTGGTGGCCCGTCCCAATTCCAGGGTTGATCCGGATGGCGACTCGGCCATCGTAGCCGCGTTCGGCAAGGCGGTCGAGGGTGTCGGTTGCGCCGATGGTGATCGTCAGTCCCGGCGCGTCCTCGGCGAGATCAACGGCGTAATCGAGATCGTGAGCCGGCGGGTTGACCGCGGTGTACTGGAGCGTGTTGGGGTCGGCACCCGCCTGGATCGAGCGTTCGAGTTCGCCCCAGGCCGCACACTCGATGTCCGCACCAACGTCCAGGAGGGCCGAGAGGACAGACTGGCCGGTGTGGGCCTTCGCGGCGTACATCACGTGGGCGTCGGGAAACGCCGCCGAAAACCGCTGATAGTTCGCCTGCACGCGATCGAGATCGATGACGTACAGCGGTGTGTCGTGGGTTGCAGCCAGCGAGCGAAGCTGCTGGTCGTCCCAGTCGGCCAGCCGACGAACGGGCGGAGAGTCAGCGAGATCGGGTACAGCCATTACCCATTGTGGGGGCGGTCAGCGATTCAATCCTTTGGTTCGGGGCGTCGTCGCTGCCGACTGGTTACGCAGAAGCGTTACCCGCGGGTTCGTAGCTGATCGAGGGCTCTTGGCCCGGTTCGACCGGGATGCGTTCGATCACCGTGCCGTCAGAGTCGGTAATGACGATGTAGTAGTCGACGTTTGACTCGCCGGGTGCAGGCTCGGTGTCGACGTTGTCGACAGCGTCGACATCGCCACCAGCGAGGAACTCCCGCACTGATTCGGTGTCGCCGAGTTCGACCGCCTCGCCGCTGGACGCGCTGACGAAGACGCTGCGGCTGATATCGGTGTTGTCGGTCGGGACGACCTTGCTGTGCCACCAGAGTTCGTCGTTGATGAACACCGGGATCGGTTCAACGACTTGGAAGTTATCGCCCCACCCGGTTTGGGAGTCCTCGCTGCGGACGATCCCCATTGCGCGCTCGGGACCGGTCAGCGTCTCGCCTTCCGAGCCGAAGTAGCGGAGGTCGCCGGTCGCGGCGTCGATAAACCAGACCTCATCAAGCCCGCGGGTATCCTCGCCGTAGGGCTCCATCGCGGTCACGTAGCTCATCTGTTCGCCCTCCAGATCGATCACGAACGGCTGGCTGTTGCCCGCGCCGGCCGGCAGCGTAGCGACCTCGACTTGGCCGGCGTGTTCACCGACGATATCGAGTTGGTTGATGATCCCGTTGCGGTAGCCCAGCGAGGCCATCTGTCGACGGCTGTTGTATAGTGGATAGAGCCGCTGGCCCTCGAGTATCTCGCTGGCTTGGGCTTCCTCAGGTGAGAGGTGATCAATAGTGCCGTTCGTGTGCAGCAGCGCGCCGCCGTCCCAGACCGGCACGGTATGCGGGATCGGCGTCAGCCGCCACTCGTGGGTCGTCTTGGGGTAGTACATGTACGCCTGCCCGTCGTGGGTGAACTCGACGGCGTCATCGAAATACTGGGCGAAGTAGTCGGTCGTCCGAAGGTTCCACGCCGCGCCACGCTGGAGGTACATCCCCTCACCGACGGCAAACGTCTGGTTGTCGTAGGCGGTGATCTGTCGATCCTCCATCCGCGTCATATCCGAGAGCAACACGCCGCGTTGGTTGCTCAGCAGTTTGTTGCGGAAACCGTCGGGTTCGATCGCGTACGACCATGCCAAGGAGCCGTCTTCGGCACGGGCGATGTCGCTGGGGCCGAGTCGGTGAGTCCGATAGGAAACCGATCCGCGGGTCTGAACATCGGCAACGGCCCGCGGTGTGATCCGTGGGTTCTCGGCGTTGACACGGGGGAACTCCTGGATTTGGTCGGCCTCGCCCATCGTGTCTTGGGCTAAGCTGCGCTCGGTGACCATCCCCGCCGGCACCGAGTAGACAAAGCCGACGAGCAAGCCAACGGTGAAGACGACGACAAGGAGCCCGAGTTTCTGATTCGCCGACGCCGGTAACAGCGGGGAAACGGTCGTCGACATCCCATCAACTGGCGCGCCCGCAAGCGGCGGCAGAAACCACAGCACGGTCGCGGCGACCGCTGTCGTCCCGATGACGATGAGACCGAAGGGGCTGTAGAGCGTTTGATACACGAGACCATGCAACAGCGGTCGCACCACGTAGGCGACGGCGACGACCACCAGAAAGCCAGCAAGGCGTGTGCCGAGATGTCGTTGGAGGTCGACATCCGCGAAGCGGAGACCAAAGCGTTCGTTCACAACGGGGGTTGGCCGACCCACCTGTTGAGGCTTTCTACTTTACGAGAGTTGTCAGACGTATTACTCTCGCAGGGCGTCTTCCTGCTGCGTTGCTTCCAGCGTCTCTTCCTCCACGTCGGTCGCGACGACGGCTGGCTTGTACGCGCCGCCGTCGAAGAGGTCGTGCTCGCTGACAGAGGATTCGACGAACCGCGTGAACGCCCGCCGCTCAGACGGTAGGTGGCCGTAGATGACCTCGTCGTCGACAAGATCGTAGACCGGAATGCGCGGGGTGAGGAGGGTGTTTTCGCCAACAATCGAGTTTTCACCGATCTTGAAGCCTGAGGTCACCCGGCAGCCCGCACCCAGCGAGACGCCGTCTTCGATGATGACCGGCGCGCCCTCGACTGGTTCGAGGACGCCGCCGATCAACGTGTTCGCGCCAAGTTTGACGTTTGCGCCGAGTTGTGCGCAGGATCCGACAGTGTCACAGGAGTCGACGAGCGTGCCGTCGCCGACGTACGCGCCGATGTTGACGAAGGATGGGCTCATCATGATACAGTCCTCGCCGAGATACGCGCCGCGGCGGATCGTCGTTCCGTCGGGCGTGTTGCGGGTGCCGCGGTCGGCGAGGTCGTCAGTTCGACGTAGCGGGAGCACGTCGTTGTAGCTGACGCCGCCGTACTCCTGTGCTTGGTTGTGGCGGAGGGTGAAATTGAGAAGGATGCCCTCTTTGACCCACGCGTTGGCTTCCCAGGTGGTCACGTCGTCGCCGGTTTTCTCGGCGGCGCGAACCTCGCCGGCTTCGAGGGCTTCGAGGAAGGCCTCAAGCGTTGCGAGATCCTCATCAGTGGCCTCGTCGGCCGTTAGTCCGTCGTCATAGCGACTCCACAGATCGGCGATCTCGGATTCGAGTGTCATGTGTGGTCTCTTTCGCTGAGGGGTTTGTATCCGATGGTTTTCGGCAACAGGCCGGTCACTGCCGACCGAAGTCAGAGAGTCTCCGAACGGAGTCTCGACGCAGTTTGAAAAACCCTCATCCGGGGAGTTGTCGAAGCAGTCGAACACATGACGCACACATCTTCAGTGCAGCACGGCCAGCCGCCCGCAGTGCGACCGTTCATCGGAGTGACGAACCGTGACTGAGCGAACCCGCCGAACCTTCCTCAGCAGTGCCAGCGCGGCAGCCAGCCTCACGCTCGCCGGCTGTCTGGGTGGTGGCAGCGGCAGCGGTGACGAATCATCCGAGGGCGTCGCGCTGGCCGACCATCCACTCGGCGAGAACCTCGGCGACTGGCCGCACCTCGGCGCCGATCCCTTCGAGGCACCGGCGACGCTCGTCGTGTTGGACGATCCCTCATGTTCCCGCTGTGCAGCCTTCCATCAGGGTACTGTCGCCGAGTTGGAATCTCAATACGTCGAAAGCGACGATCTCGCTATCGCCGTGCGACCGTACCCGGTCGTCTACGCGTGGGGCGAGCCCGCAGCCCACGCCCTGAGGCGACGCTGGCCCGCGACGAGGCGGCCTTTGGGTCCTCCTTGAGCACTATTTCGCCGAACAGGGCTCGTTCAACACCGACAACGTGCTCGATCAGACCGAAACGTGGCTCGGAGAGAACACTGATCTCGACGCGGCAGCCGTCGTCGACGCTGTCGATTCGGAGGCCGTCACGAGTCGGGTCGAAGCAACGCTGGCGGCCGGCGAAGAGGCCGGTGCGGGCAGCGTCACTCCGGCGACGTTCGCCTTCGTCGACGGCGTCCTCCAGACCTCACTGAACGGAAGCGTCAGTACGAGCACGGTCGAAACCGTACTCAACCTCTGATGTCCAAACGGCTACCAACGCGGCGGGCGGATCTGCGGCTCATCGGGCGAACACTCCGACTCGTGTTGTCGATTCCGGCGTATGCCGGCTTCGCGGTGACCACCGCGTGGGGCGCCCTGACGGCGTTCGCGCTCTCGCAGAACCTCACGCTGACGAGCGACCTGATCGTCGGCGGCTCGCTGCCGCTTGCGGATCGACTAGTCCTCGTCGTCGAGCAGTACCCCTTCGTCGGGACGACCTACAGTGCGCTCGACGGGGCCGCACTCCTGCTTGTGGTGTCGCTCGTCGGTGCCAACCTCGCGCTCGTGGCCTACCACCTCCGCGAACACGACCTCTCGGCGGCCAGCAGCGGCGGCAGCGTCCTCGGCGTGGCCCTCGGCGTCCTTGGGGCTGGCTGTGCCGCCTGTGGCTCGGCGATCCTGCTGGGCGTCCTCTCACTGTTCGGTGCCAGCGGACTCGTGTTGCTGTTGCCACTCGGCGGGCTCGAACTCTCACTGCTGGCGGTCATCGCGCTGCTGCTGTCGACCTACTGGGTCGCCGACGGGATGCGTGGCGGCGAAATACGGGGCTGTCCGGTCGCCATCGAGTAATCGGACTGTTTGAGGCGGAATCTCTCGACGACGGGCAAATCAGTCGACCCAGAAGGCATCAATCCGCTCATCGAGGCGGGTGAGTACCGTAGCGAGTACGTCGCGCCACTCGTCGGCGTAGGTTTCATCGGCACCGGGGGTCGCTGCGTCCGGCGGTGGGTGAAAGTGCTCACGGGCATTGTGATCGTTCGGGTGATGATCCCAGCGGCACGCCCACGAGTCGCCGCTATGGTACTGTTCAGCATAGTGGATGCTGAAATCATCAGTTTCGAACCATCGAATACGGAGGTACGCGCGTTCGATGCCGCCCGGAAAGTAACCCAGGTCGTAGTCGGCGATGACGGCGTTCGGCGCGTACGCGGGCTGGCGTTCGATCCGCCCGAAGCGAGTGCTGCCTCGAAGGTGGGTTGCGATCCGATCAAGGAGCGTCGTATCGACAGGGCCACGACTGGGCTGATCGGCCGGCTCCTCAGACATCGGTTGACTGAGTGGTGTCGACGGCTGCGGCACCACCACGGCGCGCCGCATCGAGTAGTTCCGCCCGGCGTTCGAGCGTTTCCCACGCCGAAAGAGCCTCCCACGCTGCTTCCGTTGAGGTCGTCTTGCTCGCGTCGACGAGCGAGACTTCGTCGGGCGAGTCGGCATCGAACCGAGCTCTGTATTCGTCTAGTTCCTCGATTGCGTCCGTGAGCGCGTCAACGATCTCAGCCTCGGAGAACTCCTCGCGGAGCCGGTTGATGCGTCGCCACTGGAAATACGAATCGTTGCGCTCATAGCGGACTGGCCGCCCCTCGTAGCGGCGAACCAGCCCCATCTCGGCGAACCATTCGAGGTAGTCCCGTGCCGTTTCGGTGTCGCAGTCGGCCCGGTCGGCGATGGCCGACACCTTCGTCGGCGTCCGGATGACGGTGACAGTATCAAGGAGTCGCTCGCGGATCGACCCCCTGTGAGCAGCGAATCGGGTGACTCAAACGCGGTGAGGTCAGGGGCCGACTCATCGCCGTCGTATGCGTCGTCGGGGATATCTGTGAGATCCATGCTTCGGGCTTCGTGCGACTTGCTACGACGCGAATCGATATATATCTGCTGTCCGCTGAATTATTTCAGTATCTATTACGCGTCGTCGATAACTTCGAAGAAGTCGTACCAGCCGGCATCCCGACCAGCCAACCACTCAGCGGCATCCAGCGCGCCCTCGGCGAAGATACTCCGGTCGCCAGCGCGGTGGGTCAGCGACAGCGTCTCGTTGCTACCGCCGAGCAAGACCTCATGTTCGCCAGCGATGTCGCCAGCCCGGCGGGCGTGGACGCCGATTTCATCCTCCGCGCGCGGGGCCTCGCCCTCGCGGCCGTGGACGCGCTCGCTGAGATCCTCGCGGACACCCTCGATATCGTCAAGCAGCGTTTTCGCTGTCCCGCTGGGCGCGTCGCGCTTGGCGTTGTGGTGCGTCTCGGTGAGTTCGATATCTGCGTCGGGGAGAGCCGCGGTCGCCTCCTGGACGGCGAGCCGGAGGGCAGCGACGCCGCGGGAGAAGTTCGAGGCCTTCAGCACCGCCGTCGACTCGCCGGCCGCACTGAGAGCATCGAGACCATCATCGTCGAAGCCGGTCGTCCCGGTGACGAGCGCGACACCGTGATCGGCGCAGGCCTCAGCGTACGTGAGGGCTGATTCGGGGCCGGTGAAGTCGACGACGACATCGGGCTCGTGGTCGGCAAGCAGTTCCGGAAAGTTGTCGCTAGATTCGACGACGACACCAGCGATTAGTTCGTCGACCGACGTGCGGTTGACCGCAAAGGCAACGTCGACGTCGGCGCGGTCGGCCGCAGCCGCCAGCACCTCTCGACCCATTCGGCCGGCTGCACCCGTGACAGCGATGTCGGTCATTCAGTCGTCGCCTCCGCGTCTACATCGGCAGGATCCGCAAGATCGCTGTCGAGTTCATCGAGTCGCGCTTGGAGTTCCTCACGGTGTTCCTCGGAAAGTTCCGTCAGCGGCGAGCGGATGCGCTCGGGCGCGTAGCCTCGCATCGCCATCGCGGCTTTGACCGGGATCGGGTTGGTTTCGACGAAGAGTTGGCGGGTGAGCGGGCCGAGTTCGTGGTGGATCGCGCGGGCGAACGCGTAGTCACCTTCCAAGGCCGCGCCGACCATCGCACAGGCGCGTTCGGGTTCGACGTTGGCGACGACGCTGATCGCGCCATCGCCGCCGGCCGCGAGAATGGGCAGCGTCATGCCGTCGTCGCCGGAGAGGACGGCGAACTCTTTGTCGCGCGTGCGCTCAATGACCTCAGAGATGCGGTTGAGGTCGCCCGAGGCGGCTTTGTAGCCCGCGATGTTGGGGTGGTCGGCGAGGTCAACCGCGGTGTCGACGGCAATGTTGCGGCCGGTACGGCTCGGGACATTGTAGATGATCTGCGGGAGGTCAACCGTGTCAGCTATCTCCTCGTAGTGCTCGTACATCCCCTGTGGTTCGGGTTTGTTGTAGTAGGGGAGATGAGCAGTAGGGCGTCGGCACCGGCGTCGGCGGCCTGCTGTGAGAGGTCGAGAGCCTCAGCGGTGTTGTTCGAGCCGGTGCCAGCGATGACGGGCACGTCCTCGACGGCGTCGACGACGGCCTCAACGGCCTCGACGTGTTCGGCGTGGGAGAGCGTCGCCGACTCGCCGGTCGAGCCCATGGGGACGAGGCCGTCGACGCCCGCTTTTTCGAGCCGTTGGGCATCTTCACGGAGCGTTTCTGTGTCGATTTCGTTGTTTTCGGTAAAGGGGGTCACCATCGCCGGGAAGACCCCGCTGAAGTCGATTTGTGTCATGGTTGTAGTGGATGGGTGGGTTGTATGGTCTGGAGACTGTGCGAGGTGAGTAAAAAGGCCCGAAACGGGGTGCCACGCCCGCAACGAGCGATCAGACTGCGCGCTTCTTCGGACGAGCGGGTCGCACTGCTATCGGTGGGCGGCCAATCGGGGTGATAGCAGTGTGATTCACACGAACGTATGTGTAGCAACTGAACTTAGGCGTTGTGTCTCCGGGCTCGGCAGCGAAAAACACCGGGCAGAGGGCTTGCTGCAACCGGCAGATAAAGCCACGCCCTGGCGGACTGGAAGGGCGAGGCTCTCTCGGCGAACCCGGACGACGCAAGCACCGCAACGAGCGGTGCGAGTGAGGAGCGCAGCGAGTCCCGGGAACCGAGAGAGCCGAGGGCTTTCTACCTAACTACAGAAGCAGCCAAAACGACGCAAACTACTGAGGATCAATCGAATCGAGCCGATCCATCTCCTCGGGAGTCAGCGACAATTGCGAGGCCGCAACGTTCGCTTCAAGATGCTCGACACTCGACGTGCCGGGAATCGGGAGCGTCACATCCGAGTGCTCCAACAGCCACGCCAACGCGATCTGGTGGGCTGAGGCATCGTGCGCATTGCCAATTTCAGCGAGCACCTCGTGGGCCGCGTCATCGTCGACGCCGTAGAGTGGCCCCCACGGAATGAAACCGACTCCATCGGATTCACACGCCCGCAGAACGGCTTCCTGCTCGCGGTTGGCGACATTGTACTGGTTCTGGACGGTGGCAACGTCAACGATCTCTTGGGCTTCCTCCAACTGCTCGACGCTCACGTTCGAGAGGCCGATATGGCGGATCTGGCCGGCATCCTTCATCTCGGCGAAGGCATGCACCGAGTCCGCAAACGGCGTGTCTGGATCCGGGCGATGGAACTGGTAGAGATCGATCTCGTCGACGCCGAGTCGATCGAGACTACAGAGGACTTGGTTCTGCAGGAAGTCTGGATCGCCATGCGGAAGCCAGTCCCCGTCCCGTGTCCGCAGCAACCCGGCTTTCGAGGCGACGACGACATCAGAATCCGCGCCGTCGTGATCGAGTTCCGCGCCAAGCAGTCGCTCGCTGACACCGGGGCCGTAAGAGTCAGCGGTATCGATGAAATCGACGCCGCAGTCGACCGCCCGGCGGATCACCTCGTGCGCTGCTGGCTCGTCGGCCGGCGAGCCGATGATGTCGTCGCCGGTGAGCCGCATCGCGCCGAATCCGAGGCGGTTGACGGTGAGGTCGCCGCCGATCTCGAATCGATCGCTGTCGTTGGATGGTGTGGTCACACCTGCACGTTCGACCGCCGGCGACAAAACAGCAAGGGCAGGGGTGACCGACAAGTGCTACCGATGATCTGATACAACCGCCGGCCATGCGGTCGGTATGGAACACGCGACCGACGATCTCGCTGCGGTCGCCGCAGAGGCCGTCAAGGCTGGAGGCGAGTATCTTCGGGGGCGTTCAGAAACGGTCGTGTCGACGGCGAATTCAGCAGTCTCGATGTCAAGGCCGCTGCCGACCGCGAGTCGGAAACCCGAATCCAAGCGGTGATCAACGACCACTACCCTGACCACGCATTTCACGGCGAGGAAGCAGGTCGCATCGGCGAGGGCGACTACCGCTGGGTCGTCGATCCACTCGACGGCACCAACAACTTCGCCAGCGGCTACCCGAAGTTTGCCACCGCCGTTGCGGTACTCCACAAGGAGACGCCGGTGGCGGGCGCGATCTACGAACCGCTGACGACGGATCTGTATCTCGCCGAGCGCGACGCCGGAGCAACGCTCAACGGCGAGCCGCTGTCGGCCACCATGTCGCTCTCGCTGGAACACGGGACGGTCGCGCTCGTCGTCGGCCTCTCTGTTGTCACCGATCCTGACGGGCTCACACAGATACGAGCACTCGAAGCAGCCCTCCGAGAGCAGTGCAAACGCGTTGTGACCACCTGGGCCCCCTGTGTCGACTGGGGGCTACTGGCTCGAGGCTCGATTGAGGGGCTTGTCTGTGTCCAGCCCGACATCTACGAACAACACGCTGGGAGCCTGCTGGCCGCCGAAAGCGGCATCGTCGCCGACGACACAGTCAGCGAGAACGGCCGCTACGTCGGGAGCCCGGATCGTGAGGTGACCGCGGTGGTACGAGAGGTTGTTAACGACGTCCTCACGCTCGAAGACGACACCACCAACGACCATTGTAGTACTTAGAGAGACCAAAACGCGCTTAGAAACGGTTTAGTACGATCGAGACAATCGAACAGGTATGCCGAGTCGTCGTGCGTTCCTCGCTGCAGTCGGTGGTATCGCCACGCTCGCGGGCTGTACCGCCGGGCGCAACCGACCGGCGTCGACACCGCCCAACGAAACGACAGACCAGTCGGCGACAGGCAACGACGATGAGGGGCTCGTCGACCCAAGCCGCGGGCCAACCGGGACAGTGCGACAGTTCTACCGTGCGCTGCTCGCCGGGAACGTCGACGCACTAAACGCGACGATCGTCCACCCAAAATCGCCGACCTATCCGGTGGAATCGGAACACGTCCCACCAGCGGCGTTCACCGAATTTGAGGACGTACAGATCGCCAGCGTCGAGGAAGTCTCAGTACAGGATCTGGTCGTCCAGCGGCTCGGGAACCCGACACAGCTGGGCGACTGGAAGGAGGCGATGGATGCCGATAGTATACAGTACGTCCACACAACATTCTACGTGACAAAACCCGACGAAAAAAGATCCTACGAGGCCAACACGGTCGACTACACCGTCGACGACGACGGGTGGTACGTGCGCTACGACGCCAGCAAAGCAACCCACGGACAAGCGGGTTCCTGAACCCCAGCACGTCGATCCACGGACAGACAGATTCCTGACCGGCGGGCGGGTGATATTGAGACTTATACACCCACCACACGTACTGATTGGTATGCATACTGGGCGTCGCCGACAGGAGGCCTGGCGATGAACGCGCTCAACTCACGGATCCGGATCATCTGGGTGCTCCGATCGCTGCTCGGCGCGCTCATCCTCGGCGGTGCCGCCACCGGGGTCGCCGTCTACCGCTCGGCGTCGCTGTCGATCCCGGCCGGCCTCACCGCGCTGTTTGTCATTCTCGGCGTTGTCCACGCAATCTTGCGGTACCGCAACTGGCGATACGTCGTCAACGATGACGCCCTCTATCTCGAACGCGGCGTGCTCACACAGGTTCGCACCGAAGTCCCGCTTGTTAGGATCCAACACGTCGACTCTCGACGGTCAGCCTTCGAGCGACTCGTCGGCCTCGCCAGCACCGTCGTCTACACCGCCGGCTCCCGCGGCGCGGACGTGACGATTCCAGGACTGACACCCGACGACGCAAGCGACCTCCGGGAGCGACTCAAGGGGCTGGCCATCGACGCCGACGGGGAGGACGCGGTGTGAAGTTAGCCCCGCTGTCGGTGCCGTATCGGGCCCTCCAGAAGGCCGGCCGGCTGGCGATCACGCTTGTCGTTCTTGGCTCTGTCGGCACCGGCGTCGGCTTCGGTGGCGCGCTGGTGGCCGCCGGGATCGGCGGTGCCATCGCACTGGCACTCGCCTACGAGTTCGCCTACTACCAGCGGTATCAGTACACATTCACCGACGACACCTTCGATATCGAATCCGGCGTGCTCAACCGTCGAGAGCGAGAGATCCCCTACGGCCGGGTACAGAACGTCGACATCAGCCGAAACGTCATCCAGCGACTGCTCGGGCTGTCGGCGATCAACCTCGAAACCGCCGGCGGCGGCTCGACGGAGGCGGCGATCAGATACGTGACCGCCGATGCGGCGACAACGATTCAAGACGAGATCCGCCGGCGCAAACGTAGCGATGACCAACAGCGACGCACGGGAACCGAGGCAGTCGACGACGCAGAGGGAGACACCACTGGCGGTGACAGCGAAGCGAGCGACAGCGCGGCAACACGCGAGTTCGACGAACCCGACGAGGAGTTGCTGTTTGAGATCTCGGCGAGCGAGCTGGCGTTGGCAGGGATCCTTTCGTTCGATCCACGCGTCCCGGGGCTGTTGTTTGCGGTCTTTACCGGGTCGATCCCGTTTGTCTCGCCGGTCGTTCCCGAACCGGCGGCCGTCGCAACCACCGGGCTCGATCCGACGCTTGTGTTGTTCGTCATGGGCGTGGTGTTACTCGTCGGCTTGGTCGTCCTCTCGTGGGTCGTCGGCGCGATCTCGGCGGTCGTCAACTACTGGGGGTTCCGACTGACGCGATCCGAGACCGAGCTTCGGTATGAGCGCGGCCTCCTACAGCGATACAGCGGGACGATCCCCTTCGAGAAGATCCAAACGGTGACGATCAGCGACAACCCGCTGAAACGGCGGGCGGGGTATGCGACGCTGGCGGTCGAAACCGCGGGCTACGCGCCAGGGCAGGCAAACGACCGCGGCAGCGAGGCCGCCGTGCCGATCGCCGGCCAGGATCGGATCCGGCGGTTGGCCGAGGAGATCGACGGCTGTGAGACAGGTGCGTTCAATCGGCCGCCAAAGCGGATTCGACGGCGGTATCTCGCGCGGTATCTCATCGCACTGGCTGGGGTGACCGGGCTGCTGTATGCGGGCAGCGTTGTCATCGACGCAGCCGCCGGCCTCCCGTGGTATCTCCCGCTGGTGGGCGTGCTCCTCGCGCCGATCGCTGCCCACTACAAATGGCTCCATCGCGGCTACCAGCTGGGTGCCGACCATTTCGTCACCCGAAACGGCGTCTGGAACCGCGAGACCAAACGGGTTCCTTACCACCGCCTGCAGACCGTTATCGACAGTCGAACGCTGTTCCAACGCCGATGGCGCGTCGCCACCGTCATCGGCGATACGGCAGGATCGCTGTCGCTGCTCGGCAATGACGCCGCCGCTGTCGACATCGAGGTCGACGACGCCGTCAGCCTCCGGTCGGAGCTGCGGGATCGCCTGCAAGCGTCGCTGGCTGATCGGCGACGCCAGCGGACGGGGTGGTCAGCAGCGGCACAGGAGAAGGAGCAACCTGGTGGTACAGCCTCGACTGCAGACGCGAATGAATCGACCGGAGGAGAGACCAACACAACGGCTGACGACGAGCCACGTCGCAAATAACGTTGAATGAGAGAAAACACCACAATCACGCGTTCATATCTTGCAGATTGCTCAATGTTTAAGTAGTGGTGTATGTGAACGTTGAGCATGGAGTCGCCACGATCGACCGCCCAGCGGTATCGTGTGCTCTCCGAGATGACGACACAGGATGGGATGACGGTCGCGGATCCGGCCGCGGGAACCGTCTTGCAGGTGGTGAGCTATCAGGACGACGCACTCCACGATCGGCTCGCAGGCGTGAATGTCGGCAGCGTCGTCACGATTGGCTTGGAGCGCGCCGGCACACGGGCGAACGCGTATGTCGCGTATCGGCCGCCCGAAGGGTGTACCATCAGACACAATCCACCACTACAGCTAGAGACCCGGGCGCAGAGAACTGACGACCCAGCGACGACAGAGATCAGCCATCCCGTGCTCCATCACGGCTCGGACGATACAACTCCACCGACAGTATGACATCCTCCGCGCCGTGAACGGCGCGGTTTCCTCCGTGGGAGTCTCGGCTAGGCCGATTCCCCGGCGGCAAGATTCCCGTCGCTGTTGACGGTACTCCGGTCTGTGCGCTGTTGTTTGGGACGATGAAAGTGTGATATCTCCAGCCATTCATGGCTGTCCCACTCCAACCGCACGGGCCGTGCCATCGGCCTGACTGCCTGCTCGGTTTGCCGGGCTAAGAACGTCTCACTAGCGGTGAGGTCGGCGTGGCCCTCAAACCCGCACTGACACATCAACGTATCTTGATGCCGGTGTGTTCGATCTGTTGAGCCACACTGCGGGCAATCTTGGCTTGTCCACGCCTCTGATCGAACCGCAACCGAAATACCGTATTCCTCGGCTGTCGTCGCCAACCGCTCGGTGAAATGTTTGAACGCCCAGAAGTTGTGTGTCTTGGCGTTCGTCTCGACCGACCAGTGGGTGTTGAGTACGTCGGTCAAGCCGCCGATATACACGGTAGCAACGCCCTCGTCGTACAGTCGTTCGATCAGGTCACGACATAGCGCGGCTTGGGCGTGGTCGCGGCGGCGAGTACGTTGGCGATACAACCGCCGGATACGCTGACTGCTGTATCGGCCTTCCGATAGTTTGGACTGTAAGCGGGCGATTTCTCGCGTCGTGTCACGGAATCGGTCGAACAGCTCACGCCCTTCGTACAGATATTGCTCACCGGTCGTTGTAGTGCAAGCGACGAGATTGTTGGCACCGATGTCCAGAGCGGCCGATTCCTCGGCCAGTGGAGCTGCCTGTACATCGCCAGAAACAGTCACAGGCTGCGAAGCTCTGAATACATCGTCTGTCTCGTCGTACCACAATTCTAACCGGCTTTGATCGTCATACTCAGGCCAGTTTGGGTCGCCAACAATTTCCAGTCGAAGGCGGCTTCTCGGGCTGCTATGTTTGTCTCGCAATTCCTCGCCGACGACGAACTCTAGCCGAGAGCGGTCGCCCCACTCGATGGTGTATGCGTCCTTGCGGATGACACCTTTGAGAACACGCCCATCATCTTCGTTGCCACGGAACCCCGGCGGCTCCGGATGTTCCGTCACCTGCTGGTTGTCAGGATCGTGGAACTGGTCTTTGAGTCGGAAGAACGACCGCCATGCCTCACTGTTTTTTGCAATCACTTGCTGGGCGGTTGAGGCACCGAGAACGCCTTTGTACTGGCCTTCGAGCTGGCCGGTATCGGCGTCCCATACGTCACCCTCAAAGCCGTCTTCGTCGTTGTACCGCATCAATCGCTGGTAGTTGATTTCGTTCCAGAGCGCGGCAGAAGCGTCCAACAACTCCCGTAGCACCTGCTCATCGGCATCGCAGAGCGGGCGCACGGCGAAGGTGTTGGTTCGCTTCATCTGCTATTTCACTGTACGTTCCCGGCGGGTTTGAACGTCAGCCTTCCACGGTGAAAGTGAAATGATATCACCACCATTTGAGACTCAGGATTAGCAGTGGTGGGCGGATGATTCAGTGGAGCGCACGCGATTCACGCCCGTCCCCAGAAATCGGATATTTCTGGTGTGCGAACAAATCGCGGAGCGATTTGTCAACGCCCTGTTCGGCGTCCGGTTCCGACTGTGGTCGGAACACTCCCGCCTCACGGAAAGGGCGGGACTCTCTCGCTGTATCAGGTAGTCGGTGAACCGGGGGAAGCCAACGACGTAGCTTATTTTTGTATTTTTACGTTGTAGAAAACAATTCGACAGTGCGGTTCAAGGCGAAAAAGAACCACTCACACGCCGAATCAGGTGCGAGCGTCGTCGATCACGGCCCGAAACTCCTTGGCAGTCTCCGTGATGATCTCAAAGTCACCGCGGGCTGCGGCCTCGTAATCGACGAGCGCGCCGCCAGCACCGACACATTCCGCGCCAGCCTCGATGTAGTCGCCCGCATTGTCGGGGCTGACACCGCCGGTCGGCATCAGCGGGATCTGCCCGAGTGGGCCCTTGATCGCACCGAGATGCCCCGGGCCGAGTGAGGAGGCCGGAAACACCTTCAGCAGATCCGCGCCGGCCTCATAGCCCGTGATTGCCTCCGTCGGCGTCATGATCCCCGGTGCGACGAGCGTGCCGTAGCGGTTGCAGGTGTCGATCACGTCCTCATGCAAGCTTGGGCTGACGACGAAATCCGCACCGCTGAGCATGACCGTCCGGGCGGTCTCGCTGTCGAGAACGGTACCGACACCGACGGCGATTTCGTCGCCGAAGGTGCTGTCAAGCTCCTCGACCATCCCGGCGATGCCAGGCGTGTCGGCGGTGAGTTCGATTCCGGTGACGCCGCCGGCCAGCAGCGCGTCGGTGATCTCGATCAGCGTGTCGGCGTCAACCCCCGGAGGACAGCGACGACACCGCTGTCCCGAAGCTGTTGGAACACATCGTGTTTGGTGCGCATGATTGGTGTAGCGTCACCCACGGTAGTAAAAACCGGGTTCGCAGCGACAGGCAATCGAGGGGGAGCCCAACATCAGTTCATTGAACTGTCGGAATAGTGGTGGTAAAACTGATTTCGGAGACACAAAGCGGGTATCGCCGTCTATGCGCAACAATCGTGTATGAAGGCGTTAGATTGATTACTATTGCTTCGAGTTGACAACCCGTATGAACAGTGGAGTCGGCGGAGTGGGGGCCGCCAGCGACGGACGGACTAGCCAGCTAACTAACACATCTGCAACGGGAGGGAGCGACCAATGATGAAGAAACCGACCGACTCAGCGTCCTTCAGCGACACCGAATCGGCGGTGCTCGAAGCCGCGCTTCGCGACCCGGAGGCGACAAACGCCGACATCGCCGAGCAGACCGATACACGGGTTGCCCTCGTCCGGGATATCCGCGAGGAGTACGAAGATCAGGTCGAACTCCCAGACGACGCCGCTGACGCAGGCGACGCGGTTGATATCGATGTCGACGCCGCGACCTCACCGACTCGCAGCTCGCGGTGCTGGAAGCAGCAGCCCGCGATCCGGACGCGACAAACGCCGACATCGCCGAGGAAACGGGCAAGCGAATCACCTTCGTCCGGGATACCCGCAACGAGTACGAAGACCAGGTCGATGTCGGCGTCGAGCCGGCTGCCGACGAGGACGACAGCGGCGCGACGGACGGCAGCGACGAGGTCGAACTCAGCGACCGCCAACAGGAGATTCTCGCGCTTGCCGAGGAAGATCCGGAGCTGACCAACGCTGAGATCGCCGAACAGACCGGCGCGCGGGTCACACTCGTCCGGGATACTCGCAGCGAACACGCCGACGGCGGCTTCGAATTCGGCGGCGAAGCAGCCGACGACAGCGGGTCGGCTGACAGCGACGGCGGCTCGACCGACGGCAACCTTCAGGAACAGATCCAACAGGTCGCCGCCGACAACCCCGAGTGGACGTACGGTGAGATCGCCGCGGAGGTCGGTGCACGCGTCCCGCTCGTTCGGGATACGCTTGCCGACTACGACTACAGCAGCGGCGGCGGGATCGAAACCGCCGACGACGGCGAGTTGCCAGCCGGTGTCGACGCGAGTATGCTCACCGACACCGAACAGGCGATCCTCGAACTCGCCCAAGAGGATCCCGAGTTGACCAACGCCGAGATCGCCGCCAAAACCGGCACTCACGTGGCGATCGTTCGGGACACTCGGGTCGAGCACGAGCCCGGCAAATCGGCCGACTACGGCGGCCAAGGTACCATCGAGGAGGACGATGCGGATGACGACGATGCCGGCACAGTCAGTGCCAGCAGCGACGATGACAGGGAGTGGGAGCCCGGCGAGCCAAGCGACCTCCAGACGGAAATCCTCCGGCTCGCCTTCGATGATCCGGAGTTGACCAATGCTGAGATCGCCGCCGAAACCGGGGCCAGAATCCCGGTCGTCAGAGACACCCGCGACGATTACGCCGATCTCGAGCGCTCGGATCTCGACGACGACACCGGCGAAGAGACGGTCGAGTCGTCGATCGACGCCGGCCCCGGCGAGCCGACAGCCGTCCAGGAGTCGATTCTGGATGCCGCCGCCGAGAATCCGGATGCAACCAACGCCGAGATCGCCGACGAGCTTGACGTGCGGGTCACGCTTGTTCGGGACACACGACGAACCTACGACGCCGACGACGCAGGCGACAGCGCAAGCGGGGCTGACACAGCCGACGCGGATGCTGACAGTGCAGCCGAGACAGCCGCCGAGCCCGAGGCCGGCGTCTCAATGGGGCGACTCGTTGCACTGGCGGTACTGGTGATCCTAATCATCGTCGTCGTACTCAGCCTCAACTGACGACGATCGTCGTGGCTGTTTTTGCGGTCGCAACTGGATCGATTGCCGGCGTTGTAACAGCTGAAATTCGGTCGGGATCGATCAGTCAGTCAGTTCGCGGGATTGCGTACGCACCGGCGACGAAGAACGCAACCGCCAGCACCGCGACCACAGCCAGTTCAAGCCCGTATGGCTCCTCGATGGCCGGCCCGTACGTGAGTGCGCGAACGCCGCGAGCGAAGTAGGTCAGCGGCGAGAGTTCGACAAGCGGTGCAAACCAGCCGGGGAGGAGTTCAAGCGTGACGAATGTATCTGACAGAAAGAGCAGGGGAAACGCGATCGTGTTGCTGGCGGCGATGACGCCGTCCTGCGTCGAGGAGAGCCGCCCGAGGATCGCCCCAAAGCCACAGAACAACACGACCGCACCCACGATAAACGGCCCCAACAGCGCGAGCCGGGGAGTGATCGGCACCACAGCCCCAGTTAAGACGACGACCAACCCAAGGATCAACAGGCTGGCGAGGCCGATGATGGCGACATTGACAAGCGTGTGAGCAAGCAGCCACTCGCCACGCCCTGCGGTGTCGTCGCCAGCTTTTCAAACCGGTTGTCGTCGCGGTGGCGAGCGATCTCACTACCGACGCGGGACAGCGGGGTGAACAGCACCACCGTCGCCAGATAGCCGGGGATGTAGTAGGCTGCCGGTTCGGCGAACAGCCCGCCGTCGGTCGGCTGGGTGCGGACAAGCGCGCCGAAGATCACAACCAGGAGGACAGGGAAAAAGAACGTAAAGAAGACCGCCGTTCGGCGACGGAGGAAGGAGTGCCACGCGGCGACGGCCTCCGCACGAATCCGTCGAAGGCGGCTCATTGGGCACCCTCCTGTGGCTCGGCTCCGGTCGGTGAGGGTTCGTCTGTCGGTGTGGCGACCGTGGTGCTGTCGGCGTTGCCAGCGGTTGCGAAGGTCTCACCGGTCAACTGGAGATAGACATCGTCCAGGCTGGGCTCACTCCAGGCCAACGAGCCATACTCGATACCGGCTGTCGACAACACCGCGACCGCGTCGCCGATCTCGACCGGTGAAACGCCGTCGACGACGACCTCAGTCGATCCCGCAGTGGCCGCGAAGTCGGCGTCGGTAAGTGCGTCGACAGCGGCCGCCGCTTGGTCGGTGTCGATGACGAGTTGGCTCTCGCCGCCGTGTGACTCGATCAACTCGGCTGGCGTCCCGACGGCGACTAGTCGGCCGTCCTGGAGGAGCCCAACCCGATCAGCGAGCCGCTGAATCTCTGTCATCGAGTGACTTGTGAGGACGATTGTGGTGCCGCCATCAGCCAGTTCCTCCAGCAGCGACCATAGCGACTGTCGCCCGGCGGGGTCGATACCGGTCGTCGGCTCATCGAGAAAGAGGAGGTCGGGGTCGTTGACCAGCGCGATCCCGACGCAGACGCGGCGTTGCTGGCCACCAGAAAGCGTCTCATACCAGCTGTCGGCGGCCTCAGCCATCCCGACGGCCGAAATCACGTCGTCTGTGTCGCGGGCCGTCTCGTAGAGTCCGCCGTAGTAGTCGATCAGCTCGCGGGCGGTCAGCCGAGCAGGGGGCGAAAACGACTGGGGGAGCAGTCCGATCCGATCGGCGTCGACCGCGGTTGGGGCCTCGCCGTGAACGGTGATCTCGCCGTCGACCGGCGTCGTGCCGGTGAGCGCGCGGACGAGTGTCGTTTTCCCCGCGCCGTTGGGGCCGATCAGCCCGAAGACCTCACCGTCGGCGACCGAGAGATCGACATCGTCGACGGCGACCGTCTCGCCGTAGCGTTTGCTGACACCGGCGGCGACAACAGCCTCGTTCATATCCGCACTCAGCGCGGTTTCGGCCTAAGGATTCCGTTTCACCGCTCCCGGGTTGTCGAGCCCAACAGCTAAGATGGGGGAGTCACAAACATTCACATATGGCCGGGGGCTATGGGGGTAGTGGCGACACCTGTCACGGTGACAGGGGCTACCTATCGACGGTTGCACTCGTCATGATGTTCGTCATCTGTGTGGCGATCAGTCTGACAACAGGCATGGCTGTCTTCTTATAACAGTTCTACCGCCGCGGGTGGATACGCTTTTCACGCGATAGAATCACCTGCCTGCATGGACTATCGACAACTCGGTGCGACTGGAACCCGCGTCTCGGAACTCTGTTTCGGCACGTGGCGGTTCGGCCGCCGAACCAACGGGGTGCTGGAAACTGACGAGGACGACGCCCACGAACTGCTTGATGCCTTTGCCGATCACGGCGGCAACTTCATCGATTCGGCGAATATTTACGGCGACCCCAACGGCACCAGCGAGTCCTACATCGGGAGTTGGCTCGAAAACAGGGATCGGGAAAAGTACGTCCTCACCTCGAAGGTGTACTTCGAGTACGACGAGGACAACCCCAACGGCTCGGGGCTCTCGCGAACCCATATCCGCAACCAGATCAACAAGACGCTGGACAATCTCGGCACCGACTACCTCGACCTCTACTACATTCACCGCTGGGATGAGAACACGCCGATCGAGGAGACGCTCTCGGCGCTGACCGGCCTCGTCGAGGACGGCCGCGTGAACTACCTCGGTGCCTCAACGATGGCGGCCTGGCAGCTCACGAAGGCCCTCTGGAAAGCTGATGTCAACGACTACCAGCGGTTCGATGTTGTCCAGCCGTTGTTCCACGCCGGCTACTACAAGGACGTCGAGGACTACCTCTCGGTGGCAGCCGATCAGGATCTCGCCGTCTGTCCGTACTCACCGCTGGCCGGCGGCTTTCTCACCGGAAAAT
The DNA here is from genome assembly GCF_042662885.1 of Halonotius sp. GCM10025705. Taxonomy (NCBI): domain Archaea; kingdom Methanobacteriati; phylum Methanobacteriota; class Halobacteria; order Halobacteriales; family Haloferacaceae; genus Halonotius; species Halonotius sp. GCM10025705. The sequence continues at coordinate 211,315 of NZ_JBHSZD010000001.1, read as the reverse complement.
ACACTCGTAAGGATCCGGACGACCCGAAATCGGTGCAGGCACCTGACGGCTCCCGGGCCAGCTTCGACGACCGCTTCGAGCGATTCTATCTCTCCGAGCGCGGCTGGAAGGTGCTCGACGAGATCCGCGCTGTCGCCAACGAGGTCGACGCCACACCAGCGCAGGTGTCGCTGCGCTGGCTGATGGATCAGGACGCCTTCACTTGTGTGCCGATCATCGGCGCGCGGACGGTCGATCAACTGGAAGAAAACGTCGCCGCCGCCGAGGTGTCGATCACCGACGACCAACACGACCGCATCACCGACGCCCGATTCAACGAGGACGGCGTACGGTGGGGCCACTGAGCGACACCGCTGCCGCAGGCGATTAGCGACCAGCGACGTGTGGGCGAACGCGGCGAACGATATCGTCGACATCGAATGGGTCGTCCGCTTTGTCGAACACGACCTCGTCGTCGACACGGACGATGAACACGCCGTGATCGCCCATCACCAGCGAGATTCGATCAAGCTGGTCGGCGAACTGCCGGCAGATCGCTTCTTCGACGGTGAGTGCGCGATCAAGAAAGCCACACGGAACACAGTATTCGATTTCAATCGTCGACATACCGGCGAGACGGACGGTGGCGGCAAAAGCTGTGGGTTGCTGGTGGAACCCCGGTCTGTCGTCTACTCGCTTTCGTGGATCCCACGGAACGCATCGCGGAGGTCATCGTCGGGGAACTGCTCGAGAATCTCGTTCATCTCGGTTTCCAACTCGTCGATCCGCCCTTCGAGGTCATCGAACCGCTCGTCGTCGATCTCGGTCGGCGAGAACTCCGCGGTCAGGGTTGCGTACTTTTTGTGTGTCTCGTAATACTCGGAGACCAGCTCCTCGTAGTCGTCGATCAGGAAGGCCTGTTCGACCGCGGTCAACAGCTCTTCCTTGGAGACGGGTTTGGTGAGGTAGCCCGCCAGCGGCATGTCGATGATGTCGAGATCCGGGTCGACGGCGGTGACCATAATCACCTGACAGTCGGATTCCCAGTCGTCGATGTGATCGAGGAGTTCGTCACCCGACATCCCTGGCATCCGGCGGTCGAGCAAGACGAGATCGATATCCGAGGTAAGTTCAACCAACGCCTCGCCGCCGGTGAACGCCACCCGCGCCTCGTAGTCGTCCTGCAGGTGATGGGCATGCAGTGCAGCGAGGGATTGTTCGTCCTCGACGATGAGGATCGTTCGCTCACGCTCGGAGTCCATTGTCGATGCTTCAACAGCACCCATCAAAACTATTTCGCACACGAAACGATGGTGACGCCGCGTATGACCGAAAGCACCCGCTGCGTCACCGCGACCGGCCTACCAGAGGTACGCTGACCGCCATCGCTGCAGCCACGGCACCACGGTCGGCCGCCAGTAGAGCAGCCCAGCCGTTACCAGAAACACAGCCGTCGACAGCCCGTAGGAGACCTGCAGCGCCGAGGTGACAAGCAGGGAGCCACCGCCCGTGAGCGCCGAGATGAGCGAGGCGAGAATCGGCCACGAACAGGAGACACACGAAAATAGGCCGATCAGCCCGGCGGCCGCCGAGCCAGCAGCGTCGATGACGGTCACGTAGACCAGATACGCGAGCGCGGCGTAGCCAACGAGATAGTTCGGCATCAACGTGATCGTCACCCGCTGGCCGCTGTACAACAGGGCTGGCCCATACCCCGGCGGCAACGGAGCGATCCGTAGCCCGGTCGCCGCCTCGCCGACACCGACCGTGATGAGCCCGCCAGCGACCGCCAACAGCGCGAAGTAGCCGCCACCGACCGCCAGCGCGCGGCGACGAACCCGGGTCGCCACGGTCGCCGCCGGCCGGCTGTTGCAGACGACCCACACGCTCACGTTGATCCAGACGGCAGCATAGGCGACCAGACGGAGTGACGCAAAGCTCGCGGCCGTCAGCAGCACGTAGAGAACAGCAGCCAGCAGCTGGCTGTTTAGAAACAGCGCCCAGTAGAGCCGGCGACCGGTCGGCACGGGGATCGAGAGTCCGCCGGTCGTCGCAGCCATCGGCTACAGCACCAAGCCCTCGACGACGATGGCCAACAGGACGGTGCCAAGATAGGCATTCGAGGCGTGGAACGACCGGAACGCCGCCGCCTCGGTCTGTTCGTAGTGCAGGCGGATGACAAACCAGAGGAACAGCGCGCCGAAGCCGACGGCGACAGCGACGTAGATCCAGCCGAGGACATCAGCAGCGGCCAACGCCGCGCCGGCGATCAGCGTTGCCCCGAAGTACCACAGGATGTGTCGCCGCGTTGCGGTTTCACCGTAGACAACCGGCAGCATCGGGAACCCGCCGCGCTCGTAGTCATCCTTGTAGGCCAAGGCGAGACTGTAGAAGTGCGCCGGCGTCCAACAGAAGATGAACGCCGCAAGCAACAGGCCACCAACGCCGATCGAGCCGGTGACCGCCGCCCAGCCGATCAACGCCGGCAGCGCGCCGGCCGCACCACCGAGAACGGTGTTTTGGACGGTGTTTGGTTTTAGGATCAGCGTGTAGATCACGCTGTAAAACAGAATGGCGACGACGCCGAGGGCGGCTGTCAACAGATTCACCGTCGCAAAGAGGGCGATCGACAGCGTCGTCAACGCCAGCCCGAAGGCGACGGCGTTGCGGAGCGGTACCAGATCCGTCGCCAGCGGGCGATCGCTGGTACGGGCCATCCGTCGATCCACGTCGCGTTCGAGAATGTGGTTGAACGTCCCCGAGGCACCGATCGCCAACGCGCCGCCAGCGAGGGTCGCCCCGACCGTGTAGGGCGTCAGCCCCGGGCCGCCGGCCAGTGCCATCGCCGCCGCCGCAACGAGACACAGCAGCCACATCAGCCGTGGCTTCATCAGCCGAAAGTACGCAAACAGCGTCGCTTTCGTCCGCTCGACCGGATCGGTCGGCACCGGTGGGCGACTCTCAGGATCGAGCGGTTCAGATGGCTCCGGTGGCCCACTCGGCACATCGTCTGGGTCGCCGGTTTCGGCTTCCAGCCACCACGTGAGGGCAGCCAACAAGCCCCCGAAGATCGTCACGCCAGCCAGCAGGTGGATCGCCGAGATGCGGTCGGTACCGCCGGTCGTTGCCACAACCGCGCCCAGTCCAGCCTGGGCTGGATAGGCGAAGATCGCGACGGCGACCGCGAGTTTGACGCGGCGAGCGGCGTCGGTGCGGACGACCGCCACCGCCGACGCGAGAACGCCGAACCCGACGACAACGGCGACAATTCGGTGGCCGAAGGCAACCCAGCCATCGAGGGTCGCTGGCAGCGACCAGCCGGAGCCACAGGCTGGCCAGGCCGTACAGGCCGCGGCGGCGTCGGTCAACGCCGTCGCCACGCCGACAACGAGGAGCAGATACACGCCCATCGTTGTCGCCGCCAAGAGGAGCGGCACCCGATCCGGAAGGCGAACGCTGGAACTCACTACAGGAGGGTTGGGTATCGACGTATATATGCGTCCGGATTCACGCTATCCGGCGGCCCAACGGGGAGCCGATACTGTGGAGTCAGCAGGTATTTACACACGCCACACCAACAGGGGACAACGATGAACGCAAGGCGTCTCGCGGCGGTCTCGACGGTCGCAGCAGTGTTGGTGACACTGCTTGCCGACCCAGTTGCCGCCCAATCGACCTCGGCGGAGTTGATCTATGGGCTCAACGAGCAACTCCTGATCGTTGCGATCCCGATCACGCTGTTAGTCGAAGGGATTCTGCTGTATGCTGTCCTCAAGTTCAAGAGCAACGACGAGCCAAAGGAGACCAAGGAGAACCGGCGGCTTGAGATCACCTGGACGGTCGCGACGGCGGTCATCCTCCTGTTTGTCGGGGTTGCCTCCTACGGCGTGATGGCCGACGACAGCGTCGAGTTCACCGGCGGCGAAGAAGAGGTCGCCCCCGACGAAAACGACGTGCTGATCCAAGCCCAAGCCTACCAGTGGGGCTGGGATATGACCTACCCTGAGCAGGATGTGACGGTCAGCGGGGCCGGTGAGGGGCCGACAATCGTCGTCCCGGCGAATCAGGACATCTATGTCAACGTAAGCTCGCGGGACGTGATCCATGGCTTCCACGTGCCGGAGCTGGGGATGAAATCCGATGCCATCCCGGATCAGACGAACTACATCAAAACGAACGTCAGCGAGACGGGGACGTATCAGGGCTACTGTACTGAATACTGTGGCGTCGCCCACTCCCAGATGTACTTCACGATCGAGGTCGTCGACCAAGCCGAGTACAACGAGTGGCTTGACGAACAGCAGGCGAGCTAACGACCGACACCAACCGCCGCCGTCAACACCGGCCGAACGATGACCGCTATGCTTATTTTCGCCGTCCACCTCTGCTGCCCATCTTGATGATTCAGTTGCTTGGAGCAGGCGGGAGCCTGCTGGCCGGTTCGGGGCTCCCGACCCCCACGTTTTCGGTGTACGTGCTCGCATTCAGCCTCGCCGCTGTCGTCTGTTTTGCTGCGATCCCGCGAGCGCGGGCGATCAACGCGGCCGATGACACCCGCAACGGGCTGGTCGCGCTCGTCGCCATCAGCGGCGTGTGGGCCGCCCTACAGGTCGGCTATCTCGCCGCGCCGACGCTGAGCCTCCAGTATGGCTTCTATATCGCCGGCCTTGTCGTCGGGCTGAGCACGGTTGGCCCCTGGCTATACTTCTGTTCGGCCTACACCGGCCGCTCGCTGCACGATAACCCGACCTACCGGCGGATCGCCATCGCCGTCTATCTGGTGATCGTGTCGATCAAGGTCACCAACCCGATCCACGGGCTGTATTTCACCGCAACGCCGACGACAACGCCGTTTATCCACCTGATGATCGATCACGGCACGCTACACTGGCTGGCGATGGGATTGGCCTACGCGCTGGCGACGGTGGGCATCTTCATGCTCTTCGAGCTGTTCGCACAGGTCGATTACGACACCCGCCCGTTCGTCGGGCTCGTCGGGCTGACGGCCCTACCGGTCGCCCTCGATATTCTTGGCTCGATCAGCCCGAACGTTATCGATATGTCCTACTCCGCACTCGGCGTCGCGGCCTTCGCGGTTGGCGTGCTGTTCGTCTACACCGACCGCTTCGAGACGATCCAGCTGGCCGGCCAGTACGACAGCCCGGTGGTCGTCCTCGGCGACGACGACGAGGTCAGAGATTACAACCGCCGGGCCGCCGAGCTGTTTCCGGCCCTCAAAGACGGGCTGGGCGAGGAGCTTGCCACCGTGGTACCGACGCTGTCGCAGTGCCCCAACAACGAGGCGGTGATCGAACTGGAGATCGACGGCGAAACGCGGTACTTCCAATCGACAACGAATCCCTTCAGCGCGAGCCGCGTCCAACTCGGCAGGCTCCTGGTATTGACCGACGTAACCGCCCAAGAACGCTACCGCCGGCAGCTCGAAGCCCAAAACGAACGGCTCGAACAGTTCACCGGCATGGTCTCGCATGACCTCCGAAACCCCCTGAACGTCGCCCAAGGCAACAGTGAGATCATCCACGAGCTGCTGACAGCGGCACAAACTGACGACGGCCGCTACGAACCCCTCACCCCTGACACACTGGAAACCATCGACACCGCCGCCGAGACACTCAGTCGAACCTTACAGCGAATGGAGTCGCTGATCGACGACCTGCTCGTGTTGGCACGAGAGGGTCAAGAAATCGACGAACTTGAGCCTGTCTCGCTGGCAGCCATCGGCGAGAACTGCTGGGCGATGGTCGAAGGGAAAGCGGCCACGTTCGTCGTCGACGACGACCTCACCGTCGAGGCCGATCCCGATCGGCTCCAACAGCTGTTGGAAAATCTGTTTCGGAACGCGATCGAACACGGGGGAAGCGACGTGACGATCCGGATCGGGACACTCGACACCGAGGCCGGATTCTATATCGAAGACGACGGCCCGGGCATCCCGGCCGAGAAGCGGGATGACGTGTTCGAATCCGGCTACACGACAAACCGCAGCGGCACCGGCTTCGGGCTAAGCATCGTCTCGGAGATCGTTGCAGCCCACGATTGGGAGATTGCCCTCACCGAAAGTGCGACCGGCGGCGCGCGCTTCGAGATTATGACCGGCAGCGACGACGCGGGCGAGGATACCGCTGACACACCCACCGCCGACAGCGATGCGGTCGACACCACAGCCGACAGCGGTCGCAGCGAGTAGCCACGTCGCTGACGATCCAAAACTGGAGATCAGTGGCTAAGAATGGGACGGCCACAACAGCATCGCGCTGGGCAACGCCGTGCTACAGCGTGTATGTTAGTCGCTGGTTCGGCGCGTTCGTCAGCGCGACGGTGTGGATCACCTTCGCCACGTCGACCCCCTGCGGTAACTGTTCGACCGGTGTGATCACGCGCGCACTGCACCGCGGTTCGATCACAACATGGTTGGTGTGACAGCCCGGCGCCAGCTCCGCGGAGTTCAGCGCGATAGGGGCTCGGTCGTAGGTGTAGCCGTCGCTGCCGATGAACGTGGTACGACGGCTCAGCCAGTGGAGTCGCTCACCACTGGTGTTTTCGATATCGAACATAGCACAGTGGTGTACCGCCCCCGTATCGGCGACCGCATCGCGATGGTGGCTGTAGACGAGATCCGCGATCGACACCTTCGGCACGCCGACCAGCGTAGCCGTTAGCCTGTCGGTCTCGATGGTCAACGCCGACCCCGCATGCGACCGAATCCGGTCGGTGACCGTCGGCTCGGCCACAACCGTCGTATCGGCAGCCGGCGACGACGCAGGATCGGTAGCTGCTTTCGTGGAGAGATCACGCCACGCAACCGACGACGACTCCCCCGGCTTCTCGTCTGTGGTTGTAGCCCGGTTCTCCGCGTCTGTTTCCACGACCCGGTCGCGTGAGCGTGTCATACCCGTAAACTTCGGGCGAGAAGATAATAAGTGATATGCATATTAGCTTGACATATGTTCGCAAGCCACGACCCACGCTGAGAGCAATCTATTTACTTGCGGGCGGTGGAGTATCGATATGTCCCTGGCAGACGTTATCACATATGTTAAAGACAAGGAGAAGACCCTCGTGGTCTTCAATCCGTCAGCCGGCAGCACACTCATCACCGACCTCAGGGACTACTTTTCGACACAGAACGTCACTGTCACGGGCAAACAGACACATTCCGGCGAGCCCGAAAACGTCGCCGTCCTCCGGCTCAACGGCGAGGTGTTAGCCTCGGTACCGGTTACACAGCTCCAGGAGCTACTGGCCGGTGGCGGCCTTCGCGAGACAGGAATCGGGATCGACGACACCGACTACCATGAGATCCTCCAGCATCTCAAGGAGACGACGTTTACCTCCTATGACAAAGCCGAGATGGTGACCATCTCCCATGAGATCGAGGATCGCGCGCTCCGCGTCGGCGGCGGCCGTCTCCTCGCCGGCTTTCAGGAACCCACGAAACTCACCGAGCAGGCCGACCGTTATGAGCGACTGGCCGCACAGTCGCTAGATATCCACACCTTCGCTATGCCGGGCGAGCCTGTCGAAATTGATGGGCTTACCCATCACACCGAAGCGACCACCGAGATCGGCGAGTCGTGGTTTGTCGTCTTCGATGGCAACGGCGATGACAGCTACAAAACGGCGTTGCTGGCGACCGAGCAGGCGCCAAACCAGTTTTATGGCTTCTGGAGCGACGATCCCGAGATCGTCGATAGCATCGGCGACCACCTCGACAGAACGTATCTCACGGTTGCACCGTAACAAGATCACTCGATGCGCTCGTCAAAACTGAAAAACAGCACACCAGCAATCACAGCACTGACGACCGACCGCTGATCGGGACGACCGACCGCTCAGACCAGCATCTCTTCTTCGGCTTCCAGCAGCTCGTGATACCGGTTGCGGATCGTAACCTCGGAGATATCAGCAACCTCCGAAACCGCGGCTTGGGTCGTCTTTTCGTTCGTCAGGAGCGCGGCCGCATACACCGCGGCGGCAGCCAGCCCAACCGGCGATTTGCCGCTGTGGACGCCCTGCTCTTTGGCGTTTTTCAGCAGCTGTTTCGCTCGCATTTCGGACTCCTCGGAAAGCTCCAGCGAGGAGGCAAACCGCGGGACGTACTGCTCGGGATCGGCGGGCCGCACCTCAAGCGAAAGTTCCCGGACGACGTAGCGGTAGGTACGGGCAATCTCGCTTTTCTCAACTCGCGATACGTCAGCGATCTCATCGAGGCTCCGGGGAACGCCGGCCATCCGCGCGGCGGCGTACACACAGGAGGTCGAGACGCCCTCGATTGAGCGACCCGGCAGCAGATCCTCGTCGAGTGCGCGCCGGTAGATGACCGACGCCGTCTCACGGACGTTGTCGGGGAGGCCGACCGCCGACGCCATCCGGTCGATCTCGCCGAGGGCCTGTTTGAGGTTGCGCTCCTTGCTGTCGCGGGTGCGGAACCGCTCGTTCCATTTGCGGAGCCGCTGCATCTTCTGGCGTTGTCGGGCGCCCAGCGAACGGCCGTAGGCGTCCTTGTTTCGCCAGTCGATGTTGGTCGACAGGCCCTTGTCGTGCATCGTGTTCGTTGTCGGCGCGCCAACGCGGGACTTCTGGTCTTTTTCGGCGCTATCGAAGGCCCGCCACTCGGGACCGCGGTCGACGGAGTCTTCGGTGATGACGAGCCCGCAGTCGTCACAGACAGTTTCGCCGTGTTCGTCGTCGGTGATGACGTTGCCGCTGCACTCGGGACACCGCAGACCGGCTTGTTCGTCCTCGGTTTCGGTTGTCGACTCGGTACCACGCTGCCGCTCTCTGGAGGGCGATCGATCGGTCGTCTTGGTAAAGGTTTGATCACTCATTGTCTGGGGCCCCCTGCGAGATGACGAACGGGGGAGCTATCGTCTCCTACACAATGACAGACCGATACTTAAGCAGTGTGGTATTGTTTTGCGACAGCATCGCTACCGGCCGAATTTGGGTGAATGACCCTGATAGTTTGGTATCAGAAACACAATATGAGTCCGACGGATGGCAGCGACTCACAAAGCGAGCATATTTTGAAACCACCACTCCCAACGAGGGTATGGAACAGCCGCGGATCGTCTCGCTGGCGCCGAGCGCGACGGCCACGCTTGCAGCCCTCGGCGTCGCCGATCGTGTCGTTGGTGTCACCGCACACTGCGAACTCGACCGGCCAACAGTCGGCGGCTGGCTGAACCCCGATTACGAAATGGTCGCCGACCTCGATCCTGATCTCGTCTGTACCAGCGACGGCCTCCAACGAGAGATCCGCGATGCGCTACAGGAACGCGGCCATCGCGTCCATCACCACGAGCCGAGCCGACTTGATGCGGTGCTGGCGGGCTTCAAATCACAGCCGCGGCTGCCGGTGTCGACGACGCCGGCGAGCAGTTGGTCGCCGACTGCCGACAGCGACTCGACGCTGTTGCCGAAACCGTCGGTAGCGACGACGAGCCGGTCGTCTACTGCGAGGAGTGGTCAGACCCGCCGATGGCCGCCGGCAACTGGGTGCCCGATGCGGTCGACGCCGCGGGTGGTCGCTACCCCTTCGTCGACCCGGGTGATCGCTCACAGGAGGTCGATCATGAGGCTGTCGCCGAGACCGACCCCGACCACGCTGTGTTGCATATCTGTGGCACCGGCGACAGCGTGTCCGCTGATCGACTGCAAGAGCGCGGGTGGTCACTAGATGCTGAAGTCCACGTTGTCGACGACTCACTGCTGAATCAGCCGAGCCCCAAACTGATCGATGGGATCGAACTGCTCGCTGCACGATTATATCCCGAGTGCTTCTGAGCCAGTCTACCGAACACCGAGATAGCCAGCCGCTTCGGTGGCGATTTGCTCACTCATTGCATCGATGAGGCGGCCTTCTGCTCGGTCGATGTCGGCGTGACGGATCGAGACGACCGTCCACGGGTTGACGTAGCTATCTCTGGGGAGGCCACCAGTTGCGAAGTCACGGTCAGTGAGCCGCACCGCAGCCTCACGCTGGGTCGTCGTGATCGCTGCGTAGAGGGCTTCCTCATCGCTGAACGGATGGCTATCGTCGCTCAGACAAACGTAGGGGCGGTAGTCGGCGTCGCCAAACAGATCTGGGCCTTTCACGACGACGCCACGCTCGTAATCCATGGTTACTCCTCGCCGTAGTAGTCGTCGGTCGTTGACGCCGAACTCGCCTGTGTCTGGGCCGCGTAGGATGCAAGCCGATCGTCCTCACCAAGAGCCCAGTACCGACCGCGATGGCGAACGAGCCCGCGGTCGTCCAGCCGGGACAACACCGCGCCGACGCTGCCGCGTTTGATCCCCGTCGCCTCGTGAATCTCCGTCTGCGTAAACGCCTGCTCGCTGTTCGTCGCAAGGAAGCGAAGAACCCGATGCGGTTGGGTGCCTTCCTGTATGTCGAGTACGTCCGCGGGCTCCTCATCAAACTGATCGATGCTGATCGGCATGTGTAATAGGACGTAAGATATCGTAATAAACCTGCGGGCGAACCGTCGCTTGCGATACAACGCAAAATCAAAACAGTCAGCGGCGACCGCTACTCGGTCTCTTCTTCGGTGACGAGTTCCTCGTCGTCGACCGGTTCATCGAGATCCGGCTCCGGAATATCCGGCTCGCCAACATCGGCCTCGCCGCCAGCGATGTCAGCCTCGCCGGATTTGATCTGTTCGGCCTCCTGTTCGAGCTGTTCGATATCCATCTCGGCGGCCTGATCGATCTCGCCGAGGATCTCGTCGATATCGTCGAGGCCGAGCATCTTGCGCGTCTCGGCGTCGAACTCCTTGCCTTCGAGGCCCTCGGTTTCCTGCACATCGCTGCCGGTGAGCGTCTTGCCGTAGCGGCCAACCAGCGAGGTGAGCTCCTGCGGGAGGATGAACGTCGAGGACTCGCCTTGGCCGATGCGTTCGAGGCTCTCCATGCCGCGTTCGATGATCGCGCGTTCGCCCATCGCCTCGGCGGATTTCGCACGCAGGACAGTCGAGATCGCATCACCCTGTGCTTCGAGGATCTGACTTTGTTTCTCACCCTGGGCGCGGATGATGTCGCTTTGTTTGTCACCCTCGGCGGTTTCGACGGCACTGCGGCGTTCTCCCTGTGCTTCAAGAATCATCGCACGGCGGCGACGCTCCGCGGAGGTCTGTTGCTCCATCGCCTGCTGGACATCCTTCGATGGGTTGACCTCACGCACCTCGACGCTCTCGACGCGAATCCCCCACTCGTCGGTGGGTTCGTCGAGTTCTTTGCGGATCTTCGAGTTGATCTCTTGGCGTTTGTTGAGTGTGTCGTCAAGTTCCATATCGCCCAGCACGGCCCGCAGCGTTGTCTGGGCGAGGTTGGAGACCGCCTTCTTGTAGTTGTCCACTTCGAGGAACGCCTTCTTCGCGTCCATCACTTTGATGTAGACGACGGCGTCGGCGGTGACGGGTGAGTTGTCCCGGGTGATCGCCTCTTGTCGCGGCACGTCCAGCGTTTGGGTACGCATATCGAACGCGTAGGTGCGGGAGACAAACGGCGGAATAAGGTTGAACCCCGGTTCAAGCAGCTTCCGGTACTCGCCGAAGACCGTGAGCGCCTCTTTCTCGTAGGCATCGACGATCTCGACGGTCTGCCAGATCGTCACAGCGACGACTGTCAGGAACAACAGCCCGACAGCAAGGGTCGTCAACTGCAGTTGGAGGACAAGCGGATCCATAACATGACGTTAGGTTGAGACCCCAATAAGGGTTGGCTTCGTGGCCCTATCTGGGAGGATTACCGCTCAGCGTCGGTCTCTGTGGCAGCCGCGCTGTCGGCGTGTTCAGCCGCAAACGCCGCCGCGGCGGACTCATCCTGCACACCCTCTTCGCGGCCCGCAGCCAACTGCCGGTCAATGTCATCCTCGATGGTTTCGAGCGATTCAACGGTGACGACGTTGCCGCCGCCGGGGTCAATCACCATCACATCCGCGCCTTCAGGGATCTCGCCGTCCATCGACCGCGCCGAGTAAAAGGGGTTGAAGCCGCCGCCCTGGAGTTTGACCTCGCCGCCAGTAGGAGTGACCCGTTCGGTGACCCGGCCGGTCATCCCCTGCAGCGTCTCGGAGTCACTCGTCTGGGCTTGGCCCTTCCCGCCGTAGAGATCGAGTTCGTGGTAGACGTAGAAGGCGATAATCCCGAACAACAGCACGAACAAGCCGAGCGCAAACGGCCCGAGAAACGGGAACAACAATCCGACCAGCCCCGCGCCGAGGAGCCCGATGCCGACGACAACGAAGTTCGCACCCGGCGCGAGGGCCTCCGCCAGCGAGAGCAACAACCCGGCGGTCACCAACAGTAGCGGCACCGCCTCCGGGCTGATGAACTCCGTGATCAACACGACCATACACCCCATATGTGTTCAACGGATTTAACCCTTGAACACGGCCACGTGGACGCCACCAGCACGCACCGAATACAGGCGATGACAGTCTTACAGGCCGGTGACGACGACACCAAGCGTCAACAACACGCCAAGCACGACGAAGGTTGCATGCTCCAGTGAGATCGATTCGGGTTCGATGATGGTGTCGTCGGGATCGTCCTCAGCATCGGGGCCGACAGCATCGATCGAAAACCGCCACTCGCTGTCGTCGTCGGCTGGAGACTCGACATCGCTGTCGACGGGATCGGCCATACCGTGACAACGGGTGGGAGAATAATAACCCTTGTCTCAACGGTGACAGTACCGGCGTGGTGATCGACGGTGTTAGCGCGGCGTCGACTGCAGCACGTCGCCGTCGAAGACGATCCCGCGTTCGGCATCGATGCTGATCGTCTCGCCGTCAGCGATTGAGTCCGGAACGGTGGCATCGCTGAGCATCGGAATCCCCAACTCGCGGGCGACGACGGCGGGGTAGCCGGTGAGCCCGCCGCGGCTGTCGATGATACCGGCGATCTGTGTGACATCGCCGGTGAACTCGCCGTCGAAATCAGCCGAAAGCGAGAGAATCGCGCCCTCGGGAACAGTCGAGAGGTCGCCGTCGGTGATCCGCGCCAGCGGGCCCGACGCTCGGCCACCGGTGATGGATTTGCCGCTGGCGACCTTCTCGGCGGCGATGTGGACTTTCAGCATGTTGGTTGTGTTGGCCCCTTCGACCTCCGAGAACAGCCCGGAGATGGCGACAACGGTCTCGCCGCTTTTCGCCGCCCCAGCACTGATCGCCGCCTGGACGCTGCTTTCGAGGATGGTGTCGGCGTCCGCTTCGTACTGGTGATACTGCGGGGTGACGCCCCAGACCAAGGCGAGTTGGCGACGCACCCGATCGTTCGGCGTGGTGGCGACGACGGGTACTGGTGGTCGGAACTTCGCGGCCTTCCGGGCAGTGTAGCCGGATTCGCTGGCGGCGACGATGGCGGCCGCACCGATATCACGGGCGAGATAGCGGGCCGACCGCGCCAGCGGTTCGGTGCGGGAGCGATCACTGGCGGCAGGGACGCGCTGTTCGACAGTTTCGGCGTACTCGTCGGTTGACTCGACGCGGCTGACGATGTTGGCCATCGTCTCGACGACTCGAACCGGGTGATCGCCGATAGCAGTTTCCCCGGAGAGCATGACCGCGTCGGTGCCATCGAGCACGGCGTTGGCAACGTCGGAGGCCTCCGCTCGCGTCGGCCGCCGGTTGCCGATCATCGAGTCCAGCATCTCGGTTGCCGTGATGACCGGCACGCCGTTGTCGACGCATTTCTTGATAATCCGTTTCTGGATCATCGGGATATCCTCAAGCGGGCACTCAACCCCGAGATCGCCGCGGGCGACCATGACGCCGTCGGCCGCGCTGATGATCGAATCGAGGTTTTCGACCGCGCCGGCGCGTTCGATCTTGGCAACGACAGGGATGTCCGCGCCAAACTCTTCGAGTTTGTCGGCGATGGCATACACGTCCTCGCCGTCGCGGACGAAGCAGCGGCGACGAAGTCGGCCTCCTTGTCGGCGGCGAGTTTGAGCTCCTCTTTGTCGCCGGGGGTGATGAGATTGATATCGAGGTCGACACCCGGGATGTTGACGCCCTTTCGACTTTGGAGCTTGCCGCCGTTGGCGATCTTGGCGGTGACCTCCTCGCCGTCGACGTTGGTGACGGTGGCTTCGATCCGGCCGTCGTCCAGCAGGATCCGGTCGCCTTCGCCGACGCCTTTGATCGATACCGAGAGGCCGACCCGCTCGGGGGTCGCGGTATCGCCCGGCGCGAAGACGACCTCCGAGCCCGCTTCGAGTTCGACGTGACCGTCGATCTCGGCGGTTCGCACTTCCGGCCCTTTGAGATCGACCATCAGCGCAAGCGAGCGGTCGCCCTCGGCGTCGACCTCCCGGACGCGGTCGATAACTGTCGCTCGGTGCTCCGTCGAACCGTGGCTCGCGTTGAGCCGGGCAACGGACATTCCCGCCTCGTTCAGCGCACGAATTGTCTCCGTGTCGCTGGAGGCTGGCCCGAGCGTACAGACGATTTTCGCGTTTCGCATGGCTCGGCGTACGTCAGGCGGCTTAAAAAGCCCCACGATCCGCCCGTCAACGACGCCTGCCGGCGGGCTGGAACGATTGTGACTCAGCCGGCCAACGATCCATCGAGTGCGTCGTCGAGTTCGGCGGTTAGCTCCGGGCCCTCGAAGGGTTTTGTCACGTAGCCGTCGGCACCGGCTTTCGCGGCCTGTCGCATCTTCTCGGTCTGGGAGACGCTGGTGACCATGACAACGGTCGTCGACGGCGACCGGTCTTTGATCGCCGAAAGCGCCTCGATCCCGTTGAGTTTCGGCATCATGATATCCATCGTCAGCAGATCCGGCTCGGTCTCAGCAAAGACCTTGATCGCCTCACGGCCGTTTTCGGCGGTACCGACGATCTCGACGTGGTCGTCGATCGCCTCGGAGACGACCGTCCGCTGAAACGCGGAGTCATCAACAACAACTGCTCGGGGTGGCATAGCCGCTGTACGGACGGCACGCGCATAACAGTTGGTCTCTGGGTCGTCGGCTTCGGGACGGTCAGCCTGACTGTTCAGTCGACGCGAAAACAGCGCGGTCGACAACAAAAACGGGTAGGTTCAAGCATCTCCCGGCATCACCTGTGAGCAGATGAAGGTGTTTGCCTCGCGGGCGGATCGATGGCGGACGCTCCTGCTTATCGTCGCCGTCATCGCCGCGTTTGTTGGCCTCTACGTTGGAGCCCGTCGGTATGCCCCCTTCGTGTTCAATGCCCAAGCCCTCCGGGCGTGGATCGCCGGCTTCGGCATCTTCGCACCGTTGGTGTTTGTGTTCCTGCAAGCCGCTCAGGTCGTCCTCGCGCCGATCCCCGGACAGGTCGTCGCCCTCGTCGCCGGCTACCTCTTCGGGCCGGTCTATGGGACGATCTACAGCCTGACAGGGGTGTTGATCGGCAGCGCGATCGCCTTCAGCCTCGCCAAGCGGTACGGCCGATCGTTTGTCGAGCGGGTCATCGCCGACGACGTGATCGATCGGTTCGACGCCTTTGTCGAGCGGGTCGGTGCGCCCGGCCTGTTTGCGTTCGTCATCATTCCCGGGTTGCCTGATGATGCGATCTGCTTTCTGAGCGGGCTGACGACCTGGCGACTCCGGACGTTTCTGGCCGTCATCGCGGTCGGCCGGCTCCCGGCGTACGTCATCACCGTCTACGCGGGCGGTGAGTTCGCCAGCGGGCGGTTCATCGAAGGCATGGCACTTGTCGGGCTCATCATCACGATCTCGGCGGTCGGCTACTACAAACAAAACGCCGTGCGTGATCTGGTAACCCGACTGGAGCCGCGGCTGCCGTTTTGAGCAGCCATCTCAGCCCCACGTCCATTTTGCATCAAGCACGTACCGATACAACCCGCTGATGAGGATGGCGACGGCGTTGCCGACAAGATACAGCAGCCCGAGCCACTCAACGAGTGCGTAGAGGATGGCCAACTGCAGCGGGATCGCCGTCCCGCGGACGATGTTTGTTTTCAGCAGCCCGACGAGGTAGTCGACCCGGCCGGTGTTCTGTGAGTCCTGAAACGTCCAGGCATTGTTGAGAATATACGAGAGGATGATCGTGATCTCGATGGCGATCGTCGCCCCCAGCAGGTAGTTCACCCCAGCGCTGTCGACAAAGAGCCACAGCAACGCCATCTGGATGGCAGCAGTGAACGCGCCGACAGCGACAAACCGCCGAAGCTGGACGGCAAGCGGGCCATACAGGAGGGCACGGAGAAACGAACGAAGCACCTATTTGTACCCCAGCGCGGCGAGTCGTGTTTCGAGTTCCTCGTCGACAGCGTCGTCGTCGGTGGTGTCGGCGTCGGCTGCGGCCGACAGCATCGCGGCGTGTTCGGCGGCGAGCTCGCCGAACCGATCGTATACCTGCTGGGCGTCGGCAGCCAAATCACCCTGCTGAGCGACCATATCATCCTGCTGGGTTGGATCCCGCTGTCGGTCGTAGAGTTCGATCCCGCCGGTTTCAGTGTTCTCGATATAGATCCACCGCTCATCGCGGACACTGACCAAGAGATCACCGTCGTCAAGCGATCGCGGGATCGGCTGGGTGGTGACCTCCTCGCCGCGGACGGCGACCGAGACGATCGGCGTTTCAGCTGGAGCCGCCCCATCCCGAACGGTCGGCAGCAGCGACTCGCCAGTCCACACGTCAGGGGCCGCAACCCCGAAGCAGTCGGCGATCGTCGGCGGGAGCGCGTCAAGCCCCACAGGCTGGTCGATTCGGCGGGCGTCGCTGCCAGGGAGGTCGACGATGAGTGGCACGGTGATCAGTTCATCGTAGAGCTTCGGGTAGTGGGCGAGATGGCCGTGTTCTTGGAACTCTTCGCCGTGGTCGCCGGCGACGATGACGGCGGTATCGTCGTCGTGGCCGGTTTCCGACAGCGTCTCCAGCAGGCGACCGATACTGGCGTCAACCTGGGTGACGGCAGCTTGGTACAACATGCGGAGGTCGTCAGAGTCTGCGGGCCGACCTCCAGACCGAAGGCGGTGCGGGCGTGGGCCCGCAGCATGCGGTGGGTGCCAACCGTGTCGTCGGAGACCGCGCGGATGTATCGGGGGGCAGGGACGTACGGCGTGTGGGGATCCATGTAGTGGATCCACAGGAAAAACGGCTGGTCGTCGTCCTCGCGAGCCTCGATGAACTCGGTTGCGCCCTGCTCGATATCGAACATCCGGGAGGTGTCGAGGAAGGGTCGGTCGTCGGCGTCGCCGCTGAGCCACGATTTGACGCGGCGAATCGGCGAGGTTGCCAACTGTACCCACGCCTCAAGTGTCGGGTGGGTCGCGAGATACCGGCTGTAGATGCTCGATCCGACGCTGGCGACGAAGGGTTCGAACTCATCGAAGCCGTCGTCGTATCCCCAATGCGAGGTCAGAAAGCCGTTGGCGGCGTTGTACCCGCCGGTGGCGATGTCAGCGTCGGCGAGGACGCGCGGCAGCGTCGGCGAGTCGTCGACGCCGATGCGGCCGTTGTCAGCGAACACCGGCCGTGAGGCAAGCATCGAGGGAAACGAAAACGGCGTCCAGTTGCCGGTTGCAAAGGCGTTCTCGAAGACCGTCCCCCGATCAGCCAGCGACGCCAGCGTTGGCGTCTGGCCGACCTCGCCGTAGGGGCTGATGGCGTCGGCGCGCAGCGAGTCGACCGTGATGAGGACGGTGTTCGACACGTCGGTATCGGAATCCATGGTGACAGCGGCTGTATAGCCCTCAGACGGGCCACCGCTATGAAAAGCCTGCTATTGCGACGCTGTCGCCCGACTACTACTGGATTCGGGTGCCGATCGGGGCATCGCCGTGGGTCGTCAACAGGTCAGCTTCATCGCCAGCGGCCAGCAGCATCCCGTTGGATTCGACGCCGAACAGCTCGGCCTTTTCGAGGTTGGCGACGATGATGACGCGGGTGCCCGGCAGCGAATCGAGATCATGCAGCTGTTTGATCCCTGCAACGAGTTGGCGTTCCTCGTGGCCGATATCGACCTGTAGCTTGGCGAGTTTGTCGGCGTCTTCGACGCCCTCGGCGTCGATGATCTCGCCGACTCGAATATCAAGGTCTTGGAAGTCCTCGAAGCTGATTCGCTCCTCGGAGAGTGCTTCGAGGTCGGCAGCCTGTGCGTCGGTGTCGGCGTCAGTGGTGTCGTCGCTCATGGTGTCGTTATCGGTATCGTCTGTGTCGTCCGCGTCGTCATCATCCGCTTCGTCGTCGGTCGCATCGGCAACCCGCTGGTCGAGCTTTTCATTGAGTTCTTCGACGCGTTCGGCCTCGATCTTGGCGAACAGTTCGTCGGGCTCGTCGAACTCGCCCTGCGGGGCCTCGCGGGCAACGGCAACGGTCGCGTCGGCGACATCGCCATCCTCCCCGAGTTGGCTCCAGAGCCGATCGCAGGTCTCGGGGGCAACCGGCTGGAAGAGAACGGCGAGGGCTTTCGAGAGTTGAACGCAGTCGTAGATGACCTGTTGGGCCTGTTCGGGATCGTCGTCAGTGAGCTTCCAGGGCTCGTTGCGCTGGATGTACTCGTTGCCGAACCCCGCGAGGTCGATAGCGGCGTTGCCGGCCTTGCGGATCGAGTAGTCGTTGATCGCGGACTCGAAGTCGGCGACAGCCTCGGCGATGCGGTCGTCGACTTCGTCGGAGACAGTCGCGTCGGGCGCGCCGCCGTAGTTGCGGGCGGCGAACAGCAGCGAGCGGTAGACGAAGTTGCCGAGCGTCCCGACGAGTTCGGTGTTAACGCGGTCGCGGAACTTGTCCCACGAGAAGTCAACGTCCTGCTGGAAGCCGCCGTTGGTGGCGAGGTAGTAGCGCAGGAGGTCGGGATGGAACCCCTCATCGAGATACTCGTCGGCCCAGACCGCACGGTCGCGGCTGGTCGAGAAGCCCTTGCCGCCCAACGTCACGAACCCGGAGGCCATGATCGCCCGCGGCTCGACGTAGCCCGCGCCGTTGAGCATCGCCGGCCAGAAAATCGCGTGGTGCTGGATGATATCGCGGCCGATCACATGGACGATCTCTCCGTCGTCTTTCCACGGCTGCTCCCAGTCGTAGGTGTCGCTGCCAACGCGGTCGGTGTACTGTTTCGTTGAGGAAATGTACTCAATCGGTGCGTCAACCCAGACGTAGAGGACAAGGTCATCGGCATCGTCGCCGTCAGCGTCGGGGGCGTCTTCGGGGTAGTCGATCCCCCAATCGAGATCGCGGGTGATACACCAGTCCTGTAGTCCGGATTCGATCCATTCGCGCGGCTGGTTTTGGGCGTTCGACGTGCCTTCGAGTCGGTCGAGGAAGTCGGTGAGATAATCCGCAAATTCGGAGACCTCGAAGAACTTGTGCGTCCGTTCGTGGTACTCCGCAGGGTTGCCGGTGATCGAGGAGACGGGATCTTCGATCTCGCCGGGTTCGAGATGGCGTTGACAGCCGTCATCGCATTCGTCGCCGCGGGCCGTTTCGCCGCAGTACGGGCAGGTGCCCTCGACGTAGCGATCCGGGAGATGTTGATCCTCGATGGGGTCGTAGGCCACCATGATCTCCTTCTCGTAGATGTGGCCGTTGGCGGCGAGCTCGCGGACGATCTCTTTGGTGGTTTCGGTGTTCGTCTCGTCGTGAGTGTGGCCGTAGTTGTCGAACTCGATGTCGAACTGCGGGAACGTCTCCTTGTAGGTTTCATGCCACTCTAAGGCGAACTCCTCGGGGGAGACACCCTCCTTGTCGGCGTTGACGGCGACGGGTGTGCCGTGCATATCCGATCCGGAGACGAACGCGGTCTCCTGGCCGAGCGTTTCGAGTGCGCGGGCATACACGTCGCCGCCGACGTACGTTCGCAGATGGCCGACGTGCAGGTCGCCGTTTGCGTACGGCAGCCCGCAGGTCACCACCGCGGGACGGTCGGTTGGGAACTCCTCGTGACTCATTGGCTACGTGTTGGCGATGGGAGCCTAAAAGCCGCTGATTCGTCGGCGTCGCTGTCGGCATCAACAACAACGCTGGCTCGTGTTACGACCGCACGCGATCCAGATCAGCGAGGAACGCCTCCAGCGACGCCCGACGCACGTGGGGCATACAGACAATCCGGAGGTCGCCATCGGCCGTGCGGGCGATCCGCCACTCTTCGTCGCGCAAGGCCTCAAACGTCGCCGGCGACAGCGACGCCGTCACCAGCGGCAGCGTCGGCTCGACAACATCGATCCCGCGATCAACAAATTCCTCGGCCAAGAACTCGGCGTTGGCCTGCTGGTTGTGGTACTGCTGACGGTAGCCCGCCGGCCACAGTTCGTCCATCGCAGCGACCGCGCCGGCGACGCCAGCGCCGCTTCGGGTGCCGGTGAGTGTCGCCTGCGACGTGGTTTCCAGATATGGCGTATCGACAGCGAGGGCGTCGACGGTTTCGCGGTCGCGGGCGAGGAGGCCGCCAGCCGGCACCGGGGCCTGTCCGAACTTGTGGGGATCAATCGCCATTGAGTCGATGGGCGCGTCGGCAAACGACCATTCGTAGTCGGTGAACGGGAGGATGAAGCCACCCCACGAGGCGTCGACGTGCATGCGCGCGTCGGCATCGTGGGCGAGCTCAGTCATCGCGGGGATCGGATCAACGCGACCGTACTCGGTCGAGCCAGCGACGCCGATCACCAGCAGGGTGTCGTCGTTGACGGCCGCCGAGACAGCGTCGAGGTCGGCCCGGTAGTCATCGCCGACAGGAACCGTCCGGAGTTCCACGCCGAGCATTTCGGCGGCCTTGGTCACGCTGAAATGGACGCTTGTTGGGGCGACGATGTTCGGCGTGTCGCCGCCAGTCGTCTGTGCCCCGTCGGCAAGATTGCGGGCGGCGTGGACGGCCTGAATGTTGGCCTCGGTGCCACCGCTGGCGATATAGCCGTAGGCATCGTCGAGGCCAGCGATCTCGCCCAACTGATCGACGGCGTCCGTCTCTAGATCGGCGACGGTCTGGTAGGTCGCGGGATCGCCCGGATTTGTCGCCAAGAACTCAACGGCAGCCTCGTGAGCGCGAGGATGGGGCTCGGTACACATCGAAGAGAGCACCCGGTCGAACGCCTGTGGTTGCCGCTGCCGTACGCGCTGCATTACCACCTCATAACGGCGAAAGACGTTTAGCCGTTGTGTTCGATCCGGTAGTTCAGGATCGTCCATTCACGTCCGCGGCGACGGGGTCAGACCTCGATGATCTCGTCGTCATCGGCGGGCGGCACCGTGAGTGTGCCGTCAAGTGCGACCGCGGCCTCGCCGCCGACCCGAACCTCCTTGCGACCACGATCGTCGACGCCCACATCGACTCGGACGATCCCGCCGCGATCGACGAAATGACCCTGTTCAAATCGGAGGTCATCCGGCAGCTCGTCGAAGGCCTCGTAGGCGTCGAGATACGCGCCGCAGGCACCGCTTGCGGTGCCGGTCACGGGATCTTCGTCGACGCCAGCACCGGGGGCGAACATCCGAGCGTGCAGCGTCGATTCTGCGTCAAGGGTATCGAACGTGAAGGCGTAGATCCCGGTCGCGTCATACTCGTCGGCGAGGGCTTCGATCGCCCCGAGATCCGGCTGGACGCCGCTGAGTGCTTCGAGGAAGTTGACCGGGACGATGAGGAAGGGGAGTCCGGTCGTCGCCCGCGCGATCGGGAGGTCGGCACCGACATCCCGGAGCGTCGCGGGATCAACTCCGAGCGCGTCGGCCACCCGGTCGTAGTCGACATCGACGGTCTCGACCTCGGGGCGGGATTGGGTCATCCAGACGACGCCATCGTCCTGGAGTTCGATATCGAGGACGCCAACGTTCGTTTCCAAGGTGTGGGTGCCGGGTTCGATCACCCCGTCGGCGGCCAGCAGCGCGTGGCTGGCGATCGTCGCGTGACCACAGAGGTCGACCTCTTGGGTCGGCGTGAAATACCGGATCCGGCGATCAGCGTCGTCAGTCGTCGAGAGAAAGGCGGTTTCACTCGCCGACAGTTCGCGGGCGATCGCTTGCATCTGTGTCGCCGAGAGCCCATCGGCGTCGGGGACGACCCCCGCGGCGTTGCCGGCGAAGGGTTCGTCGGTGAAGGCATCGACGAGCAGCGTGCGGCGTGTGTCCATACCCACCCTACGGAACCAACGAGTTCAAACCCCGGGTTCCAGCCGGCGGTCGATCACCAACACTCCCGGTGTACCGCGTCGCCGTCGTCGGGCAGCACCGGGCCGGCAACGACGACCGGGTCGCTGCCGCGCTCGAAGACCGTCGGCGACGGACAGACCATCTCGGCGTCCCGGAGTTCGCCGAACCGTTCCGCACTCGTTGCGTAGACGACCGCGCGCACGCCGGCGTGATACAGGCCGCCGGCACACATCGGACACGGCTCGGTTGAGGTGTACAACACGAGATCGGCAGGCTCGTCGAACTCGGCGGCCGCCCGGCGGGCGAGCGTGAGTTCGGGATGTTCAGCCACGTCGCCCTCGGTGACGACCGCATTTTTCGCCTCAGCGACGACAGTGTCATCTTCGACGAGCACCGAGCCAAATGGTTCGTCGCCGCGGTCGGCCGCCTCCCGCGCCAGCGTCAGCGCACGACGGATGTGAGCCTCATGATTGAAGTCGGCAAACGGCGGCCCGGGAGTCGTCGCATCGATGTCGCTCGGATCGGCGACGCGGATGACTGACATACCCGGTCAGACGACGGCGACAGCAATGGACGTTTGGGGAGGGCAACACCGCCTGCTGAGGTCACGAGCGTTTTATGTACCACGGCGGCCCACCCCGAGACAAGATGAGCGGCCCCCAGCGGACTTCGATTGTACGGTCACGAACTGGGAGTACATCTACGGGCTGTGTCGAGACGTAAGTACCGCAGTGAAGGAAGCCGACTTCGAGCCGGATATCGTCGTCGCCCTCGCCCGCGGCGGCTGGTTTGCCGGGCGATGTCTCTGTGATTTCCTCGGGCTCGACGACCTGACGAGCCTGAAGATGGAACACTACGTCGGCGCGGCCGAGAAGGGCGCGGACGCGGAGATCCGCTATCCGCTGCCGGAGGGCAGTGTCGCCGACAAGGACGTGCTCATCATCGACGACATCGCCGACACCGGCGGCTCGATCAGCCGCGCCTACGAGTATGTGACCGACCGCGACGTTGGCGAGGTACGCACTGCGACCCTCCAGCTGCTGGATACCAGCGAGTTTGAACCCGATTTCGTCGGCGAACGCCTCGCCGAGTGGACATGGGTCGTCTACCCCTGGAACTTCATCGAGGATATGGTCGATCTGATCAGCGGCGTGATGGCCGACGCCGACAGCGAGACGTTTTCGCGGGAGGCGATCCGGGCGGAACTCGCCGCCGTCCACGGGATCGATCGCATCGAGATGGAGATTGCCCAGCCTGACCGTCTCGACGAGGTACTCAACGAGATGGATCGCCGCGAGGTCATCGAGTCGGTCGGCGACGACGAGTGGATGCTTGTCGACGACGAGGCGTGACCGACAACGACGCGACAACGAGAACGTCGCCGACAACCGCGACCGCTTAGTGGGTCGGAGCCAACCCACACCCATGGACGCGTCATCGCTCCCGGCCGGCTGGCAGTGTTGGCACGAGGAACGCGACGGCCGGGTGATCCTCGCCTACCGGCCCGATGTCTTCGACTCCGAGGCGTTTCCCGCGCCGTGTCTGCCGACGATCTATGTGACCAGTGGTACCCCACGGCGGCGACCCGGCAGCAGCACCACCGGCACCTGGCAGGTGACACTCTTCTTAGAGCCAGAGATCGAGGCGATCAACGAAAGCTACGAGGATCGAGCGGCCGCGATCGACGGTGCGATCGACCACGCCGATCGGTTTGCCGCCGGCGACGTCGACTACAGATCTCTGTATCAGGTGCCGCGGGAGGCCTACTTCGACCGACTCGACGAGCTGGTCGGCGAAAGCGGGTAGCGGTCGATCGAGGGGAACGGTAATCTGGCTTGATCCTGTAGGGACAGCTATGACAACCGTCACGCTGATCGGCGATCGCCTCGCCGAGGAGGG
Source organism: Halonotius sp. GCM10025705 (assembly GCF_042662885.1). NCBI lineage: Archaea > Methanobacteriati > Methanobacteriota > Halobacteria > Halobacteriales > Haloferacaceae > Halonotius > Halonotius sp. GCM10025705. The sequence goes on along the minus strand of NZ_JBHSZD010000001.1, from coordinate 187,342 downwards.
CCAAGAGTTCGTCTACGGCGGCGAGGCAGGGGGCTGTGAGGGCTGTCCCTACCGAAGCCAATGTCTCAATCTCACCGAGGGCCGTCGCTACCGCGTGACCGCGATCCGCGACAACGCCCAACTGCTTGACTGTGCCATGCACGACAGCGGGGTGCGTGCCGTCGAGGTCGAACCCGCACCGGTACGCGCCAACATCGCCTCTCGGGGGGCGTATGCGGGCAGCAAAGCCGAACTGGAGGGTTCCTGTCCGTACACCGAGTGTCCGAGCCACGAGTTCTGCGTCCCGGATGGGGCCGACTTCGAGACGGAGTACCGCATCGCCGAGGTCGTCGGGGAGCCACCACACGACTACTGTGAACTCGACCGCGATCTCACGCTCGTCGAGCTGGAAACCGAGGATTAGACCGTTTCCCACTCGGCGACCGTCCCGACCCGCTCGGAGCGATAGCCAAAGATGTCGGCGTAGCCATAGGGAGAGAGCAACACCGGGTAGAAATCCGTCTCAGCGTGGATCGGCTCGCCATCGATGGCAGCGAAGGCGGTGCCCGCGGACACGAGTTCAAAGTTGTCGACAAACACCTCATACTCCGTCCCCTCGGCTTTCGGGATCGGGCCCTCGACCCGAAAGACAGGGATCGTCTCAGGATCCGGAATCGAAAGCCGATCCATCGCATCGTCAAGCGGGAGCACCCCGGTTGCTGCTAAGAATGCTCTGACGAGTTCGTAGCCGTTTTTCGCGGCGTCATCGGTTCCCTGAAGCCCGCATTCGACTTCGATGACGTTTGGGTATTTGATCAGTCGGCCATCGGTATTGTCGTCGGTTTCGGTGATCACCGACACCGGGAGCTGCGGGACGATCTCGCGGGCGACCGTGTCGACGGCTTTGACCGCGCCGATCGGCTCGGCGTATGACTGTGTGGAGTGCAACGCAAGCGTCGTGCAGTCTTCGATCTCAGCCAGCAGGTCGGCGGCGAGTCGCCGTTCATGGGCGTCGGCAGCTGGATCGCCAGGGAAGACACGGTTGAGATCGGCCTCAAGATACCGCTGGCCGGCTTCGAGGGCTTCCTCGTTGGCGATAATCAGCTTGACCGGTCGCTGAACGGCCGGTTCCTCGGCAAGCAATCGTTTGATCGCCAGCGGGCCACAGGGCTCGTCGCCGTGGATCCCGCCGATAACCGCGACCTCGGGAGTCCCCTCACCGAGCTCGTAGACCTTCATTGTCGGTCTCACGCTACCGGGCTATTTTATCTCCCCGATATCCGAGAGCCAGCGGTCGGCGAATTACTCCAGTTCCTCGGCGTAGGCGTAATCCGCCGGGTAGGCTGCTGGGCTCTCGCCATCAACGGTGAGCTGCCAACCCTCAACGAGCGTTGGCTCTGTTTGGGCCGACCGGATTGTTGTCCGGATATCAGGGAGGGCAACGCCGTAGAAATCGTCGGGGACGCCATGGAGATACTGATTGGCCGTGCGGAACAGCGACCGCATCCCGTCGTCATCTTCGAAATCGACGTGTTTGTAGACGCCCGCGGCGACCTGCACCATCCCGTGGAGAAAGGCGCTTTCGGTGGTGCCGCTGCCGTAGTTGTACCACTCATCCTCGAAACAGTCGTGGGATTCGTGGTACGCGCCGTCGTTGAACAGCCGAATCCCATGTTCGACCGCCCGCCGGAGCGTGGCGTGTTCCCATTGGCGGTCGGAGTGTCGCCACCCAGTTGGGTTGCCGAGCGGCGGGGCGACGCCCGGATCGCGGGTGTGGTCGTCCATACCGCTGCTTTGCTGCCGACGGACAAAGGCGTGGCTGCTGGAGAAAACCGACGCGTTAAACAGGGCCGCGCTGGTATTGTCGCTCGCGTGCGAGGGTAGCCAAGCCGGGAAACGGCGGCGGACTCAAGATCCGCTCCTGTAGAGGTCCGTGGGTTCAAATCCCTCCCCTCGCATCGCCGGGGTCACTCCCGTGATGCGGGAAGACCGCTCTTGAGCGTTCTTCCCTCGCAAAACTTCTCTGCACCCACACGCCAAGCCACAGCATCAGCGAAGTGGCGGATATAACTATCTCGCTGCCCAACCACTGGTATGTCGATCCGCAAACTCCTCGCGTCCGCTGCGGTTGGTGGAGGAGCCATCACAGCGCTCAACCGGTGGCTGCAAGCGACCGCAACCGACCTCCAACCGCCACTCGACGGTGGCCACCATACCTACCGATGGCGCGGGATGGATGTTGCCTACACCGAGGCTGGCGACCCCGAAAATCAGACGCTGATCTTACTCCATGGAATCAACGCCGCCGGCTCAAGCGGTGAGTTCCGCGAGGTGTTTGACGACCTTGCCGAAGAGTACCACGTCGTTGCACCGGATCTCCCCGGCTTTGGTTGTTCTGACCGGCCACCGCTGCGATACTCCGCGACGCTGTACGAGGGGTTCGTCGCCGACTTCCTCGCCGAGTACGACGACCCCGCTGTCATCGCTTCGTCGCTGTCGGCAGCGTACACGCTGGACGCGCTGACAACAACCGAGACAGCGGTGTCCGAACTGCTCCTCATCTGTCCGACAGCCATCGCTGGCCCGGAACCGCCGAACCAGTGGCTCCGAGAGCTGTTTCGACTCCCGGTGGTCGGCACCGGGCTGTTCAATCTCGTCGCGTCGAAGCCGTCGATTCGGTATTTCAATGCCGATCACGGCTACTACGATATGGCCACCGTCACCGAGGACTGGCTACACTACGAGTGGCAGACAGCCCACCAGCCGAACGCTCGCTTCGCGCCAGCGTCGTTCATTAGCGGCTATCTTAACGCGGACATCGATCTCGCAGAGGCACTGTCTGAGCTTGTGATTCCAACAACGGTCCTGTGGGGTCGTGACGCCGAGATCACACCGCTGTCACAGGGTCGAGAGCTAGCAGCCGAGGCGGACGTCCCGCTTGTTGTCTTCGATGACAGCAAACTGCTACCGCACGTCGAGTTCCCCGAAGAGTTCGTCGCACTCGTTGACGAACGGCTCAGCAGCGATCGCTGATCCCGAGCGGTTAGTCATCAAGCTGTTCTGCGAGCAGTTGCTCGGCATGGGGCTTGTTGTTCGCCAGTTCCCATCGGATCTGCGCTGGATCGCCAACATCGGCCGCGTCGGTCGTGTAGTGGAACTCTGTTCCCTCGCCATAGGCCAAAAGTTCTCTCAGTTCGTCCGGTAACGCCCCGATCCCAAAGCCGATTGTGGTGCCCGCAGCATCGCCAAGCTCATACAGCGCGTATCGATCCGGGGCATTGGGAACGGTCGACCGGTCAAGCTCACGCCATGGTTTGCGGAGGCTCATGTATCCAGCTCCGATTCTGGGACGAACTCATAGCTTTCCTCGCCCCAATCGTCCTCAACGAAGACGAAGACGCGCCCTCGGGCGGTTTCGGGATCGGCGTCAATCGTCGTTCGATGATCGCCGCTCCGGCGTACCGTAACACCCGGGAAGACCTCCTCTTCGTCGCCGTCATCTAACAAAATGCGGCCGACTCCGGTGTCTTCGAGAATGTCATCGTGTGTTTTCAGATCGTTGACGTAGAGCATGACACCCTCCGTTTCGGTCGGATCAGTGACAAGCAGATGAGTTTCTTTGCCTGGGTTCGTGGTGAGCGAGCCACTGACCTTTGTTGGCTCCGCGGTACATCGTCGTTCGGTCGTCAGCGTAGGTGACGACGACGCCTTCGGGACGGAGTTCAACACCGAGTGTTCGGGGGCAACGTCGCTGTGGACTGCCATAGGATAGCTTCGTTTGAGATATTCAAAAGACCGTGGATTCAGCCGTAGTTAGCTCCAGAATCCGAGAACATGGGCAAGACCGGTAATAACGGTGGCGGCGACAACATCCCGGCTACGAAGACCGATAGCCCCGAAAATACTGGGGTCAGAATCGGTGTCGCCACCATCAGTATCGGTAGGATCGCTAGACTGATCAACAGGACTAGGGTTTGTGCCCGACGTGACGTTTTGACTATCAGTGATATCAGTTCCGCTTTCCGGTGCTGTCACGGTGAGTTGACCGGTTGCAGTGTCATCTTCGGTGCTGATAGTGTAAGGATACTCTCCGACTGGAAGTGTAACAAACCGATCAGAAAGATCGCGTGTGGTGTTTGTTCCAGCAGAGAGGAAAACAGCATCTTCGCTGATAGTTTCATTGTTAATTCTGAATTCAACAAGTTTGCGATCCGAAATACTTCCGGTATTGTTGATGGTCGCGTTAATTCCAGCGAGTGAACTTCGCTGTTCAACTGTCACCGACTCCGGTGCCGAAGTAATATTAAATCGAGCTGGACTCTCAAAATTCTCGACGACAGTTGCTCCACGTTTGTCAATGACACGGTTGTCAACGAGACGACCGTTGGAGTAGAATTCGACCTCGACACGCTGTTCGGGATCAAGTTGTGAGAAATCAGCCTCAGCAGTGAACAGTCGATCATCCTCTATTTCGACATCCTCGATCGTCACAAGCTCTTGATTGGGACCTTCGCTCTCAATAAATTGAATCGAGACATCTGATCCGGGTGCGATGGTTGTGAAGCCAGTCACTTTACCATCAGACTCAGCTGGAACAACGAGATCACCATCTGGTGTCGTTCGATCGTACTCGACGGTAGGCTCTAACACTTCAAACGAACTGTTTGCACGAATAGTGGTATCGCGATCACCAAAGTATGGATAATGTTCAATGCCCTCTTCAGGTTCAACTGCGCCTGGATTGAACGGATTCGGCTGTTCACCGTTCGCTATTGAGTAGTCATTGTATTGGAATCGTTCGCCGTCCGGAGACTGGTACTCCACCTCGAAATTGAGGATGTCGTTTTCTTTAGGCCGATTATCGAACGGGTTCGTTCCACGGGTGTCAATAATGAAATACGCACCACCGATCGTTGGTGTATCTCCAACAAGGCTTTCATTCTCAGTCGACCACTGATCGGCCGTATCGTCAGGCAAGACATAGATCTCGCTGTCACTCATCCCCCCGAATTGGAGTTCAGAACCTCCGTGATTGGCACCCGCATATCGTTCGGTGTCGAGACTGATTTCAACCCCTTCACGTCGGTTGTTCAACTGTGCGACCTTGCCAGCAGGAATGTTACCAGGATCATCAGAATTCTCATCGATAACCCCGTTGTTTGCAATACCATCCAGGCTTGCCCCGTACATTCCCGTTGCCTTCACCTCAACGAGAAGTCGATCACCGAGTGAAATATAGTCACTTTCAGTTGCGAGAGATTGTAACTCTCCGATGTCCTCTGTGGAGAGTGGCTCTTGATCCTCCTCAAACTGATCAAGTTCGTTCGCTGATCCAGCGGGCAGAACATACGTGTTGACTGCTCTCAAATCTGGCTGCGTGAGGACAATATTTGAACGATCAAATGGTCGCCGGAGATCAGGGATATTCTGATCGCGAAGCATTACCGTTCCAGTTCCGCCAGCAACAAGCCGGAACCGATCGGCTTGTAGCGGTGCCCCTCGTGGAGTAATACCGACCTGTTCCCTGAATTCTGCAAGGGTGTTTGCGACTTGGTTTCCGTTTTGATCAACAAATGAGACACCGCTAAACTCATTTTGTGGAGGATCACCAGCAGTTATAGGGTCATCAGTATCTCCACTTGGGCTGGGGTGTGCATAACTAGTAACGTCCCCTTCAATAGGAATGTACACATCACTGGAAGGTCGATTTGTTCCAACAAGACGGGTATTGATCACGAATCTAGCGTCGCCAGTGACATGGAGGATATCAAGATGGTTCTGTATGTTTGCTTCTCCATCTTCCTTGTCACCACCAACGAGTATGTATGCCTCATCAAAACTTTGATGCGTCAGATCGACCTCAACAAAGTCGCCTGCAGGTGACCGATAGGAATCTTGAGAAAATTCGTTTGTCTCATCAGTTCGTCGAATATCGGCAACCGTGAATGCATTTCGGACGGTATCGGAGCCAGTGCCACCATTAGCGTCTTTAACAATAAGTCGAACATCGTACTCGCCATCAATGAGATCATCTCGCGCTGGCATCGTGATTCTTGCAGTTTCAGTATCTTCCGAACCCGGAGGTGAGGTGAGAGGTACATCTTGAGAAATAAATTGTTCTCCGTTCGGATCAATAACAATAAGACGAGCATCAGTTACAGCGACACTACCGCTTCCAGAAGTAGGCGGATTCGTATTATTTGCCTCGTATTCAACGAGGACATCTTCCTCACCTCGCACATAATTATTCGTGACTGAGAGGATTTCTGCTCTTGCAGGGCTCGGAGAATACATTTCAGTCGCAACATCCGGCTGTGAAGAATTCACCGTGATATTTCTCCTTTGATCCGAAACAGCATGGCTAAATTCTACACGGCGTGTCGATTGTCGGTCAATTAGAATTGATTTGGTTTTGTAGGAGACCCCGGAAACATTGCTGATTATTTTTTGTGTCACTGGCTGATCAGCATTATTTTCAATATCAGCCCCAACGTGCAGTCTCCCATCCTCATAAGAGGTTTCAGTAATGCTGACCTCACCCGTTCTTGGAATCGTCACAGTTTCTGAGACGCTCTCATTTTGTGTCACCGCGTCAAATGTGTACTCACCAGGGAGCAAAAAAGTCTCATTATGGTACATTTTTGTTTGATTACCACCGCCAAGTTGGATGTTCTCGCTGTAGGAGTCTTGTGAGGTTCGGTTAAGATAGACTGTTTGGCTGCTATCGTTTGTACCCCTGTTTCTAATCGTCGCTGATAAATTAACACGAGTCCCACTGGTCTCGCTGATACCGCTAAAATCAGGTTCGACATTGAATGTGTCGTCTACAACAACAAATTCTGACCATTTTATCGGTATTTCTTCACTTTCTGCATCGCCACGGATTTCAACTGTTGGATTGATTTCTTTTGTTGGCCGAGAGGGAACCGAATTCCAAGATAGGGTGATCTTGGCTCCACTGGTAGGAATAGATACGTTTCGCTCAGTATCTCGTTCTTCGCCGTCAGCCATCAATCTCACATCAGTAGTTGTGGCTGCAGAACCTGAATTCGATATGGTAATATGAGCATCAAGTTGCTCTCCTTCGCTTAGCTTGTTTGTCCAATCAACATTGTCAATACTAAGATTCGAGTCTGCAGCAACACCACCAGTGAACACAACTGAGATAAAAATAACGCTAATGATCGAAATCGCAAATAGTCGGACTGCATCGGCGGTATAAGACTTACCCATGGGCTCAGTAGCTAAGGCTGCTAGGTGACGAACAGTAATATACTCATCGGCCCGATTATCAGATCGGTATATCTCCAATATGAAAGAATTGATATGCTGACCAGCTATTCATCTACCAACGACCATGCCGGCGTGTGATAACTGTGGCACCGAGGTCGACAACACAGCCACGTTCTGCCCGAACTGTGGTGAGCCACAGGACTCAGACACCAAACGAAAGGTGATAATTGGCCGGGTGAGCTACGCCGTTGGCTTCCTCATCATCGTCGGCGGGCTCTCAGTGCTTCCAGATAATCTTGGTGGCATTCCGGTTGTGTATGGCGGAATCCAGCTATTCCCACCAAGTCGACAACTGCTCGGCCGCGTATTCGGCCGCCCACCAAAGGTCTGGGCAAACGCTGTGTTCGCGCTTCTATTCGTCCTGTTGGCGGACTCCTCATCTATCTGTTGTGACCAGCCGCCGGAACCAATTATTGAGATGCGGGTCAGTCATCATCGACGACGGAACAACAACACCGTCAGCAACGAGAGTGTCGTCATGATCCCGCCCACGCCGATTGGGCCGATCAATCCGGTACCCCCGCTATCAGATGTACTACCATCATCACCAGAGACGGACTCTGATCCCGTTTCTGGCTCGGGAGCAACAACAGTGAGCGTCCCGGTCGCCGATTCGCCGCCGGCACCGACGGCATAGCGTTTGTCCCCCGGCTCTTCAGGAGCGGTAAACGTCGCTGCGATCTCTGTCGACGCCCCACCGGCCAACTGCGTTCTGACTGTTTGTCGCTGCCCGGCGAGTTCGAACGTTACAGCCTGCGTGTCGCTGCCGGGCCACTCGTTGGTGATCGTCGCCGACATCGTCACGGACTGGCCGGGGTCGACACGCTCTGGAAGCCGCAGTTGGGTGACGTTGAATGGCCCCGTTTCGACAGCCCCAGTCGACAACGAGGCGGTGTCCCGAACGCCCGTATCAGTCACTTCAACCATGACCGCCTCCGGCAGTCGCGGCAAGCCAGCGAAATCAGGGCGGAGCGACCCATCGGCAAAGCCACGGAGCACAATCGTCTCCTCGTCAGCATAGACATCATAGCTCTCGGCCCCGCGGGTGAACGGCCGACGGTCATCGAACGGCCCGTTTTGATTCCGGAGGAACCGATCGTCCATGAACGCGGTCTCTAACTGTGTGTAGTTGAGATCCGGACTGCTCACATTGACGTTGTAGCGGAGGCGATTCGATCGCACCTCCAGTTGCCGATCAGAGCCGACCGCGCTCGGTGGGCTTGGTTCCCACGCAACGTTCAGCGTCTGGACAAGCACCTCAAACGCGGTCGCCGACTCGGTCGGGACGGTTCCGTTGACACGCCCATCCTGGAACCTGAGCGCGACATCTCGCTGATCGGCCGGGAGGAGGATGTACGTGCCATTGAGCTCGGTCGTTTGCAGCGTTTCATTCCCCTCGACAAGATCGATCTCTCGAACGAGTCGCCCGATTTCATTGTCATCGGGGTCGTATACCCGCAGATGCAGCGTCTCAACGTCGGTTCGGTTCGTCGTATTGGCGAGGTCGCGACTGACATTACCGAGGCCGAGGCGTTGGCTCTGCCAGTAGACACCGCCGTCGGTTAGCGTGGCGTCAGGAGCGTCGCTCTCAGCGTCATCGACAGCGTAGACCGCGGTTGTCGTGTCACCGGTTGCGGCGGCTGCCGAGCCGGCGATGACACTCCCCACGATGAGGAGAGCCGCCACCAACACCGCCAGCCGCAGCGTGCGTGCCATCGGACTCACCGACCAGGGTGTCGCACCGAGACAGTGGCCGCAGCGGTTCGACGAACGTTGCACATGCCTATCAGTTCGAGCCCGATCGTATATAACCGCTGTCCTGCCAAACAGGGCCGAACCGCCACACCTTTGATCGCTGCACCCACCCCTGTTGGTATGAACGGCGTCGCAACCGCACCCGGTGCCGGTACCGTCCTCAACGCCCTGCGACCGGACAGGGCTCGGCGTTCGCTATCGATGTCGAGACGACGGCAACCGTCGAACTCGCGGCCGACGCCGACGCGGTGACCGGCGAGATCGCGGGCGCGACCGACGCCGACACCCGCCTGGTCGAACGCTGTGTCGAGCGCGTCGTCGACTGCTTTGGCGACGGCGAGGGCGGCACCGTCGCCACCGACAGCGAGGTGCCGATGGCCGCCGGACTCAAGAGTTCGAGTGCCGCCGCCAACGCGACCGTGTTGGCAACGCTCGACGCGTTGGGCGTTGACGTTGTCGACGACGACAGTAATGATCTGGCCGCTGGCGACGCGATCACGAAACTCGACGCCTGCCGGATCGGCGTCGAGGCCGCCCGCGACGTTGGCGTCACGATCACCGGCGCGTTCGACGATGCCAGCGCGAGCATGCTCGGCGGCGTCGTCGTCACCGACAACACCGCCGACGAACTGCTGGCCCACGAGACCCGCGAGTGGGCCGTCCTCGTCTGGACGCCGCCGGAACGCGCCTACAGCGCGGACGCCGATGTCGACCGCTGTGGGAACGTCGCTGAGATGGCCGATCTCGTCGCCGAGTTAGCCCTTGATGGTCGGTTCGGCGAGGCGATGACGGTCAACGGGCTGGCGTACTCGGCCGCGCTTGATTTCGATACCGACCCGGCCATCGAGGCCATGCCGCACTGCCACGGTGTTTCGCTATCCGGCACCGGCCCGAGCGTCGTTGCCGTCGGCGACGAGGCGTCGCTGGCGGCCGTCCGCGAGTCGTGGGCCGAGCGAGACGGGACGCTGATCGAGACCACCACACGAACCACTGGAGCATCCATCCAATGAGCACGAACCCCGAACCCGACGAGATGAGCCTGGAGGAACTGCGCGCAGAGATCGAATCGATCGACCGGGAGATCGTCGAGTTGATCGCCCGCCGCACCTACGTCGCCGAGACCATCGCCGATGTCAAAGCCGAACGCGATCTGCCGACGACCGATGAAAGTCAGGAAGACGCGGTGATGGAACGCGCTGGCGAGAACGCCGCCAAGTTCGATCTCGACTCCAACCTCGTGAAGACGGTTTTCCGGCTGCTGATCGAGTTGAACAAGGTCGAACAGCGCGAGAGTCGGTAGCACGGCACTCCGAAACGAGCCTCAAGGAGGTAGTGTTCAGATAAGCTGATTCCATGCGAAGCTGAACGATCTGAGCCAGTCGTCGGCTGTGTCTGCTGAGGCGTTGCTGAAACAGTTCGAGAAACAGATAGTTCTGCGTTTTAGTTCTCGGAAGACACGTTCGACAGCGTTTCGATTTCCATGCTTCTCGTATTTGAAATCGTAGCCGGCATGGTGACAGGCAGCCTGTAGTGAGTGGGCACCATCAATGAGAAATACGGCGTCAGCAACGTCGTGTTTCTCGCTGAGTTCAGCGAGAAACACTTCTGCGAGTCCGGTGTTTGTTGTCGGTTCAAGGCTTGTGTACAGCAATTCGTTCGTCTTTGGATCAACAGCTGCGTACAGCCAGTATTGGTCGTCGTTGAGTTGGATCACTGTTTCGTCAACCGCAACGTGATCCGGACTCTTCCCCGAAGTGGGTTGTAGATCGGCCTTGTGAATCCAGTTGTGCACGGTTGATCGAGCGCGTTTGACATCGAATATCTCAAGTACAGAAACAGTATTCGAAAGTGATAGGCCAGACAGATGGAGCTGAATACTGAGCTTCATCAGAAATTCCGGTGTCGCTTCTCGTTCCACAAAGTCTAACTCAATCTGGTCGATACTGCCACTGAGGCGTCCGAATTCTTCCATAACCACTTAGAAATCGTGACGCCTCACCTTTCAGTCCTTATCTGAACACCGCCCTCAAGGATGACCAAACTGATTTAGTATTAGCTCCGGTATCGTATTGTATGGGATGCTACGTATCGTCGCCAAGTTGGGCAAAACCGACCAACGAGAGCGACGAATCGACGGCCAAACTGAGTGATTTCGACAACGAGGACGAGTCGACAGGGAAACTCGGTGATGCACTATCTGGACGACTGGCAGATGTCGACATCGACTCCGTTGAGGCAGTGCGCGAAACGCGAGAGCGTCGATGAAGGTATTCGTCGATACAAACGTATTCATCGCCAGTATTACCGAGGAACCGGCCCGTGGCGAGATAGCGACCGAACTGCTGAACGAGAATCACGAGTTTTGCACGTCGATTCTGAATCTGATGGAAATTCGGTCAGTGTTAACGAAAAAGAAGCGTGTGGAACAGGAACAGGTCGAAGACGTGCTGGCCGATATTTACGGGCATGTCGACATCTATGCGCCGGAAATCAGCGACCAAATTTCTGCGTACAGTCTCCAAGAAGATACGCTACTGTACACGCTTGACTGCATCCTCCTCGCTCTCGCCGACGATGTCGATGCCACGATGGTCACATACGATGGCGAACTACTGGAGCACGGTGCAGTCGAGCCAGCCGAGTTGATCGATTAATTTCAGTAGTTAGGTTGCCACAGAAAGAGCGACAGCGTAGACGGAATCTGTAATATCACTCCGAGACCTGAACAAGGTCGAACAGCGCGAGAGTCGGTGACTCCGATTCACCGGAACACACAATATTCTGTGTGACCATAGGTTTCTGTATGCCCAGTATCACGGTCAACGTCGACGACGATCTCAAAGATCGGATGGAACAACATCCCGAAATCAACTGGAGCGAGGTCACGCGCCAGGCCATCCAAGAGAAAATTGAGACGCTCGACGTGATGGCCGAACTCACGTCAAGCAGCGAACTCACCGAAAGCGACGTGGCGGAGATCGCCGACCGGATCAACGAGAGCGCGCACGACCGCGTTGAATCCGAGTCGGAATAGCCTCAACCGATGAAACTGGTCGTCGATGCCAATGTCGTCATTTCCGCGCTCATCGCCGACTCGAAGACGCGTGAACTCCTCGTTACACTCGAAGTGGAGCTCCTCACACCGAGCTTCGTTCACGACGAAATCGAGAACTACACGGGGTTGATCGCTGAAAATCCGGTATGAGCCCGGATCGCGTCGAACAGTTCATCGACCTCCTCTTCCAGTATATCGACATCGTTCCCGCCCGCGAGTTCCACCCGTCTATCGAGGCGGCCGAAGCGGCTATCGGCGAAACCGATCCTGACGACGTATTGTACGTTGCGTGTGCGATCGCCACCGACGCGGCCGTCTGGAGCGACGACACTGATTTCGACGAACAGGCTGTCGTCGAGACCTATTCAACAAGCGACGTACTCGACGCCTTTAAGACGCGCTGACGATCCGACGAGTGATCCGGTCAGGCAATCCGCTCCCGGATCGTCGCCTGCTTCAACAGCAGAAAGCCGGCGAAGATGACGGCGAAGCCAGCAACGGCGGCGAAATCAAGTGACTCGTCGAGTACGAGCCACCCCGAGAGGGCGGCAAACACAGGAACAGCATACGACACAAGGTTGATCTCAATCGCACCGAGGCGATCGAGTAGTTCGAAGTAAATGACGTAGCCAACCGCGCTTGCAAACACCGCGAGATAGACGACTGAGATAATCGCGACCGGCGTGACGGTAACATCGCCGACGGATTCTGCGGGGAGACCAGCGCTCATCGCGTGGAGCAACAGGGATCCCAGCGCGGTCGACCACGCAACCATCCCTTCGGTGCCGATATCCCTGTCAACGCGCTGGACGACGACGCTGCCGAGGGCGACACAGGCCGCCGCCAACAGGACGAACGCCGGTGCGACGAGGTCGGCAGCGAGCGGGCCAGCTGATTCGGGCCAGGCGACCAACCCGACGCCGAGAAATCCGAGCAAGAGCCCGACCGTTTCGATCCCGCCGAGTCGTTCCTGCGGGAGCAAGACCCGAGAAAACCCGGTCGCGAGGATCGGGTTCATCGCGATGAGGATGGCGGCGACACCGCTGGTGACGCCCTGCTGGCCAATAAACAGGAAGGCGTTGTAGAGCGCGATGATGAGCGTCGCGCCGACGCCGACGACCAGCCAGTCAGCCTGGCTTCGGGGTCGCCACTCGCCGGTCGTCGCGGCCACGTAGCCGAGCATCAACACCGCGGTCACGTCGTATCGCACCGCCGCGAACAACACCGGCGGCATGAACTCCAAGCCGAGTTTGATCGCCATAAACGAGGTGCCCCAGAGAAACGACAACAGGAGGAACAGCCCGCCGTCGCGTGTGGTGCTCACAGTCGGGCTTTGGCGAGGACCTCATAAAGGAATTGCAGCGAGCGGGTGGGCGTCGGCTGGCGACGTCAGTACTCCCAGAGCCGCTCGATCCGGTCGTCGATCTCGGGATGGGCTGCCTGCAGCGCGTCGACGTCGGTTTCGCCGTCGATGTTGATGACGTGAACCTCACCGCGTTTGCCGTCGTACTGATCCTGAAAGTCATAGACGACACCGATCGTCGTCACGGCGTCCGGAACGTCATCGCTGTGCCGCAGATGATCGATCTGGCGGTCGACGTTGTATTCGACGAGTCGGTTGATCGCCGCCGCTCGTGAGAGATCCTCAGGAAGCCGTTCAACGCCGGGCGCAAGGTGCGGTTTCAGCAGCCCGAGACTGTGCTCGATGCCCGCTGGTTCGTCAAGCCCGTTGGTCAGATCCTCATAGGCAGCGGTGACCGCGCCACAGCCGGTGTGACCGACGACGATGGCAGTCTCAGTCCCAGTGTGAGCGATGGGATAGAGCACGTCGCCGGAGATTGCCGGCCCCGACGCTGTGTCCTGGATGACGCGGTTGCCGATGTTGCCGCAGCTAAACAGCTGGCCCGGTTCGGTGTTCTCCCACATTGCGTCCTGCAAGACGCGAGAATCAGAACAGCAGACAGTGACCGCACTCGGCGCTTGCCCGTCCTGGACAGCATCAAACCGGCTGTCGAACTGCGCGGCGTGGTCAGCGTTGGCGGCCAGCAACCCAGTAACAAATTCGTCCATAACCATCGATCTCACCGACGGCTCATATAGCTTCGTGACCGCCGGCAAGCGACTGGATTGGCGGTCAAAACTCGCGGTTTGATTTCGACCCCAGATCCGTTGGATCGGTCTCGATCCCGCCACAGCCGACGAACTCGTAGTCGTCGTCGACGAGCTGGACGACGCCGTCCTCAACTGCGAGATCGACCTCGCTGAGGTACGCCCCTTCGCAGGGCCCGAAGTTGCAGAACCCGGTGTCAGATTCGAAGTACGCCCCATGATTCGTACAGATGATCTCGCCGTTGCGCATCTCCGCGCCGGAGCCTTTGTCGAGTTTGATGTGTCGGAAGTGCTGGCAGTAGTTGAGCCAGCCGACGACGCCCGCATCATCCCGCAACATGATCGCCTCCCTGATTTCGCCGGATTCCCGGTCGGGACTCTCTTGAATGTCAGCGTCAGTCGGCCGCACACGGAACAAAAACGTCGTATCCGTCGGCACGTCGGCGACTGGTACGATCTGCCCGTCAGCACTCATTGGTGGACGATAACGCCCCGCCGGTTTAACCCTACAGTTCCCGGCAGCGATCAGTCGTAGTACTCGCGGTCGATGCGGGCATCGAAGAGCCGCGAGAGCAACGTCGTGACCGGCCCCGCAGCGGTCGAACCCGTCGTTTCGCTATTGCTGTCGTCGTCGCCAACGTCGTTACTGTCGTCGCTTCTGGCATCGCCGCCGATCTGAATCCCATCGACGACCTCTACCGGTCGAATCTCCCACGTCGAATTCGTCAGAAAGACCTCGGCGGCGTTGCGGATCTCGTCGGGCGTGTACTGACCCTCTTCAACTGGAATTCCCTCTTCGTCGGCGATGTCGAGGACAACGCGGCGGGTGATTCCCGGCAGCACCGGGCCGTCGAGACTCGGGGTTCGGAGCGCGTTGTCGCGAACGAAAAACAGGTTGCTCGTCGCGCCCTCGGCGACGTGGCCGTCGGCGCCAACCATGATCGCCTCGTCGGCATCGGAGACGCGGAGTTCGAGGCGGGCGAGGATGCCGTTGAGATAGTTGTGGGTTTTCGCTCGCGCCGGAATCGCAGCGTCGGGGACGCGTTTGGTTTTGACCGTCTGGAGCGTCGCCGGCCCCTCGTAGACTGGCTGGCCGTCGCTGCCGCCGCGGGGCAGCGGTTTGACGATAACGACGACCGTCGGATCGACAGCCTCGTCGGGTGTGAGTTTGCCGGGCTGGACGCCGCGGGTGATCGACAGTCGGACGTAGGCCTCGCTGAGATCGTTGGCGGCGAGTGTATCCGCGATCCGCTGCCGGAGGTCATCGGTGGCGAGTCCGTGCTCTAAGCCCAGTACTGAACACGTCTCCTGCAACCGATCGGCGTGAGCATCCCACGCGAAGATCTCACCGCCGTAGGCGCGCATTGTCTCGAAGGCGGCGTCGCCGTAGAGGAAGCCGCGGTCAGCGACGTTGACACTGGCTTCGTCGGCCGGTACTAACTCGCCGTCGACGTGAAAAACGAGGTCGTCGGGTGAGTCGGTTTCGTCGGTGGTCGGGTCGGTTGGATCACTCATTGCTGGCCTCCGTTCGTAGCATGCTCCTCGCAGATGGCGACGAAGTTTGCGACCATCCCCTTGCCGTCATCGGTCAGGATACTCTCGGGATGGAACTGGACGCCGTACTGCGGCTGCTCGCGGTGGCGGACGCCCATCACGATCTCGCGGTCGTCGGCCGTGTGAGCGGTTTCGACGAGGTCGTCGGGCAACTCGCCGCGTTCGACACACAGCGAGTGGTAGCGGCCGACGCCGAGTTCGCTGTCGAGGCCCGCGAACAGGCCCTCGCCGTCGTGAGTGATCGTCGAGGATTTCCCGTGGACGACGCTGGGCGCGTGGCCGACGCGAGAGCCGCGGGCCGCACACATCGCCTGGTGACCAAGGCAGACGCCGAGAATTGGACATTCGAACTCGAAGACGTCCATCGAGACGCCGGCTGACTGCGGCGTTCCGGGCCCCGGCGAGAGGACGATCCCGTCGGGGTCGATCTCGCGAACCCCGTCGGGGTCGACGGCGTCGTTGCGCCGGACGGCCACCGCGCCGGCGAACTCGCCGACGTACTGGACGAGGTTGTAGACGAACGAATCGTAGTTGTCGATCACGAGTACCCGCGGCCCGTCGGCGACGTTGCCGTCGATGATTCCGGCCGGCGCTGCTGGCGGCGCATCCGCGCTCATGTCGCCCCCTCCGTGCTCATTTCGCGGCCTCCTCGACGGTCAGCCGGCCGGCGGCCAGCGCGTCGTCGATGGCGGTCACGAGTGCGCGGCCCTTCGCCAGCGTTTCCTCGTATTCGGCTTCCGGGTCGGAGTCGTGGACGATCCCGGCCCCGACGCGGAGGTAATATCGGTCTCGGTGCCGCGTCAGTGTGCGGATGATGATATTGAGCGTCGCCCGGCCATCGAAGCCGAACAGCCCCATACTCCCGGTGTAAGGGCCGCGCCGGGTCGCTTCGAGTTCGTCGATGATTTCCAACGTTTTGGGTTTCGGCGCGCCGGTGACGGTGCCACCGGGGAACATCGCGGCGACGGCGTCGGCCAGCGAGCGGTTCGCCCGCAGGCGCCCCTCGACTTCGGAGACGAGATGCATCACCTCGGCGTAGCGGTCGATCCGGCGGTACTCGCTGACCTCGACGGAGCCGAACTCGCTCACCTTGCCGAGGTCGTTGCGTTCGAGATCGACCAGCATTGCGTGTTCGGCGCGTTCCTTCTCGTCGCCCAGCAGATCGGCTTCCAGCGCGTCGTCGGTCGTCGCTGTCGAGCCGCGCGGCCGGGTGCCGGCGATGGGTTCGGTTCGCAGGCGGTCGCCCTCGCGTTCAAGCAGGAGTTCCGGGCTTGCGCTCACGAGGTCGATCCCGTTCCAGCGGTCGTCGCCGCGGCCCGAAAACTCGATCAGTCCGGAGTAGGGCGCGGGGTTGACCTCCCGGAGCGCGGCGTAGGCGGCGACCGGGTGGACGGCTGCGGGCGCGGTCAGCCGTTGGGAGAGATTCGTCTGGAAGGTGTCGCCATCACGGATGTATTCCTTCACCTGTCTGACGTGCTTGGCGAAGGCAGCCTCGCTGGTGTCGCCCGAAAACTCGGCGTCGTCAGCTTCGACCGGTGGGTCGCCGATATCAGGGTCGCCGTCGCGGGCGGCCGTCGCCAGCGACGATGCCCGCTCAACAGCCGCCTCGTAGATGTCGTCGATAGCGTCGGGGTCGGCGGCTTCGGGGATTCGCGGACAGCAGGTGATGCGCAGGTCAGCGGCGTCATCGTGTGGCTCGGGCCACGCGGCCACGCAGTCGTAGACACCGACTTGGAGTCGCGGGAGCCCGCGATCGTCGACCGCGTCGCCATCGAGCGTTTCGAGTTCGCGAGCGATGTCGTAGGAAAGCCAGCCGAACGCGCCGCAAGGATAGGGGATTTCACAGTCGCCACGAACGAGCGTTTCGCCGTCGAGCAGCCCAGCGAGGGCCGCAAGCGACGGCGTGTCGCGCTGGTCGTCGCCGCCGGCTGCCCGTTCGGTGTCGGCGACGACAACCTCTGGATTGACTGTCAGTCGTTCGACCGGCTCAACCGCAAAATAGCCCCAGCCCGGCTGCCCGCCTGTCGTCTCCAAAAGACGCCGCCAGGGCCGTCGCGAGCCCGCCGATAGGCGTCGAACGGATCAGCGACGGCGACCCGGAGTTCGACCGGGATACGCGCCCCCGGCGGGGCGTCGGCCGCCAGCGAGCGGAACGCCGCCCGCTCGGTGACGACAGTCGGCGATTGCATATACGCCCCCTGTCACCGCCGGCGGGTAACAGTTTCGTGCGCGGTTATTTCTCGCTCGCGCGATCAATCCAGTTGCTCACCGTTTTCGGCGAAACGTTGATATCTTCGCCGATTGCCTCGGCATCGCCCGCAGCCAACTCAGCGATGGAAGTGATGCCAGCGTCGTGGAGTCGTTCGCTGTAGGCCGGGCCGATGCCCTTGATCGAATCCAGCGGCGCATCGCTGTAGTCGTCGCCGCCGTCGTCGGCAGCCGTGTCGGTGTCGGGTTCGGGCTCAGTTTCCGTCGCCTCCGCCTCGTCAGCGGCCGATTCAGCCTCCGCATCGTCGACAGCGACCCCAGGGTCGGACTCGTCGGTCGTCGTGTCGGCTGGAGGCTCGTCAGGAGTCGCCGCCGCATCGTTCCCCGAAGCAGCCGCCTCAGCGGCCGGCGCGTCATCTGCCGCCTCAGCGGCCGGTTCGTCAGCTGCCACCTCATCAGCCGCAGCGTCATCATCGACCGGCTCCGGGTCGGGCTCAGTCGTCGAGTCCTCAGTGCCGGCCGGCTCGTCGACCGAGTCGGTCGCAGCCGGCTCGGTAGCCGAGGCGTCGACCGGCTCCGCGCCCCCGTCATCGGGGTCGTGTTCGACCGTGACCGTCGTTTCCGTGCGGCGGTCATCGTCGGCTCCCCCACCGATGCCGAGCAACGATTTGAGCTTGCTGAGTAAGGCCATTACCGGTTGGTACGCGTCGCCGCTATTTAAAAACCAGTCACAATCTAACACGATTGCGCCCCCTGAGACGATTCAATGCGTTAATGTATTTTCGCTGAAATCGCCACACATGGCTGCAATTCGGTCCTGAAACCGGCCATCGGTAGTCTCATTCGCAACCCGATCATCATCATCGTCGCGGTGGTGGTGGGCCTCCTCCAGTTACCACAGTTGCTCGTCCCAACAACGTCGCCACTCCTCTCAACGGCTGTCTCGCTGGGAATGAGCGGCCTGCTGCTGTTCTTGCTGCCCTTCTATCAGGGCGGGATTATCGGGATGGCCGACGACGCCCGTACCGGCACCACGAGTATCGGGACGCTGATTGACGTTGGGAAAGCGAACTACGTCTCGCTGCTGCTGTCGTATGTGGTGGTCGTTGCCATCGCTATCGCCTTCGGGATCATCGTCGCCATCGGCGCGGTTGTCGGCGGCGTCGGGGTCGTCGCCGGCGGCGGCCAACCGAGCCCAGCGATCCTCGCGGTCGTCGGCCTCATCGGCTTCCTCTTGGTCGTTGGCTATCTCGCAGTGATGGTGTGCATCCAGTTTTACGCCCACGAGATCGTGCTCAACGACGCCGCCGTCGCCGAAGGGTTCACCGGCAGTGTGAGCCTCGTCCGCGAGAACCTCCTGAGTGCGATCGGCTACAGCCTGCTCATGTTCGTCGGTGGCGGGGTTATCGGCGGTCTCAGCGGGGCGGCATCCGTCCTGCTGTCACCACAACCGCCGCTGCAGTCGATGCTGCCCGAGCTATCGCTGCCGGTGATGATCGGTGTCGGTCTCGTCTCGATCCTGGCGACGGCCCTGCTTGGGGCATTCTACGCGACGTACTCGGTGACGTTCTACCGCAATATCGCCGGCTCGTCTGGATTCCGGCTGTAAGCCTGCCACCGCGATACTGCGTGTGCGGTTAATCCAAGGCGTCGCGTAACGCCGCATCCATCGCCTCAATCGGGGCGTCCTCGTCGATCCAGATCTCGAAGGCTTCCACGCCCTGAAACAGCAGCATCCACAAGCCTTGGATCGTCGTCGCCCCCACGTCGTCGGCATCGCGGAGCAATCGCGTGTCCCGCGGTGTGTAGACCGCATCAAGGACGGCCAACTCCTTGTGGAGCAGTTCGGCCGGTACTGGTGTCGCGTCCTCTTCCATCCCGACGCTCGTCGCATTGACCAACAGATCGGCCGCCGGCACCGCCTCGTCTAAGCTGTCAAGGCCGCCACCGCTCGCACCGTCAACCTCGCTGGCCAGCGACTCGGCGCGTTCGACCGTCCGATTGGCGATATGCACGTCGGCCCCGGCGTCGGCGAGCGCGAACGCCGCCGCCCGACCCGCACCACCGGCACCGACAACGACTGCGTCTTGGCCGTCGATCGCGACATCGTGGTGTGTGAAGGAGCGCGTCACGCCGGCCGCGTCGGTGTTGTGCCCCTGCGGCTGGCCAGCGTCGGGGAAGGCGACCGTGTTGACCGCGCCGATGCGGGCGGCCAGCGGGTCGGGCTCGACGAGCTCGAAGACGTCCTGTTTGAACGGGATCGTGACGTTCAGCCCGGCGATCCCGAGGGCATCCGCACCGTCGATCGCCTGTTCAATCTCGTCTTCGGCGGGTTCGAAGGTAACGTAGGTCGCGTCGATACCGCGGTCGGCGAAGCCGGCCGTCTGCATCGGTGGCGACACCGAGTGGCCGACCGGGTTGCCGACAATTCCGTACACATCCATACACCGCCGTCGGGCGGCCAGTGCGTAAATTCCTGTGTTCTTCGATCCGGTGGCGTTTTGCTGATCGATCTCCCAGCGGGAATATGATCGGCATCGTCGTCAGCCGGGCCGACGAGGCCTCGACGCATCTCGGCCAGCAGCTTCGGGCGGTCGGCGAGTGGACAGCCCACGAGGATGAGCGCCGCGCCGACGGCGACGGCGGCGGCACCTACTACACGACAGCGGGCTTCGAACTCCGCGAGTTCGACACCATTCACATCGAACTTGCCGATCCCGCGCCGGCGTTTGCTGCCCCTGACGAGCTCGATTTGATCATCTTTGTCTCCCGACACGCTGGCGACACCGGCCGGCTGCTGACCGCCCACGTCACGGGGAACTTCGGGCCGGCGGAGTACGGCGGCGACGCCGGCTCGTTTGCCCGTGCTGCACCCGGTGCTCACAAGGCGGTCATCGAGGCCCTCAGCGAGCACGCGCCCGACGATTACGAGGTCGGTATCGAATGCACGCATCACGGACCGACCGACTGTACAGTCCCATCGATGTTCGTCGAACTCGGCAGCGGCGAAACGCAGTGGCAGGACGCCGAGGCCGCCCGTGCGATCGCCAAGGCTGTCCTTGATCTGCGCGGCGTCGCCGCGGATCACCGCCCGGATGGCCTCGAAGCACCGCGCCACGTCGTCGGCTTCGGCGGCGGCCACTACACGCCGCGCTGCGAGCGGATCGTCACCGACACCGACTGGGCTGTCGGTCACATCGGCTCAGATTGGCAACTGGACGCCATGGGCGACCCCGCCGCCAACCGCGAGGTGATCGATGCCGCCTTCGAAGCGAGTGCCGCCGAGCTGGCCGTCGTCGACGGCGAGAACCCCGACCAGAGCGCGTCATCGACGACCTCGGGTATCGGGTCGTCAGCGAAACGTGGCTCCGAACCGTAGGTGAGCGACCGCGTGCGGTCGTTGACGCCGCGGAAGCGACACTGTCGTCGGTCGCCGAGGGGCTTCGGTTCGGCGAGGTCGCCGTCGACAGCGACACCAACCGCAGCGGCGACACCAACCCGGCAGAGACGTGGACGGTCGTCTCGCTGCCCGACGACCTCATCGGAGCCGCAAACGGGATCGACGCCGACGCGACGGTAGCGGCTGTCGTCGAAACAACAATCGCCTACGAGACCACCGAAGGGGCGACGCTGCCGGCCGGTCGCGCCCTCGTCGCCGACACGGCTGATTTCGAGCAGCTGATCGATCGACTGGCTGGATTGCTGGCAACCGACTACGAATCGGTCGAACAGACGACCGAGGGCGTCATCTGTCGGGACACCGGGTTTGATCCAGGGAAGGCCGACACCCTCGGTGTGCCGGAAGGGCCGAAGTTCGGGCGGCTGGCGGCCGGCGAGACGGTGACGGTCAACGGCCGGGAGATTACCCCAAAGTCCGTCGAAAGCGAGCGCATCGAACGGTTCACCGTCGACTGGCCGGAATCGGATCCGGCCGGCCAGCGGGCTGAAACCGCGTCAGACGGCCGGCTGACGAATGGGGAAAGATAAATAGGCTTGGTTCGCAAGCCACGGACAGTAATGGACTCTATCGTTGACGACGCTATCGACGAGGCCGAAGACTCCGCGGCCGACGAGCAAACAGAGACTGGCCCGCCCAGCAACCCCCAGTCGGGCTCGATGACCGACGAGGAACTCCAAGACGTTCTCGAAGACCTCCAGACCGACATCACCGTCGTCGGCTGTGGTGGCGGCGGCGGCAACACGGTCAACCGCATGGCTGAGGAGGGCATCGAGGGCGCAAAGCTGGTCGCCGCCAACACCGATGTCCAGCACCTCGTCGACATCGAGGCCGACAGCAAGATCCTGATGGGCCAACAGAAAACTGAGGGCCGTGGCGCTGGCTCGCTGCCGCAGGTCGGCGAGGAGGCCGCCCTCGAAAGCCAAGAGGAGATCTACGATGCCATCGAGGGCTCGGATATGGTCTTTGTGACTGCTGGCCTCGGCGGTGGCACCGGCACCGGTGCGGCCCCCGTCGTCGCCAAGGCTGCCCGCGATTCCGGCGCGCTCACCATCTCCATCGTCACCACGCCGTTCACCGCGGAGGGCGAGGTTCGGCGCACCAACGCCGAAGCCGGGCTCGAACGCCTCCGCGACGTGAGCGATACGGTCATCGTCGTCCCCAACGATCGACTGCTCGATGCGGTCGGCAAACTCCCCGTCCGGCAGGCCTTCCAGGTCAGCGACGAAGTCCTGATGCGCTCGGTGAAAGGAATCACGGAACTGATCACCAAACCCGGCCTCGTCAACCTCGACTTCGCCGACGTGCGGACGGTCATGGAGAAAGGCGGCGTCGCCATGATCGGCCTCGGCGAATCCGATTCGGAATCGAAGGCCCAAGACTCGGTCAAAAGCGCGCTTCGCTCACCCTTGCTTGATGTCGACATCTCTGGGGCGAACTCCGCGCTCGTCAACGTCACCGGTGGCAACGACATGGCCATCGAGGAAGCCGAGGGCGTCGTCGAGGAGATCTACGACCGGATCGACCCCGACGCCCGCATCATCTGGGGTACCTCGATCGACGAGGAACTGGAGGGCACGATGCGAACGATGATCGTCGTCACGGGCGTCGATTCCCCGCAGATCTACGGTCGCAGCGAGGCCGCCGCCGAGCAGGCTGAAACCGCCCAAGAACCGAGCGAATCGGCCCCTGTCGACGATGACGACGATATCGACTTCGTCGAATAACACCGTATTTTCCGCGTTTGCTGACGATGCGGCCGCCGACACGCATCAATAGATAAAAAAGCCTCGCGTCGAACGTCGGGCAACATGGACGTTCCGTACGATCTCAACAGCTATGTGCGCGTGCTCAAACTGGCGAGTACGCCATCGTGGAACGAGTTTTCGCAGGTCTCGAAGATCGCTGGGGCCGGCATTCTGCTGGTCGGGCTGCTCGGCTTCATCATCTTTGCGATCATGAGCTTCATCCCCGGTGGTGTCTGATGAGCATCTACGCCGTCAAGACGACCGCCAGCCAAGAGCAGACGGTCGCCGATATGATCGCCACCAAGGAGGAAGACGAGATCCACGCCGTCCTCTCGCCTGACTCCCTAACGAGCTATGTGATGGTCGAGGCCGACGGCACGGCAGCTCTCGAACGGCTTTTCGATGAGATCCCTCACGCACGCTCGATCGTCCCCGGTGAATCCGGTCTCGCCGAGGTCGAACACTTCCTCTCGCCGACCCCCGACGTTGAGGGGATCGCCGAGGGCGACATCGTCGAACTCATCGCCGGGCCGTTCCAAGGCGAGAAGGCCCGCGTCCAGCGCATCGACGAGGGCAAAGATCAGGTGACCGTCGAGCTCTACGAGGCGACAGTTCCGATCCCGGTGACGGTTCGTGGCGACCAGATCCGTGTGCTGGACAGCGAGGAGCGGTAGCTCCTCGGGCCGTGCGAGCGGCGTAGCCGCGAGCAGATAGTGAGGAACGGTAGTTCCTCGAGTTGTGCGAGCGGCATTGGCGCTCGCAAACAGCAAAGAGCAGTACCGACGAATGAAAATGAGAATCAGTTGACAGCGTCGAGCTCTGCGACGACCGATTCGAGATCGGCCTCAGCTTCGATCTGCGTTTTGAGTTCTTCGCGTCGCCGTACAGCCTCGGAGTCGGCGTCGTAGGCGCGAACAAATTCGGCGCGGGTGTGTTCCTCAAAGGCGTGGCGGATGGCAAAGTAGCCGTCGGGGACGATCGTCCCACAGACCTGACACTCATGTTTTGTGTGTTGGGTAGTCTGGTGGTGGATTAACTTCTCGACGGTCTCGGTCTGTGTGCCACAGCCGTCGATGCCACACCGCCATGCACTCATAGGTCATGGTTGCGGTGGCGACGGTATAACGATTGCTGTGCCGACGGCGTCCGGCGACGAACCGATATCGACAAAGGGATGTGGGGAAACCATCGACCGTGAGCGACGCCGACCAGACCCGCGTCGACATGCACACGAAGCTGCTCGATGAGCGTGTCGTCTCGCGGGCGAAACAACGAGGGATCGACATCCTCGTCTACGCGCCACACTTCACACGACTGCCGCGGATCAAAGAGCAGGCAGCTGCCCACAGCGACTCGGAGCTGCGCGTCGTCCCCGCCCGTGAGGTATTTACCGGCGACTGGAACAACCGTCGCCACCTGCTGGCGATCGGCCTCGATGAGCCGGTGGCGGATTTCATCACCTTCGAGGGTGCGATGGCCGAGTTCGACCGCCAGGACGCCGCGGTGGTGATTCCCCACCCCGAATTTATGAACGTCAGTCTCACCCACCCGGAGATTCGCGCCCATGCCGCTCGGATCGATGCCATCGAAACCTACTGCGCCAAGCTGTTCCCCTACCAGAACCGCCGCGGCCAGCGGATCGCCGCCGACCTCGACCTTCCAGGCTTTGGCTCCTCGTATGCCCATCTCCCGGGCACGGTCGGCGAGGCGTGGACACAGTTCGACCGTCGGATCGAGTCGACCGATGACCTTGTCGACGCACTTACGACCGGTGCCGACCGGGAAGTGATCCACCGCGATGGGCTGAGCCACCGCGGCCGCCGACTACTTGAGTACGGCCATCTCGGCTACGAGAACAGTTGGAAGAAGATCGATCGCCTGCTGCTGTCGGGTGACGAGCCGACCCACCCGCGAAACCTGCTCTATGAGGGCCGGTTCGACGATGTGCGCGTGTATTGAAGATTGATATGACGATTTGTGTGACGATCAGAGCGGAATACTGAGTCCCATCTCAGCGGTGTAGGTAGTCACCTCAGGCACCACGTAGAACAGCACGCCAGCGAAGGCACCAACCTCGGCGATGGTGACCAACACGGTCACAAGATCGGATTTGCTGCTAGAGACCGGAATCCCGACCGGGAGGTTGTATTCGGTCTTCGAGAGCGGGTAGAACAGCGCGATCCCGCGGGTGCTGCCGACGACATCAAGGATGTAGTGGGTCGCAATCCCGATCCAGACGTAGTTGAGGTTGCCCATGTAGATCGGCCACGCGGCGAAGATCCCCAAGACGAGAAGGTTGTGCAGCGTCTTCCGGTGTTTTCCGAAAGCGGTGTCAACATCCGGAAACAGCGCGCCCAGCGTCACCGGCACCAGGAGTTCGACCATCATCCGCCCGGTCTCGATGGTGGCCGACGGCTCCAAAACATACCCCAATCCGATGCTCAACAGGACGGCGTTGAGCACGTGCCCACGTTTGTTCATCGAGTGAGCCAATACAGCCACGCTACGTGTATCTTTGTGATCGACGCAGTCGCTGGCGAGGGCCCAGGAGCCACGGCAAAGTGACGAAAGACACAGGGCAACGGCGTGTCAGCCGTCAGTATGGACTACCAGACGCCGAAGTTCTTCCACGTGATGCAGTACGCCGACGCCGCCGACGGCGACACCATCGACATGGTCAGCGGCAACCCCGACTGGGAGCCGCCAGCGGCGATCCGCGAGGGGCTCCACGAGTACGCCGACGGCGACGCCGCCGACTTCCAGTACCCGCCGAGCGACGGACTGACCGATCTCCGCGAGGAGATCGCCGCCCGGCGCAACATCGATCCCGACCGCGTGATCGTCACCAACGGCACCGGCGAGGCCAACTACCTCGGAATGGCTCGCGCGCTCGACAGCGACCGCGGCAGCGAGGTCGTCCTCATCGATCCCGTCTACCCTTACTACCCCGGTAAGGCGTCGATGCTCGGCGGCGAGACCCGGTTGGTCGCCGCCGACCGCGACGGCAGCCTCGATACGGCGGCGACCTGCGAGGCCATCGGCGACGACACCGCGCTGGTCGTGCTCAACACGCCGAACAATCCGACCGGCGCGGTCTACGATCTCGATGCCGTCGAGGCGGTCGTCGAGACCGCCGCCGACCACGACGCCCTCGTGGTCGTCGACGAAGTCTACGACCACTTCGACTTCTCGGGGGACTTCGAGAGCGCGCTGACGCTCGAGGCTGACAACGTCATCGTCACCAGCGGCGTCTCGAAGTCGATGGCGATCACGGGCTTTCGCGTCGGCTACGCGATCTTCCCGCCCGCGCTCGTCGAACCCGCGAAAACCCGGCATATGCTCGTCAACGTGACGACCAGCCGGCCGGCCCAGCAGGCCGTCTACGAGGCCTATCGGGAGACCGATCCCGACTACTACGCCGACGCCCGCGACCGCCTCGAATCCCGGATCGAGACGTTCACCAGCGCGCTCGACGCGGCCGGCGCGGAGTACACGAGGCCGGACGGCGCGTTCTACGTGCTGGCGCGGTTCGAGGGCTTCCCGGGAACGATGGCTAACGTCAAGACGCTGATCGACGAGGCCGGCGTCGCGGGGATGCCGGGAGCGACGTTCGGCACCGCCCGCGAGGACTGGATTCGGTTCGCGCTTGTCACGCCGCGGGTCGAGGCGGCTGCCGAGCGACTGGTCGACTATTTTGCTGACTGACAGCCGATCACCGTCGTCAACGACTATGCCCGACCGACGGCTACACAAGTCCACGCTGTCTGGAGGGAGATATGAGCGATATCGACGTCGAGGCAGTCGAGGAAGTCGACGACGAGGGCGATGAGACTGACGGGTCGGTAGCCGTTGACGCCGCTGGCGATGACACAGCAGTGGAGGTCACGGCGACGACGACCGACCTCCCGGACGGCGTTGACGCCCCCGAGTACGTCCTCTACGGCGGCAAGGGCGGCGTCGGCAAGACGACGATGGCCGCCGCGACCGCGCTATCGAGTGCAGCCGGCGGCGCGGCGACGCTCGTCGTCTCGACCGATCCGGCCCACTCGCTGTCGGACACGCTCGACACCGATATTCCGGCGCGACCGACCCAAATCCGCGAGGAGATCCCGCTGTGGGCCGCCGAGATCGACCCCGACGCCGCGATGGAGGAGGGCGTTTTTGGAGCCGACGACGACCCGCTGGGCGGGATGGGCGACCTCGGCGATCAACTCGGCCCGATGGGCGACATGCTCGGCGGCATGGGCGAGGGCGACGACGAGGCCGGCCTCGGCGCGATGATGGGCATGGGTGGCTCAATGCCCGGCGCGGATGAGGCCGCGGCGATGCGGCAACTGCTGGAATACCTCGATGACCCCCGGTTCGACCGCGTCATCGTTGACACCGCGCCGACCGGCCACACGCTGCGATTGCTCCAACTGCCCGAGATCATGGATTCGATGGTGGGCCGGTTCATGAGCATCCGCCAGCGCATGAGCGGGATGGTCGACGGCCTCAAGGGCATGTTCGGCGGCGGAGACGACGATCCCGAGCCGTCGGCCGACCTCGACGAACTCCGCGAGCGGATCGAACGCCTGCGGGCCGTCCTGCGCGACCCAGACCAGACGGATTTCCGGGTCGTGATGATCCCCGAGGAGATGAGCGTCGTCGAGTCCGAGCGGCTCGTCGGCCGCCTGGGCGAGTTCGGGATTCCGGTGCAGACCCTGGTCGTCAACCGCGTCATGGAGAGCGTCGACGATATCACCGACGCCGACATCGACCCCGAGTGGATCGTGACACCGAACCTTGAGGACTGTGAATTCTGCCAGCGACGCTGGCAAGTCCAGCAGGACGCGCTGCAGGCGGCGACCGACCTGTTCCGCAGTCGGACGGTAAAGCGCGTGCCGCTGCTCGCTGATGAGGTTCGCGGCGAAGGCGCATTGCGCGTTGTGGCGGCCTGTCTGCGGTAGTGGCGCGGCCAAAGCTATTTTCGTTACGCTACGTTACAGACTGATACGATGGCGATCCCGAAAGACGAGTTCGACCGGCTCAAGGAACGCGACAGCGACCACGCGGTCTACGAGCAGGGGACGAACGCCCACACCATCCTCCAGTTCCTTGCAACTCATTCCGAACAGGCATTCCCGCCAAAGGAGATCGCTGCCGAAACCGGAATTCCGCCCGGGAGCGTCCGTGGGACGCTCTCGCGGCTCGCGGAGACTGGCCTCCTCGAACACGCCGACAAATACTGGTCGATCAACGAGGCCGAACTCGCCACGCGGCGGGCCGCGCTCGTGAGCCAACAGGCCATCGACACCGACCAGTACGGCGGCTACGACCGCGAGGCCGAAGTCGACAACGCGGAACTACCGCCGGAGCGGGAGTCACGAGAGGAATGACTCGCGGCCAACTCCCGAACCGCATCCGACGCGGTGATGTCGTCTGGGTCGACGACCCGTTCGGCTTCGATGCGAGCGAGGTTACGGATGATCCCGACGACCACCCCTACGTGATCATCAGCACGGACGCCCACCCGTTCCATGGTACCGAATATCTCGCTATGCTCATGACGACGACGAAGCGAACCGAGGCTATCAGCGTCAAAGAGACGGGCTGGGAATACGGCTCGCTCTCGAAGCCGTCCTACATCTCGCCGTGGACAGTCGTGACGGTGAAGGATTCGGCACTGTTCGGCTATCAAGGACAATTGGAACCAACCGTCGTCGATACGGCTGTCGAACAGTTGCCACCCTATGTCGGACTGTAGCGGAAAACGACACTCAACTCAGTCGCTGTAGCAACGACCACACCGCATCACGCGCACTATCGGGAAGGAATCGGGCGAGAACAGCCGCCGATGCGGCCTTCCCGACCGGAATCCGAGCCGGCGGCTTGGTCGAACTGGCGGCATCAACGATATCCTCGGCGACACGCTCCGGCTCGACCGATCCGGGGCCGTCGCCACCGATGGCTTGGGTGTCGTCGAACATCGTGTAGAAGTCCTCGTAGGCACCCGAGCGGTCGATGCCGTCGACCTCGTCTTCAGCGCGCTCGGTGAACCCCGTTTTGACCGGTCGGGTTCGATGACGACAACGTCGATATCGAAGGGTTCGACCTCGGCGCGTAACGCGTCGGACATGCCCTCGACCGCGAACTTCGAGCCGCAGTAGACACCGCCGCCGGGGAAGGCGACGCGGCCAGCGACCGAGGAGATGTTGATGATCGTGCCGTCTTCCTCGCGGCGCATGTGCGGCAGGACAGCCTTGATGAGGCGGTGGGGGCCGTAGACATTGACCTCATATTGCTGTTCGACCTGCGCCATCGGCACGTCCTCGACCGGGCCGAACTGGCCGTAGCCGGCGTTGTTGACGAGACAGGAGATGACGCCGTGCTCGTCGAGGATGCGGTTGACGACGCGGTCGATGTCGTCCTGTTCGGTTACGTCGAGTTCGGCAGTCTCACAGCCGGCGTCGGCCAGCGGCTCGATGTCCGAGCGGTCGCGGGCGGTCGCATAGACCGTCCAGCCCTCCTCGAGGAAGGCCAGTGCCGTCGCCCGCCCGATCCCGGATGAACAGCCGGTGATGAGTACCGTCTTCGGTTGCACACTCCCACGTTGCCGTCGGGGGAGTTAATTATGCAGCATCTTCCGGATGGCCATTGCGGCTGGCCTAACACCCGCCACCAACTCACGACAGTTTGGATTTGATTTCGTCGGCATAGCTGTCAGCCAGCCGCGTCGGCTCCGGGAGCTTGTAGCCGTTACACAGCGCGGAAACGAGATCGGCAGTCGTCTCGGCGGCGACGCGGTGGCCCGGGCTGACGTAGAGCGGATTGATGTGTCGATTTGCCGACTCGTACTGCCGGGACTGGTAGGCGTAACCGATGACCGTGCCGTCAGCGCAGTCGACCGCATCGTCGGTCTCGATTGGCGTTCGCCAGCCAGCGGGCCGACCGTGGACTGACTCGCGGGGCGTCCCACAGAGCAGGTTTTTTGCGATGCCGACACTCGGCGTGTCGAAGACGACGCCGAGATGGGTCGCCAGGCCGGCCTGTCGGTAGTGGATTCGGCCGCTGCCATCGAAACACAACAGATCTGACTCGCAGTCCAGCGTTTCGAGTGCCGCCACAATGGGGCCGCCCTCACGGAACGCCAGCAGCCCCGGCATGTAGGGGATCGATAGCTCGGTCACAGCGTGAGTTCGTTCGACGACTTCGCCGGCCTGTAACACGACGACCGCGCTGATCGCCCGGTCATCAAGGAATGCCTGATCGACGCCAGCGACGAGTGGGGCGTCGGCGGGGGCTTCAGTGTCGCCAGCGGCCGCACCGAGCGATTGCTGGGTCGAGTCCGACGATACATCGACCGCAGTCGGATCAAACTCGAAACGATCCTCGAAAACAGCGGTGTCAGCGATCTCGCGCTGGAGCGATTCCATCGCCTCCTGCGACAGCGACGCGTCCGGCAGGAATTCAGGGTGGACTGGCTCCACGGTCAGAACCGACCGCGACCAGGGCCACCGGGGCCGCCAGGGCCGCCGCCGAACTGAAGTTGGTTTGGTACCTGCACCTCACCTTTGAGTTGGCGGCCGTACCATAGCCCGATTACAAGGCCGACGAGGTGGGCGAAGTGAGCGACGTTGCCCATGCCAGCCGAACCGGCCGCGCCGGGGTTGATGAAGAAGAGCACCGAGATGAGCGCGAATCCGAAGGTCAGAATGTACAGCGGAAGCGGAATCACAAAGAACAGCAGCACCTTGAGATCCGGCTTGAGAACGGTAAGCACGCCCATAATCGCAAAGACCGCGCCGCTGGCCCCAAGCACCCGGGAGGTCTCACCCATGATCAGCGAGATGCCGACGTGACCCAACCCGGCGAGTGCGCCCGCGGCGAGGAACAGGGCGACGAATTTCTTCGAGCCGGTGTAGCGTTCGACCAGCGGGCCGAAGAAAAACAGGACGATGCTGTTGGCCGCGAGATGATAGAGCCCGCCGTGGGAGAAGATCGAGGTAAGCCACGTCCAGAGATATTCAGGGTTGGTCGTCGACAACGTAAACAGCGAAACGTAGGCGCGAGGGCCGACGAAAACGCCGACAAGCTGTTGGAGGAGGAAGGTGATCCACATCAATCCCAACAGTGTGTAGGCCGCGTTGCCACGGAAATAGCCAAGCGGGCCACCGACGCTCCGCAGTTTGTTGAGAACCCCTTGTGTTGTCGATGTCCCACCAGAGGTTTCGACAGAGTCGTCGAACCCACTATCGAAGACGCCATCAGGATCATTCCAGTCGTCAAGGCCCGGACAGTCGTGGTTTTCCGGCAGTCGATGGTCGGCACAAAACGTGTGGCCACACCGCTTGCACTGATACGGCATGTTCTCGTCGGCACCACACTCGTCGCAGTTGGCCATTACCAATAGCTAACAGCGGCGGGATAAAATGCGTTTGGCTCTGTGGGGTATCGTCGACACCAGCGGACGGACAGCGGAATCACGACTGCTCGGTGTCGTCGCTGTCGTCGGTATCGCCCCTCGGTTGTGTCTGCTCGGCGGTCGCTGCCTCGAAGTTTGTCGGGACGACCGTCAGATGCTGGATGCCGAGTGAGTCGGTGCTCGCACTCATGGTATCAGTGGATAGCGTCCACAGCATCAAATAATTACCCATGCGCATATCGCATGCAGCATTGGAATGATATGCATGATGGACATCAATCTTTGAGGAGCGATCTCATCAATACTTGTGTGCTATAGTGACAAAATAACACATTAATGCTTGATTCGGTTGCAAACGATCAGAAAGTGCTGTTTTGAACAACACACAGCTATATTTCCGACTTATACCGCTGAGTTGTCGCACGAAGAGTGGCGCAAATTGTTGATTTTGCAAACTGTTAAATAGATACATGACATATCAATATGTGATGTCAGAGGCACAATCAATCAGCGACGGTTCGGGCAAAGTGCGGGATCTCACCGCGTTTCAGCAGAACATTCTCGCTATCCTCGCCGAAGAAGCACGGTACGGCCTTGCGATCAAGCGAGAACTCGAGAACTACTACGGAACAGAAGTCAACCACGGGCGACTCTACCCCAACCTTGACGACCTTGTCGAGGACGGCCTCGTCGAAAAGAGCGAACTCGACAAGCGAACAAACGAGTACGAACTCACCGACGCCGGCTACAACGCGATCCTCGATCAGTTCGAGTGGACGCTCTCGAAGTTCGTTACCGATGACGAGCGCGCTGACGACGTCCGCACACTGATCGATCAGTAAGTCATCGTCAACAGTCACTCACCACTACGTTTTCGCCGACCACTCCGGGCACTCGGTGTCGGCGAACCTAAACACATACTCCAGAGAGGCGTCTAACGCCGCCTGCTGGTCAGCCGAAGCCCAGACGTTTCGCGGATAGTATTCCTCACAAAACTCAGCAAGCTCGTCAGCGGTGGCGGTTTCGATGCGACGACAGTAGTGGTTCCCCATGAAATCAGCAAACGCCCGGGCGTTAGCCTCGTGGATCGGCCCGTGGGCGTCGCCAACGGCCGCAACAAGCGCAGCATTGTCAGCCTCGACAGCCGCCCACGTGTCGTCGCCAGCCCCCGAAAGGGGAATCTCAACCGCACGGTTGGTGTCGTCAATGCGGTCTAACTGAACCGTTCCGTCAGCTATCCACTCGTCGGGATACAAGACAAGCGTGTCGTCGTCCTCGCGGATACGAGCCGTGTAGTCGTGAGCCGCAAGCGTCTCATCCCGGTCGGTGCGGTACGCCTTCGCCTCGGTCTCGTCGGTGGCCTGACGGGCCAACCGTGTCAGCCGCTCGGCGGCGTCGACAACCGCCTCCGGGAGTGGTGTCGCGTCATCGGAGTCGGCGTCTGTAGGATCTCCGTCAGTCATCAAAGGCCTCGTTTGCGAGTTCGTCGGCGCGTTCGTTGACGGCGCGGGGGACGTGGGCAATCGACCAGCGATCGAAGTCGGTGAGCAGTTCGCGGACGCGGACACGTTGCTCCCGGCTCTGGATCGTTTGTGTCCCACTCGCCGCGAACCTGCTTGACGATTAGCTGGCTGTCGCCGCGGATGTCGACCTCGCTGGCGCCGAAGTCCTGGGCTCCCTCAAGGGCTCGAAGCAACGCCGCGTACTCGGCTTGGTTGTTCGTCGTTTCGCCGATCCGCTGGCCGCCCTCGGCGGCGATCCCGTCGCCGGTGACGATCACCCAGCCGACCGCCGCCGGGCCGGGGTTGCCGCGACAGGCCCCATCAAAGTAGACGTGCGCGCGGCCGCCGCCGTCCTCCAACAGCAGCGTCAGTTCGGCCGGGTCAGCGCCCTGTACCACGACCTTGTCATCGTAGGCGACGGCGACCGCCGCGCCGCGTTCGGCCCGCCAGCGTTCGTGGTCGGTGTTACCCGCCTCGACGCTGACGCCGGCTGCCCGGAGCTTGTCGGCCGCGGCGTCGGGATCGCACGTGATCGTCGGCATAGCTATGGGGTCGATCGGGAGCCTAAAAGATAGTTCGCTCTTGAGAGAAAAATTTGGGATTTCGGGAACATATCTACGGGATGTGATCTCACCACATACACAAGACTTAACAATGAGCAGTCGACAACCATATAAGTGTAATGACACGGTCCAGCCGTCAGCGATCCAACCGGGAGCCCCAACGTCAGGAAACCGAGGCCGAGGAGGAGGAGATCGACCTCGACAACGTCGATCCTGACGAGGTCAAGCGCACGGCCGACGACGAGCTCATCCATGAGCCGACCGGTCTCATTCTCGAAGAAGATCAGATCGATCGCGGCCCGGAGTGGCGAGCGTTCAACCACTCCGAACGACAGGAGAAATCCCGTGTCGGCGCGCCGACGACGAAGACGATGCACGACAAGGGGCTGACGACAACCATCGACTGGCAAAACAAGGACGCCTACGGCCGATCGTTGTCCTCCGAAAAGCGAAGCCAGATGCACCGGCTCCGCAAGTGGCAGGAGCGCATCCGCACGAAGGACGCCGGCGAACGGAACCTGCAGTTCGCACTCAGCGAGATCGACCGCATGGCAAGCGCGATCGGCGTGCCCCGGTCGGTACGCGAGGTTGCCTCAGTCATCTATCGCCGCGCGCTCAACGAAGACCTCATTCGGGGTCGCTCCATCGAGGGCGTCTCGACGGCCGTCCTCTATGCCGCGTGTCGAAAAGAAGGCATCCCGCGTAGCCTCGAAGAGATCGCCGAGGTCTCCCGTGTCGAGCGCAAGGAGATCGGTCGAACATACCGGTATATTTCTCAAGAACTCGGCCTTGAAATGCGACCCGTCGATCCGAAAAAATACGTCCCGCGCTTTTCCTCACAACTCGAACTCAGCGAAGAAGTCCAGGCGAAAGCCAAGGAGATCATCGACACCACCGCCGAGCAAGGACTCCTCTCCGGCAAATCGCCAACTGGCTTCGCCGCCGCCGCGATCTACGCCGCCTCGCTGCTCTGTAACGAGAAGAAAACCCAGCGCGAGGTCGCTGATGTCGCCCAAGTGACCGAGGTCACGATCCGCAACCGGTACCAGGAGCAGATCGAGGCGATGGGCATTCCGACCTGAACGACGGGATCTGATTTTCGGCGGTACTCAGTATGAACAAGCAGGCAACTGCATTAGCCGACTGAGCAACCGCAACCCTCGGCGGACTGAAAGGGCGAGTCGCTCTCGGCGAACCCGGACGATGTAAGCACTGCAGGAGTGAGCGTAGCGAACGACGAAGCGCGCAGCGAGTCCCGGGAGCCGAGAGCGACGAGGGCTTTCTACACATATTCCCAAACCGGATCAATTGTAACTCTACCCCGCACACCTAGCCGAATATTGAAGCCGACTGCCGCCCCACCATCGTATAGATGCGGCTTTCGGAGTTCATCGAGATCGAGAAAAACGAGCGCGCCGAGCGTCGCCGCCTCGCCGGCGAGAAGTCCTACGAAATCCTCGACCGCCTCGACGGCGTTGGCGACCAGTTTGCCGACATCAGCGGCGGCGACGCCGTCGGCAGCGTTTCGCCGTCGATCTTCGTCGGCCGCTCGGGGTACCCAAACGTCTCGACCGGACTGCTCTCACCGGTCGGCAACGAAAGCGACGCCGGGCAGTTCGTCACCGACGGGGCGTGGTACGAGGAGGGCGTCAGCATCGGCGACGTATTCGAACGCCGCACCTCGCTGTTGAACGCGAGTCAAACCATACCCGTCGAGACCAACGTCCACGACACCTGGGAGGGCTTTCTCGGCGTCCAACGTGAGGTCGCCCTCGCGGATCGACCGGTCGGCATCGAAGTCGGCCTCGACGGCACGCCCGAACTCGATCTCGCCAACAGCGTCGACGAGGTATCAGCCCCGACCGGCCCGCAAGCACGCGCCAACGACGCGACGCTGACCGAGAACCCCCACGTCCCCCGCCCCGTGAAAAAGACGCTCGAAGACGACGACTGGCGGGCGACGGGCGCGATGAACTACCTCTACAACCGCGGGTTCGACGTCTACGAGATCAACACGATCCTCTCGGCGGGCGCACTCGGCCAGCAAGCAAACCGTCGGCTCGTCCCAACACGGTGGTCGATCACCGCCGTCGACGACACCGTCGGCCAGTATCTACGGGGCAAACAGCGCAACGCCACAAGCGTCGATACGGTCTCGGTCTGGCACAACGAGTATCTCGGCAACAGTTTCTGGATCATCCTTGCACCCGGCCAGTGGGAGTTTGAACTGGTCGAGTTCAAAGCGCCCGGCAGCGTCTGGAACCCCGATCCGACCGCCGGCGTCTGGCTCGCCAGCGACTACGAGGGCCGGGAGGGCCGCACCGGCTACGTCGAGGAGACCGCCGGCGCGTACTACGCCGCCCGGCTGGCCGTCCTCGAATACCTCGATTCAATCGGCCGGCAGGCGAAAGCGCTCGTCCTCCGGCACGTCTCCGACGACTACTGGGGCCCGGTCGGCGTCTGGCAGGTGCGAGAAGCGATCCGCCACGCCTTCGACGGCGACCACGCCGTCAGCGAAACGTTCGACGATGCGGTCGCGGGCATCACCGAACAGCTACCGGTGAGCCTCGCCGATCTGCAGCGGAAATCGACGCTCGCAGCCGGGCGGCAGACCGGCCTGGATGCCTTCGAATAGCGACCTCACTCGTCGCCGTCGAGTTCCGCAAAGACCGCTTCAACCATCTCACCGGTGTCGTCGATGATATCGTCCATTGCCTCGTCGTCAGTCGGCAAGCCGAGCAAGCGAGCGATCTTCATGATGCTGAGGTGGTAGACGCGCTGGACGCCCGGCTCCTCCTGCCAGACGATCATATTACACGGCATGAGCGCGCCGAGTCGTTTATCCGTGGCATCCAGCGCGCGGTCGGCGATCCCCGGATTGCACGCACCCAACACGTAGTAGGGATCGCGGTCAGCGTCAACCTTCTCATTGAGCATCTCTGAGGGCGAGAACTCGACTGGAACCCCGAATCCGTTGTCAGCGCAGACCTCACGGACATACTCGATGGCTGCCTCGTGTTCCATCTGCAGGGTCGCCTGTTGTTCACCGTACTCAGCGGGATCGATGGCTGCGGGGTCGATAGGCAACGTCATAGGTGCAATTGGGGGCGCGGTCGCAAAAGGAAGGTGGTCGACGCGTCGAACAACAGAGTGTTACTCGGTGGCGACGGGCTCGCGGCCGACCACGTCGCGGACGGCGGCGACAAACGTCTGTCGGCGATCAAAGTAGGTGTCCTCGACTGACTCAAGGATCGTCGCCAACGACTCGGGGCCGTCAGGCGTCCGGATGTCGGTGTCGCCGAACTTCTCGAGGATGTCGCTTTTCGTCTGTGGCCACGCAAGCCGGGCGGCGACGCGGGCGATCGGCGCGCCCTCGACGGCACGGCCGTCGCCGAGTTGTACCGTCGGCGTCGCCTCCTCGTCGCCGGTGTCGTCGTCATCTGACATAGCCGTGCGTTCGGTCGGTGTGTTCCTAATCGTTTCGATCGTCTCAGCCCACCGGAACCCCAGACGACGAGCATGTATACTGAATGCCAACTGTCTGACGTACTGTTTTGTACCGGGCCCGCGTACGTGGGGGTATGACCGCGCTTTCGGACGCCTATTCGGGGACTGTCGCCGACCAGCGGGGGCGGGGGCGGCTGTATCTCGGCGTCGGCCTTTTCGGTGTCGGCGCGATCCTCGTCGTCGCCGGGATCGTCGCCGCTGGCTCGGGGCTGTTGAC
This sequence comes from Halonotius sp. GCM10025705, assembly GCF_042662885.1. Classification (NCBI taxonomy): domain Archaea; kingdom Methanobacteriati; phylum Methanobacteriota; class Halobacteria; order Halobacteriales; family Haloferacaceae; genus Halonotius; species Halonotius sp. GCM10025705. The sequence continues at coordinate 149,991 of NZ_JBHSZD010000001.1, read as the reverse complement.
CGCCCAGGGCTACTCGCTGGGTGAGGCTCGCTGGCTCGCCGGCGTCCTCGGCGGTGTCGGCGTCCCGGCGGTCTTCCTTGGGATCTTTACCATTCTGCCGGCCGGCCGAACAACGCGGGGAGCCGCCCTCATCGGCGCGTCGATCGCCATGTTCGGCGTCGCGCTGTTTGCCTACGCCTACCCCTGTCAGTGGATCGGCAACACCTGCGCGACAAGCGGCCCGAATCTGACGCTGCCGACCGCAGGCGTCTACTTTCTCGGCACGCTGACGACGTTCTGGTGTCTGTTCACCGGCGTTGCTAACTTCAAAACCCGCAACGACCCCGGCGGAACGGTACGGATGGAGATCCGCAACATCACCCGTCAGGGTGACAGCGGCGACGACGACAACGGCGATGGCTTCGGCGGCCTCGGCGGCGTCGGCCTCTTTGGCACCGATCCCGATGGCGATGTAGCGACCCAGACGAACACGCCGGGATCGGCACCGGCCGGCGGGGCGGCCGCCACCAGCGACGGCGGTGCGACAACCGAGCAACTCGCCTCGCCGCTGGACGGGCCGACGACGACCCAGCAGGCGACAGGGTCAGCGGCGGCGGGAACTGACGGAGCCACAACCGGATCGACCGGATCGACCACGTCGACGGCGTCGACGCCCACGACCGAGCCGTCGACAACGACCACGGAGCCGTCAACAACGACCACCGAGACGGCGTCATCGGCGACACAGTCGTCGACATCAACACCCGACCAGCCCAAATCGACGACCAACAGCGGCGTCGACCGGGTGTCGCCGAAAGCCAGCCGCGGGCCGACAACCACCGCATCCGGGCGATCAGATAAGTCGGGAGGCGAGAACTCGATCGATCGCTACTGCGGGAGCTGTGCGCAGTTCAAATACGTCCGCACCGACAGCGGCATCAAGCCCTACTGTGCCCACCACGACGAACTCATGGACGACATGGAATCCTGTGACTCTTGGGAACCCCGTTAGTGCAGAAACGCCCGTAGCTCCGCACTCGTTTTCGCGTTCAGCACGTCAGCCGGTTCAGCCCACCCACGACGAGCCGTTTTGACGCCGTACCGGCGATTATCAAACTCAGCGGGGCTGTGCGCGTCGGTGTTGATCGCCACCGTGCCGCCGGCCTCGACGACGGCTCTGACCGCCTCGCCGGCGAGATCCAAGCGGGCCGGGTTCGCATTAATTTCGAGTGCTGTGTCGGCGTCGGCGGCCGTTTCGGCCAGCCGTGTCATATCGACCGAGAGGCCGGCGCGGCTGTTGAGCAGCCGACCGGTCGGATGGCCGATCACATCGACCGATGGATGGGTCGCCGCCTCACAGAGGCGGTCGGTCGCAGCGTCGGTGTCCTGATCCAACGCGCTGTGGGGGAGGCAACGACGATGTCCAACTCGGCCAACAACTCGTCGTCGGTGCTCAGTGAGCCGTCGGCCGCGATGTTGGTCTCAACACCGTGAAAGACGGTGATGTCGCTGTCGGCCGCCACCGCCGCAACCGCCGCCATCTGCTCGCGGAGGGCATCGTCGTCGAGTCCGATGTCCTCGATGATTCCCGGGCCGGTAGCGTGATCGGTCACGCAGTGGAAGTCGTCGCCGCGGTCGGCCGCGGCCGCCACCATCTCCTCGATCGAGTGGCCGCCGTCCGACCACTCGCTGTGAGTATGGCAGTCGCCGTTGATGTCATCTGTCTCAACGAGCGTCGGAAGCGTGCCTTCGGCGGCGGCGTCGATCTCACCGGTATCCTCACGGAGTTCCGGTGGGATCCACGCCAAGCCGAGTTCCGCGTACATCGCGGCCTCCGATTCGCCGGCGAGTTTGACGCCGACGCGTTGGCTGTCCGCGGGATCGGACTCGGCGTCGCTGCCAGCAGGATCATCGCTGTCGACGTCGGTATCGAGATCCGAGATATCGAAGAGGCCGTACTCATTGAGCTTGTAGTCCTGTGCGATCGCCCGGTTGCGAAGCCGGACGTTGTGCTCCTTGCTGCCGGTGAAATACTGGAGGGCCGCGCCAAACTCGTCAGGAACGACGACGCGAAGATCGACCCGGACGCCGTCGGCTCTGAGGCTGGCCTTGTGGCTCCCAGCTTCGATCACATCGTCGGCGTCGTCCCAGTCGGTGAAGCCCTCGACGACCGCCTCGCTGTCGTCGCTGGCAACAAGGACATCCACATCCCCGATGGTATCCTTCCACCGGCGGATCGAGCCGGCGACATCAACGCGACCGACAGCATCGAGCGTGTCGAGATACGCACAGAGGTCGTCGGCGACGGGGCGAGCCGCACCGAGTCGTTCGCGCTGTTGGCTCTGGCGGGCGAAGGGGATGTTCTCAAGGATATTCTGCTCGGTTTTCGCGCCGAAGCCCGTGACCTCCTGGATCTCGCCGGCCTCGGCAGCGGCTTCCAGTTCGTCAAGCGTTGTAATGCCCAGCGCCTCATAGAGGGTACCGACCGTCTTCGGGCCAACACCCTCGACGCTGGTGAGGGCAGCCATCTCGACGGGCAGCGATTCCCGCAGGTCTTCGAGTTCCTCGATCGCGCCGGTCTCGACGTATTCGACGACCTTTGAGGCGATCGCGTCACCAACGCGGTCGATCTCGGCGACGGAATCCTCGCCGGTCGCGGCCAGTTGGTCGATCGGCTCCGGGTAGTCGGCGATGTTCTCGGCGGCCCGGCGGTAGGCGTTTGGCTTGTACTCGACGCCCGTTGCTTCGAGGCGGTCGGCAAACTCGACGAGCAGGCGGGCGACCTCGTCGTTGGAGCTCATTGCGTGTGAGTTGTGGAGCCGGCCACTTAGCTCCGGGCGCCCGGCGAGCGTCGCTCACAACGACAGCGGGAGAGAGCGGTCGGACGATGCAACAGCCGGCTTGGCCGGCCGCTGGCGTCGTAACACGTATTGTCCATGCGGCCGAATATCGATACATGACGGCCCGAGAGGCACCACACATCGAGACGGCGGATCTCGACGCGATCCGTGTCGCACTCGATGGAACCGATGTCGAGTTTGCCCTCCTGTTCGGCTCCCATGCGCGGAGCGAGGCGACCGACGACTCTGATCTCGACATCGCGGTTCGGTTCCCGGATGGGCTGAGCGACCGCGACCGCTTTCGGGCTCGCAACCGGATCGACGCGACACTGCAGGCACACGCCGAGGGGACGGTCGATGTGAGCGACATCGACGCGCTGCCGGTGGCCGTCCAGCACGCCGCACTCCGTGACGGGATCGTGCTGTGTGGCGATGACGATGCGGTTGCAAAGTACCGCGAGCAGATCACCGCCGCGTATGAGTCAACAGCCGACGAGCGAACCGACGAGCGGCAGGCGTTCATCGACCGGCTCGCGCGGGGCGATACCTGATGGTCGACGAGGCAGTCGTCGTCGACAAACTCCGACTGATCAACGAGTACACGAACGATCTCAAGCGGATGCGTGGGCCCTCGAAAGCCGACTATCTCGACGATATGGTGCTCCAGCGCGCCGTCGAACGGACGTTCATGAACCTGATCCAGGCGTGTATCGACCTCGCGGCACACGTTCGGTCGACCGAATTGGAACCGACCGCCGACACCGCGAAGGCGGAGATCGACGCCCTCGAAATTGCCGAAATCATTTCCTCGGAGACGGCTGACCGCCTGACCGAAGCGGTCGGCTTCCGGAACGTTCTCGCCCATCGGTACGGCGATGTCAACCACGATGTCGTCTACGAAGCCCTCCACAACGATCTCCGTTGGTTTGAGCAGTTCCAAACAGAAGTCGCTCAATGGTTGCAAACAGACACCACGTAGTGACGGCACCAGAGAGCTATCGCCGATTCCGGCTGTTGTCGTCCTCGTGGCCGAGTGCCTTCTTCAGGAACTGCGTCCAGCGTTTCTTGTCAGCGGCGTCCTGTCGCTGGGCTTCGGCTTCGAGGTCGACAGATTCCAACTGGTCGAGGACATTGAGCGCGCGGTCGATCCCGACGATCTCATCGGCAAGGTCGACACCCTCCTCGTAGCTGATCCCGCCGTCTTCGATCTGCTCGACTCGCTCGATGCGGGCCCGACGAAGGTTTCGTTTGGCGGTTTCGACGCGGTCGCGCTCGCCCGGCGGGATCGTCTCCCGGCGTTTGATCTCGAAGACGAACGCCCGGAGATCGATCGTCTCGCCTTGGATCTCGATCGCCTCCGGGAGCTGGTGGCCGACCGTCGCCCCGTCGCGGCCGATCCGTTCGAGGAGCTGTTTCTGCTGGTAGGCCTTCACAATTGTACTCAGGGCTCGGCGTACTTGCCTCCACCGCCACGGCGTCACCGACAGCGGCCCAAATCGGCCGAAAACTGAACCTTCTTATGTGATTCACCAGTAGAACCGATATGGGTTTGTTCGAACGGCTGCGCGGTGACGACGGCCCCCGCGTTGCGTTCATCGGCATCGACGGCGTGCCGTACAGTCTTCTTTCGGAGCACAGTGATCGGTTTCCGAATCTAACCGCCCTCGCCGACGAGGGTGCCGGTGGCGCGATCGACAGCATCGTCCCGCCGGAATCGAGTGCCTGTTGGCCCGCGCTCACGACCGGCGTCAACCCCGGCGAAACGGGCGTGTATGGCTTCCAGGATCGCGAAAACGGCTCCTATGAGACCTACGTTCCGATGGGCCGGGACGTTCAGGCGACCCGGCTGTGGGATCGGGTCACCAACGCCGACCGGAAGGCAACCGTGATGAACGTCCCCGTCACGTTCCCGCCACAGCGGAACGTCCAGCGGATGGTCTCGGGCTTTCTCTCACCGGGCGTTGAGAAGGCCAGCCACCCCGAGGAGTTGACCCAGACGCTGGAAGACGGCGACTACATCATCGATGTCAACGCCAAACTCGGCCACAAGGACGACAAAAGCGAGTTCGTCGATCACGCCCACAAGACCATGGATCGGCGGTTTGAGGCCTTCGAGCAGTATCTGTCGGCCGACGACTGGGATCTCTTCTTCGGCGTCTTCATGACGACCGACCGGGTCAACCACTTCCTGTTCAAGGATTACGAACGCGACGGCGAGAACAAGGAGGCGTTCTTCGAGTTCTACGAGCAACTCGACGACTATCTCGGGCAGATCCGGGAAATGCTGCCGGATGACGTCACGCTCGTGGTCGCCTCCGACCACGGCTTCACCAGCCTCGATTATGAGGTACACTGCAACACGTGGCTCGAAGAGGAGGGCCTGCTGTCCTACGAAGACGACGACCACAGCGAACTCGGCGATATCGCCGACGACACGACAGCCTACTCGCTGATCCCCGGGCGATTCTACATCAACCTCGAAGGCCGAGAGCCCCGCGGTAGCGTTCCCGAATCCGAGTACGAGGCCGTCCGCGAGGATCTCAAAGCCCGGATCGAAGCCCTCGAAGGCCCCGACGGCACGCCGGTCTGTGAGCGCGTCGTCGAGAAGGAAGACGCCTTCCGCGGCGACCACGACGACATCGCCCCCGATCTCGTGGCGGTTCCGAACCACGGTTTCGACCTGAAATCAGGGTTCAAGGGCCACGACGATGTCTTCGATACCGGCCCGCGCAACGGGATGCACAGCTTCGATAACGCGACGCTGTTCATCGACGACGATGACGCAACCATCGAGGACGCCGATCTCTACGATATCGCGCCGACGATCCTTGAGCTGATGGAGATCGACTACGACCGCACCGACTTCGACGGCGCGAGCCTGCTGTAGAGACGCAGCCGTCGACCCACACGAGCGGCAAGCGTTTTGCCGGCGGCACCGCAACCGACGGTATGCTTCATACACTTGCTGACGAGACAGCCGATCTTTCTCCGAACGGACTCCACACCGCCTACAAGGAGTATCTCCAGCGAGTCATCGAGACGGTCGGCGTCGACACCGCGGTCACCGACACCGATCTCGACGGCGACACCATCGAGGCCGTCGTCGACGGCGAGACCGACGATCTGACGCTCACCGCGGCGGCTGCTCTCGCCGCCCTCGACGACGACACACCCGACGCCGAGGCGATCGTCCTCGAAACACGGGATCACCTGCTGATGGGGATGACGACGGCCGTCCTCGATGTCGACGCCGTCGCCGCCGAACTCGACGCTGATCTCACCGGCCAGGAAGTCCAGCAGGCCATCGAAGGCCGTATCGACATGACGCTACCCGAACTCGCGGCGATCCAGTCGGTGATCGAACAGCGGCTGGAGGCCTGAGATGGCACGGGTCGTCATTCTCGGCTGTGGCTACATCGGGCTCGAACTCGGCCGCCAACTCACCGCGGCGGGCCACGAGGTCATCGGCGTCCGTCGCTCTGACTCCGGCCAGCAGGCCATCGAGGCGGCCGGCTTCACCCCCACCAAGCTGATCTTACCGATTCTGACGATATCGACACGCTCCCGGATGCCGACTGGGTGGTCTTCGCCGCCTCATCCGGCGGCAGAGACGCCGCAGCAGCACGGGAAATCTACGTCGACGCGCTGGGCGACGCGATCGACAACTACGGGGGTCGCGAGTCGCCACCGGATCGCCTCGTCTACACCTCCAGTACAGGCGTCTACGGCGACCACGACGGCGACTGGGTCGACGAGGAGACACCGCTGGAGCCAACGACCGACAAGACCGAGATGCTCGTCGAGGCCGAACGGATCGCCCGCGAGGCGGCCGCCGCCCACGGCATCGACGGAACCGTTGCGCGGTTTTCCGGCCTCTACGGGCCGGATCGCTACCGGCTGGATCGGTATCTGGAAGGGCCGGTCACAGCAGGCTATCTCAACATGGTACACCGCGTCGACGCCGCCGGCGCGGTCGCCTTCCTGCTGACCGAAGACTGCGCCCGCGATGAAGTGGTGCTCGTGACCGACAACGAGCCGGCCGACAAATGGGAGTTCGCCGACTGGTTGGCCGACGCGTGTGGCGTCCCGGAGCCACCCAAACAGACGAAAGAGGAACGCCTCGCCGAACGCGACCTCTCAGCGGCGGGTCGTCGTCGCGTGCTGACAAGCAAACGCTGTTCGAACGAGTATCTCCGCGAGCTTGGCTACGAGTTCACGTATCCGACCTACCGCGAGGGCTATCAGGCTGCGATCGACGCATACACCGGCGAGTAAGCCACCATCGTCGTCGCTGGGGCAGGGTCGGTGTCGACAGCAGTAGATCGACACGAACGTTCTTGATGGCGGCCCCAAATAGGCGTGGTATGGAGCAGTTCGTGGCCATCGATGGCGCGGTCTCAGCGGTCGCGACCGCCATCGAGAGCCGGCCGATCCTCGTCGCGATCGGCCTCGTCATCATCGCCGGGGGCGTGGCAGCAGCCTACCGCTGGCTGCGGACGACCCCCGGCGATCGGTTCAGCGAACTGGTGGCTGACCGCGAGGCGGCGGTCGTGCTCATGCACCCAAACCCCGATCCCGACGCGATGGCGGCGGCGATGGGTGTCGCCGCCCTCGGCGAGCAGGTCGACACCGAAATAACGATCCAGTATCCCGGCCAGATCCGCCACCAGGAAAACCGGGCGTTCCGAACCGTCCTCGAACTCGATATCGACCCCGTCGATCACGTCACCGAGTTGGCCGCCGAGGACGTGATCCTTGTCGATCACAACGAGCCCCGCGGCTTCGATGGCTGTGATGGGATTCTCCCGCTGGCGGTCATCGACCACCACCCTGGCGACGGCAGCGGCGAACAGTTTACCGACGTGCGTACCGATTACGGAGCTTCCTCAAGCATTGTCGCCGAATATTTCCGGGATATCGACGCGGTGCCGGTGCCGGCCGACGAACACGCCAGCGAGACCAACGCCAGCCGGGTCGTCCCCTCCTTTACCGCGACCGGGCTGCTGTATGGGATCTTAGCGGACACCCAACATCTGACCGTCGGGGCGGCGGCCGCCGACTTCGACGCCGCCGCCTATCTCCAGCCCGGCGTCGACGAGGACAAACTCGACCGCATCGCCAACCCCGAGGTCGACGCCGAAGTGCTGGAGATCAAGGCCCGAGCGATCGCCGGCCGCCAGACCCAGGGTTCGTTTGCCGTCTCGGATGTCGGTACCGTCACCAACGCCGATGCGATCCCGCAAGCGGCCGACGAGCTCATCCGACTGGGGATCACCGCGGTCGTCGTCATCGGCGAACGCGAGGGGACGATCCACCTCTCGGGGCGCTCACGGGATGATCGGGTTCACATGGGCCGGGCCTTAGAGCAGGCGACTGCCGACGCCCCAACCGCGAGTGCCGGCGGTCATGCCCGGATGGGCGGCGGCCAGATTGCCCCCAAACCGAGGTCACCGACGGCGGCGAAACCGACCGTGAGCCGGCGATGAACCGGGATGCGCTTGTCGAGGAGATCTTTGCCTCACTGTCAGGTGACGTGTGAAACTGTCGCGATCCCAGTAACATCCACACGCTGACGCCGATCCCGACGCTTATTCGCCGCGCGCCGAAAATGGGGCCATGGCAACCGAACGCGGGACATGGAACTACCGAGACCGCTTCGGCGACAGCTTTGGTCGCACCTACTTCAGACGGTTCCCGCCCGGCGTCGCCGCCTCAGTCGGGCTCGGCACCTATCTCGGCGAACCGACCGATACCGTCGACGACGACTACCGCGAGGCGATCACCGCCGCCCTCGACAACGGGATCAATATGATCGATACGGCGATCAACTACCGCTGTCAGCGAAGTGAGCGCGTTGTCGGCGACACCCTCGACGCAACCGATGTCGACCGCGACGGGATCGTTGTCGCCACGAAAGGCGGCTTTCTCCCCTTCGACGGTGAGCGACCCGCCGAGCCGGGGCGGTACATCCGCGAGCAGTACGTCGAGCCCGGGATCGTCGACCCCGAGACGCTTGTCCGCGGCAGCCACAGCATCGAGGCCGGCGTCATCGACCACCTGCTCGATCGGTCGCTTGCGAATCTCGATCTCGACCGGATCGACTGCTACTACGTCCACAACCCCGAAACACAGCTACTCGACCGCGACCCCGAGGCGGTCTACGACAGCCTCGAAGCCACCTTCGAGCTGTTGGAGCGGCGGCGGGCGGCCGGCGATATCGGCTGTTACGGGCTGGCGACGTGGGAGGCGTTTCGGGTCGATCCGGGAGCCGAGCAGTTCCTCTCACTGCCGAGGCTACTGGATCGAGCCACACAGGCCGCCGAGACCGTCGGTGTCGACGACCACGGCCTCCAGGCTCTCCAGCTTCCGTTCAACGTCGAGATGGCCGACGCGTTCACACGGGCGACCCAGCCGGCCCCACCCGACGCCGACGAGGAGGGCCCAGTCAGTGTCCTGGAGTATGCCCACGCCGCCGGGCTCCACGTTGTCACCAGCGCGAGCCTCGGGCAGGGCGCGTTGGCAACATCGTTGCCGTCGGCGATCGCCGCGGAGTTGGCCGGCGATACGACCGCCCAGCGGGCGATCAACTTCGCCCGGAGCGCGCCCGGCGTGACGACCGCACTGGTCGGAATGTCCTCGCCGGCCCACGTCGCCGAAAACGTCGCTGCCGGCACATTCGACCCGCTGGGTGCGAGCGCGTTCGATGCGATCTTCGAGTGAGACCGCGAACTTTCAAGCCCCCAGCGGGCACAGCACAAGCCAATGCGATTGGCACTGATCGCCCACGACGAAAAGAAGGATGACCTGATCGAGTTCGCCCGCGAGCACGAGGAGTGGCTTGCGAAGGCCGAACTGATGGCGACCGGGACGACCGGCAAACGTCTGATGGAGGCAACCGACTTAGATGTCGAACGGAAGGCCTCCGGGCCACTCGGCGGCGATATGCAGATCGGCGGCGAGATCGCCGACGGCGACTGCGAGGGACTGATCTTCCTGCGGGATCCGCTGACCGCCCAGCCACACGAGCCGGATGTCTCCGCGCTGTTGCGGATCTGCGACGTTCACGACACACCGTTGGCGACCAACGAGGCCTCCGCAACGTTCCTACTGGAAGGCCTATTCGCTGACGACCGCTGAGGAGACTTTTGTACGAGCGGCGACAACAGACTGTATGGCCACCCCGAGGCTGCACCGAATAGCGGCTGTGGTCGTGAGCCTGCTGCTCGCCACAACCCCGGTTGCGGCCGTCGGCGGGACGGGAGTCGGTGACGGGGGCGACAGCACCGCAGCGATCAGTATGTCCACCGACAGTCCGGCCAGTCCACTCCAACAGTCCGCCACAACCGGCGACAACGCCTGTTTCCCGGCGGGCGGCTACAACTTCACCATCGGGACGCTCGGCCCACAGATCGAGATGGTCGTCCACCTCTCGCTTTTGACCAATCTTGGCGGCCCAGGCACCATCGGGATCGAGCTTGCGGGGACGACTGCCGAGGACGTACCGCCGATGATCGAGCTTCGAACAGGCGTCGTCTTCCGTGGGGTGACCGATGTTGAGCGGTTCCTCAGCGATCCCTTCGGGCTGTTTGCGATCGCCTACGAGTACCGGTTCAACCTCCCGCTGGGCGGCAGCGGCGTCGACTACCAGTCTGACGAGCCGCCGCTATCCGGGCCTGTTGGCGACGCCGACTGTTAGTTAGTCACTGACGACAGCCCGAACGTCCTCACCGGAGTAGGTGGCGAGTTCCTGAAAATTCGCCCCGTAGCCGCCGACCTTGGCGTTGATCACAAGGCGGCTCAGCCGCTCGCGCTCCGATGATGAAAGTCTGATCCCCCCGTTTGGGAAGCCAACGCGCTCTTCGACGCCCGGACGGAGATCAAAGACGCGATCGACGGTGCGAAGCGGCTCGTTGCTGTCGTCCGTATAGAGAAAGGCTCTGAGCGTGATCGGCTGGCGTTCCGTCCCGGTGTTTTCAGCCGTCACGACAAAGTCGATTGCCGCGCCCTTATCCTGGAGCGTCTGCTCGCGGAAGACAATCCCCGAAAACGGATCCGCTTCGCCGTCGGCCGTGCCGTTTTCAGCCTCCTCAAAGCCGGGAAGCTGGGGATCAAGCTCCGGTGGGCCGCCGAGACAGCCGGCAAGCCCGACCGAGATCCCGAGGGCGGCAAGGGCCGCACGTCGTGTGGGCATAACGTGGGGTACGGTCGCCGCCGGTAAAACAACGGCGTCGTTGGCTATGAGTCCACGCGGAACTCAACGGTCGCTGTCGCGCCAGCAGCCAGTTCGGCCACCAACTCGCGGTCGATGTCGGCGGCTGCGGCGTCGGCGTCGATCATGACGGTGCGGTCATCGGTGTACGTGGAGGTTCGAGCAACCATGCTGCGGTCGTCGTCGAAGGTCAACTCGGGGTGGCCGCGACCGGTGATCGTCTGACTGTGGTCGCCGACCTCGATGATGACCGTGATCTCGGCGTCGGCCGATTGGGCCGCTGCGACGAACGCCGGATCGAAGTCGGCGGGCACCTGATCGGCCTCGATCCCGAGAATACAGTCGCCAGCGGGGGTTAGCCAGTCGTCGCTGGTGAACTCGAAGGTCGACTCGTGGGTCGCCTGGACGTGCTCGTGGCCGTGAGCGGTGATCGTCTCTGTTGCTGCCATATCCGGGCTCCCTCGGGACGCCGCAAGTATCGCTCGGTTCGCTATCGGTACGCAGTCGCTCGTCGGAAGGGACAGAGGGATGTGGGAGCCCGTTCGACGGGAGGTATGCACAACGACCGCCGGTCGCTCGGAGTGGTCGCCGATGCGTGAGGCCCACCCCATCGAGCAGGCAGTCGGCATCGACTACTACGTCAGCGACGCCGACGGCATCGGCGGGCAACTCCGCGTCGAGCCCGCGGATTTCCGGGTCAAGGAAATCGAAAACTTCGAGCCCGAACCGCTTGCGGCCGATCCCGGTGCCTACCCTGAGATCCTGCTACGGGTGACGCTGCAGTCGTGGGACACCAACGATTTCGCCGGCCGACTCTCGGATGCACTCGAAATCAGCCGCGAGCGGATCTCCTGGGCCGGCACGAAGGACAAACACGCGGTGACGACACAGCTCTTCTCCGTGAGCAACGGCGACCCAGATGCCATCGCCGCCCTCGATATTCGGGCCGCCGAGATCGACGTGCTCGGCCGAACCGGCCGACCGATATCGTTCGGTGACCTCCACGGCAACCGGTTTCAGATCCGGGTGCGGGAGGCCGACGCTGACGCGGGCGAGCGCGTCGAGGAAATCACCGACGATCTACGGGCCTTCGGTGGCGACGAGGGCGACGACAGCAGCGGCGGCACTGATGATACCGTCATCGCCGGGATCCCCAACTGGTTCGGCCAACAGCGGTTCGGCAGCCGCCGGCCGGTGACCCACGAGGTTGGCCTGAATATCGTTGCCGGCGAGTGGCGCGAAGCGGTGCTATCGTACGTCGCCAACCCCTTCGAAACCGAACCAGAAGCAACGCAGGCAGCCCGGGCGTTCGTCGCCGAGGAGGCCGAACGCGACGATCCCGACTGGGGGGCCTGTCTCGACGAGATACCGGGACAACTCGGCTATGAGCGATCGATGCTGCATCGGCTCGCCGAGGACGGCGCGTCCGCCCCCGACGATTTCCGGCACGCACTCGAAGCCGTCCCCTGGAACCTCCAGCAACTGTTCGTCAACGCCGCCCAGTCGTATCTGTTCAACCGCATCCTCTCGGAACGGCTGCGCCGCGGACTGCCGTTCGACCGCCCGGTCGCCGGCGACGTCTGCTGTTTCGTCGACAGCGACGCTCCCGAGGGGCTGTACGCGCCCGACACCGACCGCCTCCAGCGCGTCGCTGACAACCGGGTTGCGGTGATGGAGCGCCACTGTGATCGTGGCCGGGCGTTCGTGACCGCGCCGTTGGTCGGCACCGACACCGAGTTGGCCGACGGCGAGCCCGGCGAGATCGAACGTGAGGTGCTTGCGAACGCAGGCATCGAACCAGGCGACTTCGAATTACCAGGAGAGTTCACCTCAAGTGGAACTCGGCGAGCGATTTTGGTGCGTACCGATCTCGCTGTCGATCCCGAGAGCCTGACGTTTGCATTCGCGCTGCCGAGTGGGTCATATGCGACCGCGTTGCTGCGGGAATATCAGAAAGGCGGCCCGATGGAATAGAGGAGTTGTGTTGAGGAAACAGAGGAAGACAACCGCGCGCTGTGAGCCTACCAAGTTAGGCTGTTCGCGGCGGCGGCACCATGTAGACGTTGCTTGACGCCTGGGCGATAATCGTCTCGGAGACGCTGCCGATCAGCAGCCGCCGGAGGCGACTCTGCCCGCGAGAGCCAAGCAGGATCGTCGTCGGCGTCACCTCGGCTTCGGCTTCGAGGATTTCGTCGGCTGGATCACCGTACCGAACCTGGGTGTCGGTGTCGATATCCCACTGATCGAGTCGACCTTCGAGTGTCGCCAACTGGTCGGCAGCGTCGGTGTCGGGTTCCTTTGGCGATTCGACGTGTACGAGCGTCGCCTCCTGGGTCGCATGACGGAGATACGAAAACGCGTTGAACGCGCGATCGGCGTTCTCCGAGAAATCCGTCGCATACAGAACGCGCTGGAAGAGGTGTTCTCGGAGCACGTCGGGATCGTTGGCCTCGCGTTCGATCCGGTTGACCAACAGCGGGACGACCGTCGTCCGGGAGAGGTTGCGCGCGGTCGATCCCAGAACCCGGTTGGCAAGGGGGCTTTGCCCGCGGGAGCCGACGATCGTCAGGTCGGCCCGCTCGGCGTCGGCGATCCCGTTGATTCGGCGGTGGGGCGTCCCCCGCACCACGTGGGTGTCGGTGCTGAAACCGGCGTCTTGCATGACACGCTCATACCGATTGAGTCCCTCTTTTCGGCGCTCCTCGAAGTTCATCCCCGGCATGCCGGCGTGCATGTTTGAGGGGATGACCGTGACCAGATGGATCTCCTCGACGCCGATGCGTTCGAGACACTCCAGACAGGTTTCGTTGTGGATCGCCGCCTCGCTGGCCGCCGACAGATCGGTTGCATAGATGGCGCGCATACCAGCAGATACACCCTCTGCCCTTAATATTGTTTCTATTAATCAATACTACTGCCGGTGTGATGGTCTCCTCAATCGAGCAATGCGCGGAGTCGCCAACCTCTGCGGGAAAGTATCGGTGACAACGACAAATGTATCAGCGCGCATAACAGAGTGCGCCGCGGTTTGTCGGTCGATTTCTGCGATACCTCATGGCGGCTGTATTCCCATAACGTATGGAGATATTCACGTGGGATAGCCGTCGCCGCCGCGTGAGTAATATTGTTTAGTAAACCCAAAACTATTATCACGCTGCTCCGACTACGAGCTACTGAGCAGAACAGTATGAAACACACAAGACTACGAACCAACGGGGCACGAACCGATGATTGAGGCTGGCTCGCTGTCGGCTAGCATCGACGGCGCGATACTGATCGGCGCGGTGCTGCTAGAGGCGATCATCCTCTACGGCGTCTACGGTGTCGTTGAGGATGTGCTTGGCCAACGCGTTGTGAACCGACTCAGGACAACATAAGATGGAAATACTCGGGCTCAGTTTGGCGATGGTGGGGCTGTTCGTCGGGTTCGGCCTCCTGATCGGCGTGCTGTTTGGGTTCTTCGGGATGGGTGGGTCGTTCCTCGTCACCCCGGCCCTGCTGGTCATGGGGTATCCAACGCGTGTGGCCGTCGGGAGCGGCCTCGCGTTCGTGTTCGGTACCTCGGTGATCGCAACGCTGAAACACCGGGATCTCGGTCAGGTTGACTACAAACTCGGGCTGTTGATGATCGTCGGCACAACTGCCGGCATCGAGGTCGGCAAGCAGACAGTCGTCTATCTCGAAGCGCTGGGGCTTGCCGGTTCGATCATCAGCGTCACCTACGTGTTCCTGCTCGGTGGGATCGGCGCGTTCGTCACCTACGAGGCCGTCAAAGGTGACAGCGACGGCAGGATCGATCACGACGCCGCCGAGGCGGCGGCTGATGCCGACGACATCCCTGATATCGCCAAGACGATCCAATCGTATCGCGTCCCCCCGATGATCGATCTTCGGGGTGGGATCACCGTCTCGCTGTGGATGATCCTTGGCGTCGCCTTTGCGACCGGGTTGCTGTCGGGCTTCCTCGGGGTCGGCGGCGGCTTCATCCGGATGCCGGCGTTGTTCTACCTCATCGGCGTGCCGGTGCCGATCGCCGTTGGGACAGATCTCTTCGAGATCGTCTTCTCCGGGGACTGGGAAGCTTCCTCTACGCGCTCGACGGCGGCGTCGATCTCTCGATCGTCGTCCCGCTGTTGGCCGGGAGTGCCTTCGGCGCGCGGATCGGCTCGGCGGCGACCAGCATCGTCAACGAAGACGACATCAAAGTCTACTTCGGGCTGATGCTGCTCGGCGGCGCGCTGGCGGTGGCTGTCCGTGAAATCGGCAAGGTGTACGAGATGCCGATCCTCAACCGTGTGAGCTTGGCGTTGATCCTCGGCTCCGCGCTGCTGGTCAGTGGGGCAGTCGTCTACAGCAGCATCACCGCACTGCGGGAGGAGAGCCGAACCGCCTCGCCAACCGTGGAGTGAAGAGACGGACGGCAAACTGACGGTGGTAACGACGAACTGGTGTCGACAACGACCGCGCCGCCGGCGATCACAGCAACTGTGCATAGAATTGTAATCTGTGCACAACACTTTTGCTGTCACAGCAAGTAGTGATTACTACGATGGTTGATTCAATGGCCGAACAACTCCGGTCAGATATGCGGTGTGAGGATCTCCTGGCCTGTTTTCACGGCCTGAAGCCGCTTGATCGGGAGTGCTTTCAGGCGTTCGTGACGGCCGAGGAACCGCTGACAGTCGATGACGTCGCCGACGCTGTCGATCGGGAACGGTCGACAGCGTACCGATCGGTACAGCGACTGCTACAGACCGGGTTCCTGGAGAAAGAACAGATCAACTACGACGCCGGCGGCTACTACCATGTCTACGTCCCAACCGATCCGGAGGTTGTCGCCAACGAGATGCAGCGACTCCTCAACGACTGGTACGCTCAGACAGGGCAGCTGATCCAGGAGTTCGAGGAGAAGTACGCCGACGTCACGCCGCCGACAGCCGAAGTGGAATCCTAACGACGCGACAACGACGCCGAGGGTGCACACGACGGCTATAGTTACACAACGTGACCATCGCGCCCATCGAAACCGCACCGATATTGCAATACAATAACACAACTATGAAACCACAGATCGCCGTCGTCGACGCCTCAATCGGCGACACACCGGCCGAACGGAACCTGACCCGAGAGATCGACGCCGAGACAGCGGTCTACAAAGCCAGCGAGGGCGAACGCCCGCCGGCACCGGAGCAGCGCGATCGGGCCTACGATGCCGTTGTCATCAGTGGTTCCCAGACATCGGTCTACGATGATCACGACTGGATTCACGAGTTGACCGCGTGGGTTCGCACCGCACAGCGGGCGGACGTACCGATGCTCGGGATCTGTTGGGGCCACCAGCTGCTCGCCCAGGCGTTCGGCGGCCGGATCGTCGATATGGGCGCGTATGAGATCGGTTACCGATCGATCGAGCAGCGCGGCGATGATCCGCTGTTTGCCGGGATCGACTCGCTGATGACCGCGTTTGAGACCCATTCCGACCGCGTCGCCGAGTTGCCAGCCGGGGCCGTCGAGGTGGCACGCAACGAGTATGGGGTTCAAGCTTTCCGGCTGGGTGCCAGCTACGGCCTCCAGTTCCATCCGGAGTACGATCGGCAAACCGCCGAGTGGATTCTTGACTCAAAGGAGCTCGACGAGGAAACAGACGCTGACGCCGCCGCAACGGTCACCGACGACGCTGTCGCCGCAGCCACCGAGACAGCCGGTGTGTTCGACACCTTCCTCGACATTGTCGCCGACCACAGCCGCCAGCCTGGTCGGTCGTGGTAGTTACCGATAGGAGTCGATAACGTTCGTCAGCTGGGCCGCACTCTTGACACCGACCAACCGATCAGCCGGCTGTCCGTCGCTGAAGACGACTATCGTCGGGACACCTTGGACGCCGTGCTGTTGGGCGAGCCGCTGATGGCGGTCGATGTCGACCTTTGCGACAGCGGCGTCGGTGGTAGCAGCGACCTCCTCGACGATCGGTTCGAGCTGTTGACACGGGCCACACCAGTCCGCATAGAAGTCGGCGAAGGGGCCCGGGCCGCGATCAACCTCCTCGTGGCGTTCCGCGGGGCCGACTACGTCGACTACAAGAAGGTACCAGCCTGAGTGAGTTGCTGCTACGAGGCAGCCCATCTCACTCAGCGCGTGGGAGCGTCACAACAAAACCCGCACCCTCCGAATCGTTGTCAGTGACCGACACCGAACCGTCGTCGTGAACCAACAGTGCCGTCACACGCCAAATCAGCCGGGGCTGTCATATTCGGGACAACGCTCGGCACAAACAAGCAAGCGGTGGCTGTTTTCAGCTATCGGGAACGAGGCGACAAAAAGTGGACTGAATCGGGGCGAAACGCGGGGACGCCGCAGCCGGCTACCCGAGGAGGTAGCGCAGCCACGGTCGTTGGCTGACGAACTCGGTGTCCTCGATGAAGCCGTCAACGCCGGCCACGCGGCCAGCGGCGAAGATGCCGACGATGGCGAACAGGAGCAGCCCCATCAGGTCGCCGTTGACGTAGCCGTGGGCCCAGTCGGCGTTCCCGAGGTAGAACAGCACCATCAGGAAGCCGCCGAAGAAGGCGGCCAGCCGCGTCAGCGCGCCGAGCATGACGCCAAGCCCGATGAGGAACTCCCCAACCGGGATCATGAAGTTGGTGAACTCAAGCAGCCACGGCGTCTCGGCGACGAAGCCGAAGAGCCACGCGATCGGGCTGTCGGCGTTGGCGAGGTAGCCGGTGGCGTCGAACGGCTCACCAGCAACGAAGGTGAACTTCGTCCAGCCGGCGTGGAGGAACCAGTAGCCGGTGATGAGCCGCACCGCCAGCAGCAGATAGGTCGCAGCCGATCCGGCGTCATCGAAGGCGTCTGTCCGGCCGAACAGCGATGTGGTTTGTGTTGTTGTCATTAGGTCTCCCTCACAGGTAAGTATTGGCGCCGCATTGTATAAACGTACTACACTGATTCCCGACAGATGGGAATACGGGTTGGAGACTGCAATCCGGCGTCAAACCGATTATACGACGCCTAAACACGGTACTAGCTGAAAGACGATTGGTGAACGGAAGAACATATCAAAAATATATAGGTTTATTCCGGCAATTACGGCCCACGATACGGCCGCTATGGGTGGTGGAAACACTCTCTTGAGCATCGAAGAAGAGCGGATTGTCGGTCGATCGGCGACGGATATACTGTTGCTCAGACCAGCAGTTGAATATCGGATTCGGCCATGTGCTGCAGTGCGGTGGCCGCGCCGACGCCGACAGTCACGTCGTCGTAGAAGTCGTCCTCGTCGTAGTCCATCAGCTCGATGGTCATCTGGCAGGCTTGGAGTTCAACGCCCTGCTCCAAGGAGAGGTCGATCAGTTCCTTGATCGTCGCCGTGCCGTTGTCGTCGATTCGGTTCTCCATCATGCGCGTGGCGAGCCGATCCATCCCCGGGAGGGCAGCCAGCGCGTTCGGCATCGGCATGTTGGGGTTGCCGACCGCCGACAGCTGGAGGTTCTCTGATTTCTCCTCGTGGAGAATGTCGAGGCCCCAGAACGTGTGGAAGACGACGACATCCCAGCCGAAGGCGGCCGCGGTGCTCGCCAGGATCAGCGGCGGGTAGGCCATATCGAAGGTGCCCTGCGTCGCCACGATCGTCATCTTCTGTTGCTCATCGTCGGCTTCGAGTGCGGCAACCGTCTCCTCTAACTCCTCGACGCGGGCCTGTAGCTCGGCGGCACTCGGCTGGGCACCGTCAGCGGTACTGGATGGCTCTGTGCTCATGTTAGGCCGTCTTCTCGACGTAGTGTTTGTACACGTCGCCGTCCTCGAGTTGGTCGAGGAGTTCGACGCCGCTGGTGCCGGCGGCCCAGCCGTCAATGTCGCTCATGCTGCCCTTGTCAGTCGACAACACCTCAAGGACGCCGCCTTCCGGCACGTCGTCGATGGCGGATTTTGTTTTGACAACCGGCATTGGACACGATGCACCCTTCACGTCAAGCGTCTCGGTAACGTCGTAGTTTACGCTCATGCTGTGTGGACTCCGTTTGTATTGGAGTTACCCTACAATATTGGAGCAGGATATAAAAGAATACCGATTAGTGTGCATCTCTCAAACAACTGCTGTGGCCGCACCCTGCGATATCGCGCACGTGAAAAGGATATTTAGCCTCTTTTCTGGGTGATTCGCCGTTCTAACGGCCTGTTTCGGCGCGAGTGGTGCAGTCATCTATATTGTATATATTGAGAATTACTATACAAACTCTTTTGTATCCCCACCCTGTAGAGAGTGATGTCTCACATGGACGCTGACGACTTTCCAACCCCAGATGCAGACGTGACTAGTATCGAGCCGGAAGCGCTGAAAGGCCGGATCGACGACGGCGAGTCGGTCACTCTCCTCGATGTGCGGATGGCCTCGGAGTACGAGGAGTGGCACATCGACGACGAGAGCGTCGAGTCGATCAACATCCCGTACTTCGAGTTCCTTGACGAGGAGGTCGACGACGACGTGCTCGAACAGATTCCCGACGACCGCGAGCTTGTCGTGCTCTGTGCGAAGGGTGGTGCCAGCGAGTACGTCGCCGGCACGCTCCTCGAACGCGACTACGACGCGATCCATCTCGAAGACGGGATGAACGGCTGGGCACGGCTCTATGACGCCGTCGAAGTCACCAACTACGACGGAGCCGGCACGCTGCTGCAGTATCAACGACCCTCCTCGGGCTGTCTCGGCTATATCGTCTACGACGACGGCGAGGCGGCCGTGATCGACCCACTGCGCGCGTTCACCGACCGATATCTCGACGACGCCGACGAGCTCGGTGTCGACCTGAAATACGCGCTCGACACCCACATCCACGCCGACCACATCAGCGGCGTCCGCGATCTCGACGCGGAAGGCGTCGAAGGCGTCATCCCGGCGGCTGCCGTCGACCGCGGCGTTACCTACGCCGACGAGCTGACGACCGCCGCCGACGGCGATGAGTTCCAGGTCGGCGACGCGACCATCGAGACGGTCGCCACCCCGGGCCACACCACCGGCATGACCTCCTATCTCGTCGACGACTCGCTGTTGGCGACCGGCGATGGGCTATTCATCGAAAGCGTCGCCCGGCCGGATCTCGAAGAGGGCGACGAGGGCGCACCCGACGCCGCCCGGATGCTCTATGACTCGCTGCAGGAGCGCGTGCTGACGCTGCCCGACGAGACGCTGATCGGCGGGGCGCACTTCAGCGACGCCGCCGAACCAGCCGCCGACGGCACCTACACCGCGCCGATCGGCGACCTCGTCGAGGAGATGGACGCGCTGACGCTGCCGAAAGACGAGTTCGTCGACGAGATCTTGGCTGACATGCCGCCCCGGCCGGCCAACTACATCGATATCATCGAAACCAACCTTGGCCAGCAGACGGCCGACAACGAGGAAGCCTTCACCCTTGAGCTTGGCCCGAACAACTGCGCGGCCAGCCAAGAGTCGATGGCGGGGGACTAAGCCGACCGATGGTCGCCGACCTCCTCGTCCTGCAGACGGTCGCTGAGCTGTTTCCCAACGGGATCAGCCGGTATGCGATCGGTGGGCTGTTCGTCGGGCTCGGCGCGGCCGTGATCTACGCCGGCACCGCGATCAACGCCGGGGCGAGTACGTTCCTTGAGTCGACGCTGTCGTACGTCTCCGATCGCTCGCGGTTCAGTCGATATGTCGGCTCCCGCGACTGGCGGCTCGTCTTCACGCTGGGGATCATCCTCGGGGCGGCCGTCTACGCCGTCGTCTTTCAGGGCGGCGCGTGGACAACCGACGTTGCCCCGTGGCGACTCCTCCTCGGTGGGATCTTCGTCGGGGTCGGCACCCGGGTTGGCAAGGGGTGTACCTCCGGCCACGGCGTCTGTGGCGTCGGCTCGGCGTCGAAAACGTCGATCGCGGGTGTGATCGCCTTCCTGTTGACCGCGATCATCACCGCCCAGGTTGTCGCCGCACTGGGGGTGACGCCATGAGCACCGCCGCCGGGGGCAACGAGGGCCGCCATCCCCTGTTCATGCCGTTGATCCTCGTCGGCGGACTGATCTTCGGGTTCGGGCTTGGCTACAGCCACATGGCGCGCCCGGAGGTCGTGCTCGACTTCCTGCAGTTCGAGGACTTCGGGCTGCTGTTCGTCATGTTCGGCGGCGCAGCGGTCACTGGGCTTGCCTACATCGTCGTCCCACGACTGTTTGATCGCGCGCCGCTGACCGGGGACGGCTTCGGTCGCCGACTGAAAAGCTTCGATCGCAACGTGTTGATCGGCGGTGGCATCTTCGGCGTCGGCTGGGGGCTGTCGGGCATCTGTCCGGGCGCGGGGTACGCCAGCCTCGGCGTCGGCAACTTTCCGATCCTGTGGGCGATCGGTGGCATGTTCATCGGCGCGTACGCCCAGGGCGTCTGGCGGAGTCGCACCGCACAGTCCGATGCCGCACCCGCGAGTGCGGACTAACGGCTGAACCACACGATTCTCTCATCACACTCTCATGGAACTTGCAGCTATCGCGTTGTTTCTCGTCGCTGGACTCGCTAGTCTATTCATGGCGTGGGTAATCGGGGCTGGCTCAAGCGGCGCGACCCCCTTCGCGCCGGCGGTCGGGGCCAACGCCATCCCAACGATGCAGGCCGCCTTCATCGTCGGCCTGCTCGGCTTTGCCGGCGCGATCACCCAAGGCGCCAACGTCTCGGCGACCGTCGGCAGCGGGCTAATCGGCGGCGTTGAGATCCCCGCGGTCGGCGTCATCGTGATCTTACTCGTCGGGGCCGGGCTGATGGCCGTCGGCATCCGCACAGGGTATCCGATCGCCACCGCCTTCACCGTCACCGGGGCGGTTGTCGGCGTCGGGCTGGCGATTGGGGGCGCGCCCGCCTGGGCCACCTACCAGCAGGTCGGTGCCGTCTGGATGTTGACGCCGATCGTCGGCGGCGGGATCGCCTACGGGATCGCCAGCGTGTTGCCGCGAGCAGACGCCCCCGAAACAGTCACCGTCCCGGTGTTGGCGGCGATCGTCGGCGTCGTCCTCGCGAACGTCAAGTTCGCGTTTCTCGGCCCCGGCGGCACGATGGGGTCGCTCACGGGCGGGGTTGGCCGACAGCTTGGGAGCGGACTGGGCACAACCGTCGGCGTTGCCGCCGTGGTTGCCGTGGGGATCGCCGCGGTCGTTCGGTGGGATATCAGCCGCGATGAGGCCGGCGGGCTGCGACACGTCTTGCTCGTGTTGGGCTCGCTGGTCGCCTTTTCGGCTGGCGGCAGTCAGGTCGGGCTCGCGGTCGGACCGCTGTTGCCGCTGTTTTCGACAGTCGGGGCCCTCTCGCCGGCGATCATCCTTGCTGGTGGTGGGGTTGGCATCCTCGCGGGGTCGTGGCTCGGCGCGCCGCGGATGATCAAATCACTCGCGCAGGATTACTCCGATCTCGGCCCCCGGCGGTCGATCGCCGCCCTCGTCCCGGCGTTTCTGATCGCACAGGTGGCGGTGCTGTTGGGCGTGCCGGTCTCGTTCAACGAGATCATCGTCAGCGGGATCGTCGGCGGCGGCGCGGCCGTCGGCGGAGGATCGGCAGTCGACCCCGAAAACTGCTGGTCACCGTCGGCGCGTGGGCCGGCTCCCTTGGGTTGTCGTTTGTCGTCGGCTACGGTGTGATGACCGGGCTTCAGGTGGCGTCGTCGACCCCGCTCGCGTGATCGACCGGCAGCCACAACCGAACGGCGTTTTAGGCTCCACGGGATACAGACAGCCATGGAGTGCCGGCAGTGTCACACCGACCTCGACCGCCCGGGGGACTACTGTTTGGTCTGTGACACCGCCAACTGCGACGCTGTCGTCGCCGTCTTCGAGCGCGATGCGGCGACGCTGACGATGCTCGACGGCGAAACAATCGTCGGCGAGACGACGATCACAACTGTTCCTGAGGTCGACAATACCCACGACGACCGCGCCACCGTGGTTGAACTCCGCAATTTCGCCGGGCGGGTTGCCGACGAGATTCGCCGAAAACGGCCTGAAACAGTCTTTGCCGCCGGCGAGCGCGACCCGCTGCGAGAGACCCGCAAACAACTCCACTACGAGTTCTATCGTGTGCCCGATGAGACGCCCGTCGAGACGGTGCGCAACCGCCGCGGCGAATCAGCGCTTGCGGTCGTCGACATCCCGCCACGGGAGAAGATCGGCGGCAGCCACTCGACGATCATCGGCGATCGGGCCGGCCGCAACGCTATCAGCATCGTTGCCGACCACCCCCATATTAAGAAAATCATCCCCGGGCCGATCGATGCCGGCGGCAAGGGCTCACAGAGCAGTCTCCGCGCAAAGATCACCCGCGCCGACCACAACGGCAACGTCCGCATGCTGCTGCGGGATGGCTCAAGTGTTCAGGAAAACCGGCTGGTGACAACCGCGCCTGATCTGGAGACGGGTGAACGCGTGCGGGCAGATCTGAATGAAGCTTTGGAGGACGCGGAACTCAAATAGCGGCGGTCAGTCGACCGACGCTCAGCGCGTCTGCGTCGACCGGGGTTTGGACGTAGGAACGTCATCCGGACACCGCCAGCCCAGCGGTTTCAGTTGCTGTGTGTAGAAGGCGGTGAGGCTCTCGGTGAAAAAGACCTCAAAACTGCCGCGGTACTCCGTCCCACGTCGGCTGCGAGTTGTCGTCGCTGATCGCGGGGCGCGTCGAAGTACGATCGCCCGCCGCCCCGACGGCAGGATGTAGGCCGTTACCGACCCTTCGCCGACGCAGGTAGGTGGTCGCACCAATCGACTGTCAGTCGCGGTCGCTTGCTGTTGGGTTGGCTGGTCTTGTGTCCGACCACGAGTCTCGTATTTTCGGAGTTGCAGATGCTGTTGATCGAGGCCGTTGAGTTCGGCACAGAGCTGTTTCCACTGCCGAACGCGATAGCGAACGTCTGCGGTATTAGGGATGTCAGTGTTGGCAAACCCCGTTGCCAGATGCGTCGAGAGTGTCTTGCTGACCGCCCCAAAGGAACGATCAGTCTGATTGGTGATAACAAGTGAGATCTCGGGGATGGTTCCATCCGGAAACCGATCCTCGTAATCCTTCAGTAGCTGTTTGGCCCCCATCTGCGTCCCCCAGTTGTCAATTAGTTGAATTAGCCAGTATATAAATCCATTTTTGTAGTCTGCTGTATATTCAGTTGCAGTTACAATTTTGGCAGCCAAGGAGCCGGATGAATGTGGGAGTGAAACAGCGACCTCAGCGAGCATCCCTCCACCGATCAGCCGGCGGGACCCGAATCATTCTTAGGGTACGATGTCCATACCAATTGTATGGAACTCAACGCGCAGATCGCAGTGACCGTGCTGATGGGGGTGTTCCTCGTCGCGGTCGCCACGTTCCTCACACGGATCGAGAACTGGCGATCGTACACCCCTGTCGGCGGTGGGGGCTCCTTCATCGAGGAGTCCGGTTACATTGACGAAGAGAAACCGGCCGGGATCATCCGGTGGCTGACAACCGTCGACCACAAGGATATCGGCATCCTCTACGGGCTGTACGGCATCATCGCCTTCGCGGTCGGCGGCCTGATGGTCACGGTTATGCGGTTCGATCTCGTGACCTCTTCATCACTGCTCGGCACATCAACGTACAACGCCTTGCTGACCAGCCACGGGATCACGATGCTGTTCCTCTTCGGGACGCCGATCATCGCGGCGTTCGCCAACTACCTCGTCCCACTGATCATCGGGGCCGACGACATGGCGTTCCCACGGATCAACGCCATCGCCTTCTGGCTGTTGCCGCCAGCCGCACTGCTGATCTGGGCCGGCTTTTTCGCCAAACCGCTGGGCCTGTTTGGGCCCGCCCAGACGGCCTGGACGATGTACACGCCGCTGTCGCTTGGAGCCGTTGGGCCGAGTGCTGACGCCGTCGGCGGTGCCGGCGTCGACCTCATGCTGCTCGGACTGCATCTCTCCGGGGTTGCGGCGACGATGGGCGCAATCAACTTCATCGCCACCATCTTCACGCACCGTGGCGAGGAGGTTTCCTGGGCGAACCTCGATATCTTCTCGTGGACGATTCTCACCCAGTCTGGGCTGATCCTCTTTGCGTTCCCGCTGCTCGGCAGCGCGCTGCTGATGCTGCTGGCCGACCGGAACTTCGGCACCGCCTTCTTCCTGACTGATGGCGGTAACATCCTCTGGCAGCACCTCTTTTGGTTCTTCGGCCACCCCGAGGTCTACATCCTCGTGTTGCCGATGATGGGGATCGTCAGCTACGTCCTCCCGCGGTTTGCTGGCCGGAAACTGTTCGGCTTCAAGTTCGTCGTCTACTCCACGCTGGCGATCGGTGTGCTGTCGTTCGGTGTCTGGGCCCACCACATGTTCGCGACCGGCATTGACCCCCGCGTTCGAGCATCGTTCATGGCGGTGTCGATGGCGATTGCGATCCCCTCGGCGGTGAAGACATTCAACTGGATTACGACGCTGTGGAACGGCCGGGTTCGGCTGACGACGCCGATGCTGTTCTGTATCGGCTTCATCTCGAACTTCATCATCGGCGGCGTCACCGGTGTGTTCCTCGCGTCGATCCCGATCGACCTCGTGCTCCACGACACCTACTATGTGGTCGGCCACTTCCATTACGTCGTGATGGGTGCGATCGCCTTCGCCGGCTTTGCGGGCATCTACTACTGGTTCCCGCTGGTCACCAACCGGATGTACCAGGCCAGCCTCGGCAAGGCCCACTTCTGGCTCACGATGGTCGGCAGCAACATCACGTTCCTCGCGATGATCCTGCTGGGCTACGGTGGGATGCCGCGGCGGTACGCGACCTACCTGCCGCAGTTTGCGACGCTCCACCAGGTCGCCACGCTCGGAGCCTTCCTACTGTTGATCGGCCAGATCATCTGGCTGTACAACATGGTCTCCTCGTGGTTTGAGGGCAAACGCGTCGAAAGCGGCGATCCGTGGGATCTCCGTCAAGATAACGTGCGCACCGTCGAGTGGCAGTGGTTCGAACAGAAACTTGACACCCAGATCGCAACCGACGGCGGCGACGAGGAGGTCGCAACCGACGGCGGCGAACCAGCCGAGGAGACGGAGACGGTCGCTGACGAGCGCGACGACTGAGAAACCGGCCGCGGTTTTTTTGCGATGCTCGTTTTGAACGCAAGCAGCATCAAGAAGAGCGCTATCGTTTCACACAGACGAGTAACCACCAGACACCGGCCGGCTACATCACCAAGACGATCCCGGTCACAAACATCATCAGCGCGATCCCGCCGAGAACGATGCCGAGCAGATCGCTGTCATCCATACACGGTGTTGGGCTGCCGGGGGCAAAACGACATCGGTCGGACGAAACGGGTAACCGGCTGCCGACCGCACAACGGATATGGCTACGAACGTTGGCGGGCGACGGCTCGTCGTTGGGATCTACGTCGGCATCGTCTGTTTTACCGGGGTTGCCGGCTACCTCGCAGCGGGTGTTGTCGGTCAGATCGAGCCACCACGACTGCTGTTTCTGATTCCGTTGCCGGCAACCCGGCTTGGGTTGGCCGCCTACGGCGCGATCACGATCGCGCTCATTCTCGGCGTGCTCCTGATCGCCGTCACCGTCGTCGCCGACCGTGTCGACGATGTAGAGCCGGAGAGCATCGGCACTCAAGCGACCACCGACGAGCGGACGGAATCGACGACCGACGACGAGCGAACCGAATCCACAGCCGATAGCAACGACGACGCGAACCGGTGATGGCGGCCGCCGCCGCACAGCCGCAGCGAGGAAAGGGAGCGTGAATCTAACAACTGTCCAGTTTTATCGAATGAACGCATATCTTTAGTCATTGTACATGATAGACTGTGCTATGAGTGCCGACCCTGCAGACGGTGATGTGTTGACCGCCGCGGTGCGAACCGCCGACGGCACCGGGTATGCCGCGTACAACGAGCGCGCCGACGGCTCGGTTGCCCCATTCTATGTCGTCTACGCTGACAGCGACCGCAGCGAGCGATACGGGTTCATCTGTGGAGCCTGTGGCAGTCTCGCTGTCGGGATGGATCCGATGGGACGGCTCGATTGCGAGGAGTGTGCCAACAACCGCAAGGCGTCCCAGTGGGACGCGGCCTATCTCTGAGAGACACTCGGCTCGCTGCTCACGACGCGACGACCGGACGACCGTCCCAATGGTCGACATGTTAATAACATGGATTTATGCCTGTGTCGGTGTGAGTGGCGAACATGGGTGACGGGCGCGTTATCGCAGTCGCGGGGGCGAAAGGCGGCGTCGGGAAGACGACGACCGCGATCAACCTGGGGTGGCACTCGCCCAAGCCGGCCAGACAGTGGCCGTTGTCGAA
The DNA here is from genome assembly GCF_042662885.1 of Halonotius sp. GCM10025705. Taxonomy (NCBI): domain Archaea; kingdom Methanobacteriati; phylum Methanobacteriota; class Halobacteria; order Halobacteriales; family Haloferacaceae; genus Halonotius; species Halonotius sp. GCM10025705. Next base: position 122,652 of record NZ_JBHSZD010000001.1, on the reverse strand, counting down.
CTCGATTTGGCGATGGCGAACATCGTCGACTTTCTGCAGTTCGAACCCGAACGCACCCTCCACGACGTGTTGTCCGGCACCGCCCCAACAACCGAGGCGCTGTATCCGATCGACGACCGCATGCACGTCCTGCCGTCGGGCACCGAGTTGGCGGAGTTCAACGCGATCAACGTCGCCGCGCTCGCGCCGGTAATCCGAAGCCTTCGGCCGGCCTACGATTTTGTGCTGCTTGATACCGCCGCCGGCGTCAGCCCCGAGACGATCTATCCGCTCCGATTGGCCGATGAGGTACTGATCGTCTCAACGCCGCGGGTCGCCTCGATCCGCGATGCGAAGAAGACCATCGAGTTGGCCCACCGCGTCAACGGTGAGGTGATGGGCGTCGTCTTCGTCCGCGCGGGCACTGGCCGCGCGCCGCCGCCCGAACGGCTGGCGACGTTCCTCGAAACCGACCTGATCGGCGCGGTGCCGGAAGACGAGACGGTCGCGGCCGCCCAAGATATGAGCCAGCCGATCTGTCTGTTCGATCCGGACAGCCCGGCGGCAACGGCGTATCAGGAGATCGCTGACGGCCTCGTCCTTGGCGACGGGACGGACGACGAGGAGGATGATGACTCCGTGCTCGGTATGGGCGGCGTCGCCGACCTCCAAAACGCCGAGGAGATCGCCAAAAGCGCAGCCGAAGCCGATCCTGACGGGATGGACGGGGCGACCAAACCGCTCGAAGGCGATGAGCTCACCACCGGTGATCCCGACGACAACGGCTTCGAATTTGTCAAACGAAAAGGCGAATAACTGATCGTCGGTGCCGCCTGAGTCAGTCGTCGCCGCCCGCGGCCGTCTGAATGTCGTCGACGATCTCGGGATTGCGGAGGGTGCTCGTATCCCCTAACTCGTCGTCGTTGGCGATGTTTTCAAGCAGGCGACGCATGATCTTCCCCGAGCGCGTTTTCGGGAGTTCCGGCGTGAAGACAACTTTTTCTGGGCGAGCGATCGGGCCGATGGCGTCTTCGACACCCTCGATAACTCGTTCGCGGAGCTCCTCGCCTTCCTCGTAGCCATCCTCGGTGATGACGTAGGCGTAGACCGCCTCGCCTTTGATCTCGTGGTCGCCGCCGACGACGGCGGCCTCGGCGACGCCTTCGACGCCGACGATCGCGGATTCGATCTCCATCGTGCCGAGGCGGTGGCCCGACACATTGAGTACGTCGTCGACACGGCCGAGAACAGTAAAGTAACCGTCCTCGTCGAGTTTCGCGCCGTCCTCGGGGAAGTATACCCAGTCCGCCGAATCGTCGCTGTCGACCTGTGAGTATTCGCGCCAGTATTCGTTGATAAAGCGGTCGTCGTTGTTGTACAGCGTGCGCAGCATCCCGGGCCACGGTTTGTTGACGACGAGATAGCCGGCCTCGCCTGCACCGACCGGGCTGCCGCGGACGTCAACGATGTCGGCACTAACCCCCGGCAGCGGCGGCCCCGCGGAGCCGGGTTTCATCTCACCGATCGCCGGCAGCGTCGTCAGCATCATCCCGCCGGTTTCGGTCTGCCACCAGGTGTCGACGATGGGGCAGGACTCATCGCCGATGTGTTTGTAGTACCACTTCCACGCGCGTGGGTTGATCGGCTCGCCGACGGTGCCGAGCAGCCTCAACGAGGAGAGATCGTGAGCGTCGGGGTACTCCGTGCCCCACTTCATGAACGAGCGGATCGCCGTCGGCGCGGTGTACAGCTGGTTGGCTTCGTATTCCTCGATAATCTCCCAGAGGCGATGGCGGTCGGGATAATCCGGCGTCCCCTCGTACATCATCGTCGTCGTGCCCAAGGCGAGCGGCCCGTAGACGATGTAGGAGTGGCCGGTGATCCAGCCGATATCGGCCGCACAGAAGTAGGTGTCCTCAGGTTTGATATCGAGGACAGCATGCGAGTCCAACTCGCCCACGAGAGATAGCCACCCGTGGTGTGTTTGACCCCCTTCGGCTGGCCGGTCGTTCCGGAGGTGTACATCAAGAATAGCATATCCTCCGCACTACGGGAAACGGGGTCGACCGTCTCGCCGTCGTGGGCGGCAACGAGGTCGGCGTAGGTGTCGTGGGCCGAGAGATCGTGATCGAAGCCATCGTCGTCGGGCAGGCGGTTGACGACGATGGTGTCGGTGTCGTGGTCAACATCGGCCAGCCCCTCGGTCGCTTTTTCGAGGTGGTTCAGGGGTCGCCGCGGCGGTAGTAGCCATCACAGGTGACCAGATGCTCGGAGTCGGCGGAATTCATTCGCGTCGCCAAGGCGTCGGCCGAAAAGCCCGCGAAGACGACCGAATGCGGCGCGCCGATCCGAGCACACGCCAGCATGGCGATCGGGAGCTCCGGGATCATCGGCATATACAGGGTGACGATATCGTCTTCTTCGACGCCTTGGGCGCGAAGGGCGGCAGCAAAGGCGTTGACCTCGTCGTGGAGTTCCTGATAGGTGTAGGTTCGGTTTGCCTCGTCGGTCGGTTCGCCAACCCACTCGATTGCGGCCTCATCGCCGCGCTCGTCGAGATGGCGGTCAAGGCAGTTCGCCGAGGCGTTCAGTTCGCCGTCGGCAAACCACTCGTAGAACGGCGGGTTGCTGTCGTCAAGAATCTCGGTGTACTCGGTGTCCCAATCGAGGAGGTCGGCCGCCTGCGTCCAGCAGTCCGGCCAGTTGGCCTCAAACTCGTCGTAGATGTCGGGGTCGGTGACGTTCGCCTGCTCGACGAAGTCAGCCGGCGGTTCGAAGGAATCCTGTTCGGCGAGTCTGGCTTCGAGGTCGACATCGGGATCAGCCATTGGTATCTGATCTCACTTGATTGTCCATGATAAATCTACTCACCATCTCGCAGTAAATGAGAATGCAGTGCAAAATCGAGCGTCGCAAAACCGCATGCGGACAGCGATGTCAGTGCTGCATACTCTGGTGGCGTTACCGATTCGGGCGCGCGTGCCGACGGCAACAACGTCTGCGGCGGCAGCTGTACCACCGCTGGGGAGATGTGTCAACAGGTGTCGTAAGGACTTAGTATAATAATTAGTAAGAACAGATAGTTGATGGAACTCGCCTACAGCTCGGCGTCCGGTGACGTACTCCGAGACGAGCTGACGAGCCTGAGTTCACAGGAGCGCGTCGAGGGGCTGTTGGTGTTGGCCACGCCGTCAGTCGATATCACCGCCGATAGCTTCGAGACCACACTGGAATCACTGTCGGTGCCAGTCTGTGGCGGGCTGTTTCCACAGGTGATCGTCGACGGCGAGCCACGAACGTCGGGCCTGCTGGCGATCGGACTCCCAACGTCGCCGACAGTCACCGTCGTCTCCGAGTTGAGCGAGGCCGACGACGAGCTTGATGCGTCGCTGCCGGCGGGGGCTCGGAGGCCGCCTTCGTCTTTGTCGACGCCCACGCCGACGCCGATGGGGTTGGATCGCTTATCGACGCGCTGTTCCGCACCTACAGCGTCGGCCTCAGCGTTGTCGGCGGCGGGGCTGGCCGCCTCGACGGCGGCGGCGAGCCGTGTCTGTTTACCGGCGACGGCGTCATCGAGGACGCAGCCGTGATGGCTGCCGTCGACCAACCGATCGGGATCGGCGTCCGCCACGGCTGGAACGAGGTCGCCGGACCGTTTCGCGTCACCGACGCCGACCACGGGACGATCCGCGAACTCGACGGCGAGTCGGCCTTCGAGGTCTACCAGAACGCGATCGAGACCAACACCGATGCGACGCTCCACCGGGAGGACTTTTTCGAGACCGCCACCGCCTACCCATTCGGCATCAGCCGGCTGGACGGCGAGGCGATCGTCCGCGATCCCTTCGCTGTCGACGGCGACGCCATCTCCTGTTTCGGGCCCGTGCCGGAAGGGGAGTTTGTAACGGTGCTGGCCGGCGACCCCGACTCGTTGATCGGTGCCGCCGAGCAGGCAGCCGATACCGCTCTGACAGAGAAGCCGATCGCCGACGGCGCGGGAACCCTCTGTGTGTTTGATTGTATCTCCCGGCATCTGTATCTCGATGAGACCTTCGACCAGGAGGTCGCGGCGATCGATGCCGCCGGCTGGCCGATGGTTGGCGCGCTCACGATCGGCGAGATCGCCAACGACGGCACCGGCCATCTAGACTACTACAACAAAACAGCGGTTGTGGCGGCGGTGAGCGACGATGCCTGAGCGCCAACAGCGGGTGCAAGCCCTCTATGAGATCGCGCTCACGATCGGTGGCAAAGAGACACTCACGGAGACCGCCGACGCCGCGTTAGCGGGCTATCTCCGAAAGCTAAACTGCTCGGTCGGCGGCATCTTCCGGGCGACCGAGGACGGCTATACGCCGACGGCGACGATCCCAGCCGATCCGGCGGGCAACGCCTTACTGTCGGCCGGGATCGACCAACTCGCGGAGCTATCGAGCGAAGCGTTTCCCAGCCACACCGAGCCGACCGCCGGGGATCACTGCTATCTGTTTTCGCTGCCCGACTTCGGCGCGCTCGTCATCGGCAAACAGGGCGGGGAGATCGATACCGCAACACGGTCGGCGTTGACGCCGCTCAACGAGAAGCTTGCTGAGGCCTGCCGGAACAAGCTCGTCGAACGCCAACTCCGCGAGCAGCGCAACCGGTTTGAGGCTGTCTTCGACGCCATCCCCGAGCCGATCGCCGACACCGTCGTCGAGGACGGCACCGAGGAGATCATCGCCAGCAACGCCGAGTTTGAGCGCACGTTCGGCGACACCGACGAAACACCCGGCACCGCGATGGTACCCGAGGTCACCGACAGCGACACCGGGGAGTCGACACAGCATAGTCGCCCGATCGACACCGACGAGGGCGACCACCGGATCACCACCGAAACGACCTGTGAGACCGTCGATGGCCCCGGAGAGTTCCTCTTCCATGGGGTTCCTGTTGCGGGCGACCAGGCTGACGAATACATCCACCTCTACGTCGATATCACCGACCAGAAACGCCGAGAGGGTGAGTTGCAGCGATATGAGCGACTCGTTGAAAACCTCCCGATCGGCGTCTACCGGACAACGCCTGGGCCAGACGGCGAGTTCAAACTGGTCAATCAAGGGCTGGTCGACATCCTTGAGGCCGACTCGAAGGCCTACTTCGAGAACCGGTCGGTCAGCGAGATCTACGTCGACCCCGACGAACGGGCGGCCTTCAGCGATCGACTGCTGGCCGAAGGGACTGTCGACAACGTCGAACTGCAGTTTGAGACCGCCGCCGGCAACCAGATCTGGGGCGAAGTCTCCGGCATCGTCACCGAGACCGACGACGGCCCGGTGTTCGAGCTCGCCCTTCAAGATATCACGACCCGAAAAGAGCGCGATCAGCAGTTAGACGTGCTCAATCGGGTGTTGCGCCACAACCTCCGGAACGCCCTGAACGTGATCGATGGCAACGCAGCGATGCTGAACGCGGGGCTTGACGACGATGAGCTCCAAAGTCACGTCGAAGGGATCGAACGCCGGGTGTCGAATCTCGAAGAGCTCAGCGAGAAAGCGGTCACCGTCCGCTCGCTGTTCGATCAGGGGCGGTCGACGACAACGGCCTGCGACGTGCAGGCATTGCTCATGCGAGTTGCCAGAGAGTTCGAGGATCGCCACCCCGGAGCGCGCGTCGTCGTCGACGCCCCCGAGGAGTCGCTGTATGTCAACGCCGACGTGCGGCTGAAGATGGCCCTCTCAGAGTTGGTCAACAACGCCGTCGTCCACAACAACCGCGCAACCCCAGAGGTACAGTTGACCACCGAAACGGTCGTCCGGGACGGCGAGCCAGCCGTTGAGATCGTGATCACCGACAACGGCCCCGGCATCCCCAAACACGAACGAAAAGCGATTGAAAGCGGCGAAGAAACGCCGCTGCAACACGGAACCGGGCTCGGGTTGTGGCTGGTCTACTGGGCGATGTCGCTGCTCGGCGGCGACATCCACATTGACGACGCCGAGCCGGGCACGCGGATCGCGCTCCGGCTCCCGCAGGTCGGCGGCGACGTACAATCACAGTCTGACAGCGGAACAGGCGTCGCGGTCAACAGCGGCGACTAACCGAAGTTTTCGATCTTGGCGGCGTCCGGGTCGCCGCCGGCGGCGTCGATGGCGTCGGTTGCGGCGGTAACAAAGCCAGCAAACCCATAGACAAACACCTGTTCGTCGTCGTTGGTGGTGAGTGCCTCGTCGACGGCGGCAGCAAAGCCGTCGTCGTCAGTGATCGTGACGGTTGCACCAGCCGAATCGAGCGCCGACAGTCGTGATTCGTGTATCGGGTTGGTGGCGCGGTAAACGATGTGTACCGCGTTGCCGTCCTCGTTTGCGCGTTCGCCGATGCCAACAGCCGGGCCGACACCGGGGCCGCCTGCCAACACGACGACACGGGTTTCACCCTCGTAGTATTCGGCACCGAACGGGCCGCTCATGTCGATCTCGTCGCCGGCTGTCAGATCGGCGAGGTGGTCGCTAAACGGGCCGCTTTCCTGTGGGTCGATCTCGACTGTAATCTCGAAGGTGTCGGCCACATCAGGCGAGGACAGCGTATAAAAGCGAGCGTAGTCCTCACCATCGACGGTTGCCAGCAGCTTGATAAACTGTCCCGGCTGGGCGTCGAAGCCGTCGGGGCTCTCGAACTCGATGGCAACCGTCTCCGGGCCGACAGCGGTCACATCAGTGACCGTCACCGTCGCATCCATACATCCGCTTCGGGGGCGACGTCAAAGGCTCTTTGCTCCCGGTGGGATCGGACGCAACGCGGTGATATTAACCATGAAACCAAAAACAGTTGAAAACGGTCGCTTCGTTTGTCCATCTCCGGACAGAAATGGGGAATACTGGCGGTTCAGCGGGTAGTGTTCCAGAAGGCTTTTGATTTGTGGTGAAGTAGGTCGGCCACTACCAATGCCTGCGGATTTCAACTGGGCTGTCGGCGGCGAGGCCGGCGACGGCATCGACTCTACGGGGAAAATCTTCGCTCAGGCACTCTCGCGGGCCGGCCGCCACGTGTTCACCTCGAAGGATTTCGCCTCACGTATCCGCGGCGGATACACGGCGTATAAGATCCGCACGTCGGTCGACCGCGTCCAGAGTGTCGTCAACCGGCTCGACGTGCTGATCGCGTTGACGCCGCGAACCATCGAGGAAAACCGCGAGGAGCTCCACGATGGCTCGGTCATCATCTACGACGGCGAGCGCACCACCATGCAGGACGCGCCGATCCCGGATGGCGTCATCGGCCTTGACGTGCCGCTGAAACGGCTCGCCGAGGACGCCGGCGGCGCGATCATGCGCAACGTCGTCGCGCTGGGGGCGGCCTGTGCAGTCACCGGGTTCCCGATCGAAAACCTCGACAGCGCGCTCGAAAAGCGGTTCGGCGCGAAAGGCCAGAAGCTCGTCGACAACAACAAGGAGGCCGCCCGCAAGGGCCAATCCTACGTCGAGGACAACCACGACCACGACTTCGAGTACGACCTCGAAACGACCGACAACGACTACGTCCTCCTGAACGGCGACGAAGCCATCGGGATGGGGGCGATCGCCGCCGGCTGTCGCTACTACGCCGGCTACCCGATCACGCCCGCAACTGACGTGATGGAGTATTTGAAGGGTCGGATCGAGCAGTACGGCGGCCACGTGGTACAGGCCGAAGACGAGCTCTCGGCGATCAACATGGCGCTGGGCGCGGCCCGAGCCGGCGCGCGGGCGATGACCGCGACCTCCGGGCCCGGCATCGACCTCATGACCGAGAGCTTCGGACTCGTGGCGACGACCGAGACGCCACTGGTCATCTGTAATGTGATGCGGTCGGGGCCCTCGACAGGGATGCCGACCAAACAGGAGCAGGGCGATCTCAACGCGATGCTGTACGGTGGCCACGGCGAGATCCCCCGCTTCGTGCTCGCGCCGACAACGATCGACGAATGCTTCTGGAAAACCGTCGAGGCGTTCAACCTCGCCGAGAAGTACCAGCTGCCGGTGTATCTCACCGCCGACCTCTCCTTGGCGGTGACCGAGCAGACCTTCGAGCCCGACGCCTTCGATATGGACGCCGTCGAAATCGACCGCGGGAAGCTCGTCGACGAGGACGGCCTCGCCGAATGGCAGAACGAAAAGGGCCAGTTCCAGCCCCACGCGCTCACCGACGACGGGATCAGCCCGCGGGCGATCCCCGGTACCGACGAGGGCGCCCACATGACGACCGGGCTCGAACACGACGAGTTGGGCCGGCGTACCGAGGATACCGACATGCGGATCAAACAGGTCGACAAACGCGACCGGAAGGTCGAGACGGCCGAGGAGCGCGAAGATTGGGAACCCCGAGAGTTCGGCGAGAGCGACGCCGACACACTGATTCTCTCGTGGGGCTCCAACGAGGGCGCGATGGTCGAAGCCATCGACATGCTCGCCGACGACGGGATCGACGTGCGGTTCATCTCGGTGCCGTACATCTTCCCGCGACCGGATCTCAGCGACGCCATCGACGACGCCGACGACGTGTTTGTCGTCGAGTGCAACAACAACGGTCAGTTTGCCGACCTACTCGAACGCGACGCACTCACCCGCGTTGACCGCATCAACAAGTACAACGGCGTCCGCTTTACCGCGGACGAACTCGCCGAGCGGATCAGTGGGGCTCTCGCCGACGCCCCGGAGGTATCACAATGAGCTCAGACGTACGCTTCACCGATTTCAAATCCGACAAACAACCGACGTGGTGTCCCGGCTGCGGTGACTTCGGGACGATGAACGGGATGATGAAAGCACTCGCCAACACCGGCAACGACCCCGACAACACCTTTGTCGTCGCCGGTATCGGCTGTTCCGGCAAGATCGGGACGTACATGCACAGCTACGCGCTCCACGGCGTTCACGGCCGCGCGCTGCCGCTGGCGGCGGGCGTCAAGATGGCCAACCCCGATCTCGAAGTGATGGCCGCCGGCGGCGACGGCGACGGCTACTCGATCGGTGTTGGGCACTTCATCCACGCCGTCCGCCGGAACGTCGATATGACCTACGTCGTCATGGACAACCGGATCTACGGGCTGACGAAGGGCCAGGCCTCACCGACCTCGCGGGAGGACTTCGAAACATCGACAACGCCGGAGGACCGAAACAGCCGCCCGTGAACCCGCTCGCGCTCGCGCTCTCAGCGGGCGCGACATTCATCGCCCAATCGTTCTCCTCGGATGCGATGCGGCACACCGAAATCGTTCAGGAAGCGATCGAACACGACGGCTTCGGCTTTGTCAACGTCTTCAGCCCGTGTGTGACGTTCAACGACGTCGACACCTACGACTACTTCCGCGACGAGTTGGTCGATGTCGGCGAAACCGACCACGACCCGACTGATCTTGAGGCGGCTCAAGACGTGATCCTTGATGCCGAAAATGAGTACCAGGGCGTCCTCTATCAGAACGAACAGGCCAACGCCTACGGTGCGGAACACGGCCTCACCGAGAACATGGCGGAGATCCCCGACGGCGCGCCCGAGGATGCGACGGATCTCGTCCGCGAATTCTACTGAGTCGACACCGAATTGCTGACGAGATTGGCTGTCGACTGCGGGTGTTCCTCTCAGCTGTCGATCTTACTGTGTCTGATTCGCTGTTTCAGGTGGTTCGACCGGATGCTGGAGCGATTCGAACAGCGTGTACATCGTCTCCGTGTCAACCAATGCCTGTGGCTGGAAGCCCAACGCGAAGATGACATCCGACCCCCGTCGCCGTACTCGTGGGTCGTCGACAGCAGATAGAGTCGGATCGGCACGCCGCCGTCGCTGCTGAGTTCGCTTGGCACCGCACCACCGCCACCGGTTTCGAGAACCCCGGTGAACTCCTCGATCGTTCGCGGCTCCCCGAAGATCGACAGCTCAGTCTCGCCGTCGGCTTCGAGATCACGGATCGACGCGCCGCCGCCAAGCTCCTCCAGCAGCCGGGTGATGAGCTCACTCCCGCTGAGTTGAGCCAAGGGGTTCAGCGACTGGCCGACGAGTGTGACATCCGGCGTGCTCAAAACGACACACGGCCCGGTCTCAGACTGGTAACCCGTCGTCCACGTCGTGATCCCGACCTCGCGGGATTCACCGGCAACCTCAACAGTTTCGTTGATCGCAAACACCGACGGTCCCTCAGTGTCGTACCCTTCGGCGGCGGCAACCTCAGGGTCAAGGGTTGCCGGTGCAGCCGTATATTCCAAATCGCCCGTGAGCCCGGAACAACCGGCCAGCCCGGCAACCCCAACAGCACCTATCGCCGTGATGACCTGTCGTCGATACATATCACTATTCAACAGGTCAGTCTGTTTCACCGTTTCGGTGCCGGCGACAACGACGGACGGATGACGCACTTTTTTACTCGGCACAGCAATAGGGCGTGTATGTCCTCCGACGCCTACGATATCGTGGTTGTCGGCGGCGGTACCGCCGGGGCCTTCGCGGCCGCGACCGCCGCCACCGACGGCCTCGATGTCGTGATCGTAGAGCGAAAATCCGAGGCCGACGCCGGCCATATCGCCTGCGGCGACGCCATCAAGGAAAAAGTACGTTCCCCGACGTGATCGATCTCGACTACCTCAAAGACGAGTCATTTACCAACCGCGAGATCCGCCGGGCAGTGTTCGAAAACCCCGCCGACGGCGAGGATATCGAGATCGAGTTTGGCGAACCCGGCGCGGTACTCGACCGGAAACGCTACGGCGAAGTCCTCTTAGAGGAAGCCGACCGCGTCGGCAGCGAGATCCACTACGACACTGTTGTCCAGGATGTCACCCAGGCCGACGACGGCACCGTCACCGGCGTTGTCGGCACCCGCAAGGGCGAGCCCGTCAGCTACGACGCCGAGGTCGTCATCGACGCCGCCGGCGCGCTGTCGATCCTCCAAGAGAAAACCGACTTCGACGGGAGCTACTTCGATACGAATGTTCGGTACTCACAGTTCTGTTCGGCCTACCGCGAGGTCATCGATGTCGAGGAGCCCGTCGAGTGGCACGATGCGATCGTGTTCAAGCCGACCAAGGAACTCGGCTATCTCTGGTATTTCCCCCGGACAGCGACGGAGATCAACGCCGGGCTGGGCTTCCAGATGGATCAGCCGGAGATGCAGATGGTGCCGGAGCTCAAGCGGGCCGTTGAGGATCGCCCGGATCTAATCGAGCCGACCGTCCAGGATAAACTGGGGGCAGCGTTGCCAACTCGCCGACCATACGATTCGGCGGTCGCCGACGGCTACATCGCGGTCGGCGACGCCGCCGGCCACGTCAACCCGACAACCGGCGGCGGCATCCCAGGAGCGGCGAAATCGGCCTACTGGGCGACCAAACAGGCGATCGGGGCGATCGCCGACGACGACGTGAGCGAGGCCAATCTCTGGGAGTACAACCGCAAGGTGATGACCGGCTTCGGCAAACACTTCGCGGCTATCGACCTCTACAATATTTGGGGTACAACAAGCAGCGTCCAAGAGATCACCGAGATGGTGTCATCAGTGCCGGGCCAACACCTCGCCGACGCCTTGGCCGGCACCGGCACCGCGTCGATGCCGCTGTCGCTGAAGCTGCGGACACTTGTTGATACCTTCGGTCACTGGGAGGAACTGCTGGAGCTTGCGAAGGTTCGCTCGAAAGCATCGGAGCTCTCCGAGCACTACGCGCGGTATCCGGCAAGCCCCGAAGGGTTCCCGGCGTGGCAGTCGGTGCGGGATGGCATCATGGATGAGCTTTACGAGATCACCGGCGCCGAGCCGAAATACTGATCCAGCAAGCTGGCTGACACGAATCGCGGCTGACCACAACCCCTTTTCGGCGACGGGACAATACTCCGATGATGGCACAAAACGAACTCCCCGTGAGCGACGACTGTCCGACCGCCAACGAGATGCCAATGGTTGGACTCGGTACATGGAAAAACAGCGATCCCGAGGCCTGCGCCGAGTCGGTCGCCACCGCCCTCGAAACCGGCTACCGACATATCGACACCGCCCAAGCTTACGGCAACGAGGACGCCGTCGGCGACGGGATCGAACAGGCCGCCGTCGACCGCGAGGACGTGTTCCTCGCCACAAAGATCTGGATTGACAACCTCTCGTACGACGACGTGCTGGAAACCGCCGAGGCAAGCCTTGATCGCCTCGGCGTCGACAGCGTCGACCTGCTGTACGTCCACTGGCCGTCCCGAACCTACGAGGCCGAGGAGACGCTGGCGGCGTTCAACGAACTCTACGACCAAGGCAAGATCGACCGGATCGGCGTCAGCAACTTCGAGCCCGAGCAGCTCGCCGAAGCCATCGAGCTCTCTGACGCGCCGATCTTCGCCAACCAGATCGAGATTCATCCCCTGCTCCAACAGGAAGAACTGCGGGAGGTCTGTGCCGACCACGACGTTGAACTCGTCGCCTACTCCCCGCTGGCTCGCGGCGAAGTCTTCGATATCCCCGAGATCGAATCGATCGCCGACGACCACGGCGTGAGTCCGGCCCAGATCAGCCTCGCGTGGCTGCGCCACCACGGGATCACGGCGATCCCGAAGGCGACAGGGGCCGATCACATCCAAGACAACTGGGCGTCGCTGTCGGTGTCACTGTCCGACGCGGAGATCGAAACCATCGACAGCATTGAGACCACCGACCGGCGGGTCGACCCCGACTTTGACCGTGGAACAACTGACAGGAACACAACCTTCACATACTCCCGCGGATCAGTAGATAGCAATGGCACAGCGGTCACCCGGATTGATCGGCGCGATCCGCATCGACCTCCTGCGGCTCCACGAGACTTGGATGGAGGTTGTGTTCCCGCGCCAACTCGATCCCGGACACGTCCTTGGGAAGTGGAAGCCGGAGACCGGCGTCCAAACGGCCGGCTACTACCTTTGGGCGGCCGTCGGCCTCCCGCTGGTGTTGGTCGGTTACCCGCTGTTATTGATCGGCTACGGAACGCGGTTTTACGCGGCCAAGCTTGATAGTGCGGCCACCCGACTCGGCATTCTCGGTGCAGTGCTGCTGTCGGTCGTTGTCTGGGGCGCACTGTCGGCAGCCGCAAGCTTCCAGTTCGGTGATGCCGGACAGTTTAGTCTCGCCGCCGAAGGGTTCCTCGCGGTTGTTGCCGCCAGCGTTGTCGCGACGATATCGGCTGGATTGGCGGTGCTGTTCGGCCGGATCGGCGGCCGAGCGACGAGCGTGCTGGTGGCCTACCCGGCCGCGATGACCGCGTTGTTCCTTCCGCCGGTCGTCGCCGCACTGTTCGAGCCGACACTCCAGGAGACGATCTTCCCGTGGAGCGAGGAAGCTGGCGATCACGATCCTCGATGAGATCCTGTTCGTCGGCGGGCTCAACGATATCATCCGCGAGCAGTTCACCCTGGAAGGCACCGGCTACGTGCTGATGTGGCTCTCGCTGTCGGTGCCACTGGGCTGGTTCCTCGGTGGACTGGTGGCGTTTGCCAACATCATCCGTCCGAAAGACGAGTCATAAGCAGTCGTCTCCGCTACGTTTAGGCCGGCGGATCCCCTACCTGTGGTATGGAGTTTACGACCGGAACGACCGCTGGACTGTTCATTGCTATCGTCGCGCTTGGTGTCGGCGGGCTGATCGCCGCGCCGATCCCGATGGCCCCCTCGACGATCCTGATGATGGTGCTCCCCTCGATGGCTATCTTCGGGCTCATCAGCCTCGCCATCGGTGTCAAACACGGCGCGTACCGCGCAACGAACTAATTACTCGCTCACCGCGTCGGCCGGCTGTGTCGCAAGCGCGGTCGCCAGCTTCACGCCGAGCAGGCTCACGAGTGTCCCACCGGCAACGAAGACAGCGAGTCGCTGGATCGGCGACAGCCCAACCGATCCGACGGTGAACGCAACGGTCAACAGATAGCCGGTGAACCCGCGGGCGATGATCCCAACCGCCAGCAGCCCTGCCGGCAGACTCAGCATTGCTGTCGGCAGCGGCTCATCGGCGATCCAGCGATCAAGCAGCCGACCGGTGGCGGCGGTGACAGCCGCGCCCGTCAGCCACGGGCTGCTGCTGTGAAGGAAGGCAGCAACCACAATCGGGGCCAACGATGCCGGCAGGGGCGTCACCGCAATGCCACCCGAAACCAAGCCAACAATCGTCAGCCCAGCCGCGGTCACATACGTGACAAGCGACACCTGCCCGGAGTACAGCAACTCCCGGCTCACCTCCGGGAGGCGACCAACGTATTCGTCGATCCCCAACCCTTTGTACAGCACCGCGCCGCCGAGAAGCGCCGCCAGCCCAGCAAGCGCAACCGCGGGCGAAAACCACAGGAGGAGTGCTGGCACCAACAACAGGCTGATGCCCAGCGGTACCAACACGGTCGTTCGTAACTCCTCGTCGGCAAGAAACTGTTTGAGCAGGTAGTACGTCGACTCGATATCACGGGCCTGCCGGACGACAACGCGGTCGACGCCGTCGACTTGAAGCCGGCTTTCGATCACCGGCAGGAGTCGCTCGTCGTCGGTCGTGCCCGTCACGACAACGGTCGCCGTCAGATCGTAGTCGGCGGCGAGTTCGTCGATCTGGTCGGCCACCGCGCGGTCGGGGGCGGTCGTCCCCGCTGGCGAAGCCGACACCACCGCTACCATCGCGTCAGTGCCGGAATCATTGAGATCGCGGGTCACACGGAGGGCTTCCAGCAGACAGTTGACGGTCGTCGCCTCGGGATCATCCAACCCGACATCGGTCACCAGCGACCGCACCGCCTCCCAGCCGACAACCGGCGGGGTCAACCCCGTCGCTGTCGTCACGGTGCTGTCCCGGTCGAGACAACAGACCAACGTCGTCACAGCCGATCCAAACAGGCGAGTGAGTAAAAAGCCAGTCGGTCGCCGCGGCTCCCGGTGGCGCGGCTACCGAGGTGACACAAACAAAAGCAAATCCGCCTAACAGCCGATCTAGAGCAGCCCCGTCTTCTGGAGCTTCATCAGATCCTCGGTTTCGAGGGTTTCGCCTTCCTTGAACTTCTGGTAGATGTCCTCGGCTTCCTGCTTCTCCTCTTCCATCTTCTCTTGGCGCTCGTCTTTGCGCTCTTCTTCTTCCTCTTTGTCCAGCTCGCGGAGTCGCTTCTGGACGCGGACGAAGTCCTCGTGGTGGCGGTCGGCGGCCTCTTGGGCCTCGACGAACAGCTCGTGCATCTCGTCGGCCTCATCGCGCACCTCGTCGGCCTCCCGATAGGCCTCGATCATCTGGTTGTGGTGCTCTTGGGCCTTGTCGGCAAGCTCCGTGACCTTCTGGTGGTGCTGGGAGGCTTCGGAGCGAACTTCCTCGGCTTCCTCGACGAGTTCGTCGAGTTCACCGCTGTCGTCGACTTTTTCTTTCTTTTCGGCGAGTTCCTCGCGTTTGGCCTCGATCTTCTCGATGAGCTCCTGTTCGTCCTCCGAGGACAGCACCTCGGTCTGCTGTTGGAACTCCAGATCTTCGATCTCGGATTCGAGCTCCTCGATGGATTTCCCCTCGTCGAGCTCGAGATCCTCCTTCATCTCCTCGACTTCGTCGAAGAGTTCGTTGGCCTTGGCGTTGAGCTCGTTGCGTTTGTCCTTGTGCTCTTGGACTTCCTCGTTGAGCTCGTCGCGTTGCTCGCGGTGTTCTTGGGCCTCGTCGACCTTTTCGCGTGTTTTGGCGTTGAGCTCGTCGCGCTTGTCGGCGCGCTCGGATGCCATCTGGTTGAGCTCGTTGCGTCGGTCGCGGAGCTGCCCAGCGAGTTTGATTAGTTTGCCTTTCGAGCCGTTTTCGAGTCGTTCGTCGGTGAGCTCGACGTTGTCCGCGTCGTCAAGCTTGTCGATGTCGTATTCAGTTACTACACTCATGATTTGAACCTCGGTACCATTGTTGCTCCGGCCATGGCAGTGGCCAGCCACTGTGCGATCGACCGTGGATAAGAATTCCCGATCATTCGTCGTGCGATGCCACCAGCGCCGGAGGCGTTCTGGTGACTCTACATTCTGTCGGCCGGGATATAAATACTTCGGTGGGTGAGACCCTGCAAAGAGCTACCATACCGCCCGAATTCGGCGTATGTGGCTCGTTCACATGACCCGTCGGAGTATAAAAACCACCGGCGAGTGGATCGATCTAGCAGAACGATATCGTGTTGGCAACGAGGTCAACGCTACTCCAAAATCGAGATCGCGGCGTCCGTCTCGCCGTCGAACTCGGCAAGCAGCTCCCGGGCTGTCGTGCGAACCGCCGGCCTGACCGGAACGTGTACCATCCCCTCACCGGGTTGGCCGTAGACGACGCTGGCACCGTCGGGTACCGCGAGGATCGCCGGCAACGCGGCCAGATCCTCCTCGCCGTCGACACTGATCGTGACGGGGTACTCCGTATCGGTCGCCGCCTCACGGAGGGTCGTGAGCAACGATTCCGAGATCGTCGCCGGCGGATTTGTGACCGACAGCCGGCGACCCGTAAGATCGGTCAGCGTCGCCTCGACAGCGGGATCGACAGGTTCGCGCTCGGTGCGGCCGTCGATAACGGCGATATCCGGCTGGCGGCCGGCATCGGCGAGCGTCGCGGTCACCACATCGCCGACGGTCAGTAGTCGCGCCGGGGGCGACGACGCGTCTGCAGTGGCTGTTGCTCCAGCATGATCGTCGACCGCAGCCAACAGGGCGTCGGGATCGGTGTAGATCTCGCCGAGTGGGTCTTTCAGCTCGCCGCGGAGCGTCTCGGGGAGCTCAAGCACACTACCGAACCTTCAGGGCGTAGCTGCCGGGGTCGCTGACGTTCATCTCGGTGGCGATCTCGCTTTCCTCGGGGTGGGAGACGATGACGTAGCCGGCCCAGTCCTCGGTCAGACTGGAAGACCCGCAGTTCTCACAGGTTTGGCTGTCGGCCTCGTTGACAAAGTGACACTCCCGACAGGCCAGCCGGTCGGCCGCCATTTAGGCACCCTCCGCCGTCGCGTCCTGCTCGCGCCGTTTGCGGGCCTGCTCCAGCCACTCGTGTTTGCCCAAGCCGGGCTGTTTGGCCGTCAGGCCGATCTTCGAGTCCCGCGGGTTGCGCTCGTCGATGCTCTTCGTGACGATCCGCGTGCGTACCGCGTCGTCGACGCCAAGGGAGTCGGTCGACTCCGTCGAGGCCAACTGCTGGTTTTCGGCGTCGTGGGCGAGATATTCATCGGAGATCTGCGAGACGTGGAGCAGGCCATCGACGGGACCGATCCCGACGAAGGCGCCGAACTCGACGACCTCGACGACGGTGCCGTCGGTGACCTCCTGCATCGAGGGATCGAACGTGATGGCGTCGAACTCTGCCTCGTAGTAGACGCCGGGGCGGTTCGGCAACACGGTGCCTTCGCCGATCTCGTGAACCTCGATGACGCTGACGACGCTGCCGACATCCTCGTCCATGCGTCCCTCTGGCTTGTCCTGTAGCAGGCGTTTGACCCGCTGTGGCGACACATCCGCCAGCTGTTCCGGCGGCACTTCGACCGTATCTTTGAGTCGTACCCGTTTGTACATATTATGGTGATCGTATCCCGAGGGTGGTTTCGCCCTGTCTGCTGACAACGTGAACGCCGTGGGATAGGAGGCGATCACGGAGTGGGGCGTCGTTCGTGACGACGTAATCGAGCTCGCCGTCGGTGGCAGCTCAACGATTGCGTCGTCAGCATATGAGACGTTCGTTTCGACGACACGACACCGACCGGCAAGATCTTTTCCCACGCTGGCCGCGGTGGCTGCCTCGCTGTGGCCGCCAGCGAGCGACGCAAGCTCGTCGAGTACCGCCGACGGGACGACCAACTCAGCCGCGGGGCCGAACAGCCGGTCGAGTTCGTCGAACACACGGATATCACATTCGACCGGCATCATGAGTGCGTTGGTATCCATCCCGACAACAACCATGCTACGCCCGCAGCGTGCCGATACCGATCAGCCGCCAGCGCGCGCCGACCCGGCGGTTGATGGCGATGGTCGCGCCGTCGCGGGCACAGACCGGGCGTTTCAGGTTGACCTCGCATTCGCCGTCGCGCGCGCTGGTCACCGCCCCGACCGTGGTCGCAGTACCGACGGTCAGCATCAGCGGTTCGCCTGTCGAGATGGTCTCGACCTCGTCGTTTTCGCCGACAACGCGGTCGAGGAGTTCCACATCCATCTCGAAGCCGTTCCGCGTCGGCGGCAACGTGCCGGGCTCGCCGGCGACCTGCCCACCGAGGGAGTCGCCCTTCGTGAGACTCGGATCGAGGCCGGTGCCGACGCCGATGAGACCGCCTGGCCCCACGGAATCGGGAGCACCGTCACCGGCCTGCAGCGACCGGATCGTCGTCGTCAACGGTTGCCACTCGGTTTGGCCGCCTTCCTCGACCTCGCGGCCGGGGCGGAGTTCGATCTCGTCGTCAGGGGTGAGTTCGCCGCTGACGAGGCTCCCGCCGACGACGCCGCCGGTGAGATCCTCCCAGGTCGTCCCCGGGCGGTTGATATCGAAGCTCCGAGCGACGAACATCTCGGCGTTGTCGTCGTCGCTGCGATCCGGCGTCGGGATCGTCTCCTCGATCGCGCCGATCAGCACGTCGAGATTCGTCTCCTGTTGGGCGCTGATCGGGATGATCGGGGCGTCCTCGGCGACCGTCCCCTCGACGAACTCCTGGATCTGCTCGTAGTTCTCCATCGCGCGCTCGCGGTCGACAAGATCGAGCTTGTTCTGGGCGATGACGATGTTGTCGATCCCGATGATATCGAGTGCCATCAGGTGCTCCTCAGTTTGAGCCTGTGGGACATCCTCGGTTGCCGAAACGACAAGCACCGCGCCGTCCATCAGCGACGCGCCGGCGAGCATCGTTGCCATCAGCGTCTCGTGGCCGGGCGCGTCGACAAAGGAGACGGTGCGCAGCGGCTCGCTCGCCTCGCCGTCAGGGCACTCTTCGTCGACAGTGTAGCAGTCTGGTTTCTCGACGCCCGGGCATTTCCGGAACGTCGTATCCGCATAGCCGAGTCGAATCGAGATGCCGCGTTTCATCTCCTCGGAGTGCTGGTCGGTGCACGAGCCACTCAGCGCTTCAACGAGCGTCGTCTTCCCGTGGTCGACGTGGCCGACGAGTCCGATGTTCACCTCCGGTTGTGTAGTCTCTTGTGTCACTATTGACCTCCTCAGAGTAGTTCTACCAAAAGTTCGCCCTGAACGACTGATAAAGGTGCTGTTCTGGGTGCGTCCCGTCACTCCATCTCGTCGTCGGTCGCCTCGAATGCCGGTCGGTACTGCTCCCCGAAGGCCCGTCGCCGAACCGTCGCTGCGGCCGCATCGGGTTCATTCTGATATGTCGCCGCGACAACCGTCTCGGCGAACGGCACCGGATGCCAGACGACCGCGTCGACATCGTCGCTGCCGAGCAGTTCAACGCTGTAGTCAGGATGGTCGTCACACCACGCCTCAAACGCCTCGCGGTCGCCATGGTGGACTTCCAGCAAGGAGGCAAACAGCGCGTCACGCGCCGTCTCGATGACCTCGCTTGTTACGCGCTCGGTGTACTCGTCGGGGCCCAACTCCATCGCCTTCGCCGTCTCTTTGACGACAATCTGGGCGGTCGAGCCCAACGACTCGTAGGCTTCCTCGGCCGCAGCAACCGTCTCGGGGGCGTAGACGCCATCGGTTTCCATAGAAAGATGAAATCGCTGCTGCGGTAGGACTCTTATTGTTCGTCCTCGCCCTGCATCTCGCGGGTGAGGTCGCGGGCCTCCTCGATGATCGCTTGGGCGTCGGCGTCGAGGGTGCTGTCAGCGGCGTTGTGTGCCGACGCCCCGCTATCGATCCCGTTTGGCAGGCCACTCGCGGGTTCGGGATCGCTGTGGCTGTGGCTGTGGTCGCCAACATGCTCGTGGTCGTCGGTTGTTTCGGCGTGGTCGACGACGCGCTCGCCGAGAGCAGCCCGCGAGAGCCCGTCCCAGTCGGCGACGGTGTCGTCCAGCCACGCCTCGTGGTCGCCGCCGTGGAGGATCGCGCTGACCGCAAGATGGTCGGCCAACGGCTCGCCGCCGCCGAAGGGAGCCGCACAGACCGGACACAGATAGCTCATAGAGCAGGTAGCGCCGACAGCGACAAAACAGCACTGCTCGATTGGCGGCTGCACAGTACCCGCGCACAACGATCCGACTGTGCTATTCCGTATCGAATATGTGCGTTCGCTCCGGCTGTTTCGCCATCACGATAGCATCCTCGCCGTCGTCGTAATACCCCGAGAGACGGGTGACCGGCTCAAAGCCCTCCGAGCGGTAGAGCCCTCGGGCGCGGCTGTTGTGTTCGCGGACTTCGAGTTTGATCCGGCCGACGCCCTCGACCGTCAGCCCCAACACCGCCCGCTGGAGGAGACGACGACCGATTCCGTTGCCCTGCGCCGTCGGATGGACAGCGAGATCCTTGATGTGGCCGATATCACGGCCGTAGGTGGGCGTCACGTCGGCGACGATGAAGCCGGTGATCGAGCCATTGGTCGCGGCGACCAGAAAGTTCGGCTCGGTGAGAAACCCCTCGAAGGCAGGATAGGGCCACGGCTGCTCGAAGACCTGCGTTTCGATCCGGTAGATCGACAGCAGGTCAGCGCGGGTGGCCTCCCGTATCAGCGGGCTGTCCTCGCCCGGGGTGATCGATGTCGCCACAGCTACATGTGCAGCTACACGGCGGGAGATAAAAAAGACGCTGGCTCACGGGGCGCCGGCGGCCCACTCGGCGGCAGCAACCGACCTACCGATCGTCGGCATCGACGTACGCAGAGACAAGCTTCCGCTGGGCAGCCCGAAGGTGTTGGTGGAATGTCTGGCGGGTGATATCCATCGTGTCGGCGATCTCAGCGCCATCGACCGGTCGTGGCCACTCGAAGTAGCCGTTGAGGGCCGCCGCCTCAAGGGCCTCCTGTTGACGGTCGGTGAGCCGCTCGTCGATCTCAGCGGTCACCTCGTTGAGCCGGCGGTCACGGCGGTCACGCTGGGTGCGCGCCCGCAGATCAACCCCATCGTAGGGGTCAGCAAGCACCTCAAGCAGCGACCGCACATCCCGTTCCGGCGGGGTCTCGACGGTCAGAACCGCGCCGTCGGCGGTCGCCGTGATCCCGGTGATGACCGCACCGTGGTCGGCCAGCAGTTCCGCGGGTGCCGTGGTCTCGACGGTCACCGCCACCGTGCGTTCTGTGTCAGTCGCCGAGACCGTTCGGGCATCGCTCACAAACGGGAGCGATTCCAACTCTGTTGTTGGGACGTCACAGGACTCGGCGGCGAGATACCACTCACAGCGGCCGTCGCTGGCGCGGGTCGTCCCGACGCGTTCGACCGGCGTCCCAAGCGTGTCGGCGATCTGTGACAACGGGAACGTCCGATCGCGGATGTCGATCTGGAGTTCGGTGACCTGGTCGGTCGTGAGCACCCGAGTCGTCTCAACGGCGTGGATCCCGTTGGCGATCATCTTGGCGAGAGAGGCGAGGATGGTCTGTTCTCTGTCGTCGAGGAGTTCCGCATCGTCTGCGTAGACGCCGAGCAACCCATATCGACGATCGCCGTAACACAGCGGGATGACAAGCAGGCACTTGGCAGCGACTGTCTCGGGGACAAGTTCGCCGTCGGCACAGTCGGAACATCGACGCGGCTCGTTGGTCTCGATGGCGGTCTGAATCGGGGCTGCCAACGCCGAGATCGACACCGGCGAGGAAGCGAACAGCCGCTGCTGGCGGTGATCGTAAACGACTCGTCGTCGACGCAACCGATCCAGCCGGCGGTGTAGCCTGGCTCGGCGGCGATAGCCTCACAGACGCGGTGTTCGATCACCTCACGATCGGTGGCATCCAACAGCACGCCCGAGACCTCACGGAGCAGCCCGTCGACCCGATCAAGGAGGCGACGAAGTGTCCGACGGTGCTGGCTGAGCTTGTCGGCGCGGTCGGCGGCAATTTCGGTGGCCTCCCGGCGGTCGGTGACGTCGATCTGGAAGCCGACATAGTGGGTGAGTTCGCCGTCCTCGTCGTGGATCGGCGCGATCGTCAGCTCGTTCCAAAACGGGGTGCCGTCCTTCCGGTAGTTTCGCACCTCGACGGTCGTGGGCTCCTCGTTGTCGATCGCCGACGCCAGCTGTGCCGTCGTCTCTGGATCGGTGCCAAGCCCCTGGAGCAGCCGTGGGTTTCGACCGAGCGTCTCCTCGGCATCGTAGCCGGTGAACTCACCCCAGGTGTCGTTGACGTAGACAAGCGGGTTATCCGGCAGCGAGGGGTCGGTCAGACTGACGCCGATCGGCGCGGCCTCAATCGCACGCTGTAGCTCCGCCGCGTCGGGTTCGTGGTCGGTGATATCCGGCTGTGGTGTCGATTCTCTTTCGGTGCTGGTGGAAGCCGGCAGCACCGCAAGGAGCCGCTCGGTCGTGTCTGCGCCATTGTTGTGGACGTAGCGGTCGATATCAGCCTCAAACGACAGCGGGAGCTCGTCCTTGTCGGCATCGGTGACCAAGACGAACGGCAGGTCAGGATCGAGTTGTCGGACAGCCGAGCGCAACGCAAGGCCGTCGTCGCCGGGGAGGGTGTACTCGCTGATCAGACAGTCGATGGCTGTCGTGCCGAGCATCCCTAAGGCGGCCGTGGCGGTGTCAGCGGTCTGTACATCACAGCCGGCGGCCGCAAGCGCGTCGGTCAACCGATCGTCGGTATCGGACGAAGAGACCACTAACACTCGCGGTGCGGACATACCTGCCGGTTGGTATCGGACAGGTAAATAGCTACGGCGAACCGGGAACGACGGCGGTGGTACTCCTGTGGCGACAGGGGTAGCAACTCAGTGGCGATGGTGGTGGCAACTCAGTGGCGGTGGGGGTCGCAATCCGGTGACGACGACGACGTTGCCGGCGTGTGCGCCGCGGCGTTGGTGTATCAGTTTTTGAAATAGTACTTGCGGAATATCCAATCAATTTTAGTGGTCACCGATCGATGGGACAGATGGATTATGGCAGCACTCACAGCAGCCCCACCGGCGGTCGCACTGACAACCGATCTCACACAATCGGAGTTGTTCGCACAGATCGCAGGAAACACATCGCTGTCGGCCTCGTTTTGGGTCAATATTGCCTTAGCTGGGCTGGCGATCCTTCTGTTCGTGTATATGGGACGAAACGTCTCGGATTCGCGTGCCCAGTTGATCTTCGTGGCGACGATGATGGTTCCGCTTGTCTCGATTTCGAGTTACACCGGCCTCGTGTCGGGGCTGACAGTCGGCGTCATTAACGTTCCCTATCCCGGCGGCGGCTCGGAAGATGTGCTTATCATGTGGGGTCGATACCTCACATGGGCGCTGTCGACACCGATGATTCTCATCGCGCTTGGCCTCCTGGCGGGCACCAACCTGACGAAGCTCTTCACCGCTGTCGTGATGGATATCGGGATGTGTATCACCGGGCTTGCCGCCGCGTTGACCACCTCTTCACTGCTGCTGCGCTGGTTTTGGTATCTCATCAGCTGTGCGTTCTTCGTGGCCGTCATCTACATTCTCCTTGTGGAGTGGCCCAAAGACGCACAGGCTGCCGGCACCGCGGAGATCTTTAGCACGCTGAAAACCCTCACTGTCACCCTGTGGCTGGCCTACCCGGTCGTCTGGGCGGTCGGCTCTGAAGGGCTGGCCGTGCTCGGAACCACCCAGACCTCCTGGGCCTACAGCCTGCTGGATGTCGGCGCGAAGTACATCTTCGCGTACCTCCTGCTGCGATGGGTGGCTGCCAATCAGAACGTGATCGGGAGTATCGCCGGCGGCTCACTCGGCGCGGTCTCGTCGGCTGACTGACGACACACATCACACCCGGATTGCGGATTCACGTTTTTCTGTGGCGTTTGCCTAACTGAGCGAAACAACGGTCGCATAAACAGTATTGTGACTGATCGGCGTACAAGATGGAGGGCATGCAGCAATAGAGCTACTCCTAATTGGGGCAGGCAGGATTGGTGGATATAACTCGTTGAAGTGAGTGGCTAAGATAGGGAACCTGATGATCTCTCGTGAGTGTATGTGCTCATTTCTTCTTATTTGACACTTACGTGAGAGCCACACGACTTACGCGATAAAACCCCCATACAAGAAGAATGATGAAGCCGAGAGCGGAGATGTATGCACGGAGTTGCGGAGCAAGCGACGTGTGAATGACAATTCCGGCGACAGGTTCAAAGACATGTGGACTGCCCATAACAGTCTCTAGAATACCCATCACGACGACACCGAGTAAGACGAGTCCCAGTCCAGTGGCTAAGGCAACATCATCAAGCCAGTGGTAATCGGAGTGAGGCCCTGACATATTCATCGCTCCATTAGCCAAGCAGGTAGCGCAACCACGGGTGATCATGTACCAACTCGGTCGATTCGAGGTGGGCATCGATCCCCCAGATTCGGCCAGCACCGACGATGATGATCGTCACGAAGAGGACGAATCCCAGTAGTTCACCGTTGACAAGGCTTCGCCGCCAGTGCTCACCACCAAAATAAAAGAAAAACATCATAACAGACCCGAATAACGCAGCCGTCCGTGTCAGTGCACCAGCACCAAGCCGACACCGATCAGCAACTCACCGGCTGGGATGGCGAGGGTGATTATCGTCTCGGTTGTCCCCCAGCGAGCGCATTGAGAACAGGGGAGACGATGGTTCCCGTCTTTTCGAGAAACCAACCGGTACTGAACGCTCCGGGGGTGGCATACTTGTTCAGTCCTTCATGCAAGAACCATCCCCCTACGAGAAGCCGTAGAAAGACGATCCAGTACCCGGTCAGCTTCCCCGATAGCTCCAGCGTGCCGTCCCGTCCGAGAACTGTCGTCCGAAGTTGTTGAACCATCGATAAAGTGTTACTCAATTATTGAGATATGGCTACGCCCATGTCAGGTGAGTAGTATGGAGTAACCGGGGGCTTCCCGGCGTTACTCCTCGTGGTGATCCTCTTCAGAGGTGGCATTTTCCTCATTATGTGTATCACCGACCATCTCCCGAACCATTGTGTTGAGTTCCTCAAGTTTCCCGTGGACTTCCTCAGGCTTGTCTTCCGGGAGTGTCTGGAGTGCACGTTGGTCTTCGAGATGGGGTTCCCCGACGACGACAGTTGCGAGCATGCCGAACTGTTCGTGCGGTTCACAGAGGTAGTGGTAGACACCCTCTGTATCGAAGGTGTGTTCGAATGTCTCACCTTGCTCCGACATTGTCCCGGTGTCCCAGGCGTCGGTTCCTTCTGGAACAAGCCGCGGCTGATCATTGCCAGGGTGGTACGCAGTCGCCGTGTGCGTACCGCTCTCAAGTCGCCACGTGACCGTCCCACCAGCCTCGATCCACGTGACATGAGGAGCGAAGTGGAACTCGGTCGAGCCCTCACTTCGTGCTGTGTTGACCGCCACCTCAGCCGACGGGGTAGGCTCACTGGCCTGATCGTGGCCATGTTCTTCTTCTCCGTGCCCGGGTTGATCGTCTCCCTCGGCTTGCTGTTGATCCGATGCATCCGGAGCACCCGCACAGCCAGCGAGTCCAGCAATGGCTACGCCGGTGGTTCCTTCGAGCAGTCGTCGTCGTGTGAGTCGTGGATCGGTCATAACACAAGTCACCTTGCATGTCAGGGTAGACCGTCTGGTGAAATAGTGGGAGACCCTATTTTGCACGCGACGCAAAGCTATCTCTTATTTAAGTACCTCGGGTGAGAACGTCATATACGGGGTACCGCCGTGTCTACTACCGACCGCTCTGACGAGCTTTTGGAACTGCTCGGCCAAGAGCGAGTCCGACAAATTATGGCTGCGACGAGCACTGAGGCCCGATCGGCGAAAGAACTCAGTGATGAATGTGATGTCGCCCTCTCGACAATCTATCGTCGGGTCGAAGAGATGGTGGCCAATGACCTACTGGTCAAGCAGACACGGATTGAGTCAGATGGAAGCCATCACAGCGTTTACGAGGCGAATATCGACCATCTCGATGTCGATATTGACGAGGGAACAATCGATGTCAGCGTCCACGTTCGTGAGGATGCTGCCCAGCGGTTTTCACGAATTTGGCGAGACATCCGGGAGAGTTGATTCACCAATGCACATCGAACTTGTCATCGCGAAGCTCATCACAGTCGGATTAGGATTGTTGATAACCTACAAAGCGTACAAGGGTTATCAAACGTATCAAAACGAGCCCATGCTGTACGTGGCTCTCGGGTTCTTCTTCATAAGTATCGGCTCAATCATGGAGGGAGTCCTATTCGATGTCGTGGGATTATCGATATTCGTGGCAGGAGCGATCCAGACGACCATCGTTGCCATCGGCATGCTTGTCATTATTTATTCGCTATACGGTCAACTCTCACAGCAAGCGGATGGGAAAGAAGGCCTATGACTGAACACTGGGATCTCACGTTAGTCGCCGTTCGGTTTCTCCTGCTTGTCGTTGGGGTCGCGACAACCACAATCAGTTTCCGCGCCTACCGACGGAACCGAACCCGATACTTGCGCGACGCGACGGTCGGATTCGGATTCATCACACTCGGCGTCCTTGTCGAAGGGGTACTTTACCAGTTTACTACTTTGACACTCACGCAGGTTCATATCGCCGAATCATTGGCTCTCGTTTTTGGCCTTGGTATTCTGCTTCGATCATTCCTTAGCTGATCTGAGCAGCAGAGTTTGCAGTACAGATAATGGCGATGTGTGATGGCTAGACTCAACTGCTGACTACAGCCACTGTATCGGTCACTGCTTGGTCTCTTCTATGTCTAACATATCGATCAAAGCGGTGCAAGGTAGAAGGCGCGTATCTTGCATGACGCATCTTCTAGTTCAGAAGGTTACTCAAGTGATACAGCGTTCCTTATATTGAGGTCAGTTAAGAAGCGACGCAAGCCCAACACCAAGGGTTGCTGCGGCCAGACAGAGGGCCAACGTTCCACCTGCATAGATTGCTCCCCGTAGTCTGTCGCCCGTCTCCCAGAATCGAACGGTCTGTACTGAGAACGAAGAATACGTCGTGAACGACCCACAGGCCCCAGTGCCAATCAAGAGGGCAGCCTCCGTGGGAAGGCCAATGAAGGTCACCAACGCAAGAACAAAACTCCCGATTACATTCACGCCAAGCGTCCCGACTGGAAATCGGTCATGGTGGAGCCGCATGCCAACGTAGTGTCGGAAGACAGCACCGATGGCACCACCTGTTCCAACGAGATGGGCTGGCTCCATCAGTCACCCGCCTCCAGTGACGGCTGGGTACCTGTCATCACTCTGCGAGCACTTTCACGACCGGCAACAACTGCTGAGAATCCGAGCGCATAACTCGTCCCGATGTACCCGATAGCCACCAGCGGTGTCGTGGTAATCGCATCGATAATGAACGTGCTATAGGTGGTAAATGAGGAAATAAATCCAGTTGCCATGATAGACCGTCCAGACTCAGATATCGTGTCACCGAGAATATTCTCATAAAAGAGGAACCCGAGAGCCATCGACCCGAGAACGTTGACAGTCAACGTCGCCGCCAATGAGGAAGGCAGCGTCAACTCAACGAAATAGCGGAGGTTTGATCCGGCAAAGCCACCGACGGCGATGATGAGAATCGTTTCGACGTGTTCGAGCAGCTGTGTCTGTCTCATTATTGGGCGAGGTAGGAGTCATCAGCCGTGTCGGCGGTTGGGGCAGGCGGACTCCATCGCCCGAGTCAACCCACAGGGGGATGCTGATTGCTTCCGACGAGAACCGTATGAGAATTACGATACGATATGCAATCTCTACATTCAGCGGTCGCTGATTTGATTAGTCAGCGATATACAACCTTTCACTTCGCTGGATTGCCGTTATGACCGTGGATGACAGACGATTATCAGCAATCGAGCGAATGGGCCCAACAGCATCGGGAATCGTTGACCACGCGACATACCCACGAGGATGTCCTCACAGATCGAGAGTTCGAATTGCTGTTGGAAGCATGCAGTTCACTCCCGGAACCAAAAGATCTCCAAACACGGTTCGTGTGTCTGGCAGCTGGTCGGCTTGGGCTCCGAGCCGGTGAGATCGCTCACTTCCACGCAGAGTGGCTTGACTGGGATCGGATGCTCCTCCGCATTCCGCAACACGAACCCTGTGAGTGTGGCTACTGTCGGCGGCAAGCAAAACAAGAGACGACTCATAACGAGGAACTCACACACGAGGAAGCGATGGAAGCGAGGTGGCATCCCAAGACAGTCGCCTCCGCGCGGTCTATCCCAATCGATCTCTCGCTTCGGTTGGAACTGTGTCTGGAACGGTTCACCGACCAGTATGAGGCGTTTCCCCGGTCGCGCAGTGCTGTGAACAGACGAGTGACGGCCGCCGCCGAGGCAGCAGACATTGACGGCCGAGTGTATCCGCACGCTTTGCGAGCGACTGCAGCCAGCTATCACGCATATCAAGGGGTTGCACCGGTTCCGCTCCAAGCACTGATGGGCTGGAACGATTTGGCAACGGCACAGAAGTATATCCGCATTTCAGGCAGAGCGACAGCCGACGCTCTCCGGCAGGTTCACCACCGATAACGCCAGTCACATATCTATCACTTCTCAACGTGACTGCTGAATAGACGGCGCGAATCTTGCACAATGCATTCTCGGGATTTCGAGACAACTATCACTATTTTATTCTCTTCAATAAAACCGACATTCATTCTGACAACCCGCACACTCGTGGGGTGCACGCTGGACGCACAGCCGCTAAAACGTTATTTTCGTCCCTGTCGAAATTCACGTTGTGACTCGCTTACCCAGACGAGACTTCCTCGCTGCGACTGGGATCACGGCCCTTGCTGGCTGTATCAGCAGCGGTTCGGGCAGCGAAGAGTTCTCTGAGCCACTTAAGATACCCATTGCCGATGAGCAGTTGCCGTTGCCGACGGCCGCAGACGCACTCACCGAGGAAGCCCGCTCTGGCGGCCCACCGAAGGACGGCATTCCATCCATCGATGAGCCCTCGTTTCTCAATCCTGAATCGGTCGACTTCCTCGATCCGGGCGACCCGGTCTTCGGCGTCACACTCGATGGCGTGACCAAAGCCTATCCGCAGAAGATCCTCGTCTCACATGAAATTGTCAACGACTCTTTCGACGGGACGCCTGTTAGCGTCACCTACTGCCCGCTTACTGGCACGGCCCAAGGCTTCTACCGTGGTAACACTGAATTCGGCGTTTCGGGTCGACTCATCAACGCTAACCTCGTGATGTACGACCGGACGACAGAAACGTGGTGGCCACAGATCCTTGCGACAGCAATTCCCGGGCCATGGAATGAGACTCCTGAAATTCGCTCACTGCAAGAGTTTCGCCTGATCTGGACAACATGGGGTGCGTGGCGCAAACAACACCCGGATACCCGCGTTCTCTCGACGAACACCGGTCATGCGGAGAATTACAATCAAGATCCCTACGGGTCGTATAATCCTCGTGGTGGCTACTACGACAGCCAGAATATGCTGTTTCCCGGCCGTGTTGATGACGACCGATTCCATCCAAAACGGGTTGTCATCGGTGCTCGGACGACCGACGGTGCGGCTGCTTTCGATAAGAACGCCCTTCGGGAGACCCAGGTGATGACTGGCGAACTTGGCGAGACGTCGGTTGTCTCAGTCTACGATGACAGATACGACACCGGCTACGTCTATCAGAATCCGGACGAGCATCCGGTCAGAAAAGAGGGTGGACAGATCGCCGTTGACGGTGAAACGTACATGCCAGACACCCTGCCGCTGGCACGGATTCTTGCGTTTGATGCGATGTGATTCGCATGGGTCGGCTACTACCCAGCAACAACCATCTATGCCTAATCCGAGGCTTACACGGGTACGCGATACCCTCAGGCGGACACGCGCTACGATAGGAGTGACACTTAGCCGCCGCGACGGGCAGGCCATCTTTGCGCTTGTGACAACTGCATATCTTGTGGGGTATCTCTGGGCGATCGGCCAGCTTGCGGTCGGACTTGGTGGCTTCGGCATCACGGTCGTTGCCGAGCCGCTATCGGTGTTGGGTCAGTCGGAAGGAGCGTTTTCGTATCGCCCCGTCGCACGGATCGCACTCGGGCAGGTGACGTATTTGGCGTCGCTCAATACCCTCATCGGCGGTGGTGTCGCCGCGCTGGTCGGATTGAATCTGTCGATGAGTTATCTTGCGTGGCGGCAACCGGCAGCCTGTGGGATCGGACAGTCATCGTCGGGGGTGATCGCTGGCCTTCCAGCATTGCTCTCGGGGTCGGCCTGCTGTGGCCCAGTTGTATTGCTCGCCGTTGGGATTCAGGCCTCTGCGCGCTGCTGACCGCCTTCCAGTTTCTTTTGCCGGTGGCTGTGTTGCTACTACTCGGTAGTTTGGTGCTGGTTGGTCGACACCTGACCGTTGACCCGCCAACAGTATCGTGATAGCAAGAAGCCGTTTCGATGGTGACAACCCCTGGGCGGCTGAAGCCGTTTTTTCGAGCGTGTAGTAGGGTTGCAAGACCGCGGAACACTCTTTCGCGGATCAATTGATGTTCAACTATGACTCCCGAGGAGCCACCCGAGCTATTCTCCTGTGATCATTGTGGCAACCTCGCGGTTGGTAATGGATCGATTACCTGTTGTGAGACGACGATGAACCCAGCCGAACCGGTTGATGCTGTCGCTAAACCAGATCTTGAATCTATTCTTCGTCATGTGTTTCAGATGTCCGATACCGAACTCGAAGTCTGTCTCTGTGTGATGGAAGGTGGAACGCTGACGGTCACAGAGCTGGCTGACCAGATTGAATACGATCGAAGTGTGATCTCTCGTCATCTCAATCATCTTGCGGAGTTAGGCGTTGTCGAGAAACAGCGGCGACTCATCAAACAAGGTGGTCATGTCTATGTCTACCGACCGGTTCCGCCAGAGACGGTTCGCCAGCAGCTGATGGCTGCCTTCGCAACGTGGGTTCAGGACGCGACAGAGCAGATCGGGACACTTCGACAAGAAAAGGTCGCTTCTATCGCTGACACCGACGACGAGCCAGCGTGGACGCTGTTTCGTGAGGACTAGATCTGGTCGGCGACAGCGGCGTAGATGCCACCAAGAACGGCCCCGTAAACAGCGTGCCACAGTAGCGACGGCGGCGCGAAGTTTGGCAGCGGCGGTGACGCCGGCGAGCCGACGGCACTCAGCCAAACCGGCATGACGAGCGCGGCCAGCACGACCCATGTGACGACACCCCAGCCGATTCCAGCACCGAGTTGCGAGACTGTTGATTCCAACTCAAGTGTATCGACGATCCCGGCGAAAACAACACCAAGCACTGCGCCATGCGAGAGATGGACGGCGAGGCCGAGGCCAGGACTGGCTGGCGGCGCGAGCGTGTACAGTGAGGGGATAGCGACGGCCAGCGTGGGCGTGTTCATTGCGAGGACGAGGCCACCCATGACGATTGCACCGACGATACCACCGACAACACCGGCTTTCCAGTTGCCACCGGTTTGTGTCGACTGCTGTGTTTGCGTTGTGGTTGACATGCACCTATCCCTCCGTCCAACATCTGATTAATATCGGCGTGGCCGTTCACCGGCGACCCGAAACCACGTAAGATATTTATAATCTTATCGACGGAAGCGCGTCGGCAGACCCAATTCGGCTGTGTAACTCATTTGACCTGACGCATGGGCTTTACTATCATACCACACGAAATATCTTGTATGGCTGATTTCGACCTCATCGTTATCGGTGGTGGCACCGGGAACAACGTCGCCGCTGCGGGTGCCGACGCCGGATTAGAGACCGCCCTTGTCGAACCGGGGCCGCTGGGCGGAACCTGCCTGAATCGCGGTTGCAACCCCTCGAAGATGCTGATTCAGGCCGCCAACGCCGCTACCAATGTCCGAGAGGCCGGGCGGTTCCACGTTGACGCAACGCTCAACGGAATCGACCACCGCGCTGTCGTTGACGAGATGGATGACACACTGAGCGGGCTGGCCGAGAAGAAGAAGGCCGGCTTCCGCGAGAAGGACAACCTCACGCTGTTCGACGAATACACCGAGTTCGTCGGCGAGCGAACCCTCGCACTCGGCGGCGAGGAGGTGACCGCCGACCGGGTCGTTGTTGCCACCGGCAGTACGCCGATCATCCCGCCCATCGACGGCCTCGACGACATCGACTACCTCACGAGCCAGGACGCACTCTACCTGCGCGAACCGCCGGAGAGCCTCGTGATCCTCGGCGGCGGCTATATCGCCGTCGAGTTGGGCTACGCCTTCGAAGCACTCGGTACCGACGTAACCATCGTCGAGATGATGGACTCGCTGATCCCGCGGGAGGACGGCGACGTTGCGACGGCGTTCACCGATATCGCGGCCGACCGCCACGACGTGTACACCGGCCACCGGGTGATGGGTGTCGAAGAACAGGGCGAGGGCCACGCGGTTCACGCCGAAACCGAGGCCGGCGACGAACTCACCGTCGAGGGCAGCGAGGTGCTGGTCGCGCTCGGCCGCCAACCACACAGCGACGAGCTGGGCCTTGACGCTGCCGGGATCGACACTGACGACCGCGGCTTCATCGAGACCAACGAGTATCTGGAAACGACCGCCGACGGCGTCTTCGCGCAGGGCGATGTCGCGGACAACGCGATGTTCAAACACTCCGGCGATTACGAAACCCGGTTCACGATCCGCAACGCCGTCCACGGCGAGCGCGCGGCCGTCGATCTCTCGGCGATGCCGCATACAATCTTCACCGAGCCACAGATCGCTGGCGTCGGTGCAACCGAGGACGAACTCATCGAAGACGATGTCTCCTACAGCGTCGGCCGCGCGGCGTTCGCCGACTCAGCGATGGGTCGAGCGAAGAAACTCGATGACGGCTTCGTGAAAGTACTGGCCGGCGACGATGGCGAAATAATGGGCACTCACATACTCGGCACTGAGGCTTCAACACTCATCCACGAGGCGGTCGTCGCAATGCGTCACGACCTCACCGTTGGCGATGTGGCTGATACGATTCACTCCCATCCGACGCTGAGTCGGGTCGTCGAAGCCGCGTTCCGAGACGTTGCCAACGAGTAACGGCGATGTAGCGCAGCGTTCGGGGACAGACAGTTACTCGCCGTACGTGTGAAAGTCAACAGCCTGTTCCAGTAGTTCGTCCGGAATCCCGGGCACTTCGTCGTCTCTGACTTCGCCCTGTTCGTCGAGCAGGTCGGGATCGCGCGGGAAATCTCGGAGCCGGAAGTGCACGTCAATGCCGGCTTTCGCACCTTGGCCGAGTGCAACCGGGATCTGATTGTGACCGGGGGTACAGTCCCCAACAGCGTACACGTCGTCAACCGAGGTTTTGCCGTGGTCGCCGACCTCGACCGTCCCGTCGTCGTTGATCTCACAGCCGAGTTCACGGGCGAGGCCGTTGTTGTACTCCGAGCCGTACATCGCAAAGCCACCCTTGTACTCCCGAACGGTACCGTCCTCGAATTCGAGGGCCTTCAGCCAGCCGTCTTCGCCGTTCTGGACGCCGCTCACGTCCTCGTGAATCACGTCGATTGGGTGGCGGTCGAGCATCCCCGCCGTTTCCTCGCTCCATTCCGGTTCGTGGCCGCGAGTGAGCACGTCTACCTCGGCGGTGAAGTTGAGCATGATACCGGCGACGTGGGCGGTGCTTTCGGCGTGGCCCATCACATACACCGATTCGTCAACGAACATGTGCGCGTCACAATGTAGGCAGTAGTGGAGCCCCCGGCCCGTTCGCGGCAGCGGGGTTCGGGGCGTTTATCGTTGAACCCGGTAGCGAGGACGACCATCTCGGCGGCGTATTCGTCGCTGTTGCCCGAAAGCTGGATTTTGTCGTCGTCAGTGCGGGTACAGGAGGAGACCATATCGCGGTGGATCTCACAGCCGTAGGACTCCAGTTGTTCGTTGCCGACGCCGAGGAACTCCATGCCGCTGGTCTCCTCTGTGACGCCGATGAGGTTGTGGACTTCCTTCATCATCGCCGCGCGGCCGCCGCCGCGGGTGACGACGGCGGTTGTGTGGCCGAGACGGGTACTGTAGAGGGCGGCAGTCATCCCGGCGGGGCCGCCGCCAACGACGACGACTTCGTACTCGTGGGTGTCTTCGGAGTCGCTCATGAGCTATGCTTCGATTCCCGCAGTGAAATACGTACGTGCCGCGGAACCCGGGTTACGGCCTTGTTACCTGGGAATTATATACAGCTTTCAACGGCTGTCCCGACCGCTGATGCGTCGGCGATACACAACAAACGTAGCTATATATCGATCTCTCGCGTACGGTGTGGTAGGAGTTCACACATGAAGCAGAAAGAACTGGCACTGCTCCGAAAGGAGTGTGTCAACGGCAACGACCGCGCGTGCAACACGCTCGAACGAGTCTGTGAGGACGGCAGAGAGGAAGTCTGTCACTACGTACCGTGAGCCAATCGGGGACATATCCACCGATTAGGGATCGTGACGGTCGGGCTATTTGTCTGCACTACAGAGCAGCTCATTAGAGGGTCGTCATCGATCTCTCACCATGCGTATTCATTCGACTGACGAAGGGCGGGCTGTCACGGGGCAGCGACACCGATGAATCGTCGACGTGTCGGGACGGGGCTCGCGGCGGCGACGCTGGCGGCGACACTACTCGCAACGCCGGTATCAGCCGACGGGACGCTCCTGCAGGGAACATTTACCTTTCAGACGGAGCAGTTCCTCACCCACTGGTGGATCTTCCCGGCGGCGATCCTATTTTCGACGGTCGCACTCGCCTCGGGGGTCTCGGGCGCGCTATTTTTCACGCCGTTTTTTCTGCTTGGCGTCGGCCTCACGCCCGCACAGGCGGTCGGTGCGGGCCTAATGACCGAGCTGTTCGGCATGGGCAACGGACTGCGCTCGTACGTCAAACAGGACGTGGTTGATTATCAGACCGCGAAGTACCTGCTCGTCGGTGCGGTGCCGGCAGTCGTCATCGGGGCGTTCGCTGCCCACTACATCGACCCACGGCTGCTCAAACTCGCCTTCGGAGCCGGGCTCGTCCTGCTGGGTGGGTTTTTGCTCTACTACGAGCCACCGGAAGACTGCGAACCGGGCTCGCGTGAGGGCGGATTCCTGAAACGAAAAAACACCGGTCGCGGAACGACGACCATCGAAGCCGCCGACGGCGAGGGGTTCAGCTATGATACCTGCTGGCGACCGCCGGGCGTCGCGCTCTCGACCGCTGGCGGCTTCATCACGGGCCTCATCAGCGCGGGCCTGCCGGAGGTCGTCACCACCCAACTCATCGTTCGATGTCGGCTCCCGCCGCGGGTCGCGGTGGCGACGAGCGTGTTTGTGCTTGCGATCGCCGCTGCGGCCGGCGCGGCCGTCCACGCGCTGACGGCGACGCCGGTCTGGTTCGTCGTCGCCTGGTCGATCCCAGGCGTCTTCATCGGCGGGACGGTCGGTACGCGAGTCGGCAAATACGTGCCGAGCGATCTGATGGAAGCCGGCCTCGGTGTCGTTTTCGCCATCGTCGGGGTTATCGTCCTCGCCACGGAGTTGATGGTATGAGCGACGACAGCGATGAATCCTTCCTCGGCGCGCTGTCGCTGGTCGGTCTTTTGAGCTTTTGCTGTATCGGCCTCGGGGCGGTCGCCGGCGGTGCGGCTATCGCCGGTGGAACGGCCGGCACGACCGTTGCTATCGGGGGCGGCGGGGCGCGAAGCACGCTGGTCAGTGCTGTCGTGACGGCGATCGCTGTTGTGATCGTCGCGCTTGTCGCGCGCTGGCGGTTCAACTAATGTATGGAGCGTCGGTGCCTGCGAGTGGTCTCCCGACCGTAGTGACCACTGCTGACTGACTTCGATAACCCTTCAAAGCCGGGTTACGACGACGAAACCCTGTTTCCTATCGTTTACTTGTCGTTTAATTATGTGGCCGCTCGTTCACTCAGTATGAGACAGCGTGTCGTATCCAGATTCATCGCGGCGGTGATCGCCGATGGCTGACGCCATAGCGGCGACCGACAGCGGCACACCCACAAAATCGAACCCCGCCCAGATGGTGAACGATGTGTTACCGAAACAAGTCCGACAGAACCGCCTGCTGAAGTTCGGCCTCGCCATCGCGGGTGTAATCGGGCTGATCGCGCTGACCGGCATCTACACGATCATCCAGACTAGCACCGTCCTCTCGGCGGCCGATCACGCGATCGTCGTCCGCAACATCCTGCTGATCATCGGCGTCGCGGTCGTCGGCCTCGCGGCGGTCGGGATTGGCATCGCCCGGCCGACGATCAAGGAGATCGTCCGGCTGGAGGAGTCTGCCGAGCGGATCGAAGCCGGCGATCTCGATGTCGAGTTAGCGGCTCCAACTGACGACGAGATCGGCCACCTCTACGAGTCCTTCGACAGCATGCGGGCAACCCTCAAGCAGCGACTCGACGAACTCGAAACCCAGCGCGAACAGGCCGACGACGCCAAAGCCGAAAGCGAGGCACTGGCAACTCACCTCGAAACCCGCGCCGAGGATTTCGCCGCGAAGATGGACGCCGCCGCCGACGGCGACCTCACCGTCCGGCTGGAGACTGATCCCGACGATCCCGAAGCCCTCGAATCGATCGCAACGAAGTTCAACCGGACGCTGGACTCGTTGGAAACGACGATTTCGGACGTGGAAGCCTTCGCCGACAGCGTCGGTGAAGCCGGCGAGACCGTCACGGCCAGCGCGTCGGAGGTCGCCACCGCGGCCGCCGAGACCAGCGAATCTGTCGACGAGATCTCCGCAGGCGCGGAGACCCAACACGAACAACTCGCCGAGATCGCCGGCGAAATGGAGACGATGTCGGCGACGACGGAGGAAGTCGCCTCGACGACCGATGAGGTCGCCGCCACCTCCGGGGAGGCCGCCGAACTCAGCAAGGACGGCCGGGAAGCCGCCCAGGACGCCGTCGAAGACCTCCATCAGATTGAGGAGCGCGCCTACGAAACCGCCGAAGCGGTCGAACACCTCGAATCCGGGATGGAAGAAGTTGGAACAATTCTCGAAACCATCAGCGAGATCGCCGACCAGACGAACCTGCTCGCGTTGAATGCCTCCATCGAGGCTGCCCGCGCCGGCGAGGAGGGCGACGGGTTCGCCGTCGTCGCCGAGGAGGTCAAAACGCTCGCCGAGGAGACCAGCGAGGCCGCCGGCGAGATTGAGGCCCTGATCGCCGACCTGCGAAACCGCACCGACGAGAGCGTTAACGAGATGGGAACCATCTGCCAAGAAATCACCAACGGCGTCGCCACCGTCGAATCCGCCGAGGACGCACTGGAGACGATCGACCAGCGGATTCAGGAGGCCAACGACGGCGTCCAAGAGATCGCGGACGCGATGGACGCTCAAGCAACCTCCGTCAGCGACGTGACCGCCGCCGTCGAGGATCTGGAATCGATCAGCGAACGCACCGCGAACAACGCTGGCACCGTCGCCGCCGCGGCCGAAGAGCAGGCTGCCTCGCTCAACGGTGTGACTGGTGAGATAGAGGCCCTCAACGACCAGACCACCCAACTCTGTGCCTCTTTACAGGAGTTC
Source organism: Halonotius sp. GCM10025705 (assembly GCF_042662885.1). Lineage (NCBI taxonomy): Archaea > Methanobacteriati > Methanobacteriota > Halobacteria > Halobacteriales > Haloferacaceae > Halonotius > Halonotius sp. GCM10025705. The sequence continues at coordinate 85,179 of NZ_JBHSZD010000001.1, read as the reverse complement.
ACAACGGCGGGTGGCAGTGAGTTGGACGATCTTGCAACGGTCGTTGACACTGACGCCACGACGATGGCTGACACCGACACGGCGGAGAAACCGGCTGAGACATCGGCGACAGCCAACAGGACGGCGACGGCCGACGGTGGCACCGACATCGGCGACACCGGAGACGGAACCGCTGAATCGACCACCATGACCGAGTTCGACTTCGGGTCGACATGAGCCGCTATGCCCTGCTGTTGAGTGCGGGGCCTGATCGCGCTGGCAGCGCGCTCAACGCCATCGAGTACGCCCTGCGGCTCGATGCAGGCGGCCATACGGTTGACGTATATCTCGACGGCGCGGCGACGAAATGGCCCGCGGAGTCAACGCGCCGCTCCGGGCATCCATTCACCGAAGGATTCAGTGAGGCCCGTGAGCGTGGCCTCGTTGTCGGCGCGTGTGCGTTCTGTGCCAACGCCTTTGGGGCGACCGAGGGCTGTGAAGACGCCGGGATCGATCTCTTGGGGGTCGCCGGAGAGGAACACGGTCCGGATGTGGCCGCGATCGTCGATGACGGCTACGAACTCATGACTGTCGGCTAACACAGGCCAGTCTGTTGTCGAACAGCTTCTGTGTGTCGGGTGGTAGACCGGGACAGAGTATTTGAGGGATGGGTGTGCAGTATCTGGTATCTGTTCGCTCACCGCATGACCGATCCCTCACCACCCCCGGAGCCGTCCGCCGAGGCCGCCAGCGACAGGATTGGGAATGCGGTTCTGGCGGCCATCAAGCGGTTGGCCGTCGTTGTCGACGAAGACGGTGGGATCATCACATTGACCGAAGCGTTGGCGACACGATTCGAAACCGAGACCGACGAACTTGTTGGCCAGCCTGTGTCAACCCTGTTCGACGGCGAGTCGTTCCCGACACCGCCAGCGACCGAACTCCGGACACTGACACCTGCTGACGGCGCGGTCGCTGTCGAGGTTCGGAGCCGCCGGCTGCCGGAGCCGGACGGGACGCAACCGCTGATTGGGTTGTTCATCACGCCCGCGGCGGACGACGACACCGACGCACTCGATACGGTCGGCGATCGGTTTCGCCAACTGTTCGAGTCGGTTAACGACGCGATTCTCGTCGTCGACACCGACGACAACCGGATCACCGAGTGCAACGCTCGCGCCTGCGAATTACTGGGATACAGCCGCGAGGAGCTGCTTTCGATGGCACCTCGTGAGATCCATCCCCACGACTACGAGGCGTTCACCGACTTTGTTGCCGACGTGACCGAACACGGCCAGGGGTGGACGGACGACCTCTCCTGTTACACCGGTGACGACGAGGTGATCCCCGCGGAGATCTCGGCGACCATTGTCACGCTTGACGGCACCGAACAGCTGCTTGCAAGTATCCGCGATATCTCTACCCGAGTTGAACAGGCGGAACTGCTGGCCGTCAGTCGGCGGCGATGCAGGCGGCCACGGACGGGATCGCTATCTACGACGATCGAACGGTGAGCTACGCCAACGCAGCGTATGTCGACCTCTTTGGTTACGACGCGACGGCGGTGATCACCGACTGTGAGTGGGCCGACCTCCACGCCAAGCCCGACCGCTTTGCGCTCGACATCGAACCAGCCCTCTCGACGGACGGCAAGTGGCGCGGCGAGTTGACCGCGACCGGCAAGCGAGACGCCGAGCTCCCGATCGAAGTCTCGTTGACACAACTGCAGACCGGTGAGGTGCTCTGTGTTGCCCATGATATCAGCGACCAGCGAGAACATGAACAGCGGCTGACCGGGCTGGCGACCGCGAGCCGTGAACTGTTGGCAGCTGCCGATCACGGCGAGGTAGCTGAAGCGACGATCGAGACCATCGAGAATGTTCTCGACTACGACCTGTCGTGTCTCTGGTGGTACGACAGCGACGACAACGCGCTCCAGCGCACCGCGATCTCCGAGGCGGCCGCGGCCCTGATCGAGGAGGAGGTCGCCTACGATTTCAACCGTTCCCGTGCCGGCGAAGCCTACCGTCATGACCGAACGATCCGCAACGAGCCCGGCGGCGACGCCTACGCCGGCGGCTCTGAGCCGACCTCCACGTTCCGCTGGGGGGTTACGGCGTCCTGACCCTGCTCGATCCCGAGGGGTCATTCAGTGACCAGACTGTCCAACTTGTCGAACTGTTCGCCGAATCCGTCCGGGCGGCGTTCATCCGCGCCGACCGCGAGGCACAGCTGCGGGCACGACAGGCCGAACTCGAACGCCGCACCGACGAGTTGACTGTCGCCACGCAGTTCAACAGCCTCGTCAGTGATTTGATTCGATCGCTGTTGACGACCGCCCGCGGCGACATCGAGACGCTCGTCTGTGACCGACTGGCTGACTCACCGCTGTACGAGGGCGCGTGGATCGCCACAGTCGACGCCGACAGCGACGCTGCGTTGATCGCAGACGCGGGCGATGATAGAGCAGTCGACGAGTCGGGGGCCGCAGAGGGTGACGCCGGAATCTCTGTCTCGGCGGCAACAATCAATCTTGAGTCGTTCCCTGAATCATCGGCCGAAGCCGTGGCGACCTCGCCGTTCGGGAGACACCTCGTTGCCGACACCGAAGCTGCCGGCGGATACGTGATGACGCGACGGGCCTTCGACAGAGCTGACGACGACGACGGCACCGGGGAGACGTTTGCGGGAGCCGTCCCGATCAAAGCCGGGCCGCGACAGTTCGGCGTGTTGGCTGTCGTCGGCACCGACGATCGCGGCTTCGGCGACCCCGTTGGCGAGGGGTTGGGCCTGCTCGGCGACACGCTGGGCTTTGCGTTCAGCGCGGAGTTGGCCCGCTCGACGCTCGTCGCCGACGACGTCATCGAGGTCGAGTTCGCCGTTGGTGGCCCTTTCGCCGCACTGTCAGCAGCCCTCGACTGTCGGTGTTGCTACCGAGGGTCAGTAGACGACGGCGACGACGAGGGAACCTACCGCATCGAGTTTGCTGGGGCTGACGTCGCAAGTGTCGAAGCCGAACTCGCGGGACTATCGAGGATCCAAGAGTACCGACCCCTCCGGGAGACAGCAGCGGGCTGTCTGTTTGCTCTCACCATCGATACGCCCTCGCCGGCGTTGCTTGCGGAGGCCGGTGTCAACCTTCGCTCGTTGGTCGCTGAGGACGGAGAGGTGCGGCTCGTCATCGAAGCGCCCGAGGAGACCGATATCGCCCGACTGCAAGCGACGCTTGCTGACCACTACGAGCGCGCCGAACTCGTCTCGAAACAACACGGTCGCAGTGACCGGTTGGCGGCTAGGTACGACGAACTCTTTGACGCGAATCTGACCGAAAGACAGCGCGCTGTCATCGAGCGCGCCGACGAGCAGGCTACTTCGCGTGGCCGCGGGAGGCCACCGCCGAGGCTGTCGCCGACGACCTCGACATCTCCTCGGCGACGTTTCACCAACACCTCCGGGCGGCCGAAGGAAAACTCGTCACAGCGTTCCTCGATGCGGACGCTTAATTGGTCACAAAGCAGCAACGGGATAACCGCGCTGGCACTCGATTACGAGCTCGAAACCAAGCTACATAATTGTCTGTTGTCGGCGGTCAGTGGCTGATGCCTATGTATCTCGGTATAGCACTCCAATGTGGGTAGGGTCGCATGCCAAGTGGTTCTCTCGCCTGGTGATAGATACGCCGATGTCATCTAACCACACCGAAACCAGCCGACTCCACACATCGTACAGTCACACCCAACAGGTGCTCATCGAGATGGCTGACCTGCTGGGCCACAAATGGCATCCGGTCATCCTCCAGCAGTTGGTGGCCACCGAGGAGTGTGGGTTCAGCGACCTGCATGCTGCCATCGACGACATCTCCAATAAGATGCTCTCTGACAGCCTCACCACCCTCGAAGAACACGGTCTCGTCGAGCGCGTTGTCGTCAGCGAAAAGCCGGTGCGGGTGCGCTACAGCCTCACTGATCGCGGCCGCGACTTGGAGCCAGCACTCGATGCGATGGTTGATTGGGGCCGCGACCACCTCTCGACGGCCGAGCCGACACCGCCGTCGCCACCGACAGCGACCCAGGTCACCGAGTCAGCAGACGCCTCCTCAACTGTCCACTGGGGGCGAACCGATGAGTAGTAACCTCGATCGCGAGGCGACCGAGTGGGCGACACAGCAGGAGCCGACACACCCCTACGTGACACCAGGATCGGCGACCGGCCCGGAGATCTCGACGCCATCGATGGCGACCGTTTTGGAGATGGTGTTGGGCCTGCGCTCACAGGAGCTGGCGGTCTACGATGCGATCACCACCGATCCCGGAGCGTCGACGAAAACGCTCGCCGGCACGCTCGACCGCGACCGGAGCAACGTCAACCGATCGCTGACAAAGCTCGAAGCTGCGGGGTTGGTGACCCGCCACCGCCGGATCCTCGACAGCGGTGGCTACTACTACGCCAACTACGCCGCCCCGAGTGACGTTGTCGACGACATCGTCTCGACAGCACTTGACCGGTGGGCCGCCGCCGCCCAGTCGATGCTCACAGACCAGCAGTGGGAGACACCGCTGGCCGGTAGTACAGACTCGTAGGTTGTTGTATTCCTCTGTTGAGGACTGATTCGAGCAGTTTTGCCAGCGTTCAAACCGCCGAGCATCAACTCGCTACCCGCTGTGTGTCATTACTGCACACGACCCACACCGTATTGCGTCGTCGCCCTGTGACGTGTGTATGGACGAACCGCCAGCCGCCTTCCGTGTCGCCAGCGACAAAGACGCCCTCATGAGCACGCCCAGTGGTGACAGCCAGCATACGATGGTCACCGCCAATAGCTACGCCGACAACGCTCGCAGCGAGTGGCACGGCGCGCTCATTGAGGAGACCTCTGCGTTTCGCTCGGATGTCGAGTTGTTCTACAACCTCCACACGCTGGTCTGGGATCCAAAACTCGGACAAACACTCGACAGTCGCAACGACGCCACCACGAGTACCGTAGACTGGCACTCCAGTCACGTCCCCGAACTCCATCTGACGAACCACCTCCGCTTTGCTGACGGCACCGACGCCGATCTTGAGCAGCGGGCGGTCGCAGCATCGACTGTCCCGCGATGCTAATACACAACGAAGCAGCGTTCGACGACGACCGCGAGCGGACGCTGTTCACCATCTCAAAACTCGGACTCAACGAGCACAGTCACGACCATCCATGGCCGGAACAGACCGCCAGCGTCCGCCACGAGGACGACTGCGACGTAGTTGTCGCCACCGACGATGAGGATCGTTACGTCGCCTTCGCACAGCAGCATGGTGACCGCCGGCAGTTCGACGGCCACCGCGTCGGCGTCGCCGGCCAGCCTGAGGGCCCCGACCGCAGCGCGTGGAGCGACATCTACCAAGACAACGACGGCTGGATCACCGACAACGACGGCGCGACCGGCGACCTTGATGTTGGCTTCGGCCTGCACTGCGATTCCACTGCTGATTACAACGGCGACAGCGACAATACTGGCGGTAGCGGCGACACCGACGACGCCACCGTCGAGTGGCTCACGGCAGTTGGATTTGGAAAAAGCGAAGACGACGCAGTCGCCCATGCCCGGGATGTCCTCGATCGCGGCTACGAGGCCGAACTCAATGCGTTTACCGAAGCGTGGGAGGAGTGGCACGACGGCATTACGGAGACGTCGAGTGCGGACGCGACGGTGACCGATCTCTACGAGCGGTCAGTAACAAGCATCAAGACCGCCCAAGATGGCTGCTGTGCCACCATTGCGGGGGCGTTCAAACCCCACGACATGACCTACAAGTTCATCTGGCCCCGCGATCAGGTGATCATCGTCCAAGCGTTGCTCGCGGCGGGTGCGGTCGAGGAGGCCGAACTCGCTGTCGGCTGGCTCAGCGGCGTTCAGATCACCGAGGAAACGTACGACGACCGCGGGATCGACCGCCGGGGGACGTGGTGGCAGAATTACTACACCACCGGCGAGGGTCACTGGCGTGCGCTCCAACTCGATCAGGTCGGCGGGCCGATCTACGCCCACTGGCTACTGTGGGACGAAACCGACGACGACAGCTACCGTGACGCCTACTACGACATGTCGAAACGCGCCGCTGAGTTCCTATTGGAGTGGGACAACGGCTGGGGCTTCCCGAAGCCACATCAAGACCCCTGGGAGGAAGTCTGGGGCCACACGACCGAGGGCTCGGCCGCAGCCATCGCCGGTCTGCGCTGTATGGCCGAGATGGCCGACACAAAAGGCGACACCGAGTTCGCTGCCGACTGTCGGGAGACAGCCGAGACGTGGGCCGATAACTTCGAGGACTACTGCTTCAAGGAGAACACCCAGTACGGCAGCCACTATGTCACCGCCGACAAACCGGAAGGCAACATCCACCCCGCACCCGACGCCCGCCCCGACGCCGCCGCGTTCATGGCCTACTGGCCGTGGAACGTCGTCGACGCCGACGACGAGGCCCTGATCGAAACGGCCGAGCTGGCCGATGATCCGCGCTGGCGAGCCGACAGCACGCCCTGCGTCGGGCGGTATCCAGCTGACACCTACACGCCCAGCGGCGCTCCCGAGGACGGCGGCTGGCCGCTGTGTGAAGCTTATGCCGACATGGTGCGCTGGCAGACCGGGGTTGATAACGACGCAGTCGCCGACCATCTCGAAGAAGCAACCGAGTGGACGACAACGGCGGGGCTACTCCCCGAGCGCGTTGACGGCAACGGGACGGTTTCCTGGAACTCGAATCTCCAGTGGAGTCAGGCGATGTACATTCTGTTGGCCGAGAGTCAGGCCCGCGGCGAGCCGTTCGGGCTCGCGCCGGAGGCGTAGACCACCCACGACATTCGAGACTATAGTCGTTGGTGTGAGTGACGATTTGAGCCGTTGATCGCAACAAAGACCATATTGAGATACGAGTTTCAACGTCAGCCGTGCTAGTCGCCGACGCCAGCGTACTCGATACCGGTGAGATCAGCAATATCGGATTTCCACGTCGTCAGATCACGCCGCTCGAAGTTAGTCAGTGTGTCGTGGCCGCAGGCGCGGGCCATCACCTCCATCAACTCGACGGTCGCATCAAAGAACCGTTCAAGATTATCAGCAGCCTCTTCGACCATTAGCCGCGCCCGGAGGTCTTCTTTCTGGGTGGCAATCCCAACCGGACAGTTGTTGGAGTCGCAGGCTCGCATTCCAAGACAACCGATGGCCTGCATCGCGCTGTTGGCGACAGCGACGCCGTCAGCACCGAGTGCGATGGCTTTGATGAAGTCCGATTCGGTGCGGAGTCCACCGGTGGCGATCAGCGTTACGTCATCAGCTCTACGCTCATCGAGATGCTTGCGCGCTCGGGCGACAGCAGCCATCGTCGGCACCGAGATGTTCTTTTTGAATACGTCGGGGGCCGCACCGGTGCCGCCGCCGCGGCCGTCCATGATGATGTAGTCCGCGCCAGCCTCCAGCGCGAAGTCAATGTCATCCTCGACATGTTGAGCCGAGAGTTTGAACCCAACCGGGATGCCGTCGCCGTGTTCACGAACTGCCTCTGCGACTGCCGCGAAATCCTCGGGCGTCTCCAGATCGGGGAACCGCGAAGGACTCACCGCGTCTGTACCGGGTTCGATATCGCGCACCTCCGCGATCTTACCTTGGACTTTGTCGCCCGGGAGATGCCCGCCAGTGCCGGTTTTCGCGCCCTGACCACCCTTGAAATGGAAGGCTTGCACCTTTTCGACGTGGTCGATCTCCCAGCCGAACTTCGCGCTGGCCAACTCATAGAAGTATTTGGTGTTGGCTTCCTGTTCTTCGGGGAGCATCCCGCCCTCCCCAGAGGCGATGCCAGTGCCAGCCTGTTCGGCTCCTCTTGCGAGGGCGACTTTCGCCTCCTCGGAGAGCGCCCCGAAGCTCATGTCGCTGACAAAAATCGGGATATCGAGTTCGAGCGGTGCATCGGCACCGGGCCCAATAGTCAGTGAGGTGTCGACAGGTGCGTCGTCAGCCAGCGGTGTCGTGGCGAGCTGGGCGGTCTGGATCTGAATGTCGTCCCACGACGGCAGTTCGTTTCGTGAGACGCCCATCGCCGAAACTTTGCCATGATGGCCCCATTCGTCAAGCCCGTTCTGAGCAAGATGTTGAATGTATTTCGTGTGCGGTTCCTTCTCTGGGTGTGGATCGCCGTAGAAATCCGGGAACGACGACTCTGCGTCATGTGGGTCGGTTTCGGCAGCATGGTCGTCGATATCGTGGTTAGGAACATCGTACTCGTCGTACTCGGTGGGGCTATCCTCGTTCCACGCTCTGATTTCGGCGGCGTCAACGTAAACCGTGTCGTCGTCGGTGTCGATCCACGCGGTGAACTTCTCCAGTTGTTCGCTGTTGTCATACTCGCTGATACCGGTGTCGTACCGGTAATCCCAGCCGTGGACGCCGCAGATCAGATTTTGCCCCTCGACGTGGCCATCAGCCAACAGGACGCCGCGGTGTTGGCAACGACCATAGAGGACTGATACTTCGTCGTTGTCCCTGACGATTACCAGGTCAACGTCAGCGACGCGGGCTCCGGTCGGTTCTCTGTCGGGGAGTTCGCTCCATGTAGCGACCGCAGTCGGTTCTTTGATATCCTCGGGTTCTGGTGATGTCTCAGTCATGGTGATGCTCGTGAGAGAGAATTGATGTGCAGTCCAGACGCATGGCCTGAGGGACGGCAAAGAGGGTCTTGTATGTGTGGCCGCATTGCGGTTCAATCAAACAACCGCGGTCAGCCGCCGGTGGTTTGAGTGTCGATACTGGGTGTGGTTTACCGATCAGTACGTGATGACTTCGTAGCCATCGGCGACAAGGTCGCGGACGCTCGGATGACCATCGAAATCATCAACTCGGGTGAGTCCGGACTCGTCGATACCCTCGTCGACCTCAAACGCGCTTGCACAATAATCACAGACAACAGCGTCATCTCTGACCTTTTGATACAGCTCGTGATAGTCACTGTCAGGGTCTTCGAGATCTGGGATCCACTGTGTCCCAGCACCGTCGAAGACCACAAGGAGTTCATCGCCGTCAGTCGTTGCGAACTCCGCAGCGGCTTCTAACCCGTTGGCGAGTCGGCCGTGATCCGCATGCGATTCGTTTCCAGTTAGGATTATGATGGCTGCTTTGACCACACTGAGTCTCCGTTCCCAGTAAATATAGATGGTCGGCGGTGGTGCGTTCGTTCTGCGCAATCGCATATCAGTCGATTATCAAATTGATGCTTTCAGCAAAATGAGCAGCCTCAATGGAATATTGGCGACGGCGTGCTTGATTCCTGATTCAGTATTCTATCCTCGTTGCTATGCTGCATGGATCCTCTCTATCTTGCACGGCGTGATCTCCCATCTTCGAGAGAGATGCCAATGCGTCACTGGCTCCGGTAAGAGCATTCGCGTACCGACGACAACGTGGCAACGAAACGCATTTTATTACTGCATCCACCAGTGACGAATATGGCTGGACGATATGGTGAACTGGACTACTCAGTCCTCACGAAACGCGGCTTCCTGCTTGGGGTCGCGCTGTTTGCGATTGGGGCCCTCGGTGAGCTGGGGCTGACCGCCGCGGGATTGTCGGTCCTGACTGGGAGCACGCACTGCTGTTCGATATCGAACTGCTTGGCATCCTGATCGGGTTGCTGTCGCCGTTTATTTTCGGTGTGCTGTTGCCACTGACCGAGTAAGGAGGCCTCAAGCCGACGGGTGTGATCTTGCCGCTTGATTAGACGCGGCAGTGCTGACAGTTTTAGCTACGAGACTGGTGTCACTCGTCGATGTGAGTTGTTCCGAAAGGGGGTTGCAAGTAAGATTGCAGTGCTACCACCATGTTCAGTGGGGTAGCGGGGTTCTGGGGGTCAATGTCGCCGTTACGTCGGTGGCGACACTCATTGATTGGCGAGTGGAATATAAATACCTGCCGGCGAGAATATCACATTAGATAATTTCGGGTGAAACAGAGCACCAGCGAACGAGTCGCTCTCTCAGGGAGACAAACTTGGCTACAGGACGAGCGACAGTGCGTCGGCTATGGTGTGTAGAAAACTGCGAAGGAAGGGAAGTGGGGGAACTTCCACACCTGTTCAGTTGGGTAGTCGCCTTGATTGCATCAAGGGACTACTGTGATATCGGCGGGAGAGATATAAATAAATTTTGCCCTGAGAATCAAAATCGATATTTTGAGTCGTGATGTCTCGGAGGCAACGATGGGACAAGCGCACCCAACAACCAACGCCACAGGAGATAGCTCCAGACGAAACACTCCCGTTTGCACTATACATGCCACAGTAGCACACAAAAGTCAGCGACGCGACACAGCAACCTCTCACTGCCGAGGGAGGTGATAAAAAAATCGAACCGGGGAGCGCGCTGCTTAGTCGTCGGCGGGTGCGGCACCGCTGCCGCCGGTTGCCTGCTGTTTCGTCCACGAGAGCTTGCCACCGGCAGCGAGGATATCCCGCTCGCGTTCGGAGGCGTGGAGTTCGGCCGTGAACTCCCAATCGTCGTTGACACGGCAGGTGAACTCCTCGGAGCCATCACGGACGCCGCCACCGATGTCGTCGACGACGACGATGTCGTCGCCCTGATCGATCTTGGCGTACGTTTCCTCATCGATCGTCAGCGGAACGATCCCGAAGTTGAACAGGTTCGCACGGTGGATCCGGGCGAAACTCTGGGCGAAGACAGCCTCGATGCCGAGATACATCGGACACAGCGCAGCGTGTTCACGCGAGGAGCCCTGGCCGTAGTTCTCGCCGGCGACGAGCACGCCGCCGTCGGCTTCGAGCGCGCGGTCGGCGAAGGTGTCGTCGATCCGGGAGAGGGTGAACTCCGAGAGCTTCTCGATGTTCGACCGGTACATCAGGATATCCGCCGTCGCGGGGATGATGTGGTCGGTCGTGATGTTGTCCTCCATCTTGAGGATGGTCTCGCCGCCGACCGTCTCATCCAGGGAGTCCTTCAGCGGCACGTCGCCGATGTTGGGGCCCTTGATGAGTTCGTCGTCGATCGACTCGTCGGGGCTGATGAGGTCGGCGTCGGAGCCGTCGTAGCTCTCCGGCAGTTCGATGCCCGGCGGTTCGAGGTCGCCGAGTTCCTCCGCAAGATCCCGTGGATCGACGATCTCGCCTTTGATCGCGGCGGCCGTCGCCACTTCCGGCGAACAGAGATAGACGCTGTCGTCTTCGATCCCCGAGCGACCCTCGAAGTTGCGGTTGAAGGTTCGCAGCGAGACGGAGTCGGAGGCCGGCACGTGGCCGATCCCGATACAGGCACCACAGGTCGCCTCTGAGAAGTTGACGCCAGCGGCCATGAGTTCGGCCGTCCAGCCCTGTCGGGCCAGAATCTCCGCGGACTGTTTCGAAGCAGGGGCGACGATCATCTCGGTGTGTTTGGCGACTTCGCGGCCCTTGAGCATCTTCGCGCCCGGCAGGATGTCCTCGTAGCTGCCGTTCGTACAGGAGCCGATCATGACCTGCTCGACGCGCTCGCCTTCGACCTCGCGGACGGGCACGACGTTGTCCGGCATGCTCGGCGTGGCGATGAGCGGTTCGAGTTCGCCGAGATCGATCGTGATCTCGTCGGCGTACTCGGCGTCGGCATCGGGTTCGAGCTTTTCGAAGTCCTCGGGTCGACCGACGCGTTCGAGGTAATCCTTCGTCTGCTCGTCGGTCGGGAAGATCGACGACGTGGCACCGAGTTCCGTCCCCATGTTGGTGATCGTCGTTCGCTCGGGCACCGTCAGCGACTCGACGCCGGGGCCGGTGTACTCGAAGACCTTGCCGACGCCGCCCTTCACGCTGAGGCGGCGCAGCATCTCAAGGATGACATCCTTCGCGGAGGCCCACCCTTCGAGTTCGCCTTCCAGTCGGACGTTGACGACTTCCGGCATCTCGACGTAGTAGGGGCCGCCACCCATGGCGACGGCGATATCGAGGCCGCCCGCGCCGATCGCAAGCTGGCCGAGCCCGCCGGGGGTCGGCGTGTGGCTGTCCGAGCCCAGCAGCGTCTTGCCAGGAGCGGCGAAGTTCTCCTTGTGGACGTTGTGGCAGATGCCGTTGCCCGGCCGAGAGAAGTGCGCGCCGAATTTGCCGGCCGCCGACCGAAGGAAGCGGTGGTCGTCGGTGTTTTTGAAGTCGAACTGGTAGGTTTGGTGGTCACAGTACTGGGCCGCGAGCTCAGTCTGGACGTCTTCGAGCCCGAGGGCCTCGAACTGCAGCCAGACCATCGTGCCGGTCGTGTCCTGCGTGAGGGTCTGGTCGATTTCGATACCGATCTCCTCTCCGGGGGTGAGTTCCCCTTCGACGAGGTGATCGTCAAGGATTTTTTCTGTAAGTGTCTGTCCCATAACGTTCGCTCGTCGTGCCTACGCGGACATAAATCCCGCGTATGCCGTGAGAAGCCCGATCAGATCCAGTAGCAGGCCGCTACGGTGGGTTCGACCCACCAAGCCACGGGGTGACACGGGACAGAAGCCCACCGGCTCCGGTACTGTTTTCGGCGTTGCCGGCGACCGCCCAGCTATGTTTGAATCCGGCGCGTTCGTCGGTCAGCACATCACGCCACTCGATGATCCACAGCTCCAGCCGAACGGCGTCGACCTCACGGCGGCAGCGATCTACGAACAGACCGACGCAGGCCAGATCGGCTGCGACGGCAAAACCATCGGCGAGCGACGCGAAATCGAGCCCGACGACAGTGTGTTTCAGCTCGACCCCGGCGCGTACGTCGTCCAGTACGGCGAAACCGTCCACATTCCCGACGGCCACATCGGCTTCATCTATCCGCGGTCGTCGCTGATGCGGAACTCCTGTATGTTGCATACGGCGGTCTGGGATGCCGGCTACGAAGGCAAAGGGGAGGGGCTACTGGAGATCCATCACGAAATCGAGATCGAACAGGGCGCGCGGATCGCCCAGCTCGTCCTCGCTGAGGCCGACCATGAGGGTACCTACAACGGGAGTTATCAGGGCGAACACGTCGACGCCGGGTAGCCTACTGGTGATTGTTGGGATATGGAAGCCGCTGCCGAAGCGCGTACAAGGCACCGACAGCGAAGACGACGCCACTGATCCCACCGACGGTGAACCCGGGCTCCTCACCCAACAACGCCACCCCGGCGATCACCGTGGCGAAAAAGACGATCCCCGCGACGATGGCGTACACCCATCCGCTCAGTTCAACCAGCAGCAGCTCTTTCAGTCCGGCTGCGATCTGTTGGAGGAGACCCATAGGCGATAGCTGATCGGCTGCTATTCATTGATACTATCGATACCACCGATTTCTCGGCTACAGACGCATCGTCGACACCGCAAGGAGTACGTCGAGCAGTTAGTCCTGATCGGCGATATCGATCGCTGTCAGGTCGGTGTCGCCGACGGGCGGTGCCTTTCTGAGTTCGGGGCCGACCATCGACATCTGGTAGACCGCGTCGGGATCGAAATGCTTGTGTGTGAATTTGAAGACGGTGTGTTCGAGCGCGCCGTCAAGCGTCGGGAGGGTGCGGATGAGTCGATGGCGGGTGCCGTTGTTGCGATCGAGGACGTAGACCTCGATGTCGTCAGTCGGCACGAACACGTCATCGGGCTTGAGCACGACCTCGTAAGGGCGGTTCGTGTGGCTAAAAACGAGGGTATCGGCCAGCGGGTCGTTGCCGAACTGGACGATCTCGGGGGCTGCGGCCCAGCCGGGATCCAACACGCGGTCGATCTCACGGTAGTCGACGATGTTGCGGATCGTCGTCCGCTCGCGGATCTCTTGGAGATCCGGTACCGACCGGCTCTGGAAGGAGACAACAAGATCTTTGACGAGACTCCGGAGTGAGTCGTCGCTTGCCGCCGAGTCGGTGGCTGGCTCGGTGGCTTCAGAGCGGATAACGTTTGGTGAGGTTTCGTGTCGTTTCATCGGTGGATCGAACCGCTGCCGGTGTCTATCTCCTCTTCGTGGTGGACTCTCAAAACTGTTTCTCACAGTTGAGTAGGCAGTTGCGGTCAACAGGCACGCATCGACACAGAAAACCGGTGGTTCGGAGAGCTTGATTATCCTGATACAGGAAAACGGGCTGGGAGGGAGTTGAACCCCCGACCGTCTGGTTAAAAGCCAGACGCTCTCCCTAACTGAGCTACCAGCCCTCACCAGTGCTTGCCGGCAGGCGGTGATAAGGGTTTTTACATCGGTGCGGAACAAGGGTCGACGGCGACGCCCTCGGCTACTCGTCGGCGAAGTAGGCGGCCAGCGCGTCGGCGACGATATCCCCCGGCGGCCGATTGTCCATCGAGGCACGATGCCGCAGTTCGATATACTCCTCGGTTGGCAGCGTCACCGTGAGTTCACCGGGCGTGATATCGTGGTCGCGGAGTGCGGTTTCGGTGTCAGCGCCGTCGTTGATCGCGCTGGCGATCGAGCGGATATCCCGCACCGTCAACTCGGCGTCGAGGCTCGCCCACGCCAACAGGTAGCGATCCTCGGCGGGCACGCGAGCGATATGCTTGGCGGCGGTCGGCGCGATATGCCCGCGGGCAACGTGGCGGCGGATCGACTGCGGGAGATCATGGACGCGCGCCCACTTGCGGATAAACGAGACGGTGACGCCGTCGCCGGCGGCCTCAGCAGCCGCTTTGTAGGAGCCCCGGCCTCGAACGAGGGCTGCACAGGCCGCCGCGCCGCGGAGCATCAGCACGTGGTCGTTGCCACCGACCGCGCCGGTCGCAAAATCGTGGACGACCTCGGCGGCCTCCGCGACGCTGTCGGGATCGTCGGGATCAAAATCGACCGCGTCGGCGGCGCGCTCGCCGGTGATCTCCGGATCGGCGCGGACGACGGGGGTGCCAACCGGTGTCTCGCGGTCTGAGCCGTACTCCGTGGTCATTTACCCAACAAAGAACTGCCCGGGACAAAAGTGCCGCGCACGGTGGTAGCCGTCGCGGCAAACCGCAGGCAAAAGCGGGGCTCTATCCGCACGGGTGTCAGTCCTGGTGAGCGGTGGCGTCGCGTGACTCGGGTGCGGTCTCGTCGACAGCGTCCTCGGCGGCCGCCTCATCGGCCTCGCGCCGCTCGGAGAGGTGTTCCCAGATCTCGGTACAGCCGGCTCCGTCGGACAGCTCCGCGAGATGATCGGCTTCCTCAGTTTGCATCGCTACCCTCCGTGGCCCCGACACGTCGCCGAGTAGAGATCGCTGCAACAGTGGTGATGTGCGTCGTTTCGGTCATCATACCCCTGTAGTAGTCCATCCGTCTTAACCAACATCGAACCCGTAACACTGGCCCGCGCTCGGTGATACCGGATCGTGTTGCAGCTATACCGGACGCCGACTTCATTCCAAAACCACACGACAACGGCAGATTGTGGTGTCGAAACGGTGTCACCGGTGCGGTCAGCGATTGCAGCGGGCGACCCCTACAGGTAGCCGGCGACCCAACAGACTGTGTGAGCGTTGCCCTGCGTATCCTCGATGACGGCGCGTGGCTCTCGGTAAACGACCAGCGACGCGTCAGCGTCAGCGAACTCTGGCGGCTCCATGCCCCCGAGTTTTGTTCCTGTGAGCTTGTCGACTTCATCGCCGAGGGCTTTACCAAGGTCTCCGCTGACGGCCGCGATGTGGCGGTGACGACCTACGGCCAGTGTATCGAGTGTGGGGAAAGCGGCGTCCCCGGGAAACTCCCGGTTGGCTACATCCACGAGGGCGAATACCGCAACTACGACCGCGAACACGCCGTGCTGGAGCCGATGACGAACCGGTCGGAGAGAAACCAGCAATAGTATCTGGTTTAGTGAACCACCGGGGATGGTTGACGCGGGGACTGACTGTTTAGGGATTGGGCTATTTGAGCGATGTATGCCAACTGACGTTGAGCGATGGAAATCGGAGGTCTACGGCAATGAGATCCGAGAGCATCTCATGGAGTTCGCCGAGCAAGGCTGGGAGTCGATCCCGGAAGACGAACACGACGCGTGGTTTGAGCGGTTCAAATGGTGGGGACTGTACCACCAGCGCAACGGCCAAGAGAGCTACTTCATGATGCGGATCGGGACGCCAAACGGCGTGCTCAAGCCAGGCCAAACCGAGGTCGTCGCCGAGATCGCCGACGAGTACGCCCGCGGTCCCGAAACGAACCCCGAGTTCGGCGACGGCTACGTCGACTGGACGACGCGGCAGTCGATCCAACTGCACTGGATCAAACTGGAGGATATCCCGGAGATCTTCGAAAAGCTCGAAGCCAACGGGCTGTCGACCCAGCAGGCCTGTGGTGACTCCTGGCGGAACATCGTCGGCAACCCGATGGCCGGCAAGGCCCCCGAATTTGTCGACGCATGGCCCGTCATCAAGGAACTCAACGAGACGTTCAAGGGCAACGACGACCACTCGAATCTGCCCCGCAAATGGAAGGTCTCGGTCACCGGCTCGCCGGACGGCTCCGGCCAAGGCGACATCAACGACCTCGCGCTTGAGCCAGCCTCCAAAGAGATCGACGGCGAGGAAGTCCGCGGCTTCAACGTCCGCGTCGGCGGTGGCCTCTCGCGGAACGAACCGCGGTTGGCCCGTGATATCGATGTCTTCGTCCGCCCCGAGAACGCCGCGGAGGTGGCCGGCGGGATGTCCGCGCTGTTCCGCGAACACGGCGACCGCGAGGATCGCTACAACGCCCGGATCAAGTTCCTCGTCGACGAGTGGGGCACCGAGAAGATGCGCCGCGTCCTCCAGGAGGACTTTGTCGACTTCGAACTCGAATCCGCCGGCGAGGACATCCGCGAGCAGTACACCTACAACGCCGGTGGCGAGGAACACGGCGACCTGATCGGTGTCCACGAGCAGCGCGACGGCAACTACTACGTCGGGCTCAACGTCTTGGTCGGCCGGATGGGTGCCGACGACACGCTCGAACTCGCCGACCTCGCCGAAGAGTATGGCTCCGGCGAGGTTCGCATTAGCCAACGCCAGAACGTGATGATCACTGACGTTCCGGAAGAAGACCTCGACGACCTCCTCGACGAGCCACTGCTTGAGGACTACTCGCCGGATCCCCATCCGTTCATGCGTGGCTCGGTCGCCTGTACCGGCACCGAATTCTGTTCGCTCTCAATTGTCGAGACCAAAAACCGGCAGGTGCGCTACGCCCGCTGGCTCAAGGAGAACGTCGAACTCCCCGAGGGCGTCGAGGACTTCCACATCCATCTGTCGGGCTGTACGGCCTCCTGTGCCCAGCCGCAGATCGCCGACATCTCGCTGCGCGGGATGAAGACGCGAAAGGACGGCGAACCGGTCGAAGCCCTCGACATCGGTCTCGGCGGCGGCCTCGGCGAAAACCCACAGTTCGCCCAGTGGGTCGGCCAGCGCGTCCCGGCCGACGAGGTGCCCGGTGCGATCGAGAACCTCCTCGCCACCTTCGAGGACGATCGTGAGGGCGGCGAGACGTTCCGTGAGTTCATCGCCCGCCACGACGAGGCGGAACTGGAGGACTTCATCGAGCCCGAGGAGACGAGCTACGAGGATCCCTACATGCACAACACGAAGATGACGTGGTACCCCTACGCCGAGGACGACGACATGGATGCCTCCCCCGCGCCGACCGACGGCGAGGGCAACTCCATCGCGCCGGCTGACGACTAAGCCGCCTACACTATCGCTCATCACGCTGTTTTACTCGATTGAAACTGATTCGAAACAAAGCCTCAAGAACCAGCCGCGCCTATCGGCGGCCATGTCAGATCGACTCCTCTCGGTCAACGCCTACACGACCCTCGACCTGCTCGACGGGGAAGCCGAGGCCCACGAGTTCACCGAATCAGCCTACGCCGTCGTCAACGCAACCGCGCCGCGAAAGAACCCTGACCACGTCAAACTGGAGATGGAACTCGACAACGCCGAACTTGAGCACCTACCAGCCCACGCTGACCGGGTGCGGCTGACGCCGGAGCAGGCGCGAACCATCGCCGCTGATCTCGAAAAATACGCCAGCAAGGTCGAGGCCAACCTCGACGATAGCGACGACTAACGTCGCTGGTTCTGCAAAACTCGGTCGTGGGTTCTGAAAACGCGGTCGTGTCGATTAGTCGTCGGCCGCAGCTGAATCGACGGCGTCGACCTCGATGGTATCATCATCGGCATCGGCTCGCGGGAAGTGGCCGATCGTCGCCTCGCGGAAGGCCTCCTCGTCGAACTCGTAGTCACCCTCCAGGGAGTCCAGCAGGGTGTGGGTATCCCGCATCGCGTTCTTCAGACAGGTCGACGCGCCGGGCGAGGGCGTGATGTTGAAGATGATGTCGTCGCCGACGATCTTCGCTTCGCCCATATCCAGCGATTTGTTGGCGGTGTCGACGATCTGCGGCCGGATGCCGCCGTAGCCTTTGGCGCGCTCGATGTCCTCCAACTCGACGGTCGGGACAACCTTCTGGACGTGCGGGAGGAACTGTTTGCGACCAATGACAGGCAGATCATAGAGGAGGTTTTCGAGAACGAAGGGGAGCAGAATCCGGTCGGCCATGATGTTGGCGTAGCTGAGGAACGCCGCTGGCGTGAAGCCGAAGACATCGAAGAAGTCCGGCACCGACGAGAGTCGGCCACGTTCGAGCCCGGGGACAACCTTCGCCGTTGGCCCGAACCGTGTGATGGAGTCGTCGTGTACCTCCGCGTCACCGTGGACGGCGGCGAAGGGGAGTTTCTTCATCTGAAGCGTGTAGACCTTGCCGTTCAACAGCTGGTCGTCGGCGATAAAGAAGCTCCCCGCGACTGGGAGCAGCGACATATCCTCGCCGTAGTCGAGTTCCTTGGCGATCTGGAGGCTGTGGGAGCCGGCCGCGACGACCGTCGCGTCGGCGTCGAAGCGACCCGCGTCGGTGGCGATGGTGTGGCCGTCGAGCGTCGGCGTGATGTCGGTAACTTTCGTGTCGGTGTAGATGTCGACATTAGCCTCTTCGCGGGCCTGCTCGGCGAAGGATTTCGTCGTCTCGCCGTAGTCGACGACGTAGCCGTCAGGGGTCTGGAGGGCGAGCAGGTCTGTGTCGGGATCGCGGCCCTCAACGACCTTCGGCTCGATGTCGGCGATCTCGTCGCGTTCGATGGGCCGGAGTTTCGGGAAGAGGTCGCCGAAGCCCTCCTCGTGGTAGCGCGATTCAAGTTTGGGGACTTCCTCGTCGCCGACCGCCAGCACCATCTTGCTGCGTTTCGAGTGCATCTCGCGGTCGGGGTCGTGGTTTTCGAGGTAGCCCGCGAGCAACTCCGCGCCCTCCTTGACCTCCTCGGCTTTTTCGAGCGTGTAGTTGGTCTCGATGTCGCCGAAGTGCAGGGTCTGGGAGTTGTTGGTGTGATGGGAGTTGATCGCGCCGAGTTCGGGCTCCTTTTCGATCAGTGCAATCGAGTCGATATCGGTGAACTTCGCGGTCGTGTACAGCAGCGACGCGCCGCTGATGCCGCCGCCGACGATCACGAGGTCGTATTTGCCAGACATGGGTGGATCTACCGCCGCTACGTCGACTGTCGTGCTCCGCACTGATAACTCATATTTTTTGTCGCCGGTGTTTCGACAACTGACGAATTCTGCATCGACAGCCATGCGGGTGGCGTCGCCACCACAGCCACGAAGATGAGGGTTAGTCGGCCGCCGCCGCGTCGGTTGTGAGCGTCGGATAATCCTCCAGAACTGCGGTGGCGGCGTGTTCACCGCTGAGCAGACACATCGGCATCCCGATCCCGGGGGCGGTGAACCCCCGGTGTAGTACAGCCCGTCGACGCCGGTTCGATGTCCCGGGCGGAATGGTCCGGTCTGCCACAGCGTGTGGGCTAAGCCCAGGGCGGTTCCCTGCGGATCGCCAAACCGGTCGACATAGTCACTGACGCAGGCGGTCTCCTCGACGACGATGCGGTCGCGGAGGTCGACACCCGTGTTGGCGGCCAGATCGGCAAGGATCTGCTCGCGGAACGTTCTGCGTCGCTCCGGCGTGTCATCTAATCCGGGGGCCAGCGGCACCAAGATAACGACCGCGTGGTGGCCGTCGGGGGCGACCGCGTCGTCGGTCAACGATGGCACCGAGAGGTAGTAGGCCGGGTCGTCGGGCCAGGCCGGGTCGTCGAAGATGTGCTCAAAGTGAGCGTCCCAGTCGGTCGGCAACACGAGTGTATGGTGGGCCAGCGGCTCGATATCGCCCTCAACGCCGAGATATAGCATAAACGCCGATGGGCCATAGGTTCGCTCCTCCCAGTACTCGGGGTCGTGGTCGCGAGCGGCCGGTGGCAGCAACTCGCGTTCGGTGTAGGCCGGATTGGCGTTGCTGACGACAACCTCGCTGTGGTCGGTGCCGCGGTCAGTTACGACGCTGAGACCATCGTTGGCTGGGGTGATCTGTTCGACGGTCACCCCGGTTTCGATATCGACACCCTGCTGGCGGGCCAGCGTCGCCAGCGCGTCGACGACGCCAGCGATCCCACCCTCGGGATAGAACACGTTGCAATTGAAATCGACGTGCGCCATGATACTGTAGAGCGCGGGCGTGTTGTGCGGCGCGCCGCCGAGGAAAACAAGCGTGTATTCCAAGAGCTGCTGGAGCTTTGGATGATCGAAATAGCGGGCGACGTAGTCGTCCATCGTGCCGAGCAGCCGAAGCCGGGGAGCATCGGTAGCAACGCCGGATCGACGTAATCCCGGAGTCGTTCACGGCCGGCGTACAGCACCCGCTCCATCGCCAACTCGTAGTTGGTGGCGGCGGTATCGAGATACCGATCCAAAGCCGCTCCCGCGCCGTCCTCATAGGAGTCGAAGATGTCGTGAATATTTGCGCGGTTCGGCGCGATGTCGACGCTGTCGCCGTCCTTCCAGTGGACGCGATACTGCGGATCGAGGCGTTCGAGCCCGTAGTAGTCGCTCGGCTGTCGGTCGAACTGCCCGAAGAATCGCTCGAAAACGTCGGGCATGAGATACCACGACGGCCCCGTGTCGAACCGGAAGCCGTCACGTTCGAGCACGCCGGCATGGCCGCCGAGGTGGTCGTGTTGCTCATACAGTTGTACGTCGACCCCGGCATCGGCGAGAAAGGTCGCCGCCGCGAGCCCGCCGAACCCGCCACCGACGACGGTCGCCTGCTGTGGCTGACTGCTGCCCATATCGGATCATGGGGCGGGCCCCGTATCGGCTCGCCGGGCGTTCCCAGGTCGCAGGACTGCGCGGGCCGTTTTATATGTGAACAGCCCCCACAATCGTGGTATGAGCGCGCTCAGTGCGCGGGCGATCAGCCAACTGTCTCACCGGACGGACAATCACCCGTCGCTGCTGCTCTCACGGGTCGCGTTGCTGGTAGTCGCCGTGACGTTCGCGGCGCTGGCCGCAGCCGGGCTGTCGGTGCCGATGGAGGCCCAGATGGTCATCTATCTCGTGGGGATGATCGCGCTCAACCTCCCCCACGGCGGCTACGAGCACGTCGCCAACCTCCGGCGACGACGGCCGGAGTTTCGCTGGCGGTACGTCGCAGTGTATCTGGGGGCCGTCGGCGGCTTCCTCGGACTGCTGTTGGTCGCGCCGGTTGCCGGGTTGGCGCTGGCGGTCACCGTCGCCATGGCGAAAGGCGGCCTCGGCGGGGTGAAGGTACTCGATGCGACCAGCGGCACCGACCACCTGCAGACGCGGGCCCAGCGGCTGTTGGCGGCCGGCATCCGTGGCGGGAGCGTGATGCTCGTGCCCATCGTCTTCTGGCCCGAGACGTTCCATTCGTTCAGCGCGCTCATGGTCGGCCTGGTCGAGCCGGGCGGACTCGCCCCGTATGCGGCGTATTTCGACGTGACACGACCGATCATCGCCGCGGGCTACGGGCTGGCGCTGGTCGCCCACATCGGGCTGGGCTACGTTCGCGGTGGCGGCCGCTCGTGGCTCGTCGACGCCGGTGAAACGCTGCTGTTGGCGGCGTATTTCGCGGTCGTGCCGGTCGTCGTCGCCGTCGGGCTGTACTTCCCGCTGTGGTACTCCGCCCGGCAGGTCGCCCGCGCACAGACGGTGCGAGAGCCACCGGTTGGCGACGATCAGTGGGATCTGCTTGGCGGCGACGACCCGACAACGACCGCACTCCGGGCGTGGGGGCTGCTCGTCGCGGGCGCGATGGCAACGGTCGCCGTGTTGGCGGTTGTCTACTGGGCCGTGCCGAATCCATTTGCGAACAGCACGCTGCTGGCCGGCGCGGTGGCGTTCTGGAGCATCTTCATCAGCATCATCGCGCTACCCCATGTCGTCGTCGGCTCACTGTGGGATCGCGAGCGCGGGATCTGGTATGTGCCCTGAGCGGTGACGGTCGCCGCCTCGACCGCTCAGCGTTGATCGCGGCCGAGCAGCAGGTACAGTACCACCCCAAGCAGCGGGGCAAACAACACCACAAGTGCCCATAGGATCGCCGAGTGACTGCTGTTGTCGGTGGCGTCGCTGTACGTCCAGATGACGAGTGCGGTCTGGACGACGAAGGTGAGTAGTGAGAACACGAAGCCGATGAGTGCGAGTTCGAACTGTAACAGCATGGAGGGCAGCATATCTACAGAGGCACGGGACGGAAACAAACCAGGTGTGGCTGGCAGTGGGGTTGGAATCGAGGGCACGATCAAAACACTGTCGCCGAGGACTCGGCAACAGCGGGCCAGTCGGTACTCATAGGGCTCGTCATCGACAGGAGCCACCCCGCCTCAGAGCGGTGGTGTCGTCATCGGCCAGCCGAAACGACGCACGATGGCGAGAAGACAGTTGCGCCTCTGGCCGATCAAACAATGCCCACCTGTGCGCTGGTGCAGCCCAATGTTCATTGCTGGCAATCACCTACCCATGGTGCATGCGATCAAGTAAGAACAAATCGAAGATGGGAGCCTCGGCTGGCGCCTCAATCGGTGCATCACTCGGCGGAAAGGTTGGCCCGTTCGGGGCGGGTCTCGGCGGCGGGCTGGGCGGCGCGGCCGGCTACATCGCCGGCTCGCTGGTCCTGACTGCGGCAACTGTGGCGGAAAGAAACTCCTGCCCGACGGTGGCCAGCCGATCGACGGCGATCACGGTCAGCACGGCAGTAACGATACGGACGATCGCGACGACGGGGTCATGATTCCTGTTACCGAGGCCTGACGCTCCGGGTTCAACTGTCGTCCAGCGCGAGCGACGCCAGCAGTGCCTCAAGCTGTACCTGCTCGTTCGCGCCCTCTGTAATCCGGTAGTCGGCCTCGCCGATCCGCTCCATCAGCCGGACGGCCGCCCGCTCATCGATCCCGAGATCCCACACCGACCGGTGCAGTTGGTCGATGATGTCGCCGCCGGCCATGCCGGTATCGGTCAGTAGGGTATCGAGTGTCGCCCGCGATTTAGCGAAATCACCGTTGATCGCGTCGGTGACCATCGCCTCGATCTCCTCGGGGCGAGCCGTCGAGGTGATCATGTAGACCGCCTCCTCGTCGACGAGTTCGCCTGTCGTCGCCGCCGCTTGCAGGCTGTTGATCGCCCGGCGCATGTCGCCGCCCGCAGCGTAAACCAAGGCCTCCCGGCCGTCGTCGGTGATTTCGATGTCCTCAGCGGCAGCGATCTCGTCGATCTGGGCGGCGATGGCGTCGTCGGATAGTGGCGAGAATCGGAAGACGGCACATCGCGACTGGATCGGATCGATGATTTTTGACGAATAGTTACAGGAGAGAATGAAGCGGGTGTTGTCGGAGAACTGCTCCATCGTCCGGCGGAGTGCAGATTGTGCGTCTGAGGTAAGCGAGTCGGCCTCATCAAGAAAGATGATCCGGTAGTCGTAGCCGCCGAAGGAGGCGCGGGCGAAGTTTTTGATCCGGTCGCGCACCACGTCGATCCCACGCTGATCGGAGGCATTGAGCTCAAGGAAATTCCCCTGCCAGTCGTCGCCGTAGACCTGCCGGGCGATGGCGGTCGCGGCGGTCGTTTTGCCGATGCCCGCCCCACCCGAAAACAGGAGATGCGGGAGGTCGTGTTGATCGATGTAGCTCTGGAGGCGTTCGACGATGTCGGCTTGGCCCTTGATGTCGTCGAGGGTCTGTGGCCGATATTTTTCGATCCAGATCTCCCGACCGGTGGCCCCCGCGGCGTCGGCGTCGCTCATACCTGTGGTGGCGGCCGGGAGGCTGATAAACACCCCGAGACGTGGTCGCCGGAGAGAGACGCGGCAGCGTTCAAGCAGTCTCGCTGCTGCGAAGTTGATCGACGCGATCTTCCAGTTCGTCGATCGCCTCGGTCTGTTCGTCGGTTGCGGCGACGATGTTCTCGGCGGCAGCGTCCGTCTCGGAAGCGTGATCGCGGGCCTCCTCAAGCGTCGATGTCAACTCTTCGACGGTCGCCGCCTGGTCGTCAGTTGCCCGGGAGACCTCGGCGATCCCGTCGGCGGCCTGATCGACGGCGGCCGCGATATCCTCGAAGGCGGTCAACACGTCGTCGATCTGGTCGCCGGCCGTTTCGATCTGCTGGTGGCTCTCTTCGGCTGCAGTGATCGTTGAGTCGGCCTGCGACTGGAGGTCGTTGATGCTTTCGGTGATCTCCTCGGTGTGTTGGCGCGTCTCGTCGGCGAGGTTTTTCACCTCGTCGGCGACGACCGCGAAGCCATCCCCGTCCTCGCCGGCGCGGGCGGCCTCGATGTTGGCGTTCAACGCCAGCAGGTTGGTTTGTTCGGCCACATCGGAGATGACCTCAACGACGTTTTCGATGTCGTCCATCCGCTCGCCGAGATCGGTGACCGACTCGACGAGTTCCTCGCCGAGCTCGGTAACTTCGGTGGCAGCAGCATGCGCGTCTTCGGAGGCAGCAAGCCCATCGTTGGAGGCCTCACGAGCCGTTTCGGCCGCCGAGTCGACCTGTTCGGCGGTGGCGGCGACCTCCTCCATGCTTGCCGAGAAGGTCTGCATCTCATCGACACTTTCCGCAAGCAGCTCGTTTTGATTATCGACATTGGTGGCGATCCCGTCGGCGGCACTGACCGCTTGCTCGACGGAGTCCGCAAGGCGGGCTGCCTGCTGGTCGACCTGGGTGACGACCTCCTGGAGGTTGTCAGCCATCCCGTTGACCTCTGCGACGACGCCGAGCAGCTGATCGTCGACGAACTCGGTGTCATCGAAGGCGGCACGGGCATCCAGCTGTCCGGCGGTCAATGCCTGCAGCGTGCCGGACACCTCAGCGACCAAGGCCTCGGTCGCCTCCTGGCGGCGACGCTCCTCGGTGAGATCCTGTACCATCTCGACGGCACCAACCAACTCGCCGTCGTCGTACACCGGCATCACCGTCACCTTAGCGTACCGTTCGACGTTGCCGCTGTGGTCGGCGATCCGGTCTTCCTTGACGTAGAGATGGCGGGACTCGTCTTCGACGGTCAGCCCGTAGACCTCGTCGGCGGTTGTCGGTTCGGCAAGCACCTTCTCGATCATCGTGTCGTCGGTCGAATCATACAGTAGCATTCCGATGTCATCGCGCCCGCGTGCCTCATCAGCGGTGATGCCGGTGAGCTCCGTCATATCATGGTTCCACGCCTGAATCGTCCCGGTGGGATCGATCACAAAGGCGGCCTGCGGAATCCCACTCAGCAACACCTGCCCCGATATATCGAAGTCGTGCCCGGCCGCGTCATCGGGCTGCTCGTCGGTTTCGATCACCGGTTCGACCGTGACGTCGTCGGTGCCCTCGTCGGCTGTCGCTGCCCCGGTAACCTGTCCCCCATCAGTACGCGGGGCGTGATGCTCGGTGTCGCCACGTCGGAACCGAGCGTGGATGCCAGCCAGCAGATCAAAAAGCATTGTACCACTACTACACAGTCGATAATGATATAGCTTCGGCCACAACGGCAGGATCGGTGCGACGTATGCGAATCTATTGACAGTTTAGACCATCGATAGCGGTGGGATGTTGTGGTGAGAGAGCAGCATCGATCGGTGTCAACACCAACAGTTCAATCGTGGAGCCGACACGCTTTATGAGTCGCCGGCTGTAGCCTTGCTATGGACGTGACCGTCGATGTCGTCAGCGAGGCCACCCACGAGGTGAGCATTGACGACGGCGCAACCTACGCCGACCTGCTGGCCGAAATCGACTACAGCCCACAGGAGGTGTCGGTGCTTGTCGACGACAGCCCAGTGCCGGAAGATCAGCCCGTTGCGGCCGACACCGTGCGGGTCGTCCGGCTGATCAAAGGCGGATAACAGGCCAACCAGCCCGGCTGACGCGTCGGGACGGGAGTATTTTTACTCCGGCGTTCGCTACGGCCGGTATGTACTCGACGCCGACCGACCTTTCGATCGAACTCCCAAACGGGGGCCGGGGCCCGATCCGCTCCGCGTCGATCAGGTCGATGCCGACTTTGTCGTCCTCCTGTTTCACCGCGATTTTCACTGTAGCAACTGCCAAACACAGGCCAGCGAGATCGCCACCCGCTACGACGAGTTTCGCCAGCACAACGCGGTCGTTGTCTCGGCCCTGCCGGAGTCGAAAGAACGGGCCGCCGAGTGGGCCGACAGCTACGACCTCCCGTTTCCGGTCGTGGCCGACCCCGACAGCACAACCGCCGACCGGTTCGGCCAGCCCGTCCGCTTCGGCATCCTCGGCAGGCTCCACGATCTGATCGGCCGGATGCCGCTTGTGGTGATCATCGACCGCCGCGGCGAGGAACCACGGCTGGTGTACTCCTATGTCGGCGACGCACCCGGGGATCGCCCGACGGTCGACAGCCTCCTCTTAGAGCTTGAACGCAATGGGTAGATGAGCGACCAGGTGTCGATCCGGCGTGGCGATCCCACAGACCGACTCGCCGTTGTCCGACTGTTCGACGCCGCGATGCTCGATACTGCTGCCGACCGCCTCAGTCGACAACTCAGCGCAACAGACGGGCTGGTTCTCATCGCCACCCGCGAGGAGACACCGGTCGGGGCGATCGCCCTCGATGCCTCGCCAGCGAGCGAGGAGAAGCGAGTCACTGTCGACGGCACGCGGGTCGACAGCGACACGGATCCGATGCGGATCACAGCGATCGCCGTCCGGCGGCGACGACGCGACCGGGGGATCGGCCGTGCGCTCATCGAGGCGGCTGCCGAACACGTTGCACCGCAGCCGCTGACCGCCGGGTTCGACGAGGGTGTTCGGCCATTCTACGACGCCTGTGGCTTCGAGATCGACCCCCACAACGATCGGTACTGGGGGGTTCGTTGGCCGGAGACGGCGTCAAGCGGAGCACCTCAGTAAGGAGAGTCCGCACCCGCGTCGTCGCCATCGAATGGGGTATGTGTCACCCGATAGCCTGCATCGGTCGAGTCCACCGATTCAGCCGCGTAAAACCGGATTGATTGCTCTTGGTTGGTGCGAACAGGCACGTCGTAGTGGGTTGCGTCGTAACTGAACGTCTCGCCGGCGTCGCGTTCGGCGGCGACGAACTCCCGGTGGGCAGCGAGTCGGTCACCGATGACCTGCCGGGAGAGGGCGGGTACGTCGTCGATCCTGGCTTCGAAGACCGACCCGAACGCCGGATCGAGTTCGTAGCCGACGGAGTTGCGCCCGGCGACGGCCGCCGCCAGTCCGGTTGTACCGGTACCAAAAAACGGATCACAGACCGTGTCGCCGTAGACGCTGTACATGTTGATCAGGCGGTAAGGGAGCCCGAACGGGAAGGCCGCGGAGCGATCCCGAAGCGCATCGTCGGGGAGCGATTGCTCCACCCCGCGGAGATCAGTCCACAGATCCGAAAACCAGCGGTTTCGCTCCTCCCAGAAGTACGCGGCGTTGTACCGGGACTCCGCGTTGGGCTCGAACGATCGGCGGTCGCCGCCGTTGCGGAACGGCAACACGTACTCGTGTTCTAACGTGACGTAGGCATTGGGGGGCACCATCCCGCTACCCATGAACTTCGCCGCTGAGTTGGCCGGCTTCCGCCAGACGATCTCGGGAAGTGGCTCGAAGCCACGGGCGGTGAGGGCGTCGATGATCCGGGCGTGGTTCTGATACACCCGAAAGCCACCATCCAGTGTTCGGGTCGCATCCCCGATGTTGATACAGGCGATGCCGCCGTCGACGAGCACCCGATCAAGGCCGTCCCAGACAGAATCGAGGATCGCATGCATCGCCTCAAAGGCGGCCTCACCGTCACCGGCAGCAAGGTGGTCGCCGATGGCCGGATCAAGGTCGGTAAAAAGCTCGTCCCACATCTCGATCATCGGGTACGGCGGGGAGGTGACGACGAGTTCGACGCTGTCAGCCGCAAGGCCTGCAAGGCCGCGGGCGTCGTCGATGACGACCCGATGTGTGGTGTCCATCCGTCGACTACGTAGATGGGTGTCACGGGCATAAAGTATCCCCACGGGCGGAGTGCGGCACGTCTTTGCGTCTGCGTGTCGTGGCTCGGATATGGACGCACTCGCCGATTCGATCACGAACACCCGTGAGCGGCCGACCCCGAGGTGGAACCTGTGACCCGCAAAGACGAATACTACAACCGCGCCAAACAGGAGGGCTACCGCACGCGAGCGGCCTACAAGCTCAAACAACTCGATCGGGAGGCCGACCTCCTGAGCCACGGCGACACCGTCGTCGACCTTGGGGCGGCCCCGGGCGGCTGGCTCCAGGTCGCCGCCGAAGAGGTCGGCGAAACCGGTACCGTCGTCGGCGTCGACTTCCAGCGCATCCGGGAGTTGGAGCACGCAAACATCGAGACGATCAAGGGCGATATGACCGAGGAGCGAACGAAAGATCGGCTCAGCAAAACGATCGGCGAGGGCGGCGCGGATCTCGTCATCTCGGATATGGCACCGAATATGACCGGCGAGTACGATCTCGATCACGCCCGCTCAGTCCATCTCGCCCGGCAAGCCTTCGGGGTCGCCGAGGACGTGCTGGCGACCGACGGCGATTTCGTGGCAAAGGTGTTCCAGGGTCAGGACCTCGACGCGCTCCGCGAGGAGATTGAAAACGCCTTCCAGTACGTCCGGACGATGAACCCCGAAGCCTCCCGGGATAGCTCCTCGGAGGTCTACCTCGTCGGGAAACACCGCCTGACCGCACCGATCAGCGTCGGCGAGACCCGCGACGTCGAGATCATCGATGTCGGCGAAGAGGACGACGGCATCGCACACATTGACGGATTTACCGTCTTCGTCCCCGACACAACGACCGGCGACACCGTCGAAGTGGAGATTACGGACGTGAAACCAAGCTTTGCGTTCGCCGAGCGCGTCGACTGATCGCCGGCCAGTCACCCGGGCGGTGACACCGACTGTGGGTGTGCAATAGATACACACCCCGGCCGTGATTGATGAGGTTTATGTATGGCCGCGGCGTGACTCGATATGCCGCGCTCGGTTGGTGTAGTCCGGCCAATCATCTTGGCCTTTCGAGCCGAGGACATGGGTTCAAATCCCATACCGAGCATTCAATTTTCAAGAACTCATCCGGCGAGCGGATTGCTCGTCGATACAGCCGCAGCAGCGCGGTCAATCCTCATCAGACACCCACAACCGCACCATGACGACGCCGAACCCGGCAAGAGTCAGCAACAGCCGCTCGCCGGACTGTACCAGATGGAAGATCCGCTCGACATTTTCGGGTTCCGCGCCGCGGTTCGGATCGACACCGGTGTAGTAGTGGGTCGTGGCGGTCGTCCCCTCAACGGTGCCGCCGCCAGGACTGAGATCAACAAACGTCTGCAGCAGGCCGCGCTGCGTGGAATACAGGAGGTGACCCGACAGATCGTAGAACCGATCCTGCAGCGGCCAGAAAAGATTCACACCGTTGACGACGCCGTCATAGAGGCTGTGGGCGACAACCATCGCACCGAGGCTCACCCACGCGACCCGAACGCCGGTCTCGCCGTATCGACGGCGCAGCGTCGATTCCGAGTGGACAGCGATATCCCACCAGAGCACGACCCCGAGCACCGCCGGAAAAACGAGCGTGTGGAGATACGCCCGGTGAGCCCCGGGCAGCCAGAGGCCAAGCAGCGTATCAAGATCCGGAACCGCGGCGACGGCCATCACCGTCAGGATCGCCCGGCGGTCAAAGGCCGCCCCCAGGAGGGCCGTTCCGAGAAGCCCCGCGACCGCGATGTGGACGAGCGTCGATGGCATAGCCACCGATAGGGAGCAGATCGATAAGCCGGTTTCGGCGGCCGACAATCGGGAGCTACCAATTAATAGGTCGGACAGCGCAGCGAGGTCGCACTGCCGTCAACAAACGGTAACGTGACGCGATCAGCATCGACCGCAACCCCGGACGCATCCTCGTCGGGGTCGTCGCCATCGGAACCTGTCTCGGCTGTCGAGTGGATCGTCAGAGAACCGTCAACAGCGTCGCTGGCACAGAAGGCAAGCGCGATCGGTTCAGCCAGCGAGGGGCTGTCGATCGCGCGGGTCACCTCGCCGACGGCGTCACCATCGGCCCGAAGTTCGTCGCCAGCCGCACATGGGTCGTCGAGGCGGAGCCCGATCAGGCGTGTGCTTGGACGGCCGCGGTTTTCGACCTTTGAGACGACCTCTTGGCCGATAAAACAGCCCTTCTCGAAATCGACGCCGTGGCGCGCGCCGACCGTATTCGGCAGCACGCCATCGAGTTCCGTTTCGAACCGCGGCGTGCCGGCCTCAACAGTCAAGGTATTCCATGTTTGCTCACCGAATGGCGCAGCGTTCAGTCCGTGGTTGAGGAGCGTATCGAAGACGCCGGGGGCGTCGTCGGCTCCGCAGATGATCGTGTAGCCGTCCTCGCCGGTCGGGTTGTCGCTGGCGGCGACCGTAACGCCGGCATCGCCCATCGAGCCGCGGTCGAAGTGGAGCTCCGGCTCCGGCGCGCCCGCGTGGTTGAGCACCGACGCGACCTTTTCGGTCGCCGAGGGGCCGTGGATGCCGAACACACCGAACTCGGCGGAGACATCCTCGATGGCGACATCTTGCACGAAGACCTTCTCCGACCAGTCGTCGACCAAGGATTCAACTTGGGAAGGCGGCGTAAACAACAACAGTTGCTCGTCGGCGTTGTAGATGTAGCAGTCGGTCTCGATTTTGCCCTGTGGATCAAGGACGAAGGCATAACAGCCCTCGCCGTCGGTCGGGGGCACGCGATTGGTAACAACGTTGTCGACGTACTCGATCCGATCGTCGCCGGTGACCGAAACGATGCCGTACCCCAACTCGATGACGCCGACGCCGTTGCGAACCGCCCGATGGGCGACGCGGGGGCGACCGTAGTGGGCGACGAGTTGCCGGCCGCCGCGGTCGACATATGTCGCCCCGAGATTGTCGTGGTGGGCTCCCGACAGTGTCATGGAGAGGCGAAGACGCCGGGGGAGTAAAACAACGGCGGACAGGTGCGCAGAGCGACAACGGCAAAAAAACGCGGCAGCTTACAGGCCAAGCCGATCGCGGAGCACGTCAAGCAAGGAGGGATCCTCGGGGTCGACATCGGCGGTGGGATCAGGAACCACCTCGTCGGCCGGATGGATCCGAATGGTGCCGTTCTCGTCGTTGACAACGATCAGCCCGTCGTCTTTGAGTGCGGCCAGTGCCGACTCGATGCGGTCGATATCGGTGTCAACGGCCGCCCGGAGTTCGAGAACGGTCATCCCCTCGTCGGCGCGGTCGACGAGCGCGTCGAGGATCCCGACCTCAGCGGCCGGACGATCCCGGTAGGCGGGCTTGGCTCCCATCGCCTTACCCTACTGTGGGAATCGGTTTACATCTACCGCCGAGGGGATCGACACTGCGTACGAAACAGGGAAAATCGCCGACAGCGACCGGCCACACGCGGGCGACAGCGTCAGACAGATGACGGACAGAGGGAGTAGCTTTTAGTCGAGTAGTTCGGTATGGACGGTAATGGGACTCCGGTGTCTACTCGGCCACGATTTCGATGAACCCGAGTTACGACGGGAACGTGAGGAAGACGGCGAGGAAGTCGTCATCACGGTCAGCGAGGAAAAGACCTGCAGTCGCTGTGGGTACACGAAGACTGTCAGCGAGAACAAGGAGGTCACCTCGATCGAACAGCTCGCCCAAACCGCCGGCGACAGCGGAACGGCCGCCGAACCCGCCGGCCCAACCGGGAGTACCGGCTCAACAGCCGCCACCGGCGAGGCAGCGACATCCGCCGGTGACGCTGAACCAACCACAGCCCCTGGCGACACGACGGCAACACCGACCGATGACGCAGGGGCGACCGCAGCCGCCGGCGACACCGAACCACCCACGCCGGAGCCGACGACGAATGCCGACCCGTCGGCTGAGAGCACACACGCTACGGCCGACGCCGACACCGCGGCAGGCGACGACGCGGAGCTATTGGATGCCGACAGCGACTCGGAGCCAACCCCGGCAGAGCCGGAGCCGACGACTGGAGACACGACCGAGAGCACGGAGTCGGCCGCGCCGCCGACAACGGCCGACGATGCCGCCGACGAAGACGTGGAGGCGGCCGACGACGACGGGATCATCCTCTCGACGGCCGACGACGAGCCAAGCGAGGCGTCCGCCGCGGAGACGACCGACCGCGAACCCGGCGAGTGGCCCGACCACGACACCGACTCGCCGTCAGCAGCCGGTGAATGGCCCGAACAGTCCGGCGACGACGAGGGATATGACGCGGAAACGCCGCCTGACGAGCAGCCCGACGAGGTGACCTTCGGCGGTGGCTTTACGCCTGAGGTCGACGAAAGGCAGGTCGACGACGAGCCGGCCGACACCGAGGATGTGATCGAGGAGCCAGGCGACGAGGAGTTCACAAAGGCCGGCGAGGCGTCGCTCTATGAGCCGACCGTCGACGACATCAACACCGAGTTCTACTGCCCGGAGTGTGGCTTCAGCCGCCACGCCGGTGAGTCGTCGATGCGGGCCGGCGACATCTGTCCGGAGTGTCGACGAGGCTACATCGCCGAACGTGAACTGTAACCCGCCCGCCGTTGCGACCGTGAAATAAAAACACTCGCGCCCGTAGTTTTGTGTAGCATCCACACCCCCGTCATGTGTCACCGCGCTGTGTCCCGCCGACTGGCCGCATACTCGCCACACAGCGAGTGGCAACGGGGGTCGCGTCGGGGCGATCAGGAGGCCGGTGATGCTCCCACGACTCAAACTTCAGGTGGCGGCCAACAGCAAGCCACTCACGATCGGCTTTGTCGTCCTTGGGGTGGTGTTGCTCCTCGGCTCAGGCTACGTGTTCCTGACACCACCGGTCGAGGAGCCGGCCCCCAACCCGACCCACAGCCCGAGCCACAGCCCGAAACCGAGAGCTTCGAGGCGTTCTTTCTCGATGTTGAGCTGATCGACAGCGCGGTCGTCGAGACACCCTCACGAGAGCTGCCGCCGACGATCTCCGGGCCCGGCCAGCAGGCCTACGAGGAGGGTGAAGTCCTCACCCGTGCGCCGGCGTATTTCTATCAGTATTCACCGGACTTGACGTTCAACGTCACCGCCAACACGACCCGAAATGTGAGCGTCGAACTCACGACCCGGCTCGTCCGCGAAGAGACGATCGTCGCCGACCGCAACGAGGAGACGGTCTATACCAACACTCGGCTACTCATGTATCGCCAGGATACGGTCACCGACGGCTGGGTGACGAACCGCCGTACCTTCGACGTGCGGAACGATCTCGAAGACCCCGCTGACGAGGTGGCGTCGGAGTTCCCGGCCTCAACAACCTCACTCAACACACAACTGCGATTGACCGTTGACTACCGCACCGAGCCGATCAATGGGGAGGTCTACACCGGGACGCTCAACATGACCCCCTCACTGGAGTCCAACAACGACGCCTACTGGCTCACCGGTGACCAGCGGGCGAATGTGTCGAAGACCCAAACCCGGGTCATCGAACCAGTAGCCGACACCGGTGGCTCCAGCCAGCCAGCCGCCCCGAGTGAGCCGGTGCGGGGCGAGCCGGATATGCAGCTTGTCGCGTTGCTGGCGATCCTTGGATTGGTCGCGGTTGCCAGCGGCGGGGCGATCGGCGCAAAGGCCCCACAACTTGATCAAGAAGAGCTTCGCAAGGAGATCGCCCACAATCAGTACAGCGAGTGGATCTCGGAGGGTGAGCTCCTGTTGGATTCCGACAACGAGTTCGTCTACGTCAACTCGATCGAGGATCTGGTCAACGTCGGCATCGACGCCAACAAGCGCGTGATCCACGACCCCGACCTCTCGGTGTACACCGTCTCCGATGGCGATGTGACCTACTACTACACCACCGAGCCCGCCGACCTCCAGCGGTGGGCCCACCTCTGAGCGACTACTGGTAGCCCTCTACATCCCCTCGACGTATTTGGCGATCACGTCGACCTCGACGTGAACCGGATCGCCGGCAGATTTGGCCTGCAGCGTCGTCAGCTCGTAGGTCGTCGGGATGATCGCCACGTCGAAGATGCCGGCATCGTGGTCGATCTCAGCAACGGTGAGCGAAATCCCATCGAGGCAGATCGAGCCCTTGTCGACGATATACTGGCCGTAGTCATCGGGGAGCGCAAACGTGAATCGCCAGTCGTCGCCAACCTGTTCGATCGCCTCGATCGTCGTGACCGTGTCGACATGGCCCTGGACGACATGGCCATCAAACCGCCCGTCGGCGGCGAGTGCGCGCTCGATGTTGACGGGGTCGCCGACGCCGACCGCACCGAGATACGTTTTGGCGACCGTTTCGGCCGCAAGGAACACCTCGAACCACTGTTCGTCGTCGCTCGCGTCGTCGTCGTTGCTATCGACGTTGACAGCACTGTCGCTGTCAACATCGCCGTAGGCTTCCACCGTGAGGCAGACACCGCTGACGCTGATCGACTGTCCGTGTGAGAGATCGGCAAGCCCCGAGGCGCGAATTCGCAGGCGGCGGCCGTCAGCGTTCGCGTCGACAGCGACGACCTCGCCGGCGGTTTCGACGATTCCGGTAAACAT
This sequence comes from Halonotius sp. GCM10025705, assembly GCF_042662885.1. Taxonomy (NCBI): domain Archaea; kingdom Methanobacteriati; phylum Methanobacteriota; class Halobacteria; order Halobacteriales; family Haloferacaceae; genus Halonotius; species Halonotius sp. GCM10025705. The sequence goes on along the minus strand of NZ_JBHSZD010000001.1, from coordinate 50,328 downwards.
ACCGGAGGGAGACGATCCGGACAGATAGCGGTTGTGTCCGCCCGCCAGCCGGCGTGTTTTTGTCGCTGCCGGCGGTAGCGAAGCCGCATGCAACTCGGGATCCTCGATCTACTCGGGCTTGCGACCACGCTGGTCTTCGCCATCCCGGTCGCCAACTTCGGCGTCACGAAGCTCTTAGCCGGCGAGGCGGTCGTTGGGGCCGCGTTACTCGGCGTCGGGGTGGCGATGGTCGTCCTCCCGAATTACTTTCTCGACCCGAAACGCATCCTCGTGGGACTCCTTCGCGGGCTCCTCCCCGCCCGGCTGCGTGGAACCGCGGGGAACGACGACCAACCGGAGCAGTAGCTGATTCGCTCTTGGCTACGCTGGTGAAACAGTCATCTGAAGAGTGATATGGGACTGTTCGGAGTGCTGGATATAGAGCGTGTAGTCACTAGTCTCTGTTAGCGATACAGCCGATTAGCAGCAGTTGTTTTCATCGGGATTCCACGTACACGCATTCCCCGTCGTCAGGCTGTTTTCCTCGATGTATGCCGAAAGACATGCGTAGTTACAAAAGTACTGAGGGGAACCGCAGTTGTCGTCACAATCACGGACACAGATCGGTTCGTGGTCGAAAATTCGGGAATCACAATACGCACAAAGTTCGTCCGCATTCGGAGTCGCCACAGTCGTGGACATAGCCGACCAGGAGTAGCGTCGCGGAAAACGTTTCGTGAGATACGCTTCATCTTGAGACCGATAGGCGCGTTGTATCCATCACGTACCGATCATCATTAACGCGAACTGGTAGAAACCGGACTGCTGGATACAAAGTATGCATGCAGCACGGCGATCTTTATTATTCACAACAACACGAACGAGCTATTCACCACTTCCATCGCCTAACTGTCAATTACTAGACTCGCAGCGGGAGGTAGGTCAGTTCAGACGTCAAACCAGCGTAAGAGGACACCAAAGAGAGCGACGAGACCACCAAGAATGAATGTCCCCGGAAACGGGATTACGAGTAGTACGGCCCCAAAGGCAATAACAGCGGTAGATGTTCGCATCATGTATATTTTCAGCGCGAGCCCTTTGTGTGTGGTGCTCCGATCAGGCTTGCAGTGCCTTGTGGATCCGTCCCGGTTGCTCAGAGGTCACTGAACCGGAGAGATTTCTATGCGATAGGCGCCATCTATTCATCACTCGAATTGTGATAGTATTCTTAGATGATTTGAAACGATGACCGATGCAGAGGATTCTTTTTCGACTTGCTGCACTCCTACGACAATACTATTCGGCGTCCTCAATATCGACTTCTTCGACATCGACATCTTCGCCTGCAACGCCGCTTTTGCCGATGACCGGGAGCAGGTTATAGCCGCCGCGTGGCCCTTTCTGGATAACGTTGATATCGAAGACGAAGTTCAGTTCCTCGTCAGCCCCGATCTCGAAGGGTCTGATGATGCGAAGTCTGTTGCTCGGCACCATCACGTCGACAGTCTCACCGTCGACGACTCCCTCAGCATTGGAGACACGGAGTTCGATCCCCGAGTACCGTCCCGCATCAAGTTCACCTTCAACCACTGAAACCGCTCGGTCACCTTTGACCTTGGTGAGATCGACGGTCACACTGTCGAGATCGAATTCGACGACGCCATCACTCCCGTCGTCAGCGGACTCCTCGGGATCATCGTCGGACGAGGCTGTGGTTTCGTTCGTCGTCTCGTTAACGACTCGTGGGGAGAGTTCCTCGTCCTCGTCGGCTCGAAAGACACGAGCAGCCGAGAGGGTGACATTCAGTGAGTCAAAATCCTCGATGGCGGCAGGCTGGTCACTGATCATCAGGTTGAACGTCCCGCTCCCAGTGCTACCGTCAGACCCACCACCGCTGCCGGAACACCCAGCGACAAGCGCGGTTCCGAGAGTTGCCGTGGTCGCAACGAACGTCCGTCGTCTCATACGTTCGCACCTCGGTATACTCCGTTGGTCGAGCGTTCTTCCAGTGCGTACCGTAGTTGTATGTGACGGCTGTTTTCTTTCACATAACACCTAAGGCCATTGTTACGGTTGTTCTTCTCGGATGGTCTGTCCAGTTATTTAAATAGTCGACCCGTCACTGAACTTGATTCTCACACAGTCTCTCCTCGCTACGGGGAGTTCTCGATCTACTGTTTGCTTGATTATTTTCTCTCAGGTCGTTGTGCAGAATATTTGCGGGCTCTTTATCGTCCCATTTGAATAGAAAATTCTGCCAGTCCCGAAGGTCACCGATTACTGCATATGCGTGTTCCGTCTTGCACTGTCCATCCTAATAGAAATCCAACACACCTGTCCCCTATTTTTGACAAGAGCCAGCTGATTAGACTTCGTCTGTGGTCGGCGTCAGCGAAATCGGGGCGTCAATGAGTCGCTCACCGCCGTCGGCTGTCACATCGATCAGGGAGCCGAGGCGAATCCGCCCATGATCAGGGTCGACAACGCCTGTTTCGACAGCAAGAACCGACCCGACCTGCAGAGTGCCGTCGTCGGCAGGACTCGGCGCTTCGGCCGGCGCGAGGCCGACACCGTGGACAGTGGCCCATCCGCCGACGTTGTCAGTGGTGTCATCATCGCCAGCGTCGTCTGAGCGTGAACGCGGCGGAAAGCCGTAGGCTGTCAGCTCCGCGGTCGCTTCGGCGGCGACCGTTCCAACGTTGCCGCCGGGCTCGCAGTGGTGGCGCGCAGCGGTCTGGGCAGCCTTGGCGGCGATGAAGGCGCGGCGATCCCAGCCGCCGTCGCTGTCGACGACGACAGTGCGGGTGAGATGGCCATGGTAGCCGTGTGGCCCCTGTGGAACGAGGTGGACGATGATCCCGTCGCCAGCCGGCAGCGGCTCGGTCGCGGCGGTGTCGGCGGCGCGAACCCGAACTGTCTCTGGGGTAACGCCACCGCCAGCGAGGGCGGCAGCGACCTCGCGTTCGATCTGCTGGGCCGAAAGCGGGTCGCCATCGAGATGCAGGACATCATCAGTAGTTGTGCTCGAAGCGAGCAGTTCGTGTGCTCGCCGCAAGCCGTGGGCGGCTCCGCGTTGAACCGCTTGGAGACAGTCGCGTTCGGCCGGAGTTTTGCTGGCGCGGGCGTCAGTGAGTGCCGCCGTCGAGGAGAGTTCATAGCCGGCCTGCTGGAGGCGAACTGCGGTGTCGTGGGGGAGATGACTCGGCACTCGGAGTGTCCCGACACCCGGAGTATCGAGATGGTCGGCGAGCACCGACACAACGTGGCTACCCGGTGGGGTCTGTGGCTCTCGCGTTGCGATCGTGCGGTTGCATTCGGTCGCTGTCGTGTCGGCTGATTCAGGGGCAACAAAATCGTCAACAGCGGGGGCGCGATCAGCCGTCGAGACGCAGTAGATAGCGTGCAGGTCGCCACCGCCGGTTGGAATACAGACGACAGCAGCCGCCTGGTGTGGGGCTGGCGTTCGCGTTAGATAGCGACGATCCGGATCGTCACCGCGAGCGACGTGGACAAAGCCGACAGTCGCTGACTCAGCGAGTGGCTCACTAAGCGCGGCAATACCGGCCTGCGGCGGCTCCGATACCGGCCAGACCGCGGTGGGGCGGCCAGCCGGCGGGCTCACGGCTCGGGTTCAGGGGTTCCGGCTCCGCCGCCTCAACAGCATCGAGCAGTTCCTGGGGTGGCTCATCGCGAAGCTCGTTGTGCAGCAGCACGCTGATCGGAACTGTCGGCGCGCCATCGATCAGATTTTCGAGCAAAACGAGTCGTTCCCGCGCCCGGCTCATCCCGACGTAGAACACCCGGCGTTCGTTGTCGGTCAACAGCGGGACGGGATCGGTGTGTTTGGTGAACTCGTCGTCGTCAACAGTCGTGGGGTCGGCCGTTTCCTCATGGCCGGAGACGGTCGCGGCCATCTGCTCGACGACCTTCTCGGTGAGATCGGTGCCGACGAAGACGTGGTCGGCTTCCCGGCCCTTCGCGGAGTGGATCGTGCCGACGCGAACTGTCGTCGGATCGAGACCGGCGTAGTCGCCGTTGAAGTAGGCGTCGACGGAGGTGCGCTGGAAGTTTGTGACCTTTCGCATCATATCGCCCGCGGACTTGGGATCGGGCATGAACGGCGCGAACTCCTCGACATCGTCGGGATCGAGAGGATCTCCGCGAGATCATCGAGTTCGGCGTCCTCCTCTTTGGCTTCGAGGAAGTCATAGAACTCCTCGCGGTCGTTGGAGCCAAACGTCGAATCCTGGAGCATATCGGCGAGTCGCCGCCCCTGCAGCAGGGTGAGCTCCTCGCCGGCGTCGAAGGCCTCGATGGCGCGAACGTAGTCGGTCAGCCGGTCGGTCCAGAGTCGCTGGTCGGTGAGAGCCTTGAACGGAATCCCCTCGTCGACAAACTCCTCGATGAACTGGAAGAGCTGGTAGCGCGCCCGGAACAACAGCATGACGCTGCCCTCCTCGGCGTCGACGGTGTAGCGAACGTTGCGAACGAGTTCGAGGATCGAGGCATTTTCGACGGCCTCGACAGTCCCACCTTCCTTCCGCGGTTTGAGATCCTTCTCCTGTCGTTTGTCGAGATGGCGGATCTCCTGGTTGACGACGTTGAGAATATTAGAGGGGAGTCGGTAGGAGTTCGGCAGAATCTCGTCCTCATCACGCTCGGCGTCGAGCAAGAGGTTCGGGTCGGCACCCTGCCAAGCGTAGACAACCTGGTCGTCGTCGCCGGCGATCAATACCTGTTTCATGTGGGGTTTCCACTCCTCGAAAACGGCGTACTGAAGCGTGGTGATATCCTGGAACTCGTCGATGACGAGATAGTCAACGTTCGGGAGCAACGATCGCTGTGCGACGCGTTCGAGCATGTCGGCAAAGCCGACCAGCCCGTTGTCACCCTTGTAGCTGCGCCACGCACGAATCGCCTCAGGGATGTCGATGCGGTCGTCGTCGGCCGTCCACGTCGGCGTATACTTGTTGCCCTCCTGGGCGTTGGGATCCTCGTCCGGCGGGAGGCGAACCTCCTCGACGTTCCACTGGAAGGGGACATCGTACCAGTCGGCGACATCTCGGCGGGTGCGCTGAAGCCACTGGCTGGTGGCGATGATCTTGTTGCCGATGGTCGTCGACCGGGCAGTGCGTCGGCCGCCGCTTTTGTACTCATCCTCGTACTCGATGCCGTACTCCTCACAGAATTCCTCTTTGTCGTCTTCGCCGACAACGTCGCCGCGGGAGAGATCAAGCAGCTCGTAGGCTTTCGCGTGCATCGTACAGACATTGCCCTTGAGCGCGCGCGGTGTCGTATCGAGCCGCTCGGCGAGCCGTTCCCGGATCTCAGCGGCGGCCGCACGGGTGTAGGAGACGACAAGGATATCGCGTGGATCGGTGTCGTCGTCTTCGAGGATGGTCTCGACGCGGTCAAGGAGGGCGGTGGTTTTCCCGCTGCCGGGGCCGCCGAACAAGCGGGTGAGTGTGCCGTCCGTGGTGCTCATTGTAGAACGCACACGTGACCCGGCGTGATAAACAACATGGCTTGACGCCCACAGCGGGTGGAGCCGAAAAACAGGCGCTACCGACTGGGCTGCCAGCCACAGGTAGAGCAGGCCGTCGCCGCCTGGTCGTTGAGACCACTACACTCGGGGCACTGCTTCTTGTTGTACGACTCGTCCCAGCCGGCCGGTTCCGTTTCGTGCCCGTTTGCTGAGAGAAACTCGTCGAACAACTCGTCGTCCGTGGACTGTGCTTTTGACATTACGGTTCATGGTAACGTGTACCACGTATATAGAGTTTGTGGCGCAGGCGACAAACTGGGCGCTCGTCAACACCCGCAGCCGACAAACTGCTTAGAGATCGTACAACGCGCCGTATTTATCGGTCACATAGTCGGTGAAAGCATCGGCACGCAGCGGCTCGCCGGTCGCGTGTTCAACCAAGGCATCAGTCTCATATCGTCGACCGTGCTGGTGGATATTCGTCCGCAGCCACTCCCCAAGCGGCTCGAAGTCACCATCGCGGATCGTCGCGTCGAGATCGTCGATCTCGCGGTCGGCGGCAGCGTAGAGTTGGGCAGCCAGCACGCTCCCCAGCGAGTACGTCGGGAAGTAACCGAAGTTGCCGTGGCTCCAGTGGATATCTTGGAGGCAGCCAAGCGCGTCGGATGGCGGGGTGAGTCCAAGATACTCCTCGTAGAGTCGATTCCAGCGATCCGGTACGTCGTCGACTGCGAGGTCGCCGCTGATGAGCTCGCGTTCGATTGTGAAGCGGATGATGATGTGTAGGTGGTAGGTGAGCTCGTCGGCCTCAACCCGAATGAGATTCTCGTCGTGAACCTGGTTGGCGGCCTCGTAGGCATCCCGCGGCGACAGGTCGCTCGTCTGGGGGAACGCGTCGTGCAGCTTCGGCAACAACAGCTCCCAAAACGCCGCCGAACGGCCGACATGGTTCTCCCAGAGCCGCGATTGGGACTCGTGGACTGACAGATCGCGGTGGCTTCCGAGTGGCGTTCCGAAGTCGTCGTCTGGCAACCCCAATGTGTAGTAGGCGTGGCCGAACTCGTGGATCGTCGAGGTGAGCGCGCCGAGTGGATCGTGCTCGTCGAACCGAGTGGTGATCCGAGCGTCAAACTGATTGCCCGAGGTGAACGGATGCGTCGAGGTGTCGAGACGGCCACGATCGAAGTCGTAGCCAAGGAGTTCCAACACCTCCCGGGAGAGCGACTCCTGGGTGTCGGTATCGAAGCTCCCCTCGAAGGCGTCGGTCGCAAGGTCGGCATCCGACGCACGGATTTCCTCGATCAGTGGCACCAGCGTTTCCCGGAGTTCATCGAGGATCGCAGTTGCCGTCTCCAGTGACAAGCAGGGCTCGTACTCCGCAAACAGCACAGCATAGGGGTCGGCGTCGGGATCGATATGCGCAGCGTACTGACGTTTGAGCTCGACGAGCCGTTCGAGATGCGGGGCAAACTCCTCGAAGGCGTCGTGTTCGCGGGCGGACTCCCAGGCGCCGAGGGCTTCGGTGGTCGCCGTCGATATCTCCTCGATAAGATCACGCGGGACGCGGGCAGCCCGGACGTACTCTCGGCGGATCTCACGGACAACAGCCTGCTGTTCGGGGGTGAGCGATGCGTCGTCAAGCTCGTCAAGATGGTTGCCAACGTCACCATCGACCAACAGCTCGTGACTGATCGACGACAGCGTCGAAAGCTGCGTCGAGCGGGCCGGGGTTCCGCCTTCGGGCATCATCACCTGTTGATCCCACGAGAGCACCTCGGTCGCGCTCTCGACGGCGTTGTACCGTTGTATTTCATCGAGTAGTGCCGTATACGCCGCTGGGGGCTCAGTCTGCGTTGCATCAGTTGCCATACCCGCTGTTGCGGCTACGGTCGTATCAACGCACTGCTGAGAGCGGTTGGCTACGGTGGCGTCTCGGCCACCTGTCGGTACAGTTCGTAACACCGCTCAAGCACGTCGACCGAGACGCTCTCGGTCGCCGTGTGTGCCTCGCCGGGTTCGGCTGCCCCACAGACAACGCAGTCGGTGCCGGCGTTCGCCAGCCAGCCTGCGTCGGTCGCATGTGGTTTGACGACCTGTTGAGGCTCATCCGGCTGGACGGCGTCGGCCGCAGCGAGGACGCGGTCGGCAAACGCCGGATCCTCACAGGCCATCGGCAGGAGATCCTGGTCGACCGTCCACTCGACGCCCTCGATCGATTCGGCCGCCGCGAGGTCGGCGCGCTCGCCGGGCACGGTTCGCTCGTCGATCGTGACCGTACACTGGTCGGGGATCACATTCCACGCTGAGCCGCCATCGATCTCGGTGACGGCGATGCTTCCGGAGAGCTTGTTTCCGAGCACTGTCGTTTCAGGGGCGTCGAGTGAGCGAACGATATCGACCGCATCGCAGGCGCGGTAGACCGCGTTGTCGGCGTCGTCGGGTCGGCTGGCGTGGCCCGCGGTACCGCTTGCGGTGAGCGTGCTCCCGCGACGACCCTTGTGGGCGATCGCGACATCGGTGACGCCGGGAGCGGAGTAGCCCGTTGAGCCCTCGGTGACGATGGCGGTATCGGGCGCGAACCCATCCTCGATCGCCGCCTGCGCGCCGATCCCACCCTGTTCCTCACCGACAAAGCTCGCAAAGACGAGCTCAGTTGCGGGCTCGGCATCCCGAAACGCGAGCAGTGCGGCCGCCAGCGCGCCTTTCATATCGGCAGTGCCACGCCCGTAGAGTCGGCCATCACGACGCTCGCTGCGGTACCCACCGTCAGCGTCGAGTTGGTCGTCAGCTGGTGGGACAACGTCGTGGTGGCCGACGAACGCGAGGGAGGTGTTCGATGATGAATCACCTGACTGGCGGTGGGCGATCACGTTGCCGGCGTCGTCACAACGGACGGTCGCGGCTGTTTCGTCACGAAGCCATTGGGCGATGAAATTGCCGGCAGCGGTCTCGTCGGTGTGGCTTGGGATCTCGACGAGTGACGTAGTAAGCGAGACAACTGCCTCACGAGTCATACACAGACTGGCGTATCGACGGTGAAAGTTCTACTGACGGAAAGAAGGGGATAAGGCGGTGGTGCAGAACTGTTTTCATAGCGTGATGGTTGGACTAGCGACATCGTTTCCTCGATAGTGATTGGCGAGTGCGACAGCCAATCGAAGAGCGTGTCATAGAATATGTCCCACCCTCTCGTCGGCATAGTTACCGTTTCAATCTTTAACAGGTCTAGAAGTACGTGCACCCAGTGCACGGCATTATAAATCGGTTAGAGAGCACCCATTCATTTAGTATACTGATGTTTCACGTCTATCGGCCATAGTGTGGCTCAGAACCATCGGCTGCTGTGAGGATGGATTCAACAGTCTTGGAGCCACCAGCTTCTGTATCTGTGAGCAATCACGAGAACCATTCTATGACACGCTACGGAAACTGTGGCCCTCTTCACGCCGAAAACAGTGAATGACGACATGCTTCCAGCGGGCGAACCCGCCGCTGGCGGGCTCGCCCGCGTGCTTCCCCAACGCTTGTTTAGCCAGGTGCCGACACTCTTCGACGAAGTCGAGGATATCGATTTCCATTGGTCAGGATCGAGTTCCTCGGCTTCACCCTTCTAAATCTGTGATATCGGCCGATGAAATTGCTATTCAACGGAGCAGTTTCGATGGTAATAAAAAAGCAGTCGGTAGACGATTTAGCTCAGGATGTATGAGCTATCGTTATCGATGTTTCGCGGTGTGCTGACCTGTTTGTAGGTCTGGCCACCTGCTGGTGCCTGTGCGATGATCGAGTATTGCTCGTCTTCATCAAGCGCGCCGATCCCAGGGGCATCGTTTAGATCGAACGAAACGATCATCAGATCCTCTTGATCCTCGAGAACGAGAGCGCCATCCTCAAGCGATTGTTTTTGATCGAACGTAAGGTAGCTGCTTGAATTCTCTCCACTCAGAACTGTTGCTTCCCCAGTGGGACTTGAGATCGTGTAGGACATCTGACTAAGATTGATTGGATCAGAGCCAGACGCCAACCGCATTGATACGTTTACACTGTCGATATTTTCGTCAGTGCTGTTGGCGATTCCAACGATTTCTCCGAGTTGGACGATATCACTGACTTCTGCGGTTGTTTCTTCACCAGTTTGCTGTGCTTGTGCCTGCAAGAGGCCGGCGGTGTTGATAAGGACGCCCGCGGCGATCGCGGCGACTAAGACCATCGCGATGAACACGATGAGCGTTCCAATCCCCACCTGACCTCTGGATTCTGTTTCGAACATGGGTTAGTGCGCGTCTGCCCGGAACGGCCTGACGCTAATAGAGACAAGTGAGAGGATAGATATAAACACCGCGCTCAAATTATCACCCAAGATAATCTACGCAAAAGAATACGATTGAATCCGCTTTCGTCTATCGATTCTGGCAGTTAGTATAAATTATTAATGTATTCGAGTAATGCTATCTTTTAATGTAAAGATTTTAATCTTTCCGGCGAGAGCACGGTGCTGAAGCGATGCCAACCGCCACCCGATACGGGAGATCAGCAGGGGTGACCACCGGCTTCAGCGAAACCGATCATCGCCACGCATCACCCTTATGCGTGCGCCCGAAGTAAGCATCTCTATGACTCTAGTGCCGGACACGAGCGCGGTGATCGACGGTCGTGTGTCCGAGCGAATCGACGACAGCGAAGGGCAGACAGTGTTGATCCCGGAGGCCGTGGTTGGCGAACTCGAATCCCAGGCCAACGCTGGCTACGATAGCGGCTGGAGCGGGCTCGAAGAACTCCAGCGGCTCGCTGCGCTGGCTGATGCGGGAACGATCGAGCTTCGATATGTTGGCCGGCGGGCCAGCGAGGGCGAACAGGCGGCCGCCAGCGACGGCGAGGTCGACGCGATCATTCGCGATGTGGCCGCCGACAACGACGCCACCCTGCTGTCCAGCGATATTGTGCAATCTGAGGTGGCGAAGGCCAAAGGCATCGACGTAACCTATGTCGAACCCGAAATCGACACCGACGGGGAGTTGCCGATCGTCGAGTTCTTCGACGACGAGACGATGAGCGTCCACCTCAAAACCGGTACCAAACCGAAGGCCAAACGCGGCGCACTCGACGGGATGAGCTACAAGACCATCGGCGAGACGGTCAGCACCGAGGCCCAGATGGACGAGTGGGCCGACGAGATCGAATCCCTCGCCCGCAGCAGCAGCGACGGGTTCGTCGAACTCTCCGAGCCCGGGATGACGATCATCCAGTACGAGGATTATCGGATCGCCGTCGCCCGACCACCCTTTGCAGATGGGATCGAGATCACGGCCGTCCGACCGATCGCCAAAACGACGCTGGACGACTACGTCTTCGACGACCGCCTTCGAGAGCGACTGCTTGAACAGGAGCGCGGCGTGCTCATCTCCGGGTCGCCCGGCGCGGGGAAATCGACGTTCGCCCAGGCGGTCGCGGAGTTCCTCACCGACAACGACTACGCGGTGAAGACGATGGAGAAGCCACGGGATCTGCAGGTCGGCGACGACATCACCCAGTACACCGCCCTCGGCGGCGACATGGCGACGACCGCGGACTCGCTGCTGCTCGTCCGCCCCGACTACACTATCTACGACGAGGTCAGAAAAACGGAGGACTTCGACGTGTTCGCCGACATGCGGCTCGCGGGTGTTGGCATGGTCGGCGTCGTCCACGCGACGCGCGCAATCGACGCCCTCCAGCGGCTCGTCGGCCGGGTCGAACTCGGGATGATCCCACAGGTCGTCGACACCGTTGTCTACATCGAAGCCGGCGAGGTGCATACCGTCTACGACGTGACGACAGAGGTGAAGGTGCCCGAAGGGCTGACCGCCGAAGATCTCGCACGCCCGGTAATTCAGGTAGCCGACTTCGAGACCGGCACCCCGGCCTACGAGATCTACACGTTCAACCGCCAGGTCATCACGGTGCCACTCGACGACGAGGCGGGCAGCGACACCGGCGTCGACCGCATCGCCAAACAGGAGATCGAACGAGAGATTCGCTCGGTCGCCCGCGGCCACGTCAGCGTCGAACTCACGGGCCAAAACAACGCCATCGTCTACGTTGAGGAAAGCGACATCTCCTATGTGATCGGCAAGGGTGGCGGCCGAATCAGCGATATCGAGGATCGCCTCGGCATCGACATCGACGTCCGCACCCACGAGGACAATCCCGATGCCGGGGGTGCCGCAACCAACGGCAGCGGTGGCGGCGGCGTCGAGGCCGAACCAGCCGGCGAGATCGTCCAACCCGAGATCACCGCCCGCCACGTCGTCATCCGGATGGATGGCCACGTCGGCGAAACCGTCGAGGTGCGGGCCGACGACGAGTATCTGTTTACCGCGACGGTCAGCAGCGGCGGCGACATCCAGATCTCCCGGGGGTCAGCGATCGCCGAGGAACTGGAGGACGCCATCGACCGGAAACAACAGATCACGGTGATCCCGGCGTAGGGCCATCAGATCGACGCTTGCGGTGGTGTCGGGTTGCGGCCTGCGAGGGAACGCCGCGGCTTCAAGGTGGAATACGTCCAGTTTTTATCGGCAAAAGTCGGTAGGGTTACACTCGCGTAACTGCTACGGAAACGATAACGCTTTTTTGAGGCTACTGAGAAAGAGAGTACATGTCTACCGAGCTGAAGCGGGGACTCGAAGGCGTGGTCGTCGCCGAATCCGATCTGAGCTATATCGACGGTGACGCCGGCGAGTTGATCTACCGCGGCTACGCCATCGAGGAGCTCGCCCGCGAGGCCAGCTACGAGGAGACGCTGTATCTGCTGTGGCACGACGAACTCCCAACCGAGGCCGAACTTGCCGAGTTCAGCCAGCAGATGGCCGCTGCCCGCGAACTCGACGATAGCGTCCTCGATATCATCCGAGAACTCGCCGCCAGCGGCGAAGAGCCGATGGCCGCCCTCCGGACGATCACCTCCGCGCTGTCGGCCGCCGATCCCGACGCTGACGCCGACTTCGACGATACTGCGGCCAACAACCGCAAAAGCCGCCGGATCACCGCGAAGATGCCGACCGCGCTGGCGGCCTACAACCGGCTCCGCAACGGCAACGAGCCGGTCGCCCCCGCGAAGAGTTGAGCCACGCCGCAAACTTCCTCTATATGCTCAACAACGAGGAGTCAGATGACGTACTTGCCGAAACGTTCGATATGGCGCTCGTCCTCCACGCCGACCACGGCCTCAACGCCTCAACGTTCGCCGCGATGGTGACCGCCTCAACGCTGGCCGACCTCCACAGCGCGGTCACCTCAGCGATCGGGACGCTGTCGGGCAGCCTTCACGGCGGCGCGAACGCCGACGTGATGCGCATGCTGCAGGCCATCGATGACGATGAACTCGATCCTGTCGAGTGGGTCAAAGACGCCATCGACCGCGGCGAGCGCATCGCCGGCTTCGGCCACCGGGTCTACAACGTCAAAGATCCACGCGCGAAGATCCTCGGCGAGGAGAGCGAAGCCCTCGGCGAGGCCGCCGGCGACACGAAGTGGTACGAGATGTCGGTTGCCATCGAGGACTACATCAGCGAGGAGAAAGGCCTCGCGCCGAACGTGGACTTCTACTCGGCGACGACCTACTACCAGATGGGCATCCCGATCGATCTCTATACGCCCATCTTCGCTATCGCCCGCTCGGGCGGCTGGATTGCCCACGTCTTAGAGCAGTGGGAGGACAACCGCCTGATCCGCCCGCGAGCGCAGTACACCGGCGACCGCGACGCCGAGTTCGTCCCGTTGGACGAACGGTAGCGGACACTATTTTACACGCCGCGGCAGTTGCGTCGATAATGCGTTCGTCACTCAGATGGCCCCTCGGCGGGGCAACAGCACTGGTCGTCGGTAGCGGCTGCTACTGGCTCGTTGGCGACCCGGTACTCGCTGCTGTCACCGGGCTTGTGTGGGGTGTCGGCCTCGCACTTACCGCTCGGGCAGCGCGATACCAGCCGGAGTCAACAGGCGTGACTAACTGGCGCAGTGCCCGGTGGATCGGCCTTGGAGTCGCAGGAATCAATCTGGCGGCCCTCATCGGGGTGAGTCCGTCACTGCCGATCTCGGCGGAGCTCCGCCTTACGCTTGGGCTCCTAATCTTCGGTACTGGTCTGCTGGCAACGGCGACGGCGACGCTGGCCGAGGTTGAACGGCAGGGTGGCACAGGAACGAGAACCGAACCGGATAAGGCGACGACTGCGGAGCAGTCGATCGAGTGATCGACTCCACGATGACTGACGACCGCCCCCGCCAACTCGCCCGAACGCCGCCGCTGGGCTGGAACTCCTGGAACGCGTTTAGCTGCGAGGTAACCGACGCTGACATTCGCGCCGCGGCCGACGCCTTGGTCGAGACCGGCCTCCGAGACGCCGGCTACGAGTACGTCGTCGTCGACGACTGCTGGATGGCCAGCGAGACCGACAGAGAAGGACGACTACAGCCCTCGGCGGACTTCCCGAACGGGATGGCCGCGCTGGCCGACTACGTCCACGACAGCGGGCTCAAATTCGGGCTCTACTCGTCGGCCGGCAGCGAGACCTGTCAGGGCTATCCCGCAAGCCTCGGCCGCGAACGGCTGCACGCCGAGCAGTTCGCCGACTGGGGCGTCGACTACCTCAAGTACGACAACTGCGGCGACCACCGCGGCCGCGACGCCATCGACCGCTACGCCGCGATGGGCGACGCGCTCAGCAGTGTTGACCGCGAGATCGTCTTCAGCATCTGCGAGTGGGGACGCAACGAGCCGTGGCGGTGGGGCCGCAACGTCGGCGGCCATCTCTGGCGAGCGACCGACGACCTCGTCGCCAAATGGCGGGCCGACCCCGACGAGTTCGGCCTCGGGGTTGCCGACGCCCTCAACCGAATGGCCGACATCGACGCCGCGGCCGCCCACGGCCCCGGCGGCTGGAACGACCCCGATATGCTGCAGATCGGCAACGGCCCAGATTCCGGACAGTCCGAACACGAGGCCGTCGATGTACAGCGACCGTTGACCGAAGCCGAACGACGCACGCATTTCGCCTTTTGGTGTCTGCTGGCCGCGCCGCTCATGCTCGGGACGGATCTCACGTCGCTGTCGACGTTCGACCGCGAGTTGCTGACCAACGAGCGACTGCTCGCTATCGATCAAGATCCACTCGGGATACAGGGCACGCCGGATCGACGCGACGGCGATGCAGAGGTGTGGAGCAAACGGCTGGCGGACGGCGGTGCGGCGGTCGCGTTCCACAACCGCGGCGACGACGCGCGTGAGATTTCGACGCACGTCTCGGCAGTCGACGTGACGGGTGGTGCTGCTCGGTATCAGGTGTGTGACTGCTGGACTGGCAATGAGTGGGAAACAAGTGGCTCGCTTGCGATGACGGTCGAACCGCGTGATACTGCCATTGTTCGGGTGATGCCGCAGTAAAACGGGTGGGCGACTCGGCCGTACAGCCACTCCTCGTCGTCAAGCACGTCGTCAGCGAACGCCCGAATCCGCTCGATCTCCTCGGGTGTTCGCTCGACGGCGGCCGCACTGTCGATCTGCGCGTTGACGACGGCGTTCTGCTGTGGGCCCCAGACTTCCGGTGGATTCTCCTGAATGTACTCGGCCCAGCGAACGACCGCGTCGAACCGTGGCTCGCGAGATGGCATGTCGGGTTCAGAGGTCGGTGAGTCGGTCATATTCCCCTTCAGTATTGATTATCGGGATCGGTTATTCCTGCGCGAGCGTCTCGAAGAGTTCGTAATGCTCGTCTATATAGGCGTTTGCGAACCGCACCGCCCGCTCTCGCTTGCGGTCGATAGGGTCAGAATCGGCCATTTGTTGGTTTGTACATGCCGCTCACCGGTTATATTGGTTAGTGGAGGTTCTCTCGTAATCGACAAATTCACTGCTAAAATCAGTCGTCGGCAACGACCTTGTGCGCCGCGTACAGCATGCCGCGTTCGTCCATCAACGACACCGTCGCCAGCCGCAACGCGTGGGGCCACCCCAGCGGCGTCGCGCTGTCGGGTTCGCCGGTGTCGAAATACTGCTCGGGGAGGTAGCTGGTGTCCTCACAGAGCACACCGCCCGGCAGGACGAGTTCGAGCAGTTCCCGGGCCCGTGAGGCGGCGTCGACCGCGCGGTCGTCGTCGTTGTCGGCCAGCAGGGCGGCCAGTTGGGCAGCAGCGTTGGCCCCCAGCCGGTCGAAACGGTCCAGATCTTCTCGTGGCCCTGCTCGCCCTGTCGCCAGCCGTCGCCCTCGTAGCGATACAACCCCGCGAGCTCACTTTCATCGGGGTCATGCCAGAGGGCTTCGATCATGGTGTGGACGTGTGAGTCGAGTTTGTCCAGCCGGTCGCCGTCGACAGTCCCAACCTGATCGTAGGCCAGATGCGCGCCGATCAGGCCGAGTGTCGCCGAATCCGCCCGGCGGTCGAGCCCGCCCGCGCCGTGTTCCCGAAGCGCGTAGAGCCCGCGATCCGCAAGCCAGAGGTCGTCGATCGCGTGATAGACCCGGGTCGCTTGGTCGAGGGCGTGGTCGGCCATCGGGAGGTCGGTCGCCGCCAGTGCGCTGTAGGCCTCCAGGAAGGTCGCGGTCGTATGCGTGAACCGCCCGATCGAATCCTCCCAGGCGTTCTGACAGACCATCGGCCGGCCATCATCGAGCAGCGTTTCATCGAGGCTGTCGACAGCGCCCTCAAGGGTGTCGACGACACGGGATTCAAGATCTGGGTCGTCGATGCCCGACGCGTAGTAGCTCGCAAGGAAGGCGATGACGCTGCCGGTCTGGTCAGCCTGGTAGTCGACGCCGTCGCCGGCTTCCAGCCGGGCGTTGGCCCAACCGGGCGCGAGCGCGCCATTGTGCGGCCAGACGCGGTGGGGCCAACTGCCGTCGGCGCGTTGGGTCTCACAGTAGGCGCGCGCGCTGCGGGCGTGCCAGTCCGCCAAGCCGAGGTCGAGATGCTGGTCAGACTCAAGGACGAACAGCGAGATCTCGGCGTCGTCGCGGAACCAGGTGTAACCGTAGCCACCTGAATGGCGATAGTACGGATCAAAGTCCGGACCAGCCATCCGGAGGCCGGTCGTCCCCGTCAGCAGCGAGAGCACGCGCACGTCGGCCGATATCGACTCATCCAGCGGAAGGTCGTCGGTGTCGTCGAGCGGGGCCGTCGCCGCAGCCGCCTCCTCGAAGGCTGCCCGATCGGTGTACTCGGTGCGAAACGTTTCCATCTGCGCGAGGGCGTCAGCGCGGTCGGTCTCTTCCCAGTCGGTCAACAGCGTGATGAGCGTCGTGCTGCCGTGATCCAGCGGGAGCCAACAGACCAAGTCGCCGCTGAGGCGATCCTCAGCGTAGCGGCCGTCGTGTGGGGGTCGTGGGTATTCGGTTGGCTCCTCGGAGATCAAATCGTCGAAGGAGGCGGGGATCTGGCCGCGGATGCCGGCGAAGCCCGTCGCGCTCCCGAGAAAGTCGTGTTCGGTCTCGTGGTAGACCTCGATCACGTCTTCGTGGTGAAGCTGTCCGAGGCGGCTGTGGCGGCCATCGGGAGCCAGCGAGACGTAGGCGATGATCTCGGCGTGTTCGGCGACCGTCTCGAAGTGGGTGAGGTGGGCGTTGCCGATCGTCAGATCGAGTTCGGTCACCTCGCCGATCGGCGTCTCATGAACGGTTTTGACGAGGCCGGTGTCCTCGTAGTACGTCTGTGTTGAGGTGGCATCCTCGTCGAACCAGAACTTCTCGTCGCCGAGGCTGAGGCCGAACCGGGAGCGTTCCAGCCCGGTCAGCCCTGACAGCGGGTAGCCAAAGTCACGGATCACGCCCTCGTCGATGTGTACCAGCCGGCCGTCACCGCCGGAAAACCGCCCGGAGAGCGTCCGCCGCTCGCCGGCAAAGAGCGTGCTGTCACCTGACGACCGCTTGTAGTCGTCAAGTGCGTCACGGAGTTGCATACCTACTCTCAGGCGGTCACCCGTATTAATTCTTGGTGTATTTGTTGTTCACACGTTTTTTGAAACGACAACAATCAAGACGATTCGGCCCCCTGAGCTGTCATATGGACGATATCGGGCCACCGCGATTTACCGCCGTCGGCGAGGCCGTCGAGTTGGCCCCCTGGAACCCCGACCGCACGGCTGACTACGCGTGGCAACTGATCGACGCCCCGGCTGAGAGTCGGGTGACCGTCGGCGACGAGCCGGTCGTTACTGTCACGCCAGACCAGCCTGGCACCTACCGGTTTGAACTCGCGGGCCCGAACGGGACGCACAGCCAACGCGTGCTGGCGTTTCCGCACGCCCGCAGCAAGATGGCGTTGACGCTGCCGTTTGCCGACCTGCCGGTCGAGCCGGCGACGATCGATCGCGTCTCCGTCGTCGGCCCGTTCAACGACCACCGCGTCGGTGCCAACCGACCGCGACGCGCCGACGACCGCTTTGTGCTCGAAGTCGAGTTGCCGCCCGGCACCCACCATTACGGCTTCTGTCTCGACGACGATTTCGGTCGACAAATCCACGACTCGGTGACCGTCCCCGGGCCGGGGCGACCACGCTGTGCGCTGTCGGCGAGCGTCGACGCCGAAAACGGTCAGGTCGTCGTCACCGCCGACCCAGCAGCCGCCCCCGACAGCGAAGTTAGCGACGAGGAGTTGGAAGTGCGATTCGTCGTCGACGACCGCGATTCGATCTCGGATTCGGCCGTCGAAACCGATGGGCGAACCTGTCGCGTTGCCGCCGACGCCATCGACGACCGGCTCCGGGTGCATGCGGTCGCCGTCGGCGAGCGACACTCGATCGCCGACACAGTCGACGTGCAACGCACCGCGGGCGGTGAGTTCAAGATCCGATCCCCAACCGAGCCGCCAGCGTGGGCCGAATCGCCGACCGTGTATGAGATCTTCGTACGGTCGTTTGCCGGCGAAACGCCACAGACGACGTTCGCCGAGATCGAACGCCGGATCGAGTATCTCGAATCGCTCGGCGTCGACATGCTGTGGCTGACGCCGATCCTCGCTGCCCGACCGACCACGGCTACCACATCACCGACTACTTCAGCACGGCGGCAGATCTGGGGAGCCGTGCCGACTTCGAATCACTGGTCGATCGCTGCCACGAGGCCGGGATTCGAGTCGTGTTTGATCTCGTGATCAATCACACCTCCCGCGACCATCCCGCGTTTCAACTCCACTCGGCCGGCGTCGACGGCTACGACGATCGCTACGTGCGGGTGCCCCGCGACGACGACAGCACCGACATCGCCTGGGCCGGCGACGGGAGCCCGGAGTTTTACTTCAACTGGTCGCGGATCCCCAATCTCAACTATGGCTCACTGGCGGTGCGAGAGTGGATGCTCGATGTCGTCGACGAGTGGGTCGACCTCGTCGATGGCTTTCGGTGTGATATTGCGTGGGGTGTCCCCCATGGCTTCTGGAAGGAGGTCGCCGAGCGGGTTCCCGCCGACTTCCTCATGCTCGATGAGACGATCCCCCACGATCCACAGGCCCACGAGGCCGAGTTTACGATGCATTACGACAGCACCCTCCACGAAACGCTGCGGGCGATCGGAAACGACAAGCAGCCAGCCCGAGCGATCTTTGACGCCCTTGAGACGGTACGCTGGCAGGGGTTTCCCGAGTCGTCAGTTCACCTCCGATACGTCGAAAACCACGACGAAAGCCGGTATCTCGGTGAGTGCGGCGAGCCAGCCCTACGAGCGGCAGCGGCAGCGACGTTCACTCTCCCAGGCGCGCCCCTGATCTACTACGGCCAAGAACGTGGCATGACCGCCGATCGCGGCCCGATGAAATGGCACGACGGCGACACAGAACTAACCGAGTTCCATCGATCGCTGTCGCGGCTGCGAGACGAGTATCCGGTGTTGAACGACGGGCGGATCGACCCCATCTCAGTCGGCGTCGTCACCACGACCGACCCGATGACGACGGAGCCGACCCCGGATGCAGTCGACAGCACGGGTGAAGACGGGGATGACCGTGCTGGCGATGACAGCGACACAACGAAAGCTGACAGCGATGCCGACAGCCTGCGAATCACCGACGAGCCACAGCACGTCGTCGCCTTCACCCGCGACAACGGCGACCAGCGGCTACTCGTCGTGCTCAACTTCGGTGAGATTCCGGCGACGGTCAGTCTGCCGACCGCCGTCGGCGACACTGATCTTCGAACCGGGAAGCCACTGCGGAAGCGCCATGATCCGCGTGACGATGGAAACGGCAACTACGTTGTCGTTGACGACGTGGTCGTCTGTCGGCCAACCACAGCGTGAGCGGCTGCCGGCCGGTCGCAGCGTGAACGGCTGCCGGCCGCCAGCAACGTGAACGGCTGTCGGCCGGATTCGACGACCGTACCAGCCACGGACTGTTAAGTAGGAGCCGCCGCCACTACCGGTATGGACGACGCCACCCTCCGGGCACATCTTCGGCGGTTCGGCTTCTCTGAAAAGGAGGTCGACACCTACCTCACCCTTCTGGCCCACGGCGAGGCGAAGGCGAGTACGATCGCCGATGTCGCCGGCGTCTCCAAACGCTACGTCTACAGCGTCAGCGAGGCGCTCGCGGATCGCGGCTTCGTCGAGGTCAACGATCACGTCGTCCCGACGCGCATCCGAGCGCGCCCGCCCGAGACGGTCGTCAACCAGCTGGTCACCGACGCCGAGGCGATCAAACCCGCCCTCGAAGCGCGCTATACGCGAGCCGAGCCCGCCACCGACCAGTTCGAGGTCGTCAAAAGCCGGGAAACCGTGCTCAAACGGATTCAGGGGCTCATCGCCGACAGCGAGTCGGAACTCACCCTGTCGATTCCGATCGGGCGGCTCTCGGACGTCGCCGACGAACTCAGAGCCGCCGTCGACCGCGGCGTGTTGGTGACGCTGTTGATCACCGAAACCGACGAACCACCCGAAGACTGCTGTGGGGTGGCGAGTATTACCCGAATTTGGGGGAGCCGATGCCAGCGATGGTGACCGCCGACGACCGGGTCGGGCTGGTCGCCCCCGCGGAGATGCTGACCTCGACCCACAGCGACACGCAGGCGATCGTTTTCTCCCATCCTCAACTCGGCCCGGTGATCGTCGGCTCCTTTTTCGGCAACTACTGGCCGGTCGGCACCGAGGTCGCGGTCACCGAGCCGACCAGCCTCCCACTGACGGAGACGAACTTCCGAATCGCCGTCGTCGAGGCGACACTCTGGTGTCGCACCGAAACACCGCTGGCCGCCCGGATCGAAGGCCGGTGGACGGAGACAAACGAGCCGGTTGATCTGGAGTGTCGGATCGTCGGCGTGACACAGGGGCTCATCGAGCCGGCGAACAGCCAATTCCCGATCGAAGCGAGTCTGACCATCGATGCCGACGGCGAGACCTACACGGTCGGCGGCGAGGGTGCGTTTATCGAGGATATCGAAGCCGAACAGGTGACGCTCCGCAAAGCGTGACGTACCTCTGCTACTCGGTTGTTAGCTGCGGCAACCGGACGGAAAACAGGTCGTCGAGACATGCCCACAGGAGTTTCGGCGGCGTCGTCGCCGCAAAGTCGGCTTCCTCGTAGGTCGGCTCCTCGTCTTCGGGATGTTTGTACTGAAAATGCGTCGCGCCGAGACCGGGATGGTCGTCGTCGCGGTGCCAGCCACAGTGAAACCCGGTGTTCGGGTCGGTGTAGTCGATCCGGAACTCATCTCGTGTAGACAGCCACCGCACCGCAATCTGCGGCGCGTCAGGCCCGGTCGGTGACTCGACTCGGGCGGGCGCGACCGACCCGACGAGATACCGACGCTGTACCGCGTCCGGTGCGTACCACGTCTCGGTAATCTCGGGCTGTCGGCGGAGCACATCGCGGAGCTCGCGGTAGACCGCTGGATTGGGCGATCCCGGCGGTGTCATACTGGCGCGGGCGACGCATCGTCGGCAAAGCGGTCGTAGAGTCGGAGCGTGTCTTCGACGAGCGATTGGCGGTACTGGAGCTGCTCCCACTCGGTCGCAACGCGGCGGTACTCATCGGCTGTCGCCGCATCGGTCGTCTCGCCGATCGCTGCGCGGAGTTCGTTCGGTGTCTCGATATCGTACGCATCCTGCCACCGGTGGAGTTGGTCGGTGATCTCGGTCAGGCGGTCGGCCAACTCGTCGGCGGTGTGGTCGGCATAGAGGCGGTGCATCTCGGAGAGATACTGGCCGACCGGATCGGGCCGATAGACCGTCTTGCCGCCGGCCTCGCTCGTTTCGACTTTCCCGTCGGCGACCAGTTGGTCGAGGTACTTGCGGGCCGTCTCGTGGGCGACCTCGGCTTCGCCCGCGATCCAGTTGGCGGTTCGCGGCTCGCTCAGTGTCGTCGCCACCGACCGGACACGGTCGGCGGCCGACACCGACTCCGTCCAGCCGGGTCGCTCAGCGTCGCTCATACAGGATACGTGGCCGGCAACTCAGAAATATCTTTGCCGCGCTGGGATTATTTCGACACCGCGTCGCATCCTACCGCGACAGCTCGCCGGGCACCCACTCGCCGTCGAACTCCTCGTGGGTGAACGGGCGAGGGTCGTCGCCGGCGTAGGTCGCCACGAGGTGGCCGTCGCCTTCGAGGTGGTATTTGTAGGTCGTCAAGCCTTCCAGCCCGACCGGGCCGCGGGCGTGGATCTTGCCGGTCGAGATGCCGACCTCCGCGCCGAGGCCGAACCGGTAGCCGTCGGAAAAACGGGTCGAGGCGTTGTGGAAGACGCTCGCCGAATCGAGACTTCGCATGAATCGGCCAGCGCGGTCAGCATCGGCGGTGATGATCGACTCGGTGTGTTTCGAGCCGTACTCGGTGATGTGATCGAGCGCGGCATCGAGTGAGTCAACGACCTTCACAGAGACGATCAGGTCGCCGTACTCGGTCGACCAGTCAGCCTCGCTGGCTGCGGCGACATCGACGATCTCCCGTGTGCGCTCGTCGCCGCGAACCTCAACGTCGGCTGCGGCGTAGCGTTTGACGATCTGCGGAAGGTACTCCTCGGCGACCGACTCGTGGACGAGCAGCGTTTCAACCGCGTTGCAGACTGCGGGGTACTGCACCTTGGCGTCGAAAGCGACCTCAGTGGCCATATCGAGATCGGCCTCACGGTCGACGAAGATGTGGCAGATCCCCTCAGTATGGCCGAGAACGGGGATCGAGGTGTTGTCCTGAACGTACTCGACGAATGAGGAACTCCCGCGTGGCATCAGCAGGTCGATCGACTCGTCCATCTCCAACATTGCGGTCACGTCGGCGCGGGCCTCGACGAGTTGCGCCCAGCCGTCGGGGATCGCGTCGTGGTCGGCGGTCGCCTCACGGATCAACTCGAAGAGGACGCGGTTGGATTCGCTGGCCTCGCTGCCACCTTTGAGCATCACGCTATTGCCGGATTTCAGCGCGAGGGCGGCGATCTGAACGAGGGCGTCGGGCCGGGACTCGAAAACGGTGCCGACAACGCCGATCGGGACGGCGAGCTTGTAGAGTTCGAGATCTGCGTCGAGTTCGCGGGCGACAATCGTCTCCCCGAGGGGGTCGTCCTGGCCGGCGACACTACGAACCATCTCGACGATGCTGTCGAGTTTTGCATCCGAGAGTTTGAGACGGTCGACGAGTGCCTGGGTGTACTCGCCGGCTTCGAGCAGCTCCTCGGCAGCCTCGACATCCTCGGCGTTGGCCGATTGGATGGCTTCGCGGTTGTCGTCGATAGCGTCGGCGATGGCGTGCAGTGCGGCCTGTCGGTCGGCGTCGTCGACGTTGGCGAGATCGAGCGCGGCGGACTCGGCGGCGTCAACTTTCGCGTCGATGGCTTGGTCGGTCGCTCCGGCGGCGTCGCCGGTCGCGTCGGTATCACTCATTGTCAACACCGTTGATCGGGAGAAATATCGTTCCTACGGTTTCACCATCGGCGATCTGCGCCAACACATCGGGCTCGGTCGAAGCCGCGATGACCGCCGGGGTGCCGTGTTCGCTGACGCGGCGAGCCCCTCAACTTTCGTCTGGATACCACCGAACCCGCCGGTCGAGCTCTCGTCGACGATGGTCTGTACCTGGTCGTAGTTTGCGCCGACAGCGTCGATCAGTTCGGCGTCGGCGTCGGTTTTTGGGTTGCCGGTGTAGACGCCGCCCACGTCGGTCAGCGTCACCAGCAGGTCGCCCTCGATGCCAATGGCGACTGACGACGAGAGGCGGTCGTTGTCGCCGATCCGGAGCTCCTCGGTGGCGATGGCGTCGTTTTCGTTGATGATCGGCACTACATCCCACTCCAGCAGTGTCTCGATCGTGTTGCGAATGTTGGTGAAGCGATCCGGGTTGTCGAGATCGTGTTGGGTAAGGAGGATCTGGGCGACCTTGGTGTCGTAGCGGGCGAAGCTCTCGCTGTAGGCGGTCATCAGCTGACTCTGGCCGATCGTCGAGAGCGCCTGGGATTCCTCGATGGTGTCGCTTTCATAGCCGATCCGGCCGATCCCGGCCCCGACAGCCCCCGAGGAAACGAGGACGACCTGCTTGCCGCGCTCGCGGAGATCGGTGATGTCGTCGACGAGTTTGTGGAGCTTCGACAGCGAGAGATTTGATTCGTCGTCGGTCAGGGAGTTGGTGCCGGCTTTGACGACGACGCGGTCGGCCGCGGCCGCCTGCTGGCGGGCGGCGGTCACGGCGTCAGCGTCAAGCGTGGTCGCATCGCCGTCGGCGTCGCCAGCGGCGGCGTCGGGGTCGACATCGCCAGCGTCAGGAGCGTCACTCATCGGCAAACTCGGCGGCCATCTCCCGGGAGCGATCCTCGGCGGCGTGGACGGCCGAAGCCACGTCCTCCTCAACATCGCTGTCCCACAGGAGTTCCATTCCCTCGATGGTCGTCCCGCCCTCTGAGCAGACGGCGTCGATCAGCTCGTCGATCGATTGGTCGGACTGGAGGACGGTTTCGGCCGCGCCCTTGAACGTCTGGGCGGCCAGCGTCTCGGCCTGCTCGGCCTCAAGGCCGCTGTCGACGCCGGCGTCAGCCATCGCGCCGATAAGGTAGAAGACGAAGGCGGGGCCACTGCCGTTGAGCGCGGTGGCGATATCCATTTCTGACTCCTGGATCTCGGCGTATTCGCCGACCTCCTCAAGGAGCTCGCGTACCGTATCGTCGACCGCGCCGGTGACCGCGGCGGCCATGTTCCGGGTTTCGGCGTTGAGATTCGGCATCAGCCGGACGATCTGCGCGTCGGTGAGATCGGCGAGGTAGTCGATGGAGACGCCGGCTGCAATCGAAATCAGAGTCTGCTCGGCGTCGAGATCGAGGGCCGGCAGGAGGTCGCCGACCGAGTCGGGTTTGACCGCCAACACGACGTAGTCGGCCTCGGCGGCGACCGCGAGGTCGTCGGTCGTCTCACAGTAGTCGGCGACTGACGCGCGGGCGTCGGGGTCGATATCGCAGCCGACAAGGGTGTGATCGCCGCTTTCGGCGAGGCCCTGCAGGAGGGCACCCCCATGTTGCCGCAGCCAACAACGCTCAGGTGAGTCATGTCTGGGCAAGCGAGCGAGACGACCATAGGCACTTTGATTTTGCTGGCTACTCGCGTTCGAAGATCTCGGTGACGGTATCGCGGGCGATCCACCGGCTGCCGGTGTCGTCTTCGATCATCACCCAACTCGGATAGATCTCGACGGCGACATCGTGGAAATCACCCGCGGTCGTCTGTACGTCGGCGAGTTCGATCGTCGTGATCGGTTCCTGTGGCATTGACCACAACTCACCCGCCGACCTACCTGGGTGTTGCGACTCGACGAGAAGAGTGACACCCGGTTCGGACAGTAGTTTACGAAGCATCTATATACTCGCTCAAATTCGTTCTTTTGTCTAAAATCAATTTTCATGCAAACGAATGTATTGTAAAATTCAGTTGTAGACAACATTTATCAATAGAAACTATGCATAAGAGGAGTATGGAAATCGAAGCCGTTCCGGTTGAGCAACTCATGACGACCGACCTCGTAACTGTCACCCCTGACGAAGGGGTCGAAACGGCCGCCAGCACGATTCTGGAGAAGGAGGCAGGATCGTTGGTGGCCCTCGATGACAACGGGCAGCTGTCTGGGATTCTTACGTGTACCGATCTCACGGAACTCGTCTCGGACGGGGCTGTCCCCGCGGACGCCACCGTCGACGACTATATGACTGAGGACGTGACCACAACCGAGCCGGATGAGTCCATCCAGGATGCCGCGGTGAAGATGATCACCAAGCAAATCCAGCATCTGCCTGTTGTTGATGACGATGACGAGGTCGTCGGGATGCTGTCGACGACAGATCTCACCGCCCATCTCACCTACATGGACAGCAGCGGGACAGAGTAGAACTATCACCCGCGGCGAAAGATATCAACCAGTACCGCAGAGACATCTTTGTCACCGGTGGCGACAGCCGTAACCGAAGGTATGCACGGTTCGACCTCCTTCTCGCGGGAAGACCGTACACTCGATTAGAGTATTACAAAAATTAAAGTAATACTGTCGACTAGCCATTACATATGAGCGACGCCGAAGAGGAAACCACCGTCACCGTCACGAGCAAGGGCCAAGCGACGATCCCGAAAGCCTATCGCGAGAAACTCAGCATCGAAACGCCGGGGCGTGTCCGGTTCATCGAAACCGAGGCCGGCGAGATCGTCATTCGGCCGGTCAAACGGCCGTCGGAGCTCCGCGGCGCGTTGGCCGCCGAGGCCGACAACGAGACCGCGGCGACTGCTCTGCTCCGGGAAGAACGCCAGCGGGAGCGGGACGCGCTCGACGAGAAACACGGGCTGGACGAGGAATGACGGTCGTCTTCGACGCCGAGCCGCTGATCGCCTTCGCCTTCGACGAGCCCGGAGCCGAGGCGGTCGAAGAGTGGCTCGACCGCGTCTACGACGGCGACCGCGCGGGCTACGTGGCGACGATCACGCTCGCGGAGGTCCGGTATGTCGCCGCTCGAAAAGCCTCCCCGAGCAGGCCGACGCTCACATTCGTCGCCTTCGGGAGTTGGGTCTCACCGAGTACGAGATCGACGACTGCTGGCAGACGGTTGCGGAGTTGAAACGGCAACACGCGCTCGCGTTGGGCGACGCCTACGCCGTCGCTGCCGCGGCTGATCTTGCTACCGATCGTGAGGGAGTGACGCTGCTGGTCGGTGCCGATGACGATTTCGACGCCATCGAAGGTGACAACGAGTTTGAACCGGGTATCGAACGCTTTCGAACCGAAGCCGCGTGAGCACAGTCCGTCGGAAGTAGCGAAATCAGACGAATGTTTTCCTATCGTTCGCAATCAATCGATTGATTAAGCTGGTTCAGTGATCAAATTTTGCATAAACTGAATAGTCGTTACAAGTCCTGTTTGCGATTTTTCTATCGCGCTCAGTGGTTTATGACTCGATATACGCCGAAATCGAGTCAAATTCGTCGCCCACAATATCGTCGGCGAGCGCGTCCAAATCGACCGATTCCGGCGTTTCCCGGGGATATTTCCGGCGGAAGTAGCTGTAGATGTTCTCAAGGTCGCGTTCCAGCAACTCGCGGGCGTTATCGTGGTCGGTCGACACCGCCTGGGGCCAATCGAAGATCGTCACGCCGTCGGTGTCGACGAAGACGTTGTACTCGCTCATATCAGCATGGACGTAGCCCGCATCGTAGGCGGCGGCCATCTCCTCGATGATCAGCTCCAACACGCCGACGACCTGCTCGGACTCCAGTTCGGCGTGTGAGAGCTCCGCGCCGGTCAGTTTCTCCATGACGATCGCATGGCGGTTCTGGTCGACCGGCCGCGGCACCGACACGTCGGGATACAGCCCTTCGAGCGTCTCAAACTCCCGCTCGGCGGCCTGCCGGGCGGTGTACAGCCACGACACGTGGTCGCGGTCGGCGGTGTACTCGCGTTCGCGCTGGACTTCCCGGAAATTCGTATAGCCCTCACGGTGATACTTCAGCGCCATTGGCCGAAACGACTGCACCTCATAGACATCGCTTTCCTTGCCGACGCCCAGCGGCGCGCCGATGCCATCGAAGGTATCCCGTTCGGCGAAGGTGCGGAGCGCGAGGGCGTCATACCCCTCGAAGGTGAGTTGGTAGCCCTCGTATTGGATCGTCTTGCGCTCGATGAGCTCGTGGCGCATACAGCGATCAATCCGGTAGTCGACCTCCTCAGCGGTCAACTCCGCGTATTTCGGGATCTCCTCGTGTTGTACCCACTCGGAGAAGCGCATCCCCTGTTCGATCCCCGACAGCAGATAGAAATCCGCGGGCTCAAGCTCGCGGAAGAAGGGCGCGATGTTGTCGACCATAGCAAGAGGTCGCTCGCACGGCCTAAAAGCCCGACGAGTCCACTAGCGACCCGGAATAAATCATATACCGCGATATCAAATTTCGGAATCCGGGTGATTCCGAATCCAACCGAGGAGCACCGCCAAGCGACGTGGTGTGGCCACTACCACAGCGCGGATACCACACCACGCAACTGCGTCAGCCCATGACGACGAATCGCTGTCGGGAGCCGTCGCCGCGCGCCATCAAGCGCGTCTCGGAGGGCTGCTGTCGCGTTGGTAAAGACACCCGTTCCGTGGCCGACAAGGATCCGATCGGGCGCAAACGGCTCGAACAGGGCCCGTGGCGGACGAACGCGAAGCAGCCCATAACAAGCGAGCCGCTCGTCGGCGACGGTGTAGAACGGTGCCGTCCCGAGCGCATCAGGCACATAGAGCGTCTGGTCGCTGTCGCGGTAGGCGATCGCCTCCTCGTAGCCCGGAACCGGGTTGTAGCGGGTGAACTGGAACCCCGAGTCGCCGAGCGTTGTCGACCGCTCCAGCGGGGCCGTCAGGTGGTCGGCAGCCCGATCCAGCCACGGCGGAACCGCCACCGCTACATCGTGGCGGGCGGCGATCGCATCAGCATCACGGGCATGGTAGTTCGACAGCACGGCGATCCCAGCGAGCCCACCGGCGGCAGCGATGTGGTCGTCGAGGTCGGGGATATCGAGTGGGTCGAACAGCCAACAGCCGTGTGAGCCAGTGAACAAGTGACTCGCGCGGCGACCCGTCTCAGTAGGATGGGCGAACCACTCGATGCCGCCGTCGAACTCGGTGACTCGTGGTGCGTCGGGCGCGCTTCGATCGTAGACCGGCATCGCCACCGTGTTGGGCAGCCCGTCTGATAGCAGTGGTGACAGCGGCCACGCTATCGAAGTCGCTTTGAGGGGCTGGCCCAACCACGGTGCATGCACGTCGGCGCCCACGTTTCGATCTCCGGATCCCGTGTTTCCTCTGACACCGAAACCCCCGAGTACGACGATGTTCGCAACGCTGTCGACCGCCAGCGCAACTTCGGCGGCAACTGCGGACAGATCTTCACCACCTCGCCGCAGGTCTGGCAACAGCCCGAAATCAGCGACGAGGCCGCCGCAGGCTTCCGTGAACTCACCGACCAGCGACTCGACGGCCCGTGGGTGATCCACGCCGCCTACCTCGTCAACCTCTGTACGCCGAAAGACGACCTCCGACAGAAATCCCTCAACAGCATGCAGGCCGAACTCGACGCGGCCGCCAAACTGGGTATCCCCTACGTCAACGCCCACCTCGGGGCCCACACCGGCGCAGGCGTCGAGGGCGGCCTCGACAACGCCGCCAGCGTCATCGACGACCTTGAGGTGCCCGACGGCGTCCAGATCCTCATCGAGAGCGACGCCGGCAGCGGCACCAAACTCGGCGGCGAGTTCGAGCACTTGGCGGGGATTATCGAGCGAACCGACACCGACATCGGGATCTGCATCGACACCGCTCACACGCTCGTCGCCGGCAACGACCTCACGACACCGGAAGCCGTCGACGAAACCGTCCAGCGGTTCGACGATGTCGTCGGCCTCGACCACCTCGAATACATCCACCTCAACGACTCGAAACACGACGTAGGCACCCACAAAGACGAACACGCCCTGATCGGTGAGGGCTACATCGGCGAGGACGGCATTCGCGCCATCGTCAATCATCCCGACCTCCGCGAGCTGCCGTTTGCACTCGAAACACCGACCGAGGACGGCAAGGGCTTCGCGTGGAACATCGAGCGCGTCAAAGCACTCCGTAACTGAGCCGTGCGCCGGTTTTCAGCCGAGTATCTCAGCCGCACCCGCGAGGGGATGTGGGCCGACTCCCGAGACGCCCTCGCTGATCTCGATCTCTCGAACCGCGAGCGGATCATCGATGTCGGCTGCGGCACCGGCGAGTTGACGCGCGTGTTGGCAAGCGAGTCCGCCGCCGATACCGAAGTCATCGGTGTCGACGCCGACCGCCGACTACTCGACGTTGCCAGCGAGTCGGTTCCGGCGGTCGCTGGCGACGCGCTTCGCCTGCCGGTTGCCGACGACAGCGTCGATCTCGTCGTCTGTCAGGCCCTCCTGATCAATCTGCCCGAGCCCTCTGCCGCGCTCCGGGAGTTTGCACGCGTTTCTACGGATCTGGTCGCTGCTATCGAGCCGAACAACGCCGCCGTCAGCGTCGACTCGACGGTCGACAGCGAGGTCGATCTTGAGTCTCGCGTGCGCGAAGCGTACCTCCAAGGCGTCGAGACCGATGTCGCCCTCGGCGAACAGGTCGAATCGTTGTTCGACGACGTTGGGATCGAACCCATATCGACTCGGCAGTACAACCACGAGAAGCGCACCGAACCGCCCTACAGCGAGGACGCCCTGCGGAGCGCGAAACGGAAAGCCAGCGGCGAGGGACTGGCTGACCACGAAACCGAACTCCGCCGCGGGGTCGACGACGAGGCGACGTATGACACACTCCGGCGGGCGTGGCGCGAGATGGGCCGGGACGTCATCAAGCAGATGCAAGACGAGTCATACGAGCGTGTCGAGACGGTGCCGTTTACCGTGACCGTCGGACAGGTCGACAGCGACACCGCATAGCAGTCTGACAGGCGAAATCAGTCCGCTCCGTCGTGGTCGTCACTGTCGAACGCCGCCCGCGACGCAGCAAATCGCTCGGAATCGTTGCCTCGAAGCTGTCGAACTGCCGTTTTCGCCTCTTCGGCCTCGCGCTCAGTGAGCAATCCGGCGATCTCGGATGGGTGGGGTGGTCGATACATCTCAGATTACGTCGCCACGAACGCTCGCACCTGTTTGTTCGGTGCGGTAGCGACTGACAGTATCGGCGGCCTCATCTGCGGTATCGGCGTCGACACCCAGCTGTTCCAGTGCGCCCGACAGCGTCGGGAACGGGAGTTCGCCGCCGCGAAGTTTGTCGAGGAGGTCGTCGTCCCACTGGCCGTCGACCCAGAGACAGACGCCACGAGGATCGAGGATCTGCCCGTAGGACTCACGGTCGAGTGCGCCGCGCAGCCGCTGGGTGACGTTTTCGTCGAAACTCGCGTTGCAGACTTCGAGATGAATCGGCTCGTCGTCCCCCAGCAGGTGGGCGGCCAGACACTTCTCGGGGGCGGCGTGGCCGTTGTCGTTGGCGCGGATGTACTCTGGATATGTTTCGGCCCACTCGGCGTCAACGCTCTGGCCGACACCTTTCACGCCGTGTTGCTCGTAATACTGCTCAGCGGCGTCGCTGTCGCCGCGCAGGAGGATGTCCTTCGTGAGATAGATATCGAGGCGATCGATCGGATCGAGGCCAAGGGCGACATCGCCATAGACCCAAATCTCTCGGACTGGCACCGGCATCGGCTCGGAGTCGACCGTTTCGATCAGTTCGACGACGCGGTCGATGGCGGCGTCGCGGTCGAGTGTCGCCTCGTTTGTCATTGCCGACACTGGGATCGCAGGCCACAAACCGGTTTCGACGCCGTGCGGTCGGGTGTGTTGCGGAGCGATCCGGCGTGTATGACAGATCGGTCGTGGGGCGTATGACACGCCGGGTGGCCGACAGCAACGGCGGCCGCTCGCCCCGAAGAGCGAAACGGGTATCCCAGCCGGCCGGCAACGCTCCGGTAATGGAGTGCGACAAATGCGACCGTGACGCCGTCATGCAGGCGGCGTACTCCGGCGGCCATCTCTGTGAGACGCATTTCTGCCGGTCGGTCGAAAAACGCGTCCGACGCCGGATTCGGGCGGATACGCTGCTCGATCCCGAGGCGACGCCAGACAATCCGGAAACGTGGGTGATCGGCCTCTCAGGCGGCAAGGACAGCGTCGTCCTCACGCACATTTTAGACGAGACCTTTGGCGAAGACCCCCGTATCGAGATGCTGGCGTTGACGATCCACGAGGGGATTGAGGGCTACCGCGACGAAAGCGTCGATGCCTGCGTCGAACTCGCCGCCGACCTGGAGATGCGCCACGAACTCGTCAGCTACGAGGAGGAGTTCGGGATCCGCATGGACGATGTCGTTGAGGATGACCCCGAAAACATGGCTCCCTGCGCCTACTGCGGCGTGTTTCGGCGTGATTTACTGGAGGAGTACGCCGACGAGTACGGGGCCGATAAGCTGCTGACCGGTCACAACCTCGACGACGAGGCCCAGACGGCGCTGATGAACATTCTGGAGGGCGATGTCAAACAGATCGCCAAACACTTCGATGCGAGTATCGGCGACTTCGAGGAGCGCGCCGAGCAGGATGATTTCATCCCGCGCGCCAAGCCACTCAGAGATATCCCCGAAAAGGAGGTCGCTCTCTACGCTCAACTCATGGAATTGCCCGCCCACATCACCGAGTGTCCCCACGCCAGCGAGGCCTACCGCGGGGAGATCCAGGAGCTATTGTGGGAACTGGAGGAAAACCACCCCGGGACGCGGCACTCGATCATGTCTGGCTACGAGGAGCTTGCGGAGCTGGCGGCCGATCGGTATGGTGGCAACGACGAGGACAACGACGACCTCAGCGAATGCGAGCAGTGTGGCTCGATGACCGGGAGCCGGATCTGCCGGAAATGCCGGCTGTTGGAATCGATTGCGGCCGTATAAGCTATCTCGTTGCGAGAGAATTGATCGTCGCCGTCGAAAACGACCGTCGCGCTGAAAAAACGTTAGCGGATGACGTCGAGACCGTTGTTCTGGTCGACCTCTTGCTTGCCGCCGTCAGACTCCCAAGCCGCGGTGTCGGAGCCGACATTCGCGCTGGCGTCGAACTCGGCGGTCTCGCCTTCGATGCTGGCGCGTGACTGATCGGCCTGTTTCTGCGTTGTGGAGCCGAGTACCTGCGCGCTCTGGACGCCGGTCATGATCGCCATGACACGGACTTTGCCCTTGTATTCGTCCTGAATCCGGGCACCCCAGATCACGTTTGCACTCGCCTCAAGCCGTTCGGTGATGTTGTTGGCGATCCCCTCGGCCTCCTTCAGCGTGAGATCGGGGCCGCCGGTGATGTGAACGAGGCCGCCGCTCGCACCGCGGTAGTCCACATCGAGCAGTGGGTGGTTCATCGCGTCGCTGACCACCTCTTGGGTCTTGTTTTTGTCTTGGGTTTCGCCGACCAGCATGACGGCGACGCCGCCCTGATTCATGATCGTCGACATATCCGCGTAGTCGAGATTGATCAGGGATGGCTGGGTGATCGTCTCCGAGATCCCCTTGACCGTTTCGGCGATGATCTGGTCCATCACCGAGAACGCCTTGCCGATCGGGAGGTTCGGAACGTAATCGAGCAGGCGGTTGTTGTCCAGGACGATGATCGAGTCAGCCGTGTTGCGGAGGCGTTCGAGGCCTTCCTCGGCTTTGACCGTCCGGGCGCGCTCGACGTTGAACGGCGTCGAAACCATGCCGACGACGATGGCACCCTGTTCTTTGGCGATATCCGAGATCACCGGAGCCGCGCCGGTACCGGTGCCGCCACCCATGCCGGCGGTCACAAAGACCAGGTCGGCGTCGCCCAGCACTTCTTTGATCGTCCCCTGGGCCATCTCGGTGGCGCGTTCGCCCATCGAGGGGTCGCCACCCGCGCCGAGGCCCTGCGTGAGGGATTTGCCGACGAGGATCTTCGTGTCGGCTTCGATCATCTTCAGGTGCTGTTTGTCGGTGTTGACAGCGACGGTTTCCGCGCCGTCGACGCCGATGTTATACAGCCGGTTGACCGTGTTGTTGCCGGCCCCGCCCGCGCCGACGATGACGATCCGTGGATCGCCGAACTCGTCGTCGTCGTCGAAGCTGGCGTCCATGTCACGGTCTTCTGCTTCC
This sequence comes from Halonotius sp. GCM10025705, assembly GCF_042662885.1. Taxonomy (NCBI): domain Archaea; kingdom Methanobacteriati; phylum Methanobacteriota; class Halobacteria; order Halobacteriales; family Haloferacaceae; genus Halonotius; species Halonotius sp. GCM10025705. The sequence continues at coordinate 16,764 of NZ_JBHSZD010000001.1, read as the reverse complement.
GCGTTGTCGAGGGCGTCTTGTACGATATCCTGCATAGTTACACCTTCGCCCAGCTGCGTTCGCTTTTGTTTCGCCGCGGCTCTGTACTCTCGGTCTCGTTGAGCATCTCTCGGACGGCCGACCGGATCGCCTCACTCCGGTTTGGGAACTGGCCGGTCTCGACCATTTCCTCGACCTCGTCGATCTGCTGCTTTGGAATTCGTAGTGTCACACGCTCCATGGTTACATTCCCCGGTAAGACAGTCGGCGACGCCGACAGCCCCACAGCGTGCCACGGACGGGCACACTGTAAGACGATTGTCTTACGCAGTCGTAACACTATGCCGAGGGTATATAAAATTACTGGCGGATGTAAGACAGTCCGCTTATTCTGGCAGACACACAGCCGTACAATCGGGGTAACTGTCTGTCATTGGTTATCTAACACGTCGGCCGCGGGGGTGCGACGACCGCAGCCGGGACAGAACGCCCAGTCCGACCGAAGCTCGTCGCCACACTCACAGAACAGCCGCCGGGAGGCCTTTTCGCCGCAGTTCGGACAGTAGACGTGCTCGCTGTCGACGGCCTCGCCACACTGCCCGCAGCTGTGGGCGTCGTCCTCGCCGGCTGCCGGCTCGGGCTGTGTGTCACCCTCGGCGTCGGGCGTCTTACGCTCGACGGTTTGCTCGGTGACTGCGGCCGTCTCATCGACCCCTTCGAGGGTGATATTGACCGACACATCGGTGGCGGTGTCGGTCGGCTCGCGGCGGGCCGCAAGCGCTGAATCGACGCGTTCGTCGACAAGGCGGTCGATTCGCTCGTCGATGAGGGCGTCGATCGAGTCGGTGTCGGACGTTTGCGCGGGTGTGTCCGTCGTTTGCGCGGCTGTCTCACGTTCCGGGGTGTCGAGGTACTGGCGGAGCGCCTCCCGCATCACCTCGGATTTCGAGGCATCAAAGGCCTCTAACCGGCCAACGAGGTCATCGTCGGCACGGAACGTGATCTTACTCATGGCCGAGATGTGTGTTACACAGGGTTATCAATCTTCCCACTCTGTCAGACATCTGGCAGCCGACACCGCGGTCGGAACAGTAACCCTTAATTGTGCCACCGGGATACGATGGAGTGCCCGCCCTTAGCTCAGCCTGGTAGAGCAGTCGACTGTAGATCGACTTGTCCCCCGTTCAATTCGGGGAGGGCGGACTGAACCTCAGCACCAGTGAGCTACTGCGAACGGTGCTGAGTGTGAAGGACACCGACCCGAATTGAGCAGCGAACGACCGCAGGGAGTGAGTGAGTTCAATTCGGGGAGGGCGGATTTCCTTTCCAGTCGATGTGGTACTGGTACTGTCTGCTTCCCACAACAAAGGCAATGATAGCTGTTGCCGTCTATGCGGGGCGTCTTACGCACGTAGCTCTCCCGCAATGTGTACCGCTGTCTCACAACGCATTTAGCCGACGACGACATCAACACGCGTATGGACTACGAGGCGACGCTTGACCGGGCAATGGAGGAGTTGCCGGATTTCGAGGGCTCAGACGAACGGCTGGACGTGCCGGACGCCGAGGCCCAGAAGGACGGCGCGTTTACACGACTGACCAACCTCTCGACGATCGGCGACGCGCTCAACCGCGACCCCGAACACATTCACAGTTCGATCCAGCAGGAACTCGGTACCGCCGGCCAGTACGAGGACGGCCGCGCGCGCTACAACGGCGAGTTCTCCGGGGCGGACTTCGATGCCGCCATCGACGCCTACATCGCCGAGTACGTCACCTGCTCGGAGTGTGGCCTCCCGGATACGAAACTCGTCACCGAGAACCGCACCCAGATGCTGCGCTGTGAGGCCTGTGGGGCGTTCCGTCCGGTCGCCAAACGGCAGTCGAGTTCCCAGCGCACCGACCGCCCGGATGTCGAGGAAGGCGAGACCTACGAGGTCAAGATCACCGGCACCGGCCGCAAAGGCGACGGCGTCGCCGAGAAAGGCAAATACACCATCTTCGTCCCCGGCGCGGAGGAAGGCGACGAAGTTGAGATCTACATCAAAAACATCAGCGGCACGCTCGCCTTCGCGCGCCTCGCGTAGAACACCCACAGCCCGGCTGGCACCGATGTTTTCAAGCCGCAGGTAGCACATCCATTCATCGTGACCGCCACGGCCGCCTCCGCCTTCGATCTGTTCGGCACGCTCGTCGCCGTCGACGACACCCCGAACCAGCGGCGGCCGTCGCCGACGCACTCGCCGCCCGCGGGATCACCGTCCCCGACGACTGGGCGAGTGTCTACCGCGAACCCCATCTTGACGCCGACGAAGGAGCCGAAGTCCCACTACCGGCCCACGTCGCCGCCGCCCTCGCCAGCCGCGGGGTCGACGTGTCGGACACCACCGCCGGCCAAGCCGTCATCGACGCCTTCGATCCGGTCGTCGAGACCCGCGCGGGCGCGGTCGAGGCCGTTGCCGCCGCCAGCGAGGTCGGCCCGGTCGGCCTGCTATCGAACTGTGCGGTGCCTGAGCCAGTGGCCCGAACGCTCCGCCGATCAGCACTTGACCGCGAAGTCTTCGACGCCGTTGTTGTCAGCGTCGACTGTGGTTGGCGCAAACCCGACCCGCGGGCCTTCGAAACAGTGGCCCGCCAGCTCGATGTCGAGACCGCCGACCTCGTCGTTGTCGGCGACACGCCTGCGACCGACGGCGGGATCACCGACTGCGGCGGCGAGTTCATCGATATCGCCGAAACGTCGCTGCCCAACCTCAAAGCAAGCCTCACTGAGGGCCAGCCATGTCGCTGATGGCTGCCGGCGTCGTCCTCGCGGCTGTCGGCCTCGACCGCGTCGTCGGCGAGCCACCGGCTCGGCTGCATCCGGTCGCGTGGGTCGGTCGGCTGGTCGGCCCGCTCGACCGCTCGTGGCCCGCGCCTCGGCTTGTCGGTGCTGTTGGGGCCCTCTGTCTGCCGCTGCTTGCGGCCGCGGTCGTCGCCCTCGGCGTCGGGCTCGCTGGCGACATCGAACCGCTGGCGGGTGGCGTTGTCGCCGCCCTCGTCTTGTTTTCAGGGATAAGTCTTCGGTTGCTCTGTACGACGGCTGGCGACGTCCTTGAGCAAACGGAAACCGATATCGCGGGCGCACGCGAGGCGTTGCTCGCCTTGGCTGGTCGAGATGCCACCGACCTTTCGGCCGGTCACGTTCGGAGCGCGGCCGTCGAGAGCGCGGCCGAGAATCTCTCGGACGGCTTTGTCGCGCCGCTGGCCGGCTTCGCTGTTGGGAGCGTCGTCGCCAGCCGGTGGCTCACCCCGTCGCGACGCTGGCGGTGGCGACGGCGGCAGCGGCGTGGATCAAGGCCATCAACACGATGGATTCGATGGTCGGCTACCGCTCGAAACCGGTCGGCTGGGCGGCCGCGCGGCTCGACGACCTCGTCATGTGGCTGCCTGCGCGGCTGACGGCACTGGCCCTCTCGACGGTGGCGCTGTCACCCGACCCGCTGCTGACGGGCCGGCGGTGGGCGCAAACGCCGGCCTCGCCGAATGCCGGCTGGCCGATGGCGACGCTGGCGGCTGGCCTCGGCGTCCGCCTCGAAAAGCCCGACCATTACACACTCAATTCGGTGGCATCGTTGCCAACGACGACCGAGGGCCACCGCGGGGTCGCCCTCGTCGGCCGGGCCGGCTGGCTCGCCGCGCTCACAACGGCGGTGATCGTCGGTGTCTGACTCACGTCCCATCGTGTCCGTCGGCCGCGCGATTCGTGGCGCGGTCGGCTTTCTCACTCGGATCCCGGTCGGCGGCAGCGACGCCGACTGGGATGCCTTCCGGCGGGCAGCCTACAGTCTCCCGGTGGTCGGCTATCTCGTCGGCAGCCTTGGTGGCGGGGTGTTTTCTCCCGGTGCAGCCGCCGACGGTGGTGGCGGCCTACCTCGGTGGTATCTATCTGCTGACGGGCGTCACCCACGCCGATGGGCTGGCGGATCTTGGTGATGCGTTGGCAGTTCACGGCGACGCTGATCGCACGCGAGCGGTACTGAAGGATTCGGCTACCGGTGTCGGCGGAGCCCTCCTGTTGGGCGTGACACTGCTGGTGATGACACTCGGCGTGCTGTCGTTTGCGGGCATCGGCTCGTGGCGAGCGTTCCGGTTCGTCGTCGCCGCGGAGGTCGGCGCGAAACTCGGGATGGCTCTCGTCGCGTGTTACGGCCGGCCGGCTCACGACGGTCTCGGTGCCCACCTCGTCGGCGAGCTTGATCACCGATCGTTTGCGTCGGCGCTCCTTGTCTCGCTGCCGGCGGTCGCGGCCGCCCCCGACGGGCTGGCAGTCGCGCTGGTGGCTGCGGTGGCGACCGGGCCGGCCGTCGGGCTGGCGATACTGACATGGGGGCACCGCGAACTCGGCGGCGTGAGCGGTGACCTCCTCGGGGCGACAAACGAGGTGGGTCGGGCACTCGCACTGCACGTGGGGGTGTCGGTATGGATCCTGAGCTAAATCAGGAGCAAGCGACGACCGCGGACGAGACGCGAGCGACAACCGGACTGGTCATGTGTGGCGGCGAGGGAACGCGGCTCCGGCCAGCAGTCGGCGACACCGAAAAGCCGCTTGTCAAGGTTGGCGGCGAGCCGATGATCGACCGGGTCGTGAGCGCGCTCCAGGCGAGTTCGCTCACCACGGTTGCCGCGGCGGTCTCGCCGGCGACCCCCGAGACGGCCGCCCATCTCGCCGAGGTCGACGGTGTCGAGTGTATCACCACCGCAGGCGAGGGCTACGTCGCCGACCTCGGCGAAGCAGTGGCACAACTCAAGACGCCGACAGTGACGGTCGCCGCTGACCTCCCATTGGTCACGGCCGGCCACGTCGATCGGGCAGCCGCGACCGCCGGCGGCGACTCCCTGAGCGTCTGTGTGCCGGCCGCGCTCACAGCGGCCCTCGGCGTCAGCGCGGAGACAACCACCGAAGCCGATGGGGAGCCCGTCGTGCCGACCGGGCTCAACGTCGTCGGCGACGGTGCCGGCCGAACAGTGGTGTGGGTGGATGACCGACTTGCGTTCAATATCAATCGACCGGATGATCGTCGGGCGGTCGAACGCTGGCTGGATCGCACTGACCAAACGAAACTTTGAGTGAGACAAACGAAGCCTCGTTTATCCAAGTTTTGAGTACAAGATAACAAAATAATGTTTATATCACTCACGACTAATTGTCTCCTGTGGATCCAGACGCGATCGACGCCGTGACCCGTGTCCCCCACGGTGGCGAATCCGACCCGGAACTTGTCGACTTTAGTGCCAACACGAACCCGGAGACGCCCGATGGCGTCGCCGGCGTCTATGAGGCAGCCCTCTCGGCGGCCGGCCGGTATCCGGCCGACGACTACTGTGAGTTCCGGGCGGCGGCCGCCGATTACATCGGCGTCACCGGCACCGAGATCATCCCGACAGCCGGCGGGTTAGCCGGCATGCGCCTGCTGTGTTCGGTCGTCGTCGCCAACGGCGACAGCGTCGCCATCCCCCAGCCGAGTTTCGGCGAGTACGCCCGCGAGGTTCGACTCCACGGCGGCGAGCCAACGTTTGTCCGCCACGACGAGATCACCGATATCGATCCAGCCGCCCACCGCATGGTGATCGTCTGCAACCCGAACAATCCGACCGGTGAGAGCTACGATCACGCGAGGCTGCAAGCCCTCGCCGATCGGTGTCGGTCGGCCGAGACGGTGCTGTTAGTCGATGAGGCGTTTCTTGATTTTACCAGCGAGCCCTCGCTTGCCGGCACCCCCGGTGTCGTCGTCGCTCGTTCGCTGACGAAGATCTTCGGCCTGCCGGGGCTTCGGGCCGGCTTTCTCGTTGCCACTGGCGACCTCCGAGAGCGACTCAACGTTGCGCGACCGACGTGGGCACTGAGTACGCCCGCCGCCGCCGTCGGTACCCACTGTCTCGCCGATACCGACTTTGTCGCTGAGACACGGGAACGCGTCGACGCCGAGCGCGAACGGATGCGACACCGCCTAGCCGAGCGGTTTCGGGTCTACCCCTCCGAGGCCCCGTTTCTGCTCTGTGAGACACGCGAGCCGGTCGACGAGGTGCTCACAGAAGCCCGCGAGGCAGGGCTTACCGTCCGCGATGCGACGACGTTCCGCGGACTTGACTCACATATCCGCGTCGCGGTAAAACGAGCCCACCAGAACGATCGCCTGCTTTCGGCGTTCGGTGTATAGCGGCATCCCCATCGGCTGAACACAACTGAGATACCCCTGGCGTCCAAGAAGGCTGTATGACATCCGACTCCGGAGCCGACACGCCCGGCCATCGCCAAACACCAGGTGGCGGCGTCGCCCCCGAGGCTCGACCCATCGAGCCGGCCGCACCCGATGAGTTCGGCCTCGTGCAAGCCTTCTGGGGCGACGGGAAGGGCAAGACAACTGCGGCAATGGGCATGGGGTTTCGCGCTGCCGGCCACGGCTACCGCGTCCACATGCTGCAGTTCATGAAAGGCGGTGCCGACAGCGTCGACGACGTGCGCGGGGAGTACAACGCGATCGCAGCAACGGCCGGCTTCTCGTATGAAAACACCGGCCACTACGGCTGGCACAACATGGCCGACGGGAGCCGCGAGGCCGACCACGAATCCGAGGCCGACGCCGGCTTCGAGCGCACCCAAGAACTCGTCGCCGCCGCAGCCGACGCCGATCTCACCACCCCGTTTGCACTCGATAGCGACCCTGAAGCGGGCGTTCACATGCTGATTCTCGACGAGATCCTCTATGCGGCCGACCGTGACCTCGTTGCCCCAGCGGCGGTCTGTGAGCTCATCGAGACCAAACCCGACGATCTCGAACTCGTGCTCACCGGCAGCCACGCGGAGCCGACCTATCTCACCGACCACGCCGATCTGATCTCCGAGATCAGCAAGCACAAACACCCGATCGACGCCGGTCAGCGCGCCCGCTCCGGCACCGAATACTGAGATGGCCCACACGATCCTCGTCGCCGGCACCGCCTCCCACGTCGGCAAATCGACGGTCGCGACGGGGCTCTGTCGGCTGCTGGCTGATCGCGGCATCTCGGTCGCGCCGTTCAAAGCCCAGAACATGAGCAACAACGCCCGCGCTGTTCCGCGCGCACCCGAAACGATGGTGGCCGCGCCGGCTGCCGGCGAAACTCCCGACGACACCAACGACGCCTACGGCGAGATCGGCGTCTCCCAGTACGTCCAGGCCCGCGCCGCCCGCGTCTCGCCGACAACCGACTGCAACCCCGTTCTCCTCAAACCCCGCGGCGAGGGCGAATCCCAACTCGTCGTGGACGGCGTCGGCGTCGGCCACTACGAGGCCGGCCAGTATTACGACGCCCACTGGGAAACGGCCCGCGCGGCCGCCGTCGCCGCCCACGACCGACTGGCGGCCGCCCACGACGTGATCGTCGCCGAGGGCGCGGGCTCGATCGCGGAAATCAACCTCCACGACCGCGATCTCGCCAACGTCGAAACCGCCCGCTTCGCCGACGCCGACATCGTCCTCGTCGGCGACATCGAACGCGGCGGCGTCTTCGCGTCGCTGGTCGGCACGCTGGAACTCATGCCTGACGACCTCCGCGACCAAGTCATCGGCGTCGTCATCACGAAGTTCCTCGGCGATCCTGAGCTGTTGGCTCCCGGCATCGACGCCTTCGAGGAGCGAACCGGCGTCGACGTGATCGGTGTCATCCCCTACGACGATCCAGGGCTGCCCGCTGAGGACAGCGTTGATCTGCCGGCGACCGACGAGCGCGCCGTCCGCGGCGATGCCGACGGCGTCGCTCCCGAGCAGTCGGTGACGGTCGCGGTGCCGCGGCTCCCGCGCGTCTCGAATTTCACGGATCTCGAACCGCTGGCCGCCGAGCCGGGGTTCGGATCGCCTACGTCCCGCTGGATGCGTCGCTCGACAATGCCGACGCGGTCGTGATTCCGGGGACGAAAAACACGGTCGACGATCTGCTGGCGATCCGTGAGGCCGGTTTCGACGACGAACTCCGGGCGTTCGACGGCCCCATTGTCGGCCTCTGTGGCGGCTATCAACTCCTCGGCGAACGACTCCGCGGTGTCGACACCGAAGCCAGCAGCGCGGCGGCGACGGAGTTGGCGTCGACGAAGCTGCCAGGAATCGGCTTGCTGCCCGTCGAAACGACGTTTACGCCGGAGAAACGCGTTGTCGATACGACGCTCGACCTCGACGGGTCAGGCCCGCTTGCGGGTGCGAACGGATCGGTCGCCGGCTACGAGATCCACATGGGGAGCACCGAGGCGAGCGAGGTCATCGAAACGCCGTTCGCCCGCGACGGCGAGGCAACGGCTGCACTCGGTGCCAGCCGCGGCGACGTGCTCGGTTGTTACCTCCATGGCCTGTTCGAAAACGAGACGGTGAGAACCGTGTTCGTCGATCGGGTCTTCGACGCGGCCAGCCGCGACCGGCCCACCGAATCGACACCTGAGCCGTCACCGTACGAGCAGGCTGCCGACCTGGTGGCCGACAACTGTTCGCTTGAGGCTCTTGCCGAAGTTAGTGAAACAGATCTGTAGGGTTTCTATTAGGTGGGGTAGTGCGAGATGCACAGCGCGAGTCGGTCACGAGTGAGTCGCGACGGTCGATCGTCGAACGTTTATCAGTGAGTGACCGCAAACACTCGGCGATTGGAACATGTCCGACTATTTTGGTCTGTCCCAGCGGGATGTCGGCGCGGGCGTCGCCGCCGGCGGGTCGGCGTTGCTCGCTGCCGTTCTGTTTCTCCTCTGGAATGTCGTTCAGGGATCCAGCCCACTGAGAAGTCGGTCCTCCTCCTCGCGATGACTATCACACCGGTGGTCGCACTGACCGTAGCGACCACCGTCTGGCGTGTGGTGATGCCGGATGAACCGAAGCCGGTCTACGGTGCCCTCGCAGGCGCCTTCGCAGCGGCTGTCTCGATATCCGTCCTCGCAGCGCTGGTAGGCCTCTTGGCCGTCATAACCGAGTCTTCCGCTGGCACACTCGGTGGGTTGGTCTCCGAGTTCCGCTCCTTCGTTGCGTTCTTCGTCGTCTACGGCGGATTCGTGACGCTTCCCGTCGTCGTTCCGATAGGGGCAGCGGTGGGATACGTATACGAACGGTACGCAGCCCGACGACTCGACTGACACGTCGTCGATTGCTGAACCCATCCTCTGTATCGGTCACTCCGCATATTCCAATATCAAACTTCAGACATTGTTTCACCAGATTAGGCAAGAGCCTCGCTTGATTTCCTCGATCTCGACTGATCCCACGCCGGCCGCGACCAACTGATTTAGTCGGCGTTGACTTCGGCCGCACACCGGTTCGGCCCGAGTTCGAGTTCGATAGCCTCTTGCTCGCTGTCGGCGGCGTCGCGACCGCTGTTGATCCCGATGATTTCCTCGTAGTTCGGCGGCTTTTCGGGCAGCGTCGCGGTGACACGCTCGACGAAGGTCTCGCGGTCGGCCTGGAGCACATCGAGCCCCGTCCGCAGCGTGCCGATCGTCGTATCCACCGGCTCGCCGTGCGTGATCGGCGTGGTTCCGTCGTTGGCGACCGAGAAGTGGCCGGGCAGGACGTTCACCGAGTCGGGTTCGGCCAACAGCGTGCGGTGCAGCGAGTCATACAGCAGCCCCGCGCCGGTCGTCGCCTCGCCGTCGCCGAACTGGAGTTCGGTTCGCCCGACGCTGTCGACGAAGATCGTATCGCCCGTGACGACCGCCTCGTTGCCCAGCAGATAGCTCACCATCTCGGAGGTGTGGCCGGGTGTTGAGAGGGCCTTGATCGGGAGATCGCCGACATGGACGACTTCGTTGGCCGAAAGCGGCTCGTAGTCGTAGGCGACGCCGCGGTCGGCGGCATCCGCGCCGAGGTAGTAGGGGACGCCACGTTCGTCGGCAAGTTGGCGGCCGCCGGAGATGTGGTCGGCGTGGACGTGGGTATCGAAGACGGCGACGATCTCGCTGCCGATGGCGTCGGCTGCGGCACGGAACTCATCGGTGTGCCGTGTCGCATCGATGACCGCAGCCTCGCCGTCGCGTTCGACGACATAGCCCAGACAACCTTTCGCGCGGCGTTGGAGTTGGACGACGGTGAAATCCTCGTAGGCGATGGTGACGTGATCGTAGACCGCACTCCACGCCTCCATTCCGCCCTCGACGACGGCGACATCCTCGTAGCCGGCCGCCGCCAGATCGTCGGCGAGCGCGTCCGAGGTTTGCCCCTTGGCACACATCGTGACGATCGTGTCCTCGGGGGTGAGACCGGTTTCGGCCTCGAACTCGGCGCGGTCGAACGCCTGAAACGGTTTGTAGCGGTACCGGATCGCGCCGGGCACCCGCCACGCCGCGAACCCCTCGTCGGATCGGGTGTCGACGACCGTCAGCGACTCGCCGGCGTCGAGGCGATCACGGAACGTCTCGGCGGAGATCGACTGTCCCATACCTGTCTCTCGGCGGGCGCGACGAAAAGTCTCCCGTCGGTTCGCCACCGCGCTCGAATCCTGTCGATGACGCTAAGGCCGCCCCGTCCGGACACCCGGTGTGAGCGTTCTCTCCTTGCTCCGGCTTCACACCGCCGCGGATTTCGCCGACTGGTACCGGATCGGCGCGGAATACGTCGACGGCGTCGCCGACGAGATGGGGTTCGACACCGCCGACTTCGTCGACTACGAGGCCGGCGTTGAGGCGATGCGGAACGGGCGGCCACCGGCGTCGGTTTCGTCCGCGGTTCGGCGATCGATTGCGGCCGATCTGCTGGCTGATGCCGTGTTTTCGGAGCCGTTCTGTGAGTGGCTGCCGCTGTGGTATGAGGTGAGTCTCCTGGGGCCGGTACGATACTGTGAGTACCGACTGCGAGAAGTCGCCGAACCGTACTGTCGTGGGCTGTCTGTCTCGGTGCCGCGATTCAGTCGGCCAGCCAACGCCCTTGTCGACGGCCGGCCGGCGCCGGCCCACCTCACAGGATTCCGCGAGCGGTTCGTGCTCGCGGATGCGATCCTCCATCTCGAATGGTTCGTCCACGTTGCCCGTGAGTCCGGGATTGTGGTGCCGCAGGGGTTGATCGACCGCACCCGCGAGGAGAGTCTCGCGTACTACACCGACTACCGCGAGTCGCTGTCGCCACGGGTACGGCGGTTTCAGGCTGCGTTGTTCGCCGACGACGTGTGGGTTCGGGAGATCGATGCGGCCTACGGGCTCGACAGCACGCTGTTTTGGCTGTGGGAACGGCTGCTGCGTGCGGAACGGGAGCGACTCGAAGCGGCGACACAGCGCGCGGCGGCAGGGGCCTTCGGGCCGACTCAACAGCTTTTTATCCGCGCTGGCGGTATCGTGTTGCACTATGGCTGAGGACAAAGCACGATCCACCGGCAGTGCCGGCCGATTTGGTGCCCGGTACGGGCGTGTCTCCCGCAAACGAGTCAAGGAAATCGAAGCAGGAATGCAGAACGCCGAGGTCGACGGCGACGATGTCACCCGCGTCGGCACCGGCATCTGGGTCAACGAGGAAACCGGCGAGAAGTTCACCGGCGGTGCCTACAAGCCGAAAACGCCCGGCGGCCAGCAGGCAACTCGTTCGATCCGCGCCGCCCTCGCCGAAGACGAGGAGTAAGAATGAGCTACAAGTGCTCGCGCTGTAAACGCGACGTGACGCTCGATGAGTACGGCGGCGTTCGCTGTCCGTACTGCGGGCACCGCGTCCTCCTGAAGGAACGCGGCGGCGGCATCAAGGAAGTCGACGTCCACTGACGGCGGTCGTGTCACAGCTTCATTCTACGCAGTTGCGTTTTGAGTATCCGACAGCGACAGCCGCACAGCGGGTCGAACGCAGCATCGCTGTCGAGGTCGGTGAACTCGACGAGGATCGCTCGACAGTGAGCGTCGACCGCGACGCGGCTATCCTCACTATCGAGATTACCGCGACCGACCGCGTCGCGCTTCGCGCCGGGATCAACAGTTGGTGTCGCTACGTGGCGACCGCCGAAACGGTCGCCGACGACATACTGGCCTGATCGGCACACCACAGCGGCAACAGAGAGCCAACTGCGAAGAACGCCACCGCTGTCGAGAGCCGACACCGGTTAGATTCGACACGATCCCGACGCCGTCTGTCGATCAGGCGGCCGTCGGAATTGCATGGCTTTTTCCATGTGGCGACCATCCAGTGGGGTATGCAGGGTAACCTACCGCCGGAAGCGCAGGACAAACTCGAAACGCTGCAGGATCTTCAAGAGACCGCCCAGGAGGTCTCCGAGCAGAAACAGCAGACCGAGTCCACACTGACCGAGACCAAGGCTGCACTCGACGCCCTCGACAACGTTGACGACGACGCAACGATGTACCGCGAGGTCGGCGAACTCCTCATCGAGACCGACTACGCGTCGGCATCCGACAAGCTCGAAGAGAAGGTCGAGGATCTCGAAGTTCGTGCCGAACAGCTCGACAAACAGGAGACGAAAGTCCAAGAGAAATTCGAGAGCCTGCAGGACGAGCTCCAGCAGATGCTCGGCGGCGCGGGCGGCCCGCAGGGCCCGGCCGGTCGGGCGGCGCCGGCGGCGCGTAAATGAGTACGGAACCGGACGACGAAACGGTTGTCACCACCGCTGCGGAGGCCGCTGAGGGGTTCATCCTCTCGCGGTTTGCGAACTCCGCGATCACGGATCTCGATATCACCGTCACCTTCGAGGATGGTGTGTTGGATCTCGATATCTACCTGAACACGGTCGACGATGCCGAGGCCGACCCGGAGGCCGTCGCTGACGCGGCGATCGATGCCGCCGAGGACGCCGTCGACGAGCTCTTCGAGTAAATCGACACTGCAGCCCCATTTTTGCGACCGCATCGCGGACATGAAAAGAGATTAAGCCGGCGGTTCGAAAGGGAGCCCAAATGAGTCTCCTGGAGTCCGACCGCGAGTTGATCACCGCCGAACTCGGCCGTGAGCCGACGCCCGCCGAGGCGAATCTCTTCGAAAATCTCTGGAGCGAACACTGCGCCTATCGCTCCTCGCGGCCCCTGCTTGGGGCCTTTGACAGCGCGGGCGACCAGGTTGTTATCGGCCCCGGCGACGACGCCGCCGTCATCGCCGTCCCCGAACCCGACGCCGCCGACACGCCCGCAAGCGAGCGCACACGCGAGGACTACAGCGAGACCTACATCACGCTCGGCATCGAGAGCCACAACCACCCGAGCTACGTCGATCCCTACGACGGCGCGGCCACCGGCGTCGGCGGCATCGTCCGCGATACGCTGTCGATGGGCGCGTACCCGATCGCGCTGGCCGACAGCCTCTACTTCGGCGATTTCGACCGCGAACATTCCCAATATCTGTTCGAAGGTGTCGTCGAGGGGATCAGCGACTACGGCAACTCCATCGGCGTCCCGACGGTCGCCGGCAGCGTCGATTTCCACGCCGACTACGTCGGCAACCCACTGGTCAACGTTGCTTGCGTCGGCCTGACCGACGAGGAACGCGTCGTGACCGCCGAAGCTCAGCAGGCGGGCAACAAGCTCGTTCTGTTCGGCAACGCGACCGGCCGCGACGGCCTCGGCGGCGCGTCGTTTGCCAGCGAAGACCTCGACGAGGACGCCGAAACCGAGGATCGCCCGGCGGTACAGGTCGGCGACCCTTACAGCGAAAAACTGCTCATCGAGGCCAGCGAGACGCTGATCGACGAGAACCTCGTTCAGTCGGCCCGCGATCTCGGGGCGGCCGGCCTCGGCGGTGCTTCCTCCGAACTCGTCGCTAAGGGTGGCTTCGGCGCGGACATCGCGTTGGATCGTGTCCACCAACGGGAACCCAACATGAACGCGCTGGAAATCCTGCTGGCTGAATCCCAAGAGCGAATGTGTTACGAGGTCGCGCCTGAGGATGTCGACCGCGTGGCGGCGATCGCCGAGCGATTCGACCTCGGCTGCTCGGTGATCGGCGAGGTCAGCGAGAGCAACTACACCTGCACCTTCAACGGCGAAGTCGTCGTCGACGTCGACCCCGAATTCCTCGCGGAGGGCGCGCCGATGAACGATCTTGACGCCGTCGACCCCGAACCCGCCGAGCGCGATCTGCCGGACGCCGATCTCGACGACGCGGTCGAGGCCGTCATTGCGAACCCCAACACCGCCTCCAAGCGGTGGGTGTACCGACAGTACGACCACGAGGTCGGCCTCCGAACCGCGATGAAGCCCGGCGACGACGCGGCGATCATGGCCGTCCGGGAGACGAGCGGCGACGCCGACGACACAACGGGTGCGGGAACCGGTCTCGCCATCTCGTCGGGGGCGAATCCGAACTGGACGACAGCCGACCCTTACGGTGGCGCACGAGCGGTCGCCCTCGAAAACGCGACCAACATCGCCGCCAAAGGCGCGGTGCCGCTCGCAGCGGTCGACTGTCTCAACGGCGGCAACCCCGAGAAACCCGACGTGTACGGCGGCTTCAAGGGGATCGTCGACGGCCTCGCGGAGATGTGTGCCGACCTCTCGACGCCGGTGGTCGGCGGCAATGTCTCGCTGTACAACGATTCGGAGGCCGGCCCGATCCCACCGACGCCGACGCTGGCGATGGTCGGCACGAAAGCCGGCTACGACGCCCCGCCGGCCGCGCTCAGCGGTGAGGGCGAATTGCTCGTCGTCGGCGACGCCGGCGACGCCCTCGGCGGCTCCGAATACCTCAACGCTGTGGGTGGCAGCGACGCGTTCCCCGAACTGCCCGAAAACCCTGCCGACCTCGTCGCCACGATTGCCGAGGTCGCCCGCGACGAGACGACGCTGGCGACTCACGACGTGAGTCACGGCGGGTTGGCGGTCACGCTGGCTGAGTTGCTGACGGCCGACGCCGGTGCCGACGTGGCCATCGACGATGCGGTCGCGCTGTTCGACGAAACGCCCGGCCGGGTCGTGGTTGAGACGACCGATCCCGAGAGCGTGCGAGCGGCCTTCGACGGCGTCGCGGCTGTCGAATCGCTCGGCGACGCGACTGCTGACGGCACGTTGTCGTTGACGGTCGGCGACGAAACGGTCGACCTCGAATCGGAGGCGGTCGCCGACCTGCGAGATGTGATCCCCAAGACGCTGGAGTAAATCGCTGTGGCAGTCGGCTCGACCGGCTGCTGACGGGAGAACATTCGCGGACAGAGTGCCGCAAACTGCTGTCTGTAAACGAGGCCAGTGCTGTCGCTCGTGGTAGTAGGGTTGAAGCGCGAGGGTGTCGGTATCCTACGTCGACACCCCGTTGCTTCACCACAGTCGAGGCGACAGCCGGTAAAGACCCTGTTGGTGTAGCTGATGAGACGGAAGCCGACATGCTTTTAGGAGATCCTAAAGTAGTGTGACAGCAAGAACGGAGCCACCACGCCACCGACGATCGCCGTCGCTGGCTGTGAAATTGCTTCATTTCGGATCGCTATGGCAAACAACTCACTCATGCACGGCGCGGTCGCACAGGACGCCGAGCACCCGACGATGCCGGATGAGTCGGAATCGACCGTCGACGATCCGATTCTCGAACTCGACGGGGTGACCAAGGAGTTCAGCAAGGAGACAGCGGTTTCGGAGATCTCGCTGACGGTCGAACGCGGTGAACTCCTCACGCTACTCGGCCCCTCCGGCTGCGGGAAGACGACGACCCTCCGGCTGCTGGCCGGGCTTGAAACGCCGACCGCCGGCGAAATCACGCTCAACGACGAGCCGGTGGCAAGGCCAGCCGAGGCGACCGATCCCGAGGAACGGGACGTCGGGATTGTCTTTCAGGATTTCGCGCTGTTTCCGCATCTCTCGGTGCGCGAAAACATCGCCTTCGGGCTGGAAGATGTGGACGCTGTCGACACCGAGGCCCGCGTCGATGAACTTTTGCAGCTGGTCGATATGCCCGATCACGGCGAGAAATCTCCTGATCAGCTGTCTGGCGGGCAAAAACAGCGCGTCGCGCTCGCCCGATCGCTCGCGCCCGAACCCGAGGTATTGCTGCTTGATGAGCCGTTCTCGAATCTCGACGTGCGACTTCGGGTCGAGATGCGTGAGGAGGTACGATCGATCCTCAAGGAAGCCGGTGTCACCGCGATCTCCGTCACCCACGACCAGGAGGAAGCGCTCTCGATCTCCGATCGCGTCGCCGTGATGAACGACGGCGAGATCGAACAGCTTGGTCGGCCCGAACGCGTCTTCGAGCAGCCGAAATCACGGTTTGTGGCCTCTTTCCTCGGGCGGGCAAGCTTCCTGACGGCGTACGTTCACGACGACACCGTGAAAACCGGGATCGGTGCCTTCGATGCCCGAACCCTCGACGGCTACGCCGCCGAATACGAGGGGATCGCTGTCGACGTGCTTGTGCGACCTGATGACTTGCGGGCGGGCCGGGCGCATGAAGACCAGACCGACGGCGAGGTCGTCTCCCGGCAGTATGTTGGCCCGTCGTTCATCTACCGGGTCGAACTCGACAGCGGTGATACGATCCACTGTCTGCACAACCACGTCGAGGATTTCGAACTCGGCGAGCGCGTAACCGTCGACCTCGTCGCCGACCACCCGCTGGCGTGGTATCCACGCCCCGGCGTCGACAGCGAAACACGGGGTTGTTCGGTTTCAGAAAACGGCGACTTCTGTTCGTTCACCGAGAGCCTGTAGCCGGCAGCCGGCTCACAGCGCGATCAGCGGGAGGCCGAACACGACGAGCAGGCCAACAAGCAGAATGAGCCCGCCGGTCGTCGCCTGCTGGCGGGTAAACGGCTGCATCGGGGCGGTGACACGGTTGGCCGTCTCCTCCTCGTGTCGGTCGAACGGATCCTCATCGTCGTGATCGTGTG